>CAVUNI010000004.1:0-2431710 GCA_963742785.1 uncultured Actinomycetota bacterium
CCGTCGCCTGCACGTGCCCTCGCCGGACCCGGCCGCCGACGCGCTGGCGAGGGCCAACCTGCTCCACCAGGCCGGGCAGGCCGGGCTGGCCGTACTGGCCGAGCTCGAGGAGGAGGATCCCCACGGCGTCAGCCAGCAGATCCGCGAGCGCGTGCTCCGCCGCGACAACGCCGCGTGGGAGCGCTTCGGCGGCACCGATGAGACCCCGAGCGACATCTACGCCCGGCGACGCAAGCTGATGATCGACGCCGAGCGTGCGCGGGTGCTCGAGGTGCGCAGCACCGGCACGGTTGCCCACGAGGTGGTCGACGAGGTGCTCGGGATGTTGGACGTGGAGGAGTCGATGCTCGACTACTCGGCCGAGGAGCGTGAGCGTGTCCGTGCCGGCGGCAACGCCATGGTCCTCGAGGGTGACTGTGAGCACCTCCAGAAGGTGCGCCCACCGGTCGACCCCGACACCCCCGGCGAGTGTGGCGACTGCCTGCGCCAGGGCACCAACTGGGTGCACCTGCGGATGTGCGTGGTCTGCGGCCACATCGCCTGCTGCGACTCCTCACCCGAGCGGCACGCCAGCGCCCACCACGGCGACACCGGCCACGAGGTGATGCGCTCGGCCGAGCAGGGGGAGGACTGGCGCTGGTGCTTCGTGGACGAGCTGACCGGGTGAGCGCGCCGTACCGGATAGTCCGAGGTCGAAAGCACCAGTTCAAGCGCTGGAATGGTGCTTTCAGCCTCGGACTACCCGGAAATTAGGCGAACTCGTAGTCCCCGATCGGGAAGCTCTCGACGGCCTTGTGGGCGCTCCGTGATGAGGTCGGGCGCAGGATCACGGCGTCACCCTCGTTGGTGAAGTAGTAGCTGCGCGAGGTGGCGCACGAGCCGAGGTTGAAGACGGTGTCCTCCATCCGCGCCAGCATCCGCGCGAGGAACTCGTCGTTGGCGCGCTGGCTGATCTCGAAGGTGTCGGCATCCCGGCTGCCCAGCTCGCCGAAGAGTCGCTCGAGGTGGCGCATCTGCACCTCGATGGTCATGAAGTACGACAGCCCGGAGTAGCTGTACGGCGAGTTCAGCGTGATGAAGTTCGGGAACTGCGGCACCGAGACCCCCTCGTAGGCCTGGTAGCCCTGCTCGCGCCACCACTTGCCGAGGTTGCGTCCCTCGCGGCCGATCACCTCGATGGCCGGGAAGTTCACGTCCCACAGGTTGAAGCCCGTCGCGAGCACCAGGGTGTCGATCTGCCTCGCGGTGCCGTCGCTGGTCACGATCCCGGTCGACGTGATCCGCTCGATCGGCGTCGTCTCCAGGGTGACGTGATCACGAGTGAAAGTCGGGAAGTAGTCGTTGGAGAAGGTCGGCCGCTTGCACCCGAAGCTGTAGTCCGGCGTCAGCTTCCGGCGCAGCTCGGGATCGGCGACCTGCTTGCGAAGGTGCCGCTGCGAGAGCCTCGCTGCTCCCCGGTTCAGGAAGCGCGCCTGCCGGTAGTGCAGCACTGCGCTCACCATCATCCCCTCGAGCCACGCGGCGTTGGCCCGGCGTGCGACCCGCTGTGTCCAGGGCTGTACGGCGAACACCCGCTGCAGCCACCGCGGGATCCGGAAGTCGGCCTTCGGGGTCACCCAGATCGGCGTGCGCTGGAAGACGGTCAGCTCCGCGGCCACGTCGGCGATCTCCGGGATCAGCTGGACCGCGGTCGCGCCGGTGCCGATGACCGCGACCCGCTTGCCGGTCAGGTCGGCGTTGTCGTCCCACTTGGCGGTGTGGATCACCTCGCCGGCGAAGTCGTGGACGCCCTCGATGTCCGGCAGGCGGGGCTGGGACAGGAAGCCGGTGGCGGTGACCAGGAAGCGCGAGGTGTGCGTGGTGGTTTCGAGACGGGCTCGTTCCTCGCCCTCCTCAACCACCGAAGAGGTCGACACCACCCAGTGCCGCTCGTCCTCGTCCCACCTGGCGCCCTCGACGGAGACGCCGAAGCGCATGTGCCGGCGCAGGTCGTAGGTGTCGGCCACGTGCTCGGCGTACTGCTTGAGCTCGGCACCACGCGCGAACCAGTGCTTCCAGAACGGGTTCGGCTCGAAGGAGTAGGAGTACGTCACGCTGGCGATGTCGACAGCCAGGCCGGGGTAGTGGTTGACGTGCCAGGTGCCGCCCAGGTCGTCCTCACGCTCGAGGATCAGGATGTCCCGTGAGTCGGATCCGTAGCCGAGTCGCTTGAGGCTGATCGCTGCGCCCATCCCGCCGAAGCCGGCCCCGATGATGGTCACCTCGTGGTCAGTCATGACACCAATCCTTTTCTTGAACTCGGTTCAATAGAGGGCACCATACGCTGGTTTCATGCGGATCACGAAGTTCGGACATGCGTGCGTGAGACTCGAGACCGACGGCCAGGTCGTCGTACTGGATCCGGGTGGGTTCACCGAGCCGGAGGCCGTGGACGGCGCTACCGCGGTGCTGATCACGCACGAGCACGCCGACCACTACTCGCCTGACAACCTGCGCCGCACCGATGCTCCGGTGTTCACGATCGGCGCCGTCGCTGCCAAGATCCGCGAGGACGCCCCCGACGTCGCCGAGCGGCTGACCGTGGTCGATCCGGGCCAGCAGGTCGATGTCGGTGTCCCTGTCCGAGTGGTCGGCGAGAAGCACGCCGTGATCCATCCGGAGATGCAGCACTTCGACAACAGTGGCTACGTGCTCGAGCTCGAAGGTCAGCGGATCTACCACCCGGGCGACTCGCTCACGGTGCCTCCGCAGAGCATCGACGTGCTGCTGCTCCCGGTCACTGCGCCGTGGCTGAAGGTGAGCGAGTGCATCGACTTCGGCCGCGACGTCGGTGCTCCGAGGTCGCTGGCGATCCACGACAAGATCTACAGCGAGCTCGGCCACAAGGTCATCGAGGGCCATCTTCAGCGGATGCTCGGCGAGCGCGGTCAGGAGTACGTCCGGCTCCCCGAGGGTGCCGATCTCTAGCCAGAACGAGGTGGGCCTGTGTGGGAGTCGATCTTCTGGGGTCTGGTAGCCGGCAGCACCCTCGTGATCGGTGCGGTCCTCGGGATCCAGTTCAAGTGGAGTACCCGGGTCATTGGTCTGATCATGGCGTTCGGCGCGGGGGTGCTGATCGCGTCCGTTGCCTATGAGCTGGTCGACGATGCCGCCCAGTTCGGGACCTTCCAGGCGACCGCGTGGGGCCTGGCTGTCGGCAGCGTGACCTTCTTCGTCGGCGACCTGCTGATCGCGCGCTCGGGCGCGAAGAACCGGAAGCGGTCCACCGGAGTGGACGATGGCGAGTCGGCCTCGGGAACGTCTCTGGCGTTGGGAGCCCTCCTGGACGGCATCCCGGAGTCAGCTGCCATCGGGATCACCATCCTGGAGGGAGGCTCTCCGAGTGTCGCCTTCGTCGCCGCGGTAGCTCTGTCGAACCTGCCTGAAGGCCTGGCCTCGGCCACGGGCATGAAGGCCGGGGGCCGATCGCTTCGTCAGATCATCGCGCTGTGGATCGGCATTGCTCTGGTTTGCGCCCTGTCGGCGGGGCTGGGCTACCTGTTCCTGGACGGCGCCTCCGAAGATGCGGTGGCCTTCGTGATGACCTTCGCGGCCGGCGCCATCCTCGCGATGCTCGCGTCCACCATGCTCCCCGAAGCGGCTGAGGATGGAGGTCCAGTGGTCGGTCTGGTCACGGCGGCCGGCTTCCTCGCCGCCGTACTGCTCGACAGACTGTGACTCCCTAAGGGAAATCCCGTGGCCCCGCCTCCTACCTCAGCCCCAGACTGGAGGACGAGAGGAGGAGCCATGATCGAGCCGACGGTCACGACCGAGGAAGAACGCACCCGCGAGGTGCCGAGTGTCCGGCAGCTGCCGCGGATGCTCACACCGTTCGCCATCCCTGCCTACCGCAGGATGGCGGTCGCCTTGTCCTGCGGAGCCTTTGCGTTCGGCGTGTGGACCGTTGCCCTGGTCTGGGAGGTCATTCGCCTCGGTGGCGGACCGGCCCAGCTCTCGATCGTGTCCACAGCGGGCGCGGTCGGCGTACTCCTCCCGGCCCTGCTCGCCGGCGTCGTCGCCGACCGCATCCCGCAGAAGCTGATCGTGATGACCGTCGCGACCGCCGAGTTCGTCAGCTACGCGGCCATCACGGCGCTGTCGCTGGCCGACCTGACCCGGCTGTGGCACCTGGCGGTCGTCTCCCTGCTCATCGGCATGGGGATGGCCTTCTACTACGCGGCGTACTCAGCATGGCTGCCCGCGATCGTGCCTGAGTCCCAGCTCCTCGCGGTCAACGGTTTCGAGGGCATGGTGCGTCCGCTGGTCGCCCAGGCCATCGGCCCCGGCGTGGCAGGCGTCGTCGTCGGAATAGCCTCGCCCGGTTGGGCCGTCCTGGTCGCTGCGGTCGTTGCCGGGTTCGGCGTACTGGTGCAGATCCGGCTTCCGCGTACGCCGGTCCGCCGTGACCTGTCGGCCGTGAACCGCAACCCCGTGCGCGGTGCCCTCGCCGACATGCGCGAGGGGGTCGTCTACATGTTCGCGACGCCCTGGTTGCTCGCCACGCTTCTGTTCGCCTCGCTGATGGTGCTCGTCACGATGGGGCCCTTCGAGGTGCTGATCCCGTTCGTGGTCAAGGACCAGCTCGGCGGCGACGCAGGAGACCACGCAATGGTGCTCGCGGCCTTCGGCATCGGGGGCGCGATCGGCTCGATGGTCCAGGCGTCGCTGCCGATGCCGCGTCGCTACCTGACCTACATGAACCTGATGTTCGGCGCCGGCTGCGTGCCCATGGTCCTGATGGGGATGGCGCCTTCCATCTGGGTCCTCGTGGTGTGCTCCTTCCTGCTCGGCGTGCTGTTCAGCGCTCCGATGGTCATCTGGGGCACGCTGTTGCAGCGACGCGTCCCGGGGCACCTGCTCGGTCGCGTGGCCTCCCTGGACTTCTTCGTGTCGGTCAGCCTGATGCCGGTCTCGATGGCGCTCGCAGGGCCGGTGGCCGACGCGATCGGGATCAGGAACACCTTCCTGGTCGCCGGCATCACACCGGTCGTCTTCGCGGTGGTGGCCATCGTCTGGGCCAGGCTGCCGGACGACGAGCTCGCCCACCCGCTCGACTGAAGCCACCACCGACCAGAGTCGGAGAGGGCAGGATGGCCCTGTGATCGACTGGCTGCAGGGCCTCTCCGTCACCCAGTTCGTGTTGGTCCTGATCGGTGCGCTCCTCGTGCTCTCGATCGTGTCGGCGGTCCTCACCTGGGTGCTGGTCCGTCGTGGGCTGCACACGCCGTGGGCGATCCGGCGGATGAACCGGCTGACGCTGTGGCTCGTCGACCTGATCAAGCGGCCCATCACCATCGCCGTCCTCGACGAGGTGACCGACGTGCTCAAGTCGGGCCACTACACCAAGAACATCTCCGACGCGCTCGTGGAGAACCACGACGAGCTGGTGGCGCTGGTCGCCGAGAAGGTGCGCAACGACCCGTCCTCGCGGGTGGTCTCCCGCCTGCCGGGGTACGACGCCATCGTCCACCAGGTCAGCGAGACGACCCTGCGTGTGCTCATCGAGATGCTCGGCGACCCGCGGATGGACGAGCTCGTCTCGGACCTGCTGCGCAACAACCTCGAGCAGATCAAGGAGGCGGTGCGCCAGCACGAGCCCTCGAAGGTGCCGCCGCCGAAGCCGCCAGACATCTCGCCGGGCATCTCGCCGATGAGCCGCCGGAGCCCGCCGCCCTCCAGTCCGTGATCGCGTCCCGCACTTCACGTCGGTTGAGCTTGTCGAAACCTGATCGCGTGGTTGTGCGACCACGCGCCGTACGACGATCGCGGGCCGCACCCTCACGCCGGTTGAGCTTGTCGAAACCTGATCGCGTGGTTTCGAGACGCTCGCTGGCGCTCGCTCCTCAACCACCGAAGGACGATTCCTGCTGCGTCCCGGTGGTTGAGGAAGGCCCGCCAGGGCCTGTCTCGAAACCACTGGATCGCGTGGTTTCGAGACGCTCGCTGGCGCTCGCTCCTCAACCACCGAAGGACGATTCCTGCTGCGTCCCGGTGGTTGAGGAAGGCCCGCCAGGGCCTGTCTCGAAACCACTGGATCGCGTGGTTTCGAGACGCTCGCTGGCGCTCGCTCCTCAACCACCGAAGGACGATTCCTGCTGCGTCCCGGTGGTTGAGGAAGGCCCGCCAGGGCCTGTCTCGAAACCACTGGATCGCGTGGTTTCGAGACGCTCGCTGGCGCTCGCTCCTCAACCACCGAAGGACGATTCCTGCTGCGTCCCGGTGGTTGAGGAAGGCCCGCCAGGGCCTGTCTCGAAACCACTGGATCGCGTGGTTTCGAGACGCTCGCTGGCGCTCGCTCCTCAACCACCGAGGGAGGGCGCTCGCTCCTTCAACCACCTAGAGAGGGGCGCTCGCTCCTCAACGACCGGGGAACGGTGCCGCGGTCGCCCCTAGTCCGTGAGCGCGTCCCGCACCGGCAGGAACTTGGCCTGCGCCTCGGCCAGCTCGGCCTCGGGGTCGGAGTCGGCGACGATGCCGCAGCCGGCGAACAGCCGCACCTGGTGGCCCTCGATCTCGGCCGACCTCAGGGCGATCCCGAACTCGCCGTCGCCTTCGGCGTCGATCCAGCCGACCGGCCCGGCGTAGCGACCCCGGTTCATGCCCTCGATCTCGGCGATCAGCTCGACGGCCACCTTGGTGGGGGTGCCTCCGACCGCCGCGGAGGGGTGCAACGCCGCGGCCAGCTCGAGCACGCTCGCTCCCTTGGAGTCGTGCACGACTCCGGTGACATCGGTGGCGAGGTGCATCACGTTGGGCAGGTGCAGCACGAACGGCACCTCGGGCACGTTCATGGAGGAGCAGTGCGGCGCCAGGGAGTCGGCGACCGACCGGACGGCGTACTCGTGCTCCTCGAGGTCCTTCGACGATCGCGCCAGCTGTCCGGCAAGAGCGAGGTCGTGCTCGTCGTCGCCCGTACGCCGGATCGTGCCGGCCAGCACGCGTGAGGTGACCAGGCCGCGCTCGCGTCGTACGAGCAGCTCGGGGGTAGCGCCGAAGAGCCGGTCAACGTGGAAGGTCCAGCACATCTCGTAGGTCTCGGCGAGCTCACGCAACGGCCACCGCACGTCGATGTCGGCGTCGGCGGTGGCCACCAGGTCACGCGCGAGCACCACCTTCTCCAGCTCGCCGGAGCCGATGCGTGCGACCGCGTCGGCGACCACCGTCTCCCACGCGGCGCCGCTCATGGCACCGTCGGCGAAGGTGACGTTGCGCGGGGCGGGAGGAGCCGGTTGCGGCGCCAGGTCCGGCATACCGGCGAGCTCGTCCTGGCCGATGACCGTGACCCAGGCGCGTCCGCGTCGGGTTCCGACGAGGACGCGGGGCACCACCATGACGCTCTCGCCCGGGTCGTCGGCGAAGCCGAAGCTGCCGAAGCTGACGAGCCCGGAGCCCGGTGTCTGCACCTCGTCGCGGACAACGGCCGAGTCGCAGACCTGCTGCCACCAGTCCGTGGCATCGGCGAAGCGATCGGGTCCCGACGTCCGGAAGCGCGCCGCGACGCCCCACGCGACCATCCCCTCGCCGCCGCGCAGCCAGGCCATCGGCTCGTCGGCGGAGAGGAGCTCGAGCAGGCTCCCCGGAAGGTCGGAGGCGACCACCTCGACGGTCCGCGCCACGAGACGGCCGACCGGCACGTCGGTGGTGGCACGAGGGCTGGTCACGACCAAGGAGCCTACGTGGTGACTGATTCCCCCCTGTCAGCCGGATCCATGGACCGGTTCACGACCAGTAGATGACGACCTTGTCCCCGATGTTGACCTGGTCGAACAGCCATAGGATGCCTGCGTAGTCGCGCACGTTCACACACCCGTGTGAAGCCCCGGCGTAGCCGCGCGCGGCGAAGTCCGAGGAGTAGTGCACCGCTTGACCACCGGAGAAGAACATCGCGAACGGCATCGACGAGTCGTAGAGGTGCGAGACGTGGTCGCGGGACTTCCAGCCGACGTGGAACAGGCCCTCGCGTGTCGGGGTGTACGACGCTCCGAAGCGCACCGCCATCGTCCGGAGCACCTTCCCGTCGACCACCCAGCGGACGGTGCTGCTGTCCTTGTCGATGCACATCGCGTGCCCGGTCAGGCAGCGTGGGTCGAGACGCGCGTCCGTGTGCAGGTCTCCCGGTAGACGGTTGGCCAGCTCGTCGGCGGTCGGGGTGTGCGACATCTCGTGCAGGCGGGCCAGGGTGCGCCTGTCGACGTACCCGGTGACCGCGATCCGTCGCTTGTCCTGGAAGCCCTTGACCGCCGCCGTCGTGCTCTTCGCGAAGTCGTCGGTCACGTTGCCGAAGTACCACGCGAGCTGGCGCAGCCGCGCCTGGAGGTCGCGCACCTTCGGCCCGTGGTCGCCGGCTCCGAGGATGCGGACACCGGGCGGCGGCACTGCGAACGGGCGCACGTTGGGCAGTGGCGCACTCACCTGCTGGCGTGGTGTCACTGGTCGCGGGCTGGCGGAGGGGGTCGCCGACGGAGTGGTGATCACAACAGCCGGCACGGCCGAGTCCGATGGCCCGGAGGTGGAGGAGACGCGCGAGACGCCGTACCCCAGGGCGCAGGTGCCCAGGAGCACGCCCGAGACCATGGCCACAGTGGCCACTCTGTTCACTCCAGCACCCATGCCGAGCATTTTCGCCCCGGGGGTGCCGTTCCGACCGCGCGACGCACCGGATGTTGCTCCTCATAGGGTGTCCGCGTGACGCGCGCCGACCTGGAGAAGAAGCCTGCCGAGGTGCAGGCGATGTTCGACGACGTCGCTGCGCGCTACGACCTCACCAACGACGTGCTGTCCCTCGGTCAGGACCGGCGCTGGCGGCACGCGGTCACCCGCGCCGTCGACCCCAGGCCGGGTGAGCTGGTGCTCGACCTCGCGGCCGGCACCGGTACGTCGTCGCAGCCGTTCCTCGACCGCGGCGCCCGGGTCGTGCCGTGCGACTTCTCGGTCGGAATGCTGCGCGTGGGCAAGCAGCACCGACCACACCTGCCGTTCACCGCAGGCGACGCGACCCAGCTCCCCTTCGCCGACGACACCTTCGATGCGGTGACGATCTCCTTCGGGCTGCGCAACATCGTCGACCCCGATGCCGGGTTGCGCGAGATGCTCCGCGTGACCAAACCCGGTGGGCGACTGGTCGTCTGCGAGTTCAGCTCGCCGACGTGGTCGCCGTTCCGGACCGTCTACATCGAGTACCTGATGCGCGCCCTACCCACCGTGGCCCGCGCGGTCTCCTCGAGCCCGGACGCCTACGTCTATCTCGCCGAGTCGATCCGAGCCTGGCCGAACCAGCATGGCCTGGCCGAGCGGATCGACCAGGCCGGCTGGAAGAAGCCGGAGTGGCGCAACCTCTCGGGCGGCATCGTGGCGCTGCATCGCGCTACGAAGTAGCGCATCGACCGGAGGGAGATTTCGCCGACCGGGTTGAAATGGTTGGAGCGAGCCCAAGCGAGCGACAACCATTTCTGCCCTGTCGGCGCAACTACAAGCGACCGCAAGCCGAAAGACAACCGCGGATCAGTGGAAGACCACATGGGCACAATCAGTGGAAGACCACATGGGCACAATCAGTGGAAGACCACGTGTACCCGGTCGGCTCAATCTCGCTTCGCTCGATGCCCGCGAGCTGAGCCCTGCGGGCTCAGCTCACGGGCATCGGGCTGTGCACGCAGAGGACGTTGCCGTCCAGGTCCTTGAACCAGGCTGACTTGAGGTCTCCGATCGAGGCAATGTGGTCGACGGTCTTGAACTCCGGCAAGTCGTAGTCCTCGAAGGTCACGCCCTGGCTCTCGAGCTCCTTCACCTCCTGTTCGACGTCGTCGACGGCCCAGCTCATGGCCGTGTTCTCGTTGTGGGTGCCACCGGGACGCGGGAGCAGCACGAGCGTGGTGCCACCCGTCAGCGCGAACATCGCCGACCCTTCGAGCTCGTCCAGACCCTTGAACTCGAGACCGACCTTCTCCTCGTAGAACTTCTTGGCCCGGTCGACGTCCTCGACCGGGAGCATCACCGAAACTGCGCTGCTTGCCAGCGACATGTGGGCACCTCCTCGGGTACGAAATTCAGCCTCCGCCCGGGCTCGGCAGGGGGCAAGGGACGAAAGCCGCGACTTCCCGGGAGTTCGCAAATAGGCAACACTGCCGTTGCCTAAATGCGCTGGTCAGAGCCGGAATTCGAGCGCCCGGGGGAGGGTTCGCGCGATGTGATCCGTGCCTCTATGCTGATCCCCGTCACGAGTTCGTGAAGACATTCACATGTTCACGAATACGGTGCCGCTCGAGGAGGATCATGGAGCTCTACACGCCAGTTCTGGCGCTGATGATCCTCGCAGCGGGGTTCGCGATCTTCTCGGTAGTGGTCAGCTCGCTGACCGGGCCGAAGCGCTACAACCGCGCCAAGCTGGACTCCTACGAGTGCGGCATCGAGCCCACCCCGCAGCCGGTCGGCGGCGGCCGGTTCCCGGTGCGCTACTACATCACCGCGATGATGTTCATCGTCTTCGACATCGAGATCGTGTTCCTCTATCCGATCGCTGTCGCCTTCGACCAGATGGAGCTGTTCGGGCTCATCGAGATGGTGCTCTTCATCGTGCCCGTGTTCGTCGCCTACGTGTACGTCTGGCGCCGCGGCGGCCTCGAGTGGGACTGAGAAGGAACTGACGCGTGGGTATTGAAGAGAAGCTTCCGTCCGGCGTACTGCTGACCACCGTCGAGGGTGTCGCCGGCTACATGCGCAAGGCCTCGTTCTGGCCGGCGACGTTCGGCCTCGCCTGCTGTGCCATCGAGATGATGACCAGCGGTGGCCCGAAGTACGACCTCGCCCGCTTCGGCATGGAGGTCTTCCGGGCCAGCCCCCGCCAGGCCGACCTGATGATCGTGGCCGGCCGGGTCAGTCAGAAGATGGCTCCGGTGCTGCGCCAGATCTACGACCAGATGGCCGAGCCCAAGTGGGTCCTCGCCATGGGCGTCTGCGCCAGCTCGGGTGGGATGTTCAACAACTACGCCATCGTCCAGGGTGTCGACCACGTCGTGCCGGTCGACATGTACCTGCCTGGCTGTCCGCCCAGACCCGAGATGCTGATCGACGCGATCCTCAAGCTGCACGACCAGGTCCAGCACGCCAAGCTCGGCGCCAACCGCCTCAAGCAGATCGAGGAGCTCGAGGAAGCCGGCCTCAACGCGCTGCCCACCAGCCAGATGAAGGGCCAGCTGCGCTGATGGATGACAACAAGGGCGAGAACAAGGGCGAGTCCAAGGACATCGTCGCCGGCACCCAGGACCACTCGCTCGACACGGTCCGCGAGACCTCCGACGAGATCATCGCGCGTCGCCAGGGCATGTTCGGCGTCACCGGCACCGGCGACACCTCCGGGTACGGCGGCCTCACCCGCGCCGTCGAGATGCCCGGGTCCACCCAGCCGCCCTTCGGTGGCTGGATGGACGACGTGGCCACAGCTCTCGCCGAGTCGACCGGGTCCGCCGGCCTCGAGAGTGCCGTCGAGAAGATCGTGGTGCACCGCGGCGAGATCACCTTCTTCGTACGCCGCGAGGACCTCGCGGCCACCGCCCAGTTGCTCCGGGACAACGAGAAGCTGCGCTTCGAGTTCTGCTCCGGCGTCAGCGGAGTGCACTACCCCGACGACACGGGTCGGGAGCTGCACGCCGTCTACCACCTGCTCTCGATGACCCACAACCGCCGGATCCGGCTCGAGGTGACCTGCCCGGACGCCGATCCGCACATCCCCAGCGTGGTCGCGACGTACCCGACCAACGACTGGCACGAGCGCGAGACCTTCGACTTCTTCGGCATCGTCTTCGACGGCCACCCGGCACTCACCCGCATCCAGATGCCCGACGACTGGCCCGGCCACCCGCAGCGCAAGGACTACCCATTGGGCGGGGTCCCGGTCGAGTACAAGGGCGCCACGATTCCTCCCCCGGACCAGCGGAGGTCCTACTCATGACCGAAACCACGGACGCCTACGCCCCGCAAGCCGAGACCAGTCAGGGGCGGGTCTTCACCGTCACCGGTCAGGACTGGGACTCGATCACGGACGCCATCTCCGACGAGCACGACAGCAAGGTCGTCGTGAACATGGGTCCCCAGCACCCTTCGACCCACGGCGTGCTGCGGCTGATCCTCGAGCTGGAGGGCGAGACGGTCACCGAGGCCCGTTGCGGCATCGGCTACCTGCACACCGGCATCGAGAAGAACATGGAGTACCGCTCCTGGGTGCAGGGCGTCACCTTCTGCACCCGGATGGACTACCTCTCCCCGTTCTACAACGAGGCGACCTACTGCCTCGGAGTGGAGCGGTTGCTCGACATTGAGGACCAGATCCCCGAGAAGGCGCAGGTGATGCGCGTCCTCCTGATGGAGCTCAACCGCATCTCCTCCCACCTCGTCTGTATCGCCACCGGCGGCATGGAGATCGGTGCGCTGACCGTGATGACGATCGGCTTCCGCGAGCGTGAGCTGGTCCTCGACCTGTTCGAGCTGATCACCGGCCTGCGGATGAACCACGCGTTCATCCGTCCCGGCGGCGTCGCCCAGGACATGCCGGCGGGAGCGATCGACCAGATCCGTGACTTCATCACCCTGATGAAGAAGCGGCTGCCCGAGTACGCCGCACTCTGCAACGCCAACCCGATCTTCAAGGCGCGTCTCGTCGACGTCGGACACCTCGACCTCGCCGGCTGCCTTGCTCTCGGCATCTCCGGGCCGCCGCTCCGCGCCGCGGGTTACCCGTGGGACCTGCGCAAGAGCGAGCCCTACAGCGGCTACGAGGACTACGAGTTCGACGTACAGACCTGGGACACCGCTGACGCCTACGGGCGCTTCCGCATCCGGCTCAACGAGATGTGGGAGTCGCTGCGCATCGTCGAGCAGGCCGTGGACCGCCTCGCTGGTCTCGAAGGCGCCCCCGTGATGATCGGTGACAAGAAGATCGCCTGGCCGAGCCAGCTCGCGATCGGCAGCGACGGCATGGGCAACAGCCTCGACCACATCAAGCACATCATGGGTGAGTCGATGGAGGCCCTGATCCACCACTTCAAGCTGGTCACCGAGGGCTTCCGGGTACCCGCCGGCCAGGCCTACGTGCCGATCGAGTCGCCGCGCGGCGAGCTGGGCGCGCACGTCGTGTCCGACGGGGGCACGCGTCCGTTCCGCGCTCACTTCCGCGACCCGTCGTTCACCAACCTCCAGGCCACGTCGGTGATGAGCGAGGGCGGCATGGTCGCCGACGTCATCGTCGCGATCGCGTCGATCGACCCGGTGATGGGAGGGGTGGATCGATGACCGAGGGACGCATCCCCGGTGTCGACGACGGCACCAACGCCGCCGCCGTCTCGACCACCCAATTGGCGCAGGAGCCGCCGCTCGACGCAGCGACGTACGCCGAGCTCGAGGAGATCGCCGCCCGCTACCCGCAGGCACGCTCCGGCCTGCTTCCGATGCTGCACCTGGTGCAGAGCGTCGAGGGCCGCGTCACCGCGCGCGGCATCGAGGCGTGTGCCGAGATCCTCGGCATCAGCGCGGCCGAGGTGAGCGGGGTCGCGACCTTCTACACGATGTACAAGCGGCGCCCCGTCGGTGACTTCCACGTCGGCGTCTGCACCAACACGCTGTGCGCCATCATGGGCGGCGACCTGATCTTCGAGCGGCTCAAGGACCACCTCGACATCGGCAACGACGAGACCACCGACGACGGCAAGGTCACCCTCGAGCACGTCGAGTGCAACGCGGCCTGCGACTTCGCGCCGGTGATGATGGTCAACTGGGAGTTCATGGACAACATGACGCCCGAGTCGGCCACGCAGCTGGTCGACGACCTCCGGTCGGGCACTGAGGTCCACTCCACCCGCGGTCCCCGCCTGGTCACCTGGCGCGAGGCCGAGCGCGTGCTCGCCGGCTTCCCCGACGGCTTGGCCGACGAGGGACCGTCGGCCGGACCGGCGTCGCTGGTCGGTCTGAAGATCGCCCGTGAACAGGGCTGGACTGCTCCTACGCCGAGGCAGACGCACGCGTCGTCCCAGGGAGCCGACAAGGCCGCGGGCGACACCACCGCCGACAAGGCCGAGGGAAGCCACGAGGCGGAGCACAAGGAGTCCGAGGCCAAGGTCGAGGAGTCCGGCGCCGACGCCAAGCACGAGGACAACCCCGCCAACCCGGGAGGGGATGACAAGTGACTGACATTCTGACGCCGGTGCTCACCGACAACTGGGGCGCGGACCGCTCGTGGACGTTGAAGGCCTTCGAGGACCAGGGCGGGTACGCCGCGTTGAAGACCGCGCTGTCGATGCCCCAGAACGAGGTCATCGAGGTGGTCAAGGCCTCCAACCTCCGAGGGCGTGGTGGTGCGGGCTTCCCGACCGGCATGAAGTGGGGCTTCATCCCACAGGACAACCCGAACCCGAAGTACCTCGTGGTCAACGCCGACGAGTCCGAGCCCGGGACCTGCAAGGACATCCCGCTGATGATGGCGAGCCCGCACACGCTGATCGAGGGCGTCATCATCAGCTCCTACGCGATCCGCGCCAACCACGCGTTCATCTACGTGCGTGGTGAGGTCCTCCACGTCGTACGCCGGCTGCAGCGTGCGGTCGAGGAGGCCTACCTCGCGGGCCATCTCGGCAAGGACATCCACGGCTCGGGCTACGACCTCGACCTGATCATCCACGCGGGCGCGGGCGCCTACATCTGCGGCGAGGAGACCGCGCTGCTCGACTCGCTCGAGGGACGCCGTGGTCAGCCTCGACTGCGCCCGCCGTTCCCGGCCGTTGCGGGCCTCTACGCCAGCCCGACGGTGATCAACAACGTCGAGTCGATTGCCTCCGTGCCGAGCATCATCGGCCAGGGGGCCGAGTGGTTCGCCTCGATGGGCACCGAGAAGTCCAAGGGCTACGGGATCTTCTCGCTCTCAGGGCACGTCACCAACCCGGGTCAGTTCGAGGCACCGCTGGGCATCACCCTGCGTCAGCTGATCGACCTCGCTGGCGGCATCCGGGAGGGTCACGAGCTGAAGTTCTGGACACCCGGAGGCTCCAGCACCCCGATCCTGACGGCCGAGCACCTCGACGTACCCCTCGACTTCGAGGCCGTGGGAGCGGCCGGCTCGATGCTCGGCACCCGTGCGCTGCAGATCTTCGACGAGACCACCTGCGTGGTCCGCGCGGTGTTGCGCTGGACGGAGTTCTACAAGCACGAGTCCTGCGGCAAGTGCACCCCGTGCCGCGAGGGCACCTGGTGGCTGACCCAGACCCTGGCCCACCTCGAGCAGGGCCGCGGCACCGAGTCCGACCTCGACATGCTGCTCGACCTCTGCGAGAACATCCTGGGCCGGTCCTTCTGCGCGCTCGGTGACGGTGCGACCAGCCCGATCAGCTCCTCGATCGAGTACTTCAGGGACGAGTACCTCGCTCACCTCAGCCACGGCGGCTGTCCGTTCGACCGCGAGGCGTCCTCGATCTTCACCCGAGTTGGAGCAAGCGCATGACGGTTTCGACAAGCTCGACCGGCGGTGTGGCCAAGAGCCAGGAGAAGACCCCGGAGAAGTCCGACGAGGTCACGCTCACCATCGACGGCGTCGAGGTCTCGGTCCCCAAGAACACTCTCGTCATCCGCGCGGCCGAGCAGATCGGCGTGCAGATCCCGCGGTTCTGCGACCACCCGTTGCTCGCGCCGGTCGGTGCCTGC
The DNA here is from genome assembly GCA_963742785.1 of uncultured Actinomycetota bacterium. Lineage (GTDB taxonomy): Bacteria > Actinomycetota > Actinomycetes > Propionibacteriales > Nocardioidaceae > Marmoricola. The sequence continues at coordinate 15,721 of CAVUNI010000004.1, forward strand.
CGCCAGTGCCTGGTCGACATCCCTGATGCCGGCAACGGGCGCGGCATGCCCAAGCCGCAGGCGTCCTGCACGATCACCGTGGCCGAGGGGATGGTGGTCAACACCCAGGCCACCTCCGCCGTGGCGGACAAGGCGCAGCAGGGACAGATGGAGTTCCTGCTGATCAACCACCCGCTCGACTGCCCGGTGTGCGACAAGGGCGGCGAGTGCCCGCTGCAGAACCAGGCGATGAGCAACGGCCGCGGCGAGACGCGCTTCGAGGTCGAGAAGCGGGTCTACCCCAAGCCGATCAACATCTCCGCCCAGGTGCTCCTCGACCGCGAGCGCTGCGTGCTGTGCGCCCGCTGCACCCGCTTCTCCGAACAGATCGCCGGCGACCCGTTCATCACGCTGATCGAGCGAGGTGCGCTCCAGCAGGTCGGCATCTACGAGAAGGAGCCGTTCGAGAGCTACTTCTCCGGCAACACGATCCAGATCTGTCCGGTGGGGGCGCTCACGTCCTCGGCGTACCGCTTCCGCTCGCGGCCGTTCGACCTGGTCTCGACGCCGTCCATCGCGGAGATCGACGCGTGCGGTTCGGCCATCCGTGTCGACCACCGACGCGGCAAGGTGATGCGCCGTCTCTCCGGTGACGACCCCGAGGTCAACGAGGAGTGGATCACCGACAAGGACCGCTTCTCGCACTGGTACGCCAACCTCGAGGACCGACTGACGTACCCGAGAGTCCGTGACGACGAGACCGGTGAGCTGCGTGCCGCGAGCTGGCCCGAGGCGTTCGTCGTGGCTGCCCGCGGCCTGGCCGCCGCGCGCGACGCCGGCGGGGTCGGGGTGCTCACCGGCGGTCGTCTGACCGTCGAGGACTCCTACGCGTACTCGAAGTTCGCGCGGGTCGCGCTCGGCACCAACGACATCGACTTCCGGGCCCGCCCGCACTCCGCGGAAGAGGCCGAGTTCCTCGCCGCGCACGTCGCGCTGACTGGCCCGGCCGGTGGCTCGGTGACGTACGCCGACCTCGAATCGGCTCGGTCGGTCGTCCTCGTGGGCTTCGAGCCGGAGGACGAGGCCGGCACCGTCTTCCTGAGGCTGCGCAAGGCGGCCCGTGGGCGGCTGCTGCCGATCTACTCGATCGCACCGTTCACCTCGCGTGGCCTACACAAGATGTCCGGCACCCTGATCCCGACCCGACCCGGCGACGAGCCGGCCGCGATCGAGGCACTGGCACATGACACCAGCGTCGCCCTCGACAGCGATGCGCTGGTCCTGGTCGGCGAACGGATGGCTGCCGTTCCCGGTGCTCTCTCCGCCGTCTCCAAGCTCGCGATGACGACCGGCGCCCGGGTCGCCTGGATCCCGCGCCGTGCCGGTGACCGTGGCGCCATCGAGACCGGTGCGCTGCCCACACTGCTCCCGGGCGGCCGCCCGGTCGCCGACGCGGGAGCCCGGGTCGACCTCGCCGCCGCGTGGGGCGTCGACCACCTGCCCGACGCGGTCGGCCGCGACGGCGACGCCATCGTGGCTGCTGCTGCCGCAGGCGAGCTGGGTGGCCTGGTCGTGGGTGGCGTCGACCCCGCCGACCTCTCCGACCCCGCCCTCGCGCGTCAGGCCGTCGAGCAGGCCGGCTTCGTCGTGGCCCTCGAGGTGCGCGAGTCCGAGGTGACCCGCGCCGCCGACGTGGTCTTCCCGGTGGCGCCGGTGACCGACCGTTCCGGGACCTTCGTGAACTGGGAGGGCCGCGTGCGCCAGTTCGGCAAGGTGCTGCACAACCCCGCCTCGCTGCCCGACCTGCGGGTGCTCGCCGGCGTCGCCGAGGAGATCGGCCGACCACTCGGCTTCCGTACCCCGGAGCAGGTGTGGGGGGAGATGACCCAGGTCGGACCGTGGGACGGTGAACGCCCTGCCTCCGTGGATCCAGTGGTTTCGACAGGCTCAACCACCGAGGCAGGTGACGGGGAGCTCGTGCTCGCGTCCTGGAAGCAGCTCATCGACGACGGCCGGATGCAGGACGGTGACGACGCGATGCGCCAGACCGCACGCAAGCCGGTCGTGCTCGTCGGCCCGGCCACGCTGGAGGCGCTCGGCGCGACCGTCGGTGAGACCGTCACCCTGAGCGGACCCCTCGGGTCGGTCGACCTCCCGGTAGGTGTGGCCGACCTCGCCGAGGGCACCGTCTGGGCGCCCGCGAGTGCGCCGGGCACGTCGGTGCGACACCTCGTGGGTCCGGCCGGCAGCCCGGTCTCGATCACCACCATCGTGGGAGGCGACCAGTGAGCGCCCTCGTCCCATTCGCCACCACCGACTCACTCGAGGCCTTCGGTCACGATGTCTGGTGGCTGATCATCATCAAGGCCGTGCTGATCTTCGTGATCCTGGTGCTGCTCACGCTGTTCAACATCTGGTGGGAGCGGCGTGTGGTCGCCCGGATGCAGCACCGCATCGGTCCGAACGTGCACGGTCCGTTCGGCCTGCTCCAGAGCCTGGCCGACGGCGTGAAGCTGGCCCTGAAGGAGGACATCGTCCCGAAGGCCGCCGACAAGCTGGTCTTCGTGCTGGCTCCGGTGATCGCGACGGTTCCCGCGTTCGTGGCCTTCGCGGTGATCCCGTTCGGCCCGGTCGTCAGCATGTTCGGGCAGCAGACGCCGCTCCAGCTCACCGACATGCCTGTCGCAGTGATCTTCATCTTCGCGATCGCGTCGATCGGGATCTACGGCATCGTGCTCGGCGGCTGGTCGAGCGGTTCGACGTACTCACTGCTCGGCGGGCTGCGGTCTAGCGCGCAGATGATCTCCTACGAGGTCGCGATGGGCCTCGCATTTGTTGCCGTCTTCCTGCACGCCGGCTCGATGTCGACCTCCGAGATCGTGGAGTCCCAGAAGGACGTCTGGTTCGCGTTCACGCTGATCCCGTCGTTCGTCATCTACCTGATCGCGATGATCGGCGAGACCAATCGGGCGCCGTTCGACCTGCCCGAGGCCGAGGGTGAGCTGGTCGGTGGGTTCCACACGGAGTACTCCTCGCTGAAGTTCGCGCTGTTCTTCCTGGCGGAGTACATCAACATGGCCACGGTCTCCGCACTCGCGACGACGCTGTTCCTCGGTGGCTGGCGCGCACCATTCTGGATCGGCTCCTTCTGGGAGGGCGCCAACGAGGGCTACTGGCCGTTCCTGTGGTTCATGCTCAAGGTCCTCTTCTTCATCTTCATCTTCATCTGGCTGCGTGGCTCGCTGCCGCGACTGCGCTACGACCAGTTCATGGGCTTCGGCTGGAAGGTCCTCATCCCGATCTCGGTGGTCTGGATCGTCGCAGTGGCGGCGATCCGCGTGGTCGACCTGCGCGGCGGCTTCGATCGCGACTGGCTGATCGGCATCGCGGTCGTGCTGGCCGTGGTCCTCGTGGCCCTGCTGTTCGTTCCCGAGCGTGAGGAACCCGTCGACGAGGCCGATGCCGAGGAGTTCGACGCGTTCGCCGGCGGCTACCCGGTGCCGCCGATGCCGGACTCGGTCGAGGCCGACAACCTTGGAGGAAAACGCTGATGGCGACCCTGAAAGAACAGCTCTGGGACCCGGTCGCCGGGTTCGGGGTCACCTTCCGGACGATGTTCCGCAAGGTCGTCACCGAGCAATACCCGTTCGAGAAGTTCCCCACGGCGCCCCGCTTCCACGGGAGGCACCAGCTCAACCGGTGGCCCGACGGCCTGGAGAAGTGCATCGGCTGCGAGCTGTGTGCATGGGCGTGCCCGGCCGACGCGATCTACGTCGAGGGTGCGTCCAACACCGAGGACGACCGGTTCAGCCCCGGTGAGCGCTACGGCCGCGTCTACCAGATCAACTACCTGCGCTGCATCCTGTGCGGTCTCTGCATCGAGGCGTGCCCGACCCGCGCGTTGACGATGACCAACGAGTACGAGCTGGCCGACAACAACCGCGCCGACCTGATCTACGAAAAGCAGGACCTGCTCGCTCCGCTGCTGCCCGGCATGGAGCAGCCGCCGCACCCGATGCGCCTCGGTGAGGACGAGGGTGACTACTACCGCGGCACGCTGCGCCGACAGGACGACCCGCAGCCGGACGCGGCCGATCAGGGAGGCCAAGCATGATCGCCTTCTGGATCCTGGCCCCGGTGATGGTGATCGCCGCGCTGGGCCTTCTGTTCGCCCGCAAGGCCGTGCACTGTGCGCTGCTCCTGGCGGTCGTGATGATCAGCCTCGCGGTGCTGTACGCCGTCCAGGACGCGCCGTTCCTTTTCGCGGTGCAGATCATCGTCTACACCGGCGCGATCCTGATGCTGTTCCTGTTCGTGCTGATGCTCGTCGGGGTCGACTCCTCGGACTCCGTCGTCGAGACGATCCGCGGCCAGCGGCTCTTCGCGGCCCTCGTCGGCCTGGTCTTCGGCGCCACGCTGATCATCGGTGTCGCGCAGGTTTCCGTGGGTGCGATCGCCGGACTCGACCAGGCGAACGAGGAAGGCAACGTGCCCGCGATCGCGCAGGTGCTGTTCACCAAGTACGTCTTCGCGTTCGAGGTGACCTCGGCGCTGCTCATCACCGCCGCCCTGGGCGCGATGGTGCTTGCCCACCGCGAGCGGCTCACGCCGAAGGTGACCCAGCGCCAGGCGGCCGCCCAGCGGATGCGCGACTACGCGGATCACGGCAAGCACCTCGGTCCGCTGCCCCCACCCGGCGTCTTCGCCCGCCACAACGCGGTCGACACCCCGGCCCTGCTGCCCGACGGCACCCCGTCAGAGGCTTCGATCTCGCGAGTGCTCGCAGCCCGCGGGTCGGTCAACGAGGCACCCGGCAGCGCCACCCAGGTCGAGCGGATCGGCGGCACCGACGAGTCCATCCCCCCTCGTGACGACTCGTCCCAGGGAGGTGCCGGCCGATGAGTGCCACCCCATTTATCGTGCTCTCCTCGATCCTGTTCACGATCGGTGCGGTCGGAGTCCTGACCCGCCGCAACGCCATCGTGGTGTTCATGTGCGTCGAGCTGATGCTCAACGCCAGCAACCTCGCGCTCGTGACCTTCTCGCGGGTCAACGGCAACCTCGAGGGCCAGATCGCCGCGTTCTTCGTGATGGTCGTGGCGGCCGCCGAGGTCGTCGTGGGGCTCGCGATCATCATGACCATCTTCCGCACTCGTCGCTCGGCCTCGGTCGACGACGCCAGCCTGCTGAAGTACTGAGAGGCCACCCTTGATCTCACATGCCATGGGCGTGCTCGCCGCAGAGGAAGGGCACCACGTCCCCGTCGTCGACCCGAGCTCCGCCGGGTCGCTGGCGCTGCCTCTGGTGCTCGTGCTGGCGTTCCCGGTCGTCGGCGCCGCGGTGCTCCTGCTCGGCGGTCGGCGCACCGACAGGTTCGGCCACCTGCTCGGCTGTGCGACGGTGATCGCCTCCTTCGTCTGCTCACTGATCCTGTTCTTCGCGCTCCTCGGCCGTGACGCCGACGACCGGCAGATCAGCACCAACTTGTGGACCTGGATCAGCACCGGCAACTGGGACGTGCAGCTCGGACTGCTCTACGACCCGTTGTCGGCACTGTTCCTGCTCCTGATCACCGGCGTCGGCGGGCTGATCCACATCTACTCGATCGGCTACATGGAGCACGACGAGAGGCGACGCCGATTCTTCGGCTACCTCAACCTCTTCGTCGCGGCGATGCTGATGCTCGTCCTCGCGTCCGACTACGTCGGTGTGTTCCTCGGTTGGGAGGGCGTCGGCCTTGCGTCGTACCTGCTGATCGGCTTCTGGCAGGCCAAGCCGTCCGCGGCGGCCGCCGCCAAGAAGGCCTTCGTGATCAACCGGGTCGGTGACATCGGCCTCTCCCTCGGCATCGGCCTGATCTTCGTCACCTTCGGCACCACGTCGTTCGACAAGCTCTCGGAGCTGACCAGCGGTGCGTCGGAGGGTGTCATGACCGCGATCGGCCTGCTCCTGCTCCTGGCTGCCTGCGGCAAGTCCGCGCAGTTCCCGCTGCAGACCTGGCTGCTCGACGCGATGGAGGGCCCGACCCCCGTGTCGGCGCTGATCCACGCGGCAACCATGGTGACCGCGGGCGTCTACCTGATCGTCCGGTCGCAGTTCATCTTCGAGTACACCGCCGACGCGCGCCTCGCCGTCGCGATCGTCGGCACGATCACGCTGCTCATGGGTGCGTGGATCGGGTGTGCCAAGGACGACATCAAGAAGGTCCTCGCGGGCTCGACGATGAGCCAGATCGGCTACATGATCCTGGCCTCCGGCCTCGGTGTGGCCGGCTACGCGTTCGCGATCTTCCACCTTCTCGCCCACGGCTTCTTCAAGGCCAACATGTTCCTCGGCGCCGGGTCGGTGATGCACGGGACCAACGACGACGTCGACATGCGCCACTACGGTGCGCTGCGCACGATGATGCCGGTGACCTTCCTGACGTTCGCGATGGGCTACCTCGCGATCATCGGGTTCCCGGGCTTCGCGGGCTTCTGGTCCAAGGACAAGATCATCGAGGTCGCCCTGGCGCAGAACGGCTGGCTCGGCATCTGTGCGCTGCTCGGTGCCGGAGTCACGGGTTTCTACATGACCCGGCTGATGCTGATGACCTTCTTCGGCAAGGAGCGCTGGGAGGAGGGCGTGCACCCGCACGAGTCCCCCAAGGTGATGACGTACCCGCTGATCGCGCTGGCGGCGCTGTCCGTGCTCGGTGGCCTGCTGCTCGTCAACGACTGGATCGTCGACTTCCTCGCGCCCGTCACCGGGGTGGCTCCGCATGAGGAGCCGCCGCTGCCGGCGATCGTGATCAGCGCGCTCGCCGTACTCGTCGTGGCGCTTGGCGTGGGCATCGCGTGGAGGCTCTTCGGACGCCGTGACGTGCCGCGCGTAGCGTCCACCCGGGTGTCGGTGTTCACTCTCGCGGGCCGCAACGAGCTCTACGGGGACGCGTTCAACGACGCGGTCTTCGTCGGCCCGGGCAAGCGGTTCAACGAAGGCCTGGCGGTCTTCGACTCCAGCGTCGTCGACGGCAGCGCCATGGGTACGGCCTCGGCCTTCCGAGGCATCTCCAGCTGGGCGCGACTGGCGCAGAACGGCTTCGTCCGCTCCTACGCGCTCGGACTGCTCGGCGGCGCTGCCCTCGTCCTCCTCGCACTCGTGGTGGTGAACCTCGGATGAACGACCTTCCCTGGCTGACCATCCTGCTGCTGCTGCCGATCCTCGGGTCGGTGGTCCTGGTGCTGCTGCCTGCCGGCGCGGACTCTGCTGCTCCGAAGCGGATCGCCCTCGGCTTCTCGGTGGTGACCCTGGCCCTCGGTGTCGCCCTGGCCGTCGGCTACGACGCCGGTGGCGGCTACCAGTACGAGGAGGACGTCGTCTGGATCAAGCTGTTCGGCGCCCACTACGCCCTCGGGCTCGACGGCATCGGGCTCTCGCTGGTGCTGCTGACGGTGATCCTCACGCCGGTCGTGATGCTGGCGTCGTGGCACGACGGCGACCACGGGTCGTGGGGGCCCAAGGGCTTCTTCGCCTGGATCCTCGCGCTCGAAGGACTCTCGATCGGTGTCTTCGCCGCGACCGACGTGTTCCTCTTCTACGTCTTCTTCGAGGCGACCCTGATCCCGGTCTACTTCCTGGTGGCTGGGTACGGCGGACCCGAACGGATCCGCGCCGCGGTGAAGTTCCTGCTCTACTCTCTGTTCGGCGGCCTGGTCATGCTTGCCTCGGTGATCGGGCTCTACGTCGAGTCGGCCAAGACCGACGGCGGCCCGACGTACCTCGTCTCCGAGCTGGCCCAGATCGACTTCGGCACCGACATCGGTCGCTGGATGTTCCTCGGCTTCTTCATCGCCTTCGCGATCAAGGCCCCGATGTTCCCGGTGCACACGTGGCTGCCTGACACCACCGCGAGCGCAACGCCGGGCACCTCGGTGCTCCTGGTCAGCGTGCTCGACAAGATCGGCACCTTCGGGATGATCCGGTTCTGCCTCGAGCTGTTCCCCGAGGCGTCGCGCTGGGCGACGCCGGTGGTCGTCGTACTCGCGATCTTCAGCATCCTGTACGGCGCCATGATGGCGATCGGCTCGCAGAACATCCCACGCCTGATCGCGTACTCGTCGGTCAGCCACTTCGGCTTCATCGTGCTGGGCATCTTCGTGATGAACAGCCAGGGCCTGTCCGGCGCGAACCTCTACATGTTCAACCACGGGCTCTCGACAGCCGCGCTCTTCCTGGTCACCGGCTATCTGATCAAGCGGCGAGGGTCGGCGGAGATCGATGACTTCGGCGGTGTCGAGAAGGTGGCGCCCGTCCTGGCCGGCCTGTTCCTGGTCGCCGGCCTGTCGGCCGTGTCGCTGCCGGGGCTCTCGCCGTTCGTCTCCGAGCTGCTGGTCATGGTCGGTGCGTTCGTGCACTCGCCGTGGGCGGCTTCGTTCGCCGTCCTCGGGATCGTGCTGGTGGCCATCTACATCCTCTGGATGTACCAACGCACCATGACCGGCCCTGTCCGCGAGGGCGTCGTCGGGATGCGTGACCTGAACGTGCGCGAGGTCTCCGCGCTCGCCCCGCTGCTGGTGCTGATCGTGGTGCTCGGGTTCTACCCGAAGCCGCTGCTCGACGTGATCAACCCGGCGGTCGAACACACGATGTCGCAGGTGAGCAAGCAGGATCCGGAACCGACCGTGACCGAAGGCGAGGCGCACGAGTGAACACCTTCGAGACTCCGACGATCGAGTACTTCACGATCTCGCCGATCCTGATCGTGCTCGGCGTGGCCGTCATCGGTGTGCTCGTCGAGGCGTTCGTCCCGCGTGGTCGTCGCTACGTCGTGCAGGTCGTGCTCGCGCTGATCGGCCTCCTCGCCGCGATCGTCACGTCGGTGATGATCTTCCTGGACCTGAACCCCGGCTCGGACTCGCCGAAGTCCGGCAAGGTCGTCGCGATGGGCGCGCTCGCCGTCGACGGCCCTGCCCTGTTCTGCTGGTTGCTGGTGCTGGTCCTCGCGGTGCTGAGCGTGCTGCTCTTCGCCGAGCGCCACCTCGAAGGCGGCGTCACGTCGTTCGCCGGTCAGGCCGCTGCTCTCCCGGGCACGGAGGCCGAGCGCGAGGCATCGACCAAGGGCCTCGAGCACACCGAGGTCTTCCCGCTGATGATGTTCGCGGTCTCCGGCATGCTGATGTTCCCGGCGTCCAACGACCTGCTCACCATGTTCGTGGCTCTCGAGGTCCTCTCGCTGCCGCTGTACCTGCTGTGCGGCCTGGCCCGTCGACGCCGCCTGCTGAGCCAGGAAGCCGCGATGAAGTACTTCCTGCTCGGTGCCTTCAGCTCCGGCTTCTTCGTCTACGGCATCGCGCTCGTCTACGGGTACGCCGGGTCGATGGGCTTCGCGCAGATCGCGGACGCCGTGGCCGCGCAGACCGGGAGCCAGGGGCTGCTGCTCGGCGGCATCGCCCTGATGGCCGTCGGCCTGCTGTTCAAGGTCGGTGCCGCGCCGTTCCACGCCTGGACCCCGGACGTCTACCAGGGGGCACCGACCGCGGTGACCGCGTTCATGGCGGCCAGCACGAAGGTGGCAGCGTTCGGTGCGATGCTGCGGCTGTTCTACGTCGCCTTCGGTGCCAACCGGACCGACTGGACCCCGATGATCTGGGTCGTCGCCATCCTGACGATGGTCGTGGGCTCGGTCCTCGCGTTGACACAGACCGACATCAAGCGCCTGCTCGCGTACTCCTCGATCGCGCACGCCGGGTTCATCCTCACCGGGTTCCTCGGCATCCGCTCGCTCACCGATGTCGCCGACAACAGCCTGACCGGTGTCTCGGCGGTGCTGTTCTACCTGACCACCTACGGCTTCTCGACCCTGGCGGCGTTCGCACTCGTGACCGTCGTCCGGGACGCCAGCGGCGAGGCCACGCACCTGTCGCGGTGGCAGGGCCTGGGCAAGGTGTCGCCGCTGGTCGCGGGGATGTTCGCCTTCCTGCTCCTCGCGATGGCGGGCATTCCACTGACGAGCGGCTTCACCGGCAAGTGGGCCGTGTTCGCGGTCGCGTTGTCGGCCGGCGCGTGGCCGGTGGTCATCGTGGCGGTGCTGATGTCGGCCGTGGCGGCGTACTTCTATGTCCGCGTGATCGTGCTGATGTTCTTCGCTGAGCCCGTCGGTGAGGGCCCGAGCGTGACCAGCCCGAGCGTGCTGACTGGCAGCGTCATCGCCGTCGGTGTCGCCATGACCCTGCTGCTCGGCCTGGTCCCGGGCGCACTCATCGATCTGCTTGGCCGCGTGGGAGTATTCATCAGGTGACCAGCAGCCTGGCCCTGCCCATCCTCGACGAGGACCTCGAATCCCGTCTGCGCACGCGGATGGACGAGGTCGAGCAGGCCCTCCACGAGCACGTGCAGAGCGAGGCCGGGTTCGTCACCGAGGCTGCCCGGCACCTGATGGAGGCCGGCGGCAAACGTTTCCGGCCGTTGCTGGTGCTGCTCGCGGCCGAGACGGGGGACCCAACCGCCGACGGCGTACTCACCTCGGCGTGCGTCGTCGAGCTCACCCACCTCGCCTCGCTCTACCACGACGACGTGATGGACGAGGCCGACCTGCGGCGTGGGGCCGCCTCGGCGAACGCCCGCTGGGACAACCACGTCGCGATCCTCACCGGCGACTTCCTGTTCTCGAAGTCCTCGGAGCTGACCGCCGACCTCGGCCCGGACGCCGTACGCATCCAGGCCCAGACCTTCACCCGCCTCGTCGAGGGCCAGATCCTCGAGACGCTGGGGCCGAGCGACGAGCAGGACCCGCTCGAGCACTACCTGCGCGTGGTGGCCGGCAAGACCGGCTCGCTGATCGCCACCTCGGCCCGCTACGGCGCCATGTTCGCGGGTGCGCCGCCCGACGTGGTCGAGGCGCTGACGGAGTACGGCGAGAAGGTCGGTGTGGCCTTCCAGCTCTCCGACGACATCCTCGACATCGCCTCGGAGAGCGAGGAGTCCGGCAAGACGCCCGGGACCGACCTCCGTGAGGGCGTACCCACGCTGCCCGTGCTGATCGCGCAGCGCTCCACCGACCCGGCCGACGCCCATCTGCTCGAGCTGCTCGCCTCGGACCTCTCCGACGACGCCAGCCACGCCGAGGCGCTCTCGCTGCTGCGCGGCCACGCGGCGATCGCCGAGGCGCGGGCCTACGTCGTCTCCCTCGCCGCCGAGGCAAAAGAGCTGCTGAAGGTGCTTCCCGAGGAGCCGGTGCGAACCGCCCTCGAGGCGTTCGCCGACGCCGTCGCCACGCGTTCGACCTGAGCGCGTTCAGCTCGCGCCCCTGCAAATGCCGGGGTCCGGCCGCACGGTTTCGGTACTGTTCCGGCACGCGCGCACACTTCGGATGCGCGCACCACGGAAGGGAACGATGGCGATGTCCGGAAGCGCGCCACCACCCCCGGGCGGCGGAGGCTACGACCCGCCGCCACCACCAGGCGGTGGGGGATACGACCCGCCGCCACCACCAGGCGGTGGGGGGTACGGCTCACCGCCACCACCGCCGGGCTACGGTCCTGGACCGGGCTACGGCCCGCCCGCCGCGGGCAACAACAAGAAGGCAGTCTGGGCTCTCGTGCTCGGCATCCTCGGGCTGCTCTGTTGCGGGTTCTTCACCGGAATCCCGGCGGTCATCCTGGGCAAGCAGGCGCAGAACGAGATCGACGCCTCCGGCGGGATGCAGCAGGGCCGCGGCATGGCGACCGCCGGCTTCGTCCTCGGCATCATCGCCATCGTCTGGGGCGTGCTCTACATCATCCTGTACGCCACCGGAGCTCTGAACTTCAACTTCGACGTGAACTGAGCTGCTCGCTCGACACCAGGGCCGCCTCCGCCCGGATGGGTGGGGGCGGTTCTGTTGTGGTGGGGGTGGTGTGGGTGCTCCGCAACCCCACAAATGTTGGTTGCGGGCGTCGAGATGGGCGATCTGCACGTCGTACGCCAACAATTGTGTGGGCCTGGGGTCGAGATGGGCGATCTGCACGTCGTACGCCAACAATTGTGCGGTCCTGGCGTCGAGATGGCTGATCTGCACGTCGTACGCCAACAATTGTGTGGTCCTGGCGTCGAGATGGGCGATCTACACGTCGTACGCCAACAATTGTGCGGTCCTGGCGTCGAGACGGGCGTCCTGCACGTCGTACGCCAACAATTGTGTGGTCCGGACGCGCGACCCGAAGCCGGAACCACGAACGCCTCAGCGACCCACCCGGATGGAGCGCGAGGCGTCCGGGCCGGGTGGGACCAGCGCCGCCTGCACGCGCGCGGCGACCTCGTCGGGGAACGGTGTGCTGGCCGCGGTACCGCTGACCGAGCCGGTGTCCACGTGGAGGCCGAGGATCTCCTCGGTGGCACGAAGGCTCTGCGCAGCCCACAGCTCGTGCCAGATCCAGAGCGACTTGGTCCCGGCCCCGATGACCCAGGAGCGCACCTCCAGCTGCTCATCGGGCCCGACCTGGTCGAGGTAGCGGATGTGCGCCTCGACGGTGTACAGCGAGGCCCCCGTGCTTTCGCGGTACGACGGTCCGAGCCCGACCGCGTCCATCACCTCGTCGGTCGCGTGCCCGAGAACCAGCACGTAGTAGGCCTCCGAGAGATGACCGTTGTAGTCGATCCACTCGTCGCGGACCCGCTCGGTCCACGTACACAATTGTGGCGCGCTCATGTGCGACCGAGTGCTCGCAGCACCGCGATCACGCCCGCATCGCGTTCGGCCACGAGCTCGTCGATGGTGCGACCGGCCGCCTCGCGCTCACACCCGTCGACGACGGCATCCCGAAGGCCGGGAGTGAGGTCGGCCGCGACCAGGCGCGTCCACGGCGACTGCAGCGAGGGACCGAAGTGGTCGAGCATGTGCGCCATGCCACCCTGGCCGCCGGCGAGGTGGAAGGTCAGCATCGGCCCCTGTACCGGCCACCGGAGCCCGGGTCCGTCGGTGATGGACAGGTCGATCTGTTCCACCGTCGCCTCTCCCTCGGCCACCATGTGCAGGGCCTCCCGCCACAGCGCCTCCTGCAGCCGATTGGCGATGAAGCCCGGCACCTCGCGCTCCATGGTGATCACCGACTTCCCGACGTGGCGGAAGAAGTCGGAGGTCCACGCGACGACCTCGGCCGACGTCTGATTGCCGCCGACCACCTCGACCAGCGGGATCAGGTACGGCGGGTTGAACGGATGGCCCACGATCGTGCGCTCGGGGTGCTCGCACCCCACTTGCATCTCGCTCATGCCGTAGCCCGAGGTGGAGGAGGAGATCACGATGCCCTCAGGTGCGGCGGCGTCGATCTCCGAGAGCAGGCGCACCTTGAGGTCGAGCTCCTCCGGAGCGCTCTCCTGGACGAACTCCGCGCCGGCGAGCGCCTTCGCCAGCACCGGCTCGAACCGCAGCCGGGCAGGGTCGGCGCCCTCGGAGAGCCCGAGCTCGGTCAACGCCGGCCACGCGGCGTCGACGAGATGGCGCAGCCGTTCCTCTGCGCCGGGGGCGGGGTCCCAGGCGACGACGTCGTAGCCGTGTGCCAGGAAGTACGCCGCCCACCCGCCGCCGATGGTCCCCGTCCCGGCCACGCAGATCGTGCGGACGTCGGTGACCGCGATCGGTGGGGTGCTCATGCGCCCCTCGGCTTGAGGTTCAACATCTCTCGCGCCTCGTCGGGGGTGGCGACACTTCCCCCCATCGCCTCGATGATGGTCCGTGCCTTCTCGACGAGCTGGGCATTGGTCGCCAGGACGCCCTTGCTCAGGTAGAGGTTGTCCTCGAGCCCGACGCGCACGTGCCCACCGAGCAGCACCGACTGCGCGACCCACGGCATCTGCATCCGGCCCAGCGCGAAGGATGCCCATTGCGAGCCCTCCGGCAGCTGCTGGACCATTGCGGCGAGCAGGCTCGGGTCCGCCGGGGCGCCGTACGGGATGTCCATGCAGAGCTGGAACAGCGGAGGGGCGTCGATCAGCCCTTCCTCGACGAGCTGCCGGCCGAACCACAGGTTCCCGGTGTCGAAGATCTCCATCTCGCAGCGCACGCCGAGCTCCTGGATGCGCTTGGCACCCTCGCGGAGCATGTCGGGAGTGCTGACGTAGACGAGGCTGCCCTCTCCGAAGTTGAGGCTGCCGCAGTCGAGCGTGCAGATGTCGGGCATCAGCTCCTCGACGTGCTTGAGCCGTTCGACACCGGTGACGAGGTCGGTGCCCTCCAGGAAGGTGGTGGGGTCGTGCGGATCGAGCATCAGGTCGCCACCCATGCCTGCGGTGGTGTTGATGATGACGTCGACGTCGCTGGCGCGGATCCGCTCGACGGCCTCGCGGTAGTACGCCACCTCTCGTGACCCCTTGCCGGTCTTCGGATCGCGCACATGGACGTGCACCACGGTCGCCCCTGCGCGCGCGGCAGCGATCCCCGACTCGGCGATCTGCTCAGGTGTCACGGGCACATGCTCGGACCTCCCGACAGTGTCGCCGGCGCCGGTGAGCGCGCAGGTGATGATGACCTTCCGGTTCATCGTGGTTCGCATGGAGCACCTCCGTTGTGTTTCTGCGGGTTGTTCAGGGGACGTCCTTCGCCGCGGCTGCGACGAGGGGGAGTCCCACGTAGGAGAGGTCGCGCTGCTGCCGGTCGACCAGGAAGTCGTCGTACGGCCACAGCGAGGTCTTGAGCACCGCGACCCCGAGGTCACGGTCGACGTATCCGAACTGGCCCCGGCTGCCGTCGGAGGTAACCCGCACGCCGTCGGCGGTCAGCGGCCACCAGTGGTAGCCGAACCCGGCGTGCGCGGTGATCGAGCTCGGCAACCGGCCCGGCTCGAGCCAGGGCTCAGTCGGGGTCGAGGAGCGTTCCACCCAGTCGGGACCGAGCACGCGGGCGTCGTACGCCGTGCCGGTGAGCTGCAGCGCCGCCAGGCGCACCCAGTCCTCCGCGCAGGCGGCCAACCCGCCGCCGGCCAAGGGGACGCCCTCGGAGTCGACCGCGACCACGGCGTCCCGGACGCAGCCGAGGACCCGCCACAGCTCGGTCAGTGCATCCGCATAGGTGGAGCCCGTCGCGCGCTCGCGGACCCAGTCGAGCACCTGCGAGTCGGCGGTGTTGTACTCCCAGCGCGTGCCCGGAGCATCGAGCGGGGCGATCCGGGTCAGCAGGTCGCGCGAGCTGCCATCGCCGCTGAAGCAGGCGAGCAGGCGCGTGGCCTGGCCGGTCGCGTCGCGGTGGTCCTCGACCCAGTCGGTCCCCGTGGTCATGGTCAGCAGGTGCTCGACCGTGCACGACCGGTAGCCCGATCCCGCGAGCTCGGGCACGTGCTGGGTGACCGGGTCCTCCAGGCGCAGTGCGCCGGACGCGATTGCGTTCCCGACGAGGTGGGCCAGGACGGACTTGGTCATGGACGCCCCGAGGAGGAGCGACTCAGGGTCGACCCCGGGGGCGTACCACTCGTGCACGATGCTGCCCTGGCCGAGTGGGCCGTCGAGCACCAGCAGCGAAGTGGTGTGTGTCTCGGCCACCCAGGCCTCCAGGTCGCGGCTCCGTCCGGCCCCAGGGATCTGCGCGGTCAGCGTGCGCGGGTCGCGCGGTAGTGGCCGGGGCTGCGACGCGTGGACCGGAGTGTGCTGGCGGCCCGCGTCGTTCTGGGGGTCGATGAAAGACATCGTGGAGAGTGCTGGCCGCCCGGTCTCCAGCTTGTTCTGGGTGGGCATTGCTCAGTCGATTCGCGGACTGTTCGCGAGCAGTCGCTTGGTGTAGTCCTCCTTCGGGGAGTCCATCACCTCGACGACGGAGCCGGACTCGATCACGCGTCCGGCGTTCAGGATCTGAACGCGGTCGGCGATCGAGCGAACCAGCGCAAGGTTGTGGGTGACGAAGAGCATGCTGATGCCACGAGACTCACGCAGCGACTCGAGCAGGGCCACGATCGAGCCCTGCACGGAGACATCGAGGGCCGAGGTGATCTCGTCGCAGACCAGGACGTCGGGCTCGGCGGCCAGTGCGCGAGCGATGGCCACCCGCTGGCGCTCGCCGCCTGAGAGACGGCTGGCCTGGTACTTCAGCACCGCCGGCCCGAGTGCGACCTGTTCGAGCAGCTCCACGACCCGCTCGGTTGCGGCCTTGCCCGAGGCGATGCCGAACAGCTCCATCGGTCGCTTCACGATCTGCTCGATGGTCAGTCGCGGATTCAGCGAGAGGTAGGGGTTCTGGAAGATGTACTGGATCCGCTTGCGGTCGACGGCGCTGCGCTTGCGCGAGCCGTGGCCGAGCTGGGTGCCCTCGAAGGCGATGGTGCCGGTCCACTCCTTGTGCAGGCCACCGACGCAGCGGGAGATCGTGGTCTTGCCCGAGCCGGACTCGCCCACCAGGGCGACGACCTCTGCCTTGCCGAGGTCGAAGGCGACGTCGAAGACGACCTGCTTTTGGCCGTAGAAGATCCCGAGGTCCTCGATGTTGAGGATGATGTCGCGGGCCTTGTCCGGGTCGGTGTCGGGAACCGTTCCGCGGGAGATGTCCCAGGTGCCGATCTCGCCGGCCCGGATGCAGCGCACGCTGTGTCCGGGCGTGACGTCGCGGAGCTCGGGAACGCCTGCGCGGCACTCGTCGATGGCGAACTCGCAGCGGTCGTTGAACCGGCAGCCGGACGGTCGGGCACCGGGGGCGGGGGTGCGTCCGGGGATGCCGCTCAGCGCGCGGGCCTGGCTCAGGTGGGGAATCGAGTCCAGCAGCGCCCGGGTGTAGGGGTGCGTGGGGTTCTGGAAGATCGTGTCGCGCTCGCCGAGCTCGGCGATCTGGCCGGCGTACATCACCGCGACCCGGTCGGCGATGTTGGCGATCACGGCCAGGTCGTGGGTCACGTAGAGGGCGGCGACGCCGTGGGTGCGGCACAGGTCGCCCATCGTCTGGAGGACCATGCCCTGGGTGGTGACGTCGAGGCCGGTGGTGGGCTCGTCGAGCACGAGCACCTTGGGCTTGGGCAGGAAGGCCATCGCCAGCGCGACGCGCTGCACCTGCCCGCCCGAGAGCTGGTGGGAGTAGCGACGCAGGAACTCGTCGTCGTTGGGCAGGCCGACCTCGGCAAGCCCGTCGCGCGCACCCTGGAGCCGGCTCTCGGCGGTGCCGAGACCGCGCAGCTCCATCAGCTCCACGATCTGCCGGCCGATGCGGATGGCGGGGTTGAGGGCCGAGGCGGGGTCCTGCGGGACGTAGGCGATCTCCTCGCCGCGCAGCTGGCGTACCTGCTGCCAGGGCAGGCCCAGGAGGTCCCTGTCTTCGAAGAGGATCTTGCCGCGCTCGATCGCGGCGCCGGCCCGGGTGTAACCCAGGAGGGCCGTGCCGACGGTGGTCTTGCCGCTGCCGGACTCACCGACCAGGCCGACCACCTCGCCGGGGCGCAGCACCAGGTCGATGTCGTCGACGACGTCGACGCCGGGCCGGGCGGTCAGGCCGATGCGGAGGTCCTCGATGGCGATCCCGCTGGTGGTCCGCGTCGCGGTCGGCTCTTGTGCGGCGGGTGCGGTCATCAGTCGTCACCTCCTCGCTGGTTGACCTGGGCGATGCCGTCGGCGGTCAGGTTGGTGCCGATGGTGAACACGGCGATGATGAGCACGGGCGCCATCACGGCCCAGGCCTGGGTGGCCAGTCC
The DNA here is from genome assembly GCA_963742785.1 of uncultured Actinomycetota bacterium. Lineage (GTDB taxonomy): Bacteria > Actinomycetota > Actinomycetes > Propionibacteriales > Nocardioidaceae > Marmoricola. Next base: position 33,318 of record CAVUNI010000004.1, read on the forward strand.
CAGCCGGTTCTCGTTGATCATCTGACCCCAGTTGGCAGCGCTCGGGTCCGTGGTGATGCCGAGGAACCCGATGGCGGCGACCAGGCCGATGGAGAACGTCAGGCGCAGGCCGGCTTCGGCGAGCAGGGGTGCGTTCATGTTCGGCAGCACCTCGGCCACGATCACCCGGGACCGCTTCTCGCCGAGTGCCTCAGCGGCGTGCACGAAGTCGCGCGAGACGAGGCCCAAGGCGACGCCGCGAGCGATCCGGGCGGTCCGCGGGGCGTTGGAGAGCCCGACGAGGACGACCAGCATCCACGCCTTGGGCTGGGCAATGGAGGTCAGCACGACCAGGGCTAGCAGGATCTGCGGGAAGGAGAGCAACACGTCGTTCAGACGCATGATCACCTCGTCCCACCAGCCGCCGCCGTAGGCAGCGATGACGCCGATGAGCGTCCCGAAGACCGTGCTGAGGATCGTGGCGACCAGGGCGATGACGAGCACCTCGGTGCCGCCGTACATCAGCCGCGAGAGGACGTCCTGGCCGAGATAGTCGGTGCCGAACACGCCCTTGCTGGAGTACGGCGCTCCGACGACCTCGTTCTCACCGTGCGGGGCGAACAACGGGCCCAGTACAGCAAAGAGAGCCACCAGGATGGTGATGATGCCGCCGATGACGAACCGCTTCTGCCGCAGCATCTTCTGCCAGGTGGAGCGCTCGACCGGAGCTGTTGCGGGGGTGGCGTCAGTTGTCGTGCTCATCTCGGGGCCCCCGCGGCGTTGTTCGGAGGAGCGAAGCGGGGGGGAAGAACGTCGTGGGGTGGGTTCATGACGAGATCGCCGTCCTCGCTCGGGGAGTCAGCAGGATCGAGAGCAGGTCGGCGACGAGGTTTACCACGACGTAGACGCCGGCGATGATCAAGGTCAGCGCCTGCACCATCGGCACGTCGTGGTTCTGCACCGAGTCGACGAGCTGGTTTCCGACGCCCGGGTAGTTGAACACCTTCTCGACAAGCACGACGCCGCCTGCCAGCCAGGCCAGTTGGAGCGCGATCACCTGGATGCCGGGGACCACGGCGTTGAGCAGCGCGTGCTTGCGCATCACGACGCGTTCGGGGATGCCCTTGAGGCGGGCCAGCTCGACGTAGTCGCTGTCGAGCACCTCGAGCAGGGTGGAGCGCACGATGCGGGAGACGTAGGGCGCCACGGCCAGCACGAGCGTGGCCACCGGCAGGATCATCGTCTTCGGCTCGCTCCAGGGATGGACCCCCGGTGAGGTGAGCGTCACCGCCGGCAGCCAGTGGAAGACCGTGGTGGAGAAGATGGCCACCAGCAGGATGCCGATCACGAACTCGGGAAGCGCTGCGAGCATGAGCAGCACGGTCTGGATGATCGTGTCGGGCCGGCGACGGCGGTAGTTGGTCGAGATCATCGCGATGCCGAACGCCACCGGGATCATCACCAGCGCCGAGATGAGCACCAGCACCAGGGTGTTCACCACGTTCTCGGTGATCAGCTCGGAGACCGGCTGCTGGTTGGCGATCGAGGTGCCGAGGTCACCGGTGAGCAGGTCGCCGAGCCAGTGGAAGTAGCGCGTGACCAGCGACTCGTCGAGGTTGAGCTGCGCTGTCAGCTCGGCGACGCGGGCCTTGTCTGAGTTGTAGTCCTTACCCAGGATGGCGCGGACCGGGTCGCCGAGCGCCGTGGTGGCGACGAAGACCAGGACCGAGACCAGCCACAAAGTGAGCACGGCCAGCCCGAGCCGGCGTGCGATCCACGACACCCACGCTGCGGCGCCGTGCCGGTTCTTCGGCGGCGCAACCTCCTCCAGCGCGTCCGGGACAGTCGCGGCGTCGATGGCCATGGTCAGGCCACGGTGACGGACTTGAAGTTGTAGTTGCCCAGCGGCTGGAACTTGCTGGGCTTGAGGCCCTGAACCTTCTGCGAGACGGCATCGACCTGGGTGCGGAAGCCCCAGATGATGTAGCCGCCCTCGTCGTACTCGATCTTCTGGGCGTCCTGCAGGAGCGAGTTGCGCTTGGCCTCGTCGATCTCCCGCTGGGCGGCTGCGATCAGGCCGGCGTACTTCGGGTAGGACTCCGCCATGTCCCAGTGGGTCTCGTTGTAGGTGCCGCCCTTGAGCACGCCCACGGCGGCCTGCGGCAGATAGTTGCGCGTGTTCCAGAAGTCCTGGGCGAAGGGGTAGGAGAGGTAGTCGTCGCCGTAGAAGGGGTTCTTCTTGACCACCTTGACCTCGACCCCGGCCTTCTTGGCCTGCTCGACGAAGAGCGCGGCACTGGCCGGTGCCACCGAGCCGATGTCGTCACCGGTGAACAGCTGGACCTGCAGCCCCTCCTGGCCGGCCGACTTGAGCAGCGACTTGGCCTGGTCGATGTCCTGCTCGCGCTGGGGCAGGTCCTTGGCGTAGCCCGGGTCGAACGGGGCGTACATGTCGTTGCCGAGGCGACCCTTGCCGCTCAGCGCGTTGTCGATCATCTGCTGGCGGTCGCAGATCAGCCGCATCGCCTGGCGGACGCGCACGTCGGAGAAGGGCTTGGCGTCGACCCGCATCGTGAACGGCACCCACGCGCCTGACTCGGCCTCGATGATCTGGCCCGAGCCCTTGACCGTGTTGATCAGGTTGTAAGGCAGATTGTCGATCGTCTGCACCTGACCGGCCTGCAGCGCGTTGACCTGGGCGCTGGGGTCCGCGAAATCCTGGATGCGCACCTCGTCGACCTTGGCCTTGTCGCCCCAGTAGTCGTCGTACTTCACGAAGACGCTGTTCTTGCCGGGGCTGAACGACTTGTACTTGAACGGGCCGGTGCCGACGGGGTTCTTCGGGTCGTAGTCGGCAGGGACGACGCCCAGGGTGTACTCGGCCAGCAGGAACGGCAGCACGGCGTACGGCGTCTTGAGCTGGATGACGACCGTCGTGGCGTCGGCCTTCTTGGTGCCGTCGAAGTCGATGATCGGCGCCAGCGCCACACCGGCGGAGGTCGGCTCCTTGCCGGCCACGCGCTGGAGGGTTGCGATCACGTCCTCGGGGGTGACGTCCTTGCCGTTGTGGAAGGTGACGCCCTGGCGGAGCTTGATCGTCCAGGTCTTGGCATCGGCTGAGGGCTCCACCGACTCGGCGACGCCAGACTGAGCCTGGTAGTCGTTGTCCCAGTAGAGCAGCGGCTCGTAGAGCTGGAAGCAGCGCGCGATGTCGGCGTTCTGGACCGGACGGTGGGCATCGAGGGTGTCCTTGCTGCTGCCACCGGTGGCGCCGTGCACGAGGACGCCGCCCGAAGCTCCGCTGCCGCCACCGCCAGAGTCGTCGCCTCCGCCGCAGGCCTCCAGCAGCCCGGCGCTGCCGACTGCCGCGGCTGCGAGACCGGAGTACTTGAGAACCGAGCGGCGCGAAAAGCGCGGGTCGCTGGGGATAGAACCACTGTCGTTCGTCATCCGAACACCTCCGTCTATGATGCGAACATAAAGTGGCGCACATTCCACGTCAAGGAGTGAGGACGTGAAAGCACGAGTGTCGGCGAAGTTGCCGACGAAAGCGGCGGGTGGTCCAGACAACCCGGGCTCGGGTCTGCCCGCATCGCGGGTGCAGTCGGTAGACAGGGCGGTTTGGCTGCTGAGGGCCGTCGCCGACGCCGGTTCGGGGGGTGCTGCCACGGTCGCGCTGGGTGACGCCTGCGGGCTGAACCGCGCGACGGCGTGGCGGATCCTGTCCACGCTGGAGTCCCACGGCCTCGTGGTCAGCGACCGCTCCACCGGCCACTGGAGCCTCGGTCCCGGCCTGGTGGACATCGCGCGTCTGGCGGGCTCGGACGTGGTGTTGCGCGACGTGCACGAGGTCCTCGAGCGCCTGGCCATGCAGAGCGGCGAGACCGCCGCGCTCGCGGTGCTGCGCCACGGCGCGCTGACCTACGTCGACGAGGTGGCCCCAGCTGCGATCGTCTCGGCCAGGTGGTCCGGGCAACCCGTGAGCCTGCACGCGACCTCGACGGGGAAGGTGGTGCTGGCCTGGTCGACCGAGGAGGAGCTGGCGCGACTCATGCCGCGACGCCTGAAGCGCTACACCGCTACCACCATCACGGACCGCGCGAGCCTGCGCGCCGACCTCGACCTCGCTCGCGAACGCGGATACGCCACCTGTTGTGGGGAGTTCGAAGCATCGGCCTGGGGCGTGTCGGCTCCGGTGCTCGACCGCATGGGCGGGCTGATGGCCGTGCTCAGCATCTGGGGCCCTCCGCCGCGCGTGACCGCGGAGCGCTTCTCCGCTCTTGGTGCGATCACGGTGGAGGCCGCGAAGCGAATGGCGCCTCGCTGACTCAGGGCACTAGTCGAGCTCGCGGGTGGCCAGATGGGCCATGGTGGCCGGGTCGAGCACGGTGCCCTCATCGAGGTCGACGACCACCCGGCGGATCTCGCCGGTGAAGGCGTTGCGCACTGGCGGGTAGTCGTCGATGACCGGACTGCCGCGGTCGATGCCGACGTTGAAGGACTCGTCGAAGGCGAAGTAGTACGCCGTGGTCTGCTCGATCCACTCCCGGCCCGCGACGACGCCATCGATCAGCAACGTCGCCAGCCCGCCGCTGCCGGGTGGTCCGCCGTCGTAGCTGAAGTCCAGCACCACCTCGTGCTCGCCCGGCCAGAGGACGGAGCTCGCGCGCACCACGGTGAGGTCCTTGCCGTAGCGGTTGTAGGCGTAGTGAGGACGTCCGGCGACGACGTAGAGCGACCAACCGCCGAATCGGCCACCCTGGGCGACCAGCACCCCGTTGGTCGACTGCGGTGGGTGGTCGGCGGGGATGTCGAGGTCGACCGCGATCCGGTGCGAGCGGTTCTTGACGTTCGGGGCCGCCTCCTCCGAAAGTCGGCCGGTGTGACGACCGAGCACCATCTGGTGCCGCCCGTAGTGCAGGTCGTAGCGACCGGCGAGCTCGGGGTTCTCGCGCTCGGTGACCCGGTCGTCGAGCGGGAAGACGTGGTGCTTGTCGGCCTCCTCGTCGAAGAGCGCCTGCAGCCTGGCCAGCCGTTCTGGGTCGTCGGCGGCGAGGTCGCGGGCCTGCGACCAGTCGGTGCTGACGTCGTACAACTCCCAGGTGTCGTTGTCGAACGGCCGCGGCTCCTCGGTCATCTTCCACGGCAGACCGTGCCGGGTGACTGCCGTCCAGCCCTCGTGGTAGATCCCGCGGTTGCCCACCATCTCGAAGTACTGCGTCCGTCGCCGGTCCTCCGCGTCCGCGTCGTCGAAGCTGTAGCGCATCGAGGTTCCCTCGACGCGCTGCTGGGCCACACCGTCGTAGGTCTCGGGCAACGGCAGCCCGGCGGCGTCGAGGACGGTGGGCAGCACGTCGATGACGTGGTGGAACTGGTGTCGGATCTCGCCTCGGGCGCTGATGCCGGCGGGCCAGTGCACCACCAGGCCGTCACGGGTGCCGCCGAAGTGCGAGGCGACCTGCTTCGTCCACTGGTACGGCGTGTTCATGGCGAGTGCCCACCCCACGGGGTACATGGCGTACGTCGACGGCCCGCCGATCTCATCGATCCGCGCGTCCATGTCTGCCACGTCGTCGGGGATGCCGTGCCCGACCAGGTGCTCGCGGATGGTGCCCTCGACGCCGCCCTCGCCCGAGGCGCCGTTGTCGCCGAGCAGGTAGACGAACATGGTGTTGTCGAGCACCTCGAGCTTGCCGAGGGCATCGACCAGCCGGCCGACCTGCTGGTCGGCGTGCTCGGCGAAGCCCGCGTAGGTCTCCATCAGCCGGACTGCCACGCGCCTGGCGGTGTCGTCGAGGTCGTCCCAGTGCGGCACCCCGTCGGCCCACGGAGCCAGCTCGGTGTCGAGCGGGACGATGCCGAGCTCCTTCTGCCGCTCCAGGATCTGCTCCCGCATCGCGTCCCAGCCCTGGTCGAAGCTGCCCTCGTAGCGCTGGATCCACTCGTCCGCCACGTGGAAAGGTGCGTGCGTGGCGCCGAGGGCGAGGTAGGTGAAGAACGGCCGGTACGGGGTCAGCGACTGCTGGGTGCGCACCCAGTCGACGGCGTGGTCGACCAGGTCCTCGGTCAGGTGATAACCCTCTTCCGGCAGCCGGTCGGGCTCGACCGGGGTGGTGCCGGAGTAGAGCTGCGGGTACCAGTGGTTCATCTCGGCGCCCATGAAGCCGTAGAAGGTGTCGAAGCCTTCGCCAGTCGGCCACCGGGTGAACGGGCCGGCGGCTGTCACCTCGACCGACGGGGTCTGGTGCCACTTGCCGAACGCGGCCGTGCTCCAGCCGTTGCCGTGCAGAATCTGCGCGAGGGTCGCGGCACTGGCCGGCCGGAAGCCGGAGTAGCCGGGGTGGCTGGTGGCCATCTCCGAGGTCACGCCCATGCCCACCGAGTGGTGGTTGCGCCCGGTCATCAGGGCCTGTCGGGTCGGGGAGCACAGGGCCGTGACGTGGAACCGGCTGTAGCGCAGCCCGTTGCGGGCAAGCCGGTCCGCGGTCGGGAGCTGGCACGGTCCGCCGTACGGGCTGGGGGCGCCGAAGCCCATGTCGTCGATGACGACCACCACGACGTTGGGGGCGCGGTCAGGGGGCCGGACCGGTTCGACCGGCAGCCCGGTGACGTCGAGCGGCAGGTGTCGGCGATCAGGCACGGGTGCATCGTGGACCCGACGATGCCCTGCCGTCGAATCCCACGCCGACACCGGGCGAGTCGCGTGTCCGCGCGCGCTCAGACCGCGCTCGCCTCGGCCACCAGCTGCAGCTGCCGGCGCCGGTGCCGCAGGGCCTCGCCGGTGAAGATCACCAGGGCGATCCAGACAAGAGTGAAGCCGACCCATTTCACCGTCGTCATCTCCTCGTCGAGGACGAGCACGCCGAGCGCGAACTGGATCGTCGGGGCAAGGTACTGCAGCAGGCCGATCGTGGTCATCGAGATCCGGATCGCGGCAGCGCCGAAGCAGATCAGGGGGACCGCCGTGACCAGGCCGGTCGAAGCGAGCAGGAGCGCATGGCCGGAACCGTGCGCGCCGAAGTTCGAGTCGCCCGTCATCGAGAGCCAGATGATGAAGGCGAGCGCGAGCGGCGCGAGCAGCACGGTCTCGAAGGTCAGGCTCTCGATGGCACCGACCCCGGCCTTCTTCTTCGCCAGGCCGTAGGTGCCGAAGGAGCCCGCGAGCAGCAGCGCGATCCACGGCGGATGTCCGTAGTCGACTGTCAGGATCACCACCGCGAGCGCAGCGATGCCGATCGCGTACCACTGGAGCGTGCGCAGCCGCTCACCGATCACGAAGACGCCGAGCAGCACAGTGACCAGCGGGTTGATGAAGTATCCGAGAGAGACCTCGACGACCCGGCCGTGGTTGACGCCGTAGATGAAGCCGCCCCAGTTGAAGCCGATCACGACCGACGCCACAGCCAGCAGTACGACGACCCGTCGATCCCGGACGATCGCCTTCAGCTGCGGCGTACGACGCAGTAGGACCACGAGTACGAGCATCGTCACCAGCGACCACACCACCCGGTGCGCCAGGATCTCGACGGCACCCGCCGGCTCGAGCAATGGCCAGTAGAGCGGGAAGAGCCCCCACATCGCGTACGCCGCAACGCCCAGCAGGAAGCCACGGCGTTGCTCTGACATGTCATTACCGTACTGCCGGGACACTCCTGACACCTCGTGGGGTGTCGTCGGCCCGCTCTAGGGTGTCGGCATGGGTAGCTACGAAGTGGAACGCAGCATCACCGTGAACGCCCCGGCACCCCGCGTGCATGGGCTCGTCGACGACTTCCACAGCTGGACCAAGTGGTCGCCTTGGGAGGATCTCGACCCCGAGCTGCAGCGCACCTACAGCGGCCCGGAGAAGGGAGTCGGCGCTCAATACGCGTGGTCGGGCAACCGCAAGGCGGGGACCGGCAGCATGGAGATCACCGGCTCGACGCCCGAGGGTGTCGACATCACGGTCCACTTCCTCAAGCCGTTCAAGGCCACCAACCAGACGCGGCTCTCCTTCGAGCCGAGTGGCTCGGGCACGCAGGTGCGCTGGGTGATGACGGGCGAGCAGAAGGGCATGATGGCCGTCTTCGGCAAGTTCATGAAGATGGACAAGCTGATCGGACCCGACTTCGAGAAGGGCCTGGGCCGGCTCAAGGCCGTCGCCGAGGAGACCTCACCTTCGCCCGGTGGTTGAGGAGCGAGCGCTAGCGAGCGTCTCGAAACCGCTGCTCGGCTGGGTCAGACCACGGTCCAGGTGTCGCCGCCGCTGATCAGGCTGGCCAACGCGTCGCGCTTGTTACCGAGCCCAGAGGCAGCCGTGGCGATCTGGTCGCGCGCCTGGTCGTCGTACGTCGGCCGCTGCACCTGGCGGAAGATGCCGATCGGCGACTGGTGCAGGATGCCGGCGTCGGTGAGCCGGGAGAGGGCGAACGCCGTGGTCGGGTCGTCGGCATGCGCGTCGTGGACCAGCAGGTCGGCCTCGGCCATCCCGGCTGAGTCGACCACCTCGACGCCACCGGTCGCGGATCGCACGATCGCCTTGCCGGGCACGCCGTCCTCGCGAGGGTTGCCGAAGCGGATCGGCTCGCCCTGCTCCAGCGGGATGATCGCATCGGCCTTGGTGTCGGGGTTCTTGATCGCGTCGAAGGCGCCGTCGTTGAAGATCGGGCAGTTCTGGTAGATCTCCACCAGCGCAGTCCCACGGTGCGCGGCCGCGGCCGAGAGCACCGAGGTGAGGTGCTTGCGGTCGGAGTCGATCGTGCGCGCGACGAAGGTGGCCTCGGCGCCCAGCGCCAGGGAGACCGGGTTGAACGGGTGGTCCACCGAGCCGGCCGGGGTCGACTTGGTGACCTTGCCGGGCTCGGAGGTCGGTGAGTACTGCCCCTTGGTCAGGCCGTAGATCCGGTTGTTGAACAGCAGGATCGTCATGTTCACGTTGCGTCGCATGGCGTGGATCAGGTGGTTGCCGCCGATGGACAGCGCGTCGCCGTCGCCGGTGACCACCCACACCGAGACGTCCGCACGCGAGGTCGCGATCCCCGTGGCGATCGCGGGGGCACGACCGTGGATCGAGTGCATGCCGTAGGTCTCGAGGTAGTAGGGGAATCGCGACGAGCAGCCGATGCCGGAGACGAACACGATGTTCTCGCGGCGCAGGCCCAGGTCCGGGAGGAACGACTGCACCGCCTTGAGCACGGCGTAGTCACCGCAGCCGGGGCACCAGCGCACCTCCTGGTCGGAGGTGTACTCCTTGCCGGTCTGCTTCTCGTCGTTGGTCGGGACCCCGGCGAGGCCGGGGAAGGGCAGCTCTGCGGTGGTCACTTCACGCGCTCCTTGCTCTCGGTCGTCGCGTCCGGGCCGTGGAGACCCTGGGGGTCGACGTCGCCTGTGGTGCTGATCAGGTCGGTGATCGCCTCGGCGAGCTCGGCCGCCTTCAGCGGCAGGCCGCGGACGTGGTTGTAGCCGACCACGTCGACGAGGTACTTCGCGCGGACCAGCATCGAGAGCTGGCCGAGGTTCATCTCGGGGATCATCACGGCGTCGTACCCCTTCAGGATCTCGCCGAGGTCCTTGGGGAACGGGTTCAGGTGTCGAAGGTGTGCCTGCGCCACGTCGTAGCCGGCCTTGCGGACGCGGCGGCAGGCGGCGCCGATCGGCCCGTACGTCGAGCCCCAGCCCAGGACGAGGACCTTCGCCCGTCCTTGACCATCAGGGCCAGAGGGGTCGTCGACGTGCATCGGGGGCAGCGACTCGGCGATCCGGTCCACCTTGGCCTGGCGGATCCGGACCATGTAGTCGTGGTTGCCGGCCTCGTAGGAGATGTTCCCGTGACCGTCGCCCTTCTCAAGGCCGCCGATGCGGTGCTCGAGACCGGGCGTCCCGGGGATCGCCCAGGGTCGCGCCAGCGTCTCGTCGTCACGCAGGTAGGGCCAGAAGTCCGGCTTGGGGTTGCCCTCCTTGTCGAGGGACTCGTGGTTGGTGCCGGTGGCGAACGCGGGGTCGATCGTCGGGAGCTCGTCGAGCTCGGGGATCCGCCAGGGCTCGGAGCCGTTGGCCAGGTAACCGTCCGAGAGCAGCATCACCGGGGTGCGGTAGGTGACGGCGATCCGGACCGCTTCGACGGCGGCATTGAAGCAGTCACCGGGTGACTGCGGCGCCACGATCGGCACCGGCGCCTCGCCGTTGCGGCCGAACATCGCCTGGAGCAGATCGGCCTGCTCGGTCTTGGTCGGCAGGCCGGTCGACGGACCGCCGCGCTGGACATCGATGACGACCAGCGGAAGCTCGGTCATCACGGCGAGGCCGATGGTCTCGGACTTCAGCGCGATGCCGGGGCCCGAGGTGCTGGTGACGCCCAGGGATCCGGCGAACGAGGCACCGAGCGCGGCGCCGATGCCGGCGATCTCGTCCTCGGCCTGGAACGTGGTGATGCCGAAGCGCTTGTGCTTGCTCAGCTCGTGGAGGATGTCGGAGGCCGGCGTGATCGGGTAGGTGCCCAGGAAGATCGGCAGCCCCGAGTGCACGCTGCCGGCGACGAGACCGTAGGCGAGTGCGAGGTTGCCGGTGATGTTGCGGTAGGTGCCCGCCGACATCGGCGCTGGCTTGATCTCGTACTGGACGGCGAACGCCTCGGTGGTCTCGCCGAAGTTCCAGCCCGACTTGAACGCGGTGAGGTTGGCGTCGCGGATGTCCGGCGCCTTGGCGAACCGCTTCTCCAGGAACGAGATCGTGGTCTCGATGGGGCGGCCGTACATCCAGGACAGCAGGCCCAGCGCGAACATGTTCTTCGCGCGGGCGGCGTCCTTGCGGGACAGGCCGAACTCCTTGACCGCCTCGACCGTCATCCCGGTGAGGTCGACCACGTTCAGGGTGAAGTCGGCGAGGGAGTCGTCGTCGAGGGGGTTGTCGGCGTACCCCGCCTTGGTGAGGTTGCGGCCGGTGAAGTCGTGGCTGTCGACGATCAGCGTGGTTCCCGGCTTCATGTCGGGCAGGTTGGCCTTGAGCGCGGCCGGGTTCATCGCCACCAGCACGTCGGGGGAGTCACCGGCAGTCAGGATGTCGTGGTCGGCGAAGTGGACCTGGAAGGACGAGACGCCCGGGAGCGTCCCCTGCGGCGCGCGGATCTCGGCAGGGAAGTTGGGCAGAGTCATCAGGTCGTTGCCGAATGCCGCCGACTCCTGGGTGAAGCGGTCGCCCGTGAGCTGCATGCCGTCCCCGGAGTCACCGGCGAACCGGATGATCACGCGGTCGAGCTGCTTGACCTGCTTGGCCACCTTGACTGTCCTTCTCTCCTCGACGTCGGGCTGGGCCCCGTCAACGTTCACATACCGATGGTACGGACCGATTGTACGCCGCGAACTAGAACAGGTTCTACACCCGGATGCCGGGCCATCGATGCGCGGTCGAGACGGAGCCCGACACAAGGAGCAACGATAGTCGGCCGCACCTCAGCAGGCACAACGTCTCACCATCAAGACGGGCCTCTGCTTGGCCTAGACAGGTGATCGGGCTCACCGTCTCAAAAGGCGGTCAGATTACTAATTTGTAGTAAGTTACACCACTAACACAACATGTGCCCTGTCCGAACGAAAGGCCTTCCCATGACTCGCACGAAGCCACTGAAGTGGATCGGCGCAGCCGCCCTCTCCATCTCACTCCTGGCCGGCACTGCTGCCTGCTCCGACCCCGCCAGCGGCGGAGGCGGCGGCGACAAGCAGACGGTCAGCATCGTCGGCTTCTCCATCCTGAAGACCGCCAACAAGCAGCTCGTCGCGGACTTCCAGAAGACCGACGAAGGCAAGAACGTCGACTTCAAGGAGTCCTACGGCGCGTCCGGCGACCAGGCTCGGGCGGTCATCGCGGGCCTGAAGGCCGATGAGGTCCACCTCTCCCTCGAACCCGACATGACCAAGCTCACCGACGAGGGTCTGGTCGCCGACACCTGGAAGGACGGCGAGAACAAGGGCATCGTCACGCAGTCCGTGGTGGCGATCGTGGTCCGCAAGGGCAACCCCAAGGGCATCAAGGGTTGGGACGACCTGGCCAAGCCCGGCATCAAGATCGTGACGCCGAACCCGGGCTCCTCCGGCTCGGCGAAGTGGAACATCCTCGCGGCGTACGGTCACGTCCTCGCGGGTGGCGGCAGTGAGGCCGACGCCCAGGCCTACCTGAAGAAGTTCCTCGGCAACGTCGTGGCCTTCCCGGGCAGCGGCAAGGACGCGACCACGGCTTTCGAGGGCGGCACCGGAGACGTGCTGCTGTCCTACGAGAACGAGGCGATCCAGGCTCGGGCGGCCGGCGCGGACTTCGACTACGTCATTCCCGACCAGACCCTGCTCATCCAGAACCCGGGCGCGGTCACCAAGGACGCCAGCAAGGCGGCCCAGGCGTTCCTGGACTACCAGCTGAGCAAGGCCGGCCAGACCGACTACGCCAAGCAGGGCTTCCGTCCGCTCGACGACAGCATCAAGGTCGACGTCGAGGGTGCCAACGACCCGGCCGACGCGTTCCCCACGCCGCAGACCCTGCTCACCATCGACCAGGACTTCGGTGGCTGGGCTGAGGCCAACAAGTTGTACTTCGACGAGAAGGACGGCATCGTCACCAAGCTGATCGCGGACTCCGGCAAGTCCTGATGGCGTCAGTCAGCATCACTACGGCTCCGGGTGCGGCGCGCAGGCGCCGCACCCGGAGCCGGCGCTCCCTGACTGGCGGCGCGGGCGTCGCACTGGGCGCCACGATGATCTGGTTCAGCCTGCTGGTGTTGATCCCGCTGACCGCCGTGCTCATCTCGGCGGCGGGCCTCGGGTTCGGCGGGTTCTGGGAGATCATCACGCAACCCCAGACTGCTGCCGCGCTGCGGCTGACCGTCATCGAGTCCCTCGGGGTCACCGCGCTCAACATCGTGATGGGAACCGCGCTCGCCTGGGTCCTCGTGCGGGACCGGTTCTGGGGAAAGCGCCTGGTCGACATCGTCATCGACGTGCCGTTCGCGCTACCGACGATCGTTGCGGGTCTGGTGCTGTTGTCTCTCTACGGGCCGTCGTCGCCGCTGGGCGTCAACGTGGCGAACACCCGCATCGCGGTGTTCCTCGCGCTCGCTTTCGTGACGCTGCCGTTCGTGGTCCGGACCGTCCAGCCGGTGCTCGAGTCTCTCGAGCGTGATGTCGAGGAGGCAGCCGCCTCGCTCGGTGCAGGCCGGTTGACGACGTTCCGCCGGGTGATCCTGCCGTCGCTGATCCCCGCGATCGCGGCCGGCGCAGCACTGTCCTTCGCTCGCGGCATCAGCGAGTACGGCTCGCTCGTGCTGCTCTCCGGCAACCTGCCCGGCAAGACCGAGGTCGCGTCGGTGCGGGTCCTGACGTTCATCGAGAACGGCAACCGCGGGGCGGCCTCGGCGGTCGCCGCGATCATGCTGCTGGTCGCGCTGCTCGTCATCGTCGTACTCGACCTGATCCAGAGGAGGTTGGCCCGCCGTGGCGACTAGCACCTACACGCGCGACCCCGCCCCCGTCCGCTGGGGCCTTCGTCTCGTCACAATCGGCTACGTGGTCCTGCTCGTCGCCTGGCCCACCGCGCTCGTGTTCAAGAACGCCCTGGCTGACGGCGTCGCGGCCATGCTCGAGTCCTTCGGGGATCCCGAGATCTCCCACGCGCTCTACCTGACCGCGTACATCACCGTGTTCGCGGTGATCATCAACCTGGTCTTCGGGCTGACCATCTCGATCCTGCTGGTCCGCTACGACTTCCCCGGCAAGCGGGCGCTCTCGGCCCTGCTCGACGTACCCCTGTCGGTCTCGCCGGTAGTCGTCGGCCTGGCGCTGGTGCTCGTCTACAACGGCCGCGACGGGTGGTTCGGCCCGGGGCTGGAGTCGGCTGGCTTCCAGGTGATCTTCTCCACGCCCGGGATGATCATGGCCACGGTGTTCGTAGCGTTGCCCCTGATGATCCGCGAGGTCGTGCCCGTCCTCGAGGAACTCGGCGACGACCAGGAGCAGGCTGCCCGCAGCCTCGGTGCCAACGGCGTCCAGACCCTGCGGCGGATCACGCTTCCCGCCATCAAGTGGGCGATCGTCTACGGCGTCGTGCTCAGCCTGGCCCGGTCGCTGGGTGAGTTCGGCGCGGTGAAGATCGTCTCCGGAAACATCGCCGGCCAGTCCCAGACCGCCACCCTGTCGGTGGAGGAGACCTACCAGAACTTCCAGCCCGGAACGGCGTACGCCCTGGCTGCCCTGCTTGCGTTCATCGCCATGGCCTGCCTGGTCATCGTGGCGTTCCTTCGCCCCAAGGAAGAATCATGAGTATCAACGTCAAAGGCGTCAGCAAGAACTTCGGTGACTTCGTGGCACTCGACGATGTGACTGTCGACCTGCCGACGGGACAGCTGACTGCACTGCTCGGTCCCAGTGGTGGCGGTAAGTCCACTCTGCTGCGGATCATCGCGGGACTCGAGGACGCCGACAGCGGCACCGTGACCATCGAGGGCCACGAGGCCACTCATCTGCCGCCGCAGAAGCGCAACGTGGGCTTCGTGTTCCAGCACTACGCCGCCTTCAAGCACATGACCGTGGCCAAGAACGTGGCGTTCGGCCTGGAGATCCGCAAGCGTTCGAAGGCGGACACCGAGAAGCGCGTGGCGGAGCTGCTCGACCTGGTCCACCTGTCCCAGTTCGGTCACCGCCTCCCCGCACAGCTCTCCGGCGGCCAGCGCCAGCGGATGGCGCTCGCGCGGGCCCTCGCCGTGGAGCCGACGGTGCTGCTGCTCGACGAGCCCTTCGGCGCCCTCGACGCCAAGGTCCGCAAGGAGCTGCGCGAGTGGCTGCGACGGCTGCACGACGAGGTGCACGTGACGACCGTGTTCGTGACCCACGACCAGGAGGAGGCCCTCGAGGTCGCCGACGAGATCGTGGTCATCAACGAGGGCCGGATCGAACAGATCGGCACGCCCGACCAGCTGTACGACGAGCCGGCGAGCGACTTCGTGATGAGCTTCCTCGGTCCGGTCACCAAGCTCAACGACCGTCTGGTGCGACCGCACGACATCGAGGTCTGCACGACCCCGGAGGACTCCGAGGGCAGGGCCGGCAGGATCGCCCGCCTGCTGCGCGTCGGGTTCGAGGTGCGCCTCACCATCGAGCCGGAGGAGGCCGACCACCCCGATGTCGAGGTCACGGTCACGCGGGCGACCCAGCGCCACCTCAACCTCGAGGAAGGGTCGCGGGTGTGGATCGGGCATACCAACGGCGCCCGGATCCAGCCCCCGATCCGCATCGTGAGCGGCTAGAGGGACCCAAAATTCCGGGTAGTCCAGAACATTCCGCCGGTCGCGGGCCACGTCGTACCGGCAGATTGATCTGGACTACCCGGCTGCCCGCTCGCCGACCGACGCTCGGTGACGCGATCGTCAGTCGAAATCAGGGGACGGCTAACCTCGCCACGAGGAGCCATTCCACAGAGCGAGGAGCAGTCATGGCCGAGGAGAACAGCACCGGGGAGAGCCTGGAGAACAAGGCGGCCGAGCTGCTGCGACTGCACCAGGACCCAACCCTGTTGACGGTCGTGAACGTGTGGGACTCGATCAGCACCAAGGTCGTCGCCGACACTCCGGGCACGTCTGCGATCGCGACGGCCAGCCACTCCATCGCAGCCTCCCTGGGCTACCCGGACGGCGAGAAGATCCCGGTCGACCTGATGATCGAGGCGGTCGGCCGCATCGTCGACGCCACGACGTTGCCGGTCACGGCGGACCTCGAAGGCGGGTACGGCGATCCCGTGGAGACCGTGCGGAAGGCGATCGGAGTCGGCGTCGTGGGCGCCAACATCGAGGACCAGATGAAGTCGGTCGACGAGGCGGCCACCAACGTCCAGGCGATCATGGACGCCGCGATCAGCGAGGGCGTGCCAAGTTTCGTGCTCAACGCCCGCACCGACGCGTTCGCGAAGGGGCGAGACCGGGACCCCGACGAGGTGCTCGCCGACGCCATTGCGCGAGGCAAGGCGTACCTCGAGGCAGGAGCGCCGCTGGTGTTCGTGCCCGGCCTGCTCAACGACGAGCAGATCTCCACGCTGTCGAAGGAGTTCGGCCCGCAGAAGCTGACCGTGATCGGCTTCCCCGGCAGCGTGCCGCTGCCCCGTCTCGAGGAGCTCGGCGTGGCCCGGATCTCCTACGGACCGCAGCCGATGCGGGTGGCGCTCACGGCGCTCCAGAAGCTGGTGGAGGAGATCCACAGCGGTGGTGGTGTCCCGGCGGACACCCGGCAGAAGCTCACCTGACCGATGCGCCGTCTCGGGCTGCTTGTCGTCTCGCTCGTCCTCGCGGCGTGCGGTGACGACTTCGCGACGCTCGAGCCGAGGAACCCGACCAAGGCCGCCGACGGGTTGGTGCTCACGCGAGCCGACGGCTCGTCGTACGAGATGGAGGATGCGGTGGCGTCGTGCTACCCCGCCCGGCAGAAGCCGGGCGTCGAGGTGCTGCGGCTGTCGGCGCCCGCCGACGTCGTACAGGGTGAGGGGCGCAGGGCGTCGTTCCTCGTCGAGGTGGTTCCCGGGGTCACCGGCACGTTCCGGCTCCCGCTCAAGGAGCGCGATTGGGACGCCGGGCCATCGGACGTGACCGTCTTCGCCTTCGACCCGCGCCAGCACAACGAGCTCAACGGGTCGCGGGAGGGGTCGCGTGGCCGCATCACCATCCACGAGTCGACCTGCGATCCCGAGCCTCGGCTCTCGGTCACCGTCGACGCGAGGCTGGGCAGCGAGATCGGGCTCAAGCCCCTGGACGTGAGGGGAGGGATGGCCTCCACCGGTCGCTAGGCCGGTTGCTTGCCCTCGCAGCGCTGCTTGAGCGCCTCGGCGTGCCGGCGGAACCCGTCCTCGACCCGATTCGGACCGGCGAGCTTGACCAGCGGACCGGAGAACTCCTCGACGGTCTCGTAGTGGGTGTGCCCGCCCGGCTGCTGCCAGAGCCGCTGGTAGCGGGTGCCCTTGACCAGGCCCAGCTTTGCGGGAAGCCCCTCATAGACATAGGCCAGGGTGGCCCGTCGTAGGCCGCCCTCCTCGTGTGGCGGGTCGACCACGCTGATCCGCTCGGGGCTCGTCGTACTGCGGCCGTTGGCCCACCGCACGTGTAACACGATCGGGTCACCGGCCTTCGGCGGGAACGTGCACTCGGCCTTCTCGATGAACGGGTTCCACTCGCCGTACGACGACGTGTCGACCATGACAGCCCACACTCGCTCGATGGGCGCGTCGATCTCGATCGACGCCGAGGGGTTGGCCATCAGCGGTAGTTGGTGAACTGCACCGCGAATTCGTAGTCCTGGCCCCTGACCAGCTGTTGAACCGCCTGCAGGTCGTCGCGCTTCTTGCTGCTGACGCGCAGCTCATCACCCTGGACCTGCACCTTGACGCCCTTGGGGCCCTCGTCGCGGATCAGCTTGCCGATCTTCTTGGCGTCCTCGGAGGTGATGCCCTCCTTGAGCGCGATGCTGATCTTGGACTCGCGGCCCGACTGGCGCGGCTCGGAGGCATCGAGGATCTTCAGCGACTGCTGGCGCTTGACCAGCTTCTCCTTGAACACCTCGAGTACGGCGCTCGCCCGGTCGTCGGCGTTCGCGGAGATCTCGATCCCGGTGTCGCCGGACCACTTGATCTCTGCTCCGGTGCCCTTGAAGTCGTAGCGCTGCGAAACCTCGCGAGCCGCCTGGGAGAGGGCGTTGTCAACCTCCTGGTGGTCGAGCTTGCTGACGATGTCGAACGACGAGTCGGCCATGGTGCGGGGGACCTCCATCCGATTCAATTCTTGCGGTATGTGTGCGCTATCCTCGCTTGCGCTGCTGGCCCACACTACGTGGTCCACGAGCACGGCAGGTTGTCCGAGCGGCCAATGGAAGCGGACTGTAAATCCGTCGGCGTATGCCTTCGCAGGTTCGAATCCTGCACCTGCCACCAGCGCGAAGCAGGTCCCTGACCTGCGCGTTTGTCTTGGTGAGGCATCTGGATAGGGGTCTCACTACTTCTCACCCCACCTCACCAGAACCGGCTCTCTGCGGGAGGCTGGGGAAAATACGGGGAAAAGTTTGGGTACGTCGCCGGCCCCATGCAGCCCTTGAGTGGCTAGACGCATGGAGCGCTCGAGCCTGCGTTCGGCCATGAGTCACAGCGCCCAGAAAGAGCGCCCCACGAACGTGACCCTCGAAGAAAGGCTTCCTGCCCAGCCGAGGCACTGACCCTGTGCACGGCCTTGCCCGAGTAGGAGAGCCGAAGGCTGAACAGCGCGCAGGTTACGAGCTCGCCGTGCAGGCGGATGGCGACGTCGCCGAAGTCAACCTCGGCCTCGCGGCCCGGGAGGTGCTCTTGCGGGATGAACGCGTTGGCAGGTTCCCGTCCGACCTCGACGCGAATCTCACGGCGTCGGGTGGCGACGTACTCGCGGACCATCCAGTACGACACCACCCCGGCCCCGTCATGTTCGTCAAGCAGTCGATCGAAGGTCCGCTTCGCCGTGTGTCGCTGCTTCCGCGGCGCGTCGAGGTCCGAGCGCAGCCAGTCGTCGATCACCACTCGGTACGCGTCAATCCGTGAGCCGCGTTTGGGCGGTTGCCTTCTCTCCTTCGGCCATGCAGATTCCAGCGCCGCTGTCACGGTTCGGAAGCCGACGCCGTGCTTGCGCTGCAGCGCGCGGTTGGACATCCCAGATCGGGCATCCCGTCGGATCGCCGCGTACAGGTCGACCCGCGAACGCGGCTGCGTCATCGGTGGCACTCCTGACGTGAGCACGCCGTGGGCACGACTTTCGGCACCGGGCCACCGCCCCGGGAACGGTGACCGCATGCGACCACAGCCCGGAATCACTGGCGCTACCGAGGTGCCTGGTCATGTGCTGCGCAGGGGTTCGGTGGGCGGTACTGAGTCGGCCCGGAGTGCGGGGTACGACCGACGACGGAGCCGATGAGCAGCGAGTAGGCCAGGTCGAGTCCCACTGAAGCCCAGGTCAGTACGACGGCCCGGCCTTGCGTGGTGACGAAGACGTTGGTGACGAGCACGCCCTGGATCAGGCCTGTGATGCCGCCGACGACATCAAACCTCGACACCACCTGTCCGCCCCGTGTCCCTGGCGCGACGAAGATCTGCTTGCGCGGTGCCTAATCGGTCTTCCCGCAACACCTCGCGGGCCCCTCAGTGTTCGCTGCTGAAGAACCGTAGCAACAGCGGGCCGACGATCTGTGGGTCGACGACGTGATCCGGCCCCTCGAGGGTCTCCCGTTGAGCGTGGGGTAGGAGGTCTGCAAGCTCGTCGGCTGCGCGGTCGAAGAAGTCCGAGGGCAGGCCTGCCATGTAGGGGACCGTGATCGGTCCTCCGGTGGTGACCAGGACCGGTTGGGTGACCGTTGCCAGTCGATCGGCCGGCAACTGGTAGCGGTTGAGGAAGAGGCTGTCGTGGACCAGCGTGGGCGCGAGGGCGACCGAATCCGCCCAATGCGCCGTCTGCTTGCCTGCCGCTTTCCTGGCCGCGATGTTGTCGTCGGAGGCGCCGGTCATGCGCATGAACAGTTCGAGAACCTCCTCGTCTCGCCCGGCGTCGAAGGCGCGTCGGGTGTCCGCGACGTACTCCTCGAATCGCGGGCGTATGTCGTCCCCGACCGCGTAGGGCACCTCCCACACGGCGATCGTGTCGATGGCTGACCCGGCCGCGGCGGCTTCCAGCGCCAGAGCGCCACCAGAGGACGCCCCGAACAGGTGTGCCGAGCCGCCCGCCTCCGCGATCAACGCATCCAGGTCCTCGATCTCCCTTTCCACGGCGTAGGGCTCGGTGAAGCCGCTCGCGCCGCGTCCCCGACGGGCATAGTTGTAAACCGTGAAGTGCTCGGCGAGAGCAGGTATCAAGGGAGCGTTCTCGGCTCCGTCGTCCTGTGCGCCGCCTACCAGGACGACAGCCGGGCCGCTTCCCTTCCGGTCGTAGGCGATGGTGGTGCCATCGTTTGATGTCACGCGAAAGGCCATCTCGTTCATCTCACATCTCCGTTCGAGAGGTTTGTCTCAGCGCCTGAGCAGCGTGCCGACGACGGCCTCGGTGCGCGACCACCGCGCCCTTGCGATCACGGCCGCCACGACGAGAAGGGCGAGCGGCAGCCAAGGGCTCTGCTCGAGCACGAACTGATCGGTGATGACAGCACCGGTCAGCAATGCCGCCAACCCCAGACTGGCCAGGCCCGCCAGAGCCGGGATCAGAAGTCCAACCCCTCCCGCGACCTCCAGCGCTCCGACCAGGTACCGGAGCCACTGGCCAGCCCCGATGTCGGCGAACATGTCCACCATGACCGGGTCGCCGGCGAGCTTCGAGATTCCGCCGCCGGCGATGATCGCCGCCAGCACGACTTGCAGAATCCAGACCCCGATGCTGCTCGCCCGCCCGGGCGTGTGCGCAACGGTTTCCGAGTTGTTCTTGAGGATGGTGCTCATTCGGCTCTCCTTGCCGTGTCCGGGCCTGGCCGACTAGTCAAGTTTGGTTACTCGGCCAAAGTACGCGAGGAGGAGCGTCTAGTCAAGGTTGATTAGGGGACCGTTCGCCACGAACCCGGATCATCGGCCATGGTGTAGGCGCCCTCAGCCAGTCGTTTGCTCAGGCTCTTCGCCCACTCCAGTTCGGTGCGTGCATGTCCCGCCCACAGTTCGGCCTGATCGCGGACGTGTTCGGGAATGTCGGGGTTCGGGTGCTCCCGCCACTTGGCCTGCTCTACGAGCTCCGCTTCCAGGCGCGCGACCCGCTCGTTGACGTGCGCGATGGCATCTGTCCTGGTCAGCATGGGCAACATGGCGATCGACGCGTTGAGCATGGTGGGGTCATGGGTGCGCCGCAGACCGTCGCGGACCAGTTCGACTATCTCGTCACGTCCCCGAGCTGTCACGCGGTACAGAACGCGCTCCGGCCCGGAGTTGCCCGGCTCGGCGTGTTCGGTGAGGAAGCCATCAGCCGCCGCCTTCTTCAGCGCGTGATAAATCGAGCCGGGCTTGATCTTGGCCCAAATCTCCGCACGCCAGCTCTGCAGCTCGGACCGCACCTGGTAGCCATGCGCGCCGCCGGAGAGGTGCACGATACCGAGTGCCAGGAGCTTCGTCGCCGACATGCGCCCACCTCCGCTCAATCTGCTCGGACTCGCTCCGCTTGCGCGCCCGCCAGGGTGGTGTCAACTCCCACCAACACTAGGGTGCCCTCCTGGTCCGGGTGGTGTCAGCACTGACCTACAAACGGTGCTGGTGGAGACCTCCAAAGCCACGGGCACGAGTCCTGGATACCGATCTCGCTCTATCCGTATGACGAGTACCGCCGAAAGTACAAGGGCCAAGCGCTCGTGGAGGTCACGGTGCCCAACGCGGTACCCGACGTCCTTCAGTTCACGACTCGCATTGATCACGTCGTGCCCGTAGCTCCGACACCAACACGCTGCGGGCGTGAGCCACTGCCGTTGGTATACGTGTGTTGCCGCCGCGCCTTTGTCATGATGCTCGGATGGTGCGGACGGGCAAGCGAGCAGCCGCTCTAGCCAGGTTGCTCGAAGCGGGTGGGCTGACTCCTGACGCGAGGAGAGTGACGCCGCCGCGGGTTAAAGAGCTTGATGCCTCGATCGGGAACGACGTACTACGCCTTTACAGGGATCTGGGAGGAGTCCTCGAGCACCCGCAACTACGACCAGGGGCCTGGGACCTCAGCATGGACGGCATCCTGATTGAGCTGGACGAAGAACTCCATTTCAACCGCTATCGCAAAATGACGCTCGAGAGACCCTGGGCCGCGTCATTGCCATGGGCCATGTCCTACGAAGAGGACTGCGATACGCGAGAGGCTGAGTGTCTCCGATCTGCTACGTGGGGCAAACGCTGGTCGAACCCGTCAAGTGCTCGCATGTTCGGGGCGGGAGCTCCAGCGGGTGAGCTGGGTGCCGATGGCGGAGCACCCCGATGGAAGCAGCGGGCGTTGTACGACGCGATCAAGGACGCTGCTGCTCTGGAGAGTGATCTGCGGGTCGCCCGGCTGTCGGTTTTCGACGACGTCTCGGGCGTTCTTCTGGGAGTTGCCTTAGAAGGTCGGCACGGTGTGGTCCTGGACAAGTTGTTGACGCTCCTAGCAGATCGAATGAGCTAGCCAGAGTCGAGTTGCGTCATTACCGGCTCCCTTCTGTTGTCAACCGGTCCGGCGTAGCGTCTTGCCCGCGGGTCCGGGAAGTGGCTGATCCGAAGTGTCGATGTGCGGGGGCAGGTCGGCCGCGCTGGATTGAAGAGTCGCCCCGCAGTGCCCTCCCGGGCCCGTGCCAGCTGCCTGTTCGGCGTCGGTGAGGAGTTGGCGGTAGATGGCGTCGGAGATGCGGCGCTTGAGACACCGGATCGCCTCCAGCGGTTTCTTGCCCTCGGCTCGCTTGCGTCGGTAGTAGGCACGGCCGTCGGTGTCGAGACGGATCTGGCTGATCGCTGCGATGTGGATCATGTGGTTCATCCGCCGGTTCCCGGCCCGAGAGAGCCGGTGGCGGTTCTGCTCGCCGGAGGAGGCATCGAGGGGTGCGGTGCCGGTCCAGGACGCGAACCTGTTGCGGTCGGCGAAGCGGGTGACGTCACCTGTGTCGGCCAGCACCCGGGCCGCCACCACGGGTCCGACGCCGTGGAGGTCCATCAGGTGGGAGCCGCGGGCGAGCACGATCGCTTTGAGCTCGGCGGTCGCTTTCTTGATCTTGGCCTCGACCGCGACCAGCTCGGCCAGCTCTTCTGCAGCGATCCGGCGGCGGGTCTTGCCGGCGATGTCACGCGGCCGAACTTTGGCCAGCATCGCCTTGGCCTGGCCGGTGGTGATGTCGCGTTTGGCCTGCCCAGGCAGGAGTTCGGCCAGCAGGGCCTGGAGGCGGTCGACGGTCTGGACCCGACGTCTGGTCAGTGCTTCGCGGCGGTCGGTGAGCATCCGCAGGGCCTCGAGCTCGCCGTCGAGCTGGAGCACCCGCAGGGTCGTGGTTCGGACCGCGACCATCGCGATCGAGTGGGCGTCACGCGCATCGGTCTTGCGGTTGTGTCCGGTGTCGAACAGTCGGACCCGGGCCGCGAGCTTGGCCGGGACATCGACGACGCGCTCGCCGTCCTCGAGGAGGCGCTGCGCGAGAGGCCGGCCGGCACCGTTGCTGCCCTCGACCGCCCAGACCCGCTCCGACCAGGCTGCGACGTACTTGCGCATCGCTGCGTAGCCGGCTCGGTCGGTGGTGAACCGACCTTGGCCCAGCAGCTGTTCGCGCTCGTCGACGACCTCGATCGTGGCCGACAGCTTGTGGGGATCGACCCCGATGACGACGTGCTCCATGTGCTGCTCCCGCCTGTTGCTTGGATGTGGACGGCGAGGTGGGCATTGCTACTACGAGCAGGGCAGTCCCTTCTTGAGCCACGCCTCGTCACGGTGACCGACGGGACGCAGACCGATAGTGAGCCACACCCTCGAACCAGGTGGGCAGCCGCATAGAGAGCTTCCCGCCGATCACCTGGACCGAGTCTGGCCAGACACCGGCCCTAACGGAATCGTCTAGTAGCCGCGTGCCGGCGCGGCTGAGTGACCGATTCGCATCGTGACGGTCCGTGGCCAAACCTTTGAGCCCGCTCAGTCGGTGGTGGGTGGCAGCATTTGGGTCATGCATCGACCCACGCAATCGCGGTCCGGCAGTGAGTGACCCGGTACCAGCCTCGGGATCGGAGCGAGCACCCATCTCGGTGGTAACTCCTCAGGCGAACGAAGACGAGGCGAGCCTGAGGCTCGTGACTCAGATCGGGCCTCGTAGTTACTCGTCGCAGCCGATCCCATCGTTGTCGCGGTCGAGGTTCGGGGCATAGCCGGGCTCTCCGCGATGCACGGGCGCCGCACCGGCAGCTCTGGCGTCGTCGCAGTTGGCGAAGGGCCCGGAGTCTGGGGGTTGTGACTGCCCGCTCTCGTCACCTGGATCAGGCTCTGCGGTGCCTAGCGGTGGTGTCGGTCGTGCCCTTTGGCTCTTCGGCAGAGTCTGTCCGGGGCACCGGTTCAGGATGCGATCCATGGCGGGGCGTTCTGGCGGAGCCACCCAGAGGTGGTACTTCGTCTTCACGGCGATCTGGCGGGCAACGTAGTCGCAGCGCAAGGCCTTCCGGGGCAACCAGGTGGCGGCGTCCCCGTCCCCCTTCTGTCGGTTCAGCGAGGCATCGACGGCCAACAGGTTCAGGGGATCGTTCGCGAATGCGACTCGGGTCACCTGGTCCCAACCGAAAGCACCGGTCACCCAGGCGTTGCCCAACGCGACGACGTGATCCACATCGACCGTGGAGATGGCACGGTCGAAGTCGATCTGTCGCCCGCTGTAGGGGTCCGACAACCGCCCGGATTCGGTGATGCACGGGTCAGTCGCCTGGACCACTCGATGCTCGAGGTCACGAGCCAGCACGTCGTCGCGCGTCTGACAGCCGTCACCATCGGTGTCTTCTCCGAAATGGAAGAGCTCGCGGTCATATCCCGTCATGGCCGCTCTCCCTTTCAGGGGCAGTCGCGAGAGTGCGTCGGCGACTGGTCCTGCGGTCGACGGAGTAGCCGAGGGAGTCGGGCCTTTCGATGTTGAGTTGGCTCGACCGGCGTCTTCACTGGAGGGACCAGATGAATGCTGTCGATTGTTCGCGTCACCGGCATGGCCGGTCACACGGATCAACACGATCGCGACTAGCGCCGCAGCAGCGACTGCCATCAGCGGAAGCATGAGAACCGATGTTTCGCGGGACTGGTTCTCGCCGAGGTTCCTGCCGCCCTCAGACCGGGACACCGCCATCGACCAACGGTGTCCGTCCCAGTAGCACGACATCCCGTCGTTCTGTCGGTACCAACCGACAGGAACTCCGGCCGGGTCCTGGAAGTAGGTCGTCCAGGATTCGCCGTCCCAGTAACGCAGGCGTCCGTCGGCCTGCTTGAACCAGTGCGCACCCGACCTGTGTCCAGCGCCCATGACGAGTTCCCCCAACCTCTGTCCCGGTCAGTACACGCCCGATGCCCGGGTTCGGTGCATCCTTGAGTGAAATTGGACGCACTGGACCAGACCCACTATGAATTCGATCCGGTCCGCGCCGTCAGACCCGACGGCCGAGATCCTGAGACTTGTCCAGTGCTCGGTCACGTCACGGGCGATCGCACATGCCGATTAGCGGTCACTGATCGACAGCAGGGTGAGGGTGCGTCTCGTGGGTTTCGAAGACCGCCACCGACGTGATGGCGGAACTTGAGCAGAGAAGGCGCGAGGCCCCTCCTAGCGCGCCGGACTGCGGCGCGAGGAGACTGGACGCGCTGAGCGCGCACGACTCCTCTAGACACTGCGTGGATCCTGAAGCACCTGGCTAGCCTGTCCGAGGACTATCCGGTTATTGCCGATCCCCTTGCGGTCACCCCCGCGCTTTGCCCATAGATACGATCAGGTCGTGCCTTTGGGAGAGGACGACGTCGACCGGTTCGAGCTATTGAGGCCGCGTCTGGAGGCCATCGCCTACCGACTCCTCGGCTCCACGCACGAGGCACAGGACGTCGTGCAGGAGACGTTCCTGCGCTGGCAGGCCGCCGACGTCGTCCGCGTCGAGGTCCCCGAGGCTTGGCTGACGAAGGTCCTCACCAACCTGTGCCTCAACCAGCTCACCTCCGCGCGGGCCCGGCGCGAGACCTACGTGGGCCGATGGCTCCCCGAGCCGCTGCTCGCCGGGGACCCGATGCTCGGCCCGGCCGAGACCGCTGAGCAGCGCGAAGCGGTCTCGTACGCGGTCCTCACCCTCATGGAGCGCCTGTCCCCGAACGAACGGGCCGCGTACGTGCTGCGGGAGGCCTTCGACTACCCGCACCGGGAGATCGCCGAAATCCTCGACATCACCGAGGCCGCAAGCCAGCAGATCGTTCACCGTGCCAAGAAGCATGTCGCGAACGCCAAAGCCGGCACCGAGATCGACAAGGCCGCCGCCGAGCGGATCGTCGAGGAGTTCCTCGCGGCCGCCACCAGCGGCCAGACCGATGAGCTGGTACGCCTGCTCACCAAGGAGGCCATCGCCATCGGCGACGGCGGAGGGAAGGTTCCGGCGCGCAGCAAGGCGTTCGCGGGAGCCGACGCGGTCGCGCAGTTCGTGTGGGGCATGTTCAAGCCGACCGGGGCCAAGCGCGCCATCGTCGGCGGCGCGCCCGAGATCTACGCCTGGACCGCCAATGGCGAACCCGCCGTTGTGGCCGTCGTGGAACGCCGGGTCGTCGCAATCATGTGCCTGGAGGTCACCGCAGAGGGCATCGCTGCCTGCCGTACTCAGGCAAACCCCGACAAGCTCGAACGCGCGACCCACCAGTGGGCGGCGGCCGACCACGGGGCACCCCTGCTCGTGATGTGACGTGCATCATGCATGGCTCCTGTCAGGAAACGGCGCGCCATCCGGTTCAAGTGACAAATCCGAACCGAACAGGAGTTGACGATGAGAGTGCTAATTGCAGGCGCGACTGGAGCGATAGGCAAGGAGCTGGTGCCACGTTTGGTCGATGCAGGACACGAGGTGTTCGCGATGATCCGCCGAGAGGCGGACAAGGACAAGGCGGCACAGCTCGGCGCCGCCCCGGTCTTCGCCGATGCGCTCAACCGCGGCGAGGTCGAGGCCGCCGTGCGCCAAGCGGCACCGGAGGTGGTCGTCCACCAGCTGACCGCCATCAGGCACGTCGATCCCCGCCACATGGAGCGCAGCTTCGCCGCCACCGACCGGCTGCGGATCGAGGGGACGGACAACCTCCTCGCAGCCGCGCGCGCCGTAGGAGTACGACGGTTCGTTGCCCAGAGCAACGGGGGGTTCACCTACGCCCGGACCGGCGGACCGGTCAAGACCGAGAAGGACCCCTTGGATCCCTCACCGGTCCGCCCGATGGCCTCGATGATCGCCGCGGTTGAGTACTTGGAGAAGGCCGTGCTCGGCGCCGACTGGACCGAAGGGGTCGTGCTGCGCTACGGCGCGTTCTACGGACCCGGCACCTCCATGACACGAGGGTCCGAGCAGTTCGAGATGATCCGCAAGCGCAAGTTCCCGGTCGTCGGCAACGGCGGCGGGGTGTGGTCGTTCGTCCACATCGCCGACGCCGCCGAGGCCACAGTCGCAGCCATAGAGAACGCTGCCCGCGGTGTCTACAACATCGTCGATGACGACCCCGCTCCTGTCGCCGAATGGCTGCCGGAACTGGCGGCGATGCTGGGCGCCAAGAAACCGATGCGCGTACCGCGGTTCATCGGACGGCTGGCCGCCGGACAGGCCGGCGTTGTCCTCATGACCGAGCTGCGTGGCGCATCCAACGCCAAGGCCAAGCGCGAACTGGGTTGGCACCCGGCACATTCCACCTGGCGCCAAGGCCTCCAGGTGTGACCACTGCGGTGATCGGTGTCCTCGTCCGACGCGAAGCCGCCTTCGCGGCGGCCGAGGATGCCGTGCAGGAAGCCCCTGATCCTGGCGCAGCTCGTCCTGGCCGCCTTCGAGCACTACGCCCTGCGGGAGATCAGCGTCCGCTGATCATGGCTGCGTCTGTATTTGCTGCGCCCATAGAGGGCTCGACTACCCAGACCATCCCCTACCAGGCATCGGCCAGGGCTTGGCGTCGGTCAGGGCTTGGCGTCGACACAGCATAGGAAAGCGTGCGAGCGGCATCTCTAGAACCTGATCTCTAACTTCGATCTACGAATGAGGAAGTTGTTCGATGACCAAGACCGAATCCAGGGCCGAAGGCAAGCGGATCACTGAGCACCGCCACGTCGAGGTGCCCGGTCGGGCACTCGTAGCAGTGGGCCTCCTCGTGGCGCTTTGGTGCGCTGGCTTCACCGCGATCGGCGTCTGGTTCGAGTTGACGGACTACTTCGGAACCGGGCGATACGCCGGCGACGAGACGGCGATCTCGGTGGTGAACTGGTTCGTGGCCGTCCTCAAGCTGGTGGGGGTGGTCCTGGCCGTCCTGGCCGTCCATCCCCGGCTGGTCGCACCCCGCACCGTCGGGACCCTGCTGTGGGCGGCATTTGCCACCCTCACGATATACGTCGTAGGCAGCATCACTCAGGCATTCGCCATACTCGCCGGTATCGCGGGTGACGCTAACCAAGTCGACGCCAGGTCCGTCGCGTACGTGCTTGCCTTCATGTTGGCGGCCGCGGGGTTCGGCATCCTCGCGACGTCCCACGCGCGCCGGGCTGGGCTCGGCACTCTGATCAAGGTGATCGGTGCCTGCGGAGCGCCCCTCGTGCTGGGAAGTGTCCTCGTCATCCTGCCGGCGATCCTCAGAGCAGTGGGCTTGCTCTCTGCCTCCTGATGGTTCGAGCATCTGCCCCTAGGGGGAGTCACTGAGGACAGGAGCCCGGGGACGGCGTCCTCATCTGCCGCGATGTGCACTGTGACGCCCGATGCTCATCGGCCGCGTTCGGTTGTGGTGAGCGAGTTGGTGGGGCCAGTGCGCAACACTCATTGACCCGAACGCATCGAGAGCTCACGCGGAGCGCATCAGTCAGGGCACCTCCAAGACCATCGAAGTGGTCAGTTCTGGACGTGTCGTCATCTGACCCGCGCCTACGCAGGGCCCGTTGTTGGTGGCAAATTCCTGGGGGTGACTCGGGGAAAAGTTCCGTCGAAAACTTCGTTGGTGCTGGTCACCACGGTGGAGCGCATGGACTGTAAATCCGTCGGCGTATGCCTTCGCAGGTTCGAATCCTGCACCTGCCACCACGCTCGCTGGTTGAGCTTGTCGAAACCCCGACCTGCGTTATCCACGGAGCACCGATACCCCAGCGGGTATCGCGACGGGCTTGTTGGCGCGAAGGTTTGAACCAGCTGAACTTGAGTGCGCGGCTGCCCGGCAGCGTAGGCGGCAGAACAGACAGCCCTCCGTGAACGGCCCTCGCGGGCCAGCCCGGGGCCACCTGGTACTTCCACCCCCAGGGATGCCTCCCCCACGCCGTCCACGGCTTGCTGAAGGCGTCAGCGGAGTTCCGACCGCTTGCTGATGCACACTCCCCTCATCAGTGAGGCTGGACGTTGACCAGCGTCCGGAAACGGCGGAATGCCCTACCGACCCCCAGTCCCCCGCTCCAACCTCACTACCACCCCAACCCGAGCAGAGGTGTGCCGCTTGGTCGGTCCGAGGACGAGGCTGTAGGACGTCCGCCGTCGGTCGGGAGTCACGACGAACGACGCTGACCCGGACGCGTCGAGGCGGCCCCGGCTGACGATCACGAGGCGGCCGTCGCGCCGGGTGACGAGGGTGATGTCGTCGCCGCCGAAGCCGCCAAGGGAGCTAATGGTGATGGTCGCCTCCTTCTTTGACGCCGAAACGTCCGCGGTGACCAGCGGATGCATCGCCACACGCCACGGAACGCTGCGCACAGTGCCGGACCCCTGACCCGCGACCAACCGGAATCTGCTGGTTCGCTGCAGCCGTGGGGCGGTGAGCGTGATGCTGGCATCGGCGTCGGTACGGCCGTGGCCCACCGCCGCCCAGCGGGACCCGACCTGCTCCTGGAGCACGACTCGTTGTCGCGAGGTCGGTGTGCCCGAGTACGTGAGCTGGCCCGAGAAGCGCACCCGGGCGCCGAAGTCGGCCTCTTGCGAACTTCCGACCAGCGTCGCGCCGGTCAGCACCGGAGCGGG
The DNA here is from genome assembly GCA_963742785.1 of uncultured Actinomycetota bacterium. Classification (GTDB taxonomy): domain Bacteria; phylum Actinomycetota; class Actinomycetes; order Propionibacteriales; family Nocardioidaceae; genus Marmoricola. The sequence continues at coordinate 62,940 of CAVUNI010000004.1, forward strand.
CGTGCCAGTCGATGGCGGCGCGGAAGAGTGGATGGGCGGCCTCGGTCCCGTTGCCGCCTTCGGCGCCGTTGTCGAGTCGGACGCGCCGGACGAGGGCGCCGGACGACGCGGCTGGTGCGAGGGCTGATGGGTCGGTCGCGCCGACGGCGACCTCGAGGCGCCGGCCGTCGGACCCGACGTGGACGAAGGCGTCCTGGCGCTGGGGACCAGCGACTCGCTCGAAGGTGTGCGCGGCGAGGCCTCAGGCGCGCCGATGACGTGATGGGCCAGTGTCTGGATGGGAGAGGGCAGGTTGCCCGAGTACGCCGCGGCGACGCCTCCGGTGCCGACAGCCAGGACCCCGGCCACCGCTCCGCCGATCAGCAGCCGGCTTGGTGCGCGCGATTGGCGCGTCGTGCCGGGTGCAGTGGGGGAGTGCGCCGCCCGGAACATCGCCCGGTACCGCTCCTCATCCGACAGCTCGGCGTTGCTGCCTGGCGCGCGGAGGGCGCGCAGCAGTCGATCCTGCTCGTCGTCGGTACTCATGTCACACCACCTCTCGTGCGGCGTCGTTGTCGCCCAGCTCGTGACCGGTTGTGGCGAGGGTCTTCAGTGCCCGATGCACCGCCACCCGCACCGTCCCGGGCTTCTTGCCGAGCAGCCGGGCGATGTCGGCCACGTCGAGCCCAGCCACGACCCGCAGCATCACCATCTCGGCCTGCGGCCCAGGCAGCGTCGCCACCAGTCGCATGGCCCGGGCGGTCGCCTCGTTCACGTCGGCCTCATGCTCCGCGCTGGGTGCCGATTCGCGGTGCTCCAACGCGAGTCCCAGCGCCAGCCGCGGCTGCCGGGCCCTGGCTCGGGCCTGGTCGACCGCCCGGTGCCGCGCGATGGTGAACAGCCACGCCCGAAACTCCGGCAGGCCGCCGCGAAAGCCCGCCAGCCCGCGGACCACGTGCATCCAGGTGTCGGCCGCGAGGTCCTCCGGGGCATCGTCGCCGCGCACGGTGAGGTAGCGCAGCAGGGGCGGGTGGAGCGTGCGCCACACGTCGGCGAACCCCTGCTCGTCTCCGGCGCGTGCAGCGGCCAAAGCGGCCTCGAGCTCGACCTCTTCGGGCGCGGCCTCACGGGCCTGGGGTACGTCCCCGGGCCCGTGAGTGGTCGCACAACGGTCCCGCTCCGTCAGTGCGGTCACCTCCGCCTCATGGGTGGTCGTGGTGGCGAGCAGAGGGTTCAGTCGACCACGATGCCGCTGACGCTCGCGGCGTAGTGCCGGTTGCCGTTGAAGCGGAGCCGGTACGCCGTTCCCTCCGCCTGCGGACGCTTGAAGCGCACGGCGCCGTGGTAGCCGGTGCGCTGCCAGGCCACTGCGACCCACGTCGTCGAGTGGGGAGCCCGCGACCACAGCGTCACACGGGCGTTGCGGATCGCGTGGCCGCCACCGCGTAGTTGACCGCTCACGGCGAACCGCTGGTGCGCCGCGTCGCTACCGCGAACGGAGAGCGACGTGGCGACATGCTGCCTCACGTGGACCCTCACGGTGCCACTGTGCGAGGGGCGGAAGACCTGGCTACCCAGGTACAGCGCCCGGTAGGCCGTGGTCTGCCCGGGAGTCACCCGGAACAAGTAGCCGCCCCGCGCCGCGGTGCGGTCGGACTTCACGAAGTGCCAGTTGCCCTGACCGGCGTGGCGGGCGAGCAGGAAGACCTGCCGGTTCGGCAGACCCGTGCGGCCCGAGCGCAGTCGGCCGCGGATCGTCGCGACCCCAGTCCTGCTGATCGTCCGTTTGGTGGCGCGGATCGAGAGCGTGGTGCCGAGCCGATGGGCGTGGTGCCGGGTCTCGGTCACCTTGACGCGGACGACACCGCTGGTGCTCGGGCGGGCGTCAGTGGCGCCGTCGTAGTGCCAGCGGTAGAGCGTCGTGACGTCGGGCGTCACGACGAGCTTGATGCCGCCGTTCGGGCCGGCGGTCGCGTTGCCTACCGGCGTGTAGCCGCTTGTGCCTGGTGTGTGGGCCTCCAGGCTCACCACACGGGCGGATGCCGAGCCACGGGCCACCGCGAGGTTGCCGGTGATGGTGTCGGTGCCGCCGGGCGGCACGGACGCCTTCAGGGTGCGGATCGAGATCGACGTTGCCGCCAACTCGTCGGCATGAGACGGAGCGGCAACCATCGTGCCCGCGGTCGCCGCCATCAGGGCGACGGCCGCGCCGCCCACCCTCCACCTGGTCCTGAACATGCGCTCGCTCCTTCGCGGTGACGGACGCATCGGGGAGCGACACGTCTCGCACCACAAGGCGACGGCGAGCCCGATCGCGTTACACCGAGCCGATGACGAGGGGATGAGGTTTACAGGTCAGACCCGCCCAGCCGGCACTACGCCGCGACCACGCAAACCCGAAGAGTGAAGCATTCGCGCCCCTCCAGAACGCCGGTCGACAACAGAGGGGAGCCGGGATGCGGCGGATTTCAGCGCACTCGGTCAGAGCGCGGTATGCCGTGTGGTGAGGCACGCCGTGAGCCCGAGGACGACCTGCTGGAGCCGGGTGCGGCGGTGCACCTCCGATGCGCGGCGCAGGAAGTGAATCGTCTCGATGTGGGTCTGGTTGTGTCCAACTGTCGCCCACTGTGTGTCGTTCTTCGTGGGGAATACGCGGGGGAGTTTGCAATCTGGCGAGGAAACCGCAGGTCGCCACAATGCGTGCGGAGGACTCTGAATCCGTCGGCGTATGCCTTCGCAGGTTCGACCGCCCCCTACCAGTGTCAACGAGTACTCAGGCGTAGCGCTTGTGCGCTACGCCTGATCTGGGGCGTAACTGATCAGATCCCCGGGTTGACATTCGAGGGCCGCGCACAGCGCGGTCAGGGTCGAGAATCGGATCGCGCGGGCGCGGTCGTTCTTCAGAACCGACAGGTTGGCGATCGTGATGTCCGCCCGCGATGAAAGCTCTGTGAGGGTCATGTCCCGAGCGCGGAGCATCTCGTCCAGATGCACGACGATGGCGTGTCCATCCCCCGGCATCAGACCATCCCTTCGACGTCCTCGCGCAGTCGTGCGCCGTCGGCGAAGATCGCGGCCAGAGCGAAGGCAATCAGGCCGCCCACGAGCATGCCACCCGGGAGCGGGGCGAACGGGCCGGCCGCCAAATGAATAGAGGGATACTCCGGCACCTGCGTGAACAGTGCATTGAGTACCGCGTAGTTCAACAAGTTCAGCGAAAAGCCGCCGGCGATCAGAAGAAGCGCGAGGCTGCGAAATCGGTGGGCGTTGTCTTTCCCGAATGGATCGCCCCCTGCGGCGGATCTCATGACCCCGGTCAGCAGCCAGAGTGCCCACACGACCACGAGCGCCGGGCCCAGGTCCAGAGCCGATCTCAGGAGCATCTGCGTCGTCGCCGGATCTGGGATTTCGACTTTGACGTCGAGCCAGGCGTCGACGGTGATCCCCTCCGGCAGGGCACCGAGGTCGTCGGCCGACACCTGCATGGGAACGGTGATGGGGTCCCCGTACAACAAGGAGTCGCCATGGCGGAACAGGCCTGTCGCGACTGACAAGAGGGCAAAGCCGGTGAACGCGACTGAGAGAACCAGGAGGCCGACGATGATGGCGCGCGTTGCGCGCACGGCCAGGGATGTGGACGAAGTGACCATGTTGGCCTCCCTCAGAGGGATGTTATCGATGAACGATAACATCGATAATCGATATGCGCCATCCGCGGGCACTGGCGGCCAGTGGTCTCGAGAGGGGCGCAGCGCGCCCATCCTCGATGACGAGCCAGTTCGTCAGTCGAGCGGTGTCTGCGCGCCTGCCGTGAGAGGCTCAGCTCGCAGCCTCGGAGAGCATGGCGAGCACCAGTTTCCGCACGTCGTCGGCAGCGGCCAGGGTGAGTGCCTGCCGCGCCAGGGTCGCACACTGGTCGAGGTCCAGTTCCCGGATCGTCGCCTTCACCCTCGGTACCGCAGGCGGGGAGACGCTGAGCTCGCGCACGCCCAGTCCGACGAGCACCGGGATGGCCAGTTCGTCGGAAGCCGCTTCGCCACAGACCGCCACGTCGATTCGACCGCGTGCGGCTCGACATACGTGATCAATCAGGTGGAGAACCCCTGGGTCGAGGGCGTCGGAGAGGGCGGCGACAGCGCCGTTCCCGCGTTCGGCCGCGAGCGTGTACTGGGTCAGGTCGTTGGTGCCGATGCTGACGAAGTCGACATACGGAAGGAACGCCTCGATCTTGAGTGCAGCCGAGGGAACCTCGATCATTGTCCCGATGCGCAGACCCTGGGGGAGGCCCGACGGACCCGCCGCCTCCGTCAGCACGTGGCGCGCCTCGATCATCTCGCCCGGTGTCGACACCATGGGGATCATGATGCTGGTCGGGGCATGGCGCGCGGTGTGGCAGATCGCCGCCATCTGATCGCGCAGTAGGTCACGGTGCTCGAGGCTGAGCCGGATTCCGCGCTGGCCGAGGAAGGGATTTGTCTCCGGCGGCATCGGCAGGTACGACAATGGCTTGTCCCCTCCGACGTCCAGGGTGCGCAGAGTGATCGGCCGACCCCCCATGGCCTCCGCGATCGCGTCGTACTCACCCTTCTGCTCCTCGATGTCAGGCGCCGAGTTCCTGTCGAGAAACAGGAACTCGGTTCGGACGAGTCCGGCACCGTCCGCTCCGGCTGCGACGGCGGATCGGGCGTCGGTCACCGAACCGAGGTTGGCGGCGACCACGACAAACGTTCCGTCGCGGGACATCGCCGGCTTCTCCGCCAGGGCGAGCTGTCGAGCCCGTTGCTCGGCGACCCCGGAGGCGCGTCGCTCGAATTCCGCCTGGAGCTCGGGCGAAGGGTCGACGTGCAGTTCGCCGCTCGCGCCGTCGAGGAGGACGGTGGTGCCTTCTGGGATGCTCAGCACCCCCGGACCAGCCGCCACCACGGCGGGAATGTCGCGGCCCCTGGCGAGGATGGCTGCGTGGGATGTGGGGCTCCCCTCGGCGAGGACCACCCCGGTGACCTGGGCCAGATCCAGGCCGGCGGCCTCGGTTGGCGTCAGGTCCTTGGCGACCAGGACGCCGTGCGCGGTCATCTGCCGAGCGGTCGCACCCGTGAGGGCCCGCAACACCTGGTCACCGACGGCGTGCACGTCCGCGGCTCGCTCCCTCAGGTAGGGGTCCGGCAGATTCGCCCACTCCCGTTCGACATCGGCAAGACAGCTCGCCCAGGCGGCAACAGCGCCAGTGCCGCCGGCGATGCGGGACTTCACGTCCGCGAGCATCTCCGCATCGGTTAGCAGTGACAGGTGAGCGTCGAAGATGCTCGCCTGGTCGGCGCCGACCTCTCGTGCGGTGGACACGCGAACACGCTCGATCTCCCGGCGCACGGTCGCCACCGCCTCGACGAGGAGCCGCCACTCGGCAGTCGGCTCGCCCGGCGGGTACTGCGCGAGATCGAGTCGTACGGCGGTGAGTCTGCGGGCAGGGCCGATCGCAATCCCCGGAGAAGCAGGGAGTGGGCCGCCGCGCGAGTCCGATGAGCCTCGGGCGGGGAGCTCTGCAACCTCCTCGAGGTTTTCGTCGAACCTGCGCTTCGCCAGGGTGAGAAGGTGCTCGACTGCCTCTTGGGCCTGCGGTCCGGACGCGCAAACCTCGACCTCGTGCCCGTGCAGCGCTGCGAGTGTCGCGACACGACTCAGACTTCCGGCGGGCACCGGCCCGCTGCCCGTTGTGAGGTTGCGCAGCTGGACCGATGCGTCGAGTGCTCGAACTTCGCTGACGAGTCGAGCGGCCGGTCGGGCGTGCAACCCGTGCGGGTTCTGGACCGAGAACACCCCGACGACCTCCTCCGGACGCGGCTCGTCCAACGCCGACGTTGCACCTTTCGGAGGCGTCGACAGGTGAGCGGACTTCCCCATGAGCGAGTCGCGCGCCTCAGCGGCGACCTCCGCCCGGCTGGCTCCGCCCGCAGCTGCTACGGCAGCAACGATGACACCTTCGACGATGGGGGCCGGCGACAGTGTCACCCGATCTCGCATCGAGGGATCGCGTAGCAGGTCTAGCGCCAGCTCGGCGCTGAGCACGGCACTGCCGAGATCCATCAGCACGACGACGCCGTCCGGGCCGTCGGCCCGCTCGATGGCCTCCATGATGCTGACCGCGTCAGTCCCGAACGTCACGTCGTCAAGTCCAGCCGCCACCTCGATCTTCAGTGGACGGCCGTGCAGCATCTCCCTCGCCAGCGCCACCATGGCTCGCGCGAGCGCGCGACTGTGCGAGACGACGACCAAGCCCACACTGCGCGCAGCGTCCGAGTCTGGGTCTGCCGTTCGGCTGTCTGTCATGTCCACTCACTCCATTTGCTTCTCACGCTGTCTAAGGTCGACCTAGGGATGGCTCAGAACGGCGAGTCAGCAGCCGCGTCGAGCAGCAGGGCAACGCTTGTCGCGCCGGGATCCTGATGGCCCACGCTGCGTTCGCCCAGATAGCTGGCGCGCCCCTTGCGGGCCAGCATCGGCGTCGTGGCGTCTCGTCCGATGGTGGCTGCGTCCCGAGCGACCTTCAGGGCAGCGCTCAAGGGCTGGTGCTCAACGAGTGCGGCCTCCAACGCATCGACGGCAGGTGCCAGTGCGTCGTACATGGTCTTGTCGCCGGGCCCCGCCTTGCCACGATCGACCACGCCACCCAACCCGGCCCGCATGGCGGCCGCGACGTCGGTCTCCGAGACGGTCTCGGCGTCTCCCAACGTGCCGCCCATCCGCATGAAGAAGGTTCCGAACAGCGGGCCGCTTGCGCCACCGACGGTCGAGACCAGCGTCAACCCGACCTTGGTCAGGAGGGCGCCGGCCGTGGTCTGTGGATTCTCCTCGATCGTGGCCACGGCGGCCTTCATGCCCCGATCCATGTTCGACCCGTGATCGGCATCGCCGATCGCTGCGTCGAGCTCGGTCAGGTGATCGCGGTTCTCCTCGATCATGTGGGCGAACCTGCGAACCCAGTGCTCGAAGACCGCCGTGGTCACGTTCTCAGACATGTGTCAGATGCCCCATCTCAGCGCGGGAGTGTTCACAGGAGCGTCCCAGAGCGACAGCAACTCGTCATCAACCTTGAGAAGCGTGATCGACGAACCGGCCATGTCGAGCGAGGTGATGTAGGAGCCCACGAGCGAACGCGCGATCTGGACACCGTGCCCGGCGAGGATCTTGTTGACCTCGTGGAACATCACATACAGCTCGATCAGCGGGGTGCCTCCGAGCCCGTTGACGAACACGATGACCGGGTCGCCCTTGCTGAACGGCAGGTCCGCCAGGATCGGCTCGACCAGCATCGAGGCGATCTCGATCGCCGGCGCCAGCGGGAGCCGCTCGCGACCGGGCTCGCCGTGGATGCCGACACCGAGCTCCATCTCGCCCTCACCGAGTTCGAACGTCGGCTTGCCGGCGGACGGCACCGTGCAGGACGTGAGCGCGACGCCCATGCTGCGGCCGTTCGCGTTGACGGTTCGCGCAATCTCCGCAACCTGGTCGAGGTCGCGACCCTCCTCCGCCGCTGCGCCGGCAATCTTCTCGAGCAGCACCGTGACCCCGACGCCTCGGCGCCCCGCGGTCCAGGTGCTGTCCTGGACGGCCACGTCGTCGTCGGTCACCACCGAGACCACGCGCGCGCCGGCCTCGGCGGCGGCCATCTCAGCCGCCATCTCGAAGTTCATCACGTCGCCGGTGTAGTTCTTTACGACGTGCAGCACCCCGGCACCGCCATTGACCAGCTTGGTCGCCGCCAGCATTTGGTCGGGAACCGGAGAGGTGAACATCTCACCGGCACATGCGGCGTCGAGCATGCCGAGGCCGACGAATCCGCCGTGGAGCGGCTCGTGACCGGAGCCGCCGCCGGAGATGATGCCTACCTTGTCCTTCCGCGGGGCGTCACCGCGATAGATGACCTTGTTGTGGTGGTCGACCCGCAGTTCGGGATGAGCCGCTTCGATTCCTTGCAGGGCCTCGACCACGACATCGTTCGGATCGTTGATGAGCTTCTTCATGATGATGTCCTTCTGGTTTCGATGTGATGGGAGGGTCAGACGCTGGCGCGCTCGGTCGCCGGCTGGAGCTCGGGATCAGCGAGGTCGACGCCGACCGATGATGTTTCGCGGTCAGCCGGGGTGCGCGCAAGCAGGCCATAGAGAAGAGCCGCGAGGACGCCAGCGAGGAGCTCGGCGGCCAGGTAGACCGGCAGCTGGTCCCACTTCACCTCGCCACCGGCGACCTGCTGGACCAGCATCGGACCGAAGGTGCGTGCGGGGTTGATGGATGCGCCCGTGGTCGGGGCGACGGGGATGATGGCGGCGAAGACGACCAGCCCGATCGCGACACCGGCGAACCCGGCCGCTGCCTTGCGGTGGATGACCCCGAAGATGGTGAACACCAGGATGAACGTGCCCACGAACTCCGCGGTGAAGGCCTGACCGACGCTGACGTTGTCGGCGTACGACGCGACTCCGAGTCCGACGTCGCTGGCTTTGAGCCCCAGCACTCCGATGATCGCCGTCGCCCCCACGACGGCGCCCAGCACCTGCGCGCCGATGTAGGCCGGCACGTGCCGCCACGGGAACTTGCCGGAGGCGGCGAGTCCCAGCGTGACAGCCGGGTTGATGTGGTTGCCTCCGATGTGCCCGAGCGCGTAGACGGTCGCGATCACGACAGTGCCGAACGCCAGGGAGATCATCCCCAGGTCGGCCATGGTGAAGGGCGCATCTCCGTTGACCATCAGGGTGGCGGGGACCGAGCCCACCCCGATGAACACCAGGAATGCCGTCCCGATGGCTTCAGCGCCCAGGCGCTGGAGCAGATTCGTCTCGTCAAGCATGCCGTGCCCCTTGTTCTAGAGATTGTCCGAATATTATTCGGTAATATCGAATAGGATTTTGACGGTACGCCTATGATTCACTAGTACGCAAGACTTTTCGTGAAACTCGTCACATCAGGAGGCGCGGAGGTGATCCAGTCCATCGACCGCGCGATCCGGGTCCTCACCGCACTCCAGGGAGCGCGACGCATGAGCCTCTCGGAGCTGGCGGACCGGCTCGAGCTCGCGCCCTCGACCACGCACGGAATCGTCCGCAGCCTGGTGGACCACGGCATGGTCGTGCAGGAGCGCGGCTCGAGCCGGTACCAGCTCGGCCCGGCAGTGCTCCGACTTGGCAACGTCTACCTCGACACGCTCGAGCTCAGGTCGAAGGCCATCCCGTGGGCCGAGGATCTGGCCCGACGGACCAGGCTCGCCGTACGCACCGGGGTGCTCCTTATCGACGACGTGGTGATCATCCACCACGAGCAACGACCCGACGGCAGTCGGCAGATGCCAGAGGTCGGCATCGTCATCCCCGTCCACGCGAGTGCTCTTGGCAAGGCGATCTTGTCCTTCACGCCCGATGACGACCTCCAGGTCCTCCTGGCTGAGGAGTTGCGCAGCATGACAGGTGAGACGATCACCTCTCGCGCCGACCTGCGCAAAGAGCTGGAGGGCGTTCGATCCGGCGGCATCGCCGTGGAACAGGATGAGGCGGTGCTGGGCGAGAGCTCGCTGGCGAGCCCAGTCTTCGACTCTTTCGGCGAAGTCGTCGGGGCCATCGGGGTGGTGATCCCCTCCGGCGGTGATCTGAGGAGCCACCAGGCTAGCGACCTCGTCCGTGACACCGCGCGGGCGATCTCCCGCGAGCTGGGCGCCCAGGCGTGGCCACCGCGACCGGTCGGCGTCGAGGCCGTGCACAGGCCCTCGCGGCGTTGAGGGCCGCGACAATCGCTCGAGCCGCGGCGGGTGCCCACGGGTCACCCTTCGCGACGTGGCCGGCCTCGACCGGACGTAACGCGATCAGCAGCGTTTGGTGGCTGGGGGGGGGGGGTGACCGGTGCCATGCGATCGTGCTGTTAGGTGCGGTGCAGTCCTGGGCGCAACCCAGGGACGAGTGTAGTCGAGAGTCGCATATGCGCTGGTCACCAGCGTGGCGCGCATGGACTGTAAATCCGTCGGCGTATGCCTTCGCAGGTTCGAATCCTGAACCAGCACATTGCACCTGCCACCAGCAGCGAGTCCAAGAGCCTTTCCTCAGATGCCATCGCAGCCCACGAGCTGCGGAAAGGCAGCTCACAAACCGCGGCAGGATCCTCGAGAACCTCGATCGCGATGATGTGTTGGGCTCGGCGGCTTCTTGACCGAGGTCAAAAGTCCATTCGTCCCCCGGACTGTCTGCCGCGCTCCAGGGCTGGCGCCATCCGGGGTCCCGCTGTGTACTGAGGGGTGGCCTCCAAGGTAATGCGCGCCCAAGTTGCGGAATCGTGGCGCCGCTCGGCCGCTGCGGGCGTGGAGCCTGACACCGTCGGCGCACCCATCACGCTTCCGGACGATGCCTTGCGCGACTATCGCGAGGCCCACCCACTGGCGCAGGTGTTCCCGGTACTCGACGACGTGCTCGGTCAGGCCGCACGGGACTGCGACTCGATCATGGCGGTCTCCGACGCGACAGGGCAGCTGCTGTGGGTGTGCGGGAGTCCGACGGTGCTGCGCCGGGCTGAGTCGATCGGCTTCGTCGAGGGAGCGAACTGGGACGAGCGAATTGCCGGGACGAGCGCGCCGGGGATGGCCCTGAATCTCGACCAACCCATCAGTGTGAGCCGGTCGGAGCACTTCCGTCGATCGGTGCAGCAGTGGAGCTGTGCGGCGACTCCGATCCACGACCCGACGACTGGCGCACTACTCGGCGTACTCGACATCACGGGCGGCGACGACATCGTCGTACCGCAGACCATGGCGATGGTGCGGGCTGCCGCGAGAATGGCGGAGGCCGAGCTCGCTCGCCATCTCCTCTCCCACACAGGCGCCGAAGTCAAGCGCTCCACGACGGGACTCTCGATTGCGCTCGAAGCATTGGGGCGCCACGAGTCACTCCTCACGATCGATGACGGGCGTAGCCATCGATCCACCTTGCGACTCACTCCTCGGCACAGCGAGATCCTGCTGCTCCTTGCAGCTGCGCCTCGTGGCCTGTCCGGGGACGAGCTGGCGGTGCTCCTGTACAACGAGGACAACAGCGCCTCGACTCTCAGAGCGGAGCTCAACCGGCTGCGTTCGCTCTTGGGCGACGACCTGCTGGCGTCACGGCCCTATCGGCTGGTCGCCGAGGTGACAGCGGATTGGCTGGCGGTTGAGGCGTACCTCGCTTCCGGCAACGTCGTCGCCGCCACGCAGGCGTACCGAGGACCGCTGCTTCCACGCTCCGTGGCACCAGGCGTCGTCAGGCTTCGCACTGACGTGGAGCTTTCGCTGCGGCAGGCGGTACTGGAGCATGGCGTCCCGGACTTGATGTCGTCGTGGACCCGGTCGTCCTGGGGCGCTGACGACTACGACATGTGGCTCGCCCAACGTGCTGCCGTCAGCACCACCTCACCTTTGCTTCCACTCATCTCGGGCCAGATCGCCAGGCTGGACAGGGAGTTCGGTAGATAGCTGGCTGCCTCTGGCGTCTGGAGTGACGCAACGGCAATGCAACGTTGCGTCCCTAGCGTGTGGTGGACATCACCGAGCATTCCTCCCACGCAGTGTTCTCGCGCATGAGCGACGGTCTTGGTCGGTCCATCTTCACAAGGAGAACTCCATGAAGGCAGCTGTCGTCCACGATTTCACCAAGTCGCTCAGCATCGAGGAAACGCCCAAGCCCACTCCCGGGCCCGGTGAGGTTCTCGTCAGGGTTGAGACCGCCGGCCTGTGCCACACCGACATCCACGCTGCCCACGGCGACTGGCCCATCAAGCCGACTCCGCCGTTCGTCCCCGGTCACGAGGGTGTCGGGATCGTCGAGCAGGTTGGGCCGGGCGTCATGACACCGAAGGTGGGGGACCGGGTCGCCATGCCGTGGCTCGGGAAGGCGTGCGGGATCTGTGAGTTCTGCGTCGACGGGTGGGAGACCCTGTGTGAGGCGCAGGTCAACACCGGCTACGGCATCGATGGTTCCTACGCGGAGTACGCAACGGCGAACGCCACGTACGTCGCCCAGGTCCCCGTCACGGTGGATCCACTGGACGCGGCCGTGCTCACGTGCGCGGGCGTCACGACGTACAAGGCTGTGAAGCTCTCCGGCGCCCGCCCCGGACAGCTGGTGGCGGTCTTCGGCATCGGTGGGCTCGGCCATCTCGCACTGCAGTACGCGAAGATCAGCGGCGCCACCGTGGTCGCGGTCGACATCAACGACGACAAGCTGGAGCTCGCGAAGGAGCTGGGCGCCGATCATGTGGTCAACGCCCTGACCGAGGACCCGGTCGCCGCGATCAAGGCGCTCGGTGGGGCGCATGCTGCGATCTCCGTGGCTGTCGCACCCAAGGCCTTCGAGCAGGCCTTCGGCTCCCTGCGCCGCGGGGGGTCGTTGGTCTTCGTCGCCCTCCCGGCCGACAACATGGTCAGCCTGCCGATCTTCGAGACCGTGCTGAACGGCATCACTATCCTCGGATCCATCGTCGGCACCCGGAAGGACCTCGCTGAGGTCTACGCGATCCACGCCCAGGGCCGTACCCGGGTCATCCGCGAGACCCGCAGGCTCGAAGAGGTCAATGAGTGCTTCGAAGAGGTCGAGAAGGGCAACATCAAGGCCCGCATCGTGTTCGACCTCCGCACCTCCGAGATCGGAGACAACTCATGACTGTCTACTCAGCACCGGGCACCGCCGACTCACTGGTCTCGGTGAAGAGCCGCTATGGCCACTTCATCGGCGGGGAGTGGGTCGCACCCATCAAGGGCGCCTACTTCGAGGACATCTCGCCGGTCAATGGAAAGGCGTTCACCGAGGTGGCTCGGGGAACATCGGAGGACATCGAGGCTGCGCTGGACGCCGCTCATGCCGCTGCGGACTCGTGGGGTCGGGCATCAGTGACCGAGCGCTCGAACGTGCTGTTCAGGATCGCTGACCGCATTGAGCAGAACCTCGAGATGCTCGCGGTGGCCGAGGCCTGGGACAACGGGAAGGCGGTCCGCGAGACGCTGGCAGCCGACCTCCCCCTGGCAGTGGACCACTTCAGGTACTTCGCGGGGGTGCTACGTGCCCAGGAAGGCGGCACCTCGGAGATCGACGAGAACACCGTTGCGTACCACTTCCACGAGCCATTGGGCGTGGTCGGTCAAATAATCCCCTGGAACTTCCCGATCCTGATGGCCACCTGGAAGCTCGCACCGGCCCTGGCGGCCGGGAACGCCGTCATCCTGAAGCCTGCCGAGCAGACGCCCTGGTCGATCCTCAAGGTCATGGAACTCATCGGCGACCTGCTGCCCCCGGGTGTGCTGAACGTGGTCAATGGCTTCGGCGTCGAGGCCGGCAAGCCGCTGGCGAGCAGCAATCGGATCGCCAAGATCTCGTTCACCGGTGAGACCACCACCGGTCGCCTGATCATGCAGTACGCGAGCCAGAACATCATCCCGGTGACCCTGGAGCTTGGCGGCAAGAGCCCGAACCTGTTCTTCGAGGACGTCGCGTCCGAGCGCGACGCGTTCTACGACAAGGCACTCGAGGGCTTCGCGATGTTCGCGCTCAACCAGGGCGAGGTCTGTACCTGTCCCTCCCGTGCCCTGGTCCAGTCCTCGATCTACAGCGACTTCGTGCCTGATGCGATCGCTCGGGTGGAGAAGATCAGGCAGGGCAACCCGCTCGACACCGACACGATGATGGGTGCGCAGGCCTCGAACGACCAGCTCGAGAAGGTGCTGTCCTACATCGACATCGGTCGCCAGGAGGGCGCCAAGGTCCTCACCGGTGGTGAGCGCAACATCCTCCCGGGTGACCTGGCCGGGGGCTACTACGTTCAGCCGACAGTGTTCGAGGGTGACAACTCGATGCGAATCTTCCAGGAGGAGATCTTCGGTCCGGTGCTGGCGCTGGCCAACTTCGACGACGAGGCCGATGCCCTGAAGATGGCCAACGACACCCTGTATGGCCTCGGCGCCGGTGTGTGGACACGTGACGGATCCCGGGCGTTCCGCGCCGGACGCACCATCAAGGCCGGTCGTGTCTGGACCAACTGCTACCACGCCTACCCGGCACACGCCGCGTTCGGTGGTTACAAGCAGTCCGGGATCGGCCGCGAGAACCATAAGATGATGCTCGACCACTACCAGCAGACCAAGAACCTTCTGGTGTCCTACTCCCCGGACGCCCAGGGCTTCTTCTGATGCCTGCAAACGCGGTGTCACGTGTGGACGTGACGGGTGAGGCGGCGGAGCTACTCCGTCGCCTCACGGCGCAGCACGGGCCGCTGATGTTCCACCAGTCCGGCGGCTGCTGCGACGGGTCTTCCCCGATGTGCTTCCCGCTGGGCGAGTTCCTCACCGGCGACGCCGACGTCCACCTCGGGGACCTCTGCATCGATCGCACCCTCCCGGACGTGCCGGTGTGGATGTCGAGGTCGCAGTTCGAGTTCTGGAAGCACACCCACTTGACCATCGACGTCGTGATGGGCCGTGGTGCCGGCTTCTCGCTTGAAGCACCGACGGGCGTCCGCTTTCTGATCCGTTCCCGGATCTTCACTGACGACGAACACAGCGTCCTTGAGAAGTTCGACCCGAAGGCCCCGGGGGAGCATCTCGACCCGGTCGGTGACGTGCACGGCCAGGGCTAGCCAGGCGCCGACCGTCTGACAAACGTTCGCGTCGCCTCGACCAAATCGCTCATCCTCACCGCTCGGACAGCCGGACGTTCGACGAAAGGTTTGCACTGCCTGCTGAATCCCGCGGGCAGACCGGGTCAAGCATCCGCTGGTGCCTCGGTGGCCCTTGTGTCAGGCAGCCAGAGGGCCAACAAGCGGCTGCTCAGGTTCTTGCCGTGGGTGTCGAGCGCCAATGATGTCGTCACTCCTCCCGCGAGGGCTTGTCGGCACACGAACTGGAGACCCTGCACGTTGGGCACCTCGAATCGGAGCACCTCCGCTTGAAACTCCTCGCCGAAGTGCTGTTGGACGCGCTCGGCGGTGAGTTCACGGACCAGCCACGGGTAATCGCTGTCCGAGAGCGGGAACACGGACAGAATCGAGGTGTCACCCTTGTCACCGGCCCGCGCGTGGGCGTAGTCCCACAGGCGTACGTCGCTCACGGAGCCTCCAACAGAGTGGTCTTGGGGTTGACTGTTTCTCGGTCAATGAGGGTCGAGACGATGCCGATGACTTCGATGACCTGCGTTCGTACACCGCCACCGCCGGCCGGTCCGTTGGTGTAGAGCGACTCGACCTCGTGGCAGATCGTCTCCGCCTGGTCGAGTGAACGCGTCAGCCCAGCGACGCGCAGCCAGCACTGCGCAGCCTCTCCGTGTGCGCCCTCAGAGAGACTTCCCACGACGTCGATCCGCAGTTCCTTTCCCAGGGTGGCCAAGCGTTCGCGAACCACTTCACCTGCCAGTCGGGCGCGCTCGACGCACCCTGGCCCGGCGTACGAGATACCGGCCTCTGCCCGGTGGCCAGCCTGGTATCCGACGCTCACCTTCAGTTGGTGGGGTCGGGTGCGTCCGGTGGCTCCGGCGACCCTCACTTGATCGGGTGCGGTCTCGGTGAGAGTGACTCCGTAGAGGTCGAGGACCACGTCTGGGGTGAGGTACGCGCCGGGATCACCGATCTCGTACAGGAGCTGCTCTCGCACGGTGCGCCGGTCGAGGAGGCCGCCTGTGCCGGGGAGCTTTCCCAGCACTGCCTCCCCGTTGGCCGAGACGTCGGCCCATGGATATCCCAGGTGTGCGAGCTCGGGGACGTCCTTTCGTCCTGGGTCGGCAAAGTAGCCGCCTGTGAGTTGCGTTCCGCACTCCAGCAGGTGCCCCACCAAGGTGCCGTGGGCCGCGGTTGATGGGTCCGACAGGTCCCACCCGAGACGGTCGGCCAGGGGCGCGAGGAACAGCGACGGGTCTGCGACGCGTCCGGTCAGCACGAGGTCGGCGCCCGTGGCGAGCGCAGGGATGATCGCGTCCGCGCCCAGGTAGGCGTTCGCCGAGACCACGGCCCCGCGCGCATCCAGGGGTCGGCCGTCCTCCAGGCAGGGGCTCGAGAGATCAAGGGCATCCAGGACGTCGTCACCTGTCACGACGGCCACCCGGCACGAGAGGCCCAGCTCGCGGGCGATGTCGATCGCCAGACGTCCCGCCGCCAGAGGGTTGGCAGCACCGAGGTTGCTCACGATGCGAGTACCTCGGGCAAGCGCCACTGGAAACAGTGCGCGGAACCACTGCCCAGCCCGACCGTCGTAACCCGTGGAGGGATCGGCTCGACGGCGCTGCTGCGCAAGGGCAATGGTGCGCTCGGCCAGGCACTCGAGGACGAGGTCATCGAGGGCACCCTCCCGCACGAGGTCGACCGCCGGTTGGATCCGGTCCCCGGCGAAACCAGCGCCAGACCCGATGCGCACTACATCCACCGATTTCGCGTTCGCGCCGGGCGCCTCAGACACTGAGGGCCCCGGTGATCAGTGCGGCCACCGTCATGACGATGGTGGTGCCGAAGGCCCACAAGAAGATGTGCTTCTGGTGCGCACCCAGGTCGACTTTGCTCATCCCCACGAGGATGAAGGTGGCCGCGGTGAGTGGACTCAGCGGGAACCCCGTGGTCATCTGCCCGAGGATGGCCGCACGACCGATCTCTGCTGGGTCGCCGCCAAAGGATGCGTTGGTCTCCGCCAGGACCGGGACGACACCGAAGTAGTAGGCGTCAGGGGTGAACACGAGCGACAGCGGCATCGACGTGATCGCCGTCAGGATCGGAAGCAGTCCGCCGGCGCCGTCCGGGATCACCGATACCAGCGACTGGGCCATCTCGGTGATCATCTTCGTTCCGCTGAGGATGCCGGTAAGTACGCCGGCCGCGAAGATCATGGACACGACGAGGACCACGTTGCCGCCATGCTGCTTGAACAGCTCCTGCTGGTCGTCCCAGTCAGGCAGGTTCACCGCCAGGGCGAGGGCGAATGCCACGACGAAGGCGACCTCGAGCGGCATCAGCTGGAAGAGCAGCACCCCGACCAATGCCAAAGTAAGTACGACGTTGAAGGCGTGCACCCAGCGCCCCCCGCGGCCGAGCACCTCTCGCTCGGCCAGCCGCACACTCCCCGGAGAAGTCTCCGAGGCGAGTGTGGGGTCCTCTCCGCGGGACCCGCTCAGCCCACGTCCTTCGGGGTCGGTAGCGCCCTTCCCGGTCGCCGCGACGCTGTCCGCCGCGAGGCGTACCCGTTCCTTGCGTCCGATCATGTACGAGGCGAACAGCACCCAGACGATGCCCACGGCCATGGCGGGCACCACCGGCAAGAAGATGTCGGAGCTCTTGAGGTCGAGGGCCGCCATGGCGCGCACTGTGGGTCCGCCCCACGGGATCATGTTCATGACGCCGGCCGCGAGGGCCACGACCCCCGTGAGCACCAGCGGCCGCATGCCCAGTCTCTTGTAGATCGGCAAGAAGGCCGAGACCGTGATCAGGAACGTGGAGGCCCCGTCACCGTCGAGCGCGACCAACAGCGTCACGACCGCTGTGCCGACGGTGATCTTCATCGGGTCCCCGCCAGCCCACCGCAGCACTGTGCGAATGACGGGGTCGAAGAGACCTACATCGACCATCAGGCTGAAGTACAAGATGGCGAAGGCGATCATGATTGCGACCGGTGCCACCGTCAACAAACCCTCCGCGATGAAGCCACCCAGGTCGCCGGCCCAACCACCCAGAAGCGCGTACGCGATGGGCACCAGGACAAGACACAGCAGCACCGACACGCGGCGGGTGAGGGTGAGCAGCAAGAAGGTGGCGATCGTGGCGAAGCCGAGAGCGGCAACCATTGTTCCTCCGAGTTCCTGGCGAAACGGCGTCAGGCGCGGCGCCGTCTCCGATTGTGCGGGCCACCGCTCCTGACCGTCCAACATCAAAAAGCGCTAGATTCATGTGCTGTGGACATGAATCTCACGCTCGCTCAGCTACGAGCCGTCCTCGCGGTGGCCCGGACCCGCAGCTTCACCCGCGCTTCTGAGGAGCTATTGGTCGCCCAGTCCTCCCTGAGCCGCACCGTTGCCCAGGTCGAACGTCTGGCTGGAACTGCCCTCTTCGAGCGCACCACCCGCCAGGTGGCACTCACCCCAGATGGCCGGGTGTTCGCGACCATGGCAGAGCAGGTGGTCACTGCCTACGATCAGGGCAGCGCTCACTTCGCCGGCTATCTGCGCGGCAACACGGGCAGGTTGCGCCTCGCTGCTCTGCCGTCCCTGGCAGCCACATTGATCCCGCAGGTCGTGGTGCGACTGCGAGAAGTGCACCCTGGCATCCAGGTTGAGGTAGAAGACGTCTTGGCCGCCGACATCGACGACAGTGTTCGAAATGGCCAGGTCGACTTCGCCGTCACCGCGTCCCTGGAGGTGAACGGCCCCAGGCCGGCAGTTCCGGGCGATCTGCGCTTTGAGTCGATGGCAACTGACGTGTTCCGGCTGGTGACCGCGCCCGACCACCCTCTGGCCCGACGAGATGCTGTCGCGTGGCGCTCGCTCGCTCGCGAGTCCTTCGTGTCCTTCGATGACGCCAGCTCCGTGCGGTCAATCACTGACGCTGTACTGGCGACGCAAGGAATCGTCCCGGTGTCACGGGTGACCGCCCGGAATGTGGCCACGGTGGCGGGACTCTGCAGCGCCGGACTGGGCGTCTCGGCAGCACCAGCCTTCGTGCTGCCGCTCATGGACTTCGCTGGGCTCGCCTCGACCCCCCTCACCGGCCCCGTCGTCCGTCGCCAAGTCGGCATCCTGTCCGACCCTCGACGCGTGCCGGGGCGGGCCGCGGCAGGGCTCCTTGACGTGCTCCGGAAGATGGCTCTCGAGGGGGCGCCACTCCCGGCCGGAGCAAGCTGGACAGAGGCCTGGGCCACCACTCGCCGGAACGGTGAACGCAGGTGATGAGTCCGGTGCGAGCGACCCTCCGCACCGAGCGCAACCGGAGATTTGACCCTTCTCGGGATCAGGCTCTCCTGGCTCTACCGGTCCTCGGTATGTCCGACCGCTCGTGTCGACGAGCGGACAGAGGGACAGGGAAGGCTGAAAGGGCTCTCGCCTTTGCTGGTCTTCCGGCCCAGCAGTCGCGGGTGAACACTCGACTCATGCCAAGGACCGCAGACCACCGGAGCGCAGCGGATGGGAGGGTCGAGGCCCAACCATTCCGCCACTTGCCGGTGGCGACCTCCGTCGAGGACACCGTCGCGTCGATGCGTGGCGACTCCCTACCTGACCCCCTCGATGGACGGAATGCCTTCATCGCTGCGGCTATCAACGCGGGCGGCTGACTTTGGCCTCACGGGGCCAGGTCCGCACCCGAGAATGTGACTCCGGCTGGACCCGCAGTCGGCGCCTCTGGCTGCATCGAGAGCTCAAACAGAGCAAGGACCACGGGGCAAGCTCCGCTCCTGGACAGGTCGGTGGTCGGGCTGTCTGATGCGACCGCGAGATCGTGGAAGCGACCACAGGTGTCCGAGCCGAACGACTCCACGTATCAGGGTTGACAGTCTTGACGGAGAGTGTGACGCAGAACACACTGGAGTTGCGTTCAGCGCATTGAGTTGCGACATACGCAACGACCCTGTGGCGTCCGGGAGGGCCAATGGATCACAGCAGGACTGACGAAGCCGCGAGGAGCGAGTCCAGGTATGCGTTGGACAAGGTCACCTTCGGTGTCGCCGCCGGCCTCGTCCTGGCCTTCGTCATCTGGGGGGCCCTCGACTCCGACGGGATGACGACTGGTACCGGCAAGGCACTCACCTGGGTCACCGGCAACTTCGGGTGGCTCTTCGTCCTGGTGAGCGCGGCGTTCCTCGTGTTCGCGGGTTACCTGGCCCTCACTCGTTACGGCAACATCCGGCTTGGGCCAGATGACTCCACGCCAGAGTTCTCGACGTTCTCCTGGGTCTCGATGATGTTCGCGACCGGCATGGGCATCGGCCTGATCTTCTGGGGGGTCGCGGAGCCGATGACCCACCTCACCAATCCGCCGCTCGGCCAAGGTGAGGCCGGGTCCCGGGAGACCGCGCGCGTGGCGATGGAGTACACCTTCTTTCACTGGGGACTCCACCCGTGGGCGATGTACGCCGTCATCGGCCTCGCGATCGGCTACTTCGCCTACCGCAAGGGGACGGGCAACCTGGTGTCCGGCGCCTTCGGTCCGTTGCTCGGGCGTCGGGCGACCGAGGGTCCGGGCAAGGCCATCGACGTGATCGCAATCTTCGCGACTCTTTTCGGATCGGCGACCTCGCTCGGTCTGGGAGCGCTCCAGATCACCGGCGGGCTGGACAACGTGCTCGACAGCGGGAACTCGCGGTGGATCACGCTCGGAGTGATCGCCGTACTGACACTCTGCTTCGTGCTCTCGGCCGTCACCGGCATCGAGCGCGGCGTCCAGTTCCTGTCCAATGCGAACGCCATCGCGGCCGTGCTCCTGGTCTTCTTCCTGTTCGTGGTCGGCCCCACGGTGTTCATCATGGGCACGTTCACCGAGTCCCTGGGTGGTTACTTCACGCACCTTCCGGCGATGGCCTTCCGAACCGGGGCCTTCGGCGGGGCCGACTGGGTCAACGGCTGGACGGTCTTCTACTGGGCCTGGTGGATCTCGTGGACGCCCTTCGTGGGCATGTTCATCGCGCGGATCTCGAAGGGTCGGACGATCCGTCAGTTCGTGATCTACGTGGTCCTCGTACCAAGCCTGGTCTCGTTCGTGTGGTTCTCGATCATGGCCGGCTCGGCGTTCGACCTGCAGTTCAACAAGGACGTGGATCTCGGCGCGATCGTCAACTCCGACGGCGGCACCGAGCGCGTGTTCTTCGAGACGCTGCGCGAGTACCCCCTGGCCTCGATCTCGGTCGTCCTCGCCGTCTTCCTGATCGCGATCTTCTTCATCACCGGCGCCGACTCGGCCTCCATCGTGATGGGCATGCTCAGCCAGCACGGCAAGGAGGAGCCCATGCGCTGGCTGGTCATCTTCTGGGGTGTCGCCCAGGGTGCCGTCGCGTCGGTGCTGCTGTGGTCTGGTGGCCTGAGCGCGCTGCAAACCCTGGTCATCATCGTCGCGGGGCCATTCATGCTGGTGATCGTCGCGATGTGCTTCTCGCTGATGAAGGCTCTGCGGGACGAGCCTTACGAGTCGACGCTGCCCTCGCGGGTACGACGGGCGGTGCTGCACGCCCAGCTCCACGACCTCGCCGAGCACCAGACCGTCGCGCTCGCCGTACTCGGCGCCGACTCTCACGAGACTGAATCCGACACGGCCGAAGGTGACCTCGCCGCTGCGGAGCAGTCACCCGCTGTCGACGCGCCGACTCCGTCCGACCAGAGGTAGCTCGCGCGGCTTCGCCGAGTATCAGTGGCGCTGATCTGCAGCGGTGATGTCGGAATGTGGAGGCTGGGGAAATACGAGGGCAAGTTCCGCTAGGAGTTCGTGCAGCTGCGGGATGAGAATTTCAACCGCTTCGCCCACTGCCGCCCACGTCCCGGTGGGCACCCGGGGACGTGAGCGGCAGGGATGCGCCGCCTCGTGCCTCGGTTTTCAACACCTTGGGGGGTGGGTGCGGGCCGCCGGGGTCTGGGGCGGTCATCTCGGGGTTACAGTCTGCGATCCTAGGTCTGGTCGTGCGAGTAGTGGAACTAGTCGACCGCGGATCGAGACCCGCCCAGTGCGGTCGCGGGTCGGTGCCGGTCCATGCCAGTAGAGCCGCAGAGTGCCTCGCCCGGAGAGCCCGTCGGCGTCTGACTTGGACCGGCCAGGCGCCTCGCGGGTCTTCTCGATGGGTCAGGTCGCCATCTGGGCCGTGCGCGACGGAATCCTCCACAGTGTGGACGGAGACCCCGGGTCTTCCGTCTCGAAGTCACCCGGAAGGCCTCGCGCATGAATCGGCGGGGCCTTATCCGCGTCGAGTGATCGAGCGGCCATGAGCGAGGCCCCCATATCCCACCTCCCTGAGGCGGAGGAATCGGGCGAAACGCCCGCGGCGTCGGCTGGTGCAGCATAGGGTCAGGCAGTGGTAGGGAAGTCTCGCGTGGCCAGTGGGGCCGTTGCGTTCGTCGTTGTGGCGACTGTGGCGGTCTACGCCGTCACGGACAACGTCGCCGTTGACAATGCCTGCTACCTGGGCGCGCTGGTCGGCGCCAGCGTGGGCGCGTGGCTCGGGGCCGCGCGGGCAACGCGTGAACGACGGTTGGTGCCGGTTCTCATCGCGGCCGGCATCTCTCTGACGGCGCTGGGGGACGTGCTGTGGACCGTGCTCGACGCGATGGGGGCCAACACCGACGTGTCGATCGCGGACCCACCGTGGTTCGGCGGCTACTTCTTCCTCTGTGCCGCGCTGTGGGTTGTGCTCAGTCGGAGTCGCAGTGGTGGTCGCGTTGACGTGGGCTTCGTGATCGACGCGGCGACCATCGTGGTCGTCAGTGTGCTGATCTTCTGGAGCGTCTCGGTCAGTGCGATCGTCGCCGACACCAGCGTGACGCCATCCGTGCGTGCGGTGTGGGCTGCCTACCCCGTCGCGGACGCGGTCCTGCTGGCCCTGGTGGTGCGCGTCTTCATGAGCCAAAGCGCTCGTGCGGCCATCGATGCATCGTTCGCGGTGGGGACGTGCATGTGGCTGGCCGCTGACATTGCCTACCTGCAGGCGCCCACAGGCGACGCCGCTCAGGTGATGATGGACGCCGCCTGGATGGTCGCACCGGTCCTGATGGCGCGGGCCGCGTGGCGAGACACCGACATTCAACCCGAGGCGCCGGGCACCTCGGTCGGCAGCGGCTGGGTGGCGTTGCTCGTGGTCGCGGTCGGCCCTCTGATCGTGCCGCCCGCGCTCGAGCTCGTCGCCGATCTGCGCGGGGAGCCAAACGAGCCGCTGCAGCTGTTCATCGGCACCGTGGTGTTGATCACGCTCGCGTTCGTGCGCACCGCTCGGTTGATCCGCTCTGAGGAGCGCGCACATCGACAGCTCGAGGTGGCGCGCGACGCGGCCCTGGAGGCCTCGCGTGCGAAGTCGATGTTCCTGGCCAACATGAGTCACGAGATTCGCACACCTCTGACCACCGTGCTCGCCACTGCGGAGATCCTCGAGGACACACCCCTGGACAACCTCCAGCTCACGCTCCTTGCGAAGATGCACCGCTCGGGAGAACTGCTGAAGACACTGGTCGAGGGAATACTCGACTTCTCCCGGATCGAGGCCGGGAAGCTCGAGCTGGCCTCGACCGCGTTCGATCTCCACGCCATGGTGGCTGACGCCGCCGACGTGTACAGCCCACGCGCGATCCAGGCAGGCATCCGGTTCGAGTGTCACCTGGACCCGTCCGTGCCACGCACTGTGGTCGGCGACCCCAGCCGACTGTTCCAGGTCCTCACCAACCTCCTCGACAACGCCCTGAAGTTCACTCACCAAGGACAGGTGCGCCTGATCGTTCGTCGCGCCAACGCGGATGACCAGAAGGATGGTGCGGGCGAAGTCGTGGAGTTCATGGTGGAAGACACCGGCATCGGGATCCGGGAGGCAGACCAGGCCTCGGTCTTTGAGTCGTTCCTGCAGGTCGACGGCTCGACGACCAGACGCTACGGCGGCAATGGTCTGGGGTTGGCGATCTGCAAGGACCTGACCGAGCTGATGGGCGGGTCCATCAGCGTCAGGAGTCAGTTCGGTGCCGGCAGCACCTTCGCGATCCGCATTCCGCTGGCCCGCGCCGTCCGGGACCTCGGCCCCCCGTCAACGCCGAGTCCTTTCACCCAGAACAACTCGACATCCTTGAGCGGATCAGCTCCGTCGACGCCCGTGGCTGCTGCGTCGTCACCGGCATAGCACCTGGGCCCCAGCAGGCCATTTGTGCACCTAGTTCGAGGGCGCGGCTGAGATCGCCTCGACCAGTCGTCCGACCTGACCTCGTCGAGGTTCTTGGCAACGTCGGCCTGGCTGACGATTCCGATGAGCTCGTGGCCGTCGATCACGGGGAGGCGCCGTACGCCGTGCTCCGTCATGGTCTGCAGGGTCTCCTCGATGGAGTCGTCTGCGCCGATGGTGACGACTTCCTCGGCGGCGTACTCCTCGACCTCGATGTTGCTCGCATCGCCGCCCGTCGCAATGCACTGCGTGACGATGTCTCGGTCGGTGATCATGCCTTTGAGCCGTGTATGCGGCGTTCCAGCGGGTTGTGGGGGAGCGGCGGTGCAGATCCGGCCGACCCGACGGGGAACCGCCTCTGACCGGCCGAGCGGATCAGGGCGGTTCTGCGGATGGCCACCCGCATCGAGCCATCCACTGCATGGAGCCGCCGGGCTGGGGTACCCGTCAGCCCTACTCCCGGGAGGAACCCCATGGCAGACACCAGCAAGGCAGCGAGGGCCGTCAAGAAGGCCGTCCAGAGCACCGTCACCCAGGCCGCTGAGGCGGCTCTCGCGAAGGTGGCCGAGCTGGCTCCGCCGCCGATCCCTGGCGCTCCGGCGCCCGTGCCGCCGTCGCTGGAGGAGCCCACCAAACCAAAGGGCCCGCTCGCACCCAAGCCCGATCAGACCGGGCCTGACCGCAGGACCGCCACGGGTAGCGAAACGCCGGTTCCTGCTGCGGACGCCGCACAACAAGGAACCTTCCTCACGACCGCACAAGGTGCTCGCCTCCGCGACACCGACCACTCGCTCAAGGCCGGGGAGCGCGGGCCGACGCTCCTGCAGGACCACCACCTACGCGAGAAGATCACTCACTTCGATCACGAGCGCATCCCCGAACGGGTCGTGCACGCCCGAGGTGCCGGCGCCCACGGTGTCTTCATCGGCTATGGGAATGCCAAGCCGGTCTCGCGCGCGGGCTTTCTGGCCAAGAATGTCGAGACCCCGGTCTTCGTGCGCTTCTCGACCGTGCTTGGCTCAAGGGGGTCGGCCGACACAGTGCGGGACACCCGAGGTTTCGCGACCAAGTTCTACACCGAAGAGGGCACCTTCGATCTCGTCGGCAACAACATCCCAGTGTTCTTCATCCAGGACGGGATCAAGTTCCCTGACGTGGTACACGCAGCCAAGCCGCACCCCGACCGCGAGATCCCGCAGGCGCAGAGTGCGCACGACACGTTCTGGGACTTCGTTTCCTTGCACACCGAGGCCCAGCACCACACGATGTGGAACATGTCGGACCGTGGCATCCCGCGGTCCTACCGAACGATGGAGGGCTTCGGCGTCCACACCTTCCGTTGCGTCAACGCCCAGGGCGAGACCTCGCTGGTGAAGTTCCACTGGAAGCCGGTACTCGGTGTGCACTCGCTGACGTGGGAGGAGGCGCAGATGCTCGCCGGGATGGATCCCGACTTCCACCGCCGAGACCTTGCCGACGCCATTGAGGCGGGCGCCTATCCCCAATGGGAACTGGGTGTGCAGGTCTTCCCGGACAACCCTGAGGAGACCTTCGGCGACATCGACCTGCTCGATCCCACCAAGATCGTGCCCGAGGAGGAAGCGCCGGTGCAGGCTGTCGGTCTACTGACCTTGACGGGCAACCCGACAAACTTCTTCGCCGAGACCGAGCAGGTGGCCTTCCACGTGGGCAACCTCGTTCCCGGCATCGACGTCACCAACGACCCGCTCCTGCAGGCGCGCCTGTTCAGCTACGTCGACACCCAGTTGACCCGGCTCGGGGGACCCAACTTCCCTCAGATCCCGATCAACCGCCCGCACGCGCCGGTCAACGACATGCTGCGCGACGGCTTCCACCAGGATGCGGTGCACGCGGGCGTGGCGCCGTACCGGCCGAACTCCCTCGACGGGGGATGTCCCTTCCACGCGGGAGGTGCCAAGGACGCGGCGTTCATCGACGTCCCCGCGCGAGTGGCGGATTCCGTGAAGGTCCGTGCCAATCCTGCGTCGTATGACGACCACTTCAGCCAGGTGCGACAGTTCTGGCTCAGCATGACTCCGCCTGAGAAGGAACACATTGTGCTCGCCTACACCTTCGAGCTTGCGAAGTGCTACGAGCAGGCCATCAAGGAGCGGCAGCTGCTTGCACTGGCGAACATCGATCCCGACCTGTGTGCGCAGGTCGCAGCCGGTCTGGGACTCCCGGCACCGAAGCCCAGTGTCCCGCTGGTCGAGCTCGAGCCGAGCCCCGCCTTGTCTCAGCTCGGCTCAACCTGGCCCACCGACGGCCGCATGGTCGGCATCGTCGTCGACCCCGACGGCGACCTGAGCGGCGTCGAGGAAGTCGCTGCGGCGGTCAAGGCGGCCGGCATGGTGCCGCTCATCGTGGCCCCGCACGGGGGGACTCTCGACAACGGCTTGGCAGTCCAACGTGCTCTCGGTGCAACCAGGTCAGTCGAGTTCGACGCCGTGCTGCTGGCCGGCAGCCCGGCGCCGGCGTCCGATGCCTTGATCGCCCGAGACAGCAAGTCCGGCGAACCCTCGGCGCCGGTTGTCGACCCACGCGTCGAGCTCCTACTCCAGGAATGCTTCCGACACGCCAAGGCCCTGGGCGCCTGGGGTGCGGGTGTGGAAGCACTCGAGCTCGCAGGCATCACCGCGGACGAGGCCGGGGTGGTGACCGGTGACGAGCCGACCGAGGTGTTTGCAGCCGTCCACGAGTTCTTGGGTGCACATCGTGTCTGGGAGCGTTTCGACACCACTGTCAGCTGAGTGCGCCCAGGCAGAGCTAGTCATTGGATCGAGAAGGCCGCGATGTGGTGCCAGGGCCGAGGATCTTCTCGAGCGACTCCTCGTCGACCGGGATCTCCTGGAGGGCCATCACATCCGGGGCCAAGGTGCGGAGAGTGTCGCTGATGAGGGCGATCCGGCTGTCCCATTCCGGGTTGCTGGGGCCGTAGACGTTCATCGTCATCATTCGAAGCTGGGGGTGTTCGGGCGGTCGTCACAGCAGCATCTTGGCGGGCGGCTGCCTCTCCGCGAAGAGTCCTCGAGAACGTCCTGCGAGGCGCTACTCGAGGTCGTGGTGGTCGATGACGCAGAACTCGTTTTCCGTCGGGGTCGCGCAGAACGACGAAGCCCGCATTTCACGGCCGCCCCGATTGGCTCCGCCCCGCGCGGGTACGGCGAACTGCGGGCCCATCGCCTTCGGGCCCGGCCGACGTGAGGAGATCGCAATGAGAGCAGTGACTTGGCATGGCCGACGAGACGTCCGTGTGGAGGATGTGCCGGATCCGGTCCTCGAGCAACCGAACGACGCGATCGTGCGGATCACTTCGAGCGGTCTGTGCGGCTCTGACCTGCACCTGTACGAGACGCTCGGTCCCTTCATGGGCGAGGGAGACATTCTCGGACACGAGCCGATGGGCATCGTCGAGGAGGTCGGTCCCGAAGCAGGGGACCTGCGCGCAGGCGACCGGGTCGTGATGCCGTTCCAGATCTGCTGCGGGCACTGCTGGATGTGCACCCAGGGTCTGCACACGCAATGCGAGACGACGCAAGTGCGCGATCGGGGGATGGGCGCTGCACTCTTCGGGTTCAGCAAGCTGTACGGCGAGGTCCCGGGCGCGCAGGCGGAGTACCTGCGGGTTCCGCAGGCACAGTTCATGCCGATCAAAGTGCCCGATGGCCCGCCAGACGAGAGGTTCCTCTTCCTCTCCGACGTACTCCCCACCGCCTGGCAGTCTGTGATGTATGCCGACGTACCCAAGGACGGGACGCTGCTGGTGCTGGGGCTCGGTCCGATCGGTGACATGGCCTCGCGCATCGCGATCCACCAGGGACGCCGGGTGATCGGGGTCGATCGTGTGCCCGAGCGGCTGGACCGTGTCCAGGCGCGAGGTGCCGAAGTGATCAACCTCGACGAGGTGGACGACGTTGGCGATGAGGTGCGTTCGTGGACTGCCGGTCGGGGTGCCGATGCAGTCATCGACGCGGTCGGGATGGAGGCGCATGGGTCTCCGATCGCCGAGGTGGGCCAGCGCGTGTTCAACGCTCTGCCCAAGCGGCTGACTGCACCGCTGATGAACAAGGTCGGTCTCGACCGGATGGCGGCCATCTATACAGCCATCGACGCGGTCCGACGAGGCGGGACCATCTCTCTGATCGGCGTGTACGGCGGCCAGAGCGACCCGATGCCGATGCTCACCATGTTCGACAAGCAGCTCCAGTTCCGGATGGGACAGGCGAACATCAAGCGCTGGGTCGACGACATCATGCCGCTCCTGGTTGACGACGCTGATCCCCTCGGCACAGAGGACTTCGCCACCCACCAGGTGGCGCTGGAGGAGGCTCCGACTGCGTACGAGCAGTTCCAGAAGAAGACCGACGGCACCGTGAAGGTCGTCTTCAAGCCAGGGGTTGCCGCCTGATCGACCGCCGGGTGGCTGATGTTGCTCAGCCTCTCTCCAGCACGCGAACATGTCGGTGCGACTGTCAGTGGAGAGCCTGGAGCAGGGCTTCTGCGACTTGGGCAGGCGAGACCCCCGCTCGTGCGGCGGCGTCGTCCAACAACTCCTTGGTTGTCACCACGTCGCCATCGCGTGCGGTGGCGATGGTCGCGATGGCCCGGTTGATCATGCCCTCGTCCCTGAGCGTCCTGGGTCGGTCGTCAGAGGGCGGGCTGGGAAGCCTTGCGTCGGCTAAACGCATCGCATCGGGGGCCCACGCGGCGACGGCGCTGGTGAGCTGTTCGTGCGCGCCGTCGAAGGCGTGGCCGCTGGCACCATGGAAGGTGACGCTGCCCGCCACCCGGCTGTGCTGGGTCAGCGGGAGTGCCAGGATGCTGCGTACTCCTCGGGCGAGCGCCGCGCGGGCGAAGAGGCTCCATGAGTTCTCGCTCAGCAGCGACCCAACCTCAGCCTCGAGACCCTGCTGACGCGCAATCACCTCCGGTGCCGGGCCGCCCCTCAGGTACTGCAGCGCATCCAGTACGGCAATCCCGGGCCCGGACGCGACCAGCGTGAACGGGCGGCGATACTCGGTCCAGATCACGCTGATGCCGACGCAGTCGGGGGCCACACGGGTGACCTGCTCGCTCAGAGAACGCAACTCGCGTAACAGAGCGCTTTCCGCGGGAGGTCTCGACGGCTCCTCGTTCGCTTCGATGCTCTGCCGGACCGGCCTGACCGCCCGCCCGTCGACAGGGCTCGATGCGGCTGACTCAAGCATGCTTTGCTCCCTCTCCCCGATGTCCCCCCGGGCTGCGCTCCGCTTCGTCGATGCCTCCCACCGAAAGCGGAACTATTGCCGTGTACCCGCCGAGGCGATCGACATTCGTCGGGTCGTTGCGCAGACGGAGGGCGCATAGTGACGTGGTCGCAGCCTCATCCGGTCTAGAGACGTCGGCACTGCCTTCCTCGCAAAGACCACAAGTCGCTCACGGCTCGTTGTGGAGCGAAAACCGCCTCGTCTAGGGTCCAGCCACCGGCGAACCGAACCCGGCGAGTCGAGCTCACCAGCCTCGGAAAAGGGGATCATCATGCGTCTGCGTTCTCCCCTCGCCGCCTTTGTGGCCGGCGTGTGTGTTGCCACGGTAGTTGTCGGAGTTCCCGCCGCCGCCTTGGTGACCGCGACTGTTGACCCGAAACCATCGACGTATGACGGCACGGCCCCCTCACTGACCGTGTCCCCCGCAGAGTTCGTCATCGGCGCCAGTCTCGATGCGGCGGCGGCTCCGCACGCGGACGAGTGTGCTGACCCGTGGCCGTGGAACTTCAACATCCCCATGCGCCTGCGCTGGACGGGAAGCGACGCCACGAGTGGCCTGCAGGCATACGACGTCTGGGGCTTCGGTCAGCGCTTCAACGGCTGGGCGAAGCTTGTCGACGACACTTCGGCCACGTCGTTCGCCTACCGCGGCAACAACTACCCCGGTGACTGTGGCGAGGGTGGGGCCTATGGCTACTCACACTGGGTGACCGTGAAGGACAACCGCGGCAACACAGCCTCCTCCGCTCTCTCGGCCGCCGATGGCGTCAACGTGTGGCAGGAAACCGGTGCGACGACGAGTGACCGATACTCCGCCCTCAACCTGACCCGAACCGGCACCTGGACAACGGCGAATTGCACCTGCTTCAACAACGGCCGAACCCTTGCATCAACCGCCGCCGGAGCCTCGCTGACCTACAAGATCGCGACGACTAAGCCGAGCCAGGCCGTCGCTGTCGTGATGGAGAAGGCCTCCAACCGGGGAGGAGTCAACGTCAGTGTCGACGGTGGCACCGCGACCCTGGTCAACACCTACGCTTCGACAACCACGCATCGCGTGATCGTCTGGCAGAAGACGTTGAGCGTGGGTTCCCACACCCTGAAGCTGACCAACGCTGGCACCGCGGGTCGATCCAGAATCGATGTTGATGGCATCCTGCTGAGCAACCAGCCGACAGGCGCCGCCCCGGAGCCCGTTGTCGGGCCATAGCTCCCACGAGCGGGAGTCGAATGTGGGTTCTGAGCTGGTTCAGGTTCGTGACTGGTAGATCAGGAGCGCGATCTGCACGCGGTTCGCTGACCCGGTCTTGGTGAGGATTCGGGAGACGTGGGTCTTCACCGTTGCTTCGCCCAGGAACAGATCCGCTGCAATGGCAGCGTTGGAGAGGCCATCGGCGACGGCCTCTGCGACGGCGCGCTCGCGCTCGGTGAGAACCGCCAGTCGCTGGCCGGCCCTCAGGGCGAGCTGGTCGTCTGTTCCGCGGCCGAGCTGCTGGACCAGGCGTTCCGTGATCGGTGCCGAGAACACTGACTCGCCGCTGGCGACGATGTGGATCGCTCGGGTGAGTTCGCGAGGCGCTGTGTCCTTGAGCAGGTAGCCGCGGGCACCAGCGTCGAGGGCGTCGAGCACGTAGGAGTCGAGGTGGAAGGTGGTGAGGATCAGGACTGCGGGCGCCTCCTCGAGGGTCGCGATCTGTCGGGTCGCCTGGACGCCGTCCAGGACCGGCATCTGCAGGTCCATCAGCACGACGTCCGGACGGAGGCTACGAGAGCGGGCCACTGCCTCGGCGCCGTCGGCGGCCTCGGCGACGAGGTCCAGCTCGGGGTCGCTGGAAAGCACCATCCGGAGCCCGGTGCGGACGAGCGCGTCGTCGTCCACAACGAGCACCTTCACTGCCACGGCAACCGCGCTCTCAGCTCGAACCCGCCGTCAGCGGTGCTGCCGTGGGTGAGCGTTCCACCGGCGAGGGTGGTTCTCTCGATCAGGCCGATCAGGCCGCTGCTCGAGCCCGGGACGCCGAGTGACGCAGTTGCGCAGCGGTTCACCATGTCGACCTCGACGTCCCCACCCGCGTGGGTCACGTTGACCAGCACGGTCTCGCCGGGGGCGTGCTTGCGGGCGTTGGTCAGGCCTTCTTGCACGATGCGGTAGACGTCTCTACCCGCGGCGCCGCCCGCCGTGGAGACGGAAGAACCAAGTGCGGGGTCGACGTGGAGCACGACCTGTTGTCCCGCGCCGCGGGCCTCCTCGATCAGGTCGTCGAGCCGGTCGAGCCCCGGCTGCTCGAGCGAACGGGGCTCGCCCTCGCGCAGTACGCCGATCACGGTTCGCAGCTCCTCGAGGGCCCGCACCGCGGAGCTGCGGATGAGGGCGGCCGCCTCTTCGATGCTGTCCTCGCCGTGCCTGGGGGCGACCTCGAGCCCGCCGGCGTGCAGCGCGACCAGCGAGATCCGGTGCGCAACCACGTCGTGCATCTCCCTGGCGATCCGGGTGCGCTCGGTGGCCCGGATGTGCTCCTCGCGGAGGTTCCGCTGCTCCTCTGCACGCTCGGCCCGTTCGCGGTAGGCGGCCACCAGGGCATTCTGGGACTGGATCAACGCGCCCCAGGCGGTGACTGCCGCGGCGATCGCAACGTTGACGGTCAGGGTGAGCGAGAGGCCTTTGTTGCCGGGGTACAGCAGCCAGAAAATGCAGCCGGCAAGCACGTTCGCGACGGCCACGGTGATCGCGATCGGCAGGGAGCGGTACCTCGCCACGAAGTACAACGCCACCATGTTCGCTACGCCTGCCGAGGCGACGACCGCAGCTGCGCCGGCGAGCGCGACCCCGACAGCGAGCGGCCTGCGGTGCCGTCCGAGCAGGAGGAGGCAGGCGGCCGCCCCGAGCACTACGTCGGCGGTGCGCCAACTGTCGGAGGGGCCCTGCTGCAGCACGTCGTAGAGGAGCACCAGCCCACCGGCGTACGAGGCCAGGACGACTACTGCTGACCGCGCCGCCCGTCGCCAGTCCGCACCCGTTGCCGCACCCACGCGCGCGACTCTACGCGGCCTGCGACTCTTCGTGAGTCCCCCTTTCGACGGACCCCTCGTCCGACGAAGGGCGTCATGAATTCGCAGCTCGGGCGACGCGGCAAGGGTGCCTGCGGCGGTTGCCTTGAGCCATGAATTCAATCACTGAACACACCAACAACTACGCCGAGCCGGGCACCACACAACGCGAGTCCGGCTCCCGCTTCCGCCCCCTCGTCGAGGAGGTCTTCGGCCCGGTCGACGCCACACGTGGCACGCTCGAGCGCCGAGTCCTGCTGGCCCGTTCGGGCGTCGCATACTTCGGCCTGGTCACCACTCTGGTCCAGGTCGTCGTCTGGTTGATGATCGGCTTGATGACCAACCATCTCGATTCGCCGTGGTGGCTGTGGACCACCGTCCCGGCTGTCGCTGCGGTTGCCGCGCTGACCGCGGTGCAGCGCTGGCACCGCTGGTGGACACCGGCCCGCTCGGAGCAGGAGGAGGGCCGATGACCACCGATCGTCGCGTCACCGGATGGACCGCCCTGGGTGGCGGCCTCCTCTCCCTGGTCATGGTCGGCCTCTACTTCGTCTACTCCGGGCCGCCGCCGTCATCGAACGTGCTGCTTCGCAACCTGATCACGGTGGCCACCTTCACCGCCTTCCTGGCCTTCTCGGTTGGTCTCGGCCGGTTGCTGCGCAGCCCGAACGGCGATGCCGGACTCGCCGGTGAGCTGGCGATCACTGCGCTGCGCACCTACGTCACCGTCACGCTGGTCGCCACATCACTGGAGGTCGGCACGGCCCTGCAGCACCCGGATGGTGGACTCGACCCGACGGTCGACGGCCCGCTCGCCGCCGGCATGGCACTGCTGCACGGCCCGATCGCCCGGGTTCTGGTCGCGGTGTTCCTGCTCGGGCTCGCGGCGGCCCCGAACGTACGGCACCTGTTTTCAAGCCGGGTGCTCAAGGGCTGCGTGGTGCTCGCGCTGGTCAACCTGGCGCTGATCCCGTCGCTGTTCTTCGGCATGGATGCCGCCCAGTTCTACGCCGCCAACGGCTGGGGCGCCGTGGCCTCCATCGGTGCCATCAACGTCATCTGGTTCGCGGTGCTCGGCCGGTCGCTCCTTCGCGAGTCAAAGCGAGACCGTGAACCAGTGCGGTGAGCCGAGCTCAGCATCGGGCATTCCGGCTCAGGAAGCCCTGGCATTGCTCACCTCGGCTGAACGGCGGTCTTTGAGCCAGCGCTGGAGAACCTCGGCCGCCACCCAGATTTCAGTAGCCCGACTTGGAGGAAACCATGAATGACGAGACTGCATGGAGCGCGGTGGTGGTGAAGAAGTCCCGGGCGCTGTTGGACGGGTCGAACCTGTATCGGCGCGTGACGATCCAGCACGACGGCGGGCACGAGGAGAAGATCCGGGTCAGCCGCGCCGTCTGGAAGCAGCTCAAGGTCGGTGACCGGCTGGTCAAGGAGGCGGGCCAGGACCCGCGCCCCACGTGATGAAGGCGGAGCCACGACTTTTCGCCGACCTCGACCTCATCGACATCCCCGTCACCGCATGACCCAACAGAAGGAGAAATCAATGACCGCCAACAAGATCATCGTCTGGATGCAGTCCTCGCTCGACGGGTTCAGCAGCGGACCAGACGGCGAGTTCGACTGGCCGCAGATCGGCGATGAGACCCACACTCACTTCGTCACCACCCTGCGCTCGGCCGGCATGTTCGTCTACGGCCGCAACGTGTTCGAGATGATGGCCGGCTTCTGGCCCATCGCCGACACGCTGCCGGACAGCACGCCGAACCAGGCAGCGTATGCCCAGATCTGGCGGCCGATGCCAAAGGCCGTTCTCTCCCGCACGCTGACCGGGGCCGACTGGAACACCACCGTCGTCGCCGACCCGGCGAGCATCCGCGAGCTCGCGGACAACGCCGATGGTGACACCTACATCTTCGGCGGGTGCCAGACCGTAGCCGCACTCGGCGCGGCCGGACTGATCGACGAGTACCAGGTCTTCGTCCACCCCGTGCTGCTCGGCGCAGGCCGGCCGTTCTTCCCGCAGCTGCCCGCTCGAGCACAGATGGTGCTCGTCGAGTCACGCGTCTTCGACGGCAGCGTGGTGGGTTCCCGGTACGCCCGTCCCCAGGTGGAGTCGTCCTAACCAGGCAGGTCCGGGTGGCCGCTGGACTGAACCCGCCGGAGGACCGACGGCACGACGGCGCCGAAGAACAACGCCAGGCCGACTCCGAGCAGCGTTTCCAGGGTGCGTTCGCCGAACCGGTGTCCGGCGTCCCCGGGACTGTTCTGGAGGAGCAGCACGAAGACGATGATGGTGGTGAACGCCGGGGCAACGTACCAGCGGCTCGGCTGGGTGGCGCTGAGCCCGCACACAGCCACCAAGACTGCCGCCGCAGTAGCGGCAGCGGAGGGTTCGGTGATCATGAACAGCCCGCCGAGCGCGGCACCGGCCAGGACCGACGCGGCGCGGCCGACGCTGCGCAGCACCAGTGCGTGGCGCCCCGGTCGCATCACGAGCAGCGCAGCAGCGGTCGCCCAGCCGACGTGCTCCAGGTCGGCGGCGAACCCGATCGCGGCCGCGATGCTCCCGGCCGCGCCGAGCAGGCAGCCGTAGACCAGGGCGATCGGCACCGGCAGTCGGGGAGCGGACTGCGGGGCGACGGCGCTCTCCGGCCAGAGCAGTGAGACCAGGTAAGCCCAGACCGATCCGGTCACCATCAGCGACCCGAGGGTGAGAG
Source organism: uncultured Actinomycetota bacterium (assembly GCA_963742785.1). Classification (GTDB taxonomy): domain Bacteria; phylum Actinomycetota; class Actinomycetes; order Propionibacteriales; family Nocardioidaceae; genus Marmoricola. Next base: position 97,808 of record CAVUNI010000004.1, read on the forward strand.
CCTCACTGACGTCGGAGAAGCTCAGCCCGATCCCGACCAGGGGGAGCCCCAACGACATCGCCAGCATGCCCGGGCGGCCACGGGTCGCCCAGAGCGCTGTGCCGATCGACAGTGCGATGATCCCCATCACCGCGAGCGCGGGTTCCTGGGCCAGCACCGCTCCGACCACCATGCAACAACCAGCGACGGTGCCGACGATGACGGTCAGCACCCGGCCGCGGCGACGTGGCGCCAGCGCTGCGGTCGCCGCCGGCATGATGCCGACGGCCAGAGCAAGGCCCAGCTGTTCGTCGACCAGGACGACCAGGACAGCCGGAAGGCCAACGCAGAGACCGAGGAACGCGCGCGAGGATGACCAGACGAGCCCGTGCGCGGCCGAGGGTGGTGCGGACTGTAGAGCCACGGATCGAACCTAATGCCGTTCCGGACGCCGTCGGTCCACAGACCAGGCGGGACGACCTGATCCGGATTCGGGGCGGCAACCCGATGCTCATCGAACGCAGCGGAAGCCGATGTGCGACGTCGCGGTGTCGTCGGCCTGCGGCGAGCGGGCCGCGGGCCGATAGCGCAGGCAGTACTCAGGGGCGCACAGGTGCGAGCCGCCCTTGAGGACCCGGCGCGGGACGGTGGACCCCGGTTCGGCGCTGGCTGCGGCCAGTGCCTCGTCGCGGGACGAAGGTCCGCATCGGCACCCGTCTCCGCAACCCTCGTCGGCGAGCAGGTCGATCGCAGCCGGCGCGTGATCCGGTTGGTGCCGCTGGCTGTAGAAGTCGGTGGTCCACTCCCAGACGTTGCCGATGCAGTCGAGCAGGCCGTACCCGTTGGCCGGGAAGGTGCCGACCGGGGTGGTGCCTACCCACCCCGCCGCTCCGGTGTTGCGCCACGGAAAGTCGCCCTGCCAGGTGTTCGCCATCAGCTGTCCGTCGGGCCGCACCTCGTCACCCCAGGCGTACGGCGCCCCGGACCGGCCGCCTCGAGTCCCACCGCGAGCGGCGTACTCGAACTCGGCCTCAGTGGGCAGCCGCTTGCCGGCCCAGGCCGCGTAGGCCTTGGAGTCCTCGAGGGCGACCTGGACCACGGGGTGATCCTCGCGTCCCTCCGTCGAGGAGCCGGCACCGAACGGGTGCCGCCAGCTCGCGCCGGCGCCCCAGGCCCACCACTGTCGCCAGTCTCGGAGATCGACCGGGCCGCGGGTCGGCACGAAGACCAAGCCGCCCGGGACCAGGTCTGCCGGATCCGCGCCGGGGAAGTCCGCCGGATCGAGCGGGCGCTCGGCGAGGGTCACGTAGCCGGTGTCGGCGACGAAGGCGGCATACTGGGCGTTGGTCACCGGGTGCAGATCGATCTCGAACGCGTCGACCCACCGCTCGTGGACCGGTCCCTCCTCGGGGTAGAACGCGTCCGATCCCATCGTGAGGGTGGCCGCCTCGAGACGGATCATCCGGGTCACGTCGGTCACCCGATCCACCCTGCCAGAGTCGCCCCGGAACGAGGAGGAGGGTGTTGTGCAGAAGCCGCTCGTTGGACTCACCCTCGCTGGCAACGGAGGAAAGTCATGACCGTCGTCATCGGCGAGATCCTGCCGCTCGCCCTCGGCGTCGCGATCAGCCCGGTACCGGTGATGGCCGCCGTCTTGATGTTGCTCTCGCCGAACGCCAAGGGCACCAGCGTCGGATTCCTGGTCGGCTGGGTGGCTGGCATTGTGGTCGCGATCACCGCGTTCACACTGCTCGCCTCGGTGCTGCCGGAGAAGGACGCCGACGGGTCGAACCCGACCGCGGGCTGGATCAAGGTCATCCTTGGCGTGCTGCTCCTGTTGATGGCCGTCAAGCAGTGGCGCGGCCGTCCAACGGGGGACGTTGTGCCCGCGCTCCCGACGTGGATGAAGGCGATCGACACCATGACCGCGGTCAAGGGTGCCGGGCTCGGTTTCCTGTTGTCCGCGCTGAACCCGAAGAACCTGATCATGGCGGCCGGAGCGGGCGTCATCATCGGCGGCGCCCAAACCAGCCTGGACACCGGTGCAGTGGTGTTGTCTATCGCGATCTTCACCGTGATCGCGGCAGCCTCGGTCGCCGTCCCCGTGATCGCCTACATGGTCGCCTCGGACAAGATGGCCGGGCCGCTGGAGTCGGTGCACCAGTGGCTGGTCAAGGAGAATGCAGCAGTGATGGCCGTGCTCCTGCTGGTGATCGGTGTGGCGATGGTCGGCAAGGGTCTGGGCAGCTTCTGAGGACGCCTTGCGTCATACGAATAGTGGCCTCAAGACCACGATTGGGATGACGTCCGTGGTTAGCCGAGTAGGCCGCGCCTCTGGAGTTCCCGGAGCAGGGTGGCGGCGTCGGTGAAGTGGACAGCGTCCATGCCGGCGGTGCGAGCGGCGTCTACGTTGTGGAGGTTGTCATCGACGTAGAAGACGCCGCCGATCGGGTGTTCGAGCCGCCGGGCGAGGACCTGAAAGATCTCCCGGTCGGGCTTGGCGACGCGTTCCGCGCCGGAAACGACGATGTCGTCGAAGAGATCGAACACTTCGGGGAAGACCTCAGGCCCGTGGTGGATCGTCTCGGCTGACCAATTCGTCAGGGCGACCAGCCGTACCCCGCGGTCGTGGAGCGCGCGCAGGATCCCCGCCGTTCCCGGAACCAACCCGCGCAGCGAGAGGGAGAAGTTCGGCCGGTAGGCCGCGATCTCCTCCGCCAGTTCCGGGTGGCTGGCCGTGGCCGCTGCCTCCGCGTCCGCCCAGGTCCGGCCCGAGTCCTGTGCGTGGTTCCACGCCGCGAAGTCGAACTCGCTGCCGTGAACGAAATGCTCGGCACGCTTCTGCCCGACGACCGCAGCGATGGCCGGCACGGGGTCCCAGAGCACGACGACGCCACCCAGGTCGAACACCGCCGTCGTCATGCCTCACCTCCTCGCCCGGCAGCGTCAATCCACCGCGCAAGGTCGCGATCGCCAGGCGGCAGCCATTCCGGCGGCACGAGTCAGTCGCAGTAGTCGCACACTCCGGAAGCCGGCACCTGGGTGAAGCAGCTTGGGCACAGTGGGATCGACTTGGGTTCGGGGGCCGGAGTGGCCTTCCGGACAGACGCCTTGCGAGGGCTCGACACACGCGAGGCCGGCTTGCTGGCACCAGCCTTGCGCGCCAGCGTGAAATGGGCGGTGCGCAGTGGCGTACCTCCGTCGCGGGGGAGGCCGGTGGCTTGCCAATGCTGGTAACAGCGGAGGCGCTCCTGGGCGGCGTGGTCATCAGGATCGTTCGGGCGGGTGCCGCGGGCGGCCTCGACGGCCTCGGCGTACCCCTGCCCCACGCTGCCCTGTGCGCTGATGCACAGTGCGGAGAGCAACGGTTCGCCCCGCGACTGGCACTCGTCAGTGACCCTTCCGAGCACGTCGCCGATCCACTGGTGCATCAGCTGCGTCGTCGTGATGCCGGCGGACTCCTGAACGGCAGCGGCGAGCTGCTTGTACGTCACCGTCGCGCGGTAGCGACCTGCCGCCTCGAGCAGCACCGGGCGAGCCGCCTCCGCCCATGCGGCCCGGGCCACGGAGGAGCCGACCTGAGAGACGTCGCGTGGTTCCGGAGTGGAGTCGACAGTCACGATGTCATGTGTACCTGACCACCCTCGCGCAGTCATAGTCGCATTGCGACAAACATCAGCCGTGTGCTCAATCTGCCACGTGCGCTGTGTTCTGGACCCAGTGCCGAACCAGTTCGGCATCTCCCTCGATCGTGACGTTGTGGGTGTGCCCGTCGACAAGGGGGAGGCGGCGAGTCAAGATCAGCAGCAGGGATCCGGCTGGTCCGTGGATCGTCACGTCTGCCGGGTCGTCTCGGTGCTGCCAGCTCGCACCGCCGGGCTGGCGCTCGATGAACCAGTCGCCGGACTTGTCGAGGATTGACTCGTCGGTGGCGTGCCAGTGCAAGGTCTGCCCGTTGCCGCGCAGCGCGTCGGCGGAGTCCGAGCGTTGAGCAGCCCAGGTCGGCGACGTGAGCATGGCCAGGTGGTTGGTGACCAGCTCGGCGGCGACATCTGCGTCGATGTCGTAGGTGTCAGCGGCGGCTGCGGCGGACCCGGCGGCGGCTGCGGCCGCGTCGAAACCGTGGATCACTGCCTCGTTGAGGAGGCTGTGCAACCAGAACTGTCCCCCCGTCCGTTCATCACCTGCAGCGTTGAACAACGGCGCCTCGAGTGCCGCGTCAGAAGCAGCCGCGGCCGCGCGGCCAGCGCTTTCGCCGAGCCAGTCGGGCCAGGACTGCGGATCGGCTGGCATCGCCGCCATCTCGGTAGGCAGCTGGGTCGGGTCAGTGATGCGGCGCTCCAGGATCTCTGCCACCCAGTTCTGGGTCTGGCCGAGGTGTTCGACCAGGTCAGCAGCGCTCCAGTACGGCGCCGTTGGCACCCGTGCATCTGGACCTGCCGCGCGAGCAGCCTCCGCCAGCCGTCCCGTGTGGTCCTTCAACGCTTGCCGGGAGCGTTCGGCGCGCAGGTCGTAGCTCATGGTCGGTCCCTTTCCTTCACTTCGGATCTCGCTTGCTCGGGTTGACTCGGGGAGGGAGACATTTCCATCGCTCTTCGGATGGCCAGATCGAGACGACGAGACTGGCGCGAACCCTTCGTAGGTGTCGTGGCCCCCATCAGGCCGCGTCGTACGCCGATTCAGTTGCCGGCCACGGCCGTCGCACCGGTGTAGGACTGCGTAGCCCGGTAGTGGGACGGCGAGACGCCGTACGTGGCGAAGAAGGCCTGCCGCAGCGCTTCCGCCGTTCCGAAGCCGCAACGGTCCGCGACTACCTGGACCGTCAGGTCGCTGCCGACCAGGAGCCGGGCGGCGGCCTCGACCCGGGCGCGACGTACGAACCTGCCGGGGGTCAGGCCGACCTCCTTCACGAACAGCCGGGAAAGGTGACGATCGCTGACCATCGCCCGCGCCGCGAGCGTGGGCGTCGACAGGTCTGACTCCAGATGGGAGGCGATGTGGTCCAGTGCATCCTGCACCAACATGTGTCGCGCAGCGGGTGGGGCAGTGAACATGCTCATCTGCGCCTGGTTGCCCGGCCGCTGTAGGTAGGTGACCAGCTGCCGCGCCACTTCGCGGGCCAACGTTGGCCCTGCGTCGGCCTCGATGAACGACAGAGTCAGGTCCAGGGCGGCCGTCACACCCGCGGAGGTACAGACTTCGTCCTCGACGATGAAGATGGGGCCGCTGTCGAAGTCGACCGCGGGAAAGCGGGACTGCAGGAAGTCGGCGTGGTCCCAGTGGGTCGCGGCCCGGCGCCCGTCGAGGAATCCGGCCGCGGCCAGTACGCCCGCGCCGGTGCAGACCGAGGCAACGCGCCGCGACACCCGGCCGAGGCGGCGTACGTGGGCTACCAGCCGATCGTCGTCCATCGCGTCGACGTAGCCGATGCCGCCCGACACGATCAAGGTGTCAACCGGGCCGCGAGCTCTCTCCAGGGCGATGTCGGCCTGGATGGTCAGCCCGGTGCCGGTGTGGATGGGCGCCCCGCGCGGCGAGGCGAGCAGAGGCCGGTAGAGCGCCGACCCGTGAGCGACGTTGGCCAGCTGCAACGCGCTCACCACGCACGCGATGTCGAGCAGCTCGGCTGCCGGGTATCCCACCATCAGCACCAGCCGTGGCCCGAGGGGCTCTCCGGGCAGATCGGTGACTTCCTGCATGGGCCCAAACCTACGACGAGACTCGGCGCCAGGGCTGGTGTCCGTCCGACACACTTCCCAAGATTTCGGACCAGGCTCGTGCGGTGGTCTGGTCAGCCGGACGGGGACGATCCATGGTGGTCCCATGACCACGACCACACCAGCCGGAAGGGTCATCGCCAACATCACCGTCTCCGCCGACGGGTACGTCGCCGGCCCCAACCAGACCGAGGAACGACCCTTCGGCGACGATGGCGGCGACGGATTCGGCGACCGGCTGCACGCCTGGATGTTCGAGCACGGCGACGAGAACCGCGCGGAGGTCGACGAGATCGCGGCCTACACGGCCGTGATCATGGGACGCAACATGTTCGGACCCGTTCGCAGCGCATGGGACCGGGAGTGGAACGGCTGGTGGGGCGACGAACCCGTGTTCCACGCCCCGGTCTTCGTGCTGACCCACCATCCGCGCGACCCCCAGCCGATGAAGGGTGGCACCACCTACCACTTCGTGACCGACGGCATCGAGGCCGCGCTCGCGCAGGCGCGAGCGGCCGCGGGCGACGGGGACGTCTCGATCCTCGGCGGCGCGGACACCATCAACCAGTACCTCGCAGCCGGGCTCGTCGACGAGCTTCGGCTGCACATAGCACCCTTCACGCTCAGCGCTGGCGCGCGGCTGTTCGACGGTGTCCCCCCGCTGGGGCTCGAGCAGGTGAAGTCACGGGCCGCTGGCGCGATTACCCACGTGACGTACCGCGTCGCCGCGGGGACCGGGCACAACCATTGACCTTCTCCGAGCGACCCGCATCACGCCGTCCCAGCCCACGTGGAGGAACACCATGACAAACCTCGACACACCACTCGCAGACCAGGCCAGCAGCATGGGCAAAGCGCTCCGGTCCTTCATCGACGACGTCGGCCTGGTGGTCAGCAGCACCGAAGACGAGCAGGAGATCACCCAACTAGTCGCAGAGAGGTTGTCCGCGCTGCTGGCCAGCGGTTTCCGGCTCCCGGCGCAGCTCACCCAGGCATCGAACGAGCACCACCTCAACTACCCCCTGTACATGGCTCCCGACGCGAGCTGGTGCCTGGTGGTGGTCGTCTGGAGCGCCGGCCAACGCACACCTGTCCATTCGCACGAGACCTGGGGGGTCGCCGGGGTCTACTCCGGCGCTGAGCACGAGTGCCGCTACCTCAAACCTCTGGCGGATGCACCCGAACGCCCCCTCTCCCCGGCCGGCGAACAGGTCTGGCGGGCCGGACAGGTCACGGTGTGCTGCGTCACCGACGACGATGTCCACTCGGTCACGGCCATCGGCGACGAGCCCACGATCGGGATCCATGTCTACGGAGGTGACATCGGCACCCTCCGACGTCGCTCCTACGATCCCGCCACCGGCGCCACCCACTGGTTCACGTCGGGCTGGGATCCCATTCCCCCCGCTCCCAACAGGACCGACAAACAGACCTGACACTTCTCGGCGTACACGGCTTCGCCATCTCAGGGACACGGTTCACCCGCAATCGAGGAGAACGGCATGACCGCTACCTACACCTTCGACATCGTTTCCACCCTCGACGGCTTCGGGTCCTACGGCCCCGGCGGTGACTGGGGCGGGTACTGGGGCAAGCAAGGCCCCGAGTTCCTCGATCGCCGCCTCGCCTTGTACGCCGAGGAGCAGCGGATGGTTTTCGGTGCCAACACCTTTCGGCAAATGGTGGAGTTGCTGGGCTCGAGCACCGAGGAGTCCAAGGTGAGCGACCCAGTGAACGACCGGATGCGAAGCCTGCCGACAACAGTGGTGTCGACGACACTCGAAAGCCCCCTCGACTGGCCGGACGCGACGCTCGTGACCGGTGACGCTGTCGATGTCGTCGCCCGACTCAAGGACGAGTCCGAGGTGCCGTTGCGCTCGAACGGCAGTCTGTCGATGAACCGGGCGCTGATGGCCGCCGGTCTGGTCGACCGCGTGCAGGTCACGATCTTCCCAGTCATCAGCGGTCAGACCGGGATCGACCCGATCTTCCAAGGGACGGCCGACTTCGACCTCGAGCTGATCGAGGCGCGGACGCTCGACGGTCACACTCAGGAGCTCACCTACCGACCGACGCTCCATTGATCATGACGGCGCATCGGGAGCCCAGGCACCGGTCGGTCGACGGCCCAGTGACAGGCGTTGAGGGACAGGTATCCCAGGATTTCGGACTGGTGCCGCGCGACACGGTCTACGACCCGACCTCGCTCGGCAGGATGCGGGGTAGTCGAGGTGAAGGGCATCGCATGGTCAAACTCCTGCTTACCGCTGCGGCCGTGTACCTCGGCGCAATCGGTGTGGCTCTGCTGCTAGCGCCTGTGCAGTTCGGCGTGGACGCGGTGCCGAGTGATGCCTCTCCCGAGCTGATCGCGTTGCTTCGGCTGCTAGGCGGGCCGTTCCTGGGCATCGCGATGTTGAACTGGATGTCGCGCACGGCGGAGTTGCGGGAAGTGCGCACAGTTCTGTTGGCGAATCTCATCGGATTCGGCGTTGTCGCAGCCAACGACATCGTGGGGGTGCTCACCGGCGACGCACGTGACCTGGCGCGGGTGTTCTTGATCGTGCACCTGTCATTTACCGCCGCGTTCGCCGTCGCGTGGGTCCGGGGTGCCTCGCCAGCCGTCGAGTGAAACGTCGTTGATCGGCTCCGTCGAACAGCAGGTCCGATGTTGTCGCCTACGGCTGGGCGTCGGGCTCCGAGCGGGAGGCGTGCGCGACCAGTCGTCCGGCGGCGTCGACGAGGAGTGGGTCGAGGGAGTCGTCGTGGGCGGCGGCGAGGGCCTCGAGCCTTCGGCGCATGCTCGGGTCCCAGAAGGTCTCGATGTGCCGCGCAATGGCCTCGACTGCCTGCGTAGCCGGCAGGTGCGCGAACTGACGGGCGATGTCGTTGCCCATGCGCGCTTCGGCGGGGCCGGTCACGCGTGGGTCTCCGCGGGCTCGCGGGATTCGGCGACGGCGTGGTCGCCGCGCGCGTTGGCGACGCCGACCTGTACGGCGGTGACTTTGTACTCAGGGCAGTTGGTGGCCCAGTCGGAGTTCTCGGTCGTCACGACGTTGGCGCCGGTCACCGGGTGGTGGAAGGTCGTGTAGACGACGCCCGCCGGCATCCGCTCCGACACCTGCGCGCGCAGCGTTGTCGACCCGACACGACTGGACAGGTCGACCAGGTCGCCGGTGGAGATGCCACGCACCTCGGCGTCGGCGGGGTGGATCTCCAGGATGTCCTCGGGGTGCCAGGTGTTGTTGGCGGTACGCCGGGTCTGGGCACCCACGTTGTACTGGCTGAGGATCCGGCCCGTCGTGAGGATGAGGGGGAACTTCCGCGTCGACCGCTCGGTGGTCGGCACGAAGACGGTCTCGACGAGCCTGCCCTTGCCGCGTACGAACTCGTCGATGTGCATGATCGGCGTACCGGTCGAGGACGTGTCGTAGACGGGCCACTGCATCGACCCGACCTCGTCGAGGCGGGTGAACGAGACCCCGGCGAACGTCGGAGTGGTGGCGGCGATCTCGTCCATGATCTCCGAGGCGGCCTCGTAGGACATGTCATAGCCCATGGCCCGGCCGATCGCGCAGGTGATCTCCCACTCGTCCATGCCGACCTTCGAGCCGAACACCGGGCGCACCCGGTTGATCCGCCGCTCCGCGTTGGTGAAGGTGCCGTCCTTCTCCAGGAACGACGTGCCGGGCAGGAAGACGTGCGCGAATCGGGCGGTCTCGTTCAGGAACAGGTCCTGGACGACCACGAGGTCCATCGCCCGGAGGGCGGCCTCGACGTGCTGCGTGTTGGGGTCGGACTGGGCGATGTCCTCGCCCTGGATGTAGACACCGCGGAAGGTACCGGCCAGCGCCGCGTCGAACATGTTTGGGATCCGCAGGCCCGGCTCGGGGTCCAGGGTCAGTCCCCAGAGCCGCTCGTAGATGCCCCGGACGTCGTCCTGCGAGACGTGCCGGTAGCCCGGGAACTCGTGGGGGAACGAGCCCATGTCGCACGAGCCCTGGACGTTGTTCTGCCCGCGCAGGGGGTTCACGCCGACGCCCTCTCGGCCGATGTTGCCGGTGACCATCGCCAGGTTGGCCATGCCCATCACCATCGTGGAGCCCTGGGAGTGCTCGGTGACGCCGAGACCGTAGTAGATCGCGGCGTTGCCACCGGTGGCGAAGAGCAGGGCGGCTTCGCGCAGCTGCTCGGGGTCGACACCGGTCGCCTCGGCCATGGCCTCGGGGGAGTTGGCTGCGTCCGCGATGAAGGCGAGGTACTCGTCGGCGTCCTCGCAGCGCGCGCGCACGAACTCCTCGTCGTGGAGGCCCTCGGTGACGATCACGTGGGCCATCGCGTTGACGAAGGCGACGTTGGAGCCGGGCAGGACGGGGAGGTGGTACGCCGCCTCCACGTGCGGGCTGCGGACCAGGGCGATCCGGCGCGGGTCGGCCACGATCAACCGGGCGCCCTCGCGCAGCCGCTTCTTCATCCGCGAGGCGAAGACCGGGTGGGCGTCGGTCGGGTTGGCGCCGATCAGCAGGATGACGTCGGCCTTGTCCACCGAGCGGAAGTCCTGGGTGCCCGCGGACGTGCCGAAGGTCTGCTTGAGGCCGTAGCCGGTGGGGGAGTGGCACACCCGCGCGCAGGTGTCGATGTTGTTGTTGCCGAACGCCGCACGGACCATCTTCTGGACGACGTACACCTCCTCGTTGGTGCACCGGCTCGAAGAGATGCCGCCGATCGCACCGACGCCGTGCTCGGCCTGGAGGGCCTTGAAGCCGTCAGCGATCTTGTGGATCGCCTCGTCCCACGAGACCGCGCGCCACTCGTCGTCGATGGTGTCGCGGACCATCGGGGACAGCTGCCGGTCCTTGTGGGAGGCGTAGCCGTAGGCGAACCGGCCCTTCACGCAGCTGTGGCCCTCGTTGGCGCCGCCGTTCTTGGACGGGACCATCCGCACGACCCGGGCGTCGTCGCCATCTCCTTGGACCTCGGCACGGAACGAGCACCCGACACCGCAGTAGGCGCAGGTGGTCTCGACCGACCGGGTGGGCATGCCGAGCTCGACGACGGAGTACTCCTGCAGCGCGGACGTGGGGCAGGCCTGTACGCAGGCGCCGCAAGACACGCACTCGGAGGAGAGGAAGTCGGTGCCGCCGGCGCTGATGCGCGAGTCGAAGCCGCGGCCCTCGACGGTGAGGGCGAAGGTGCCCTGGATGTCGGAGCAGGCGCGCACGCAGCGGGAGCACACGATGCAGGAGGAGTCGTCGAAGGCGAAGTACGGGTTGGACTGGTCTATCGGGTGCGGGTGAGCGACCTGCTCGCGAGACTCCGGCCGGCCGTAGCGCACCTCGGCGGAGCCGACGGTGGCGGCCAGCGCCTGGATCTCGCAGTTCCCGCGGGCGCAGCCGTCGCAGTCCTCGGGGTGGTCGGAGAGGTAGAGCTCCATGACGTTGCGGCGGAGGTCGCGCACCGTCTCGGTCTGGGTGCTGACGACCATGCCGTCCGCGCACGGCGTCGTACAGGAGGCGGGGACGCCCTTGCCGCCCTCGACCTCGACCAGGCACATCCGGCAGGAGCCGAAGGCCTTGAGAGAGTCGGTCGCGCACAGCTTGGGGATGCTCACGCCGGCCTCGGTGGCAGCCCGCAGGACCGACGTGCCGGCCGGTACGTCGACCTGTCGGCCGTCGATCGTGACCGTCACGGACTCTGCGTCGTGGATCGCGGGGGTGCCGAAGTCGACCTCGGGATCCCAGATGCTCTGGCTCATACGGGTGATCCTTCTCGTTCGAAGTCCTCAGGGAAATGCTTGATCGCACTCTGCACGGGCATCGGCGTCAGCCCGCCCATCGCGCACAGGGACCCCTTGGTCAGGGTCTCGCAGAGGTCGTCGAGCAGCACCAGGTTGGCCGCGACGTCCTGCCCGGCGATGATCCGGTCGATGGTCTCCACGCCACGCGTCGACCCCACGCGGCACGGCGTGCACTTGCCGCACGACTCGATCGAGCAGAACTCCATCGCGAAGCGCGCCATCCGAGCCATGTCGACGGACTCGTCGAAGACCACGATGCCGCCGTGCCCGAGCATGGCGCCGGACTCGGCCAGGGCCTCGTAGTCCATGGCAACGTCGAAGCCGGACGCCGGCACGTAGGCGCCGAGTGGGCCGCCGACCTGCGCGGCCCGCACCGGGCTCCCGGACAGCGTGCCGCCGCCGTACCCCTCGACGAGCTCGCGCAGGCTCACCCCGAAGGGCAGCTCGACGATGCCGCCCTGCTTGATGTTGCCGGCGAGCTGGAAGACCTGGGTGCCGCGGGAGCGGCCGGTGCCGAGCTCGGCGTACGCCGCACCGCCGTCGGCCAGGATCATCGGCACCGCGCACAGCGTCAGCACGTTGTTGACCGCGGTCGGTCGGCCCCAGAGGCCCTTGATGGCCGGGATCGGCGGCTTGGCCCGCACCTCGCCGCGGCGACCCTCGAGGCTCTCGAGCATCGAGGACTCCTCGCCGCAGATGTAGGCGCCCGCCCCAACCCGGACGTGCAGGTCGAAGGAGAGGCCGGAGCCGAGGACGTCGTGGCCGAGGTAGCCGTGGGTGTAGGCCGCGTCGATCGCGCGCCGCAGTGTCGCGATCGCGTGGGGGTACTCGGACCGCACGTAGACGTAGCCCTCGCTGGCCCCGACGGCGTGGGCGGCGATGATCATGCCCTCGACGAGGGTGAACGGGTCGCCCTCGACGACCATCCGGTCCGCGTAGGTCCCGGAGTCGCCCTCGTCGAAGTTGCAGGCCACGAACTTCAGGTCGGACGCCGCCTCCGAGACGGTCTTCCACTTGACACCGGCCGGGAAGCCGGCGCCGCCGCGGCCGCGGAGCCCGGAGTCGGTGACCTCCTCGACGACGTCGGCGGGGGAGAGCGACAGCGCCCGCCGGAGCCCGGCCCAGCCGCCGTGCGACTCGTAGTCGGCGATCGAGGTCGGGTCGACCACGCCAACGCGGGCGAAGCTCACCCGCCGCTGCGAGGTCAGCCAGGGGTGCTCGTCGACCACCCCGATGCCGGCCGCCTCGCCCGCGAGCACGGCGGCGACGTCGTCCGGGGTGACGTTGGGGTATCCCACCCGGCCCTCGTCGGTGTCGACCTCGACCAGCGGCTCGAGCCAGAGCATGCCGCGCGACCCGTTGCGGACGACTTGAGCCCCGGCCGCCTCGAAGGCGGTGGCCACTTCGTCGGCCCCGACCGAGACCGCCGCGGCGTCAGCGGGGACGAACACCCGGCCGGTCTTGGTGCTCAACGCCACCCCTCCGTCAGCGCGTCCAGCCGGTCGTCGGACAGCCGACCGTGGAGGCGGCCGTCCAGGGTGCCGGACGGCCCGAGCGCGCAGTTGCCGAGGCAGAAGACCTCTGCAATCTCGACGTCATCACCGAGCCTGCCTGCGCGGGCTCGGGTGGCGTCGTACAGCGCTTCGGCCCCGACTGCCTGGCAGGCCTCCCCTCGGCACAGCGTGACGGTGTGCGCAGCCGGCGGTTCGGTGCGGATGTCGTTGTAGAAGCTCACCACCCCGTGCACCTCCGCGACCGAGAGGTTCAGCACCGAAGCGATCGTCTCCACGTCCTCACGGGCAACGTAGCCGAGCTCCTCCATCACCCCGTGGAGGACCGGCATCAGGGAACCGCGGTCCGAGAGGTGCGCTGCGGCAATGGCACTGACCAACGCGGCCCTGTCGGTCGTGGACGCGGTCGTCATCAAGCGGCTCCGGAAGTGTGGCGGTCGTCACATCATCGTACGTGGGGCCGCCCGATCGTGACGTGGCGGTGCCCCTGGGAGCAGCAGGACGCGACGTCAGCCGATGACGACCGCCGCGAGGTCGCGTGCGGCGCGAGCGGGATGCTGGTTGTCCTGGGTGGCGCCCATCACCAAGGTTCCCTCGATCAGCAGGTGCAGCTGCTCGGCAGCGCGCTCTGGCTGGCCATGGCCACCTGCCTCGAGTTCTCGAACGAGAAGTGCGCGAAGCCGCCGCCGGAACGCATCGGTCTCTGCATGCGCCGGATGGCGGGGATCCGCGAACGAAAGGTCGGTCGCGAAGTACCTACACCCTCGGAAGTCCGGGTCCGAGACGAGTTCGTCGAGCCGATCGAAGAGCCCGAGCAACCGGGCTCGGGATTCCGTGGCGCCGGCCAACGCGTCCTCATACCACGCAAGATCCTCGTCGGCGGCGCGGCGGAGAACGGCTTCGATCAGGCCATCTTTGTCTCCGAAGTGCTCGTAGAGCGACCGGCGGGCGACGTTCGCCTCCTTGAGCAGCGCGTCCACTCCGACCGAGGCGCCGCGTGCGTAGAAGAGCCGCTGCCCTGCCGCGAGAAGCCTTTCGCGGGGTCCCGGGCGGGTCTTGGCACTCATCATCGTGATCCTCTGCTTGACGATAGAACGATCAGTCTACTATGGTCGCTGGTAGACCAACCAGTCTACTTCCAAGGAGGATGCAATGAATACATTCGACCTACCCGCCGCCAAGGACACCGCTGAGACCATCGGCCTGTTCAACGAGGCATTTCAGCGTCGTGACAGGGCCGCGCTCGATGCCCTCGTGCATGAGGACTGCCTGATGGTCTCGGTCCAGCCCGCGCCCGACGGCACGCCGTACGTCGGGAAGGAGGCATGCGTGGCGTTCTGGGCCGAGCTGATGGACGACGAGTCGACGACGTTCGAGGTCGAGCACGTGATCACAGATGGCGACTGGGCCGCGGTGCGGTGGCGCTATCGCTTCGGACCCACCGATGCAGAATCCGTCCTCGGCGTGAATGTGACACGGGTCAGCGACGGTCGCGTCATCGAGCAGCTCGGATACTCCAAGACGCCAGGCGGGCTCCCGCTTCCAGAGTGACGCTCCCTGGGGGCCAGCCCAATCCGTCGACGGCAGCTACCGGCAGCCGGTGCGTCAGGACGCCGCGGCTTCGCGGAACCTCTCGAGCTCGGCCCTTGGGTCTGGTCCGCAGGGCTGAAAGACGATTTCCGTCACGCCCTGTTGGCCAGCCTCGTCGAGCCGTCGCCGGATCTCAGCGCTGGTCCCGCTCAGCGTGACATCGCGCAAGATGGCGTGCCCGCCTGCGTCCCACGCGGCCAGGTCGGCCTGGTTGAGCCCGACACAGTGTGCGCCGTGGACGGCGAGGTGTCGTTGCCCGGCTGGCGCCTGCTCCACCACGCCCATCCACTCGGTGCCACCCGGGAGCTCACGCACGGCCTCGGGGCCACCGAACTCGTAGGCGCCGTGGTAGGCGAGGGCCCATCCCGGTCCGGCGGACTGGCGCGCGTGCTCGGAGTCGACTTGCTCGTCCTCGTCGAGGACGGTTCCCCAGACGAGGTAGGGGACCCATGAGTACTTGCTCATGAAGTCAGGGAGCTGGAGAGTCACGAAGAGGCCGTCGCCGAACTCTCGGGCGACAGCATCACCTTTGGGCCCCAGAGCGCCGACCAGCACCGGGACGTCCACGGGTCTCGCCGGCGCGTGGCCGTCGGGATGCAGCATCTGCATCTGTGCGCCCTCCCACTCGACCACCTCGCCGGCGAGCAGCCCGCGGTAGGCGCGCAGGTAGCGCTCCATGTAGGACCACGTGATCGCCTTGTAGCCCATGGCGCGGCGACCGGTGAAACCAGTACCGAAGGCCACCGCCACGCGTCCGGGGGCGAGTGAGGCGAGCGTGGCAGTCCCGGCCGCGTTCACCATCGGGTGCCGCAGGCTGGGGATCAGAACGCCAGGACCCAGGCCGATGCGTTCGGTGCGCTCGGCGGCGAGCGCCAATGTCATCCACACGTCCGGGCTCTGTTGCGGGGTGTCATATACCCAGGCCCTTGCGTAGCCGAGCTCCTCGGCCAGGGCGATGTTGTCGGGGGAGTCCAGCGCAGTCGGAAATGCACACGAGACGTCCATGATGAGTTCCTTTCGTTGAAGTCAGCGGATCGAGGCACTCACACGCTGAGGGCAATGAGTCGGCCCTCGGTGGCGGCCTTGCGGGCTTCGTCGTGGAAGTCAGGAGCCGCACACGCGAACAGGGTGCGGCCGTCCGAACCGCCGAGCGCGCAGGCGTAGACAGGTGTGCCGGGGTGCAACTCGGCGGTGATGGTGCCGCCCTCGACGACGCGCACCAACCGGTCGCCGACTGCGTCGGCGATCCAGATCGCTCCCTCGGCGTCGAGACAGATTCCGTCACTGGCGACATGCAGGGTCGGCAGCACCTCACTGAGGTCGCGGCTGGTGGGCAAGGGCCCGAACTCGGCGAATGTGCGGCGGTTGACGAGCTCGCCGGCGGCGGTCAGGTCGAAGGCCGTGACCCGGTCGCCGAAGGTCTCGGCAACGATGAAGGTGCCGTCGTCGGTGATCACGCTGCCGTTGGGGAACCACAGGTCGTCGGCCACCTCGGTCACGGTGCCGTCCGGATCGACCCGATGCAGTGAGGTGGGGGCGATCGGTTGCACCTGTCATGAGGTCGAACCCGAAATTGCCGACGTAGGCCCGCCCCTGCGCATCCACGGACATGTCGTTGGCACAGCCCGGCGGCGTGGTCGCCGAGGTCACCGTGGGTGACCAGGGTGCCGTCGTGCTCGCGGCGCAGCACGCGCTTCTCGGTCATCGACACGACCAGGAGCCGGCCGTCGGGCAACCAGCCGAGGCCCGCTGGCTGGCCCGGTACCTCGGCCTCGACGCGCAGGTCGGAGCCGTCCTGCTGCGCGGAGAACACCTGGTAGCCGTAGAAGTCGGAGAACCAGATGCGGTCCTCGATGCCAGCGGGGTGCCTCCAGGAAGTGGCGCTCGTCCACCACGGTCGTCGACTCGGTCATGTTTGCTCCTCTCCGGGCCGTAGCCCACTGGTCTGTTGCTCGGTGTCGGTCCGGTGACCCGGGGTGTTCACAGCGAGAGCCCACCGTCGACCGGGAACACGACACCGGTGATGTAGGCACGCCTCGTCGGAGGCCAGGAAGGCGACCGCAGCGGCCATCTCGGACGCTTCGGCGAAGCGGCCCATCGGGATGGCCGCGGTGAGCTCCTCGAGCTTGTCGGGCGGCACCGAGTCGATCATCCGCGTGCGCGCGTTGGGTGAGATCGCATTGACGGTGATGCCGAAGCGGGCAAGCTCCTTGGCCGTGGACTTGGTGAAGCCGATGATCCCGGCCTTCGCCATGGCGTAGTTGGACTGACCCGGGTTGCCGTGCAGTCCCGTGTAGGAGGTGACGTTGATGATGCGCCCACGGCCCTGCCTGCGGAACTGCGGCACGGCTGCCGCGGGTGAAGCGGAAGGTACCGCCGGCGTGCACGGCCATCACTGACTCGTAGTCGTCGTCGCTGAGCTTCCACACCAGGCCGTCCCGCAGGATGCCGGCGTTGTTGACGAGTACGTCGAACCGGCCGGTGTCGGCCACCACCCGGTCAACGGCGGCCGTCGACGTCGCGCGGTGTCAGAGACGTCGGCGACCAGCCCCATCGCGCCGATCTCGTGGGCGGTGCGCTGGACGACATCGGTCTCGAGGTCGACGACGTAGACGGCGGCGCCGGCGCTCTGGAAATGCGCGGCGATCGCGCGGCCGACGCCACGGGCGGCGCCGGTGACCACGACGGTGCGGCCGGTGAAGTCGAAGGTGAGGTTGGCCATCACACCCTGCCTGTCGCGCTTCCCGCGATGACGGGCTGCGCTCCCCGGCGACGTGCCTGGATCCGGTCGACGGCTCGCCGCAGACCGGGGGACTCCAGCGCGACGATGACACCGAGCAGCGCGGCGTAGAGCAGCTGGGTCGAGTGAAGTCCGGCAGCGGCGACCATCGCGACGACCTGCGCGATGCAGCGCGATCGAGAGCGCGCCCGCAAGGAGTCCCGGCGCCGTACCCCGTCCGCCCGCGAGCGACACACCGCCCAGCAGCGCTGCTACGGCCGCGAGGATCAGCGGCTGAAGGCCGGGGTCCGGGTTGGCGGAGGCGAAGCTGTAGCTGAGCAGCGCGCCTCCCAGCGCGGCCAGCGATGCCGGAGAGCGGTGAAGAGCAGCACCAGGGTCGGTCTCGACGTGGACGCCGGCCACCCGGCTGGCGCGGCGGTCTCCGCCGACGGCACGCAGCTCCGCGCCCGACACGGGTGCCGCCCAGCACGAGCGCGGCGAGGCACGAAGGCGGCGAGGGTGATCAGGCTGCGCGGCGAGAAGACGCCGGCGACCGTGCTGGTCGACCCAGAGCGTGGCCTCGATGTTGGTGTAGCTGACGCTGAGCCCGCCCGAGAGCGCGTAGGTGAGCCCGAGGAGCGCGATGTAGGTCGCGAGGGTCACCGGCATCGACGGGATCCGCAGTACCCGGCGATCGAGGACGCCCTGCCCGGCTCCGATGAGCGGCGCCGGCGGCCATGGCCACGAGCACGCCGAGGACCGCCGACTGCTCGCCCGTGCGCACGGCGAGCATCCCGCCGAGCGCGTAGGTGCCGACCACGGAGAGGTCGAACTCGCCGGCGATCATGGTGAGGCCCGAGCGCGAGCGCGAGCAGCCCGAGCTGGGCGAAGCCCTGGAGCGTGTTGTAGACGTCGAAGGAGGCCAGCGGCTCGCCGGTCTCGAGCGGGGGAGGCCAGGAACGCTGACCACGGCCAGCCCCAGTGTCGACGGCGGGCAGCAGGCGCTCGGGTCGCCCCGCGAGGCCGGCGGATCATCGCGCGCCCCGCAGTGCCGCGCAGGTGCATGAGGACGACCACGGCCGAGCACGAGCAGTCCCTTGACCAGGATCTGCACGCCGGTCGAGGAGCCGCGGATGAGCAGGACGTCCGCGATGACCGAGATCAGGAGGGCGCCGCCCAGGGTGCGCACCGCCGACCCTGCTCCGCCGGCGATCGCGGTGCCGCCGACGAGGACGGCGGCGATGGCGTCGAGGGTCAGCGTGCCGCCGAGGGAGACGTTGGCGCTGGTGTTGAACGCGGCCAGGAACATGCCGGTGAGGCGAGACACAGAGTCCGAAGAAGGCCCAGGCAATCACGGTCACCCGACCGACCGGCAGCCCGGCCGCGCGGGCGGCGGCCCGGTTCTCGCCGACCAGGTACATCTGCCGCCCGGCGGTCGTACGCCGCAGCAGCCACTGCGCCAGCACGGTCGAGCGACCAGCAGCACGTACACGGCCAGCGGCATGCCCAGCGGCGTGGAGTTCAGGACGTCGTAGTGGTCGGCGCGCGGCGTAGACCGGCGTTCCGCCGCTGAACCAGGTCGCGCCGCCCCCGATCGCGAAGCCGGCGGCGATGGTGAGCACGATGGGGTTGGAGTCCCAGTAGCCGACGGCTGCGCCCTGGAGCGCGGTCACCACGACCCCGACCAGGACCGCGAGCAGCGCGGCAACCGGCGAGACCGAGCTGCTGCGTGGCGAGGAAGACCATGCCGGCGACCGTGGCGGTCTGCGCGGTCGCGAGCGAGACCGCCGAGCCCGCGATCATGACGACGCGTCGCCCCGATGGCGGTGATGCCGACGAAGGCGGTCGAGGCGAGGATGGCGCGGCCGTTGTCGAGGGTGAAGAAGCGCTCGGTCGTCAGGGCGAGGACGACCAGCGCGACGACCACGACGCCCTGCAGGACGGACACGCGCGTCATTCGGCGGCGACGCAGTGCAGGTCGTCGGGGTGTCTGCGTTCGCCATCGGGCCGTGGCGAGCTCGCGACGGCGTTGTCCGGCTCGTGTGCGGTCATCATGCCGCGTCACTTCCCGTTGGTCATGTCGCGCAGCAGCGCGGCTCCGTCCACCCCGCCCTCGTAGCGGCCCACCACCTGCCCGTCGCGCATCGTGACGATCACGTCACCGAGCTCGAGCAGCTCCTCGAGCTCGGTCGAGGCGACAGCACCACCACCATGCCCGGCCTCGCGCGGCCTCGCGGAGCAGCCGATGGATCGCGGCGCGCCCGCCGACGTCGACGCCGCGCGTCGGCTCGTCGAGCAGCAGGGCGTGGACGTCGTCGCGGCCCAGGCAGCGCCCGACGAAGACCTTCTGCTGGTTCCCGCCGCTGAGCGCAGCACCGGCTCGTCGAGCCGGTCGTCGGGCAAGTCCCGCGAGGGCGGCCAGCGACTGTGCGAGCCTGCCGCTCCCGGCGGCGACGCACGATGCCGCGCCGTGCGAGCCCGGGCAGTCGGGTCGCGACCAGGTTGCCAGCGACCGACTTGTCGAGGAAGAGCCCCTCGGACTTGCGGTCGTTGGAGAGGAACGCGATCCCGGCCCGCACGGCGGCCGACCGGGTCTCCCGGAGCGGCACGCGCACCGTCGCGCAGCTCGACGCCCCGGTGGCGCCGGGGTGCAGCCCCGCCAGGGCGCGGAGCACGTCGGACGGCGCCGCTGCCGAGCTGGCCCGGCCAGGGCGTAGATCCGGCCGGCGCTGCGCGGTCAGGCTGAAGTCCTCGAGCCGGCCGGGCACGGCAAGGTGCTCGATCCGCAGCGCGTGGCCCAGGTCCGGGTCGGGCCGCGCGCGGTGCCCGACCGGCTGCGGCGCCTCGCCGAGCATCTGCACGATCAGGCTGCTCGACGGTGAGCTCCTGGGCTGCCGTCGTGGCGACGAGATGGCCGTCGCGCAGCACGGTGACGCGGTCGCACAGGTCGAGGACCTCGCCGAGCCGGTGCGAGACGAAGACCACGGCGCAGCCACGAGCGGCCACCCGGCGTACGGCCGCGAAGACCGCTGCGTCTCCACGTCGCTCAGCGTCGCGGTCGGCTCGTCGAGGATGACGACGCGCGCCCGCTGGCTGAGCGCCTTGGCGATCTCGACGAGCTGACGCTCGCCGATGCTCAGCGACGAGACCAGCTGGTCGGGGTGCACGCCGTCGAGCCCCATGTCGTCGAGCACGCTGGCGACAGTGACGCCACCGCCGCCCGTCGCCGGTTGACCAGCGGGGCGTCGAGGTCGCCGAGCAGCATGTTCTCCAGCACGGTGAGCGCCGGCACCACGCTCAGCTCCTGGTCGACGAGCGCGACCCCGAGCCGCTGCGCCGCCTATCGGCTGCGCAGCTCGCACCGGCTCCTCGTCCACGAGGATGCGGCCCCCGTCCGGGTCGAGCTGCCCGGACAGCATCTTGACCACGGTGCTCTTCCCGGCCCCGTTGTGCCCGCAGAGCGCGTGGATCTCGCCGGCGCGCGAGCGGCGAACGAGACCTCGCTCACCGCCGGACACCGCCGAAGCTGCGGGCGAGGCTCTCGACGCGTACCAGCGGACGATCGCGGGCCTCGTGCGGCGACGAAGAGTGACTCACGCGTTGCTGCACTGGGCCGCGAACTCGTCGACGTTGGCCTTCGTCACCCGCTCCTCCTTGACCAGCTCGCTCTTCGGCGGCTTGTCGTCCGTTGAGGAACTGCTTGATGTAGTCGGCGGACTGCTTGGCGATCGTGCCCGGGTCCTCGGTGGCGGTGCCGTAGAGCTCACCGGCCTTGATCGCCTCGATGCCGGCCTTGAAGCAGTTGCTGCTCGGTGACGACGAGGCCGTCCTTGCCCGCCACCGGGAAGCCCGCCTGCTTGGCGGCCTGGATGATCGGCAGCGCCATGTAGTCCGCCATGCCGTAGGCCGCCTGCACGCCGTCACAGCCGTACTTGGCGAGCAGCTGCTGCGCGATCTGGCCGGACAGGTTCGGGTCCCAGTTGGCGTCCTGGGTCGTCGACCACCTTGTACTGCGGCGCCGTCGCCATCACCTTGTCGAAGCCCTTCATCCGGTCCTGCGTGACGAGCATCGACTTGGTGCCGGTCAGCACGATGATGTTGCCCGACTCTCGTCCCTGCGCCTTGAGGCCCTCGATGATGTTCTGCGCCGCGAACTCACCGAGCTTCTCGTTGTCCGAGAGCACCGACATGACGTCGTCGGCCACCGACGGGTCCGGCGGCCCGTCGACGGCGAGGACCGGGATGCCGGCCTGCTTGGCCTTCTGGATCGGCACCACCATCGCCGGCGGTGTCGAGGAGGGCGACGACGATGAGGTCGGGTTTCTAGGCGACCGCCTGGTTGAACTTCTGCACCTGCGTGCCCGGGTCCATCGTCGTGAGGTCGTTGATCTTGGCGCCGGTGCCAGCGAGCTCCTCCTTGAAGACCTTGTTGAAGTAGGCGCCCCACGGGTTGGCTGCTGCCGTAGCCGACGAAGGCGATCGTCTTGCCCTTGACGCCCCCGCTCGAGTCGTCGTCGCCGGACGAGGATCCGCAGCCCGCGGCGAGCAGGGTCAGTGCCAGTGCCACCGGCGAGGAGGGCGAGACGGGCGGTTGGAGGCTGGGACATGGCCTCTCCTTCGGTAGGCGAGATGACTAAGCGCATACTTACCACTAGGATCCGGTGTGTCAAGGGTCACAGTCGGCTGCGGTGGGCGGCTCGTCGCCCGAGGGAAAGGCACGGCTCGAAGATGGCCAAACGGCAAGCGCAGCTCAGCATCGAGGACCTCGAGAAGCTTCCGCAGCTGAAGGACGACTCACCCGATCTGTGGAGTGAGGAGCTCGGCGACGTGTCGCGCCGCTTGCTGACCTCAGCGGTCCGGTGCTTCGCCTACAACGGCTTCCACGCGACGACGACGCGCGACATCTCCACCGCCTCGGGGCTGAGCTCGGCTGCGATGTACGTGCACTTCTCGTCGAAGGAGGAGGTCCTGTTCGAGATCATGCGGGCGGGCCACCAGCGGGTGCTCGACCACATCCAGGAACCCGAGGTGGCTCAGGTGGAGGGCGCCGCGGAGCAGCTGCGCACGATCGTGTCGCGCTACACCGCTTGGCACGCCCGGCACCACGTGGCCGCCCGCGTCTGCCAGATCGAGCTGAACGGCCTCAGTCCGGAGCACTACGAGGAGATCCTCGAGCTGCGGCATGCCACCAACGACGTCTTCCGCGACGCGGTGAGCAGGGGAGTCAAGGACGGCAGCTTCACCGACGTCGACGTGAACCGAGTGGTCAGGGCGATCTTCTCCCTGGGTATCGACCTGGTGCGCTGGTACCGCCCCGACCGCTCCGACTCTCCCGAGCAGCTCGGCGAGTTCAACGCCCACCTCGCGCTGACGATGGTCACCAGCCCGCCGTACCGCCCGTCACGATCAGACGAGGCCCGCTGACCCGTGGAGGAGGTGCCGAGAGGGCTGATGCAGGACCGTGCACTGGAGGTCGGCGCCCTGGCGCGACGCGTCATCAGAGCAGCCGCTCGGCCGAGTCGCGCAGCCTCTCCAGTGAACGGCGAGCCTGCGGCGAGTCGGGCAGTACGGCGAGGAGGAGCGGCGCCGGGACGTCGTTGACTGACTGGTGGTGGAGGAGACCCCGGATCCAGTCCATGCCAGCTTTGAGCTCGGCCATCGCGTCTGTCTTGCCGTTGCTGCGGGCGAAGTTCCCCAGGGCGGAGCGGTGCATGGCGTCGATGAGCGCAGCCAGCGCCATCGGGAGATAGGGAGCGCCGTCCGTCGGGCATGTGCTCACGCAGGTAAGCCCGGGTGAGGACCACATAGCGCTCGTGCTCGACCAGCTCACGCTTGCGCAGCTCAGGCTCAACCCGCGTCAGCTGGTAGCGGCGCAGCACCAGGCCGGGGTGCTCGAGGAAGTCGCGCATCGAGGCCTCGGTCGCGGCGATGACCACCTCGACGGGGTCGTCGTCGTGACCGCCGGCCTCCAGGTGGTCCTGCACGAGCGCGAGTCGTTGCGAGTGATCGGGGAAGGCGAGCTCGTCCTTGCCGTCGAAGTGGCGGAACACCGTGCGACGTGACACCTGCGAGGCGGCGGCGACCGCCTCCACGGTGACGCTCTCGTAGCCCTGCTCCAGGAACAGGGCCATGGCGGTCTCGGCGATGCGGTACTTCGTCTCGCTGGTCCGTTCCGGCGGCACTCGCTCCCCAACTCTTCGGCGAGTCCTGAAGTCTACGGGCGGCGGCAGCGAGTCGTCGCGCTGCGACACACTCAGTCACCGCCCCCCATGGCGCCCGGTCTCGCGGCCTGCGGGTCGAGCGCGCTGCCGGGCCGGATGTCGGCGCGGAGGTCGTCGGCGTCGAAGATCATGCTGCGCGGCCACTGGTCCCACCGGCTGCCGAGGCCGTGCTGCTGGGGGCTCCCTGTACGTACGAATGCCCGAATGCTGCTGATCAGCTGGTCGCTCAGCGCCGTGCGACCAGGTCGGTTGGCGTGGCTGAAGGCGAACGAGTAGATGCTTCTGCCGAAGTTGGCGAAGACGAACGGCAGATCCATCGCGTGCACTGCGCCGTACACGTCGTCGAACGGCTTCGGCTCTCGATTCCAGGCGAACTGGTAGAAGTACAAACGTTTGCCACCAGCTGCCGCGAAGGAGTCCATCGAGTCATGGGTCAGCTTGGTGAAGATGCCAGCGGTCAAGGCCGCGGCGGCGTCGTTCCAGCCACCGGGACGGTCCACCGGGAGGTACTGGTCGTTGATGAAGTCGGCCACCGCGAGCCGTGATCGCCGGTCGGGATCGAAGTCGTACATCATCGTGAACCGGTCGTAGTCGGCCGGCCGGTAGGCGCCGACGAGCGAGCCGAAGAGCTTGCCCTCCTCGAGGGTGTTGCCTGCGAGCACGGGAACGTCACGGAACTCGCCGCTTGCGATCGCAGCGTGGTAGTCGGTCGGCAACACGGTGCCGTCGGGAATGACAGCTGGCGGGTCGCCCCCGGTCTTCCCATGCTCCACCTGCATCCGCACCAGTTCGGCAGCGGGCGTCGCGCGCAGCACCTTGGCCGTGTCGGTGGCGCCCGGGTGCTCTGCCAGGGCGTCGGCGGCGATGCCCTGGGCGTACGTCGTCGCGGCCGCCTTGGTGGTGAACTGCAGCCCACCGCTCTGCGGGATCGCCTTCTGCACCAGCCCGCGGGTCAGCGGGGAGACGAGCAGCGCCCATACGTCGACAGAGCCGGCGGACTCGCCCATGGCCGTCACGTTGCCCGGGTCGCCGCCGAAGGTGCGGGCGTTCCGATGGACGAAGCGCAATGCCTCGATCTGGTCGAGTGTGCCGAAGTTGCCGGAGTCGCCGCTCGGCTCGCCGGACTTGAGCTGGGCCAGGTCGAACCAGCCGAACAACCCAAGCCGATAGTTCACCGTCACGACGACCGCGCCGGCCTTGCGCGCCAGCGCGCGACCGTCGTACATCGGGTCGGCGGAGTAGCCGACAACGTTGCTGCCCCCGTGGAAGAAGACGATGACTGGCAGGTTCTTCCTGGCGTTCGCGGGTCGGAAGACGTTCAGGGTGAGGCAGTCCTCCTTGCCGACCGGTTTGCCGATCCCGTCGCGCACCGAGCGGCTGTAGTAGGGGCCGCCCGGCGAGGGGCTGAACATCCGGCCCTGCTGGATGCAGCCGTCGCCGTACTGCGTGGTCCGACGCACCTGGCCCCACGGTCGGTGTGTCACGGGCGCTCGCCATCGGAGGTCGCCAACCGGCGGCTCGGCGTACGGAATGCCCAACCAGGAGTAGGTGCCGGTGGAACGGCTGCCGTCAACGCCGTCGATCGGGCCGAGGGTCGTGTGGCGAACGACGGGGTGACGTTCGTGATGACCGCTGATACGTGTGGTCGCCTGTGCCGGCACCGTGGGCGCTCCCGCGAGTACGGCGAGCGCGGCGGCGGCGAACAGGCGCGCCC
Organism: uncultured Actinomycetota bacterium; assembly: GCA_963742785.1. GTDB lineage: Bacteria > Actinomycetota > Actinomycetes > Propionibacteriales > Nocardioidaceae > Marmoricola. Next base: position 123,053 of record CAVUNI010000004.1, read on the forward strand.
TCATCGGGGCGCCACCTGCTCGATTCCCAAGGCGACCGCTGCCTCGTCATCTGACGCGCGGCGCCGCGCCGCCTCGTCTTCCACACGCACCGTGCGCTTGAGCAGCGGCACCAGCAGCACACCCAGCGCCGAGAAGGTGAGCAGCACGATGAAGCTCGAGGAGGCGTCGCCTGTGGCCTTCTCGACGTAGCCGTAGAGGTAGGGGCCGACGAAGCCGCCGAGCAGGCCAACTGTGTTGATGAAGGCGAGGCCTGCCGCGGCCATGAGTCCCGACATCCGCGCCATCGCCACCGACCAGTAGAGCGGCAGGATCCCGATCATGAAGAACATCGCGAGCACGATCAGGCTGATCTGCATTACAGCCCCTGAGGACATCGTGTAGGCGATGGCGACGATGGCGCTGGCGACCGTGCAGATCATGATCACCTTGACCTCGTCACGCAGCCGGCGCTGCACCCACGGGATCACCAGCACGCCAGCGAGGGCGCCAAGGCCGATGCTGCCGCTGACCAGGCCGACATTGAACGAGCCGGTGATGTCGAGGCTCTCCACGATCGATGGAAAGTTGTACTGGATCGCGACGCTGTTGACCTGGTTGGCGAAGTAGACGGCCGCCAGCGCCAGGATGAACGGACGTGCAAACGCTACGCGGACGTTGCCGCGCAACGTGGTGTGCCCGGGCGCTCCGCGCACAGCGGCCCGGTCGCTGAGGACAGCCGCCTCCTCCTGCGTCAGCCAGGAGGCGTCCTCGGGCCGGTCGGGCAGCCTGGCCCACACCAGCAGACCGACGAGGATCGTGATGATGCCCTCGACCAGGAACATCCACTGCCAGCCGAACAGGCCGCCCGAACCGCCCAGCTCCATCAGGGCACCGCCGGCCGGACCACCAAGTACGAGTCCCGCGCAGACGGCGAGATAGATGATCCCGACCATGGTCACCCGCTGCGACTGCGCGAACCAGACGGTGATGACGTACATCATCGCTGGGTAGAGGCCAGCCTCGGCGGCGCCGAGCAGGAAGCGGATCACGTAGAAGGACTTCTCGTCCTGCACGAACATCATTGCCGCGCACAGTGCGCCCCACGTGATCGTGATGCGGGTGATCCAGACGCGTGGACCGACCCGGTGCATCACCAGGTTGCTCGGTACCTCGAGGAGCGCATAGCTGAGGAAGAAGATCCCGGCGCCGAGGCCGAAGGCGGCGGCGTCGATGCCGAGATCGGCGTCCAGCGAGGACTTGGCCAGGCCGACGTTGGTGCGGTCGACGAAGGCCATGAAGTACGCCAGGCACAGCAAGGGCAACAGGTGGAGCACGGCCTTGCGGCTGGCTGCGGCATGAAGTTCGTCGGTCTGAGCCGACCCCGAGACGTGGTTCATTTCGATCCCCTCGGCACCACTGGCACTGCGTGTCGCAGTCCGAGTCATTCAGTGGCACTCAGTGCCAGCAGGTTGCCACAGGTCACCTGGTTGTGCAACCCGCGCCCATGCCGAGTTGCAGATGTACTCTGAAGGGGCTGAAGCAGGTCGGCTCTGAGTCCGACGCTTCCGTCGGTCCATGCCCGCCCGGACCCCGCGGCACTTGCTCGGTGGGGTGACATGGCAGCAACTGAAGACGGTTTGGCCGTCGTTCTCAGCGAGTTCGCGCGAACGCTCGTCACCGATTTTCCGATCCAGGGGATTCTGGACCATCTGGTCCGGCGCATCGTCGACATTCTCCCGATAGATGCCGCGGGCGTATCCCTGATCTCCCCGACGACGCACCCGCACCTGATCGCGGGATCTGACGAGTCGGCCATCCGCTACGAGCACCTGCAGACGACCCTCGGCGAGGGCCCTTGCCTGGCTGCCTACGACACTGACGGTCCCATCTCAATTCCGAACCTGGCAGAGGATGATCGGTTTCCGAGGTTCGTCAAGTCCGCGCTCGCAGAGGGGCTCGTAGCCGTGTTCACCTTTCCTCTGCGCAACGACGATCGCTGCCTGGGCGCTCTCGACCTCTACCGCACCACCCCTGGTGCCCTTGACGCACAAGACATGGCCACGGCCCAGACCCTGGCCGACGTGGCTACGGCGTACCTGCTCAACGCTGAGGCTCGCATGGCCAAGAGCGAGTTCGTCGCAACGGTCAGCCACGAGCTCAGAACGCCTATGACCAGCATCGCGGGTTTCGTGGAGCTGCTTCAAGATGGCGACGAAGGGCCACTGACTACTGGGCAGGAGGGGTTCGTCGACGCGATCAGCCGTAACAGCGAGCGCCTGACCGCTTTGGCCGACGATCTGCTGACCGTCTCGGGGCTGGAGTGCGCGGGAAGCCACCATCAACGGCTCACCGTGGACCTCTGCACAGTCCTGGTGGCTGCACAGGGCGCCCTTGAGCCCGCCATCGCGGCCAGGCGACTAGAAGTCACCTTCGAGATCCCTTCCGGATCGGTGCTGGTGCGCGGTGACGCGGCGGAGCTCGAGGCGATGGTGGTGAACCTGATGAGCAATGCGCTGAAGTTCACCAAGGACGGCGGCTGGGTCAATTGCGAGCTCCGTGAAGTCGCAGGCACAGCTCGCATCGAGGTGAGCGACAACGGCCTCGGTATTCCTCGGGCAGAGCAGCGAGACCTGTTCACCCGGTTCTTCCGCTCCACCACTGCACAGGAGCACGCGATCCAGGGGACGGGCCTGGGATTGACCATCGTCGATTCGATCGTCCAAAGCCACGGTGGCGACATCGCGGTCGAGTCTGACCACCTGGAAGGCTCGACGTTCACCGTGACCTTCCCCCTCGCCGAGGGTTCACCGGAACACGGGCCGAGCCCTCGCGGTGAAACCGTCGATCCCTGACGCGCGGTTTCCAGTCACGACATGTTTTCCCTTGGCTCCTGACCGCCTCATCCGCACAGGATGATGTGGCTTCGTGGTGGCCAAGGTCGTCAAGCGTGAGGAGGAAGCACCGCAGCCCCGTTGGGGATCACGGCAACGACGGTTGTGGGCTCGCTCCTTCGCTCCGTCGTGAACGTGCTGTCCACGTAGACGTTGGGCTCGCCCGGCCGTCACTGGAGCCCGGCGCGGACCGAGGTGATGCGTTGGGTGTTGAAGCCGAGCCAGTGCATCCGGCCCACGTAGCGCGCGTGCTCGACCTTGAGGCAGCGGTCCATGATCACCGTCGCGCCGCCGTCCTCCGCTATCTGCGCGCCCTCCGCGTTGATCACGCCGAACTGGGTCCACACGGCATCGGCTCCGATTTCCGCCGCTTCCCGCGCGATCCCCGGCAAGGCATCCGGTGCGCGAAAGACGTTCACGATGTCCACGTGCTCGGGGACGTCGCTCAGGCTCGCGTAGCAGGTCTCGCCCAGGATCTCCTGCTCGCGAGGATTCACCGGGATGACGTGATAACCGTGCCGCTTGAGGTAGTAGCCGACGAAGTAGCTGGCGCGCAGCGGGTTGTTCGACAGGCCCACGATCGCGATCGTCTTCGCCGAGTGGAGCAGACGCTGGATGGTCAACGGTTCCTGGTACTGCTTCAGATCCGTCATGCCGTCGCCACCTTGCCTCCCACCGACGCGGCGACGCGTTCGAAACCTTGCTCCAGGTCCCACAGCAGATCGTCGACGGACTCGGTGCCGACCGACAGCCGCACCGTTCCTGGTCCGACGCCGGCCGCCCGCAATTCCTCGTCGCTCAGCTGGCGGTGCGTCGTGCTGGCCGGATGGATGATCAGGCTCTTCGCGTCGCCGACGTTCGCCAGGTGGGACCACAGGGTGACTCCGCCGATGAGGCCCAGCCCGCCGGCCCGGTCGCCGGCGCAGTCGAAGGAGAAGACCGCACCGGCACCGCGCGGCAGGTACTTCTCCACGAGCGGCCGAAACTTGCTACCGGGGAGGTCGGGATAGGTCACGTTCGATGCCAGCGGGTGCGACTCGAGGAACGCCGCGACCGTTCGCGCGTTCGTGACGTGGCGATCCATCCGCAGTGACAGCGTCTCCAGCCCCTGGAGGAACAGGAAGGCGTTGAATGGCGAGAGGGCCGCGCCGAGGTCGCGCAAGGTCTCCGCACGAAGCTTCATCAGGTAGCCGTAGGTCCCGAACGTCTCGTGGAACTGCAGGCCGTGGTACGCCGGCGACGGATCCGCGACCACGGGAAAACGTCCGTTGGACCAGTTGAACGTTCCGGCCTCGACGACGACGCCGCCGATGCTCGTGCCATGGCCGCCGAGGAACTTGGTCGCCGAGTGGATCACGATGTCGGCGCCCCACTCGATCGGGCGGCACAGGTACGGCGTCGCGAAGGTGTTGTCCACGACCAGCGGCAGCTCGTGCTCGTGCGCGATCGACGCCAGGACCTCGATGTCCAGCACGTTGCCGCCAGGGTTTCCGATCGTCTCGCCGAAGAACGCCTTCGTGTTCGGCTGGACGGCCTGGCGCCACGCGTCCGGGTCGTCGGGATCGACCCACGTCACCTCGATGCTCAGCTTGCGCAGCAGGTGCTTGAACTGGTTCACCGTGCCGCCGTAGAGGGCGGTGGACGAGACGACGTGGTCACCCGGCTCCAGCAGCGTGAAGAGAGCCGCAGCCTGCGCGGCGAGACCACTCGCGAACGCCACGGCGCCGGCGCCGCCCTCGAGGTTCGCCACCCGCTCCTCGAACACCGCGACGGTGGGGTTCATGATGCGCGAGTACGTGTTGCCGTACTCCTGCAGGTTGAAGTACGCCGCCGCCGACTCCGGGTCCTCGAACACGTAGCTGGTCGTCTGGAAGATCGGCACCGCCCGGGCGCCGGTGTTCGGATCCGGCCGTTGCCCGGCGTGCAGTTGTCGCGTCTCGAACCCGAACTCGTGGTCGTCCTCGGCGCGAGGGGGCTGGTCGGTCACTTGGGCCTCTTCCGTGGTGTCATTCGGCGGCCGTCCCTGCGGCCAGGAACTGGCGGATCAGTGGCGTCTGTCTTGCTTCCTCGAGCAGGAAGCAGTCGTGCCCGTAGGGCGCGTCGATCACGTGCAGCTCGACCGGCTTGCCGAGAGTGCGAAGCGCTTCGTCGAGCTCAGTCGATGCAATCGGCGGGTAGAGCCAGTCGGAGCTGAACGCGATCAGCAACGTGCGCGCCCACACGCCTTCGAGCGCCCGGACGAGCGAGCCACCACCGTGCTGCCGGGCGAGGTCGAAGTACGTCAGCGCGCGAGAGGTGTAGAGATACGTGTTGGCGTCGAACCGCTTGACGAACGCGTCGGCCTGGTGGTCGAGGTAGCTCTCGACCTCGAACTCGGGCTCGGTGACCGTGTACCGGATGTCGTCCGAGAACTGCAGCCGCCGGCCGAACTTGTCGTCCAGCGCGGGTGCGGACAGGTAGGTGATGTGGCCGACCATGCGCGCCACGCCCATGCCGGAGTCGGGCCTCTGGTCCGTGTCGTAGTAGTGGCCGCCGTGCCAGGCCGCGTCGCGCATGATCGACTCGCGTGCGATCGCGTTCCAGGCCAGGCCCTGCGGGTGCAGGGCGTGCGTGCTGGCGATCGCGACGACGGCATCGACCTGTTCCGGAAACAGGACCGCCCACTCCAGCGCCTGCATGCCACCGAGCGAGCCGCCGGCCACGGCCGCGAGTCGTTCGATGCCGAGGACGTCGAGGAACGCGCGCTCTGTCCGCACCATGTCCGAGACGGTGATCACCGGGAAGTCCGACCCGTACGGCCTGCCGCTCGCCGGATCGATCGACGACGGCCCGGTCGTGCCCTTGCATCCGCCGAGGAGATTGGTGGAGACCACGAAGTAGTGGTCGGTGTCGAAGGCCTTGCCGGGACCGATCATCCCGTCCCACCAGCCCAGCCCCTTGGGGGCCGAACCGTCGCGCTCCTCTGCCGCAAACCCGTCGCGCGTGCTCTCGTCGGGCGGGGTCTCCGAGACGCCGGCCGCGTGGGCGTCGCCGCTGAGCGCGTGACAGACGAGGATGACGTTGTCACGATGGGGGGAAAGGGTGCCGTAGGTCTCGTACGCCACTCGCACCGGGTGCAGCTCTCGCCCGCAGTCGAGCGGCACGGGGTCCGGCAGGTCCAGGTAGCGCGTCTCGACATTTCCGACCGAGCCCGTCGTGCTCGTCGAGGTGGGCGCCATGTGCGCGATCGTATCCGGACCTGTCGGTGTATTCTCCGGTAACCCTATTGGGTAAATAGACAAAAGGGCGAAAAGGGGTATCACGCGAAATGACCACCACCGACAACGGCGTCAACGTACAGGCGCTGCTCGATGCACGCGAAGTGTTGAAGGGCGCACCGGAGGCAGCCCAGTTCACCTGGAAGGCCACCTCCGAGTGGCAGAACGGCGTCCACACCACCACGAAGATCCAGAACTTCTTCGGACTCGGCGCGGAGCAGAACCACTTGGCCGAGACGGTGCTGGAAGCCGATCACCCCGAGGTCTTCGCTGCGCCGGACGAGGCCATCACGCCGATCGAATACCTCCTCGTCGGGCTGACCAGCTGCCTGACCGGGGGTATTGCGTCAGTGGCGCAGAACCGGGGCATCCAGCTGCGATCGGTCAAGGCGACGATCGAGGGCAACCACGACATCCGCGGGATCCTGGGTGCCGACAGCGACGTCCGCAACGGCTTCAACGACATCAAGGTCACCTTCGACATCGACGCGGACGCCTCGCCCGAGGACATCGAAGCGCTGGTGGCCCAGTCCCAGAAGCGATCCGCCGTCTTCGACGCACTCACCAACCCCACGGACGTGACTGTCGAGGTTGTCTGAGGGCCACGCCGTCGAGCACGTCACCACGGTCGTCATCGGCGCCGGCCACGCGGGCATCGCGGCCAGTCACTTCCTCAGCGGCCGGTCGATCGACCATGTCGTGCTCGAGCGCGGCGAGGTGGCGAACTCCTGGCGGCGCGAACGCTGGGACTCGCTGCGGCTGCTCACGCCCAACTGGCAGAGCCGGCTGCCGGGGCTGCGATACGAGGGGCCGGATCCTGACGGCTACATGACGTCGGGCGACGTGGTCGAGCTCGTCGAGCAATTCGCCTCGGTCACGAGCGCACCCGTCAGGACGGGTGTGGAGGTCACGTCCGTACGACGTACCGACGCCGGCTACGACGTCCGCACCAGCCGTGGCGCGATTCGCTGCCGGACGGTGGTCATCGCGAGCGGTGCCTGCAACCAACCCGCGATGCCGTGGTTCAGCGACGCGATCCCGAGCTCCATCGAGCAGCTGACGCCCTTCGACTACCGCAACCCCGAACAGCTTCCCGATGGGGGAGTGCTCGTCGTCGGAGCGTCTGCGACCGGCGTCCAACTGGCGGCCGAGATCAGGCGGTCGGGCCGGCCGGTGACCCTGTCGGTGGGGGAGCACGTCCGGCTGCCCCGCACGTACCGCGGCCACGACGTGCTGTGGTGGATGGACGCATCCGGTGTCTGGGACGAGCGGTACGACGAGGTCGACGACCTGACCCGGGCGCGACGGCTGCCCTCACCGCAGCTGGTCGGTACTACCGAGCACAGCACTCTGGATCTCAACACGCTGGGCGAGGCGGGCGTGGAGCTCGTGGGCCGATGGGCGGCTGTCCGTGACGACCGCGCGCTCCTCTCTGGTGGACTGCGCAACGTGTTCTCGCTCGCCGACCTCAAGATGGCGCGCCTGCTGGGCACGTTCGACGAGTGGGCCCGGGCCAACGGGCACGACGACGGGGGCGCCTCTCCCGAGCGCCTCGCACCCACCAGGGTCCCCGAGTCGACGCGACTCCAGCTCGACCTGCGAAGCGGCGAGATCCGCGCGATCGTCTGGGCAACGGGCTATCGGCCCGACTACAAGTGGCTCGATGTGCCCGTGGTCGACCCGAAGGGCCAGCTGCGCCACGACGGCGGTGTGGTCGACAGCCCCGGGATGTACGCGCTGGGCCTGCCTGTGCTCCGGCGACGCAAGTCCACGTTCATCCACGGCATCGAGGACGACGCGCGCGAGGTGATCGACCACCTCGCGCGGTACCTGGCCGTGCGCCAGTGACGGCTGCGGTCAGGCGCTGCCGCTCCACGGCGCAGGGATGAGCACCCACATCACCTCGGCGGGACGACTCTCGCTGGCGTTGACCCAGGAGTGTGGCTCGCCTCCTTCGAACGTCAGCGCGTCGCCGGCGCGGAGTCTCTGGGTGCGGTCGCTCAGGACCAGGTCCACGGCGCCCTTGAGCACGTAGAGGACTTCCACGGCGCAGTTGATCGTGTAGAGGTCTGTGCCGCCGGTGCCCCCGGGCTCGATGGAGGAGTGCACGAGCTGCAGCTTCGCCTGGCCGCGTGGCGTCATCAGCTGCTCGGTCACGCCGGTGCCGCCCAGGTTGATGGCCGGTGCGTCCTCCCGGCGTACCAGCGCGACGTCCGGAGCCGTGAACAGGCTCCCGACCTCGATGCTCATCACCTCGCACAGCGTGATCAGGGAAGCCACGCTGGGCGAGGTCTCGTCACGCTCGATGCGGCTGAGGAACCCCTTGGTCAGGCCAGAAGCGATCGCCAGCTGGTCGAGGGTGTAGCCGTTCGCCTTGCGGGCGGCACGGAGCTTCGACCCGATCCGGACGTCGTTGGTGGGAGACACCGGTAGCGGTCGCACGTTAGTTCCTCCTCAGGCAACATTTGTTGCATTCAATCTAGCCCAACCCCTTGACAACGCATCATGACGGGCCGATGGTTACCGGACAACCTTTGTTGTCACACAAGCAACTCTCTGGAGAACACCATGAGGCTTCGACACCGTCCCAACTCCCCGCTCAAGCTCCTGGCCGCATGCCTGGCCAGCCTGGCCGTCATCGCCACCGCGGGATGCGCGGCACCCGAGGATGACACTCCGGCTGCCGGGGGCAAGGAGCCCAAGGCCAAGGTCAGCAGCCTCGAGGAGGACCCTTCGATCGCCGACAAGCTGCCTGCCGACATCAAGAGCGCCGGGGTGGTCCGGGTCGCGTCCGGCGTGAGCTTCCCACCGATGGAGTACTTCGCCGAGGACAACAAGACGGTGGTCGGCTTCGACGCCGACCTCGGCAAGGCTCTCGGCCAGGTCCTGGGTGTCGATTTCGAGTTCCACAACACCAACTTCGACGGCATCATCGGCGGGCTCGAGGCCGGCCGCTACGACCTCGGCCTCACGTCGATGATCGACAAGAAGGAACGCCAGGCGAAGGTCGACTTCGTTGACTACCTGAACTCAGGTATCGCCTTCATGGTGGCCAAGGGCAACCCCAAGGACCTGACCGAGCAGATGGACCTCTGTGGCAAGACGGTCGCTGTCGAGAAGAGCGCGACGGGTGACCTCGTCGCCGACGACATCTCCGCCGAGTGCGTGCAGGCCGGCAAGGACAAGCTCAAGGAACTGCCGCTTCCGGAGCAGGTCGGAACCCTCCAGGCCCTGTCGTCCGGTCGCGCGGACGCGGTTCTCGCTCTCGACGTCACCCTCGCCTACAACGTGAAGCAGCAGCCGGACTCGTTCGAGCTGCCGTCCAAGCCGTTCGGACTGCTGCCCGTCGGAATTCCCGTTCCCAAGGACAACCCGGATCTGCGCGACGCCGTACAGGCCGCGCTGATCAAGGTCCAGAAGTCGGGCACGTACGACGAGCTGCTCGCCAAGTGGAACCTCAAGGACCAGGCACTCGATGGTGCTCCGATCAACAAGGGGCAGTGACACCGTGAGCACAGAAACCGCGGTCGACAGCCCGGTCGCGCACGCGGACGAGCCCATCGTTCGCCTGCGCCATCCGTGGCGGTGGGTGGCAGTGGCTGTCATCGCCCTCTTCGCCGCCGAGGCGATCGTCTTCGCGGTGACCAACGACAAACTGCGATGGGACCTGGTTGGCGGGTACCTGTTCGAGACCTCGATCCTGCGCGGCCTCTGGATGACGGTGAAGCTGACCGTGATCTCGATGGCGGTGGGCGTGGTGCTGGGGACCGTGCTCGCGGTGATGCGGCTGTCCGACAACCCGGTGTTCCGGGCCGTCGCGGGGGCGTACGTCTGGCTGTTCCGCGGGACTCCGATCCTGGTTCAGCTGCTGTTCTGGTTCTTCCTCGGGACGGTGCTGCCCACGATCACGATCGGCATCCCGTTCGGTCCCGACTTCGGCTCCTGGGCCACCAACACGGTCATCAGCCAGTTCACGGCCGCGATCCTCGGGCTTGGCCTGAACGAAGCGGCGTACATGGCAGAGATCGTGCGGGCGGGCATCGGATCGGTCGACCAGGGTCAGGCCGAGGCCGCGGAGGCTCTCGGCATGTCGCCGGCAACGACGTACCGGCGAGTCATCCTGCCCCAGGCAGCGCGGCTGATCGTTCCTCCGACCGCCAACGAGACGATCTCGATGCTCAAGCTCACCTCGCTGGTCTTGGTGATCGGCCTGCCCGAGCTCACCACGACCGTGCAGCTGATCTACGGCCGCAACCTGCAACAGATCCCGATGCTGCTCGTGGCCAGCATCTGGTACCTCGTCCTGACCACGATCCTGACCATCATCCAGTCCCGGCTCGAGAAGCGGATGAGCCGCGGAGTGAGCCGCTCGGGCATTGAGCGGCGCACCTTCTTCCACCGCAAAGGCGGCCACGCATGACCACCGACATGACCACGGGAGTCGCCACCGGGGGGATCGCCACTGAGACCCCCATGGTGGAGGCGATCGGCGTTCGCAAGGTGTTCGGCCGCAACGAGGTGCTCAAGAGCATCGACCTGACCGTGCAGAGGGGTGAGGTCGTCTCGCTCCTGGGCCCGTCAGGCTCGGGCAAGAGCACGTTCCTGCGCTGCATCAACCACCTCGAGCGGGTGGATGGAGGCGAGATCAGCGTCAACGGTCACCTCGTGGGATACCGACGCGCCCACGGAAAGAAGTACGAGCTGCGACGCAAGGAGATCGCCGCCGCCCGTCGTGACGTCGGGATGGTCTTCCAGCGGTTCAACCTGTTCCCACACCGCACTGCGATCGAGAACGTCATGGAGGCTCCGCTGTTCGTGAAGCGTCTCGACCAGGAGGTGGTGCGCAAGCAGGCGAAGACACTCCTCGACAGGGTCGGGCTCGCTGACCACGCTGACGCCTACCCGACGACGCTCTCCGGGGGCCAGCAGCAACGGGTTGCGATTGCCCGGGCGCTGGCCATGGAACCGACGCTGATGCTGTTCGACGAGCCGACCTCGGCACTCGACCCGGAACTGGTCGGCGAGGTGCTCGACGTGATGAAGGGCCTGGCCAAGGACGGGATGACGATGATCGTGGTGACGCACGAGATCGGGTTCGCCCGCGAGGTCTGCAACCGCGTCGTCTTCATGGACGACGGGGTGATCGTCGAGCAGGGTCCGCCCGGCGAGGTGTTCGGCAACCCGAAGCACGCACGAACCAAGTCCTTCCTCTCGAAAGTGTTGTGAACTGATGACCATCCCCAAGTCAGGACAGCCCGCTACCAGCTTCCGCGGACCGGTCGACGCTACCGTCGTTCCACGGTACGGCGGTCCGTCGACGTTCGCCCGGCTGCCACGGCTGGACGAGGTCGAGAGAACCGATGTCGCGGTTGTCGGCGTGCCCTTCGACTCCGGCGTCAGCTACCGCCCTGGCGCGCGCTTCGGTCCAGGACACATTCGGGCATCGAGCAAGCTGCTGCGCACGTTCAACCCAGTCCAGAACGTCGAACCGTTCGCCGTGCAGCAGGTGGCCGACGCGGGGGACATCGCCTGCAACCCGTTCGACATCGCGGACGCCGTCAAGCAGATCGACGAGGGAGTCCGCGGGATCCTCGACGTCAGCGGCAAGCTGATCACCCTCGGCGGCGACCACACGATCGCCCTTCCACTGCTGCGAGTGATGCACGAGGCGCACGGTCCGATCGCGGTCGTGCACTTCGATGCCCACCTCGACACGTGGGACACCTATTTCGGAGCGCCAGTCACCCACGGGACGCCGTTCCGCCGGGCCTCGGAGGAAGGGCTGATCGACAAGGGAGGCAGCATGCACGTCGGCATCCGCGGTCCGCTCTACTCGCGCGAGGACCTCAGCGACGACCAGGTGCTGGGCTTCCAGGTCCTCGGCGCCCACGACATGGACGACCTCGGCTGGCGCGGCGCCGTCGAGCAGATCAAGGCGCGGGTGGGCGATCGGCCGACCTACGTGTCGCTCGACATCGACGTGCTCGACCCGGCCTTCGCGCCGGGCACGGGCACTCCGGAGGCGGGCGGCCTGACCAGCCGCGAGCTGCTCAGCATCTTGCGTGCGTTCGGCGATCTCAATCTCGTTGGCGCGGACATCGTCGAGGTGGCGCCGGCGTACGACCACGCCGAGGTCACCGGCATCGCGGCCGCGCATGCGGCGTACGAGCTGGTCAGCGCGATGGCTCCGAAGGGTGCCCAGGCGGTGTCACATGGCTGAGTCCGACAACGGCGACGAGCTGGTCACCGGCGGCGCTGCAGTCATCGACGCGTTGGTCGCACACGGTGTCCGCGACGTCTTCGGGATTCCGGGCACACACAACCTCGAGCTGTATCGCTACCTTCCCGCGTCGGGTATCCGCCACGTCGTCACTCGTCACGAGCAGGGCGCGGGGTACGCCGCGGACGGGTATGCCCGGGTGAGCGGCAGGCCGGGCGTGCTGATCACGACCTCCGGGCCCGGCATCACCAACGCGCTCACCGCCCTCGCCACGGCGTACGCCGACTCGCTGGCGGTCCTGGCGATCTCGCCCGGTCCTCCGCGAGGCCGGGTCGGCGCCGATGTGGGCTGGCTGCACGAGGCGAAGAACCAACAGGCCGCCCTCGACGCCGTGTGCGGGCGCAGCATCAGGGTCGAGTCAGCCGACGAGATCCCTGAGGTGCTGGCCTCGGTGTTCGAGCACTTCGCGACCTCTCGGCCGCGTCCGGTCCACCTCGAGGTACCCGTCGACGTTCTCGAGGGACCTTGGACGCGGCGCCCCGTGCCGGTCAACGCCGTCTCGGGACCGGTGGGTCCTTCTCGAGCCGCTCTCGAGGAGATCGCGTCGGCGCTGGACGGCTCCCGTCGCCCCTTGCTCGTCGCGGGTGGTGGCGCCCGGGGTGCAACCGAACACGTTCTGGCGCTTGCGGAGTACGGCGTCCCGGTGCTCACCACAGTCAACGGCAAGGGGATCCTCGACGAGTCCCACCCGGCAGCCCTCGGCGCCGGGATCCGGCTGGGTGCTGCCCATCGGGTCCTGAACGACGCCGACCTGCTCGTCGTGGTCGGCAGCGAGCTCGGCGACTCCGACCTCTGGGGAGGCGTCGTGGCCCCCGGTGAGTCCGGCCGGCGCACCGTCGTACGCATCGACCTCGACCCTGCCCAGATGCACAAGAACGTCAGGGCGGACCTTCCCGTCGTCGGCGACGCAACGGTCGTCCTGGGCGGCCTGCTCGACGTACTGCGCGAGAAGGGGTTCGCACGCCGCGAGCTCGCGCCCACGGCTCGTGACGAGATCGCGGCCGACGCGTCCGCCGACGCGGGACCGTGGGAGCAGATCCAGCAGGTGCTCGCGGACGCCCTGCCGACGGACACGGTCGTCGCGGGCGACAGCTCGCAGGTGACCTACTACGGGACCGTGCACTACTGGCCGTTCACTCCGGACAACCGGCTGATCTACCCGACCGGCTACGCCACGCTCGGCTACGGGCTACCCGCTGCCATCGGCGCCAAGGTCGCCGCACCCGAGCGGGCTGTGGTCGCGGTGATCGGTGACGGCGCAGCCATGTTCAGCATCCAGGAGCTCATCACGGCCACCGAGCAACGTCTGCCAATCCCGGTGGTGATCGTGGACAACGGCGGCTACGCGGAGATCCGCGACCAGATGGTCGACCGCGGCATCGAACCGCAGGCCGTCGACCTCATGCGACCCGACATCCCGGCCCTGGCACGGGCCATCGGCGCACACGGCGTCGTCGCCGAGAGCGTCGAAGCTCTAGGCCCGCTCGCGGCCGCGGCACTAGCCGCGGACCGCCCGACGGTGATCTACCACCAGGTCGGCTGAGGACCGCGGGGGATCGCCCTCCGAATCCTCGCCTGGCGGTGCGAGGCAGGAGTAGCGCCACGGCGAAACCCTCATGAGCGTCCGGCGGCAACCGATGGCCTGGTGGTCTGCGGGCACTGGCGGAAGTGGTCAGGTGGCCTCTACGTCTTCCTCGTGGAGTAACACCCGCGGCGAGCATCCTTTCAGTAATCGAGCGGGCAGCAACGGGAACACCGCAAAGGGCGCTCTGCATCTCCGTGGAACTGCCTACGGTTCACTAGACCGCACATTGCGCCTGTCACGTACGACGTGCAGCCTGTGGGCATCCGCTGCGCACAGACGCTCCTGGAGCCCAACTACCTGAGAGGTGAGATTCATGAACGACTCGGAATCGGGTGACAAAGAGCAAGCAGGTGGCGAGCATTTGCATAGAGCGGCTGAGAATCTGCGCGACGCCGCTGAGGAGATGGAGGAAGCAGCTTCAGAGATTGGCGGGCAGAAACCGGATTCAACAAGGGAGTCTCCCGGCGATTCGGCTGGCGGAGTAGTCGGTATTGACAGCGAGCTAGAGGGTGAGCCAGAGGAGGGCGGAGGCTATTGATCCCTGAGGGATGGGTGACCCTCCTGACATTCTTGGGGTTGGTGGCTCCCGGGCTGGTCCTGCAGGTGGTCCTTGAGCGGCGTCGCCCCCGGATCGAGGAAACTACCTTTCGTGAAGCGAGCCGGGTCGCTCTGTCGAGTTTCGGCTTCACCTTAGCGGCGCTAATACTCTGCGCCCTAGCGCGTTGGATCGTGCCCAATGTGTTTCCAGACCTGATCGCGTTGCAGGAGGACGGGTGGGCCTACGTTGCTGCTCATCCAGCGAAGGTGTTGTGGCCATTGCTTGCGATTCCGCTGGTTGCCTCCGGTCTGGCGGCCGCGTCTGGCTTGATATTCACGCGCGATTTATCTTCTACCCTCAGCGCGCATGGCGCGTGGTACCAGACTCTCCGTCTCGACCGCCCCGAAGAAACAGTTCCTTGGATGCATATCCGGCTTAAGGACGACGCCGAGTATTGGGGACACCTGCGGCATTACACGGAGGACGATTCGGCGGACGTTAGAGAAATCGTCTTGGGTGGACGTGCGCTGGCATGTAGGTCGAGGCAGTCACCGCCGAACTCGAAACCTGAGGTGATTGGAAACAAATGGGACGCCGTAGTAGTTAATGCTGATGACATTCTCTCCCTAAGGATTGTCTATCAAGACCGGCAACCCTCAGGGGAACCGAATCGCGTGCGATTGCGAGGACGAAAGACAGAGACAAACCCCGGGCCATACCTGACCTAACGATCCCGGGTGCCGGCTCGCGCACACGTGAGTGACCATCGCGGAGGGGACAGTGTCTGAGCGATCAAATGTGGACCGGTACCGACCGACCATCTGACACCACGGTCACAGGCCTTCATCACTTATTGAGGGAGAATAGTGAGAAGCAGCGACTCTCGAGCAAATTCGCGAATGAAGGGAGCAGCAAGGACTGCTTGCGCTCGAGATGCTCATGGGTGGGAGCGCACGAGTGAGTGATGCCCTACTGGACGCTGTGCGAGCCCGGGTCGCTCTATTCAAGGCGACAAGTGACGCCTCCCAGGTACTATCCCGCGACGCGCTCCGCGAAGCCGATACCCTTCTGATTTCTCAACCCGATTTGGGCGATGCGCCTCCGGCGCTTGAGGCGGCCGGGTGGCTGCATTGGTGCCGATACCTCGCCTTACCCAGCGGTCAAGAAGAGCTGGACGTCAACTTGGCTGTTTCGCTCTTCGGGCCGATCTACAAAATCCGTCCCGAAAGCGTACCTGAGCCTCTCCGCCAGTATTTCGACGCCAATCCTCCGCAACCGACTAGCGGGTGGGAGCTGATGGCGCAGCGCGCCCACGCCGCGTTCCAGGAAGCCTTGGCCGGCGGCTCCCTCGATGACCTGACTCGGGCGATCGACTTGATGACGAGGGCACTGGAGTACCACGCCGACGATGACCAATCAGTTGCCGAGGTGTTATCAGATCTAGGCGGGGCGCTTCGAATGCGTTATGAGCAGTCGAGGGCGGACGAGGATCTTGCCGAGTCGATTGCATCAGCCCGCAGGGCTCTGGCGTTGACACCAGGTGAGAATGCCGTCCATGGCGGCATGCTTTCCAATCTTGGAGGCGCACTCCACGCATCGTTTGAACGAACCGCGGCATTGAGCGACCTTGATCAGGCTATCGACGCAATGCGGTCGGCAACGCATGAGGTGGGCATCGATCACCCTGCGTACCCTAGGGTCTTGGCAAATCTTGGAAGAGCCTTGGGGAGCCGCTACGAACGTACTGGGAACATGTCCGACCTCCACGAGGCGATTGCCTCGGGTCGTGACGCGAGTCAACGCACTGGCTCAGATGACCCCCACCTCAGCGATATGCTGGCTAACTTGAGTGTCGTTCTGCATGCTCGATTTGAGCGCGAGGGAAAGTCTCAATACCTGGAGGAGGCGATAGAAGATGCAAGGCTGGCGTTGACACTCATCGCAAACACCCACAAGTCGCATTCGCAATATCTTTCAAATCTCAGCAACTATCTACGCACTCGATACGCACAGAATGGGACCGTCGACGATTTGGAGGAGGCGGTCGAAGTAGGTCGCGCCGCTGTCGCTGTGGCTACTGAATCCACTGTGGCACGAGCAGGGTTATTCTCGAACCTGGCGAATGCTCTTCATTCGCGATATCAACTCAGCCACATCCAGTCAGACTTAGATGAAGCGATCGAATACGCACACGCTGCCTTGGAATCCACAGAGAGCAGGCGAGCATCCCGACCGGGCTACCTATCAAACCTGGGCAACGCCTATCAATCCCGCTACGAAGGCTCGGGAGCATTACGTGATCTCAATGCGGCAATTGAATATGCTGCCGGCGCAGTCGTCGAAGCCCCGACGGATGCCCCCGACCGGGGCCGGTTTCTCTCTAACCTCGGAAACGCGCTCCGAACGCGGTACGAGCGAACGGGGCAGCTTGAGGATCTGGAGCAGGCGATCGCCTGCGGCAGGGCGTCCATCACAGAGACTGCCGAAGGACATCCGGAGCGACCGCGACACCTTTCGAATCTCGGTATAGCGCTGGCTACCCGGTATGACAGAACGGCTGAGTTGGCGGACATCGACGAGGCGATTGAGCACGGTCGAGCCGCGGTCGCGTTGAGTCCGGGCCACCACCCCGAACGCCACGCACAACTATCGAACCTGGCCAACGACCTCAGGGTTCGGTTTCAGCGTTCGGCTGCTGCCGCAGACTTACAGGAGGCAATTGATGCTGCTCGCCTCGCGCTGGCAGCAACAGCCACCGAGCACGCAGACCGGGCCGCGCTGTACAACAACCTGAGCTTGGCCCTTCTCGATCAATTTGGGCTAAGTGGGCGCTTGGCAGACCTGGAAGAGGGTGTCGAGTCAGCCAAGGCGGCCGTCGAGCGTGGCGTAGCAGAGGCATCTGTGCGGGCCAAATACTTGAGCAACTTGGGGTTGGCGGTACGGCTGCAGTATGAGAACACTCAGGAAATTTCCTTCCTCGAAGAAGCAGTTGGTTTCGCGCGCGATGCAGTGGAGGCCACGCCTCCAGATCACCCGCAGAACGCCGGGTTGCTGCTCAACTTGGCGGGCGCGCTACATCTGCGCTACGAAAACATGGAGACCCCCCGGGATCTTGAGGAGGTGATCCAGTGCAATCGCTTGGCCGTCGGGGTGGCGACGGCACCTGCAGGCGTGCGGGCAATGGCTGCCCGAGCGTGGGGGGTAGCGGCTTCCGAGAGTGGCGACTGGCAATCCGCGGCCGACGGATATGAGGCAGCAATTGATTTGTTGTCCATCCTTGTGCCGCGCTCGCTAAGCCGCTCTGACCAAGAGTACCGAATCGCCTCCTTGGCGGGAGTCGCCTCCGAGGGAGTTGCTTGTGCTCTGCAGGTTGGTGACGCCGAAAGAGCGGTGAGGCTGTCCGAGCAAGGCAGGGGCATCCTCTTGAGCCAGGCGTTGGACACGCAAACTGACCTATCGGAACTCGCCGATCATCATCCGGATCTCGCCGAAGCGTTCATTGACCTTCGCGAGACGCTCGACGGCACTCTGCCCCTAACTCAGATGCAGTCCGCACTGGAGGACCAAGTACCAGTCGGTGCGGTGACCAGGTTGGACTCAGGAGAACGAGAAAATGCAGTCGAGCGTCGGCGCGATGTTGCAGAGCAATTTGACCGGTTGATTGCGCAGATCCGCACGCTCCCGGGCTTTGAGCGATTTCTGCTGCCGTTGCCTCTGCGTGAACTCCTTTCGGTCGCCACTGGAGGACCCGTGGTGCTTCTCAACGTGAGCGAAATTCGTAGCGATGCTCTGGTACTCACTCCAGAGAAGGTGGTGATTCAGCCGTTGGCCATGCTCACGCCGCAATCCCTAGAAGACCAGGTCGTGGCTCTCCTCTCAGCTCTAGATTCGGTGCATCATCCCCGCGCCACCCTCGGAGAGCGTGAGCAGGCCGAGCAGCGATTGAGCAATGTACTGGGATGGTTGTGGGAAGCAGTGACAGGGCCAGTCTTGGATCGCCTGGAACTCACCACGACCGGGTCCAGCACGGCAGATCGGCGGTCACGTCTCTGGTGGTGCCCCTCAGGCCTCCTAGCCTTCTTGCCGTTGCACGCCGCCGGAGACCATCGGACCCGATTCGATGACGTTCCTAAGACCGTGCTGGACCGCGTTGTTTCCTCCTACACGCCCACACTTAGGGCTCTGCACCACTCCCGTCGCCCTCTCGGCCGCCCGTCAACGCGCGCGCAACTACTTGTAGTGGCTATGAGCAAGACTCCAAATGCGTCAGACTTGCCGGGGTCGGCGGAAGAGGTGGCCGTCCTTCAAGGGCTCATCCCTGGAGGCACGCTGACCTTGGTGGACGAGCAAGCCACATATGAAAGGGTTATGGCAGCCCTGCCTGATGCCCGTTGGGCCCACTTTGCGTGCCACGCAAGCAGTGACCTTTCGAGCCCTTCGAGCAACCATCTTCTGCTGCACGACCATGAGCGGCGGCCATTGACCGTCACCGATCTGGGGAAATTGCACCTGGGCCACTCGGAGTTGGCATTTCTCTCCGCCTGCTCCACGGCACGGACTGGCCCCCACCTCGCCGACGAAGCCATTCATCTCGCCACTGGATGCCAAGTTGCTGGCTACCGACACGTCATCGCGACGCTGTGGCCGATCGGCGACCGAGCCGCGGTGCAAATCACAAAGGACGTCTACGCCTCAATGACGGCGGGTGGCGCGCGCGTCGCTGCCAGTGCTCTCCACAGCGCCATTGTGAGGCGGCGGGACTTGGACGATAGCCGACCCTCGAATTGGGCTGCCCACACTCACACAGGTTCGTAGTTAGATCCCGCGCCACAGTCACCGAAAGGACAGCTCAACGGGTTTCGAGCAAACAGGCCTTTACATCAACCAGATGCACACTTGCTTCCGGGCCAGCGCGGAGATGGAATCGGACCGGCTGGATCTACCACCAGGTCGGCTGAGGTTCGTCGAGTGCGGGCCTGGCCGGGGTCAGTCCTCGTTGCCGCCCTGGTCCTCGTGGTCGTCCTCGATGACGACGACCTTGTAGTTCTGGTCGAGACGTACGTCGACGGTGTTGCCGTCGGTCTTGGTGACCTCGACCTCATACGTCGCGCCGTTCTCACTGTCGCGCTCCACGCTGTTGGCCTTGCCGCCGCCGGTGGCATCCAGTGCCGCGCTGGTGGCCTGGTCGCCCTGTGGCCCGCTGACGTTCCCACTGCCAGGCTCCTCTCCGCCGCTGGCGACGGCCACACCGCCGGCGACGACAGCCGCTACGAGCGCGGTGGCTCCGGCCCCTACGACAACACGCTTCCTCATGACTCCTCCTTGGTTCGGGGACCCATCGTCTGCCTCGTCACCTGAATTCTGGCTGAACAGGTCACCTGTTCAGGTGCGAGTCAGCAGACTTCGGCTACAACTGAGACAGCAACTCTCGGGCGCCGTGAGCATCGGCGGGCTCTTGAAGGGACGGACAGTCATGACACGCAAGGGCAAGGCAACGATGGCGCTCGTGGTCGCCGCCGCTCTGGCGATAACCGGCTGCGGTGCCTCGAACAAGGATCCCGATGTGTCCAAGGCCGCGGTCGCCGCAACCGTTGTCGAGGTGCCGGCTGATGCCGAGACCCAGCCGACGCAGCACTCCGGCGACTCCGCCGACGACCCCGCGATCTGGGTGAACAAGAAGGACCCCGCCAAGTCGCTGGTGATCGGCAACGACAAGCAGGGCGCGCTCGAGACCTACAACCTGGACGGCTCGCTGGTGCAGCGCATCGTGGCGTCCAAGAAGTTCTGGGGCAACGTCGACATCCGGCACGATGTCAAACTCGGCACCGGCACGGCCGATGTGGTGGCAGCCGCCAACACCGGCCTGCGGTTGTACGCCGTCAACCGGACCACCAGGAAGCTGTCGCCCATCACGGCCGGCGGCGCGCCGATCAACACCCAGGGCGGCGAGGGGGTCTGTCTCTACAACAGCCCCAAGGGCGAGTTGTCGGTCTTCATGGTCTTCATCTCCGGAGCCGTCGGGCAGTTCTCCCTGCGCGACGACGGCGCCGGCCGGCTCACCGCGAAGAAGGTGCGGGCATTCCGCGTGGGATCGGAAGCGGAGGGTTGCGTCGTCGACGACACGACCGGGGCGCTCTACCTCGACGAGGAGAACGTCGGGACCTGGAAGTACTCCGCCGAGCCCACGGGCGGCACCACGCGCAAGATGATCGACGCGGTCAAGCCGAAGGGGCACCAGGTCTCCGACATCGAGGGGATCACGCTGGTGGACGACGGTTCGGGGACCGGCCTGCTGATCGCGTCGTCGCAGGGAACGGGCAACGAGAAGTCGTTCTTCACCGTGTTCGACCGCAAGACCGGCGCCTTCCGGTCCTACTTCCGGATAGTCAACGGGCAGAAGGCCGACGGCTGTTCGCACACCGACGGGATCACGGCCACATCGCGGCCGCTGGGCCCGAACTTCCCGCATGGCGCCTTCGTCTGCCAGGACAACACGAACACTGCGCCTGGCAAGGCGGGCAACCAGGACTTCAAGCTGACCCGACTCGAGAAGGTCAGGCCGTAGCGCTCAGACGTGGATCTTCTTCCCGTCAGCGTCGTACGGCGACCTCAAGGACGTCGTCACCGGCCAGCGTGAGCCGCCCACGTCGACCTCGAATCCACCCTGACTCACCCAGTCCCGGTCCACGACCTCGCCGTCGGACGACCACACATAGGCGAGTCCGACGCACGCACCGAGGCTCTCTCCCCAGGCAGCCGACATCACCTGCCCTGACGCGGCGCCGTCGCGCAGCACCAGCTCACCGCTCCACAACATCGGCTCGTCACTGTCGACCACGAACGAGACCAGCCGGCGACGCGCGCCATCCTCGCGAGCACGCTCGACGGCCTTCCGACCGAGGAACGGGATGTCGCTCTTCAGCTTGCAGGTGAACATCAGCCCGGCCTCGAGAGGCCCGTAGTCCGGGGTGAGCTCACGGCCGAACGCCCGGTAGCCCTTCTCCAGCCGCATCTGGTCGATCGTGTAGTAGCCGCCGTTCATCACGCCGAGATCCGCCCCGACCCGCATCAGGTCCTCGTAGACGCCCACCGCGAACTCGACCGGCACGTACAGCTCCCACCCCAGCTCACCGACGTAGGTGATCCGGGTGGCTCGGACGGTCGAGTACCCAAGAGTGATCTCCTGGCTGGTGCCGAACGGGAAGGCCTCATGACCAAGGTCGGCGCGAGTCAGTCGGCCGAGCAGGTCGCGAGACCGAGGACCCATCACCCCGAGCACCGCGTACTCCGACGTCACGTCGACCAGAGTCGCTCGGTGCTCGCCGATCCGGCGGCCGATGTGGTCCTTGTCGCGCTCGGTGGTGGCGGCGCTGCTGACGATGAGGTACTCGTCGTCCGCGACGCGGGTGAGGGTCACGTCGGACTCGTAGGTTCCGAGCTCGTTGAGCATGCCGGTGTAGACGGTTCGCCCGACCGGCACGGCGACGTCGGCGGTGCAGAGCCACTGGAGGACGGCCTCGGCGCCGGGCCCGACCAGCCGGTACTTCGAGAACGAGGTCTGGTCGAAGACGGTCACGTTATCGCGGGTGTTGGCGTGCTCGGCTGAGGTCCAGGGAAGCCAGTTCTGCTTGCCCCAGGAGTACTCGATGTCCGGCGCCGAACCATCGGGCGCGAAGAAGTTGGCGCGCTCCCAGCCGTTGCGGCTGCCGAAGTTCGCGTTGGCCTGCTCGAGGTGGGCGTACAACGGGGACCGTCGGAACGGGCGAGCCGTGCGCATCTCGCGGTTGGGCCAGGGGATCTCGTAGTGCAGTCCCAGGACCTCGGCCACCCGGTCGTGCAGCCACTGGTTGTTGCCGTTGAACGGTGCGAACCGGCGGATGTCCACACTCGTGAGGTCCATCGTGGGTTGGCCGTCGACGATCCACTCCGCCAAGGCCCGTCCGGCTCCGCCGGCGGTGGCGATGCCGACGGAGTTGAAGCCGGCGCCGACGAAGAAGTTCCGGACCTCCGGCGCCTCGCCGAGGATGAACTGGTTGTCCGGCGTGAAGCTCTCGGGCCCGTTGTAGAACTTTCGGATTCCCGTCTCCTCCAGCGCGGGCACGCGGTGGACGGCGTTCTCCATCAGCGGCGCGAAGTGCTCCCAGTCCTCCTCGAGCAACGAGAACTCGAAGGGATAGGGGATCTCGTCGGGCGACACCCACGGTTTGGCATCTGGTTCGAAGCCGCCCACCACGAGGCCGCCGACCTCCTCCTTGAAGTAGGTGTAGCCGTCGGGGTCGCGGAGCACGGGCAGGTCTGGATGTACGCCGTCGAACGGGTCGGTGACGACGTAGAAGTGCTCGGCTGAGTGCAGCGGCACGTTGACGCCGGCCAGGCTCCCCACTGACTTGGCCCACTGCCCGGCGCAGTTGACGACGACCTCGGCCTCGATGTCGCCGGCGTCGGTCCGCACGCCGGTGACGCGCCCCTTCTCGACGAGTACGTCGAGGACGCGCGTGTGCTCGAAGACCTGCGCGCCTCGCTGGCGAGCCCCCTTGGCCATGGCCGCCGTCATGTCAGTGGGGTTGGCCTTGCCGTCGCCGGGGAGCCAGATGGCGCCGACCAGGTCGTCCACCCGGATGATCGGATAGCGCTCGAGCGCCTCTTCCGGCGACAACAGCTCGCACTCCAGGTCGAACGCCGCAGCCGTGGCCGCCGTACGACGAAGCTGGGTCATCCGGTCCTCGGTGCGCGCAACGGTGACGCCCCCGCACCTCTTGAAGCCGGTGGACAGGCCGACCTCCTCCTCGAGGTCGGAGTAGAGCTGGGTCGAGTACTGGACGAGCCGGGTGCCGCTCTGGTTGGCGCGCAGCTGGCCGACCAGCCCGGCGGCGTGCCAGGTCGTCCCCGACGACAACTCGCCTTGCTCCACCAGGACAACGTCCGTCCGCCCGAGCTTGGTCAGGTGGTAGGCGACGCTGGTGCCGATGACGCCGCCGCCGATGACGATGATCTGTGCGCGGTCCGGGATCTTGCCGGCCATGGGTCAGTCGTCCCCGGCTGCCTGCTCGAGCAACTGATCGAACTCCGGGCTGTCGAACTCGGCGACCGCCCGGTCGTACTTCTCCATCGCCCACGACCAGAAGTCGAAGTCGATCTTGCTGACCGAGCTCTGGATGGATCCCCAGAGGGTCCAGCCGTACTTCGACATCAGCCCCCAGAGACGGGCCCGGGCGACGCGGTGGTGAAACAGCTCGCCGTCGTACGCCGCCATCAGCTCCTCGAGCTGCTCTCCAGTGAGGTTGGCCTCGCTCCACAGGTTGCCGAGCTCGAAGCACGGATCGTTGTTGCCGCCGTACTCGTAGTCGATCAGCCACAGCTTCGACCCGTCGTCGATGAAGTTGCCGGCGAGCAGGTCGTTGTTGCACGGCACTGTGGGCGTCGGCCTCGCCTCGAACGCGCGCTTGATCTGCTGGGCCTTGTCCGCGAACTCGGCGTAGCGGTCGGGCAGCCGGAAACCGTGCTCGTGCACGATGTCGAGGTAACGAGGCTGGATCCTGAACATGTCGAAGTCGCTGACGAACCGCGGCCCTGAGTGGAGCTGGCGGCACGCTGCGGCCACCCGGGTGAGGTGCTCTCCGCTGCGCAGGTCGTCGTCGGTGAAGGTGTGACCCTCGATGTAGCCCACCACGAGCAGACCCGGATCCTCGACGTACTCGATGACCGGAGCGCCGACACCCGCCTCAGCGGCCGCCTCGGAGTTCAGGCGCTCCGCCTGGCGGTCGATGGCCAGGAGCTCGCTGCCCTCCTGTCCGATGCGTACGACGACCGTCCGCTCCGACGTGGTCACCTTGAGGTTGACGTTGGTCAGGCCCCCGGGGAGCTCCTCGACCTCGCGATCGCGCCCGCGAAGGCACTCGACCGCGTCCAGCTCCGCTGAGTGGTCAGTCAACAGGTAGCCCTCTTCCCGGCCTCCGCACACCGGCCTGCGACGAGACTATGGCTTGGGATTAAGTTGGCACCATGGACGAGAGCGAGACCCTGGCAAAGGTGCCCACCGGACTCTTCATCGGTGGCGAGTGGCGCGACTCCTCGGACGGGTCGACGATCGACATCGAGGACCCCGCCACCGGCGAGACCCTGACGAAGGTCGCGTCGGCCACGCCCGAGGACGGGAAGGCCGCCCTGGATGCGGCGGTGGCGGCGCAGACCGACTGGGCAGCCACGGCACCGCGTGAGCGCGGGGAGATCCTGCGCTCGGCGTTCGACCTGATCACCGAGCGCGCGGACTACTTCGCGATGCTGATGACCCTGGAGATGGGCAAGCCGCTGGCGCAGTCCAAGGGCGAGGTCACCTACGGCGCCGAGTTCTTCCGCTGGTTCTCCGAGGAAGTCGTGCGCATCGCCGGCCGCTGGGCCACCTCGCCCGACGGCAACACCCGGCTGATGACGATGAAACAGCCGGTCGGCCCAACGCTGATGATCACGCCGTGGAACTTCCCGCTGGCCATGGGCACCCGCAAGATCGGTCCGGCGATCGCCGCCGGCTGCACGATGGTGGTCAAGCCCGCTCAGCAGACCCCTCTCACGATGCTGGCGCTGGCCGACCTGCTCACCGAGGTCGGGGTCCCTGCCGGCGTACTCAACGTGATCTCCACCCACAACACCGGCGCGGTGATGGAGCCACTGATCGGTGACTCCCGCCTGCGCAAGCTGACCTTCACCGGCTCCACGCCGGTCGGCAAACAGCTGGTCAAGCAGTCCGCCGACCAGCTGCTGCGGATCTCGATGGAGCTGGGCGGCAACGCGCCGTTCCTGGTGTTCGCGGACGCCGACCTCGACGCCGCAGTGGACGGTGCGATGCTCGCGAAGATGCGCAACATGGGGGAGGCCTGCACCGCGGCCAACCGGTTCCTGGTGCACGAGTCGATCGCCGACGACTTCGCCTCGAAGTTCGCTGAGCGGATGGCCGCCGAGGTTGTCGGGCGCGGCACCGAGGACGGCGTCACCGTCGGCCCGCTGATCGACGCCAAGCAGCGCGACAAGGTCGCAGAGCTCGTCGACGACGCCACCAGCCGCGGTGCCTCGGTCGTCACGGGAGGCTCGACCACCGGCGACAAGGGCTACTTCTTCGAGCCGACCGTGCTCACCGACGTAGCCGAGGACGCC
The DNA here is from genome assembly GCA_963742785.1 of uncultured Actinomycetota bacterium. Taxonomy (GTDB): domain Bacteria; phylum Actinomycetota; class Actinomycetes; order Propionibacteriales; family Nocardioidaceae; genus Marmoricola. The sequence goes on from CAVUNI010000004.1 coordinate 148,732, forward strand.
GACATGTTCCGCGAGGAGATCTTCGGACCGGTCGCGCCGATCACCACGTTCTCCGAGGACGAGAAGGCCGTGCAGATGGCCAACGACACCGAGTACGGCCTGGTCGCCTACGCCTTCACCACCGACCTGGGCCGGATGATCCGGGTCAGCGAGGGCCTGGACTTCGGCATGGTCGGCATCAACCAGGGCATCGTCTCCAACCCGGCGGCACCATTCGGCGGAGTCAAGCAGTCCGGCTTCGGGCGCGAGGGCGGTCCCGAGGGCATCGAGGAGTACCTCTCGGTCAAGTACGTCGGCATCAAGCCCTGACCGCCCAGCCGCTGTAACGCGTTACAGGGTCGTGCGCTACTGCCGGTAGTGCTCGACCGTGTCGACCGAACGAGCCTCCGCCTCACCAGGGTTCTCGCCGAACTCGCGCTTGGCGCGGCGCTGCCGGAGCAGGTCCCAGCACTGGTCGAGCTCCTCCTCGAGCTGGCGGATCCTGGAGGCGTCCGCGTCGCCGGCCTCGCGCAGCTGGTGCTCCTCGTCGACGAGGCCCTTGATCCGGCTGAAGACGTCGCTGTCAGGTTCGCTCATTCCGCAAGCATCGTGCTCGTCATCTCCGCAGACAAGAGCGGAGGCACATCAGGGCCGGACAGCTCGATGCTCGCCCAGTCTCACCCGCGGACGAAGAGCAGCACCGAGGCGGTGACCCCGACCACGACCACGAGGGTGCGGAGTACTCCGGAGGGCAGCCGCCGGCCGATGTGCGAGCCGACGTACCCACCAACGACGGAACCGCCTGCCAGCAGGCCGATCGCGAGCCAGTCGAGGTCAGCCAGCACCAGGAAGATGACCGTCGCCACGACGTTCGCGGCCATCACGGCCAGGGTCTTGAGAGCGTTGACGATCTTCAGGTCGAGATCGGTCCCGAAGCCGAGGACGGCCATCATCATCACGCCGGAGCCGGCGCCGAAGTAGCCGCCGTACACACCGGTCAGCGTCGCCCACGCGGTGGTGAGCGGTGACAGGTGCACCCGGTCGGGAGCGTCGGTGCCGCGGCGCGCTCGCAGGCGCCGGCTGATCCAGGGCTGGGTGCCGACGAGGATGCTGGTGATCAGGATCAGCCAGGACACGACCGCCTCGAAGACACCCGGCGGCAGCGCCAGGAGGAGCAAGGCGCCGGCCACCGACCCGAGGGCGCAGGTCACCAGCACGATCGTGGACACTGCGGGGTGTTCGCGCAGCTCGCGCCGGTAGCCGAACGATCCGCTGAGGCCGGCCGGGGCCATGCCGACCGTGTTGGACGCGTTCGCCACAACGGGCGGGAGGCCGACGGCCAGCAGTACCGGAAAGCTCAGGAGCGACGCCACGCCCACGGTCGACGTCAGGATGCCGGCGGCGAAGCCCGCGACGAGGACGGCGACCTCTTCCCAGCCGGTCACTTGGTGGGTGACTCACGCAGCAGAGCGACGTCGCTGACCAGCGCGACGTGGGCGTGCATTGCCTCCGATGCGGCCTCGGGATCCTTCGCGCGGATGGCGTCCGCGATCGCCTCGTGGCCGGCCAGAGAAGCGCGCGGCCGATCTGGCTGGGACAGCGACTCGATCCGCGTCTCCTTGATCAGGTCGCCGATCTCGTCCATCAACCGAGCCAGCAGAAGTGAGTGGGCGGCAGTCGTCACGGCTCCGTGGAACCGTTCGTCCCCCTCGACGCCGCGACCACCCGCCTCGACATCGGTCTTCATGGCGTCGAGCGCGGCGTCGATCCTGGCGAGGTCCTCGTCGGTACGCCGGTCCGCGGCCAACGCGGCGATCTTGGTCTCGAGGGCGTCCCGGGTGTCGATGATCTCCGGCAGTCGGTCGGCATGGGCGCGGATCGCCTCGACGATGCGGCTCGTGCGCGACTGGGTGACCACGGTCCCGTCGCCATGGCGCACCGCCACCACGCCGATCACCTCGAGGGCGACGAGCGCCTGGCTCAAGGTGGCGCGGCTGACGCCGAGACGTGCGGCGAGCTCCCGCTCGGGTGGGATCCGGTCGCCCGGCTGCAGCCCGTTGTCCGCGATCCAGGTGGTGATCTGCTCGGCCACCTGCTCGTAGAGACGGCTGCGTACCAGCCTGTCCGGGAACGTCGACCCGGCAGCGGCCGGGACCCGGGGAAGGTCGTCCATGCGGCACACTCTATTGACATTTGGCCCGCTGGCCTATTGGCTAGGCCACTGAGCCAGTGAGGTGAATGTCTCACACGAGCCGACTCCCTGGCCTCTGTACCGGAAGGACAGCCATGGGACCGGAATGGGTATCGATCCTCGCGCTGGTGGCGCTCTTCGTCATCGGCACCGTGCTGCCGATCAACATGGGTGCGCTGGCGTACGTCGCTGCCTGGCTGGTCGGCATGTACGCCCTGGATCTCGACGAGAAGGAGATCCTCGCTGGTGTCAGCGGTGACCTGATCCTCACGTTGATCGGGGTCACCTACCTGTTCGCGATCGCCAAGAACAACGGCACCGTCGACCTGATCGTGCGAAGTGCGGTGAAGGCTGTGGGCGGACGCGTCGCGCTGATCCCCTGGGTGATGTTCGCCGTGACGGCCCTGCTCACAGCCATCGGTGCCGCAAGCCCCGCGGCCTGCGCCATCATCGGCCCGATCGCGCTGGGCTTCGCCGGCCGCTACAGGATCAACGCGCTGATGATGGGCATGATGGTCGTCCACGGCGCCCAGGCCGGCGGGTTCTCGCCGATCAGCATCTACGGCACGATCACCAACTCGGTGATGAAGGACGCGAACCTCCCCAACAGCGAGATCCTGATCTTCCTCTCCAGCCTGGTCGTCAACCTCGTGCTGGCGGCGATCCTGTTCATCGCACTCGGTGGCCGCTCGTTGATGGACCGACGCCTCGACCCCGACGACCCCGACACGCTCTCGGAGGACCTCCACGGGGGTGGCGCGTCCATCCCGGCCCGCGGCACCGGTACGTCGACCGCGACTCGTACCCAGGCGCTCGGCGCACGCCGCGACCAGGTGCTCACCCTGGTCGCCTTCGTCGGCGTCGCCCTCATCGCTCTCGCCTTCGACAAGAACATCGGCTTCGTCGCGATCACCGCGGCGGTCATCCTGGCGATGCTCTCCCCGAACGAGCACAAGGACGCCGTGAAGCAGATCGCCTGGCCGACAGTTCTGCTGGTGGCAGGAGTCAGCACCTACGCGACGATCCTCACCACCGCGAAGGCGCCAGAGTTCGTCGGCGACTGGGCCGCCACCCTGGGCGCCGTGGCGATCGGCGCGCTGGTCCTCTGCTATGTGGGTGGCGTGGTCTCGGCCTTCGCCTCGTCGACCGCACTGCTTCCCGTGATCATCCCGATCGCGGTGCCGCTCATCTCCGACGGAGGCATCAACGCCGGGATGTTCGTCGCCGCGCTGGCGATCTCATCGACAATCGTCGACGTGAGCCCTTTCTCCACCAACGGAGCACTGATGCTGGCCAACAAGCCTGACACGATCGAGGAGCCGGTGTACTACAAGCAGATCCTGACCTACAGCGTGCTCGTGACGCTCATCGGACCACTCCTCGTCTGGGCAGCTCTCGTGCTGCCGGGGTGGTGACCGGGATGACTGCCGGGCCGCTCTCCGACGTTGTCGTCGTCGACCTCACCCGTGCGCTGGCCGGGCCGCAGGCCACGATGATGCTGGGCGACCTGGGCGCTCGGGTCATCAAGGTCGAGGCGCCCGGGCACGGTGACGACACCCGCGGTTGGGGGCCTCCGTTCGTGGGGCCGGAGGACGACAGGCAATCGACGTACTTCCTCTCGGCCAACCGCAACAAGGAGTCGATCACCCTCGACCTCAAGGACGACGACGACAAGGACGTGCTGCTGGCGCTGGTCGATCGTGCCGACGTGCTGGTCGAGAACTTCCGCACCGGCGTCCTCGAGCGCCTCGGGCTGGGGTTCGACACGCTCCACGAGCGCAACCCGAAGCTCGTGGTGCTGTCCGTGACCGGCTTCGGGCACGACGGTCCCGAAGGCGGGCGCGCGGGATACGACCAGATCGCGCAGGGCGAGGCCGGCCTGATGTCGCTCACCGGCTCAGGGCCGGACGACCCGCAACGCGTGGGCGTGCCGATCGCCGACCTGCTGGCGGGGATGTACGGCGCCTACGGGGTCCTCGCCGCACTGCACGAACGGGAGCGGACCGGCGCGGGCACCGTGGTGCGGACCTCGCTCCTCGCCGCGACCATCGGTGTGCACGCCTTCCAGGGCACCCGGTGGACGGTTGCCGGTGAGGTGGGTCGCGCCCAGGGCAACCACCACCCGTCGATCTGTCCCTACGGGCTGTTCCACTGCCGCGACGGTGCCGTCCAGATCGCCCTCGGCAGCGAGAGTCTGTGGCGTCGTTTCTGCGATGGCTTCGGCCTCGACCCGGCGGAGGAGGGTCTGGCCAACAACAGCGAGCGGGTGGCCAACCGGGAGCGGACCATCGCCGTGGTCGAGACGGCCTTCTCCAACTGGGACGCCGAGCCACTGCTGGCGCGTCTCGCCGAGGTGGGTGTTCCGGCGGGCAAGGTCCGCACGATGGACGAGGTATACGAGTGGGACCAGACCGCGAGCCAGGGCCTGCTGATCGACGTCGAGCATCCGGTACTCGGTCCGCTCACGCTGCCCGGCCCGCCGTTGCGCTTCTTCGAGGCCGACGGGGCCGAGGTGACGCGCGGGTCGCACGCAGCGCCACCCACCCTCGACGAGCACGGTGCTGCGATCCGGGAGTGGCTCCGCGGAGAACCTTCATGAGCCAGCGGTGGTCTGCCCGCGAGCTGATCGACCTGGTGCTCGACCCCGGATCCTTCGAGTCCTGGGACCAGCCGATCGACATCAGCGGGCAGTCCGCGTCCTACCAGGAAGAGCTGCGAGCAGCGGCCGAGCGCGCCGGCACCGACGAGTCGGTGCTCACGGGGCGTGGGCTGGTGCGCGGTCGTCCGGTGGCAGTCGTCGTCAACGAGTTCGCCTTCCTCGGCGGCTCGATCGGGCAGGCGGCTGCGTCCCGCATCGTCGCCTGCGTACGCCGCGCCACGACCGAGGGCCTTCCGCTCCTCGCCACGACCGCCTCGGGCGGTACCCGGATGCAGGAGGGGACGCCGGCCTTCTTCGAGATGGTCGCGATCTCCCGGGCCGTGATGGATCACCGGGCGGCTGGGCTGCCCTACCTGGTGCACCTGCGCCACCCGACGACCGGTGGCGTCTACGCGTCGTGGGGCTCGCTGGGTCACGTGACGGTGGCCGAACCCGGCGCGCTCGTCGGCTTCCTCGGACCGAAGGTCTACGCGGCGCTCGAGGGGAAGCCGTTCCCGCCGGGGGTGCAGCAGGCCGAGAACCTCGCCGAGAAGGGCGTCATCGACGCGGTCGTCTCGACCGAGGACCTGCCGGTGCTGGTCGACCGGACCCTGGCGGTGCTGGTCGATCCGCCCTTGCCACCTTCGTTGCCCGTGCGTTCCGGTGAGCTGTCGGCGACGCGGCCGGTGTGGGAGTCGGTGGAGCTGACCCGCTCGGCCGAGCGCCTCGGCGTACGTGATGTGTTGAGGTACGGCGCCCACGGCACCATCGCGCTGAACGGCACCGAGGAGGGCGAGCAGGATGCCGCCGTACTCGTCACGCTGACCCGGCTCGACGGCCAGCCGTGCGTCCTCGTCGGCCAGGACCGGGTCAAGCAGACCCGCGCGAAGCCACTCGGCGCTGCCGCCCTGCGTCAGGCCCGTCGGGCAATGCGGCTGGCCGAGGAGCTGGGACTGCCGCTCGTCACGATCATCGACACCCCCGGTGCGGAGCTCTCTCGCGAGGCCGAGGAGAGCGCCATCGCCGGCGAGATCGCCAGGTGCATCGCCGCCCTGACCACGATGACCGTGCCCACCGTCTCGGTGATCCTCGGCCAGGGGTGCGGCGGGGGAGCGCTCGCACTGCTGCCGGCGCAGGTCGTGATCGCCACCCAGAATGCCTGGCTCTCACCGCTCCCGCCGGAGGGCGCGAGCGTGATCCGTCACGGCGACATGACGCACGCCGCCGAGATGGCCGAGTCCCAGGGCATCGGCGCCCCCAGGTTGCTGGCGAGCGCGATCGTGCAGCACGTCGTACCCGAGCTGCCCGAGGACGACCCTGAGTCGCTGGCCACCGCGGTCGCTGCCCGGGTGGCTCAGGAGCTGGTGCGTCTCCGCTCCCCTGGTGGTTGAGGAAACGACCGCAGCCTTGCGTTGAGGAGGGCGCCCCGGCGCCCGTCTCGAAACGAGTGTCTCGAAACCACCTGATCAAGACGGGTCAGAAGACGAGCGGCGCCAGGTAGCGTCGGGCGTAGTCCCGGACCGCGTTCTCGTCGGTCACATCCAGCCCGCCGCGGGGGTTGAGCAGGTAGGTCCAGGCGACGCGCAGCATCAGCTCGGCCACCGTGCGGAGCTCGTCGTCGGGCATGGTGGCGCCCGCCCGCCGCAGGGTGCCGGCGACGCGTTCGGCCGAGCCGAGGACGAGGGAGCTGTGCGACGCCGCTCCGGCAGCGGTGATCAGGTCGGGCTCGGTCTCGGCGAGCCGCGCCAGTAGCGGGATCTCGCGGGTCAGACGCATGCCCTGGGTGAAGCACTCGACCACCGCCTCGCGCGGCGGCAGGTCGACGGCCACTCGGTCGAGCTCGGTCAGGAACGCGTCGAACTCGGCGAGGAGGACGGCCTCGAGGAGCACGTCCTTGTTGGGGTAGGCGCGGTACAGCGTGCTCCTGCTCACGCCCGCTGCCCGGGCGACGTCCTCGACGTTGGCCCGGCGGGCGCCGTACTGCTCGAAGACGTGGCGGGCGGCGTCGAGGATCGCGACGGTCATGCGGGGTCCCCGGCGTGGCGCGAGCGCAGCGAGCGGCTCGTTGGGGTGCTCACAGCTTCTCCAGGGTGACCGGTACGCCGTCGCGCGGGTACGGCAGCGCCGTCAGGTCGATCGGCCACTCGTAGTCGGCCGGCACCGACCACCGGTAGCTGCGCAGCAGCTCGTGGAAGATCGCGCGCACCTGCATTCCGGCAAAGTGCATCCCGATGCACTTGTGCACACCGCCGCCGAACGGTTCGAACGCCATCCGGTGCGAGCGGTCCTCGCGCCGTTCGGGCGCGAACCGGTCGGGGTCGAAGCGTGTCGGGTCGGGCCAGAGCTCCGGCAGGTAGTGGTTCATGTACGGCGACACGGTCACGAACGAACCGGCCGGGACATGGAACCCGGCGATCTCGGTGTCGCGCACCGCCACCCGGGGGAGCGAGGGCACCGGCGAGCAGAGCCGCATCGACTCCTTCATCACCCGGTCGAGGACCTCGAGCCCGAGCACGCCGTCGTATTCGAGATCGCCGGCGGCCACCGACTCGGCCCGCGCCTTCTCCTGCCACTCAGGGTTCTTCGCCAGGTGGTAGGCCATCGAGCTCATCGTGATGGTCGTCGTGTCGTGAGCGGCCATCAGCAGGAAGATCATGTGGTTGACGATGTCGTCGTCGCTGAACTCCTCGCCGTCCTCCTGTGCCCGGCACAATTGTGCGAACAGGTCCCGGCCATCTCCTGGGCCCCCCTCGCGGCGCTTGGCCGGCAGGTGCGAGCGGAAGAAGTCCTCCAGGAAGGCGCGGGCCTTGAGTCCGCGCGCCCAGGGACCACCGGGGATCGGCTTGCGGATGATCGAGGTGCCCGCGCGCACAGCCGCTATGAACGCCTTGTTGACCTCCTCCTGCTCCTCGCGCGTGAGGTCGACGCCGACGAACGTCTCGAGTGCGAGGTCGAGGGTGAGTGCCTTGAACATGTGGTGCATCCGTACCGGCTGCTCCGCGGACTGCCACTCGGTCAGGTTGCTCCGGATGTGCGGCGCCATCACTGCGTGATAGCTGCGCAGGGCGTCGTTGGTGAACGCGTGCTGCAGGATCCGACGGTGGTGCAGGTGCTCGTCGAAGTCGAGCAGCATGATGCCGCGGTGGAAGAACGGTCCGATGAAGTGCGACCACGCCGGACCGTTGGCGAAGGTGCGGTCGCGGTTCACCAACACCTGCTCGGCCATGTCCGCGCCCGCGGTCACGTACATCCGGACCCCGAAGACGTTGAGCCGGTAGACCTCGCCGTAGGCGTCGCGCAACCACTCGTTGTGGCTGATCGGGTGGTAGCGCAGCTGGAGCAGATGGGCCAGGCCGAGTACCGGGCCGCGCGCCTTCTTCAGTCCGACCGGGGTAGCAACCGCCATCTCTCCCGTCCTCTGCACCCGTTGGAATGGTGAGACAAATCTGTTTCAATGTATCACCATGACGACGGCCCAGCGAGACGCGCAAACCAGCAGCCAAGCGCTGCCGCTCGGCCCGCACTCACTGACCTGGCGGCACTTCGGCGACAACCGGATGGCGTTGCTCGGCCCGCGCGCTGCGGTGCTGCAGAACATGCTGCCCGCGCTCGGCCAGGGGGTGGAGGACCACTCCGTCTGGTTCGCCGAGACCCTCGCCCGGTTGCAGCGCAGCATCCCGCCGATCTTCAACACCGTCTACGGCGCCGACCCCGACGTCACCGGTCACGAGGTGCGCGACTTCCACAGGTCGATCAAGGGCAAGCTGCCGGACGGCTCGCCGTACAGCGCGCTCAACCCGGACACCTACTACTGGGCACACGCGTGCTTCGTGGAGCACCTGATCACCGCCACCGACACCTTCATCCGCCGGCTCAGTCGCGAGGAGAAGGCGCAGATCTTCCGGGAGTCGATCACCTGGTTCGAGCGGTACGGCGTGAGCTCGCGCGGCACCCCGCAGACCTACGAGCAGTTCGTCGACTACTTCGAGCACGCGCTCGACGAGCAGCTGGTCGCACACCGGACCGCGTCGTACGGCGTGGGCTACGCGACCAAGGGGTGGCCCCGTCCGAAGCGGATCCCGAAGCCGGTGTGGTGGTTGGTCAAGGGGCCGGTCAACGCCGTCAGCTCGTCGATCACGATCGGGGGGATGCCGCCGCGCGGTCGCGAGATCCTCGGGCTGCCGTGGGACGAAACCCGGGAGCGGCGCTACCAGCGGTTCGCCGCCGTGAGCAGGGCTCTGGACGGTGTCTACCGGAAGCTGCCCGGCCGCTACCGGATGCACCCGATCCCGCTGCGTGCGTTCAAGCGCGAGGGCCGCAGGGCCTGACCCCGGCCGGCTAGCTGTCCGTAGGAGGGGCCGACACCTCGTGTTGCTCGTCCCACCATGCCTGCCACTCTTGCTCCACCAGGTCGAACTCGGCGTCGGTGAGGTCGTAGGGCTCACGATCGCCATCGAAGACACGGCACGGCCGGGCTGGTCACCAGCTCTGTCGGCAAGCACCACCAGGCCTGGGCCGTAGGCATCGACAGTGAGCCCGGTCTGCGCGTCGGTGGCGAACCAGACCTGCCCGCTGATCTCGAGCCCCGGTGACGACTCGATGGCATAGTCCCCGCCCGGGCGGAGCCCGCTCACGCCGAGCAGGTCACGAGCTGCGGGGCCGGGGCCGGCAGACAGGTGGACCGTGCGCGCCGTCCTGCTCGTCGAGGACGAACCGGTCGCCGAGCTCGAACGACCCAGGTGCCGGACCGCCCTCGAGCTCGAGAACGTACGGCGTCGATCCCTCGCGCGCGTGCTCTCGATAGAGAAAGTCGATGTCAAGCCTGCGGATCAGCTGCGCGCCGATCTCGCGCTCGAACCCTCCGTCGTCCCAGCCGTGCCAGCGCCGGACGAGCCGGGGGTCGCGCAGGTGTTGCCACACCTCCGCGATCGGAGCACTGATGGTGGCCTCGATCAGGATGCCGTCGTCATCCCGACGGAGACGCACCGGTTCGAGGTCGTGGGTGCTGGGTCGTTCGCTCACTGGCGACACCTCCGTGCCAACGGCCTTCGTCCACCCAGTCTCCCAGCGTGGATCGAGCCCGGTCGAAATGCGACGGCTGTCACGGGCCTGTAGAAAGGGTCAATGGCCGACCGCTCACCGCTGGGACTGCTCGACACCGACTCTCTCGTCAACGAGGAGGACCGCGCGATCCAGCAGACGGTCCGCAAGTTCGTCGACGACCGGATCCGTCCGAACATCGCGGAGTGGTACGAGAAGGGCGACACCCCGGTTCGCGACCTCGCCCTCGAGCTCGGCAAGATCGGGGCGCTGGGAATGCACCTCGAGGGCTACGGCTGCGCGGGCACGAGTACGACGGCCTACGGGCTGGCGTGCCTGGAGGTGGAGGCCGGTGACTCCGGCGTCCGCTCGCTGATGTCGGTGCAGGGCAGCCTCGCGATGTTCGCGATCCATGCCTATGGCTCCGACGAGCAGAAGGACGAGTGGCTCCCGCAGATGGCGACCGGCGAGAAGGTCGGCTGCTTCGGCCTGACCGAGTCGGACTTCGGCTCCAACCCAGGCGGCATGCGCACCCGGGCCAAGCAGGATGGGTCCGACTGGGTGCTGGACGGCTCCAAGATGTGGATCACCAACGGCTCCATCGCCGACGTGGCCGTGGTGTGGGCCCAGACCGACGACGGCATCCGCGGGTTCGTCGTACCCACGGAAACCGAAGGCTTCTCGGCCCCCGAGATCAAGCAGAAGATGTCGATGCGCGCCTCGGTCACGAGCGAGCTGGTGCTCGACGGCGTGCGCCTCCCGGCCGACGCGATGCTGCCCGACGTGAAGGGCCTGCGCGGTCCGCTGAGCTGTCTGACCGAGGCCCGGTTCGGGATCATCTTCGGCTCCATCGGAGCTGCGCGTGACTGCCTCGAGGCGACGCTGCGGTACGTCGGGGAGCGCGAGATCTTCGACAAGCCGCTGGGCGGCTTCCAGCTCACCCAGGCCAAGCTCGCGGACATGACCGTGGAGCTGGGCAAGTCGATGTTGCTGGCGCTGCACCTCGGACGGCTCAAGGACGAGGGCCGGATCACCCCCGAGCAGGTCAGCTTCGGCAAGCTCAACAACATCCGCGAGGCCCTCACCATCGCGCGCGAGTGCCGCACGATCATGGGCGCGGCAGGCATCACCCTGGAGTGGCCGATGATGCGCCATGCCAACAACCTGGAGTCCGTTCTCACCTACGAGGGCACCTCCGAGGTCCACCAGCTGGTGCTGGGCAAGGCACTGACCGGGCAGGACGCCTTCCGCTGAGGCTCGGTTTGAGTCAAGGGTCACAGGGCCGAAGTAGTGATTGATGCGGGCGAATCGGACCCAATGCCCTACTCTTGGGACACAAGGATCGTCCAGTCTCACCTCGATCCTGATGCGTGTCGTAGCACTTCTAGCAACAGGGCTCCACGCTGTCCGATCTTTCGACGACCAGTTCGTCACGGCTGTGGTGAGACATTCACACAGTTAGCGACTCCCCTTCTTCATGTCTTCCTTCCTCATGCTCGGCGTACCTGCCGAGCTGTCCGACGTGCTCGCCGCGTCCGGCATCACCGAACCCACTCCCATCCAGGCCGCCACGCTGCCTGACTCACTCGGCGGACGCGACGTCCTCGGCCGGGGCCGCACCGGCTCTGGCAAGACGCTTGCGTTCCTGCTCCCGATGGTCGCCCGGCTGGACGCGTCCCGCGCCCGTCGTACGCCGAAGCGCCCTCGTGCGCTGATCCTCGCCCCGACCCGTGAGCTGGTCGCCCAGATCGACGCCGCACTGGCGCCGCTCGCGGCCGTGCACGGCCTGCGGACCCGCACCGTCTTCGGCGGCGTGGGCCAGAACCCGCAGGTGCAGGCGCTCCGTCAGGGCGTCGACATCCTCGTCGCCTGCCCCGGGCGCCTCGAGGACCTGATCAAGCAGGGCCACTGCGACCTCGGCTCCGTCGAGGTGACGGTCCTCGACGAGGCCGACCACATGGCCGACCTCGGCTTCCTCCCGGCCGTACGCCGCATCCTCGAGCAGACGCCGAGGGGCGGACAGCGGATGCTGTTCTCCGCCACCCTCGACTCGGGCGTGAACGTCCTCGTCAAGCGCTTCCTCGACAACCCGGCGACCCACGAGGCCGACTCGGTGCAGTCGCCGATCTCGACGATGGACCACCACGTCCTGCACGTGCACCGCGACCACCGGGTGGCCGTGCTGGCGGACCTCGCCAGCGCGCCCGGTCGGATGATCGTGTTCACCCGCACCAAGCACGGAGCCAAGAACCTGGCCCGCCAGCTCAACCAGCGCGGCGTGCCCACGGTCGAGCTGCACGGCAACCTCGCGCAGAACGCGCGCACCCGCAACATGGAGGCCTTCCACTCCGGGCGCGCCAGCACCCTGGTCGCCACCGACATCGCGGCCCGCGGCATCCACGTCGACGACGTGGCCCTCGTCGTGCACGCGGACCCGCCCGCCGAGCACAAGGCCTACCTGCACCGCTCGGGACGCACGGCACGTGCCGGCGCCGCCGGCACGGTCGTCACGTTGATGACCGACCAGCAGGTCAAGGACGTGCGGGACCTCACCCGTGCGGCCAAGATCTCCCCGACCACCACGAAGTTCTCAGGTCCGAGCCACCCGGTGCTCGCACAGCTCGCTCCGGGTGAGCGCGTGCTCGTCGCCGGTGGTCTCGTGGACGACCGGCCCGAGCGCCCCCGGAACGGTGGCGGCGGCGGTCGTGGTCGCGGCGGACGTCGCAGCCAGGGACGTTCAGGTGGCTCAGGTGGATCCGGCCGCTCCTCGAACCAGTCGCGGTCCGGTCAGCAGGGTCGCTCGCGCGGTCGCGGCAACGGCTCCTCCGCAGCACCTAAGAGCGGTGGCCACACGGCCGCCTCCTTCAGCAGCAGCCGCCGCGGGCGCTGACCCAGCCCGTGGTGGATCAGCAGCCCGGGTTGGCCATTCGCCGCCGGGCGGCGTCCTCGGACGCCTTGTTCAGGTGTGCGTAGCCGAGCGAGGCCAGATGCACGAGGTCCCCGATGTCGTGCACGCGATGCTTCGGGTAATCGTTGACGCGGAGGAACTCACGACCCGCGAAGACGAGCAGTGTCGAGGCGGCGAGGAACAGGACGGCGATGGCTGCGAAGAAGGTCATGCCCCTACTCTCCGCCGCCTCGTCACCGCTCACGAGTGGCAGAAACGACCATCTACACAAAGATCGCGCCACGGGTCGTCCGGGCGTCTGGATCGCGTGGCAGGCTTGGGTGCATGGAGGTCCTGACCCCGCGTGACGTGCCCCTCGGAGGGCTCCGCGCGATGACCGTCCGTCGTACCCTCCCGCAGCGGCAGCGATCGCTGATCGGAGCGTGGTGCTTCCTGGACCACTACGGCCCGGACGAGATCCCGGACAACGGCGGCATGGTCGTCCCGCCGCACCCGCACACCGGCCTGCAGACCGTGAGCTGGCTGTTCACCGGCGAGATCGAGCACCGTGACTCCGCTGGGCACCACGCGTTCGTCCGACCAGGCGAGCTGAACCTGATGACGGCCGGGCGGGGCATCAGCCACAGCGAGTACTCCACCCCCGGCACCACCACGCTCCACGGCGCGCAGCTCTGGCTGGCGCTGCCGGACGGCGACCGGCAGGTCGAGCCGACCTTCGAGCACTTCGCGCCCGAGCCGGTTTCGGGTGCGGGCTGGGAGGCCAGGGTGTTCATCGGCTCTCTGCTCGGCTCGACCTCCCCGGTGACGACGTACAGCCCCTTGCTCGGTGCCGAGCTCACCCTGGCTGCCGGTACGACGCTGACGGTGCCCGTCGACGCGTCGTACGAGCTGGGCGTGCTGGTCGACAACGGCGCCGTCCGCGTCGACGGCAAACCTCTCGCCGCCCACGAGCTCGGCTTCGTCGCGCCCGGCACCGAGAGCCTTGAGCTGAGTGCCGACGAGGACACGCGACTGCTGCTCCTCGGCGGACCCCCGTTCGGCGAGCAGATCGTCATGTGGTGGAACTTCATCGGCCGCGAGCACGACGAGGTGGTCGGCTACCGCGCGCAATGGGAGGCCCTGATTGCCGAGGGCGACTACACCCGCTTCGGCCTCCCCGACGACGACCCGCTGGAGGCGTTGCACGCGCCGCCGTTGCCCAACGCGCGGATGGTCAAGCGTGGTCCGTGAGGCTGCTGGTTTCCGCCTGACGGTTTCACAACACGTGTTGTGAAACTGGCGGTTTGCGAACGAAGCTTTGGTCGCATCGTGCCAGTTTCACAACCGGTGTTGTGAAACCTGGGACTCGTGTGACTGCCCCAAACGCGACCTGTCACCCCCACCACCTAGGCTCTCCGGGTGACCCAGGAACAGACCCAGGCCCGCACCACCCTCGCCGACCTCGCAGCAGCCGGTCCGGTCGTGGTCGACGGCGGTATGGGCACGTTGCTTCAGGACCGCGGACTCGACGACGGTGGCTCGGGTGAGCTGTGGAACGTCGAGCGGCCCGAGGTCATCCGCGACGCGCACCGGGCGTACGCCGAGGCCGGGGCCCGGATCCTGACCACCAACACCTTCGGCGGCAGCCGTCCGCGGCTCGACATGCACGGCCTCGGTGACCGCGTCCACGAGCTCAACGAGGCCGGCGCACGGGTCGCCCGCGAGGTCGCCGACGAGCACGGCGCACTCGTGGCCGGCGACCTCGGGCCGACCGGCGAGCTGTTGGCACCACTCGGGACGATGGACTCCGACCAGGCCCGAGCGATCTTCGCCGAGCAGCTCGCCGGGCTGCGCGACGGCGGCATCGACCTGGTACTCATCGAGACGATGAGCGACCTCGCCGAGGTGGAGGCCGCAGTGGCGGCCGCCCGCGAAGTGGTCCCCGACCTGCCCGTCGTGGCCACGCTGAGCTTCGACACCAACCTCCGCTCGATGATGGGTGTCCGCCCTGCCGACGCGGTGACAGCCCTGGCCGCGATCGGCGTTGACGTCGTCGGAGCCAACTGCGGTCGTGGTCCCGGCGAGATGGCCGAGATCGCGGCGCAGATGGCGGCCGCGCGTCCTGAGGGCGTGCTGCTCGTCGCGCAGTCCAACGCCGGCCTGCCCCAGGTCGTGGGCGACCATTTCGAGTACGACGCGACGCCCGACGACATGGCCCACCACGCGGTGGAGCTGCGTGAGCTCGGCATCGACCTCATCGGCGCCTGCTGCGGCTCCACACCCGACCACGTCGCGGCGATCCGACGGGCCTTGGTGACCGCGGGGTGACTGACGGAGCCGTCGTAGGTGAGGACGGCATCGCCCGCTGCCCGTGGGCCGGTCGTCCGGGGACCATGCGCGACTACCACGACACCGAGTGGGGCGTGCCCGTGAGAGACGAGCGCGGGCTGTTCGAGCGGATGTGTCTCGAGGGCTTCCAGGCAGGCCTGTCCTGGTCGACGATCCTCAACAAGAGAGACCGGTTCCGCGAGGTCTTCCACGACTTCGACGTGGACCTCGTGGCCGCGATGACCGACGCCGACGTCGAGCGGCTGCTGACCGACACCGGCATCGTGCGCAACCGCGCCAAGATCGAGGCGACCCGCAAGAACGCCGCAGCCACCGTCGCCCTTCGCGCCGACGGTGGCCTGGAGGCGTTCGTCGAGTCGTACCGGCCGGAGAAGGATCCCGAACCCCGGGTGCCGGCGGAGGTGCCGTCGACGTCACCGGAGTCGGTCGCCCTCTCCAAGGCGCTGCGAAAGAGGGGCTTCGGCTTTGTGGGACCAACCACAATCCATGCGCTGATGGAGGCGACCGGCCTGGTCGACACCCATCTCGTGGGCTGCCACCGGCGCGGGATCGCCCGCGGCTAGCGCGGGTCCTGGAGCTCCTCGGCCGCAGTGGGGCCCGCGTGCCGCCCGGTGGCGCCGACCGGCTCGACTTCCTCCGGCTCGCCGACCACGGTCTCGACCGGGGCGCGGTGCGAGCCCTCGTCGTCCGGGGGAGTTGCGTCGGCGCGAGCCGCGTTGTCCTCGGCTCGGGCGGCCGCACTCGCCGACGTCGTACGCAGCTCGATCGGCGGCATCAGCAGCAGGATCGCGAAGGCGACGAGCATGATCACGCCACCGGAGAGCAGGACGAGGCTCATCGAGTCGGCGAAGCCCACCTGAAACGGGCGCGCGAGTACCGAGGACATCCGCCCGATGATGGACGAGTCGTCCTGGACCGAGGCGAACACTCCGCCCTGACCGGGATGCTGCAGTCCGGCGAGCACCTGGTCGTTGATCGGGGTGTGCGGGATCTGGCCCGACGAGGCGGCCTGCTGGATGCCGGGCGCCGCGCCCTTGAAGGCGTTCTTGATGTTGTCGCCGAGAGTGCTGAACAGCAGCGACAGGAAGACCGCGACGCCGATCGTGCCGCCGAGCTGGCGGAAGAACGTCGCCGAGCTGGTGGCGACACCGATCTCGCGTGGAGGTACGGCGTTCTGCACGATGATCGTCAGCGGCTGCATGCACTGTCCGATGCCGAGACCGAGGAAGACCATGATGCCCATCACCCAGAGCAGGCTGGTGTCCGCGTCGACGGTCGAGAGCGCGATCATCGATACACCCGCGAGCGCCGAGCCGAAGATCGGGAAGCCCCGGATCTTGCCGGTGCGCGAGGTGAACTGACCGACACCGATACCGGCGCTCATCATGCCGACGACCATCGGGAGCATCATCAGGCCGGCCTTGGTCGGTGAGGCGCCGTGCACGATCTGCATGTACTGCGGGAGCACGGTGATCGCCCCGAACATGGCTGCACCGACGATCACACTGGCGCCGATCACGACGGCGACGGTGCGCATCTTGAAGATCCGCAGCGGGATGAGCGCGTCGTCGCCCATCCGGCGCTCGGCGAGCACAAAGGCCAGCACCCCGACCGCCCCGACGGCGTAGCAGGCCAGCGACCGAGGTGAGTCCCAGCCCCACTCGCGCCCCTGCTCGGCGACGGTGAGGAGCGGAACCAGGGCGACGACCAAGGCCGCGGCGCCCCACCAGTCGATCCGGGACTCCCGGCGGACGTGGCGCAGGTGCAGGTTCCTGTGGACCACGTAGAGCGCCGCGATGCCGATCGGCACGTTCACCAGGAACACCCAACGCCAGCCGGTGATGCCGAGGATCGAGTCCTGGCCGGCGAACAGGCCACCCGCGACCGGGCCCAGGACGCTGGAGGTGGCGAAGACCGACATGAAGTAACCGGTGTACTTGGCCCGCTCGCGCGGCGACACGATGTCGCCGATGATCGCGAGCACGAGGGTGAACAGACCGCCTGCGCCGAGTCCCTGCAGGGCCCGGAGCGCGGCGAGCTGGTACATCGACTGGGCGAACGAGCACGCGGCCGACCCGATGATGAAGACCGTGATCGCGAACAGGAAGAGCTTCTTGCGACCGTAGAGATCGCCGAGCTTGCCGTAGATGGGTGTCGTGATCGTCGAGGTGATCAGGTACGCCGTCGTGGCCCAGGCCTGGATCGAGAGCCCGTTCAGGTCGTCGGCGATGGTGCGGATCGCCGTACCCACGATCGACTGGTCGAGCGCCGCGAGGAACATGCCGAGCAACAGCCCCGACAGGATGGTCAGGATCTGCGCATGGGTGTACTCACCGGTGTCGCTCGTGGTTTCGGCTGCGGTCGTGGTGGCCAAGTGGAAACTGCCTCGAGAAAGTGGTGGGCGGGCCGGATTTCGGTCCACTCGACACATTAGTTGACGAACTCAAGCAGTGGTGCAGGGTTTGACGAGCATCACGTTCGGCGTCACTTCGGGCGCGGATAGGTTGTCCGCCATGACGACCGCCCGCACGCGAGTCCACGCCTTCGGTGACGACGCCCTCGGCGAGCACGACGCCGTGGGTCTCGCGGAGGAGATCCGCTCCGGTCGGGTCTCGCGCCAGGAGGCGGTCGAGGCGGCCGTCGCCAGGACCAGGACGCTCGACGAGGTGCTCAACGGGCTGGCGGCCGACCGGTTCTCCAGCGCCGTCGCCGACGCCCGCGAGACGCACGACGGATTCTTCGCCGGCCAGCCCACGTTCGTGAAGGACAACAGCGACGTCGCAGGCCTGCCGACCCAGCAGGGCACGCATGCGTACGTCGCCGAGCCGGCCGTCGCCGACGGCGACTTCGCGCGCATGTTCGGCCTGGTCGGCACCACCGTGCTCGGGAAGACCCGCCTCTCGGAGTACGGCTTCAGCCCGAGCGCGGAGTACATGGACGACGTGCCCGTACGCAACCCCTGGCACACCGGGCACACGTCTGGTGCCTCGTCGGCCGGCTCCTCCGCCTTCGTCGCTGCCGGGGCGGTGCCCATGGCCCACGCCAACGACGGCGGTGGCTCCATCCGCATCCCGGCGGCCTGCAACGGGTTGGTGGGACTGAAGGCGACCCGCGGCCGCATCCCGAGCGACAAGCTGACCCGCGAGATGCCGGTGCAGCTCGTCCATGACGGCGTCGTCACGCGGTCCGTGCGCGACACCGCGGCCTTCATCCGCGAGTCGGAGCGGGTCTATCGCGACCTCAAGCTCCCGCCGTTCGGCGACGTGACCCACCCGGGCAAGCCACGTGTGCGCATCGCGTTGGTCACCAACTCGATCGGCGGCCGCAGGACGGACGACGAGACAGCCCAGGCCGTAGAGAAGACCGCGGCGCTGCTGGAGGAGCTCGGGCACCACATCGAGCTCGTGGAAGCTCCGGTCCCCGACTCCTTCGAGGATGACTTCCTCCTCTATTGGAGCGCCCTGGCCCTCGCCCTCAGCAGGGGAGGCAAGCAGAAGTTCAACCGCAGCTACGACCGCAGCAAGAACGACAACCTGACCAAGGGGCTGGCGCGCCACGCGGCCGCGAACGCGTGGCGGCTGCCGCTCGCCATCGTCCGGCTGCGGCGCTCCCACCGGATCAGCAAGGCGTTCTTCGCGAACCACGACGTGGTGCTGACCCCGACTCTGTCGCTGACCACTCCCGAGCTGGGATGGCTGGACCCCTCGCAGTCCTACGAGACCGTGATGAGTCGCATCCTCGAGTGGGTGTCGTTCACGCCGCTGCAGAACGCGACCGGTGACCCGGCGATCTCGGTGCCGATGGGGATGACCGCGAAGGGTCTGCCGATCGGCGTACAGCTCTCAGCGGCGCAGGGCTACGACCGTCGGCTGATCGAGGTCGCCTACGAGCTCGAGGAAGCACGGCCGTTCGCGCGGATCCAGGACTGAGCCCGCCACCTGGCCTGACGGGGTTGCGTCATACGAATTGGTGCCTCGAGCGACCAGTTCGTATGACGTCAGCGAGCGGGGGTGACGAGCAATGCCTGGGCCGACCGGCCGACCAGCCCGCGTTCGTCGTACACCTCCGAGGCGGCCACTCCGACTGCGCCGTCGCCGAGGGTTGTCTGGGCCTTCAGGCAGACCCACTCACCTGCCGCTGGCCGGACGACGTGGACGGTGAGCTCGGTGTTCATGAAGGCCCACTCGGTTGGGTCCAGCGCGGCCGAGGCGCCGGACGCCGAGTCGACGCAGGTGAGCAGCCGCTGGAGCGGAGACATCTCCTCGGCGGGCACGAGCGGGATGAGCGGACGCATCCACACCACTGCTGGACCGGGACGCGTGACGGCGCCCTCGATCCAGTTCCACTCGACCGCGTCGAGGTAGCCGCGGTGCCACGACGCAGGCGGGTCCTCGTGGTGGCCGTCCGCAGGCCCGTGCTCCAGGGGTACGCCGGTACCCGAAGCGGGTCCACGTCCCGTCGCTGGAAACGCCCAGCCCTGCGCCCGGGCCAGCACCCTGCCCGAATCGTCGCTGAGCTCGGCCTGTCGCAGGGACACGGTCCGGCCAGGTCGCAGCACCGAGGTCGACACGGAGACGGTCCCCACCGGCACCGGCCCGAGCAGGTCCATCGTGAACCGGCCGATCGTCCGAGGAGTGCCTTCGTCGATCGACTCGAGGGCCCGTCCCAGCAGCGCCGCCGGGGGTCCGCCGTGCTGGGCATCGGGGCTCCAGGGGCCGGCGGTGGCGGACGTCGCGGCGAACACGTCGCCACCCAGCGGCCGGTAGAACGAGGCGTCGGGTGAGGGCACCGTTCGATCATCTCGGCCCGGCATGATCGCGGGTCAACCACCCCCGTCAACCGATTTCGGGTATCACCCCGGCCCTGTGTATTCTGCTCGCTGGCCCATGGAGCACGATCTGGGTCACGCCCCTTTAGCTCAGACGGCAGAGCGTCTCCATGGTAAGGAGAAGGTCTACGGTTCGATTCCGTAAAGGGGCTCTGGGAAGTCTCCCGAGATCATCCGGAATGAGTGGGTGCTCAGGTGTGTTCCCATTGGCGGGGTAGCTCAGGTGGTTAGAGCACACGGCTCATAATCGTGGTGTCGCGGGTTCGAGTCCCGCCCCCGCTACTCGGCACCAGGCAACACCCACAAGGCTAGGAAGAGGCACGAACGTGGCCAGCAAGAGCTCCGATGTCCGCCCCAAGATCACCTTGGCGTGCGTGGACTGCAAGGAACGCAACTACATCACCAAGAAGAACCGTCGCAACGACCCGGACCGCATGGAGCTGAAGAAGTTCTGCCCGCGTTGTCGCAAGCACACCGAGCACCGCGAGACCCGCTGAGCCCGGTTCACGACCACTTGCACGAAGCGGCCTCGGGTACTGCCGGGGCCGCTTCTGCGTCTCCTGACGACATCGGACCGCTAGCGTCGTGACCGTGCCCGAACAGCCCCGTCCGGCCCTTGCCGAGCTGACCACGCTGCGCCTCGGGGGCCCGGCTGCCGAACTGGTCGAGGCACCTGACGAGGCGACCCTCGTCGAGGCGGTCCGTTCGGCCGACGAGCAGCACACCCCGGTCCTCGTCGTGGGCGGCGGCAGCAACCTGGTCGTGGCCGACGAGGGGTACGACGGCCGCGTGGTCGTCGTACGCACCACGGGTATGCGGATCGAGTCCGACATGTGCGGCGGTGCACTCGTCGAGGTCGCGGCGGGGGAGAACTGGGACGGCGTCGTCGCCACCGCCATCGACCGCGGCTGGGTCGGCATCGAGGCCCTCTCCGGCATCCCCGGGACGACCGGTGCCACCCCGATCCAGAACGTGGGGGCCTACGGCCAGGAGATCAGCCAGACGCTCGCCCGGGTCCGCACCTGGGACCGCCTCCTGGGCGGCTTCCGCACGTTCGCCGCCGCCGACTGCAACTTCGGCTACCGCACGAGCCGGTTCAAGCAGGACCCGGACCGACACATTGTCGTGAGCGCGACCTTCCAGTTCCGGCTCGGTGACCTCGGCGCGCCGGTGCAGTACGCCGAGCTGGCCGGCGCCCTGGGCATCGAGATCGGGGAGCGTGCACCCGCCCGGGAGGTCCGCGAGGCGGTCCTGGACCTTCGTCGTCGCAAGGCCATGGTGCTGGACCCCGAGGACCACGACACCTGGAGCACCGGCTCGTTCTTCACCAACCCGATCCTGCCGGCCGAGCAGGTGCCAGCTGACGCCCCGGGCTGGCCGCAGGACGACGGACTGGTGAAGACGAGCGCGGCCTGGCTGATCGAGCGAGCCGGCTTCTCCAAGGGCTACGGCAACGACCGGGTCCGGCTCTCGTCGCGGCACACGCTCGCGATCACCAACCGCGGGGCCGCCACCACGGCCGACCTGCTGGCGCTGGCCCGCGAGATTCGCGACGGGGTCGAGCAGCGCTTCGGCGTCACGCTCGTCAACGAGCCGGTGCTGGTGAACTGCACGCTCTAGACGTTGCTGCTCGTCGTGTCACCGACTGCGATCAGGATCGCGAAGCCGATCAGCAGCAGGATCCCGATGCCCAGCAGGACCGTGCCGATGATGCCGGTGATCATCCCGGCCCGCGCGCTGCCCTCGCCACCCATGCGGCCCTGCGACGCCTGGATCTCCTTCACCGCGTTGCGGCCCAGGCCCCAGGCGAACGGCGAGAGGAAGAAGCCGAGTCCGCACAGGAACCCCCCGACCAGTCCCACTATCCCGAGGATGAGGGCCAGGTTGGACTGCGGGTGGTCGGGTCGCGGCGCCGAGAAGGCGGCGTACGGCGGGTACGGGCTGCCGGGTTGCCCGGACTGCCCACCCGGCGGCGGGTAGCCGTAGGAGGGCTGGCCATAGGTGGGCTGGCCATAGCCGTGGACTGGCCATAGGGCTGGCCGGGTTGCACGTAGGGAGGCTGGCCGTAGCCCGGTTGCACGGGCTGACCATATGGCTGCTGGCCGTAAGGAGGCTGGCCGTAGGGATTCTGCTCGTAGGGGGTGGTGCTCCCCGGTTCCCACTCGCCCGATGGCTGGGCGCTGGTCGGGTTGAACACCGCCCCGCTCGGTGACGCGTAGGAGCCCGGGTGACCCTGCTGTGTCTGCTCACGCGCCTGCTCGGCGGCCTGGCGCTCCCAGTAGCCGACAGGCTGGGTCGGCTCGGTCCCCTGAGCGGGTTCGGGATCAGGCGGCTGCCTCTGACCCGGCGTCGGTGCCTGCCTCGGGTTCTCCCTCGGGCTGGTGCGGGTTCTCGCCGGGATAGTTGGTCATGAGTCCATTGTCTCCAACCAGGCGTCGATCTGACCCAGCCACCGCACCTTGTCGTCCTCCGGAGCCCGTGAGGCCTGGAACGACGAGCGCGCCAGGTCGGCCAGCTGGGCGTCGGTGAGGTCGTGGGCGGCACGCATCGTGGCGTACTGGCCGGCCAGCCGCGATCCGAACAACAAGGGGTCGTCAGCTCCCAGTGCGATCGTCGCGCCGGCAGCCATCAGGTCCGGCAACGGCACCGAGCTGAGGTCGGTGTAGACGCCCAGCGCGACGTTGGACACCGGGCAGATCTCCAGGGCGATCCCGCGGGAGACGATCAGGTCGAGCAGGTCGGGGTCCTCGACGGCGCGGATGCCGTGGCCCAGCCGTTGGGCGTGCAGCTCCTCGACGCACACCCGCACCGACTCGGGCCCGACCAGCTCGCCGCCGTGCGGGTCCAGCAGCAGTCCGGCGCGCTCGGCGATGCGGAACGCTGGTGCGAAGTCGCGGGTCGTTGCCCCGTCGCTCGTCGTTGGAGAGCCCGAAGCCGACCACGCCGCGGTCGACGTACTGCGCCGCGAGCCTGGCCAGCGCCCGGGCGTCCAGGGGGTGCCGGGTGCGGTTCGCCGCGATCACCACTGCCATGCCGATGCCGACGTCACGCGAGGTCTCCCGGACGGCGTCGAGCACCAGGTCGGTGAAGGCGGTGATCCCTCCGAACTTGGCGGCGTACCCGCTCGGGTCGACCTGGATCTCCAGCCAACGGCCGCCGTCGCGCTTGTCGTCCTCCGCGGCCTCGCGCACCAGCCGGCGTACGTCGTCCTCGGTGCGCAGCACCGACCGGGCGACGTCGTAGAGCCGCTGGAACCGGAACCATCCCTTCTCGTCGGCCCCCGAGAGCTTCGGCGGCCAGTCATCGACCAGGGCTTCCGGGAGGCGGTGCCCGTCACGCTCGGCCAGCTCGAGCAGTGTGGAGTGCCGCATGGACCCGGTGAAATGCAGGTGGAGGTGGGCTTTTGGGAGCTCTTCGAGCTTTCGAAGGCCCACCATCTCGTCGTGGTTGGGGTCTTTCTCGGTGGTTGAGGAGCGAGCGCCAGCGAGCGTCTCGAAACCACTCACTCTCAGCCGTGGACCTTCTCGGCAGCGGCGAGCAGCACGCAGGTGGCGACCGCCTCCATCGCCTCGGTGACCTCCGGCAGCTGCGGGAACGTCGGGGCGAGCCGGATGTTGCGGTCGCGGGGGTCATCGCCGTTGGGGAACGACGCGCCCGCGGGCGTCAGGGCGATCCCGGCATCCTTCGCGAGCTGCACGACGCGCGAGGCAGTGCCGTCGAGCACGTCGAGGCTGACGAAGTAGCCACCGTTCGGCTCGGTCCAGCTGGCGATGCCCAGTCCGCCCAGGCGCTCGGAGAGGATCCGTTCGACCGCCTCGAACTTCGGCGCGATGATCTCGCGGTGCTTGAGCATGTGGTCGCGCACGCCCTGCGGGGACCCGAAGAACTCCACGTGCCGGAGCTGGTTGAGCTTGTCAGGACCGATGGAGCCCTTGCCCAGGTGCCCGATGTACCACTTCACCGTCTCGACCGACCCGGCGAGGAAGGCAACCCCGGCGCCGGCGAAGGTGATCTTCGAGGTCGAGGCGAACATGATCGGCCGGTGGGGGTGTCCCGCCGCCGCTGCGAGGCTCAGTACGTCGGCGCTCTTGGCCTCGTCCTCGGTCAGGTGGTGGAACGCGTAGGCGTTGTCCCAGAAGATCTTGAAGTCGGGCGCCGCCGTCTCCATCGATGCCAGCCGTGCGGCGACCTCCTGGGAGACGATCGAGCCGGTCGGGTTGGCGTACGTCGGCACCACCCAGATGCCCTTGATGCTGGGGTCTTTCGCCGCCAGCTCGGCAACGGCCTCGGCGTCGGGGCCGTCCTCGTTCATCGGCACAGTCACGGTGTCGATCCCGAACCAGTTGAGCAGCGTGAAGTGCCGGTCGTAGCCCGGCACGGGGCAGATGAAGGTGACCTTCTCCTCGGCCCCCCACGGGCGCACGCTGTCGACGCCGCCCTTGAGCCACAGGTCGGTGAGCACCTCGCGCATCATCACGAGGCTGGAGCTGCCTCCGGCGACGACCTGCTCGGGCTCGACCCAGAGGAGGTCGGCGAACATCGCGCGAATCGCCTTGATGCCCTCCAGGCCGCCGTAGTTGCGTACGTCGACCCCGTCGGGGTCCTTGACGCCGCGGGGCAAAGTGAGCAGTGCGTCGGAGAGGTCCAGCTGTGCCGCCGAGGGTTTGCCGCGGGTGAGGTCGAGGGAGAGACCGCGGCCACGGAGGTCGTCATACGCTGCCTGCTGGTCGCTCAGGAACGACTGGATCTCCTCGGGCGTGCGGTCGGCGAGGGGGCGGGTCTGCTGGCTCTGCTCGGTCACGTGCTCCATGTTCGCAGAGGCGCAAGTGGTCTCGGGAGTCGCGTCCGGGTGAGGCTCGCCGTCGGTTCGACTTTGCGTGGACGCGCCCCGTAGACTCCTCGTTTGGTGATTCCGGCCAATGTTTCTGCATGCCCGGAATACGCCGTAGGGCACTAGCTCAACTGGCAGAGCATCGGTCTCCAAAACCGAAGGTTGGGGGTTCAAGTCCCTCGTGCCCTGCGAGACTCGCCAGGTACCACGAACAGCAGAGCCGAGAACCACCCAAGCAGTCGAGAAGGCAACCGGAAGCAGGTAACAACGTGTCGGAGAGGTCACCGGTCCGCTCGGAGAAGAAACGCGAGCGCACCAGCCCGGTCACGTTCTACCGCCAGGTCGTCGCCGAGCTGCGCAAGGTGGTCTGGCCGACCCAGCAACAGCTGATCACCTACCTGATCGTGGTGATCGTGTTCGTGGTCGCGATGATCGCGTACGTGTCGTTGCTGGACGTGGCCTTCGGTAAGGCCGTGTTCGCCCTCTTCGGCGGCAAATAGCGCCGGTCGCGTCGCCCGGAGACGGGTCCGACTGGCATGAAGCAAGACGAGATGACGGAGTAACAGTGTCTGAGCAGTACGACGAGCAGGGATCCGACCCCACCGAGGGTCAGCCCGAGTCCGCCGACCAGGTCCTCACCGACCCGGAGACCGGCGAGACCGTGGCGACCCCGCTGGCAGCGGAGTCCGCACAGCTGTCGACGGACATCGACGACCTGAGCGACCCGAACGAGCCGAGCGAGCCCGCCGAGGACGCGGCCCCCGAGGCCTCCGAGTCCCCGGAGATCGACGAGGCGACCGCCGAGACCGAGGCACCGATCGAGGAGGCCCCGGCCCAGGCCGAGGCAGCCAGCGACGAGAGCGGCGACGAGCCGACCGAGACTGCTGCGGACGAGACTGCTGCGGACGAGACTGCTGCGGACGAGCCCGTTGCGGAGGAGCCTGCGGTCGAGGAGCCTGTGGCGGAGGCCGCCGACGAGGAGCCCGCGGACGAGGCCGCCGTCGAGGAGCCCGCGGACGAGCCCGTTGGTGACGCCATGGAGGAGTTCCGGGCCGCGCTGCGCGAGAAGGAGGGTGACTGGTTCGTCATCCACACCTACTCCGGCATGGAGAACCGGGTGAAGGCCAACCTGGAGAACCGCATCACCTCGCTCAACATGGAGCACTTCATCCACGAGGTGATCGTCCCGACCGAAGAGGTCGCCGAGATCAAGAACGGCCAGCGCAAGTTGGTCAAGCGCACCGTCCTCCCCGGCTACGTGCTGGTCCGGATGGACCTCACCGACGAGTCCTGGTCCGCCGTACGCCACACGCCGTCCGTGACCGGCTTCGTGGGCCACAGCCACCAGCCGGTCCCGCTGAGCCTGGACGAGGTCGAGAACATGCTCGCCCCGGCGATCCAGGCGCAGGCCGAGGCGGCCGCGACTGCGGACACCCCTGGCGGCGCACCGGCGCCCTCCGCGTCCCGTCAGCAGGTCGCCGTATCCGACTTCGACGTCTCCGACTCGGTGATGGTGGTCGACGGTCCGTTCGCCACGCTGCACGCGACGATCACCGAGATCAACGTCGAGGCACAGAGGGTCAAGGCCCTCGTCGAGATCTTCGGCCGGGAGACCCCGGTCGAGCTGAGCTTCACCCAGATTCAGAAGGTCTGAGAGAAGCAGCAACAACAGGTGGCAGAGCCCGTACCGCTACGAGCTCGTCAAGACCACGAGGAAACAACAGAAGGACGCACAGAGAATGCCTCCCAAGAAGAAGATCGCTGCACTGGTCAAGGTGCAGCTCCAGGCCGGTGCCGCTACGCCGGCACCGCCCGTCGGTACCGCCCTCGGTCCCCACGGCGTCAACATCATGGACTTCTGCAAGGCGTACAACGCCCAGACCGAAGCCATGCGCGGCAACGTCATCCCCGTCGAGATCACCATCTACGAGGACCGGTCGTTCACCTTCATCACGAAGACTCCTCCGGCCGCAGAGCTGATCAAGAAGGCCGCCGGCGTCGCCAAGGGTTCGGGTGTCCCGCAGAAGGACAAGGTCGGCAAGCTGACCAAGGACCAGGTGCGCGAGATCGCGACCACCAAGCTGCCTGACCTGAACGCCAACGACATCGACGCAGCAATGAAGATCGTCGAGGGAACCGCCCGCTCCATGGGCATCACCACCGACTGATTCAACACCCCGTGGCAGAGCCGCGCTGGCTCACGTAGACCACAAACTTTCAAAGGAACAGAGGAAAGCCATGCAGCGCAGCAAGACCTACCGCGCGACCGCGGAGACGTTCGACCCGGACGAGCTCCACGCTCCGCTGACCGCCATCAAGCTCGCCAAGGGCGGCGCCAAGAAGAAGTTCGACGAGACCGTCGACGTAGCCATGCGTCTGGGCGTCGACCCGCGCAAGGCCGACCAGATGGTGCGTGGCACCGTCAACCTCCCGCACGGCACCGGAAAGACCGCTCGGGTCCTGGTGTTCGCCAACGGCGACAAGGCCGAGGCGGCGCGTGAGGCCGGTGCCGACATCGTCGGCGGCGACGAGCTCATCGAGAAGGTGAACGGCGGCTGGATCGACTTCGACGCCGTCGTCGCGACCCCGGACATGATGGGCAAGGTGGGCCGACTCGGTCGCGTCCTCGGCCCCCGCGGCCTGATGCCCAACCCCAAGACCGGCACGGTGACCCCCGACGTCGCCAAGGCCGTCTCGGACATCAAGGGCGGCAAGATCGAGTTCCGCGTCGACCGGCACGCCAACCTGCACTTCATCATCGGCAAGGCGTCCTTCGGCGAGACCCAGCTCGCGGAGAACTACGCCGCCGCCCTCGAAGAGGTGCTGCGGCTCAAGCCGGCCAGCTCCAAGGGTCGCTACATCCGGAAGATCACCCTCTCCACCACCATGGGCCCGGGTGTCCAGGTCGACCCCAACCGCATCAAGAACGTCGCATCAGACGAAGTCTGATCACCGAAGGTGATTTGAGCTGACCGGGTCGAAATGGTCGAGCGAGCGCCAGCGAGCGACAGACCATTTCTGCCCGGTCAGCGTCCCCAGCGAACCGGAAGCCAAACAGCGGACCCGCTTGTGCCGGCTACAACCGACCGCGAGCCGAACAGCAACCGCGGATCAGCGGAAGCGGATCAGCGCAAGCGGATCACCGATGGTGATTTGGTCGCGCGCCACCCCAGCCCGTATCGTTCACCCCCGAAGCCAAAGACCGCCGGTCGGTCATCCCCGGATGACTCGAAGGTTCGCGCGAGCGGACGACCTGCGTAGGTGACACCGAGTGAGACGTTCCGACGTCATACGCCCTGTGCACCTTGCACAGGGCGTTTTGCTTGTGGGTCGGAAGGCTCGGGCGACACACACCCGTGTGTCGTCCCCTCAGGTTGGAAGGAGACCCATGGCGCGGCCAGACAAGGCAGCAGCCGTCGCGGACATCGTCGACTCGTTCAACGAATCCACGGGCGCTGTGCTGACCGAGTACCGCGGTCTTACCGTGAAGCAGCTGCAGGAACTGCGGCGGGCCCTCGGCGAGAACGCCAACTACGCCGTGGTCAAGAACACGCTGACCAAGATCGCCGCCAAGGAGGCGGGCGTCGAGGGTTTCGACGACCTGCTCACCGGCCCGACCGCCATCGCCTTCATCAACGGCGACCTGGTCGAGGCAGCGAAGGGTCTGCGTGACTTTGCCAAGGCGCACCCCGCCCTCGTCATCAAGGGTGGCTTTGTCGACGGTGCCTCGATGGACGCCAAGGAGATCGCCAAGCTGGCCGATCTCGAGTCCCGCGAGGTCCTTCTGGGCAAGCTGGCGGGCGCGATGCTCGCTTCGCTCAGCCAGGCCGTCTACCTGCTGAACGCCCCGATCTCGCAGGCTGCCCGGCTCGCCGGCGCCCTGCAGGCCAAGGCAGAGCAGGACCCCACGATCCTCAAGGGCGGCACCGGCGAACCGGCTGCCGCGGCCCCGGAGGCCATTGAGGACACCCCAACGGACGAGGCACCGGCAGCAGCCGAGGCCGAGTCGACCGAGGCTCCGGCCGAGGACACCCCGACGGACGAGGCACCGGCAGCAGCCGAGACCGAGACCGAGTCTCCCAGGGACACCCCGGAAGCCACCGAGGACGCTGCACCCGCCGACGCGCCCGCGTCGGAGGAGCCCGAGGCCACCGAGAGCACACAGGCCTGACATCCCCAAGCGTGCGGCGACTGCCGCACCACCACTGAAAGGAACGCCACCATGGCGAAGCTCAGCACCGACGAGCTGCTCGACGCTTTCAAGGAGATGACCCTCCTGGAGCTCAGCGAGTTCGTGAAGCAGTTCGAAGAGACCTTCGGCGTGACCGCGGCCGCTCCGGTCGCCGTTGCCGCCGCCCCCGCCGCCGGCGGTGGCGCCGGTGACACCGAGGCCGAGGCCGAGCAGGACGAGTTCGACGTCATCCTCGAGGCCGCTGGTGACAAGAAGATCAACGTCATCAAGGAGGTCCGTGCCCTCACGAGCCTGGGCCTGAAGGAGGCCAAGGACCTCGTCGAGGCGGCTCCCAAGGCTGTCCTCGAGAAGGCCACCAAGGAGGCCGCACAGAAGGCGAAGGAATCCCTCGAGGGCGCCGGCGCCTCCGTCACCCTCAAGTGACCCGCTCCTGCTGAAAGTCATCGACGGCCGTCTCGGACCCTTTTGGTCCGGGGCGGCCTTCGTTTGTCCCAACCAGTTCAGGTTGGTTGGCCCCATTTCGTGAGATGACAGACGCACGAGGTGGCGAGCGGGACAATGTATGCGTAACTTAGCCGTCTGCTACTCGTTGGTACACGTGGGTGGGGAGATCTGCGTGTACGTCGCTGTCCTGGCCCGAGACGACGGAGTGTTTGTGAGAGGGAGGCCCTTGAATGGGTGTCGAGATCGAGATCAATGACCTGACCAAGAGCTTCGGCAAGCAGCTCATCTGGGGTGACGTGAGCCTCACGATCCCGGCGGGCGAGATCTGCGTCATGCTCGGCCCTTCTGGCACCGGCAAGTCCGTTCTGCTCAAGACCATCATCGGCCTGCTCAAGCCCGACAAGGGCAGCATCATGATCGAGGGCATCGACATCGCCTCGTGTCCCGAGAAGGAGCTCTACGAGATTCGCAAGCTCTTCGGCGTGCTGTTCCAGGACGGCGCGATGTTCGGCTCGATGAACCTCTACGACAACATCGCCTTCCCGCTCCGCGAGCACACCAAGAAGTCCGAGTCCGAGATCCGGGAAATCGTGATGGAGAAGCTCGACCTCACGGGTCTCCTCGGCACCGAGGACAAGCTTCCCGGTGAGATCTCAGGCGGTATGCGCAAGCGCGCCGGTCTCGCCCGTGCCCTGGTGCTGGACCCCGAGATCGTGCTCTTCGACGAGCCCGACTCCGGCCTCGACCCGGTCCGCACCTCGTTCCTCAACCAGCTGATCATCGACCTGAACGCTCAGATCGACGCGACGTTCCTGATCGTGACCCACGACGTGAACACGGCCCGCAAGGTGCCCGACAACATCGGCCTGCTCTACCACAAGCACCTTGCCATGTTCGGGCCGCGCGAGATGCTGCTCTCCTCCGAGGAGCCCGTCGTACGCCAGTTCCTCAACGCCCAGGTCGTCGGACCCATCGGCATGTCAGAGGAGAAGGACGCCGACGACCTCGAGGCCGAGAAGGACATGGAGCTCCCGCCGTTGCCGCCCATCCCGCTGCAGCAGGAGCCCTCGAACGGACAGCCCCGCAGAAGCCAGCGCCCGCCGGGCGAGTGGTGCAAGGAGAACGGTGTCACGCCGCCTCCTGGGTCGTTCGAGGAGAACATGTCCATGACCGTCGGCGGGTGATTCGCTGATGGCTTCAGCCGTGGCCAACCGTGTTCTTGCCCCGATCGGGACCGCGGGGAAGCTCTTCGCCTTCGGGCTGGACGTCGGGCGCAACCTGTTCAAGCGCCCCTTCCAGACCCGTGAGTTCATCCAGCAGGCCTGGTTCATCGCCTCGGTGACGATCATTCCGACGGCCCTGGTAGCCATCCCTTTCGGCGCGGTCATCGCGCTCCAGGTCGGTAGCCTGATCAAGCAGTTCGGCGCGCAGTCGTTCACTGGCTCCGCGTCGGTGCTGGCCGTCGTGCAGCAGGCGGCACCGATCGCGACCGCCCTCCTGATCGCGGGCGCAGGTGGCTCTGCGATCGCCGCCGACCTCGGCGCTCGCAAGATCCGTGAAGAGCTCGACGCGATGATGGTCCTCGGCATCGATCCGGTCCAGCGACTCGTCGTACCCCGGGTGCTGGCCTGCATGCTGGTCGCGGTGTTCCTCAACGGCCTCGTCACGGTGGTGGGTGTGGCTGGCGGTTACGTGTTCAACGTCGTCCTGCAGGACGGCACACCCGGTGCCTACCTGGCGAGCTTCACCGCGCTGGCGCAACTGCCCGACCTCTGGGTCGGCCTGATCAAGGCACTCGTGTTCGGCTTGATCGCGGCCATCGTGGCGGCCTATAAAGGCATGTCCGCAGGCGGTGGCCCCAAGGGTGTCGGCGACGCGGTCAACGAGTCGGTCGTGATCACTTTCCTGCTGTTGTTCGTCGTCAACCTGATTATCAGCGCGATCTATCTGCAGCTGATCCCTCCGAAGACTGGCTGAGGCGAATGGCGAACCTCAAGCAGGCCTTCGAGAAGCCGCTCTCCTCCCTGGACAAGATGGGCGCCGAGC
Organism: uncultured Actinomycetota bacterium; assembly: GCA_963742785.1. Classification (GTDB taxonomy): domain Bacteria; phylum Actinomycetota; class Actinomycetes; order Propionibacteriales; family Nocardioidaceae; genus Marmoricola. The sequence continues at coordinate 180,157 of CAVUNI010000004.1, forward strand.
TGGCTTTCTACGTGCGCGCGATCCAGGTGACGCCGCGCTCGGTGACGCGCTATCCGAAGGAGATCCTGCGTCTTCTCGCCGAGGTCACCCTCGGCTCGGGAGCGCTGGCCGTCATCGGTGGCACCATCGGCGTCATCACGGCGATGACCTTCTTCACGGGCGCACAGGTAGGGCTCTCCGGGTACGCCGCGCTCAACCAGATCGGCACCGCTGCCTTCTCCGGTTTCGTCTCCGCCTACTTCAACACCCGAGAGATCGCGCCCCTGGTGGCCGGCATTGCGCTGGCTGCGACTGTCGGCTGCGGCTTCACCGCCCAGCTGGGCGCCATGCGGATCTCGGAGGAGGTAGACGCCCTCGAGGTGATGGCGATCCCGTCGATGCCGTTCCTGGTGACCACCCGGATCGTGGCCGGCTTGGTGGCGATCGTGCCGCTCTATGTTGTCGGGCTGCTCTCCTCCTACTTCGCCACCCGGCTGACTGTGACCCAGTACTACGGGCAGAGTTCGGGCACCTACGATCACTATTTCAACCAGTTCCTGCCACCAGGCGATGTGCTCTGGTCCTTCGGCAAAGTGCTGGTGTTCGCCGTCGTAGTCATCCTGATCCACTGCTACCACGGCTACAACGCCAGCGGCGGTCCCGCGGGCGTGGGTGTCGCCGTGGGGCACGCGGTCCGCACCTCGATTGTGGCTGTCAACGTCATCGACCTGTTCCTGTCGATGGCGATCTGGGGATCCTCCACCACCGTCAGATTGGCGGGCTGAGGGATGAGGATTCTGGACCACCACCGCATCCTTGGTGTGGTGTTCATCGGCATGCTGGCACTCGGTGTCTGGCTGGTCAGCGCCGTCTTCACCCAGAAGTTCACCTCTTTCGACGAGGTGTCTCTGACCACCAGCACCGCCGGCATGCAGCTGCCTTCCAGGGCCGACGTGAAGGTGCGCGGCGTGATTGTCGGTCAGGTCAACAAGGCTGAAAGCAAGGGAGATGGCGCCACGCTCACGCTCGGCATCAAGCCCGACAAGATCAAGTCGATTCCGGCAAACGTGACTGCCGCCCTCCTGCCCAAGACGCTGTTCGGTGAGAAGTACGTCGAGCTGAACATCCCGGCGGACCCGTCCTCGAAATCGCTCGAGTCCGGCGACAAGATCGAGCAGACAGAGCTGCCGATCGAGGTCGAGCGGGTACTCAACGACCTCTACCCACTACTGCGCACCGTGCAGCCCGCCGAGCTCAACTACACCCTCAACGCCATGGCCGGAGCCCTGGAAGGACGGGGCAACAAGCTCGGTGAGAGCTTGGTCACGCTGGACAGCTATCTCAAGCGGCTCAACCCGCAGATCCCTGCGCTGATCGACGACATCAAGCTGCTCGCGACCGTCACCGACACCTACGCCGATGTCGTGCCAGCGCTTGCGGAAACGCTGCGCAACACCGTCAAGACCGGCAACACCCTCGTGTCGAAGGAGGAGAAGCTGAAGGCGTTCCTCAACGACCTGACCGCGTTCTCCGACACGACCAAGACCTTCCTGGACGCCAACGGAGACAACATCATCCGGCTCGGGCAGCTCAGCGAGCCGATCTTGGCCCTGCTCTCGCGCTACTCCAGCACCTTCCCATGTCTCCTCGATGGCATCGTGAAGCAGGCGCCGCAATTGGCCGACACCTTCCGTGGCTTCATCTTCCACATCAACCTCAAGGTCTTGCCGAATCAGCCCCGCGGGTACACCGGTGCCGATCGCCAGGTGTACGGCGCCGACAATGCGCCGAACTGCGCTGGACTGCCGAGCCCGCCGATCCCCTACTACCCGTCCCGGGACTTGCCTGACCTGAACGACGGCGTGAACGACAAGAGTCTGGGCAAGAACGGTGCCCAGCGCACGACTCCCGGCTTCGCCGTTCAGAGCTCCGCCCAGAGGCCGCACCTGAGCGTCGGCCCCTCGGGGACGGCCGCGCAGAAGGCGCTGATCAACTCCCTCACCGCGACCATTCTCGGTGTCCCGGTGGACGAGATGTCCGACATCGGCACGCTGCTCTTCGCCCCCGCCATGGCCGGCACGGAGGTGAGCGTCGGATGAGCATCCTGGACAAGAAGACTCGCGGAGACTTCGTCAAGCTGACCATCTTCATCCTCGTGACCACGCTGTCGACCGGTGTGCTCGTTGTCTTGATCGGCAACCTGAGCTTCATGTCGACGCGCCCCTACAAGGCTGTCTTCACCGACGCGACTGGTGTGGTCAAGGGCGACGACATCCGGATTGCGGGGGTGAAGGTCGGCAGTGTCAAGGGTGTCAAGATCGTGGACCGCGACCGCGCGCTGGTGTCCTTCAACGTGGCCAAGAGCTCGATCGTCACCAAGAGCTCCACCGCCACCATCCGCTACCGCAACCTTGTGGGCCAGCGCTACATCCAGCTGACCCAGGGCGTCGGCGACCTCGAGCGGATGCCAGAGGACTCCACCATTCCGGTGGACCGCACCCAGCCGGCCCTTGACCTCACCGTGTTGTTCAACGGGTTCAAGCCATTGTTCGCCGCTCTGTCCCCCAGTGACATCAACAAGCTCTCCGCCGAGGTGATCTCGGTCTTCCAGGGCGAGGGCGGCAATTTGAACGCGCTGCTGACGAGCACCGCGTCCCTCACCAACACGCTCGCAGACCGCGATCAGGTCATCGGTGACCTGATCACCAACCTCAACGAGGTTCTGGCGACGCTGGCGGGACGTGACAAACAACTGAGCGAGCTGATCGTCGAGTTCAAGAACTTCATGACCGGGCTGGTCAAGGACAAGGACGCCATCCTTGGCTCCCTGGACTCGGTGTCTGCGCTCGCCAACGAGACCTCAGACCTGGTGGTCGGGATCCGGCCTTCCTTTGTACGGGACGTCAAGGGGCTTCGTGGGGTGGCGACCAACCTGAACAAGGGTCGGTCCGAGGTCGACCGGGCCCTGCAGGTCCTGCCGCTCAAGCTCAAGAAGATTGGCCGGACGGCGATCAACGGCTCGTTCTTCAACTTCTACCTGTGCCAGTTCCAGGGCAACATCAAGGCCGGCGGACAGACGCTGCCGATCAAGTTCGACACAAGCACCCTCGGCAAGGACGCGAGGTGTGACCTGTCATGAGCACCCCGTTCCGCGAACGCAACCCCGTCCCCATCGGCGCGATCAGCATCGCCGCGATCATCGCGCTGCTCGTCGTCGCCTTCAAGGCCGGTGACTTACCACTGATCGGTGGCGGCGACACCTACCACGCCGCGTTCGCCGAGTCCGGCGGACTCAAGCCCAATGACGAGGTCCGGATCGCCGGTGTCCGGGTCGGCAAGGTCACCTCTGTGGAGCTCGAGGGCAACAAGGTGATCGCCACGTTCAAAGTCGACACCCCCTCGGAGTTCGGCAAGGAGACCGTCGCGGCGATCAAGGTCAAGACTCTGCTCGGCGCGATGTTCATCTCTCTCGAGCCGGCCGGCTCAGGCCAGCTCAAGGAGGACTCGACGATTCCGGTCTCCCGGACCCGGTCCCCGTACAACGTCGTCCAGGCCTTCTCGGGCCTCGCCGATCGGGCCGAGAGGATCGACACCGCCCGGTTGGCCAAGTCGATCGACACTCTCGCCGACCTGACCAAGGACACCCCGGCTGCCTTCCAGAGCACTTTGCGCGGGCTCTCGCGCCTCTCGGAGACCGTAGCCAGCCGCAACGACCAGATCGGGGAGCTGTTGCAGAACTTGGACACGGTCTCCGGGACGCTGGCAGACCGTGACCAGGACATCGTCGAGCTGATGAGGAACAGCGACATCCTGATGCGCGCGCTGGTAGAACGTCGCCAGGCGGTCCACACCCTGCTGGTCTCGACCAGCAGGTTCTCCAGCGAGATCACGTTGCTGGTCAAGCAGTCCCGCGCTGACCTGAAGCCCGCCCTCAGCAATCTCCAGGGCGTGGTCAACCTGCTGCTCAAGAACCAGGCAAACCTCGACGAGAGCCTGCGCCTGATGGCTCCGTTCTACCGGGTGTTCGCCAACACGCTCGGTACCGGCCCGTGGTTCGACACGTGGATCTCCAACCTTCCTCCGACTCCCGCGGTAGGTGGGTGATGAAGATCTTCGGCAAGGTCAGCCCGATCGTCGCGATCCTCGTCGCGGTGGCAGTCGTCGTTGCACTCCTCGTGACTTTCTGGCCAGGTTCGGACACGAAAACCGTCACAGCGGACTTCCCGCGAACCGTGTCGCTGTACGAAGGTTCGGACGTCAAGATCCTTGGGGTGGCTGTCGGCAAGGTGGACACCGTCGTGCCCTCGGGGACCAAGGTCCGGGTCAAGTTCACTTACGACGCGAAGTACAAGGTCCCAAACGACGCCAAGGCTGCGGTCATCTCACCGTCAATCGTGGGGGACCGGTTCGTGCAGCTCACTCCGGTGTACACGAGCGGGGACGTGCTGCCTGACAACGCGAAACTGGGCATCGACCGAACGGCGATGCCCTTGGAGCTCGACGAGATCTTCAGCAGCATCAACGACCTGAACATCGCCCTAGGCCCGAAGGGCGCCAACCAGCCCGAGTCCGGCGGCGTCGGACCCCTGACCCGCCTGCTCGACTCGACCGCCCGGAACTTCGGCGGTCAGGGTGTCGAGTTCAACAAGACGTTGAAGAACTTCAGTGCTTTGACCAAAACGCTCGCCGACAACAAGGACGAGTTCTTCGGCACACTCGCCCAGGTCGAGAAGTTCACCAGCACGCTGGCCAAGAACGACGGCACTGTGCGGAAGTTCAACGACTCCCTCGCCGGCGGAGCCGACCTGCTGGCCGACGAACGTCAGGAGCTCGCTGCCGTGCTCAAGAACCTGAGCATCGCAATGCAGCAGGTCCGCGGCTTCGTGAAGGAGAACCGCGCCTCGCTGACCAGCAACATCGCCGGCCTCAACCGGATCTCCAAGACCCTGGTCAAGCGCCGTGACGTCCTCGACGAGACACTGAGGTATGCCCCTGCGGCGTTGAACAACTTGTTCCTCGCCGGAAACGTTCATCAGGGCACTCTGGACACGCGCAACAACGCCAACCAGTTCGCGAGCAGTTTGGAGGAGGACCCGGCGGGAGCGCTCTGCACGCTCATCAACCAACCCAAGACCTGCACAGCCTTCGACGCCGCGCTGGCACCACCGCGAACCGCGCCGTTCGCCGGGAACCCCTCGGCCCCGCCGCGGGTGCCGGAACCGATCGACCGGTCCCTCGGCGGTCTGGTGGAGGTGACCCGATGACGGTCTCCCGCGGCACCACTGAGATGCGTCGGCGTACGGCGAAGGTCGTGGTCGGCCTCGTCTCCGCCGTGATGGTGCTCTCCGGCTGCTCGATCTATGACGCTCCCCTTCCGGGTGGCGCCGACACCGGCGACAACCCGATCAAGGTCAAGGTGATGTTCCGCGACGTCCTCGACCTCGTGCCCCAGTCGACGGTCAAGGTCAACGACGTCACCGTGGGCAAGGTCAGCGAGATCAAGCTCAAGGGTTATGTCGCCGAGGTCACGGTCGAGATCCCCGGGGACGTCAAGCTGCCGGACAACGCCCGGGCCGAGATCCGCCAGACGAGCCTCCTGGGCGAGAAATTCGTGCAGCTTGCGACTCCTCAGGAACCCGGGAGCGGCAACCTGGCGAACGGCGACGTCATCGGGCTGGACCGCACCGGGCGCAACCCCGAGGTCGAAGAGGTCTTCGGCGCGCTCGCCCTGCTTCTCAACGGCGGCGGGGTCGGCCAGCTCAAGACGATCTTCTCCGAGCTCAACAACGCCTTCGAAGGCCGTGAGCCCGAGCTCCGCTCTGTGTTGACCCAGATCCGCAGCTTCATGGCTCAGCTCGACCAAAACAAGGATTCGATCGTCGCCGTTCTGGAGAACACCAACCGACTGGCACTCCAGATCCGCAAGCAGGACGGGACGATCAAGAGCGCACTGGACGACATTCCGGACGCCCTTCGGTCGGTGAACCGCCAGCGTGACGACCTGGTCAAGCTGCTCGACGCGTTGACCCGCCTCAGCGGCGTTGGCGTGCGTGTGATCAAGGCGTCCAAGGAGTCCACCATCAACAGCCTGCGCGACCTGGCGCCGGTGCTCGAGGGCTTCGCCAAGGCCGGGCAGAACTTCCCCAAGGCCTTCCAGGTGTACCTGACCTATCCCTTCGTCGACGCGGCGATCGGCCGTGACCCCCAGGTGGCCCGCAACCTGCACATGGGTGACTACACCAACCTCTCGGTGAACCTGGACATTGACGTCGCCAACCTGCCCAACGGGCCGGGCGTCCCGCTTCCGCCGGAGATCTGTCAGGCGGTCAAGGACGCGCGCGCGCAAGCGGCTAGCTCGATCGATGCTCTGCCAGGTCTGACCCCGCAGCAGAAGAAGGATCTCAAGACCGTGGTCCTCGCACAGATCGAGGACAAGGACTGCACCATCACGCCCGCCACGGTGCAGAGCTACATCGCCGCCGCACTCGCAGCGCTCGGGACTTCGGTAACAGGTCCGCTCTGCGCACAGGCGCCGAGCAATCCGGTGTGCGCGTTGCTTGCAGACCCCAGCACCCTGCCCCCGCTGAAGCCGCCGACGCTGGGCACCGGCGGGGCGCTCGGGGGCCTCGGCCTCCCGAGGGCCCAGCTCGGCCAGGGCTACCAAGCGCCGACCCCGCTCGACCCCTTCAGTCTGGCCGCCCACGGCCTCGACCCGGGAATCGGCACGATGCTGCTCCAGGGGGTGGCTGAAGTCCGATGATCACCGCACGCACCAAGAAGCAGCTGATCGCTTTCGTGATCCTGACGCTCGTAGGGGTCACTTTCGTCGGCGCCCGCTATGCACGGCTCGACCGGTTGTTCTATGACTCGGCCTACACCGTGACCGCGCACTTCGCCCAGTCAGGTGGCATCTTCACCGGGGCCGAGGTGACCTACCGCGGAGTGAAGATAGGTCAGGTTGAGGGCATGAAGCTGACCGACAAGGGCGTCGACGTATTGTTGTCGGTTGACAAGAGCAGCGAGAAGATCCCGGCTGAGAGCGTCGCCCTCGTCGGCAACAAGTCGGCCGTGGGCGAGCAGTACGTCGAGCTCCAGCCGCAGACCGACAAGGGCCCGTACCTCAAGGACGGGTCGGAGATCGACACACCGCAGACGCAAATTCCGGTGTCAACCACCGAGATCCTCACGAACCTCGACAACTTGGTGCAGTCGGTGCCGCAGGCTGACCTGCGCACGGTGGTCGCGGAATTTGGTGCCGCGTTCAAGGACACCGGTGCCGACATCGGCCAGATCATCGACACCCAGAGCTCGTTCATCGAGACAGCGAACGACAACTTCGACGTCACCACGGCGCTGATCCGTGACTCGAGGGTCGTGCTGCAGACCCAGGTCGACAAGGGCTCGGCAATCCGCAGCTTCACCCGTGACCTGGCGTTGTTCTCAGGCACCGTTGCCGACAACGACAAGTACCTCCGGTCCCTAATCGACAACGGCTCGGCGACCGCCAACCAGCTGCGCACGTTTCTGGAGCAGAACCGTGTCAACCTCGGGCAGCTGATCAACAACCTGGTGACGACTAATGAGGTCGTCGTCAGGCACTTGAAGGGCATCCGACAGCTGCTGGTGATCTATCCCTACGTGGTTGCCGGTGGCTTCACCGTGGCCAAGAAGAACGACCAGGGGCGCTACGACGCACAGTTCGGACTGATCCTCACCGATTCGCCCCACGTCTGTGAGGCCGGCTACGTGGACAGGCGCCCGCCTTCAGACACTTCCGACAAGCCGATGGTGACGACCGCTGGCTGCAAGGAAGGGGGCGCGAACCTGCGCGGTGCGGAGAAGGCCCCCAATGGTCGCACCGGGGCGGCCTACCGCTCACCGGTGGCGACGTACGATGCCAAGACCGGCAAGGTGATCTGGTCCGACCAGGACACGAGCGCCAAGATCGCCTACGACGGCGGTGCCGCCCAGCTCTACGGCCAGGACTCCTGGAAATGGATGTTGCTCCAGCCGGCGCTGGCAGACAACCAGGAGTAGTTCTTGACTGAGCCAACGAGCGCCGGGATCCAGGATCCCGGTGGACGGGAGCGCCCTGCGCTACGTGTACGCGCGCGGACACTGCGCATCATCACCGCCGTGCTCGCGTCCGTGTTGCTCGTGGCCGTGGTGGCTGCGGTGTGGTTCGGGCTGAAGGCCCGCGACGACCGGGAGGCCGCGAATGAGCGTGCGGCCGCGGCAAACGTCGCCTCCCAGTTCGCGCTCCGCATGGACAAGATCGACGGTGCCGACTTCGACGGCTACGTCAAGGACGTGAGCGAGCTGCTCACGACCAAGGCCAAGACCAGGAACACCGAGGTCTTCAGCGCGATGAAGCAGAGCTACGAGACCGCGAAGGTCAAGGGCTCCGGCAAGGTGCTGCTGACCGCGGTTGGTGACTCCGACGATGACTCCGCCACGATTCTCGTCGTGCATGACGCCGATGTGACCACGACGCAGGGCAACATCGACCACCACTACCGGTGGACAGTCAACATGGTGAAGGTCGGCAGCAAGTGGCTCGTCGACGACTTCAACCCGGTCAATTGAAGGGAGCTGCTGACATGACCACCCCCAGTCCCACCTGGTACGACGTGCTCGGCGTCTCCCCGGACGCCAGCGCGGCGGAGATCAAGGCCGCCTGGCGAAACGCTACCGACAAGTTCGAGCCGGGCACCGGTGCCGGCCAATTCCGGATGTTCAACGAAGCAGCCGACGTGCTGCTCGATCCGGGGCGACGGACGGCGTACGACGAGTCGCTGGCCGAGGAAGCGCCCCTCGCTCAGGAAGCCGGACCGGTCGATGAGCTGCCCCCACCCCCGCCACCGGAGCCCGTGGAGGTACCTGGGTCGGTACTCGACAACAAGGTGGGCACCGGCTCGGTGCGCGAGCCCGCGTCCCGCACAGCCTGGGTCGTGGCCCTGATCCTGACCCTCCTGACGGTGGCAGCGCTGGCCGTCGCCGGCTACCTCGCGCTGCAGGTTCGCGAGGACGCGCGCGAGGCCGACGCCCGCGACGAGGCACCCTCAGCGGCAGAGCGCGCGGCGAAGGCGGTATTCGAGTACGACTACCGACACCTGTCTGCCGACCGAAAGCGAGCTTTGCCGTACCTCACTGGCGCCTACGAGAAGGAATACCTCAAGCTGTCACGTCTCCTTGAGAAGCAGAAGGACGGTACGCCCGGTCTGGCGCTGCAGACCAAGACCGTGCTCACTGCCACGGTGCTGGGGTCAGGATTAGTGGATGCCGAGCAGGACAGGGCACGAGTGCTGGTCTATGTGAACCTGGTTTCGAAGCAGGGCGGCAAGGAGCCCCAGATCTTTCAGAACCGAGTCGCGATGAGCATGAAGAAAGAAGGCGACCGCTGGCTGTTGGCGAAGGTTGATACCTACTGATGCGACTTAGGGGTACTCTGTCGCCCCAAGAGGTGCCAAGACGACCCGCGCGTTATGACCCCGGGTTGTCCTTGGCTTGGGCAATGCTGTAATCTGACTCTTTGCGCCCTCCCTCAAATGCTTCCTGCCTGCCCGGTGGCTTGGTTCGTGGTGGGACGGCGCCGCCACACATGTGAGCCTCGGAAGGATCACTCTTGGCCGCCTCGCGCAGCAAGAACAGCACCAACAACAGTCCCCGCCGCATTTCCTTCGCAAAGATCTCCGAGCCGCTCGAGGTTCCGCAGCTTCTTGCCCTCCAGACAGACAGCTTCGACTGGCTGATCGGGAACGAGAAGTGGGAGAACAAGGTCGCGGAGCGCCGTAGCGCCGGCGAGGAGCTTTCGCAGAAGTCCGGACTCCACGAGATCTTCGAGGAGATCTCCCCGATCGAAGACTTCTCCGAGACGATGTCGCTCTCGTTCGAGAACCCCGTCTTCCTCGACCCCAAGTACACCGAGGAGGAGTGCAAGGAGAAGGACTTCACCTACTCCCGCCCCCTCTACGTCTCCGCCGAGTTCACCAACGGCGAGACCGGCGAGATCAAGGGCCAGACGGTCTTCATGGGTGACTTCCCGATGATGACCCGCAAGGGCACCTTCATCATCAACGGCACCGAGCGTGTCGTGGTCTCCCAGCTGGTCCGCTCGCCCGGCGTCTACTTCGAGCGTTCGGCCGACAAGACCTCCGACAAGGACATCTTCACCGCGAAGGTGATCCCGTCGCGAGGTGCCTGGCTGGAGTTCGAGATCGACAAGCGCGACATGGTCGGCGTACGCCTCGACCGCAAGCGCAAGCAGAACGTCACGGTGCTGCTCAAGGCCCTCGGCTGGACCAACGAGCAGATCCGCGAGGAGTTCGGCGAGTACGAGTCGATGATGCTGACCCTCGAGAAGGACCACACCGAGGCTCAGGACGACGCACTGCTCGACATCTACCGCAAGCTGCGCCCGGGCGAGCCGCCCACGCGTGAGGCTGCGCAGACGCTGCTGCAGAACTACTACTTCAACCCCAAGCGCTACGACCTGGCCAAGGTCGGTCGCTACAAGATCAACAAGAAGCTCGGCACCCACGAGGCCTTCGACCAGCAGACGCTGACCATCGATGACATCGTGGCGACGATCCGCTACATCGTCCAGCTGCACGCCGAGAAGGAAAACCTCGTCGACGCGAAGGGCAAGAACGTCAAGAACGCCCACGGCGAGGCGATCGAGGTCCGAGCGGACGACATCGACCACTTCGGCAACCGTCGCATGCGCACGGTGGGCGAGCTGATCCAGAACCAGCTCCGCACGGGCCTGGCCCGGATGGAGCGTGTGGTCCGCGAGCGGATGACGACCCAGGACGTCGAGGCCATCACGCCGCAGTCCTTGATCAACATCCGGCCCGTGGTCGCGGCGCTGAAGGAGTTCTTCGGTACTTCGCAGCTCTCGCAGTTCATGGACCAGACCAACCCGATCGCCGGTCTGACGCACAAGCGTCGCCTCTCGGCGCTCGGCCCGGGCGGTATCTCCCGTGACCGCGCGCAGATGGACGTCCGTGACGTGCACCCGTCGCACTACGGCCGCATGTGCCCGATCGAGACCCCGGAAGGCCCGAACATCGGCCTGATCGGGTCGCTGGCCTCCTACGGCCGGATCAACCCGTTCGGCTTCGTGGAGACCCCCTACCGGGTGGTCAAGAACGGTCACGTCACCAACGAGATCCACCACCTGACCGCAGACGAGGAGGACTCCCGCGTCATCGCGCAGGCCAACGCCACGCTCGACGACAAGGACCGCTTCGTCCAGGACCGGGTGCTGGTGCGCACGCGTGGCGGTGAGACCGTCGACATCCCGCGCAACGAGGTCGAGTACATGGACGTCTCGCCGCGCCAGATGGTGTCGGTGGCGACCGCGCTGATCCCGTTCCTCGAGCACGACGACGCCAACCGGGCCCTGATGGGTGCCAACATGCAGCGCCAGGCGGTGCCGCTCATCAAGAGCGACGCCCCGCTGGTCGGCACCGGCATGGAGTACCGCGCTGCGGTCGACGCCGGCGACGTGGTCACCTCCGACGTGGCCGGTGTGGTCAAGTCGGTCTCTGCAGACGAGGTCGTGATCATCACCGACGAGGGTGGCGACAAGTCCTACCGCTTGCTGAAGTTCACCCGGTCCAACCAGGGCACCTGCATCAACCAGCGTCCGTTGGTTGCCGAGGGTGACCGGGTCGAGGTCGGTTCGCCGATCGCCGACGGTCCGTGCACCGACGAGGGCGAGATGGCGCTGGGCACCAACCTGCTCGTCGCCTTCATGCCCTGGCAGGGTCACAACTACGAGGACGCGATCATCCTGAGCCAGCGACTGGTGCAGGAGGACGTGCTCACCTCGATCCACATCGAGGAGCACGAGGTGGACGCCCGGGACACGAAGCTGGGTCCCGAGGAGATCACCCGCGACATCCCCAACGTCAGCGACGACCTGCTCGCCGATCTCGACGAGCGAGGCATCATCCGCGTCGGCGCGGAGGTCACCACCGGTGACATCCTGGTCGGCAAGGTGACCCCCAAGGGCGAGACCGAGCTGACTCCTGAGGAGCGGCTGCTCCGCGCGATCTTCGGTGAGAAGGCGCGCGAGGTCCGCGACACCTCGATGAAGGTGCCCCACGGTGAGTCGGGCACGGTCATCGGCGTACGCGAGTTCAACCGCGAGGACGGCGACGAGCTGCCCCCGGGTGTGAACCAGCTGGTCCGGGTGTACGTCGCCCAGAAGCGCAAGATCTCCGTTGGTGACAAGCTCGCCGGCCGTCACGGCAACAAGGGCGTCATCGCGAAGATCCTGCCGATCGAGGACATGCCGTTCACCGAGGACGGCACCCCGGTCGACGTGATCCTGAACCCGCTCGGTGTCCCGCGACGGATGAACATCGGCCAGATCCTCGAGCTCCACCTGGGCTGGCTGGCCAAGCAGGGCTGGGACGTCAATCTCCACGACGACAAGTCCGACACCGATTGGAAGAAGCGCCTGATCAAGATCCACGCGGAGAAGGCCGACCCGGACACCAACGTCGCAACGCCGGTGTTCGACGGTGCCCGCGAGGACGAGATCGTGGGCCTGCTCGGGTCCAGCCTTCCCAACCGTGACGGTGTCCGCATCGTCGGGGAGAACGGCAAGGCCAACCTGTTCGACGGTCGCTCCGGCGAGCCGTTCCCCGAGCCGGTCGCGATGGGCTACATGTACATCCTCAAGCTCCACCACCTGGTCGACGACAAGATCCACGCACGGTCGACCGGTCCCTACTCCATGATCACCCAGCAGCCGCTCGGCGGTAAGGCCCAGTTCGGTGGCCAGCGCTTCGGTGAGATGGAGGTCTGGGCGATGGAGGCCTACGGTGCCGCCTACGCCCTGCAGGAGCTGCTCACCATCAAGTCCGACGACGTGCCTGGTCGCGTCAAGGTCTACGAGGCCATCGTGAAGGGCGAGAACATCCCCGACTCCGGGATCCCCGAGTCGTTCAAGGTTCTCGTCAAGGAGATGCAGTCGCTCTGCCTCAACGTCGAGGTGCTGTCGCAGGACGGCACCGCGATCGAGATGCGCGACGCGGAGGAAGACGTCTTCCGCGCCGCCGAGGAGCTCGGCATCGACCTGTCCCGACGCGAGCCAAGCTCGGTTGAAGAGGTCTGAGGTCGGAGGCGGTACGCCGAAGCCGGCGTACCGCCCCGCCACAGCCCCCACCCCCAGCCACAACATTTCTTACGAGGGAAAGCAGCCACCGTGCTCGATGTGAATTTCTTCGACCAGCTGAAGATCGGCCTGGCGACAGCGGACGAGATCCGCGCCTGGAGCCATGGCGAGGTCAAGAAGCCCGAAACCATCAACTACCGCACGCTCAAGCCCGAGCGTGACGGTCTCTTCTGCGAGAAGATCTTCGGTCCCACCCGGGACTGGGAGTGCTACTGCGGCAAGTACAAGCGCGTGCGCTTCAAGGGCATCATCTGTGAGCGCTGTGGCGTCGAGGTCACGCGCTCGAAGGTCCGCCGTGAGCGCATGGGCCACATCGAGCTTGCCGCGCCCGTGACGCACATCTGGTACTTCAAGGGTGTGCCGAGCCGGCTGGGCTACCTGCTCGACCTGGCTCCGAAGGACCTCGAGAAGGTCATCTACTTCGCGGCGTACATGATCACCAGCGTCGACGAGGACGCGCGCCACAAGGACCTCTCGGACCTCGAGGGCAAGATCGGCCTGCAGCGCAAGAGCCTGGAGAACCGTCGCGACGTCCAGATCGAGGAGCGGGCCCACAAGCTCGAGACCGACCTGGCCGCCCTCGAGGAGGAGGGTGCGAAGGCCGACGCCAAGCGCAAGGTCAAGGACGGCGCCGAGCGCGAGATGGCCGCCGTTCGCAAGCGCTCCGACGCCGAGCTCGCCCGTCTCGAAGAGGTGTGGAACACCTTCAAGAGCCTCAAGGTCCAGGACCTGATGGGTGACGAGCTCCTCTACCGCGAGATGAAGAACTGGTTCGGCAAGTACTTCGAGGGCCACATGGGCGCCACGGCGATCCAGAAGCGCCTCGAGAGCTTCGACATCCCGCTCGAGGTCGAGTCGCTGCGCGACACCATCGCCAACGGCAAGGGCCAGAAGAAGGTCCGTGCCCTGAAGCGGCTCAAGGTTGTCGACGCGTTCCGCAAGACCGGCAACAGCCCGATGGGCATGGTGCTCGACGCCGTCCCGGTGATCCCGCCGGACCTGCGTCCGATGGTGCAGCTCGACGGTGGCCGCTTCGCGACCTCCGACCTCAACGACCTCTACCGCCGCGTGATCAACCGGAACAACCGGCTCAAGCGTCTGCTCGACCTGGGTGCTCCCGAGATCATCGTCAACAACGAGAAGCGGATGCTGCAGGAGGCTGTCGACTCGCTGTTCGACAACGGTCGTCGTGGACGTCCGGTCACCGGCCCGGGCAACCGGCCGCTGAAGTCGCTGTCCGACATGCTCAAGGGCAAGCAGGGTCGCTTCCGTCAGAACCTGCTCGGCAAGCGCGTGGACTACTCGGGCCGTTCGGTCATCGTGTCCGGTCCGCAGCTGAAGCTGCACCAGTGCGGTCTGCCGAAGTACATGGCGATCGAGCTGTTCAAGCCGTTCGTGATGAAGCGTCTGGTCGACCTGTCGCACGCGCAGAACATCAAGTCCGCCAAGCGGATGGTCGAGCGCGCCGTACGCCCCGAGGTCTGGGACGTGCTCGAAGAGGTCATCGCCGAGCACCCGGTGCTGCTCAACCGCGCACCGACGCTGCACCGCCTCGGCATCCAGGCCTTCGAGCCGCAGCTGATCGAGGGCAAGGCCATCCAGATCCACCCGCTCGTCTGCTCGGCGTTCAACGCCGACTTCGACGGTGACCAGATGGCCGTGCACCTGCCGCTCTCCGCGGAGGCGCAGGCCGAGGCCCGGATCCTGATGCTGTCGACGAACAACATCCTGAAGCCGTCGGACGGTCGCCCCGTGACCATGCCGACACAGGACATGATCATCGGCATCTTCTTCCTGACCCGCGCCGACGAGGGTGCGGTCGGCGAGGGCCGGGCGTTCTCCTCCATCGGCGAGGCGATCATGGCCCTCGACAAGAAGGAGATCACCCTTCAGTCCAAGATCCGGATCCGTCTCGTGGGCGTGGTGCCGCCTGCCGACACCGAGCTGCCCGAAGGTTGGGAGGCCGGCGACCCGGTCACGCTCGACACCACCCTGGGTCGCGCGCTCTTCAACGAGACGCTGCCCTGGAACTACGAGTACGTCGAGTTCGGCGTCGGCAAGCGTGAGCTGGGCCGGATCGTCAACAACCTCGCCGAGCGTTACACCAAGGTCGAGGTGGCGCACAGCCTGGACGCCCTCAAGGACGCCGGGTTCGCCTGGGCGACCTACTCGGGTGTGACGGTCTCCATCGAGGACGTCGTGACCCCGGCCAACAAGCCGGAGATCCTCGCGAAGTACGACGAGAAGGCGGCCAAGGTCCAGCAGCAGGCAGAGCTGGGTCTGATCACCGACGACGAGCGCCGTCAGGAGCTCATCGAGATCTGGACGCAGGCCTCGAACGAGGTCGCGAAGGCCATGGAGGCCAACTTCGACAAGAAGAACCCGATCTACATGATGGTGGACTCGGGTGCCTCCGGAAACATGATGCAGATGCGTCAGGTGGCGGCCATGCGTGGTCTGGTGGCCAACCCGAAGGGCGACATCATCCCGCGTCCGATCAAGGCGAACTTCCGTGAGGGCCTCTCGGTTCTGGAGTACTTCATCTCCACGCACGGTGCTCGCAAGGGTCTCGCCGACACCGCGCTGCGGACCGCCGACTCGGGTTACCTGACCCGTCGTCTGGTGGACGTGTCGCAGGACGTGATCATCCGCGAGGACGACTGCGGCACCGAGCGCGGCATGCCGAAGGTGATCGGTGTGCGTGGCGAGGACGGCGTGGTCCGCAAGGACGAGAACGCCGAGACCTCGGCGTACGCCCGGGCTGCAGCGGTCGACATCACCCACCCGGAGACCGGGGAGGTGCTCGCCGGTGCCGGTGAGGACCTCGGCGACGTCAAGATCGAGGAGCTCGTCCTGGCCGGCATCGAGGAGGTCAAGGTCCGCTCCGTGCTGACCTGCGACGCCAAGACCGGCACCTGCGCCAAGTGCTACGGACGGTCGCTGGCCACCGGCAAGCTGGTCGACATCGGTGAGGCGGTCGGCATCATCGCCGCGCAGTCCATCGGTGAGCCCGGCACGCAGCTGACCATGCGTACCTTCCACACCGGTGGTGTGGCCTCGGCTGACGACATCACGCAGGGTCTGCCCCGTGTGGTCGAGCTCTTCGAGGCGCGCCAGCCCAAGGGTCGTGCTCCGATCTCGGAGTCGGCCGGACGGATCGAGATCGAGGACACCGACAAGGCCCGCAAGGTCCTGGTCACCCCCGACGACGGTTCCGAGGTCCAGGAGTACCCCGTCAGCAAGCGTTCGCGCCTGCTGGTGGCTGACGGCGACCACATCGAGGTCGGCCAGCAGCTCACCCAGGGAACTCCCGACCCGCAGGAGGTGCTGCGCATCCTCGGTGTCCGCAAGGCCCAGGAACACCTGGTCGCGGAGGTCCAGCAGGTCTACCGCAGCCAGGGCGTGTCGATCCACGACAAGCACATCGAGATCATCGTGCGACAGATGCTGCGCCGCGTCACGGTGATCGAGTCCGGCGACACCAAGCTGCTCCCGTCCGACCTCGTCGACCGGGTGCGCTACGAGGAGGAGAACCGCCGCGCGGTCTCCGAGGGCTCCAAGCCCGCCTCGGGTCGTCCGGTGCTGATGGGCATCACCAAGGCCTCGCTCGCGACCGAGTCGTGGCTCTCGGCGGCCTCCTTCCAGGAGACCACCCGGGTGCTCACCGACGCTGCCATCAACGGCAAGTCGGACTCGCTGCTGGGTCTGAAGGAGAACGTGATCATCGGCAAGCTGATCCCGGCTGGTACCGGCCTCGAGCGATACCGCAACATCCGGGTGGAGCCGACCGAGGAGGCCCGCGCTGCGGCGTACGCCGTCACCGGCTACGACAGCTACGGAGACGACTACTTCGGCTCCGGCACCGGTCAGACGGTGGCGCTGGACGACTTCGACTTCGGGTCCTACCAGCAGCGCTGATCGATCTCTCGCACCAAAGCTGAACGGCCCCCGGCACTGCGCCGGGGGCCGTTTCGCTGTGGTGGCGGGTCGTTGCACGGCTCAGGGTCGCTCGCGTCCCCACTGCTCGAACAACGGCTGCACGCGGTCGAAGTACGCCGTCTTGGCGCGCGTGTAGTCGTCGTAGTCCGGATCGTCGGCGTGCTCCGCGGCGAGCCCCCGCTTGGTGCGTTCGTACGCGTCGCGCTGCTCCGGGTGCGCGCGCAGCCAGTCGCGGAACAGGACGGTGTAGTGGCCCCAGGGGGAGTCGCTTCGTCGCACGTGGAGGACGCTGGTCGGCAGCGTCGCGGTGAACAGGCGCTTCTCCCAGACCTCGTCAGGGACGCGCTCACTGCCGCGTGGGTGGTCCCGATGTACTCCGGGGGAATCGGGGCGCGACCCCGCCTCGGGGAGGAAGCCGATCGCGGCGAGTGCCGGGTCGAGGACGTCCGCGTCCGGAACCCGGGACACCCGGACCTGCAGGTCGAGGTACGGCTTTGCCGCGAGCCCGGGGACCGACGTGGAGCCGATGTGGTCCATTCGGGCTTCCGGGTCGAGTGGGTCGAGGACGCGTCGCAGGTCGGCGATCCGGCGCTCTGCGGCGGCCGGCCAGGCTTCGTCGTACGGGGTCAGCACGTCTCATGGATACCCACCGCCGTCCGTCCTAGACTCCCGCGGGTGCCGACCCCCGAGGAGATCACCCGTCACCACGACGAGGACGCGTCGGGTGGCGCCTCGGCCTGGGTGACGGGCAAGCGCCCACGCACGGGCATCACGGTCGTCGAACCCGATCCGGACTGGCCGGCCCACTTCGCGAGGCTGGCCGACCGGATCCGGGCAGCGCTCGGTGACCGCGCGCTCCAGGTCAAGCACGTCGGCTCCACCGCCGTACCTGGCCTCCCGGCGAAGCCGGTGATCGACATCGACCTCACGGTTGCCGACTCGGCGGACGAGGCGGCGTGGCTCCCGCCGCTGGAGCAGGCCGGGTTCGAGCTGGTGATCCGCGAGCCGTGGTGGCACGAGCACCGCTGCCTGACCCATGAGAGCCCGCGGTGCAACCTGCACGTGTTCTCGCCCGACTGCCCGGAGCCGATCCGGCACGTGCTGTTCCGCGACTGGCTGAGGACGCACCACGACGACCTCGCGCTGTACCGCGACGCCAAGCTGGGCGCGGCGTCGGCGGCCAACGCGGGCGGCGAGCACGTGATGGAGTACAACGCCCGCAAGGAGCCGGCGATCCGCGCCATCTACGACCGGGCGTTCCGGGCGGCGGGGCTGCTGTAGCGGCGTACTCGTCGAGGGATCCATGCACCTTGCGGGTGTTCTTTCCCTCGACAAGAGCATGTTTCCCCGGCTGACCGGGGAAACCGACACCGCCCGCACGCCCCCACCCGCTCGCTTGCGAGAATGTGCAGGTGACCGGCACCTCCACCCCTCTGCGCACCGACGTGCTCGTCGTCGGGGCGGGGCCGGCGGGGTCCGCGGCCGCGGCATGGGCCGCGCGTGCGGGGCTGGATGTCGTGCTGGCGGACGCGGCGGTGTTCCCCCGCGACAAGTCCTGCGGCGACGGGCTGACCCCCCGGGCGATCGGGGAGCTCGAGCGACTCGGGCTCGGCGACTGGGTGCGGGCGCACACGGTCAACCACGGGCTGCGGGCACACGGGTTCGGCCAGACCCTGCTGCTGCCCTGGCCAGGTGGCTCGCTGCCCGCCTACGGCTCGGCGGTCGCGCGAACAGAGCTCGACGACCACCTCCGCACCACCGCGATCAAGGCCGGCGCCCAGGGGATGGACGGGGCGCGGGCGGTCGACGTACGGCGGGAGCGCGGGCGCGTGGCAGGCGTGATCTTCGACCGGGCCGGGGAACAGGTCGAGGTGGCCTGCGAACGTCTCGTGGTCGCCGACGGAGTCCGATCGCCGCTGGGCAAGAAGCTCGGCCGCGAGTGGCATCGCGAGACGGTGTACGGCGTGGCCGCGCGGTCGTACGTCGACTCCGGCAAGCACGACGACCCGTGGATCAGCAGCCACCTCGAGCTGCGCGGCGAGGACGAGGAGATCCTCTCCGGCTACGGCTGGATCTTCCCGCTCGGCGACGGCCAGGTGAACATCGGCGTCGGCACCCTTGCCACGGACAAGCGGCCGGCCAACGTGGCGCTGCGCCCGCTGATGCGGTTCTACGCCGACGAGCGCCGCGAGGAGTTCCAGCTGTCGGGCGAGCTCCGCGCCCCGACCTCGGCCATGCTGCCCATGGGCGGCGCGGTCTCCCACGTCGCGGGACCCAACTGGGCGCTGATCGGCGACGCAGCCGCCTGCGTCAACCCGCTCAACGGTGAGGGCATCGACTACGGGCTGGAGGCCGGCCGACTGGTGGTCGACCTGATGGCGGAGCACACCGACCTTTCCGAGGTGTGGCCGCGGCTGCTCCGGCACCACTACGGGGAGTCGTTCTCGATCGCCCGCCGGCTCGCGGGGCTGGTGACGGTGCCCCGACTGCTGCCCACCCTCGGTCCGGCCGGGATGAGGAGCGACTGGCTGATGACCCTCGCGCTGCGCTGGATGGGCAACCTCGTCACCGACGAGGACCGTGACCGGGCGGCACGGGTGTGGCGGTGGGCGGGGAGGCGCTCGGTCCGGTTCGACGACCGGCCGCCGTTCAGCTGAGGTGGGTGTGGACCCGGTCTACCGGTTCGTGAACGGGCTCGGTCGACTTGCGCTGCTCAGCCTGGGGCTCGACGTGCACTGGTCCGGACTCGAGCACCTGCCGCGCAACGGTCCCGTCGTACTCGCGGCCACCCACGTCTCCTACCCCGATTTCCTCTTCGTCGAGCGGGCGGCCGTCACGAAGCGTCGCTACGTGCGCTTCCTGACCCGCCACGACGTGTGGGAGGTCCCTGTCGTGCCGTGGTTCATGGATCGGATGCGGCACATTCCGGTCAACCGGCAGGCGCCGGCCTACACCTATCTCCGGGCGCGCC
The DNA here is from genome assembly GCA_963742785.1 of uncultured Actinomycetota bacterium. GTDB lineage: Bacteria > Actinomycetota > Actinomycetes > Propionibacteriales > Nocardioidaceae > Marmoricola. Next base: position 200,235 of record CAVUNI010000004.1, read on the forward strand.
GCGAGCTCGAGCGGGGGGAGGCCGTGTGCGCGTTCCCCGAGGCCGGGATCAGCTACTCCTACACCGTCCGCCCGCTGATGCGAGGCGCCGCCTCCCTGGCGCGGGAGACGGGCGCGCCGCTGGTGCCCGTCGCCGTGTGGGGGACTCAACGCATCTTCTCCGTCGGTGACCCCGAGCCGCCGATCGACTGGACCCGGGGTCGAAGGGTCGACCTCGCCTTCGGCGTCCCGTTGTACGTCGGACCGGGCGACGACGTCTCCGGGCGGACCCATGAGCTCGGACATGCCATGACGGGCCTGCTCGAGGGGCTCCAGCAGCTCCCGCACCACCGGCCCAGGCCCGGCGAGGTCGCGACGTGGTACCCCGCACACCTCGGTGGCCAAGCACCCACCCGTCAGCGCGCGAGAGGGCTCGACATGGTGCCGTTCAACGCGGTCACTCCGAGTTGGGGGCCCGATCTCTCCGCTTTCGACGTCGACTGATCGTCCCGATCGGGTCGACCAGCACGTTGAGCCGGGTCGAGACCGGCCGCCAGGCCAGGAACAGGGCCAGGGCCACCGCGCACGCGGTGACCAACACGAGTGAGAGCGGCCAGTGGTCCTCGGCCCAACCCATGGCGCCGGCAAATTCCGCGCCGAGCACGAAGAAGCCATGGAACAGGTAGACGACGAGGGTGGCGCCACCCAGCGCAGAGAACCAGGTCTTGGTCCGAGGCACCACGGAGAAGAAGGCGAACGAGCCCACCAGGCCGGCGAGCAGCAGCGACATCCGGATCGTCATGGCGCGGAGGTTGTCCGGGTCGAGTGAGTCGTAGCGGGAGCGGTAGTACAGCCACTCGCTCTCGAACCAGCCGGTCGAGAACCGCGCGATCACGAACAGGATCACCAGCGTTGCTGCGCCGTACCAGCGGGCGCGGCGGGTTCGCAGCAGGGTCCAGTGGCCCTCGTGCATCTTCAGACCCAGGACGAAGAACGGCAGCAGGCCGAAGATCCGGGCGTTGTCGAAGATGTCGTTCGCGTAGAGGCCGGCGACCAGGCTGATGGCGACGGCGATCACCACCTTGCCCGGCAGCCTCTTGAACAACGGCGTCATCAGCCGCCAGAAGAACATCGCGGAGAGGTACCACATCGGCCAGTGCGGGTTGGCCCAGAGCAGTTCGAAGTCGATGCCGCCGACACTGTGTCGGTACAGGGCGTAGACGCCCTCGAAGATCACGTACGGAACGGCGACAGTGGTGAAGAGGGACCACATCCGCTTGCGGGTGTACTCGAAGGACTTCGAGAGATAGCCCGTCACGATGACGAAGGCGGGGATGTGCCACGAGTACAGGAAATTGTAGAGCCAGGTGTCGACCTGGTCGGCGGTCGAGGTGCCGCCGTCTTGCAGGTCCAGCGGCAGCAGGGTCCAGGAGTGTCCGATGACCACGAGGATGATGAGTGCCATCTTGGCGTTGTCGAACCACGGGTCGCGCTGCTTGGCCGGGGCAGCACTGGCGGCAAGAGGAGTATCGACATCGGGCACGGGCACAAAATACCGGCACTCCGTAGTCCCTAGACTCCCCACCATGTCTCTCGATCCGGGTGACCCGCCGCGGCGCCAGCGGGTTGCGGCGTACGCCGTGATCGTGCGTGCTGGCGAGGTCCTCCTGTCCCGCCTCGCGCCCTCGATCTCGGAGACCGAGCTGTGGACGCTGCCCGGTGGTGGCATCGAGTTCGGCGAGCACCCCGACGATGCCGTGGTCCGCGAGGTCTACGAGGAGACCGGGCTCGAATGCCGGCTCGGGCGGCCGCTCTGGATCGGATCCGCCCACCGCGTCCTCGACCACGGCAACCACCCAACCGAGATGCACTCCGTGCGGATCGTGTACGACGCCTGGGTGGCCGCCGACGCACCCGAGCCACGTGTCGTCGAGGTCGACGGATCCACTGTCGACGCGCGATGGCTGCCGGTGGCCGACGTCGAGGCAGCTGCCATCCCGACGGTCCCGATGGTCCGCGAGGCCTTGGCGCATCACCGGCCGGCAGTCAGGCAGCGGGTCGCGGCGTACGCCCTGGTCCGGCGCGACGACGCGATCCTGCTCACCCGCAACTCGGTGCACGGACCACACCCGGGTCAGTGGAACTTGCCCGGCGGAGGGGTGGACCATGGCGAGCCGCCGGCCGCCGCCGTGGCACGTGAGGTGACCGAGGAGACGGGACTGCTCGCAACGGTCGGCCCTCTGCTCGGGGTGCACGACGAACACTTCACCGGCACCGCGCCGCACGGCCGCGAGGAGGACTTCCACGGCGTGCACCTGGTGTTCGCGGCCGCGGTCGAGCCGGGGGAGCCACGCGTCCAGGAGACTGCCGGCACGACCGACGACGTGACGTGGGTGAGCCTCACCGACGTGTTCTCCGGAGCGGTCCCGGTGTCCAGCCTCGTCACCTCCGCGCTGGAGATGTGAGCCGGTCGTTAGATTTGACCAATGAGAAACACCCCACGAAATCGCTCGCTGGCGCTCCCGATCCCGCGGGGACCCCGATGAAACCCGAGTCGGTCTTCACGTACGGGGCACCAGGTCTGAAGTTCGGTGAGGGGGCGTCCGACGAGATCGGGTACGACCTCTCCCAGTACGACGTCCACCGGGTCCTCGTCATCACCGACCCCGGTGTCGCGGCGACCGGGCACCCCCAGCGGGTGGCCGACCAGATGGGCCAGTTCGGCATCGAGGCCACGGTGTACGACGGCGCCCACGTCGAACCGACCGACGCCAGCCTCGAGGAGGCGATCGCGTACGCGCGCGACACCGGCCCCTGGGACGCCTACGTGGCCGTCGGCGGGGGATCAGCGATCGACACTGCCAAGGCGGTGAACCTGCTCACCACCAACGAGGGCGAGCTGATGGACTACGTCAACGCCCCGGTCGGCAAGGCCCGCAACCCCGAGAAGCCGCTCAAGCCGCTGGTCGCGGTCCCGACGACGACCGGCACCGGTGCGGAGTCCACCACGATCTGCGTGCTCGACGTGCTGGCCCAGAAGGTGAAGACCGGTATCAGCCACCCGCGCCTGCGGCCCACCCTGGCCGTGGTCGACCCGACGCTCACGCTGACCCAGCCGGCGGGGGTGACGTCGGCCGCGGGGATGGACATCCTGTGCCACGCACTGGAGAGCTACACCGCGCGGCCCTTCACGTCGTACGACAAGAAGCAGCCGGAGCAGCGGGTCCCCTACTGCGGCGCCAACCCGATCTCCGACATGTGGTCGGAGAAGGCCATGTCGCTGCTCGCGACCTCGTTCCGGCAGGCGGTGCACCACGGCGACGACACCGAGGCGCGCCACCAGATGGCCATGGCGGCGACCTTCGCGGGTCTCGGGTTCGGCAACGCGGGCGTGCACATCCCGCACGCCAATGCCTACCCGATCGCCGGCCGCGTCAAGGACTTCCACCCCGCGGGCTACCCCGACGACGAGCCGATGGTGCCGCACGGCATGGCGGTGTCCCTGACCGCGCCCGAGTCCTTCCGGTGGACCTTCGAGGCCTCCCCGGAGCGGCACCTCAGGGCCGCAGAGCTGCTGGCCCCGGGCCACGGCCATGCCGGGCAGGACGCACTGCCGAAGGTGCTCTCCGACCTGATGCAGGACATCGCGATCCCCAACGGGCTCGCTGCCGTCGGCTACGGCAAGAGCGACGTGGACGGCCTCGTCGAGGGCACCCTGAAGCAGCAGCGCCTGCTTGCCACGGCCCCACGCGACGTGACCGAGGAGGATGCGGCACAGATCCTGACCCGCTCGCTCGAGCTGTGGTGAGCGGCAGACCGGTCGAGCCTCTCGTCGAGAGCCTGCGTAGCCAGGGCATCGCCGATGTCGACGACTCCCCGCTCGCGAAGTCGCTCTACGCCAGCGACGCGAGCCTCTACCGGGTCCCGCCGCTGGTGGTGGTCCGTCCCCGGCACACCGACGAGATCGCGGCGACCTTGGCGGTTGCCCGGGAGACTGGCACGCCGATCACGATGCGTGGCGCGGGTACGTCGATCGCCGGCAACGCCATCGGCCCGGGGATCGTCATCGACACCAGCCGGCACCTCAACCGGGTGCTGGAGCTGAATCGCGACGAACGCAGTGCCCGCGTGGAGCCCGGGGTGGTGCACGCGGCCCTGCAGACGCAGGCGGTGCCCCTCGGTCTCCGGTTCGGCCCCGACCCGTCCACGCACACCCGCTGCACCATCGGCGGGATGATCGGCAACAACGCGTGCGGGTCCCGAGCCCTGGGCTACGGGCGCACCGTCGACAACGTCGAGGCGATGACCGTTCTGCTGGCCGATGGGTCAATCGTGTCGACATCATCCAGTGGTTTCGAGACGCACGCTGACGCTCGCTCCTCAACCACCCAAGTGGAGGCGCTCCATGCACTGGTGGATGAGCACCTCGGCACCGTCCGTCAGGAGTTCGGGCGGTTCGGGCGCCAGGTGTCCGGCTACTCCTTCGAGCACCTGCTTCCGGAGAGCGGCCGGCGCTTCGACCGGTTCCTGGTCGGCACCGAGGGCACGCTCGGACTGGTGCTCGACGCGACGGTGCGCCTCGTCGAGGACGCGCCGGCTCGGGCGCTGGCGGTGCTGGGCTACCCGACGATGGCCGATGCAGCGGACGCCGTACCCGCCCTGCTGGAGCATCCACTCGTCGCCTGCGAAGGGCTCGACCAGCGCATCGCGGGGATGGTCCCCGGCCACCCGGAGCTGCCTGAGGGTGCGGGCTGGCTGTTCGCCGAGGTCACCGGGGCCGACGAGGCGGAGGCCGCTTCGCTGGCCAGTGCTGTGGCAGCCACGGCCGGGGTGCCACACCGGATCGTCACCGACACCCTCGAGCAGCTGGCGCTGTGGCGGATCCGCGAGGACGGTGCCGGCCTGGCGGCACGCTCGCTGAGCCGGCCGGGACAGGCTGGCTGGGAGGACGCCGCGGTCCCACCGCAGAAGCTGGGTGCCTATCTCCGCGAGTTCGAAGCGCTGCTCAAGGATCGGGCACTCGACGGCGTTCCCTACGGCCACTTCGGCGACGGCTGCGTGCACGTGCGCATCGACTTCGAGCTCGAGGACACCGCTGGGCGCGGCCGGTTCAGGGAGTTCGTCGAGGACGCCGCCGACCTGGTGGCGTCGTACGGCGGCTCCATGTCGGGCGAGCACGGCGACGGACGGGCCCGCTCGCAGCTGCTGCCGCGGATGTACACGCCGCAGGCGATCGCCCTGATGGAGCAGGCCAAGCGCATCCTCGACCCCGGCAACCTGCTCAACCCCGGAGTCCTTGTCGACCCGGCGCCGTTCGACGACGACCTGCGCCTGGCCGCCCCCATGCGCCCGGTGCGTACGACGCTCAAGCTGACCCACGACCACGGCTCTTTCAAGGACGCCGTCCACCGCTGCACCGGGGTCGGCAAGTGCATCGCCGACAACACCGCGAACGGGGGCGTCATGTGCCCGTCGTTCCTCGCCACGCGGGAGGAGAAGGACTCCACCCGTGGCCGCGCGCACGTCCTCCAGGACGTGGTCAACGGGACCCTGGACTTCGACGACCCGGCCGTCGACGAGGCCCTCGACCTGTGCCTGTCCTGCAAGGGCTGCGCCCGTGACTGCCCGACGGGCATCGACATGGCGACCTACAAGTCCGAGGTCCTCTCGCAGAAGTACCGCCGCCGGCTTCGCCCGCGCTCGCACTACGCCCTGGGCCAGCTGCCACGCTGGGCCAGGATGACGCCACCGAGGCTGGCCAACGCAATGCTCAGCAGCAAGACGGTCGGAAGGGTGGCCAAGGCAGCTGCCGGAGTCGACCAGCGCCGCAGCCTGCCGAGGTTCTCTGAACGCCCCCTGCGGACGGGTGACCGGCCGCTCGCGGCGAACGTCGACGTCTGGATCTGGGCGGACTCGTTCACCGACCGGTTCGCGGCCGACACCGGCCGGGCCGCGATCGAGCTGCTCGAGTCGATGGGCCTGCGGGCCGCGGTCATCCCGGAGAAGGCGTGCTGCGGCCTGACCTGGATCACCACCGGCCAGCTCGATGCTGCCCGACGGATCGTGGCGCAGGCGGTGGAGACCTTGCACGGGTACGTCGCCTCCGGCACTCCGGTCGTCGGCCTGGAACCGAGCTGCCTCGCCGCACTGCGCGAGGACGCCGGCCAGCTCGTCGACGACCCTCGCGTGGCCGAGGTCAGCCGGGGAGTGCGCTCACTGGCCGAGTTCCTCGCGGAGCGGGTCTCGAGCGGCCACTGGACCCCTCCCGACCTGAGCGGGGTCGAGGTCGTGGCCCAACCGCACTGCCACCACCACGCCGTGATCGGCTGGGAGACCGACGCCGCCCTGCTCGCCCGGACCGGTGCCACCGTGAAGCGCGTGGGCGGCTGCTGCGGCCTCGCGGGCAACTTCGGGGTCGAGCAGGGGCACTACGAGGTGTCGGTCCAGGTCGCCGAGCACGACCTGCTCCCCGCCGTACGGAATGCCGGGCCCGACGCGGTTGTTCTGGCTGATGGATTCTCGTGCCGTACCCAGCTCGGCGACCTGACCGGGCGGCAGGCTCTGCACCTCGCGGAGCTGCTCCATCCTCGTTTTGCCTTGGCTGGGGCCCGCCGGTAGTCTTGCTCCTTGTGTCTGGGCGATCCAGGCCTGTTTGCGTGCCCTCATGGCCGCACTCCCGCACCACACGCACGAAGCGTCATCATCGTGCCCGGCAGAGCGCCGGGTACTGAGAGCAGAAAAGAAAGGGAACCACCAGGTGCCCACAATCAACCAGCTGGTCCGCAAGGGCCGCCAGGACAAGGTGTCGAAGAACAAGACGCCTGCCCTGAAGGGTTCGCCCCAGCGACGCGGTGTCTGCACCCGCGTCTACACCACCACCCCGAAGAAGCCGAACTCTGCTCTCCGCAAGGTCGCCCGCGTGCGCCTGTCGAGCGGCATCGAGGTCACCGCATACATCCCGGGTGTGGGCCACAACCTCCAGGAGCACTCGATCGTGCTCGTCCGCGGCGGCCGGGTGAAGGACCTCCCCGGTGTCCGCTACAAGATCATCCGCGGCTCGCTGGACACCCAGGGTGTCAAGAACCGCAAGCAGGCCCGTAGCCGTTACGGCGCGAAGAAGGAGAAGAGCTAATGCCCCGCAAGGGACCCGCAACCAAGCGGCCAGTCGACATGGACCCCGTCTACGGGTCCCAGCTCGTCTCCCAGCTCGTCTCCAAGGTGCTGCAGGACGGCAAGAAGCAGGTTGCCCAGCGCATCGTCTACGGCGCCCTCGAGGGCACCCGCGAGAAGACCGGCACCGACCCCGTCGTCACGCTGAAGCGCGCGCTCGACAACGTCAAGCCGGCCATCGAGGTCAAGTCCCGCCGCGTCGGCGGCGCGACCTACCAGGTGCCGATCGAGGTCAAGGCAGGGCGCAGCACCACGCTGGCGCTGCGCTGGCTCGTCGGCTACGCCGCGGACCGCCGCGAGAAGACGATGTCCGAGCGCCTCATGAACGAGATCCTCGACGCCTCCAACGGCCTCGGTGCCGCTGTGAAGAAGCGCGAGGACACCCACAAGATGGCCGAGTCCAACAAGGCCTTCGCCCACTACCGCTGGTGATCGCTGGGAGGGGAATCCGGCGCCTGGCACCGACGTTCTCCTCCCGCATCCCAGACTTCTACCTCTAAGGAACAGGCTTTCAGTGGCTGTCGACATCACTACGGACCTCAACAAGGTCCGAAACATCGGCATCATGGCGCACATCGATGCCGGCAAGACCACCACCACCGAGCGCATCCTCTTCTACACCGGCATCACCTACAAGATCGGTGAGGTCCACGAGGGCGCCGCCACGATGGACTGGATGGAGCAGGAGCAGGAGCGCGGCATCACGATCACGTCCGCTGCGACGACCTGCTGGTGGAAGGACCACCAGATCAACATCATCGACACCCCCGGTCACGTCGACTTCACCGCCGAGGTCGAGCGCTCGCTGCGCGTCCTCGACGGCGCCGTCGCCGTCTTCGACGGTGTGGCCGGTGTCGAGCCGCAGACCATGACCGTGTGGCGTCAGGCCAACAAGTACTCCGTCCCGCGGATGTGCTTCGTGAACAAGCTCGACCGCACCGGTGCCGACTTCTGGCGCTGCGTCGACATGATGGTCGAGCGCCTCAACTCCACCCCGCTCGTGCTCCAGCTGCCGATCGGCGCCGAGGGTGACTTCATCGGTGTCGTCGACCTGGTGGGTATGCGTGCCCTCACCTGGCGTGGCGAGACCACGATGGGCGAGGACTACGAGATCGAGGAGATCCCCGCGGAGCTGGCTGCGCAGGCCGCCGAGTACCGCGAGAAGCTGCTCGAGGTCCTTTCCGACGCCGACGACGAGATCCTGGAGAAGTTCCTCGACGGGGGCGAGTTCACGGTCGAGGAGATCGACGCCGCGATCCGTCGCGCCACCCTGGCCGACAAGATCAACCCGGTGCTGTGTGGCACCGCGTTCAAGAACAAGGGCGTGCAGCCCCTGCTCGACGCCGTCGTCAAGTACCTGCCCTCCCCGCTCGACATCGACGGGATCCAGGGACACTCGGTCAAGGACGAGGACGAGGTCATCGTCCGTCAGCCGAGCGACGACGAGCCGTTCGCCGGACTGGCCTACAAGATCGCCACCGACCCGCACCTCGGCAAGCTGATCTACGTTCGCGTCTACTCCGGCAAGCTCGAGGCGGGCACCTCGGTGCTCAACTCGGTCAACGGCCGCAAGGAGCGGATCGGCAAGGTCTACCAGATGCACGCCAACAAGCGTGAGGAGATCGCGTCGGTCGGCGCCGGCCAGATCGTGGCCGTCATGGGCCTCAAGGAGACCAAGACCGGGCACACGCTCTGCGATGCCCAGCACCCGGTGATCCTCGAGTCGATGACGTTCCCGGCACCCGTGATCGAGGTGGCCATCGAGCCCAAGACCAAGGGTGACCAGGAGAAGCTCGGCACCGCGATCCAGCGCCTGTCCGACGAGGACCCCACGTTCACCGTCAAGGCGGACGAGGAGACCGGTCAGACCATCATCGCCGGCATGGGCGAGCTTCACCTCGAGATCCTCGTCGACCGGATGAAGCGTGAGTTCCGGGTCGAGGCCACCGTCGGCAAGCCGCAGGTGGCCTACCGCGAGACCATCCGCCGCCTCGTCGAGAAGCACAGCTACACCCACAAGAAGCAGACCGGTGGGTCGGGCCAGTTCGCCAAGGTCGTGATCTCCCTCGGGCCCAACATCGACCCCGAGACCGGACACGGCGCAGGCTACGAGTTCGTCAACAACGTGTCGGGTGGTCGGGTGCCGAAGGAGTACATCCCCTCGGTCGACCAGGGCGGCCAGGAGGCCATGGAGTTCGGCGTGCTCGCCGGCTACCCCATGGTCGACGTGAAGTTCACGCTCGAGGACGGCGGCTACCACGACGTCGACTCCTCCGAGCTGGCCTTCAAGATCGCCGGAAACCAGGCCTTCAAGGAGGCCGCGCGGCAGGCCAAGCCCGTGCTGCTGGAACCCATGTTCGCCGTCGAGGTGGTCACCCCGGATACCTTCCTGGGCGACGTGATCGGCGACATCAACTCGCGGCGCGGTCAGGTCACATCGATGACGGAGCGCTCGGGAGATCGAGTGGTAGACGCCATCGTGCCGCTCTCGGAAATGTTCGGGTACGTTGGTGACTTGCGGTCGAAGACCTCAGGTCAGGCGTCGTACTCGATGGAGTTCGACTCGTACGCCGAGGTTCCCCAGAACGTCGCCGACGAGATCATCAAGAAGGTTCGCGGCGAGTAGTTCCGTGGCGGCCTCGGCAGCACAACAGTTCACATACGAGTCCCACACCATTTTTTTAGCAGCACAACAACAGGAGGAGCCAAGTGGCTAAGGCGAAGTTCGAGCGGACCAAGCCGCACGTCAACATCGGAACGATTGGTCACATCGACCACGGGAAGACGACGTTGACCGCAGCAATCACGAAGGTGCTGCACGAGAAGTACCCCACGCTGAATGATGCCTCGGCCTTCGACGAGATCGACAAGGCACCCGAGGAGCGTCAGCGCGGGATCACGATCTCGATCGCACACGTCGAGTACCAGACGGAGAAGCGCCACTACGCGCACGTCGACTGCCCCGGTCACGCCGACTACATCAAGAACATGATCACCGGTGCCGCGCAGATGGACGGTGCGATCCTGGTCGTGGCCGCCACCGACGGTCCGATGCCGCAGACCCGCGAGCACGTGCTGCTCGCCCGCCAGGTCGGCGTGCCGGCCATGGTCGTTGCGCTGAACAAGTGCGACATGGTCGATGACGAGGAGCTGATCGAGCTCGTCGAGATGGAGGTTCGCGAGCTCCTCGCGAGCGACTTCGACGGCGACAACATTCCCGTGGTCCGCATCTCTGCCTACCAGGCGCTGCAGGGCGACGAGAAGTGGGGCGAGTCGATCCTCGAGCTGATGGACGCGGTTGACGAGTGGATCCCGCAGCCGGTTCGCGAGACCGACAAGCCGTTCCTGATGCCCGTCGAGGACGTCTTCACGATCACCGGTCGTGGCACCGTCATCACCGGTCGCATCGAGCGCGGCATCGTCAAGGTGAACGAGGAGGTCGAGCTGATCGGCATCCGCGAGGGCTCGCAGAAGAGCACGGTCACCGGTGTCGAGATGTTCCGCAAGCTCCTCGACGAGGGCCAGGCCGGTGAGAACGTCGGTCTGCTGCTCCGCGGCACCAAGCGCGAGGACGTCGAGCGCGGCATGGTCGTGATCAAGCCCGGCACGACCACCCCGCACACCAACTTCGACGCCTCGGTCTACATCCTGTCGAAGGAGGAGGGCGGCCGTCATACGCCGTTCTTCAACAACTACCGCCCGCAGTTCTACTTCCGTACGACGGACGTGACGGGCGTGGTGACCCTTCCCGAGGGCCGCGAGATGGTCATGCCCGGTGACAACACCGACATGTCCGTCGAGCTGATCCAGCCGATCGCCATGGAGGACGGCCTCCGCTTCGCTATTCGCGAGGGCGGCCGCACCGTTGGCGCCGGCCGCGTCACCAAGATCACCAAGTGAGCCCACTCGCTGGTTGAGCTTGTCGAAACCAGAACGGCCCCGGACCTGTTGGTCCGGGGCCGTTCTGCGTCTGCGGCCTCACCGCGGACCGGAACGGGACGAGCGGGGCCCGACAGGGAGCGTAGAAGCGACGCGTGGCGCGAGACGCCGGCGCCGGGCACAGCAGGGCAGTCCGAGCGATACGAGCCGCCAAGCGACTGAGGGCACGGGCGGCACGGGCCGGGGAGCGCCCAGACGCTGGCGCAGAACGTCATCCAAGCAGCGAAGCGACCGCCTCGCCGAACACCTCCGTGTGCCGGTCGACGTCCAGCTCGGTGTGGTGTGGGCTGAACAGCGCCATGTTGTGGAACGGGGTCAACAGCACGCCGCGGTTGAGCGCCCAGAGGTGCATGAAGCCTTCGAGCTCGTCGTCGACTGCCGCAGCGGCCGCGGCGCCGTCGCGCGGGGGAGGGCAGAACCAGTACTCCGCCCGGCATCCGAGCCGTTGCACGTGCCAGGGCAGGTCGTGCCGCGCGATGGCTTCCGCGACGCCTGCCGTGAACCGCCCTGCAAGAGGGACCGCGGTGGCGAAGTCCTCATCGCGCAGGCAGGTCGAAAGCGTCGCCCGGATCGCAGCCAGGGCGAGTGCGTTGGCTGTGAGAGTGCCGCCGACACCGGCTACGTCGATCTCGTGCCCGAGCATGGGGCCCGAGAGCTGGTCGGCGATCTCTGCCGTCATGCCGTACGCCGCTGAAGGGACCCCGCCACCGATCGGTTTGCCGACCACCACGAAGTCGGGGTCGAGTCCCCAGGCTCGGGTGCACCCACCCGGACCGGCGCACAGAGTGTGCGTCTCGTCGATGACGAGCAGCACGCCATGGCGACGCGTGATCTCGCGCACGCCCTCGAGGTAGCCGTCGTCCGGAAGCACGATGCCGATGTTGGTCAGAGCCGGTTCCATCAGCAGGCAGGCCACGTCTCCCTCGGACAACCGGCGGTCGAGGGCGTCGAGGTCGTTGAAGGGGACCACGGCCGTCGTCACGGCGACGTCGACCTGCGGACCGAGGGCACCGGGCCTGGGCACCACCCGGTCGCCGTCCAGCACGGCCAGGGTCTCGTCGACGGTTCCGTGGTAGCACCAGTCCATCACCGCGATCCGCGGCCGACCGGTGAGGTGGCGGGCGAACCGAAGCACGAACCGGTTGGCGTCGGTGGCCGACATCGCCAGCTGCCACGACGGGAGCCCGAACCGGCGCGCCAGCTCCTCGCCCACCCACACCGCGTCCTCGGACGGGAGCATCGTGGTGATCCCGGTCGCGGTCTGATGAGCGACCGCCTCGGCCACCTGCGGGAGGGCGTGACCCGTCATCGCTCCGGTGTCGCCGAGGCAGAGGTCGACGTACTCGATTCCGTCGACGTCGACCAGGCGCGCCCCGGAGGCCGAAGCCGCGAACACCGGGTACGCCCCCGGCCATCGCGTCATCCACGGCATCGGCACCCCGGCGAGCAGCGGTCCTCGCGCCCGTTCGGCGAGCTCGGCGGAGCGCGGATGCAGGTCGGTGAAGCGCTGTTCCTCTGCTGCGCGGAGGTCGGCCAGGCGTTGACGGTCGATCATGTCGGCAAATCTATGGCCCCTCGGTCTGGCGGTCGCAAACCCGCGAGACAATCGGCCGGTGAACAACACGCTTCCGCCCGCCCGGCCGCACCAGCGGTTCACCGAGGACGGGCGACGCATGCGGGAGGTGCTCACCTACGCGCGGCGCGGCAGCCGGTTCACTCCGTCCCAGCGGTCTTCGTGGGAGGCCCACCACCGTGACTGGGTGATCCCCGACGAGGCAGTGGACGACCCGGCGTTCAGCTGGGCCGAGGTGTTCGGACGTGAGGCGCCGATCGTGGTTGAGATCGGTTCGGGGGTCGGGGAGGCCACTGCGGCCCTTGCGGCCGGGCGTCCGTCGTACGACATCGTCGCGCTGGAGGTCTGGCGCCCGGGCGTGGCCCACACCCTCGGACTGGTCGCGGAGGCCGGGGCGGACAACGTCAGGCTGCTGTCGGTCGACGCGGTGTGGTCCCTCGAGCACCTCTTCGGGCCAGGCGAGGTCGAGGAGCTGTGGACCTTCTTCCCCGACCCCTGGCCCAAGTCGCGGCACCACAAGCGGCGGTTGGTCAACGCCGGGTTCGCCACCCTCGTCGCCTCCCGCTTGCGTGAGGGTGGCATCTGGCGGCTCGCCACCGACTGGACCGACTACGCCGAGCAGATACGGGCGGTGCTCGATGCCGAGCCCGGCCTCGAGGGCGGCACGGTGCCGCGCTGGGAGGAACGGCCGGTCACCAAGTTCGAGCGCAAGGGCGTCGCCGCCGGCCGGACGATCACCGACCTGGCCTACCGACGGGTCTGAGCGAAGCGCTCAGCTCTCCTGCACCTGCCAGTCCAGGCCGGTCAGGGTGAGAGCGTGTTCGAGCCGGAACCGTTCCGCATCGCGTTCCCAGCCGTCGCGCAGCTGCGTCAGCGTGGTCGGGACCTCGAGCGCGCGGGCGGTCGCCACCAGCGTCGCGTCGTAGTCCGCGAGGATCTTCTTCTGGCGCGCATTCGAGACGTCCGGCTTGCGTGAGCGCGCCTCGGGACGCAGCCGGCGAAGGTCGGAGACGAGCTGCTCGAGCGGGGGACCGACCGGGAGCTCGGGCGGGGTGTGGAACAGGTACGCGCGGCGGCCGAGCCTCACGCAGAGCTCGTAGAGGAGATTGACGCGCACGAGGAGGTACACCGCCAGAAGCGGGGCCAAGGAGATCGCGGCGACCCAGAGAAGTCCGACGACGATGTTGCCGTCCATGCACAGACGCTAGGCCGCGATCCTGCGCCCGACAAGGGTGGTCTCCTGGCTGGCAGGATCCCGGCGCTGTCCGGCAGCGGCAGCACGCGTGCCCCGGCCTTGTGCGTCCCTAGACTCGATTGGTGGCCACGACGGCGGAACCGGAGGTGCGCACCAGCCTGCGCCCGTGGTGGGTCGCGGCGGCCACGATGGCCGCGCTGGTGGCGGCCGCGGGCTTCCGCTCCTCGACCGGTGCGCTGCTCGAACCGCTGGAGAACGAGTTCGGGTGGAGCCGGGCGACGACGTCGGGTGCGGTCAGCCTCAACCTGGTCATCTACGGGCTCACGGCCCCGTTCGCAGCAGCGTTGATGGAGCGGTTCGGCGTACGACGGGTGGTGGCGCTGGCGCTGACCATGGTCGCCGCCGGCGCCGGCCTGACCCTCGTGATGAACTCTGCCTGGCAGCTCTGGTTCCTGTGGGGCGTCCCGATCGGCGTGGGAACCGGGGCGATGGCACTGGTCTTCGGGGCGATCGTGGCGAATCGGTGGTTCGTGCGGCACCGCGGCCTGGTCACCGGCATCTTCTCGGCGGCCAGCTCGACCGGTCAGCTCATCTTCCTGCCGGCGATCGCCCAGCTCGCCCACGGCCCGGGTTGGCGATGGGCTGCCGGGTTGGTGGCGGCCTTCGCGCTCCTGCTCGTGCCGGTGGCCCTGCTCGTGATGCGCGACCGGCCCTCCGACGTGGGCGAGGTGCCGTACGGCGCGCCTCCGGGGTACGTCGAGCCGCCCATCGTTCGCGACGGCTCGGGACCAGCCAGGCTCGCGCTCTCGACCCTGCGCGAGGTCAGCCGACGGTGGACCTTCTGGGCCCTGTTCCTGACGTTCTGGATCTGCGGCTGGTCGACCAACGGGCTGATCGGCACCCACTTCATCCCGGCCGCCCACGACCACGGCATGCCGGAGACGACGTCGGCCGGACTGCTGGCACTGATCGGCATCTTCGACATCGTCGGCACGGTGGCGTCGGGCTGGCTCACCGACCGGGTCGACTCGCGCTACCTGCTATTCGGCTACTACTTCCTGCGTGGCCTGAGCCTGCTCGTGGTGCCGGTGCTCCTGGGGCCGCACGTGCACCCGAGCCTGTTCCTGTTCATCGTCTTCTACGGGCTCGACTGGGTGGCGACCGTGCCGCCAACAGTGGCGCTGTGCCGGATCCATTTCGGGTTGGAGAAGTCGGGCGTCGTGTTCGGCTGGGTGTTCGCCTCGCACATGGTCGGCGCCGGTGTCGCTGCGTCGTACGCGGGCTGGATCCGGCAGGGTCTGGGCGACTACTTCGTCGCGTGGATGACCGCGGGCGGCCTGTGCCTGCTCGCCGCGATGATGTGCTTGTCGATCCCGAAGGCGCGCCACTCCGACGAGTCCTCCCTGGAGCAGCTGGGCCAGGAGTCGGCGCAGATCTGAGTCAGGTTCAGAGCTGGCGTCGGGTCAGGCGCCAGCGCAGGTCGGCCTCGCGCCACAGCCGGTACTCGTCGCGGGTCCGCCGTTCGGCCGCCACGGCCGCCAGGAAGTCGATCGGGTGGGTCCCCCACGGCGGTGGTGGTGAGACGTGCTGCGAGACCTGCTCGACGATCTGGGTGACGAGCATGTCGCGCGCCTGCGGGCTCAGCGTTCCGGTGCGAGCGAGGAGCTGGCGCATGGCCACCGCGAGCGAGTCGGGGAGGGGTGCGATGTCGGCCGTCCGGGCCCAGGCGGCGAGGTACGGCGGCATCTGCACCGGCCACTGCAGCCGGAGCCGGAACCGGACGCGCACGACGTAGGTGCCGGCCGCGTAGTCTCCGAGCCGCTTGCCCTTGGAGCTGACCACGGAGCTCACCAGGGCGGGGACACCCCAGAACACCCAGATCTCGACGATCGCGACGAGATGCCGGACGAAGGCGTGATGGAACGAGATCGGTCCGGCGTCGTCGCGCACGGTCCGGGTGCCCATGACGAACTTGCCCACCGTCCGACCCATCGTGAGCGTCTCGAGCGCGGCCGGGCCGACCACGATGGTGAAGGCGACCAGGATGATGCCGGCGACAGCGCCGAGTGCATCGTCGGGCGAGAGCATCGCGGCAACGATCGATCCGAGGATCAGGATCCCGATCTGGATCGCCACGTCTATCAGCCCCGAGACCAGGCGCACTCCGACGGAGGCCGGAGGCAGCTCCAGGGCAACGGCCTCGCCCGTGACGAGCTGGTCGATGTCGGTGGGGAAGTGGTCGGTGGCCATCGTGCTTCAGGGTAGGGCGATCGCCCCAGTGGGACAGGCGGTTCGCCGTACTGTGACCGCATGGACCTCGACGCCTACGTGCGCACGCACCAGCCGTCGTGGCAGCGTCTTGAGGCCCTCAGCAAGCGTCGCCCGAAGACCGGCGCCGAGGCCGACGAGCTGGTCGACCTCTACCAGGAGGTCGCCACCCACCTCAGCGTGATCCGCTCGAGTGCGCCGGACCCCGGGGTCGTGTCCTACCTGAGCGGGCTGCTGGCCCATGCCCGCACCCGGGCCGGCGGCACGCGTGTGTCGGGATGGAGCGGCGTCGCCGACTTCTTCGTACGACGGTTCCCGGCCGCGCTCTACCGCACCCGGCGATGGTGGTGGTCGGCGATGCTGGGCAGCTATGCCGTCGCCGCCGTGATGATCTGGTGGTTGCTCCAGCATCCCCAGGTCGAGCAGACGATGCTCGATCCGCACGAGGTCGAGCAGCTGGTGAACAACGACTTCGAGAGCTACTACTCCGAGTCCGCGGCCTCGCACTTCGCCGCGCAGGTGTGGACCAACAACGTCTGGGTGGCCGCGGTGTGCATCGCCTTCGGGGTGCTCGCGATCCCCGTCGTGGTGATGCTCTGGGAGAACATCCTCAACCTCGCGGTCGTCGCCTCGATCATGATCCGCCACGACCGCGGTGACCTCTTCTTCGGCCTGATCGTGCCGCACGGCCTGCTCGAGCTGACAGCCGTCTTCGTTGCAGCCGGAGTGGGTCTGCGGGTGTTCTGGTCCTGGGCGGCTCCGGGCGACCGGTCACGTGCGCAGTCCCTGGCAGCCGAGGGGCGTTCGGCTGGCGGTGTCGCCATCGGCCTGGTCGTGGTCCTGCTCGTCTCGGGGATCATCGAGGCCTTCGTGACCCCCTCCGGACTGCCGACCTGGGCACGCATCGCCATCGGGGTGGTGGCCGAGCTCCTCTTCCTCGCCTACGTCTACGGCCCCGGCCGCCGGGCATTCCTGGCCGGCGCGACCGGCGACGTTGATGCTGCACTCCTCGAGGACCGGGTGGCGACGGCCGGATAGCTGGGGCGCGTCCGGATCCCACAATTGTTGGAACGTGACGTTGGGATCTGCGGATTCGACGTCCCGATCCAACATTTGTGGGGTTGCGGCAGCGACCAGCAGCATCCGACCCCGTGGCGCTGCGGCCCGGCCCGGTCAGAGCAACCCGCGTGCCTTCAGCGCCAGGTAGTGGTCGGCCAGCCGGACCGCGAGGTCGTCGGCGTCCGCGTCGAGCACGTCCACACCGAGCGTGGTCAGCAGGCGAGCGGTCCGGTCGCGCCGGGCGGCTGCCTGCTCCGCGGCGGCAGCGGCGTACGTCGCCCGCGCGTCGTCGCGCTGCCTCGCCAGCCGGTCGATCTCGGGGTCGCGCACGGAGGCGAGCACCACCTTGTGCCGACGGGTCAACGGACCCACGAGCGGCAGCAGGCCGCTCTCCACGGCCGATGGCTCCAACGCGGTGAGCAGCACGACCAGGGCACGCTGACGCCCGAAGGACTCCACCGCGCCGATGAGTCGCTGCCAGCTGGTCTCGGCCAGCACCGGCTGCAGGTTCGACATCGCGACCTGGAGGTCCCCGAGGGTGTCGGTCCGCTGGGTGCTCTTGATCCGGCTGCGGACGCCGAGGTCACCTGCCACGAAGGAGACCCGGTCTCCGGCGCGCGACGCCAATGTGGCGAGCAGCAGGGCAGCGTCCATCGCCGAGTCGAGCCGGGGTGCGTCGTCGACCCGGCCGGCCGAGGTGCGCCCGGTGTCGAGGACCAGCACCACGCGACGGTCCCGCTCGGGCTGCCAGGTGCGCACCACGACCGAGCGGGTGCGGGCACTGGCACGCCAGTCGACGCTGCGGACGTCATCGCCGAGCACGTACTCACGCAGCGAGTCGAACTCGGTCCCCTGTCCACGCACCCGCACGGCGGCCCGCCCGTCGAGCTCCTGCAGCCGCGCGAGCCGGCTGGGCAGGTGCCGGATGGAGGGGAAGGCAGGCAGCACCCTCAACGAGCCCGGCACGTCGATCGCGCCCTGCCTCGCCGCGAGTCCGAGTGGCCCGGTCGTTCGCACCGTCACCCGGTCGGCGGTCAGGTCGCCTCGCCGCACGGGTCGCAGCTGGCTGGTGAGGGCGACGTGACCGCCCGCAGCCAGGGCGAGACGGTGTCGGTTCCCGGTCGCTCCGGCGGATGGCTGCCACGCGTCCCGGAGGAGTCCGTTCACTCCGCGCTGGCCGGCAGTCACCTCGACCGTCGTGGTCGTGGTCTCTCCCTGGCGCGTACGACCCACCGTCCGTCGTACGACGGAGAGGGTTGTGCGCGACGGCGCCAGCAGCACGTCGATCGTCACGAGGACGATCACCAGGAGCAACCAGAGCCACACCGTGCCGGCCTCGGGGCGCAGCACGACCGGGACGATGCCGAGGAGCACCAGTACCGGGACCCGCCACGTGATCGCCATCGGTCAGCGGGGGACCGGGACCGCGCCGAGCGCGGAGGCGAGCACCTGACCGATGTCGACGCCCTCGAGCTCGGCCTCCGGGCGCAGCCGGAGCCGGTGCGCCAGGGTCGCGTGGGCGAGCGCCTTGACGTCGTCGGGGGTGACGAAGTCGCGCCCGTTGAGCCACGCCCACCCGCGCGCCGACCGGAGCAGTGCCGTGGCACCGCGCGGGCTCACCCCGAGGCTCAGCGAGGGCGCCTGGCGGGTGGCCCGTGCGACGTCGACGATGTAGCCCACCACGTCGGCGGCCACCCGCACGTCGCGCACCGACGCCATCCCCGCCTCGATGTGCGCCGGACTCGCGACCCTGACGACCCCCGCTGCCGTGATGTCGTGCGGGTCGAAGCCGTCGGCGTGCCGCTGGACGATGGCCAGCTCGTCGTCCCGGGGCGGCAGCGGCAGGGTCACCTTCAGCAGGAACCGGTCCAGCTGGGCCTCCGGCAGCGGATAGGTGCCCTCGTACTCGACGGGGTTCTGGGTGGCTGCCACCACGAACGGCGTGGGCAGCGGACGGGTGCGTCCGTCGGTCGAGACCTGACCCTCCTCCATCGCCTCGAGCAGAGCCGACTGGGTCTTCGGCGGGGTGCGGTTGATCTCGTCGGCGAGCAGCAAGTTGGTGAACACCGGCCCCTCGCGGAAGGTGAGCTCGTGGCCGCCGCCCTCGATCACCATCGATCCGGTGATGTCGCCCGGCATCAGGTCAGGGGTGAACTGCACCCGCTTGGTGTCCACGTCCAGGGCGGTGGCCAGGGTCCGCACCAGCAGCGTCTTGGCCACGCCCGGCACACCTTCCAGCAGCACGTGGCCGCGGGTCAGGAGCGCGATCAGCAACCCGGACAGGGCGGCGTCCTGCCCGACGACCGCCTTGGCCACCTCGTCCCGGACAGCGGTGAAGGCCTCGAGAGCCTCGCCGGCCGTGACGGAGGTCGGGGCGTCGGGTGTGGTCATGGGGCGCGCACCTCGTTCTCGAGCTGGGTCAGACGCTGGCCGAGCTCGACCAGCTGCGAGTCCTTGCCTATCAACGGAACCTCCAACATCTCGTGCACCGCACGGGGATCACGCCCGGTCCTCGCCGCGACTGCGATGACGAGGGTCTCGAGCGTGCTGCCGCGCGGCAACCGCAGCACCTCGGCGAGTCGTCTCCGCGACGCCTCCACCAGGACGTCTCCGGCGTGCAGCCGGTCACGGGTGCGGTGGTAGATCTGGCCTCGGCTCCTGGTCGACTCCGCCGCCCGCACGACCACCGGCAGCGGCTCGGTGACCAGCGGACCCAGCCGACGGCCACGCCACAGGACCAGAGCCAGCACTGCGGCGGCCCCGAGCCACAGCCCCGGGACCAGGTATGGCGGCAACAGCGCGGAGAGCTGGACACCGTCCGACGCCGGAGTGTCGGCGGCGTCGGCGACGTACCAGACGAGGCGTCGCTCCTGCCCGAGAAGCCGCAGGGCCAGGGCGCCGTTGTCTGAGTCGAGCACGTGCTGGTTGGTCATCGACTGCGGCGAGGTCATCAGCCAGACATCGCCACGGTCGACCAGCACCTGGGACCCCGACGAGCCGAAGCACCCGTCCGCGTCGAGTCCCCGCTCCCCATAGCTGCGTACGACGAGCCCGCGAGCCAGGCCGAGATCGCAGTCGGCGGCCTTCGGACCGGACAGGGACCCGCCCACCTCCATGTCGAACAGGGCACCGAGCACCTCGGCGTCGCCCACGACCACCAGTGCTCCCGCGGATCGGGTGTGGTCGCGCAGCTCGTCGAGGGTGCTCACGCCGAGCTGGCTCGGGTTGGTGACGACCACGGCGGTGTCGGGGTCGACGTCGACAGCCTGGAGAGCGGCCTGCCCGCGCGCGATCTCGACGTCCACGCCATGCTGGTCCAGCACGCGTGCCACGGCCTGCGCGCCGGAACGATTGGGGTTGCGCGGGTCGTACGGCTTGTCGACGTCGGCGTCGTCGCGGGTCAGCACCGAGATGGCGATCAGCACGACCAGCATCGCGAGGCCGATGAGCAGAGGGCGACGCAGTCCAGCCGACCTCGTCCGGCCGGCCACCGTCTGGACGGTCATCGAGGCACCGCCGACACCGGTCCGCGGATGCCGGACTCCTCCGGGGCGCGACGGCTGGTCTCCAGGTCGAGGGCCACGGCCTCGCGGGCCCGTACCTCGTCGGCAGGGCGGTCGCCGTACCTGGTCTCGTCGAAGGCGACACCGGTTGACCGCAGCCGCGCAGCCAGGCTCGGGTACAGCTGGGCAGCGCGCTCGGTCAGCTCGTGCACGGTGAGGTCGGCCTGCTCGGGCAGCAGCCCGCGCTCGACGAGCCCCGACGCGAGCGCTCGCACCGACTCGACGACGGCGTCGTCCCACCGGCTCTGCTCCAGAGCGTCGTGGGCCGACCTCCGGTGGTCCTCGGCGCTCTGCCGCTTCTCGGAGAACACGGTGCTGGCCTGCCCGGTCACGGCCACGCTTCGCCGCAGCCGGGAAAGGGCGAACGCGAGCAGGCCTGCGAGCACCACCAGGAGAACGGTGGCCAGGACCGGGTTCATCAGCCCGACCTGGCCGGTGGCATCGCGGATGGTGTCCATCAGGTCGTCGAACCATCGGCCGAAGCGCTCCAGTAGCGACTCCTGGTAGTCCCGCCGCGACAGCTCGTCCTCCAGCCACCGCCTGGCCTGGTCGGGGTCGGGGGACAGGGCCCAGCCGACACTCACTGCGACGCCGGCCGCGACGTCTGGTTGAGCAGCTCGATGTCGAGACCCTCCTTGCGGAAGCGCTGGTCGATGTACTGCAGCGCGAGCACACCTGCCGTGAACGGCCCCAGGAGACCGCCCGTCAGCACCGTGGCCAGGTGCGAGGTCAGCAGCATCCCGGCGAACCCCCAGCTGTCCGGCAGCGCGAGCAGGCCCACGATGCCGAGGATTGCGAAGGGGATTGCGATCACCTGGCCGATCAGGGACGTGGCGAGGTTGGCCAGCAGGTAGATGCCGAGCAGTCGCCAGAAGTCGCCGCGCGACAACTGGCGGGCGCGGGCCAGGGAGGCGAACACGCCGCGCTCCTCCAACACCAGCACGGGTGCCGCGAGGAGCACGTAGCGGGTGTAGAGGAAGATCGCTGCCACGACTCCGAACAGGCCACCGAGCACCGCCAGCACGACTCCCAGGGCGGTGTTGACCGCGATAGCGACGAGCACCCCGATTCCGATCGGCACCGCGACCACGAGGGCCATGCCGATGCCGACCAGCAGCAGCAGCCCGAGCAGCGGGAGCAGCCGGCCCTTGCTGCGCTGCCAGGCCTGACCCGCGGTGATCGGGCGCCCGACCACGGCCTGTTCGACGGTTCGCACCATCAGCCCGGTCACCACGATTCCGGCAAGCAGGCTGAACACTCCGCTGACCACGCTGGAGATGACCGGTCCCACATCGGCGGCTGTGCTCGACCCGCTGTCCGGGTCGAGGGGGTCCATCGACGGCAGCACGTCCGCCGCCCCGAAGACGATCGTCGCGATGATCGGGATGAGCATGAAGGCGAAGGTCACCACCATGGCCATGCCCACGGTTGCCTTGGGGTTGTGCCTGATCGTCTTCAGGGCACCGCCGAACATGTCGCCGAGCGTCAACGGGCGCAGCGGCACCACGCCGGGTTGGTGGACAGGGGGACGCCATCCTGGGAACTGGTGCGGGCCGGGTCCGCCGTATGGCGTGCCCCAGGCGCCGACCGGGGCACCGGGAGGGCCGTAGGGGCCAGAGGGAGCGGCCGGCATGGGGCCGGGTGGTGGGCCCGGTTGGCTGGGTGGCAGGTCCTGCGGTGGTCCGGGCGGCGGGAAGGCCCGACCCGGGGCAGGAGGTCCCGGGTACGGCGGCTCGTCTGCTCCACCTGATGGTGGAAGATGGGTCATCGGGTCCCCCGAAATCTGGCTGACAATGTGGCTCGCAGCTGGACCAGAATCATCCTGCTAGCCCTCCTCGCCGCTGTTGACCGAACGGATTTGGCGCTTCGCGGGGGTCTCTGACAAGATAGTCCGGTTGCTCCGGCGGGATTGCCGGGGCGCGGACATTGACTACTGAACAGGTTTTCCTGAGCTGCCGACACGGCAGTCATAGTGGTCGCGCGTCCGCGCCGCACCAGGAGATCCCGTTCTTGCCCGGCCCCCCGGGCGCCACTCCAGACAACGACCAGCACGAGATCGAGTGTGTCGCGCGCATGACTGCCACGACACGCCCGACCGCGGGGGTCGGAGGCTGAACCGAGTGGGAGCAGGGCGGACAACCTCACCGAGGGGTCCGAGACCAGTCGTTGGGACTACTGAGTAAGGACGTTGTTTGATGGCGGGACAGAAGATCCGCATCAGGCTAAAGGCCTATGACCACGAGGTGATCGACACCTCGGCGCGGAAGATCGTGGACACCGTGACCCGGACGGGCGCGAAGGTGGCCGGCCCGGTGCCGCTGCCGACGGAGAAGAACGTCTACTGCGTCATTCGCTCGCCGCACAAGTACAAGGACTCCCGCGAGCACTTCGAGATGCGCACCCACAAGCGTCTCATCGACATCATTGACCCCACGCCGAAGACAGTCGACTCGCTGATGCGCCTCGACCTGCCCGCCGGCGTCGACATCGAGATCAAGCTCTGAGGTCGTCACCATGAGCACTTTCGAACGCAATCTCAAGGGACTGCTGGGCACCAAGCTCGGCATGACCCAGACCTGGGACGAGAACAACCAGATCGTCCCCGTCACCGTGATCGCAGCCGGCACCAACGTGGTGACGCAGGTCCGCACCCCCGAGAGGGACGGCTACAACGCCATCCAGATCGGCTTCGGCGAGATCGACGGCCGCAAGGTCACCAAGCCCTCGGCTGGTCACTTCGACAAGGCCGGGGTCACCCCGCGTCGCCACCTGGCCGAGATCCGCACGACCGACGCCGCGTCGTACGAGGTCGGCCAGGAGCTCGCTGCGGACACGTTCGCCGCCGGCCAGGAGGTCGACGTCACCGGTACCAGCAAGGGCAAGGGCTACGCCGGAGTCATGAAGCTGCACGGCTTCCACGGCGTCGGCGCCTCCCACGGTGCCCACAAGAACCACCGCAAGCCGGGTTCGATCGGCGCTTGCGCGACCCCAGGCCGTGTCTTCAAGGGCACGCGCATGGCCGGTCGCATGGGCACCGACACCGTCACGACGCAGAACGTCACCGTGCACGCCGTGGACGTGGAGAAGGGCCTGATCCTGCTCAAGGGCGCCGTTCCCGGTCCCAAGGGCGGGCTCGTCGTCATCCGCTCGGCTGCGAAGAAGATCGAGGAGGCCGGCGCATGACCGCCAAGACCGTGAAGGTTGATCTCCCCGCCGAGATCTTCGACGTACAGACCAACATCCCGCTGATCCACCAGGTCGTGGTGGGCCAGCAGGCCGCTGCTCGTCAGGGCACGCACTCCACCAAGCGCCGCGGCGAGGTTCGCGGCGGTGGCCGCAAGCCCTACAAGCAGAAGGGCACCGGCCGTGCGCGCCAGGGCTCGACCCGCGCGCCGCAGTTCGCCGGTGGTGGCGTCGTGCACGGTCCGCATCCGCGTGACTACGACCAGCGCACCCCGAAGAAGATGAAGGCCGCCGCTCTGCGCGGTGCCCTCTCCGACCGGGCCCGCGCCGGCCGCATCCACGTGGTGGAGTCGTTGATCGGCGACCAGAAGAAGCCGTCGACCAAGGACGCCGTCGCGGCCCTCAACGGCCTGACCGAGCACCGCCGCCAGCTCGTCGTGCTCGAGCGTGACGACGCGCTGACCTGGCTCTCGCTGCGCAACGTGGCCTCGGTGCACCTGCTCGCCGTCGACCAGCTCAACACCTACGACGTGCTGCTCTCCGACGACGTGGTGTTCACCAAGGGTGCCTACGACGCGTTCGTCAACGGCACCGCGGCGACCACCGCCCGCAAGGCGACCATCACCGAGGCCCCGGGCAACGACGCCGTGGCCGACGAGCCCGAGGACACTGTGGTCGAGGCCGTCGAGCCCGTTGAGGAGCCCGAGGACACCGTGGTCGAGGCCGTCGAGGTCGAGACCGAGGAGTTCGTGGGTTCTGCCGCACCGCTCGCGAGCGGCGAGGCTCCCGAGGGCTACGAGATCAAGGGCAACAAGGACTCGATGAAGTACCACGCCCCCGGTGGCCAGTGGTACGACGCGACCGAGGCCGAGGTGTGGTTCAAGACCGCCGCCGACGCCGAGGCCGCCGGCTTCGTCGAGGCTGGCTCGAAGCAGTCGGTCGAGCAGACCCACGCTGAGGAGGAGGGCGACAAGTGAGCACCCTGCACAAGGACCACCGCGACGTGCTGATCGCGCCGGTCGTGAGCGAGAAGAGCTACGGCCTCCTCGACGCGAACAAGTACACCTTCCTGGTCCGTCCGGACGCCAACAAGACCGAGATCAAGGTCGCGGTCGAGAAGGTGTTCGACGTCAAGGTCACCTCCGTCAACACCCTCAACCGCCCCGGCAAGACCCGCCGGACCCGCACGGGCACCGGCCGCCGCAAGGACACCAAGCGCGCGATCGTCAGCCTGGCCGAGGGTCACCGCATCGACATCTTCGGAGGTCCGGTCTCCTGACCGGCCCGAGAGGACTGAGGACTCAACATGGCTATTCGTAAGTACAAGCCGACAACGCCGGGCCGTCGTGGCTCGTCGGTCGCTGACTTCGTCGAGCTCACCCGGACCACGCCGGAGAAGTCGCTGGTCAAGCCGCTGCCCAAGAAGGGTGGCCGCAACAACCAGGGCCGGATCACCACCCGTCACCAGGGTGGTGGCCACAAGCGTGCCTACCGCGTCATCGACTTCCGTCGCTACGACAAGGACGGCGTGCCCGCCAAGGTCGCGCACATCGAGTACGACCCCAACCGCACCGCCCGCATCGCGCTGCTGCACTACGCCGACGGCGAGAAGCGCTACATCATCGCGCCGCTCGGCGTGAGCCAGGGCACCGCGGTCGAGTCGGGCGCGACCGCCGACATCAAGCCGGGCAACAACCTGCCGCTGCGCAACATCCCGGTCGGTACGACGATCCACTGCATCGAGCTCCGGCCCGGTGGCGGTGCCAAGATCGCGCGTTCCGCGGGCATCAGCGCCCAGCTCGTCGCCAAGGAGGGTTCACGCGCCCAGCTGCGGATGCCCTCCGGCGAGATGCGTTACGTCGACGTCCGTTGCCGCGCCACCGTGGGCGAGGTCGGCAACGCCGAGCAGTCCAACATCAACTGGGGCAAGGCCGGCCGCATGCGCTGGAAGGGCAAGCGCCCGACCGTCCGCGGTGTCGTGATGAACCCGGTCGACCACCCGCACGGTGGTGGCGAGGGCAAGACGTCCGGTGGTCGTCACCCCGTGACCCCCTGGGGTCAGCCTGAGGGCCGCACGCGCAAGCGCAAGGCCAGCGATGCCCTGATCGTCCGTCGCCGCAAGTCCGGCAAGAGGAAGTAGCGAGATGCCACGCAGCCTGAAGAAGGGCCCGTTCGTCGACGACCACCTGATCAAGAAGGTGGAAGTACAGAACGAGGCCGGGACCCACAACGTGATCAAGACGTGGTCGCGTCGCTCGATGATCGTGCCGGCCATGATCGGCCACACGCTCGCCGTGCACGACGGCCACAAGCACGTCCCGGTGTTCGTGACCGACTCGATGGTCGGCCACAAGCTGGGCGAGTTCGCCCCCACCCGCACCTACCGGGGCCACGTGAAGGACGACCGGAAGAGCCGCCGTCGCTGAACGCGACAGCTGAGGAGAAGACAGACAGATGAGCGTTACAGAGCGTAGGCGCACCAGCGCCCGCCGTGATTCGCTGCTCGGCGACCAGCCGGGCGCGTTCGCCAGCGCGCGCTTCGTCCGGATCACCCCGATGAAGGCTCGCCGAGTCGTGGACATGGTCCGCGGACTGCCGGTGGACGACGCCCTGGCCCTGCTGCAGTTCGCGCCGCAGTCCGCCAGCGAGACCGTCTACAAGGTCCTCGAGAGCGCCGTGTCCAACGCCGAGACCACCGAAGACCTCGACCGCGGGACCCTCGTGGTCAGCAAGGCGATGGTCGACGAGGGCCCCACGATGAAGCGGTGGCGTCCGCGTGCGCAGGGCCGGGCCACCCGGATCAACAAGCGCACCAGCCACATCACCCTCGTGGTGCAGCCCGCCGACGAGGCACCAAGCACCACGAAGACGAAGGGACGGAAGGCCTGATGGGTCAAAAGATCAACCCGAACGGGTTCCGCCTCGGCATCTCCACCGACCACAAGAGCCGGTGGTACGCCGACAAGCTGTACAAGGCCTACGTCGGTGAGGACGTCGCCATCCGTCGCCTCCTGTCCAAGGGCATGGAGCGCGCCGGCATCTCCAAGGTCGAGATCGAGCGCACCCGCGATCGCGTCCGGGTGGACATCCACACCGCGCGTCCGGGCATCGTCATTGGTCGCCGTGGCGCCGAGGCCGACCGCCTCCGCGGCGAGCTGGAGAAGCTCACCGGCAAGCAGGTGCAGCTGAACATCCTCGAGGTCAAGCAGCCCGAGATCGACGCGCAGCTGGTCGCCCAGGGCGTCGCCGAGCAGCTCGCCGGTCGCGTGCAGTTCCGTCGCGCCATGAAGAAGGCCATGCAGACCTCGATGCGCTCCGGTGCCAAGGGCATCCGGATCCAGTGCTCGGGCCGCCTCAACGGCGCCGAGATGTCGCGCTCGGAGTTCTACCGCGAGGGCCGCGTGCCCCTGCACACCCTGCGTGCCGACATCGACTACGGCTTCTACGAGGCCAAGACCACCTTCGGCCGCATCGGCGTGAAGGTCTGGATCTACAAGGGTGAGGTCGCCGGCACCCGTGCCGAGCGCGAGGCCCAGGCCGCCGCCCGTGCCGGAGCTCCCGGTCGTGGCCGCGGTGCGCGTGGCGATCGCCCGACCCGCGGCACGCGCGGCGCCGGTGCTGAGCGCCCCACGCGTTCGGACCGCGGCGACGCTCCCGCTGCTGCAGCACCCGAGGCCGCCGCTGCGGCAGCCCCGGCTGCCGAGGCTGCACCGACCGCTGATTCCACGACTACGACTGGGGAGGCCTGACCATGTTGATGCCCGTCCAGCGGAGTAAGCACCGCAAGCAGCACCACCCCGGCCTCAAGCTCTACGGCTTCGCGCCCGGACAGGAGGGCTGAACATCATGTTGATGCCCCGCAGGGTCAAGCACCGCAAGCAGCACCACCCCAAGCGGACGGGTGCTGCCAAGGGTGGCACGAAGCTGTCCTTCGGCGACTACGGCATCCAGGCGATCGAGCCGGCCTACGTCACCAACCGGCAGATCGAGTCCGCGCGTATCGCGATGACCCGACACATCAAGCGAGGCGGAAAGGTCTGGATCAACATCTACCCCGACCGCCCGCTGACCAAGAAGCCAGCCGAGACCCGGATGGGTTCCGGCAAGGGCTCACCCGAGTGGTGGGTGGCCAACGTGAAGCCCGGCCGTGTCATGTTCGAGCTCTCCGGCGTCACCGATGAGGTCGCTCGCGAGGCGATGCGCCGTGCGATCCACAAGCTCCCCATGAAGTGCAAGTTCATCAGCCGTGAGACAGGTGATCTGTGATGGCGACCGCACACGAGCTCGATGACCTGAACAACGTCGACCTCGAGGGCAAGCTGCGTGAGGCCAAGGAGGAGCTGTTCAACCTCCGATTCCAGGCCGCCACCGGTCAGCTCGAGAGCCACGGCCGCCTGAACGCGGTCAAGAAGGACATCGCCCGGATCTACACCGTGGTGCGCGAGCGCGAGCTCGGCATCCGTACGGCGCCGGGAACTAAGGAGAACGCATGAGCGAGAACCCCGTAGTCGAGACCTCAGTCGAGGACCGCTCGGCCCGCAAGGTCCGGGAGGGCCTGGTCGTGAGCGACAAGATGGACAAGACCGTGGTCGTCTCTGTTGAGGACCGCGTGAAGCACGCGCTCTACGGCAAGGTCCTGCGTCGGTCGACGCGGCTGAAGGCCCACGACGAGGCCAATGAATGCGGCGTCGGCGACCGCGTGCTCCTGATGGAGACCCGCCCCCTCAGCGCGACCAAGCGCTGGCGCGTGGTGGAGATCATCGAGAAGGCGAAGTAGGAGAACAGGACCAATGATCCAGCAGGAGTCGCGACTCAAGGTCGCCGACAACACGGGTGCGAAGCAGATTCTGTGCATCCGCGTGCTCGGCGGCTCCGGTCGGCGCTACGCCGGCATCGGCGACGTCATCGTCGCCACCGTGAAGGACGCGATCCCGGGTGGCAACGTCAAGAAGGGCGACGTCGTCAAGGCCGTGATCGTGCGCACCGTCAAGGAGCGCCGTCGTCCCGACGGTTCCTACATCCGCTTCGACGAGAACGCCGCCGTGATCCTCAGGGCCGACGGGGAACCCCGTGGCACACGCATCTTCGGTCCCGTGGGCCGCGAGCTGCGCGACAAGAAGTTCATGAAGATCATTTCGCTGGCGCCGGAGGTGCTTTGAGATGAGCGTCAAGATCAAGAAGGGCGACACTGTCAAGGTGATCGCTGGCAAGGACAAGGGTGCCGAGGGCAAGGTCATCCAGGTGCTCCGTGAGGAGCAGCGGGTGATCGTCGAGGGCATCAACCGGGTC
Organism: uncultured Actinomycetota bacterium; assembly: GCA_963742785.1. Taxonomy (GTDB): domain Bacteria; phylum Actinomycetota; class Actinomycetes; order Propionibacteriales; family Nocardioidaceae; genus Marmoricola. The sequence continues at coordinate 229,452 of CAVUNI010000004.1, forward strand.
AAGAAGCACACCAAGGTCGTCAACCAGGGCGGCCGCGCCGGCAACACCGGCGGCATCGTGACCTCCGAGGCCCCGATCCACCTCTCCAACGTGATGGTCGTCGACGGCAAGGGCACCACCCGCCTCGGCTCCAAGCGCGTGGAGGCAACCAAGCGCCGCACCGACGGCTCGACGTACCAGACCACCCGGAGCGTCCGCGTCTCCCGGAAGTCCGGAGAAGAGATCTGATGACTGAATCAATGACCGAGATCAACAAGGACCGGGCCGCCGGACAGGCCACCGGACCGCGCATGAAGGCGCGCTACCGCGAGGAGATCGTCCCCGCGCTGCGTGAGCAGTTCAGCTACCCCAACGTCATGCAGGTGCCGGGTTTGACCAAGATCGTGGTCAACATGGGCGTCGGCGAGGCAGCTCGCGACTCCAAGCTGATCGAGGGCGCTGTCCGCGACCTCACCGCGATCACCGGCCAGAAGCCCCAGGTGACCAAGGCCCGCAAGTCGATCGCGCAGTTCAAGTTGCGTGAGGGAATGCCCATCGGTGCGCACGTCACGCTGCGTGGCGACCGCATGTGGGAGTTCCTCGACCGCCTGCTGGCGCTGGCCCTGCCCCGCATCCGTGACTTCCGCGGTCTCGCGGACACGCAGTTCGACGGGCGCGGCAACTACACCTTCGGTCTCACCGAGCAGGTCATGTTCCACGAGATCGACCAGGACAAGATCGACCGCTCGCGCGGGATGGACATCACTGTGGTGACCTCCGCGACCAATGATGACGAGGGGCGGGCGCTCCTGAAGCGGCTCGGCTTCCCGTTCAAGGAAGGCAACTGACATGGCGAAGACCGGACTGAGGGTCAAGGCCGCGCGCAAGCCGAAGTTCGCGGTGCGGGGCTACACCCGCTGCCAGCGCTGTGGCCGCCCCAAGGCCGTCTACCGCAAGTTCGGCCTGTGCCGGATCTGCCTGCGGGAGATGGCGCACCGCGGCGAGCTGCCCGGCGTCACCAAGAGCTCCTGGTGATTTCGACAAGCTCAATCAACGCCTGAAACCACCACCAAACGATCGCCCCAGGTCGTCCTGAGATGCAGGACGAAACCGGAGTGGAGAAAGGGCCGACACGGCCATGACCATGACTGACCCGATCGCAGACATGCTTACTCGTCTGCGCAACGCCAATCAGGCGTACCACGACTCGGTGTCGATGCCGTACAGCAAGCTCAAGGAAGGTCTCGCCGAGATCCTCAAGAAGGAGGGGTACATCACCTCCTTCGAGGTCCAGGACCTCGAGGGCGTCGTCGGCAAGACGCTGGAGATCCAGCTCAAGTACGGCCGCAACCGCGAGCGTTCCATCGCCGGCGTACGCCGGATCAGCAAGCCCGGCCTGCGCGTGTACGCGAAGGCAACCGGCCTGCCCAAGGTGCTCGGTGGTCTCGGCGTCGCGATCATCTCGACCAGCCAGGGGCTGCTCACCGACCGTCAGGCCAACAGCAAGGGTGTGGGTGGGGAAGTCCTCGCCTACGTCTGGTGACCAGGAAGCTGAGGTAGAAGCAATGTCGCGCATCGGCAAGCTGCCCGTCCCGGTCCCCTCCGGAGTCGACGTGCAGGTCCAGGCGAACACCGTGACGGTGAAGGGTCCCAAGGGCACCCTGAGCCACACGGTGGCCGCGCCCATCACCGTCGAGAACGGTGAGGGCGCCCTCGAGGTGAAGCGCCCCAACGACGAGCGGGAGAGCCGTGCCCTGCACGGTCTGACCCGGTCGCTGATCAACAACATGGTCGTGGGTGTCACCGAGGGCTACGAGAAGAGGCTCGAGATCGTGGGCGTGGGTTACCGCGTGCTCTCCAAGGGGCCGACGCAGCTCGAGTTCCAGCTCGGTTACTCACACTCGATCACGTTCAACGCCCCCGACGGGATCACGTTCACCGTCGACGGGCCCACCAGGCTCGGTGTCCAGGGCATCGACAAGCAGCTCGTCGGCGAGGTTGCCGCAAACATCCGCAAGCTGCGCAAGCCAGAGCCCTACAAGGGCAAGGGCGTGCGCTACGCGGGAGAGCACATTCGCCGCAAGGTCGGAAAGGCTGGTAAGTGACGATGGCCATCGCACTCAAGACTGGCAAGCACACCGCGGCTCGCGTCGCGTCACGTGCGCGTCGTCAGATCCGCGGCCGCAAGAAGGTCAACGGCACCGCGGAGCGTCCTCGCCTCGTGGTGACTCGCTCCTCGAAGCACATCAGTGTGCAGCTCGTCGACGACCTGGTCGGCAAGACGCTTGCGTCCGCGTCGACCATGGAGGCCGACGTTCGCTCGATCGAGGGCGACAAGACCGCCAAGGCCCGCAAGGTCGGCGAGCTCGTCGCCGAGCGCGCGAAGTCCGCTGGTGTCGAGGGCGTGGTCTTCGACCGCGCCGGCAACAAGTACCACGGTCGCGTTGCGGCCCTTGCGGACGGCGCCCGCGAGGGCGGCCTGACCTTCTGACAACCCAAGCTTAGAAACGGAAGAGGTAGAACTCATGAGCGGACCCCAGCGCGGCCAGCGCGCCGGTGGTGAGCGCCGTGGCGGCCGCGACAATCGTCGCGGCGGTGACGGTGCCGACAAGAGCGCCTACATCGAGCGCGTCGTCGCCATCAACCGTGTCGCGAAGGTGGTCAAGGGCGGTCGTCGCTTCAGCTTCACCGCCCTCGTGATCGTCGGGGACGGCGACGGCACCGTCGGCGTCGGTTATGGCAAGGCCAAGGAAGTCCCCGCGGCGATCGCCAAGGGTGTCGAGGAGGCGAAGAAGAGCTTCTTCCGCGTCCCGCGCATCCAGGGCACCATCCCGCACCCGGTCCAGGGCGAGAAGGCCGCGGGCGTCGTACTCCTGCGTCCGGCTGCCCCCGGTACCGGTGTGATCGCCGGTGGCCCGGTGCGTGCTGTGCTCGAGTGCGCCGGCATCCACGACGTACTCAGCAAGTCGCTCGGCTCCTCCAACCAGATCAACATCGTGCACGCGACCGTGGCTGCCCTGCGCTCCCTCGAGGACCCCGCAGCAGTTGCCGCGCGCCGTGGTCTGCGGGTCGAGGACGTCGCCCCGGCGGCCCTGCTCAGGGCCCAGGCCGAGGTGCCCGAGGGTGAGAGCAAGGAGGTGGCCTCCTGATGTCCCGCCTGAAGGTCGAGCAGAAGAAGTCCACCATCGGCTGCAAGAAGAACCAGCGCGACACGTTGCGCTCGCTGGGTCTGAAGCGGATCGGTGACGTGGTCGTCAAGGAGGACCGCCCCGAGTTCCGGGGCATGGTCCACACCGTCCGTCACCTCGTGACGGTCACGGAGATAGACGGAGAGGTTGACTCCAAATGAGCCTCAAGCTGCACCACCTGCGTCCGGCCCCCGGCGCCAGGACCGCCAAGACCCGCGTGGGTCGCGGTGAGGCCTCGAAGGGCAAGACCGCGGGTCGGGGTACCAAGGGAACCAAGGCCCGCTACCAGGTCCCGGCGTCGTTCGAGGGTGGGCAGATGCCCATCCACATGCGCCTGCCCAAGCTCAGGGGCTTCAAGAACCCGTTCAAGGTCGAGTTCCAGGTCGTCAACCTGGACCGGATCAACGAGCTGTTCCCCGAGGGTGGCGACGTCACCGTCGCCGACCTCATCGCCAAGGGCGCCGTCCGCAAGGGCCAGCCCGTCAAGGTGCTGGGCCAGGGGGACCTCTCGGTGGCCGTCCAGGTGACCGCGAACAAGTTCTCGGGCTCCGCCAAGGAGAAGATCGCGGCTGCCGGCGGCAGCGCCACGGAGCTCTGAACCCTGTAACGCATTGCTGACAGGGCAGGGTGATCTGACGGCGTAGGCCGGTGGACGATCGTCCTGCCCTGTTAGGCTTCCACGGATTTGGTCCTCTCCCCACTGGCCCGATCGACACCCGAAAGAGGAGCACGTGCTAGGCGCATTCGCCAACGCTTTCCGGACGCCGGACCTGCGCAAGAAGCTGCTGTTCGTGCTGCTCATCGTGGCCATCTTCCGGCTCGGCTCCCAGATCCCGACCCCGGGCGTGAACGTGCCCAACGTCCAGGACTGTTTCGAGGCGACGAAGAACAGCGGCGTCTACGGCCTGATCAACCTCTTCTCGGGCGGCGCCCTGCTCCAGCTGACGGTCTTCGCGCTGGGGATCATGCCCTACATCACCGCGAGCATCATCCTGCAGCTGCTCGTCGTGGTGATCCCGCGGCTGGAGGCCCTCAAGAAGGAGGGCCAGGCCGGCCAGACCAAGATCACGCAGTACACCCGCTATCTGACCCTGGCCCTGGCGATCCTCCAGGCCACCGGCATCGTCGCGCTGGCCCGCAGCGGCAACCTGCTCCAGGGGTGCAACAAGCCACTGCTCTACAAGGACACGACCTGGGTCGCCCTGCTGATGGTCATAGTCATGACCGCAGGCACCGCGGTCATCATGTGGCTCGGTGAGCAGATCACCGAGCGCGGCATCGGCAACGGCATGTCGATCCTGATCTTCACGCAGGTCGTCGCGACCTTCCCCGCGGCGCTCTGGGGTGTCCAGAAGGCCAAGGGCCCGTGGATCTTCGGAATCGTGATCCTGATCGGACTCGTCGTGATGGCGGCCGTGGTCTTCATCGAACAGGCGCAACGGCGAATACCAGTGCAGTATGCCCGCAGGATGGTGGGCCGCAAGATGTTCGGCGGGTCCTCGACGTACATCCCACTCAAGGTCAACCAGGCCGGCATCATCCCGGTCATCTTCGCTTCGAGCCTGCTCTACCTGCCGGCCATGGCGGTCCAGTTCAACCAGAACTCCGACTCCGCCTGGGTGCGGTTCATAGCGGCCTACTTCGTGCGCGGAGACCATCCGCTGTACATGGCCGCCTACTTCCTCCTGATCATCTTCTTCACCTACTTCTACGTCGCGATCACCTTCAACCCGCAAGAGGTCGCCGACAACATGAAGCAGTACGGCGGTTTCATCCCCGGGATCCGGGCGGGAAAGCCGACCGAGGAATACCTCAGCTACGTCCTTTCCCGCATCACGCTGCCGGGCGCTCTCTATCTGGGTCTGCTCTCGCTGATCCCGCTGATCGCGCTCGTCTGGGTCCAGGCCAACCAGAACTTCCCCTTCGGCGGAACCTCGCTGCTGATCATGGTCGGTGTCGCGCTCGACACCGTGAAGCAGATCGAGTCCCAGCTCCAGCAGCGCAACTACGAAGGATTCCTTCGCTAAATGAGAATCATCATGATGGGGCCTCCCGGTGCCGGCAAAGGCACCCAGGCCAAGGTGGTCGCCGACCGCTTCGGCATTCCTGCGATCTCCACCGGTGACATCTTCCGCTCAAACGTCTCCGAGGGCACGGAGCTCGGCCGCAAGGCCAAGGAGTACATGGACGCCGGCGAGTACGTCCCGGACGAGCTCACCAACCTGATGGTGCGCAACCGCATCGACGAGACCGACGCCGAGCCGGGGTTCCTGCTGGACGGCTACCCGCGCACACTCTCGCAGGTCGAGGAGCTCGACGGGATGATCAAGCACACCGGGCACGCGCTCGACGCCGTGGTGGTGCTGACCGTCGACAACGAGGAGCTCGTCCAGCGGCTGATGCAGCGTGCCGAGACCGACGGCCGCTCCGACGACACCGAGGACGTCATCCGACGCCGCCAGGAGGTGTACGCCGAGCAGACCGAACCCCTGATCGACGTCTACCGCGACCGCAACCTGCTGATCGAGGTCGACGGCATGGGCGAGGTGGACGAGGTCACCAGTCGGATCTTCGACGCCCTCGAGGGCGTTCGCGAGAGCTGAGCTCGCGAGACCGAGATGGGTTTCCGTGACCGGGGCGTCGAGATCAAGACGCCCGAGCAGATCGCCAAGATGCGGGTGGCGGGGTTGCTCGTCGGCGAGACCCTCGAGCTGATGCGCACCTCGGTGCGCGCCGGCATCACGACGGGCGAGCTCGACCGGATCGCGGGGGAGAACATCCGAGCGGGCGGGGGCGTGCCGTCCTTCCTCGGCTACGGTCACCCGCCCTTCCCCGCCACGATCTGCGCCTCGGTCAACGACCAGGTGGTGCACGGGATCCCCGGCGACCGGGTGCTCGAGCACGGCGACGTCATCTCCATCGACTGCGGCGCGATCGTCGACGGCTGGCACGGTGACGCGGCGATCACGGTCGCGGTCGGCGAGGTGCGTCCCGACGTAGAGGAGCTGATGCGGGTGACCGAGGGCTCCATGTGGGCCGGACTGGCTGCCGCGCGTCTCGGTGGCCGGGTCACCGACATCTCCCACGCGGTGGAGGCATACGTGCGCTCACAGCCTCACCCGGCCGGCGGCAGCTACGGCATCCTCGAGGACTTCACCGGGCACGGCATCGGCACCGCGATGCACCAGCCGCCCAACGTCCCGAACTACGGACGCCCGGGGCGGGGTCCCAAGCTGGAGCGCGGGCTGGCGCTCGCCGTCGAGCCGATGATCACCCTCGGCAGCAAGTACACCGAGCTCGACGACGACGAATGGACCGTCGTCACGGACGACGGCAGCTGGGCCGCGCACTTCGAGCACTCCTTCACCCTCACGCCCAACGGGGCCTGGATCCTCACCGCGATCGACGGCGGTCGCGCCAAGCTCGCCGAGCTCGGCGTTCCCTATGGCGGGGACTAACTTGCTCCCCTTCCTGCTGCTCTCGATCCGGGGTGAGGCAGCGGCCGCCGACAACGAGTACGAGTCGTTCCTCCGGTTCACGGGGCTCCCCGAGGCAGACCTGCCGCGGGTCAACCTGGCCCAGGACGAGATGCCGTCGGTCGAGCTCGAAGCGTGGTCGGGGATCCTCCTCGGTGGCGGGCCGTGGAACGCCAGCGACCCCCAGGAGACGAAGTCGGCCGCGCAGGTCAGCGCCGAAGCGGCCATCGCACGTCTGCTCGACGTCGTGGTGGCGCGCGACTTCCCGTTCCTGGGTGCCTGCTACGGCATCGGCACCCTCGGCCTGCACCAGGGCGCCGTGGTCGACCGCAGCTGGCCCGAGCCGGTGGGCCCGCTCTCGGTGACGCTCACCACGGAGGGGGAGGCGGATCCGCTGTTCGAGGGCGTGCCGACCGACTTCGCGGCGTACGGCGGGCACAAGGAAGGCATGGTGACGCTCCCGACCAGTGCAGTGCAGCTGGCGACCTCGGAGGCCTGCCCGGTGCAGGCGTTCCGGGTGGGCAGCAACGTCTACGCGACCCAGTTCCACCCCGAGCTCGACGTCGTGGGTGTCTGCACCCGGATCGAGGTCTACAAGAGCGCCGGCTACTTCCCGCCGGGCGAGGCGGAGACGCTCAAGGAGCGCTCGCGGGCCGTCGACGTGCGGCACCCGATGACCCTGCTGACCAACTTCGTCGCCCGATATCAGCGCTGACGCGGCGTTCGGCCCGTTCAGGCTGTTTGGAGCCTGGCGGAGAATGGGTCTGGCGGCGCGCGCGAGGCTCCGGCGATTAACGCTTGGGGCCACTTTCTGCGTAAACTTGCTCCTCGGCCCAACGTGGGTTCGTTTTGTGGTGCCTCGCGGCTGCCCGAACAAGCGCTGACTCGCCTCTCGGTGGGGTGTGCTGCGCGCTCGGGAATGAGGCTCACCGAACGGCTGCACGAGGTCCACCCGGTAAGCCGGGAGGTTCCCGGGCCAACGGTAGGTACGACGACGAACAACAGATTGCGGAGGACATGCCGAAGAAGGAAGGCGTGATCGAGATGGAGGGCTCCGTCGTGGAGGCCCTGCCAAACGCCATGTTCCGGGTCGAGTTGACCAACGGACACAAGGTGCTCGCCCACATCAGCGGCAAAATGCGCCAGCACTACATCCGGATCCTCCCTGAGGACCGCGTGGTGGTGGAGCTGTCTCCGTACGACCTCACCAGGGGTCGCATCGTCTACCGGTACAAGTAAGAAGCAGCCGACCCACGACAGAAAGGGCTGACAAGTGAAGGTCAACCCGAGCGTCAAGCCGATCTGTGACAAGTGCAAGGTGATTCGTCGCCACGGCCGCGTCATGGTGATCTGCGAGAACCCGCGTCACAAGCAGCGCCAGGGCTGAGCCACTCGCTCTCCCAGGCCGAACACAACTGAATACACCCATCTACGTGATCGCTCAGCCGTCGTACGACGGTCAACAACCTCCGGAACGGATGGCCGGAGCTCCCGCTGCGAGGCAGGAGACGCGACACGGACAGACCACCGTGATTTGTGAAAGGAACGCCATCAATGGCACGCCTCGTTGGTGTTGACCTCCCGCGTGACAAGCGCATCGAGATCGCACTCACCTACATCTACGGCATCGGCCGTACCAGCTCCCAGAGGATCCTCGCCGCGACCGGGGTTGACCCGAACGCCCGCGTACACATGCTGGGGGACGAAGAGCTCGTCAAGCTCCGCGACGCGATCGAAGCCGACTACAAGTACGAAGGTGACCTCCGTCGCGAGGTCCAGGCCGACATCCGCCGCAAGATCGAGATCGGTAGCTACCAGGGCCGCCGGCACCGCCAGGGCCTGCCCGTTCGTGGGCAGCGCACCAAGACCAACGCGCGCACCCGCAAGGGTCCCAAGCGCACCGTCGCCGGCAAGAAGAAGGCGAAGTGACCGCGGTTTCGAGACGGTCGCTGCGCGACCTCCTCAACCACCGAGCAGCTGGTCACCGCCCACACCCGAGCAACCGATAATCATCAGGAGTTTGTGAATGCCTCCCAAGACTCGCAGCGCGGCCGGCACCAAGAAGGTGCGTCGCAAGGAGAAGAAGAACGTCGCCCAGGGCGAAGCCCACATCAAGAGCACGTTCAACAACACCATCGTCACGATCACCGACCCCACCGGTGCGGTGATCTCGTGGGCCTCGGCCGGAACCGTCGGCTTCAAGGGCTCGCGCAAGTCCACACCGTTCGCCGCGCAGATGGCCGCCGAGGCCGCTGGGCGTCGTGCCATGGACCACGGGATGAAGAAGATCGACGTCTTCGTGAAGGGCCCGGGCTCGGGCCGCGAGACCGCGATCCGTTCGCTGGGTGCCATCGGCCTCGAGGTCGGCACCATCCAGGACGTCACGCCCACACCCCACAACGGTTGCCGCCCGCCCAAGCGCCGGCGCGTCTGACCCCGAGACAGGAACAGGAGACTCAAGACATGGCCCGTTACACCGGTCCAATGACCAAGAAGTCGCGCCGTCTCGGTGTCGACCTCGTTGGCGAGGACAAGGCTTTCGAGAAGCGCCCGTACGCCCCCGGCCAGCACGGCCGTACGCGCATCAAGGAGAGCGAGTACCGCAACCAGCTGCAGGAGAAGCAGAAGGCGCGCTTCACCTACGGCGTGATGGAGAAGCAGTTCCACAACTACTACGACGAGGCCAGCCGTCGTCCCGGCAAGACCGGTGACAACTTGCTGCAGCTCCTCGAGTGCCGTCTGGACAACGTGGTCTACCGCGCCGGCTTCGCCCGGACTCGCCGTCACGCCCGTCAGCTGGTCACGCACGGCCACTTCCGGGTCAACGGCAAGAAGGTCGACATCCCGTCCTACCAGGTCGACGCCCACGACATCATCGACGTGCGCGAGAAGAGCCTGGAGATGACGCCGTTCATCGTGGCTCGTGAGACCCACGGCGAGCGGCTCGTCCCGGCCTGGCTCGAAGCAATCCCCTCGCGGATGCGGGTGCTCGTGCACTCGCGTCCGCTCCGCGCGCAGATCGAGCTCCCGATCCAGGAGCAGCTCATCGTCGAGTACTACTCCAAGAAGTAAGCACCACCAGCAAGGCCCCATTCAAGTGTGAGTTCGAGCCCGTCAAATAGCGGGTGGGCTCGGAAAGGAAAACAACTGTGCTCATCGCTCAGCGCCCGACCCTGTCGGAAGATGTCGTCGACGAGTTCCGCTCGCGGTTCGTGATCGAACCGCTGGAACCCGGCTTCGGCTACACGCTCGGCAACTCGCTGCGTCGCACCCTGCTGTCCTCGATCCCGGGGGCATCCGTGACCAGCATCAAGGTGGACACCGCTCTTCACGAGTTCTCCACCATCGAAGGCGTCAAGGAAGACGTCACCGAGATCATCCTCAACCTCAAGGGCCTCGTCGTCTCCAGCGAGCACGACGAGCCGGTCGCCATGGTGCTTCGCAAGTCGGGTGCCGGTGTCGTCACCGCAGCCGACATCGAGGCCTCCGCCGGCGTCGAGGTCCACAACCCCGACCTGAAGATCGCCACCCTGAACGACAAGGGCAAGATCGAGATGGAGCTCATCGTCGAGCGCGGTCGCGGCTACGTCAGCTCGGTGCAGAACAAGGGCGCGGACAACGAGATCGGCCGGCTCCCGGTCGACTCGATCTACAGCCCCGTGCTCAAGGTGACCTACAAGGTCGAGGCCACCCGTGTCGAGCAGCGCACCGACTTCGACAAGCTGGTCATCGACGTCGAGACCAAGCCGTCGATCACGCCGCGTGACGCCATCGCGTCGGCCGGCAAGACGCTGGTCGAGCTGTTCGGTCTGGCCCGTGAGCTCAACGTCGAGGCCGAGGGCATCGACATCGGCCCGTCGCCGGTCGACGAGCAGCTGGCCCAGGACCTCGCCCTTCCGGTCGAGGACCTGAACCTGACGGTTCGTTCGTACAACTGCCTCAAGCGCGAGGGCATCCACACCGTGGGTGAGCTGATCTCGCGCTCGGAGCAGGACCTGCTCGACATCCGCAACTTCGGTGCGAAGTCGATCGACGAGGTCAAGGCCAAGCTGGTCGAGATGGGGCTGTCCCTCAAGGACAGTGCGCCCGGCTTCGACCCGGCGACCGCCCTGGCGGCGTACGACGACGACGATGACTCGTTCGTGGAGGACGAGCAGTACTGAGCTCACCCATCTACTCCGGTACCTGACACGGCCGGGGAGAATCGAGAGAAGCAATGCCTACTCCCAAGAAGGGTGCCCGCCTCGGCGGCAGCCCGTCCCACCAGCGCCTGATCGTCTCGAACCTCGCTACGTCGCTGTTCGAGCACGGTCGGATCACGACCACCGAGGCCAAGGCGCGCGTGCTGCGTCCGGTCGCGGAGAAGCTGATCACCAAGGCGAAGAAGGGCGACCTGCACAACCGTCGTGAGGTCCTCAAGACCATCCGCGACAAGTCGGTCGTGCACACCCTGTTCACCGACATCGCGGACAACTTCAAGGACCGTCCCGGCGGGTACACCCGGATCACCAAGATCGGCCCCCGGAAGGGCGACAACGCCCCGATGGCCGTGATCGAGCTGGTGACCGAGTCGTACACGCCGTCAGGCCCGAAGAAGAAGGCCGACAAGAAGTCATCGAAGAAGGCCGCTGCGGAGACCCCTGCTCCGGCCGTCGAGGTCGAGAAGCCGGCCGAGGACGCCCCAGCTGAGGTCGAGGCGACCGACGAGGCCGGAGAGACCGAGGTCGTGGAGACCGAAGCCGCCGACGTCGAGACTGCCGAGGCCCAGAGCGAGGCAGCCGAGGAGCCCGCCGACGAGCCCGAGGCCGCGGCGGAGCCCGAAGCTGCTGCCGAGGAGCCCGAGGTCGCTGCGGAGGAGCCTGAGGCTGCTGCCGAGGAGCCCGAGGACGACGCCAAGGCCTGAGGCCAACAGGTCACAGCGAAGGCCCGTCACCACGGTCGTGCTGGCGGGCCTTCGTCGTCCGGTGAGACGGTCGGCGTCGACAGGTCGGCGAGGTGCCCGTGGACGAGGGGTACGACGCTCGCGCCCTCGCCCGACGCGGCGGCGACCCGCTTCATCGAGCCGGCCCTGATGTCGCCCGCCGCGTAGAGGCCGGGCACCGAGGTGGCCAGGTTCGCCGGCGGCAGTCCGTCGGCCCAGAGGTCCTTCGGCACGTCACGCCCGGTGAGCACGAAGCCGTGCTCGTCGAGCCGGATCTCCGGGGGGAGCCAGTCGCACTTCGGCTCGGCACCGAGCAGCAGGAACAGGCCGCCGGCTTCGTGGCGGGTCAACTCGCCGGTGTTCAGGTCGCGGACCCCGATCCAGTCCAGTCGCCCGTCACCACCGCCCTCGACGACCTCGGCACACTCCCGGACGCGGATCCGGGGGACGTACTTCATCTCCCGGATCAGGTAGTCCGACATGGTCGCCGAGACGTCAGGGCGTCGTACGAGCAGTGTGACCGAGCGCGCGAACCGGGCCAGGTGCAGCGCCGCCTGGCCGGCCGAGTTGCCACCGCCCACCACGAAGACGTCGCGGTCCTCCATCTCGACCGAGGCACTGACCGCCGCCCCGTAGTGCACGCCGAGCCCGACCAGCTCCTCGATCGCGTCGACGCCGAGCCGGCGGTAGGCGACGCCGGTGGCGATCACCACGGCGCGGGCATTCACCTCTCCGCCCTCGGTGACGACGCGGTGCGGGTCGCCGTTGCTGCCGGGCTCGAGCGCCTCGACCGGCCAACCGGTGAAGAACCGGGTGCCGAACCGGATCGCCTGGCTGCGGGCGCGCTGGGCCAGGCGCATGCCCGAGATGCCGCGCGGGAAGCCGAGGTAGTTGCGGATCATGGAGCTGGTGCCGGCCTGCCCGCCGATGGCGTCCGACTCGAGTACGACGGTCTTGAGTCCCTCCGAGGAGGCGTAGACCGCGGCCGCGAGGCCAGCCGGGCCGGCCCCCACGACGACCACGTCGACGACCTTGTCGACATCGATCTCGTCGGGAGCGCCGTAGATGGTCACGGCCAGCTCGCGAACCGACCGAGGCTGCGAGGTGCGGTTCCCGAGCGCGGAGACCACCGGGAAGGCGCTGTCGTCGCCGTGCCGGGTGAGTACTTCGCGCCCCTTCTCGGACTCGGGTGGGACCACCTCCGCCGGCATCCCCATCTGGTACGCGAAGTCGCGCAGCGCGACGGTGAGTGGGTCCAGCTGCGGCGACACGATCTGCACGGTGGGTACGACGGGCGCGGTGGAGCCCCAGTCGGAGAGCAGCTCGGTCACCGCGGTGTGGAACTCCTCGTCGCGCACTCCCCGGGGCATCAGCAGGTAGGCGTCGTACTTGCCAGTCGCCAGCCCGTGTCGCAGCTCGTCCGCTCGCTCGCGGAAGTGGTCGGCGTGGGCGGCGACGATCCGGCGTGCCGTGGGAACCGCGGCTCGCCACGAGTGGAGCGCGCGTAGCAGCTGGTCGTCGGGGAGCTCAGTCTCCGAGACAAGGAGCGCGACCCGGTCCCCCGACGGCAGGGTCTCGAGCAGCTCGAGGGTCTCGGCGGAGCTCGAGGTCGTGCGCAGGTCGTAGTCGAACGCGTAGCGCGCGAACTGGCTCTCGAGGACGTCCGCGTGCTCTGGTGCGCACAGCACGATCAACGGGTTGCGGGGGATGACGGCTTCGGCGGTCATGGCTCCATCCTCTGGTGCACGTCAAGGCGCAGCATCCGGCTGACCAGGTCGACCGTCGGGCCGAGCAGCACGACGACGGCGATCGTCCCCGGCCCGATGGTGGCCCCCAGCAGCCAGCCGACCAGCGCGCCACCTCCCTGCACCGCGCTGTAGCTCCACTTGAACGGCACCGGCGGGTCCCAGGCGAGCGCGGCCGCCTCGCCAGGACCTGCTCCGAGCTGGCTGCCGAGGTAGACGGCGATCCCCAACGCCAGCACCGGGAAGGCCAGCACCAGGAGCACCACCTGGCCCCACAGTGGCTCCGGGGTGTCGATCACCGGCAGCAGCCAGGACACCGTGAAGCCGACGACGACGATCTGGACCAGGGTGCCGAGCCCCGGCCGGACCCGGCGAAGGGCCGCGAGCACCAGGAAGGCCAGGCTGATCGTGAGGTTGGACAGGATGAAGGGGATGTCGAGGCCGATAGAGACCCCGTTGACCAGTGTCGAGTAGCCGTCGGAGCCGAGGTCAGCGGAGAGCAGCATCGCCACCCCGACACCGAGGGCCACACACCCGACGAACAGGATCGCCAGGCGGCGGAAGGACGGTCGCTGCACGCGGGCAGCATCGCAGACGAGGTCCCCGGGGCGGGCGATAGGTTGTCGCGCGTGCGGCTTCGCATCGACCTCGCCTACGACGGAACCGGCTTCCACGGCTGGGCCCGGCAGGATGGCCTGCGCACGGTCCAGGGGGACGTCGAGCAGGCGATGGACACCGTCCTGCGCTCCAGCGGTACGACGCTCACGGTGGCCGGGCGCACCGACACGGGGGTGCACGCCCGTGCCCAGGTGGCCCACGTCGACCTGGTCCCAGACGCACTTGCCGGTGTCGCCGGACGGAGGCCTGAACCGGCGGCCGAGGCTCTGGTCCGGCGGCTCAACGGCGTGCTGGACCCGGACGTGCGGATCCGGCGGATCACGGACGCGCCGGACGGCTTCGACGCGCGGTTCTCCGCGATCTGGCGCCGCTACGCCTACCGGGTGGCCGACCGGGTCGAGGTCGTCGACCCCCTCACGCGCGGGCACGTGCTCACGTGGCCACGGCCGCTGGACACCGACGCCATGAACAAGGCGAGCTCGACCCTGATGGGCGAGCAGGACTTCGCAGCCTTCTGCAGGAAGCGAAAGGGCGCGACCACGATCCGGTCGCTGCTGGAGCTGCACTGGGAGCGGGAGACATCGGGCGTCGCGGTCGCCACAGTGAGGGCCGACGCGTTCTGCCACAACATGGTGCGGGCCCTGGTCGGCTGCCTACTCGCTGTGGGCGACGGTCGAAGGGACACCGACTGGCCCGGCCAAGTGCTCGCAGCTCGTCAGCGTGACCCGGCCGTCAAGGTGCTGCACCCACGCGGGTTGACCCTCGAGGAGGTCCGCTACCCGCCCGACGGCGAGCTGGCGACGCGGGCCGAGGAGTCACGCGCAATCCGTACCCTCAGCCCGCCTGCGACAAGCTGACCCGGACCAGGCGACTCGCCTCGACCTCGTAGCGGCTTGCGCGCCCCGTCCCCGTGGCGAAGAAGCGTCGCCGGAGCGATCCCTCCACCCGGACGGGGTCGTCGGGAGCGAGCGAGCTCGCGCTGCGCTGAGTGCGTTTCGACCAGCACGCCACGTCGATCACGTCGACGACGCGCTTGGTGCTGCCGCGCTCGGGTGGTCGGTCGACCACCACGCGCAGGGTCACGAGGCGGTCCCCGCTGGGCAGGTCGCGAAGGTCGGGCGCGGCGCTGACCCGACCCACGAGCGTGACGCTGTTGACGTAGCCGGCGTCGGTGCTGGACCCGGGGCTGAAGCTGAGCTGTTCGGTCATGCCCGAAGCACAGTCCAAGGCTCGGCCCCGGACCAGAGATGTCGTCGGGCCTGTGGATAGGTTGGCGACGGCGTGCGGGTGTGGATGTCGAACGGCACGGGAGGAGGCCCGGTGGAGGAGCACTACTTCACGGCGGACCCTGCGACGCCGTTCAAGCGGGTGCCGGTCAGGACGAACGTCTGGGGACACTGGCTCGAGCTGACCTCCGGTTCTGGCGTCTTCGCCCAGGGCCGTCTCGACATCGGCACCGGCGTGCTGCTGCGCGAGGCCGCACCGCCGGAGGAGGCCCGTGACGTCCTGGACCTCGGCTGCGGGTACGGCGTGATCGGGCTGGCCATCGCCGTCGCAGTGCCGGAGGCCCGCGTGACCGCGGTTGACGTCAACGAGCGGGCACTGCTGCTGGCCCGCGAGAACGCCGAACGGCTGGCGGTGACCGACCGGTTCGAGGCCGTGCTGCCCGAGCAGGTCGACCCGGACGCGACGTATGACGAGATCTGGTCGAACCCGCCGATCAGGGTCGGCAAGGACGCCCTCCACGACCTCCTGCTGCTGTGGCTGCCCCGACTGCGCCCCGGCGGCCGTGCGTTGATGGTGGTCGGCAAGAACCTCGGCTCGGACTCGCTGGCCACGTGGCTGGGCGAGAAGGGATACCCGACCGAGAAGCTGGCCAGCGCCAAGGGGTTCCGGGTGCTGGAGTCGCGGCCCCGGGACCGGGAACGGGCCTAGAAGCGGGAGATGTGCGGACCTACCGGTCTCGGAGCAGTCGTGGTTGACCTTCCTCGAGAAGCACGGGCCGGCCTGAGGTTCTCAGACGCCGGCGATCGCCTTGCGAGCCTCGTTTAACGCGAGCGCGGCGAAAGCGAGGGTGCAGAGGAGCATCGCCACGTTGGAGTAGATCTTGTTGCGCCACTCGGCGGGGGTGCGATCGGTGTTCAGCAGCCACAGCAGGGTGACGGCCAGGAACGGCATGAAGAACGCACCCAGGACGCCGTACGCCAGAATCAGCCAGACCGGCTCCCCGAGGAACATCATCACCATCGGCGGGAAGGTCAGCCACAGGATGTAGGCCTTGTACCAGCGACCGCCGGCGCGTGAGTCCGGGTGATCGCTGTCCTTGCCGGTCACGTTGCCCATGAAGTCCGCGAACATCAGGCTGACGCCGTTCCAGACGCCGACCAGCGAGGACATCGCGGCGGCCCAGAAGCCGACGAGGAAGAGCTTGCCCATCCAGGTGCCGTAGCGATCGGCGAGCACCGTCGAGAGATCGAGCATGCCCCGATCGCCGGTCGACACCGCGATCTTCGCGGAGTACAACAGCTCGGCACCGACGATGAGCGTGGCTACGACGAACAGGCCGGTGACGAGGTAGGCCATCTTGTTGTCGATCCGCATGACGCGCATGAACGCGGGGGTGGTCCAGCCCTTCTCCCGCAGCCAGTAACCGTACGCCGCCAGCGTGATCGTGCCGCCGACGCCGCCGGCGAGGGCCAGCACGTTGACCAGTCCTCCGTCGGGGATGCGCGGCACGAGACCGTTCACCAGCTCGGGAACGTTGGGCAGCGTGACCAGCGCCGCGCCCACCATGGTGACGAACATCAGTCCGACGAAGCCAGTCAGCACCTTCTCGAAGAGGCCGTAGCGTCCGCTCCAGACCAGCACGAGACCCACCAGTCCCGAGAGGATCCCCCACCAGGTGACCGAGATCCCCTCGAACAGCGCGAAGAGGGAGAGCCCGGTGCCGGCCATGGCGGCGGCGCCGTACACGAACCCCCAGATGACGATGTAGGGGGCGAAGTACCACGTGGTCCATCTGCCGAGTGATCGCCAGCCTTCGAAGATCGTGCGCCCGGTCGCGAGGCTGTAGCGGCCCGCACCCTCGACCAGCACGATCTTCATCAGGCAGCCCACGACCGCGCACCACAGCAGCAGGTAGCCGTACTTGCTGCCGGCGATGAGTGTGGCCACGAGGTCGGCGGCCCCGACACCGGTCGCGGCGACGACCAACCCTGGTCCGATCAGCCGCCAGCGCGGCACCGTTGTCTGTTCAGCCTGGGTCTGCTGTGCCATGACCTCACTCCTCGAGTCCTGCGGGTGGACCGGTTCAGTTGTCCGGGATACCTGACGCCGGCGGCGTGTCCTCGGCCGCGTCGGAGGTGTCCTCCTCTATCGGGTTGTCCCCGATCTCGGTGACCTCTACACCTGTCTCGGGCTGGACGGTGGCGCCCTTGAGCCGGGCGACGCGCATGCCCGTCGTTCCCATGTGGCTGTCGGGGCTGTAGGCGAAGGGCGCCAACAGCGGACCTTCGAACGAGCTGCCGTCCTTCTCCAGGGCGTCGACGATGCCCTGCCGGGTGAGGTCCTTGCCGGCGGCCTGCAGCGCCTGCACGAAGGTGTAGGCCTGAGCCATGCCGTATACCCGGTAGTTGGACAGCGGCTTGCCGTCACCCTCAGCCGCCCAGATCTTCTGCCACAGCTTGATCCACTCGCTCTTCTGGTCGTCGACGGTGTCCAGGTACTTGGTGGTCAGCACGCCGTCCAGCGAGCTGGCGCTGCCCTTCACCGCCCCCTCGGAGAACCGCGAGAGGAGCTCCCCGACGAGCGTCGCGTCGGAACCCACGTTGCTGTAGACCCACTGCGGCTTGTAGCCGGTCTTCAGCCCGGCCAGCTGGGTGAGCGCGGTGTACGACGGGGTGTTGAAGCCGATCACCAGGTCGGCACCAGCCGACTGGAGCGCAGCGACCTGCGGCCCGATGTTGACGTTGCCCGAGGTGTAGCGCTGGGTCTCGACCACCTGCTTGTCGAGGTACTGCCGCAGGCCCTTCTCCCCGTCCCGGCCGAAGTCGTCGTCCTGCAGGAAGAGGCCGACCTTCGCCTTCGGCATCTTCTCGGCGACGTACTTGCCGATCACCTTGCCCTCGCTCTCGTAGTCCGTCTGCCAGCCGAAGGTCCACGGCAGGTCCTTCGGGGACTGACCCCACTGGAGCGAGCCCGACGAGACGAACAGGTCGGGCACGCCCTCGTCGTTGAGGAAGTCGACGACCGCGCCGTGGGTGGGCGTCCCGAGCCCGCCGACCATCGCGAAGATCTTGTCCTTGAGCACCAGCTCGTTGGTGACGGTGCTGGTCTTCGTTGGGTCGTAGCCGTCGTCGCGCACGAGGTACTCGATCTTGCGACCGTTGACGCCGCCCTTGGAGTTGACGTAGTCGAAGTACGCCTTTGCACCGGTGGGGATCTCGCTGTAGCCGGGTGCGGCGACCCCGGTGAGCGGGAAGTGCGCACCGATCTTGATGGACTCGTCGGTGACACCGACGGTCGAGGCGCCGCCTTCGGGACGGCTCCCTCCGCACGAGGTGGCGAGGAGGGTGAGGACGGCGATGCCCGCCGCCACGGCCCACCTCCTGGGCCGGCTGGTCTTGGCGCTGTTCATCGGGCTTCTCCCTTCGAAGTGGTCACGGCACCGGTCCGGGCCGTGGAGGTGGTGGTACGACGTGGTGGTCGGACGGCTCGCTCGCGGAGAGACCTCAAGGTCCCGACGATCCCGAGCGGTGCCAGGAGCACGACCGCGACCATGACGAGTCCGTAGACGAGGGGCGCCAGCTGGGCCGCCTGGATGTCGCTGAGGCCTGCGTCGCGGCCGAGGTCGGACACGAAGTCGGGAAGGAACGTGAGCAGGGCGGCGCCGAGCAGTGCGCCGGTGAGACTCCCGAGCCCTCCGAGCACGACCGCGGTGAGCAGCGTCAGGCTGAGGGTCAGCGTGAAGCCGCTGGGGGCTGCGAGCCGCACCGAGAACGCCATCACGGCGCCCGCGGCTCCTGCAGCGGCCGCGCTGACCATGAACGCAGAGATCCGCGCCCTGCCGAGTCCGATGCCTGCCAGCTCCGCAGCGACCTCGTTGTCACGCACCGCGCGCCAGCGCCTGCCCACGCGACTCCGGCTGAGGTTGGCCAGGAGTACGAAGGTCACGATGAGCGTGCCCCAGGCGAGGTAGGCGACGAAACGACTGTTGGTCAGCTCGCGGCCGGTGACGAAGTACGCCGCGTCCAGCACCCACTCGGGGATCTCCGGGAGCCGGACCCGTAGCCCCGCCTCGCCGCCGAGGGTCTCGCTGAACTTCAGTGCGATCCCGGGCACGGCGATCGCGAGCGCCAGCGTGGCGCCGGCCAGGTAGGGGCCGTGGAGCCGCGCGGCCGCGACGCCGACCGCGGTACCGACCGCGAGGGTCACGGCGGTGGAGACCAGAACGATGCCGAGCAGCGGCAGCGCCGGGTCCGGATCCTGCAGCAGCAACGCCGCCGTGTAGGCGCCGATCGCCATCAAGGCGCCGTGCCCGAGCGAGATCTGACCGTTGAGGCCGGTCAGCACGGTCAGGCCCCCGGCAGCGATGCCGAGGTAGGCCATCGAGGCGAGCTGGACGTTGCGGAAGTCACTCACGCTCTCCAGCACCAGCACCACGACGACGGCCGCAGCCACGGCCAGCACCAGATGTCGCCCGAGGGACGAGTCCCAGACTGACCGGATCCGTTGCCGCATCTCAGACCCTCCGCTGCTCTGGCTGGGCGAACAGGCCGCCGGGTCGGAGCAACAGCACTGCCATCAGGATGGCGAGTGCGGCGAGGGCCACCAGCTCCGAACCCAGATAGCCGCTGACGAAGCTCAGCGCCACCCCCAACAGGAGTCCGCCGACCACCGCACCGACGGGCGAGTCGAGCCCCCCGAGGACGGCGGCGACGAAGCCGAAGACCACGACCGAGTCCATGTAGCCGGGGTGCACCAGGCTGCCGCCGGCGATGAGCAGGCCGGCCAGGGAACCGACGAGTGCGGCGAGCGCCCAGCCCAGGGTGAGCATCCGCCCGACCCGGACCCCCAGGAGGCGTGCCACCTCCGGGTTGAACGCCGATGCGCGCATTCGCAGCCCGACGTCGGTGAACCGGAACAGCAGCAGCAGGAGCCCCATCACGACCAGCACCGAGGCGATCGTGAAGATGCCGAAGCCGGTCAGGGCGATCGTCGTACTGCCGAACTCGAGACCGCGGATGCCGAACGGTGCCGGGAACGAGCGGTAGCGGTTGCCGAAGACGACCGAGGCGAACGCGTGCAGCACAATGAACAGGCCGAGGGTGAGGATCACCGCGTTGATCTCCGACTTGCCTTCGACCGGACGGATCACCACGCGCTCCAGGACGGCACCCAGCACCAGCCCCGACACGAGAGCGACCACGAACCCCAGCCAGTAGGAGTGGCCCGCGTCGATGACCGTCAGGGCGACGAAGGTGGTGAGCATCGCCATGGGCGCCTGCGCGAAGTTCACGATCCGGGTCGAGCGCCAGATCAGGACCAGTGCGAGCGCGAAGGCGGCGTACACCATTCCGGTGGTGAGCCCCTCGAGTGCGGTGTTGACGAACTGCTGCACGGCGATCCCTTCAGAACCCGAGGTAGGCGTGTCGGAGCTGGTCGTCGCCCGCGAGTACGTCGGCCGGCTCGTCGGCCACCACCCGGCCCAGGTTCAGTACGACGCCGTGGTCGGCCAGCGCGAGGGCGCTGCGCGCGTTCTGCTCGACCAGGAGCACAGTCAGCCCCTCGGAGCTGACGAGGTCGCGGATCATGCCGAAGAGCTGGGCGACGACGCGCTGCGCCAGGCCCAGCGAGGGCTCGTCCAGGAGGAGCAGCGTGGGCCGGCACATCAGGGCGCGTCCCACGACCAGCATCTGGCGCTCGCCACCGGACAGGGTGTGCGCCAGCAGGCTCCGCCGTTCACCCAGGACGGGGAACAGGTCGTAGACCCGATCCAGGTCGCCGGACTGAACTGGCCCGCCGCGACCGAGTCCGCCGAGGCGGAGGTTCTCCAGGACCGTCAGCTCGGTGATCACCCCACGTCCCTCGGGCACGTGTGCGAGGCCCTGTCCGGGGAGCTGCTCGGCCGGAGTGCGGGTGATGTCGCGGTCATCGAACCGGACCACTCCGGCCTGCGGGCGCATCAGCCCGGAGATGGTGCGCAGCAGAGTGGTCTTCCCGGCTCCGTTGGCGCCCAGGACTGCCGTGACCTTGCCCCGGTCGGCGGTGAAGCTGACGTCGTCCAGGGCACGGACCGGCCCGTAGCTGGCGCTCAACCCCTCGATCGTGAGCACGTCAGCCTGCCTGGTCCGTGGCGTCGCCGAGGTAGGCCGCGAGGACCGCAGGGTCGTTCTGCACGGTGTCCGGAGGGCCGCTGGCGATGACCTGGCCGAAGTCGAGGGCGGTGATCTGGTCGCAGACGTTCATCACCAGGTCCATGTGGTGCTCCACCAGGAGCACCGACATCTGGTCGGTGAGACCGCGGATCAGCTCGCCGAGCTCCTCGATCTCGTCGTGCGAGAGGCCGCTGGCCGGCTCGTCGAGGAGTAGGAGGGCCGGCTCGCAGGCCAGGGCCCGGGCCAGCGCCACCCGCTTGCGAACCGGGTAGGGGAGGCTGTCGGATCGCCGGTCGGCGTACTCGGTGATCGCGAGCCTTTCGAGGATTCCCTGGGCCTGCGTCCGCAGCCGGCGCTCGTCGCCCGAGGAGCGCGGCAGCCCGAAGAGCGAGCTCAGGAAGCCGGCTCGTGCGTAGGTGTCGGCGCCGACCATCACGTTCTCCAGCACGGTCATCCGGTCGAAGAGACCGACTCCCTGCAAGGTCCGGGCGATGCCGAGGCCGGCGAGGTCGTGGGGTCGTAGCCGTCCGAGCTCTCGGCCACGCCACGCGAGCCCTCCCTGGTCGGGTGCGGTGAAGCCGCACGCGACGTTGAACAGGGTGGTCTTGCCGGCGCCGTTGGGACCGATCACGCCGTGGACCTGGCGATCCGAGACCGACAGCGAGACGTCCGAGAGCGCGGTCAGACCGCCGTAGGTGACGGTGACGCTGCGCAGCTCCAGGCCCGGGTCGCCATCCGCGGAGCCGGCTTGACGCCGTTCCTGCGTCGGTTCCATTCGGGCAGCACCTTCCGAGTGGGTTGGATCGTCGCTGGTGTGATGCCCACCACTTTGGTCTGCGCGCACAGAATCCGCATTGGGCGCCGAGCATAAAAAACGTTGGTCGACGCGCCGCAAATCGACCAAAAGGCTGGTCAAGATTGTGCGTTGAGTGCGAACGTGCTCTCATGCGCTCGGCCAAAGACGAGTCCCGGCCTGACCCTGGGCGCCCGGGGGCCAGCCGACCGGACCCGCAACTGCGTGCGAAGATCGCCTCGGCCTGGGGCCTCCTGCTCGGTGACGCTGACTCGATCGCGGACCGGATCTCCGCGGTGCTCTTCGAGCGGGACCAGGAGGGCTACGACCGGCTCGGACCGGACCTTCGTTCCGACGTACGCGAGAGCACGCGTGCCCACATCCGTCGCGGACTCGACGTACTGGCCGAGACCGGCGCCGCCGAGGGTGCCACCCCTGAGCTGTGGCGCGAGACCGGACGTCGCCGGGCGCGGCAGGGAGTGCCGATGGAGATGGTGCTCCGCGCCTACACGCTCGGCTCGCGCATCCTGTGGCAGAGCCTCGTCGAGAAGTCCGATGAGACCCCCATCGACGATGCCGTCCTGATCGAGGCCGGCGAGTCCGTCTGGTCCGCGCTGGACATCCAGAACGCCGTGATGATCGACGGATACCGACGCGAGAGCGCGCGGCTCCAGCGGCGGGACCAGCAACGACAGCAGAGCATCCTCGACGCACTCGTCGAGGGCCGGGGGGCCGACCTCGAGTTCGGCGCCGAGGCACGCGAGGCGCTGGGCATCGGTGGCGACGCGGGCATCGCCTGCGTCGTGGCCCTGTACGACGGAGCGCTGGACGAACCGCTCACACCGGCGGAGGACCGCCTCGAACGCCTGGGGATGACGTCGTTCTGGCACGTCCGGGCCGGGGTGTACTTCGGGCTGCTCGCCGGACCGCTCCTCGATGAACCCGGCCTGGTCGAGCTGTTCACGCCGCACGCGACCGGCCGCGTCGGCATCGCGGCGTCACCGGAGGGCATCGCTGGCTTTGCCACCGCCTTCCAGCTCGCGACCAGGGCCGCCGAGACCCTGCCTCGTGGGCAGCGCACCGTCGTGTCGGTGACCCAGCGGCTGCCCGAGGTGTTGCTGGCCGGGAGTCCGCAGATCGCCCCGCTGCTGATGGCCGGGACGCTCGGTCCGCTCCTCGCGCAGCCGGAGTCGCATGCGAAGACCCTGCTGGACACCCTCGGAGCACTGCTGCGCCACGATGGCTCGGCCAAGCACGCCGCCGAGGAGCTGTACTGCCATCGGAACACGGTGATCTACCGGATGAAGCAGATCGAGACGCTGACCGGTCGCAGCCTCACCGACCCGCGGGACAAGCTGATGCTGCAGCTGGGTCTGCTGTCCGTGGAGCCCGAGGTGCGCGACCACCTGGGGTAGCGCGGTAGCTCCCGCGAGGATCAAAGAGTTGGCGCCGAGTCCCGGGTTTCCGGAGAATGCGCGTCATGGGTCACGTCGAGGTCGCAGGGGTGCGCTTCGAGCTACCCGACGGGCGAGTGCTCCTCGACGACGTGTCCTTCCGGGTGGGCGAGGGCGCGAAGGTCGCCCTCGTCGGCGCCAACGGTGCCGGGAAGACCACGCTGCTGCGGATCATCACCGGTGACCTGGTGCCGCAGTCGGGTGCGGTGACCCGGTCGGGTGGCCTGGGTGTCATGCGTCAGATGGTCGCCCGCGGCTCGACGTCGGTGGCCGAGCTGCTGTTGTCGGTATCGCCGCCTCGGGTCCGTGCGGCCGCTGCGGAGGTCGATCGGCTCGAGCTGAAGCTGATGGATGGCGACGACGAGCGGACCCAGATGGCCTATGCCACGGCACTCTCGGAGTTCGCGGACGCCGGCGGCTACGAGATCGAGGTGGTGTGGGACACCTGCTGCACGTCCGCGCTCGGAGTCGGCTTCGAGAAGGCCAAGTACCGTGATCTCGACACGCTCAGTGGTGGTGAGCAGAAGCGGCTGGTGCTCGAGTACCTCCTCGCTGGTCCCGATCAGGTGCTGTTGCTCGACGAGCCGGACAACTTTCTCGACGTACCCGGAAAGGTCTGGCTGGAGGGCCGCATCCGCGACTCCTCCAAGACGATCCTGTTCATCAGCCACGACCGCGAGCTGCTCGACAACACCGCGACCCGGGTGGTGACGGTCGAGCTCGGGGCGGCTGGCAACTCGGTGTGGACACATTCGGGCGGGTTCGCGTCGTACCACGAGGCGCGGCGGGACCGGTTCGCGCGGTTCGAGGAGATGCGGCGCCGCTGGGACGAGGAGCACGCGAAGCTCAAGGCGCTCGTGCTGCGCTACAAGATCAAGGCGGAGTACAACGACGGTCTGGCCTCGCAGTACCGCGCCGCCCAGACCCGCCTTCGCAAGTTCGAGGAGGCCGGCCCGCCGACCGCCCAGCCGCGCGAGCAGCAGGTGAGCATGCGGCTCAAGGGCGGCCGCACAGGTAAGCGCGCGGTGGTGTGTGAGGACCTCGAGCTGAGCGGGCTGATGCGTCCGTTTGATCTCGAGGTCTGGTACGGCGAACGCGTGGCCGTGCTCGGTTCCAACGGCTCCGGAAAGTCACACTTCCTCCGGCTGTTGGCCGCCGGCGGGAGTGACCCGGACGTCGAGCACCGGCCGGTGGATGACGTTCCGGTCCAGGCTGTCCGGCACACCGGCAAGGCCAAGCTGGGTGCGCGAGTGCGTCCCGGCTGGTTCGTGCAGACCCATGCCCATCCCGAGCTGATGGGGCGCACCCTGTTGGAGATCCTGCACCGCGGCGACGAGCACCGGGACGGGATGCCGCGCGAACCCGCCTCGCGGGCGCTCGACCGCTACGAGCTGGCTCACGCGGCCGAGCAGAAGTTCGAGTCCCTGTCGGGGGGACAGCAGGCTCGCTTCCAGATCCTGCTGCTGGAGCTCTCCGGCGCGACCCTGCTGTTGCTGGACGAGCCGACCGACAACCTCGACGTCGAGTCGGCCGAGGCGCTGGAGGAGGGCCTGGAGCGGTTCGAGGGCACCGTGCTCGCCGTCACCCACGACCGCTGGTTCGCCCGCGGCTTCGACCGGTTCCTGGTGTACGGCGCCGACGGGTCCGTCTACGAGTCCGACGGCCCCGTCTGGGACGAGGGCAGGGTCCGCCGGGTCCGCTGAACCTCGCCGAGAGGGCAGTTTCGGTTGGCTGGAGTATGCCGACCGGGCGGTTTCGGCTGCCTGGAGTACGCCGAGCGGGCAGTTGTGGTGACCGGCGGCCAACCATTTGTGCCCGGTGGGCGTTGTACGGCCAACCCTTCGTGCCCGGTGGGCGTCGTACGAGCAACCAGAAGTGCCCGGTGGGCGTCGTACGAGCAACCAGAAGTGCCCGGTCGGCGGGGTGAAGGGGGGCGGGACCTACGCTGGCGATCGTGTCTCGAGGGTCCGACGTCGTACCGGCTCCGCTGCTGGTGTTCGGCGGGGTCGTGTCGGTGCAGTTCGGTGGGGCGCTGGCGGCCACCCTGGTGCCCGAGATCGGGGCGGGCGGGTCGGTGCTGCTGCGGATCGCGATCTCGGCGCTGATCCTCTTTCCGCTGGTGCGGCCACGGTTGAGGGGCCACTCCCGCAAGGCGTGGCTCACGGTGGTCGCATTCGGTACGGCGCTCGGCCTGATGAACTGGTCCTTCTACGGCTCGCTCGCCCACCTTCCTCTCGGTGTGGCGGTGACCGTCGAGTTCCTGGGCCCGCTGATCCTGACGACGGTGCTGTCGCGGCGGCCGCTGGACTTCCTCGCGGTCCTGGCTGCCGGGGCCGGGGTGCTGCTGATCTCCGAGGCGCTGACGGTGCCGCTGGAAGAGCTGAGCTGGATCGGGCTGTTGCTGGCCGGTACCGCGGGGGCCCTGTGGGCGGCGTACATCCTGCTCAGCAGGCGTACCGGTGCCGAGTTCGAGAGGCTCGACGGGCTGGCCCTGGCGTTGGTGGTCTCCACCATCGTGGTGCTGCCGGCCGGGCTGAGCAGCACCGACATCTGGACCGCCGAGCACGTGCTCAAGGGGCTCGGCCTGGCGGTGCTGTCCTCGTTGCTGCCGTACTCGCTCGAGCTGCTGGCGCTGCGCCGGCTCGCGGCCAACGTCTTCGGGATCCTGCTCTCCCTCGAGCCCGCGGTCGCGGCCCTGGCCGGTCTCATCGTCCTGGGCCAGCGGCTGGCCCTGCTCCAGGTGGTCGGACTGGCACTCGTCGTGCTGGCCAGCGCGATCGTGATGGGTGTGAAGCGACCCGAAGAGCCCGGCCAGATCGAGTCGACCTGACCGGGCTGCGGGGGCAGCAGGTCAGGCGTTCACCGTCTGTGTGGTGCGAGGTGCCTGCGACTCCGCGGACTGACGACGCATCAGGACCACGCTGAGCGTGATGCACCACACCGGCATCGCGAACCACACGAGGAAGCCGGTCGGGCCACCCAGGCAGCACACGCCCAGGACCAGAGTGACGATCGAGAGCCACTTCGGCAGCACGGCCGTGCGGAGCCCACCGAGACCGGTGGAGAGCAGCAGGACGGCAGCGCCGACCATGAACGGCAGCCACGAGTTGAGGCCGAGGACACCGAAGACGTGTGCGGTCACGCGGTCGTTGTTGTCGACGGCGTCGACGGTGGCGAACAGCAACCAGGTGCTGAGAGTCGACATCACGGCGACCATCACGCCTCCGGCGAAGGCAGCGCTGGAGTACGTCGACTCCCCGGGCTCACCAGAACGAAGGGCCTGCCGGATGGCGACGGCGAAGAACGCCATCGTGACTGCGAAGAGGGCCCCAGCCACCACCGCGATCAGGTTCTCGGTCTGGTGGTCTGCCATCAGGGTGATGGGATTGTCGCTCGAGCTCTCGGGCGACGTGGCGACATAGCCCGCGACCGCGAACAGGATCCCGGCGGCGATGCCTGAGGCCGGGAGGAACTTCTCGAAGGTGCTGTGCGGCATGGCCGCCTCCTCGGTGTGATCGGTACGACGACAACCGCCGTACGACTTCGACCGTGGCGGTCGACCAGGCTCGGGCGCACGAGCCAGGTGTCCTAGACGACCCGGGAACAGTTCCCGGGCGTACAGACACGGAGGGGCTCCACTGTCCACACTGAGGGCATGAGCAGCGTCGAGGCGAAGCGGTCGTCCCGGTTCAGACTCGCGCTCGCGGCGTTCCTTCCCGTTCTCGGTCTCCTCATGGTCGGCACCATCGCTGTCAGCGACCCGGAGGCACAGGGGTCGTGGCTGTTCCTGCCCGCCGTGCTGGTGATCGTGATCCCGGGCGTGGTCGGGTTCCTGATCCTGCGTCGCGACGACGGCAATCGCATCGCCTGGCTGCTCAGCGCGCACTCCGCGCTCGTCGGCACTGCCTTCGGTACGCCGCCCGAGGGCTCCGACTCGGGGGCCACGCTCGTCATCGCACAGCTCACCGCCGGTTGGTGGGTGCTGCTCTACATCTGTCTCGTCCTGATCGGATACCTGTTCCCGACCGGGCACTTCCGCAACCGGCACTGGCGTCGCTGGGTGTTCACGTGCATGGTGGGTTACGGGCTCTTCATCGTCGGATCCGCGGCAGATCCGAACAGCTTCCACGAGCTCTACCCAGGACGTGAGCTGCCGTTGACGCTGCTGCCTCCGGTGGTCGCCGGCGCGATCGGGTCGGTGGGACTCGTCTTCGTCGTCGCCAGCCTTGTCGGAACCGTCTTCTGTGCCCGGGCCCGCCTCCGCGACGCCAGCGGCGACGAGCGTCTGCAGCTGCTCTGGTTCAGCTGGGCGGCGGTGAGCATTCCGGCCACCATCGGGTGCTGCTGGCTCGACTACGCGCTCACCGGAGAGGCCGGCACGATCACGATCCTCGCGGTCTGCCTGCTCGGCAGTGTCATCCCCCTCGTGATCGGCATCGCCATCCTGCGCACGCGGCTCTTCGACATCGAGCTGGTGCTGAGCCGCACCCTGACGTACGGCGTACTCACGTTCGGCGTCGTGGGGACCTACGCGCTCGTGCTGTTGCTTGCCGAGCGCTGGGTCGGCAACGACTCCGTGGGCGGGCTGATCGCCGTCGGAGTCGTCGCCGTCGCCCTGCTGCCGGCGCACGGCTGGTTGAGGCGACGCGTCGAGCGGTGGGTGTACGGCGATCGCAGCGACCCGGGCCTGGCACTGCGACGGCTGGCCGACCGGGTCGAGGGAGCGACCGACCCGGCAGGTGTCATCGACTCGGTGAGCGCCTCGGTCGTCGACGCGCTCCGGGTCGAACGGGCCTGGATCGAGCGCGACGTCGTTCCCGACGGCACCGACGACGACCGGGTCGTGCGGGTGCCGCTCGTCCACCGGGGCGAACGACTGGGCGACCTCGCCGTCGAGGTCCCGCGCGGACGCAACCTGTCCACCGCCGACGTCGCACTGCTGCACGACCTGGCCCGGCACGCCGCCGTGGTCGTCCAGGCCGCGACCCTGGCCGCGGACCTCCAGGCATCCCGGGCCCGTCTGGTGACCGCCCGCGAGGAGGAGCGCCGCCGGCTGCGACGGGACCTGCACGACGGACTCGGGCCGAGCCTGGCTGCGATCGTGCTCAAGCTCAACGCGACCCAGAACCGGAAGGACGAGTCTGCTCGGGCCGAGCTCCTGCGCCAGACCCTCGACGAGGCAACGTCAGCGATCTCGGAGGTGCGTCGGCTGGTCGACGACCTGCGTCCGCCCGCCATCGACGAGGTCGGGCTGATCGGGGCGATCCGACAGCGGGCCGCGTCGTTGACCCAGGGTTCCGAGCTGGCCGTCGACATCTCCGGCCCCGCCTCCCTCCCACCGCTCCCGGCAGCGGTCGAGGTGGCGGCCTTCAGGATTGCCGCCGAGGCGATGACGAACGTGTCACGGCACTCCGGCGCGACGCAGTGCCTGGTGCACGTCGCGGTCAACGGTGCGTTCGAGCTGACGGTCAGCGACAACGGCCGCGGCGCACGCCCGGGCACCAGCTCCGGCGTCGGATGGACCTCGATGTCCGAGCGGGCCGAGGAGCTCGGCGGCAGCTGCACGGTCACCTCGCGCAACGGGGGAGGACTCGTCGTACGCGCCCTGCTCCCGCTCACGCAGGCCGACGCCGAAGCAGGAGTCGAGGCGGGCCAGCCATGACCACGACCAGGATCCTCGTCGCCGACGACCACCCGGCCTTCCGGACCGGGCTGCAACAGATGCTGCAGGACGTGCCCGACCTCGAGGTGGTCGGCGAGGCCGAGTCGGGCGTGCAGGCGGTGCAGCTCACCCAGGAGCTCGCTCCCGACGTGGTCGTGATGGACCTGCGGATGCCCGACGTCGACGGCATCGAGGCGACTCGACGGCTGCAGCAGGTGGCCCCGTCGGCCGCCGTCATCGTGCTCACGATGTTCGAGGACGACGACTCGGTGTACGCCGCCATGCGGGCCGGCGCGCTCGGCTACCTGCTCAAGGGCTCCCAGCAGGACGAGATCGTTCGCGCCATCCGGGCCGTGGCTGCGGGAGAGGCGATCTTCGGACCCGAGATCGCGCGCCGGGTGATCGCCCACTTCTCCACTGGCGCGGGTTCGGCCAAGCAGGCGTTCCCAGGGCTCACCGACCGGGAGCGGGAGATCCTCGAGAAGATCGCCGGCGGCCTGGGCAACGCGACCATTGCCCACGACCTGTCGATCAGCCTGAAGACCGTGCGCAACCACGTGTCCAACATCTTCACCAAGCTCCAGGTCAGCGACCGCTCGGCCGCCATCGTCAAGGCACGTGAAGCCGGCATCGCCGCTCCCTCCGAAGGGCGCTGACGGTCCCAACTAGTCGCCCGTTGCCCGGTCATGTGGCGTGTGTCACGCTCTGCCCATCCGCCCGTGGTGCCCGAGGAGACACGTGATGACCGAGCTCGCCGACCCCATCTTCCTGGACGACAGACTGGCCCACTGGGCCGAGACCAACCCCGACGGCGAGGCGTTCACGTACCTCGGCCGGACGTGGTCCTGGTCGCAGTGGGAGGACCGCGTACGCCGGCTGGCCGGTGCCCTGAAGGCGAAGGGGATCGGCCGCGGTGACGTGGTCTCCTTCCTCGACAAGAACCACCCGTCCTGCGTCGAGCTCACCTTTGCTGCCGCGTCCCTTGGCGCCGCCAACGCGATCATCAACTTCCGGCTGGCCGGTGACGAGGTCGACTATGCCGTCAACGACGCCGGCGCCAAGCTCCTGCTCGTCGGCACCGAGCTGATGCCGCTCATCGACAAGATCCGCGACAAGCTCACCACGGTCGAGCACATCGTCGAGGTGACCCCCGAGGGTGGCGACGGCGACGAGTACGAGGCGATGCTGGCGGCCGCCGAGCCGCTCGGGCGGGACCCCGAGGTCGAGCCGACGGACACCTGCCTGGTGATGTACTCCTCCGGAACGACGGGCCGGCCCAAAGGCGTGACTCTTTCCCAGGCCAACATGGTCACCCACACCGTGAACGCCCATGAGGGCTGGGGATTCGACGACGGCGACAAGAACATGGTGGCGATGCCCCTGTTCCACGTCGGCGGTTCGTCGTACGTCCTGTTCGGGATCCACGACGGCGTGCCGAGCGTGATGACCCGCGACCCCGACGGAGCCTCGCTCGCCAGCGCGATCATGCAGGGCGCCAACCGCACCTTCCTGGTGCCGGCCGTGCTGGCCCAGGTGCTCCAGTCCGGCGACGACGCGATCAAGCTGTTCGGCCAGCTCAAGACCTACTGCTACGGCGCCGCACCGATGCCGATGCCGCTGCTGCGTGCCGCCATCAAGGCATGGCCGGACACCGACTTCATGCAGGTCTACGGGCTGACCGAGCTCTGCGGCGTCATCACGCACCTGATGCCGGAGGCGCACCATGACGACGCCCATCCGGAGCGGCTGGTGAGCGCCGGGCAGTGCATCCCGGGCGCCGAGGTGAAGGTGGTCGACCCGGGGTCACTCGAGGAGATGCCGGTAGGCGAGCACGGCGAGCTGTGGTTCCGTACGCCGCAGCTGATGCAGGGCTACCTGAACAAGCCGGAGGAAACCGCAGAGGTGATCACCGAGGACGGCTGGTTCCGCACGGGCGACCTGGGCAGGGTCGACGCCGACGGGTTCGTGTACGTCGAGGACCGGCTCAAGGACATGATCATCTCCGGTGGGGAGAACATCTACTCGCCCGAGATCGAACGCGTCCTCGCCGAGCACCCCTCCGTCATGGAGGTCGCGATCATCGGCGTCCCCGACGACCGCTGGGGGGAAACGGTGAAGGCCGTCGTGTCGCTCAAGCCGGACACCGAGGCGACCGAGGAGGAGCTGATCGCCTACTGCCGCGAGCACCTCGCGAAGTACAAGTGCCCGACCTCGGTCGACATCGTCGACGCGCTCCCGCGCAACCCGACCGGCAAGATCCTCAAGCGCGACCTTCGCAAGCCCTACTGGGCGGGCCGCGACCGGTCCACCGTCTGAGTCGGCTCAGGCACGGCCCATGGTGCGCACGGTCCAGCCGTTCGCCCGCCAGCGGTCGGCGTCGAGGACGTTGCGCCCGTCGATGAGCCGCGCGCCGCGCACGAGGTCACGGGTCTGCCCGGGGTCGAGCTCGCGGTACTCCGGCCACTCGGTGAGGTGCAGGACCATGTCCGCACCGCGGAGGGTCTCGTCGATGTCATCGGAGTACTCGAGCTCAGGGAAGCGCAGCCTTGCGTTCGGGATGGCCTGGGGGTCGTGTACGACGACCCGGTGCCCGGAGCCGACCAGCCGAGCAGCGATCCACAGCGCGGGGGAGTCCCGGACGTCGTCGCTCTGCGGCTTGAACGCAGCGCCGAGCACCGCGATCCTCGCCGGTCGCCCGGGCTCCAGCATCGCCTCGGCCAGCTCCACGACCCTCGCCCGCCGGCGCTGGTTGATGGCGTCGATGTCGCGGAGGAACGCCGTCGCCTCGTCCACGCCGAGCTCGGCCGCCCGGTGCTGGAAGGCGAGGATGTCCTTGGGCAGGCAGCCGCCTCCGAAGCCGATCCCGGCATTGAGGAACTTGCGTCCGATCCGCTGATCATGACCGAGCGCGTCGGCGAGCTGGACGACGTCGCCGCCCACGACCTCGCAGATCTCCGCCATCGCGTTGATGAACGAGATCTTGGTGGCCAGGAACGCATTGGCCGCCACCTTCACCAGCTCGGCGGTGGCCAGGTCGGTCACGACCTCGGGGGTCCCCGCCGCGAGAGCCTGGGCATAGACCTGGCGAAGCACCGGGATCGGCGACTCTGTTGCCGCGCCGAACACGAGCCGGTCGGGTCGCAGGGTGTCCTCCAGTGCGAACCCCTCTCGGAGGAACTCCGGGTTCCAGGCGAGCTGCGCCTCGCTCCCCACCGGGGCCAGCTCCGCCAGTCGCCAGGCCAGCCGGGCAGCAGTCCCGACCGGGACGGTGGACTTGCCGACCACGAGGGCGGGTCGGGTGAGCAGGGGCGCGAGGGACTCGATCGCGCTGTCGACGTACGTCAGGTCGGCGCCGATGCTGTCCTCGCGCTGCGGCGTACCCACGCAGACGAAGTGCACCTCCGCGAACGCTGCCGCCTCGCGTAGGTCCGACGTGAAGCGCAGCCTGCCGCTGCCAACGTGCTTGCTCAGCAGCTCGGGGAGGTGCGGCTCGAAGAACGGGACGTCGCCGTTCTCGAGCAGGGCGAGCTTGCTCTCGTCCACCTCGACGCCGATCACGTCGTGCCCGAGCTCGGCCATGCCCGCGGCATGGGTGGTCCCGAGATAACCGCATCCGATCACGCTGATCTGCACCCAGCGGATTCTAGGGTGGCGCGGTACTACGATCGCTCCCGGCCGCCGATCGGCCAAGCCCGACGAAGGGACCCCTGGATGAGGCTGGCGCGGTTCCGCCGCGGCGCGTTGCCCCTGGACCGCATCAGCTACGCGCTGCTGGTGGTTTTCGGGCTCCTCACCCTCGGGCCGGCGCTGATCGGGCGTGGCACCCTGCTCGACGCCGACGGACTCACGGGCCTGCTGCCCTTCAGGGCCCTGCACGGAGCGGACGTCAACGACGCCGTCGTCTGCCGCTGGGACACGCTGAACTACTACCTGCCCGGCATCGCCCGCATCAAGGATGCGTTCCTGTCCGGCAACTTCCCCACCTGGACGCCCTACAAGGTCGGGGGTACGCCGCTGGCGTCGCTGCCCAACCAGGCCGCTTTGAGCCCGCTGTCGTTGCCCTACTACTTCCTGCCGCTCTGGCTGGCACCGGCCTTCGTCAAGCTCGGTGAGTTCACCGTCGCCATCGGAGGCATGGTCGCGTTCCTCCGCCGGCTCGGCGTCAGCCGTGGGGCGAGCGTGCTGGCAGGCATCATCTTCGCCACGTCGGGCTTCATGCTGATGTGGACCAACTGGCCGCACACCCGCGTCGCGGCATTCATCCCGGCCCTCTTCTGGGCCCTGGAGCGGACCGTGCAGCATCGGCGGCCGCGAGACGTGGCGCTGGTCGCGTTGGTCGTCGCGAGCATGCTGCTCGGCGGGTTCCCGGCGGTCACGTTGTTCGCGCTCACGCTCGCAGCCGCCTACGTCGTCGTACGGGCCCTCACCTTGTTCGGCAGGCAGGCCCGCCCAGTCGTCGACGTGCTGGCGCGTGCGGTGGCCGGCGTACTCCTCGGTGTCGGCCTGGCCGCCATCCAGATCCTGCCGTTCGCGCGCAACCTCGGCGCCCTCGGGCTGGATGAGCGCGACGCCGTCGGGGTGCACCTGCCGCTGGGCTTGTTCCTCACCACGGCGGTGCCGGACAGCGTGGGGACCTGCGTGGCCTACCAGGCCTACGGCCCGGTCGGCCCCATCGAGGCCATCGGATTCCTCGGTGCGGCTGCGCTGGTGCTCGTGCTCTGCGCCGTGCTGGTCCCGCTTCCGAGAGGGGCTGCTCCCGACCGGACGCCGCGGATGTTCTTCGTCGTCGCCCTGGTGGTCGTGGTGATCCTGGTGTGGCTCGGCGGGCCGCTCCTCGCCGCGTTCCAGAAGTTGCCCTTCTACTCGAGCAACTCGATCACTCGCGCGCAGTCGGTCTTCGGTTTCGTGGGGGCTGTCCTGGCCGGCATCGGCATCGACCGGTTGGCCCGTGGCCTGGCGGCTCGCCGCGGAGTGCCGGACGAGCGTCCACAGAGACGACTCGAGTCGGAGCGCGTCGTCATGGGCGTGCTCGTCCTGGTGGTCGTCCTCGGGTTCGTCGCCCTGGTCGTCGTACGGGCGCGGGACGACGCGCAGCGTGACGGCTACCTCTCACACTGGACCGGCACCCTGCTCGTCCCCTCGCTCTTCCTGGCGGGTGCGGTCGCTGCTGTCCTGTTCACCAGGTTCGGGCCGATGCGCCTTCGCGTGCTCGGCCCCATCGTGATCGCCGTCCTGGCCGTGGCGCAGAGCGCGATGTTCGCGCGCACGATGCTGCCGTTGAGCGACCGGGACAACTTGTACCCGGTGACTCCGACGCACGAGTTCCTGACCCAGCACCTCGGCGAGGATCGGTGGGCGGGGTCGGGCACCACGTTGTACGCCGCGAGCGCCGAGTACTACCGACTACGAACGCCGGTCGGTCACGAGTTCG
Source organism: uncultured Actinomycetota bacterium (assembly GCA_963742785.1). Lineage (GTDB taxonomy): Bacteria > Actinomycetota > Actinomycetes > Propionibacteriales > Nocardioidaceae > Marmoricola. The sequence goes on from CAVUNI010000004.1 coordinate 264,095, forward strand.
CCGACCCACGCTGGTGGGATCTCCTGCTCGCCGTCGACCCAGAAGTCGAGATCTCCAGGACGTACAGCGGCTTTCCCGGGAGCGTCTCCGCGGAGGACTCCGCGCCGTCGCACGTCCTGGACCAGCTATCAGTGCGCTACTGGGTCGCGCCTCCCGGCGACGTGCCGGGCAAGCGGGACGCGCTCGCCGCCCCGGGGCGCGCTCTTGCGTTGCAGGGAGACGAGGTGGGCAGCTGCTCGGTCGAGGGGGGTCCCCTGCGTGGCGTGTCGGCGGTGGTCGCGAACGCCAGGCAGGCTCCGGTGAGTCACCCGGCCGTGCTGCATGTCGCCGTACACACGCCCGACGGTGTCCGCGAGGGCAGCCGTCTGATCGGTCCCGTCCTGCCGCGGGGAGTGGTCCGGGTGGCCACTGCCGGCGAGGATCTTCCGACCGGTGGGCGCTACCCGGTCGACGTCTGGCTCACGGGGGTGCGCGGCAAGACCGTGTTCCGGGGAGACGACGACGGACTCGCCTGTGCGGGTGTGCGGCCAGAAGACGACGGTCTGCGCCTGGTGTTCGCGGAAGCGGGGGACGTGGTCTTCGAGCGGCTGCACGCCCTGCCCCGGATCCGGTGGGCCTCACACAGCCGGGTCGAGCCCGACGCGAAGGACCGGGTCGCCGACCTCACCCGCGGCATCCCCGACGCCGAGGTGTTGCTCGACGACGACTCCACACCCTCCGCCGAGGGAGCTCCGGCCGAGCTGCGCGTGCTCTCGGACCAGCCGGAACGGATCTCGGCCGAGGTCGAGTCGTCCGGTCGCGGCTACGTCGTGGTCGCTGACTCGATCGTGCGTCCGGGCTGGAACGCGACGGTGGACGGTCACGACGTACCCATCGTTCACGGCAACCACGCGTTCGCGGCGATCCCGGTGCCCAGCGGGAAGCACGAGATCGTGCTGAGCTACGACGCTCCGGGACTGACGACAGGAGTGTTCGTCTCGATCGCGTCGGGCCTGGTGGTCGTGGGGCTCCTCGTGTGGCCGTGGTTCTGGCCACGATGGGTACGTCGCCGCAAGGGTGCCCGGGCCTGAGTGGCCCAGAGGTTAGGCTGAGTCACCTTTGGGCGGGACCGGATCCGCCCGGTCGAGCGAGGGTTGCGAGGTTGTCTTGAGGGTCGTTGTCCAGGTTCCGTGCCTGAACGAAGAGGAGACCCTGCCTCTCGTCCTCGAGTCGATCCCGAAGGAGATACCGGGAGTCGACGAGATCGTCGTGGTCGTCATCGACGACGGCTCGACGGACCGCACCGTGGAGGTCGCCAAGGCCCACGGCGTGAGCGAGTTCGTCCACCACACCCGTAACCAGGGTCTTGGGCGTTCCTTCCACGACGGAGTGGTGCGGGCGTTGGAGCTCGGCGCCGACATCCTGGTCAACACCGACGGTGACAACCAGTACCCCCAGGACCGCATCGCCGACCTGGTGCAGCCGATCATCGCCGGCGAGGCGGACGTCGTCATCGCCGACCGGCAGGTCCACCTCGTCGAGCACTTCTCGGTGGTCAAGAAGTTGCTGCAGCGGATCGGCAGCCGCATCGTCAACCTGGCTGCCAGCACCGACCTCCCGGACGCGGCGAGCGGTTTCCGGGCCTACTCGCGCGAGAGCCTGATGGTGCTGAACACGATCACCCGGTTCAGCTACTGCATGGAGACGATCATCCAGGCCGGCAACAAGCAGCTGAAGATCGCGAGCATCCCGGTCACCACCAACCCGAAGACCCGCGAGTCGCGTCTCTTCCGGTCCACGCACGAGCACGTCTACAAGTCGGCTCTGGCGATCATCAGGGCGTTCATCATGTACAAGCCGTACGTCGTGTTCGCCTGGCTGACCGTCATCTTCGGCGTACTCGGACTGGTGCCGTTCGTCCGCTACGCCGTGCTGATGGCACGGGGGACCGAGGGCGGACACGTGCAGTCGCTCCTCGTGGGTGCCGTGCTGCTGGTGTTGTCCTTCCTGAGCATCATGCTGGCGGTGATCTCCGACCTGATCAGGACCAACCGCATCCTGATCGAGGACACCCTCGAGCACACCAGGAAGATGCGGTTCGCCCAGCAGGCTCCATCTCCATCTCCCACGCCCTCGACCCCGGCCGGCTCCGGTCCCGAGCCGGATGAGCAGCTGTTCGCCGTCGAGGCCGGGCACCACTGACCGGCGACACCGCCGAGCCGGCTCCCGACAACGGACCGAGCCGCGGGCGCAGCATCACCTCGTGGCTGGTGGGGATCGCCGTGCTCGTCGGCGGCATCTGGCTTGTCGCGCGCAACGCCGATGACCTCAAGGACGCGGTCGACGACCTCGGGGTGGGCGCCATGGTGGCCTCGTTCCTGCTTGGGCTGCTCGGGACCGTGGCGATCGGTCAACTCTGGCTCGCCCTGGTGAGGGGGCTCGGCGTACCCGCGCCGCAGGTCGAGGCCGGCAGCGTGTTCTTCGTCAGCCAGCTCGGCAAGTACATTCCCGGATCGGTCTGGCCGGTCCTGGCGCAGATGGAGTTCGGCCGCCGGTGGGGAGCCCCGCGGCGCACCATGTTCGCGGCCAACGTGCTGATGCTGGCCGTGGTCACTGCGACCGGTCTCGTCACGGGTGCGGCCCTGCTGCCGTGGTCCAGCAGCGGCGGCTTCGCGGAGTACTGGTGGACGCTCCTCGTCCTCGTGCCTCTCGTGGTGGCTCTGCACCCACGGACGATCCCGGGCACGCTCGACTGGTTGCTCGCACGCGTCGGTCGCGAACCTCTGGGTGTTCGCGCGACCAGTCGCTCGATGCGGCTGGCGACTGCCTGGGGACTCGTCGGGTGGGTCCTGATGGGACTGCATCTCCTCGTGCTCACCCACGCCTTCGGTGCCAGCGGGGTCAAGGCCGCGGCCGCGGCTGTCGGGGGGATGGGCCTGGCCTGGGCGGTGGGACTGGTCTTCATCCCGGCACCGGCCGGCGCGGGCGTGCGCGAGGCGGTGCTGGTCGCCACCTTCGCGCCCCAGATCGGTGCGCCGGAGGCACTCGTCGTCGCCCTGGCATCGCGGGTCCTGCTGCTCCTGGCGGACGTGGCGCTCGCGGGCGTCGGCGCCGCCGTGCGCTCGGGTCGCCCGAACTCGCGGAAGCCCTGACTACGTGCGCCGCAGGATCGAGGTCTGGTCGGGATAGGGGAGCGTGGGCGTCAGCCCTCGGAACCGTTCCTCGACCACCGCTGCCGACTCGATCGCACGGCGGTAGCGACGGCGCCTGCTGTTGTCGAAGATGACGATGCCCCCAGGTGCGAGCCGACCCGTCGCCGCGGCCAGACACGCCTCGCGAGCGCGCCCGTCGACCACGACAACATCGAACTCTCCGGGGACCGCCTCGATCGACCTCACGTAGTCGCTGAAGTCGAGGCCGCTGTGCCCCTCCTTGGCCGAAGGGATGGTGGGGTGGGACGAGGGCACCGGCTCGACGATGCGCAGGGAGACCTGGGGGAGCTGCGCCAGCTCGCGCGCCATCATCTCGCCGAAGCCGCGATGGTGCTCGACGCTGTGCACCTCGCCGGCCCGCTTCGCCAGCCAGAACGTGCTGGCCCCCGAGCCGTACTCGAAGACGCGCACCGGCTCGCCATGGCGCGACTCCAGCCAGGTGGTCACTTCGGCGATGGCGCCATAGGTCCACCACGGGACGTCGAGCCTGGCGATGGCGAGCGAGTCGTGCACCTTGGTCAGGCTGTAGGCCCAGTGCCGGAACCGACGCTCGACCGGCGGTGGCTCGTCGCCGAGGACGCCCAGTCGTGTGAGCCCCGTTCCGGCGGCCTGGGCAGCGCTCGCGTAGAGCTCCTTGACCATGCGCAGGGGGGACTTCGAGGTCACTCTTCTCCTGGTGGCAGAGCTGGCTGAGCTCAGCCGGTCAGCTCCAGCGCTCGGCGGCCGGGGTGAAGTCGAGCGTGCGCTGGCCGGTGTAGATCTGCTTGGGGCGCGCGATCTTCTGCTCCTTGTCCTGCACCAGCTCGAGCCACTGCGCCAACCATCCCGGCGTACGGCCGATGGCGAACAGCACGGTGAACATCTCGGGCGGGAACTGGAACGCCTCGTAGATCAGGCCGGAGTAGAAGTCGACGTTGGGGTAGAGCTTGCGCTTGACGAAGTACTCGTCCTCGAGCGCGATCTTCTCCAGCTCCATGGCGATCTCGAGGAGCGGGTTGACCCCGGTCACCTCGAAGACGTCGTCGCAGGCCTTCTTGATGATCTTGGCGCGCGGGTCGTAGTTCTTGTAGACCCGGTGGCCGAAGCCCATCAGCTTCTCGTTGCCGTCCTTCACGCCCTTGATGAAGTCGGGGATGTTCTCCTTGCCGCCGATGCGGCGCAGCATCCGGAGCACTGCCTCGTTGGCGCCGCCGTGCAGCGGGCCGTAGAGGGCACCGACGCCGGCCGCGACCGAGGAGTACGGGTCGACCTGCGAGGAGCCGACCGAGCGCACCGCATTGGTCGAGCAGTTCTGCTCGTGGTCTGCGTGCAGGATGAAGAGAACGTCGAGGGCCTTCACGAGGCGCTCGTCCGCGTCGAACTTCTGCTCGCTCATCTTGAACAGCATCGACAGGAAGTTGGCCGTGTAGCTCAGGTCGTTGTCGGGGTAGACGTAGGGCTTCCCCTGCGCGTGGCGGAACGCCCAGGCGCCGAGTGTCGGCATCTTGGCGATCATCCGGACGATCTGCATGTGTCGGTTGTCGGGATCGGAGATGTTGCCGGACTCGGGGTAGAACGTGGACAGCGCGCCGACCGAGGCCATCAGCATGCCCATCGGGTGGGCGTCGTAGCGGAAGCCCTGCATGAAGGTCTTCACGTTCTCGTGCAGGAACGTGTGGTGGGTGATCTCGTGCACCCAGGCGTCGTACTGCGGCTTGCTGGGCAGGTCCCCGTGGATCAGCAGGTAGGCGACCTCGAGGAAGTTCGACTTCTCGGCGAGCTGCTCGATCGGGTAGCCGCGGTACTCGAGGATCCCCTTCTCGCCGTCGATGAAGGTCACCGCGCTCTTGCAGGAGGCTGTGTTGACGAAGCCGGGGTCGTACGTCGCGAGGCCGGGGGTGTCATCGTCCAGCCGGATCTGGCTCAGGTCACCGGCCTTGATGCTCCCGTCAGAGATCGGGATCTGGTATTCCTTGCCGGTCCTGTTGTCACGGACGGTGAGGGTGCTTTCACCGGTGTCGGTCACGTCGGCTCCTTGCGGTTCGCAGCTCGTGTCGGGGGGCGGTGGGCCCCGAGGGCTTCGTCAGATCTGTGCTGGTGAGGTGCCCAGTCAGGCCATATTCAACCTATGCCCAAGCCGGGGAAGCGGACCAGTCGGTCCTGTTTTGACGCTGGGCCTCCCGTCCCGGTAATCTTCACGGTTGCGTCTCCTGCCGCGTCAGGTCTCTTCGTTGTGGACCTGATGCAGACCCGTGGAAGTTCTTCCGTGGGCAGTGTTCGTCAGAAGGCGCAGCACCACCACCAGTCCAGGAATCAGCCTGGGATGGACACGAACGAGTGAGTAAGGCCTACAACGTTGCGTACCTACAGCCCCAAGCCGGGTGACATCCAGCGCGAGTGGCACGTCATCGACGCCACCGACGTCCGCCTCGGCCGCCTCGCCGTCCAGGTAGCCAATCTGCTGCGCGGCAAGCACAAGCCCATGTTCGCCTCCCACGTCGACACCGGCGACTTCGTCATCGTCGTCAACGCCTCGAAGGTCTCGCTGTCCGGGGACAAGGCGACCAAGAAAATGTCCTACCACCACTCGGGCTACCCGGGTGGTCTCTCGGCCACCCCCATGGGTGACCTGATCGAGAAGGACTCGCGCAAGGCAGTGGAGAGGGCAGTCTGGGGAATGCTCCCCAAGAACCGCCTCGGTCGCCAGATCCTCAAGAAGCTCAAGGTGTACGCCGGCCCCGACCACCCGCACGCCGCCCAGAAGGCCAAGGCCTTCGAGATCAAGCAGATCTCCCAGTGACTACCTCTCCCGAGAACACGCAAAGGAACAACGTGGCAGACGCAGACATCGACACCGACGCACCGGACGAGATCGAGACCTTCGAGGTCGACGAGCAGGGTGTCGCCTACTCCTCCGAGAGCGCCCCGAGCGCCGACGCGCCCGCGAAGCCGGCGACGATCGCCCCGGCAGCGGCCACCGGCCGCCGCAAGCAGGCCGTCGCTCGCGTGCGGATCGTCCCCGGCAGCGGCAAGTGGACCGTCAACGGCCGCGAGCTGGACAGCTACTTCCCGAACAAGCTGCACCAGCAGGTCGTCAACGAGCCGTTCGCGACCACCCAGCTCGAGGGTCGCTTCGACGTGATCGCCCGCATCCACGGTGGCGGCATCACCGGCCAGGCCGGCGCGCTGCGTCTCGGCGTGGCCCGGTGCCTCAACTCGATCGACGAGGAAGCCAACCGTCCCGGCCTGAAGAAGGCCGGGCTGTTGACTCGCGACGCACGCGTCATCGAGCGCAAGAAGGCTGGTCTGAAGAAGGCGCGTAAGGCGCCCCAGTTCAGCAAGCGCTAGGGCTTCATGGCTCGCCTCTTCGGCACGGACGGGGTCCGGGGTCTGGCCAACGGTGATCTCACCGCTGAGCTGGCCCTGGACCTTTCCGTTTCCGCCGCCCACATCCTCGCCGAGCGAGGCACCTTCGAAGGCCACCGTCCGGTCGCGGTCGTCGGCCGCGACACCCGCATCTCGGGGCAGTTCCTCGAGGCCGCCGTGGTGGCCGGGCTCGCGTCGGCAGGGGTCGACGTGCTCCTGCTCGGTGAGCTGCCCACCCCCGGCGTCGCATGGTTGACCGGGGAGCTCGGCGCCGACCTCGGCGTGATGCTCTCCGCCTCGCACAACGCGATGCCCGACAACGGGATCAAGTTCCTGGCCCGTGGCGGCGTCAAGCTCGACGACTCCATCGAGGTGGCGATCGAGAAGCGCATGCGCGAGCCGTGGGAGCGACCTACCGGTGGCGCCGTCGGACGGGTGACCCAGCTGGACACTGCTGTGGAGAAGTACGCCGCCCACCTGGTCTCGACCATCGGACACTCCCTCGCGGGACTGAAGGTCGTCCTCGACTGCGCCCACGGTGCGGCCTTCGAGGTCGGTCCCCGTGCCCTCCGCGACGCCGGCGCAGAGGTGGTGGCGATCTGTGCCGAGCCCGACGGGCTGAACATCAACGACGGCTGCGGCTCGACCCATCTCGAGGTGCTGCAGAAGGCCGTCGTCGAGCACGGCGCGGACATCGGCTTCGCCCTCGACGGCGACGCCGATAGGTGCCTGGCCGTGGACTCCGAGGGTGAGGTCGTCGACGGTGACCAGATCCTGGCCATCGTCGCGCTGGCGATGCGCGAGTCCGGCGAGCTGTACCGCGACACCGTCGTGGCCACCGTGATGAGCAACCTCGGCTTCGTCCAGGCGATGAAGGCCGCCGGGGTCGGCGTACGCCAGACGAAGGTGGGGGACCGCTACGTCCTCGAGGCGATGAAGCTCTCCGGCTTCACCCTCGGCGGCGAGCAGTCCGGCCACGTCATCATGAGCCGCTATGCGACCACAGGCGACGGCATCCTGACTGCCCTGCACGTGCTGGACCGGATGGCCGCCACAGAGAAGCCGCTCAGCGAGCTCGCCTCCGTGATGACCCGCTTGCCGCAGGTGCTGGTCAACGTGCCCGACGTCGACAAGTCGCGCACCGACGACGACTTCGTGCTCGCCGCCGCCGTCGCCGAGGCGGAGGCCGAGCTCGGCGACAGCGGGCGCGTGCTGCTCCGTCCGTCTGGCACCGAGCCCCTCGTCCGGGTGATGGTCGAGGCCGCGAGTGCCGAGCAGGCCCAGCAGATCGCCGACCGCCTCGCCGGTGTCGTGCGCCAGCAGCTCGCCCTGTCCTGACCCGGCAAACGCCGTCGTCCGTCGGCGACCTGCACGCGGCCGGCCACCGTCGCGCACCCGATGCCTGCGCGAACCGGCCATATGGGTCTGCCCGTAACTGACGCACCTTGACTTCCGCGATACGGAAGATAGCATCCGGGATGCGAATGTTTCTGGGAGGCGGATCATGACGGACGTTGCACGCGGGGAGGTCCAGCCGGCCGAGGCGTTGGCCGAAGCCCTGACTGCCGAGCTCGATGAGCGCCTGGCGGCGGCCGACGCGGCGCTGGCGGAGGGGTTCCCCGGTGACACCCCCGACCGCCAGCCGGTGCACACGGTCTACGTCCCGGCCGATCGCTTCGTCGAGGACCTCGCTGTCACCTGGGGTGGGGCAGCGATCACCCTGATGGATGAACACGCCGATCTGTTCGCGGAGGTGGCGTCAGGCGCGGACGCGGTGGACCTCGTCCGGGCGAAGCTGACCTCTGAGCCGATCGAGGATCTCCGGATCGACTTCGAGGACGGCTACGGGGATCGCGGCGACGAGAACGAGGACGCCGACACTCTGCGGGCCGCCGCCGAGCTGGCCCGGGCGACCCTCGCGGGGACCGCGCCGCCGTACCGCGGTATCCGGTTCAAGAGCCTCGAGGCACCCACCCGGCGGCGCGGGATCCGGACCCTGACGATGTTTCTCTCGGCGCTGCTCGAGCAGGGAGGAACCCTCGACGGCTTCGTCGTGACCCTGCCCAAGATCACCAGCGTCGAGCAGGTCGAGGCGATGGTTCAGCTGACGGTTCGTCTCGAGGATTCCCTGGGACTCACACCTCGCAGCCTCCGCTTCGAGCTGCAGATCGAGACCCCGCAGTCGATCCTCGGTCCGGACGGCACCGCCCTGGTCGCGCGGATGATCCATGCCGGCGACCACCGGGTCACTGCGTTGCACTACGGCACCTACGACTACTCGGCCTTCTGCGGGATCCCTGCTGCCTACCAGAGCATGGAGCACCCGGTTGCCGACCACGCGAAGCTGGTGATGCAGGCCGCGGCCGCGGGCACCGGCGTACGCCTGTCCGACGGGTCGACCAATGTGTTGCCGCTGGGTGATGCCGCCGCCGTACGACGGGGCTGGGAGCTGCATGCGCGGTTGGTACGCCGCTCCCTCGAGCGTGGCTACAACCAGGGCTGGGACCTGCACCCTGCCCAGCTGCCGACGCGGTTCGCCGCGACGTACGCCTTCTTCCGTGAGGGTTTCGACGAGGCGGCCGAGCGCCTGCGCAACTACGTGGAGCAGACCGGTTCGAGCGTCATGGACGAGCCCGCCACCGCGCGGGCGCTCTCCGACTTCATCGCCCGTGGCATGGACTGCGGCGCCCTCTCGGCCGCGGAGGTCGAGTCGGGTACGGGACTGGACGTGGCCACCCTCACGGCACTGGCACGGCCCCGTCGCACGTGAGCCAGATCACTCCAGACCGTTGACGGGAGCCCGTCGATCGGCTTAGTGTTTCCACATCACGGTAATTCTTTTCCGTCTGTCGGAATAAATCAACCCAAACCGTGACCGGTCAGGCCGGAGACACATGGAGAAGGGGCCGCAGATGAGCATCGTGCTCGGAGCCAACCAGTACGGCAAAGCCGAGAATCGGGTCGTTCGCATCTACCGCGACACCGATCGCCACGAGATCAGGGACCTGAACGTCTCCACCTCGTTGCGCGGCGACTTCGCCGACGCGCACACCGTCGGCGACCAGATCAAGGTGCTGCCGACCGACACCCAGAAGAACACCTCCTTCGCCTATGCGAAGGAACACGGGATCACCTCGCCCGAGGACTACGCGATCGCGCTCGGCCGGCACTTCCTCGACGCCGCCCCGCCGGCGACCAGCTCCCAGATCAGGGTCGAGGAGTACGCCTGGGACAGGATCGCGGTCGACGGCAAGGGACACGACCACTCGTTCGTGCGGCGCGGCACGGAGACCCGCACCTGCGTGGTCACCGTGGACGGCCGTGGCGAGGACCAGCAGGTCTGGGTGGTCTCCGGCTTCGAGGACCTCACCGTGCTGAAGTCGACGGGCTCGGAGTTCAAGGGCTTCCTGGTCGACAAGTACACGACGCTCCAGGAGACCGACGACCGGGTGATGGCCACGTCGATGACTGCTCGCTGGCGTTACGAGGGCACCTCGGCGACGCGCGAGACCGACTGGGACAAGAACTACGAGGACATCAAGGCGATCATGTTGTCGGCGTACGCCACGACGTACAGCCGGGCCCTCCAGGAGACGCTCTACGCGATGGGTGGCGCCGTACTAGACGCCCACCCGGAGGTGGCGGAGGTCCGTTTCTCCGCCCCGAACAAGCACCACTTCCTCTACGACCTGACGCCGTTCGACCTCGAGAACAACGGCGAGGTGTTCATCGCAGCAGACCGGCCCTACGGACTGATCGAGGCGAGCGTTTCCCGGGACGACTCGTCGGAAGCGGGCCTTGCCTGGGAGGCGGTGCCGGGATTCGTCTGATCACGCAGTCCGTCAGGGACTGGCCGACGCGCGGTCCCTGGCGCAGCATTCCCCGAGCCCGACACCGAATGTGGGGCGAGAACAACATGTATCGATTGGTGCCACGAAGAGAAGAGGCGACATGAGCACTGCCACAATGCCGGCGAAGAAGCGCTCGAAACACCCGGTCGACGAGGTCCTGCCCCCGCAGAAGCTCGCGGTCTACGGCTTGCAACACGTGATGGCGTTCTACGCCGGTGCGGTGATCGTCCCGATCCTGTTGGCGGGAGCGATCGGACTGAACGAGGACCAGCTGATCCACCTGATCAACGCAGACCTCTTCACGTGCGGGATCGCCTCGATCCTCCAGTCCGTAGGTGTCTGGAAGATCGGGGTGCGGCTGCCGCTGCTCCAGGGCGTGACGTTCACGGCGGTGACGCCGATGATCATCATCGGCCTCGACAACGGAGGGGGCACCGACGGTCTGGTCTACATCTACGGCGCGGTCATCGTCTCGGGCCTGTTCACCCTGCTGATCGCTCCGTTCTTCTCCCAGCTGGTCCGCTTCTTCCCGCCGGTCGTCACCGGCAGTGTCATCACCATCATCGGGATCACGTTGATCCCGGTGGCGGCCTTCGACGCGGGCGGTGGTCAGTTCGCCTTCTTCAACCCGGACAAGGTGCCGGCGAACATGACGTTCGGCAGCTACACCAACCTGTCCCTCGCGACGTTCACCATCCTGGTGATCCTTCTTCTCACGCGATTCGCCCGTGGGTTCCTGGCCACGGTGGCGGTGCTCGCAGGGCTCGTCATCGGAACCGTCGTCGCAGCGTTCGTCTCCAACGGCTCGGGAGGCAAGGTTGCCGAGTTCGATTCGGTGTCGGGTGCGAACTGGGTCGGATTCACCGGTCCGTTCCACTTCGGTACGCCGCAGTTCGCGGTGGTCCCGATCCTGCTGATGATCGTGGTCATGCTGATCACCGCGGTCGAGACCATCGGTGACGTCTATGCCACCGGACAGATCGTGGAGAAGCCGATCGCGAAGAGGGACATCGCGGCGGCACTGCGCGCAGACGGGCTGGCGACCTTCCTCGGTGGGGTGATGAACTCGTTCCCCTACACCTGCTTCGCCGAGAACGTGGGGCTGGTGCGCCTGACCCGCGTGAAGAGTCGTTGGGTGGTGGCCACGGCCGGCGGCATCATGATCCTGCTGGGCCTGCTGCCGAAGGCTGGCGCGATCGTGGCAAGCATCCCGAGCTGCGTGCTCGGTGGCGCCGCACTCGTGATGTTCGGAACGGTGGCTGCTGTCGGTATCCAGACGCTCGGTCGCGTGGACTTCAACAACCACCGCAACGTCATCGTCGTCGCGGTCAGTCTGGCCATTGCGATGATCCCGGTCGGTCTCCCGCAGGTCGACGGGACCTCGGCGATCCTCGTCGATTTCCCGACCAACGTCCAGGCGTTCCTGAACTCCGGCATCACGATGGGCAGCATCGCCGCGATCCTGCTGAACCTGCTGTTGAACTACTTCGGCGGCAACCAGGATGATGGCGCTGCCATTCGCGAGCGATTCACGATCCAGCAGCTCAACGCCATGGATCGTGGGAAGTTCGTGGCCACGGTGGCCCCGGCATACCAGGGCGACGTCGGGATCGCCGAGTCCGTGGCCGGACGGCGGCCGTTCGCCGACGGCAACACGCTGCGCGCCACTCTTCAGGACGAGCTCTTCTCACTCTCCGAGGATCGTCGGGCGGCACTGATGCAGAGCTACCCGTCGCTGGCGGGGGAGGAGCTGCTCGCTGGGGACCTGAGTGAGCACTCGATGGTCGACCAGGCCGCCGCTGGGCTGACCTTCCTCAGTGAGGACGAGCAGGAGGCCTTCACGGAGGTCACCCGCGCCTACCAGGAGAAGTTCGGCTTCCCGCTGATCATCGCCGCCCGCGAGCTCAGCTCGGAGCAGGTGCTCGAACAGGCTTGGCAGCGGCTGGACAACTCACCCACGCAGGAACAGTTCGCCGCAATGCTGGAGATCGCGAAGATCGCCAACCACCGGCTCGAGGACGCCGTCGAGGACACCACCCCGATGGGCTCGATCCGAGCGGCCAGCATGGCGCGCCTGCACTAGCAGCGGAGGCCGAACGCGCATCGGGCGCGTTCGGCCTCGCTGGCTCATGCTGTCGGCAGGCAGTCCCATCTCCGGATCGAAGGGCCACCGTGTCAGAGCTCTCAGACTTCAACCAGGCGCCCGTAGAGGTCCTGCGACCCCGCCTGCTCTCGCTCACTGCGGTGGACGCATGGGCCGACGGGCTGATCGCCGGTCGGCCGTACGACGACCTGGACGCCGTGCTGGTCACCTCGGATGCCCTGGTGTCCGGGCTCGACGAGGCGCAGATCGACTCCGCCCTGGCCGGCCACCCGCGCATCGGCGAGCGGGCGGCCGGCGTGGACGAGGAGTCCGCTGCCCGGTCGGCCAAGGAACAGTCGGCGATGTCGCAAGCCGACACCGGCGTACAGGAGGCCGTCAACCAGGGCAACGTCGACTACGAGGAGCGGTTCGGGCGGATCTACCTGGTGGCGGCCGCCGGCCGCAGCGCCGACGAGCTGCTGAGCCTGCTTCACCAACGGCTCGACAACGACCCGGTCACCGAGCTCGAGGTGGTGCGCCAGGAGCTCGCCCGCATCTCCAGGATCCGCCTCACCAACGAGCTCGATGACACGACGGAGGGCCGATGACCATCTCCACCCACGTCCTGGACGCTGTCGCGGGGGCTCCTGCGGAGGGCATGCCACTGCGGCTCGAGCGTGCCGACGGTGCCCTCGTCGGCACGGGGCACACCAACGCCGACGGACGCTGTCCCGAACTGACCGAGGGGCTCGAGCTCGAAGTGGGGATCTATCGGCTGCGCTTCGACACCGGCGCCTGGTTCGCCGAACGGGACACGGCCACCTTCTATCCCTCGGTAGAGCTCGCCTTCGAGGTCACCGACGCGGCCGCGCACTACCACGTGCCGCTGCTGCTGAGCCCGTTCGCCTTTTCCACCTACCGAGGGAGCTGATCCGCGATGGCGTCGCCCGACCTGCTGCTCATCGAGGGCGGAACCGTGGTCACGATGGACGGCCACGGCGGCACGACGGGAGCCGAGCACGCTCCCGGTCACGTCGTGGTGCGCCGTGGGCGCATCGAGAGCGTGGGAGCAGGCCCAGTGGCCGGGCTCTCCGGCGCCGACCAGGCGAGCGCCCAGCGCGTCGACGCGACCGGATGCCTGGTCACACCTGGGTTGGTCAACACCCATCACCATCTCTACCAGTGGGTGACCCGCGGGCTCGCGGTCGACGCCGGGCTGTTCGACTGGCTGACCCGGCTCTATCCGGTCTGGAGTCGCATCGACGAGGACATCACCGGTGCCGCCGCAGCGGCCGCACTCGGGTGGTTGGCGCGCACTGGATGCACCACCTCGATGGATCATCACTACGTCTTCCCGACCGACGGCGGCGACGTGCTGGGTGCCGAGATCGAAGCCGCCCGCGCGGTCGGCCTGAGGTTCCTCCCGACCCGCGGCTCGATGGACCTCGGCCAGTCCCGGGGCGGGCTCCCGCCCGACCAAGTGGTGCAGGATCTCGACACGATCCTCGAGGACACCGCGGCAGCCGTCGCCAAGCATCACGATCCCGGTCCCGACTCGATGCTCCGCGTCGGCATCGCGCCGTGCTCGCCATTCTCGGTCAGCGCAGGGCTGCTGGTGGAGTCGGCCGCGCTGGCTCGCGAGCTAGGTGTGCGTCTGCACACCCACCTGGCCGAGACCCAGGACGAGGATGCCTACTGTCGCGAGCGGGTCTCGATGTCGCCGGTGGACTACCTCTCCTCGCTCGGGTGGCTCGGTGACGACGTCTGGTTCGCCCACGGGATCCACTTCGACGATGCCGGCATCGCTGCGCTCGCCTCGAGTGGCACCGGTGTGGCGCACTGCCCTTCGTCGAATGCGCGGTTGGGCGCAGGGGTGTGCCGGCTGAGCGACCTGCGCCGGGCAGGAGTGCCGGTGGGTCTCGGCGTCGACGGTGCGGCCAGCAACGAGTCGTCCTCGCTGGTCGAGGAGGTCCGACGAGCACTGCTGTTCGCCCGCGCGCGCGGCGGACCGGAGTCACTCACGGTTCGCGACGCGCTGGAAGCCGCCACGATCGGTGGTGCTCGGGTGCTCGGCTGGGACGACCAGATCGGTTCACTCGAGGCCGGCAAGCAGGCCGACATCGCCGTCTGGCGGATCGACACGCTTCCGCATGCCGACGTCGTGGACCCTGTCGCCGCGCTGGTGCTCGGCAGCCCCTCACCACTCGAGCTGTTGCTGGTTTCGGGACGTGCCGTGGTGGAGCAGGACCGGCTGGTCACGGCAGATGAGGAGTCCTTGCGGGTCAGCGCCGTACGCCAGCACGAGCGGCTGATGACCCGGGCGGGCCTGGTCGGGGGCTAGGACCGGTCGGCTTGACCAGCCGCGACCGCCCGGCGTATTCTTTCGCGAAGTGAAAAAAGATTTCCACATTACGGAAAGTGATGGGCTATGCAGGACCATGACCTGAGGTATCTGGCGAACTGTTCGATGCTGTTCACCGAGCACCCGCTGCTCGAGCGTCCACAGGCTGCCAAGGACGCCGGGTTCGATGCCATCGAGTTCTGGTGGCCCTGGCCCGAGCAGCCGAACCCGGGCGCTGCCGAGGTCGACGCCTTCGTGTCCGCGGTGACCGACGCCGGCGTACAGCTGGTCGGACTGAACTTCTTCGCCGGGGACCTGACCGGGCCGGACTGCGGAGTGCTCTCCATCCCGGACCGCGCCGCACAGTTCGTCGAGAACCTTCCAGTTGCGGTTGGGATCGGCGAGCGTCTGGGTGTCTCGGCGTTCAACGCGCTCTACGGCAACCGTGTCGACGGCGTCACACCCGAGGAGCAGGACCAGCTGGGCCGCGAGATGCTCGGCCGGGCGGCCGGCGCAGCTGGCGCGATCGGGGCAACCGTCCTGGTCGAGTCGGTGAGCGGACCCAAGCCCTATCCACTGCGAACCGGAGCCGACGCCGCGGCGGTGGTGCAGGCCGTGCGCGAAGAGGGGCACGCCAACGTCGGCTTCCTCTGCGACTTGTTCCACCTCGCCAACAACGGCGACGACGTCAAGGCAGCGATCGAGGCGTATGCCGACATCACCGCGCACGTGCAGATCGCCGACTGGCCGGGGCGTGGCGAACCCGGCAGCGGTGAGCTCGACCTCGACAGCCTGCTCGGCGAACTCGCGGCACGCGGGTACGACGGCTGGGTTGGCCTGGAGTTCAAGCCGACGTCCACCACCGAGGCCGGGCTTGCCTGGCTACCCCGCGCCCGCCGCGGCGCCGACCAACACGCCTGACTGCGCACACTGACTTACTGAACACAAGGAGCACATCTGATGACCAGCATCGCCTTCATCGGCCTCGGCATCATGGGACAGCCCATGGCGGTTCACCTGCAGAACGCGGGCTTCGACGTCTGCGGGATGAACCTCTCGCCCGAGCGCACCCAGCCACTCGTCGAGGCCGGCGGACGTGCAGCGACCTCGATCGCCGAAGCCGTCAAGGGAGCCGACGTGGTGGCCGTGATGGTGCCGGACTCTCCCGACGTCGAGCAGGTTCTCGCCGGTGAGGGAGGGGTCTTCGACAACGCCCCGAGCGGCGCCCTGGTGATCGACTTCTCGAGCATCCGACCAGATGTGACGGCGACCCTGGCGGAACAGGCGCGCGAGAAGGGTTTCCGGATGCTCGACGCTCCGGTCTCGGGAGGCGAAGCAGGCGCCAAGAATGCTGCGCTGTCGATCATGGTCGGCGGTGAGGCGGGCGACTTCGCCGAGGCCGAGTCGATCTTCGACGCGGTGGGCAAGACGATCGTGCACGTCGGACCGAGCGGCTCCGGCCAGACGGTGAAGGCGGCCAACCAGCTCATCGTCGCGGTCAACATCGAGGTGGTCGCCGAAGCACTGGTCTTCCTGGAGGCCTATGGGGTCGACACGGAGGCCGCCCTCGAGGTGCTCGGCGGGGGACTGGCGGGCTCCAAGGTGCTGGAGCAGAAGAAGCAGAACATGCTCGGACGGACCTTCGACCCCGGCTTCCGGATCGATCTGCACCACAAGGACATGGGCATCGTCACCTCGGCGGCGAGAGAGGCCGGCGTGGTGATCCCGCTTGGCGCCGTCGCGGCGCAGCTGATGGCCTCCGCTCGCGCCAACGGTGACGGCGGCCTGGATCACTCGGCACTGCTCCGCGGCGTCGAGCGGCTCTCGGGCCGCACCACCACTTGATTTCGACCAGACCACACGAGCAGGAGAAACCCAGATGGCACGCATGAAGGCCGCCGAGGCGGCAGTGGAGATCTTGAAGAAGGAAGGTGTCACCAACGTCTTCGGACTGCCGGGCGCCGCGATCAACCCGTTCTACAAGGCGATGGAGACCCTGGGCGGGCTGCACCACACCCTGGCGCGCCACGTCGAGGGTGCCTCGCACATGGCCGAGGGCTACACCCGGGCCCGCGCGGGCAACATCGGCGTGTGCGTCGGCACCAGCGGCCCTGCCGGGACCGACATGGTCACCGGCCTGTACTCCGCCAGCGCCGACTCGATCCCGATCCTGTGCATCACCGGGCAAGCCCCGGTCGCGAAGCTGCACAAGGAGGACTTCCAGGCCGTCG
This sequence comes from uncultured Actinomycetota bacterium, assembly GCA_963742785.1. Lineage (GTDB taxonomy): Bacteria > Actinomycetota > Actinomycetes > Propionibacteriales > Nocardioidaceae > Marmoricola. The sequence goes on from CAVUNI010000004.1 coordinate 281,137, forward strand.
ACATCGCGTCGATCGCGAGCTCCCTGACCAAGATGGCGGTCACGGTCCTGGAGCCGGCGCAGGTGCCGGGAACCTTCCAGAAGGCGTTCCACCTGATGCGTTCAGGCCGGCCAGGGCCGGTGCTGATCGACTTGCCGATCGACGTCCAGATGGCTGAGATCGAGTTCGACATCGACACCTACGCGCCGCTGCCGGCGTACAAGCCCGCCGCAACGCGTGCCCAGGTCGAGAAGGCGTTCGACATGCTCGTCGCCGCCGAGCGGCCGCTGCTGGTCTCGGGCGGCGGCGTGGTCAACGCGGACGCGGCCGACCTCCTGGTGGAGTTCGCCGAGCTCACCGGGGTCCCTGTGGTCCCCACCCTGATGGGCTGGGGCACGATCCCGGACGACCACCCGCTCTACGCAGGCATGGTCGGGCTGCAGACCTCGCACCGCTATGGCAACGCCACCATGCTCGCCTCCGACTTCGTGCTCGGCATCGGCAACCGGTGGGCGAACCGACACACCGGCGGTGTCGACACCTACACCCGGGGTCGCAAGTTCGTGCACGTCGACATCGAGCCGACGCAGATCGGCCGGGTGTTCGCACCTGACTTCGGGATCGTCTCCGACGCTACGGCCGCACTCGAGCTCTTCGTCGCGGTCGCACGGGAGCGCGAGGCCGCCGGCACGCTGCCGGACCGCACAACCTGGGCGCAGGAGTGCCAGCAGCGCAAGCAGAAGATGTGGCGTAAGACCAGCTTCGAGAACACCCCCATCAAGCCGCAGCGCGTCTACCAGGAGATGAACCGCGCCTTCGGCAAGGAGGCCCGCTACGTCAGCACCATCGGCCTCTCGCAGATCCAGGCCGCCCAGCTGCTGCACGTCTTCGAGCCGCGGCACTGGATCAACGCGGGCCAGGCCGGACCCCTCGGGTGGACGGTGCCGGCCGCGCTCGGCGTGGCCACGGCTGACCCGGATGGAACGGTCGTCGCGCTGTCGGGCGACTACGACTTCCAGTTCATGATCGAGGAGCTGGCAGTCGGGGCGCAGTTCAACATCCCCTACATCCACGTGCTCGTGAACAACGCCTACCTCGGGTTGATCCGGCAGTCGCAACGCGGCTTCGAGATGGACTACTGCGTGCAGCTGTCCTTCGACAACATCAACGCTCCCGAGGTCAACGGCTACGGCGTGGACCACGTCAAGGTGGTCGAAGGACTGGGCTGCAAGGCGATCAGGGTCTCCGACCCCGACGAGATCCTGCCCGCCCTCGAGCAGGCGAAGAAGATGTTGGTCGAGCACCGGGTCCCCGTCGTCGTCGAGGTGATCCTGGAGCGGGTCACGAACGTCTCGATGGGCACGGAGATCGACAACATCACCGAGTTCGAGGAACTCGCAGAGTCCGGTGTGGATGCCCCGACCGCTCTCTACGCCAACCTCGACTGACCCCATCGCCGCCTGATGCCTCGCGTTCTACTGGCCCCCGACAAGTTCAAGGGCACGCTCACCGCGGCCGCCGTCGCGGACCACCTGATCGCGGGCATTCGCTCGGTGCTGCCTGAGGTCGAGATTGTCGTGGTGCCCGTGTCCGACGGGGGTGACGGGCTCCTCGAGGCGCTGGAGCGGGCCGGTTTCACCGACGTTCCGGTCGTCGCGTCGGGGCCGACGGGTGTGCCCGGCGACACGAAGTACGTACGTCGAGGTACCGAGGCGGTCATCGAGATGGCCGAGGTGTGCGGCCTGGGTCGACTTCCCGGTGGACAGCTCGCCCCGGCGACCGCCACCAGCCGGGGCGTCGGTGAGGTTGTCGCCGAGGCACTCGACGCCGGCTGCACCGAGATCCTGATCGGCGTCGGGGGCAGTGCCTCCACCGACGGGGGGTCCGGCATGGTGCGGGCGCTCGGTGCCCGCGTTCTCGATGCCGCAGGCAACGAGCTCGACGAGGGAGGTACGGCGCTCGGCGGCGTCGCACGTCTCGACCTGTCCGGACTCCACCCTCGACTCGGAGACGCGAGCATCTCGCTCGCCTGCGACGTCGACAACCCGCTGACCGGTCCGACCGGTGCGGCGGCGGTCTACGGACCGCAGAAGGGGGCCGACCCGGACCTGGTCGCCGAACTCGACAAGGCAATGACGGTGTGGGCAGACGTCGTCGCAGCCACCACCGGCCGCGACCTGCGCGAGACGCCGGGTTCGGGAGCAGCGGGTGGCATCGGGTTCGGCGCCGTGGCCGTCCTGGGTGCCCGGCTGCGACCCGGTGCCACGCTGGTCCAACAGCTGACCGGTCTCGAGGAAGAGCTCGTCGGCGTCGACCTGGTGATCACCGGGGAAGGCTCGCTCGACGTCCAGACCCTGAACGGCAAGGCGCCTGCCGGGGTGGCCGAGGCGGCCGGTCGAGCCGGCGTGCCCGTCGTGGCAGTCGCGGGCCAGTGCCTGCTCGACACCGCCGCACTCAACGGTGCCGGTTTTCGCGCCGCGTACGCCCTGGTCGACGAGGCGAGCACTCCTGAGGAGCCGTTCGACGCACCCGGACCACTGCTGGAGCGGCTCGGTGCCAGGATCGCGAAGGAGGAGCTGGACCTATGAGTCCGTCGTCGTCAACGATGATCGAGGACATGAGGACCACCATGGACCTGACCGTCCGGGCACGGCGGGCGGTCGTCGACGGAACCGAGATCGCCTGCACGGTCGCCGTGGCCGACGGCCGGATCGCCTCGGTGGGGCCGTACGACGCGCGCATCGACTCGGCCAAGACGATTGAGCTGGCCGACGACGAGGTCTTGCTGCCGGGGCTGGTCGACACGCATGTCCACGTCAACGAACCGGGCCGCACCGAGTGGGAAGGCTTCGCGTCCGCCACCAGAGCGGCTGCCGCCGGAGGCGTCACCACGCTCATCGACATGCCGCTGAACTCGGTTCCGCCGACGACAACTCTGGACGCCTTGCGGGTCAAGCAGTCCGTCGCCCGCGACCAGATCGCGATCGACGTCGGCTTCTGGGGTGGCGCCGTACCTGGCAACGTCACCGACCTTGCAGAGCTGCACGAGGCGGGTGTGTTCGGCTTCAAGTGCTTCCTGATCCACTCGGGTGTGGACGAGTTTCCGCACGTGAACGAGCAGGAGTTCGCGGCGGCGATGGACGAGGTCGCCAGGCTGGGTGCGTTGATGCTGGTGCACGCCGAGGACGGGCGGCTGATCGAGGACAGCCTGGCGGCGGGATCGACGTACGCCGGATTCCTGGCTTCGCGACCTCCCGCGGCCGAGTCCGCTGCGATCGACCAGGTGATCGCCCAGGCTCGTCGTACCGGAGCGAGCACCCACCTGCTCCACCTGAGCAGTGCCCAGGCCCTCCCCGCCCTGCGCGACGCGCGGGCGGCCGGAGTCGACCTGACGATCGAGACGTGTCCGCACTACCTGGTGTTCAGCGCCGAGGAGGTGGGAAACGGCGCGACGGAGTTCAAGTGCTGCCCGCCCATCCGCGAAGCCGGCAACCGGGAGGCACTGTGGTCGGGGCTCGGCGCCGGCGACATCGACCTCGTGGTCTCCGACCACTCGCCCAGCACGACCGAGCTCAAGTGGGCGCCCGGCGGCGCCGCGGCCGGCGACTTCGCGTTGGCCTGGGGCGGCATCGCCTCGATCCAGGTGTCCCTGCCGGCCGTGTGGACCGCCGCGCGCGCCCACGGGTACGGCCTCCCGGACGTCGTGAGGTGGATGTCGCTCGCGCCTGCCGACCGGGTTGGGCTGACCCACAAGGGCCGGATCGAGGTCGGCGCCGACGCCGACTTGACGGTGTTGGCGCCCGACGAGGAGTTCGTCGTCGACGTCGACGCCTTGGCGCACAAGAACCCGGTCTCGGCGTACGCCGGGAGGCGACTGTCGGGCGTGGTACGACGGACGTGGCTCCGCGGCACACCCGTCGAACCCGGCGGACCATCGCACGGCATGTTCCTGGAGAGAGGACGACGATGAGCAACTATTACGCACCACAGGGGGGCCTGCCGCCCCAGACGCGGCTGACCACCGACCGCTCCCGTTTCAACGAGGCCTATGTAGTGCTGCCCCGGGGATCCCTGACCGACATCGTCACCAGTTGGCTGCCCTTCTGGACGGAGACTCGGCTGTGGGTGCTGGCCCGTCCGCTGTCGGGCTTCGCCGAGACCTTCAGCCAGTACCTGGTGGAGGTGTCCCAGGGCGGCGGCAGCGACCAACCGGAGACCGACCCCGACGCCGAGGCTGTGATCTTCGTGCTGGACGGTGCCCTCCAGCTCACCATCGATGGCAAGGAGCACCTGCTGGAGGCGGGTGGCTACGCGTACCTCCCCCCGGGCTGCACCTGGACCGCACACCAGACCGGGTCCGTTGCCGCGAGGTTCCACTGGCTCCGGAAGGCCTACCAGCGGCTCGAGGGGATCGAGGTGCCCGAGGCGTTCGTGACCAACGAGCGCGACGTCGAGCCGGTCGAGATGCCCGGGACAAAGGGCGCCTGGACCACCACTCGCTTCGTGGAGCAGTCCGACCTGCGCCACGACATGCACGTCAACATCGTCAACTTCGAGCCGGGTGGGTCCATCCCCTTCCCCGAGACGCACGTGATGGAGCACGGCATCTACATCCTCGAGGGCAAGGCGATGTACCTCCTCAACGAGGACTGGGTCGAGGTCGAGGAGGGCGACTTCCTGTGGCTGCGCGCCTTCTGCCCCCAGGCCTGTTACGCGGGCGGCCCCGGGAAGTTCCGCTACCTGCTCTACAAGGACGTCAACCGGCACATGCCGCTGCGAGCCGGGCTGTGATGGGAAGGTCGTCAATGCGGATAGTCCGAGGCCCAAAGCACCATTCTGAATCCCGAATTGGTGCTTCCGACCTCGGACTACCTGTCAGCAAGTTCCCGGATCGTGGAAAAAGATTTCCAAAAAGGTCTTCCGTAACGAGGGCCTGCTGCCTAAGATCGCAGGCGAGGCGACAATGAGTGACGTGGGTCACGACGGGAGGGGTGGCGGCGGATGAGCACACCTGAAGTGCAGGTCAACGGGCGGAGCGAGAGCCTGACCGACTCCCCGCACGTGTCGGCTCTCGACTGGCTGCGGGGCCAGGGCCTGACCGGCGCCAAGGAGGGCTGCGCGGAGGGGGAGTGCGGCGCCTGCGCCATCATGGTCGCCCGCCCGTCCACGACCGGCGACGGCACCACCGAGTGGGTCTCGATCAATGCCTGCCTGATCCCTGCGGCCGGCCTCGCCGGTCAGGAGGTCGTCACCTCAGAAGGGCTCGGCACCGCAACTGACCTGCACCCGGTGCAGCGCGAGATGGCGGTGCGCGGCGGCTCGCAGTGCGGCTACTGCACCCCAGGCTTCATCTGCAGCATGGCTGCGGAGTACTACCGGGCCGGACGGGGCCAGGAGCACCATCCAGCTCACGCGTCCACCGATGGCGACGAAGCTGCCGACCCCAGCCGACCGAGTGCCGACACGGACGCAGAGCACGGCGCCAACGGGTTCGATCTGCACGCGCTGAGCGGCAACCTCTGCCGCTGCACCGGCTACCGGCCGATCAAGGACGCCGCCTACGCGCTCGGGGAGCCGGCCGCGGGTGACCACTTCGCGGCCCGGCGTGACCAGCCACCACCGGTCCCGCCTGCCACCACGATCACCGCCGATGTCGGCGAGTTCGTGCGGCCAACCAACCTGGCCGCCGCACTGCAGGTGCTGGCCGAGCGGCCCGAGGCGTTGGTCGTCGCCGGGTCGACAGACTGGGGAGTGGAGGTCAACATCCGCGGCGTCAGGGCACCACTGGTGGTCGCGATCGACCAGCTCCCGGAGCTGCGTGGACTGAGCATCGGCGACGACGAGATCAGGCTCGGCGCGGCCCTGACACTGACAGAGATCGAGCGTCAGGTCGGAGGCGTGATCCCCCTGATGGCGGAGATGCTCCCGCAGTTCGCCTCACGGCTGATCCGCAACGGCGCCACGCTCGGGGGAAACCTCGGCACCGGCTCGCCGATCGGGGACGCACCGCCGGCGCTGCTCGCACTGGATGCCGAGCTGGTGCTGGTCTCGACGTCGGGAGAACGTGTCGTCGGACTCGCCGACTACTACACCGGCTACCGACAGAGCGTCCGAGCAGAGGGTGAGCTGATCAAGGAGATCCGGATCCCGCTGCCGCTGGCCGGGCTGACCGCCTTCCACAAGATCGCCAAGCGGCGCTTCGACGACATCTCCAGTGTGGCGGTGGCGTTCGCGCTCGACGTCTCCGACGGTGTCGTACGCCGCGCGCGGATCGGGCTGGGCGGAGTCGCAGCGACGCCGATCCGAGCCTGGGAGACCGAGGCCGTTCTCGTTGACCAGCCGTGGTCCGCCGAGACGGTTGGGGCCGCGGCAGTGGTGATGAGTGAGGAAGGCACCCCGATCGACGACCATCGGGCCAGCGGTCCCTACCGCGCTGCGATGCTCGGTCAGGCCTTGCTCAAGCTGCACGCCCAGAACCCCAGCCCGCAGAGTCCTTCCACCGAGGGAGTTCCGGCATGAGCCATCTATCGCAGCGTCCCGACATCGCCGAGGTGGGCAAGGCGATCGAGCACGAGTCCGCGGCTCTCCACGTCACCGGGCAGGCGCTCTACACCGACGACCTGATCATGCGCACCAAGGACGTCCTGCATGCGTGGCCGGTGCAGGCCCCCCACGCCAAGGCACTCATCAAGAAGATGGACGTCGACCCGGCGTACGCCGTGCCCGGAGTGGTGCGCGTCCTCACGGCGGCCGACGTGCCGGGGGTCAACGACGCCGGAGTAAAGCACGACGAGCCGCTCTTCCCCGACGAGGTGCGCTTCTTCGGCCACGCCCTGTGCTGGGTTCTCGGGGAGACTCTCGAGGCCGCGCGGCTGGGTGCCGGTGCAGTCGAGGTGGACTACGAGCCGTTGCCGGCCCTGATCAACGTCAAGGAGGCGATCGCGGCCCACGAGTTCCAGGGGGCCCAGCCAACCGTCGAGCGCGGAGACCTCGCGGCCGGACTCGAGGCGGCGTCCCACGTGTTCAGCGGCGACTTCGAGTTCGCGGGCCAGGAGCACTTCTACCTCGAGACCATGTGCGCGCTGGCGCATGTCGACGAGGGCGGCCAGGTATTCGTGCAGAGCAGCACCCAGCACCCCTCCGAGACCCAGGAGATCGTGGCTCACGTCCTGGGGCTGCACAGCCACGAGGTGACCGTGCAGTGCCTGCGGATGGGTGGCGGCTTCGGCGGCAAGGAGATGCAGCCCCACGGCTTCGCCGCGATCGCCGCGCTCGGCAGCATCCTGACCGGGCGGCCGGTCCGGCTGCGGCTCAACCGCACCCAGGACCTCACGATGACCGGCAAGCGGCACGGCTTCCACGCGCGGTGGCGTGTGGGCTTCGATGACGACGGGCTGCTCACGGCCCTGGAAGCGACGCTGACGGCGGATGGTGGCTGGAGCCTCGACCTGTCCGAACCTGTGCTGGCGCGGGCACTGTGCCACATCGACAACGCCTACTGGATCCCGAACATCCGGGTGAACGGCCGGATCGCGAAGACCAACAAGACCTCGCAGACCGCCTTCCGGGGGTTCGGGGGACCGCAGGGGATGATCGTGATCGAGGACATCCTCGGTCGCTGTGCCCCGTTGCTCGGGATCGACCCGGCCGAGCTTCGGCGTCGCAACTTCTATGCCGAGCGCGGCGAGGTGCAGACCACGCCGTACGGCCAGCCGGTGCGGCACCCCGATCGGATCCATGCCGTCTGGGGACAGGTGCGGGAGTCCGCCGAGCTGGAACGGCGCAGTGAAGAGATCGCCCGTTTCAACGCCGCGAGTGAGCACACCAAGCGCGCGTTGGCGATCACGCCCGTCAAGTTCGGCATCTCGTTCAACCTGACTGCCTTCAACCAGGCGGGTGCGCTCGTGCACGTCTACAAGGACGGCTCGGTGCTGATCAACCACGGCGGCACCGAGATGGGCCAGGGGCTGCACACGAAGATGCTGCAGGTCGCAGCGACCACCCTCGGCGTACCACTCGAGAAGGTGCGGCTCGCCCCGACGCGCACCGACAAGGTCCCCAACACGTCGGCAACGGCGGCGTCGTCAGGCGCCGACCTCAACGGCGGTGCGGTCAAGAACGCCTGCGAGCAGATCCGCGCCCGGCTCGAGCAGGTGGCCGCTGCTGGTCTGGGGGTCCCGGCCCCCGACGTCCGGTTCGTGAACGGTCAGGCTGTGGGCCTGGGCAAGTCCGGTCCGGGGCTCACCTGGGAGCAGGTCGTGCACACGGCGTACTTCCAGCGCGTGCAGCTGTTCGCGGCCGGCTACTACCGCACCGAGGGGCTGCACTGGGACTCCTCGGTGATGCAGGGCGCGCCCTTCAAGTACTTCGCGTACGGCGCCGCCGCCTGCGAGGTCGAGGTGGACGGCTTCACCGGGGCCTACACCGTCCGCCGGGTCGACATCGTGCACGACGTCGGCGACAGCCTCTCGCCCCTGATCGACATCGGTCAGATCGAGGGCGGCTACGTCCAGGGCGCCGGCTGGTTGACCCTGGAGGACCTGCGCTGGGACGAGGGCGACGGGCCGTCCCGCGGCCGCCTCTCCACGCAGGCGGCCAGCACCTACAAGCTGCCCAGCTTCTCCGAGATGCCTCCCGACTTCAGGGTGACGCTGCTCGATCGGGCTCATGAGGAAGGGGCGGTCTACGGCTCCAAGGCAGTCGGCGAACCGCCGCTGATGCTGGCGTTCTCGGTGCGCGAGGCACTGCGCCAGGCGGCCGCCGCGTTCGGGCCGGAAGGCACCAGTGTCGACCTTGGTTCGCCGGCCACCCCGGAGGCGGTCTGGTGGGCACTCACCGAGGCTCGTCGCGGTCACGACGAGGGTCACCTGGTCCAGGGATTCCCGGGCGCACAGCCCGACCAGCCAGATCCGGACGCCCCGGTGCGGCGGCCCGAGTCCGAGGTCGCCGGCCTGGCCGCGCCGCTGCTCACAGACGTGTAAGGGCTGCGATGGACTGGTTGGCGGCTGTCGAGCGGTTGCGCTCCCGCGGTGAGGCGGGAGTGCTGGTGACCGTTGCCGCGGTGCGCGGGCACTCGCCTCGGGAGGCGGGTGCCAAGATGGTCGTCAGTGCCCACGAAACCTGGGGGTCGGTCGGTGGCGGCAACCTCGAGGCCACGGCGATCGAGCGGGCCCGCGAACTGCTGGTCGATCCGGCCGCCGAGCCGACGATGTTCACCGCCAACCTCTCCGACCGGGCACCGGTGGCCCACGGCGTCCAGTGCTGCGGCGGTGAGGTGACCCTCCTGCTCGAGCCGCTCGCCGTGCGGCCGGCCGTCGCGATCTTCGGGGTCGGGCACGTCGGTCTCGAGCTGGCCCGGATCCTCGCCCGGCACGACCTGGAGCTGCACCTGGTCGACTCCCGGCCCGACCAGCTGACGCCTCAGGTGCTGGCCGTCCTCGACGACGCCGTCGCCGGGATCCACACCCACCACGTCCCGGTGCTCCCCGAGCTGGTCCTTGCCGAACTGCCCGTCGGCACCCACGTGCTGGTGATGACGCACGACCACGCCGAGGATGCCGCGCTCATCGATGCCGCTCTTCGCACCAGCCATCTCGGCTCGATCGGTCTGATCGGCTCGTCGGCGAAGTGGAGCCGGTTCCGCAAGAAGCTCGTCGACGAGGGCCATGACGAGCAGACGATCGCCCGGATCATCACGCCGATCGGGATCGCCGACCTGGCTGGCAAGGAGCCGGCCACGATCGCGGTGAGCGTTGCCGCGTCCTTGCTGCAGGAGTTCGAGCGAGCGGCTCACCGTCGGGGGTCGACGACGTCGTTGCCCGAGCGGACCCCCGCCCCCGGTCCCGAGCTATGACCCTCTTCCGCGGCACCCTCCTGGACACCCCCGACAATCCTTTCGCGGGTGGGACCCTGCGCGCCGAGGTCGACGGCGCCGTACTCGTGCGGGACGGCGTGATCATCGAGCGTGGCGGCTTCGCCGCGGTCCGCCGTGCCCATCCCGACGAGGCTGTGGTCGACCTGACAGACGGCCTGGTCCTCCCCGGGTTCGTGGACGCGCACGTGCACTACCCCCAGGTCCGCATGATCGGTGCCCTGGGGCTGCCGCTGCTGGACTGGCTCGAGGAACACGCGCTTCCCGAGGAGGCCCTGCTGGCCGACCCCGACTATGCGAGTGGGGTTGCCGGAGACTTCCTCGATGGGCTTGCGGCGGCCGGCACCACCACGGCTCTGGTCTTCGGTGCGCACTACGCGCCCGCGATGGATGTCCTCTTCGCGCAGGCTGCGCAGAGGGGACTGCGGATCACCAGCGGACTCGTGGTGAGCGACCGGAACCTGCGGCCCGATCTCCTCACGTCGGCTCAGCAGGGCTATGACGATGGACGCGCGCTCGCGGAGCGCTGGCACGGTGTCGGGCGCAGCCGGTACGCCGTGATCCCGCGCTTCTCGCTCTCGTGCACCGAGGAGATGCTCGCGTCCTGCGCGACACTTCAGGCCGACGTACCAGGTTCCTTCTTCACGTCGCACATCAACGAGAACCTCGCCGAGGTGGCTGCCGTCCGCAGCCTGTTCGAGGAGTGCGACGACTACCTCACCAGCTACTTCAGGCAGGGCCTGGTGGGCAGCCGGAGCGTCTTCGCCCACAACGTCCACGCGACCCCGGGCGAGCTCGAGCTACTTGCCGAGCTCGGCGCCAGCGTCGCGCACTGTCCGACCAGCAACTCCGCGCTCGGCAGCGGCCTGTTCCCGCTTCGCGAGCACGTGGAGCACGGCGTACGCGTCGCCCTCGGCTGCGACGTCGGCGCGGGGACCGGCTTCTCCCTTCTCAAGGAGGGTTTGCAGGCGTACTTCATGCAGCAGCTGCTGGGAGACCGCGGTCTGCCGCTGACCTCCACGCACCTGCTCCATCTGGCGACCGCGGCCGGGGCCGAGGCACTGGGCATGTCCGAGGAGGTCGGGATGTTCTCGGTGGGAAAGCAGTTCGATGCCCTCTGGTTACGGCCGCCGCCCGGCACCACGCTGGCTGTCGGACTGCGGCATGCAGACGGCCCGGAGGAGGCCCTGGCAAGGACCTTCGCGCTCGGCACGAGCGCCGACATCGAGGCCGTTTTCGTAGGAGGTGAACCGCTCGCGTCACCTCTCGTGGCGCCGGATCGACGGCAAGCAGTGTGACCCGGATCAACTTGGATGAAGTTGGCATACTAGGCGCACCGGGGGCGGTAGACTTCCGTCAGGCGGAACGAACTTACCAATATTCGTCCTTTGAAACGCCCAGCCCTTCCACCCGTCCCACCCAAGGAGCGCCATGACCGCAGAGGTCAGCGACGACCCCGTTGCTCGGGGTTCCGGCGGCGTCCAGTCACTCGATCGGGCCTTCGCGATCCTCGAGGCGATGGCTGATGCCGGTGGCGTCATCGGCCTGTCCCAGCTGGCCGAGAAGGCCGACCTGCCGCTGGCGACCATCCACCGGCTGGTCCGCACCCTGGTCAACCTGGGCTACGTGCGGCAGGAGGACTCGCGCCAGTACTCCCTGGGGGCCCAACTGATGCGCCTGTCCGACACCGCCTCGAAGCGAGTGGGCGTCTGGACCCGGCCGGCGATGAGCACAGCCGTCGAGAAGCTCGGCGAGTCAGTGAACCTGGCCATCCTCGATGCCGACGAGATCGTCTACGTGGCACAGGTCCAGCCGTCGGCGAACTTCATGCGGATGTTCACCGAGGTCGGGTTCCGCACGCCGCCGCACGCAACTGCCGTCGGCAAGGCGATCCTGGCCGACTTCCCGGAGGAGGACGTCGTCGCACTGCTCGGGCGCACCGGGATGCAACGGCACACCGACACCACCCTGGTGACGCCTGAGGCGTTCCTGAAGGAGCTGGCCGAGGTTCGTCGTCTCGGGTACGCCGTGGACGAGGGCGAGCAGGAGATCGGCGTCCGCTGCGTCGGCGTCGCGGTGCCAGGCACCCCCCAGCCGATGGCACTGTCCATGTCAGGGCCGTTGGCCAGGGTGAACGACGAGCTCGTCGAGCGCGCCCACCAGGTGCTGAGCGAAGCGGCTGACGAGATCCGTGCTGTGCTGAGCAGACCCGGCTCCGGCGCCTGACCCTCGGGTGGGACCTGCCCTTCTCGTTCTCGCTGTCGTCGTCGGGGTTCTCGTCGGCATGGTCGGCGTCGGTGGGGTGCTGCTCCCGCCGGGTCTCGTCGCACTGGGTGGCATGACGGCCAACGAAGCGACGGCGACGAGCACGTGGGCGTTCCTCTTCACCGGTGTCGTCGGCACGATCGCCTATGCCTGGCGCGGCGAGGTGCCGTGGCGGATGCTCGCGCGGCTGGCGATCGGGGTGGTTCCCGCGGCGTTCGTGGGTGCTCTCGTCAATGCCACGCTGCCGGCGCCCGTCGTGCTGCTCGGGCTGGGCGCGCTGACGCTCTTCGTGGGCGTGCACCAGCTGCGGCCGGGCGCAGCGCGCGGCGAGCGGAACGAGCTGGGCACGGCGGCTCTGGTCGGCATCGGCGCTTTCGTGGGTTTCGGCTCCGCCGTCACCGGGACGGGAGGGCCCGTACTGCTCGTGCCGATCCTGCTGACGCTGGGGATCGCGCCGTTGAGGGCCGTCGCGGTGAGCCAGGCGGTGCAGCTCCCGGTGGTCGTGTCCGGGTCGGTGGGCTACCTCCAGACCGGCCTTGTCGACGTACGTGTGGGGACGGTCCTGGGTGTGCTCGCCGCGTTCGGAGTCGTGGTGGGCGCCGTCGTGGCGACCAGGATCCACGCCGAGGGGCTGCGCAGGATCGTCGCGCTGGCGTGCATCGCCGCGGGTGTCTTCCTGGTGGTCCGCGCGGCCCTCTAGCGTCGGGTCAGGACGCTCGCTCGCTGGCGTTGTCGGTGATCCACATGTCGATGAGCCCCTTGAAGTGGGCGACGAACTGCTCCTGCTCGTGGGCCGGGTAGGTCGCCTGCACCGTTTGCTTCAGCAACCGGTCGAAGTCGTCGGAGGAGACCCAGTCCCAGACCTGTTCGTCGAGGTGCGGCAGGTGCTCGGCGCACCATGCCCAGTACTTGTCGCTCTCGAAGTACTCGTCGGCGACCGCCAGGTATGCCCTCATCTTCTCCTCGTAGGACAGCTCCGGGTCGTCGGCGATCGCGAAGTAGCGAGCCGTCTCCAGGTCCACGTTGGGCTTCCGACCGGTCACCATGCAGTACGTCGACCAGCGCACCAGCGCCTTGATCGCCCACGGGAAGTAGTAGTGCAGCGAGGTCAGCGCCACGTCCGGGCACGCATTGGCGTAGTCGATCGGATAGACCTCGTCACCGACGACCAGCATCTCCGCCGAGTTGAACTCCCACTGGAAGAACGCGTTGACGATTCGACTGACCGCAGCCGTCTGCCAGCCGGCCTCCTCGGACAGGAAGTCGTGGGAGACCGCGTAGCGGTTGTGCATCGGTTGGTCGGGCCGGAAGTCCATCACCATGGTCTCGGGGCCGATGGACAGGGCACGGGCGAAGTGCTCGAAGTCGATGGTCGCCTGGAGGTGCATCAGCATCTCGCCCGACTCGTCGTACGCGCGATGCAGGTCCCCGCGGTCATTGATGCGGGAGACGCCACGCCACCCGCCCCCGTCGAACGGCTTCATGTAGAGCGGGTAGCCCAGCTCGTCGGCGATCTTGTCGAGGTCGAACGACTCGTTGTACTTGTCCGCGGTGTAGGCCCACCGCACGTTGTCCACCGGGTTCTTGTAGGGCACCAACGTGGTCGCCGGCACCTTCAGGCCGAGCCGCACCAACGCGCAGTAGGCGCTGTGCTTCTCCATCGACTGAAAGGTGAAGGGGCTGTTGAGCAGATATGTGCCGTTGACCAGGGATGCCTTCTTCAGCCACTCACGGGGGTGGTAGTACCAGTGCGCCAGCCGGTCGATGACCAGCGGCGTGCGCACGGGGTCGTCGAGCCGGAACGGCTCGATCGTCAGCCGCTCGCTGGAGACCGTGTGCTCGACACCGTCGTAGGTGACGGGTCCGACCATTCTCTGGATGGCCTCGAACGCTCGAGGCCAGTCCTCCTCGGCACCGAGCAGCAGCCCGATCAGGTGGTTGGTCACCCACAACCTCCCCTTCCGGCCCGCCTCGGGCCTCCAGCCGATATCGCCTCGACCTTGCCGTAGCACTGGCTGGATGTCCACGATGACCGGGTGAAAACAATCGATCGTTGGTACTCGGACAGGCTGGAGCAGGAATTCACCGTCGCACGCTGGGGCAATTTCGGCGTACCCGTGCTGGTGTTCCCGACCGCCGGAGGCGATGCCGAGGAGATCGAGCGCAACCACCTCATCGATGCCTGTGCGGGGTTGCTCGAGGCGGGTCGAGTGAAGATCTACTCCTGCGACTCGGTCTCAGGCAGGGCGATGGCGAGCGCCATCGGCACGGTGGAGTACCGCATGTGGCTGCTCAACCAGTTCCACCAGGCGGTTCGCCACGAGGTCGTTCCGGCCATCCGGGCGGACCTGGGCGGGTCCGAGCAACGGATCATCACCGCCGGTGCATCGATCGGTGCGTTCAACGCAGTCGCACTACTGTGCCGGTTCCCGGACACCTTCGAGGCCGCTATCGGGATGAGCGGCACCTACCGGCTCCAGCGCTTTCTCGAGGGGCGCTGGTCCGAGGACCTGTTCTTCGCCTCCCCGCTCGACTTCCTCCCCGGCCTCGAGGGCGACCACCTCGAGCTCCTGCAGCAACGCCGCGTGATCCTCGCTTCCGGCGAGGGCGCCCACGAGGACATCGGCGAGTCGTGGGCCGTTGCGGACGTGCTCGGGAAGAAGGGTGTGCCGAACCGCGTCGACTCCTGGGGTCCGGAGACGATCCACGACTGGCCCACGTGGTGGAAGATGCTGCCGCAGTATCTCGAGGAGATCCTCTAGGCGCTCACAGCCCCGAGCCCAGCCGCTCGAGGAGCAGCGCCTCGGCCAGGCAGACCGAGGAGAAGTCGGCGAGGTGGAGGCTCTCGTTCGGGCCGTGGGCACGGGTGTCCGGGTCCTCGACTCCCGTGATCAGGATCTCCGCATCAGGGAAGGCATCTGCGAACGGTGCCACGAACCCGATGGATCCGCCGACCCCGATCTCGACGACCGACTCACCAAACGCTTCGGTGTACGCCGACCTCGCCGCCGTGTAGGCCGGACCCGTCGTGTCCGCTGCGTACGGCGCCACCGGGTCCCCCGCCGTCACCGTGACTTCGGCACCCCACGGGGCGTGCGCGTGCAGGTGCGCGATCAGGGCCTCGCGGGCAGCCACCGGATCGTCGCCGGGCGCGATCCGGAGGGTGAGCTTGGCCCGCGCCGAGGGGACCAACAGCAGCCCGGCATCGTCGACCCCGGGTGCGTCGATCCCGACGATGGACAGTGACGGAGTCCTCCAGAGTCGCGAGGTGAGCGAGCCGCTGCCGACCAGCGCAACGCCGTCGAGGACGCCCGCGTCAAGGCGGAACTGCTCCTCGGTCAGGTCCAGCGCGTCGGCGGTCCCGCGACCCAGGCCCTCGACAGCCACGTCCCCAGTGTCGGTGTGGCAGCTGGCGAGCAGTCGCGACAACACCATCAGCGCGTCCGGTGTGGGCCCGCCGTACACCCCGCTGTGCAGCGCGTGCCGCAGGGTGCGCACCTCCACGACGACCTTGACCCCGCCGCGAAGAGACGTGGTCAACGCGGGTACGCCGACCCGCCAGTTCGTGGAGTCTGCGAGCACCAGCACGTCGGCATCCAGCCGCTCCCGGTGCTCGGCGAGCAGGGCGGGCAGCGTCGGCGAACCGATCTCCTCCTCCCCGTCGACCAGGACTGCGATCGCGACCCCGGGATCGGTCCCCAGTGCACGCAGGGCCGCACAGTGCGCCGAGATCCCGGCCTTGTCGTCAGCCGCGCCCCGCCCGTAGAGCCGCCCGTCGCGCTCGGCCGGTTCGAACGGCTCGCTGTCCCAGTCGCCGGGGTCGCCGACCGGCTGCACGTCGTGATGGGCGTAGAGCAGCACCGTCGGCGCGCCGGGAGCGCCGGGGCGATGTCCGATCACCGCAGGGAGTCCACCGTCGGCGGTCGCGATGGTGACGTCGGTCAACCCGGCCTCGCCGAGCTGCCTGGCCACCTCTTCGGCGCTCGCCTGCAGGTGCGGCCTCGCGGACGGATCCGCCGAGACCGACGGGATCCGGACGAGCCTCTCCAGGTCTGCGCGGACGTCGGGCAGGAGGGACGCGACATTATCGCGGAGCTGGTCCGCGGTGCGGGTCATTCGGCGTGCAGCTGCAGCTCGGCAGCGAACCGTTCGGTCATCTCGATCACTCGTTGCAGCTCGGGATGCCGGACCATCAGGATGCCGTCACCGATGGTGCTGGCACGCCAGTCGCGTCGCGGGGCACCGATCGGGAGCAGGTCCATGAGTACGACGTCCGAGCCGTAGTCGGCCATCAGCTGATCCATCCCGGTGATGGCGGTGATCCTGCCGGAGCCACGTGCCCGCTTGCTGACCATGCCCACGTTGTACTGGTGGCTCAGCTCGGGCATCCGGCCGTGCACGACCGCCTCAGCCCAGCCGACGTACAGGTCGCCGTTGGTGTTGAAGTTCATCATGTCGACGACGCGTACGCCGGGTGGCCGGGCACCGATCTCGCCGAAGACGACCTCGCCGTCCTCCTTGCGATACCACTCCAGATGGGTGAACCCGGTCTCGAAGCCGAGTGCCGCGAGCACCTGCTGGCCCATTGCCCGGCCGTCCTGGAGGTGCGGCACGTTCAGATCCCGGAACGAGATCCCGGTGGGGCTGATCCACTCGTGCATGCGCATCTGCAGCGGACGCGGGCGGTACCAGAGGACGTGCTCGAAGAGGATTCTTCCGTTCGCGCACACCGTGTCGTGGGTGAACTCCTCGGCATCGACGAACTCCTCGACGCTGACCTCCGGCAGGTGGCGCAGCATCGGCAGCACCTCAGCGAGCTCAGTGGCCGAGTCCACGCGGTAGGTGTCGGCGGAGCCGGCCCCAGCAATCGGTTTCACGATGAGCGGGTAGCTGATCAGCTCGGCGGCCTCCCAGATCTGGGCAACGCTGGTCGCGCGGACGTGCCAGGGGGTCCGGATGCCGGCGGCGTCCAGACGTCGCTTCATCTCCTCCTTGTCCCGGAACGGCAAGGTCTGTTCGACGGTCATCCCGGGCAGCCCGAACGTCTCCCGGATGCGAGCAGCAAGCAGCATGTAGGGCTCCCAGAGGCACTCCACCTGGTCGATGCGCACGTGTTGGGCGAGGCCGTGCAGAGCAGCCAGCACGGCACCCTCGTCGGAGAGCGAGACGTGCTCGTAGTGAGCCAGTGCGTTGCGTGCGACCTCGGGTACGGCGTGCGGAGGCTGGTCGCCGATCCCGATCACCGTCGCACCCACGGCGGCCAGCCCGCGGGTGAAGTAGCTCATCTCGATCGGGTAGCCCGGAGAGAGCATCACGACGTTCGTGCCGGACCCGTTCACAGGGTCTCCACCAGCTCGACCCGGACTCCGCTGATGATGCGCCCGAGTGCCTCACGCACCACCTCCGTCTCGGTGTCCCGGACCATGACGTAGCCCTCGCCCAGGTAGTCGGAAGCGGCCGGCTGGCCGGGCTGGGGCAGCCGTGACTCCACCACGAGGTGACCGAGGTGCTGCTGCAGCTCCTCGACACCGTGGACGGCGCGCACCCGTCCCCGACCCAGACCTCGCAGGTACGCCGTCCCGCTGGCGTAGCGGCGCTGGGGCGGATCGAACCTGTCGAGCACCACCAGCTCTGCCCAGGCCTGGAAGAGGTCGAAGTCGTGGGAGTAGCCGTGCATGGAGGTCAGCTGGGCTCCGGGTGGCCGAGCCGCGACCTCCGAGACCGCCACCGAGCCGTCGGGTCTGCGGAACCACTCCATGTGGGTGAGCGCGTCGCGGACCCCGAGGGCGCGGAGCGCTGCCGGGCCGACCTCGTGGATACCGGCGTACTCGGGTCCCGAGATGTCGCGCGGGAGCAACACCGTCCACTGGATCCAGGGGTTGCGCAGGACCTCCAGTGGCGGCGGTTGGTAGTCGGCGATCGAGGACCACACGGTGTTGCCACCGATCGTGACGCTGTCGAAGGTGTGCTCCTCGCCAACGAGGAACTCCTCGAGCAGTGCGGGCTGCTCCGTGCTGGGCGGCACGCTGTGCAGCCACCCGCTGAGCGACTCGGCGTCGTCGAGGCGGTAGGTCGCCTGAGAGCCGGCTCCGGCCGGCGGCTTGGCGACCAGAGGGAAGCCGACCTCACTCGCGAAGGCAGTCGCCTCGGCGCCGCCCGTGACCAGGGCGTGCGCGGCGCAGGGCACCCCGGCTTCGCGGAGCACGGTCTTCATCCGCGACTTGTCGCGCACGTTGTGGGCCGTCTGCTCGTCCATGCCTTCGATCCCCATGGCTTCGCGCACCTGGGCAAGCGGCACCTGGAGCTGTTCGAGCGCGCCGACGAGACGCTCCACGCGCCCCATCTGACCGCTGAGCCCGCTCACCGCCTCGGCTATCTGACGCGGATCGAGCGCGTTCTCGACTCGCCAGTGCCCGGAGAGCCGGTCCCTGAGGGACGGTTCGATCCGTTCGAGCGGGTCGCAGGTGATCAACCCGAGCCGGACGTCGGGGAGGGCGGCGGCGTCGGCGACGAAACGCGCGGTTGCTTCCATGAGGTAAGGCGCGACGAAGGCTGCGGCGACCATGCCCGGCACCCTAGTACCCCGCCGCGGTTAACATGACTGCCGTGCGCGTCGTCTTCGTCGAACCGAACTTCCCAAGGAACCAGCGTGAGTTCGTCCGGGCACTGGCCTCGGTCGGTGCGGAGGTGATCGGCATCGGTGAGTCGCCGGAGGGAGCCCTCGACGAGGAGCTGCGGGGCTGGATGCGGCACTACCACCAGGTGTCCAGCGTGGTCGACGTGGGCGCGATGACCGACGCCGTGCGGTGGATCCAGGACAAGGCCTGGGTGGACCGCCTGGAGTCCACCATCGAGGCACACATCCTGGCGGTCGCCCAGGTGCGCGAGACGTGCACCATTCCCGGGACGTCGCTGCGCACGGCGTACCTGTGCCGTGACAAGCCGTCGATGAAGGAGGCTCTTCGCGCCGCGGGGGTGCCGACGGCAGCGTCCACGGCCGCCGACAACGCCGAGCAGGTCAAGCAGTTCGCACAAGTGGTGGGGTTCCCGCTCATCCTCAAGCCACGCAGCGGAGCCGGGGCAGCGGACACCACCCGAGTGGACGACGACGCCCAGCTCGACCAGGTGTTGGCGTCCTTCGGCAGCAAGGGTGTCGACTCCATCGCGGTGGAGGAGTTCGTCGAGGGGCACGAGGGGTTCTACGACACCTTGTCGATCGACGGTGGCGCAGCCGCCGACTTCGTGTGCCACTACTTCCCCAACGTGCTTGAGGCGATGCGGACCCGCTGGATCTCCCCGCAGTTCATCTCGACGAACCGGGTCGAGTCCGTGGAGGAGTACCAGCAGCTGCGCGAGATGGGCCAGCGAGTCGTCGAGGCGCTCGGAATCGGAACCAGCGCGAGTCACATGGAGTGGTTCTTCGGCCCCAAGGGGCTGAAGTTCTCCGAGATCGGCTGTCGGCCGCCGGGGGTCGGCGCCTGGGACCTCTACTCCGCTGGGAACGATCTCGACCTCTACCGCGAGTGGGCGAACGCGATCGTGCACGGCACGGTCTCCGGCAAGCCCTCCCGCCAGTACGCCAGCGGAATCGTCGCCCTTCGGCCCGAACGCGACGGGCACATCAGTGGCTACTCCGGCGTGGATGCGATCCAGGCCCAGCACGGCGAGTGGGTGCTCGACGCCCACCTTCCTGATCCCGGGACGCCGACCCAGGCACCCGAGGCCGGCTACATGGCCAACGCCTACGTCCGGATGCGACACCCTGACTACGACGTACTTCGACAGATGCTCGACGACGTCGGTCGGACCATCACCGTGCACGTCACGTGAGCCTGCAGATCACGCTGATGGGTCCGCGGCCCCGTCCGCACCTGCAGCAGGCCCTCCGGGACCTCGATCCAGAGGCGTTGGTGGCCATCGTCACCGCGGGGTGGCAGGAACGCGAGGTCGACGACGGTGAGCTGCGAGAGCTGGTGGGTCTCCCGACCGTGAACCTGGGTCTGCACGCGCGCTGGTTGGCCGTGCACGAGGAGGACCGCGAGTACGCGCATGCCGAGCGTGAGCACGAGGCCGCGCTGGCCGAGCTGCGTCAGCTCTATCTCGTGCAGCTCGACCACGCGCTCAGTGCGGCCTACGACGTCGCGCGTCGCTCCGACGCGAGGCCCCGGCTGCGCGACCGGGCGCTGACCGACTCTCTGCGTGTGGTGCAGCTGGTGGACGAGCAGCACCTCCAGCGGATAGCCGAGTTCCAGCAGCACTTCTACGAAGCCTGGCGTCCGCAGGAGCGACCGGCGGTGGCCCGGCATCGTGACGAGATCCAGCACCTCCTCGCGGGATCGTCGGCCTTGGCGATCGCAGGCGGGCACGTCGGCGAGCTGGCCAGGGTGCTGCACCTGTTCCATCTGGCGCCGCACCTGCCGCCCCGGGTGTTGGCATGGTCGGCGGGGGCGATGGCCCTGACCGAGCGGGTGGTGCTGTTCCACGACTTCGTCCCGCACGGGGTTGCCCAGACCGAGGTGTACGGCGAAGGCATCGGCGTGGTGCACGGCGTCGTGGCGCTCCCGCATGCGCGGCGTCGACTGCGGGTGGTCGACCCGATCCGGATGTCGGTGCTGGCCCGCCGTTTCGCGCCTGCGCGCTGTCTGGTGCTCGACGACTCCACCGGGGTGTCGCTCGACGAGGAGGGCGGACTGCCTCCGGACGCGCGAGTGCTGGACCTCGAGGGACACATCGCCACGCTCGAGGCGGCATGACCTCGCCCGCCCCGAAGCGCAAGCTGGCGATCAACCGGCTCAAGGACCGCAAGCCACTGGACGCAGGGGCGGTCGACCGGTTCCTGGCACGCAACGAGGTGCCGATCGTCGAAGGGGCTCGGTGCACGTTCCTCTATCGCGGGGATGCCGACGAGGTGCTACTCGTGCAACGTGTGGTCGGGCTGCCCGAGAAGATCCCCATGCGCCAGCTGCACGGCACGGACCTGTGGTACGTCGTTCTCGAGCTGCCCGAAGGCTCCCGGGTCAACTACCAGCTCGAGCTACGCCGCGGGGAACACGTCGAGCTGATCAACGACCCCCTCAACCCCAAGCTCTCCTACAGCCCGGTGGGCACCTCATCGGTGTGCTTCGGGCACGGCTACGAGACCCCGGAGTGGACTCAGCCCGACCCGTCGGCACGCCAGGGCACCCTCGAGGACATCGAGGTCCCGAGCCGGGCTCTGCGGCGCGACTGCACCGTGACCCTGTACCTGCCGGCGCGGTACCGCCGCACCTCGACGTACCCGTTGCTGGTGGTGCACGACGGCCCGGACTTCCTTCAGTACGCCGCCTTCAAGACCGTCCTCGACAACCTCATCGACCGTTCCGAGGTGGCCGAGACCGTGGTCGCCTTCCTGCACCCGAAGGACAGGCTGACCGAGTACACGAACTCGACCGCCCACTCGAGGTTCCTGACCCAGGAGCTGGTGCCGCGCCTGGAGACCCAGCTGCCGTTGATGGGCCGGCCGTCGGGCCGGTGCCTGATGGGCTCGAGCCTCGGAGGCGTCGCCTCGTTGTCTGCGGCGGTGAAGTCCCCGGGCACCTACGGGTCGCTGATCCTGATGTCGGGGTCGCTCGTCTTCACCGACATCGGCAGCGACCACGGCGGCGGACCGGTCTTCGACCCGGTGGTGAAGTTCGTGAACCGGTATCGCGCCAAGCCGACGCGGGTCGCGGACCGGGTCTTCATGAGCTGCGGCATCTACGAACCGCTGATCGCGCCGAACCGCTCGATGGTGCCGACGCTGGAGTCCACCGGGATGACGGTGCGCTTCGTCGAGACCCATGACGGGCACAACTGGGAGAACTGGCGCGACACCCTCCGCGACGCGCTGTCGTGGGTGTACCCGGGGGCGCAGAAGTTCGTCTACGAGTGACTAACCCCAGACCTCCTGGGCCGTCTCCACGACGAGGCGGAGCTTGTCGATCTCCTCGCCCTCGGTGAGGTCGTTGCCCTCGACGGTCGAGGAGAAGCCGCACTGGGGTGAGAGGCAGAGCTGTTCGAGCGGGACGTACTTCGCCGCCTCGTCGATGCGTCGCTTCAGGTCGTCCTTGTCCTCGAGCTGCGGCCGCTTGGTGGTGACGAGGCCGAGCACGACCTGCTTGCCCTCGGGCACGAAGCGGAGTGGCTCGAAGCCGCCGGACCGCTCGTCGTCGTACTCCAGGAAGAAGCCGTCGACGTCGAGCTCGCTGAACAGCGCCTCGGCCACGAAGTCGTAGCTGCCCGAGGCCGCCCAGGAGGAGCGGTAGTTGCCGCGACACATGTGCGTCGTGATCGACAACCCTTCCGGCCGGTCCTTGATCGCGGCGTTGATCTGCCGGATGTAGCGCTCGTGCTGGTGCTCGGCGTCGCGCCCCTGGGAGGCGACGTTGGCCCGCTGCTCGGGGTCGTTGAGATAGGCGAGGCTGGTGTCGTCGAGCTGGAGGTAGCGGCAGCCGCGGTCGGCGATCATCCGGATCTGGCTGGCGTACGCCGCTGACAGGTCGTCCCAGAACTGGTCCTCTTCCGGGTAGACGCTCGGATCGATCGCGGCGGTCCCGCCGCGGTAGTGGACCATGCTCGGAGACGGGATGGTCAGCTTCGGCGTCATCCCGTCGGGCGCCACCGAGGACAGGTAGTCGTAGGCGCCCCCGAAGATCGGCTCCTCGATCCGGACGGGTGCGTCGACGACCAACCCGGCCGAGGTGAAGTCGAGATCGCCGTCGGCGTTGTGGAAGTGCACCTCGAGCTGCTCGTCGGTCCGGCGAATGCCCTGGATCTGGTAGATGAAGTCCATGTGCCACGACGTACGGCGGAACTCGCCGTCGGTGACCGTCTGGAGACCGGCGTCCTGCTGCAGCCGGACGACGTCCGCGATCGCGGCGTCCTCGGTGTCCTTGAGCTGCTCGTCGGTGATCTCACCCTCAGCGTGCGCGGCCCTGGCCTCCAGCAACGGCTTGGGTCGGAGCAGGCTCCCGACGTGATCGGCTCGGAACGGCGGGGTGTTGCGCAGGGACACGAGGCTCTCCTTCGTTCGACGACGGCTTTCGATTGAACACCGCCGAAGACTGAAAGCCCACCCGTACCCGGGTCAGGCGCCCGTCATGAGGCCCAGACGGGCGCGACCTGCTTGCGGTAGCTGCGGCCGAAGAGGGCCGTGATGATCTTCAGCACCGGCGCCGGGATGTTCTGGGTGATCGCGGACCGCTCCTCAGGGGTGGCCCCGTCGAGCAGCCAGGCGAAGAACACGCCCCCCTTGGCAGGGCTGACCTTGGCGAACTTCTTGCCCATCTCCTTGATCTCGGGGCTGTCGACCTTCTCGAGGTAGACCGGCTCGAGCTCGCGCTCCTCGTGGTCGAGGTGGGTGACGGTCACCTCGCGCAGTCGCATCATCGCGTCCAGGGCCTTCTCGGCCTCGCCCTGCCCCGGCGACGACGTCAATGCGGACATCGCGTTGCGGGTCTCGGCCAGGGCCGCCGCCATGAGGTCGTGCTCGGCGTCCATCTGGACGATCATTTCGTGGCTCACGCCGATGGATTCCAGGGCCGGCCAGGCGATCTCGTGCTCGCCCTCGTGGTGGTCGGTCAGCTGGCGGTCGAAGTTGGCCCAGGCCTGGCCCAGCTGGGTCGCCCGGGCCGAGTCGCCCGCTCGGAACTTCGTCAGCGCGCCGACGAAGCGGTCGAGGTCACGCCGGAACGCGCCGTGGATCACCTTGTTCATGCTCATCGCAGCACCCATGGCCGGATGGTAGGCCCGGACGCGGACACAACGAGCGACCCGCGGCGACTGGTCCAGACCCGTGTCCGTCAGGAGTCGCTGGTCGAGCCGTCCACGTGCTGGCTGTTGTCGACCCGCCACTCCACCGGCCCGAACGGGTCGGGCTTGTAGCGGCAGCTGGTGCCCAGGCGAATCGCGGACCGCAGCTCGCGGGCGACCTCGCCGTCGTGCAGCTCCAGTCGCGCCAGCGCGGCGGTGATGGCCTGGCGCACCGCGACCCGCTCGCGAGCGGACCTCGTCGCGCTCCTCTGGGCGCCCGGCAGCCCGCCCGACCGAGCCTGGGCGATCAGAGCCTCCCGGTCACGGGCGAGGCGCGCGCTCAGCTCGGAGTCTCCGCGGGCGTCGGCGCGCTCGATGGCCTCGTCGAGCTCCCGGACACCTCGTCGGTAGGTGGTCAGCGCCTCCTGGTTGACGAGCGTGCCGTCGTCGGTGATGACCGGGGTGCCGTCGACCGCGGCCGAGAGCTCGAGGACCGGTATGTCGACCCCGGGACGTTCGAGCAGCAGACGGACGTACGCGAGGCCGTGCATCGAGGGGACCAGCCGGGTGGCGCCCTCGCGGCCCACGCACCACATCCCGGTGGACCCCGCCTGGTCGGCGGGGTGAAGATGCATCACCCTCCGTCCGGGCGACGTCGAGGTCTGCTCGACCGGTCGGCCGAGCGGCCCGCGCCGGGCCCACCAGTCGGCACCGATCCGGGTGTATGCGGCACGTGCCCGCTCGGCCTGCGCGACATCGCCGGTGACCAGGGCGAGGTAGTCCTCGACGACACCCTCGAAGGCGACCGCACCGGACTTGAGCACCGCACGGCCGGCGTACGGGCCCAGCAGGTCTGCGCACGTCGTGGCAGCCTGGGGTCGCGCACTGCCTGCGGCCGCCTGGCAGAGCTTGCCCACCACCAGCAGCCAGTCGGGGTCGCGCGGGAGGTCGTTGAGGCCGGGGGAGAGGCGGTCGACGATCTGTCCAGCCCGGTCGGGCTCGCCGCCCTCGAGCCACAGCACCGCTGCCTCCGCAAGCGAGGCGACGCCGTCGCGGGCGCCGCGCTCCTCGAGCGTCGCCGCCGAACGCATCAGGGCGGCGCGGTCATCGCGCTGCCGCGCGATCTCGGCGTGGAGTGTCCGTTGCACCGCCTCGGTGTCCGGCACGCGGGCCGCGACCCCCGCCTCGGTGGCCTCGGCGGCCAGTCGAGCGGCACCGACGATGTCGCCCTCGGTCAGGGCGAACATGGCCCGGCGCGAGCACGCGAAGAAGCGGGTCCGGTCGTCGCGGGTCTCGTCGGCGAGCAGGTCGAGAGCGGCGAGCTGGCGGCGGATTGTCGTGAGGTCGAGCTGCTCGAGGCCCGTCGTCAGGCGCCACAGGTGGGCCTGCAGGCGTACGCCGCCATCGTCGACGTGACGAACCAGGGCCAGCAGCCGAAGGCTGGCGGTGATCCTGGCGTCAAGGTCGTCAGGACCCGAGCGGGTGGTCAGGCGTGCGACCAGAGCTCTGGCCAGGAGCAGTGGGTCGTCGAGCTCGTCGGCCAGCCGCACGGCTTCGTCGGCGAATCCCGCTGCGCGATCGAGCTCTCTGGCGTGTTCCTCGGCAAGCCCGAGCGCCTCCTCCACGCGTGCCCCGAGATCACTCACCGTCATTGCCCAATCGTAGGAGTCGGTGGGGTCGGCGTCAGCGGTCCGCCGCGCGCCGGTAACTACCGATGTTCGGTCATGACCGCCAGGGCCAGCACGGCAACCACGTAGTCACCGCCCGCCGGCGCCAGGTCATAGGTGCCGAACTGATGCTGTACGACGAGCCCCGCCGCCTCGACGTGAGCGCGGAAGTCCTCCACCGGGTAGTCGCGGCTGAACTCCGGGCCCTTCTGGGGGCTGAAGCCCACCAGGATCCGTCCGTCCGGGGCGAGCAGGTCGCCGAGGGTCCGCAGAGCCCGGGTCTCGGTGTCGTCGGCGAGGTAGATCAGCACGTTGCCGACCACCACGATGACGTCGTACGACGTGGGCCGGCCCTGTTGCTCGAGCATCTCCGGGGACAGCTGGAGGATGTCCGCCTCGATGACGGGCACCTCCGGGAAGTGCCGTCGCGAGCGGGCGACCAGGTCCGCGTCCTTCTCGACCGCGGTGACGTCGTGACCTCGCGCGGCCAGCGCCCCAGCTACGCGGCCGATCCCCGCGCCGGCATCGAGGATGCGGGCGGCTCTAGGTGCGAGCACGTCGACCAGCCGCGCCTCCCCGTCGATGTCCTCGCCGCGGGCGATGAGGTCCTCGAAGACCTCGGCGTACGTCGACTCGCCGGCCAGTCGTTCCCAGCGGTTCGGTGGGATCTCCTCCGGAACGGTCGGCTTGCTCATCGACGGCTCGGCGAGCGACGCACCCGACTGCCGGCGACCTGTCGCCAGACCAGCCGCTGGATCAACAGAGTCGTCGTACCTGCGAGCAGGATCCCGAGCAGGTTGATACCGAGCTGGGTCAGCGCCGAGAAAGCCTCGGCCCAGATGCCGCAGGCGAGACAGACCGCGATGGTCCCCAGCGCGGGGATGGTCGTGATCGAGATGAAGACCCCGACGAGAGGACCTGACTTGGCGGTGGTGAGTGAGAGCGTCCCGGCGACACCGGCGAGACAGGCCACGACGAACGACCAGGCATCCGGGTGGACGATGAAGCTGGTCAGCTCACCAGCGCCTGCCTGCTCACGCGTGAACGCTCCGAGGTGGTACGCGGCTGCCCAGACCAGAGTCGCGACGGTGCAGGCCACGACGAAGCCCGTGACCAGCGACCGAATCGCCATTGGCAACATCCCCAACCGTGGGTGGGCCAGGGCGAAACAGATGGCCGCGATGGGGGTGAACTCGGGCCCGACCACCATGGCGCCGACGATCAGGATCGGCTGGTCGAGGATGCGGCCGGCCCCGGCGATCAGGGCCGCCAGGGTCATGAAGGCGACGAACGCCCAGGACAGGCGTGAGTCGTCGCGCAGCTGTTGCTCCACTGAGACCCAGACGACGCCGTCGTCGGGCGCACCCAGGGCCGCCTGCTCCGCTCTGGCGGCCTCGTTGGACAAGATGGTGTCGATCTCGTCGATGCTGATCGACCCGCGGTGCTGGACGTCGTGGTCGCGTAGTCGCCCGATCACCGACGTGGCGTTCTCGCGGGCCACGTCGGCGAGCACCAAGCAACCCGCCGGCTTTCGGAAGGCCCCGGGGATCACCGCGACGTTGGTGACCGTGTCGTCCGCCTCCAGCTCGCCCACGACATCGTCGACCAGGTCCTCTGGGACGCGGAGACGCAGGTGCAGCATCGGCTCAGTGTGGCATCACAGCTTGCGCAGCCTGACCCACCGCACGGAGTGGTCGTGGTCCTTGCGCAGCACCAGGGTCGCCCGCGAGCGCGTAGGTTGCACGTTCTGCTTGAGGTTGGGTCCGTTGATCTCGTCCCAGATCCGGTTGGCCTCGGCGACCGCCTCGTCGCGGGAGAGCGAGGCGTAGCGGGCGAAGTACGACGCCGGGTCGCGGAAGGCGGTCTCCCGTAGCCGGAGGAAGCGGTCGGTGTACCAACGGCGGATGTCGCTCGTGGCGGCGTCGACGTAAACCGAGAAGTCGAAGAAGTCGCTCACCGCGAGTCCGACGCGGCCGTCCTGCCGGACGCCCGCCGACTGGAGCACGTTCAGGCCTTCGACGATGACGATGTCGGGGCTGGAGATGACGACCTTCTCGTCGGGCACCACGTCGTAGACCAGGTGCGAGTAGGTGGGCGCCTCCACCTCGTCCTTCCCGGACTTGATGTCGATGACGAACTTGAGCAGCGCCTTGCGGTCGTAGGACTCGGGGAACCCCTTGCGGTGCAGCAGCCCGCGACGGTGCAGCTCGGCGTTGGGCAGCAGGAAGCCGTCGGTGGTGACCAGCGCGACCCTCGGGTGCTCGGGCCAGTGCGCGAGCATCTGCTGCAGCACGCGTGCCGTCGTGGACTTGCCGACCGCCACCGACCCGGCGAGGCCGATCACGAACGGCGTCCGCGGCGGCTGGTTCTGGTGCAGGAAGTCCTCGGTCGCGCGGTGCAGCTTGCCGGAGGCCTCGACGTAGAGGCTGAGCAGGCGCGAGACCGGGAGATAGACCTGCTGGACCTCGTCGAGGTCCAGCTCGTCGCCGAGTCCCTTGACCCGCTCGATCTCCTCGGGGGTCAGCGGCTGTTCGGTGGCCCGCCCGAGCGCGGCCCACGCGTCACGGTCGAGCTCGACGTACGGCGAGCTCTCGCTCGCGTGCGTCCCGTTCGGCATGCGCGTCACGATAGTGGTGCCTTGCCCACCTACACTCGGGCGCATGTGCGGGATCGTTGGGTACGTCGGCGACAAGCAGGCGCGCGACGTCGTCATCGAGGGACTGCGACGTCTCGAGTACCGCGGCTACGACTCCGCCGGGATCGCCGTGGTCGACGGCGGGACCATCGTCTCGGACAAGCGCGCGGGCAAGCTGGCCAACCTCGAGAAGGCCATCGAGGAAGAGCCCCTCCCGCCCTCCACCACCGGCATCGGGCACACCCGCTGGGCGACACACGGGGCTCCCAACGACACCAACGCCCACCCCCACCTCGGCCAGAAGGGCCGAGTGGCGGTGGTGCACAACGGCATCATCGAGAACTTCGCGCAGCTGCGGGACGCGCTCGAGCGCGACGGCCACGACCTGCTCTCCGAGACCGACACCGAGATCGCTGCGCACCTGCTGGAGAACGCCCTCGAACGCGGCGGCGACCTCACCACCGCGATGCAGGAGGTGTGCCGACAGCTGCAGGGCGCCTTCACGCTCGTCGCTGTGGACGCACAGGACCCCTCCCGGGTGGTCGCAGCCCGCCGCAACTCGCCGCTCGTGGTGGGGATCGGCGAGGGCGAGAACTTCGTCGGCTCCGACGTGGCCGCGTTCATCGAGCACACGCGAGAGGCCGTCGAGCTCGGGCAGGACCAGGTCGTGACGATCACCCGCGACGAGGTTCGCGTCACCGACTTCGGCGGCGAGCCCGCGGAGGGCCGTCGCTACCACGTCGACTGGGACCTCTCGGCCGCCGAGAAGGACGGCTTCGACTGGTTCATGCGCAAGGAGATCTTCGAGCAGCCGCGGGCCGTTGCCGACGCTCTGCTCGGCCGGCACGACGGCCGGGGCGAGCTGCAGCTCGACGAGGTGCGCATCACCGAGGACGAGCTGCGCGAGGTCGACCGGATCGTCATCATCGGGTGCGGCACCGCGAACTACGCCGGCCTGGTTGCCAAGTACGCCATCGAGCACTGGACCCGCATTCCCTGCGAGGTCGAGCTCGCCCACGAGTTCCGTTACCGCGACCCGATCCTGACCCGGAACACGTTGGTCATCGCGATCAGCCAGTCCGGGGAGACCGCCGACACCCTGATGGCGATCCGCTACGCCCGGCGTCAGCGGGCCAAGGTGCTCGCCATCTGCAACACCAACGGGTCCACGATCCCGCGTGAGTCCGACGCCGTGATCTACACCCATGCCGGTCCGGAGATCGGGGTCGCGTCGACCAAGGGATTCCTGACCCAGCTGATGGCCTGCTACCTGCTCGGGCTCTACCTGGCCCAGGTCCGCGGCACCAAGTACGGCGACGAGATCGCCTCCGTGATCCACCAGCTCGAGAAGATGCCCGCCCACGTGCAGCGGATGCTCGACCAGGCCGAGTCGGTCTACACGCTGGCCCGCGAGAACGCCGACTCCAGGTCGGTGCTGTTCCTGGGTCGTCACGCCGGGTTTCCGGTGGCCCTCGAGGGAGCGCTGAAGCTCAAGGAGCTCGCCTACATCCACGCCGAGGGATTCGCCGCCGGCGAGCTCAAGCACGGCCCGATCGCGCTGATCGAGGAGGGCCTACCGGTCTTCTGCATCGTGCCGCCCCGCGGCCGCGACCAGCTGCACGACAAGATGATCAGCGCGATCCAGGAGATCCGGGCCCGCGGTGCGCGCACGATCGTGCTGGTCGAGGAGGGCGACACCGACGTGGCGGCGTACGCCGACGTGACGATCAGCCTGCCCGTCGTACCCACCCTGTTGCAGCCGATCGTGGCCACGGTGCCGCTCCAGCTGTTCGCGTGCGAGCTGGCCACGGTGATGGGCCACGACGTGGACCAGCCGCGCAACCTGGCCAAGTCCGTCACCGTGGAGTGACCGATGATCGTGGGGATCGGAACCGACGTCGTGGACATCGCACGCCTGGAGCGTTCCTTCGAACGCACGCCGACGCTCCGCACGCGCCTGTTCACACCGTCCGAGGCGGGGCTGCCGATGGAGTCGCTGGCCGCCCGGTTCGCGGCGAAGGAGGCGCTGGCCAAGGCGCTGGGCGCACCCGGTGACCTGTCGTGGCAGGACGCCGAGGTGCTCACGGACGTGAGCGGATGGCCGTCGTTCGAGCTGCGCGGCAGCGTCGCCGAACGTGCCGAGCACCTGGGTGTCGAGCGCGTGCACCTGTCGCTGTCGCACGACTCCGGAGTGGCGATCGCGTTCGTGGTGCTGGAGTCCTGACATGCCGCTGGCTGCCGAGCGGTTCGAGGCGTTCAGCGGCCAGCACTACCTCCTGCTCGTCCTGTTCGCCGTCGGCGCGGTCGGGATCGTGCTGCTCGGCCATCGGCAACGGGGCACAGCTGCAGCGGTCCGGTTCAGCCGTGTCCTCGCGGTGGCGATCCCGTGCTTCACGGTGCCTAGCCAGCTCTTCCAGCTGACCCCGGACGACTTCGACCTCGGGTCCTCGCTGCCGCTCCAGCTGTGCGACTTCGCCTGGGTGACCGCGGTCTGGGGTCTGTGGACGCACCGTCCGGTGCCCGCGGCGCTGACCTACTACTGGGGGTTGACGCTCACCGCGCAAGGGATCCTCACCCCGTCGCTCGGGCAGGTGTTCCCGCACCCGCGGTTCTTCGCGTTCTGGTGCATGCACTTCCTGATCGTGTGGGCGGCGCTCTACCTCACTCTCGGGCTCGGGCTCGGACCCTCGTGGCGCAGCTACCGCATCACAGTGGCGCTCACTGCGGTCTGGGCCGTTGTGGTCTACGCCTTCGACGTGGCGGCAGACGTGAACTACGGCTACCTCGTCGACAAGCCCGGCTCGGCCTCGCTGCTCGACCCGTTGGGCCCGTGGCCGGTCTACGTGTTCGCCTCCCTGGGCATCCTGCTGGCCGGCTGGGCGCTGATGACCTGGCCTTGGGTGGTGCACGCCCGCAGTCGCGCTCCCGCCCTAACCTGAACCAATGCGAAGCGCACACACGGTCGAGCAGGTGCGGGCGGCGGAGGGCGAGCTGATGGCCCGCCTCCCCGAGGGGACGCTGATGCAACGCGCCGCCTCCGGGCTGGCAGTGGCGATCGCCGACCTGTTGGGCCGGGTGTACGCCACCCGGGTCCTGCTGCTGGTCGGCGCGGGCGACAACGGCGGCGACGCCCTGTGGGCGGGCGCGATGCTGGCCCGGCGTGGAGCCGCGGTCGAGGCGGTGCTGCTGTCCTCGAAGGTGCACGTGGAGGGGCTCGAGGCGCTGCGTTCGTGCGGCGGTCGAACCGTGCTCGCCTCCGAGGCGCACCGACCCGATGTCGTGGTCGACGGGATCGTCGGCATCGGGGGACGACCCGGTCTGCGCGACGAGGCGGCGCAGGCGCTGGCCTTGTTCGAGGGCGTGCCGGTCGTCGCGGTGGACGTCCCGTCGGGGGTCGATGTCGACACCGGGCGACTCGACGGACCACACGTGACCGCCGACCTCACGGTCACCTTCGGCACCCACAAGATCACCCACCTCGTGGATCCCGCAGCCCATGCGTGCGGCGTCGTGCACCTGGTCGACATCGGTCTCGATCTCCCCGAGGCGCCGGTCGAGGCGGTGCAGCCGATAGACGTGGCCGCACTGCTGCCATCGCCCGGCCCGTTCGAGCACAAGTACACCCGCGGTGTGGTCGGCGTACGTGCCGGGTCGAAGACCTACCCCGGCGCCGCGGTTCTCTGTACCTCCGGCGCCGTCTCGGGGCTGGCCGGGATGGTCCGCTACACGGGTTCGGCTGCCGACGCCGTGCGCGCCCGGCACCCGGAGATCGTGGCGTCCGAAGGCAGGGTGCAGTCCTGGGTGGTCGGTTCCGGAGGCGACACCGACGCCGAACAGGCACTCGTCGACGCCCTCTCCGACGGCGTGCCCACCGTGGTCGACGCCGACGCGCTGCTGTTCGTCGAGCGTGGCCCGAAGGACCTCGTGCTCACCCCACACGCTGGGGAGCTGGCGCGCATGCTCGGTGTCGAGCGTGAGCAGGTCGAGGCCGAGCAGCTGTACTTCGCACGCCGCGCCGCCGAGGAGTACGACGCCGTGGTGCTCCTCAAGGGCCGGCACACGCTCGTCGCGCATCCCCGAGGACGGGTCCGCGTCACCACCAGCGGGGTGTCGTGGCTGGCTGTCGCCGGGGCGGGCGACGTGCTGGCCGGCGTGATCGGCTCGTTGCTCGCAGTGGGCCTGGACCCGTGGGACGCGGCCGCGGTGGGCTCGTGGCTGCACGGTGCCGCCGCGGCGCAGGCGAGTGGCGGCGGTCCGCTCAGCGCGACGAAGGTGGCCGACGCGATCCCGGAGGTGGTGCGGGGACTCCGTCCCTGAATGGGACAATGGCCCCAATGGCCAGCCCGCCCAGCCCGACCAGTCCGCACGCCGAGGTCGTCGTCGACCTCGGCGCGGTGCGTCACAACGTCCTGCGGCTGCGCGAGCTCGTCCGCGAGGGCGGCACCTCGCCCCAGCTGATGATCGTGGTGAAGGCCGACGGCTACGGGCACGGGATGGTGCCGGTGGCGCGGACCGCCAGGTCGGCCGGTGCGGAGTGGCTCGGCGTCGCGACGGGTGCGGAGGCGCTGGCGCTGCGCGAAGCCGGGGACACCGGCCGGGTGCTGTGCTGGCTGGCCGCTCCGGGTGCCGACTTCGCGCCACTGCTCGAGGCAGACGTCGACGTGACGGCCTACTCGGTCGCCCAGTTCGACGAGATCGTTCGTGCAGCGCGCGAGACAGGCCAGCAGGCGCGGGTGCAGCTGAAGGTCGACACCGGCCTGTCACGTGGCGGTGCCCCGCGCTCCGACTGGCTCGCCCTGTTCACGGCGGCTCGCACGGCCGAGGATGAGGGCACGATCCGGGTCACCGGTCTCTGGTCGCACTTCGCCTGCGCCGACGAGCCCGACCACCCTGCCAATGCCGCGCAGCAGGAGGCCTTCGACGAGGCGCTCGCGCTGGCGGACGACACCGGGCTCGAGCCGGAGGTGCGGCACCTGGCCAACTCGGCCGGCGCGCTGCTGCACCCTGCGGCCAGGTACGACCTGGTGCGTCTGGGCATCTCCGTCTACGGGTTCAGCCCCGCTCCCGATGTCGTTGCGACTGAGCAGTTCGGCCTGGTTCCCGCGATGACGGTGCGCGGGACCGTCGTACTCACCAAGGAGCTTGCTCCCGGCGCCGGCGTCTCCTACGGGCACACCTTCGTCGCCCGCGAGCAAATGCAGGTGGCGCTGGTCCCGATGGGGTACGGCGACGGCATCCCGCGGCACGCGTCCAACACGGCCGAAGTGCTGGTCGCCGGCGTGCGCGGACGCGTGCTCGGCCGGATCTGCATGGACCAGTTCGTCGTCGAGGCCCCGGGAGCACACGCCGGCGACGAGGTTGTGCTGTTCGGGCCGGGGTCTCACGGAGAGCCCACCGCCACCGACTGGGCTCGCTGGTGCGGGACGATCGACTACGAGATCGTCACCCGGATGGGTGGCCGGCAGACCCGGGTGTGGGTCGGGGAAGAGGACGCGTGAGCACCAGGCGCTCCCTCGCCTATGCGGCGGGAGGACTCGGCGCTGCCGCGCTGGCGGCCCTCGCGACCGGCGTGGTGGTCGAACGTCGCGTCGTCAAGGCGCGGCACGCCGGAGCAGCACTGGCCGACAGCCTCGGAGCACTGCACTCCGACCGGGTCGACGTGACCTGCGATGACGGGGTGGTGCTCCACGCGGAGGTCGACGAGGTGGCGCCGTACGCCGAGTCGAAGACGGCCCGACGGCGACGCGCACGCGACGACGTGACGCTGGTCTTCGCGCACGGCTACGCACTGAACCTCGACTGCTGGCACTTCCAGCGCGAGGCGTTCCGCGGCAAGCACCGGATGGCGTTCTACGACCAGCGCTCGCACGGCCGCTCCGCGCGGTCGGACCGGGAGCACGCCAACATCGACCAGCTCGGCGACGATCTGGCTCGCGTCATCGAGACCGTCGCGCCGCAAGGCAAGGTCGTCCTCGTCGGGCACTCGATGGGCGGCATGTCCATCATCGCCTTCGCCGAGCGCCACCCAGAGCTGTTCGAGGAACGTGTCGCGGGTGTGGCGCTCATCGCCACCACCGCCGGCGGCCTCCGGGTGCACCGGACCGTCAGCCGGTGGATCCCCGACGGCGTCGGGGAGCTGGTGGCGCCGCGGCTGATCGCCGCGCTCGCCAGGGCTCCAGAGCTGGTCGACTCCGCGCGTCGACCGGGGTCGAACATCGGCTTCATCGTCGCGGACATGTTCGCGTTCGGCCGCAAGGATGCCCCGGCCGCGGAGGTGGAGTTCCTCGACGAGATGCTCGCCGGCACGAAGTTCGACGTGCTCGCGGAGTTCTTCCCGATCTTCAGCCAGCTCGACAAGTTCGAGGTTCTCGCATCGTTCACAGACCTGCCGACCACGATCATCTGCGGCACCAAGGACAAGCTCACCTCGATCGGCCACAGTCGCAAGATGGCCGAGCAGCTGCCCCGGGCAAGCCTGGTGGAATGCCCCGGCTCAGGGCACATGGTGATCTTCGAGGCGCGTGAGCAGGTCAACGCGGCCCTCGAGCAGCTCGTGGAGTCGGCGTCGGCATGACCGAGATCCTGACCGTCGACGCCTCCCGCGCCGCCGAGGTGCTCGCAGTGGTGCACGAGTCCTTCTCCAACCGGCCGCCACTCGACCCGCCCGCAACGGCGCTCGACGAGACCCTCGAGTCGATCAGCGAGTCGCTCGACGCCCACGGTGGGCTGCTCGTCGAGCACGAGGGCAAGCCCGTCGGCGCACTGCTGCTCGAGCCCCGCGGGCGGTTGCTCGGGCTGCGCCGGGTCGGCGTACTCGACTCGGTGCGTGGCCTCGGCGTCGCCGCGAAGATGGCGACCAGGGCCGAGGAGATCGCCGCAGCCCGGAAGTTCGGCGGGCTGGAGATCGAGGCGCGCGTCGAGCTGCCGAACACCGTCGAGTTCTGGCGTCGGCTCGGGTACGTCGAGTCCGGCCGCAACGGCAACCGCCTGAACATGCTCAAGCTGCTGCCGATCACGCGCATCCTGCACACCGCCGAGGACACCCGGGCGTTCGGCGAGTGGCTGGCCACGCTGCTCCGCCATGGCGACCTGGTGATCCTCACCGGAGACCTCGGGGCCGGCAAGACGACGCTGACCCAGGGCATCGGGGATGGCCTCGGCGTCCGCGGAAGCGTCACCTCACCCACCTTCGTGATCTCGCGCGTGCACCCTTCTCTCAACGAGGGCCCACCGCTGATCCACGTCGACGCGTACCGGCTCGGTGGCTCCGCCGAGCTCGACGACCTCGACCTCGACACCGATGTCGTCGACGCGGTCACGGTCGTGGAGTGGGGCGAAGGTCTCGCCGAGGCGCTCGCTCTCGACCGGCTCGAGCTGTCGCTGACGAGTGACGAGCACGAGATCCGCACCCTCGAGCTGACCCCGGTCGGACCCCGCTGGCGCGAGCTGCTCATCTGAGGCCTGGCTTCTCGTGGGACGTCATACGAACTGGTTGCCCCGACGACCAAGACGTATGACGTTCGCGGGCTCATCTAGAGTCGGCCCGTGCTGCTCGCCTTCGACACCGCCACCCCGCACGTGACCGTCGCGCTCCATGACGGCGCCTCGGTGGTCGCGCGGTTCGAGTCGGAGGAGTCGATGCGGCACGGGGAGATGCTGGCGCCCGGGATCGAGCACGTGCTCCGTGAAGCCGGTGCGAGTGCCCAGGACCTGACCAGCATCGCGGTGGGCGTCGGGCCGGGACCGTTCACCGGCCTGCGCGTAGGACTCGTGACCGCGCGGACCCTGGCGATGGTCCGCGAGATCCCGATCCACGGCGTCTGCTCGCTCGACATCCTGGCCGCCGAGGCGATGGACAGCGGGCTCGATGAGTTCGTGGTGGCGACCGATGCCCGTCGCAAGGAGGTCTACCTGGCGACGTACGCCGGAGGGCGGCGCGTGGACGGACCCCAGGTGATCAAGCCGGAGGACGCCGCGACGGCAGTGCCCGTGGTCGGGCGCGGGGGACTGCTGCATCCCGAACACTTCCCCAACTCGACCGGACCGGAGCACCCCTCGGCGGCCGTGCTCTGCGAGGTGGTGCAGCAACGGCGCTTCGAGATCCTCGAGCCCGATCCGCTCTACCTGCGCCGACCCGACGCCGCCCTGCCGGGGAAGCCCAAGCGGGTCAGCTGAAGCTCTGAGCCGGCGCGGCCGCTCCGAACCAGGTCGCAAGTGCTTCGGGCAGCTCTGGGTCCGTGAGGTCTCCTGTCCAGGCGACATGGCCATCGGGCCGGATCAACGCGGCTGGCGGCGCGGCGACCTCGCCGATGACCGGGAGCTCCCACACGCCCTCGTGCGTGGCATCGACCAACCGGACTCGACCAGCCCAAGGTGCGATGTCGAAACCGTCGGGCGAACCGAGGTTGAGCAGGACGGGCCGGGCCTCGTGCATGAGGGCGAACACGCGCATGGGACCGTCGGCGGTCTGCAGGTCCAGGTCGGGCATCCGCCGCCCGAGCAGCGGGTGTCCTTCTCCGAGGTCGTAGTGGAGGTCCAGAGCGCAAAGCATCGCGGCGATGCGTCGGCGCGGCTCGTCCATGCTCAACAGCTCGGTCATGGTGTCGCGCAGGGCCGCGTGGCGCTCGTCGGCGTTGCTGAGCGCTACCGCCGCCATGGTGTTCTGCAACACCCGGGCACCGACGGGATGCCGCTCGGCGTGGTAGCTGTCCAGCAGGCTCTCGGGTGAAGTCCCTGCGACCACCTGGGCCAGCTTCCATCCCAGGTTCACGGCATCCTGTACGCCGGTGTTGAGCCCCTGGCCGCCGTGCGGTGAATGCACGTGGGCGGCGTCGCCGGCAAGCAGCACGCGTCCCTTGCGGTACGACGCCGCCTGCCGGGTCATGTCGGTGAACCGGGAGATCCAGGTCGGGCTGTGAACTCCGTAGTCGGTCCCGTAGGTGACGGTCAGCAGCTCGCGGAGATCCTCCAGGGTGGGCCCGGTCGCGTTCGGGTCGTGCTCTTCCTTGAGCACGACCCGGTAGGGACCTCCGCCTTTCGCCGGGTCGACGGGACCGATGCCGCCACCCTCCTTGCGCATGCCGATCTCCGGCTCCTGCTCCATCTCGACCTCGGCGATCATGAAGCTGGTTGTGGGGTCCCATCCGGGGAAGTCGATGCCGGCCGCCTTGCGGACCACGCTGCGGCCGCCGTCACAGCCGACGAGGTACTGCGCCCGCAGGGACTGACCGTCGGACAGCTGGACGTCGACACCGTCGTCGTCCTGCACCAGGCCGGTCACCTCACGTTCGCGAACGACATGCACCGCCAGCTCATCGAACACCCAGCCGGCCAGGATGCGCTCGATGTCGCTCTGCCAGAGCCCGAGGGTGTGGTTGTAGCGGGTGGGGAAGTCGCTGAGGTCCATGAAGATCCCGGCGAACCCGTGGGCCGGGTGGGCCTTCCCCTCTGCGAGGAATCGTTCCGCGACGCCACGCTGATCGAGCACCTCCATGGTGCGGGGGAGAAGACCCCCGGCTCGCGATCCGTCGACCTCCTGGCTGGCGCGTCGCTCGACGATCGCGACGTCGACCCCCGCCAACGTCAGCTCGGCCGCCAGCATCAGGCCGGTCGGGCCGCCTCCTGCGATCACCACCGCATGCTCGGTCATTTGCACAACTCCTGGCTCAGTATTTCTGGGCCGTGATCGGCTCAGCGGACCAGTCAGGTCAGCACGCTCGGGCCGCTTGAAACAAGCCCCCTCCCTCGCGTTATGTTGGGAGCAACGGCGCAGGCAACCGCTCGACGCTGCCCCGCCGAATTGAGCAAGGACAGCTCAGCCGAGGTCGGTACGACGCGCGAACGGGCCGACGTACATCAGCACCAGGTTCAGCGCGACCACGACCGCCACGACCACGACCGCCACGACCACGGCCCACACGACGGGCAGCACCACGAAGCCAGCGACGACGCCGGCACCGAGTACGACGAGCTTGGTGACCAGGCGCAGCGACTCCGACTGCACCCGGGCCCGCGGAGCGGCGAACATGCCCCACGCCACCGCCGCGACCAGCGGGAGACCGATGCCGAGGAGCCAGCCGGTGGCCCCTGGGGCCGTGAAGCCGGCCCACGCCAGCAGGACCAGCACCCCCATCTCGACCAGGAACGCCACGACGTCGTTCGCGTTGACGTCTATGGATGGAGGAGGGTCGCCCACCTCCCCAGTCTGTCAGGCGCGCTTCGGAGGCAGCGGGAAGAACATCGAGGTCCGCCGCGCGTACTCGGGGTACCCGTCGCGCTTCATCATGCTGCGTTCCAGCAGCCGTGCGCCGGACGCGAAGACCAGGAAGTACGTCATCACCGCCGGCGAAACGATGGTCAGTGCAGGAAGCAAGCCACCGGCGAGACCTCCGGCGAGCCAGATGCCCCACCACACCGACGCGTCGCCGAAGTAGTTCGGGTGCCGCGTCCACGCCCAGAGGCCGCGGTCCATGACCGGCTTGCGCTCCGGGTCCTTCTTGTACGCCGACAGCTGGGCGTCCCCGACCGACTCGAAGACCAGCCCGACCAGCCACAGGACCACGCCGACCCACACCAGCCACGGCCAGCGGGTTCCCTCAACCGCGGCGACCTGCACCGGCAGCGAGACGACCCAGATCGCTGCGCCCTGCACGAGGAACACCCGCCGGACCGCCGTACCGAAGCCCGAGTCGCCGAGCATCCTCGAGTACCGCGGATCCTCGCTGGGGTCACCGAGCTGACGCCGTCCGATGTGCCAGGCGAGGCGCAGGCCCCACGCAGCGACCATGCCGAGCAGCACCCAACGCACTGACTCGTCACCGAGCGCGGCGCTCACGAGGGCCACGAGAACGAACCCGAGTCCCCACGCGACGTCGACGACGGCGACCCGGCCCACTCTGCGGGAGATCAGCGCAGTCACCGTCATCAGCAGCACGACAGCACCCAGGGAGGCCCCGAGCACCACGGTCAGTGTCACCATGTCCTCACAGTGGGCAGCGTATGCGAACCACCGGGGCGCACCATCAGGATCTGGTCGACACCCATCCGTCCGTCGCGGAAGGCCATCGCCCCGCCGACTAGGTAGAGCCGCCAGACCCGCACGACCTCCTCGCCCACGAGCTCGGTCAGCCGGTCGAGGTTGGCCTCGAAGTTCTCCATCCAGCCCGCGACCGTGCGCACGTAGTGCTCCCGCAGGCCGTGGACGTCACGGACCTCGAGCCCCCCGCGCTCGAGGTAAGAGACGGTCTCACCGACGGGGCGCATGTGCATGTCGGGCGCGATGAACGACTCGATGAACGGGCCGCCACCCGGATGACTGTTTTGACCGCTTGACCGGGACATCTGCTGGATCAGCACCCGTCCGCCGGGCCGCACGGCGTCGTGCAGCACCTGCGCATAGGTATCGTAGTTCTGCTCACCGACGTGCTCGCCCATCTCGATCGAGGCGACGGCCTCGAACGGTCGACCGGCCTGCACCTCCGGGATCTCGCGGTAGTCCTGCAGCCGGATCTCCACGCGGTGCTCCAGCCCGCGCTCGCGGATCCGCGCGTCGAT
This sequence comes from uncultured Actinomycetota bacterium, assembly GCA_963742785.1. Lineage (GTDB taxonomy): Bacteria > Actinomycetota > Actinomycetes > Propionibacteriales > Nocardioidaceae > Marmoricola. The sequence goes on from CAVUNI010000004.1 coordinate 320,876, forward strand.
GAACTTCTTCTGCTCCGCCGCGATGGTCACGCCGGTGACCTGGGCTCCGTAGTGCTGGGCCGCATGCAGCGACAGCGAACCCCATCCGCAACCGATGTCGAGGAACCGCATGCCCGGCCCGAGCCCGATCTTCTGGCAGACGAGGTCGAGCTTGTCTCGCTGCGCGTCGGCGACGCCGTACGACGAGTCCTCCGAGCGCCAGTAGCCCGAGGAGTACGCCATCGAGGGGTCGAGGATCAGTGAGTAGAACTCGTTGGACAGGTCGTAGTGGTGACTGATCGCCCGGCGGTCACGCAGCTTGCTGTGCAGCCGACCGCGCACCCGGGCCTGTGACTCGGGCAGGCGTGGCGCCCGGCCGACGGCGCCGACGTCGACGGCGGCGCGAAGCGCGCGGACGAAGGCGCCCGGTGAGGGGCGTACGCCGGCCAGGCCGCGCTCGGCCGCGACGGACCAGATCTGGGTCAGCGCCTCGTCCAGGTCGTGGTGCACCTCGATCTCACCCGTGACGTAGGCCTGCGCGGCGCCGAGCTCACCCGGGTGCCACAGCAGTCGGCGTACGGCGTCACGCGAGCGCAGCTCCACGAGGGGTGCGTCGAGCGGGCCGGCCTCCGAGCCGTCCCACGCGCGCAGTCGGACCGGCAGGTCGCCACCGACGAACGGGCGCAGCGCGGCCTCGAGTCTGTGTGCCAGATTTCGAGACGCGTCGCTCGGCTCCTGGCTTCGCTGCGGACCCGCGCCGACGCTCCTCAATCTCCCGCCCGTTGCGCGACCTCGCGAGCTCGGTCGCGGGGCGGGACCGCTCGCGGTGGTGGCCATCATGCCTCCCGCGCGAGCGTCAGCTGCTGCACGTCGATGTAGCCCGACGCGAACCCGGAGCGGGAGTAGTCGAGGTAGAAGTGCCACATCCGCTCGAAGGTCTCGTCGAAGCCCAGCGCGCTGACCCGGTCGCGGGCGGCTTGGAAGCTGCTGTCCCATCGACGCAGCGTCTCGGCGTAGTGCTGCCCGAACGAGAGCCGGTTGGTCACCCGCAACGTGGTGTCCCTGCGCGTCACGTCCTCGATCGCCTGCACGGACGGGAGGAAGCCGCCAGGAAAGATGTACTTGTTCATCCAGGTCCACGTGTTCCGGGTGGCGAGCATCCGGTCGTGCGGCATGGTGATCGCCTGGACGCCGACGCGGCCGCCGGGTGCGAGCAGCCGGTCGATGGTGCGGAAGTACGTCGACCAGTACTCGTGGCCGACAGCCTCGATCATCTCGACCGAGACGATGGCGTCGTAGGTTCCGACGACGGCCCGGTAGTCGCTGAGCTCGACGGTCACGCGGTCGGAGAAGCCGGCCTCGGCAATGCGCTGCTCGGCAAGCTCGAGCTGCTCCATCGACAGGGTCACCGTGTGCACATTCGCGCCGCGACGGGCGGCCTGGATCGCCAGCTCCCCCCACCCGGTGCCGATCTCGAGGAGACGGGTGCCCTCGCCCACGCCGGTCTGGTCGAGCAGGCGCTCGATCTTGCGCTCCTGCGCCTCGGCGAGGGACTCCTGGTCTCGACCCTCCGGAGGCGCGGCGACCATGTGGTCACCGCGATCGACGAGTGAGGTGTCGTAGAGCGCCGAGGAGTAGCTCAACGTGTCGTCGAGGAACAGCCGGAACAGCTCGTTGGAGAGGTCGTAGTGGTGCGCGATGTTGCCGCGGGTGTTGTTCTCGGTGTTCTGGTGTGCACGCGGTGGTCGTCGTACGTAGGCCGCGCGAAGCGTCTGCAGCGGCGCCGGGATCAGTCGGGGCAGCTCTGCGGCGAGCACGGTGAGGAAACCGCCGAGGTCCTCGGCCTCCCAGGAGCCGGTCAGGTAGGACTCGCCGAACCCGATCAGGCCGTCGCGACCGATGCGCGCGTAGAACTCGTCCGGCCTGTGGAGCACCATGCTCGGGCCTCCGCGGCCGTGCACAGTGATGCCGTCGTGGACCGAGACGGGGAGCCGGCGTACGGCGGCGAGGAACAGCTGGCGCGCGATCTTCGCGGACACCCCGGCCTTGAAGCCGGTGGGGACGCTGTGCAGGCCGGGCCACGCGGTGGCGGGGCGGGAGGGCGTGGTCGTCATGGTCAGACGCCTTCCTGTCTTGGGTGGGCGGGTCGTGGGCGGATCCCGAGGCGTCGTGCCCACAGCCAGATGCCGTGGGCGCGGATGAGCAGGGCACCGCGGAGCGCCTCGGGGGCGCCGCGGAGCGGAGAGGTCGAGGTGGCTGCGCCGTCGAGGGAGGCGCTGAACACGGCGCCGTCGTCGCTGTGCAGCGTGACCGTGACGTGCAGCCGCGGGCCGGGTAGGGGCACGGCGATCTCGTAGTGGCCGTCGGTGCCGTGGAAAGGTGAGACGTACATCTGCTTCTCGGTCCGGGCACGCCCCTGCTCGTCGGGGTGAACGAGGTAGGCGTGCCGGTCGCCGTAGGTGTTGTGCACTTCGACGACGACGCCCGCGAGCTCACCACCTCGGCGATGGCACCAGAAGACGCTGATCGGGTTGAAGCAGCAGCCGAGTGCGCGCGCGTTGGCCGCCATCACGATGCGTCCGCCGTCGGTCTCCACGCCGTTGAGTCCGAGGAAGCGCTCGACGTTGTCCTTGATGCTGTGGTCGGGGTCACCGAGATGGTCCCGGGCCTCGAACCGTCCGAGCACGCCGTGGTCGGGCAGGTGGTCGAGGTCGACCAGCCAGGTCCGCGACCGGTGGGTGAAGGTGCGCCTGAAGGGCGTACGCCGGGTGTGCCGGATCGTGGTGTCGTACGACGTGGCCTCGACCGGCGGGAGCGAAGGGCCGTCCCAGCTGACCCCGAGCTTCGCGGCCGCCTCGACGCCCGACCTGGCACCGTCCTCGTGGAAGCCCCACCCGTGCCACGCGCCGGCGAAGACGACCCGGTCGCTGTCGCACTCCGGCAGGCGACGCTGGGCGGCGACCGACGTGGGGGTGTAGATCGGGTGCTCGTACTCCATCGTGTCGATGACCTGCGCCTGGTCGACGATGTCCTCGCCGCCGAGGGTGACGATGAAGCGCCGGCCGTCCGGGCCGATCGGCAGCCGCATGAGACGGGTCATGTCGTAGCTGACTGTGACCGGCGGCGCATCCCCGTTGGTTGAGCCGCCCTCGTTGGTTGAGCCGTCCCCGTTGGTTGAGCCGTCCCCGTTGGTTGAGCCGTCCCCGTTGGTTGAGCTTGTCGAAACCCGGCGCAGGTAGTTCCACGACGCCCTGGCCCGCGGCAGTCGCGGCAGGACGCTCGTGTCGGTGTGCAGTTGCGCGGTGTTGGCGGAGTACTCCATCGCCGACAGCACGTCGCGCTGCAACTCGGTCGGCGCGGCGAGCATCGCCAGTGCCTGGCCGGGGTGAGTGGCGAGCACGACGGCGTCGAACGTGTCGACGTTGCCGTTGCCGTCCGTGATCTCCACTCCGGTGGGCATCTCGATGACCGACGTGACCTTGGTGCCGGTGCGCACGTCGGGAAGTCGCGCGGCCACGCGTTCGACGTACTCCCGGGAACCGCCGGTGACCGTGCGCCACTGCGGTGAGTCGGAGACGCTGAGGGCGCCGTGGTTCTCGAGGAACGTGAACAGGTAGCGCGCGGGGTAGTCGAGCGCGACGGCCGGGTTGCACGACCACACGCAGGCGACCAGGGACTCCATGAAGTGGGTGCGGAAGGTGGGCGAGAACCCGCCGCGCTCGAGGAAGGACCGAAGCGTCTCGTCGTCGTCACCACTCGACGCCAGCAGTCGTCTGGACATTCGGTAGAACCGCGGGATCTCAGTCAGCATCCGCAGGTACGACGGACGCAGGAGGTGGCGCCACGAGGGGAACAAGCCGGAGAACCCGAGCGCACCGGCGTACTCGAGCCCGGTCTCGTCGCAGCGCACCGACATCGACATCTCGGAGTCCTGCGTCTGCACCCCGAGCTCGTCGAAGAGCCGAAGCAGGTGGGGATAGGTGCGCTCGTTGTGGACGATGAACCCGGTGTCAACCGCGATTCCGTCCACGACGTGGGTGTCCGCATGGCCGCCTAGCCGGGTGTCCGCCTCGAAGAGCGTCACGTGTGCCTTCTTGCCGAGCACGTGCGCGGCCGTGAGCCCGGCGACGCCGCTGCCGACGACCGCGATCCGACGGGGTGTCGCCGAGGTCATGCCTCGGCCTTGCCGAGATCGAACAGCGCGATCGGATCGGAAGTGGGCGTCTTCGACCCGCCCTCGGGCTCGATGGTGATCCCGACACCCGTGGCCTTGGCCGCATCGCCCTTGAGCAGCACCTTGTTGTTCGCTGCCTTGGGCATCAGGCCGGCAGGGACCATCTCACCGGCGGAGTTTTGCAGCCATAGCTCATAGACCTTGCCGGACGGCGGAGCTGCCATGCCATCGGTGAGGATGACGGCCTTGCCCTTGCTCTTGGAGCGGTAGACAGAGGCGTTGGAGCCGTCAGGGAAGTCGATCGAGACCTTCTGTGCGTCACTGGCGGCGAGTACCTGGTCGGCGGTCGCAACCGTGGAGGTCGTGTCGTCCTGCCAGGGCTGGAGCACCGCGCCGGCACCGACAGCGGCCAGCACTGCAGCGGCAGCGGCCAGCGTGGCCAACCGGAAGCGACGGCTACGCATCGGGACCACCTTGGCCAGAGCAGGCTCCTCTGACTCGGCGGGCTCGTTCTGCTCGACCTCGGGAGGCAGCGGACGGATCGTGGAGATGCCGGACAGCACCGAGGCACGCAGGCTCGGGGGAGGGGTGACTGCGGCGTCGTCGGCCATCAGGGCAGCGGCCTCACGGAGGCTGGCCACCTCGGCCTGGCAGTCGAGGCACCCCGGGAGGTGCTCCTCGAACAACCTGCGCTCGTCGTCGTCGAGAGCATCGACGACGTAGGCACCGGACAGTGCGTGCAGTGACTCGTTCGCGGAGTAGCTCACTGTCCCACCTCCATCGTGTCTCGGAGACGGATCAAGCCGTCCCTGATTCGTGTCTTGGCCGTGCCCACAGGAAGGTCGAGCATGGTGGCGACCTCCGTGTGCGTGTAGCCCTTGAAATAAGCCAGCTCCAGCGCTTCTCGCTGGACTTCGGTCAGGGAGCCCAGCGCCTGCCGGACCCTTCTTGCCTCCATCGAGGCCTGTGCGGCCTCGGAGGTCGAGTCGTGCTCCACCGTCACGTTGCTCTGGTGGTACGTCGTGTCGCGTCGTGTGCTCGCCTCGGCCGACCGCACCCGGTCCACCGACTTGCGGTGTACCAGGGTGAGGACCCACGAGACGGCGCTTCCCCGGTCGGGATCGAACCGGCTGGCCGTCCGCCAGATCTCCAGGAAGGCTTCCTGGGTGACCTCCTCGGCCTGGGCCGGGTCGCGCACGACCCGGACTGCCAGTCCGAAGGCGCGGGCAGCCGTGGCGTCGTACAGCCTGGCGAACGCGGCCTCGTCACCCCGACCCGAGCGCTTCAGCAGCTCGCCGAGGTCCGGCGGGCCCGCGGAGTCGGGGTCCCCCGAGATGTCCCTCACCCCGTCCGCGGGGTCGGAAGCATCGGAGCTCATCCGGGTCACGTGGCAACCTTTGCAGATCATTTGAGCAGGAACATCATGAAGTCGAGCTTGCAAGGTGTTCGGAGCACCTCCGAAGGCGGATGGGTTTCCGGCAAGGGGTTTTTCACCCTTTGGTCGCTGAGGTCGCCGTGAGCCGCCGGTCGTGGGAGCGGTGGGGCAGGATGAATGGGTGGCCAGCTACACAGTGAATCCCGATGCCGTCGCCCAGGCAGAGCGGCTGATCCGCAATCGGCAGTACGTCCTCGACAGCGACTGGGGCGAGGTGCAGCCCGGTGCAGACGAGCAGAACGCCTTCCTGGAGAAGCACACCTGGGAGGAGTACGCCGCCTGGCACGTCGGCCTGACCGAGGGGGCCAACGACGAGACCAAGGCGCGTCATGCCTTCGTCTACGGCGACTTCCGCCGGGTGCACCGCACCGCACTGATCGCCTGCGTCTACCGCGCCTCGGAGTGGCGGCACAAGGAGGTCGAGCTCGCCGCCCACGACCTGCTCCAGCTGCTCGACCGAACCAGCGGATGACGGTGATCCGGTCGGCAGGTCCGGATGACATCGAGAAGGTCGCCCGCCTGGAGCAGGAGTGCCTCGGAGTGGATGCCTGGAGCGAGGGGCTGGTGCGCGAAGGCATCAAGGGCGACCTGCCGACCATCACCTACCTGGTGGCCGAGCTCGACGGAGAGGTCGTCGGCCACGCCGTCACCTCGAGCGCGGGTGACATCGCCGAGCTGCAGCGCATCGCGGTCACCCAGCCGCACCGGCGTCGCGGGGTCGCCGCACGGCTGCTCGCGGGAGTCGTTGACGCGGCTCGTCGTACGCCGGCAGACCGGTTGCTGCTCGAGGTCCGCGAGGACAACCGGACGGCACTGGCGTTCTACGCCGGACAGGGCTTCGTGGAGATCGACCGGCGGCCGCGCTACTACGCCGACGGGACCACCGCGGTGGTCCTGCGCAAGCCGCTTTAACGCGGTTACAGCCGGAACCCCGCCGAACCGAAGTCCCGCGCCAGGCTCCGTCAGGGCAGGTAGTAGGTCGGGTTCGGGAGCTTCACCTGCCGGTCTCCGTACCCGCCGATCAGGTCGCTGAACTGGTCACCGAGGTTGGCGACGATGCGGTGACCCTGCGCCGCCACGTGCTTGCGGGTCAGCGACTTGTACTCGATGGTCGTGCAGACGCCGTCCGCGCACGGGGTGCCGGCCAGCCACGGCCGACCGCTCGGGACGGTCCCACTCACCCACTTGGTGTAGTAGTTCGCGGGCGTGAACCCGGTGTAGCCGACCTTGGCCAGGTTGCCGAGGGTGGCGTCCTTCTGGCCGTCGTTGCGCCCGGTGAGGCCGACCAGCGTGCAGCCGGCGTTGTCGACGGCCTTGGACAGGGCCACCATCCCGGGAGTGGCCGGGAACCGCTGCGGCTGGACCCACTCGTCGTTCTGGACCGTCGGGTTGAAGACGAACTTCATCGCGCCGTCCTCCATGTCGTAGGTCCACAGCGTGGTGTCGTCGGCGTCGAGGACGACGACGGGGTCCTGACCCTTCCGGTCGGCCGTGCGGCAGGCGTCGACCAGCTTGGGCGTCAGGCGCTTGGTGATCCGCGCCATCTCGCGGATGTAGGGGGAGTCGTTCTTGTCGGCGATGCCCGCGGTGGCCTTGTAGTAGGTGCGGATCGTGGTCCGCACGATGTCGACGTTGGGGATGCCCTCGCCGCCCTCGGTGGCGCCGCTCGAGCCGTCCGGCTTCATCGTGAAGTGCGTGCGCGGCGAGAAGTCCCGGTCGGCCGGGGTGCCGTCGAGGTCCGGGCTCGGCAGGTTGTACGTCGGGTTGGGCAGCTTGAGCACCTTGTCGGCGTACCCACCCTGGAGGTCTGACCACTGGTCGCCGACGTTGAGCACGATGTCGAAGCCGAGGTCCTTCTCGATGTGCTTGCGGGTGCCGGCCTTGTACTCGACCGTCGTACAGCTGGTGGTGGCGCAGGTGACGTACGACGGCTTCGGGTTGGTGCCCGACCACTTCGTGTAGAAGTTGTCCGCATTGAACGGGGTGTAGCCGACCTTGCTGAGGTTGCCCAGGGTTGCCGCCTCCTGGGTGTCGCTGCGGCCGGTGATCCCGAAGATCGCGAAGCCCTTCTTCTTCGCCTTGTTCACGAAGTCGACCATCGAGGGCGTGGCCGGGAAGCGCTGGTCCTGTACCCACTCGTTCTGGAGGGTCGGGTCGAACACGAAGTGCATCGCGGCGTCCTCCATGTCGTAGGTCCACAGCGTCGTGTCGTCGGCGTCGAACACAATTGCGGGCTTGTGGTGGTTCCGGACGGCGGCCTTCTTCGCGCGGTCGAGGTAGCGCCACTGCGCGTGTGCGATCCGCTTCAGCTCGCTGATGTAGGGCGAGGTCTCCTTGTTCGAGATCCCGTCGCTGCCCGCCCCGTAGTAGGTGCGGATGGTGCTCTTCGTCGAGTCGATGTTCGGGATCCCGGCCCCGTCCTCGCGCAGGCCACTCGAGCCGTCCGGCTTCATCGTGAAGTGCGTCCGCGGCTCGAGCTTCGGCTGGTGGTCACGATGCTTCTGGGCGGCGTACGCCGGGGCAGTGAGGGTGGCCGCGAGGGCAGCGGTGGCGACGAGGGCAGTGGTGACGGAGGTGCGGGGACGGCGCAGAGACATGGGTCGGGCTCCCGAGAGTTGGTCAGTGACAACCTGGGCACGCTACCTCCGCCCCGCGGCAGTGGGAACCCCAGCAGGCCCGTGCACAATGGCGCCGTGACCTCATCGTTGTCCGAACCGCTCGTGCTCGGCATCGAGACCTCGTGCGACGAGACCGGCGTCGGGCTGGTACGTGGGCACACTCTTCTGGCCGACTCCGTGGCGTCGTCGGTCGAGGAGCACGCGCGGTTCGGCGGCGTCGTACCCGAGGTCGCGTCGCGGGCCCACCTCGAGGCGATGGTGCCGATGATCGAGCGCGCCTGCGAGACCGCAGGGGTGACGCTGCCCGACGTCGATGCGATCGCAGTGACGGCAGGGCCCGGGCTCGCAGGAGCCCTCCTCGTGGGGGTCGCAGCGGCGAAGGCGCTGGCGCTGGGCCTCGACAAGCCGCTGTACGGCGTGAACCACCTCGCCGCGCACGTGGCCGTCGACCAGCTCGAGCACGGTGCCCTGCCCGACCCGTGCCTGGCCATGCTCGTCTCTGGCGGCCACTCGTCGCTGCTGCGTGTCACTGACGTGACGTCCTCGGTGACGCCGCTCGGCTCGACCATCGACGACGCGGCCGGCGAGGCGTTCGACAAGGTGGCCCGGCTGCTGGGTCTGCCGTTCCCGGGTGGTCCCTACATCGACCGCGCCGCCGCGTCGGGCTCCTCGGTCGCGATCGACTTCCCGCGCGGGCTGACCTCGCGTCGCGACCTCGAGCGGCACCGCTTCGACTTCAGCTTCTCCGGCCTCAAGACCGCAGTCGCTCGCTGGGTCCAGGCACGCGAGGCCACCGGCGAACCGGTACCCGTCGCGGACGTCGCTGCCTCCTTCCAGGAGGCGGTCTGCGACGTGCTGACCCGCAAGGCGATCGACGCGGCCCTGGCCGAGGGGATCGAGGACATCCTGATCGGCGGCGGCGTCGCGGCCAACTCGCGCCTCCGGGTGCTGGCCGAGGAGCGGGCGACAGCGGGCGGGATCCGTGTCCGCGTACCCCGCCCGGGGCTGTGCACCGACAACGGCGCCATGGTCGCCGCCCTCGGCTCCGAGATGCTCGCCCGCGGCCGCACCCCCTCCGACCTCTCCCTCCCCGCCGACTCCTCGATGCCGGTGGACCTGGTGTTGGTGTAGTTCCGGATAGTCCGATGCGATCGGACCCTTCCGAGCACCGAAACAGGGTCCAGATGCATCGGACTATCTGGGTATGGCGCTCCCACTAGGTTGGGCCCACCGAACCGAGAAGGAGTGCCACATGCAGCAGGTCAAGGCCGTCGTCGCGCGGAGCAAGGGAGCTCCGGTCACGATCGAGACCATCAACGTCCCCGACCCCGGGCCGGGGGAGGCCCTGGTGAAGGTGCACACGACCGGGGTGTGTCACACCGACCTGCACTACCGCGAGGGCGGGATCAACGACGAGTTCCCGTTCCTGCTGGGCCACGAGTCGGCCGGCGTCGTCGAGGCGGTCGGCCCAGACGTGACCGAGGTAGCGCCGGGTGACTTCGTCGTACTCAACTGGCGAGCCGTGTGCGGCGACTGTCGCGCCTGCAACCGGGGCGAGCCGTGGTACTGCTTCAACACCTTCAACGCCACCCAGAAGATGACCCTCGACGACGGCACCGAGCTCTCGCCGGCCCTGGGCATCGGATCGTTCGCCGAGAAGACCCTGGTTGCCGCGGGCCAGTGCACCAAGGTCGACCCGGCCGCCCGCGCCGCGGCCGTCGGACTGCTCGGCTGCGGAGTCATGGCCGGCATCGGCGCCGCGATCAACACCGGCAACGTGACGAGAGGCAAGTCCGTCGCAGTGATCGGTTGCGGCGGCGTCGGCTCGGCCGCCGTCGCGGGCTCAGCACTGGCCGGGGCGGGCAAGATCATCGCCGTCGACATCGACGACCGGAAGCTCGAGGTCGCTCGCAAGCTCGGTGCCACCCACACCGTCAACAGCAAAGAGACCGACCCGGTCGAGGCGATCCAGGCGCTGACCGATGGCAACGGCGCCGACGTGGTCATCGATGCGGTCGGGCGGCCCGAGACCTGGCAGCATGCGTTCTACGCCCGCGACCTCGCCGGCACCGTCGTCCTCGTCGGCGTCCCGACACCCGACATGAGAATCCCGGACATCCCCCTCATCGATGTGTTCGGCCGCGGTGGTGCCTTGAAGTCGAGCTGGTACGGCGACTGCCTGCCGACTCGTGACTTCCCGATGCTGGTCGACCTCTACCTCCAGGGACGGCTCGACCTAGATGCCTTCGTGACCGAGGAGATCGGGCTCGGGGACATCGAGGCCGCCTTCGAGAAGATGCACCACGGCGACGTACTCCGCTCGGTGGTCGTCCTCTAGCGCTGGACCGGACCGACGGGTACGCCGTACGGGTCGTGCTGCACCGAGTCGAGCGGAACCACGTCGCGCCCGAGGGGGAACAGCGAGATCGGGATCATCTTCCAGTTCGCGACCGCGAACGGGATGCCGATGATCGTCACGAACAGCAGCAGCCCCGAGACGAGGTGGGCGACGGCGAGTTCCCAGCCGAACAGGATCACCCAGATGATGTTGCCGAGCACCGACCAGATGCCGGCCTCGCGTCGCCAGACCACCGTCCGCCCGAACGGCCAGACCACGAACCCGGCGATCCGGAACGAGGCGATGCCGAAGGGGATCGTGACGATCAGGATGCATGCGAGCACGCCCGCGATGACGTATCCGACGGCCAGCCAGAAGCCGGCGAGGACGAGCCAGAGGATGTTGCCGATCGTGCGCACCCGCCAAGGCTAGGGGTGTCCTCCACGGGCGTTCGGGTCTAGTGTGACGCGGGTCTCATTCTCGGTGTTCAGGAGACCTGATGTCGCGTCGTCTCGGGCTTGTCGCGTCCCTTCTCGCATTGGCGGCGGCCGCGTTCGGGCTCCCTGCGGCGCATGCCGCGACCCCGTCGTACGTCGCTCTCGGCGACTCCTACTCCAGCGGAGTGGGCACCCGGGAGTACATCGACGACGGGACCGACTGCCAGCGCTCGGTCTACGCCTATCCGAGCCTGATATCGGCGGCCCGCGCCTACTCGCTCAACTTCCGGGCCTGCTCCGGCTCCACCGTCGCCGACGTGCGCAACGCCCAGCTCGATGCGCTGAACGCGAGCACGACCTACGTGACCATCTCGGTCGGCGGCAACGATGCAGGCTTCGCGGACGTCCTCACCGAGTGTGCCCAGCCGAGTTGGGCCAGCGACTGCAATGCCGCCATCGACGGCGCGCAGGGCTACATCGCGAACACCCTGCCGGCCTCAGTCAGCTCGCTGTACTCCTCGATCCGGAGCGGAGCCCCCAACGCCAAGGTCGTGGTCGTCGGGTACCCGCGGATCTTCATGGGCGAGGACTGCAACGCCTTCACCTGGTTCTCACCGGAAGAGGAGGCCCGACTCAACCAGACCGCCGACCAGCTGAACACCCAGCTCAGTGCCGCAGCTGGGAGCGCGGGCTTCGGGTACGCCAACCCGACCTCCGCCTTCATCGGCCACGCGGTCTGCGACTCACCGGAGTGGCTCAACGGCCTCTCCAACCCGATCAGCGACTCCTACCACCCCAATCAGGCCGGCCACGCGAGCGGCTACACACCGCTGGTCAGCCCGGAGCTCACCGGTGCCGCCGTCGCTGCCAACGCCGCGACCCTGAGCTCGGCACGCGCCAGCGCAGGCACGCTGGCTGCCCAGCAGCGGAGCTACGCCGCCCGTGACGCGTCCATCAAGCCGGAGCGGTTCGCGCTGCCCGACCTGCACAGCCCGCGCACTCGGCGACTCGCCGAGAAGGCGGGCGTCGACGTCGACAGCGCCAGCAGCGTGAACGCCGCCGACCGCCGGTACTCGCGCCAGCAGGCGAAGGCATGGGCAGCCCGACACTGAGCCCGCGCTGCCGCCGCCCGTAGTCTCGGGCGCATGAGCGTGCGGATCGACCATGCCGTCAGCAGTGGCACCTTCTCCCTCGACGGCGAGACCTTCGACGTGGACAACAACATCTGGGTCGTCGGGGACGACGAGGAGTGCATCGTCATCGACGCTCCGCACAACGTGAACGACATCCTCGCCGTGGTCGATGGTCGCCAGGTCAAGGCGATCATCTGCACCCACGCCCACGACGACCACGTGCGTGTGGCTCCCGACCTGCGCGAGCGGGTGAGCGCGCCGATCCTGCTCCACCCGGCCGACAAGCCGGTCTGGGAGCTCACCCACACCGACCAGCTGTGGGACGTCGATCTCGAGGACGGTCAGACCGTGAAGGTCGGCGGCGCCGCCCTCAAGGTGATCCACACGCCCGGCCATGCGCCCGGTGCGGTGTGCCTCTACGTGCACGACCTCGGCTGCGTGTTCACCGGCGACACCCTGTTCGAGGGTGGTCCGGGCGCCACCGGCCGCTCGTTCAGCGACGAGGACCAGATCAAGGAGTCGATCCGGTCGCGGCTCTTCGAGCTGCCGGACGAGACCGTGGTGCACACCGGCCACGGAGCAGACACCACGATCGGCGCCGAACGCGAAAACCTGGCGTGAGACCGCAGCTCGCCCGGACCGTCTTCGCGCTGCTCCTCGGGATCAGCCTCGCGATGTTCCTGACCCCGGGCGACGACGTGCCGCAGGACGGTCCCGACGACAAGCTCGTGCACCTGCTGACCTTCGCGGCGCTCGCGGTCGCGGGCCGTTGGGCGGCCGTGCCGTGGGTGACGCTCGCCGTCGGCCTGGCGGCGTACGCCGGGGTGACGGAGATCCTGCAGGCCGTGTTGCCGATCGACCGCCACGGTGACGTCCGTGACGTGGCCGCCGACGTGACCGGTGTGGCGCTCGGCCTGTTCCTCAGCTGGATGGCGGTCCGGATCGGTCGCGCTCGCGGCTCCGTCTGACCTCGGACCGCCCGCGGACGATCTCCCACACGCCCACGCTCGTGGCGGCGAAGACGAAGCCCAGGGCCACGATCACGGCCGTCCCCAGCGCGTGGCCGTACGACGCCGGGCCAGGTCCGGCCACCGCGGAGAAGAACACGGCACCGATCACTGCCTGCCCGATCGCGAGCCCCACCCGCTGCGCCGTCTGGAGCACACCACCGGCGGTGCTCCCGACGACCGGGTCGACGTCCTCGAGCGTGAGGGCCTGGTTGGGCGTGATCACAGCACCGGCGCCGAGGCCCATCACGAACAAGGGCCCGGCGAGGGCGAGCACGGCGTGCTGGTCGGGTGCCGCCCGCGCGACGAGCGCCATCGCGATCGCACCAGCGCCGAACGTCGAGGTGCCCGCCACGATGAGCGGGCGCCCGAGCCGCGTCACGAACCGACCGGACAGCTGGGCCGAAGCTGCACTCCCGGCCGCGAACGCGGTCACGCCGAGCGCGGAGTGCAGAGCGCTGTAGCCCAACCCACGCTGGAAGTAGAGCGCCAGCACCAGTGGCAACCCCGCCATTGCCGGGAAGTAGAGCAGGGCCAGCACGACACCGGACGTGTAGGACTGGCGACGGAACAGCCGGAGGTCGACCAGCGGGTCCAGCTCCTCGCGGGTGAGCCGTCGCTCCCGTCGCCAGAACAGGAACAGGAACATTGCCGCCGCGATGGCGAGCGGCACGACCCACCGACCGACCCGCTCGAACTCGACCGCGCCGAAGAGCACGCAGAAGGTCGCCGCACCCAGGAGGAGGGACCCGAGCACGTCGAGGCGGTGCCGCCCCACAGCGGGAGCCCGCGGCAGGAACCGGCGGCCCAGGACGATAACCAGGATCCCGATCGGGACGTTGATGAAGAAGACCAGGCGCCACCCGAGGTCGGGCCCGCCGAGGGCGATCAGCGCGCCGCCGGCCAGTGGCCCCAGGGCGGTGCCCAGACCGACGGTGGTGCCGAGGGCCCCGAAGGCTCGGCCCCTCTCCTCGCCGCGGAACATCTGCTGGATCAGACCCGACACCTGCGGGTTGATCAACCCGCCCGAGATGCCCTGGAACACCCGCGCAGCGATCAACAGCTCAGCGGTCGGTGCCAGCCCGGAGATGGCACTCGTGACAGCGAACCCGGCGACCCCGACCTGGAACATCAGCCGCCGGCCGTGGTCGTCGCCGAGCCGGCCCGCGAGCACGGGCACCAGTCCGAACGACAGCGTGTAGCCGCTGACGATCCACTGCAGCTGCGAGGGGCCGGCGCCGGTCGAGTCGCTGATCGAGGGAAGTGCGACGTTGGTGACGCTCACGTCGAGCAGGGTCATGAACAGCGCGCTGCAGCACACGAGCAGGGCGATCCAGCGGGTGTGCTCGGACCCGTGATCGACACCAGGCTCGACACCAGGCTCGACACCAGGCTCGACACCAGGCTCGACACCGGGCTCGACACCGGGCTCGGCGGTGGCATCGTGCGCGGGCAGGCCCTCGTGGGGGAACTCGCTCATCAGAAAGGATCGACGAGCAACGCTGTGCCCTTGCCGGCGACGCGGGTGAGGACCAGGGTCGACTCCTCGTCGCCGCTCAGGGCCAGCCGCTTCCGCAGCTCGTCGGGTACGACGGACACCCCGCGCTTCTTGATCGTCAGTCGACCGATCCCGCGCTCCCGCAGGGCGGCCCGGAGCTGCTTCTCGCGGTAGGGCACCTCCTCGAGCACGCGGTAGCCGCGGGCGAACGGGGTGCGGAAGGAACCCTTCGACGTCACGTAGGCGATGTGCTCGTCGAGCAGGTGCCCGCTGACCCCCGCTGCGACGGCGGTGACCAGACCGGCGCGGATCACCGCGCCGTCGGGCTCGTAGAGGAAGTCGGCCACGGGGCCCGTCGCCGCACCCGGGTCGTCCTCGTCGGTGAGCGTCGCGAGTCCGCCCTCGCCGATCACGGTGGCCCGCCTGCCGGTCGTGGCCAGACGCCCAGACCAGAGCACGGCCTCCTTGACCTCGTGGTGGTCGCTGACCCACTCGGCCTCCACGCCGTCCGGCACGAGATCGTGCGGAATGCCGGGCGCGACCTTCACGCACGAGTCGCGGGTGAGGAGGGACTCGACGAAGGACCACGGCGGCTTCCAGTCGTGGAAGTCGAAGGTTCGGCCACGGGCGGATCGGCGCGCCGGGTCGGCGTACGCGACGTCGAAGGGGGAGGTGTCGACGGTGGTCGCATCCGCCACCGACACTGCGCCGCCGAATCCGAGGGACGTGAGGTTGGCACGAGCAACCTCGACGCGCAGGGGATCGAGGTCCACTCCGGCAGCGGTGATCCCGGCTCGCGCGAACGCGACCAGGTCGCCCCCGATGCCACAGCCCAGGTCAACCAGCGTCGCCGCGGACGAAGCGTGCACGCGGGCGGCTCGATGGGCGGCGACGGGGAGCCGGGTGGCCTGCTCGAGGCCCTCCGGGGTGAAGTACATCCGCGCCGCGAGGTCGCCGAACTTTGCTTCCGCCCGCCGACGCAGCTCGACCTGCGTCACGGCGGCGGCAACCTGCTCGGCGCTCGCCGTACGACGCAGGCAGGCCTGTGCCTTCAGCAAGTCCGCCCCGACCCGGGTGGCATCGTCGGCCTCGACCAGGAGCCGCTGGCCGGCTTCGCCGAGCAGCCACCGGAAGGCGTCGAGATCCATCCGACCATCCTCGCAGCCAGTTGGTCCCCAACCTGATCTGGCACTCGGCTTGCGTGAGTGCTAGTTTCTGCATTGGCACTCTCCCCGTGAGTGTGCCAGCGCTTGTGCCGACGTACGACCCCCGCGACGGCGTGCTTCTCACAGGCCGCAAACTTCGAAACCCAACCAGTGTGGAAAGTGGAGGTTGATCAGAAGTGTCGGTCAACATCAAGCCTCTCGAGGACCGGATCGTCGTCCAGCCGCTGGACGCGGAGCAGACCACGGCTTCCGGCCTGGTCATCCCGGACACCGCCAAGGAGAAGCCCCAAGAGGGCGAGGTCCTGGCCATCGGCCCGGGCCGCATCGACGACAACGGCAACCGTGTCCCGCTCGACGTGAGCATCGGCGACAAGGTGATCTACAGCAAGTACGGCGGCACCGAGGTGAAGTACGCCGGCGAGGACTATCTCATCCTCTCGGCCCGCGACGTCCTCGCAGTCGTCTCCTGATTCATCCGCATAGTCCGAGGTCGAGAGCACCACTCCCGGGCAACCGGACGTGCTTTCAGCCTCGGACTATCGCCTTTTCAAACTGAAAGGAGCATCCCCGGATGCCCAAGATCCTGGAGTTCGACGAGAACGCCCGCCGCGCGCTCGAGCGCGGCGTGGACAAGCTCGCCAACGCAGTCAAGGTGACGCTCGGCCCCCGTGGCCGCTACGTCGTGCTGGACAAGAAGTGGGGCGCACCCACGATCACCAACGACGGTGTCACCGTCGCGCGCGAGATCGAGCTGGACGACCCCTTCGAGAACCTCGGGGCGCAGCTGACCAAGGAGGTCGCCACCAAGACCAACGATGTCGCTGGTGACGGCACCACCACCGCGACCGTCCTGGCCCAGTCGATGGTCCACGAGGGCATCAAGGCCGTCGCGGCCGGCGTGAACCCGATGGCCCTCAAGCGCGGCATGGACCAGGCCACCACCGCGGTGAATGCCGCGCTCGACGAGGCTGCCCGCGACGTGGACGACCGCAACGACATGGCGGCGGTCGCGACCGTGTCCAGTCGTGACGAGGTCATCGGCGACCTGCTGGCCCAGGCCTTCGACAAGGTCGGCAAGGACGGTGTCATCACGGTCGAGGAGTCCAACACCATGGGCACCGACCTCGAGTTCACCGAGGGCATGCAGTTCGACAAGGGTTACCTGTCGCCGTACTTCGTGTCCGACCCGGAGTCGATGGAGGCCGTCCTCGACGACCCGTTCATCCTGCTCCACCAGGGCAAGATCTCGGCGATCTCCGACCTGCTCCCGCTCCTGGAGAAGGTCATTGCGGCCGGCAAGCCGTTGTTCATCCTCGCCGAGGACGTCGAGGGCGAGGCGCTCTCGACCCTCGTGGTCAACAAGATCCGCGGCACCTTCAACGCCGTCGCCGTGAAGGCGCCGGCCTTCGGTGACCGTCGCAAGGCGATGATGCAGGACATCGCCACCCTCACCGGTGGCCAGGTCATCTCCCCCGAGGTCGGGCTCAAGCTCGACCAGGTCGGCATCGACGTGCTCGGCACCGCTCGCCGCGTCGTGGTCACCAAGGACACCACCACGATCGTCGAGGGTGGCGGCAAGTCCGACGAGGTCACCGGTCGCGTCAACCAGATCAAGGCCGAGATCGAGTCCACCGACTCCGACTGGGACCGCGAGAAGCTGCAGGAGCGTCTCGCCAAGCTCGCCGGCGGCGTGTGCGTCGTCCGGGTCGGTGCTGCCACCGAGGTGGAGCTGAAGGAGAAGAAGCACCGCATCGAGGACGCCGTCTCCGCGACGCGCGCCGCGATCGAGGAGGGCATCGTCGCCGGTGGCGGCTCGGCCCTCGTCCATGCGGTGACCGCTCTCGACGGCGACCTCGGGCTCACCGGCGACGAGGCGGTCGGCGTGCGCGTCGTACGCCGTGCGTGCGACGAGCCGCTGCGCTGGATCGCCGAGAACGGCGGAATCCAGGGCTATGTCGTGGTCTCCAAGGTCCGCGAGCTCGGCGTCGGCAATGGCTACAACGCCGCGACCGACGAGTACGGCGACCTGGTCGCCCAGGGCGTGCTCGACCCGGTCAAGGTGACCAAGTCCGCGCTGCTCAACGCCACGTCCATCGCCGGCATGCTGCTGACGACCGAGACGCTGATCGTCGAGAAGCCGGAAGAGGAAGAGCCCGACGCCGGTGGTCATGGTCACGGCCACGGCCACGGTCACTGACGATGACGCTGTCGGTTTAACTACCGGAGTAGTGAAACTGGCGCGGTGCATACAAAGCTTCGTATGCACCGCGTCAGTTTTCGTATGTCGACACCGTCGGCCTAGCCGTCGAGCTCCTCGCGCATCGCGGTGGCCGCTTCCTCGATGAGCTCCCTCATCGCGCGCTCGGCCTCCCTGGCATCACCGGTTCGTACGGCGCGCGCGACCGTGTCGTGCAGCCCGATGGCCTCCGGATTCGGGCGGTCCGGCATCAGCCCGTGGTGGGTCCGCCCGGCCAGTACCTCCGCGACCACGTCGCCGAGCGAGCCGAACATCTCGTTGCCGCTGGCTTCCAGCAGGGTGCGATGGAAGGTCACGTCTGCCACCAGGTAGGCCTCGAGGTCTCCCGAGTGCCCGTGCACCACCATGTCGCTGACCGCGCCGGCCAGGACGCCGCACTGCGCCGACGTCGCGTGGCCGGCCGCCAGCGACGCAGCCACCGGTTCGAAGCCCCGTCGCAGCTCGCTGAGCGACTGCAGCTGTGCGGCCCGGTCAGGGCTGTCCAGGCGCCAGCGGATCAGCCGGGGGTCGAAGACGTTCCAGGCCGAGCGTTGGAGGACGGTGACCCCGACGCGGCGCCGCGAGCGCACCATTCCCATGGACTCGAGCACGCGCACCACCTCGCGCGCCACGGACGCCGAGACGGCGTAGTCCCGGGCGAGGGACTCGAGAGTCAGTACGGCGCCCGGCCCGAGCTCGCCCCCGACGATCCGGCCGCCGACATTGTCGAGGGTGCCGCCGTGCAACTGACCCGAAGTGCGGGTACCGGGTGGAGTGGCGGACACCCCCACATCCTCGCAGAAAATCCAGAAAAGATCAGTGGTTTTCTCTCGGGGTATTGCAAAGATCAGATCTTTAACTCAGACTGTGACCGCCGACACAGGCACGAACCGATCCCGAAAACCCCCCAGGAGCAGCAGATGACGGAACGATCCCCGCTGGTCGTCGCCATGGGCGTCTCGGGCTCCGGCAAGTCCACGGTCGGTGCCGCGCTCGCCCAGCGGCTCCGGGTGCCGTTCGCGGACGCCGACGACTTCCACCCTCCCGCCAACATCGCGAAGATGACAGCCGGTGAGGCGCTCGACGACCACGACCGGCACCCATGGCTCGAGGCGATCGGGGAGTGGTTGGTCGCGCACGGCGAGAGCGGTGGCGTGATGAGCTGCTCGGCGCTGAAGCGCAAGTACCGCGACCAGCTGCGCCATCACGCCCACGACACCGAGTTCCTCCACCTGCACGGCACTCGCGAAGTGATCGCGCGTCGTCAGGCCAGTCGGCCGGGCCACTTCATGCCGGCGTCGCTGCTGGACTCGCAGTTCGCCACCCTCGAGCCCCTTGCCCCCGACGAGCGCGGCCTGGTCGTCGATGTCGACCAGAGCATCGACGCGATCGTCCAGGCGTACGTCGACCAGCACCCCCACGTTTCGCAGAGCCCGCAGAAGTGATGACAGGAGCAGACATGTCCCTCGTACCCCTCGCCGACGCAGCGCCGCTCGTCGAACCCGTCGCCGACGGGTGGCAGCTCGTGGTGGCCGCACTGGTGGCCATCGGCCTGATCGTGGTGCTGATCACCTGGGGCAAGGTCCACCCGTTCCTGGCACTGATCCTCGGTGGCCTCACGGTGGGCGTTGTTGCGGGCCAGAACATCAACGACGTCATCACCAGCTTCTCCACCGGCTTCGGTACGACGGCCGCGGGGGTCGGCGCGTTGATCGCCCTCGGCGCCATGTTCGCCAAGCTCCTCGCCGACTCGGGCGGTGCGGACCAGATCGTCGACACGATCGTGGGCCGTTCTTCGCGACGGATGCTGCCGTGGGCGATGGCCGGGGTCGGCGCGCTCATCGGTCTACCGATGTTCTTCGAGATCGGGCTGGTCCTGCTGATGCCGGTCATCTACCTCGTCGCGCGTCGCGCTCAGCTCTCCGTGATCACGATCGGGATCCCAACGCTCGCAGGACTCTCCGCCATGCACGGCCTGGTGCCGCCGCACCCGGGGCCACTGCTCGCCATCGACACACTCGGCGCTGATCTCGGTACGACGCTGATGCTCGGCGTTCTCGTCGCCATCCCGACCGTGATCGTCGCCGGGCCCCTGTTCGGCCGGCTCGCCGGCCAATGGGTCGACGTACCCGCCCCGCACATGTTCGAGGGCCGTGAGGACAAGGCCGTCGACACCCGACCCTCCTTCGGGATCACGCTGTTCACAGTCCTGCTGCCGGTGGTGCTGATGATGGCCAAGGCGATCGTCGACATCATCATCGACGACTCCGAGAACCGCGTTCAGCAGGTCTTCGACGTCATCGGCAACCCGTTCATCGCGCTACTCATCGCGGTCTTCGTCGCGATGTTCACCTTCGGCCGCGGCTCGGGGATGAACAAGGAGGGCATCACCAAGTCCGTCGGTGAGGCGCTCCCTCCGATCGCCGGCATCCTGCTGATCGTGGCCGCCGGCGGTGGCTTCAAGCAGGTACTCGTCGACACCGGCGTCGGCACCCTGCTCGCCGACTGGGCCCAGGACGCGAACATCTCGGTGCTGTTGCTCGCCTGGGTGATCGCCGTGCTGATCCGCCTGGCGACCGGTTCGGCCACCGTCGCAACGATCACCGCATCGGCGCTGATGCTCGGTCTCGTCGACGGTCTCAGCACTGGAGAGACGTCGCTGGTCGTCCTCGCCATCGGCTCCGGCTCACTGTTCTTCTCCCACGTCAACGACGCCGGCTTCTGGCTGGTCAAGGAGTACTTCGGCCTGACCGTCGGCCAGACGATCAAGTCGTGGTCCCTGATGGAGACCGTGCTGTCGGTCACCGGCCTGGTGTTCGTGCTCCTGCTCGGGATCGTGATCTGAGGATCAGTCACGGCCGCGGAGGAACCCGACCCGCATCGGGCGGAGCTCCGGTTCCATCAGTCCGGAGGTGACCGCCGGGTCGCGCATCATGACGGCCCGCGCGGTCTCCTCGTCGTCGGCCTCGATCACCGCGACCCCGGTGTTCACCGGGCCGAAGGTCGGGCCGGCGAGGATGAGGATGCCCTCGTCGAGAAGCCCGGCGAGGTGCTGCGAGTGCTCCAGCATGATCGCGACCTCGTCGGGGGTGATGGTCTCGACGAAGTGCTCGCGGGGTGGATGGACCAGGTAGAGCCACTCAGCCATGGCGTGAGCCTAGCCACGAGCGCCGACTTCGTAATTCAGCGCAGCGGCACGAACCGGTAGGACCCGTGCTGGGAGACCTCGAGATCCTCGTCGCGGCGTACGACCAGCTGCATCGTGCCGCGCACCGGAATCACCAGGCGGCCGCCGTCACCGAGCTGGTCGAGGAGGGGCTGTGGCATCGAGGTGGCGTCGGCGGAGACCAGGATCCGGTCGTACGGCGCCTCCTCCGGGACACCGAGCACCTCCGGCTCGGCCGGCCGGATCGAGGCCCAGTCGTACGACGTGCGCGCCAGGTTCGAGCCTCCCCACCTGGCCAGGTCGGGCACCAGCTCGACCCCCACGACCGAACCGGTCGGACCGGTCAGCTGTGCCAGCAGAGCGGTGGTCCAGCCGGAGCCTGCGCCGACGTCGAGGATGTGCTGACCGGCCTCCACCTCGAGCAGGCGCAGCATCGCCTCGACAGTGCGCGGCTGGGAGTTGGTCTGGCCGTGGCCGATCTGGATCGGACCGTCATGGCCTGCGCGCCAGCGGGCGTTGCCGGGCAGGAACTCCACACGGGGCACGGCGTCCAGGGCGTCGCTGACGACATCCATGCGCCCACTCAACCACTGAGGGGCTCCGACGCGCCGCTGCCCGACGTAGCCTGAGCCGCATGAGCGCGGGCACGGCAGGCACTGCGCGACCCGTGGTGCTCCGTCAGTCGGGCGCGGTGCTGGTCCCGGTGGCGGTCTGGATCTTCTGCGGCCTGGCCACCGCCGACGCTGTCGTCGAGGGCACGACCGGCTACGCCCTCAGGGTCGCGGTGGTGATGGGCACGATCGCCTTCGGCGCCTGGATGTTGCTTGCGAGCCCTTGCCTGGTGGTCGACCGCGACGGCCTTCGCATCATCAATCCCGTGCGGGTGCACTGGATCCCTTTCGGCGCGCTCGACACAGTGACGGTGCGGGGCCTCACCAGCGTGACCGCGCGGCACGCGTCGGGACGGCTCCGGTCCATCACCTCGTGGAACGCGCCGGGACTGCCTCGTCGGTACGTCGCTGAGACTGCCCCGGTCGCCGTCCTGATCGAGCGCTCCCGGACCTCGTGGGAGCACCGGGCCGCTGGTGGCCCCCATGCGGCAGCGGTCCTGTCCACCGAGTGGCGGTGGCGCCCCACGCTTGCGTTTCTGGCAATGGTCGCGGCAAACATTGCGATTTGGTTTCGCTAGCGGCTCGACCGTTCACCAGACGGCCATCTCGCCGACACGATTGATAGCGTGAATCAACCACTTCCGCATTTCGGGCGTCGTCGTGGTCCCCAGGAAACAGAGGCTCCAGACGTGGCTCCAGCCCCGCGGAATCAGGTGTCGGCGTGATCATTTACGTCCTGCGTCGCTTCGTCAACTATCTGATCCTGACGCTGCTGGCGACGGTCGTCGGGTACGTCCTGGCCAGTTACGTGCTCAACCCTGCCGCCCGTTTCTTCGGGCGCAACCCGCGGCCCAGCGACGCCGACATCCAGGCCTCCCTGCAGCGGCTCGGCGTCGACCCGGACGTGCCAGTTCTCCAGCGCACCTGGGACTGGATGTCGGGGATCTTCCTGCACGGCACCTTCGGCCTCGAGAACAACCTCGACCCGGTCGGCCACGACATGCTGGTGCGCTCCGCCGTCAGCCTGCAGCTGCTCCTGATCGGCTCCCTCCTGGGCGCGGTGCTCGGAGTCACCCTGGGCGTCTGGGGTGCCGTCCGGCAGTACCGGATGAGCGACCAGGTCGTGACCTACGCCTCCTACCTCGTGCTGGCCACCCCAGTGTTCGTGCTCGGGGTGTTCCTGATGGTCGCTGCGACGAACTTCAACAACTGGGCAGGGTCCCAGATCATCAACTTCACCGGGCAGTACACGCCGGGAGTCGAGGGCACCTGGAACATCTTCGTGGACCGGCTGAGCCATCTGTTGCTCCCGACGATCGCGTTGACCGCCCTCGGCGCTGCCGAGTACTCCCGCTACCAGCGCAACGCGATGCTCGACGTGCTCAGCGCCGACTACATCAGGACCGCGCGGTCCAAGGGCCGCACCCGTAACTCGGCCATGATCCGCCACGGCGTCCGGGTCGCACTGATCCCGATGTCGACGTACTTCGCCTACAGCTTTGGCACTTTGATCGCCGGGTCGACGTTCCTCGAGATCATCTTCAGCTGGCACGGCATGGGTGAGCTGTTCCTGACCGCGATCACCGAGAACGACATCAATGCGGCCGCGGGAACGACCTTCTACTTCGCAATCCTCGTCCTGGTCTCGTCGACGCTCGCCGAGATCCTCTACGCCGCCCTTGACCCGAGAGTGAGGATCTGATGACCGATCCGTTGAGTTCAGTCGGGGTCGACGTCACCGCTGAGCTGATCGAGCCCGAGAAGGCGCCCCGCAAGTCGAGCCGTGCCGCGCTCATCTGGATGCGCTTGCGCTCGACGACGCGGTTCTGGATCGGAGCCGTCGTCGTCGTGGGCATGATCGTCTGGGCGATCACCGGCCTCTGGTTCACCCCGTGGTCACCCACCGACCAGGACCTCATCAACGCCAGCGTCGGTCCCACCTCGACGCACTGGTTCGGCACCGACGACATCGGCCAGGACATCTATGCCGAGACGGTGTCCGGCCTACGCAAGTCGCTGGTGATCGGGCTGATCGCGGGACCCGCCGGCACCCTGATCGCGGCATTCGTCGGCTCGCTCGCCGGTTATCTCGGTGGCAAGGCCGATGCCGTGATCAGCTGGTTCATCAACTTCCTGCTGGTGCTCCCGGCGTTCTTCATCCTGGTGATGCTCAGCCCGCTCTTCAAGAGCCTCTCGTTCCTGGTGCTCACAGCGTTCATTGCGTTGTTCAGCTGGATGGTGATGGCCCAGGTCATCCGCGCCCAGACCAAGTCGCTGCGGGACCGCGAGTTCGTGAAGGCGGCCCGATTCATGGGGGTCGGGACTGGCACGATCCTCCAGCGGCACATCATCCCCAACGTGGCATCCCTCCTGATCATCGACGCGACCCTGGGCGTCGTGGCCGCCATCGATGCCGAGACCGCGCTGTCCTACTTCGGCTTCGGGGTCACGCGGCCGGAGGTCTCGCTGGGTGTGCTGCTCGCGGACGGTACGCCCTCTGCGACCACGAGGCCGTGGATGTTCCTCTTCCCGGCCATCGTGCTGATCGTGCTGCTGTTCGCCGTGAGCCTCGTGGGCGACGCGCTGCGCGATGCCGTCGACCCGACCTCCGGGAACGCGAATGACTGACGCGCCGCTCCTGGAGGTCAGGGACCTCTCGGTCAGCTTCCCGCAGGCCACCGGAGCCGTCCAGGCGGTGCGCGGAATCTCCTACACGGTCCGGAAGGGCGAGTTCCTCGGGATCGTGGGGGAGTCCGGATCGGGCAAGTCCGTCTCGTCGATGGCGGTCATGGGCCTGCTCCCGCGCAACGCCGAGATCACCGGCGACGTGCTGCTCCGGGGGGAGTCGCTGCTCAACAAGGACGACCGTGAGCTCTCCCGCCTGCGTGGCAAGGAGATCGCGATGATCTTCCAGGACCCGCTGTCCGCGCTCACCCCGGTCTACTCGGTGGGTCACCAGATCGCCGAGGGTCTGATGCTGCACGACAAGGCGCTCAGCGAGAAGGCGGCTGAGGTGCGTGCCGTCGAGCTGCTGAGGGTGGTGGGGATCCCGGGTCCCGAACGCCGCCTGAAGTCGTTCCCGCACGAGTTCTCGGGCGGCATGCGGCAGCGGGTGATGATCGCCATCGCGATCGCCAACGACCCCAACCTGATCATCGCGGACGAGCCGACGACTGCCCTTGACGTGACCATCCAGGCACAGATCCTCGAGGTCCTGCAGAAGGCCAAGGAGATCACCGGGGCGGCCGTCGTACTCATCACTCACGACCTGGGTGTCGTCGCCGGCAACGCCGACCGCATCGCCGTGATGTACGCCGGCAGGCTCGTCGAGACCGGCTCGGTCGACGACGTGTTCAGCCGTCCCCAGATGCCCTACACGATCGGGCTCCTGCGCTCGGTGCCCAACCTGGTCACGGCCGGTCGCACCCGGCTCGTTCCTCTCGAGGGCCGACCGCCCTCGCTGTCGAACCTGCCGCCGGGCTGCCCGTTCGAGCCACGTTGCCCGATCGCGATCTCCTCGTGCAGGACCGAGGAGCCCCCACTGATGGAGCTGCGTGGCGGCCATGCGGTTGCCTGCATTCGCGCCCGGGAACTCGAGTCCGGCGCGCTGCAGGCCTCCGACGTGTTCCCCCGTCCCGAGCCGGTCGCCGGCGCGGAGTACGTTGCCGCCCGCGAGTCGATCCTGAGCGTCAGGGGCCTCGTGCGGCACTTCCCACTGACCACCGGGTGGGTCTTCAAGAAGCAGATCGGCACGGTCAAGGCGGTCGACGGCATCGATCTCGAGATCCGTGGCGGTGAGGTGCTCGGCCTGGTGGGGGAGTCCGGCTGCGGCAAGTCGACGACGATTCTCGAGGTGCTCGAGATGGCCGGTCCCCAGGCCGGCTCGATCACGATCGCCGGCCAGGACGTCGCGAAGCTCTCGAAGGGCGAACGGCTGAGCATGCGCAGGGACGTCCAGATCGTCTTCCAGGACCCGATGGCGGCGCTCGACCCCCGCCTGACGATCGAGGACATCATCGGCGAGCCGCTGACCGTGCACGACTTCTCGAAGGCTGAGCGTCGCTCCCGGGTGGCCGAGCTCCTCGAGCTTGTCGGGCTCGAGACGTCCATGGCCGGCCGCTACCCACACGAGTTCTCCGGTGGGCAGCGCCAGCGCGTCGGGATCGCCCGAGCGCTCGCCACGAACCCCAAGCTGCTCGTTCTCGACGAGCCCGTCTCCGCTCTGGACGTCTCCATCCAGGCCGGCGTCATGAACCTGCTCGAGGACCTCAAGGCTGAGCTCGGCCTCTCCTATCTCTTTGTGGCCCACGACCTTGCGGTGGTCCGGCAGATCGCCGACACCGTCGCGGTGATGTACCTCGGTCGCATCGTCGAGTCCGGTGACGTCGACGCCGTGTTCGCACGGCCACGCCACCCCTACACGCAAGCACTCATGTCGGCAGTGCCGATCCCGGATCCGGAGGCCGAACGCTCGCGCGTACGGATCCTGCTGGACGGGGACCTCCCCAGCCCCATCGACGAGATCAGCGGCTGCAACTTCCACGGAAGGTGCCCGCTGTACAAGATCCTCGATCCGTCGCGCCAGGAGCGATGCCTGACAGAGGACCCGCAGCTGCGGGTGATCGACACGACGTCGGCGGCCTGCCACCACGTCGAGCAGAACACGCTGCAGCTGTAACGGAGCAACACCAACAGGAGGAAAAATGAACCGGAAGAAATCCCTAGGGGTCGTGGCTGCCGCTGCCGCGGCGGCGCTCGTTCTCGCGGCTTGCGGGGGCGGTTCAACCACCAACAAGTCTGAGGATGATGACAGCAACAGCACTGGCGCCGTGTTGCCCAACACCGCGTGGGACAAGGCGTCGTACGACGACGTCAAGGAGGGCGGGACCCTCGTCCAGTCCGTCAGCCAGCTGCCGATCAACTGGAACAGCAACCAGACCAACGGGCCGTTGGGAGACAACACCACCATCCAGGAGCCCGCGCTCCTGACCGGCGTGATCTTCGACCCGGACGGCACCTGGAAGGTCGACAAGAACGTGGTCGAGTCTGCCGAGGTGGCCAGCAAGGACCCGCTGAAGATCGACGTGAAGCTCAACCCCAAGGCCGTCTGGAGTGACGGCAAGCCGATTACCTGGGTGGACTTCGAAAACACCTGGAAGGCACTCAGGGGCACCGACAAGAGGTTCGAGATCGCAGCGGACAACGGCTACAAGGACATCGCGGGCGTCGAGCAGGGTGACACCGAGTACGACTACACGATCACCTGGAAGAAGGTGAACGCCGACTGGCCCAACTACATGTATCCCGTGGGGCCCTCCTTGATGACCGCGAACCCGGCGGCCTTCAACACCGGCTACGCCAAGAGGATGTTCCCGGGCAACGGGCCCTACATCGTCAGCGACATCGACAACAACGGCGGCGTCGTGACCGAGACCCCGAACCCGCGCTGGTGGGGACAGAAGCCCAAGCTCGACAAGCTCATCTTCCGCGTCGTCAACCAGGACAGCCTGGGACAGGCGTTCGCGAACAAGGAGATCAACGTCCTCGACACGCAGGCCAATCCCGACGTGCTCGCTCAGGCGAAGCAGCGCACGGACGCTGTCATCCAGAAGTCCGGCGGTCTCACCTGGACGCACCTGACCATGAATGCGTCGAAGGCACCGCTCGACGATGTCCATGTCCGACGTGCGATCGTGCAGGCGATCGACCGCAAGACCATGGCGGCCGTGATCCAGAAGCAGCTCGAGGTCAAACCGTCGGTGCAGGGCAGTGTCATCTACGTCCCGGGCCAGGCGGGCTACAAGGACGTGGCCGACGAGGAGGTCCCCTTCGACCTCAAGAAGTCGGCCTCGGAGCTGGAGGAGGCGGGCTACACCAAGGGTTCCGACGGGATGTACGAGAAGGACGGCAAGCCACTGTCGCTGAGCATCACCGTTCCCTCGGACACGCCGACCAACGCCCAGCGGGCCCAGCTGATCCAGGGCTTCCTGAAGAAGGCCGGCATCGCCCTCAAGCTCGACACGGTCCCCACGGCGAAGTACTTCGATGACTACGTCGCGGTCGGCAAGCTGAACTTCGAGATGACGTCGTTCAGCTGGCAGGGCACGCCGTTCCCCGTCTCGACCACGCAGTCGCTGTTCGACCCAGCCGATGCCGGGCAGAACTACACCGGCATCACCGACCCCAAGCTCGCGGGTCTGTGGGACGAGGCCAACGCCGAGCTCGACCCGGTGAAGCAGCAGAAGATCTCAAACGAGATCGACAAGGTCATCTTCAACCTGGGGGCGATCGTCACTATCGCGACGACGCCCACGATCTGGGCCGTGGAGAAGGGCATTGTCAACATCGGTGCCTCTCAGTTCGAGGCCCCGGACTACACACAGGTCGGCTTCAAGAAGTAGGACCGATCGAACGGGACCGCCTCGCACCCCCGGGTGCGGGGCGGTTTCGCGTGCCGGGTGCGTGCCGGATCGTGTGGGTTGTTGACATGCCCGCAATATGAGCGCATCGATCCCGCAACACGATGGGACGAGAGTTGCCGCATGTTCTTCCGAGTGCGCGCGTCTCTGACCGAACGCCCGGGAGCACTGGCGCTGCTTGCCACACGATGCGGAGATGCCGGCCTGAACATCCTGGGTCTGCAGATCTTCCCGGACCTCGGCCAGGTGACGGACGAGCTGGTGATCAGCGCGCCTCAGGACTGGACCGCGGGGGCGGTCGCCGAGCTCGTGAGTGGTGCAGGCGGGGACGAGGTGAGCGTCGAACCCTGCACCACTCACGACCTGATGGACCAGCCGGTGCGCTGGCTCACCGCTGCCCACGATGTGGTGGCCGACCCGGCGCTGCTGCCGACGCTGCTCGAGAAGCTTCTGGGGCCACACCCCGAGAAGTGGAGCGCCACCGAGCACTCGCGGGCTGCCGCGCTGAGCGCACTTGCCCACACCGTGGACAGCCAGCCCGTCGACGGCGGCGAGTCGGGTGCCTCGGGTCCCACCCCCGTGGAGTACGACGAGACGGCGAGCGGCGTGGTCGCCAGGATCGGTGGCCACGTGGTCGGGGTCGCTGCCTTCGCGCTCACCCAGGACCAGGAGCTCACCATCGAGGTCGCGCCGGCGTGGCGCCGTCTCGGCATCGGCACCCAGCTCCTGACCCGGGCAGCGTCGCAGGCGGCTGCCACGGGCAGGGACGAGATCGTGCTGCTCGCGCCGGGCGAGGACGTGGGCTTCGTGTCCATGGTCTGCGGCGCCGGCCTCCGCGCCCGGATCAAGGTCAGCGAGGGAATGCTCACGGCCAGGATCGTGGTCACCGGCGTACGACGCTCCGACCCCGTCCCGAGGGAAGATCCCGTCACCCACCACCGTTAGCATTGGGGACCAGCCACACCCACCGGAAGGTCCCCGGATCTCATGTCGTCAGAAGTCCCCGACAAGTTCGCCGCCCTCGGCCTGACCTACGACGACGTGCTGCTCCTCCCGGGCGAGACCGACGTCATCCCGAGCGAGGTCGACACCAGCACGCGCCTGACCCGCGGAATCAGCCTGCGCACGCCTCTCATCTCGAGCGCCATGGACACGGTCACCGAGTCGCGGATGGCGATCGCGATGGCCCGCCAGGGCGGCATCGGCATCCTGCACCGCAACCTCTCGATCGAGGACCAGGCCTACCAGGTGGACCTCGTCAAGCGGACCCAGACCGGGATGATCTCCAAACCCGTCACGATCGGTCCCGACGCGACCCTCGAGGAGCTCGACCAGATCTGCGGTGAATACCGCGTCTCCGGCCTGCCCGTCGTCGACGTCGACAACCGCCTGCTCGGCATCATCACCAACCGCGACCTGCGGTTCACGCCCGTCGCGGAGTGGACCAGCACGAAGGTCGACGAGGTGATGACGCCGATGCCGCTGATCACTGCGCCGGTGGGCATCAGCCGTGAAGACGCGACCACGCTGCTGCGCAAGCACAAGCGCGAGCGCCTCCCGATCGTCGACGAGACTGGTCGACTGGCCGGGCTGATCACGGTCAAGGACTTCGTGAAGTCCGAGCAGTTCCCCAACGCCTCCAACGACGCCGACGGTCGGTTGCTCGTCGGTGCGGCCGTCGGCTACTTCGGCGACGCCTGGCAGCGAGCCACCACACTGGTCGACGCAGGAGTCGACGTGCTGGTCGTCGACACCGCCCACGGGCACGCGCGGCCGCTGCTCGACATGATCCGGCGGCTCAAGTCCGATCCGGCCACCAGTCATGTCCAGGTCGTCGGCGGCAACGTCGCCACCCGGGAGGGCGCACAGGCACTTGTCGACGCGGGCGTCGACGCGGTCAAGGTCGGCGTCGGGCCGGGCTCGATCTGCACGACCCGCGTGGTGGCCGGGGTCGGCGTACCCCAGGTCACCGCGGTCTACGAGGCCGCGCAGGCATGTGGCCCTGCCGACGTGCCCCTCATCGCCGACGGAGGTCTGCAGTACTCCGGTGACATCGCCAAGGCGCTGGTTGCCGGCGCCGAGTCGGTGATGTTCGGCTCTCTGCTCGCGGGCTGCGAGGAGAGCCCGGGCGAGCTGGTCTTCGTCAACGGCAAGCAGTACAAGTCCTACCGCGGCATGGGCTCCCTGGGCGCCATGTCGAGTCGCGGCAAGAAGTCCTACTCCAAGGACCGCTACTTCCAGGCCGACGTCGCCAGCGACGACAAGATCGTGCCGGAGGGAATCGAGGGCCAGGTGGCCTACCGGGGCCCGCTCGCAGCCGTCGCACACCAGTTGATCGGCGGGCTGCACCAGTCGATGTTCTACGTCGGCGCGCGGACCATCCCCGAGCTGCGCGAGAAGGGTCGCTTCGTGCGGATCACCTCGGCGGGCCTCAAGGAGAGCCATCCGCACGACGTGCAGATCACCACCGAGGCGCCCAACTACTCCTGGCGATGACGTCCGTCTCGAAACCACAGATCCGCGAGATCCGGGACGCCGACTGGCCACAGGTCCACGACATCGTCGTGGAGGTGGCCGCTGCCGGTGAGACCTACGCGATGACCGTCCCGGTGGACCTGGACGAGACGCGGGCGTTCTGGTCCGAAGAGCATGTGGTCGTCGCGGTCGACGTCGACGCGGAGAGCGAAACCGTCCTGGGCACGGCCAAGATGTCGCCGAACCGACCCGCCCAGGGGTCCCACGTCGGCACGGCGTCGTTCATGGTCGGCTCGGTCGCCCGTGGCCGCGGCATCGGCCGGGCGCTGGCGGAGTACGCCGTCGACTGGCACCGCGCGCACGGGTTCCGGGGGATCCAGTTCAACGCCGTCGTGTCGACCAACACGAGCGCCGTACGACTCTGGGAGTCGCTCGGCTTCGAGATCATCGGCACCGTCCCGGACGCGTTCCTGCGCCCGTCGGGGGAGTACGCCGGCCTGCACGTGATGCATCTTTCGCTGTGAACGTCGTCGAGATCCACCGCTACCCGGTCAAGGCGATGGCCGGTGAGTCGCTGGAGGCCGTTCTCGTCGACCGGCGCGGCCTGCAGGGAGATCGCTGGTACGCCGTCGTCGATGACGAAGGCCGCTTCGCTACCGGCAAGAACAGCCGCAGGTTCCGACGCCGCGACGAGATCTTCGAGTTCCGGGCAAGCACGACCGAGGACGGCGTACGTGTCGAGGGTCGTGATGGCAGCTGGCTGGCAGGCGACCCCGCGCTCGACGAGGCGCTCGGCGGTCACATGGGAGCTCGGGTGCGGGTGACCCCCGAGGGCGACGTGTCGCACCAGGACGGTGCTTCCGTCTCGGTCGTGGGCACGGCGTCGCTGGACTGGTGTCGCGAACACCTGCAGGTCGATGCCGACGTACGCCGGCTGCGGACCAACCTCCTCGTCGCCACGACCGAGCCGTTCGTCGAGGAGACATGGGCCGGCACGGTGATCCGGGTCGGCGATGTCGAGCTCGAGGTGGTGGAGCGCACCGAGCGGTGCCGGATGATCGACATCGCGCAGGACTCGCTGGGCACCCAGCCGGGGTTCCTCAAGGCACTCGGGCGTGAGCGCGACCTCTGCCTCGGGATGTACGCAGGCGTTCGCAGTGCCGGCCGGATCGGTCTCGGAGACGCGGTCGACGTCGTGAAAGACTCCCTCCCGTGACTGAGATCGAGATCGGGCGTGCCAAGCGCGGGCGCCGGGCCTACTCCTTCGACGACATCGCGATCGTGCCGAGCCGGCGCACGCGCGATCCCGAAGAGGTGTCGACCGCCTGGCAGATCGACGCCTACCGGTTCGAGCTGCCGATCCTGGCTGCGCCGATGGACTCCGTGATGTCGCCCTCGACTGCGATCGCGTTCGGACAGCTCGGCGGCCTCGGCGTACTCAACCTCGAAGGGCTCTGGACCCGCTACGAGGACCCGACCGACCTGCTCCACGAGGTGGCCGAGCTCGAGGGTCCCGACGCCGTACAACGGTTGCAGGAGATCTACACCGAACCGATCAGGGCCGAGCTGATCACCGAGCGGATCAAGCAGGTCCGTGACGCCGGCGTCACGGTGGCCGGCAGCCTCAGCCCCCAGCGCACCAAGGAGTTCGCGAAGACGGTCGTGGACGCGGGCGTCGACATGTTCGTCATCCGGGGCACCACGGTGAGCGCCGAGCACGTGAGCGCGCAGGCCGAGCCGCTCAACCTCAAGGAGTTCATCTACGAGCTCGATGTCCCTGTCATCGTCGGCGGCTGTGCGACCTACCAGGCCGCGCTGCACCTGATGCGCACCGGCGCGGCGGGAGTGCTCGTCGGCTTCGGCGGGGGCGCGGCGCACACCACGCGCACGGTGCTCGGGGTCGCCGTACCCATGGCCAGCGCCGTGGCGGACGTCGCGGCAGCGCGGCGCGACTACATGGACGAGTCCGGCGGCCGCTACGTGCACGTCATCGCCGACGGGTCGATCGGCCGCAGCGGTGACATCGCCAAGGCCGTTGCCTGCGGTGCCGACGCCGTGATGATCGGCTCCCCCCTCGCACGCGCCACGGATGTCCCCGGCCAGGGCTTCCACTGGGGCACCGAGGCGCACCACGCCGAGCTGCCCCGCGGCGAACGGGTGCAGTTCGCCACCGTCGGGACGCTGCGGGAGATCCTGTTCGGCCCCTCGCGAGTCGCCGACGGCACCATGAACCTGATCGGTGCGCTCAAGCGCGCCATGGCGACGACGGGCTACACCGAGCTCAAGGAGTTCCAGCGCATCGAGGTCGTCGTCCAGTAGACCCTCCCGGAAACATCCGGCTGACAGACTGGACGTATGAGCCTCACTGCAGACCTCGGACCGGATTCCCGGACCAGGGCACTCGAGGCGATGGCCACGGCCGGTTCGGTCACGGGTGAGGACCTCGACGTGCTCGTCGTCGGCGCGGGTGTGGTGGGGGCTGGCACGGCCCTCGACGCGGTTTCCCGCGGTCTGTCCACCGCACTGGTCGAGCAGCGGGACTACGCGAGCGGTACGTCCTCACGATCCTCGAAGCTGGTGCACGGCGGGCTCCGCTACTTGGAGATGTTCGACTTCCGGCTGGTCCGTGAGGCCTTGGAGGAGCGTGGTCTCCTGCTCACCAGAGTCGCTCCGCACCTGGTCCGACCTGTGCCCTTTCTCTACCCGCTGCACCACACCTGGGAGCGTGCCTACGTCGGCGCCGGGCTGATCCTCTACGACGGTATGGCCAAGGCCGCGAAGTACGACATGGGCCTGCCCCGGCACAAGCACGTCTTCCGTCGGCAGCTGAGCAGGATGGCGCCCGATCTTCGCACCGACGAGCTGACCGGCGCCATCCGCTACTGGGACTGTCAGGTCGACGACGCCCGGCTGGTGATGAACATCGCCCGCACTGCTGCGGCGTACGGCGCCCACGTGGCCTCGCGAGCGAAGGTCATCGGCTTCCTGCGGGAGGGCGACCGCGTCGTCGGCGTACGCGTGATGGACCTCGAGAGCGACCGCGAGATCGAGGTACGCGCCAAGGTCGTGATCAACGCGGCCGGAGTCTGGACCAACGAGATCCAGAACCTGCTGGACAGGCGCGACGTGCTGGACATCGAGCCCAGCAAGGGCATCCACGTCGTCGTGCCTCGTGACCGCATCCGCAGTGACAGCGGGCTCATCACCAGGACCGAGACCTCGGTGCTCTTCGTGATCCCGTGGGGGCGGCACTGGATCCTCGGCACGACGGACACCCCGTGGAAGTTCGACCTGGCCCATCCGGCCGCCTCGCGGGCGGACATCGAGTACGTCCTCGGACATGTGAACAAGCTGCTGCGCACGCCGCTCGACCACGACGACGTCGAAGGGGTGTACGCCGGCATCCGCCCGCTGGTCAAGGGCGCCACCGAACCCACCTCGAAGATCTCCCGCGAGCACACCGTCAAGTCCCCGGCCAAGGGCCTGGTGATGATCGCCGGGGGCAAGCTGACCACCTATCGCGTGATGGCCAAGGACGCTGTCGACGCAGCGGCGAAGTCGCTGGGCGAAGGAGGCCGCGAGAGCATCACCGACCAGGTCCCACTGCTCGGAGCCAACGGGTTCGCGGCCCGCACCAACCAGCGGGTCGCGCTGGCGCGGTCCAGCGGCCTCAGCGTCGCCCGCATCGACCACCTGCTCGGCCGGTTCGGTGGGCTCATCGACGAGGTGCTGGAGCTGATCGCCCGTCGGCCCGGGCTCGCCGAGCCGCTGCCCGGGTCCGACGACTACCTGCTGGCCGAGGTCGTCTACGCCGTCACGCACGAGGGGGCGCGCCATCTCGACGACGTCCTCACCCGGCGTACGCGCATCTCCATCGAGAGCTTCGACCGCGGCACCTCTTCCGCTCGGACCGCCGCCGAGCTGATGGCGGCCGAGCTCGGCTGGGACGACGCCCAGCTGGAGGACGAGGTCGACCACTACCTGCGTCGCGTCGAGGCCGAGCGGCAGAGCCAGCAGATGACGACAGACCAGGAAGCCGACGAGGCCCGGGTCAAGGCGCCCGAGGGGCCCTGGGCCG
This sequence comes from uncultured Actinomycetota bacterium, assembly GCA_963742785.1. Lineage (GTDB taxonomy): Bacteria > Actinomycetota > Actinomycetes > Propionibacteriales > Nocardioidaceae > Marmoricola. The sequence goes on from CAVUNI010000004.1 coordinate 355,646, forward strand.
TCTAGCTGTCTGCGTCTAGCTGGGCTCTTCCGGCAACCAGCCGTCGTCGGGCAGACCCTGCGCCTTGTACTTCTCCAGCACGGGCTTGAACTCCTCCATGCTCCCGTCGGTGGGCGACGGCTTCCAGGTGCCGGCCACCGTCCGGTCGAGGTGCTCCAGGCACATCTCCCAGCCGGCGGCGTTGCGGGACGCTGCGCCACTCGTCGCGAGGATGTTCACGAGCTCGAGCCGTGTCGACTGGTCGACCTCGGTCAGCGTGAAGTGCAGCTCGTCGTCCCCCCACTCGAAGGAGAAGTGGTGCGGCGGGTCCCACACGAGCACGCGAGTGGTCTTGGCATCAGGCGCGTAGGGGTCGCCGGAAAGCGTGATCGAACCACCCTCGCGCGCGTCGTGCTCCACGTTGGGGGAGGGGAACCACTGGCTCATCTGCCCCGGTTCGCTGATCGCCTCCCAGACCCGCTCGACGGGCTGCTCGTAGATGCGCTCGAAGCGCACCGCCGGGCGGTCGTCGATCTCGAGGTAGGTGCCGTTGTCGGTCGTCTGCATCACTTCTCCTTGTTGGGATGGGTCTTGTCCAGATGGGTGCCGAGGCGGTCGAGGCTGGTGTTCCACAGTCGGCGGTACGGCGCCAGCCACTCGTCGAGCTCGGCCATCGGTCCCGGGTCGACGGCGTAGATTCGGCGCTGCGCCTGCTGCTCGACACGGACCAGGCCGGCGTCCCGAAGCACCCGCAGGTGCTTCGACGTCTGGGGCTGGGTCAGGCCGAGACGTTCGACGAGGTCGCCCACGGAGAGCTCGCTCTGCGCCAGCAGGTCGAGGACGGCGCGGCGGTTGGGGTCGACCAGCGCGGTCCAGAGGGTGTTCTCCATGCCCCCGAACATGCCTCATCAGGAATATGCTTGTCAAGGCATGTTCGGGAATTCGGGTCGCTCGCTCGGTGGACGAAGGTGCAGGGTGAGCCCATGACGTCGTACATCTCGCACACCGCGATCGACTGCCGCAACGCCTACGAGCTCTCCGAGTGGTGGAAGCACGCCCTGGAGTACGTCGACAAGCCCGGCGACCCCAACGAGCCCGGGCACGAGGAGTGCTGGATCGAGCGCCCCGACGGCGGCCATCCGCTCCTCTTCATCGAGGTGCCCGAGGGGAAGTCGACCAAGAACCGGATCCACCTCGACCTGCGCCCGAGCGCCGGCACGCGCGACGAGGAGCTCGCCCGCCTCCTCGCCCTCGGCGCCACCCAGCTCGACGACCGGCGCAACGACGACGGCACCGGCTGGGTCGTGCTGCTCGACCCTGAGGGGAACGAGTTCTGCATCCTGCGCAGCATGGACGAGGTCGTGGCGGGTCCGATCGCCTGAGAGAGCGTCATACGAAGTGGTCGCGGGGACGACAGGTCGCGGGGACGACCGATCCGTATGACGTCCCGCGAGACGTCAGACGAACTGGTCGCCAGAGCACCCAACTCGTATGACGTCCCGGGCGACCGAAGTGGTCGGACCCACCTCGTAGACTGGAGCCACCCCCCACCCACATGGTTCCGGGGGTTGTTTGTGCGTGCCTGCACCACCTAGGAGTGACCACACTTTGTCCATCGCCGGCCTGGCCGACCTGGTCCTGCGTGAACCCGTCCTCGCTGCCTCGATGGACGACGCCAAGGCGGGGCTCACCACCCTCGACCTCACGGGTCCGGCGGCGTTGCGACCCTTCGTGGTGCGCGGGCTGGTGGACGCGGGGCGCACCGTTCTCGTGGTCGCCGCGACCGTGCGCGAGGCCGAGGACCTCACCGAGGAGCTCGAGGAGCTGCTCGAGCCGGGGTCGGTGGCGTTCTACCCCGCGTGGGAGACGCTGCCGCACGAACGGCTGAGCCCGCGCAGCGACACCGTCGGACGACGTCTGGCTGTCCTGCGCCGGATCAAGCACCCGGGCAGCCAGGCGAACAACGGACCGCTCAAGGTCGTCGTCGCCCCGATCCGGTCAGTGCTGCAACCGCAGGTCAAGGGGCTCGCCGACCTCGAGCCGGTCGAGCTGGTCCTGGGCCAGGAGATCGAGCTCGAGGATGTCGTCCGCCGGCTCGTGGGTGCGGCCTACACCCGCGTCGACCTGGTCGAGAAGCGCGGCGAGTTCGCTGTCCGTGGCGGCATCGTCGACGTCTTCCCACCGACCGAGGAGCACCCGCTGCGGGTGGAGTTCTTCGGCGACGAGGTCGACGAGATCCGTGCGTTCGCGGTGGCCGACCAGCGCACCCTCGAGGCCGTCGAACGGGTGTGGGCGCCGCCGTGCCGCGAGCTGCTCCTGACCGAGGACGTACGCCGCCGGGCCGCCGAGCTCGGACAGCAGCACCCCCAGCTCGCCGAGATCACCGACAAGCTCGCCGAGGGCATGGCCGTCGAGGGGATGGAGGCCCTTTCTCCCGCGCTGGTCGACGAGATGGAGATGCTGGTCGATCTCCTCCCCGAGGACAGCCACGTGCTCGTGCTCGACCCCGAGCGGGTGCGCTCCCGCGCGCACGACCTGGTGGCGACCAGCGAGGAGTTCCTCGGCGCGAGCTGGGCAGCCGCCGCGTCTGGTGGCAAGGCGCCGATCGACCTCGGCGCTGCGTCGTTGCGGGGCATCGGCGAAGTGCGTACCCAGGTCCTCGAGTCCGGTCAGGCGTGGTGGGGGATCAGCCCGTTCGGGCTGGACATGCCTGAGGAGAGTGGTTTCGAGACGCTCCCTTCGACAGGCTCAGGACAAGCGCGGAACTCCTCAACCAGCATTGAATCTCGTGAGGTGGGCGCCCAGCCGGCGCCGGCGTACCGCGGCGACATCGAGCAGGTCGTCGCCGACATCCGCGACCACCTCAAGGTGGGCCGACAGGTCGTCACCGTCCACCAGGGCCACGGCCCGGCACAGCGCATGGTCGAGGTGCTCGGCGAGCACGACATCGCCGCACGCCTGGTCGAGGGCGAGGGGGTTTCGACAAGCTCAGCCAACCGTGCTGACGAGAAGGTCGTGCTCGTCGCCCAGGGTTGCCTCGAACACGGCCTGGTCATGGACGTCCCCGGGCTGGTCGTCATCACCGGCGAGGACATCGCCGGCCAGAAGGCCACCACCCGCGACATGCGCAAGCTGCCGGCGCGCCGCAAGAAGCAGATCGACCCCCTCGAGCTCAAGGCCGGCGACTACGTCGTCCACGAGCAGCACGGCGTCGGGCGGTTCGTGGAGATGAGGCAGCGCGAGGTGCACGGCGCGGTGCGCGAGTACCTCGTCCTGGAGTACGGCGCTTCGAAGCGCGGCCACCCGCCCGACCGCCTGTTCGTGCCGGCCGACTCGCTCGACCAGGTGACCCGCTACGTCGGCGGCGAGCAGCCAAGCCTCGACCGCCTCGGCGGGTCCGACTGGGCCAAGCGGAAAGGCCGGGCGCGCAAGGCGGTGCGCCAGATCGCGGCAGAGCTGATCAAGCTGTACGCCGCCCGCCAGGCCACCAAGGGACACTCCTTCGGTCCGGACACCCCCTGGCAGACCGAGCTCGAGGACGCCTTCCCGTTCCACGAGACCCCCGACCAGCTCAGCACCGTCGAGGAGGTCAAGGCCGACATGCGGCGCGTCGTACCGATGGACCGGCTGGTGTGCGGTGACGTCGGCTACGGCAAGACCGAGATCGCGGTGCGCGCAGCGTTCAAGGCGGTGCAGGAGGGCAAGCAGGTCGCCGTACTCGTGCCGACGACCCTGCTGGTCACCCAGCACCACGCCACCTTCGCCGAGCGGATGAGCGGCTTCCCGGTGAACCTGAGGCCGCTGAGCCGGTTCCAGACCGACAAGGAGGCACGTGAGGTAATCGCCGGTCTGGCCGACGGCAGCATCGACATCGTCATCGGCACCCACCGGTTGCTCAACCCGGACATCCGGATGAAGGACCTCGGCCTGATCGTCGTCGACGAGGAGCAGCGCTTCGGTGTCGAGCACAAGGAGCAGATGAAGCGACTGCGCACGAGCGTTGACGTGCTCTCGATGTCGGCCACCCCGATCCCGCGCACCCTGGAGATGGCCATCACCGGCATCCGCGAGATGTCGACCATCGCCACTCCGCCCGAGGAACGGCACCCCGTGCTCACCTACGTCGGCGCCTACGAGGACCGCCAGGTGGCCGCGGCGATCCGCCGCGAGCTGCTCCGCGACGGCCAGGTGTTCTACATCCACAACCGGGTGCAGTCGATCGAGAAGGCCGCCTCGAAGATCAAGCAGCTGGTGCCCGAGGCGCGGGTCGCGACCGCCCACGGGCAGATGGGGGAGCACCTGCTCGAGCAGGTGATGCTCGACTTCTGGGAGAAGCGCTTCGACGTGCTCGTGTGTACGACGATCGTCGAGTCCGGGCTCGACGTCTCCAACGCCAACACGATGATCATCGAGCGCTCGGACACCCTGGGTCTCTCGCAGCTCCACCAGCTGCGCGGACGGGTGGGCCGTTCCCGCGAGCGCGCGTACGCCTACTTCCTCTACCCGCAGGACAAGCCGCTGACCGAGACCGCTCACGAGCGGCTGGCCACCCTGGCGCAGCACTCCGACCTTGGCGGGGGCATGGCGATCGCGATGAAGGACCTCGAGATCCGTGGCGCCGGCAACCTGCTCGGCGGCGAGCAGTCCGGGCACATCGCCGACGTCGGCTTCGACCTCTACGTGCGCCTGGTCGGCGAAGCGGTGCAGGAGTTCCGACAGGACGGCACCAGTGTCGAGCAGCCGGTCGAGGTCAAGATCGAGCTCCCGATCGACGCGCACCTGCCGCACGACTACATCCAGAGCGAGCGACTACGGCTGGAGATGTACAAGCGGCTCGCCGAGGTGCGCTCCGACGACGACGTGGCCGCGCTCCACGAGGAGCTGCTCGACCGCTACGGCAGCCCGCCCGACCCGGTCACCCGATTGCTCGCGGTGGCCAGCTTCCGGGCACGGGCTCGGGAGGCCGGGCTGTCCGAGGTCACGCTGCAGGGCAAGTACGTGCGCTTCCACCCCGTCGAGCTGCCCGACTCGCGCGTCGTACGCCTGAACCGGCTCCACCCGAAGAGCCTCTACAAGGCTCCCGTGCGTACCATGCTGGTGCCGCGACCACTGCCGTCCGGCTTCGGTGCGCAGCCGCCTCGCGACGACGAGCTGCTCGCCTGGGCCAGGCAGGTGATCGACGGTGTGATCCCTCCCGAGACCAAGGGTGGGAATGGACAGAGCGGTGCCGGCGCCAAGGCCGGCAGTGAGGAGACCGGATCGTGAGGACCCGTTCCGTGAGGCGCGCACCGCTGACTGCGCTGGCGGCGGTTGCTGCGCTGACACTCGGCGGTTGCGGAACCCTCCCTCCCGGTACGGCGGCGGTCGTCGACGGGACCACGATCTCCCGCAGCGACGTCACCGAGCTCGCCGAGGCACAGTGCGCCGGCCTCAAGCAGGCTGCCAAGACCGGCCAGTCCCAGACCCAGGAAGCCCCGCGCAAGCAGCTCCTCCAGCAGGCGTTGAGCCTGCTGATGGACATCGAGCTGAGCCTGAAGTACGGCGAGTCGGAGGACGTGAGCCCCCGTGCACAGCAAGTGGCCACGACGTACTCCCAGATCGACCCGCTCATCAAGACGCTGCCGGAGAAGTACCGCGACTTCATGAGCGACGTGTTCCATCGCTGGGCCGCGGGACGCGACGTCCTCACCCAGGTGGGTCAGCAGGCGACGGGGGAGCAGGACACGCCCGCCAACACCGAGGCCCTGCTCAACGCCGGCTACCAGAAGCGTGAGCCGTGGTTGAAGAAGGTCACCATCGACACCGACCCGCGCTACGGTCCCGCCGCCGACGTCGCTTGGCCGGGCGGCTCGGACCCGTCGGTGTCCAAGGCCGTCTCGAAGTACGCGAAGGACGCCGGCAAGGCCCAGCCCACCCAGGCATTCGTGAGCGCCTTGCCCGCCAACCAGAAGTGCAGCTGACCCCATGACCGGCGGCAGGCCCGAGCAGTCCCCGCCGGTCGACGGCTCGCCGCCGGTCGACGCGTCCCCGCTGATCGACACGTCCCCGCTGATCGAGCTTGTCGAGATCATGGCCAAGCTGCGTGCCGAGTGCGGCTGGAAGGCCGCGCAGACCCACCGCACCCTGGCCAAGCACCTCCTCGAGGAGACCTACGAGACCCTCGATGCGATCGAGGCGCTCGACAACGGTGGCAGTCCCGACGACCTGCGCGAGGAGCTCGGCGACGTCCTGCTGCAGGTCTACCTGCACGCTGCGATCGCCGCGGAGACCGGTGCGTTCGACATCGATGACGTCGCCGCGGGGCTCAAGGAGAAGATGATCCGGCGCAACCCGCACGTCTTCGGCGACGTCGTGGAGTCCGACCCGGCACGGATCAACGAGACCTGGGAGTCGGTGAAGGCCGCCGAGAAGGAGCGCGAAGGCCTCTTCGACGGCATCCCGAACACGCTGCCCGCGCTGACGCGGGCGGCCAAGGTGCTCGACCGGCTCGAACGGGCCGGCACGCCGCTCCCTACCCCCGACCCTGATGACCTCGGCGACCGCCTGCTGGCGCTCGTGGCCGAGGCGAGAGCGCTGGGGGAGGACCCGGAGCAGGCACTGCGCGACGCCGTACGACGGGCCGGCGCGTGACCCGAGCCCGAGTGGGCCTCCTCGCTGCCGCCCTGGTCGTGCTGGCCGGCGGATGCTCGACCGGCACCGACGACGAGCTGGCGCCCAAGCCCACCAAGACCGTCACCGCCACCCCGAGCCAGTCGGTCGCACCTGCACCGGCCACCATCCCGGTCGGCGATGGCGCGGTCTCGCCGAGCGACCTCGTCTGGGCGCAAGGGTCGGTGCTCCATGTGAACGGCAAGGAGGTCGACCTCGCACCCATCGACATCGAGGCCCTCGTGGTGGTGCCTGGTGGAGTGTTCCTGCTCGCCGATGGCGAGGTCTGGTTCACCGACCTGTCCCGGGTCCGGGGCACCGGGCAGACCGACGTCACCGGAATGCAGGTCAGCGTCGATGCTGGCCTGTTGCAGATCGTCGACAACCGCTCGGGGCACCCGCTCGAGCAGGGCTATGACACCCGCACCGGCAAGGCTGTTCGCGGCGCCGTCGACACCCAGACACCTGAGGAGCGACTGAGGGGACCGGGCCGCTTCGAGGTCAGCACGGACGCAGGAAAAGTGTCTGTCGTCGAGGTCGCCACGGGTCGCCAGATCCGCCTCACCGGGCCGCCTCGCACGTTCGTGCTGGGTGGTTGGTCCAGCGACTCGGTCTTCTTCGGCGTGGGCAGGACGGGCGGCCCCAACCGCTCGGTGCTGAGCTGCGACCTGGTCACCCACAAGTGCACCGGGCAGGGCAGCGTGCCCGGTTCGGAGCCGGTGGTCTTCGGTACCGGACGGTAGGCGGGTGCTACGCGGGATCTTCGGCTCTCCCCGTTAGGGTGAAATCGCCCCGTCCCCCCGACCCAGGAGCAGCTGTCTTGGCTTCCATCGACACCGTCATCGCCCGCGAGATCCTGGACTCGCGCGGCAACCCCACGGTCGAGGTCGAGGTGCTGCTCGACGACGACTCGACCGGCCGTGCCGCCGTACCCTCCGGCGCCTCCACCGGTGCCTTCGAGGCCGTCGAGCTGCGCGACGGCGGCGACCGCTACGGCGGCAAGGGCACCGAGATGGCCGTGAGCGCCGTACAGGACCAGATCGAGCCCGAGATCATCGGCCTCGACGCGAGCGACCAGCGCCTGGTGGACCAGGCGATGCTCGACCTCGACGGCACCCCCAACAAGAGCAACCTCGGCGCCAACTCGATCCTCGGCGTCTCGCTCGCGGTGGCGCGGGCGGCGTCGGTGAGTGCCGGGCTGCCGCTGTTCCGCTACGTCGGCGGCCCCAACGCCCACCTGCTGCCGGTGCCGATGATGAACATCCTCAACGGCGGTGCCCACGCCGACACCAACGTCGACATCCAGGAGTTCATGATCGCGCCGATAGGCGCGGCCTCCTTCCGCGAGGCACTCCGGCAGGGTGCCGAGGTCTACCACGCGCTCAAGGCGGTGCTGAAGAAGAAGGGCCTCGCGACGGGCGTTGGTGACGAGGGTGGTTTCGCCCCCGAGCTGCCGAGCAACCGAGCGGCCCTCGACCTGATCGCGGAGGCCGTGAAGTCGGCCGGCTTCAAGCTCGGCACCGACTTCGCGCTGGCCCTCGACGTGGCAGCCAGCGAGTTCTGCGAGAAGAAGAAGTACGCCTTCGAGGGCAAGAAGAGAACCTCTGCGCAGATGATCGAGTACTACGCCGACCTGGTGTCGTCCTACCCCATCGTCTCGGTCGAGGACCCCCTCGACGAGGAGGACTGGGACGGCTGGAAGGCCATCACCGACGAGCTCGGTGCGAAGACACAGCTCGTTGGCGACGACCTGTTCGTCACCAACGTCGAGCGCCTCGGCCGTGGCATCGTCGGCGGCCAGGCCAACGCGCTCCTGGTCAAGGTCAACCAGATCGGGTCGCTCACCGAGACCCTCGACTCCGTCGACCTCGCGCACCGCAGCGGGTTCCGCTGCATGATGAGCCACCGCTCCGGCGAGACCGAGGACACCACGATCGCGGACCTCGCTGTGGCGACGAACTGCGGCCAGATCAAGACCGGTGCGCCGGCACGTTCGGAGCGCGTCGCCAAGTACAACCAGCTGCTGCGCATCGAGGAGGAGCTGGACGACGCTGCTCGCTACGCCGGTCGTGCCGCCTTCCCGAGGTACCAGGGCTGAGGTAGCAATGGCCACACGTCGTACGCCGCAGGGCGGGCCGCGTCGGGGATCCCGGCGCGACCAGGTCCAGCGCAACATCCGCCCAGGTGCCCGCGGCAGCGAGCGGGCGCGTGCGGCGGCGGCCGACGCTCCGCGTCCCCGGTTCACCAACCGGATGGCAATCCTGGTCGTCGTCGTGGCCGTCCTGGTGGTCTCCTACGCCTCGTCGATGCGGGCCTACCTGCAGCAGCGTTCGCACACCAACGACCTGCGCGCACAGATCGCAAGCTCGGAGCGCGACATCAAGGCGCTGGAGCGGGAGAAGCGGCGCTGGGAAGACGACAGCTACGTCCGGAGCCAGGCCACCGAGCGGTTCGGGTGGGTCATGCCCGGCGAGACGAGCTACCAGGTGATCGACCGCGACGGGAAGCCGCTCGAGCGCGCCGACAAGCTGACCGACCCGGACTCGGTCGCGCGCACGGTGCCGGATCCCTGGTGGGACAAGGTCTACGGGACGCTCGAGGTGGCCGACCACCCCAAGAAGGCACCCACGCCGGCGACGCGCATCACGCCCGCACCGACCCCCAGTCCCTCGCCTGACCAGTGACTCCCGCGGACTCCGACATCGGGCAGGGGGACATCGACGCCGCTGACACGGGTGTCGTTGCCGCGCAGCTCGGCCGCACTCCTCGGTCGATCCACGCGGTTGCTCACCGGTGTCCGTGCGGCAACCCCGATGTCGTGGCGACCGAGCCGCGGCTCGAAGACGGGACTCCGTTCCCAACGACGTTCTACCTGACCTGCCCGCGCGCGAACTCCCGGATCGGGACGCTCGAGGCCTCCGGGTTGATGCGCGAGATGACCGAGCGGCTGGCGGAGGACGAGCAGCTCGCAGCGGCGTACGGCCGGGCCCATGAGGACTACCTCGCCGCGCGATCGGCCATCGGCGAGGTCCCGGAGATCGCCGGGGTCTCTGCGGGCGGGATGCCCGACCGGGTCAAGTGCCTGCACGTGCTGGCCGCCCACTCCCTGGCGCGCGGCCGCGGCGTGAACCCTCTCGGTGACGAGGTGCTCGACCAGCTGGGTGAGTGGTGGCGGAGCGGACCTTGTGTCAGCCCCTCGGTGGTTGAGGAGGGCGAGGAACGAGCCCGTCTCGAAACCACTGGATCCGGTGGTTTCGAGCCCTTCGAGACGGTTGCTGCGCAACCTCCTCAGGAACCAACGCACGGCGTCGCTCGCTCCTCAACCACCCAAGGACGAGAGGAGCGTGAGGATGGCTAAGGTCGCTGCCTTCGACTGCGGGACCAACTCGCTGCGGCTGCTGATCGCCGACGTCGACGTCGACGCCGGCACCAGCGACGACCTTGTCCGCGAGCTGCGCATCGTCCGGTTGGGCCAGGGTGTCGACCGCACTGGCCGGATCGCGGAGGCGTCGCTCCAGCGGGTGTTCGGCGCGGTCGAGGAGTACATGGAGATCGTGCGCGAGCACGACGTCCGCGAGATCCGGTTCTGCGCGACCTCCGCTGCGCGCGATGCGGAGAACGCCGAGGACTTCGTCGCCGGGATTCGCGAGCGCGTCGGCGTGCAGCCCGAGGTGCTCGACGGTCTCGAGGAGGCGCGGGTCAGCTTCGCCGGCGCGACCCGGGACCTGCCGCCGCTGCCTGAGCCGTTGTTGGTGGTCGACATCGGTGGTGGTTCGACCGAGCTCATCCTGGGACAGGCCGACGGCAACATCGTCGCCCGCGAGTCTCTGGACATCGGGTCGGTGCGGCTCAACGAGCGGCACCTGCACGGCGATCCGCCCTCGGAGGAGGAGATCCTCGCCGCCGTCGCTGACATCGACCGGGCTCTGGACGAGTGCTCGGTCGATCTCGCGGCCGCGGGCGCAGTCATCGGGGTGGCAGGCACGGTGACCACGTTGGCCGCCGGCGTACTCGACCTCGGTCGCTACGACAGCACCCTCATCCACCACACCGTGTTGCGGCCCGATGCGGTGCAGGGTCTGGTCACCCGGCTGCTCACGATGTTCGTCGAGCAGCGCAAGGCCTTGCCGTACATGCATCCCGGCCGGGCCGACGTCATCGGCGCGGGCGGCCTCATCCTCAACCGCGTCCTGCGGCGTACGACGGTCAACTCCATGTTGGTCTCGGAGCACGACATCCTCGACGGGATCGCCTGGTCGCTGCTGTCGTCCGACGGAAAGGAGTCGTAGATGTCCGACAGCAAGACGGACGGGGAGGCGAAGCAGGCGGAGACCAGCGATTCCGCACCCCCGCCCAAGCGCAAGGTGCTGTTCGTGCTCAAGCGGACCTTCCGTGAGTTCGGTGACGACGGGGGAACGGACCTGGCGGCGTCACTGACGTACTACTCGGTGCTGTCGATCTTCCCGGGTCTGCTCGCGCTGATCTCCCTGGTCGGGATCTTCGGTCAGGCCGAGAACTCGGTGGACAAGATCCTCGAGATCCTCGACCCCCTGATCACCTCGCCAACGACCATGGCGAACGTCACCGACTTCCTGAACGACCTTGTCAGCGCCCAGGGCGCGGGCACCACGCTCGTGATCGGCATCGTGGGCGCCCTCTGGTCGGCCTCCGGGTACGTCGGTGCGTTCAGCCGCGCGATGAACCGGATCTACGAGGTCGAGGAGGGTCGCCCCTTCTGGCGGATGCGACCGATGCAGCTGATCGTCACCGTCACGACGGTCCTGCTCTGCGCGCTCGCCCTGCTGATCCTGATCGTGTCCGGCCCGGTGGCTGAGTCGATCGGCAACGTGATCGGCGTGGGCGACGACCTCGTCACCGTCTGGAACATCGCCAAGTGGCCGCTCCTCGCCGTCGTGGTGATGGTCGTGGTCGCGCTCCTCTACTACGCGACCCCGAACGTTAAGTTCACCAAGATCCGCATCATCACGGTTGGCTCCTTCGTGGCGATCCTGGCGTGGCTGGTGGCCTCGGTGGGCTTCGCGTTCTACGTGGCGAACTTCTCCTCCTACAACAGGACCTACGGCGCGATCGCCGGTGTCGTGGTCGGCCTGCTGTGGCTGTGGATCACGAACCTGGCGGTGTTGTTCGGTGCAGAGCTCGACGCCGAGCTCGAGCGCAGCCGCGAGCTCCAGCTCGGGATCGCGGCCGAGGAGACGCTGCAGCTCCCCGCCCGCGACACCCGGGGCGTCCAGAAGGCAGTAGCCCGAGGGGCGCAGGATCTGGCCGTGATGCGGGACATCCGGCTGGCGGCGAGCGGACATGGTGACCCGGCCGACCGCCCCTTCGGCCGCAGTTGAGCACTCCGGTCGCACGGTCTGCGGGAGGCGTGGCCAAGCTCGCGGCCCGCGCATCGCTCGAAGAAGTCGATGACCGCGTCTCGGTCTGCCGGGCATGTCCGCGACTCGTGGAGTGGCGCGAGCTGGTGGCCCGTGAGAAGCGGGCGGCGTACGTCGGGGAGACGTACTGGGGCCGCCCGATCCCCGGCTGGGGCTCCTCCGATCCACGGGTGCTCATCGTCGGCCTGGCACCCGCTGCGCACGGTGCGAACCGAACGGGGCGTGTGTTCACCGGCGACCGGTCGGGCGACTGGCTGTTCGCGTCGATGTACCGCGTCGGGCTCGCCAACCAGCCCACGTCGACCCATCTCGACGACGGTCTCGAGCTCTTCGGCACTCGCATCGTCGCCGCGGTCAGGTGTGCCCCGCCGCTGAACAAGCCGACCCCGGAGGAGCGCGACACCTGTGCTCCGTGGATCGAGCGCGAAGTGCAGCTGGTGCTGCCGGGACTGCGTGCCGTCGTAGCCTTGGGCGCCTTCGGCTGGGACGCCGCCCTGCGTTCGCTGGCTGCAGCCGGCGTCGCGATCCCGCGACCTCGACCCCGGTTCGGGCACGGTGTCGAGGTGCGGCTGGGCGACCTCACCCTGCTCGGCTGCTTCCACCCCTCCCAGCAGAACACCTTCACCGGCCGCCTGACCGAGCCGATGCTCGACGCCGTCCTCGGCCGTGCCGCCGAGCTCGGTCGTGTCGGTGGTTGAGGAGGCCAGCAGCACTTGTCCTGAGGAGGTCGCGCAGCGACCGTCTCGAAGGGAGCCCGTCTCTAAACCACCTCTGGGAGACTCTCCCGACGCCCCGGTATCCCAATCGGCAGAGGAAGCGGTCTTAAAAACCGTTCAGTGTGGGTTCGACCCCCACCCGGGGCACCCGCGCCAGAAGTACGCTCGAGCAGAACATCTCGAATGCATCCGGAGGCCGATGTGTCTCGCCTGATCACGTCAGTTCTCGCGGCGCTGGTCCTGACCGTGTCGGGGTGTGGGAGCGAGGAGCCCGCCGCGCGGACCACGCCGGAGTCGTCACCGGAGTCGTCACAGGAGTCAACCTCACCGCCGGCGGCAAGCCCGAGTGCTCGTCAGTCCACTGGTCGCGGCCAGGTCATCATCACGGCCGGAAGCGAATACGGGACGATGCTCTTCGACGATTCGAGGCAGGCCATCTACCTGTTCGATCGCGAGACGACCGGCACCCCGGACTGTTACGGCGCTTGTGCGGAGGCGTGGCCACCGGTGCTCACCAAGGACCCGCCCCGAGCGCGCGGTGATGTCCGCCCCGGGCTGCTCGGCACGACTCCCCGCAAGGACGGCTCGCTCCAGGTCACCTACGCCGGGCACCCCTTGTACTTCTACGCGCACGAGGGCAAGAACCAGGTGCTGTGCCACAACGTCTCCGAGTTCGGTGGAGTCTGGCTCGTGGTGACCCCCAGCGGCGACCCGGCCCAGTAACCCGGCGAACGAGAACTCGTTCTACTTCCTGTGAAGAGACTCCTGCTGCTCGTGGCTGCCCTGATGGCCCTGCTCCTCGTCCCGACGGGCACGGCGAGCGCTGCGACTGACAGCACGCCGCGGCTGCACCGGGAGGGGCGGTTCCTGGTCGACCAGTACGGCCGGGTGGTGATCGTGCACGGACTCAACATGGTGTGGAAGCGGGCGCCGTACGCGCCGCCGAACACCGCCGCCGGCTTCACCGCCAGGGATGCGGCCTGGCTCGAGAAGTACGGGTTCAACGGCGCCCGGCTCGGGATGCTCTGGGCAGGCGTGACGCCGCAGAAGCCCGGCGTCGTCGACCCGGCTTACTTCCAGCGCGTCGACCGTGTGACGAAGCTGCTCGCCGCGAAGAAGATCTGGATGCTCTTCGACGGTCACCAGGACATGTGGCACGAGCAGTACGGCGGGGAGGGAGTTCCGGCCTTCGCGGCGAAGAGGCCGATGCCGTTCGCGCTGACGCCGTACGTGCCGGTGCCGTTCCCGATGGGCTACTGGACGCCCGAGGTTTCGACAGTCTTCGACAACTTCTGGGCCAACATGGACGGCCTCCAGGGCGCGTGGGCAGCGGCATGGAAGCTGGTTGCGCAGCACTACCGCAACCAGCCTTACTCGATGGGCTACGACCTGATGAACGAGCCATGGGCCGGGCTCGAGTGGCCCAGCTGCCTGACGACCGGTTGCGAGTCGTCGTACACCAAGGAGCTGCAGCCGGCCATGACTCGCGGGCTGCAGGAGGTGCGGAAGGCCGACGGGAAGAACATCGTCTGGTGGGAGCCCCAGCAGTTCGCCGGCGGCCAGAAGCTGGAGACCTACTACAACTCCGTCTCGGGGGAGAAGAACCTCGGCTTGTCGTGGCACAACTACTGCCCCGACGTGTTCTTCGAGAGCCAGGGCATCCCCGGCGGCGACACCGAGAACTGCCGCGCCTACACGGCCGACCGCGAGAGCCACGCCATCGCGCAGGCCGGTCGGATGAACGCGGCCGCGCTGATGACCGAGTGGGGAGCCACCGACAACGTCAAGGCGATCGGCATCGACGCCGACGGGGCCGATGCCTCGCTGATGGGCTGGACCTACTGGGCCTACAAGCACTGGGACGATCCGACCACCGCCGATGCCTCGCAAGGGCTCTTCGAGGACGACGCCGACCTGAGCACCGTGAAGGCGGACAAGCTGCGCCAGCTGGTCCGCACCTACCCGCAGGCCACCGCCGGCACGCCCACTCAGGTCTCGTACGACGCAACCACAGGCCGTTTCTCGATGAGCTATCTACCGAACCCGAAGATCACCCAGCCGACCCAGATCTTCGTCAGCCCCCTCACCTCACCGCACGGGTACGACGTCACGGTGACCGGCGGGACCGCCACGAAGAGCGGGTCGCTCGTGTTCGTGAAGGCGACCGGCTCGAAGGCGGTCACGGTGCAGGTGACACCGAAGAGCTGAACGGCACAGGTGGTTGCAGGCATCCACCAACTGCGTGCGATGGACCACAAACACTGCGGTGACCAGCGGGAACACCGACCCCGGGGTGCACGTTGACTGAGTGACACCCCGGTAGGATCTGGGGTGTTTCGCGAACACCAGAGCCGGTAGTTCGCCCGGCATCCAAGGAGGACGCCACGATGGAGAGCAGAAACCCCGTCTTTGCGCGGGCCGAGGGCTTCAACGCCCGCGGGCCCGCCAACGGAACCCAGACCTACCCCGGCAACGGGCAGCAGTACGCCGACCCGTCCCAGTGGGGCACCGGCGCACCAGGTGGTGGACCTGTCACGCACGTCGACCAGGGACGGATGACCCTCGACAGCGTCGTGCAGAAGACCGGCATCACGCTCGGCGTCGTCGTCCTGGCGGCCGCGGTCACCTGGTTCGCGACCGGTGACATCGACACGCAGTCGCAGCTGAACACCCTCTACGGCATCTCGCTGTTCGGGGCCATCGGTGGCTTCGCGCTGGGCATGGCCAACTCCTTCAAGAAGGTGATCAGCCCCGGGCTCGTGCTCGTCTACGCCCTGGTCCAGGGTGTCTTCGTCGGCGCCTTCAGCAAGGCGCTCGAGACCGCGTTCGTCGACCCCAACAACCCCTCGCAGGGTGGACTGGTCATCGGCGCGGTGATCGGCACCATGGCTGCCGTGGCCGGCACGCTCGCGGCGTACAAATTCTTCAACATCCAGGTCGGTAGCCGCTTCTACAAGTGGGTGGTCGCAGCCGGGATGGGCTTCCTCGCGGTGACCATGTTCGACATGATCCTCGGTTTCTTCGGCAACTCCATCGGCTTCAACGGCTTCGGTCCGCTGGGTCTGCTGATGAGCGTCTTCGGCCTCGGCCTCGGCGTGCTGTTCCTGATCCTCGACTTCGACATGGTCGAACGCGGGATCGCAGCCGGACTCCCCGAGGTGGAGTCGTGGCGGGCGGCCTTCGGACTGACGGCCACCATCGTGTTCATCTACATCGAGATCCTGCGGATCCTCGCGATCCTGCGGGGCGACTGACCAACCCGAACAGCGTTACGCGGACGCCTCGGCCGAACCATCGGCCGGGGCGTTCTCGTCGTCTGAGTCGGCCACGGCCGATGCCGTCGCTGGTGTCTCGGCCTCGCCGGTGGGGAGCAGGCGCCGGCGCATCAGCGTGACCCAGCGGCCGCCCACACCACGTTTGGCGCCGCCGACCTCGGTGCCGTCGATCTCGGTGCCCGGGTTCTGGCTGGCCTTGACGGCGGCGTAGCCGATCGGCAGCACCGCCTCGCCACGGCCGACACGCGGGGTGTCCTCTTCTTCCTCGCCCCTGCCGAGTGCGGAGAGCACGGAGGGCACCATCAGCCGGGCGAGCGCCTCGTAGCCGGCGGCCGAGGGGTGGAACTGGTCCGGTCCGAAGAGCAGGGCAGGGGCCGCCGCGAACTCCGGGCCCAGGATCGATCCGAGAGACACGGTCCTGCCGCCGGCCTCAACGACGGCGATGGTCTGCGCAGCGGCGAGCCGGCGAGACCAGAGCCTCGCGACCTGACGCAGTGGGATCGGGATCGGCGAGACGGTGCCGAGGTCTGGGCAGGTGCCGACCACTACCTCCACCTCGGCGTCGCGGAGGCGGCGTACTGCCTCGGAGAGGTGTCGCACGGACGCGGCCGGCAGCACCGAGTGGGTGACGTCGTTGGCGCCGATCAGGATGACGGCAACATCGGGGTCGAGCTGCAGCGCGGCGGTGACCTGGGCCTTCAGGTCGCTGGACTGTGCGCCGACCTTGGCGAACTCGCGCAGGTGCACGCGGCGGTCCGTCCGCTCGGCCACACCGGAGCCGAGCCAGGCGCCCGGGGTCTCCTCCACCGTGGCCACGCCGTAGCCGGCAGCGCTCGAGTCACCCAGCAGCGCGATCTTGATCGCAGGCCCCGGACGTCCGCGGCCGTACCAGCCAGTGGAGTTCGGCACCCGGCCCTCGGCGTTGCCGATCGCCCTGCGGGCGAGGTTGGCCTCGGCCCGGAGGACCCCGTAGAGCGAGGCGCCGAGGAGCGACAGCCCCCCGCCGCCGTAGGCGGCAGCGGCTGCGAGCTTCCGTGCTGCCGCTGGCCTACCCATGTGGCAATTCTACTGACCGGTATCTACTAGTTCTGCAGGTGTGCTCGGGTCTGGACGATCGGGTGGTCGCTGATCCGGGCCGACTGCGGGTAGGTGTCCCGTCCGAAGCTGGTGAACCTGACCTGGCCCGCGGCGAAGATCCAGTCGATGGACGACTGCTTCGGGTAGGCGCAGGCGTTCGACGGGATGCTGTTCGGTGAGATCGAGAGCTTGTTCTGCGTCAGCGGGCAGAACGCCTTCTGGCGGTCGTTGAAGTCACCGGTGAACAGCACCGGACGGCCGCTGGCGCGCAGGCTGATCATCTTCTGCTTCTCGATGTTGATCGCCCTGGCCCGATAGCCGGCGGCGTTGCCCCTGGTGTTGGCCGGGTTGTGCACGTTCATGAAGTACGCCGTGCGGCCGGTCGACCGCTCCCGAAGGAGCACCGCCGGGACGTGGCGGATGTTGCCGTTGAAGTAGGGGATGTCGAACGTGGAGCCGGAGACGAACTCGCATCGTCGACTTGCGCCAGATGATGGCGTTCTCGGTGTCGCGCTTCTTCCCGGCGGGATCCCAGTAGTAGGCGCCCCAAGTGTTCAGGTTGCCGCGGGAGACCCAGTAGTCGTACTGCGACTCCTGGAACTCCTGGGTGCCGACGACGTCGATCTTGCGCGTGTTCAGCATGGTCGTGGCCCGGTTGATGCGATTGTTCCCGCTCGCGTAGCGGTTGCTCCGAGTGGTGTGGCTGGCGCCGAGCACGTTGAAGGATGCGACCAGGAAGCCGCGGGTGTTGAACAGCTGCGGCGTCGGCGCGAGCTTGCCGACGTAGCGGTTCAGCCACCACGTCGGGTTCTGGCGCTTGCCGTTGCGCGCCGTCGAGAAGTACAGACGGCAGTCGGAGGAAGGCTTCTGGCCGACGAAGCCCAGAGCCTGGCCGGACTGGATGATCTGCCCGTTGGTGACCAACACCCGGCTCAGGTAGCCGTAGCCGGTCACGAGTCCGCCAGCGTTGCTCGTGACGCTGACGTAGTTGCCCAGCCTCTTGCTGGTCACCACTCTGGCGGTGCCCGGGTGGGAGGAGTAGACGCCCGCGCTGCACCTGGCCTTGATGTCGGTGCCGGCGTGCTTGGCGGTGCTGGTCTCGCAGGTCCTTGACCGTCTTCGCGCCCTTGACCGGGTAGAAGACGTAGGGGGCCGAGGTCGGTCGGTTCTTCGGGTCCTGGGTGGCCGCGCCGCCGGAGGCGGGCAGCAGGGTTGGCGTCACGACGACGCCGAGGCTCAAGAGGCCGACCAGGGCTCGTGTCAGGGTCTTAGGTCGGTTGGTAGTCATCTCGGCGTGTCTCCCTCGAAATTCGAGCACGGTCATGTAAAGGAATCTTGGGCAGTATGCACCATTTCTTGGGTCACGTGGGGCCGATGTGAAAAATGATGCGACATCCAGCGCGTGTCGGTGCTTGCCAAATGCCGATTCAGCACCCTCGTTCGGACACTGTCACCGGCCGGTAGGTTTGCCGCATGAAGTACGCGAATTCCCTCCTCGACCTGATCGGCAACACCCCGCTGGTCAAGCTCAACCGCACGGTCGGCAGCACCTCGTCGCTCGTGCTCGCCAAGGTCGAGTACCTCAGTCCGGGAGGCTCGGTGAAGGACCGGATCGCGGTCCGGATGATCGACGCCGCAGAGGCCGCGGGAGA
Source organism: uncultured Actinomycetota bacterium (assembly GCA_963742785.1). Taxonomy (GTDB): domain Bacteria; phylum Actinomycetota; class Actinomycetes; order Propionibacteriales; family Nocardioidaceae; genus Marmoricola. The sequence continues at coordinate 374,389 of CAVUNI010000004.1, forward strand.
GCTGAAGCCGGGTGGCACGATCGTCGAGCCCACGTCCGGCAACACCGGCGTCGGCCTGGCCCTGGTCGCCCAGCAGCGCGGGTACCACTGCATCTTCGTGGTGCCGGACAAGGTCAGTGAGGACAAGCGCAACGTGCTGAAGGCGTACGGCGCCGACGTCGTCGTGTGCCCGACCGCGGTGGCGCCTGAGCACCCCGACAGCTACTACAGCGTCTCCGACCGGCTGGTCCGCGATACGCCGGGAGCATGGAAGCCCGACCAGTACAGCAACCCCAACAACCCGCTCTCCCACTACGAGCAGACCGGTCCCGAGATCTGGGAGCAGACCGACGGGAAGATCACGCACTTCGTCACCGGCATGGGCACCGGCGGGACCATCACCGGGGTGGGGCGCTACCTGAAGGAGCAGAACCCTGACGTCGTCGTGGTCGGCGCCGACCCCGCCGGCTCGGTGTACTCGGGAGGCAGCGGCCGTCCCTACCTCGTCGAGGGTGTGGGCGAGGACTTCTGGCCCGAGACCTACGACCGCACGATCGCCGACCGGATCATCGAGGTGTCCGACGCGGACTCGTTCCGGATGACGCGACGGCTGGCGCGCGAGGAGGGGCTACTGGTCGGCGGCTCGTCCGGCATGGCGGCGTACGCCGCGGTGCAGCTGGCCGAGGAGGTCAACGACCCTGACGCCGTGATCGTGGTGCTGCTGCCCGACAGCGGCCGCGGCTACCTGACCAAGGTCTTCAACGACGAGTGGCTGGCCCGCTACGGCTTCCTGGCCCGTTCGACGCAGCGGCCTGACGATCGGGGAGGTGCTGCACGCCAAGAAGGGCGAGATCCCCGCGCTGGTGCACACCCACCCCAACGAGACGATCGCCGAGGCGGTCCAGATCCTGCAGGAGTACGGCGTCTCGCAGATGCCCGTGGTCCGCGCCGAGCCGCCCATCATGGCGGCCGAGGTGGCCGGGTCGGTCTCCGAGAGGCGACTGCTGGACGTCCTCTACGCGGGGGAGGCGAAGCTCGCCGACCCGGTCGAGCTGCACATGGACGAGCCGCTGCCGACGGTCGGTGCCGGTGCCGGTGTCGAGGAGGCGGTCGGGGCCCTTCGCGACGCGGACGCGCTGCTCGTCCAGGAGGACGGCCGCCCGGTCGGCGTACTCACCAGGCAGGACTTGCTGGGGTACGTGGGGCGTGAGTGAAACGTCCGAAATATCCCTTTCGATTTTGTCCGGTATTGCTCGCCTGAGGGGGCTCGGCGAGCCTACTCTGAGGCGTGCACATCGAACCGGTGGTTCCAGCCCCGGGTTGATGGCGCCGTCCGAGGACATGGAATGCCCGCTCGCGGGTCCCTCCACTTCCAGCCACGGATGTCGAGTGGTGGGGCGTCCTCCCATAGACGCCCCACCACTCACCTGCACGCCTTGTCAGGCCAGGCGCGTGGCCGCCTCCGCCGGCTCCCCGACCAACAGGCGCGCGAGCGACTCGACCCCGTCGACGAGACGCGGCCCGGGGCGGGCGAACGACGCGTTGGCGTCGACCGCCCAGACCGGCAGACCCGGTGGCAGCACGCCTGAGTCGACCAGCTCGTGGCCGAGCGCCGTCGACCCCTCCAGGTCGTAGCCGCAGGGGGCGCACACCACCACGTCGGGCTCACCGGCCAGGGCCTGGTCCCAGGTCACGCGGACGGACTTCTGGCCGGCCTCGCCGATCGTGGGTACGCCGCCGGCGGCGGTGATCATCTCCGGGACCCAGTGCCCGGGCGCGAAGGGCGGGTCGGTCCACTCCAGCAGCAGCACCCGCGGTGGCTTGCCGTCGGGGCGAGCGGCCACCTGCTCGGCTACCGCGTCCAGCCGGGTGCGTAGCGACCGGACCAGCGCGTGTGCCTCGTTCTCGCGACTCGTCGCGGTCCCGAGGGTGATCACGGAATCGAGCACCTCCGCCATCGTGTGCGGGTCGATAGTCAGCACGTCGGCCGTGCAGCCCAGGTGGGCGAGCGCGTCGTCGACGACGGAGACGTCCACCGCGCAGACCGCGCACAGGTCCTGAGTCACCACCAGATCGGCGTCGAGACCGGAGAGGGCGCCCTCGTCGAGGTGGTAGAGGTCCTCGCCGGCCCGCATGGCGGCGGTGACGAACGCGTCGATCGACACGGCATCGAGCCCTGCCGGCAACGCGCTCGTCGAGACGATGGTGCGGTCACGAGCCTCGGCCGGGTAGTCGCACTCGAAGGTCACCCCGACGACGTCGTCTCCCGCGCCGATGTCGAAGAGGATCTCGGTGGTCGAGGGAAGCAGGGAGACGATCCGCATGAACCGATCGTGCCAAACGATGCGTGCCGGTACCGTCGAGACGTGGCTGTTTCGTCGTACCTCACGCTGGGGCGAGACGGGGTGGCCGAGATCGAGGTCGAGAAGTCTCGCTTCCTGTGCACGATCGCTCGCGTGCCCGACGAGGTGGGTGCGCGTGGGGTCATCGACCAGGTGCGCAAGCAGCACTGGAACGCCCGCCACCACTGCAACGCCTTCATAGTCGGACCCGACCGCGCCATCGAGCAGTCCAGTGACGACGGCGAGCCTCCGGGCACCGGCGGGGCGCCGATCCTCGCTGTCCTCCGGGTTCGCGAGCTGACGGACGTCGTCGCGGTGGTGAGTCGATGGTTCGGCGGGGTGATGCTCGGCACCGGCGGGCTCAGTCGTGCGTACGCCGAGGCGACCCGCGCCGCGCTGGAGGAGGTCGGCATCGTCGAGCGGGTGCTGCAGGAGCTGTGCGAGGTGTCCGTCGACATCGCCGCCGTCGGACGCCTGGAGCACGACCTGCGCTCGCGCGGAGCTCGGGTGCTCGGCGTGGAGTACACCGGCGAGGCGTCGCTTCGGTTCGCGATCCCCCCACGGGCGCGCGGGGTCGCGGAGGAGATCATCGCGGAGCTGACCTCTGGTGCGGCCGAGCTCAGGGTCATCGGAACGCGTTGGGTGGACTCTGCGGTCGAGAGCTGACCTCACGCATCGAGGTGAGTGAGCCGCCGCCAGAGCTCAGACCAGGGACGCCGAGGTCCCTCGCAGACCCACACAGATCCACCGTCCTCGTCGTTGTCGGCTCCGTCGACGACGGGCACCGTGCCGACCCTGCGGCATCCGGAGAAGTCGACACCGGGTGACCGGTAGCCCACGACCACGACCGGTACGGCGTCGTCCGGGGGCGGCCCCCATTCGCCCCAGCCGTTGTGGCCGCTGTAGACCGGCGCGTCCACGCCGTACCACTCCAGCGCGCCCGCCTCTCCGTAGTTGCCGGTGAACACGACGGCGCCGTCGGGCAGGGGCTCGAGGGCATCGCGGACCGTGTCGACGAACTCGGGCCAGCCGATGGTCTCGAGCTGGTCCTCGTCGATGGCGGGGTAGAAGGAGGTGGCGTACGTGCGGGTCGGCAGCACCGGGACCAGGGCCGGCCACGCGACCACGGCCGAGAGTGCGAGTACGACGCCCGCGGCCACGGTCCGTCGTACGCGTTCTGTGACAACCACGCACCCGGCGGCAAGGAGGGGGAGGATCGCGCCGGCGAGGTAGTAGGCCTTGCCGCTGGTGAGCAGGAAGAACACGAACGTCACCACGAAGGTCCACCCGATCGGTCTCAGCAGCCGCCACTCCTCGCGCCGGAACATTCCGTTCAGGCCGGCGAGCCAGACCACCGTCATCAGGGGGCTGAACATGATCAGGGTGAGCGCGAGGTACTCGACGGTGCCGCCGATCCCGCCGTACTCGTCGGCGATGTCGGCGGACAGCTCGAAGACCGGCCAGTCGTGCGCCGCTTGCCAAAGCAGGTTGGGTGTCCACAAGACCAGGGCGAGCAGGCCGCCGAGCCACAACCAGGGTGTCCGCAGGTGTGATCGCGCGGACCTCGTCAGGGCGATGCCGACGAGGAGGCCGAGCAGCGCGACGGCCACGTCGTGCTTCGCGTTCAGACCGATCCCTGCGACGAGTCCGCCCAGGATCCAGAGCCGAGGGCGCTGGTCACGCAGGGCATGGCCGGCGATCAAGGCCAGGGACGACCACGCGGCCATGTCGAAGGTCTGCGTCGTGAGGCGGTGGCCGACGGCGATGACCACCACCGAGGTCCCGGTGGTCACGGCGGCGAGCACCTGCGCGTTGCGGCCGCCGTCGAACAGCCGTGCGGTCATGGCCGCGAGCACGACGATCAGGCAGACCGCGAGCAGGCTGGGAACGCGAAGCAGCACCAGGTTGTGCGGATCCACCTCGGCCGCCAGTCGGGCGAGCAGCGCCACCAGGGAGGGCTGGTCGGGGTAGCCCCAGGCAAGACGCTGGCCGGCAGAGGCGAAGTACAGCTCGTCTCGGTGCGGCCCGTAGAACGGTGCCATCACGAGCAGCACGGCCCCAAGTGCCACCGCCACGAGCGCCACCGGACCGCGGGCGAAGGCGGGGCGGATCGTCACGGATGCAGTGTTGCAGTCACCCGGCGTACGACGTCGGGGTCGATCTTGAGGACCTCGCGGTCCCAGGTCAGCAGCCCGTTGAGCTCGTCCTCGACATCGCTGAGCTGGGTGTAGACGGTGGCGGCCAGCCCTTGTCGTACGGCGTCGGCCAACGGCTGGTGCAGCTCGACGAACCCCTGCCCGAGGGACTCCGCGTCGTCGAAGTGGCGGTACCCGAACTCGCGCGGGCTCCAGTCGTGGCCCTCGACGCGCATGCTGAAGCCGCCGTACTCGGTGAGGGCGATCACTCGCCGGTCCTGGCTCCACGGCCGGAGGATGCGTCGGCGCGAGGGCATCTCGAAGGCGTGCAGGTAGGCGTGGAAGCTGCGGATGTCGCCGCCGCCCTGGTCGACCCAGCCGCTGGTGTGGTTGACCTGGCGGGTCGGGTCGGTGTCGGCGACCCAACGCGCAATCTTGTTGGCGTCGAACTGGCCCCAGCCCTCGTTGAAGGGTGTCCACACGGCGAGGGAGACAACGTTGCGCAGCAGCTCGACGGTCTCGCGGACCTCGCGCCGGAACTCCACCCGGCCCGCGCGGTCGTGGCGGCCGTAGAGGCGGTGCAGGCGGTCGGGGACCCAGGCGCGTTTCGTCGCCGGACGGGTTGTCGTGAGGGCACGGTAGCGGGCGCCACCGTTGACGATGTCCTGCCAGACGAGCATCCCGAGGCGGTCGCAGTGCGCGTACCAGCGCAGCGGCTCGACCTTCGCGTGCTTGCGCAGCATGGTGAAGCCCAATGACTTCATCGTCTCGAGGTCGTGGACCATCGCGTCGTCACTGGGCGGGGTGAGCAGGCCGTCGGGCCAGTACCCCTGGTCGAGCACGCCGACGTGTGCGACGGGTTCGCCGTTGAGGAGCAGCCGCGCGTGTCCCGCGTCGTCCTGGCCGACGTCGAAGGACCGCATGGCGGCGTAGGACGTCACGCGGTCGTCCCCGAGCGTCACCTCGAGGTCGTAGAGGTGCGGGTCCGCGGGCGACCACGGGTGCACCTCGGTCAGCGGGATCCGGGCTGCAACGCCGGCCGGAATGGTTGCCTCAGCCACGGTGGTTGAGCTTGTCGAAACCACGACCCGAGCGGGACCGTCGCTCGGTTGCCCGCCTGCGATGACGGTCACCTCGAGCTCGTCTCGCTCGAGGTGCGGTGTCAGGACCAGGCTCTCGACGTACGACGCAGGGACCGCCTCCATCCAGACGGTCTGCCAGATGCCGGACTGGGCGGTGTACCAGATCTTCCCGCGGTCGAGCCGCTGCTTCCCGCGCGCGTGCACGCCGGTCTCGGACAGGTCGCGCACGCGGACCTCGAGCAGTTCGTTCCCCGAACGGGTCAGCAGGCCGGTGACGTCGAGGGTGAAGGGGAGGTAGCCGCCGGTGTGCGAGCCGACCTCGTGGCCGTTGACCCAGACCGTGCACATCTGGTCGACCGCCCCGAAGTGCAGCAGCACCCGACCCCCGGGTGGGGCATCGGGTGCTGCGAAGCGGCGGCGGTACCACAGCCACTCGTCGGGCTGCAGCTGTCGACCGACCCCGGAGAGCTCGGCCTCCGGTGAGAACGGCACCACGATGGGTCCGTCGTACGACGCAGGCCGGTCGGGCGTTGCGGTGAAGGAGTGCTCCCACACTCCGTTGAGGTTGACCCACGCCTCCCGGACGAGCTGGGGGCGCGGGTACTCAGGGAGCGGCCGGTCGCGATCGAGGGCGCGACCCCATCGGGTGAGCACCCTTCACCGACTCCGACGGACTATTCGGTCTTCTCCACGTCTTCGCGCAGGTCGAGCATGATCGCGGCAAGCTTCTTGGCATCCCAGCCCGGGACGGTCGGGATCAGCTCACCCATCGAGTCCTTGGTGGCCCAGGCGCAGATGGCGACCTTCTGGCCGGAGGCCTGCGAGGCGCACACGGCCTTGCCGCCGGCTTCGCCCGCCGAGATCTTGTCGATTTTGAAACCGTTGCTGCCGGCCTGCTTGCCGAAGGAGTCGACGAACTTGGTCGGGCTCTGGTTCGGGGGGGTCTTGAGCTTCGCACCCAGGAACACCAGGGCGCCTTCCGGGCCCTTGGCCTTGTCGGCCTGGTTGTAGACGCCGGACTTCACGTAGGAGACGCTCTTGGCCTGGGTCTTGAACTGCTGCTCCGCAGCGTCGAGCTGCTGCTTGAGGTCGGCCTCCTTGGACTCGTCACGCTTCATGCCACCGGCGGACGACGGGATGGCGATGGAGTGCTTGTCCTCGCCCTTGAAGACGGTGAGAGCGAGGACTATCCCGCCGGCGATGAGCGCGATCACGAGGAGGACGGCGACGCCGACGACCCAGCGGGCATTGGACTTCTTCGCGGGGGGCGGCGGGGGCGGGGCCTGGTCGAAGGTCGTGGTGTCGCTCGGCGGGGGCGGCGTTGTCGCTCCGGCTCCTGCCTCTCCGACGCCCTCGGCGGGCGGAGGCGGGGGAGCGGCTCCCTCGCTGGCGGTCGGTCCGACACCCTCGACGGTCTGGTTGGGCTCTTCGGGCTCACCGGGCGGAGGGGTGGGCTGGCCTGATGGGGGGGTCTGCTCACTCATGCGCCACAGTGTGCCCCACCACCCTGAGCGGGGACTAAACGGACCCAAGCGCTGGGACCCACCGGCCGTTGCGTCATACGAATTGAGCGCTAGGGGCCCCAATTCGTATGACGCAAGCCACAGTCAGCGGGGGACGGGGATCCCGGTCGCCGAGTGGCAGCGGTAGCCGAAGGGGTTCTTCAGCAGGTACTGCTGGTGGTGGTCCTCGGCGTAGTAGTAAGGAGTGTCACTCGCTGGCTTGATCTCGGTGGTGATCTGTCCGTAGCCGCGCTTGATCAGCTCGGGCTGGTACTTCTCCGTGACGCGCTGGGCGACCATCTCCTGCTCGGGGGTCGAGTAGTAGATGGCTGAGCGGTACTGCGTGCCCATGTCGTTGCCCTGGCGCATCCCCTGGGTGGGGTCGTGCACCTCGTAGAACGTGGCGACGAGGTCGGCGTAGTTCACCTTCGCGGGGTCGTAGACGACGCGAACGGCCTCGGTGTGGCCGGTGCGACCGCTGCAGACCTCTTCGTACGACGGGTTGGGCGTGGTGCCGCCTGCGTAGCCGACCGAGGTCGACCAGACGCCCGGCACCTGCCAGAAGATCTCCTCGGCTCCCCAGAAGCAGCCGAGCCCGAACACGGCGACCTCGTAACCCTCGGGGACCTCGTCGGTCACGAGCGGGGCGTCGAGCGCCTTGTGCTTCTCGGCCAGTGGGAACGACCGCTCGGCGCGGCCGGCCAGGGCCTCTGCGGGAGCTGGGATTGAGGACTTGGTGCGCTGGAACATCGATGACCTTTCTCTGGATGCACTCACCTCAACAACGTGAGTGCCGGTCTCGTTCCCGAGAAGACAGCCCCAGTCTCCCTCAGTGCCGTGAGGCGCAGTAGGTGTCGCGGGCCACGGACTTGTCCGGTGATGCGAACATCTGCCGGATCATGGCGGCCTGGGTCGCGGCGTACTCCTCGATGGCGCGCTCGGCCAACTGCCTCTGGACGGTCGTCTTCGCAGTCGCGAGGTTCTCGGCATGCCGCCAGACCATCTCCCGCCACCCGCGCATGATCACGCCGACGCCCTGGTCGTCGAGTGGCCCGACGTCCAGGTCGTCGAAGGTCGGGTCGAAGCGCTCGGCCTCCTCCTTGAAGACCGGGATGTAGAGGCTGTCGAGGCGCTGGTTGTAGGCGTTGTGGTCCGGCTTGTGGCTGCCCCCGTCGGCGGCGGTGAGGCCGACGGTGGCCAGCGCGTGCGGGAAGTCGTTGTTGATGTGCGCGTTCATGTTGAGCATGAAATCGCCGAGCCCTGTCATCGAGCGGTCGTCGCTCGCGGTGAGAGCGATCCGCCAGGCCTTGGGCACGTCCGCGGTGCGACCGGCGTTCCAGGTGTCCATCGTGCGGAAGTACATGTCCGCGAACACGGCGTCGAGCTGCGTCAGCCAGGTCCGGTCGGCGAAGTAGCCCGAGTCGGCGGCCGCCTTCACGTTCTGCGTCACCCGCAGGTAGGCGAGCGAGAAGATCGCGTCGTGGTCGCAGGCCTGCGCCAGCGGAGCGAGCCGGGTCTCCATCTCCTCGATCACCTCGACGATGCACTGCGGGACGCCATCGGTGCAGACAGGTCCGTCGTACGGCGTGTAGGGGACCGGGACGGCAGGGAGCACGCCGATCACCGGGTCGACCGGGCTCGGGGCAGGGTCGGCGGCTTGCGCGGGACCAGCCAGAAGCGAGAGCGAGACGAGGGCGGAGCCCAGCAGGCCGATCGAGCGGGTGAGTCCCATGCTGAGCAAACGAGGGCCTCGGGCCCAGGTCACGCGCGGGGCGCTGTGGGTACTAGCCTCGTTGGGTGACTCAGGAACACCGCAGCAAGTCCGGTTTCGACACGCGCGCCATCCATGCCGGCTACGAGCCGGACGCGATGACCGGGGCGGTGATCCCGCCGATCTACGCGACTTCGACCTACAAGCAGGACGGCGTCGGCGGGCTGCGCGGCGGTTATGAGTACAGCCGCTCCGCCAACCCGACTCGCACCGCCCTGGAGGGCAACATCGCGGCGTTGGAGGAGGGCGAGCGCGGGTTCGCGTTCGCGTCCGGGCTCGCGGCCGAGGACACCTTGCTTCGTGCGCTCTGCGTGCCGGGCGACCACGTCGTCATCCCAGACGACGCGTACGGCGGCACGCACCGCCTCTTCGACAAGGTGCTGCTGCGTTGGGGTCTCGACCACAGCACCGCACCCGTGAGTGACCTGGAGGCGATGCGGGCTGCCATCGAGCCCGGTCGGACGAAGGTGCTCTGGGTCGAGACGCCCACCAACCCGCTCCTCAACATCGGTGATATCGAGGCACTGGCTGCCCTCGCGCACGACGCGGGTGCCCTGCTGGTGGTCGACAACACCTTCGCGACGCCGTACCTCCAGGTGCCGCTGACCCTCGGCGCCGATGTCGTCGTGCACTCCACCACGAAGTACTGCGGGGGCCACTCCGATGTCGTCGGCGGTGCCCTCGTCGTACGCGACCTCGAGCTCGCCGAGCAGATCGAGTACCACCAGAACGCGATCGGGGCCGTCGCCAGCCCGTTCGACTCGTGGCTGGTGCTGCGCGGCCTGAAGACCCTCGGCGTCCGCATGGACCGCCACTGCGACAACGCCGAGAAGGTCGTCGAGTTCCTCAGCGGCCACCCGGCGGTCAGCCAGATCTTCTACCCGGGGCTCGAGGAGCACCCGGGGCACGCGGTGGCCGGCCGACAGATGAAGAGGTACGGCGGCATCGTCTCCTTCCGGGTCACCGGCGGGGAGCAGCATGCACTCGACGTGTGTGCCAAGGCAGAGGTCTTCACGCTCGGTGAGTCGCTCGGTGGCGTCGAGTCGCTCATCGAGCACCCCGGGCGGATGACCCATGCGAGCGTCGAAGGCACCGCCCTCGAGGTCCCCGGCGACCTGATCCGGCTCAGCGTCGGCATCGAGACGGCCGAGGACCTCGTTGTTGACCTGGACCGGGCCCTGGGATGAACGAGCCGGACGAGCGGGCGCCGGACGCTCGTTTCACCCTCGCCAACGAGCGGACACTGCTGGCCTACCAGCGCTCGGCGATCGGCCTGATGGCGGCCGCGATCGCGGTCGCCCACTTCTTCGGTGACGACCTCGAGGTCCTGATACTCGCGTTGGCGCTGTTGGGGACAGGAGTGTTCGCCGCCGTGGGCGGCTACCTCCGCTATCGACAGGTCGACGCCGCGCTCCGCCGGGGCCGCACCATCTCGAGTGGGTCCGCGGCACACCTGGTCAGCCTGGCGGTGCTGTTGTGCCTTGTCTTCGCGGCCTTCTACGTCGTCACGCAGGCCGGCTGAGCTGTGCCACCGTCCGCGACGCTGATGTGCGTCGACGTCGGCTCCACCTTCACGAAGGCCGCACTCGTCGACGGCGAGACCGGCGAGCTCCTGGCGACGGCCGACCACGCCACCACGATCCCTGATCTCAACGGCAGGGGTGACGTCCTCGACGGCATCGACGCGTGTCGGGCGGAGCTCACCCGGCGGCATCCCGCCGCCGCGGTCGCCGAGGTGCTGGCCTGCTCGTCGGCCGGTGGCGGACTGCGGATCGCTGTCGTCGGCAACGAGGAGCTCGTCACCGCCGAGGCCGGTCGCCGCGTGGCGCTGTCCAGCGGCGGCAAGGTGGTCGCCGTACTGGCCGGCGGGCTGGACCCGGGCAAGCTCGAGGTGCTGCTGTCGGCGCGGCCGGACGTGCTGCTGCTGGTGGGCGGCACCGACCGCGGGAACTCCGAGGGCCTCGTCGAGGATGCTGCCTTCCTCTCGCGGGTGCCGTGGCACGGCCCGGTGGTGGTCGCCGGGGATGTCGAGGCACAGAGCGCTGTCTCCGCCGCCCTGGAGATCTCGCAGACGCCGCACGTCCTGGCCGACAACGTGGTCCCGAAGATCGGTGTGCTCGCGCCCGGCTCTGCGCGTAGCGCGATCCGCGAGATGTTCCTCGAGCACGTCATCGGCGGCAAGGGCCTGAGCGCGCGGGCCGACTTCACTGCGATGGTGCGCGGCGCGACGCCCGATCTGGTGCTCACCGGGGTCGAGGTGCTCGCGGCGCAGACGGGAAGCGATGTCGTGGTGGTCGACATCGGCGGCGCCACGACCGACGTGCACTCCGTGGTCCGCCTCGATCCCGAGGACAAAGGCCTCTCCCGCGAGGTGGTCGCCACCACGCCGGTCACCAGGACGGTCGAAGGCGACCTCGGGATGCGCTGGAGCGCGGTCAGCACCTGGGAGGCCGGAGTCGAGGCGGGCCTCCTCGACGAGGACCTCCGGCCCGCTGCCGTACGACGGACCGCTGACCCGTCCCTTCTCCCCGGCACCGACGCCGAACGCCGAGAGGACGAGCTGATCGCCTCGGCCGCGGCCACCATGGCGCTGCGCCGCCACGCCGGACGCTCGCGGGTCGTGGTGGGCCCCGACGGCCGCGTCGTCGAGCGCACCGGCAAGGACCTCCGCGAGGTGTCGCTGCTCGTGGGGTCGGGTGGCGTCCTCCGGCACTCCGACCCGGCAACGGCGGACCGCGTCCTGGCCAGCCTCACCGGTGTCTCGCCCGAAGGCTGGCAGCTGCCCGAGCGGCCTCGCGTCGTCGTGGACCGCGACTACGTGCTTGCAGCCGTCGGTCTGCTCTCGGAGCGCCGCCCCGCTGCAGCGGCGGCACTGGCACGTAGCCTGTCGAGGTGCGACGAGGACCACGCCGACTGATCGGCGAATTTCGGGAGCGATCCCGTTCGCGAGCCGAGGCCAACGACGAGCAGCTGCGCGCCCGGATCGCCCAGCAGTGGGCCGAGGTGCGGGCCACGCGCCGCGCCATGGAGGCGGAGCCGCTGATTGCGGGTGGGCCGTCGAACTTCAGGCCCGGTCAGGTTCCCTACGGTGTCGACCTTGCGGCGGCGTGGGCCTGGCGATTCCTGGTCATCAGTGCGGCGGGCGCGCTGATCCTGTGGACGCTGAACTTCTTCCTGGTCGTCGTCCTGCCGATCGTGATAGCCCTGCTCATCGCGGCGCTCGCTGCTCCGCTGATCGGCTGGGCACAGCAGGTCGGCATCCCGCGCCGGCTCGCGGCTCTGTTGATCGTCATCCTCGGGGTCGGCTTCATCGCGCTGCTGGTGACGTTCGTCGGCAACCAGGTGGCCCAGGGGGTGGGCGACCTCTCCAAGCAGGTCGACAGCGGCATCGAGCAGGTCCGGGACTGGTTGCGCGACGGCCCGCTGCACGTCACCGACTCGCAGCTCAGCAGCGCCCTCGACCGCGCGCAGGCGCAGATCTCGAACTACAGCGAGGACGCCGTCGGCAAGGTGACCGAGGTCGGCACGGCCGTCGGTCACGTCGTGGCCGGCATCTTCATCGTGCTGTTCTCGACGTACTTCTTCCTCGCCGACGGGCCACTCATCTGGGCCTGGCTCGTGCGGCTCTTTCCGCGGGCCGGGCGCCTCCGGGCCGACTCCTCGGGCCGGGTTGCCTGGAAGTCGCTGACCCAGTTCGTGCGGGCCACCGTGCTCGTGGCGGGCACCGACGCCATCGGCGTGATGATCGGCGCCTGGATTCTCGGCGTGCCGTTCGTGAGTGCGATCGGTGTGATCGTGTTCCTCGGCGCGTTCGTGCCGATGATCGGTGCGTTCGTGTCGGGCACGGTGGCGGTGCTCGTCGCCCTCGTCGCGGTGGGCCCGGTGAAGGCGCTGATCATGTTCGGGGTGGTGGTCGGGGTGCAGCAGCTCGAGGCCCATGTCCTCCAGCCGTTCCTGATGGGCCGCTTCGTCTCCGTCCATCCCCTCGGCGTGATCGTCGCGATCGCGCTCGGTGTGATCGTGGCCGGCATCCCGGGCGCGCTGATCGCCGTACCGCTGGCGGCGTCACTCAACGCGGTCGTGCAGCACCTCGCGGACTACACCGAGGTCGGTGAGGATCCCGAGGAAGCCGCGGAGGACGAACCCGAAGAGGTGATGGTGCCACCGGACGCATCGGCCGAAGAGATCGCCGATTCCGACGACCCACCCCGTGGCTCCTGACTCCATCTAGGGTGTTGCCGTGACCGTCTCGCTGGCTGACATCGAGGGAACCGTGGACCTCGTCAAAGAGGTCGCGGTCTACACCCCGATGGAGACGTCGCGGTGGCTCCAGGCCATGGTGGGCGGCCCCGTCCTCTTGAAGTGCGAGAACCTGCAGCGCACCGGGTCGTTCAAGATCCGCGGAGCCTATGTCCGGCTCTCGCGGCTCAGCGAGCACGAGCGTGCCCGTGGCGTGGTCGCGGCCTCCGCTGGCAACCACGCGCAAGGCGTCGCCCTGGCCGCGCAGATGCTCGGCATCAAGGCCACCGTCTTCATGCCCATGGGCGCTCCGATCCCGAAGGTCAACGCCACCCGGGGTTACGGCGCGGACCTGCGCTTCCACGGGGAGTACCTCACCCAGGCGCTCGTTGCCGCCAAGGAGTTCTCCGAGGAGACCGGTGCGGTCTTCATCCACCCCTTCGACCACATCGACATCGTGTCCGGCCAGGGCACCGTGGGCCTCGAGATCCTCCGTCAGGCCCCCGAGGCGGCCACGGTGCTCGTCCCGACCGGTGGGGGCGGACTGCTGGCCGGGGTCGCCCTCGCAGTCAAGTCGGTGCGCCCCGACGTACGCGTGGTCGGTGTGCAGGCCGAGGAGGCGGCCGCCTACCCGGAGTCGCTGCGCACGGGTACGCCGGTCGCCCTCGAGCGGATGACCACGATCGCCGACGGCATCGCGGTGGCCTGTCCCGGGGACGTGCCGTTCGAGGCCGTCCAGAAGCACGTCGACGAGGTGGTCACGGTCTCTGAGGAGTCCATGTCACAGGCTCTGGTGCTGCTCCTCGAGCGGGCCAAGATGGTCGTGGAGCCGTCGGGTGCGGCGGCCGTCGCGGCCATCATGGACCGGCCCCAGGAGTTCGGTACGCCGGTCGTGGCGGTGCTGTCGGGCGGCAACGTCGACCCGCTCCTGCTCGGCAACCTGATCCGGCACGGCATGGCGTCGGCCGGCCGCTACCTCAACCTGCGCTGTGTGATCCCGGACCGTCCGGGCGGCCTGGCGCAGCTGCTGGCCGAGCTCGCGGACTCCGGTGCCAACGTGCTGGAGGTCTCGCACGAACGAACCTCGATCACCCTGCATGTGGGCGAGGTCGAGGTCCGGCTCCAGCTGGAGACGAAGGGACCCGACCACGCCGACGAGGTGCTCCGCAGGCTGCGGAACCACGGCTACCACGTAGTCGAATGAGGTGCCTCAGCCCAGGTAGGGCACGGCCTCGACGATCTCGGCCTTCTGGTCCTTGCCGTTGGGCAGCGTGTAGGTGACGGTCTCGCCACGCTTGGCGCCGTCGATCGCCTGCCCGAGCGGGGACTGCGGCGAGTAGACCTTGATGTCGTCGCCGCCCATCTCGCGAGCACCGAACAGGAAGGTCTCGGTGAAGTCGAGGCCCACGAGCTTGACGGTGACCTTCATGCCGGGCTCCACCACGCCGTCGTCGGCCGGGGTCTCGCCGACCTCCGCACGCTCGAGCATGTCGACCAGCTGCTTGATGCGTCCGTCCATCTTGCCGAGCTCATCGCGGGCGGCGTGGTAGCCGGCGTTCTCCTTGAGGTCACCCTCGTCGCGGGCGTCGCTCACCCGCTTGACGAGGTCCGAGCGGCGGGGACCGCGCAGCTGCTCGAGTTCGGCCTTGAGCTCGTCATACTTGGCGTGGGTCAGCCAGACGGAGCTCTGGGTCGGCTCGCTCATGGGGAAACTCCTGTAGATCGATGAACCGCTTGCAGGGCAAGTAACCGATATTACCAACGCTCGCGGCGTAGGCAGAATCGTCTCAGTCCGCGCCTCAGCGGGGCCGCGACTGGTCCTCGGTGGTGCAGCCGACGACTTCCACGGACGTGGCTCCGCGCTCGGTACGGAAGGTCACGTCACGGCGGGTGCTGCCGCTCACGCCGGTCACCGTGAAGTTCAGCTCGCCCACGACTGAGTGGTCGTTGCCGTAGGCCCGCACCCGGCAGCTGGCCTTGACGTCCTCGTCGCGCAGGTGCAACGCCACCGAGGCCTTCACCGAGTGGCTGTCCACGACGTCGAAGGTGCGCAGCGAGGACTGGACGTCGGGCGTGCTCTCGAACCACGTCGCCCACGCCAGCCACATGAGGGCGACCAGACCGACCACCCCGGACACGAGGATGACGAGCCGCCGGCGTGCCGGGCTGGCGGCGCCGTACCGGTCGGACATCAGGTCGCTCACCTGACGGATTCTCGCATCAGGCGTCGTCCCTAGGATGGTCGGCATGCTCCGGCTGATGCATGTGCACGCGCACCCCGACGACGAGTCGAGCAAGGGCGCGGCCTCCACGGTGAAGTACGTCAAGGAGGGTGTCGACGTGCACGTCGTCACCTGCACGGGCGGCGAGCGTGGGTCGATCCTGAACCCGAAGATGGACAGGCCCGAGGTGCTGGAGAACATCTCCGTGATCCGGAAGCAGGAGATGGACGCGGCCCGCGAGATCCTCGGTGTCCGGCAGGACTGGCTGGGCTTCGTCGACTCAGGCTGGCCGGAGGGCGACCCGAAGCCGCCGTTGCCCGAGGGCTGCTTCGGGCTGATGGATCCCGAGGTAGCGGCAGAGCCACTGGTGCGGTTCATCCGGAGCTTCAGGCCACACGTGCTGACGACGTACGACGAGAACGGCGGCTACCCGCACCCCGACCACATCCAGTGCCACAACGTCTCCATCGTCGCCTTCGAGGCAGCCGGTGACCCGGACCGCTACCCGGACGCGGGCGAGCCGTGGCAGCCGCTGAAGCTCTACTACCACCACGGCTTCAACCGGCCGCGCACCCAGGCCCTGAACGACGAGATGCTGCGACGCGGCCTGGAGTCGCCGTATGCCGAGCGGCTGGAGGAGTGGAAGCCGGACCCGGCCCACGACGCGCGGATCACCACCCGGGTGCCCTGCGGCGAGTACTTCCCGATCCGCGACCAGGCGCTGATCGCCCACGCCACCCAGATCGACCCGGACGGACCGTGGTTCCACGTGCCCCTCGAGGTGCACCAGGCGGCGTGGCCGACCGAGGACTACGAGCTCGCCCGGTCCCTGGTCGACACCGACCTGCCCGAGGACGATCTCTTCGCCGGGATCCGCGGTCGCACCGATCTGGACACCTGAGACAATGGCCCCATGAGCGCCCTGATGTTCCTCTCGCCGCTGCTCGTGGGGTGGGCCGACAAGGTCCCGGCCCCCAACGACGTCAAGGCGGGCTGGGTGGCGTTCGGGGTCTTCCTCGCCCTCGCGGTCGCTGTGGCTCTGCTCGGTTTCAGCCTCACCAAGCACTTGCGCAAGGCGCGGGACAACGCCGAGAAGGGTGTCTTCGACGCCAGCGACGAACCCCGCCCGCACGCCCACTGACCAACCCCCACTCTCGGACCGATGACCCCCGCCAGCACCGCGACCGGAGCCCTCTGGTGGGGGCGTGCGGCGGTCCTGTCCGCGGTGGCCCTGGGCGCAGGCGCGGGAGCGCACGTCCAGGCGGACGGGCTTCTTCCGGGCCCGGGCGTGATGGTGGCCCTCGTGCTCGGCGGCACCCTCGCGTCCGCGCCGCTGTTACGCCGCCCCGGCTCGACGCGCCGCATCGTGCTGATGTTGGTGGCCGGGCAGTCCGCCGTACACATGGCACTCGCGGTGACCGCCGGACACCGCGGTGACCCGGTCACGCAGGCAGCGTCCCCGGCGACCCCGGTCCCCGCAGGGACCGGATCGCGCAGCGGTTCCTTCTTCGACGTCGCCTACGCATCCCGGGTGGGCGACCACGGCGGGGGCCTGAGCGTCCCGACGCCGGTCCTGCATGCGGTCACCGACATCTCCGCCCATCCCACGATGGCGCTCGCCCACCTGGCCGCGGCCGCGGCGTGCGGTTGGTGGCTGGCGATGGGGGAGCGGGCGCTGTGGCACCTGTTCGAGCTGGCCTCCCGCGGGTGGGCCGATCTGGTCGCTCCCGCCCTGCAGCGCTGGGTCGCCGCGGCCCGCGCCATGACCGCTGCTGCACTGGGTGTCGAGGTCCTCGTCCTCCTCGTGGCGGTGACCGCTCCGCTGCCGCAGTCGCAGGTCCGTAGCCGGAGTGTCTCCCGGCGCGGTCCTCCTCTGGCTGCCTGAACCCCAGCCCCCATCGCACCGCACGCCGCGTGTCCTCGAGACCGCGGCGCTGCCTGCGTTCCCCTCTTCTCCTTCGGAGCACTCCTATGTCCTTGTCCCTGTCCAGACCCCACGCCTCCCCTACTCCACCTGCCGGCCCGGCGCCGGAACCTCGCAGCGGCTGGTTCCGCGCGTTCTGGCGCTGGCACTTCTATGCCAGCTTCGCGGTGATCCCCGTGCTGCTCGTGCTCTCGGTCACCGGGTTGATCTACCTGTTCCGGTTCCAGCTCGAACCGCTGCTCCATGCCGACCAGATGGTGGTGGCCAAGCCGGCCGGCACCGCCGTCGCCCAGCCGTACGCCGGCCAGCTGAACGCCGTCGAGAGGGCCTACCCGGACGCCACGGTGCTGTCGATGGCCGAGCCGCGATCGGAGGGGCGCAGCACGGTCTTCTCGATCACCCGAGGTGACGGGTCGGCGCGCGAGGTCTTCGTCGACCCGTGGACCGCGAAGGTGCTCGGGGACCTCGACCCGGACGCCACTCTGAGCGGCACTGCCATCCGACTGCACGCGGACCTGATGTCCGGCGTCGTCGGCGACCGGGTGATGGAGCTCGGTATCTGCT
Source organism: uncultured Actinomycetota bacterium (assembly GCA_963742785.1). Lineage (GTDB taxonomy): Bacteria > Actinomycetota > Actinomycetes > Propionibacteriales > Nocardioidaceae > Marmoricola. The sequence goes on from CAVUNI010000004.1 coordinate 392,149, forward strand.
GGGCACTGGTGATGGCGTTGACCGGCTACTACCTCTTCCTGCGCGGCTGGAAGGCCCGGCGCCGCAGCCGGCGAGCCGGACGGCCCGGCGCGAAGCTCGGTTCGCGACACGGCGTACTCGGTGTGTTCGTCGGCATCGGCCTGCTCGGCATGATCGCGACCGGACTGCCTTGGACCGGCCTCTGGGGCGCACAGGTCCAGAAGCTCGCCACCGCGTCCGGCTCGTCCATGTGGAGCCTCGACCACGGTGCCGAGTCGAAGCCCGCCTCCACGCTTGACGAGTCGCTGCCGCACAGCCACGCCGAGCTGCCGTGGGCGCTGCAGAAGTCCGAGGTCCCGAACGGCGCGTCAGGAAAAACGGAGTCGGTCGCGAACGTCGACACGGCAGTCGCGGTCGGTGAGCGCGAGGGCCTGCGCCACCCGATGACGGTCGCCTTGCCCGACGACGACAAGGGGACGTTCTCCGCGATCGGGTATGCCTTCGACCAGCCGAGCGACGAACGCACGGTCCATGTCGACCGGTACGGCGGGAAGGTGCGCGCGACCTACGGGTACGACGACTACCCGCTCCTGGCGAAGGTGGTCTCGCAGGGGATCGGCCTGCACGAGGGCCGCAGCCTCGGCCTGCCCAACCTGATCGGTTCGGCGGTGTTCTGCCTCGCCGTCATCGCGATGTGCGTGACCGGGCCGCTGATGTGGTGGCGCCGTCGGCCGAGCGGACGCCGGATGGGCGCCCCGCGGGGCCGGATGCCGGTCAAGGGAACACCGGCGCTCGCGGTCGCTCTGGTCGCGCTCGGGGTGTTCCTCCCGATGTTCGGCATCAGCCTGCTCGTCGTACTCCTGCTGGACCGGTTCGTGCTCAGAAGGGTGCCGATGCTGGCCACCTTCTTCGACGCGGCCTGACCGACTTAAGGGTTCGCTTAGGTGCCGTTGACGGGGCCTGCCTGGCCGTCGGATAGTCGTGTGACCCACCTCACACGGAGGTTCCAGTGCAGGTACCCGCACCTTTCGACTACGAGCGCGCCACGAGCGTGGACCATGCCATCAGCCTTCTCGAGCGCCTCGGCGACGAGGCGCGCCTGCTGGCGGGCGGCCACAGCCTGATCCCGATGATGAAGCTGCGCCTGACCGGCCTCGAGTACCTCATCGACATCAACGACCTGCACGACGAGCTCGGATACGTGCGGGTCGGTGTCGACGAGGTCCGCATCGGGGCCATGACCCGGCACCGTGAGCTGCTGGAGTCGCCCGAGCTCGCGGCTGTCTTCCCGATCTTCGCCGACGCCGAGCAGGTGATCGCCGACCCCGTGGTGCGCAACCGCGGGACCATCGGCGGGTCTCTGTGCCAGGCCGACCCGTCCGAGGACCTGACGGCCGTGTGCACGGCACTCGACGCCAGCTGCGTCATCCGGGGTGCGTCGGGCGAGCGGGTGGTCTCGATGGAGGAGTTCCACCGCGGTCCCTACGAGACAGCGGTCGGACAGGCCGAGATCCTCACCGAGATCCGGCTGCCGGTGCGCCCGGGTGGTTCGAGTGCCTACGCAAAGGTCGAGCGGCGTGCCGGCGACTGGGCGGTGACCTCGGCAGGTGCTGCCGTCTGGATGGCGGACGGCGTGATCACCGACGCCCGCGTCGGGCTGGCCGCGGTCGGTCCCAACACCACTGGCATCCCCGCGATCTCGGAAGTCATGCGGGGACAGCGACCGAGCGAGGAGCTCTACGAACAGGCGGGAGAACTGGCCGCGGCGAACTGCTCGCCGTCCGACGACAACCGCGGAACCGTCGACTACAAGCGGCACCTCGCCGACGAGCTCACTCGTCGGACGCTGCGCACCGCAGTAGGACGGATCGAGGCCGGCGAGGCCGGCGACCAGCCTCCCAACGACGGGGCCAACAACGACGGAGGAACGGTCTGATGCAGGTCACCATGACGGTCAACGGGGAAAGCGTGACCCGCGAGGTCGAGGGACGCATGTTGCTGGTCCACTTCCTTCGCGACGAGCTCGGGCTCACCGGCACCCACTGGGGGTGCGACACCAGCAACTGCGGCACCTGTGTCGCGTGGATGGACGGGGAACCGGTCAAGACCTGCACCGTGCTTGCGGCGATGGCAGGTGGCCGCGAGGTGCGCACGGTCGAGGATCTCGAGAGGGACGGGGTCCTCGACCCTGTGCAAGAAGGGTTCATGCGGTGCCACGGTCTGCAGTGCGGGTTCTGCACCCCCGGGATGCTGATGACCGCGCGGGCGCTGCTCGACCGTGAGCCGCACCCCGACGAGCAACGCATCCGGGAGGCGATCTCCGGGCAGATCTGCCGCTGCACCGGCTACACCACCATCGTCCGGTCGATCCAGTGGGCCGCCGAGCACCCGGACGGTCTCGAAGCGGCCGACGCCGAGCCCGAGACCGCGGGGAGCGCGTCATGACCACCGTCGACCAGCCCGGTGTTGCCGCCACCCAGGAAGATCTCGAGCACGCGAACAACGACCAGCACCCCGTCGGCCACGGCCGGATGCTGCGCAAGGAGGACCCGCGGTTCATCCGCGGCATGGGCAAGTATGTCGACGACATCCAGCTCAAGGGCATGCTGCACCTGGCGATCCTGCGTTCACCCGTCGCCCACGCGAACCTCGTCAGCATCGACGTCAGCGCCGCCCAGGCCCACCCGAAGGTCAAGGCCGTCATCACCGGCGCCGATCTCGCCGCCCAGGGGCTGGCGTGGATGCCGACGCTTTCCAACGACGTCCAGGCGGTGCTCGCGACCGACCGGGTCAGGTTCCAGGGACAGGAGGTCGCCTTCGTGGTGGCCGAGGACCGCTACTCGGCACGCGACGCCCTCGAGTTGATCGACGTGGAGTACGAACAGCTCGACCCCGTCATCGACGTACGCCAGGCGCTCGCGCCCGACGCCCCCGTGATCCGGAGCGACCTCGAGGGCAAGGCAGACAACCACTGCTTCGACTGGGAGACCGGCAACAAGGCGGAGACCGAGGCCGTGTTCGCCAAGGCCGACGTCGTCGTCAAGCAGGACATCGTCTATCCGCGGGTGCACCCCGCGCCCATGGAGACGTGCGGCTGTGTCGCCGACTACGAGCGCGTCGGTGGCCAGCTGACGTTGTGGACCACGAGCCAGGCGCCGCACGCACACCGGACCGTCTACGCCATGGTCTCGGGGCTCCCCGAGCACAAGATCCGGGTGATCGCACCCGACATCGGTGGCGGCTTCGGCAACAAGGTGCCGATCTACCCGGGCTACGTGTGCGCGATCGTCGCGTCTCTCGTGATCGGCAAGCCGGTCAAATGGGTGGAGGACCGCACCGAGAACCTGGTCAGCACCGGCTTCGCCCGCGACTACGTGATGCAGGGCGAGATCGCGGCGACCAAGGAGGGGAAGATCCTCGCGATCCGCACCCACGTGCTCGCCGACCACGGTGCCTTCAACGGGACCGCGGCACCGATCAAGTACCCCGCCGGGTTCTTCGGTGTGTTCACCGGCAGCTACGACCTCGAGGCGGCGTACTGCTCGATGACGGCCGTCTACACCAACAAGGCACCCGGTGGTGTCGCCTACGCGTGCTCGTTCCGGATCACCGAGGCGGTCTACCTCGTCGAGCGGATCGTGGACTGCCTGGCCTACGAGCTCAAGATGGACCCCGTCGAGCTGAGGCGGAAGAACCTCATCCAGCCCGACCAGTTCCCCTACACGAGCAAGACCGGGTGGGTCTACGACTCCGGTGAGTACGAGCGCGCTCTCGACCTCGCGCTCGAGATGGCCGGGTACGACGAGCTGCGCCGCGAGCAGGAGGAGAAGCGGGGCCGCGGCGAGCTGATGGGCATCGGCGTCGCGTTCTTCACCGAGGCCGTCGGCGCCGGTCCGCGCAAGGACATGGACATCCTCGGCCTCGGCATGGCCGACGGCAGCGAGCTGCGCGTCCACCCGACGGGGAAGGCCGTGCTGCGGGTCTCCTGCATGAGCCAGGGGCAGGGTCACGAGACGACGTTCGCGCAGATCGTGGCGGAGGAGATCGGCATCTCGCCCGACGACATCCAGGTCGTCAACGGCGACACCGACCAGACGCCCTTCGGACTCGGCACCTACGGCAGCCGGTCGACGCCGGTCTCCGGGGCCGCGGCGGCGCTCGTCGCCCGCAAGGTCCGTGACAAGGCCCAGATCATCGCCTCCGGGATGCTCGAGGTCTCCGTCGCGGACCTCGAGTGGCAGAAGGGCGCCTTCCAGGTGAAGGGTGACCCCGGCCGCTCGGTGACGATCCAGGAGATCGCTCTGCGGGCACACGGTGCCGGCGACCTCCCGGAGGGAATCGAGGGAGGTCTGGAGGCCCAGATCTGCTACAACCCCTCGAACCTCACCTATCCGTTCGGCGCTTACATCTGCGTCGTGGACGTCGACCCCGGCACGGCCGAGGTGAAGGTACGTCGCTTCATCGCGATCGACGACTGCGGTACCCGGATCAACCCGATGATCATCGAGGGCCAGGTCCACGGCGGCCTGACCGACGGCGTCGGGATGGCCCTGATGGAGATGATCTCGTTCGACGAGGAGGGCAACTGCATCGCCGGCTCGCTGATGGACTACCTGATCCCGACCGCGCTGGAGGTGCCGCACTGGGAGACCGGGCACACCGTCACCCCTTCGCCGCACCACCCGATCGGTGCCAAGGGAGTGGGCGAGTCGGCAACGGTCGGTTCGCCTCCGGCCGTTGTCAATGCCGTCATCGACGCGCTCAAGCCCTATGGCATCAGGCACGCGGACATGCCGCTGACCCCGTCGCGCGTGTGGGCAGCCATGCAGGGCCGCCCCACCCCACCGATCTAGGAGATCAGGAGACACCGTGACCACCCAGCTCTCGGAGCGGATGGACGAGCTGACCCGCTCGCGCGTGCCGTTCGTCCACGCGACGGTCGTGCGTGCCCAGGAGCCCAGCTCCGCGCACGCCGGTGACCGGGCCATCGTGCTGGCCGACGGCTCCATCGAGGGGTTCGTCGGCGGCCACTGCGCTTCCGGCTCGGTGCGCACGGCTGCCCTCGACGCGCTGGAGACCGGGGTCGGCGTACTCCTGCGTGTTCTGCCGGACAGCGACGACTCGTTTCCGCAGACGCCTGGTGCGAGCATCGTGGTGAACCCGTGCCTGTCAGGAGGGGCCTTGGAGATCTACCTCGAGCCGCTGCTGCCGTCGCCGTTGCTCTACGTGGTCGGGACGTCCCCGATCGCGCAGGTCGTGGCGACGCTCGCACCCACGCTCGGCTTCGCGGTCGGCCGCGCCACCGAGGGGGCCAGGCCTGACGGTGCTGTTGCGGCCGTGGTCTCCAGCCACGGTGGTGACGAGCCGACCGCGATCCGGGCGGCACTCGACGCCGGTATCGGGTTCGTCGGAGTCGTGTGCAGCCACACCCGCGGCGAGGCTCTGCTCGCGGAGCTCGAACTGACCGACGAGGAGCGACCCCGGGTCCATCCCCACGTCGGTATCGACATCGGCGCACGAACCGCACCGGAGATCGCGCTGTCGATCCTGGCCGAGGTCGTACGCCGCATCAGGCTAGAGGGGCTCGCGGCTTCCCCCGGTCGCGAGCCTCTCGACCGCCCTCTCCAGGCGGTCGACCCGGTGTGCGGCATGACCGTCACCATTGGCGCGGAGACCATCCATGCGGTCGTCGACGGCATCGACTACTGGTTCTGCAACCCCGGCTGCCGTGACATCTTCGTAGCGGACCGCGCTTCGTGACTGTCGCGGCCGTCGTCCTGGCGGCGGGCGCCTCGCGGCGACTCGGCCAGCCCAAGCAGGTACTGGAGCTGGACGGGGCGACCGTCCTCGACGCGACCTTGTCGGTGGTACGGGAGTCGGGGTGCGAGCCGGTCGTGGTGGTCCTCGGAGGTGCCGCCGATCGCGTCCGCGACGAGGTCGACCTGAGCGGGGTCGACGTGGTCGAGAACCACGACTACACCCAAGGGTGCTCGACCTCCATCCGGACGGCGCTCGCTGCGCTGCCACCCGGCACCGACGGGATGGTGCTGCTCCTCGGCGACCAGCCGCGGGTGCGCGTCGAGACGATCCAGGAGCTCGAGGCCACGGCCCGCGGCCATGCGGTCGGTGTCTGCGAGTACGACGACGGCCTCGGCCACCCGTTGTGGTTCGATCGTCAGATGTTCGGTGCGATCGATGCCATGCACGGTGACAAGGCGGTCTGGAAGCTCGTCGACGCCGGTCCGGAGGCGGACGTCGTCCGCGTGCGGATCGCGGGTCCCGTGCCGCACGACATCGACACCTGGGCCGACTACGAGGCGATGCGCGCGGAGCATCCGTGAGCACGCCGGCTCTCCCACTGGCCTCTGCCGCGGACGTGCGCACGCGCTTCGACGAGCACGACTACCTCGCTGACGAGGGCATGTCGACCGCCGTCTTCCTCGCGCTCCGGCTGGGGATGCCGCTGCTGCTCGAGGGTGAGCCCGGTGTCGGCAAGACGGCTGCTGCACACGTGCTGGCCCGCTGTCTCGGCGTACCGCTGGTGCGGCTGCAGTGCTATGAGGGGCTCAGCGCCGCGGAGGCGCTCTACGACTGGAACTACCAGCGGCAGCTGCTCGCCATCCGGCTGGCGGAGTCGCGCGGCGAGAAGCTGACCGAGGCCGACCTGTTCAGCGAGGAGTACCTCATCGAGCGCCCGGTGCTGCGCTGTGTGAGGTACGACGGACCGCAGCCGCCCGTCCTCCTCGTCGACGAGATCGACCGTGCCGACGACGAGTTCGAGGCACTCCTGCTCGAGGTGCTGGGGGAGGGCTCGGTGACCGTGCCGGAGATCGGCACCTTCACGGCCAAGCGCCCGCCGCTCGTCGTACTCACCTCGAACCGGAGTCGCGACCTGCACGACGCGCTGCGCCGACGCTGCCTCTACCACTGGCTGGAGTACCCCGAGCCGGAGCGGGTGTGCGCGATCCTGCGCCGCACGGTGCCGGCGGCCAACGAGGACCTGATCACCTCCGCCGCCCAGTTCGTGGGCCGGGTGCGCGCTCTCGAGGTCGACAAGCCACCCGGCATGGCCGAGGCGATCAACTGGGTGTCGGCACTCTCCGCGCTCGGAGCGACCGAGCTGATGAGGGACACCGTGGTCGCCACCCTCGGGACGGTGGTCAAGACGGCAGACGACCTCGACACCGTCCTCGCCGGGCTGGACACCGTCCTCGATGAGTGAGACCCCGGCGACGCTGCTGCGGGGAGTCGACCGGGCGGCGCTCGCCGCGGCCTTCGGCGACCGCCTGCGCCGCGCCGGCGCCGGCGTACCGACCACAGCCCTGGCCGACCTGTGCGAGGCGCTGGGTGCAGCGCCACCGATGCAGCTCGACGAGCTGTACTGGTCGATGCGGGTCACCCTGGTCCGGCGCCAGCCAGACCTCGAGGCGTTCGACAAGGTGTTCGCAGCGGCCTTCCGCGACACCGGGATCGGCGCCGACCCCCACGCTCGACGCGGAGGATCCTCCCCTCGAACTGAGCAGACTCCGGGACCGCTCGTCTCGGTGCCGGGGCCGAGGAGCGCGCCGGACGAATCCGACGACGAGGGCGGCCTGCCCTGGCACACGCTGCCGCGCGCCACACCTGAGGAAGGTGCGCCGCAGGACCAGGTGTTTCTTCCGGAGTTGCTGCCGAGTGCTCTGACGGGGCTCGCGGACACGCCGTTCGACAACTTCGACGCCGACCAGCTCGAGATCCTCGGCCGCTGGCTGGAGAAGGCGGCGCCGCGGTGGCCGGTCCGACGCAGCCGGCGTCAGCGCGCAGGGCGACGCGGCGGGGCAATCGCGCTCCGGGCGACCATTGCAGCGTCGGGTCGCGCGGGCTTCGAACCACTGCTCGACGTGCGTCGACAGCGCCGCGTCGTACGGCCGCGTCCCCTGACACTGGTCACGGATGTGAGTGCGTCGATGCAGTCCTACTCGGGGGCGTACCTGCACCTGATGCGGGCCTTCGCTCGCACCGGCCGGGCCGAGACTTTCGCGTTCTCGACCTCGCTGACGCGGCTGACGCCGGCGCTGGTGCACCGCTCGGCCGAGACGGCGCTGGCGCTCGCCGAGGAACGTGTGGTCGACCGGTACGGCGGCACGCACCTGGCCCGCTCGCTGCGGGACCTGCTCGCCTCTCGGCACGGGTCGACGCTGCGGGGCGGGGTGCTGGTGATCGCATCGGACGGCTGGGACACCGACACTCCGGAGGAGCTCGTCGCCGTGATGGCGCGGCTACGACGCCGGGTCCGTCGGGTGGTGTGGCTCAACCCTCGAGCCGGTGCGGCCGGCTTCCAGCCACTGGTCGGGTCGATGGCCGCAGCGCTCCCGTTCTGCGACGCGTTCCTGCCGGCCCACAGTGTGGCGGCCCTGCCCGACGTATTCGCCGCCGTCAGCTCCACAAGGTGACATGCACAGCCGGACGGAACCGGCCCACGTCAGCCCCCTCGCCGCGGAGCATGGCCTGGGTCGCCCTGGGCGTGGCGACGAAGCGGGCCAGCTCGGCACCAGCCGAAGTCCGCTGATCGCCTGCGAGAGCCCACGTCGCCCAGGAGCCACGGCTTCTCAGGTGCGGCCCATCCACGCGCACCAGCCGACCGTCGCGCAGGTCGTCGCGGACCGTGAAACCCACCGCGAGGGCCAGCCCCATCCCGCGCCGCGTCTCTCCGAGAGCGGCAGCATCGCTCTGGTAGATGCGCTGGCGGTTCTCGGGCACCCGCAGCCGACGCAGCACCGCCGAGGTCTCGCCGGCGGGTTCGGCGGCCCCGGGGCCGAGGTGCCAGACCTGGTCGTGAAGTTCCTCGTGCCCCACAGTGCCGGTCGCGACAGGATGCTGGGGCGCGGCCACGACGACAACGTCGTAGTCGAGGAAGATCTGCTGCGTCAGGCCGCGCCGATCTTGCGGGGACGCCGGCCCGAGCGCTACATCCACGGTGCGGGAGGCCAGCAGGTCCGGGAACTCCGAGACCGGGTGGACGCTGAGCTCGACGTCGAGGTCACGCGCCCGCCGTGTGAACAGGCCGATCAACCCTGGGGCCGCGTGCTCCGCGAACACCCCTGACGAGGCCAGCCGCAACATCCGGCGCCCGGCCCCTGCCTCGCTGACCTCGAGGACGGTGCGGCTCTGCAGGTCCAGGATCTCCATCGCCCGACTGGCCAGGCGCAAGCCGCCCGGGGTGAACGCCAGACCGGACGGTGTGCGGGAGAACAGCGGGTCGTCCAGCTCGGTGCGGAGCTGCTTGACGTTCATCGACACCGCGGACTCGGTGGTGCCCAGCTCCTCGGCGGCACCCTTCACCGATCCCCGACGCACCACGCACGCGAAGGCACGAAGCTGGGTCGGTGTCACCTGCGGACCACGTGGACGAGGGCGTCCCATGCCGTGCCGGCGTCGACGACCCTGGCGACTCGCTCGGCGCGCACCACCTCGACGTCAGCATCGTCGAGATCGCCCAGGATGTCCTCGGCGGTGTAGAGAACGCTCGGGTCCTGCGGTCCGCCCGTGCCCTCGGCAATGTTGGTCGAGTCGTGCGCGATCACGAACAGCACCCCGCCCGGGGCGAGGGCGTCAAAGGACCGCTGCACAGCTGTACGCCGCTCGTCCGCCGGCACCTGGAAGTAGGCGAGCACCACCAGGTCGAGCTCCGTCGGCAGGGGAGTGGTCAGCGCGTTGCCGACCTGCCAGTCGACCGCCTTGTTGACCCGGCGCCCCTTCTCGACGGCGACGGACGACCAGTCGAGGGCAGTGACCTTCCAGCCGAGCTCGGCCAGCCATCGGGCGTTGCGGCCCTCCCCGCAGGCAAGGTCGAGGGCGCGACCTGGCGGAAGGGCCTCGAGTTCGGACTCGACGAACTGGTTCGGACCCGCCGACCACACGAGTGCTGTGGCGGCGTACCTCTCGTCCCAGGCGGCAGCGTCCATCCGGCTCAGTCGTTCGCGGTGTCGTTCGCTGGCTGCTGCTCCGCGACCTGCCGTCGTACGTCCTCCATGTCGAGGTCGCGCACGGCCTTGATCAGCTGGTCGAGCGCGGCGGGCGGAAGCGCACCGGGCTGGGAGAAGACCAGGATCCCGTCACGGAAGGCCATCAGCGTCGGGATCGAGGTGACCTGTGCCGCGCTGGACAGCTGGTACTGCTCCTCGGTGTTGACCGACCCGAAGGCCAGGTCGGAGTTGGCCTCCGAGGCGGCCTCGTAGGTGGGCGCGAACTGGCGGCACGGTCCGCACCAGCTCGCCCAGAAGTCGACGAACAGGATCTCGTTGTCCCGGACGCTCTCCTCGAAGTTCTCCGCGGTCAGCTCGATCGTGGCCATGGGTCGAGGCTAAGCGGCAGGCTCACGGTAGTCGAGCGCAGTGGTCCGCCCGGTCAAACCGTCGCCCTGGCCGTCGCTGTGGCCGTCACCACCCCCGGGCGGCTTTCCGTCGCGTTAGACATGAAAACTCGCTACACAGGGCGATGCCTGCGGTCATTCCGGCGATCAGGGTCCCCCGCGCCAGTGATCGATCCGGTGGTGATCCGGAGCAAAGCCGTGCTCGATTCCCCAGAGCACCGCCTGGGTGCGGCTGGCCACGGCGATCTTGCGGTAGAGGGTGCGGATGTAGGACTTGACGGTGTTGGGGGTCAGAAAGGTGCGGGCGGCGACGTCGGCGTTGCTCAGGCCTTGGGTGATCAGCGCGAGGATCTCAGACTCGCGTTCGCTCAGGCCTTCGCCGCGGCCGGGCCAGTCGAGGCCGCTCACGCCGCCGGACCGGCCGGGTGGGTCGCTGATGACGACCTCGCCGGCGTGCACGGCCTCGAGAGCGGCGATGAACTCGCGGGCGGGCAGCGCCTTGGACAGATAGCCGCGCACTCCCTGCTTGCGTGCGGTCTCGATCAGCTCGGGGTGGAAGTTCCACGTGTAAACGACCACGTGTCGCGCGCGCGGGTTGTCGATGAGAACCGAGATGTGCTCGTGATCCGACTCCGGTTGGGCGAAGCAGTCGTAAAGCACGATGTCGACGACGTCGTCGACGGGTTCGTTGGAGTCGATCTCGGCCACGACCACCCGGTCGCGGTAGCGGTCGATGATGTTGGCCACGCCCATGAGGACGACGTCGTAGTCGTCGACCAGCGCCACCCTGATGGGCCGCGATCTGGCCGCGGTCTCGTCCTTCGCCACACGCGCACACTAACCTACTTAGGGGGGTATCGGACCCGCCCTAGGGGTCAAAGGATGAGAGACCAACCTCGACCGAAAGGCACACCATGCTGGGCCTCATCATCACCATCCTCATCGTCGGGCTCATTGCCGGCGCACTGGCTCGTCTCCTCGTCCCCGGGAAGCAAGACATGTCCATCGCGATGACGATCGTTCTCGGCGTCATCGGATCGTTCGTGGGCGGCTTCCTCGGGTACCTGATTTTCCATAAGGACGCCACCGACGGCATCCTGCAGCCTGCCGGCATCATCGGTTCGGTCATCGGGGCGGTCGTCGCGCTCCTCATCTGGACTCGCATCGGCGCGCGCCACTCGGTGCACAGCTAACCGGGTCTAGCCCCGGCCAGATGCTGGTCGATCGCCTACGGCGTCAGCGAGCTGCGTGGCCACCTGAATCCATCCACAGCCCGATGCGAGGCCGACCCCCATCCCAGAATTCGCGCTGCTGCTAGGAGCCCGACTCACACACAAGGAGGGACGAGATGACAAGCTCCCCCACTCCAAGGTGTCCCAGCTGCGGCGAAGAGCTCGTTCTCGAGATAGATCCGGCCGCACCCCCCGACGCAGAGGCAAACGCGCTCCTCGCCGATCCACCGTTCCGCTACGTTTGCGTGTCCCCGGACTGTCCCCGCCCGGGACGGTGCCTCGACCGTGACGCCTCGACCGGCCCAGAACAGCCCGCTGGCCAGAACAGCTTGGGAGAACGAGCGCTCTAAGCGCCACCGCGCAGATGGGAATGAGTCTTACCACCGCCAATGCGCGACGCGACTCATACTGAGTCACGTGGCGCGCAACCGAACCATCGTGTGCGTCGTGGCGCACCCCGACGACGACGCTCACGCTGTTGCCGGAAGCGTCGCTCTCCATTCGGAGGAGGCCGGCTTCCGGTTCATCCTGGTGCACGCGACCCATGGCGAGCTGGGCGATATCCGGGAAGTTTTTCCCGCCACGCGCACGACCTTGGCGGCTCGCCAGGCCGAGGACGAGGCGGCATGGCAAGCGCTCGGCCGGCTGCCCGACCGGCACGAGTGGCTTGCTCTGCCGGACGGTGGGGTGTCTTCCGTGCCTTTCGACGACGTCGTAGCGATGGTCGAGCGAGTCCTTGTCGAGGAGCAACCGGCCGTCGTGGCCACGTTCGGCCCTGACGGCATCTCCGGTCATCCCGACCATGTGACGATCGGCGCGGCGACAGACGCGGCGTTTGCCCGAGTCCACGATCGGGGAGGGTCCGGGTTCCAGCGGTTGCTGCACAGCGCGGTCCCGCAGTCGGTCGTTGACCGGTGGAACCGCCGGCGTGCCGGACTCGGCCTCTTCGAGTTCGACCCGACCGAGGTCTACCACCTACGGGGAGTGCCCGACGAACAGATCGGCATCACCGTCGACTGCCGCGCCGTCGCTGGTCGTATCGGCGCCGGATTGCGTGAGCATGCAGCCAACACCATGTGATGTCCGACGTCCCGGACGACCTCGAGCAGTGGGACAAGCGCATCAAGTACGAGTGACACGTCGTCGCCTGGCCCGCCCGGAAGTCTGGAGCGCCGATGCTGACCAATCTCTTCGACGGCCTCTCGTGACAGGGGCACTGACGCCTGATTGCGTCGTAGCACCGCCTGTAGTTCGCGCGGCTCAGGCGCCCTCCGCACGCGCTTCGTCAACGACCACCACGATGCGTGGTTCCGCCCCCAGGTGTGGAGTGGGCGCTGGCGCCGCAACTCGCGAGAGCAGTGAACCGAGTCTCGTTCGGCCGCGAGGGTGGCACGCGGCGATGCGTATCAGCCCTTCTAACTCCACATAACAATTTTGTTTATACAGAGTGATAAAGTCTTAGGCATCGATCCAACGGAGAACCCCTACCGTCCGGGGGCGGGGCGTATGCCTCCGGTTCTCGCCGGCCGTGAGCCTGTGCTCAACGCCTTCGAGACAGTTCGAAAGGTCGCCCAGACATACGGAGAGGGCGAACGAAGTTGGATTCTCACCGGCCTGCGCGGAGTGGGCAAGACAGTGCTATTGGGGGAGTTGCTCAAGACGGCCGAGCACCACCATTGGATCACCGCCAAGGTGGAGGCATCAACGGGCACGCCCTTGGCTGTCTCACTGGCTGGTTCGTTGCAGCGGGCCTTGCGTACGGCTACCGGTCGCCATCCCGTACCCAAGCTCGAACGTCTCCTGGGCGTGTTCAAGTCGTTCTGGCTCAAGACGAATGGGTCGAGCGTCGCCTTGGGCGCCGACGTCGATCTCATCGCCGGCATTGCTGACACCGGCCGGTTCGACGATGATCTGGCCGCGCTGTTCGAGCTGCTGGGGGAGACGTCGCTCGATCTCGGTGTAGGCACGTTGGTCCTTATCGACGAACTTCAGGAAGCGGCTGCCTCTGACTTGAAGGCTGTGAACACGGCAGTGCACGCCATCAACCAGGGCGCCAACCCGTTGCCGGTGATCGTGGTGGGTGCAGGACTGCCGTCGTTGCCGGCGGCTCTAGCCGAGGCGAATAGCTACGCAGAGCGGCTCTTCGAGTTTCGGCCAATCGGGCTGCTGGACGAGACCGCCGCACGCGAGGCCCTTGTAGCTCCAGCGGCCAAGCGCGGGGTTGGTTGGACTGAGGAGGGCATCAATCTCGCACTTGCCGAAGCGGGCGGCTATCCCTACTTCCTACAGGCGATTGGGAAGCACGTCTGGGATCAGGCAGCGAACAACCCGATAAGTGCCGATGACGTCCGCGCCGGCCTGTCCACTGCGCGTGCCGAAGTTGACGCGGGCCTCTATGCATCGCGCTGGGATCGAGCGACTCCAGCCCAGCGATCTCTGCTACGCGCGATGGCCGAGGTGGGTGGCGAGGAACCTTCGGCGATCTCGGATCTCGTCATCGCTACAGGGAAGAGTCGAGTCAGCGACTTGTCCGTGGCACGCAACGAGATCATCAAGAAGGGGTTGGCGTTTAGCCCAGAGCGCGGACTCCTAGCATTCACCGTTCCCGGCATGGCCGACTACGTGCACCGGCAACCTTGAGTGAATCTCGGGATGACTTGACCCGTCTGCCTGACCCAGTGACTTCCCAAGGCCAGGTGCGCCACGTCTTTCGACCGCATATGCCCACAGTGACGTACCTACCTGTTGCTATTGACCCTTTGACCCCAGCCTGCGGCAGTGGCCTCGTCCGGCCATCGACACCCGAGTCCCGTCCTGGGGTTCAGACAGCAACCGTTCGCGGCGCCAGTGAGCCGCGACTTCGACCGGATCTGAGCACTTCCCCGCCACTCAGGACTGGAGAGTCGCATGCCACTATTCGTCAGAGGGACCGGAGGCCATAACCGATCGGGTCGCCGCGGACGAGTTCGGTGAGTTCGTGTCGTGAGCTCACCTGGGCCTTCCGGTAGATGTTCGACAGGTGATAGCTCACGGTGCTCTGGCTGACGAACAGGTCGCGCGCGATCTGGGCATAGCTGAGCCCGGACGCGAGCAAGGTCAGGACGTCCTGTTCGCGCTCGGTCAGCCCGAGGTGTTGCAGGGCTCCTGGGACGGCGGGTTCCGTGGATCGTTGGGCGGCGCCGACCCGGTCGGCGTACGCGGCCGCACCCAGTCGGGTGTAGAGATCCAAAGCCTGCGCCCGGCACCGTTCGGCGCTTGCGGTGTCTCCGTGAGCGAGCGCCGTCCGAGCATGGTCGACGAGCATGTGCGCGCGGTAGAACGGCAGATCGTTCCTGCTGTCGTTGGTTGCGGCCGCCAGGTGGCCTAGCGCGAGCTCGCCGTTTCCCCGCTGGTCCTGGGCGAGACCCCGGATCCAGTGCGCCACGGCTGGGATCCACGGCGCACCGGTAGAGCACGTCGTCGTCATCAAGAGGACGCAGCTCTCGGCGTCCTCCAGCTCGCGAGCCCAACACGCGGCCAGCGCGGCGTGTGCCAGCCAGACGGGGTAGGTGAACTCTCGTCCCGCGAGCAGAGCGGGCAGCCGGGCCCGCATCTCCATGTACGTCGCGGCTCGTGCTGCCGAGCTCGGATCCGCGTGCCGCCGCGCGACCTTGACGACCTGCAGTAGCTCGACACACTCGACCCAGGGATTGCGCCCCAGCATCTCATCGGCACGGGCGATCAGCTCGTCGGCGGTCGCCAGCGACCCGGCACCGATCTCGATCAACGGAGCGACCGCGACCGCGACGGGTGAGAGGGACGCGCCGATCTCCTGGGCGAGCCGTAGGTGGACGCGGGCCCGCGCCCAGTCGCCGTTCAGCCAGTACGCGAGCCCGAGGAGCGCATGGTGGTGGGGTGCGCCTGCCTCGAGGTCGCCTTCGTCGTCGAGGGAGAGCAGGTGGTCAAGGTCACCGATCGCACCGCGCGCCAGGCCTGATATCGCACGGACGACACCGCGCTGAGCCAGATGGAAGCGCTGGCCCCAGGGCACCGCCACCGGGTTCTCGGGCATGTCGTCGAACTCGTGGAGCACCTCCCCCGCGGGGCGCGTGCGCTGGCGCACCATGCCCTCGGCCGCGAGCCGCCAGCCCGCGAGTCCTGGGTCGTCCGCGCCGAGCGCGGCGGCGCGGGCGAGACCCCGTGCGACCAGTTCAGTGCGCTCGCCGGCCTGGAGCCGCGCCCAGGCCAGGAGGATCTCGATGCGGTACTGGATGACAGGTTCGGCGAGTCCCTCGGACTCGTCGGCCGAGAGCTGCTTGGTGAACCAGTAGATCGCGTTGTGGTTGTCGTCCTCGAACGTCGCCAGGGCACCGAGGACCAGGTCGCGCCGCATCACGTCCTCGGCCTCCTCGAGCTCGAGCGCGACCTGGCGAACGGCCGGAGTGTCCTGGGCGAGCACGCTCTCGAACAGCGAGTCGAGCCACCGTCGCTCACGGTCACGGAGGTCGCTGCTCAGCCAACTGGCAGAGCGCAGGTAACGGGCCGCGGCGCGATGCAGGCGGTAACCGTGGAGCTCGCTCGCCCACTGCTCCACCTCGGCAGCAAGGTCGTCGTCGTACCGCTCGACCGCGGCGATCCGGTGGCCGAGGACGTCGTCACGGATCGTCACCAGGTCCGCCGCTCGCGTATGCAGACGTCGGCGTTCGGCGAGCGGGATCTGGTCATAGACGGCTGCACGCAGCACGGGCTGTGACAGCCGCACTGCTGGCCCCGAGTCCAGGTCGCGTTGACGCAGAAGTCCGTGGTCGACCAGGGGTTGTGCCACGTCTCGGGGTTGCTCTACCCCGGACAGCTGACCGACGTCGATCAGCGAGTTCCAGCCGCTGCCGAGCACGGCCGCCGCCTGCAGCAGGGCGACGGACTCCTCGGGCAACCGGGCAACCCGAGAGCGCAGTCGCTGGCTGAACGCCCGTGGCGCCGGAAGGCTGCGCAGGCGCAGCAGGTCAGCAGTGTCGTACTCGGCGAGCATGGCCGTCAGGTACGACGGGTTGCCGCCGGTGTGCTCCCAGAGGCCGCGGATCGTGGGCTCGGCCAGCAGTGGCTGCTGTTCCCGCGCGATGGCGCCTGCCTGCTCGAGGTCAAGCCCCGCGAGTCGCAGATGCGTCACGTGTCCGTGCGCGAGCGCCCAACGTTGCCAGCCCGGGTGTACGTCGGGTGGTAACGGCCGGCTCGTTATCGCCACGAGGAGGCGGTCCCCCGAAGCCCGCTGCAGCATCCAGACGAGCGAGTCGACCGACTCGGGGTCGGCCCACTGCAGGTCGTCGAGCAGGAGCAGCACTGGCGCCGCGGAGTGACCGTCGAGCATCTCGTTGATCATCTGGGCGCCGACGTAGGGCGCGGTCGGTCCGCCTGCATGGTGCCGCACGCCCCACTGCTCGAGCACCCCGAACGGGTAGCCGGAGGCGCTCTCGGATGCGCCCGACTCGAAGCCGGTGAACCCGGTCGCGTGCACGACGAGCTCGTCGAGAACCGACGACTTGCCGGTGCCCGCGTCTCCTTCGACCAGTAGCACGCTCGGAGATCCCGCCGCTGCTGAGCCGATCACGGCGTCCATGGTCCTGAGCTGCTCCTGCTGCCAGTGCAGCATGGCTCAGTCTCGCACGACCCGCGGAGCGCGCACATCGGTCCGGCCGGGAGCGACGCTTGGTCGCTCCCGACTGGACCTGGGAGGTGCAGGTGGCTGTTCAGCCGACCGGGGTGAAGGTCACGAACCCGGGTGCCACGTTGCCCGACTGTGCCGGTGCCGTCTCCACCGTGGCGTTGGTCAGCCCCGGGGCCGAGGAGCCACCGGCGCCACCACCGGCGCCACCACCGCTGAGACCGGCCATGCCTCCGTTGGCGCCACCACCACCGGCTCCACCGCTGAGGCCGCCGGCCGAGGTGACTTCCTCTCCCTGCGTCGTGGAGTTCGCGCCGGCCTTGCCGCCGCCGCCGACGTAGGGGAACCCGTCCTCGCCTGCCCAGACCCCGTTGTAGCCTCCGCGGCCGCCGTTCTGCCCGTTGCTGCCCGCGCCGGGCGCGCCGGTGCCGCCGCCACCACCGGCGACTAGCGCGACGTTGTTGGAAGAGTCGAGGACCACCGTGGCGCCACCGCCGGGACACGTGCTGTCCCCGCCCGAGGAGGCCCCGTTGCCACCGCTGTAGTTGTCGCTGCCGCTGGTGAGCCCCCAGCCGCCGCCGAGCGCGTTGTACATGCAGCTGCCGTGTCCGCCGACACCGAGTGTGAGGACCTCTCCCGGAGTCACCGCGAGGTCACCTTTGACCTCGGCGCCGTTGGGCTCGTGCTCGAGCACGGCGGTGTCTCCACCCGCTCCGCCTGCTGCGGCGACAGAGAGCTGCGTGACACCCGGTGGCACGGTGTACGTCGTGGTCTGTCCCGTGTAGGAGAAGGTCTGACCAGGCTGGATGCTGTAGCTGTCGGTCGGGTTGTACCCGCTGCCGGCCGAGGCCTGTGCGATGTAGCTCGTGCTGCTGGAGGAGCCACTCGCACTGTTGCTCCCGACCAACGGCGTCTCACCGGCGAGCTTGAACACCGCACCGGTCGTGGCACCGGTGAACGTGAGGTTGATCTGGGCGTCACCGGCGGCATAGTTCGAGACCGTCTCGGTCGCCCCGGGCGCAAGGTCGGTGGCTCGGTCCTGCCAGTGCGACCCCGCCCCCGAGTCGGTGGCGCTGGTCAGGTCGAGGGTCTCGTGGGTGTTGTTGGTGATCTGCATGTGGACCTGCGTCGCCTTGTCCGCCTGCGCACCGGAGTGTGACTCACCGAGCTGGGAGCCACCGAAGGCCTTGTCTCTCGAGACCGTCACGCGGTGGGCCGTGCCTTCACCCCGGATGACCTCGCTGTGGGCCACGTGCGCGGCCCTCAGCGCAGGATCGGAAACCCCGACCATCGAAGGATCGTGGCTGCTCGAGCGGTGGTGGACCGCGGCGACTGCTGGCCCACTGCCCTCCATCAGCAGGGCAGTCGTGGTAGCGCCACCGACGGCGACCACGGCGAGCCCGGCAGCGAACATCGTCGTGCGGGTACGGATGGTGTGCTTGTTCATCTTCGTTTCCTTGTCATGTGAAAGTGCGGCCGCTTGGTCGCGAGTTCGATCCTGGGCGAGGTTCCGCAGGAGCACCCCCTGCGGAATCACCAGTTCTCACACCCACCGATGGCCCGCAGTACCTAGGGATTCCTCACAGGGACAGGCGCCTCGGAGATCCCGGCTCAGATGTATCCAGGCCCGGTGGTGACCGAGACGATGCCCGCCAGCGCCCGGCTGTGGGGTCCGCAAAAGCTCGCCGACGGACTCGACAGGTTCAACACACAACTCTTCGCGCAGCCTTTGCCGGTCACGTACCGACCGCCGTCACCGCGGCCGACCATCCAAAACGGTGGGTCGGCCACTATCGATTCCCAGCGTTGCACCTGCGTCCGCGCACTACCGAGGTCTTGGAAGGGGATCTCGTGCTAATGCTGATGCCGAGCGTTTAGGACCAATCCGGTGCAAGTGGACGGCAACTGCAACGAACGTGTCCGCGGTCGGAGGGGGCGAGTTTTCGATCCCCCGTGGTGGATGACCGGGTCTACCGAGGCTCGTCACTCGCACACCGAGAGCCGCACCCGTGGGTGATCAGGGCCGGGCAGCAATCCGAAGATCCTGCGGACGACCACGACTGGTGAAATTGATCCGACATGTCGGCGATGATTCCGGCCGGCGAGCAGAGCGAGGACCTCACAGTCATTTCGCCGCGAGTGACCTACCGGCCCTGGCTCTTGTCCGGGTCACCGGCCTCGGCGTACCAGACTTCCTGGATGTTCTGACGCATGACCGCCCGCTGCCTGGCCTGGATGAGGATCGCGCCGACGGCGAGCACCACGAGCAGCAAAGTCCAGGCGAAGCTGTTCGCGACGGTGTCAGTGAAGTCGCCCCTGCTGAAGTCGGCGGAGTCCAACGAACCCACCAGCAGCATCAGGCCGCCGACCACCCCGACCGCCCCGGCGACAGAGCCGAACACGACAAGCACGATCATCGGCACATTGGTGAAGATCGAGATCAGGCCCACGACCAGGCCAACGACCAGACCCACCAGCACTGCCACCCAATTCCAGGTGATCCCGAACGCGACGACGATCCCGGAGCCGATCGCGAAGCCGAACGCTCCCATGGCGATGACGACGGCGACGTAGTAATAGAGATACGCGAGCACCGCGAAGATCAGGGCAAAGACCAACCCCAACACCCAGCCAAGCACGGTTCCGAGGAAGTGCTCGTCGGCGAAACTGGCGACGATCCCGGCTCCGAAGGCAAACCCGGCGAAGAAGCCCCAGATGGGGATCATGAGTCGCAGCACGAACTGGCCTGCGAGCAGCATGGCGCCCCCAGCGATGATCGCGAGGAGGCCCAGGAGGATGTCGGCCATGCAAAGCAATGTAGGCCTCGCGACCGCTCGCCCTGACTGCGACACGTGACCGGCTCGAGGTGCGGTCGCAGGCAGTTCGTGTCCGCAGAGGCGGGCGTCTTATCGCCGTGGAGTGTGGACGCTGACAGGCCCGGCGACCAAGACCGCGGCCGGGAGTGCGGCCGGCACGAAAGCGGTGTCGCACTACCCGTGACCGTTGCCGCTGCTGTTGGCAGGGTGGGCGCGGCGGGAGATTGCGTCGTGGCCGACGCCTAGCTTGGTGGTCCCGGAGTCGAGCCACGAGACCTGGAGTTGGGCGTGGTCCGTCACGGCGAGATCGAGCCATTCCCACTGGCAGTTGGGTCCGTGTCCGTCGGGCACAACCTCGTCCTGGGTAGTCCAAGCCGTCGCGTGCGGTGGTCGGTACGCAATCGCGAGTCCGCCCGGTCGCGCCTGCCAGGCCAGGGCGGTGTCACCGGCTTCGTTCCCAGTCAGGGCCAGGGTCGACGAGTTGGGCGAGCAGTAGTCGGCGGGCCCGATCACCTGAGGCTGGTTGGCGGTCTGCCCCGAGGGGTGTCCGTCCCAAGTGACGGCGAGGACCTGACGTGCCCCGCGCCATTCGCCGGTGTTCCAGACCACCTGGGCTGTCCCGTCGGCAGCGGCTTGCGCAAGGATCGAGGCTGCGTGCTCCTCGGCGGCGGCGAGCCGAACCGCTCGGCCTGTCTTCTGGCCGGTGACGCGGGCTCCCATGATCCGGTGGTCGGCGTCCTGCCAGACCGCGACCACCTCGCCGGGGCGACCGGCGTCCACGTCGAAGGCCTCTCGAGCGACCGGCTGCCTCAACCTCACTGGATCACCCCAGCCATGCCCGGGTGTTGCACCCAGCAGGTTCAGCATGTTCCGGGCGCCGCCGGCCAGATCGCCGCTCAGGTAGGCCAGAGTCGCGGCCCCCTTGCTGTCCACGGTGGTGGCCAGGTTCTCCGTCGATGTCGCGCCAGGCGGTGCGATTGGTTTCGACCACGCCGCCATCGCAGCGGGCCGGTAGGCGGCATGCAGTTCGGGGAACAACTCGTCGACCCACTCAAACACCGCGGCCCCGGTCGGGCCCACGGACAGATCCCAGTCGATCAAGCCGACGTCGTCATAGGGGCCGCGGGCGAACCGGACCGGGTCGGACCAGAGGTTACCCGGCTGCTTTTGAGCAGCCCACAGACCGTAACGGCTATGTACGTTCTCGCTGGTGGACCACACCACGGTGACCGTCCCTTGACGATCGACGCCAGCACTCACGCCACTCACCCACCCGCGGGTCGGGATCTGAACCGGCGATCCCCACGGTTCGCCGGGGCGCTGCACCTGCGCCATCAGCCCGGGTCCGCCTACCCACACCAACGTCGCGACGCCGTCGGGCGCAAGCACCGTCGTCACAGACGCGTCGCCCACCCGCTGATGGGTGGCAACCGGCTCCCAGGTGAGGTCGCCGGAATCGGTCGTGTTGGCGGACCCATCCCGGTCCTCGCCACGATCATGGTCGGCGGTGCGTCCGGCACACCCGGCCCACGCACACGCGCACGCAACTGCCAGCGCGGCGGCGAGCACCTGTTGGATCCTAGAGGGCATCGCTGGCACCTCCCTCCCCGACCGTACGCGCCTGCCGAACTTCACGCCGCGAGTGTCGAGGTATCACCGGCACCGGCAAACCACGCACCATGACACACATTGCCCACCCTGAGGCCGCCGTCAGCCCCGCGCTCTCGCAAACCCCAGCCCGGTAGCCAATGTCAGAAGTCGCATTGATGCCAGATGGTCTCTGGGGTTGGCGGAGGGTGCACTCTGGGTTCGTCACATGAGGACGGCCAGGACTCCCGACCCGCAGTCCTGGTGTGACAAGCCGAGCCAGCGAGAAATGCGCCATCGGATCGTGCCCTTGAGGCCACGATTGGTATGACGCCCGAGGTCTGGGCGGCAAGCGCAGTGGACGCGGGACTTGCGTCTGGTCGCCGCTAGTGATGCAACCAGCGCGCGATGCTGACACGACGTGCGCGTTGACGGCGTTCGGCCAAGTAGCGTGGTCCTGTGCCCGGGCTGGTGGATCGCGTCGACGACTACCAACGCAAGCATCGTTGGGTCGGGATGCCGATCGGGGTCGTCTACAAGTTCTTCGACGATCAGGGCGGCTACCTCGCCGCGGTGCTGACGTACTACGCGTTCGTGTCGATCTTCCCGATCCTGCTGATCGCGTCGGCGGTGCTGGGGTTCGTGCTGCAGGGACAGCCGGAGCTCCAGCAAGACATCCTGAACTCCGCGTTGGCGCAGTTCCCGATCGTCGGCGACCAGCTCGGCCGGCCCGAGGGGATCCAGGGGAGTACGTCGGCGGTCGTGATCGGAGCACTCACTGCTCTCTACGGCATCATCGGGCTCGGGCAGGCAGCGCAGAACACGGTGAACGTCACGTGGGGGATCCCGCGCAACAGCCGGCTCAACCCGGTGATCAGCCGGCTCCGCGGCGCGGCGTGGCTGGTGCTTGCGGGACTCTCGCTCGTGGTCGTGGCGACGCTTTCGAGCGTCGGGAAGCAACCTCGAGATCCTGGGTGGCGAGCCGGGCGGAGCAGTGAAGTGGCTGGCGCTGGTGGCGACCGTCGTACTGACGACCGGGGTCCTGACCGTGATGCTGCAGCTCTCGACACCGCGGAGGGAGCGATATCGGGAGCTGCTCCCCGGCGCGATCTTCATCGCCGTCGGATGGCAGGCACTGCAGTTCGGTGGGAACGCGTACGTCGAGCACGTGATCAAGAAGGCCAGCTCGATGAACGCCGTGTTCGCGGTGGTCCTCGGGCTGATGGCGCTGATCTACATCGGCACCGTGATCGCGATGATCGGGCTCGAGCTCAACGTCGTACTCGCCAAGCGGTTGTATCCGCGGGCCCTGCTGACGCCTTTCACCGACAACGTGCGGCTCACCGAGGCGGACCAGCAGGTGTATCGCGAGTACGCGAAAGCCCAGCGACACAAGGGATTCGAGCGGATCGAGGTCACGTTCGAGAAAGAGCCTGACGAGTAGCTAGGAGTCCTCGTGCTTGTCCTCGGGCCGGTGCTGGGGCTGCACTGACCAGCGCGGCGGCTCGTCAGTTCCCTCCTCCTCGTCGTGTTCCGCGTCGGCTGCGGTGGCGTGCACCTTCCCCGCGGCGTGGTGGACCGGCGCGTAGACGGCGTACAACCGCATGGGCTCGTCACCGATGTTGGTCACGTTGTGCCAGGTGCCGGCGGGCACGACGATCGCCCAGCCGTCCTCGACCTCGCGGTCGAAATCGAGCTGGTCCTTCGCGGGACCCATCTGCACCCGGCCCCGGCCCGCGTCGAGCCGGAGGAACTGGTCGGTCTCCGGGTGTACTTCGAGCCCGATGTCCTCGCCGACGGGGATCGACATCAAGGTCAGCTGGAGGTACTTCCCGGACCACGCGACGGTGCGGTAGTTCTCGTTCTCGACCGTGGCAGGCTCGAGGTCGAAGCTATGAGGTTCGGGTCCGATGTCCTGGATGTTCACAGTTCGCTCCTGGTGGCTGATGGCGGTGGCATTGTTCCGGCGCCGCCGCGTTGATCCATCACCACAGTCTCAGATCGGAAGCCTGGCGCTGACCTATCGGCGTGCGGTGCGCACCGCGACTACGATCGCGAGTGTGCTTCCCGAAGTCGTCCACATCGTGGGTGGTGGCTCCCAGAACGAGCTGCTCTGCCAGCTGACGGCGGACGCGTGCGGGTTACCCGTGGTGGCAGGCCCCACGGAGGCGCGGCTCGACAGCCGGGAGGCGCGATGAGCGGCATCCGGGTCGCACTCCAGGTCACGTGTCTCAACGACGCGATGTTCCCCGACGCGGGCAAGGCAGTGGTCACACTTCTGCGCCGACTCGGGGTCGACGTCGAGTTCCCCGAGCAGCAGACCTGTTGCGGCCAGCCGATGGTGAACACCGGCTATCTCGACGAGGCAGTGCCCGCGGTCCGCAACTTCGTCGACGCGTTCGAGCCGTACGACGCCGTCGTCACGCCCTCGGGATCCTGCGCCGGATCGGCGCGACACCAGCAGCGCATCGTCGCGAGACGGGCGGGGGACCGACGTCTGCAGGAGCGGGTGGCTCGCCTCGAGCCGCGCATCTTCGAGCTCTCCGAGTTCCTGGTCGACGTCCTGGGGGTGACCGATGTGGGGGCCGCGTTCCCGCACACCGTCACCTACCACCCGACGTGCCACTCCCTGCGCCTGCTCGGCGTCGGCGACCGTCCCCGGCGGCTGCTGGAGGCGGTGCACGGGTTGACGCTGGTGGACCTGCCGGGTGCCGATCAGTGCTGTGGATTCGGCGGCACCTTCGCGGTGAAGAACGCCGACACCTCGATCGCCATGGGATCGGACAAGGTGCGCCACGTGCGCGAGACCGGTGCGGAGGTGCTCGTCGCGGGGGACAGCTCGTGCCTGATGCACATGGGCGGGCTGCTCTCGCGCCAGCGGTCCGGCGTACGCACGATGCATCTGGCCGAAGTGCTGGCCGCGACGGAGGGTGACGCATGAGCATCCCCTCCACGGCCACCTTCGTCGGGATGCCCGTCTTCCCTGAGGCCGCGCGCGCCGCCCTCGGCAACAGCCAGCTGCGGCACAACCTTGCGCACGCGACCACCACGATTCGCGAGAAGCGGGCCCGGGTCGTTGCCGAGGTCACGGACTGGGAGGACCTGCGCGTCGCCGGTGCGGCCATCAAGGACGCAACGCTCGCCGAGCTCGAGCGTCACTTGCTCGACCTCGAGTCTGCGCTGACCGCTGCCGGTGCGACCGTGCACTGGGCCAGCGACGCCGACGAGGCGAACCGGATCGTCGCCGAGGTGACCAGGGCCCACGGTGCTGACGAGGTCGTGAAGGTCAAGTCGATGGCGACTCAGGAGATCGGGCTCAACGAGGCCCTGGCCGCAGAGGGCATCGCCGCGTGGGAGACCGACCTCGCTGAGCTGATCGTCCAGCTCGGCGACGACCTGCCCAGCCACATCCTGGTGCCGGCGATCCACCGCAACCGCGCCGAGATCCGGCAGATCTTCCTCGATCACATGGCTGCGGCCGGGAAGCCTGCACCCGACAACCTCACCGACAACCCGGCAGAGCTCGCGGGAGCCGCGCGACTGCACCTGCGCGAGAAGTTCCTGCGCGCCAAGGTCGCGGTCTCCGGCGCCAACTTCGCGGTCGCGGAGACCGGCACCCTCGTGGTCGTCGAGTCAGAGGGCAACGGCCGGATGTGCCTCACCCTCCCGGAGGTGCTGATCTCCGTGGTCGGCATCGAGAAGGTGGTCCCGACCTGGCAGGACCTCGACGTGTTCCTGCGACTGCTGCCACGGTCGTCGACGGGCGAGCGGATGAACCCCTACACGTCGACGTGGACGGGCGTCACTCCCGGCGACGGTCCGCAGGAGATCCACGTCGTACTCCTCGACAACGGCCGCACGCGCGCACTTGCCGACGAGGTGGGGCGGCAGGCACTGCGCTGCATCCGTTGCTCGGCCTGCCTCAACGTCTGCCCGGTCTACGAGCGCGTGGGCGGCCACGCCTACGGCTCGGTCTACCCCGGGCCGATCGGGGCGATCCTCAACCCACTGCTCAAGGGCGTCGGCGTGGACGCCCAGACCGACTCGCTGCCGTACGCCTCCTCACTGTGTGGCGCCTGCTTCGAGGTCTGTCCCGTCCGCATCGACATCCCGGAGGTGCTCGTCGACCTGCGTGCCCAGGTCGTCGACGCCCACCGGAAGGACCGCCGGCCCAAGGCCGAGTCCCTGGCCATGAAGGCGACCGGTACCGCGTTCGGCTCGCCGCGACGCCTGGCCCTCGGGGAACGCGTCGCTGGGCTCGCCGGCCGGGTGCTGCGCAGGAGCAGCAGACCTCCGGGCGGCTCTGCGTGGACCCAGGCGCGCGATCTGCCGATCCCCGCGCGCGAGTCGTTCCGCGCGTGGTGGAAGCGCACGGACGGGGGCCGATCCGGTGATTGAGGAGCGAGCTTCAGCGAGCGTCTCCAAATCCTCTCGCGACGAGATCCTCGCGCGGGTGCGCGCCGCGACCGCGGGCGTCTTCGCGCCGCCGCGTCCGGAGCTGGGAGAGTCGGGACCGGCGTCAGTCGAACTCTTCCTCGAGCGAGTGGCCGACTACCGCGCCGTCGTCGAGAGGTGTACGCCGGACGAGCTGGTCGACCGCGTCGCAGCAGCCGTCGAGGGGCGGGTCGTCGTACCTGCCGGCCTCGGTGTCGAGGTCGCGGACGCGGTCGTCGACGAGGGCTTCACCGCTGCCGAGCTCGACCGCATCGACACTGTCGTGACCGAGTCGACCGTCGGCATCGCGGAGACCGGAACCATCGTGCTCGACCACGGTGTCGGGCAGGGTCGTCGCGCCCTCACCCTCGTGCCGGACCGCCACGTCTGCATCGTCCGTGCTGACCAGGTGGTCGCTGACGTCCAGGACGCCGTAGCCATGCTGGATCCTCGCCGCCCACACACCTGGATCAGCGGGCCGTCGGCCACCAGCGACATCGAGCTCGACCGAGTCGAGGGTGTGCACGGTCCGCGCAACCTGCACGTGATCGTGGTCGAGAGCTGACCTAGCTGCCTTCGGAAAGCGCGCTCACGAACTGCCGATGTCTTGTCTGCCCTCTTGCCCGCGCACGAACTCCTGGAAGCACACCCAGTCGTCGCAACTCTTCCTCTCGATCAACGCCGCCCCCTTCACGATGACGGTGATGCCCCACGCTACGGCCGAGTCCGTGTCGACGAGGTCTTGCTGATCGATGATGACGCCGGTCTTGTCGAAGGCCCGGTACTCGCTCATATCGTCCAGAGTCGCACCTTTTCGTGGCGATGTCGTGACTGGGCTACTCCCTCAACTGCCATCCTTGAGCCATGGACGACCTACGAGCGCTGACCGACAAGGTCACGCTGATCCTGGGCGGAGGTGGTGGCGGTATCGGCCGCGCGATCACGAAGGCCTTCGGTGGCCAAGGGGCCGGGGTCGCTGTTGCCGACATGGTGCCGGAGCGAGCCCGAGAGGCAGTCGACGAAATCTCCACCGGAGACGTCGACGCGGTGGCGTTGAGCGGGGATGTTCGCCGGCTCGAAGACGTCGAGGGCTTTGTTGACGAGACGGTGAACCACTTCGGTCGGTTGGACGCGCTGGTGACAGTCGTCGGAGGGCAGGTCGCGTTCGTGCCGGCAGTTCGCTTGCACGAGATGACGGACGAGGACTGGGATCTGGTCCACGACGTCAACCTGCGCTACGTGATGCGCGCAGCGCGCGCTGCCATCAGGAGATTCCTCGTCCAGGGCAGCGGCGGAACCATCGTCAGCGTCGGGTCTGTCACGGGTCTGATGGCAGCCCCGGAGCAGGCTGGGTACGGCGCCGCCAAGGCAGGACTGAACAGTCTCGCGCGCACCGTCGCTGCGGAGTATGCCGCTGACGGGATCCGCATGAACGTGATCGCCTGCGGCGCCATCCTGACCGAGGTCTCGGCGGACCATCAGGACCCCGCGGACGTCGTTCAGGTGCCGATCCACCGCTACGGCTCACCAGGAGAGGTCGCAGAGGCAGCGGTGTTCCTGGCCTCGGATCGCTCCAGCTACACGACCGGGCAATGCCTGGTCGTCGACGGAGGAGTCACCGTGCGTGGGCCCTTCCCCACCTAGGCGACTGGTCCTGCGTCAGCGGTAACGGAACCCGTCCATGAACCGACGGAAGAGCCCGCCCTTGATGGGCAGTGCCGGTGTGGGCGCCGGTGCGGTCGAACGCTGAGTGGCGATCGGCTTGTCGTAGTCGGTGCGCACGATTACGTCGATGATCTGCTCCTCGGTGTAGCTGTCCGACCCCTCGATCTCGGGGACGAACCCCACCAGGACGCCGTTGCGCATCACCTGAGCCTCGAGTGACGCGGTGTCGTCGGAGTCCCACGTCGCCTCTCGCCCGTCGGGCAGCGTGATCATCACTCCGAACTGGTGGACTCCCACTCGCGCCAGGTCAGCATTCGTGCCGCGCTCGCGCAACGCATCGACGACCCGACGTGCCTTGTTCTCCTCCATGCTGAACGAGCGTACCCACGGGCCGGTGGAGCAGGGTCACGACGATGGAGCCACCCCTGCAACGGGCCTACGATCGGAGCAGGCTTGGCAACGAGACACTGGAGAAGGCCGAGTGGAGGAGGACGAGGATTGTCATGGACAACCTCAAGCGGTTCACCATCTGCAAGTTGGCGGGTCACAACTGGGCGAAGATCACCTATCCGCAGGGTTCCGACGGGGAGACCCCGGGCACCTTCCTGCGTTGTCAGCGTTGTGGCAAGGAGAACCACGAGGCCGGAACGGTTGCCCGCGGGTCGGGCGGAGTGGGCGGCGGCGGCGGTTTCTAGCCCGGCTCAGCCGCCCGTCAGCTGCGTAGGGCGGCCTACGATTCGGCGGTGAGTTCCTCGCTGAGTGTTCGCCCGGCTCGGGTCGAGGACGTCGCGCAGCTGGCGCTCGTGAATGTGCAGAGCTGGCAGGAGACGTATCGGGGACTGATGTCGGACGCAGTGCTCGACGACCCTGGCTTCCTGGCTGCTCGGGAGCGTTTCTGGGCAGCCGCGTTGACCGACGAGCGCTATCGCGAGAACCGGGTGGCGGTCGCCGAGCGGGACGGCGAGCTGGTCGGGATCGCCATGTCGGGCCCGCCGTTGGACACCGGGTCGGCGTGGGCGAGGCAGCTGTATGTGCTCTATGTGCTTGCGGCCGACCACGGCACGGGTGCTGGGCCGGCGCTGCTGGAGGCGGTCGTCGATCCGGAGGAGTCGGTGGTGCTGTGGGTGGCTGACCCGAACCCTCGTGCACAGGCGTTCTACCGCAAGCACGGCTTCGCGGCCGACGGGTCGGCCCAGGTCGAGGCCGGGGTGCGGGAGATCCGCATGGTCCGCGGCCACACAACGAGAAAATTGAGGAGAGGGCGCAATGGGTGAGCTGCACGTCAACATGAACATCACGCTCGACGGCGTGATC
The DNA here is from genome assembly GCA_963742785.1 of uncultured Actinomycetota bacterium. Lineage (GTDB taxonomy): Bacteria > Actinomycetota > Actinomycetes > Propionibacteriales > Nocardioidaceae > Marmoricola. Next base: position 421,165 of record CAVUNI010000004.1, read on the forward strand.
CAGGCCAACGGAGGACCCAACGAGCAGGACGGTGACTTCGAGTACGCCGGCTGGGAGCGCCCGTTCGGGGATGAGGAGTCCGGTGCCCAGATCACTGCGGACGTGCAGGCCTCTGACGCGCTGCTGCTGGGTCGCACGACGTACGACATCTTCCGCGCCTACTGGCCGGGCAAGACGGACGACATCGGAGTGGCCTTCGACCGGGTCCCCAAGTACGTCGCGTCCCGCGGCACGCCCGAACTGTCGTGGGACAACAGCACCCAGCTCACCGATGCAGGCGCCGAGGTTCGTGAGCTGCGTGGGCGGCATCAGCAGATCCACACCTGGGGAAGCGCGGACCTGCTGCAGACCCTGTTCCGCGAGGGCCTGGTCGACCAACTGAACCTCTGGGTGTGCCCGGTGGTGATTGGGCAGGGCAAGAAGCTCTTTCCCGAAGGCACGACACCCAGCCGGTTCGAGCAGGTCGATCCGCCGAGGGCGTATCCCGGAGGGGCGATGCTGCTGCGCTACCGGCGCCTCGAGGGTCCCCCGGAGACGTAGCAGGCATGGGCCGGTCTCGGCGTCGACCCTGGAGAGACGAAAAGAAGGGAGCACTCGCTCCCTTCCATTTCCAACGTATAGCGCACCCGGGGGCTTGCCGCAAGACCCCAGTGGTGCCCCAGAATCACACGGCCGAACCAGAACCTCGGGAATGGGAGTCGCGAAGTGCGTGTGGTGTTGTCGACGTATGGGTCGCGTGGGGACGTCGAACCAATGGTGGCGATCGCGGTGCAGTTGCAGGCACTCGGCGCGGAAGTGCGCATGTGCGCGCCGCCTGACGAGGAGTTCGTCAAGCTGCTGGCGGGTGTCGGGGTGCCGATGGTGCCCTTCGGCCGTCCGTGGCGCTCCTGGGTGCGGCCGTCGGGGGCGGAGGCGCGGTCGCAGCGCGTGACCGAGTTCATCGACGCGCAGTACGACACGGTCGCCGGGGCTGCTGAGGGATGTGACGTGCTCCTCGCCACCGGCATGTCGCACTTCGTCGCTCGGTCGGTGGCCGAGAAGGTGGCCATCCCGCACCGGTACGTGACCTTCGCTCCAAGCGTGCTGAACGACCCGGACGCTCAGAACTGGAACGCTCTGTTCGGACCACCGATCAACAGGCACCGGGAGTCGATCGGCCTGCCACCAGTGCTCGACGTCCGCGAGTTCATGCTCACCGACCATCCCTGGCTGGCGGCGGACCCGACGTTGGGACCGTGGCAGGACATCACGAGCCTCGAGGTCGTGCCGACCGCCGCGTGGATCCTGCCAGACATTCGCCCGCTCCCGGCAGAGCTGCTGGCGTTCCTGGATGCCGGCACTCCGCCGGTGTACGTCGGGTTCGGCAGCATGCGCGGCGTACCGGAGGACATCGCCCGGGTCGCGATCGACGCGATCCGCGAGCAGGGCCGCCGGGTCCTCCTCGGTCACGGTTGGGCCGACCTGGCTCCGGTCGACGGAGGGGACGACTGCATCGTCGTCGGCGAGGTCAACCAGCAGGCGCTCTTCGGCAGGGTGGCCGCCGTCGTACACCACGGCGGCGCGGGTACGACGACGACAGCTGCCCGGGCCGGCGTGCCTCAGGTGGTGGTGCCCCAGGCGGGAGGGGACCAGCCGTACTGGGCAGGCCGGGTGGTCGACCTTGGCATCGGCGCTGCACACGACGGTCCTGCTCCGAACGCAGAGTCCCTGTCAGCGGCGCTCGGCACGGCCCTGACCCCCGAGACGCGCGCACAGGCGACCGCGGTGGCCCGCTGGATTCGCACCGACGGGGCGACCGTTGCTGCAAGGCTGCTGTTCGACGCTGCTGCTCGATCGGAGGTGATGAGGTGAGCCCAGTGACCACCAGTGCGTTCGACCTTCCCGAACGCCTCAGCGCCAAGTCCGACCCGGCGCTGATCGCCGGCGACGAGCAGCGCTTCGCTGCGATCGCGGACACCCTCGAGAAGTCGATGGCCGACCTGTCCGACCGGATTGACGCCGAGCTCAAGGCGCCCGGAGGCACGGGCCAGGAGGCCATGGACCGGGACGAGGAGATCTACCGGCTGACCGCTCGCCTGCGCACCCTGCGTCGCTTCGGCCTGGACCTGTGCCTCGGACACATGGTCAGCGCCGCCGACGGCGAAGCCGTCTACGTCGGACGCCTCGGCCTGACCGACAGCGACGGCACGCGACTCCTGGTCGACTGGCGCTCGCCTGTGGCCGAGCCGTTCTTCGGAGCGACCCACGCCAACCCGATGGGCCTGGCCAGCCGCCGCAGGTATCGCTGGACCCGCGGCCGGATCAGCGACTACTGGGACGAGGTGTACACCCCTGACGGGCTCGAGAGCCGCGCGGCGCTCGACGACCAGTCCGCGTTCATCGCCAGCCTGGGCAGCAACCGGTCGCCCCGGATGCGAGACGTGCTCGGCACCATCCAGTCCGACCAGGACGCCATCATCCGCGCTGGGTCCCGCGGCGGTCTCGTCGTCGACGGCGGTCCGGGCACGGGCAAGACCGTCGTCGCCCTGCACCGCGCTGCCTACCTCCTCTACTCCGACCCACGGCTCGGCCACCGTCGTGGCGGCGTGCTGTTCGTCGGTCCGCACCAGCCGTATCTCGCATATGTCGCCGACGTCTTGCCCAGCCTCGGCGAGGAGGGCGTGCAGACCTGCACCCTGCGCGACCTCGTTCCCCAGGGAGCGACAGCAGGCCCAGAGACCGACCTGGACGTGGCCTTGCTGAAGTCGTCCGCGGCGATGGTGAAGGCGCTCGAGCCGGCCGTCAGGTTCTACGAGGAGCCACCGACCGAGGGCATGGAGGTCGAGACGCCGTACGCCGACATCTGGGTCAGCTCCGCCGACTGGGCCGACGCCTTCGACGCGCCGCCACCCGGCACGCCGCACAACGAGGCGCGCGACCAGATCTGGGAGGAGCTGCTCACGATCCTGACGGACAAGCTCGAGCAGGACGACGAGGACGACAAGGACGACGGGGCCTCGGCCGACCTGCTCCGGAAGTCGATCGCCCAGAACCGGGAGCTGGCCAGCGCCTTCAACAAGGCGTGGCCGCTCCTCGAAGCGGCCGACATCGTGGGCGACCTCTGGGAGGTGCCCGCGTACCTGCGCCTGTGCGCTCCGTGGCTCACTCCGGAGGAGGTCCGGAGGCTCCAGCGGGACGACCCCCGCGACTGGACGACTGCCGATCTGCCGCTCCTGGACGCCGCTCGCCAACGGCTCGGCGATCCCGAAGCATCACGACGCAAGCGTCGTCATGAGGCGGCGGTTGCCGCCGAACGTCAGCAGATGGACAGGGTCGTCGACGAGATCCTCCAGGCCGACGATGACGAGGGCATGATGGCCCAGCTCCGCCAGCAGGGCATCCGCGATGCCCTGGTCGACGAAGCCGCCCTGCCGCCCGAGACCGACCCGGACCTGCTCGCTGGACCGTTCGCGCACATCGTCGTGGACGAGGCCCAGGAACTGACCGACGCGGAGTGGCAGATGTTGCTGCTCCGCTGCCCGTCGCGCAGCTTCACCATCGTCGGGGACCGCGCCCAGGCGAGGCACGGGTTCACGGAGTCGTGGCAGGAACGGCTCGAACGTGTTGGGCTCGAACGGGTCAGCGTGGCGTCCCTGAGCATCAACTACCGGACCCCGGAAGCCGTCATGGCGGAAGCCGCGCCGGTCATCAAGGCGGTGTTCCCGGACGCCAACGTGCCGACCTCCATCCGCAGCACCGACGTCCCTGTCGTGCACGGATCCACCTCGGACCTGCGCTCGATCCTCGACACCTGGCTCGCCGCGCATGCCGACGGCATCGGCTGTGTCATCGGCACCCACGACATCGAGACGGGCACGTCGCGCGTCCGGTCGTTGACCCCGGAGCTGTCGAAGGGGCTCGAGTTCGACCTGGTCGTCCTCATCGACCCAGAAGAGTTCGGCGAGGGCATCGAAGGAGCGGTCGACCGCTATGTTGCGATGACCCGAGCCACCGAGCGTCTCGTCATCCTGAGGAGTCCCTGATGTCCGAACTGGTCGACGGAGCGGCGTTCATCGACGGAGACATCGTTCCCGTCGCCCGGGCAGGGATCCCCATCACCGACACGGGCTTCACCCGCTCGGACCTGACGTACGACGTGGTCAGCGTCTGGGACGGAGCGTTCTTCCGGCTCGAGGACCATCTAGATCGGTTCGAGCGGAACTGCGAGCGCCTTCGTCTGGTGCCGCCGTACGGCCGCGCCGAGATTCGTCAGGTCCTCATCGAGCTCATCCAGGCCTCAGGACTGCGCGACGCGTACGTCGAGGTCATCTGCACACGAGGTTCGATGCTCAGTGGTTCCAGGGATCCGCGCACCTTCGCCAATCGTTTCTATGCGTTCGCCATCCCCTACGTGTGGATCCTCAGGCCCGAAGACGCCGACAAGGGAATGGACGCCGTCATCGCGCAGACGGTGCGCCGCATCCCCACCGATTCAGTCGATCCGACCGTCAAGAACTTCCACTGGGGGGATCTCACCAAGGGCTTGTACGAGGCATTCGACCGTGGCGCCAGGCATGTGCTCCTCCTGGACCATCAGGGCCATGTGACCGAGGGTCCGGGCTTCAACGTCTTCGCGGTTCTCGAAGGCCGCCTGGTCACCCCGGCGAGCGGTGTCCTCGAAGGCATCACGCGTCGCACGGTGCTGGAGCTGGCCGCGGCCGACGGCCTCGAGACCGCCGAAGCGGACGTGACCGAGAGCGACCTGCGCTCGGCAGTGGAGCTGTTCGCCACGTCGACCGCCGGCGGCGTCATGCCGATCACCGTGCTGGACGGAAGCCCTGTCGCGGACGGAGCCGTCGGTGCCGTCACACGGCGGCTACGAGAGCTCTACTGGGCGGCTCATGCCAGCGGGCCGTTCGTTACTCAGGTGCTTCCCGCTTCGTAGCGTCGTCCGCCCACAGCCGCGCGGCCGTGCGTGCTGCGACGGCCGCCTGGCCCCCCAGGCGGCGTACGACGTCTGCGGCTGGCTCGGCACGGGCGAGCTGGTAGACCTCGCCCGCCCAGAGGTTCACCAGCTCCTCCCGGCCAGACTGGCGCGCCACCTGCCGGATCGGTGCGGTGATGTGGTGCACCTCGGGATACGCGGGTGGCGCGTCCGAGTAGTCCTGCATGAACTTGTTGCGGATGCCTCGTGCCGTGCGACCCGTGAAGGCACGCGTCAGCGAAGTCTCGGCGGAACCTCGCAGCGCCGCGCGGTGCACGGGGGAAGTCCCCGCCTCAGGACAGTCGAGGAAGGCGGTGCCGAGGGCGGCGCCGCGAGCACCACAGGCGAGCACGGCCGCGATTCCGCGCCCAGTTGAGATGCCACCCGTTGCGATCATGGGAGCGTCCGTGCGTTCGCCGATCAGCTGGAGTGCCGCGAGCAGGCCATGACCTTGCCCAGGCGTGTCCTGCAGACCGCCGCGATGACCACCGGCCTCGAGGCCCTGGACCACGAGCCCGTCCGCGCCGCGCGCGAGGGCCTGCTCGGCCTCCGGGACCGTGGTCACCGTTATCCACACTTCGCTCCCCGCGGCATGCAGGACGTCGACCGTGTCGGACGGGGGCAGCCCGAAGGTGAACGACACGACGGACACGGGTCTCCTGACGAGCAGCTCGACCTTGGCCTCGAACGCGTCGTCGTCGTACACAGGCGCACCCGGTGGGGAGTCGATGGCCCCATCGGCGGCGAGCCGGTCACGGAAGCGGGCCAGCTCCGCCTGGTCGGCGTACGGACTGCTCGGCACGAAGACGTTGACGCCGATCGGCCCGTTCGTCAGGGCCTGCGTTGCCTCGAGGCGTTCCTCCGCCGTGGCCGCGCTGAGGTAGCCCATCGCCAGGAACCCGAGACCGCCGGCCTCGGTGACGGCTGCTGCAAGCTCCGGCGTCGAAGGCCCTCCAGCGAGAGGTGCGAGCACGAGGGGAATGGGTCTCTGGTCGAGGATCATGTGTCTGCTCCTGGAACAACTAGCTGAGCTACTTCGCCACCGCCATGCCCCGCTCGTCGTGCTCGACGTCCGGCCAAGGCTCCCGAGCCCAGGCGAGTCCCTCATCGAGCGCTCGCCCGATCTCGTCGGCGGTGTCACCGATCTCGGTGAGGTCGTCGGTGTATGGCGTGAGGTCGTGGCCGTGCCGGCTCAAGTATTCAGGCAGCCCGCTGCGCAGGAAGGAGGTCAACCAGCCGCGCGGGTCGGCAGGCATGCCCGCCTCGAACGTCCGGTCCCCTGGCTCGCCGTCGGCCATTTCGGGGTGCCAGTGCATCCGATCGGCATTGCCCGGTCCCGACTCGAGAAAGTCGCACCGGCACAGTGCCCGGTCCAACGTGACGATGTCGGAGGCGTAGACCGACCCCCGGGCCTGCGTCTGCGCAGGCTTGACCTCAACGCGCACTCCGCGCTCCCGTGCATCAGGCTGGCCCGTGAGCGCGGGGTCGAGGAAGTCGACCCGGCGCATCGTGACGGCCAGCCGGTCGAACGTCCACAAACGCTCCATGCTCCATCGCTCCTGCGTCGTCGAACCCGGTTGAGCCCACATTAGTTGAGGTCTTCTGACTCAATGACAGCGATGCTGGGCGATGCTGGGCCCTTGTGAGGAGTACAGCTGTCATCTGGTGACAGTCACGCGCCCCCTAACCGGCCTGCGATCGTCGTACGGCATTCGGTGGGAGTCTCGAAACCACTGGATCAGGGGTTTCGACAGGCTCAACCGGCGGTGGGTCGCGGTTGCGATTCGACGTGTGGTTTTCGACTAGCTCAGCCTGCGGTGCTGATCGCGCACTCGCTCTCGGCGCGCGAAGACGTTGACCTGGGCGAGCACGGCCCGGGAGTGCTGGTGCGTGCCCGAGTCCATCGCACCACAGTACGAGCCCACCGTCATTCGCGTGGTGTGCTCGGAGGCCAAGCACTACCGTGACCGGAAGACCGCCTGATCGGTGGCCGGCTCACTCGCAGGAGGTCGCGCATGCAAGGACACGGCCAGGAGCCGCTCACGGGCGCGGGACTGCGCATTCTCGTCGCGGACTCGCTTCCCCAGTCGGCCATCTCCGAGCTCGAGGCGCGCGGTCACGAGTGCGTGGTCGACACCGGCCTGGGCAAGTCGGATCTGCCGGAGCACATCAAGGGATTCGACATCCTCGTTGTCCGCAGCACCAAGGTGAGCGAGAGCGTCTTCGGCACCGCGGACCGCCTCGCGCTGGTCATCCGCGCGGGGGCTGGGACGAACACCATTGCCACGGACGCCGCCGCCGCTCGGGGGGTGCTCGTCGCCAACGTCCCCGGTCGCAACTCCGCCGCGGTGGCGGAGCTGACCATGGGCCTACTACTGGCGGTCGACCGTCGGATTCCTGACAACGTCGCGGACCTGCGCGCCGGTCAGTGGAACAAGAAGACCTACAGCAAGGCCGCCGGTCTGTTCGGTTCGACACTGGGCATCGTCGGGCTCGGGTCGATCGGGTTGTGCGTGGCGGAGCGGGCCGCGTCGTTCGGGATCAAGGTCCAAGCTGTGGAGAAGCGTCGCGCGGCGTACGTCGAGACACGAGCAGCCGAGCTGGGGATCTCCATGTGCGCCTCCCTGCCCGAGCTGCTTTCCACCTCGGACGCCGTCTCCTTGCACGTACCGTCCAGCAGGGACACGCAGCACCTGGTCGACAAGTCCTTCCTCAACCGCATGCGCGCCGGCTCGATCCTGCTCAACACCTCACGCGGCGACGTCATCGATGAGGCCGCCCTGCTCGAGGCGCTGGACGCCGGCTCGATCCGTGCTGGCTTGGACGTCTATGAGGACGAGCCAGGCAGCGGCACCGCCGAATGGAAGTCCACGCTGGCGCAGCACCCGAATGTCGTGGGCACGCACCACATCGGCGCCTCGACCCGGCAGGCCCAGCTCGCCACTGCCGTCGGCGTCGTGGAGATCGTCGACGCGTTCACCGGGGGTGAGGCGCGCAACTGCGTCAACCTGGAGCCCAACCGCCTCGGGTCCGTGACCCTGACTGTCCGTCACCTGGATCGACCTGGCGTGCTCGCCCGCGTCCTCGACCTCTTGAGTCTTGCCAGGCTGAACGTCGAACACATGGAGAACCGGGTGTTCCGAGGAGGGGAGGCGGCAATGGCATCCATCGACGTCGCCGGGTCCCTTCCGCAAGAGCTGCTCGACCAGATCGGCGAAGTCCCCAATGTGCTTGGCGTGTCGGCGACGCCTTTGTCCGGGTCGGAGTGACGGAGTGAGCTGGCGAGGGGAGGGATGCGAGTGACGAGCGCCGTACGACGCCTGCACGCGCGGATCGTTCGTCAGCAGCACGCTGCGGACAACGTCTCCCAGATGCGCGACGCGCGACCTGCGTCCGAAGGCGATGCCGAAGGACAGCCGGGAGCCTCGCGGGTGATCGACCCCGCTGCCTACGACGAGCCGACAGCCGCCCTCTACGTCTACAGGCTGCGGCGTGGCGAGGATCAACACGTCGGTGTCGTGGGCGATGTGAGTGCTGGGGCATTCGTGGATGGGCGGGTGTTGGGTCACGAAGCGGTACAACCCGATCGGGTCGAGGCTCTCGTCCAACACTTCTCCTCGGCCGCGGTGCGCTCAGAGCTGGTGGCCCTGCTGCACCAATCCTCACCAGCGGCCGGCGCCGCCATTGCCGAGACACTCAGCACCGACCCGGTCATCGAGTTCACCGGCCCGGACGACTGGGAGCAGACCGTGTGGCGGGTGCCCGAACCAGCGAGCGACGTGCTGTGCGACGAACTGAGCGGCGGCGTTCACTACGTCGCCGACGGTCACCACAGGGTGGCCGCCAGCCTCGACGTGTGGCACCAGGGCGGGCTACCGGCCGACGCCGGAGTGATGTGCGTCATCTACCCGCTCGATGGCCTGAGCCTGTTGGCCTTCCATCGCCGAGTCGTCGGCCCGGTCGATCCCGACCAGCTGTTCACACTGCTGTCCGATGCCTTCGAGCTCGTCGACATCGTCGACCCTGAGGAGGCCACCGGCACCTTCGGCCTGTATGTCGACGGCCGCTGGTACGACGCCTCCTACAAGGGGCCGCGTCCTCCCGGCGCGGGTGGCCTGGACATCGCGGTCCTGAACGAACAGGTCCTGGAGCCGCTGTTGGGCACCGGACCGCTGGCGACGCCTCGACTGGAGTTCACCTCGGCACTCACCCCCCTGGCCGATCTGACGAAGTCGTGCGACCAGGACGGCGGAGCGCTGTTCGCGCTACGGCCGCCTGCCCTCGAGCAGCTCATCGAAGTCGCCGACCGCGGCGAGGTGATGCCGCCCAAGACGACCTACTTCGATCCCAAGCCGTACGCCGGGATCTTCCTCTGCTGAGGACGACGGCTAGGCCCGCTCGAAGACCAGGTCGAAGTCCTTGCGCCAGGTCGATCCCTGGTCCTCAGACGCTTCCCATCGACCTGCGATCCGGTCTGGCCCTACGTCACCGATGAACCGCTGGAACATGTCGGGGTCCTCTCGAGTCAGGATCCAGTGCGACCCGTCGAACGTCATGGCGAAGACCCGGCAGACGCCTCGTTCGTCGTGGTAGAGGGCCGTGTAGGCGTCCTGCGCATCGCTGCGACCGAGGACCAGGACCATCTCACTCGTGGCCTTTCCGACGTCGCCCAGCATCGTCCAGCGGAAGACCACAAACGCGTCGCCGAGCCACTCGACCGTGGTCGAGCCTGGCACCTCCTGGTCGGCTGGCTCCAGGAACCACGCGTTTCGCAGGGTCGTCTGCCACGATCCAACCAGGACGTCCAACTGCTCCATGGCCTCGCTCCGCATCGCTTCCTCCTTGACGTTGGCCGGGTGATCTACACGCCCACACTTCGGCGCAGGATGATCTCTCCCGCCGGGTCGAGCTCTCCTGTCGGGACGAATCCGAGCCGCGTGTAGAACCCGGCCGGACCTCCCTCGCCTGGGACATGGCTCGTGAGCAGTTCGGTGGCACCCTCCCCGCTCACCAGCTCCACGACCTGTCGCACGACCTCCTGGCCGTATCCCTTGCCCTGATGCCGGTGGTCGATGAGCAGCTTCCAGAGGAACCACGGGCCGATGATCTCGGGCGGCTGTGGCTCGACGTTCCAGCTCAGCATCACAAACCCGACTGGCCGTCCGTCGGCGTACACGGCTCGGAACCAGGGGTTCGCCTGTGGATACTCGGCGGCTTCCGCCAGCGAGTCGATCACCGTGCTGACGAACCGCTCCTGATCGGGTGTGCTTCTCAGTGCGAGGACGGACTGCTCGTTGCCCTCGTTGATCTCCCGCAGGGTGATCGTCACAGCGAAACAGTAGTCCGGCCACCCGGATTGCCGCTGAGTCGGGCCGCGCAGAGAAATCGAGAGAAATCTTGGCGAGCGCTGTCGTATCCGACCCTGCGCGTTCGTGGGATGGATGAAAGGCTGCCGAGCACGCGGCCGCCGACACCTGAGGAGAAGACGATGACGCAGTACTTCCTGAGCCTCCCCCACGACTCCGCCGAGGAGCCGGTCATGGCGACGATGGACCCGGCCGAGCTCGAGGCGTTGTTCGCCGCGGTGGACGCGTTCAACACCGGCCTCAAGGAGGCGGGAGCGTGGGTGTTCGCCGGCGGCCTGAACCCGCCGTCGACCGCGACCACGGTCGACAACACCGGTGACACCCCGCTCCTCACGGACGGCCCGTTCGTCGAGGCGAAGGAGTACCTCGGCGGCTTCTGGATCATCGAGGCGGACAATGACGACGCCGCCGTCGAGTGGACTAAGCAGGCCTCGCGGGCTCTCCAGAGCAGGGTCGAGGTACGCGCTCTTCAGGAGCGTCCGGACGCGTGAGGGGCCACGACGTGGCCTGAGCGCTGGCCGTTCCCCGGCAGGGTCACCGCCCGGTCGGGGAGCCCAGCGCGATCTTGACGTCGATCACCGGTGTTCCGTCGATCGCCTCGAGCCCGGCTAAGCGCAAGGTCCCCGGACCTGTCTCGATGACCTGCACCGTGTGCAGGCCGATCGGGTTCGGTCGATCGGGTGATCGCGTGGCAAAGACACCGGTCATGGGTCGAGCATCGTCCCCGCGCGGGCGCGTCTGCAGGGTCTCCCGATTGGCGAGGTGCAGCCAGGTCAGCAGCTCGATCACAGCTCCGGCCTCGATCCCCTCGAGTGCCGCGGCAAACTGCTGGTCGAAGACCACGTCGGCTTCGGGCGCACCCTCATCGGCCTGTCGCGGTGCGTGTTCCAGATCTCGCAGCGGCGATCGCACGACGCCGATCCCGCGAACGTCATAGGTCTCCACGCTCACCTCACCTCGCCCCTGATCTCAACCAAGCTGGCGGACATTGACCCAGCGTCGCACGACCCTTCGGCGGGTTTCGACAAGCTCAACCGGCGGGGGTCAAGGTGGTGGGGCAACTCACCAGTGTGCCGAAACGGCGCGGTTCCCGTCGTACTCCGGGTTTCGACAAGCTCAACCGGCGGTGGTCGAGGTGGTGGGGCAACTCACCAGTGTGCCGAAACGGCGCGGTTCCCGTCGTACTCCGGGTTTCGACAGGCTCAACCGGCGGGGGTCAGGGTGGTGGGGCAACTCACCAGTGCCGAAACGGCGCGGTTCCGTCGTACTCGGGTTTCGACAAGCTCAACCGGCGGGGTCAGGGTGGTCGGGCAACTCACCATGTGCCGAAACGGCGCGGTTCCCGTCGTACTCCGGGTTTCGACAAGCTCAACCGGCGGTGGTCGAGCGCAGTCGGGCGACAGTCACCAGTGTGGTCTGCGACTCTGGCAGGGTGGTCACCATGCCGCAGCGCCGTGAGCTTCCCGCGCATCGCCGGGAGCTGTTCCAGGCCCGTCTGGATCGCTGGCGCCCCGACCTCGAGGCCGCCCTCGCCCCGTTGTACGACGACCACGAGGCCGTGCTCGAGCGTCTCGTCCGGATCGCGCTGGACGGCTTCGCCGCGCGCCCCGAGGAGCTGCACTCCCTCGACCTGAAGCGCTCGCTGGCGCCCGACTGGTTCCAGCGCGAGGACATGGTCGGCTACGCGGCCTACGCCGACCGGTTCGGAAGGACCCTCAGTGGGGTGGCCGAACGGACGCCGTACCTCGCCGACCTCGGCGTCACCTACCTGCACCTGATGCCGCTGCTGACTCCGCGCCAGCCGCCCAACGACGGTGGCTACGCGGTGCAGGACTACGACAGCGTGCGGTCCGACCTCGGCACGATCGACGACCTGCGCCAGCTGACGAAGGTATTGCGCGAGCACGACATCAGCCTCTGCCTCGACCTCGTGCTGAACCATGTCGCCCGCGAGCACGAGTGGGCCGCGCGGGCGCGGCAGGGCGACCAGCGCTACCGCGACTACTTCTACGTGTACGACGACCGCACCACCCCGGACGAGTACGAGCGCACCCTGCCCGAAGTCTTCCCCGACTTCGCGCCCGGCAACTTCACCTGGGACGACGAGCTCCAGGGTTGGGTCTGGACGACGTTCAACGACTACCAGTGGGACGTCAACTGGTCGAACCCCGACGTGCTCTGTGAGTACGCCGAGATCATCCTCAACCTGGCCAACCACGGGGTCGAGGTGCTGCGCCTTGACGCGATCGCGTTCATCTGGAAGCGGATGGGCACCGCCTGCCAGAACCAGCCCGAGGTGCACGCGATCACCCAGGCCCTCCGTACCGTCGCCCGGATCGCCGCACCCGCGACCCTGTTCAAGGCCGAGGCGATCGTCGGACCGCAGGACCTGCTGGCCTACCTCGGTGAGGGCGAGCACCACGGCAAGGTGAGCGATCTCGCCTACCACAACAGCCTGATGGTGCAGGTCTGGTCGATGCTGGCCAGTCGCGACGCGGGCCTCGCGGCGTACTCCCTCCAGCAGCTGGCGACGCCGCCCAGCAGCAGCGCCTGGATCACCTACGTGCGCTGCCACGACGACATCGGCTGGGCCATCGACGACGACAGCGCCGCGGCAGTCGGCGTCAGCGGCTACGGGCACCGCAAGTTCCTCTCCGACTTCTACTCAGGGGAGTTCCCGGGCTCGTGGGCGCGCGGACTGGTGTTCCAGGAGAACCCGGTGACCCACGACAGGCGCATCTCCGGAAGCCTGGCCTCGCTGGCCGGTCTCGAGGCCGGCGACCCGTTCGCGCTCGACCGCATCGCGCTGGTCCACGCGATCGTGCTCGGCTTCGGCGGGCTGCCGGTGATCTGGATGGGCGACGAGCTCGGCCTGCTCAACGACCCCCGCTGGGACGAGATCCCCGAGCACGCCGGCGACAACCGGTGGGCGCACCGGCCGCCGATGCCCTGGCCGACGCCCGACGACACCCAGGGTGTCCAGCACAAGCTTCGTGCCCTCATCGCCGCGCGCAAGGCGCTCCCGCACCTGCACGCCTCTGTTCCTGCCGAGGTGCCCGAGCCACATGACCCCGGGGTGCTGCTGGTCGCCCGTCGGCACCCGCTCGGCGCGATGCTCGGCGCCTACAACGTCACCGACACCGACCGGGTGCTGCCTTACCAGGCGCTGCGCGACGTCGGCCTGGACCCGGAGACAGTCGTCGACCGGATCACGGGGGAGAGGCCCGACGGCTACCTCGATGCGTTCCACCTGCCGCCGTACCAGGCGTTTTGGTTGACCGGTCACTGAACCAGAGGCCCTCCGGATCCGTCTTTCCTAGGAGGCCTCGATCGTCGAGGTCCTCGGGACATCGGAGGACACCATGACGCAGAACATCAGGTACGTGCGGTGGCTGGCGGCGATCGCCGTGCTCGTCTCCGCGTACGTGCACTACAAGCTGTGGGCCGACGGGATGAAGGACCTGGACGTCGTGGGTCCGGCCTTCCTGCTCAACGCCGTCGGCGGGGTCGTGATCGCGGTACTGCTGGTTGCGTGGACCCACTGGATCCCCGGCTTCCTCACCCTGGGCTTCGGGATCTCGACGCTGGGGGCCTTCATCATCTCCACCACGCCGTCCGGGTTCTTCGACGTCCACGAGCAGTGGGTCGGCGGCTACGTGTGGAGCGCGGCCATCTCGGAGGCGATCGCCATCCTCACCGGTGTCGTGTTGCTGCTCCACGACAATCCGCTGAAGTCACGTCACGAGCTTGAGCACCGGTCGACCAGCGACCGTGCGGACCTCCACTGACCTGATGTCGTCGCGGCTCGCGGCGGTCCCGGCCGTGAGCCGCATTGTCCGACCGTCGAGGGCGCGCCAGGTGCCCACCTGCTCGGCAGTGCCGTCGCGGTTCACCACGAACAGCCCGTAGGTGACGGAGCGAGGCGCCTGCCACTCGCCCGGCGTGTGTCGGTAGCTGCAGGTCAGGTCGAGCTTGGTCCCCCACTTCACCCTGGTGAACGCCAGCGACGCGGTCACCGGAACGTTGCCGACCCGGTGCATGGCCTGACCCGCGGGGACGACGACGCCGGGTGTCGTGGGCGGCGTGGCGGCCGGCGGGGCATCGTCTCCGATGCCCTGCACGACCACGACGCCGACGGCGATCGCGGCTGCGGTGGCCAGCCCAGCGGTCGCGAACAGGCGGCGTCGGCGGGAGCGTCGTACCTCGCGGACGAGGGAGGGCAGCAGCGTCTCCGGGACCGGCTCCATCGCCGGTGGCGGCTCCAGGATGACCGGGTCGACCCGCGACAGCAGCCCGGGAAGACCGGCCAGCTCGCGCACGGAGCGGGAACAGTCGGCGCACGTCGCGAGGTGCCTCTCGAACGCCTGGCGCTCGGTGGGCGACAGCGAGCCGAGGACGTAGGAGCCGTCGAGCTCGGCGAACTCACATGCGCTCATGCCCCCACCCCCATCTCCTCGAGAGCGAGCCGCAGGGCCCGGAGCGCGTAGTGGGTGCGGGACTTCACGGTTCCTTCGGGTATGCCGAGCAACCTCGCCGCCTCCGAGACCGGGCGCCCCCGGTAGTAGCACTCCAGCAGCACGGCACGGTGCTCCTCGGAGAGTCTGGTGATCGCCTCTGCCACCACCCACGAGAGCAGCAGCTGGTCGGTGCTGTCGGCCTGGTCTGCGCCCTCGGGAACGTCTGCCACCGATGTCTCGCTGCGTGCCCGTCGGCTGCGCCACTCGTCAATGACGATGTTGCGGGCAACGGTGAACAGCCAGCCCCGGATCGCGGGAGGTGGGTTGTCGAGCATGTCCTTGTGCCGCCACGCGCGCAGGAGGGTCTCCTGCACGACGTCCTCCGCGCGTGCGCGGTCGTGGCTGGTCAGGCGCAGGCAGTAGCCCCAGAGCGCTGCGGCGTGCTCCTGGTGCAGTTGCTGCATCAACTCGACCTCGTCACCGGGCAATGTGACCTCCCACCAGTGATACGGAGCCAAACCCGATCCGGTTCAGTCTGCCGTCTCACGGACCGAACGTCCGTAGGAATCGGTCGCGGAAGGAGTCCATCCGCCACACCTGTGCGTCGGGCGCGGGACGCATGCCCTCGTGCCAGCCCCAGCCGGCGACCTGGTCCATCACACCCTGGTCGCGCGACACCACGGTGATCGGCACGTCGTGGTCGGCGTCCTGCCCGGAGACGATGTTGGCGGGCTGGTGGTCGCCCAGCAGCACCAGCACCAGGTTGTCGTCGCCGTACGTCTCCACGAAGGTGATCAGCGAGCCGAGCGAGTACTCGATCGATGCCCCGTACGCCGCCCGCACCCGGTCGGCCGAGCGCCAGATCACCTTCTTCGAAGGCGCCTGCTCGGGCATCCCCTCGAACACCGAGCCGTCGCCCACGTCGGCCTGGTCGATCAGGTGCGGTGTCCGCGACCAGGGGGCATGGCTGCTGATGAGGTCGATCTCGGCCATCACCGGCTTGCGATGGGTCTTGCTGAGCTCCAGCCGCTGGAAGGCGTCGAGGGTGTACTGGTCGGGCATCGTCGGGTAGCCGAACCGCGGTCCCTCGTAGCCGACGTTGCGGGCGTCGTAGAGCTGGTCGTAGTCGTAGAAGGCGCCCTGCGGCCAGTCCTTGGTGTTCGCCGGGCTGTCGCCGACGGTGCGCCAGCCCGCTCGCTTGAACAGCGTGCTGAGCGTGAGCCGCTTGCTGTTCATCAGCACGTTGTAGCGCTGCTGGCTGTCGACCCACAGCCCGGACTGGAGGGTGGAGTGTGCCAGCCAGCTGATCGCGCTGAAGGTCGGTGAGGTGAGGAAGGCACTGCGGGAGGTGAAGCCGTCGGCCTTCAGTCGCCGCGTCCCGTCCTCGAGCACCGCGTTGATGCCGGGCGAGAACGACGAGCCCTGTACGGCGGACCGGCCGTAGCTCTCCACGAAGGCGAAGATCACGTCCTTGCCGCGCAGCCGCGTCAGCAGCTGGTCACCCGGGACGTCACCCATGGGGTCGTCCGCAGCGGATCGTTCGAACTGGCGCTGGTCGCGGAGCTCGGCGGGGATCCGGCTCACCTCGGAATAGGCATAGGCCACGGCGTTGGTCGAGGCGAACGGCGCGTACTCGGCGGCATCCGTGGAGATGGCCGGGGTGAGCCGCTCGAGGTGGATGCCGAGGCTGGCCGCCAGCACCCACACGACGGCCAGGGCCGTGGCGGCCCGCAGCGAGGCCGGTCGGTGGCGAGCCACGATCGCGCCGAGCCGACGGAGGGCGAGCGGGGTCAGGACGAGGATGGCGACGATGAGCACGACCGCGAGGGCGAGCATCACCACCGCCGCCGGGGTGCCCAGGGAGTCGCGGAGCAGGCCGACCAGCGAACCGGCGTACGTCCAGTCGATGACCGGGTCGAAGGAGCGGTTCAGGGCGAAGAAGAAGCCCATGTCGAGGGCCTTCGCGATCGTGACGAGCGCCAGGAGCACGCCGATGACCACCGCCGCGACGTTGCGCGCGCGGGTGGGCAGCATCGCCGCGAGCCCGACCAGCACCAGGATCTCGATCGGCAGCCGTACGACGGTCAGCGGACTCAGGTCCTCGACCCGGTTGGGCAGGGTCAGGCAGACCCAGACCAGCATCAGTGCGAGCACGGTGAGCGGGGCCGCGAACCGTTCCTCGACGACCGCGCCGTGACGGGTGCGCCAGAGCCACCAGACCTCGCGGCCGAACGACTCGGCAAGGAGTGCGAGGGCTACGGCGATGAAGAGATCGGTGAGGAGCTGAGGGAGCACGTCGGCCGCGGCGACTGTGAGCACGATGCCCTGGACGGCGGCGACGACCTTGGCCCAGTAGCGCGGCGGCGTCGGTCGGCGCAGCCACGGCAGCACGCGCTGGGCGCCGAGGAGCAGGTAGCGGGCGAGGCCGATTGCGAGTACCCAGGCGCCGGACGAGCGGGCGACGTACACGCTCAGCACCAGGATCAGGAACGCGTCGACCTCCATGTCGAAGCGCGCGCCGAACGCCGACTCGGTGTGGGTACGCCGGGCCACCTGGCCGTCGACCCAGTCCAGGACGAGCGCCACCGTGGTGATCGCGAGGATTGCGGTGACGTGCGCGGGCCCGCCGAATGACTGGACCACCAGGCCAGCCACCGCGACGGACAGGACAGCCCGGACGAACGTGACGATATTGGCCGGCCCGAAGCGGGTCACCGGCCAAGACATGCCAATTCGTTGAACCGCAGGCACTTGGTCTCCGTTCACGTGGTTACAGAGAGTTGGTACGGCAAATCCGGTGCTCCGGTTCAACACGTCGCAGAGTTGGGTGGATTCATGACGATCGAGGCCCTCGCGTTCTGGGTGCGCGAGCCCGGCGTCGGTGAGATCCGCACCACGGCCGTTCCCGACCCGCGGCCCGGCGAGGTGCTCGTTCGCACTGTTGCCTCCGCCGTCAGCCGCGGCACGGAGTCGCTGGTCTTCGAAGGACGCGTTCCCGAGAGCCAGTACGCCGCCATGCGGGCCCCCTTTCAGGAGGGAGAGTTCCCCGGCCCCGTGAAGTACGGCTACCTGAGCGTCGGTGTCGTCGAGCAGGGCCCGGCCGAGCTGCTGGGACGGAGAGCGTTCTGCCTGCACCCGCACCAGACCTCCTACGTGGTGCCGGCCGAGGCCGTGCACCTCGTTCCCGACGACGTCCCGGCGAGGCGTGCGGTTCTCGCCGGGACGGTCGAGACGGCCGTCAACGCGCTCTGGGACGCGGGGCCGCTCGTCGGCGACCGCGTCGCGGTCGTCGGTGCCGGCATGGTCGGCTGCTGCGTGGCTCGCCTGCTGACGCGGATCGCGGGCGTGCAGGTCACGCTCGTCGACGTCGACCCCTCGCGAACCGACATCGCAGCGGGCCTGGGAGTGGGGTTCGCCCTCCCCGCCGACGCGGCGCCCGGCCTCGACCTGGTCGTCCACACCAGCGCCACCTCGGCTGGCCTGCAGAAGTCGCTCGAGCTGCTGGCGCCCGAGGGGACGGTGGTCGACCTCAGCTGGTACGGCGACACGGAGGTCCAGCTCTCCCTCGGGGGCGCCTTCCACTCGGACCGGCTCGCGATCCGGTCGAGCCAGGTCGGCACGGTGGCGACAGCGCGCCGCGGCCGTCGTACGACGAGGGAGCGGATGGCCCTCGGCCTCGACCTGCTGCGCGACCCGGCCTTCGACGTACTCCTCACCGGGACCTCGCGCTTCGAGGAGCTGCCCGACGTGATGCCGCAGCTGGCGTCCGGGAAGCTCGCTGCGCTGTGTCACACGATCGCCTACGACGGGGAGGTCTGACGTGTTCAGCGTGACCGTCCGCGACCACATGATGGTGGCCCACAGTCTCAGCGGGGAGGTCTTCGGGCCGGCTCAGCAGCTGCACGGCGCCACCTACATCGTCGACGCCACGTTCCGGCGCGCGGAGCTCGACGACGACGGCATCGTGGTCGACATCGGCCGCGCCACCCAGGAGCTCGGCGCCGTGGTCGGCGAGCTCTCCTACCGCAACCTCGACGACGACCCCTCGCTCGCAGGCACCAACACGACCACCGAGGTGCTGGCCCGGGTCGTCGCCGACCGGATCTGCGAGCGGATCGAATCAGGCGGCCTTGGTGAAGGGGCCAAGGACCTGGCGGCCGTGATGGTCACACTGCACGAGTCCCACATCGCGTGGGTCAGCTACGAGCGCGCGCCATGACGCCCGGGCGCAGCGTGCACGTTGTCGTCCCCGAGGGGATCGACGACCCGACGAGGCCGAGCGGCGGCAACGTCTACGACCGTCGGCTGAGTCAGGAGCTGGCCCGGTCAGGGTGGCAGGTGGGGGAGCACGTGGTCACCAACACCCTGGCCGGCGCCCTCGCCGAGATCCCCGACGGGGCGGTCGCGCTCGTCGACGGGCTCGTGGCAGTGGGCGCTCCCGATGATGTGCTCGACCACGCAGACCGACTGCGGATCGTCGTACTCCTGCACATGCCGTTCGGAGAGCGGGACGTCGAGGCGCGCTTCTTCGAGTGCCTGGTGCTGACGGCCGCGTCCGCCGTGGTGACCACCAGCGAGTGGAGCCGGCATTGGGTCGCGGAGCACTACGCGCTGCGACCGGAACGGGTCCACGTCGCGGTGCCGGGTGCAGATCTCGCCGACCTCGCCGCCGGAAGCGAGACCGGTGGTGACCTGCTCTGCGTGGCCGCGGTCACCGCGGACAAGGGCCATGCCGTCCTCCTCGCGGCGCTGGCGGAGGTGCGGGACCTGCCTTGGCGGCTCGCCTGTGTGGGCTCCCTGGACCGCGACCGCGCTCTGGCCGAACGCCTGCAGCGCCATGCCGTGGAGCTCGGGATCGCCGATCGAGTCACCTGGACCGGTGCACTTGTCGGTGCTCGGCTCGACAAGGCCTACGCCGCTGCCGATGCCCTGGTGCTGGCGACCCGCGCGGAGAGCTGGGGGATGGTGGTCGTCGAGGCGCTGGCCCACGGTCTCCCGGTGCTGGCGACCGAGGTCGGCGGCCTGCCGGAGGCGCTCGGTTCGCTGCCCGACGGACTCGTTCCCGGTCTCCTCGTGCCGGCCGATGACGCCTCCTCGCTGGCAGAGGCGCTGCGGCTGTGGCTCTCGGACGAGGAGCTGCGGAGCTCGTTGCGCTCCGCTGCCCGCGCCCGTCGTACGACGCTGACCGGCTGGCCGGTCACCGCTGAGCGAGTCGCGCGCGTACTCGAGGAAGTGGCCCGATGAGCCGCCGGATGTGGGCCTGGGTGCGCCTGGTGGGCGGGTCGGCGATCCTCGTCGTCCTCCTCTGGAGGGTGGGAAGCGGGCCGTTCCTCGAAGGAGTCCGCACCGTCGACGCGCGTGCGCTGGTGGCCGCGACCCTGATCGCGGTGGGCACGACGATGTGCTGCGCGTGGCGCTGGAGCGTGCTCGTTCGCGGCCTTGGTGTCGGGCTGCCGCTGCGCGAGGCCTTCGCTTCCTACTACCGCTCGCAGTTCCTCAACTCCACCCTGCCCGGAGGCGTGCTCGGCGATGTCGACCGCGCCGTGCGGCACGGCCGCGAAGCCGGTGACCTCCCGCGCGGTGCCCGCGCCGTCGTGTGGGACCGCATGTCGGGGCAGCTCGTCCAGGTTGTGCTGGCGGTCGTCGTGCTCCTCACCCTGCCCTCGCCCGTGCGCTCGTCGGTCCCCGCGGTCGCGGTGATGGTCGTGGCAGGGGTGCTCGTGGTCGCGCTCGGGGTCCGCGCACTCGGCCGAGGAGGAAGCAACCGTTGGTCGCGAGCCGTGGGCACGATCGCCGCCGACCTGCGGACCGGAGTGCTCGCCCGCCGGGCCTGGCCGGTCATCCTGATTGCCTCTTCACTGGCAGTCGTCGGGCATGTCCTGACGTTCCTGGTGGCGGCGCGGACGGCAGGGTCCACGACCTCGGTCGTCGAGCTGGTACCGCTGGCGCTGCTGGTGCTGGTCGCGATGGGCATCCCCGCCAACGTTGCTGGGTGGGGTCCGCGCGAGGGTGTGGCGGCGTGGGTCTTCGGTGCGGCCGGCCTGGGCGCCGGGCAGGGAGTCGCGACGGCAGTGGTCTACGGCGTGATGGTGCTGGTCGCGAGCCTGCCCGGGGCCGTCGTACTGCTCGTGGGATTCAGGAGGCCATCGCATGCCTGAGCGCCCGTACACCCTGCTGAGCTGCGGCATCTCGATCGACGGCTACCTCGACCGCGGCACCGGCGACCGGCTGGTGCTCTCCAACGAGGCCGACCTCGACCGGGTCGACGACGTACGCGCCTGCTGCGACGCGATCCTGGTCGGCGCCGCCACCATCCGCCAGGACAACCCGCGCCTTCTCGTTCGGAAACCGGCGCGGGTCGCGAGACGAGCCGCCCAGGGCCTCCGTCGTACGCCGATCAAGGTGACCGTGACCGGCGGGGCCGAGCTGGACCCGTGCGCCGACTTCTTCGCCACCGGTGACAGCGAGAAGCTCGTCTACTGCGCGAGCGACGCCATCCCGAAGGCACGTGGTCGTCTCGGCGCCGTCGCGACGGTGATCGACGGCGGACAGCCGGTGCATGTGCGCCGGATGAGCGAGGACCTGCATGAGCGTGGTGTGCGCCGGCTGATGGTCGAGGGCGGCGGGATCGTGCACACGCAGTTCCTCACCGCCGACCTCGTCGACGAGCTGCAGCTGGTGGTCGCTCCGTTCTTCGTCGGCGACTCGCGGGCCAGCCGGTTCGTCGGGGACGGCCGCTTCCCCTGGAATCCCGGGCGCCGGGCACGGCTCGCGGAGGTGCGTCCGATCGGAGACGTCGTACTGCTCCGCTACGCCCTCTCGTCGCGCTTCTGCATGGACCTGACCGAGGAGAGCGCATGAGCAACCGGCCGCCCGTCGCGACGATCCGCACCCAGCTGGTGGTGCCACTCGAGTTCTCCGACGGGTTCGCCACGCGTGCGCGGGTGTTCAGCTTCGAGGGTCTTGTCGATGGACGGGAGCACGTGGCACTGGGTCTCGGCGACCGGGTGAGTCCGTGTGTGTCCCGCGTCGACGAACCGGCGCCGTTGGTACGGCTGCACAGCGAGTGCCTGACCGGTGACGTCTTCGGCAGTCAGCGGTGTGACTGCGGACCCCAGCTGCGCGAGTCCGTGGAGCGCATCTCCGACGCCGGCGGCTACCTGCTCTACCTGCGGCAGGAGGGGCGCGGCATCGGCCTGTACCGGAAGCTCGACGCCTACCTCCTGCAGGACGACGGGCTCGACACCTACGAGGCGAACCTTGCTCTCGGCTGCGAGGCGGACGCCCGCGACTACACCGTGGCCGCGCAGATGCTGCGTGCGCTGGGGGAGTCGCGCATCGCGCTGCTCAGCAACAACCCCGACAAGGCCGAGCAGCTCGACCGGCTCGGTGTCACCGTCATTGAGCGGGTGCCGACGATGGTGCACCTGACACCGTCGAACGGGCGCTACCTAGCGGCCAAGGCGAGTGTCGGTGACCACTCGCTCGACGGGGTGCTCTGAGGGCCTGCGTCAGTTCCCGCCGCCGGCTCCCCAGCGGGCACCCTTCTCCTTGCCGTCCAGCCGCAGGCCGCGGGCCGTCGTACCGTCGCCGCTCCCTGAGCCCCGGTGCCTCCGGTCATAGCGGTAGCCGAAGAACAAGGCAACGAGCACGAATACACCGACCACGATGAGAAGCGTCATGGCGTCCTCCCTCTGCCCCTGCGGAGCGGGGCACCACCCTCCATGGTGCCCCCGCTCCGGGGGAGGGCCAAGACAAATCAGGCGACGATTCCGAGGCCGCCCGTCCAGGAGATCTTCTCGGCAGAGGCGAGCTTGATCTGCAGGAAGCCGATCGACTCGAGCTCGCGGGCACGGCTCAGCGAGCCGGCATCGATCGCGTTGAGGCCAGCAGCGGTGATGATCCCGGAGAGCAGGGCCTTGGCATCGGCGTCCTCGCCGGCGATCAGCACGGTCGTGGTGAGGGGACCCACGGCGCCGGAGGCGAGGGTCGAGGCGAAGTTCGTGTTGAACGCCTTGAGCACCCGCGACTCCGGCAGGGCTGCAGCGATCTCGGCCGCGGCCGAGCTGTCCGCCGGCACCGTGAGCGAGTCGAAGGTCTCGAAGTTCAGAGGGTTGGTGATGTCGACGACGACCTTGCCGGACAGGCTCTCTCCGCGCTCCGCGAGGATGCCCGCGACCGCGGGGTAGGGGACGGCCAGGACGACGATGTCGCCGGTGACCTGCTTGTCGGCGTCGGAGGTGTTGAAGAGCTCGACGGTGTTGTCGCCCTTGCCGGCGATGGCTGCGATGGCCTGGCCCATGTTGCCGGTGCCGATGATGCTGATGCTTGTCACGGTGGTCTCCTTTTGGGGAATAGTTGTTGCTACAAGTAAGACCTTACGGCCAATAACTTGTAGCGTCAACTAATCCGTTAGGATGTGTCCATGACGACACGTTGGTTGGACGACGAGCAGCAGGCCGCCTGGGTCCGGCTGATCGCGGTCGTGGAGCTGCTGCCCGGCGTCCTCGACTCGCAGCTGCGCCGCGACGCGGGCCTGAGCCACTTCGAGTACTTCCTGTTGGCGATGCTCTCCGAGGCACCCGAGCGGACGCTCCGGATGACAGCACTCGCGGTGCGCACCAATGCCACGCTGCCACGCCTCTCCCACGTCGTACGACGCCTGGAGGAGCGCCGGTTGGTCGAGCGCTTCCCGTGCCCGGAGGACGGTCGCGCCACCAACGCGCGCCTGACGAAGGAGGGCTGGGCGAAGGTCGTCGAGACGGCGCCCGGCCACGTCGCCACCGTTCGTGACTACGTCATGGACGCCCTCACGCCGAAGCAGACCCATCAGCTGGCCGAGATCGCCGGAACCATCCTGGAGCGGATCGACCCAGACGGTGCGATGTCGCCGAGATGACACCCGCTCCCTTGGCGATGCAGATCGTGGTGCGCGTGGAGAAGAACCCGTCGCCCGCCCACACCGCAGTCCTCCGCGCCACCGGATCGGCAGTCGCTGTGGCGCTGGATGCCTTCACCGGTCCCGACGCCGACCCCGAGGTACGCGAACGCACCGAGCGGTGGCGGTCGGGCCCGATCCGCAAGGTCGTACGACGCGCACGCGGCGCCGGTTGGGTCCGCCAGCTGGCCGTTCCCGGGGTCCTGCACCACCGAGCCGAGTACGCCGGAGAACCGGTCGACGTCGCCGTCCACGTGCCCGGGCCTGTCGACGCGGTCGATCCCGAGATCGCCAGGCTGCAGGTCGGTGGTCTCAATCTCGAGGACCCTGACGACGTCCAGGCTGCGGCTGACGCGAGCGCAATGCTGTGGCTCAACCCGCACGTGACGCTGACGACCGGAAAGGCGGCCGCCCAGGTCGGTCACGCGGCGCAGCTCCTCTACGAGTCCATGTCCGCGTCCGCCGCGACCGCGTGGGCCGCGTCGGGCGCGCCCCTCGACGTGGCCGCGGCGGACGAGGCGGACTGGGACCGGTTGGTGACCACCCTCCCGGTCGTGGTGACCGACGGCGGCTTCACCGAGGTCCCGCCGGGGACGATCACCGTGGTCGCCGAGCGTTCCTGAGCCGGACGCCGGCGGCCGCGACAACCGCGAGGCCGGAGAACCTCCCGATCGGGATCAGCCAACCGGCAGGCTCGGCGGCGAAGTACGACGGTGACGCGAGCCCGGCGGCGGCCGACACCAGGCCGGTCTTCACGATCCCGGGACCCAGCTCGCCGGTGCGCACACCGGCGAGGGCAAGTGCACCCGTCATCAGGCCGAAGCCGAACCCGTGGACGGGACCGCCCGCGAGGAATGCCCGCCTGACCAGCCGGGCGGCCAGGGCCTCGTCATGCCGGGCGGGTCCGCTCAGACGGGCGGTGGTGACGCCCGAGGTGCCGAGTGCGGCCACCGCGATCCCGCTGCCCAGTGCGTTCGCCACCCTGAGCCAGCCCGATCCCGACTCGCGGGCCGTGTGGTCGACGGTGACCGCGAAGCGCGCCAGGGCCAGGGTCGAGATCAGCTGGCCGGTGGCGCTCAGCTTCGCCGACGTGGTGTTGCGCTCGTAGTACTCCCGGACCTGGGCATCCGTCGAGCCCGGCCGCGGGAACTTGCCCTCCGCACGGGCGATGCCGCCGAAGACGCCGGCCAGGAAGCTCGCCCCGACGAGCGGACCGATGATGGCGCTGTCCTTGGTAGCCACCCCGATCACCTCCATCCGCCGTACGGGACGGTCAGGATCTCCAGGTTGTGCCCGTTGGGGTCGTTCCAGTAGAGGCCGCGGCCGCCATCGGCATCGTTGACCTCGCCGGGTCGCCGGTGGAACGGGTCGGCCCACCACTCCAGGCCACGGTCACGGATGCGGCCGTGGATGGCGTCGAACTCCTCCTCGGACACCAGGAACGCGTAGTGCTGCGAGTGTGGTTGCCCGTGGTCGTCGGCGACGTCGAGGGACACCTCGTTGTCGACCTGCACCACCACGAAGGGGCCGAACGTCGTTGGCTCCGGCAGGCCCAGGATCTCGACCAGGTGCCGAGCGGTCTCCCGCTTGTCGTGTGCGTGGACGATGGTGTGGTTCAGCTGCACGCTCATCTCAGTTCTCCTTCTTCTTCGGGTTGGGGTCTCGGACCAGCACGACGACGAGCACCGCGACCAAGGCCAGCGCGAGGGCCGACCAGCCGGTCGCCGTCGCGTAGCCGTGCACGAGCGCGTCGTGGGTGCCGCCGGCGTCGGACAGCCGGTGCGTTGCGACGTACGCCGCGGTCGCGCCGACGGCGAGACTGTTCAGCACCGCAGTTCCCACCGAGCTGCCGATCTGCATCGCGGTGTTGGCGGTGGCGGCGGCCACCCCGGCGTACCGCGGCTCGACTCCGGAGGTGACGACGCTGATCGCCGGGGTGAACACCAGGCCCATGCCGACGCCGAGCAGCACCTCGGCCGGCAGGATCACGGTCGCGTAGCCGCTGGACGGCGTCAGGGTCGTCAGCAGCAGCAGCCCGGCTGCGGCGATGGCAAGGCCAGGAGCGATCAGCGCCCGGGGCGCGACCTTGGGAAGCAGCCGGCTGCCCAGTCCGTAGGCGCTGGCCGACACGGCGGCCGACAGGGGCAGGAACGCCAGCCCGGCACGCACCGGCGTCCAGCCGAGAACGACCTGGAAGTGGTAGGTCAGCATCAGGAACATCCCGAACGAGCCGACCACGGACACCGCGACGGCTGCGTAGGCGCCGGCACGTCGACGGTCGCGGAGCAGCCACAGCGGGAGCAGCGGCTGCTGCATCCGGCCCTGGCGCACCAGGAACAGCGCGATCAGCACGATGCCGACGACACCGGGCACGAGCACCTGGGTCGACCCCCAGCCGTGCGAGGCCGCCTGCGCGCACCCCAGCACGATCGCCATCAGGCCACCGGTGACCAGCAGGCCCGAGATCGGGTCGACGCGAGCTTCGGGGTAGCCGCGGTCGTGGGGGAGTACGGCGCGCCCGGCCAGCGATGCGGCCACCGCGATGACCACGTTCACGAAGAGGCACCAGCGCCAGCCGGCGTACTCGGTCAGCACGCCACCGACCAGCAGTCCGACGGCGGCACCGCTCGAGGCGACAGCGCCGTACACACCGAACGCCTTGGCGCGCTCCTTCGGGTCGGTGAACGTCGTCGCCACCAGTGACAGGGCCGTCGGCGTCAGGACCGCGGCGAACGCACCCTGGAGGGCACGCCCGACGACCAGAGTGCCGAAGTCCGGGGCGAACCCGGCCAGGGCCGAGGCGGCCGCGAAGCCCGCCAGCCCTCCCAGGAAGGCCCGACGGCGCCCGACGCGGTCGGACACCCGGCCGCCCAGGAGCAGCAGGCCGGCCAGGGTGCAGGTGTAGGCGGTGACCACCCAGGTCCGCTGGGCGTCGTCGAAGCCGAGGGACGCCTGAGCGGAAGGCAGGGCGATGTTCACGATGGTCGCGTCGAGGGCGACCATCAGCTGGGCGACGGCCACGACGACGAGGGTCAGCCAGCGGGTGTCGCGGGAGGTTTGCGTCGGCTGCGGTGCCGTCTTGTTCGTGGTGCTCATCGTGCGCTCCTCGTGAGAACTGGAGGAATTTCCTCCGTTTCACTCTAGGCACAGATGATGGCGGCGCGCAATACAACTGGAGGAATTTCCTCCGGTTTCTGTTCTGGGGATCAGCTGCGCGACGCGGCGTACTGGGCGGTCGGGTGGTCGTGGACGGTCATGGGGTCCCTCGGGTCGCGGTGGTGGGGAGCGTGTGCAGGTGTGCGGCCGCAGACGCGGCGGCATCCTGCATGGTGCCCTCGGCAGCACGGTGTCGCCGGATGGCGACGACCGCGAGCAGGATGCCAAGGGCGCTGATCACGGTCATCACCCAGGACGCAGCAGACAGCCCGGCCGCCAGCGCGTCCGAGGCGGACTTGCCGGCCTCCTTCTGGTTCGCGATCACGGTGCCGTAGACGGTCGCAGCGAGGGCAGTTGCGACCGCCGCCCCGACGTAGCGCGCCATGTTCGAGACACCGGAGGCCCCGCCCACCTGGCTCTCCGGCACCGAGGCCGTCGCCGCGGACGAGGACGGGCCGTTGGAAAGCCCCATGCCGACGGCGATCGCGACCACCGGGAGCAGGAACGCGACGTACTTCCAGGAGGCGTCGGTGAAGCCGATCGCGGCGAAGCCCACCGTCATGATCACGAACCCGGCGCCGATCGTCTGCCGGCCGCCGAGCTTGTGGGACAGCCGGGGAACCATGGGTGCGACCACGACCAGCCCGACCGTGGCCGGGAGGGTCGCGACGCCCGCCTGGAGCGGGGTGAAGTCGAGCGATGCCGGGTCCTGGAAGTACAGGCTGAGGAGGTACATGAGTCCGTTGATGGTGCCCGCGCCGATCAGGATGCAGATCGTGGAACCGACCAGGATCCGGTTGCGCAAAAGTGCCAGGTCGAGAAGAGGTACGGCGACCCGCTGCTCGACCTTCACGAAGGCGTAGCCGGCGACCAGCGTGATCGCGAAGCAGCCGAGCGTCGCGACCGAGAACCAGCCCCAGTCGCCGCTCTTGCTCACGCCGAGGATGAGGGGGACCAGCGTGGTCGCCACCAGCACCGTGCCCGCGTAGTCGATGGTGCGTGGCCTGTCGGGGTCTCGGGACTCCGAGACCCTGAAGTAGGTCAGCACCATGCACACCACGGCGACCCCGGCGTCGATCCAGAACAGACCCTGCCAGCCGCTGAGGTCCACGAGGAGGCCACCGAGCAGCGGTCCCGCGGCGGCTCCCACGGCGGCAGCGGCGCCCCACAGCGACACCGCGCGAAGGTTGGCGTCGCCCGTGGTCGCCACGGACAGCAGGCTCAGGCCGCACGCGAGGATCGTGGCGCCGGCCGCGCCCTGGATCAACCGCCCGACGATCACCATCTCGCCGGACTGCGCGAGGGCGATCAGGATGCACGAAACCACGAACAGCAGCAGGCCGAGCTGGAAGATCCGCTTCCTGCCGAACACGTCGCCCAGTGAGCCGGAGGTGATGATCACGGCCGCGCCGACGAGGGAGTACCCGGTCACCGCCCACTGGAGCGTGTTGACCGACATGCCGGTGTCCTCGCTGATGGCGGGCAGCAGGATGCTCACCGCCGAGGTGTTCGCGTTGACGACGAGCGTCGAGATGCAGGTCGCGGCCAGTACCCCTCCGGCGCGGCCGGTCTGCTGGATTCCGCTCATCTGGCGCCTCCCGGGCAGCACTTTAGGACTGGGGTGTGGGACGCGCCTTCACCCGTTCCGGGCGAGTACTCGGGCCCGGCCACGTCCCCGCGGGCCCTGGGACCCAGCCATTAACTGGAGGAACTCGCTCCGCTTCGGTCTATGCTGGGGGAGTGGAAAGCCACCAGAGCGACCAGAAGAGCTTGCGCGCCGACGCCCGGCGCAACCAGCAGCAGGTACTGGACGCCGCGCGCTCGCTGTTCATCGAGCGCGGCCTCGACTGCCCCCTGGACGAGGTGGCCAGGCGTGCCGGCGTGGGCATCGGCACCCTCTACCGCCGGTTCGGCGACCGTGACTCCTTGATCAAGGCGGTCCTGCTCGACGCGCTGGAGCAGTCGCTCGAGTCGGCCCAGCGCGCGCTCGAGGCAGAGACCGGCGACGGCCTCGACGGACTCGCCACCTACCTGCGCGAGATGCTCGACGTGCGCGTCTCCGCGGTGATCCCCCTGGCCCTCGACCGGCTCGACGATCCCGACCTCGAGACGGTCCGCGAGGCATCCGCAGCCGCAGTGGAGCGACTGGTCGACGCGGCCCACGACGACGGCAGTCTTGCCACCGAGGTCACCTTCGGCGACCTCGGCACCCTCCTGGTGCGGCTCTCGAGGCCGCTGCCCGGCGTGACCAATGTCAAGGCCGACATCGCGCTGGCCCACCGCCACCTCGACCTGGCACTCGCCGGTCTCCGCCACCCGGACGCACTGGTGAAGCCGGGCCCGTCGCGGGGTGATCTGGTCCACCTCGGTGACGAGGGCGACTGAGCCGAGGCCGATCGGGCACAGTGAGTGTCTGCATCCGCGAATCGTTGGGAGCCCGGCGCATGGCGAACCGACTCGCTCAGGCGACGTCGCCGTACCTGCTCCAGCACAAGGACAACCCCGTCGACTGGTGGGAGTGGGGCGACGAGGCGTTCGAGGTGGCCAGGCAGCGCAACGTGCCGATCCTGCTGAGCGTCGGGTACGCCGCCTGTCACTGGTGCCACGTGATGGCGCACGAGTCCTTCGAGGACGAGGCCACCGCGGAGTACATGAACGAGCACTACGTCAACATCAAGGTCGACCGCGAGGAGCGGCCCGATGTCGACGCGGTGTACATGCAGGCCACGGTCGCGATGACCGGGCAGGGCGGTTGGCCGATGACCTGCGTTGTCGACCACGAGGGCAGTCCGTTCTTCGCCGGCACCTACTTCCCCGACCAGCCGCGCCACGGTCAGCCGAGCTTCCGGCAGCTCCTCGAGGCGATCGACGACGCGTGGACCAACCGGTTCGAGGAGGTGGCCGCCGCCTCGGGCCGGATCAGGGATGCGCTGGGCAAGGCGGTCGCGCTGTCCGGCGGCCTGGCCTTCGACTCGGCGGCGCTCGACGCAGCGGTGAAGGCTCTGGAGCGTGAGTTCGACGCGGACTGGGGCGGGTTCGGGGGCGCCCCGAAGTTCCCACCGTCGATGGTCCTCGACTTCCTGCTTCGACACGGCGGTGAGTCGGCGACGCGGATGGTCGGCAAGACCCTGGCGGCGATGGCCGGTGGGGGCATCCACGACCAGCTGGCCGGCGGCTTCGCCCGCTACGGCGTCGACCGGGCCTGGGTGGTGCCGCACTTCGAGAAGATGCTCTACGACAACGGCCAGCTGTTGTCGGTCTACGCCCGGTGGGCCGGACGGTACGACGACGTGCAGGCCGCCCGGGTCGCCCGAGGCATCGCGAACTTCATGCTCACTGAGCTGATCACCGCCGAAGGGGGGTTCGCCTCCGCGCTGGACGCCGACTCCGAGGGGGAGGAGGGCACTTTCTACGTCTGGACGCCGCAACAGCTGGCGGATGTGCTCGGGCCGGAGGACGGCGCTTGGGCTGCCAAGCTGCTGTCGGTGACCGGCAAGGGCACCTTCGAGAAGGGCACCTCGACCCTCCAGCTCCAGGCCCAGCCCGACGACCCGGCGCGCTGGGACTCGGCCCGCTCGCGGCTGCTCGAGGCCCGCTCGACGCGGGTGCGCCCTGCACGCGACGACAAGGTGGTGGCGGCCTGGAACGGTCTCGCGATCAGCGGTCTCGTCGAGGCGGGCACCCTGCTCGGTGCTCCAGAGCTGGTCGCGGCAGCCGTGCGGTGTGGCGAGTTCCTGGCCGGCGTACATGTTCAGGACGGGCGGCTGCTCCGCGTCTCCCGCGACGGGAACGCGGGAACCCATGCCGGCGTACTCGAGGACTACGGGTGCGTCACGTCGGGCTTTCTCGCGCTCGCGTGTGCGACCGGGGACAGCGTCTGGCTGCAGCGGGCCGGGCGGCTGCTCGACACCGTGCTCGAGCACTTCGCGGCCGACGACGGCGGCTTCCACGACACCGCCGACGACGCCGAGGCGCTGCTGGTGCGGCCACGCGACCCGTCCGACAACGCCAGCCCGAGCGGCCACTCTGCGGTAGTCCACGGCCTGCTCTCGTACGCCGCCCTCACCGGATCTGGCCCCCACCGAGACGCCGCCGAACGTGCACTCCTGGTGTCTCGCCGCGTCGCCGACTCCTCGCCCCGGTTCGCCGGCTGGTCGCTCGCTGCGGCCCAGACGGCGCTCGACGGCCCGGTCGAGGTGGCGATCGTGGGGCCTCCCGGGGAGGAGCGCGACCTCCTCGAGCGCACGGCCAGACAGCACGCGCCCATCGGCTCGGTGGTCGTTGCAGCAGAGCCCGGTGCGAGCACGATCCCGTTGATGGCCGACCGCGACCTGGTCGACGGCCGGGCAGCGGCGTACGTCTGCCGCAACCTGGTCTGCCAGCGCCCCCTCACGTCCGTCGAAGACCTGACCGAGCTCCTGAGGGGGTCAGGCGTCTCGTAGAGCCGGCGCCACCTGTTCGCAGATCAGCCGAAGGCTCGCCCAGGACGGCTCGTCGGGCAGCCCCGCGCAGAGGGGATGTCCTGACACCGCCCGAAGCTCGCGCTCGCGGCACTGGCGGATCATCTCGGCCGGGTCGAGCACGGCGTAGCGCCCACCTGCTCGGAGCTCCTCCACCGTGGACGAGTCGTCGGTGATCAGCGAGTTGTTCGTGTCGGACCACGCGCGGTAGGCCATCGCGTCCGCGAGCAGATGGTCGCCGTACTCGGCCCAGAAGCGTTCGGGGTCCTCGGCGCAGAACACCGTGGCCGGGCCGGGTGGCGGGAGCAGCACGAAGCCGGGTTCGCGGCCGTGGCGTCGGCACTCTTCCTGGTAGAGCTCGCGCAGCGCCTTGTCGGCCACGTTCGGCTGGAAGTTGAGTCCCAGCCGGGCGGCCCGGCGAGCAGCAGCGGGCGAGCCGCCGCCGTAGAAGAGGAACGGGTGTGGCTCGCTGAACGGGAGAGGCGTGACACGCACCGTGCGGCCGTCGTGCTCGACCTCCTCGCCCCGCCACAGCGACAACAGCAGCTCGATCCGCTGCTCGATGTCGACGCCGCGGGTGTCCCACGACCGACCGAACAGGGCGTACTCCTCGGGCCGGTACCCCAGCCCCAGGGTGTAGCTGACCCGGCCGGCGCTGAGGTGGTCGAGCACCGCGACGTCCTCGGCGAGCTTCACCGGGTCGTACATGTTCACCAGCAGTGCCGACACCGTGATCGGGACAGTCTTGGTCCGCGCGACCATCGCCGCGGCCACTACCAGCGGGCTCGGGAGGTAGCCGTCCTCGGAGGCGTGGTGCTCGGAGACCAACAGCGCATCGTGGCCGTGCTCGTCGAGGTACGCCGCCTGGTCGAGCGCGCGGGCGTAGAGCCCCTGGCGTGCCTTCCGGTCCGCTCCGGGCGCGCGGAAGTCGAAGCGGCTGACGAACGAGGTCATCGCAGCTGGTAGGTCGCGATCGAGGCAGCGACGTAGTGGCACACGAACGCGGCGATGGTGAGCGTGTGGAAGACCTCATGGAAACCGAACCAGCCCGGGTACGGATCCGGTTTCTTGAAGCCGTAGACCAGTCCGCCCAGGGTGTAGAGACCTCCGCCGACCGCGATCAAGGTGATCACCGCGGGGCCGCCTGCGGCGAAGTCGTCGGCGTAGAAGATCGCCACCCAGCCGAGCGCCACGTAGATCGGTGTGTAGATCCACCGGGGCGCGTCCATCCAGAAGATCCGGAAGATCACGCCGAGGGCGGCGCCGGTCCAGACGATTGCCAGCAGGATGTTCTGGGTCTTGCCCTCGAGCAGGATCAGAGTGAAGGGCGTGTAGGACCCGGCGATCAGCAGAAAGATGTTGGAGTGGTCGATGCGCCGTAGGAGCAGGTGCATCCGCACGGACCAGGTGCCGCGGTGGTAGAGCGCCGACACGGTGAACAGCAGCAACGCCGACCCGGCGAAGATGGCGGAGCCAACGCGCGTCGTCAGTGTGGGGGACAGGACGATGAGCACGATCCCGGCCGCGAGGGCCAGCGGAGTGGTGGCGGCGTGGAGCCAGCCGCGCAGCTTCGGCTTGACCTCATCTCGTACCGCGATGACCTTCTCGCGGACGTGCTCCGCGGCCTCGTGCGCGTTCTCGGAGACGCGCTCGGACAATGGATGATCGGGGGGCACATCTGCCAAGGTACCCAGCGGATTGAACTCTCATGGCGGAACGAGTTCCTGATCACAGCGCCAGCGGCCGCGGGTACAGTCGCGAGCGTGGCGGACTGGAAGCGAGGACTGCGCCGGGTGCTCTATCCGGCCTACGAGGCCAGACTCACCCGGCGCCTCCCGAGTGACCGCCTCCCCAAGCACGTCGGGGTGATGCTCGACGGCAACCGCCGGTGGGCCA
The DNA here is from genome assembly GCA_963742785.1 of uncultured Actinomycetota bacterium. GTDB lineage: Bacteria > Actinomycetota > Actinomycetes > Propionibacteriales > Nocardioidaceae > Marmoricola. The sequence continues at coordinate 454,401 of CAVUNI010000004.1, forward strand.
AGGCCGTCGGAGCCGACACCGCGCAGGGCCATCGCGCCGGCGCCGCCAACATCGAGCCACTGCTCGGCTGGTGCGAGGAGATCGGCGTCGAGGTGGTCACCTTGTGGCTGCTCTCGACCGACAACCTGAACCGCCCCGCCCAGGAGCTCGAGCCGTTGCTCGGCATCATCGGCGACGCGGTCGAGACCCTTGCGGAGCAACAGCGTTGGCGACTGCATCCGGTCGGTGCGCTCGACCTGCTCCCGGCGCCGATCGCCGAGCGGCTCAAGACGGCCGCCGAGTCCACCCGCGACGTGGACGGTCTCCTGGTCAACATTGCGGTCGGGTACGGCGGCCGTCGCGAGATCGCGGACGCCGTACGGTCCCTCCTGCACGAGCACGCCGGCAAGGGCACCACGCTCGAGGAGCTGGCCGGGGTCCTCGACGTCGAGCACATCGCCGAGCACCTCTACACCAAGGGCCAGCCCGACCCCGACCTGGTGATCCGCACCAGCGGCGAGCAGCGCCTCGGTGGCTTCCTGCTCTGGCAGAGCGCGCAGAGCGAGTTCTACTTCTGCGAGGCGTACTGGCCCGACTTCAGGCGGGTGGACTTCCTGCGTGCGGTGCGGGCGTACGCGGAGCGGGAACGAAGGTTCGGGTCCTAGCAGGAGCGCTGCCAGGTGACGGGCTCGTAGAACAAAGCCCTTCCAGGTGATCTTCGGCTGGTTGTCGGCTTGCGGTTGTCTGTAGTTGGCACAAGCGGGCTGGTCTTCGTGTCACGGTCGCTTATGGACGCCGACAGGGCACAAATGGGTTCCCCCGCTGCGCTCCTCCAACCATTTCTGCCCGGTCGGCTCAAGTCAGCCTTCGGCTGACAGGCGTGTCGACCGAGATGCACAGATCGAGGGGATTACGTTGCGGGTGTCTAACTGCGAACCAGCAGGGAGATACCAGGAGGGCACCGAGTGGTCTCTCACCACTGCAGCACCACCGGAGGTCGGCACTCAGACTTCCGGGCCCACACCCGGTCCGAGCAGCTCTAGCGGACCGGGGCGCAGAGTGCGCGCGCCGGTCACAAGGGGAACCAGTGACACCTGCGAAGCGCGCGTCTGCGCCGAAGTCGTCCGCCCCGTCTCGACGGACCTACGTCCTCGACACCTCGGTCCTCCTGGCTGACCCGGGTGCGATGAAACGGTTCGACGAGCACGAGGTCGTTCTTCCGGTCGTCGTGATCACGGAGCTGGAGGGCAAGCGCCACCACCCGGAGCTCGGGTACTTCGCGCGCTCGGCGTTGCGCATGCTCGACGAGCTGCGGGTGCAGAACGGACGCCTCGACGAGCCGGTCCCGGTGGGGGACGAGGGTGGCACGGTGCGGGTGGAGCTGAACCACACCGACTCCGACTCGCTGCCGTCGGGCTTCCGCCTCGGCGACAACGACACCCGCATCCTCGCTGTCGCTCGCAACCTCGCCAACGAGGGCAACACCGTCACGCTGATCTCCAAGGACCTGCCACTGCGCATCAAGGCGTCGGCCGTCGGCCTGGATGCGGCTGAGTACCGCAGCGAACAGATCCACGAGTCCGACGCCGGCTGGACCGGCATGCAGGAGCTCGAGGTCAGCGGCGCCGACCTCGACGAGCTGTACGACGACCAGGTGATCGACCTCGACGACGCGCGCGAGCTGCCGTGCCACACGGGTCTGGTGCTGATGTCGGACCGGGGGAGCGCGCTCGGCCGGGTGAAGGCCGACAAGCGGGTCCACCTCGTCCGGGGTGACCGCGAGGCGTTCGGCATCCACGGGCGCTCGGCCGAGCAGCGGGTCGCGCTGGACCTCCTGCTGGACCCAGAGGTCGGCATCGTCTCGCTGGGAGGCCGCGCCGGCACCGGCAAGTCCGCCCTCGCCCTGTGTGCCGGGCTGGAGACGGTGCTCGAGCGACGCCAGCACAAGAAGGTCGTGGTGTTCCGTCCGCTGTTCGCGGTCGGTGGCCAGGAGCTCGGCTACCTGCCGGGCAGCGAGTCGGAGAAGATGTCCCCCTGGGGCCAGGCGGTCTTCGACACCCTGGGTGCGATCACCACCTCCGACGTCGTCGACGAGGTGCTCGACCGCGGCATGCTCGAGGTGCTCCCGCTGACCCACATCCGCGGGCGCTCCCTGCACGACGCGTTCGTGATCGTCGACGAGGCCCAGTCCCTGGAGCGCAACGTGCTGCTCACGGTGCTCTCCCGAATGGGCTCCAACTCCAAGGTGATCCTGACCCACGACGTGGCCCAACGTGACAATCTGCGCGTGGGCCGACATGATGGCGTCGTCGCCGTGGTCGACCGGCTCAAGGGACACCCGCTGTTCGCCCACGTGACTCTCACCCGTTCGGAGCGGTCTCCCATCGCCGCATTGGTCACCGAGATGCTTGAGCACGTCACTATGTGACCTTGTGAATTTGCCCCGTGGTGAGGCTCACGTCCCCATCTGTGTGGTTCAACTTGCAACTGCACCCATTGATGGGGGAAGGTGATATTTCTTCCCTGGCCGCTCCGCACCTTCCCCCGCCCCCCAGGTGCATGTCGAGCGCGGCTGACGTCCATGTCGTCAACTGTTGGGTACGCCTTGTCTGAGAAGCACGTCGCCAAGCACCGCAGCGCGCCCGCAGAGCCCACGCGCGCACGCCTGCTCCGCCGCCTACGCCACGCCGCCGTCCTCTCCGGGATCGCCGTGGCTGCCACCGGTCTCGCCGTCTCGACCGGTGTCCTCTCGCAGCCCCTGCCGATCGAGGGAGCTGCCGCCGCCCTGAGCACCGAATCGCCGGCCAAGAGCCTGAGTCAGGACGAGCTGGCCGATCGTGAGCAGCGCGCCTCGCGCTCCTCGGACGACCGCCGCCCGGAGGCCGACCGCACCAAGGCACGGACGCTGTCCAGCGCGTCGGGTGTCGCGGTCACCAAGACCGAGGACCTCAGCGACGCCGACCCGCGCGAGCTCGCCAAGGCGCTGATGCCGCAGTTCGGGATGTCCTCCTCCGAGTTCGACTGCCTCGACAACATCTGGTCGCAGGAGTCGGGCTGGAACGTCCATGCCGACAACCCGACCTCGTCCGCCTACGGCATTCCGCAGGCGCTCCCGGGCTCGAAGATGTCCTCTGCCGGTCCCAACTGGGAGGACAACGCCGAGACGCAGATCCGCTGGGGCCTTGGCTACATCAAGGGCCGCTATGGCTCTGCCTGTGCCGCCTGGTCCTACAAACAGGGCGCCGGCTGGTACTGATCGGGCTCTGGCAATGACCGAGTCGATGGTGTCGGTGGGTGACGCGGAGCTCTGCGTCGAGACCTTCGGGCGCGAGGGCGACCCGGCCGTGCTGCTCCTGGGCGGCGCCACCTCCTCCATGGACTGGTTCGAGCCCGAGTTCTGCGAGCGGATCGCCGCCGCTGGGCGCTTCGTGATCCGCTTCGACCATCGCGACACCGGCCGGTCCTCTGGCTCGCCGCTCGGTGAGCCGTCGTACACGGGAGCCGATCTGTCGGCCGACCCGGTGCGCCTCCTCGATGCCCTCGGTGTCCACCGCGCACATCTCGTCGGGGTGTCCATGGGCGGCGGGATCGCACAGGACATCGCCGTCGAGAATCCCGACCACGCGCTGTCCCTGACGCTGATCGCCACCAGCCCGGCGTTCGACCGCGCGGACCCGACACCGCTGCCGCCGCCCGAGCCCCGCCTCGCGGAAGAAGACCCGGCCGACGATCTGGACTGGGGCGACCGGGATGCCGTCGTGGACCAGATGGTCGAGGTTCACCGCCTGTACGCCGGTTCGCTCGGTCTCGACGAGGACCGAGTCCGGGAGATCTCACGCAGGGTGGTGGAGCGCACCCCGGACGTGAGGGCGAGCGTGACCAACCACTGGCTCGTCGTCGGGGGAGGCGACGGGCCGCACCACACGATGGCCGAGATCGACGTACCGACCCTGGTGATGCACGGCACCGACGACCCGCTCTTTCCCGCGGCCCACGGCCGGGCCCTGGCGGCAGAGATCGGTGGTGCCACCCTGGTGCCGCTGGAGGGCATGGGCCACGAGGTACCGCCGCGGGCGCTGTGGGACGTCGTCATCCCCGCGATCGTCGAACACACCTCAGGTGGTTAGCGTCGGGTGCTGAGTAGCCAGGTGCCAGTTGCGGCGACCAGCATCAGCACCGTCAGCCCCGCGGCGTACGCGAGCCGGCCTCCCGGCAGGTCCGCGGCGAGCAGGTCGAGTCCCCAGACACTGACGGCCGCGAGCCAGAGCAGCACCCCGCGCAGCAACCAGCGTCGCGCCTGGACACCGTTCACCGGAATCCTGGCCGGACCCTGAGCGGCGACGAGGGCCCCCACGTGCACCAGGACCATGCCGGCGGCCGCGACCAGCACGAGGGGAGAGAGCGGGTCGGGGACGGTGGACCAGACATACGCCGTGCCGACGAGCAGCGCCACACCGGCCTCCGACTCGGGCCGCGCGGCCAGGAGCAGCGCAAGACCCATCAGCATCCCCTGCACCCACCCGGCCGGCCGAGCACCCGCGGCCTGGGCTGCGACGATCGAGGTGGCCGCTCCGACGACGACGGTCCCGCGCAGCAGCGCCTGGTCCATGCCCGGGTAGACGCGGCGACGCTCGCCGACCGTGGTGCTCATCGCGGCAGCTCACGAGGCAGGCGTGCGCGTTGTGCCAGCCGGCGGAGCACGTCGTCGAGAGTTCCGGGACCTCGCCAGGGCACGACCGGAATGCCACGCCGGGTCACCTCGGTGAGCTGGATCTCTCGCTCGAGCAGCCGCAGCCGCCAGGCCAGCCGCCCCGGCGAGCGTGGGTCGAGGGCCGGCTCGGGCAGAGTGCCTGCCACCAGGGTGTCGACGCAGACCACGTCCAGCCCCCGGCGGGCGAGCGTCACCATGGCGGTGGTGATGTCGGGTGTGAGCAAGGGCGTGAGTACGACGACGACGCTGTTGGCGCTGATCCGCAGCCGTAGCCCCCGCGCCGTCAGCATCTCGGGCCAGCCGGGCTGAACCTGCGCCAGCATCTCCTGCAGGCGCCGCTGGTGCCGGAGTCCCGAACCGGGGCCGAGCACCTGACCGGTCCGGCCGAGCACCCTGAGCCCCACCCGGTCGCCGACGCGGACATGGTGGGCCGCCAGCGCGCTCGCGGCGCGCACGGTCACGTCCAGGGTGCTGGCCGCGCCGTCCAGGCCGCCGCTGGCACCCACATCGGTGACGGCATCGAGCAGGATCAACACGGAGCTGTCCTCCTGCGGACTCGTGCCGACGGAGTGCACCACACCCGTGCGCAGGGTGGTGCGCCAGTTGACCCGGCGCAATGGGTCACCCGGCTGGAACGGCCTGATCGAGAAGAACTCCGACCCGTGACCGCTCCGGCGCGATCGGTTCTGGCCGATCAGGCCGACCGGGTGGGGCGTCTCCCCGGACCGGAAGGCCTGGGTCTCCGGCAAGGCGATCACGCGCGCATCCGGTAGACGCTGCGGCCCCCAGCGGTAGCCGCTCCAGTGCGATGTCGCGGCGACCACGACCGTCCCCATGGATCGCTGGCCCCACCGACGAGGGCTCACCGCGAACTCCAGACGAAGGTCATCCTCGTGTCGCCGCGGGGTGACGGAGAAGGCGGCCGGAACCGGCTGCACGACGACGTACGCCGGCGGCGACAGGGTCGCGGTCACCTGCTCGAGCGAGGACGGGAAGTCCACGTCGACGTGGAGCCGCGTGCTCTGTCCCTCGTGCAGCCAGTGGTCCGCCACTCCACGGCGAGCGTCGAGCGGTCTCCGGGGAGAGTTCGCTATCGCGAGAGCCGCCGCCAGGCCGAACGGTGCAGCCAGCACGAGCAGCCCCGGCCGACCCAGTGCGACAGCGATCAGCAGGATCACGATCGCCGTCGCAATGCATCGCACCAGGGCGGCTGTGGGTTGCCACTCACCTCTCAGTGGCGGGTCCATCGCCCCGCCCGTTCGTCCGCCTTCTCACGGGCAGTCGGGGTCGGCACCGTCTCGAGCAGGCTCGTGACGATCCCGGCGCCGGTCACCTCGGTCATCCACAGCTCGGGCTTGACGGTGATCCGGTGGGCGAGGACGGCCAGGGCCACCGCCTTGACGTCCTCGGGCACCACGAAGTCACGGCCTGCGATCACCGCCAGGCCGCGCGCACACAGCATCAGTGCCAGCGACCCGCGGGGTGAGGCACCGATGAGGACGTCGCGATGGTTGCGGCTGGCCGAGACCAGGGCGACGCAGTACTCGCCGACGCTTCGGTCGACCTCGACCTCCTCCACCGCCGCCTGCATCTCGAGCAGACCGGCGGCGTCGGTCACCGGCTCGAGCACCACCTGCTCTCGATGCCGGGAGATCCGGCTGTGCAGGACGTCGTACTCCTCCTCGGCGGTCGGGTACCCGAACCCGACGCTCAACAGGAACCGGTCGAGCTGGGCCTCGGGAAGCGGGTAGGTGCCCTCGTACTCCACCGGGTTGGCCGTCGCCAGCACGTGGAACGGCGGCGGCAGCTCGAAGGTCCGCCCCTCGACGGTCACCTGGCGTTCCTGCATGGCCTCGAGCAGGGCGGCCTGGGTCTTCGGCGGCGTGCGGTTGATCTCGTCGGCGAGCAGCAGGCCGGTGAAGAGCGGACCCTCGCGGAACTCGAAGTCACCGATGCGCTGGTTGTAGATGAACGACCCGGTGAGGTCGGCCGGCAGCAGGTCAGGTGTGAACTGCGCCCGCGTGAACTCGATCCCGAGCGTCTGCGCGAAGGACCGTGCCGCCAGCGTCTTGCCGAGTCCGGGGAAGTCCTGCAGGAGCACGTGGCCTCCGGCGAGGATGCCCGAGAGCACGAGGCGTAGCGACTCTGTCTTGCCGATGACGACGGACCCGACGCGCTGCAGCACGGCTGCAGCGTTCTCGCCGGCGGTCTCGATGCGCGGATTCGTCACAGTTCCTCGATCCTCCGGACGACCTCACCCAGCTGGGCGACGGTGTATCGGCGATGGCGCGCGCCGGGTACGTACCGGTGCCGGCGGTCGTGCGACATCCACTCGGCCAGCTGCGGGCCAAGCAGCTCGGTGGCCCGTTCAGGGGACGCGTCGTAGCGCAGGCCGTGGAGCTGGCGCAGCCGGAGCTTCGCAAGGTCGGCGACCTGCCACACGATCGCGTCGTCTGCCTCCTGGGAGCTCAGGTGGGCCTCGATGACGTGACGGTACATCGCCGTACGAGTGTCCTCGCCCCGCTCCGGCAAGGCATCACTACGGCGGACGGTCCACCACGTCCGGGCGTCGGTGTCGAGGACCACCATCGCGAGCACGACCGCCGCGACGGACGCGGCGGCCAGCAGGGCAACCAGGGCGGCATCGTGGTCTACATCCACGGCAGAGAGGGTCGCGTTGGCGAGCAACGCGAGGAGGGCTGCGATCACGACCTGCCCGACCCAGGCGCGTCTCACGTCGCCGCTCCCGTCTGGGCCAGGTCACGATGGATGCCGGCCAGCGCCTGCTGTGCCCTTGTGCGCGCATCGCTGGCCATCGGGTGGGTGGAGAAGCGTGCCTCGTGGAACAGGTGGGCGAGCTCGCCGACGGGTCGTGGGTCGACATCGAGGCTGTGCAGGAAACGTACGACGAACTCGGTCGCGGTCTCGGCCTGCCCCTTGGCCACGTTGGCCTCCGCCGCGGCCTGCTCGAAGATCACCCAGCACTCGACGATCCCGTTGCGAACGTCGGACCATCCGAGCGCCTCTCGCTGCCGCTCCTCGTCGCGTTCGACCGCAGCCCGTGCCGCATCCAGGTCCGGCAGCGGCTCGAGGGGGAGAACCAGCTGCTCGCCGGGGAGTCGGCGGCGGATCTGGAGCAGGAGCTGGCCCAGGATCCGGCCGATCACCAGGAGTCCGGCCACGAGGACCACGAAGGCCCCCACGTCCTGGACCCAGCCGGCGAAGCTGCTGCCGTGCACCGGGTTCTCGGCGGGGGAGTCGCGTTGGTCAGCGGACGAGTCCGATTCGGACGACGGCTGCTGCTGCTCTGTGTGCTCGGTGACCGTGGTGGCCTGCCGCTCGCCGATGACCCTTTCGGGCCCGACGGTGGCCGCCCAGACCAGCAGGAAGGCGACCCCCAGCGCCGCCACGGTGACGGTGACGGTGCGGCGCAGGCTCGCGGTCACCCAGTCACGGTACCGACAGAGCCGGGCTCAGGTCATGGAGCGGACGTCCAGTGCGGCGTCCAGCTCCTCCTCGGTGAGGTCGCCGCGCTCGACGTACCCCATCTCGATGACCTGCTCGCGGATCGTGCGACCCTCCTTGAGAGCGGCCTTGGCGACCTTGGCCGCCTCCTCGTAGCCGATGTGCTTGTTGAGCGGGGTCACCACCGACGGCGAGGACTCGGCGTACGCCAGCATCCGCTCCACGTTCGGCTCGATGCCGGCGATGCAGCGGTCGGCGAGCAGCGGGGCAACGTTGGCGAGCAGCCGGATCGACTCCAGCAGGTTGCGGGCCATGACCGGCATCATCACGTTGAGCTCGAAGTTGCCGCCCACGCCGGCGTGCGCGACCGTCGCGTCGTTGCCGATGACCTGCGCGCAGACCATCAGGGTGGCCTCGGGGAGCACCGGGTTCACCTTCCCGGGCATGATGCTCGACCCGGGCTGGAGGTCGGGCAGGTGGATCTCGGCGAGGCCTGCCGTGGGGCCCGAGGACATCCAGCGCAGGTCGTTGCAGATCTTGGAGAGGCCGACCGCGATGGTGCGCAGCTGGCCGGACAGCTCCACCACGGCGTCCTGACCGCCCTGAGCCTCGAAGTGGTTGCGAGCCTCGGTGAAGGGCAGGCCGGTCTCTTCGGAGAGATCGGCGATCACGCGCTCGGCGAAGCCATCGGGAGTGTTGATGCCGGTGCCTACCGCCGTACCGCCCAGAGGAAGCTCGGCGACGCGCGGCAGCGAGGACTCGAGTCGCTCGATGCCGAGTCGCACGACGGCGGCGTACCCGCCGAACTCCTGGCCGAGCATGACCGGAGTGGCGTCCATCAGGTGTGTGCGCCCGGACTTGACGACGTCCTTGAACTCCTCGGCCTTGGCCTCGAAGGCCTTCGCGAGGTGGTCAAGGGCAGGAATCAGGTCACGCGTGGTGGCTTCCACGGCGGCCACGTGGATCGAGGTCGGGAAGGTGTCGTTGCTCGACTGGCTCGCGTTGACGTGGTCGTTGGGGTGACTCTCGGCGCCGCCACGGGTCGCGAGAGAGGCCAGGACCTCGTTCATGTTCATGTTTGAGCTGGTGCCGGAGCCGGTCTGGAAGATGTCGATCGGGAACTCGTCGTGGTGCTCCCCCGCGATGATCTCGTCGGCGCCCTCACCGATCGCGGTCGCCTGCTCCTTGCTGATGATGCCGAGCTCGGCGTTGATCCTCGCCGCGGACTTCTTCACCCGGGCGATCGCCACGATGTGGGCGGGCTCGAGCGTGGTGCCGCTGATCGGGAAGTTCTCCACCGCGCGCTGGGTCTGGGCTCGCCAGAGTGCCTCCTTGGGTACCTCGATGTCGCCCATGCTGTCGTGCTCGATACGGGTCTCACCGTCGTCGTTGCTCATGTCTTCGACCGTACCGGGGCCTGCGATCTTGTGATCAGCCCGTCTTGATCGTCACCGTGAGCGAAGAGTCGGTGCAGCCTCCGGCCAGGCTCTGGAGCGCCGACTTCTCGGTCGAGTCCTGCGAGAGGCTCCAGCGGATCTTCGCCACGACCCAGTCCTTGATGTAACGACAATCGTTGATTGGCGGCGTCCACTCCGCGACGTCCTGGTCGCCCTTGCTGCGGTTGAGGGAGGCGGTCACGCCGACGAGGGTGCGGCTGTCGCCGAGATCGTTGGCGTAGTCCTCCCGGCGCTGCGTCGTCCAGGCGCCCGCGCCCGAGTCCCAAGCCTCGGCAAGCGGCACCATGTGGTCGATGTCGAGGGCGGAGGCGTTGGTCTGCGAGACCCCGTCGTAGTAGGAGAACCAACGGCCACCGGTCAGTGAGCACCCGGAGCCCACGGTCGGGGCATCCTCCGCCTCTGAGATGAGGACCTCGTTGCGGGTGTCGCACCCGTCGCCGTCGGCGTCGATCCAGTGGTGGAACTTGTCGCGGTCGTAGCCGGTGCGGTTCTCGCCGGCGACGGGGATGTGCGCGATGGCCTGGGTGAGGGTGCCGCTCCACGTCGAGTCCGCAGATGCAGCGGGCGCCCAGGTCAGTCCGGCAACGATGACGGCGAGAGTGGTGGCAACGGCGCGAGCGGTCCTGGCTTTCCGAGACATGTGCGGCTTCCTTCGTCGGCAACCCGACCACCGTCTCCCGGTGAGCGTCCCCTGGGAACCTCACGTATGTGCAATGCACAAACGCACGGCTACTCCTCGCGACGTGAGAGGTAGAGCAGGTACTGCTCGGGACGCTCCTGCAGCAGCACGTCGTAGCGGTGCTCGGTGCAGTTGCCGAACACCTGCTCCATCACGTTGGCGAGCTGCGGCGCCGGGCTGGCCGACCAGATCACCAGCGCACCACCCGGGTCGATGATCTGGCTCGTGGCGGTGAGGAAGTCCCGCTGGTAGATCTCTGCGTTGGACTCGTGCACCAGGAAGCCGGGTCCGTTGTCCACGTCCAGCAGGACCAGGTCGTAGGTCGACATCGCCTCGGCGACTGCCATCACGATGTCGGCGTCGACCAGGTGCAGCCGCTTGTCCGCGAGCAGGGCTGGACCGTGCGGGATCGTGCCGTCGCGCATCCAGCCGATCAACGCCTGCTCGATCTCGACCACCTTCACCTGCTCGACGCGGTGGTCGGCCAGCACCCGCTGCGTGGTGAAGCCGAGCCCGAGCCCACCGACCACGACACGCCGCGGGTGCTCGACCAGCTCCAGGGCAGCGGCGGCCAGCTCCATCTCCGAGGTGGTCTCGCGGGTGTCCATCACGAAGACACCGTTGACGCGCAGCTCCAGGGCGTCCGCTGCCCGCTCCTCGATCCGTCGTCGCAGCACGATCTCGCCCCGGTCGCTCTCGGCGCGCGCGACTTCGACGTACTCGGTCATGACGGGAAGCCTCTCAGGTCGGGCATAGGACTCGTGTGACTGGCGTTGAGGAGGTTGTGAACGTCCTCGACTCGGTGGTGATCGGTGCTGGCCAGGCCGGCCTCTCCGCGTCGTACCACCTCAAGCGCCGCGGCCTCGAGCATGTCGTGCTCGACGCCAACGAGCGCCCGGGCGGCGCCTGGCAGCACCGGTGGGACTCGCTGACGATGTACGACGTGCACGGGGTTGCTGCCCTCCCCGACTCGTCGGCACCATCGCCGAACGGGGACCGGGCCAACCTGGCAGTGGCGCGGTACTTCGCGGACTACGAGCGCGACAACGACCTCCCCGTGCTCCGCCCGGTCGCCGTCGACCGGGTGACCCGGGACGGCGACGAGCTCGTCGTGAACGCTGGGGCCCGCACCTGGACGACTGCCACGGTCATCAACGCGACCGGCACGTGGACGCGACCGTTCGTGCCGCACTACCCGGGCATCGGGGCCTTCCTTGGCGAGCAGCTCCATACCGTCGAGTACCCCGGGGCCGAGCACTTTGTCGGGAAACGGGTGCTCGTCGTCGGTGGTGGCGCGTCGGCCGTGCAGTTCCTCGGCGAGCTGGCGCCTGTGACAGAGACGCTCTGGGTCACTCGGCGCCCGCCGGTCTGGCGCACCGGGCAGTTCGACCGCGAGGCCGGCCACGACGCCGTCGCCCTGGTCGAGGAACGGGTACGCCGTGGTCTGCCCCCGGCAAGCGTCGTGAGCGTGACCGGTCTCGCCCTGCGTCCTCAGGAGCTACTCGCCGAGTCCCTCGGTGCCTATGACCGCCGGCCGATGTTCGCCCGCATCGAGCCTTCCGGGGTCCGTTGGGACGACGGCTCCTTTGAACAGGTCGACGCGATTCTGTGGGCCACGGGCTTCCGGCCCGCCGTGAACCACCTCGCCCCCCTGCACCTACGCAGCCCCCTCGGCGGCATCCAGCTGGCCGGCACCACCGCGGTCGCCGACCCTCGGGTCCAGCTCGTCGGGTACGGACCCTCCGCCAGCACCATCGGAGCCAACCGTGCCGGCCGGGCCGCTGCCATCGCGGTCTCCCGACGCCTTGCCGCCGTAGCTGCCTGAGGGTCCGGGTCCTGCATCCGGGTCCTGCATCCGGGTCCTGCGTCATCGCTTGCGTCATACGAATCGTGGGTTCGAAGCCACGAAACGTATGACGCAAGACGTCGGCTTCCACAAGCTCGCAACTCACGGTTGTCCGTGCCCCTCGATCACGGCACGGTCCATTCATGAGGAGTCATCGGCTGCGCGACGCACGACACGCCAGCTTGGGGCGTCTCGCGGTCGACCAGGGTGGTGTCGTCTCGCGGCGACAGGCCTACCGCCTCGGAATCACGCGATGGGAAGTGGTCGCCCACGTTCGAGCCGAGCGCTGGCAACTCATCGGGGATCAGTCGATCGTGCTGCACTCCGGCACTGTGTCCAGCAGCGGTCTGATGTGGGCCGCCGTCTTCCAGGGCGGCCCGCGAGCGCACCTCGACGGGGCGAGCGCCCTCATCGCATCGGGCCTGACCCGTTTCGGTGCCCCCAAGATTCGGGTGACGGTGCCGCGAGGTGCCAAGGTCCGACGTACACCGTTGTTCGACATCCGCCAGACCAGAAGGTGGGATCCCGAGACGGTGCTGGGGACGGGAATCCCGAGGACCACACCCGCCGTGGCGGCTGTCCGTGCTGCCCTGTGGGCGCGATCCAACAAGCAGGCGGCGCTCGTCCTCACCATGGCCGTGCAACAGCGACTCACCACGCCGGAGGACCTGTCGGTTGCCGCCCTCGCCATCCGCAAGGACCGTCGCCGGCGACTGGTCCACGAGGTCGTCATCGACCTGCTCGGCGGCGCGCGGAGCTTGGGTGAGCTGGACTTCGCCAGGGAGTGCCGTCGTCGCGGGATACCGGAACCGAGCCGACAGGTGCTGCGTCAGGACGGCCGAAAGCGCTACTTCCTCGACGTCATCTGGGACGCGTGGGGCCTGGTCGTTGAGATCGACGGCATCCAGCACGCTTGGGTGCCGAACATCGTTGGCGACGCGCTGCGACAGAACGCGGTCTCTCTTCAAGGGCTGAAGATGCTGCGCCTTCCGCTGTTGGGCATGCGCATCGCTCGAGACGAGTTCTTCGAGCAGATCGAGCGGGGGCTGCGCGAAGCGGACTGCCCATTCGCCGCATGACCCCGGTGCGTCATACGAACTGAGGCCTTGAGGCCACCATTCGTATGACGCAAGCCTCACCGCTACTTCTCCGCCGACCGCACCCGCAGGCCAGTGATCGGCACGGTGACTGCGCCGGAGGGGTCGGTGAAGAAGTCGTTGCCCTTGTCGTCGACGACGATGAAGGCGGGGAAGTCCTCGACCTGGATCTTCCAGACCGCCTCCATGCCAAGCTCGGGGTACTCCAGTACGTCGACGGACTTGATGCAGTCCTGGGCGAGCCGGGCCGCGGGGCCACCGATCGAGCCGAGGTAGAAGCCGCCGTGGGCGTGACAGGCCTCGGCCACGATCTTGGACCGGTTGCCCTTGGCCAGCATCACCATCGAGCCACCGGCCGCCTGGAACTGCTCGACGTAGGAGTCCATCCGGCCAGCGGTCGTCGGACCGAACGACCCGCTCGCATAACCCTCCGGCGTCTTGGCCGGCCCCGCGTAATAGACGGCATGGTCGCGGAGGTACGCCGGCATCTCCTCGCCCGCGTCCAGCCGCTCCTTGATCTTCGCGTGCGCGATGTCCCGGGCGACCACGAGCGGCCCGCTGAGGGAGAGGCGGGTCTTCACCGGGTGCTTCGTCAACTCGGCGAGGATCTCCTCCATCGGCCGGTTCAGGTCGATCCGGACCACGTCGCCCTCGTCCTCGGGCTGGGTGGCGCCCGTCGCGGGCAGGTACTTCGCCGGGTCGGTCTCCAGCTGCTCGAGGAAGACGCCCTCCGCGGTGATCTTGCCGAGCGCCTGACGGTCGGCCGAGCACGAGACGGCCAGAGCCACCGGACACGAAGCACCGTGCCGTGGGAGCCGCACCACGCGGACGTCGTGGCAGAAGTACTTGCCGCCGAACTGGGCACCGATGCCGAAGGACTGGGTCAGCTTGAAGACCTCCTCCTCGAGCTCGAGGTCACGGAAGCCATGGGCCGACAAGGTGCCCGACGTGGGCAGGTTGTCGAGGTAGTGCGCGCTGGCGTACTTCGCCGTCTTCAGCGCGAACTCCGCGCTGGTCCCGCCGATCACGACGGCCAGGTGGTACGGCGGACAAGCAGCCGTGCCGAGCGAGCGGATCTTCTCGTCGAGGAACTCCAGCATCCTCTTCGGGTTCAGGACGGCCTTGGTCTCCTGGTAGAGGAACGACTTGTTGGCCGACCCGCCGCCCTTGGCCATGAAGAGGAACTTGTACTCCGGCTTCCCGCCATCTGCAGGAGTCGAGTACAGCTCGATCTGGGCCGGCAGGTTGGTGCCGGTGTTCTTCTCCTCCCACATCGTGATCGGCGCGAGCTGGGAGTAGCGCAGGTTCAGCCTCGTGTAGGCGTCGTACACACCCCGGCTGATCGCCACACCGTCGTCGGCACCGGTGAGGACACCCTCGGACTTCTTGCCCATCACGATCGCGGTGCCGGTGTCCTGGCACATCGGGAGCACCCCGCCCGCGGAGATGTTCACGTTCTTGAGCAGGTCCATCGCCACGAAGCGGTCGTTCCCCGACGACTCCGGGTCGTCGATGATGCGACGCAGCTGGACCAGGTGCGCCGGGCGCAGGTAGTGCGCGATGTCATGCATCGCCTCGGCGGTGAGGTCCCTGATCGCCTCGGGCGCCACCCGCAGAAAGGTCTGGCCGTCTGCCTCGAAGGTCGAGACGCCCTCGGTGGTGAGCAGCCGGTACGGCGTCTCGTCCGGGCCGAGCGGGAGCAGGTCTGAGTAACGGAAGTCTGGTTCGGTCGCCACGAACATCGAGTATCGCCTACCGAACTAATGTGTGCGCATGGCGGGCGAAGTCGACGGGTACGACGAACGGTCACGGCTGCGGATCTCCGACGCCGACAGGCACCGGGTCGCAGAGCTCCTGCGCGAGTCGGCCGGTGAGGGCCGACTCGACATCGAGGAGCTCGAGGAGCGGCTCGAGCAGGCGTACGCCGCGAAGACGTACGGCGAGCTCGTCCCGATCACCGCTGACCTTCCCGTCGGACCGCAGCCGCAGGCGCCGGTGGAGTCGCCGCGGTCCACGGCGCCCGCCAACCGGTACGACACCTCGCTCGCGATCATGGGCGCGACCAGCCGGACCGGCACCTGGGAGGTCGGGCCAACCCACACCGCGGTCGCCGTGATGGGCGGCGTCGACATCGACCTGCGCAACGCCCGGTTCACCAGTCACGAGACCGTGATCCACGCCTACGCGTTCTGGGCCGGGATCGACATCTACGTCAACGCCCAGACGAGGGTGATTGTCAACGGCGTCGGGGTGATGGGGGCCTTCGACCAGGCTCGCGACAAGGTCGAGCCCGACATCGGCCCGGACTCACCCGTGGTGCGGGTCACCGGGCTCGCGTTGATGGCAGGCATCACGGTCCAGCGCCGACCCCCGCCCGGCGAACGCAAGCGCCGGATGCTCGGACACTGAGTCAGCTGCGGACGATCCGCACCAGCGTCACCGTCTCGGGCCTGCGCCGGGGGATCCAGAATCCGCGGCGCTCGAGCGCACGGCCGGTCACCGTGGCCCCGTCCGTCGGGCCGGCCTGGGGCAGCGGCGCGGACATGCTGACCAGCGTGTGCTCGACGGGACCTTCCCAGGCCGCGTCGTACGACGCCTCCGGGTCCAGCCCGGGAACCCGGACGAACACGCCTCGGTTGTGCGCCGCCTCGTCGACTTGCACGTGGGCGATCAGGGCCTCGGAACGGTCGGCCGCGACCACCCCGTGCAGCAGCACCGTCGGGTCGGGGGACTCTGGGCGGACCACCCGGCCGGAGTGCAGCAGCGGCCGGAACCGCTTGAACCTGTCCACCCATCCAGCGAGCTGGTCGAGCTCGGCGTCGATCGCGTCGGTGAGGTCCCACTCGATGCCAAACGACCCGAACAGTGCGGTCGCTGCGCGGAAGTCCAGCGTCAGCGTGCGACCCGTGGTGTGCGAGGTGGGGGAGGAGACGTGCGCTCCGACGTACTCGGGCGCGACCAGCTGCGTGGTCCACCGCTGGATCTGCTGCCGAGCGAGCGCGTCGGTCATGTCGGAGGTCCAGACCCGCTGGACCCTCTCGAGCACGCCGAGGTCGACCCGCCCGCCACCCGACGCGCACGACTCCCAGTCGATCGACGGGTGCGCCTGACGCAGGTCGTCGAGCAGCGCGTAGAAGCCGGTTGTCTGGCGGTGCACCGACGCCGCGCCGGCCAGCAGCCCACTTCCCGCCTCGAGCAGGTCGCGGTTGTGGTCCCACTTCACCGCGTCGATGGGGTACGCCGACAAGACCTCGCTGATCTGGCCGAACACGTGCTCCCTCACCTCCGGCCGCGAGAGGTCGAGCACCAGCTGGTTGCGATGGAGGAGCGGAGTTCGATCACCGGCCGAGAGGATCCAGTCCGGGTGCTCGCGATAGAGGTCGGAGTCGGGGTTCACCATCTCCGGCTCGATCCACAGACCGAACTCCATGGCCAGCCCGCGCACGTGGTCGACCAGTGGGGTGAGGCCCTCCGGCCACACCGCCGGGTCAACCCGCCAGTCGCCGAGACCGACACTGTCGTCGCGCCGCTCCATGAACCAGCCGTCGTCGAGGACGAAGCGTTCGACCCCGATCCGCGCGGCGCGGTCCGCGATGGCGATCAG
The DNA here is from genome assembly GCA_963742785.1 of uncultured Actinomycetota bacterium. Lineage (GTDB taxonomy): Bacteria > Actinomycetota > Actinomycetes > Propionibacteriales > Nocardioidaceae > Marmoricola. The sequence goes on from CAVUNI010000004.1 coordinate 471,239, forward strand.
CCTGGGGAGGTCGTGGTCGAAGTAGACCGCCTCCCACACGTTGAGCACGACCGGCTGTCGCTCGGGGTGGCTCGGCAGGCTGCGCTGGTGGGCGTGCCACACGGCTGCCATCCCGTCGAGACCGTCGGCGGCCGCAGCAACGTAGACCCATGGCGAGGCGTAGCTCGCGCCTGGCGACAGCCGCCCCTCACCGGGCAGGAGCAGCTCGCCGCCGCCGATCGTGGTCCCCGTCGCCGGGTCGCGCTCGATGCGGAGGACCGAGTTGCCGCTCCAAGCCACATGGACGCCGAGCACCTCGCCGTACGTCGTGGAGAAGCCGTGGGTGCCCAGCACGGCCATCGTCGCCGACCCCAGCCCCGGTCGACCGGTGCGCGACTCGCGCAGCCAGAGGCCGTCGGTGACGGCGTGCCGTTGCGGGTTGCGCTCGCGCTCGTGCCGGCCGGTGAAGTCGAGGAGCTCGATCAGGTGGTCCGGGGCGGGAACCACGACCTCGAGCCCCTCGAGCTCGTAGTCGTCGGAACCGCGGTTGGTCAGGGTGTGCCGCAGGCGCAGGGCACCGCCGGGGACAGACTCGACCTCGGAGAGGACAGCCAACCCGGCTCCCTTGTCGACGAGCTCGACGCGCAGGTGGTCACCGTCGATCTGCACCGCCTCGCACGCGAACTTCGTCGACCAGTCCCGCCCGCCGGATCGTTGCCCGCGCAGGTGCGGTCGCGTGTAGCGACCACGCGCGTGCTCGCCGAGCAACGGCATCCCGGGTCCGTTGGGGAGGAGCGGGACGCCGGAGTCGTCGGCGCCGAGCAGGCCGGTCGCGACCACGACGGGGAACCCGTCGTGGTCGCGTACCAGCTCGATGCCCGTCGTCGCGGAGTGCGGCTCAGGGGGGAAGAGCATGGTCCTTTGCTGTCAGCCCTTCACGGCGCCGGCAGTCAGACCCCTGACGAAGAATCGCTGCAGGGCCAGGAACACGATGATCGGCACGATCATCGACAGGAAGCCGCCTGCCGAGATCAGGTTCCAGCCAGCACCCTGTTGACCCATCAGGTTGTTCTTCACCGCCACCGTGATCGGCGCGTTGTCACCCGGTCCGATGAACACCAGCGCGACCAGCAGGTCGTTCCAGACCCACAGGAACTGGAAGATCGCGAACGACGCGAGGGCGGGGACCGACATCGGCAGCACCAGCTTGTAGAACGTCTGGAAGTGGCTGGCGCCGTCGATCTTGGCCGACTCGATCACGGTCTTGGGCAGGGTCGCCATGTAGTTGCGCAGGATGTAGATCGCCAACGACATGCCGAACCCGATGTGAGCCAGCCAAACCGTCGGGAAACCGGTCAGGCCCACCTGACCGTAGATCTTCAGGATCGGCACGAACGCCACGTAGTTCGGCACCACCAGCAGGCTCACCACCAGGAGGAACAGGAAGTCCCGCCCGGGAAAGTCCATGAAGGTGAAGGCGTACGCCGCGAACGCGGCCACCAGGACCGGGATGAAGGTCGCCGGCAGCGCGATGGCGAGGCTGTTGATGAACGCCTCGCCGAGCTGCGCCTGATCGATGGCCTGCCTGTAGTTGTCGAGGTTGAGATCGGCGATCTGGGACGGGTTGGTGAACAGCGTCCACCAACCCGTGGTGTTCGCGTCGTCAAGCGGACGGAACGACGTGAGGAACAGTCCCAGGGTCGGAACCACCCAGAGGAAGCAGACGATCGTCAGCGCGATCCTCGCGAACCAGCCAGCGTTGCCAGGGCCGCGCTCGCCGCGACCACCCTTGGGAGGCTTCGTGCTCGTCGGCGCACCGACGGCGGGTGTCGTTGCGGTGGTCATGCGTCAGCCTCCTCGGCCCGGAAGTGCCGGATCTGGTAGACCATGATCGGGATGATCGCGATCATCAGGAGCACGACAATCGCAGCCGCTGCACCGTTGTTGAAGTTGGTGAACAGCTGGTTGAAGAACTCGTTGCCGAGCACGTTGGTGTTGAAGTTTCCGTTCGTCATCACGTAGACGATGTCGAAGATCTTCATCGTCGCGATCAGCGTGGTCACGAAGACGGTGATGATCGTCCCTCGAATCTGTGGAACGACCACCCGGAAGAAGATGTTCACCTCGTTGGCGCCGTCGATCCGGGCCGCCTCGAGGGTGTCGCCCGGGACACCCTTGATCGCGGCCGACAGCAACACCATCGAGAAGCCGACCTGGGCCCAGAGCAGCATCACCATCAGCAACAGGCTGTTGAAGTGGAACTGGCTCTGCTCGAGCCAGGCGACCGGATCGCCGCCCAGCGCGGTGACGATCGCGTTCTGCACACCGATCTGCTCGCGACCCTCCGGGCGGTAGGCGTACAGCAACCGCCACACGGTTCCCGCGCCGACCATGCTGATGGCCATCGGCATGAACACCAGGGTCTTCGCCAGTTTCTCGCCCCGTGGATTGAGGCGATCGGCGAGGACCGCTACCCCCAGCCCGAGGACGACGGTCGCAACGGGAACGATGATCATCCACAGCAGGGTGTTGAACAGGGTGTCCTGGAAGCTGTTCGATTTCAGCAGGGTGCTGAAGTTGTCCAGCCCGACCCAGGCGGTGCTGCTCGAGTCCTTGAAGCTGAACACGATCGTCTGCACCGCCGGGTAGACGAGGTAGAAGACGATCCCGGCGTACGCCGGGAGGATGTACAGGTAGGGCTTGAGGCTGTGCTCCCACTTGTCGGGCAGCAGCTCGGCGAGCTTGTTGAGCACCCAGTAGAGCGCCAGGGCCGCACCGACACCGATGAGCACGGTGATGATGGTGGAAAGAATCTTTTCGGTCATCGTCTAGGCCTTTCGCTTGCGCGAAACAGGTGGAGACCCGTGCGGCGGGGGACAGAGACAGGTAGTCCCGTCTGTCCCCCGCCTACTCGGTCAGCTGGTCGGCCAGCTGGAGTCGATGTTCTTCAGCGCCGTGTCCAGATCCTCGTCCTCGGTGATCCAGGCCGTCATGTCCTTCCAGAACGAGCCTGCTCCCACCGCCCCCGGCATAGCGTCGGAGCCGTCGAAGAGGAACTCGTCGGTCTTGTAGGCAACGTCCGCGATGGACCGGGTCAGGTCGCTCGGGTAGAGCGACACGTCGAAGTCCGTGTGCGGCGAGATGAACGAGCTTGTCGGTGCCGCGTCCTTGCCCATGGTCTTTCCGGCAAGGATCTTCATGACCGTCTTGGCGCTGGCCGTGTCGCTGAGCAGCGTGGCCATGTCGCCACCACCCTCTGTCGGGTTCTCGCCACCAGCTTCGGCGGGCGGGAAGCCAAACACACCGATGTTCTTGTCCACGTCGGCTACGACGTCGGCCGGCATGAAGTCCTTCGACACGATGAAGTTGCCCTGCTTGAGCAGCATGCAACCGGGCTTCGGCTTGTCCCACATCGGGTTGTCGGCGTCGCCGAACGCCGTGCTCGCGACCGACTTGCGCCCACCGGCGACGTTGCCGTCCGCGAGGACCAGGTCCTCGAAGGTGGTTGCGGCCTCCTTGACCTCGGGAGAGTCGAACTTGACCTTGTTCGTGACCCAGTCCTTGTACACGTCCGAACCGCTCTGGTGCATGATCATGTCTTCGATCCAGTCGGTGGCCGGCCAGCCGGTCGCCGCGTCGGCACCGATGGCGAAGCACCATGGTGGCGTTCCGCTCTTCTTGATCTGGTCGCCCAGGGCCTTCAAGGCGTCGAGCGAGTCAGGGGCCTTGTAGCCGGCCTTGTCCCAGGCCTGCTTCGGGTAGAAGACGAGGCTCTTCACGTTCATGTTGATGAGGAGGCCGTACAGCTTGTCGTCGACGCTCCCGGCTTCGAGCGTCCCGGGCACCATGTCGGACTTGAGAGAATCCATGTCTACGACGTCGTCGAGCGGCTTGGCCGCATTGCGCTTGACCATGTCGGCCACGACGCCGGGCTGAGGGATCAGCGCGATGTCTGGAGTGTCGTTGGCCTGGATCTTCGTCATGATCAGCTGGTTGATGTTGTCGACCTTCTGCACGTCAGCGGTGATGCCCTTGGCCTTGGCCTCCGCGACGATCTGCTTCTTGAGGCCGGCAAACACCAAGGGGTCGACGCTCATCCACACTTCGACCTTCTTGTCATCGGAGTCACCGCCGCCGCTACCACAGGCGGCGAGCGTTGACGTGACCGCGAGTACTACGGCGACCACGAGCGAGGTACGTCCCCGCTTTGAGATTCGCATCATCTTCTCCTCGGAGAGTTGAGCTTGGACACCTGGCTGACTCGCACCGTAGTGTGATCGACACCACATGCTGAATCGAATCAGCAGCCTATGGGTTCCCCGCCGAGTGGTGTCAAGCACGATCGCGTCACGACTTCCACGAGTGTCAACGGGAGGTGTACCTAATGCGGCGATTCAAGAAGGCGACTCTCACCGATGTCGCCCAACGCGCCGGTGTCTCGGTCACCACGGCTTCCTACATCCTCAACGGTCGTTCGTCGCAGATGCGCATCTCCGCCGCCACCGAACGCCGTGTGCAGGCGGCCATCAACGAGCTCGAGTACCGCCCGAACTGGAGCGCCAGGACACTCCGGGGTTCCAGCAGCCAGACCATCGGCGTGATCTCCGACTTCGTCGCCAGTGGCGACTTCGCGAGCCGTCTGCTCAGCGGTGCCAGCACGGCGGCCCGGCGCCATGACCACGTGATCGTCATCGGCGAGACGATGGGCAATCCGGAGGTGGAGGGTCTCCTGGTCGAGGAGATGCTGGACCGCCAGGTAGACGGCATCCTCTACGCGACGCTCGTGGCCTCCAAGGTGTCGGTCCCCGAAACTCTGCGTCACACACGCACCGTGCTGCTCAACTGCATGGACCCAGACCTGGACCTCCCCGTCGTGATGCCCGACGACGTGATCGGCGGGCGGCTGGCAGCCGAACAGCTGCTGGCGGCCGAGGTCGTCGGCGCAGTCTTCGTGGTGGGGGAGGACCCCACCCCCGAGTCGACCGCGGGGCGTGACCGGCTCGCTGGGATCAACGGGGCCCTGACCCGTGCGAGAGCGTCGCTAGCGGGCACCGTGCCGTGCGCGTGGGACGTCGAGCCCGCCTTCGAGGCTGTCAGCGCCTGGCTGGACACCGGCCCTCACCCGAGTGCCTTGATCTGCCTCAACGACCGGGTGGCGATGGGTGTCTACCAGGCCCTGTCCGAGCACCACCTGCGGGTGCCCGACGATGTCTCCGTGATCTCCTTCGACGGCTCCGACCTCGCGACGTGGCTACGACCCCGGCTCACCTCGCTCGCCCTGCCCTTCACCGAGATGGGAAGCCGCGCCGTCGAGATCCTGATGAATCCCGGCTGGCGCAAGGTCGGCATCACCAGGCTGAACCCGGTGCTCCAGCCCGGTGCCTCGGTGTGAGCTTCGAGCTGCGGGACGACTTCGTCTGGGACTTCTGGACCACGTACGACGACCACAGCCGCCGGCACCACCTGTTCTTCCTGCATGCACCGACCTCGCTGGGCGATCCCGACCTCCGGCACCGTGACGCACGGGTGGGCCACGCCACGTCCGGCGACCTCGTCGGTTGGAAGCGGCTGCCCGACCCGTTGCCCGAGCCGGCGGCCTTCGACGACCTAGCCCAGTGGACGGGATGCACCGTGCGAGGTCCGGACGCGTGGTGGCTGTTCACGACCGGGCTCTCGCGAGGTGACGCGGGGCGGGTTCAACGCATCGGCTCGGCAACCTCTGTGGACCTGGCCCGCTGGACCCGGACCGGCCTGACCCTCTCCGCCGACCCGGGGTGGTACCAGCTCAGCTCGCCGGACTGGCCCGAGGAGGCATGGCGTGATCCGTGCGTGGTGCAGGCCGACGACGGGCGCTGGCACATGTACGTCACTGCGCGCGACGCCGGTGGTGCTCCCGGCAGTGGCGTCGTGGGCCACGCGGTGTCCGATGACCTCGTCACGTGGGTGGTCCAGCCACCGCTGAGCGCGCCGACCGGGAGCTTCGAGTGGCTCGAGGTGATCCAGGTGGTGCAGGTGGAAGGGCGCTGGGTGTTGTTGTTCTCGTGTCTGTCCCCGGAGATGCCCGGTGCTCCGGAGGGTGCCGGTGGCGTCTGGTCGGTGCCGGTCGAGGGTCCGGGTGCACCGGTCGACGTGGCCGCGGCGGTCCGGGTCACCGACGAGCAGCTGTACGTGGGCAAGGTGGTCCACGACCGGGGAGCGGCGTACTTCATGGCCTTCCGGAATCGCGGCCCGGACGGGCACTTCGTGGGTGGGCTGATCGACCCGGTCGCAGTCACCTGGCGCCCGGACGGGCGTGGACTGGCCATTGTGATGCCCGATCGGCCCTGGCCGGTGCCCGAGCCTGTACCGCCGGGGATGCAACCCCTAGTGTGAGCGGCGTCACTTACAACGGATCGTCCGGCACGTTCCTGCCGGTAAGGAGATAGTCATGGCAACAGTCAGTTTCAAGAAGGCACAACGCTGGTATCCGGGCATGGACAAGCCGGCGGTCCCAGGCATCGACCTGGAGATCAAGGACGGCGAGTTCATGGTCCTGGTCGGACCTTCGGGGTGTGGCAAGTCCACCACCCTGCGCATGCTCGCCGGCCTCGAAGAGGTCAACGACGGGCAGATCCTGATCGGCGAGAAGGACGTCACCAAGCTTCCGCCCAAGGACCGTGACATTGCCATGGTCTTCCAGAACTACGCGCTCTACCCGCACATGACGGTCGCGGACAACATGGCCTTCTCGCTGAAGATGGCGAAGATGAAGGAGCCCGAGCGCAACGAGCGGGTCGCGGAGGCGGCTCGCATCCTGAACCTGACCGAGTACCTGGACCGCAAGCCCAAGGCTCTCTCGGGTGGTCAGCGCCAGCGCGTGGCGATGGGTCGGGCGATCGTGCGCAAGCCGCAGGTCTTCTGCATGGACGAGCCGCTGTCGAACCTGGACGCGAAGATGCGTGTCCAGACCCGCACCGACATCGCCAAGCTCCAGCAGGACCTCGGGGTCACCACGGTCTACGTGACCCACGACCAGGTCGAGGCCATGACGATGGGTGACCGGGTCGCGGTGATGAAGGACGGCTACCTGCAGCAGGTCGACACCCCGCTGAACCTGTATGACCGTCCGGTGAACCTGTTCGTGGCCGGTTTCATCGGCTCCCCGCAGATGAACCTGCTCTCCGCGACGGCTGTCGACGGACAGGCCAAGATCGGTGAGTACCTGGTGCCGGTCGACGAGACCGCGGCCAAGAAGATGAAGGGCGACGTCGTCGTCGGCGTTCGTCCCGAGGCCTGGCGGATCATCAACGATGGCGAGAGTGGCCTGCCGGTGGAGGTCACCGTGGTCGAGGAGCTCGGCTCGGATGCGTTCGTCTACGGCACCAGCGGCGTGGAGGGCACTCCGGCCAACATCATCGTGCGCGTCTCGGGACGTGACAGCGTGCACAAGGGTGACGTGCTCCACGTGACCACCGACCCGCACAGCGTGCACGTCTTCGACGCAGCGTCGGGGGACCGCCTCAGCGACTGACCTGACCACGACGTCCGCGTGACGGACCCGCTCCTCGTGAGCGGGTCCGACACGCGGGCGTTTTGGTTTGCGTCGACCAAACATGGCAAACTCTAGTGACTTACTTGGGAAATCGTCGTCACCAGGAGCGGAGAACGACCATGCGACGCAGAACGGGTGCCCTGCTCGGGCTCGTGCTGGCGGCTGCCGTGACCGTGGCCGGCAGTCACCTCGCCACCGCCGCCGCCGGTCGTACAGAGGCCAAGGTGGCGGCCAAGCCGGACAAGCGGCCCAACATCGTCCTCGTCCTGATGGACGACTTCTCCCTGGAGCTGCTGGCGACGATGCCGCAGGCTCGCCGGATGCAGGCCCAGGGGGCGACGTACCGCAACGCGCACGTGGTGGACTCGCTGTGCTGCCCGTCGCGCGCAGCGATCTTCACCGGCCGTCCGCCGCACCAGACCAAGGTGCTGACCAACACGCCGAACGACTCGGTGCACCCGATCGGCGGCTACCTCGCGTTCACGCGCTACCGCAACGCGGAGAAGGCCTTCAACGTGGCGCTGCACCGCAGCGGTTACACGACGGGCTTCGTCGGCAAGTACATGAACGGCTACGAGATGTACACGAACTACCAGGGCAAGCACATCGCACCAGCCAAGGTTCCCGGCTGGGACGTGCTCGACGCTGTTCTCGGCGGCGGCTACCCGGAGTGGGGTTTCCGGAGCACCTACCTCGACAAGAACGGCGTGATGCAGCTGCGGCACACGCGGAAGCCGAAGCGGTCCGCGCCGGTGCCCGTGCTCGACCGCGGCTACGCGACGAACTTCATGGCCGATCGTGCCGCGAAGTTCCTGCGCAGCCAGCGTGACGCCACCAAGCCCTACTTCCTCGAGGTGGCGACGTACGGTCCCCACGCCCAGATGAACCATGCCTACCCGGACAACCCGACGTTCCCCTCGGCCTTTGCGGACCGGGCGCCGAAGGGCGACCCCACCGGCGGAAACTGCGGGACCAGGTCGTGCGATCGGCTGACACTCCGCGACCTGAAGGGGTACGACGACCCGCGGGCCGACAACCAGCCCACCTACCTGCACCGCGACGGCAGCACCGCCCCCGCGCCGGCGTGGAACACCAACGCCATCACCCTGTCCGACGAAGGCGCGCTGCTCCGCTACCGCGACCGCGCCCGGGTGGTGCAGTCGATCGACCGGATGATCGGACGGTTGCGTGCGCAGGCCGGCCCGAACACGTACTTCTTCCTCACCTCCGACAACGGGTTCCACCTCGGCCAGCACCAGCTCAACGGCGGCAAGGGCACGCCGTACGGCTCCGACACGCATGTGCCGCTGGTCGTGGTCGGTCCCGACGTGAAGCCCGGTCCTCGCAAGCAGATGGTGAGCAGCATCGACCTGGCTTCCACATTCGAGAGCCTCGCGGGACTGCGTCCGGCGTCGTACCGCTCGGGGAACTCGTTCGCCAACAGCCTGCGCGCGCCGCGGGCGTCGGGTGGACGGTTCACGTTCATGGAGCACACCTACGCCAAGCTGCGGGTCGGAGAGGTCGACAGCGACCGGTCGTCGGGTGGGGACATCGAGTCGATCCCGTCCTACATCGCGGTGCGGGGCAAGCACGGGCTGCTGGCCCGTTTCGACCTCGACAACTCACAGCGGGGCACCGACTACGCCTGGGAGCTCTACCGCTACGACGTTCCCTGGGAGGACCGCAACGTCTTCGCCACCGACCACGACAAGCCCTGGGCACGCGAGCTGATCAGCCGGCTGAAGGCGTGGGAGGACTGCGCGCCGGCGCAGTGTCGTGCTGCCAGCAGGTGACCCCCGTGGGGAGGACACCGAGTGAGGCACCGGCCGCCGCAAGACCCGGCGCCGACGTGCAGCACGCGACTGTCAGGCGGAGCGGTCTGCGGCGGCGCCTCGGCCGGCCCGGTCCGCCGTACGCCGGATGATGTCGGCCAGGGTCTCGTAGAGCTCGGAGGGGATGTCGTGACCCATGCCCTCGATGACGAGGAGCTCCGCGCCGGGGATGGCCCGGGCGGTCGCACGGCCGCCGGAGACGTGCACCATCTTGTCCGCGCTGCCGTGGACGACGGCGGCCGGGATCCGCAACGAGGCCAGTGAACGGGAGCGGTCGGGCTGGTTGATGATGGCCAGCATCTGGCGCAGCACACCGGCGCCCGAGATGCCGCGGTCGAAGGTCTCCTCGGCCTCCCTCCGGATCTCGTCCTCGTCCTTGGGGTAGCCGGGCGAGCCGATCAGCTCCCACATCTTGGCCGACGAGGTCACGTAGGCCTCCCGGCCGGCCGCACGCGGTGCGATCAGCACCGGGAGCAGGGCGGGGTGCTGCCAGCCGACTGTGCGCTTGCCGAGCGTCGACATGATCGAGGTGAGCGACCGCACCCTGCGCGGCTGCTCGACGGCCATCGTCTGGGCGATCATGCCGCCCATCGACACGCCCGCGACGTGCGCGCTGTCCCAGCCGAGTTGGTCCATCAGGCCGAAGGCGTCGTTGGCCATGTCGCTGAGGGTGTACGGCGCCCGCCCGCCCCGCCCGAGGAACGACTTCACCAGCTGCCCGCGCGTCACGCGACCCTTCAGGCGCGAGGACCGGCCCGTGTCGCGGTTGTCGTAGCGCAGCACGTGGAAACCCGCCTCGGCGAGCATGGTGCAGAACGCGGAGTCCCACCAGGTCATCGGCCCGCCGAGCCCCATCACCAGCACCAGCGGGTCGCCGTCCGGGCTGCCGAAGGTCTGGTAGCACAGCTCCACGCCTGGGGAGACCGACGCGAACAGCTCGTCGGAGACCGGGACCGACATCTAGACCGCCTTTTCACGATTTGTTGAGGATGTGCCGAAATACCACGTCTAACTAGTTGATAACGCTACCTTCTTTGAGTGAACTCACCGCTCGGTTCGTTCCTCCTGCCCCCGGGATTCGACAGTCCCGCAGGGATCCGCGCACTGGCGCGCGAGTCGAGCACGGTAGTCGAGGCGGGTCGCCTGATCCGACGTACCAGGGCAGACCGGAGGGCCCGCGCGCAGGCGCCGTACGCCGGCAGCCACCGCGTCACCGCGCAGGACCCCGTGCTCCTGATACCGGGCTTCATGGCCGGGGACGCCACGCTCAAGGCGATGGCGTTGTTCCTGCGCCGCAACGACTTCCGCACCTACCGCTCCCAGATGCACGTCAACGCCGGCTGCACCCGCGAGGCGGCCAACCGCCTCGAGCGCCGGCTCGAGGCGATCGCGATCAGGCGTGACCGCAAGGTCACCATCGTCGGGCACAGCCTCGGCGGCATGCTCGCGCGCGGTCTTGCCGCACGTCGGCCGGACCTGATCGAGGGCATCGTCAGCATGGGCAGTCCGGTGCTCGCTCCCGGCGCTGTCCACCGGGTCCTCGCCTGGGATGCGGAGATGCTGGCGCGGCTCACGCGCGTGGGTGTCCGCGGGTTGATGAGCTCGGACTGCTTCGGTGGTGAGTGCGCGCGGCTGAGCTGGGAGGAGAGCCACCTCCCGATCGACTCCGACGTCGCGTTCACCGCGATCTACAGCAAGCGCGACGGCATCGTCGACTGGCGAGCCTGCCTCGACCCTGACGCGCGGCACGTCGAGGTCCGCACCAGCCATGTCGGCATGGCCGTGGACCCGATCGTGATGGACCACGTGCTCGCGGCACTGCGTGAGCAGCAGCTCAGGCGGGCCAGTCCACAGGAAGATCCTCTCGCCGAGGAGGGTTCGCTCCGCGTCGCTCACACGTGACCGCAGCCACCTCGATCGACCCGCGCACCAGTCGACCCAGAGTGTCGTCGTCGAGCGGCAGGTCCACCCCCGGTGCACCGAACGCGTCGAGGTCGGAGATCTGGGCGAGCGTGGCGGCCATGAACGCGTCGCCGGCTCCGACGGTGTCCACGACCTCGATGGGTCGTGGGTGGCCGCTGATCTCGGAACCCTCGACGAACGCGGTGGCACCCTTGGCGCCTCGGGTGAGCAGGACCAGTCGGGTGCGCTCGCCGCGCAGCAGCGTGCGGGCGACGTCGTCGGGGTCCGAGCCCGGATCGAGCAGCTCGGCATCCTCGTCGCTGAGCTTGACCAGCGTGCAGCGGGAGCCGAGTGACCGGACGTCGCGCCAGGTGCGCTCGCGGTCGTCCATGAAGGTCTCGCGGAGGTTCGCGTCGTAGCTCACGAACACGTGACGTGCGCAGGCCTGCTCGACGAGATCGAGGACGCTCTCGCGACCGGGTTCGAGCATGGTGCCCAGCGAGCCCACGTGCAGGGCACGGCAGGTCGGGAGCTCCTGGCGCGGGAGCGTCCAATCGATGTCGAAGTCGTATCTTGCAGCTCCGGTCTGGTCGAGATGCGCGGTCGCGACCGACGTACGCCCGGTGGAGGTGGGTACGGCGACGATCTCGGAGCCGCTCGCGCTCACGTGCTGCACGACCAGGCCGCCGCGCTCGTCGTGGCCGACCTGGCTGATGAGGATGGCTGCGATGTCGAGCCGGGCCAGCCCGACGGCCACGTTGAGTGGTGAGCCGCCCGGGGACTCCGACGAGTCGCCATCGCGGTCGACGACGACGTCGACGAGCGATTCACCAGCGACGACGATCACAGGATCGGCTCAGCTCGAGAAGTCGACGTCGGCGTACGCCCGCAGCTTGGAGAGCTTGTGCTCGGAGTGGATCGACCGGATCGTGCCGCTGCGTGAGCGCATCACGAGCGAGTGGGTCGAGGCGCCGCCGGCCTTGTAGCGCACGCCTTGCATCAGCTCGCCGTCGGTGATCCCCGTGGCCACGAAGAAGCAGTCGTCGCCTGAGACCAGGTCGGCCGTGTAGAGGACGCGGTCGAGGTCGTGGCCGGCGTCGATCGCCCGCTGCCGCTCCTCGTCGGTGGTCGGCCAGAGCCGGCCCTGGATGACGCCGTCAAGGCACTTCATGGCGCAGGCCGCGATGATCCCCTCCGGCGTACCACCGATCCCGAGCAGCAGGTCGATACCGGTGCCCTCGCGGGCTGCCATGATGGCGCCGGCCACGTCGCCGTCGGTGATGAACTTGATCCGTGCGCCGGTGCCCCGGATCTGCTCGACGAGGTCGTGGTGACGCGGCCGGTCGAGGACGACGACCGTGACGTCCTCGGCCTTGCTGCCCTTGGCCTTGGCGATCTGGCTGATGTTCTCGGCGACCGGGTTGCGGATGTCGACCACGTCGGCCGCCTCCGGACCGGTGACCAGCTTCTCCATGTAGAACACCGCCGACGGGTCGTACATCGAGCCCCGGGGCGAGACCGCGAGCACCGAGATGGCGTTGGTCATGCCCTTGGCCGCCAGGGTGGTGCCGTCGATCGGGTCGACCGCCACGTCGCAGGCGGGGCCTTCACCGTCACCGACCTCCTCCCCGTTGAACAGCATGGGGGCGTTGTCCTTCTCGCCCTCGCCGATCACGACCGTGCCCTGCATACCGACCGTGGAGATCAGCACTCGCATGGCGTTCACGGCGACGCCGTCGGCGCCGTTCTTGTCGCCTCGGCCGACCCACCGCCCGGCGGCCATGGCCGCAGCCTCGGTCACCCGGACCAGCTCGAGGGCCAGGTTGCGATCGGGGTAGGAGGGGGCGACGGAGAGGGAGTCAGGGATGTGGCTCTCGGACATGTCAGTGATCGTAGCCTCCAACAGGGTTGGCAGGATGGGGCGCATGAGCGAGACGAGCAGCCCCGGTGCCGGTCGCTACCAACGCTCATCGGGCGGACTCGTGGGCGCCTTGGTGGTCACCGTCCTCGCCGTGGTCGCATTCGTGGCATTCCGCGCGATCACCAGCGACAACGAGCCCACCCCGGTCCGGGCGGTGGACTATCAGGCGATGGTGCGTGCCGGGCGCGCCGACCACAAGCTGTTGCTGATGGCTCCGCAGAGCCTGCCCACCGGCTGGAAGGCCACCAGCGCCGACTACCAGACCGGCACGGCCCCCACGTGGCACCTCGGCATGCTCACCGACAAGGGCAAGTACGTCGGCGTCGAGGAAGCTCTCGGAGGTGTGCAGGACCTGGTCGACGAGCACGTCGACCTTGAGGCCACGCAGGGCAAGGACGTCACCATCGACGGTGCGACCTGGCAGACCTGGCAGGACCCCGGTGGCGACTACGCCGTGTCGAGGTCGCTTCGGGTCGCCGGGGACGTCTACGAGTCGTGGCTGGTCGTGGGGACGGCGTCGGATGGCTCGATCCGGGACTTCGCAGGCAGTCTGAAGGGCGGTTCGCTCCGACCCGCCGGGTGACCCTTTGCTCGCGGGGCCGTTGTACCTCACGTCATGTCCTAATGGGGAGGTCCCGTGAGCAAGCCCGTCCTGACCACGTTCCTGCTGGTCGCCGCCGTGGTCCTGCCGCTGAGCGTCCTCGCTCCCGCGGCCCGCGGCGCGACCGCTCCGGCGTACCAGGAGTACGTCGCGCTCGGTGACTCGTGGTCCGCCGACGTCGTCATCGCCGACACCGACGGCCTGCCCGACTCGACGTACGCCCCGACCGGGTGCGCCCAGTCGCATCGCAACTACCCCAAGCTCCTCGCCGCCGCCCTCGGGGTGCCGACCTTCCGCGACGCCACCTGTGGCTCGGCGACCACGGACGACTTCTACGCACCCCAGACCGGCCTGCCCACCGGCGAGACCAACCCCGCGCAGTTCGACCGGCTCACGCCGACCACCGACCTGGTCACGGTCGGGATCGGCGGCAACGACGCCGGGTTCGCCGGCGCAGCTACGGACTGCATCAGCCCGGATCCGCGCGGCGCGCACTGCAAGGAGAAGTACACCGCGGGTGGCGTCGACCAGCTCGAGCAGCGGATCAACGCATCCGAGCCGAAGCTGGTCGCGGCGCTCCAGGAGATCCACCGACGCTCGCCGAACGCGCGCATCATGATGCTGGACTACCTCGCCGGCATCCCGCAGCAGGGTTGCTACCCGACGGTGCCGATCAGCGACTCGGACATGGCCTACCTCTACGTGACCTTCCAGAAGCTCAACGCGATGGTGCAGCGCGCGGCCGCGGCCGGTGGGGCCGAGTTCGTGGACACCTACGCCCCGTCGGTGGGCCACCACGTGTGCGCGCTCCCGAACCAGCGCTACGTCGAAGGGCTGGGTGTGCTGTCGGTCAACGGCCCCGCCGTCGCCGTCCCGGCACACCCGAACTCCGCCGGTGCCGCATCCCAGTTCCGTACGACGCTCGCGACGGTCCAGGGTCCCTAGTGCCCCGAGTCGGGAGTCCACCACCAGCCTGCGCACCCCAGGCGCGCACCTCGCTGCGTTGTCGTCACTCGAAGGAGCGCTGCTACGACGTTCGTTCCTCCGCCTTGCGATGCACGCACCCGGAGCACGCATGCTGGCCCCCGACTTCCGACTCAGGACACTAGTCAGTCGAGGGCTCGTCGTCGGCGAGGGCCTTGTCGAGCCGGGCGCGGGCACCCTCGAGGGCGCGCTGGCAGACCTTGGCCAGCTCCTCGCCCTGCTCCCAGAGCGCTAGCGACTCAGCAAGGCTGGTGCCGCCCTGCTCCAGGGTGCGCACCACCTCGATCAGGCGGTCGCGTGCCTCCTCGTAGGTGAGTTCTCCCTGGGTCTTCTCAGCCATCGTCGTCCTCGCCATCTTCGAAACTGTCAGTGTCGTCGCTGTCGGGCATCAGGTCGACCCGCTCGACCTTGGTCGTCTTGGCCCCGATGCGCCCGTCTGCCACCCGGATGTGGACGTCGTGGCCGGGTTCGAGGGTGGCCACGCTCGAGAGAGCCTGTCCCTCGGCGTCGGAGAGCACGGCGTAACCGCGGCGCAGCGTGGCCAGGGGCGAAAGCGCACGGATCCGGGCGACCTGGTGGACCAGGTCGTCGTCCCCCCGGTCGATGCGGTGTCGAAAGGTACGACGCACCCTGTCGCGGTAGGCCGCGATCTCCGCCGACCGCTCGTCGAGGCCGGTGCGCGGGTCGGCCAGGGCTGGGCGGGAGAGCAACGCCTCGATCTGGCGCAGCTCGCGATCGATCAGCCCTCGAATCGCCCTCCGGCCGCGCTCGCGGGCCTGCAGCACCCGCTGGGCCTCCTCAGCGACGTCGGGTACGACGCGCTTGGCCGCGTCGGTAGGCGTGGAGGCGCGCACGTCGGCGACCAGGTCGAGGATGGGGGAGTCGGGCTCGTGCCCGATCGCGGAGACCAGTGGGGTGCCGATGGCATGGACGGCGCGCACCAGTCCCTCGTCGGAGAACGGCAGCAGGTCCTCGACCGAGCCGCCGCCGCGGGCCACGATCACGACGTCGACGGTCGGATCGCGATCGAGGGCCCGGATCGCCTCGATGATCTCCCGGGCGGCGTGCATGCCCTGCATCGCGGCGTACTTCACCGTGAAGTTGACCCCGGGCCAGCGGCGTCGGCCGTTGTCGAGCACGTCGCGCTCGGCCGCGGAGTTGTGGGCGGTGACCAGGCCGACCTTGCGGGGCAGGAACGGCAGCGGGCGCTTGAGCTCCTCGGCGAAGAGACCCTCCGCGGCCAGCAGCTGGCGCCGGCGCTCGAGCCGGGCCAGCAGCTCGCCCTCGCCGACCAGCCGGATCTCGCGTACGGCGAGCGAGAGCGTGCCGCGGTTGGCGTAGAACGACGGCTTGGCGTGGCAGACGACGTGTGCCCCCTCGACCAGTGGGGTGGGCAGCGAGTCGATGACGCCGCGGTTGCAGGTGACCGGCACCGAGATGTCCGCGAGCTTGTCGCGCAGCGTGAGGAAGACCGTGTTCATCCCGCCGCGGCGACTGATCTGCGTGACCTGGCCCTCCACCCAGATCGCTCCGAGCCGGTCGATCCACTGCCCGATCGCCTGGGTGATCTGGCGCACAGGCGCCGGATGCTCAGGGGAGGTCTCCAAGGGCATGGCTCGCACCCTAGTGCCGCCCACCTACGATTGGCCTCATGACTGACCTGGGTACGCCGAGCGTCCTCTCGCCCGACGAGGCCGAGCGCGCCGTGCGCCTGGCCGCACCCCGCGGCTACTGCGCCGGCGTCGACAGAGCCGTGATCACCGTCGAGAAAGCGCTGGACCTCTACGGCTCGCCGGTCTACGTGCGCAAGCAGATCGTGCACAACAAGCACGTGGTCGCCGACCTGGAGTCCCGGGGCGCGATCTTCGTCGAGGAGCTCGACGAGGTGCCGGAGGGCAAGACCGTCGTCTTCTCCGCCCACGGGGTCTCGCCGGTGGTGCACGAGGAGGCCGCCGCGCGGAACCTGAAGACCATCGACGCGACCTGCCCGCTGGTGACCAAGGTCCACCACGAGGCCAAGCGCTTCGCCGGTGACGACTACGACATCCTGCTGATCGGACATGAGGGCCATGAGGAGGTCGAGGGCACCTCCGGCGAGGCACCCGAGCACATCCAGCTCGTGCAGGGTCCCGAGGACGTCCCGGGCATCGTCGTACGCGATCCAGAGAAGGTTGCGTGGCTCTCGCAGACGACGTTGTCGGTCGACGAGACCATGACCACCGTCGACGCCATCCGGCAGCGGTTCCCGAAGCTGCTGGACCCGCCGAGCGACGACATCTGCTACGCGACCCAGAACCGCCAGCTCGCGATCAAGGAGATCAGCCAGGGCGCCGACCTGGTGATCGTGGTCGGCTCGGCGAACTCCTCGAACTCGGTGCGTCTGGCCGAAGTGGCCCTCGAGGCGGGCGCCAAGGCGGCGTACCGCGTGGACGATGCCACCGAGATCGACGACGCCTGGCTCGAGGGTGTGGACTCGGTCAGCGTGACCTCCGGTGCATCGGTGCCCGAGGACCTTGTCGACGGCGTACTGGCGTTCCTCACCGAGCGCGGCTACCCAGACGCCCAGGCGGTGCACACCGCCGAGGAGTCGCTGATCTTCGCGCTGCCGCCCGAGCTGCGGCGAGACCTGCGCAAGGCAGCGGCGCTGTAACAGGCAGATGGCCCGCTACTTCAACGTCCACCCAGTCGACCCGCAGCCGCGGGCCGTCGTCCAGGTTGTCGACGTGCTGCGTGAGGACGGCCTGATCGCCTACCCGACGGACTCCGGCTACGCACTCGGGATCCAGCTCGGCAACCGCGATGGCCTCGACCGGATCAAGACCCTGCGCGAGCTCGACGACAAGCACCACTTCACCCTGGTCTGCCGTGACTTCGCCCAGCTCGGGCAGCTGGTGCACCTCAACAACAATGCGTTCCGCGCGATCAAGGCGGCGACGCCAGGTCCCTACACGTTCATCCTGCCCGCGACCGGCGACGTCCCAAAGCGATTGATGCACCCGAAGAAGCGGACCGTCGGTGTGCGCATCCCCGACCACCCGGTGGTCAAGGCGCTACTGGAGGGGCTGGGCGAGCCGTTGCTGTCCAGCACCTTGCTGATGCCGGGCGAGATCGAGCCGATGACCGACGGGTGGCAGGTGAAGGACCAGCTGGATCACTGGCTGGACGCGGTGATCGACTCTGGCGAATGTGGCTCGGAGCCAACCACCGTCGTCGATTTCTCCGAAGGGCTGCCGGTCGTGGCGCGGGTCGGCGCCGGGGACCCCACCCGCTTCGAGTAGGCCGCACGGCGCTCGCGCTTGCTGCGCACCCTTTGTCGGATCGCCAACACGGCGAGGGCCAGCAGGTACGCCGCCAGCAGCCCGGTCGCCCGGTGTGCCAGCCCCGAGACCACGGCCTGCACGAACCCGTCGCCGGCCTCGGCGACCCAACCGGTGTGCGCGATCGCGACCAGCGAGATCAGGCCGAGCAGGAGCAGCGGTGGCAGCACCCCGACGTGGAAGAAGTCGCGCGGGTGCACCGCGAGCGCGGCTCCGACGCAGACCAGCACGAAGCCGATGTCGAAGATGAAGGTGAGCCGACGGCTGATCGCCAGGTCGAGCACGAGCACCACTAGCCCGGCCACTACCGCCAGCCGCGTGACGCGGCTGCCGGCCATCCGGCCCTCTTCCCACAGGGTGGGTGCGCTCACAGGCACAAGGTAGGCCGCGTCAGGCACTGGATCGGCGCGACTCGCCGGAACCACCTTCGGGGAGTTCGTGCAGGTCAGGACGCTGTTCGGCAACCGCGTCCAGCAGCTCGGCGGCGGTCAGCGGGCGAGGCGCCTGGTCGACGGGCTGCACCGGTGCCAGCGCCTCCCGGGTGACGCCGATGTCCTCGAACTGCCGGGCCGTGACCAGCACCCTGCTCTCGATCGAGCCGACCGCGCTGTTGAAGGCCTCGACCGCCCCCTTGAGTGAGCGGCCGACCTTGTCGAGGTGGCCGCCCATGACGCCGATCCGGCTGTGCAGCTCGCGCCCCAGCTCATGGATCTCGCGGGTGCGCTCGGCGAGCGCCTCGGTGGTCCAGCCGTGCGCGATGGTGCGCAGCAGGGCAATCAGCGTGGTCGGGGTGGCGATCACGACGTCCTTCGTGGCGGCGTACGCCAGGAGGGTGGGGTCGGTGTCCAGCGCCACGGCCAGGAACGACTCCGCGGGCACGAACATCACCACGAACTCGGGTGTCGTCGGCAGCGAGCGCCAGTAGGCCTTGCCCGACAGCGTGTCGACGTGGGCGCGTACCTGCCGCGCGTGTCGACGAAGGTGGGCCTCCACCTCGTCCGGGTCGTCGGTGGTGAGCGCGTCGAGCTGGGCGTCCAGCGGAACCTTGGCGTCGACGACCACCGAGCGTCCGCCCGCCAGCCGCACCACCAGGTCGGGGCGGTGGTAGCCGTCCTCGGTGACCATGTGCACCTGCTCGTCGAAGTCGCAGTGCTCGACCATCCCGGCCAGCTCGACCGCGCGCCGCAGGTGCAGCTCGCCCCACTGGCCGCGGACGTGTGGCTTGCGCAGCGCCGTCGACAGGGCGCCTGTCTCCCGCCGCAGCAGGTCGGTGCTGTGCCGCATGTCGTCCACCTGCTGGCGCAGCTGTCCCTGCCACGACGCGCGCTGCTGATCGACTTCCATCAGCCGCTCGTGGAGCCGATCGAGCCCGTCGCGCAACACGGCCTGGTCCTCGCCGCGCGCTGTCAGCGCACGAAGCATCTCTGGGTCACCGGCCCGACGTGACCAGGCCAGCGCGGCCACCGCGCCGAGGAGCACGCCGATCACGAGGGTCAGGAGGGGAAGGACGATGTTCATGTTCGGAGCGTGGCAGGCGGGTCCGACACAATCGGCCAGCCCGTTGTTGGAGTGGCGGTTTCCCCGGGCGTCCGGGGAAACCGGAGGCTGGCAGGCAGTGCTTCGCCTGCCAGCGTCATGTATTGCCCGCCAGCACTGTCCGATTCGCTCGCGTGAGCGAGCAATGGACTAGGCGCTAGTGGTGCTCCCGCGTCGCTTGAACCAGAGCCAGCCGGCGGTCACGATCACGGCCCCGAGGATCGAGCCAATGAGGCCGCTCGCGTGCAGCTCCAACCCGTCGCCGGCGAGCAGGCTGATCAGCAGGCCCCCGACGAAGGAGCCGACCAGTCCGGCGCCGAACGCGAGGCTCCAGTCGATACCCCCGGCAGGCTTGCCCAGCAGGAGTTGAGCAGCGGCACCCGCAATCATGCCGAACAGGATGATGGCGATGATCAACATGGCCGGAGCCTAGCCGAGCAGGGGTGGGGGAACGGGGCGTCGGTTTCCCCGGGCGCCCGGGGAAACCGGTGGCTGACGGGCAATGCTTCGGCCGTCAGGGTTCAGTTCCCCTGCCAGCCATGTCCGATTCAGGGCCAGCATCAAGTCGCGCGAGCCAGGATTACCTCACCCGGCGCCCGCGCGCCGAGCCTCGATGAGGTGTCGCGTGGAATGCGCGACGAACGCTCCCTCGGACCTGATCTGGGCGTCGAGATCGGTGAGTCGGTCGCGGTAGCGCGCAACGGTGAAGTCGGGGACCCACCAGACGCACTTGCGCAGGATCCAGACGACTGCGCCGATGTCGTAGAACTCCATCCGGCACCGTGCCGTTCGCACGTCCGTGATCGTGAGCCCGGCCTGCTCCGCCGCTGCCGCTTCGAGGTCCGGAGACCTGCCGTGACGATGGTCGGGCAGTGGTCCGAGGAAGAACTCGATGAGCTCGTGCGCAGATGCAGGGCCGACGTGCTGGGCGAAGTAGGACCCCCCAGGTATGAGGACTCTGGCGATCTCGTCCCACCCAGGCTTGACCGGATGCCTGGAGGTCACCAGGTTGAACGACTTGTCAGGGAACGGCAGGGATCCGTCCTCGCCTGGTTCGTGGACCTCGACGCCACGGGGTCCCAGGAGCGCACGTGCGCGCTGCGCGTTCGGCGGCCACGACTCGGTCACGCACATGCGCTTCGGCAGCGTCGGCACCTCGGAGAGCACCTCGCCGCCGCCCGTGTCGATGTCAAGGGCCGACTGCACGGTCGCAAGCCGCTCGGCGAGGAGACTCGCGTAGCCCCACGGAGGCCGCTCCTCGGTGGCCCGCCCCCGGAGCCACCCGAAGCCCCACCCGGTGACATCGCTCGCCTCGGCCTCGCTGACCAGTTCGTCGAACGATCGCATGTGGCGATTCTGCTGGAAGTGGTTTCGACAGGCTCAACCGGCGGTGGGGACTGCTCGCTTTCGGCGTACTCAGTGCGGTCTCGACTGTCCGATCGCTTCGCTCGCTGCTCGACCACCTAGTTGGCTGAGGTCACGTGCGTCGTACTCGTGGTTTCGAGAGCTCGCTGCGCTCGCTCCTCAACCACCCGAGTACACGAGATCAGTCCAGGTCGACGATGACGGGGGCGTGGTCGCTGGCTCCCTTGCCGGCCCGCTCGTCGCGGTCGATGAAGGCGCTGGTGACGCGGGCGGCCAGTGACGGGCTGGCGAGGACGAAGTCGATGCGCATGCCGCGGTTGCGCTCGTAGCGCTGCCGGTAGTAGTCCCAGTAGGTGTAGACCTCGGGGCCCGGCGCGTGCGGCCGTACGACGTCGACGTACCCGTCCTCTAGGAACCCGGCGAAAGCAGCACGCTCCGGCGGAGTGACGTGCGTGTCCTTGGCGAAGGCGGCCATGTCGTAGACGTCCTCGTCCTGCGGGGCGATGTTCCAGTCACCCACGAGCGCGACGTCGCCGGTCATCTCCCGGGCTGCTGAGCGGAGGTGGGCGAGCCAGTCGAGCTTGTAGACGTAGTGGGGGTCGTCGACCTTGCGGCCGTTGGGGACATACAGCGACCACAGGCGTACGCCGCCACAGGTGGCCCCGATCGCCCGAGCCTCCGCCGCAGCCGGATCGCCCCACGTCGGCATGCCCGGGAACCCGACCTCGACGTCCTCGATTCCGATGCGACTGATGATCGCGACGCCGTTCCACTGGTCGTAGCCGGCCGACGCGATGTCGTAGCCGAGCCCCGTGAGACCCATCAGCGGCAGCTGGTCCTCACGCGCCTTGGTCTCCTGCACGGCGAGCACGTCGATGTCGTGCCGTTGCAGGAGCGCCTCGACGCGGTCGATCCGGCTGCGGAGTGAGTTGACGTTCCAGGTCGCGATTCGCACCCCGCGACACTATGCGGCGGGCCCACGATGCGTCTCCTCGCCCACGTCAGCGGGGCAGCACCAACGGGACGATCACCATCTCGGCGTACGACCTCGTCTGGGCGCGCGTGCGCAACGACGGGGGAGCGTCCTGCGTCAGCAGCAGCGACTGGGCCAGACGCGCCAACGTCACCGACACGGCCTCGAGGTCGTGGTTCGGCGGCGCCGGGTCGAGGTGCGCGCGCAGCTGCCGCATCCGGTCCGCGCAGAACGCCGCGGAGACACGGAGCGTCTCGCCGGCGTCGAGGGTGAGGCTGACCAGCGTCTCCTCGCGATCGGCCTCCAGCAGCTGTCGCAGGATGCGGTTCTGCCGCAGAGTCCTGATGGTCACGGAGTAGAAGTCGACGACGTAGTCGGCCGGATCGAAGTCACGCGTCCCGGGTGGGGGCACCTCGCCGATGGCCGACTCGATGATGCCGAGCACGCGCGCGGTCTCCTGCATGTACGCCGCTCGCAGGACCTCGTCCCGGCCACCGAACCGGCGATAGAGCGTCGCGCGATTGACACCCGCACGTCGGGCGATGTCGTCGGTGCTGGTGCGTCGTACGCCGGTGATCGCTATCTGCTTCAGGGCGGCCTCGAGGATCGCCTCATCCGTGGTGACCGTCACGTACCCTCCTCCCGTCTCGTGTTCTCATGCAACAAACACTGTTGTAGTGTTGCACAGATGAGCGCACCTACGCAGGAGCCCGAGTTCGGCCTGGCCGACATCATCGAGGAGTCGATGCTGCTCCTCGGTGCCGGCTCGACGGTGCTCTATCAGCTGGCCCTCCTCGGTGTCGGCAGGGGCGTCGCCGAGCACAGCACCACGCTGACCCGTCCGTTCGATCGACTGCGCACCACGCTCACCTACGTCTACGTGATGACCAAGGGCACCGACGAGGAGCGCGACGCCGTCGCCCGCATGGTCAACAAGATGCACGCCACCGTCCGCGGCCAGGGCTACACGGCGTACGACCGCGACCTCCAGCTGTGGGTCGCCGCCACGCTCGCGCACAACGGCATCTTCATCCACGAAAAGGTCTACGGCCCGATGTCCGCGGCCAACAAGGAGCGCATCTATCGCGACTCCCAGATCTTCGGCACCGCACTCCAGGTGCTCCCCGAGGACTGGCCGGCGACGTACGCCGACTTCGAGAAGTACTGGGACCACACCCTCGCCACGCAGATCACCAGCGAGCCGCTTGTGCGCGACTACGTTCACAAGCTGCTCTCGAGCAAGGGACAGCCGTGGTTCCTGCGGCCCGCCGTCGGCCTGCAGAACCTCGTGACCCGCGGCAACCTTCCTCCGGAGGTCCGTGAGGTGCTCGGGATGAGCTGGTCCTGGCGCGAGCAGAAGCTCTACGACCTGTTCTGGAGCGTGCACAACATCGTCTATCCGCTGCTGCCGCGCTTCGTCCGTTTCGCCCATGCCCGTCTGGTGCTGCGCGACTTCCGCCGGCGGATGCGCAAGGGAATGCGTGTCATCTAGTGCGTTCATGCCCTAACTTCAGAGAATGAGCGAGGGCCAGAACTACCCGCCGAACCAGCCGCCGAACCAGCCACCCAACCAGCCACCGAACCAGCCACCGAACCAGCCGCCGTACCAACCGCCACCCGGTTATCCACCGATCCCGGCGGTCGCGCCGAACTCGAGCAAGGCGACCACCAGCCTGGTGCTCGGCATCTGCTCGCTGGTCGCGTGCGGCCTCTTCCTGGGCATCCCGGCGATGATCATCGGGCGGCAGGCCAAGCAGGAGATCCAGGCGTCCCAGGGCCGACTCGGTGGCGAGGGTCTGGCCACCGCCGGGTTCGTCACCGGTCTGATCGGCACGATCTGGTCAGTGCTGGCGGCGATCCTGATCGTCGTACTGATCGCCGTCGGAGGGATCTTCGCCAATGAGATCGCGAAGAACTGCGACACGGTCACCGACGAGAACGGCAACACCTCCCTCCAGTGCGAGGACAGCTGAGGACACCGCGCGCTCAGTCCCGCGGGCGGAAGCCAGAGCAGACCACCCGCATCCAGACGATCTGGTCGACCTCTGCGCGGTAGTAGGCCTGCTGCTCGACGACATGGGCGCCGTCCTCGTTGTCGACCTCGAAGCGGTAGCTGACGTGCCGGGTGTCGCTGACCTCCTCGACCTCGCGACGGACGACGGACAGGATGTGGTCCTTCTCCTCGAACCAGTTCCCGAGTACGACGTCGACGACGCTGTCCGGGTCCTTGGCCTCCCAGAACTGGTGCGGCGTGATGCCTCCGAAGTCGACGTCCTCGGCCATGAGCCCGGCGATTGCGGCCTCGTCGCGGGCCGCGATGGCCTCGGCGAAGCGCTCGCCAGGTGTGCTCATCGGTCCTCCACGTTCTGTGCGGCGCCCGTCCGAGTGCTTGGATCGTCGCATGAGGCGAACCGTGGAGGCCATGCTTGTCGTTGCGATCGTGCTCGACATCGCGTACTGGTCGATCTGGTTCTCCCAGCGTGACTGGATCGCGAGCGAGCACCGCAAGGCCTACTACGAGTTCGAGGAGGCCTTCCCGCTCGCCGACCTGTGGCTCGGAATCTCCTGTGTCTTCGCGCTGATGACTCTGCGACGGCGTCAGGAGTCGGCATTGTTCTGGCTGCTGTGTGCCGGGAGTGCCGGGCTCTTCCTGTTCTCGATGGACCTGCTCTACGACCTCGAGAACGGCATCTTCACCAAGGGAGCCGGTGGCGCGTTCGAGGGTGTGATCGTGCTGCTCACGCTGGTGTTCTCGGTGACGGTGCTGACCTGGTCGTGGCGACACCGGGGCGAGCTGTTGTCCGGTCGACAGGAGCAAGCGGCATGAACGACGACGAGGTCCGCGAGAACCTGACCGCCAAGCTGGCCGAGATCGACGCCGAGATGGCCGAGATGGAGAAGCCGCCGACCGAGCAGGGGACGATCTCCTTCGGCAAACGGATCGGTGAGGGCACGTCGATGGCGATCGACCGGATGGCACAGGTGGCCGTGCACGACCGGATGCAGCTGACGCGCGCCGACGTCGTGCGCGCGCTCGAGAAGCTCGACGAGGGCACCTACGGCGTCTGCGACGTGTGCGGCCGACCCATCGGCGAGGGCCGGCTCGAGGCGCTGCCGTGGGCCGTCCTCTGCGTCGAGGACGCCGGCAAGCGCTGACGGGATGCAGCTCCTCGACCGCCTCCCCGAGACGCCGGGTGCGCCAGATCCGGACGTGCTCTTCGACGCGTTCGAGTCCTGGGTGGGGCAGCAGGGCCTGACGCTGTATCCCGCACAGGAGGAGGCGCTGATCGAGATCTTCAGCGGCGCCAACGTCATCCTCTCCACTCCCACCGGCACCGGTAAGAGCCTCGTCGCGACGGGTGCTCACTTCGCGGCGCTGGCGCGCGGACAGCGGACCTTCTACACCGCGCCGATCAAGGCGCTGGTCTCGGAGAAGTTCTTCGCCCTGATCGCCGTCTTCGGTCCCGAGAACGTGGGGATGCTCACCGGGGACGCGGCGGTGAACCCGCAGGCACCACTCGTCTGCTGCACCGCCGAGGTGCTGGCCAACATCGCGCTGCGCGAAGGGGCCGACGCCGACGTCGGTCAGGTCGTCATGGACGAGTTCCACTTCTACTCCGAGCCGGATCGCGGCTGGGCGTGGCAGGTGCCGTTGCTCGAGCTCCCCAACGCGCAGTTCCTGCTGATGTCCGCGACGCTCGGCGACGTCACCCGGTTCGTCGAGGACCTGGAGCGGCGTACGGGAAGGGACACGGCGGTGGTCAGCAGCGCCACGAGGCCGGTGCCGCTGAGCTACGAGTGGGCGGTGACCCCGCTGCACGAGACGTTGGAGGAGCTGCTCACCACCCACCAGGCGCCGATCTACGTCGTGCACTTCACCCAGGCCGCTGCACTCGAGCGGGCGCAGGCGCTGACCAGCATCAATGTGTGCACGCGGGAGGAGAAGGACCGGATCGCCGAGCTGATCGGCGGCTTCCGGTTCAGCCCGGGGTTCGGGAAAACGCTGTCCAGGCTGGTGAAACACGGTGTTGGCGTGCACCACGCCGGGATGCTGCCGAAGTACCGCCGTCTCGTCGAGCAGCTCGCCCAGGCCGGACTGCTGAAGGTCATCTGCGGCACCGATACCCTCGGTGTCGGCATCAACGTTCCGATCCGGACGGTGGTGTTCACCGGCCTCTCGAAGTACGACGGACGCCGGCAGCGGATGCTCAAGGCGCGCGAGTTCCACCAGATCGCCGGGCGGGCAGGCCGGGCCGGCTTCGACACCGCCGGGACGGTCGTCGTACAGGCGCCCGAGCACGTCGTGGAGAACCACCGCCTGGTGCAGAAAGCCGGCGACGACCCGAAGAAGCTCAAGCGGGTGCAGCGCAAGAAGCCGCCCGAGGGTCAGGTGACCTGGACCGAGGAGACGTTCGACCGCCTCGTCGCTGCCGAGCCGGAGCCCCTGGTGTCCCGGATGCGGGTCAGCCACGCCATGTTGCTCAACGTGATCGCCCGTCAGGGCAACCCGGCCGAGGCGATGCGACGGCTGCTGCGGGACAACCACGAGGAGGAGCGGTCTCAGCTGCGGTTGATGCGACTGGCGGCCGCCCAGCACCGGTCCCTCCTGGCGGCGGGTGTTGTCGAGCTGATCAGACCGCCCGAGGCGGACGGCCGCCGCGTCCGTCTCGTCGAGGGCCTGCAGCTGAACTTCGCGCTCAACCAGGCGCTGTCGGCGTACGCCCTCGCCGTGTTCGACACCCTCGACCCCGAGGCGCCGACGTACGCACTCGACGTCGTCTCGGTGATCGAGGCGACCCTGGAGGACCCGCGGCCCGTGCTGGGGGCGCAGGAGCATCTCGCGCGCGGTGAGGCGATCGGCGAGATGAAGGCGGATGGCATCGAGTACGACGAGCGGATGGAGCTCCTCGACGAGATCACGTGGCCCAAGCCTCTCGAGGAGCTGCTCGAGCACACCTACGGGGTCTACCGCCAGCGACACCCGTGGGTGTCCGAGGACGCGCTCTCGCCGAAGTCGGTGGTGCGCGACCTGTACGAGCGCGCGATGACCTTCGGCGAGTACGTCGCCTTCTACGGGCTGACCCGCTCCGAGGGGCTGGTGCTCCGCTATCTGGGTGACGCTTACCGGGCACTGCGACAGACCGTTCCCGAGAGGGTGCGCACCGACGAGCTCGAGGACATCATCGAGTGGCTGGGCGCCGTCGTACGACAGACCGACTCGAGCCTGCTCGACGAGTGGGAGCAGCTCAACGACCCCGACCGGCTGGCCGCCGATGCCGCGCCCGACATCCTGCCGCCCACGCCGGAACGCATCACCGCCAACGAGCGCGCCTTCACCGTGCTGGTGCGCAACGCGATGTTCCGCCGCGTGGAGCTGGCCGCCCTGAACCGTTGGGTCCAGCTCGGCGAGCTCGAGGCCGAGGCGGGATCGACGATGGGGCCCGAGGACTGGCGCGAGGCGTTGGAGGGCTACTTCGCCGAACACGACGCCATTGACACAGGACCAGATGCACGCGGGCCGCAGATGCTGATCATCGAGAAGGGGGAACGGAGCTGGCAGGTCCAGCAGATCCTCGGCGATCCCGACGGCGACCACGACTGGCGTATCACCGCGATCGTGGACCTCGCAGCGTCCGACGACGAGGGTGAGCTGGTCCTCGACGTCACAGGGCTCATCCAGCTGTAGTTGGCCGAGCGATCAGTCGGGACCGAGCAGAAGTGCACGGCTCGTCTCCGCCATGAAGGACTCGATCCGGTTCAGAGACCAGCCGTAGCTGTCCCTCAGCAACACGGCGAACTGGAACTCGGTGATCGCCGCGAGGGTCTCGACGGCGGCCTTGCGCTCGACTGCGGGGGAGAGCGCCCCCATCTTCGCGAGCAGCTTCACACCCGTCGCGGCACCCTGGACGTGGCGTCGATGGCCTTCGGCGAGCGCCGTAGCCAACGCCGGCTCGGCCGCTGCCCCGGTCACCAGCGCGTGCACGATGTCGCCGCAGTGCTCGACGATCGCGCGCGTGACCTTGGCGGACATCCCTGCTACCTGCTGTGGGTCGTTCGACTGGACCGCGGCGCCAACGATCGACCCGATCCCCGCCTCGGCGTCGATCAGGTCGTTGAGCCTTGCGACGATCGCCTGCTTCGAGCCGATGCTGTCGTAGACGGTCTGGCCGGAGACCCCGGCAGCCTCGGCGATGTCCCGCACGCTCGTGCGCGTGTAGCCGCGCTCGGCGAACAGGTGCCTGGCCGCCTTCAGGATCTCGTCCCGGGTCAGCTGCGCCTGGCGATCGCGCAGTCTCATCGGCTATCGATCCAGTGGCTTGATAAGCGTTCAAGTCAAAAATTCAGGAGGAGAAGCAACATGTCGTTCACCGGAGAAGCCACCACAAGCGAGCTGACCACACCGGACGTCACGAGCACGTTCGCGACCGTCCTCGCACACCTGCAGCGGACCTGGAACGCGGCCGACGGCGCCGCCTTCGGCGAGGCGTTCACCCAGGACTGCGACTTCGTCGACATCCGCGGCATCCACCACCGTGGCGCGAGGGCGGTGGGTGCAGGGCACCAGGCGATCTTCGACACCATCTACCGGGGAAGCGTCGTCGCCTACACCGCTGCGTCAGCACGGCTCGTCGCGCCGGGGGTCATCGTCGGGGTGGCCGGCGGGCGGCTGGAGTGTCCGGGCGGCCCGCTCCAGGGCGTCAACCGGTCGCGCCTCACCGTCGTCCTCATCGATGACGCAGGCACCTGGTCAGTGGCGGCCTTCCACAACACGCTTCAGCAGTCGCAAGGCTGAGCACGACTCGCCTGACCCTCGCCCTCGGCGAACGTCCTACGATCGGCTGGACCGTTCCCAGGAGGTGACCATGCGCGTCGAGATCCACCTGCTCGGTGGTTTCGAGGTGCTCGTCGACGGAGTCCGTGTTCCCGACGAGGCGTGGTCGCGCCGCGCGCCTGCGTCGCTGGTCAAGCTGCTTGCTCTGGCCCCGGGACGACGCTTGCGCCGTGAGCAGGTCATCGACGCCTTGTGGCCGGACCTGCTGGTCGACCAGGCGGCGCCCCGGCTGCACAAGGCGGCGCACTACGCGCGTGCCGCCCTCGGCCCCGAGTCGATGGTGCTGGCGGGGGAGGTCGCTGCGTTGTTCCCGACGGCCGATGTGGTCGTCGACGTCGACCTCGCCGACTCAGCGCTGACTGCAGCGCGGGAAGACGGCCTGGGCGGCGTTGCCGAAGCGATCGAGCTGTACCGCGGTGACCTGCTTCCCGAAGACCTCTACGAGCCGTGGACGGAGGAGGCTCGGGAGCGGTTACGTCTCGGACACGTGGAGCTGCTGCACCTGATCGGTCGCTGGGATCAGGCCGTGGCCCTGGACCCCCTCGACGAGGTCGCCCACCTCCAGCTCGTGCAGGAGCACGTCGCCCGGGGTGACCGCCGCTCTGCGCTGCGCCAGCTCGACGTGATGGAGAAGCTCTGGCAGGAGGAGCTCGGGGAAGGGCTGGGCGAGACCGCGCTGGCCCTGCGTGAGCTGGCGCAGGGGCTGGCGGTCGCACTGACGCCGGCGGAGCGCCCAGTGCGCGCGCCAGTGCCCACCCCGGCGACCAGGACGATCGGGCGCGAACGGGACATAGAGCGGGTGACCGAGCTGCTCGAGGAATCCCGGACGGTCACCCTGCTCGGGCCCGGTGGAGTGGGGAAGACGAGGCTGGTCGCGGAGGTCGCGTTGCGTCGTACGGCGGAGGACGCGTGCTACGTCGACCTCACCAAGGTCGGGGACGCCGGGCTGGTGCCGGGGCTGATCGCCCGCGAGCTCGGGATCCACGTCGAGGGAGACGTCCTCCAGGCGCTCGCCGAGGCGCTGCGCAGCCGCAACCTGCTGCTCGTCCTCGACAACGCCGAGCACGTGCTCGAGGCGGCCGAGCTCGTGCCACGGCTCGTGGAACGCTGCCCTCAGCTGCGCGTCCTGACGACTTCTCGCGCCCGGCTGAGGATTCCGGGTGAGCAGGTGTACGACGTGCTCCCGCTCGCGCTGGACCCGCACGAGTCCGGCTCGCGTGCGGATGCGATCACGCTGTTCGAACAGGCCGCGCACGCCGTGGATCCCGCCTTCGACGTCGAACGACACCTCGAGGACGTCGTCACGATCTGCCGAGCGGTCGACGGGCTGCCGCTCGCGATCGAGCTGGCCGCTGGACACGTGCGGACCCTGTCGCCTGCCCTGCTGCGGGCGCGGCTGGGTCAGCGGCTCGGCTCGGTACAGGGTGCGAGCCGGGGTACGCCGGAACGGCAGCAGACGGTGCCGTCGATGATCGACTGGAGCCTGCGGCTGCTCGGCGAGGACGACCGTGACCTGTTCATGCGCCTGGGGGTGTTCCAGGGACCGGTGCCGCTCGAGGTCGTCGAGCCGGTGTGCGCTGGGCCCGGTGACGATGTGGTCGAGTCGCTCAGCCGCCTCGTCGACCACAGCCTGGTGCGGCGCCTCGACGACGGTCGGTTCCTGCTGCTCGAGCTGATGCGCGAGCGCTCCCGTGCCCTGCTGGCCGAAGATCCCGAGCTCGACCAGGACGTACGGCACCGCCATGCGGCCTACCTCGCGGGCTGGCTGGACGATCTCGACGAGCGCCGCTGGGGCGAGGCGTCCGGCACCTGGATCGAGGACATCACCCGCCTGCTGGCCGACGTGCGGGGGGCTCATGAATGGACGGCCGGGAACGGTGAGGTGGAGCTGGCGGCACGGCTCACCGCAGACCTTGGCACCTACTGGCATCGGGAGGGTTCGCATCCTGAGGGACGGGGTTGGGCCCATGCGTCGCTGGCGCACGAGGCCGAGCTCGACGACTACCTGGTGGCGCGGCTCTACCTCGCCGCGGGGTTCGTGGAGTGGACCCGCGATCGGGAGGTGGGACGCCGTCACTGGCGGGCCGCGGAGAGACGTTTCCGCGAGCTGGGGCACGACCGCTACCTCTCCTACTCCCTGGCGCTCATCTCCACCACCTACGTCGGTGACGTGGACAGCACCGCGGAGGCGCTGGACATCTGCGACGAGGCGATCGAGTTGGCTCGCCGGGTGGGGGAGCGGCCGCTGCTGGCGCAGGCCCTGAACATCCGCGGCGAGCTGACCCGCGTCACGGGTGACGACGACAGTGCCCTGGCGGCGTACGAGGAGGGACTGGCGCTGGCCAGGGCGGCCGGCGACCACACCCACGAGGCGATGTTCGTCGGCAACCTGAGCTTCATCGCCGAACATCGCGGCGACTACGCGGAGGCCTGGCGCCTGTGCGTCGAGGCGGTCCAGCTCAGCTGGGCACTGGGTCGGCGGCTGGTGCTGGCCGCGACGATGGCTCAGATGGCGGGCGCGAGCCACGGTCTCGGAGATCCGGAGCGCGGCGCTGTGCTGATGGGGGCCTCCGACGAGGCGCTGCGCCGGCTCGGCGTCGACCCGTCTCCGGGGGACACTCCCGAGCTCGAGCGGGTGACGGCTGCCCTGCGAGCGGAGCTGGGCGACGAGCGTCTGGAGGAGCTGCTCGTCGAGGGCGCGCGGCTCTCCCTCGACGAAGCGGTCGAGCTGGCGCTCTCCGAGGGTGAGGCGACTGGGACCGGTCCTACATGAACGCGCTCTCGCCGGTGATGGCGCGACCGACGATGAGCGTGTTGACCTCCCGGGTGCCCTCGTAGGAGTAGATCGCCTCCGCGTCTGCGACGAATCGACCTACGTGGTGCTCGAGCAGGATCCCGTTGCCACCGAGCACTTCACGGGCCCAGCCGACCGCTTCGCGCATTCGGACGGTCGCGTGCGCCTTGCACAGGGACGCATGCTCGTCCTTGAGCAGGGCCGCGTCCTGGAGCTGCGAGGCGCGGGCGTTCATCGCGGTCGAGGCCGTGACGTTGGCAAGCATCTTCACCAGAAGGTCCTGCACCAGCTGGAACGAAGCGATCGGGCGGCCGAACTGCTGACGCGCCTTGGTGTATCGCAGGGCGTGCTCGAAGGCTCCGCGTGCGCACCCGGCTGCCTGCCAGGCCACGCTCATCCGAGTCACCCGCAGCACGTTGGCCGTGGACCGGAAGCTGTCGGCCTTCTGGAGGCGGTTGGCCTCAGGGACGCGTACGTCGCTCAGGTGAATCTCGGCGTTCTGGACGACGCGCAGGGCGATCTTGTCCTCCTGCTTGTCGAAGGTCATGCCTTCGGTGCCCTTCTCGACGACGAACCCCTTGACCTGCTCGTCCTCCTTGTCGCGTGCCCAGATGATCACCAGGTCGGCGAACGCGGCGTTGCCGATCCACTTCTTCTCGCCATTGAGGATCCAGTCGTCGCCGTCGCGTCTGGCCGTCGTCGCGAGACCGGCGGAGATGTCGGATCCGTGCTCGGGCTCGGTCAGGCCGAACGCGCCGATCAGCTCCATCCGGGCCATCGGGGGGAGCCAGCGCTCGCGTTGTTCGTCGGAGCCACACAGCTGGATGGAGCCCATGGCCAGGCCCCCGTGGACGCCCATGAAGGTGGCGATCGAGGGATCGACGCGGGCCAGCTCCATCGCGACGAGACCATCGACGAGCGCCCCGCGAGCTGGGCAGCCCGGTCCGTCGTACGCAAGGCCGGCGATGCCGAGATCGGCGATGCCGGGGACGAGCTCGTGGGGGAACGCCGCGCGGGTCCAGTAGTCGTTGATGACCGGCTCGACCTCGCGGGTCATGAAGGCACGCACGCTGCTGAGCAGCTCGCGGTCCTGTTCCTCGAGCAGCAGCTCGAAGCCGAGGAAGTCCGAGAAGGGGGAGTCCTCCAGCCCGAGTTCCTCGAGGTCAGGCATGGGGGGTCTCCTCCAGTAGGAACTGCTCACTCAGGAAGGCTTCGATCACGGGGGCGAGGTCGTCGGCCTCGGTCAGGATCGCCAGGTGGCCGCCGTGGTAGACGTGCAGGCGGGAGTCGGGGATCAGCTTGGCCTGCATCCGTGGGTTGACGACGGGGATGATCGGATCGTCGTCGCCGCCCATCACCAGCGTCGGCTGACGGATCAGCCGCAGGAACGGCAGGCTGCTCCATCCGGTCATCGCCGCCAGCTGGTAGTAGTAGCCGCGCTTGGGGCCGGCCCGGGTGGTGGCGTGCAGGAGGTCGGCGCCGATCTCCGGGTTGGTGCGCATGCTGCCCCCGTAGATCTCGGGGGCGATGCGGGCGGCGTACTCGGGATCGCGGTGGCGCCGCGGTGTGAGCATCCTCGCGAGCACGCGCGGGTGGGCCGGCACCATCAGGGATCCGGTGCCGGTGGCGACGAGCACGACGCGTCGTACCCGCCGGCGGGACTGTACGGCGAGCTGTTGCGCCAGCCCTCCGCCCCAGGACAGCCCCAGCACGTCGAAGCGCTCGTGGCCGAGCTTTCGCATCAGGGCGGTCACCCACGAGGACAGCGCGGCAATGGGGTAGGGGAGAGGCGGAGCAGCGCTGCCGCCGACGCCGGGTACGTCGAAGCGGACCACCCCGCGGTCGGGGTCGAGCGCGTCGACGAGTGGCTGCAGCGCTTCGAGGCTGACCCCGATGCCGTTGCACAGCAGCAGCGGCGGCTCGTCGACCAATCGGCCACGCGCTGCGCGGACCGAGACCCGCGCCTGGAGACCACGCACCGCGACGGTGCGCAGCCGTTCGCGGCTAGCGGTCGAGGACATAGGTGCCCGGGGCGTCGCAGATCGGCTCGTAGGCGGCCGACCCGACCCGGGTCGGCTTGTTGCGCTCCGGTCCGGTGCGCTCGATCAGCCAGTCGACGTAGTCGTTCCACCAGCTGCCCTTCACCTTGCTCGCCGACTCAAGCCACTCCTGGGCGTCGGCCGGGTTGCTCGACGCGGTCTGGAAGCTGGCCTTCTCGTTGCCGGGTGGGTTCACCATCGCGGCGATGTGGCCGCTGGTGGAGAGCACGAACTTCGACTTGCCGCCGAAGAGCTGGGTCGTCTGGTAGCACGACTGCCACTTGCACAGGTGGTCGGCGATGCCGGCGACGACGTACGTGTCGGTGTCGATCTTGCCAAGGTCGACGTCGGTGTCGAGCATCGTTGCGGCGCCGGGCTGGGTGAGGCTGTTGTTGATCGCCAGCTCCATGAAGTCGCGGTGCATCGCCGCCGTCATCCGCACGGGGTCAGCATTCCAGTAGAGGATGTCGAACGCCTTCGGCGCGTGGCCGAGCAGGTAGTTGTTGACCCAGTAGTTCCAGATCAGGTCGTTGGGTCGCAGCCACGCGAAAACCTCGGCCAGCACCTTGCCGTCGAGGTAGCCCTTCTCGGCCGACGCCCTGGTCGAGGCGGCGGCCGCCTTGTGGGAGAGCAGCGCACTGGGCAGCCCGGCCTGGTCCTGGTCGAGAACCGTGACCGCGAGGCTGAACGCCGCGACCCGGTCGAGGTCGCCGACGGCCGCGAGGTGGGCGAGCACCATCGAGGCGAGCATCCCGCCCGAGCAGATCCCGAGCAGCGCGACCTGCTCCTGGCGGGAGATCTTCTCGGTCGCCGTCATCGCCTCGAGGATCGCCTGGCCGTAAGTGTCCAGGCCCCAGTCCGCGTGCCGTGCGTCGGGGTTGCGCCACGAGATGCAGTAGACCTGCTGGCCGCTGGCCACGAGGTGCTCCACCAGGCTGCGCTGCTCGGCGAGGTCGATCACGTAGTACTTGTTGATCGTCGGCGGCACGATCAGCAGCGGCACCTCGCGGACCTTGGTGGTCTGCGGCGTGTACTGGATCAGCTCGAAGACGTCGGTACGCAGCACCACGGATCCCGGGGTGACGGCGATGTCGGTGCCCACCTCGAAGGCATCGGGCTCGACCATCGAAGGGACCCGGGGGGCACTCGCGAAGTCGCGAACGAAGCGGCGACCGCCTTCTACCAGGTTGCCGCCGCCCGTGTCGATGATCCGCTTGAGCACCTTGGGGTTCAGGAACGGGTTGTTGCTCGGGGCGGAGGCCTCCACGAGGTTGTCGATGATGAAGCCCATCCGCTGGCCGTCGCCCCAGCCGAGCTCGGCGTCGTCGACCAGACCGCGCGCAGCCTCGCCCATCGCCAGGTAGCTCTGCAGCGTGCGCTTGAGGGCGGGGTTCTTGGTCCAGCCCTCCTCGGCGAACCGTCGGTCCTTCTCGTGCGGCTCGACCTCGGACCGCCCGACCGCGATCTTCGCGAGCTCGGCGGTCAGCCCGAAGGCGCGTCCCGCGACCCGCTGAGGCCGGCGGGCCAGGCCGACAGTGAACCGGACCCCTGACATGCCGGGGAGGAACCGTCGCAGCGGGCTGGTGGTGGCGTCGGCCAGGAGCAGGTCGAGTGGTGCGGCTGCTTCGTTGTGGTCCTCGACGTTGTCGTCGGCCTCGTGGATGCGGGCCTCGGCCTTGGTGGCGGCGCTCATGAGGTGACCTCCTCCGGGGCGCTGACCTCGCGTCGCAGGATCTTGCCGGTCGGCCCCTTCGGCAGCTCGTCCACGATCCACACGGCGCGGGGGTACTTGTACGCCGCGAGGCGCTCCTTCGCGAACGCCTGCAGCTCCTCCTCGTCGGCGTCACTCCCGTCCTTGAGGGCTACGGCGGCACCGACCTCTTCGCCGAGCTCGTCGTCCTTGATCCCGATGACCGCCACCTCGGCGACACCCTCGTGCTCGTAGAGCGCCTCCTCGACCTCGCGCGGGTAGACGTTGTAGCCCCCGCGGATGATCAGGTCCTTCTTGCGGTCGACGATGAAGAAGTAGCCGTCCTCGTCCTGCTTGGCCATGTCGCCGGAGAGGAACCAGCCGTCGGAGAAGGCGTCCTCGGTCTCCTCCTCCTTGCCCCAGTAGCCCTTCATCACGTTCTCGCCCTTGATGGCGATCTCGCCGACCTCGCCCTCCTCGACGTCCTTGCCGTCGTCGTCGAGGAGCTTCATCTCCACGCCGCGGACCGGTACGCCGATCGAGCCGGGCTTGCGCTCGATGTCGGGCTGGTTGAACGAGGCCACCGGTGAGGTCTCGGAGAGCCCGTAGCCCTCGAGCACGATGCAGTCGAAGGTCTTCTCGAACTTCTTCATCACCTCGACCGGCATGGCCGATCCGCCGGAGATGCAGGTACGCAAGCTGGACATGTCGTAGGACTTCGCGTCCTCGACGTGCAGCATCCCGGCGTACATGGTCGGGA
Source organism: uncultured Actinomycetota bacterium (assembly GCA_963742785.1). Taxonomy (GTDB): domain Bacteria; phylum Actinomycetota; class Actinomycetes; order Propionibacteriales; family Nocardioidaceae; genus Marmoricola. The sequence continues at coordinate 507,295 of CAVUNI010000004.1, forward strand.
CGCCTTCGAAGACCGTGACCTGGTCGCGGCCGACGACCTCGAGCGCCTTCTCGGCGTCGAAGCGCGGGATCAGCGTCAGGCAGGCGCCGCTGAGGACCGAGGCGTTCAGGCCGCAGGTGAGGCCGAAGCAGTGGAAGAGCGGCAGGCAGCCCATCACGACGTCGTCTTCGCTGAGCTCGACCAGCGTCTCTGCGCTGACGGCTGCGTTGGTGATCATGTTGGCGTGGGTGAGCTCGGCGCCCTTGGGCTGGCCGGTGGTGCCGGACGTGTAGAGCAGCACGACGGTGTCGTCGTCGCCGCGTTCGGCGACGTCCTCTGTCGGCTCGTGCTGGGCGAGCAGCTCGACGAACTCCGCCGGGTCGACGTTGACGCACTCGATGCCGACCGCCTCGGCGCCCTTGCCGGCTTCCTCGGCCATGTCCTTCCAGGCGAAGACGATGGACGCGCCGGAGTCCTCGAGGTAGTACTTCACCTCGCGGCCCTTGAGCAGCGGGTTCATCGGTACGACGACCGCGCCGGCCGCGAGGGCGCCGTAGAACAGCACTGGGAACGGTGGCACGTTGGGCAGCACCAGACCGACCCGGTCGCCCGGCCCGACTCCCTTGTCCTTGAGCAGGGTCGCGACGCGGCGGGCACCGTCCTGCAGCTCGGCGTAGGTGAGGACGACGTCGTCGAGTCGCACGGCCGGTCGGTCGGGATGCTTCTCGGCGGTCTTCGTCAGGTTGTCGGCCAGGTTGGTCACGAGCGCCTCCGGGGGCGTGCGTCATCGTGCGTGGGCGTGCCGCACCAGGACCTTGCGTTGGGGGCACGGCGACCTCATCGAGGCCGCAGGTCGTTCCCCTAGTCACTACCCAATGTGGTCCGCGCCACACGTCGAGCCGGTGCCCGTTCAGGTAGTTCTTCGATTCGTGGCGCCAGCGGTTCCGCCCGTAGACTCGCCGCCCGTGGCCCTCACCATCGGAATCGTCGGACTGCCCAACGCCGGCAAGTCGACCCTCTTCAACGCCCTGACGAAGAACAACGTGCTCGCCGCGAACTACCCGTTCGCCACCATCGAGCCCAACGTCGGGGTGGTCGGCGTACCCGACGAGCGCCTGGACAAGCTGGCGGAGATCTTCGCCTCGGCCAAGATCCTGCCCGCCACCGTGGAGTTCGTGGACATCGCCGGCATCGTGCGCGGGGCCTCGGAGGGGGAGGGGCTGGGCAACAAGTTCCTCTCGCACATCCGTGAGTCCGCCGCTATCTGCCAGGTGACGCGGGTTTTCCGCGACGATGACGTCACCCACGTCGACGGCGAGGTGAACCCCGAGTCCGACATCTCCACGATCCAGACCGAGATGATCCTCGCCGACCTCCAGACCGTGGAGAAGGCGATCCCGCGGCTGGAGAAGGAGGCGCGCGGCGACAAGTCACGGGCCGCGAACCTCGCCGCCGCGCAGGAGGCCAAGGAGGCCCTCGAGTCCGGCACCCCGATCCTGGCTTCGCGGATCGACCGCGACCTGGTCCGCGAGCTGTCGCTGTTGACGTCGAAGCCGTACATCTACGTCTTCAACTGCGACGCCGACGAGCTCGGCGACGAGACCCTCAAGAAGCAGATGAGTGAGCTCGTCGCGCCGGCGGAGGCGATCTTCCTCGACGCGAAGTTCGAGGCCGAGCTGGTCGAGCTCGGCGACGACGACGAGGCCCGCGAGATGCTCGCGGAGATGGGCGTCGACGAGCCCGGTCTCGACGTACTCGCCCGGGTCGGTTTCGACACCCTCGGCCTGCAGACCTACCTGACTGCCGGACCGAAGGAAGCCCGCGCCTGGACGATCAGGAAGGGCGCCACCGCGCCGGAGGCCGCCGGCGTGATCCACACCGACTTCCAGAAGGGCTTCATCAAGGCCGAGATCGTCTCCTACGACGACCTCGTCGCCGCCGGCTCGATGAACGCCGCGAAGGCCGCCGGCAAGGTCCGCATGGAGGGCAAGGACTACATCATGGCTGACGGTGACGTGGTCGAGTTTCGCTTTGGATCAACATCAACCACGAGGAAGTCGTAGACCGGAGGATTCCCATGTTTGCTCGCGTCGCCGTGTGGAGCCCGATGCCCGAGGACGACCGTCAATGGGTCATCGACGCTGCGAAGTCCGTGCCGGGAGTCCTCGATGCCTACCACCTGGTTGATCCGGCCACAGGGAACGGCTTCTCGATCGCCTTCTTCGAGGACGACGTGGAGGTCAGTGCAGTGAAAGCCGCCATCGCAGCAAAAGCTCAGGAGATCGGCTGGCACGACGAGCCGCGCCCTGCTCCGGAGTCAGAGACGATCTATCGGGTGATCCGTCATGGGTAGAGCCCCCAACGGAGACGTCGTGGAGTTCCGTTTCAACGTCTAGCGCCACCCCGGACCCGGCATCAGCGTCATACGAAGTGGTCGCCCGGGCCGCCAGAATGTATGACGTCCCGGGCGACCTCACTCGTGGCCGCTGGGTCGCGTCAGCCGGTGATCACCCACGGGGTGTAGGCGTTGTAGACCTGGTTGCGGGTGCCGCCGTCACGCGCCGGGCTGTCGTAGTAGACCTTGCCCGAGCCGTCGGGCTTCACGGTGATCTCCAGGGTGACGTGGCCGAGGCGGACGTACCTGGCCTTGCTGACACAGGCGCGCGGGATGGTCATCGAGACCGAGTCGCCGGCGTAGTTGATGCGGTACGACAGGCCGCAGTGTCGGCCGGTGAACGACACAGTCGCGTCACCTTGCGGCTTGCCGTGGCGGGTGTCGATCTCCACGACGGTGTCGCCACCGTTGTTGCCCACGACGTTGTACTGGAAGCTGGCGTACTGCTTCGGGACGGTGAGCTGTTGGTATCGCAGGTAGACCACAACAGCCGTCGCAGTGTGCTTGATGCGGGTGAAGGTGATGTCGCCTTCGGCACCGCCCTCGCGGTTGTACTTCACCACGTCACCGTTCGCGTCCACGGTTGCGGTCATGACGTCGCCGGTCGGATCGGTGATGTCGCGAGTAGTGGCGTGGGCCGCGGCGGCCGTCAGCACGATGAGTCCCGCCGCGAGGGCAGAAATGAGGGTCTTGCGCATGGGGTGCTCCATTCCAAGACGCCGGTCGCCGAGTGCGGTCCGGAAGGTCGACCTCACCACATGGGGTGGCGACTGTCACTCCCTCGTCTTGCAGACAGCACCGGTTGTCCTAGACCGGTGGCACCAACCGGGACACCCATGAGACGTTGAAGCGATGAGGATTCCTCCTCCGGCCTTGGCGCTCGGTGCGGGCGCCGTCCAGCATGCACTGACGAGAGGTGCGAGCCGGCCGACTGCCTTCCGTGCTGCTGTGGCGGGCGCGATGACGCTGGCCTCGGCTGGGTTGGCCGAGGGATCGGCGAGGATCTTCCGAGGAAGTGGTACGACGCTGAACCCGTTCGACCCGGCGCAGGCATCTGTCCTGGTGACGAGCGGCCCCAATGCGGTCACCCGAAATCCCATGTACGTGGGTCTGACGGGCTTGCTCGTGGCAAACGCCATCCGTCGGGGCTCCTGGTCGGCGCTCGCCCCGGTCGCGGTCTTCGCACTGGTGATCGACCGGCTCCAGATTGCCTCGGAAGAGGCCGCACTGCTCGCGCAGTTCGGCGCCGAGTACGAGGCCTACCAGGCGGCCGTACCTAGATGGTTGGACCGCAGATCGGTGGAGATTCTCTCCCCGACACCTGGGCCGAAAAATAGGCTGAAGTAGCAAAAACACGCAAACCGGTATGAACCCTGACGTTAGAACTGCTGGTCTAGTTGTCCCCCCATACGTCGTTTTTGTCGACAACACTGTGCTTAGGTGCTGGAACTCGCACCACGCCCTCACCGCCCCAGAACCTCGGCATGGGTGCCACGATCAATGATCCTGAGGACTCTCCGTGCTGCCTGCCCTGAAGCTTCCCGTCGCCGCCCGCACTCCGGTGCGCCTGACCTCGGCCGCCGCCCTGGGAGCCCTGTTCCTCGCGGGTCCGCTCGCGGGCGTTGCCCACGCGGCCGCCACGGTTCCGCCTCTCGGCACCGCCTCCGCCTTCTCGGTGCTGGCCGGTTCGACCGTCACGAACGTGGGCACCACGGTCATCGACCGCAGCGTCGGCGTGCACCCGGGCACAGCCGTCACGGGTCAGAACACCATGGTGATCGGCGGCACCGTCCACAAGGGCGACGCTGTTGCTCTGCAGGCGAAGACCGACCTCACCACGGCGTACAACAACGCGGCCGCGCAGACGCCGCGGATCGCCCAGGACCCTGAGCTGGGTGGCGAGACCTTGGTGGGCGGTGTCTACAACCGGGCCGCGGCGATGGGACTGACGGGCGAGCTCACGCTGGACGGTGCCAACAACCCGAACTCGGTCTGGGTCTTCCAGGCAGGCAGCACTCTCATCACGGCGCCTGGCGCCTCGGTGGTCCTCATCAACGGGGCCAATCCGTGCAACGTCTTCTGGCAGGTCGGCAGCTCAGCCACGTTGGACACTGGGACCGCATTCATCGGCACGATCATGGCCAACATCACGATCACCATGAACACCGGCGCCACCATCCAGGGCCGCACCCTGGCCAGGAGCGGTGCGGTGAACCTGCACAACAACGTGTTCACCTCGGCCAACTGTGACTACGACGAAGACGTGGCGCCTGCAGCCGCCGACACAACCGGCGATGACTTCACCTTTGACACCAGCGGGGGCACCGGCGGCACCAACGGCGGAACGGGCAATACCGGCGGCACCAACGGCGGCACGGGCAATGCCGGCACCGGCACGGGCAACGGCACCGGCGGCAGCCAGATCTCGACGGTCCCTGAAGGTTCTGTCGACACCGGGTACGCCGGCCCGGCTACCAGCTCTGCACACGGCCCGTCGGTCTTCACCGGCTGGGCGTTCGCGGTCGGCTTCGGCGTCCTTGCCCTGGTCGCTGTGCGTCGCCGCCGGGTGATGTGACCGGCGACAACTCGGTACACCACCGCTTCGACAAAAGGCAACGCTGGTTGCTTGTCCTCGTCGTCGCGGTGGTCGGGATGCTGGTCTCCGTCGCGATGGCGACCGGGCTCCTCGGAGGTTCAGACGCCGACCCACAGGTTCGGCGTACTGTCTCGGGACCGACCAGCTCAACTGCCCCGAAAGCGCCAGCTCCGGCGCCGGCGGTCGCACTGATGGCCAAGTCCGAACCAGTCCGGCTGCGGATCCCCGCAATCGATGTGGACTCGAAGCTGATGGACCTCGGGCTCAAGAAGAACGGCACGCTGGAGACTCCACCTGGTGCCTTTCCCGCCGGCTGGTTCACAGGCGCTCCAACTCCCGGTGAGCTCGGCCCGGCCATCATCGTGGGCCATGTGCGCTACCAGACACCCGGCGTCTTCGCCCGCCTGACCGAGCTGCGACCTGACGACCAGATCCTCGTGAAGCGTGAGGACGGCAGTACGGCGAAGTTCCGTGTGACGCGCCTGGCGCACTTCGAGAAGTCCGCCTTCCCGACGAAGAAGGTCTACGGCAACATCGACCACGCTGGGCTGCGCCTGATCACCTGCGGTGGGCTCGACGCCGACACGAACGTCTTCGAGGAGAACGTCGTGGTGTTCGCTGACCTCGAGCAGCCCTGATCGCTAGTTGAGGTCCAGCACGGCGGCGAACTCCAGCGCGAGTGACGCCTGGATCTCGAGGTGACGCCTCAGGAAGGCGCTCTCATCGAGACGCCTGCGCCGCAGCCAGCCGGTGACTTCGTCGTTGCACTTGCTCGCGTTGCAGGAACCGCACGCGGGCGCGAGGTTGCCCAGTGTGTAGCGCCCACCGCGAGAGATGGCCAGTACGCAGTCACGCTGCAATGGTTTGTCTGTCTCGCCGCAGTAGGCACACCCGCCCCAAGCGGCCTTCAGTGCGACCCACTGCTCGTCAGTGAGGTCGTGCTCGACGCGATCCATGCGGCGCTTGCGCTTGCGAACGGCCCTTGCCTTGCGACTTCGGTTGACCGCCATGCGTCGCAGCGTATGCACCGACAACGTAGAAAGAGCCTTGATTGGGCCCTCTGCCTGAACGTGTCGATGTGGGCTGCCGCGTTGCAGATCTCACCCGGCCGGCACGAACCCCTTGGTGCTTTCGCCATCGATGAGGTAGCGGCCGTCCTCGAACTTCAGCTGCAACACGGTCGGGCCAGGGCCGTTCTTGAAGTTGTCGAACCTGACCTGGTAGCTGACCGTGAGGTCGTCAGGGTTGGCGGAGATGCTGAGGACGCGCCCATTGGTCGCGCTGTCCCAGAACTTGCGGTAGGTGTCGATGCCGCCGCTCTCGACCTGGAACTTCGGGCTCAGCATCTGCCAGGCAGCGTCGGGATCCGAGGACACGGTGGACACGTAGTCGCGGATGAAGGACTCCATCCCCTCCTCCGTCGGCTGGGCCGCCGCTGCCTTCGAGCTCACCGTGTCCGACGGCTTCTTGGTGCTCTCCGAAGCTGGGTCGCCGGAGAGCACGGCGTACAGCACTCCTGCGATCACGAGCGACAGCACGATTCCAAGGGCGGCCAGCAGGACCTTCGACGATGGGCGGCGCCGGGGCTTGGGGATGTCCGCACGCGGGGCCACCGGTTGGGCCGGAGGCGGTGCGGATGGAGCGGACGCCTGGCCGACGGTTCCCAGCACCCGGGTGCCCGCTTGATCCTCGGTCCGATCGGTCTCGACCCAGCCGCTCGGTGCCACCCGCGTGCCCGCCAAGAAGTCACGGACCTGTTTCATCGACCATCGTCGGGAGGGGTCCCTGACCATCGTGCCCTCCAGCAGCGGGGCCATCCAGCCGGCGTCGGCGAGACGCGGTGGCTCCTCGTTGACGATGCGGTAGAGCGCGCCGATCACGTTGTCGCCGATCTCGTACGGCGGCCGACCTGACAGCACGTGGAACAAGGTGGCTCCCAGCGACCACACGTCGGCTGCCTCGTCGCCCCGGCCTCCCGTGGCGATCTCGGGAGCGAGGTACGCCGGCGACCCGGTCACCATGCCGGTCTGCGTCAGCGTGGCGTCCGACGTGATGCGTGCGATGCCGAAGTCGGTGAGCTTCACCTGCCAGTTGCGGTCGACCAGGATGTTCGAGGGCTTCACGTCGCGGTGCGCGATGCCGGCTGCGTTTGCCGCGACGAGCGCATCGGCCGCCTGCAGCATCAACGGTGCTGCTTCGTCCGGAGTGAAGCTCCCCTTCCGCCGGACGAGCTGCGCGAGGGTGGCGCCGTCGACGTACTCCATCACCAGCCAGTGCGCGTCGGAATCGATGACGACGTCGAAGATGGCCACGACGTGCGGGTGGTTGAGCTGCGCGCTCAGGCGCGCCTCGCGCTCGGCGCGCGCGAGGTCGGTGGTGTCCGCTCCCGGCAGCAGGCCGATCCGCTTGAGGGCCACCTGCCGCCCGAGTACCTCGTCGCGGGCGAGCCACACAACGCCCGTGCCGCCTCGTCCGATCTCACGGTCGAGCGAGTACCTACCTGCGATCACGAGTGCCCTTCGGGGTGGAGCATTGAGTCTGCGAGCCCACCATGTTAGGCGCGACCATCACGCCTCAGAAATCGAGAACTCCACCAAATCGGCAGCTGAGGCGCAACTCACACTCAGGTGCTCGCCGAGAACTGCGCAGCGAGTGCGGCGCGCGAGGTCACCCCGACCTTGGAGAACGCCTTCGACAGGTGCGACTCGACGGTCTTCTCGCTGAGGAACAGCCGACCCGCGATCTCGCGGTTCGTGAGGCCCCGGGTCACGAGGTCGGCGATCTCACGCTCACGACCGCTCAGCGACTCGATGCCGGTGCTGCCGGTGCCACGGCGCCCGCCTCGCCCGACGCGTCGCCCGAGCTTGCGTAGCTCGCGGGTCGCCTCGTCGGCGGTACGTCGCGCACCGCCCTCGGACGCCAGCTCGTGGGCGAGGGTCAGCTGACGAACGGCCTCGGTGGTGTTGGAGGGTTCGATCGCGCGCGCCGCGAGCAGTCGCGCCTGCGCCTCGTCCAACCGGCCACCTGTAGCCACGGCACCCTCGATGGCCGAGGTGGCCAGTTGTACGGCGGTGGCTGTGTCCCCGCGCGCGAGCGCCACCATCGAGCCCGCCCGGTCTGCTGCTGCAACCGCACCACTGAGCCCCGTCGCGGCAGCTCGCCGGGCACGCTCGGACGACCGCTCCGCCGCTTCGAGGTCGCCGAGCGCGAGCTCCGCCTCGACCAGACGCGGTGCCCAGCGGGCGACCCATCCGGGCTCGACGTCGTACGCCGCCAGCAGCGGACGCGCCTCAGCCGGTCTGCCCGCCGCAAGGAGCGCCGAACCGAGGACCGCGTTGCCAATCGTGATCAGGGCCGACTCGTCGAGGTGCTCGGCGAGGGCCACGCTCTCCGTGGCAGCGGCCAGGGCGGCGTCCAGGTGGCCCGCGTCCAGCCGCACCCAGGAGCTCATCCACAGCGCCCACTGCAGGCTCTGCTCGTTGTGGGTCAGCCGGGCGGCGAGCTCGGTCTGGTCGGCCGAGGCGACGGCTTCCGTGATCCGCCCGAGCAGGCCGAGCGCCAGGGTCTCTCCGATCAGGATGGGTACGGCCCCCGCGATGTTGCCCGCCTCGCGTGCCGCCGTCGAAGCCCGTCGCGCGGTGCTGAGCGCATCGGAGAGCCGCTCGACCGACACGAGCGCCCAGGGGATGGCGACCGCCAGCTCCGCCTTCGCGGCGAGCTCCGCATCGGTCGCCTCGAAGACCGCGCGAACGGAGACATCGGCCTCGGACATCGACTCCGACTCGAGCCCGGCGAACCGGTGCCCGATCGACAACATCGCCGCGCCTACACCCTGGACGAGCCGGTCCGAGGAGTCCTCGGCGCGCGTCTTCGCGGCCCACTCGCTCATGGCTGCGTAGTCACCTCGCTCGTAGGCCGACAGGGCGAGTGCTGCCATCACGTCTGCCCTTCCTTCGGGAGCATCGCTCTCGGAAAGGCTTCTCGTCAGACGTCTCAATGACGCGTCGTGCCGGCCGAGCAGGCGTTCCACGGACGCTGCGGCGAGGTGGAGCCGTCGGCGGTCCATTGCGGTGCCGGGGTCGAGGGCGACTCCCTCGTTCGCGACCTCCAGCGCTTCGGTCAGGCGGCCGGACTGGACGAGAGCCTCGGCCAGGTCGGAGTAGGGTGCCAGGTCGCTCGGGTGCGCGACCCGCTTGGCGGCCAGCAGCCAGTCGGCGGCGATCGACGGAGCCTGCCCTCGCACCATTGCGGCCCCCGCCCGGAGCACCTCCGCGGCGGCAACGTCGCCCGGCGCGGCCGAATGGGCCAGGTGTCTCGCAAGGCTCGGCGGCGGTCGCCCCGCCTCGGCGAGGACCTCAGCTGCGCGCGCGTGCCCGGCCAGCCGTCGCGCCGCCGAGAGGCTCTTGTAGACCCCCGAGCGCACGAGCGGGTGGCGGAAGCAGAACTCACGCAACGTGCCGGTGCCTCGGACCAGCCCTCGATCGACCAGCTCGTCGACGGCGGCGAGGGCGGCATCGAGGTCGAGGCTCGCCGTACGCCGCGCAAGGTCGATGTCGAACGGGTCGCCGAGCACGGAGCCCGCCTCCACCAACGCCCGACTGGCCTCGCCCAGTGACGCGACATCGCCGGCCACCGCAGCCACCACGCCCACAGGTATGTCGGCAGCCGCACCGGTTCTTGCCAGCTCTTCCAGGAACAGCGGGTTGCCGCCGGATCTCTCGAAGATCCTGCTCCGGTCGCTCTCGGACCGATCGCTGCCCAACAGCGCATCGGCCGCCGTACGGGAAAGCGGCTCGAGGTCGAGCACGGTCACAGCACGCCCGGCCGAGCGCGCAGCGACCACGACCATGTCGGCAACCTTCCCCGGGCGACTCGCGACGAGGAGAAGGTGGGCCGAATCCGGCGGCCGGCGTACCAGCGTCTCGAGCAGCTCTAGGGAGACCGGATCGCTCCAGTGCACGTCGTCGAGCACGATGGCGAACGGGCCACGCGACGAGAGCTCCTTCCCCACCGTGCGGTACAGGTCCCAACGGCTCTCCGGGTCAACGTCCGGCGCAGGTTCGAGTGCTGGCAGCGCATCACGGAACAGCGCCAGTGGTACGTCGCTCTCGAGCTCGGTAGCGCGACCCACCATCGTCTCGAGGCGGCGCCGTCTGCCGGCCTCGGCCGCAAGCCAGCCCAGCAGACGGGTCTTGCCGATTCCCGCGTCGCCACGTACGAGCACCAGCCGCTGGCCGCCCGCACCCACGGCGTCCAGCGCTGCTTCCAGCTCGGCGGTCTCCGTGTCCCGGCCGACGATCTGCACCTCGCGAGCATCGCACCCCGCATCTGGCAGGGACAGGGAATTCCCCGATGTTCGTGGGCCGCGTCGCTGCGAGCGTCTTGGGCTAAGGCAAACCCATTCCACACAGGAGGCAGACATGTCCATCAACGCCCACAGCCCGGAGCTCGCCGGCGCCCGCGCCCGCAACGAGTCCACCTGGCGCGCATCCGCGATCGCTCTCTACACCGGCGACATCGAGGGCTTCCTGGCCCACTGGTCGCCCGAACCCAGTTACGCCGTCGCCTATCCCGTCGAAGGCTTCCCGTCAGTGGTCGAGGGCCGCGACCAGTTCCGAATGCTCTTCGGCGGTTTCGCCGCGGCTGCGCAGACGATCGACGTCACGAACGTGCACATCCACCAGACCGACGACCCCGATGTCGTGATCGTGGAGGAGCACATGACGGCCGACCTGCACGACGGCAGCCGCTACGAGAACGACATGGTCATCCGGGTCCGATTCCGCGACGGTCTGATCCACGACATGTTCGAGTACTACGGACAGGTCGCCCACCAGCGGCTGGCTGACCGCTTGCTGGCGGCAGCTGAGGCGCAGGCGTGAGCACACCAGTGGCGCCGGGCACCGTCATCGGGTCGCTCTGAGCGCCGTCGCCAGTCGCTCGATGTCGTCCTCGTGGTTGTAGAAGTGAATGGAGAAACGGAGGTTGCCGTCCCGCTGCGAACAGACGATCCCCTGCTCGGCCAGCGTGTCGAGCAGGGGTGCCGGGTCCGCCCCCTGGAGCGGCACGCTGACGATCGTGCTTCGGTACTCGGCGGGAACCTCGACGGGGTCCCACCCGGCATCTGTCAGGGCTTCGCGCAGCGTCGAGGTCAGCTCGAGATTGCGCGCATAGATGTTGTCAGGACCGAACTCGTCGAACGCCGCGAGGGAGACCTCGTTCCCGTGAGCGGCCAGCCAGCTGATCGAGCTGTCGAAACGCGAGGCGGTGGGGGAGAGGTCCATGTCGGGACCGAAGAAGCTCTGCATCGGATCAGTCCCAGCCCGCCACCCCGCGTTGATCGGTGTGAACCTCTCCTGCACGGCGGGAGAGACGTAGCAGTAGCCCATGCCGCGTCCGGCGTGCATCAGGAACTTGTGGTCGGTTGCGGCCAGCAGGTCCAGGTGCGCGAGGTCCTGGGCCACCGGCAACGCGCCGACCAGCTGGGATCCGTCGACGAACACGAGCGCGCCCACCGCACGCGCGAGCTTGCTGATGGCGGCGATGTCGGAACGGTGCCCGGTCGCGCTCTGTACGCCGCTGAACGCGACCAGCTTCGTCGCCTCGTCGACGCGCTCGGCGATGTCGGGAGCCTCCAGACCGCCGTTGCGGAAGGGCACCTGGCGGACGTCGTACCCCTTGGCGGTCAGCTGGCGCCACGGGAAGTTGTTCGAGCTGAACTCGCCCTCCCCGATGACGACGTTCTCGCCCGCAGCGGCCGGGTCGAATTGTGCGCCGACCAATCCGGCAACCGAGGAGACGGACGGGATCAGTGCGACGTCGTCCGAGTCCGCGCCGATCACGCTCGCCACCGAGGACCGGGCGGCATTCGCCGCGTGCTCCGCCGCGGGGAAGTCGAAGCCCTCGTCCGTCCACGTGGTGACCAGCTGGTGGTAGGTGTCGGCGAGCCGTCGGCTGGCGAGTCCGACCGAAGCAGTGTTCAGGTAGACCCGGTTCTCGGTCGCCGGGTACATGCGACGTGCGTCCCTGATGTCCGGCGCTCCAGCCGGTGAGGTGGCGGTCATCCAACTCAACCTAGTGGCCCGCCGAGTGGCGCGAGCCGTTGGGCTGCTCAGCGGCATTGGTAGACCACCTGTCCGTTTTGGGTAGTCCAATCACGGTTATTTCGGCACCGAGTGGGACAAGTCGGTGTCAAGAGGTGCAGACTCCCGGATAGTCCGCGTTGAACCTGGGGAGGGAGCGCTGGATGCCCAAGCAGAGGGTTTTTCGTCGTGCTCGTCTGACGGCGGCGATGGTGGGGGCCGTCGTCACGCCGTTCCTGGTCGCCGGAGCGGGGATGAGCCCGGCCCAGGCCGATCTGCCGTACATCGCCTGGTCGGCGTACCTGCCGGGTTGGTCCGAGGAGTACGTCCCCAGCAGTGACAACGACTGTGTTGCCGGGCGATCCAGCTGCCTGACCCAGACTCGCAAGGAGTTCGGCCGGATTCTCAAGGAGAACGCCAAGAGCTGTTCCCACAACGCGGTCTTCGCGATGACCTACACGCGGATCACGCAGACCTATGGCTGGAGCCGGGACGTCCCCGACTACTACCAGGACGTGCCGTACATCAACCACATGGACGCGGTGTTCGCGAAGTACTACACCGACGCCTACTACAGCTACAAGGACGGCAACCGCAGCGACGTCCCAGCAGCCTGGCTGACCGCCTTCGACGCGGCCCGGGACAAGCGGATGACCGGGACCGGCGACCTCCTGCTCGGCATCAACGCGCACGTGAACCGGGACCTGCCGTTCGTGCTCGCCTCGATGGGGCTCGTGCGACCGAACGGCCAGTCCGGGAAGCCCGACTTCGACAAGGCCAACCAGTTCCTCAACGCTGCGTCCGCGGCGATGATGGCCGAGCTGGCTGCGCGCTTCGACCCGACCATCGACGACTCGAACGACCCACTTGGGGTGGCCTACGGGACGGTCATGCAGATGCTCACGACCTGGCGAGAGCTCGCCTGGCGCAACGCCGAAGCCCTGGTGAACGCCCCGACCCCGGCGGCACGTGCAGTCGTGGCCGCCGGCATCGAGTCCGGTGCCAACACCATCGCGAACGTCATCGTGTCGAACCAGTCGTACCTGCCGCCGCTCACCACGACTGCGTCGCGGGACGCCTACTGCTCGGTGCACCAGGCTGACGCCGCGCCGATCGCCTATCCGTTCGGGATGCCGACGCCGTACGGCGGCTGACCGGGAACACACGAACGGCCTCTCCGGGACACTTCCCCGGAGAGGCCGTCGTGTCCCTCCAGCTCTATGGCCCGGTGACCGTGACGTTCCTCGTCACCTGGGCTGAGTCGCCCCAGCCGTCGGTGGCCGTCAGGGTCACCGTGTAGGTCCCCGGGACTGAGAAGACGTGCGAGGTCGCTGACCCGTTCGCCGTGTTGTTGGCGGTGTCGCCGAAGTTCCACGCGTAGGTGATTGCGTCACCCGGGTTGTCCGTCGTACCCACCGCCGAGAAGTTGCACGTCAGGTGGTTGCACGACGGGAGCTGGATCACCGGAGCCGGTGCGGTGTTCGACGCGGGCTCCGCGACCGTGACGTTCCTGGTGACCGGATCCGAGGAGACCCCCCACTCGTCCTTCGCCGTGAGCGTCACCACGTAGGTGCCGGGCGCGGTGTAGGTCTTCTTGGGGTTCGGACCGGTGCCGCTGCCGGCGCCTGCGCCGAAGTTCCACGTGTAGGTCAGCGTCGCCGCGTTCTCGTCGGTGGAGTTCTTCGCGTCGAACTGGCAGACGTTCTCGGTACACGTGGGCTCCGGCAGGACGGCCACCGGCTTTGTGTTTCCGGGCGGGATCGTCACCGTCACGTGGCGGACCGACGGGGTCGCTGTGACGAGCCCGTGCTGGTCGATCGCCCGCACCTTGACCGTGTAGCTGCCCGCTGGCACGACCGGGGTCGTGTAGGAGAAGTTCGACCCAGGCGTGCCGGGGCTGGTCAGGAACGCGGCTCGCCAGCTCTCCGCCACCGCGAAGGTCCCGGTGGAGGTGAGGAACTTGCCGGTGCCGTCGATGATGGCCACCTCGACCTTGCTGGTGGCGGCGGTCTGGTTGGGCGCGTTGTTGGTGTCCTCGGCCCGCCCGCTGACGAAGATCCTGCCTTCGGTGAAGGCCGAGTTCTCCGTCGGCGCCAGCAGGTTGTCGGTCAGCGTCGGTGCGACGTCACCCGGGTAGATCGGGTAGCGGGCTGTGGCGTTGGTGGTCGCCAGGTCGCGCTGACCGACCGTGTCCACGGCGTACGCCGTCACGTTCCAGTTGCCCTGGTTGGGCAGCACCAGCGTGCGGGACCATGGCGTGCTGGTGGCGTTCACGTTGGTGACGTCCGCCGGGATCGAGGCGTACGACGAGGTCACCGAGCCGTCCTGGTGGTAGTAGCGGCTGGTGTCGAGGTCCTTGACGACCAGGCGCACCTCCGCCACGCCGTTGTCGTCGGTGGCCTGACCGGTGAGGTTCAGCGTCAGGTTCTCCGACGGCGCCTGGACGCCCGCGGGGGTGATGGTGGCCTTCGGCGGCACGTCCCCGGTGACGACGGCATTCATGGTCATGACAGCCCAGCTGGCCGTCGGCGTGGTGATGCCCTCGTCGTCGGTCGCCAGCACCGCGAAGGTGTAGTTGCCCGGCGTCAGGTTCTGGGGTGTCGTCCACGACCAGTTGTAGCTCTGCACGTCCGGCGTCACGGGCAGCTTGTAGGCGTTCAGGCCGTTGTCGATTCCCCAGGTGCCGTCCACGGTGAGGTTCTCACCGGTCGAGTTGTTCAGCATCGCGACGTACACCGAGTGGATGGTGCCGTCGTCGGTGGCCGTCCCGGAGAACGTCATCGGCTGACCCGGCGTGACGGTGACCGCCTGCGGCGTGGTCGGCGGTACGACGGAGCCCGGCGTGCTGATCGACACGGAGGGTGCCTGACCGCCCTCGGTGACGTTCCAGAGGCGGTCGACCGTGTCGAGCGAGGAGTTGCCGCCCGTGTCGTGGGCACGTGCCTGCGCAGTCCAGGCGCCCTCGGTCGGGACGCTGACCTCCTTCGACCACGTCGTGCTCGTGGCGTTCGGGACGTCCGGTGCGATGCCGATGGAGTTGTACGTCGAGTCGACGGTGCCGTCGTCCTGCAGGTAGCGGCCGGCAGCGTCCTTGAGCGTCATCGAGATTCCGGTGACGCCGAAGTCGTCCGCGACGTTTCCACTGATCAGGAACGTCTTGGTGGTGACGACTCCGGCAGCGGGGGTGGCGTACGTCAGGACCGGAGGCGCGTCGTCCAGGCTGAAGGTCTCGAACTTCTTGATCGCCTTCGTGGGGTCCTCCGGACGCGGCGTCGTGCCTTCTCCCTGGGCCCGGGCGCGGGCAAGCAGCTTGAGGTTGTCGGGGACGTTGAGGGTCACCGACCAGGTGGCAGTCGTGGCGCTGGTGGGCGTCACCGTGGCCTCGAAGTTGGCCGCTCCACCCCACGTCTCCAGGTCAGGCTGCAGCCATTGACCGGATGCCCGGTTCTGGACCTCGATGAACACCTTGCGCACGCCGGTCGGCGCCGTCGCGGTGCCCTCGATCGTGAAGTCGTGGGCGGCTTGCAGCACGCGGCCTGCGATGGGCGTGGTGATGGTGGTCTCCACGCCGTTGGGGGCCGCGACGTCGTCGGAGTCGTAGAACGCGACCGAGCCGACGGGCTGCGAACCCTGCGCTGTCGCGTCGCCACCGGTGATCAGGCCGCGCGGGGTCAGCGCCATGGCGGTGTTGCCGATGTTGGAATTCGAGCCCGGGTTCCACTCGAGCGCCTTGCCGTCGACCGGGTTGAGCGCACCGATGTGCTCGCGGTTGACCACCTGGTCGCCGAGGCCGTAGCCGGACAGGCCCTGGCCGGTTCCGTAGCCGACGTCGGCCGCACCCGGGAACGGGTCCTGTGCCGAGGGGGACTCGTTCCACGCGAAGTGTCCACCGATGTATACGGCCTTCTCGGAGATGGCCGTGGTGTACACGCTGTCGAAGCAGCGGGAGATCCACTTCGGCTGGACGTCGTTGCCGCCGCTCATCGAGTAGGCGACCACGGTGTCGTTGATCGGCGGGCGGTCTCCGCCCGACCCGCTGGAGACGACGAACCAGGAGTCGTCCGGCGCGATCGAGCCGCTGATGATGCGCTGGACGCCGCCGACGAACTGCAGGTTGTCGTCCCACAGGCGAGTGCGCCAGGGGAGCAGCGCCTTGGTCGCGGTGTCGATGATCCCGATGCCATAGCGGTCCTGGCCGTTGATCTGACGTCCGGTGTGGATGACGACCAGCTTGCCGCCGTCGTGCGTGATCAGGAGCTTCTGGACGGTCAGGCCGCCGTTGACGCCGATGCCGCCGGAGAGGTTGTTGACGAAGCCGGTGTCCACGGCGCCGGTGAGCGCGTTCACGGCGGCCAGTGACACGCGCGGGATCCCGTTGACATGCGTGAAGCGGCCGCCGATGTAGACCGTCGAGTCGGTCACGGCGAGCTCGGTGGAACGGGCATCCGTGTCGGCGGTGAAGCCGGTGACGGTGTCCCCGGTGTCAGGGTCGAGCTCGACGACGGCCTTCTTGGCCACACCGTTGACGCTGTTGAAGCCGCCGGCGACGTAGACACGCGTGCCGTCGGGAGAGGCCTCCAGCGCGTTGACGTCGAAGCTGCCGTTGCCGGCGAAGGTGGGGTTGAAGGCCGGGTCGACCAGGCCGGTGTTCAGGTCGTACGCCGCGACGTACGGCTGGGCGTACGACGTGGTGTTGGCGGGGGTGGCTCCGTTGGCGCGGACATCGTTGACGACCTTGGCGAAGGTGCCGACGACGTAGACCCGGTCACCGACGACCTCGATGTCGTTGATCTCGGCCGGGCCGTTGTTCGCCTCGAGGAACTTCGGCAGACCGATGCGCGGGGTCTCGGGGACAAGGCCGGTGTGGCCCGGGAGCGGCTCGGCGTAGGTCGCCGTGACCGGCTTGACCAGCTGGGTGGTGACCTTGCCGTCGCTGACCGTCAAGGTGACGTTGCGGGTCCCCGTCTTCGCGTAGTGGTGCGCGGACGTCACGCCGGTGCCGGTGGCGGTGTCGCCGTAGGCCCAGGTGTAGGTCAGTGGGTTGCCGTCGGGGTCGGAGGAGCCACTGGCGTCGAAGGTGCAGTTGAGCACGGTGCAGGACGAGGTGAACGTCGCGACCGGTGCGCGGTTGGCCGGCTCGACACCGGGGCTGACCACGACGGAGAACAGCTGACTGGTGGAGATGGACTTGTTGGTGCGGGCCAGGCGAGCGGCGAGCGCTCCCTTGCCCACAGCCCCCTTGGAGTCCGAGAGGATCCCCGAGATGAGGTTCGCGCCGACACCGTTGGCGCCGGTGCGCCGAGGCGCGTTGGTCGGGGCGGTCCAGGTCGGGGCTGAGGCGGCCTTGCCGGCCCAGTAGCTGACCAGCCACGAACCGGCCTGGCTTGCGGAGGTCGCAGGCGTGCGGTGAGCGGTGGCGGCCCCGGCGACGGTCGCGCTCGCTGAGGCGGTGACGGCTGAGGTGCCGGCCGAGCTGCGGTACGCCGCCACGCTGACTTCCGACTTCACCGTCACGCTGGTGCGCGCGGTGACGTTGGCGTTGGCGTCGGTGGAGGTTGCCTTCCTGGTCCATACCCGACCTCGGCTGGCGGAACCCTCCCTGGACTGCAGCAGCGTCCAGCCGGCAGGGCCGGTCAGCGTGCCGCTGCGTGAGTTGCTGGTCACGAACAGCAACAGGGTGTCGCCGGCAGCGACGTTCGCGGGGATGCGAACCGTGTGGCTGGTGCTCGTGGGCGCGGCGCTCGCGGACCCGACGTAGCTGAGCGTGGGCGCTGCGGCACTGGCCTGCGGCACCGGCCCCAGGGCCGCCACCGGCAAGGCGACAACGACCGTGGTGGCGAGGAAGGCGGCGATCCGCCGATGGGTGCGGGCAGGCGTGGTACGCAGCGACATTTGTGTGGATCCCCCGTGCAGACGAGTCGCCCGAGCGGCGACTCGAATGTATCTTCCGTCGCTTCTGTCTGCTTTGCACCTATGGCCCATTTTTGGTCTAGTCCGGGCGGTTCGTCTTGAGAGATACCCGAACGAGAACGGCCCCTCCGAGGTATCGGAGGGGCCGCTCGCGGTGAGTCTCTGTCGGTTCCGCTATGGACCGACCGTGACCGTCCTGGTGGTCGACTTCGCATCGCCCCAGCCGTCGGTCGTGGTCAGCTTCACGACGTACGTGCCGGCCGCGGCGAACGTCTTCGACGGCGACGTCGAGGCGCTCATCGTCAGGTCGGGGAACTCCCACAGGTAAGTGAACGAGTCACCGGGGTTGGGATCTGCTGATCCGACGCCGGAGAAGTTGCACGTCAGGCCGCTGCACGCCGGCGGGTTGATCACCGGGTTGGGCGCGAGGTTGCCCGTCGGCTTGGTGATCGTCACCGTCTGGCTCACCGGCGCGCTGGCGATGCCCCACTCGTCGGTCACCGTCAGCGTCACCGTGTAGGTGTTCGCCGTCGTGTACGTCCGGGTGGGCAGCGGACCACTGCCGGTGCCGTTGCCGTAGTTCCACGAGTAGGTGAGCGTCGCGGCGTTCTCGTCGGTCGAGGTGCGGCCGTCGTACTGGCAGATGTTGGTTGCGGACGCGGGCTGCCCCGGCGCCGGGCAGGCGATCGTGAACTTCGCCACCGGCGCGGTGTTGCCCGGCGGGTGCGTCACGTTGACGTGGCGCACACCGGGAACGGCGGTCACCTGGTCATGGTTGTCGATGCCGCGCACGTTCACCGTGTAGGCCCCTGGGGGTACCACCGGCGTCGTGTAGGAGAAGTTGGACCCCGGCGTCCCCGGGCTGGTCAGGAACGCGGTGCGCCAGCTCGCGTTCGTGCTGGTGAACGCACCGCTCGAGCTCATGTAGCGCCCCAGGCTGTCCACGATGGCGACCTCGACACGCTGCATCGAGAGGTTGTCCTCCGCGCGCCCGCTGACGAAGATGCGGCCGTCGTTGAACGTGGCGCCCTCCGTGGGAGCCAGCAGGTTCTCGGTCAGGGTCGGAGGCGTGTCACCGGGGTAGATCCGGTAACGCGCGGTCGCACCGGACGTGGAGGTGTCCTGCTGCGCCGGGTTCGCATTGTCGAAGGCGAACGCCGTGAGGTTCCAGTCGCCGCCCTGCGGGAAGGTGACCGGGAGGTTCCACGTCGTCGACAACGCGTTCGGGCTGGCCAGCGTCGCCGTGCGCGTGGCGAACGCCGCGCCCAGGGTGCCGTTGGGCTGGAGGTACTTGCTGGTGTCGTTGTCGAAGAACGAGACCCGGACCGCGGAGACACCCTTGTCGTCCGTCGCCGTACCGGCGATGTTGAGGCTCAGGGACTGCCCACCGGTGGTCGTGCCGGTCACGTTCAGCCTGCCGTCCGGCGGCGCGTCACCGGGCACCTGGGCGTTGATCGAGAGCGAGCCACGGTTCGCCGAGGACGTGGACAGGCCGAGGTCGTCGGTTGCCCTGACCTGGAACGAGTAGTTGCCCGGCTTGAGGTTGAACGGCGTCGTGTAGACCCAGTTGGCGCTGGTGCCGCTCATGTTGAGCGGCGAGATCCGGTACCAGTCCTGGATCGCGTCGACGCTGTAGGTGCCGTCCGACGCGAGGTTCTCGCGGGTGGTGTTGTTGCGCAGCGTGATCTCGATGGTGTTGAGGTCGCCATCGTCGTCGGCAGAGCCCCTGAACGTCATCGGGCTGCCGGGGGCGACGACGAGCGTCTGGGCGGCAGTCGGCGGCACCATCACCGCGGGGGCGCTGATCGACACGGTGGGCGCGAGGCCGTCCTCGCTGACGATCCACGAGCGGTCTCCGGTGTCGAGATCTGCCTGGCCGGACGAGTCTGTGGAGCGTGCCTGTGCCTTCCAGGTGCCCTCCGCCGGCACGGTGATCTCCCTTGACCACGACGTGCTCTTCGCGCCCACGACGTCCGGTGTGATGCGGAACGTGTAGTTGGACGAGGACACGGTGCCGTCGGGCTGGAGATAGCGGTTGTTGCCGTCGCGGACGGTCATGCCGACGGACTGCACGCCGACGTCGTCGGTGGCGGTGCCGGTGACCGTGAAGGTCATCGTCTTCACCAGGCTGGCTGACGGACCGTTGATGTCAGTGTTCGGCGGCTGGTCGGTCAGGCCGAAGGTCTCGGTCTTCTTCACTGCGGCGGTGTTGTCCCCGGTGCCGGCCGACGAGAAGGTCTGGGCCCGCAGCTGCAGCTTCCGGTTTCCCATGATCGTCAGCGGCAGCGACCAGTTCGCCGTACGCGCGCCGGTGCTCTGCAGCGTTGTGTTCATCGTGTTCGACGCGGTCTGCCACGTGGTGCCGTTGTCGGCGAGGTAGCGGTTGGCCCCCCGGTCGTAGACCCGGAGCTCGACCCGGTTGATCGTGCCGGTGGTCACCGATGCGGTGCCCTTGACGGTGAACTGCTGTGCCACCGGGTTGACGTGACCCTCGATGGGCTCGGTGATCGCCGTCTCGATGCCGTTGGTGGCCGGCACGGAGTTGAAGTCGTAGAACGCGATCCGGCCGATGTTGGCGCCGGCTTGAGTGGTTGCGTCGCCGCCTGTGAAGAGACCGCGCGGAGTGAGCTCCATGGCCTTGTTGCCCTCGTAGGAGTTGGAACCGGGGTTCCACTCGAGCGCGTGACCGTCGACCGGGTTGAGCGCGCCGATGTGCTCGCGGTTGACCACGGCGTCACCGAGGCCGTAGCCCGACAGCCCCTGGCCGGTGCCGTAGCCGACGTCGTCGAGACCCGGCCACGGGTCCGGAGCGGTCGGGGACTCGTTCCACGCGAAGTGGCCACCGATGTAGACGGCCTTCTCCGAGATCGCGACCGAGTAGATGCTGTCGAAGCAGCGAGTGATCCAGTTGGTCTTCACGTCGCTCTCCTCGCCCGCAGGCGGGTTGACCGGGAAGGCCATGGCCGTGTCGTTGATCGGCGGGCGGTCCCCGCCCGAACCGCTGGTGACCACGAAGTAGGAGTCGTCAGGCGAGATGGCGCCACCGATGGCCCTCTGGATACCGCCGACGAACTGCAGGTTGTCCTCCCACAGGGTCGTCTTCCACGGCAGCAGCTGCTTGCTCGCGGTGCTGATCATGGCCACGCCGTAACGGTCCTGGCCGGCCACCTGGCGGGCGGTGTGAACGAGGATCAGCTTGCTCATGTCGTGGGTGAGCATCAGGCGCTGCACGGTGAGGGCGCCGTCGACTCCCAGACCGCCGGTCAGGTTGTTCACGAAGCCGGTGTCGAGCGCACCCGTGGTGGTGCTGACGGCGGCCATGCCAATGCGGGCGACGTTGTTGACCTGGGTGAAGCGGCCACCGATGTAGAGCGTCGTGTTGGTGGCCACCAGTGCGGAGCCCCGCGCGCTGAGGGTGGTCGTGAAAGCGGTGACAGGGGCACCGGTGGTCAGGTTGATGGAGGCGATGCCCTTGCGGGACGTGCCGTTGACCGAGCTGAAGCTACCGGTGATGAAGAGCTTGGTGTTGTCCGGCGTGACCTCCATGGCGGCGGGGGTGCCTCCGGCCAGGCGCGGGTTGAACCCGGTGTCGACCAGGCCCGTGGTCAGGTTGTACGACGCCAGGCCGCTGCGGGTGTAGCTCGTGGTGTTGTTCGACCGCTGGTTCTGGATCTGGGTGAACGAGCCGGCGATGAAGACGCGGCTGCCGACGACCTTGATGGCCGTGATCTCGCCGTTGCTGATCTTGGGGAGGTCGGTGCGCGCGTTGTCGGGAACGACCTTGGTGTGCCCCGGAACGGGCAGCCTCGGCCCGGTCGGAGGCGTGGTCGTCGTGACCTGGCGCGTGGTCGTGCCCGTCAGGGTGCCGTCGCTCACGGTGAGCGCCACTGTGCGCGTTGCCGCCGTGGCGTAGGTGCGCGAGGTGGTGACACCCGTGCCGCTGGTGGTGTCTCCGAAGTTCCAGGCGTAGGTCAGGGGGTCGCCGTTGGCGTCGCTCGAGGCGCCCGCGTTGAAGGAGCACGTCAGGCCGGTGCACGACGATGTGAACGAGGCCACTGGTGCAACGTTTGTCGGCGGAGTTGTCCCGACGCCGGGGCTGACCACGACGGAGAACAGGTGCGCTCCGCCGCCAGCCGTAGTAAGCGTGGCCATGCGGCCCGCGGCGGAGCCGGTGGGCACAGCGACACCCGAGTCCGCGATCAGGGATCCGATCTTGCCGCCGCCGGTGCCGTCGTAGGTGGTCCGGCTGCTGCTGCCGGCGGGCGCGGCCCAGGGGTTGGGGTCTACCGAGGACTTCGCGCTCCACGAGCTCACCAGCCAGGAGCCGGTCTGTGCGACCGCCACAGGCGGGGTCGTGTGGCTGGTGCTCGACGTCGTGCCGGCGGTGCTGGCGGAGGCGGTCACTGACGACGTGCCTGCGTCCGAGCGGTATGCCGCGACCGACATGGCGTCCTTGATCGTCGTGCCCGCAGTGCCCGCGACAGTCACGCTCGTGCCCACGTCTGTGGAAGTGGCCTGCTTCGTCCAGGCGCGGCCACGCGTCGCGGTGCCGTCGTTGCTCTGCAGCAGGGTCCAGCCCGCGGGCGCGGTCAGGGCGCCGTTGAGCGAGTTCACGGTCAGGAACAGCACCATCGTGTCGCCGGCCTGGAGACCTGCGGGCAGGGGCACCGTGTGGTTGACCCTGCTGCCGCCCAAGCTGGAAGCCCCAACGAAGGACAGCACGGGGTCGGCGGCATTGGCCGCCGGCACGGGGCTGAGACCGACGACCGCGAGCGCGGCTACGAGAGCCGAGACCAGGACCGGAACGAGCCGAGTACGAGCGCGTGCGGACGCGTGAAGAACTGACATGCGGTGAACCCCCGATTTGATGGGCTCCGTCGAGGAAGCCCGTGTCGTATCTTCAGCCCAATGTGACGTTTTCGCCCACAAGGGCCCGCAATGGGTCTAGTCCAGACTCATCGCGGGCGCCTGTGGCCTTGCGTTCAAGCGGTCCCTAGGGCGTCGGCGGGGGCGCGACCGTGACCGGCTGCGTGACGGTCGCGGTGTTGCCCCAGCCGTCCGTGGCGGTCAGCGAGACCACGTACGTGCCCGCCGCGGTGAACAGGTACGACGTCGCGGAGCCGGTCTTGTTGGTGCCCGGGGTGCCCGGCGGCGGGTCTGGGAAGTTCCAGACGTAGCTGATCGTGTCGCCGGTGTTCGGGTCCACCGTCCCGACCGCCGAGAAGTTGCAGCTCAGGCCTGCGCAGGACGGCGTGTTGAACACAGGGTTGGGGGCGACGTTGCCCGGAGGTTTGATGATCGGAACCTGGACCGTCACCGGATCGGAGGACAACCCCCACTGGTCCTTGACCGTCAGGGTGACCGTGTAGGTGCCGGCAGCGGTGAACGTCTTCTTCGGGTTGGGGCCGCTGCCCGTGCCCGCGCTGACGGTGCCAGGGGTGTTGACCCCGTAGTTCCATGTGTACGTGAGGGACGTCGGCGTCTCGTCGGTGGAGTGCTTGCCGTCGAACTGGCACACGTTCTGGGTGCACACGGGTGGGTCGATGACGGCCACCGGCTTGGTGTTGGCGGGCTGCGTCACCGTCACCGTTCGCACGGGTGGCGTGGTTGTCACCAGGTCGTGCTGGTCGGTCCCCCGCACCCGGATCGCGTAGGTGCCCGCAGGCACGATCGGCGAGGTGTAGGAGAAGTTCGACCCCGGAGTTCCCGGACTCGTCAGGAACGTGTTGATCCAGGTTGCCGTAGGTGTGATGGACCCCGACGAGGTCACGTACTGCATCGTCGCGGTGTTCTGTATCGAAACCTCGACCTTGGCCATCGCTGCGGTCCCGGGTGGCGTGTTGGTGTCCTCGGCGCGGCCGCTGACGAAGATCTTGCCGTCGCTGAACGTCGTGCCGTCGGTCGGCGCCAGCAGCCCCAGGGTGAAGTCAGGCGGGGCGTCGCCCGGGAACGACAGGTAGCGCGCTGTCGCGCCGGCGCTGGAGAGGTCGTACTGACCCACCGTGTCGATCGCCACGGCGGTGACGTTCCAGTCGCCGTCCGTAGGTAGTTCGATCGTCGTGTTCCAACTTGTCTTGTGGGTGGGGTCCAAGGGGTCCAGGGGAGGCGGCGCGGGCACGGTGAAGTAGGTGTAGCCCGCCTGCGTCCCGCCACCCGCGCTCGGCGGCTTGGCGTACTTGCCGGTGTCCGCGTCACGCAGGGAGATCCGGATCTCGTTGACGCCGAGGTTGTCGGTCGCCGTCCCCGAGAGGTTCAGGGTGTGCGACGTCATCGGCGGCTGCAGGCCGGTCGTCCCGGGCGTCAGCAGAGCCTTGGGAGGCGCGTCCCCGGCCACCTGGACCGTGAAGGTCGCCACCGCCCACAGGTTCGAGGGAGTGGTGATGCCGTCGTCGTCAGTGGCGAAGACCGCGAACTGGTAGATACCCGGGGTCAGGTTGGGCGTGGTGTAGCTCCAGTTGTAGGTCTTCACGGCGAGACCGGTCTTGATCCGGTAGGCATTGAGCCCGTTGTTGTGCCCGAAGCTGCCGTCGGTGGTGAGGTACTCCCCGGTCGAGGCGTTGGCCATGCCGACGTCGATCGTGCGCAGCTCGCTGTCATCGGTCGCCGAGCCCGTGAACGTGACCGGCTGGTTTGGTGGGACCGTGAACGTCTGCGGCGCCGTCGGCGGGGTCACCACGCTGGGAGAGTTGATCGACACAACGGGTGCCTGGGCTGTGGCGGACACGATCCAGTTCCGGTCGACGGTGTCGAGGGAGCTCTGGCCGCCGATGTCGTTGGCGCGGATCTGTGCCTTCCACAGACCCTCGTCCGGGACGGTGATCTCCTTCTGCCAGGTCGTGCTGAGCGCACCCGGCACATCGGGCGCGATCTGGAAGGAGTTGTAGCCCGTGGCCACGGTGCCGTCGTCCTGGAGGTAGCGGTTGTTCTCGTTGCGCATGGTCAGCGTCAGCGAGGCAACTCCCTTGTCGTCCGCGACATTGCCCGTGATCGTGAACGTCTTGGTGGGGACGGTGGACGTGGAGGGCAGGAGGAAGCTCGCCGTTGGCGGGGCGTCGTCGAGGTTGAAGGTCTCGAACTTCTTGAACGCCGGTGAGTTGTCCGTCGTCCCGCCGCTGGAGACCGTGCGGGCGATCGCCTCCATCTTCACGTTGCCGGGAACCGTGATCGGCAGCGTCCATGCGCTCGACGCCGTACCCGGGTTGGCCAGGTTCGCGTTGACGGTGTTGGAACCGCCCCAGCTCGTCAGGTTGTCCTGCAGGAACTGTCCGGTCTCGCGGTTCTCGATCGACACCTCCACGCGGGCGATGGCCCCCGTGGTCACGGAGGCGGTTCCCTTCACGTCGAAGGACTCTCCCGAGTTCTCCACCCGGCCCATGATCGGTTCGGTGATGGCCGTCTCCGCGCCGTTGCTCGCGGGCACGGAGCTGAAGTCGTACTGCGCGATCCGCCCGACGTTCTCGCCGCCCTGCGTGGTCGCGTCACCACCGGTGATCAGGCCGCGCGAGGTGGCCACCATGGCCTTGTTGCCCTCGTAGGAGTTCGTTCCGGGGCTCCACTCGACCGCCTTGCCGGTGACCGGGTCGACGGCGCCGATGTGCTCGCGGTTGACCACCTGGTCGCCGAGCGCGTACGCCGAGAGCCCCTGGCCCGTGCCGTAGCCGATGTCGGCCTGCCCGGGCCACGGGTCGTTGGCCGTCGGTGACTCGTTCCAGCCGAAGTGTCCACCGAGGTAGACGGCCTTCTCCGTGATGGCGACCGAGTAGACGCTGTCGAAGCAGCGGGAGATCCAGAGCGGCTGGACGTCGTCGCCGCCCGTGAGGTTGAACGCGATCGCCGTGTCGTTGATCGGTGGACGGTCGCCGCCGGAGCCGCTGGTGACGACGAAGTAGGAGTCGTCGGGCGCGATGTCGGCACCGTAGGCGCGCTGGATGCCACCGACGAACTCGAGGTTGTCCTCCCACAGGTGACTGTGCCATGGGAGCAGCTGCTTGGTGGTGGTGTCGATCAGGGCGACGCCGGCGCGGTCCTGCCCGTTGATCTGGAGACCGGTGTGGACGACCAGGAGCTTCTTCGTGTCATGGGTGAGCACCAGCCGCGCGACGCCGATGGCGCCGCTGACGCCCACGCCCTGGGTGATGTTGTTGACGAAGCCCGGGTCGACCGACCCCGAGCCCGCGTCCACGGCAGCAAGTGAGTTGCGCGCGACATTGTTGACCTTGGTGAAGCGTCCGCCCGCGTAGACGGTGGCGTTGGTCGCCGTGACCTCGGTGGCGCGCGAGTCCGTGTCAGCCACCCAGCCCGCGATCGGCACACCGGTGCTCATGTCGAGCCGGGCCAGGCCGTGCCGTTCGACTCCGCTGATGCTGCTGAAGGTGCCGGCGACGAACAGCTTGGTGCCGTCGGGAGTGACCGTGACGGAGCGCACGTCCTCGCCTCCGAAGTTCGGCCGGAAGCTCGCGTCGACCAGCCCGGTGTCCATGTTGTACGACGCCAGGCCGGCCTGTGCGTAGCTGGTCGTGTTTCCTGCGCGCTGGTTCTGGATCGAGGTGAACGTGCCCGCGATGAAGACCCGGTTGCCCGAGACGGCCAGGTCGAGGATCTCGCCGTTGGTGATCTTCGGCATGTCCGTGCGCGGCGTCTGCGGCACCAGCGTGGTGTGGCCCGGCTTCGGGATGGTGCCAGGGTCGGTCGGCGGCGTGACGCCGCCGGTGCCGGGGCTGACAACCACGGAGAACAGCTGCGTGCCGCCGCCGGCGACGCTGGTGGTGGCAGTGCGGCCCGCAGCGGTGCCGATGGGCACGGCCGCGCCCGAGTCGGCGAGCAGCGAGCTGACCTTGCCGCCGCCGGTGCCTGCCGGGTTGGCCCGCATGGTGCTGGCCGCGGGCTTGGTCCAGGCCGTGGCCGTCGAGGACTTCTCGTTCCAGGAGTTGACCAGCCAGGAGTTGGCCTGGGCAACGGCGACCGACGGGGTCGTGTGGGTGGTCGTCGAGGTGGTTCCGGCCGTCTGCGCCGAGGCGCTCGCCGTCGCCGTACCACCACTGCTGCGGTAGGCCGCGACGGTCATCGCGTCCTTGATGGTGCCGCTCGAGGTCACCGTGACGTTGGCGTTGGCGTCGGTTGCCGTGGCCACCTTGGTCCAGACGCGGCCGCGCGTGGCGGTGCCGTCCTTGCCCTGGAGCAGCGTCCAGCCTGTGGGGCTGCCGAGAGTGCCGCCGATCGAGTTCACGGTCAGGAACAGCACCAGCCGGTCTCCCGCCTGCACGGTGCCGGGGAGCTTCACGACGTGGCCTGTGCGGTTGCCGGAGCTGCTCGCCGCATCGACGAAGGAGAGCGTGGCGGCGGCAGCACTACTCGGTGCCGCGGTCCGCGTGGTCTGCGCGGAGCTGGTGCCGTCGCTGACGGTCAGGGTGACCGTCTTGTTGCCGGCCGTGGTGTACGTGCGTGAGGTGGTGACACCGGTGCCGTTGTTGCCGTCACCGAAGGCCCAGGTGTAGGTCAGCGGGTTGTTCTCGGGGTCGGTGGTCGCGCTGGCGTTGAAGCCGCAAGTCATGCCGTTGCAGTCCACGGTGAACGACGGGACGGGCGGCTGGTTCACCGGGACGGTGCCGACGCCGGGGCTGACGACGACCGAGAACAGCTGGGTGCCTCCGCCGGCGACGGTGGTGGTGGCAGTGCGGCCCGCGGCGTTGCCGATGGCCACGGGGGCGTTGGAGTCGGCGAGCAGGGCGCTGACCAGACCGCCGCCGGTGCCGGTGGGGGTTGCCCTGGTCGTGCTGGTCGCGGGCTTGGTCCAGGTCGGGGCCGTCGAGGTCTTCTCGCTCCACGAGTTGACCAGCCAGGAGCCTGCCTGCGCGACGGCGACCGACGGAGTCGTGTGGCTCGTGGTCGTGGTGGTCCCGGCGATGCTGGCCGAGGCAGTCACCGTCGACGTGCCAGCGTCGCTGCGGTACACGCCGACACTCATCGTGTCCTTGATGATCGTGGTCCCGGTGACCGTGACGTTGGCGTTCGCGTCGGCGGCGACCGCCTTCTTGGTCCAGGCGCGGCCGCGGGTGGCGGTGCCGTCCTTGCTCTGGAGCAGGGTCCAGCCGGCGGGGCTGCCGAGCGTGCCACTGAGCGAGTTGGTCGTCATGAACAGCACCATGGTGTCGCCGGGCAGCACGGACGCCGGAAGCCTCACGACGTGGCCGGTGCGGTTGCCCGAGCTGCTCGCCGCAGCGACGAACGACAAGGTCGGATCGGCGGCGCTGGCGGCGGGCATCGGACTGAACCCGAGGACCGAGAGCACGGTCGCGAGGACGGCGACCACGGCGACTGGGAGCCGACGCTCAGCGGGCGCGGATACGCGTAGTGAAGACATGCCTGGAGGACCCCCCGATTACATGTGCAGGCAGCAGACACGCATGCCCGGTTCGTATCCTCAGCCCGCGACGGTGAATTCGCCCACAAGCGTTCGCAATGGGTCTAGTCCGCTGAGGCCCCATGCAGGCCCCTTCAGACAGTGGCGTATGTGGCTGTTGTGACTGTGGGGCGGCGCGCCCGTGGCGCTACGGGTCCCTGCTGGAACCGCTGGTTCCCACTAGCGTGACCGGCAATGCTGCGCGGTCTGCGGATGGTCCTGGTCGTGCTCCTGCTCGGCGCGGGCGGGGGCGTGGTCGTCACGGATGCCACTCCGGCGAGCTCGGTGGCGGCCGCCCGCAAGCCGAAGCTGCAGTGTCACGGGCTCGACCGGGAGGCCGTCCGGGGCGACGAGCCGACGTACACACGCAAGCAGCTGGCCGAGTTCCGCAATCACAAGCGGGTGTGCCGGGGCATCTGGCTGCCCGAGCCCCGCCGCTACCTGGTGCCCCAGGGTCTGGCGGTCCTGGGCCGGACGGCGTGGGTGAGCGGGTTCCGCTATCGCAAGGGCTACGGGCAGCGGCCCTGCCAGCTGGTGCGCGTCAGCCTGGTCACGGGCAAGCGGGTCCAGTTCCACGCCGCCATCTACGGCCGCGTGGGGACCAGGCCACGGACGTACTGCCGGCACGGCGGTGGCATCATGCAGCGCGGGTCCTACCTGTGGATCGTGGAGAAGAACAAGCTCTGGCAGGTCGACCCGTCGGTCAAGAAGCGGGTGCTCACCGCCCGACGGGTCTGGCGCATCGCCTCGCCCGCCCGCGGCTCCGCGATCGTGGCCACCCCGAAGCGGATCGGCCTGGTGCCCTTCCGGACCAGTGGACGCGCCTACATCCACTGGTACTCGTTCAAGCAGCTCAAGAAGCCGGGTGTGCTCGACCTCGGTGCTCGCAGCAAGGGGAGGTCCCAGCTCGGTGCGGTCGCCCGCACCCGGGTACCGACCTTTGTCCAGGGCGCCACCCTCGATGCACGCGGACAGCTCTACCTGGCGCGCTCAACGCTCGCCTGCGGGGAGCTCGTGACACCATCCGGCGCTCGACTTGGTTTCGTACCGGGCGCCGAAGGCATCGCGTTCAGCCCGCGTGGCATGCGGCTCTACGCCGTGAGCGAGTCAGGTGCCCGTCCCTACGTCAGGTCGCGAAAGCCGCTGACCCCTGCGGTGAGTGCCTTCGAGTGGCCGGGGCTGCTGCGCGGGCGGAAGCCGGACTGCCGTTTCGCGCGGTACTGAGGTTCAGACCCGCTCGGCGGCGTCATCGGGGATCTCGAACCAGATCTCGGCCCCACCGGTGGGACTCGACTCGGCACCCGCCTGACCACCGTGGGCCGCGAGGATCCGCGCGACAGTGGCGAGTCCGATGCCGTGCCCCTCGACGTCGGTCTCGACACGGGTGAACAGGGAGAAGACGTCCACCCGCCGATCCTCCGGGATGCCGACCCCGTTGTCGCGGACAGAGATCCGCCAGGCGTCGGACATCCGCTGTGCAGAGATGTGCACCTCGGCCGGGACACCCGGTCGGGCGAACTTGATCGAGTTGGTGAGCAGGTTCTGGAGCACCGAGTACATGCCGTCCGGGTCAGCGTGTACGTCGGGCAGGTCCGCGATCTCGACCGTGACCCCCGCGGCGTCGAGCAGAGGGCGGGAGCTGAGCACGAGCTGGTGGGCCACGTGGGACAGGTCGACGTCGGTGAAGTCGGGCTGCTCGCCGGCGACGCCGTACTCCAACGACTGCTCGAGCATCCTTGCCATCCGCTCGGCAGCACGCGCTGTCTGGGCCAGCAGGGCATCGATCACGGGTGTGGACCGGCCCTCCAGCTCGTCCTCGAGCATCTCCGCGCTCGCGATGACGGAGCTGAGCGGCACCCGGAGGTCGTGGCTGAGCTCGGCAGCGAGCTGTGAGATCACGGTGGCCTTCGTCTGGCCGGAGTCGGGTGTGGTGAGCCTGAGGCGGGAGGTACGCAGCATCCGAAGCTCGATCAACCTGGTCACGTTGGCGGCCATGGTCTCCAGTGAGCGGCTCTGCAGTGAGGTGAGGCTCTTGACCGTGGGGTCGATGACGCAGAGGCGCCCGACCATCTCCCCGCGGGGCGAGTACAGCGGAGCCGACGCGTAGAAACGCGCCCGGGCGATGGTGCCGTCGACCCACCCGATGTCGGCGAAGCGCGGCTCCGCCTGGGCGTCCTCGATGGCGAACACGCCCTCGGTGCTCATTGCGTGCTGGCAGAAGGTGTCTGTGGAGGGGGAGACGAACGGCTCGATGCCATAGGTGATGGGCACGTGGTACTCGTCGTCCTTGAGGATGGTGATGCCTGCTGCTGAGGCATCGCAGAGCTTCGCGACGAGCTCCACGATGTCGGTGAGGTCGCCGTCATCGGTGCGCGACAAGATGGCCAGGACAGCGCTGGTGTCGGGGATGATGTCTCCGGCTCCCGGTTGCATTGCGCATCCCCCAAACCCCCAGTCAGCGTGCTCAACTGGGGATAAGAATCAACTTTAGGACAGGCGGAGGGCGTTCGTGAAGATTGCGATTCTTGTTGGTAGTACCCGTCCCGGCAGGAAAGGATCCGCCGTAGGTCAGTGGGTTTACGCCACAGCCCGTGAGCGTGATGACGCCGATTTCGAGCTGCTCGAGCTCGAGGACTTCGCGCTCCCGCTCCTCGACGAGCCGGTGGACGCCGGCGCGGCCAACCGGAACTACGAGCGCGAGACGACCCGCGTGTGGAGCCGGACGATCGAGAGCTTCGACGGCTTCGTCTGGGTCACGCCTGAGTACAACCATGGGGTCCCCGCCGCGATGAAGAACGCCGTCGACCTGCTCTACCCGGAGTGGGCGAACAAGGTGGCCGGGTTCGTGGGCTACGGCTTCGACGGCGCCACTCGTGCGGTCGAGCAGTGGCGGAGCATCCTGGCTGCGACTGTCATGTTCACCACGCGGGCGCAGGTCGCGCTGCAGCACCACGTGGACTGGAAGGACGGCGAGTTCGCACCACTGCCGCGTCGAAACGCGTCCCTGAATCGTGTGCTCGACCAGGTCGTGTCGACGACTGCGGCCGTCCGCCAGCTGCGTTCGTGAGGGTGGGGGCGGGGCCGGGTCCGGTGTTAGCCTGAGAAAGTGGAACATGTTCTAGAAAACGGAGTGCCGGACGTCTTCTCGCCGGGTCGGATCGGGCCCCTGACGCTGCGCAACCGGGTGATCAAGGCCGCGACGTACGAGGGACTGAGCCACCGCTCGCGCGTCACCACCGACCTGGTCGACTTCCACCGCGCGTACGCCGCCGGCGGGGTCGGCATGACCACCGTCGCCTACTGCGCCGTCGCCCCCGACGGTCGCACTGCGCCCCACCAGATCCAGTGGACCGACGAGGCGATGCCCGGACTGCGCGCTCTCACCGACGCCGTGCACGCCGAGGGAGCAGCCGCCTCCGCGCAGATCGGTCACGCCGGCCCGGTGGCCGACCCCCGGGGCAACAAGCGGCCGGCGCTCTCGCCGAGCACGCGCTTCCCGAACATGTCCGGCGGCGTCTCGCGCAAGGCGAAGGTCTCCGACCTCGAGCGGATCACGGTCGCTCACGCCGCTGCCGCGACCCGCGCCATCGAGGCAGGGTTCGACGCGGTCGAAGTCCATCTGGGGCACAGCTACCTGCCCAGTGCGTTCCTCAGCCCGAAGATCAACCACCGCAAGGACGAGTTCGGCGGACCACTGGAGAACAGAGCCAGGTTCGCTCGCGGGCTCCTCCGTGCCGTGAGGGACGCGGTCGGCGACCGGATCGCCATCCTCACCAAGCTGAACATGTCCGACGGCGTCCGTGGCGGGATCACGGTCGAGGAGGCCACCCAGACCGCGCAGTGGATCGAGCAGGACGGCACCGTCGATGCCTTCGAGATGACCGGTGGCAGCTCCCTGCTCAACCCGATGTACCTCTTCCGTGGTGGTGCGCCGGTGAAGGAGTTCGTCGAGGTGATGCCGCAGCCGATCAAGACCGCGATGCGGTTTGCGGGCAAGGGCTTCATCCGCGAGTACCCCTACCGCGACGCCTACCTCCTCGACGACGCGCGCAAGGTCCGGGCCGAGATCGGTCTGCCGATGGTGCTGCTCGGCGGCATCACGGACCGGGCCTCGATGGACCTCGCGATGCAGGAGGGCTTCGAGTTCGTGGCCATGGGTCGGGCCCTGCTGCGCGAACCCGACCTGGTCAACCGCATCGCGGCGGACTCCAGCACCCCGTCGCTGTGCATCCACTGCAACCGCTGCATGCCGACCAACTTCGTCGGCACCCACTGCCCGGTGATCGCCGAGGGAAGCTCGCGTTCGGCCACCTGGGGGACGCCCGCCGGTTACGCCTGACAGCCTGTTTACCGTGCGCCCTCTAACTACTGTTCCGGGCATGGACTTCGAGTTCGACCGTGGAGTTGCCGTCGATGCGACCGGACCGGGGGAGTACGCCGCTCGACTCGACCCCGGCTGGGTGGTCGGGGGTGGCCTCAACGGCGGCTATCTGC
The DNA here is from genome assembly GCA_963742785.1 of uncultured Actinomycetota bacterium. Classification (GTDB taxonomy): domain Bacteria; phylum Actinomycetota; class Actinomycetes; order Propionibacteriales; family Nocardioidaceae; genus Marmoricola. The sequence goes on from CAVUNI010000004.1 coordinate 540,150, forward strand.
TGGCCGTGATCGGCAACGCCATCCGTGCCGAGCTGACTGAGTCCGGGCAACCGGACCCGGTCAGCGTCAGTGCCTACTACCTGACGCCCACCACGCCCGGCCCTGCCGTGGTGCGAGTGCGCCGGGTCCGCACGGGCGGGCAGCGGTCGACGGTCGCGGCCAGCCTGGTGCAGCAGCAAGACGGTGCCGAGGTGGAGCGGATCACGGTGCTCGCCGTCTACGGGTCACTGGACCGGATGTCCACAGAGGTCGAGCGCGAGATCCCGGTGCCGAAGCTGCCGCCGGTCGAGGACTGCGTCGAGGCTCGCCTGGCCCCCGACGAGGTGCGCCGGATGGCGCCGCTGCTGGAGCGTTTCGGCACCCGCCTCGACCCGGCGTACGTCGGCTGGGCGGTGGGCCAGCCGAGCCGCAGCGGCATCATCCAGGGCTGGTTCAAGCTCGCCGACGATCGCCCGCTCGACCCGATCGCGCTGCTGCTGGTCGTCGACGCGCTGCCACCGGTCACCTTCGACCTCGGCCTGCCCGGCTGGGCTCCGACACTCGAGCTGACTGCGCACGTGCGTGCGAAACCGGCATCCGGCTGGGCGATCGTCCGTCACGCGACCAGGAACATCTCCGGTGGCCAGTTCGAGGAGGACTGCGAGGTCTGGGACTCCACGGGTCGGCTGGTGGCGCAGTCGCGACAGCTGGCGCTGATACCACGCCCAACTGCTTGATCCGGACATTCCGACCGCTCAGGTCTAGACGACCAGCACCCGTTTTGTGGCAGTTGCGGGTTCTGGCTGGCTTCGCGCCACGAGGACACTGACACTTGCCCGACGAGGGGGGCCAGAAGGTCTTGCCACGGTTTTGGTCAGAGGGGGAGTCTCGGAGTATGAGGGGCAAGATCGGCCTCGCGGCGCTGCTGTTGACCGCGTTGTTCTGGGCGCCTGCAGTTCAGGTCGCCCACGACGTCGGCGGCGACGGCTCGCGCATCGAGGCACTCGCGTCGACGCCCCTCGAGCCCGCCAGCGTGACTGTGCCGGCTCCCGATGCGCCCGTAGTTGTCGCGAACGCCGCGGCCGCCAACAGCCGCGGCTGGTACGGCTCGCAGCTCGCTCCCGCTCCGGAGGATCTGACCGACGACGTGCTCGCGGCGTACACCCTGGCTGTCGCGGTGTCGCCGACCGGCTGCCACATCACCACCCCGATCCTCGCCGCCATCGGTCAGGTGGAGTCCGGCAACCTCGCGGGCAAGACGCTCGACGAGAACCACCGCGTGGTCCCCGCGATCCTCGGTCCCGTCCTCGACGGGAAGAAGTACCGCGCGGTCGCCGACACCGACGCCGGCACCTGGGACGCGAACACCAAGTGGGACCGCGCACTCGGTCCGATGCAGATCATCCCGGCCAGCTGGCGGGTCGTCGGGCTGGACATGGACGGTGACGGGGTCCGGGATCCGCAGAACGTCTACGACTCGGCTGGCGCCGCGATGGTCTACCTCTGCTCCGGCGGGCGCGACCTGGCCACCGCCGAGGGTCTGCGCAGTGCGGTGCTCTCCTACAACAAGTCTCCGGAGTACCTGAGCGCTGTCCTCGCCTGGAAGGCGGTCTTCGACAAGGCCGACCTCACTGGTTCGGTGCCGTTCGTGGCGTCACTCGCGGTGCCGATGACGTCCACGCCGCTCAGCCCGACCACGCCACTCTCCGCACCCGGTGCGGCCGCTCCCACCACCACCGCTGCTGACCGACCGGTCTCCCCGACGGTCAAGGGGAGCGGGCCCGCGGCATCGGCGTCTCCCTCGAACTCACCGGGGAAGTCGGCAGCCCCGGCGAAGACCCCGACGACCTCGCCGAGCAACAGCACGCCGACCACACAGACGCCGTCGTCCCCGACCGCCTCGGACCCGACGCCGTCTGCTCCCGAGCCGACGCAGACGCCGGACCCGACGCCGCCCGCGACCGAGGAGCCCACTCCCACGACCCCGGACCCGACGCCGCTGCCTGAGTGCCCGGTTCCGACGCCCGACGAGACACCAGCGCCCGATGCGTCGCCGGCCCCCGGCGAGCCGGTGGTCTCACCGGAGACCTGCACGCCGCCCCTGGGCTACGTGTTCGACCTGGTGACCGGCCTCCTCGTCCCGGACCCGGACGCCACCACGGCCCCCTGAGCCCGCTCGCTCCGTAGGTCGGACGGCGTGCGCAACCGCCGCCGGTTGAGCTTGTCGAAACCCTGGTCCAGTGGTTTCGAGACGGGCGCCGGGGCGCCCTCCTCAACCACCGAAGGCGACCACCGCCGGTTGAGCTTGTCGAAACCCTGGTCCAGTGGTTTCGAGACGGGCGCCGGGGCGCCCTCCTCAACCACCGAAGGCGACCACCGCCGGTTGAGCTTGTCGAAACCCTGGTCCAGTGGTTTCGAGACGGGCGCCGGGGCGCCCTCCTCAACCACCGAAGGCGACCACCGCCGGTTGAGCTTGTCGAAACCCTGGTCCAGTGGTTTCGAGACGGGCGCCGGGGCGCCCTCCTCAACCACCGAAGGCGACCACCGCCGGTTGAGCTTGTCGAAACCCCTGGTCCAGTGGTTTCGAGACGGGCGCCGGGGCGCCCTCCTCAACCACCGAAGGCGACCACCGCCGGTTGAGCTTGTCGAAACCCCTGGTCCAGTGGTTTCGAGACGGGCGCCCCTCTCAACCACCGCGTGGCGTGTCGAACTGCGACCTCTTCATCGCGAAGACGAACCGCTTGCCCGGGTACTCCGAGAGTGACCAGAGCAGGTCGGTCGAGGGCCAGTAGGTGATGTCCTCCGGGCCGACCGGCAGAGCCCGGGGAAAGCCGCGGAACCGGCCCGGCTCACCGACGTACATCCTCCCGAGCCGGTAGCGGCCCCGGCTGGAGGTGACGTAGTAGGTGTCGCCCACGATCGCGGCGCCCTGCATGTGGCCGAGCCCGCGCTCGTCGAGCCAGACGGGTCGTGAGGTGCCGTCCTCGTGCGTCGCCAGATGGAAGGTCTCCGGGTCGAGCGGGTAGCGCACCAGCCGTCTCGTCATCTCGTCGCGGGCGTACTCGCCTGCGACCAGCTGGGGCGGGGTGGAGCCGCGGTCGAGGGAGAGGAACGAGTACCTCATCTTCTCGACGCCCTCGCTCGCGTCTGCGTCGTAGGCGAACCGGACCGGCAGCACGAACCGGTAGCCGAACGCGTCGTCGGTCGACTTCACGCGGATGATGTCGTCGACCAGGCAGCTGAACAGGCCGCGTCGCGTTCCGGCGACGTGCAGGTAGGGCCCACACCAGACCAGACCGCCCGCGTGGACCAGCAGAGGTCTCAGCTCGACGTGGCCGGCCGGGGACCGCTCCGGGACCACCAGCAGGACGTGGCGGTACTCCAGGGTGTCGATGTCCACGACAGTGATGCGGCTGCCGAGGTTCGACCCCCTCAGCTTCTTGGAGTACCAGCTCGTGACGAGCAGTCGACGGCCGTCGATGTCCTCGGTGTCGCTGGCATCGGCCGAGGTGGTGATGCCCTGCGGCCACCACCGCTCGGTCGCCTCGTCGTCGGCGTTCCACCGGAAGCCCCGCTCGACCGCGGTGCCGGGCACCCGCGTGCGTTCCGCTTTCCGGTTCAGGTGCGCCAGGGCGCCTGCGATGCCGACCCGGCGACCGAACCGCTTGGCGGCGGCCTCGATGTCGGCCACGTTCTCGTCGGTACGCCGCAGGTGGATGCTCGACGACGGGTCCGCGCTCACCCATCCAACCTAGGCCGCCGTCCCTCTAGAGTTCGCCGCATGCGTGAGGTGGTCGGTGTCGCGATCCTCGAGCAGGGCCGCGTGCTCGCCGCCCGCCGGGCGCACCCGCCGGCCCTGGCCGGGCTCTGGGAACTGCCCGGCGGCAAGCTCGAGCCGGGGGAATCGGCGGATCATGCCGCCGTGCGGGAGATCGGCGAGGAGCTGGGCTGCGCGATCGAGGTGACTGGCGCCCTGGACGGCTCGTCGCGAATCCGGGACGGATTGGTCCTTCGCGTCGTTCTCGCCCGGCTGACCGACCTGGACCCGGTGCCGCGGGAGCACGACGCCGTGCGCTGGCTGCGAGCCGGGGAGCTCGACGAGGTCACGTGGGCGGAGGCCGACGTACCGTTCCTCGACCCGCTGCGCGACCTCCTGGGGACCGGCTGATGCGCGGCGTCTTCTTCGACGAGGACCAGGCCCGAACCGTCGTGGGCCGGTTGCTGCGCGACGGCTTCGACGCTTCCTGCGACCGCGAGCCGTTCGCCGGTGAGGACGACGACGAGGACCACCCCTGGGTGGTCTCGAGTGACGCTCCCGTCGTGATGCTCGAGCTGCTCGTGGAGGAGTACGACGGATGGCTGGAGCCCGATGAGCCTCCCGCCCGGGCCACCCCGTTCGAGCTGCCGAGCGCCCCCCGTCGGGTCAAACGGGAACTGTAGGAGCCGCCCCCTAGGCTTCGCCCCATGAACAAGCACCTCCTGCTCGTGCACGCCCACCCGGACGACGAGAGCATCGGGCAGGGCGCGACGATGGCTCGCTACTCGGCCGAGGGGGTCGGCGTCACGCTGGTCACCTGCACCGGCGGCGAGATGGGGGAGATCCTCGTCCCCGAGCTCGAGCACATGGCCGCCGACAAGGACGACACGCTCGCCGACCAGCGCAAGATCGAGCTGGACAACGCGATGAAGGCGCTCGGGGTCACGGATCACCGCTACCTCGGCGGGTTCAAGAACTACAGGGACTCCGGCATGCAGTGGCATCCGGAGGGGCACGCCGTACCCGCCGACGACGTGCACGCGAACGCCTTCTGGAACGCCGACCTCCTCGAGGCCGCGAGCCACCTCGTCGAGGTCATCCGCGAGGTGCGACCGCAGGTGCTGGTGACCTACGACGACTTCGGCGGTTACGGCCACCCCGACCACATCCAGGCCCACCGGGTTGCGACGTACGCCGCCTCGCTCGCGGCCGTTGCGTCGTTCCGCCGCGATCTGGGCGAGGCCCACGACATCGCCAAGATCTATTGGGGCGCGATGTCGGCCAGCCGGGTTCGCCAGGGCCTGCGCGACCTGCGCGAGGCGGGCGACACCACCACCTTCGAGGGCATGGACCCCGATGGCGACCTGCCCAAGTTCATGGTCGACGACGAGGACCTGACGGCGCTCGTCGAAGCCGACGACTATGTCGGCGCCAAGATGGACGCGATGCGCGCGCACCGCACCCAGATCGCCGTGGACGGCCCGTTCTTCGCGCTGGCGAACAACAAGGGCAACGAGATCTGGGGCACCGAGTTCTTCCGCATCGCCAAGGGAACCCCCGCACCTGCTGAGCCCGGGGAGCTGGAGACGGACCTGTTCGCCGGACTCGCGTGAGACTCGCGTGAAAAGCTCGCAGCCCCTCGGCGCGAAGGTCGCCGGGTTCACCATCCTGGGGCTGTTGCTGCTCGTCGGCGGACTGTGGGTCGGTGTCTATCTCTATGCCGGTGACGAGGCGCCCCGCAACGCACAGGTCGAGGGCGTCAGCATCGCGGGGCTGACACCCGCCGCGGCCGAGAAGAAGCTGCGCTCCGAGCTCGAGTCGCGGACCGACGAGCCGATCGCTGTCACCTACGGCGACGGGCGCTCGGTCTCCGTCGACCCGGTCAAGGCCGGCCTGAGCATCGACTACGCCGCTTCCATCAAGGAGGCCGGCGGTGGTTCCAGCTTCAGTCCGACTCGCATGTGGGACGTCGTCAGCGGCGGTGGCGACCACCACGCGGAGATCGTCGTTGACCAGTCGAAGATGCAGGCCACGCTCGACGAGCTGAGCAGCGGCATCGACCGGCGCCCGGTGGAGGGCAGTGTCGCCTTCCGCGACGGGCGGGCCGTTCCGGTCTTCGGCTCACCCGGTCTCGTGGTCGCCCGGGGCGAGACGCAGGCGATCCTCGTGCGCCGTTTCCTCCACGGCGGCTCGCAGAAGCTGCCCACCGAGGTGAAGAAACCCGAGGTCTCCGAAGCCGCAGTGCGTCAGGCGCTCGCGGAGTTCGGGCAACCCGCGATGTCGGGACCCGTGGCGCTCGTGCTCGGCGGCAGCCGAGTGGTCGCGCCGCCGCGCCTGTTCGCCCGGGGCCTCTCGATGGAGCCCCAGGACGGCAAGCTGGTGCCGAGGGTGGACGGGGAGCTGATGCTCCAAGCGCTCGACCCGGTCATGCCGACCATCGGTCGTGAGGCGCAGGACGCCCGGTTCGTGATCCGTAGGGGCAAGCCGCGGATCATCCCGGCGAAGGTAGGCGTGGAGATCGATCCCCAGGAGCTCGAGGACCGGTTCGCCGCGGTCGTCGTACGCCAGGGCGCGCAGCGTCGGATCGTTCTGAAGGGCAAGGAGACCGAGCAGCCGGCGTTCACCACCGCCGACGCTGAGAAGCTGAAGGTGAGGGAACGGGTCAGCACGTTCACCACCAACTTCCCGTACGCCGAGTACCGCAACGTCAACCTGCCGCGGGCGGCGGAGCTGATCGACGGGACCGTGCTCCGGCCCGGCCAGACGTTCAGCCTCAACGACGCAGTGGGGGAGCGGACCCTGGCCAACGGTTTCACGGAGGGTTACGTCATCGCCGACGGGATCTTCAGGAAGGACCTCGGCGGTGGCGTCTCGCAGATCGCGACAACCACGTTCAACGCGATGTACTTCGCCGGTCTCGAGGACGTCGAGCACAAGCCCCACTCGGTCTACATCGACCGCTACCCCGAGGGTCGTGAGGCGACCGTGGCGTGGCCGTCGCTCGACCTCAAGTTCACCAACACCACTCCCTACGGCGTGCTGATCAAGGCGCACGTCCGCAAGTCCACCCCGACGGTGGAGGGCGCGGCGACGGTGTCGATGTACTCCACCAAGCACTGGCGGATCACCAGCCGCAACGGCCCACGCACCAACTACCGGGCGCCGCAGGTGCGCTACCTCCAGGCCGCGGACTGCGAGGAGGCCTTCGGGACGTCGGGCTTCAGCGTCAACGTCTTCCGTACCTTCCACGCCCTCGGATCTGGCAAGGTGCTGCGCAAGGAGAAGTTCCACACCGACTACATCGCGGCCGACACCGTCCGTTGCGGTGCGCCGCCGAAGCCGAAGCCCGACAAGCCGAAGCCCAAGCCCAAGCCGGGGCGGAACTAGCGCGACTGACTCGGGAGACACCATGGGCACTCGGACCCGTACGAAGATCGTGATGCTGCTGTCGCTGGTGATCGGGGTGAGCACCCTGGCGGTCGCGCCGGCCCAGGCGAGCAGACCGGCGCCACGGGCTCTCGCCATCGCAGGCGCCAACGACTGGTCCTGTACGCCGACCAAGGCGCACCCGACTCCAGTGGTGGTCGTGCACGGGACGTTCGGGGACAGCCAGAATCTCCTCGAGCGACTCACCTGGTCGATCCACGCCGCCGGCTACTGCGTGTTCGCACTCGACTACGGCAACCGCGCCACTGCCCCGATCGAGGGCTCCGCCGCTGAGCTGCGGACCTTCGTCGACAAGGTGCTCGACGCGACCGGTGCGGCCAAGGTGTCGATGGTCGGACACTCCCAGGGCGGGATGATGCCGCGGTACTACATCAAGTTCCTCGGTGGTGCGAGCAAGGTCGACGACCTCGTCGGGTTGGCGCCGTCCAACCACGGCACCTCGAACCCGCTGCTGCTCACCCCGGGGTTGGGCTACCTGTGCCCGTCGTGCCTGCAGCAGAAGACCGGGTCGGCCTTCCTGCGCCACCTCAACGCGGGCGACGAGACCCCCGGATCGGTCAGCTACACCAATGTCGTCACGCGCAACGACGAGGTGGTGCTCCCGCACACCTCGGGATTCCTGACCGGTCCGAACACCACGAACATCCGGCTCCAGGACAAGTGCCGCTTCGACCTTGCGGACCATCTCCTCATCCCCTCGGACGGCCCGGCGATCCGACTGACGCTCAATGCGCTGGGTCGTGTCGGCCCGGCGAGCCCGTCGTACCAGCCCTCCTGTCTGCCCTGAGACCGGGTGAGGTTTAGTCATTTAATCTAATATAATTACTGTATGACGATCTCGTCTCGCGTACCCCAGGTCGCGGTGGTCGTCGGCAACCCCAAGCCTCAGTCGCGCACGCATGCAGCCGCTGTGTGGCTCGCCACCGAGCTGGCCGGAGCAGAACCCGACCTGGTGGTCGACCTGGCCGAGCTGGGGCCGGCCCTGCTCGACTGGTCCGATCCCCTGGTCGCCGACCTCAGCGGCGTCGCCATCCCGCTGATGCTGGGCGCCGGTCCGGGTCACGCGCTGGCTCCCGAGCTGACCCTGCGGCCGGTGCTCACCGAGATCGGGGGGAGCGTGCCGGTGCGCGGGCTGTACGTCGTCGACTCGTCGTACGACGACCCGGCGGCCTACGAGTCCTGGCTCGCCACCGCGCGCCGGCACGTGCGCCTCCCGGCGGTGCGCCGTGCGTAGGTCAAGAGCCGAGGTCCGCGACCAGGTAGTCGTAGCGGTGGTGCACCTCGTAGCCCAGGGCCTCGTATAGCTCCTGGGCGGCGGAGTTCGACAGGACGACCTGGAGATAGGTCGTCGTGGCACCCCGCTCGGCGCCCCACTCCAGCAGTGACCGCAGCACTGCTGCACCCAGGCCGGTACGACGCACGTCGGCGCGTGTGAACAAGGACGAGACACCCAGCCAGTCGCCGTGGAAGGCGCCACGTCCTCGCGCGAGTACGGCGCCGTCCTGATCGCGCACCGTGGCGAGCGTCACCTCGCCGGCCTCGAGGACCTGCCTGGCCGGCTCGCCGTAGCGTGCCGCCCGCTCGTCACTGACCAGCCAGCCGTCGTCGACGACCGACGTGTGTTGCACTTCGGCCTCCCGGGTGCGACCCAGCCGACGCAGCACCCGGGACACCGAAGCGAGCATCAGCAGCGTGGCCTCGTAGGTCGTCCAGCCCGCTCCGGCGAAGGCGCTGGCCTCGAGCCCGTCCGGGTGCACATGGGCGCGAGGCGCGAGCGATCGTGCCTGGTACCACGCCGCCACCTGACGTACGGCCTCCTCCAGCGGCATTGCGGGATCGCCGATCGCGAGCACCGAGTTGCCCCGCGAGGAGAAGCCACCGGAGGCCCGCAACAGCCACTCGCCGAGGGGCTCGCTCTCGATGGGCCGCCATCCCGGCAGGGCGAGCCGGTCGGCCGCCACGTCGTCGAGGCGACGATGCGCCGACGCCCGGGGCGGCACCGGTTTGCCCGCGACGATGTCGGCGATCTCGATCTCGATCAGGTCGCCCTTCTCCCGTCGTACGACCATCACGCCGTCCGCCCACGACTCGCACACGCCGAGCACGTCGGTCATGGCCGGACCGCCCGTGGGCCCGGTCTCCCCGCGCACCAGGCGACGTACGACGACCCGTCGACCAACCACGTGGGGGCCGAGAAGCGGGGCGTCTCCGTTTCGATCGGCGGGCAGGTCATCGGGGGGCACGGAGGGATACTAGGCTTGGGTCAGTCCGTACCGGACCGAACCTGTAGGAGGACTCAGGTGACCTACGTCATCGCCCAGCCTTGCGTCGACCTGAAGGACCGCGCGTGCGTCGACGAGTGCCCCGTCGACTGCATCTACGAAGGCAAGCGGATGCTCTACATCCACCCGGACGAGTGCGTGGACTGCGGTGCCTGTGAACCTGTGTGCCCGGTGGAGGCCATCTACTACGAGGACGACACCCCCGAGCAGTGGAAGGAGTACTACGACGCGAATGTGCACTTCTTCGACGACCTCGGCTCCCCCGGTGGTGCCGCCAAGATGGGCGAGATCGACAAGGACCACCCGCTGATCGAGGCCCTTCCGCCGCAGCCCCAGGACTGACGACGAGAGTCTCTGCCCGTCTCCCGGACTTTCCCTGGGACCAGCTCACGCCGTACGCCGAGAAGGCGCGCGCCCATCCCGGCGGCATCGTCGACCTCTCTATCGGCACGCCAGTCGACCCGACCCCGGAGATCGTCCAGCAGGCTCTGCGCGAGGCCACCGACGCACCGGGCTACCCGGTCACGATCGGCCTGCCGGAGACGCGACAGGCCTGCATCGACTGGCTCAGGCGCCGGTTCGGGGTCACCGGGCTCGGTCTCGACGGAGTCCTGCCGACCATCGGCTCAAAGGAGCTGATCGCCGGACTGCCGACCCAGCTCGGTGTCGGACCCGGTGACCTCGTCGTCTACCCGGAGCTGGCCTATCCGACCTACGAGGTCGGCGCGGCCCTCGTGGGGGCGGAGACCATCGCCACCGACTCGCTGACCGCGGTCGGTCCGCGCAACCCCGCCGTGGTGTGGGTGAACTCGCCCTCCAACCCGACCGGCCGGGTACTGCCACCCGACCACCTGCGCAAGGTCGTGGCCTGGTGCCGCGAGCGAGGCGCCCTGCTCGTCTCCGACGAGTGCTACCTCGAGTGCGCCTGGGACACGAGCCCGGTCTCGGTGCTCCACCCGGACATCAACGGCGGCTCGCTCGACGGGATCCTCGCCGTGCACTCGCTGTCCAAGCGGTCCAACCTCGCCGGCTACCGCTGCGCGTTCGTCGCCGGCGACCCGGCGGTTGTCGGTGAGCTGCTGGCAGTGCGCAAGAACCTCGGGCTGATCATGCCCGGCCCTCAGCAGCGCGCGATGGTCGCCGCCCTCGACGACGACGCCCACGTCGAGGAGCAGCACGCGCGCTACGCCGCCCGCCGTACGGCACTCAAGACGACCCTCGAGTCCGCCGGGTTCAGGATCGACCACTCCGAGGCCGCGCTCTACCTCTGGGCCACGCGCAACGAGCCCTGCTGGGACACCGTCGCGTGGCTCGCCGACCGGGGCATCCTGGTCGCGCCCGGGTCGTTCTACGGCCGCGCCGGCCAGAGTCACGTCCGCGTCGCGTTCACCGCCACTGACGAGCGGGTCGGTGCTGCGGCCGAGCGGTTGGCCTGACCAGCGCTCTGTCCAAGGTCGTTGAGGAGCGAGCGCCGCTTTGCGTTGGTTCCTGAGGAGGTTGCGCAGCAACCGTCTCGAAGGGCTCGAAACCACTGGATCTGGTGGTTTCGAGACGGCCTCGTTCCTCGGCCTCCTCAACCACCGAATCGCCGGTCAGCCCATCGAGATCCGGACCTTGGTCTCGCCGGCACCGCCACCGGAGCGCCAGCCGTCCTCGGAGTCCCTGCCCACCTGCCACTGCTTGCCCGCGTAGGCGACCCCGTGCGGGTGCAGCCGCACCCCGTGGGCGAGCACGAACTGTGAGACCGACCAGCCCAGCCGGTGTCCCGCGTCGCTGTCCGACACCGTGAGGGCGACGTCCTGGCGCGAGCCGGTGCGCTCGATGTCGATTTCGCCGAAGGCCCGCTTCAGCTGCCGGATCACCCGGTCGCCGCTGCCACGCTCGGTGGGCTCGTGCACGACGCAGGTGAACAGGCCGCCCTGGCTGTAGCCGGTCAGCACCGACGCCAGCGCCCGTGCGTCGATGGCGTGGTCCTCGTAGGCCTCCGGGAAGCCGGAGCGCTGCACCTTCTGCGCGGCCTCGGTGATCCGCATCGACTGGTAGTCGGGGATCTTGACCAGCGCGTCGTAGAAGGCGTTGATCGCGAAGTACGGGTCACGCACCTGCTTCGCCGTACCCCAACCCATCGAAGGCCGCTGCTGGAAGATGCCCAGGGAGTCGCGGTCACCGTGGTCGAGGTTGCGGATCTTGCTCTCCTGGTACGCCGTCGCCAGGGCGATCGAGACCGCCCGGGCCGGTAGCCCCCGGTCCACCCCGATCGCGGCGATCAGCGTCGCGTTCTCGGACTGCTCGGTCGTGAGGTCGACGCGGTGACCGTCGAGGGTGACGGTGCATCCCTCAGGGTCGGGCAGCGGGCCAGAGCCCCTCCAGAACGCCACGCCGACCCCGACCACGACGGCGAGGACGACGAAGAAGACCAGGGTGCGGAACCTCATCAATGCGTGGCAGTCAGTTGCTGTGCAGGGCGGCGTTCAGGCTGACGCCGTCGCGCTCCCAGGGCTGTGCCTCGATGGCACCGCTGACCGAGTTGCGGCGGAACAGCACGTTGTCTGCGCCGGACAGCTCGGCGGCCTTCACCACCTTGGGCTTGGAGTCGATGTCCCTGATGGTCACCTTGGTGCCGGCGGTGACGTAGCAGCCGGCCTCGACCACGCAGTCGTTGCCGAGCGAGATGCCGATGCCGGCGTTGGCACCGAGCAGGCAGCGTTCGCCGATCGAGATGACCTCGGTGCCGCCGCCGGACAGGGTCCCCATGATCGAGGCGCCGCCGCCGATGTCGGAACCGTCGCCGACCAGGACGCCGGCGCTGATCCGGCCCTCGACCATCGACGCCCCGAGTGTGCCTGCGTTGTAGTTCACGAAGCCTTCGTGCATCACGGTCGTGCCCTCCGCCAGGTGCGCTCCCAGGCGCACCCGGTCGGCGTCGGCGATGCGTACGCCGCCGGGCAGCACGTAGTCGGTCATCCGGGGGAACTTGTCGACCCCGAAGACCTGGATCGGTCCCAGTGCCCGCAGCGCGAGGCGCACCTCCTCGAAGTCGGTCACGGCGCACGGTCCGTGGGAGGTCCACACGACGTTGGCCAGCGTTCCGAAGATGCCGTCGACGTTGATCTGGCGCGGCTGGACCAGCCGGTGGCTGAGCAGGTGGAGCCGCAGGTAGGCGTCGCTGGCGTCGGCAGGCGGCTCGGCCAGGTCGATCGCGACCGTGACGACGTCGGTGTGCACCCGGCGTTCGGGGTACTTGGTGGCCAGGGCCGTCAGCGACTCCGGCGCAGGGTCGCCGTTGGCGTCGCCGAGCCGGGGTGCCGGGAACCAGGTGTCGAGGACGGTCCCGTCGTCGCTGATGGTCGCGAGGCCGTGTCCCCAGGCCGTCTGGTTTTGGGGCAGGGTGGAGTCAGGAGTCTGCTGGGACATGGGTGTCAGGCTACCGGGGCGGAGGTTGCCGGATCGGGACGGGAGGACATCACGGTGGTTGCGGAGCGAGCACAAGCGAGTGTCTCGAAAACCAGGTTCAAGGAGCTGTGCATCGACACGGCGGAGGAGGGCACGGCCCTGGCCCGTTTCTGGGCGGCCGCCACCGGCTGCACGTTCCTGGAGCCGGGTTCGGACGGCGACCCCGGCGACGTCGTCGGCGAGGTCGAGGGAATGGGGATCGCGATCTGTCCCGTGCCCGAGAAGAAGACGGTCAAGCACCGGGTCCACCTCGACCTGCACACCGACTCCGTGGACACCCTCCTGGCCCTCGGCGCCACTCGGGCCCCCGGCTACGACAACGACGACCCGTGGACGGTGCTGCTCGACCCGGAGGGCGGTGAGCTGTGTGCCTTCGTGCGCGACGAGGTGCCGGCGTACCGCGTCTACGAGCTGATCGTCGACACGCGCGACCCGGAGGCGCAGGCGCGCTGGTGGGCAGGCGCGTTCGGGGCCGAGGCCAGCAACGGCGGCAAGGCGTACTGGATGGTCCAGGGCATTCCCGGGGTGCCCTTCGAGTCGATCATCTTCGACCCGGTTCCTGAGCCCAAGTCGGTCAAGAACCGGATCCACTGGGACGTCTACGGGCACGTCGACACCTTTCTGGAGGCCGGGGCCACCGTGCTCGCCGAGCTCCCGGGCTGGACGGTGCTGGCAGACCCCGAGGGCAACGAGTTCTGCGTCTTCCCCGAAGCTCCGTAGGCCGTTCGACCTCCGCAACCCGCCGTCGTTTGCGCTCCCTCCTCGATCACCCACGGGTGGCCGGGTGCGCAGACCACGTGAGGTGGTCGAGCCCGCAATTCGTACGACGTGCGCAACCACCGCTGGTTGAGCCTGTCGAAACCCCTTGATCCAGTGGTTTCGAGCCCTTCGAGACGGTTGCTACGCAACCTCCTCAGGAACCAACGCAGTGCGGCGCTCGCTCCTCAACCACCCAAGGGGCCGGGGGTGGTGCGCAGACCACGTGGGTGGTCGAGCCCGCACGTCGTACGACGTGCGCAACCCCCGAGACACGGCCAACCTTTGGCCAACCCGGGCGGCTTAGCGTGAGCGGTATCACACCTATGTCCCTCGGCACCTTCAAGGAGTGCGCCCATGGCCAGGATCGAACTCACTGTCGACGGATCGAACGTCTCCGACGACGTCGAACCCCGGATGCTGCTCGTCCAGTACCTCAGGGAGAAGCTCGGGAAGACCGGCACCGTGATCGGCTGCGACACGAGCAACTGCGGCGCCTGCACAGTGCACCTCGACGGGCGCAGCGTGAAGTCGTGCAACGTGCTCGCGGTGCAGGCCAACGGCCATGAGGTGACGACCATCGAGGGCCTCGCCGAGGACGGCACCCTGCACGCGGTTCAGGCGGCCTTCCACGAGTGCCACGCGCTCCAGTGCGGCTTCTGTACGCCGGGAATGATCATGCAGTCCATCGACCTGCTCAACGACAACCCGAACCCCTCCGAGGAGGAGATCCGCAACGGCCTCGAGGGCAACCTGTGCCGCTGCACCGGCTACCACAACATCGTCCGCGCCGTTCAGACCGCCGCCGGCGGACAGGCACCTGACAGCCAGGCGGAGGGCTCACCGGCCGAACAGGCCGACGCGGAGAAGGTCGAGGTCTGACGATGACTGCCACCCAGGACGCCCCGGCCGCCCTCGAGATCGGGCGGGACCGCCGCCGCAAGGAGGACCAGCGACTGATCACCGGCCGCACCCGCTGGACCGACAACATCCAGCTCCCCGGGATGCTGCACCTCGCGATGGTGCGCAGCCCCTTCGCCCACGCGAAGATCACCAACATCAACGCCGACGAGGCCAAGGCGGCGCCCAACGTCGTCACCGTGATCACCGGCCAGGACGTGGCCGAGGAGCAGGGCGCGCTCCCCAACGCCTGGCCGATCACCCCCGAGCAGGTGACCCCTGCCCATCCACCGGTGGCGGTCGACCGGGTGACCTTCGCCGGGGAGATCGTCGCCGTCATCGTCGCGCGCACGGCCGCGGAGGCCCGTGACGCCGCCGAGCTGGTCGACGTCGACTACGAGGAGCTGCCTGCGGCACTCGACCTCAAGGAGTCGGCCGAGGACAAGGTCCTCGCGCATCCCGACCTCGGCACCAACAAGAGCGCGTTCTGGAAGTTCGACTCTGCCGACGCCGGCACGGGTGGCAACGTCGACGAGGCGATCGAGAAGGGACGCGGCGACGGCATCGTCATCGAGCGCGAGTACCGCCAACAGCGCCTGATCCCCTCGTTCATGGAGCCGCGTTCGGTCGTGGTCGACCCCACGGGTGAGCAGGTGACGATGTGGTCGTCGACGCAGATCCCGCACATCCTGCGCTTCCTGCTCGCGGCAGTGCTGGGCATCTCCGAGTCGAAGATCCGCGTGATCGCCCCCGACGTCGGCGGCGGTTTCGGTGGAAAGCTCCAGACCACGCCGGAGGAGTTCATCACGATGGTGCTGGCTCGGCGGATCGGCAAGCCGCTGAAGTACACCGAGACCCGCTCCGAGTCGCTGATGGCCGCGCACCATGGTCGCGACCAGTGGCAGAAGCTGACCCTGTCCGCGGAGAAGGACGGCACGGTGACCGGCCTCAAGGTCGAGCTCCTGGCCGACCTCGGGTCCTACGTCAGCCTCGTCGGTGGCGGAGTGCCGGTGCTCGGCGCGTTCATGTTCAACGCGATCTACAAGTTCCCCGCCTACCAGTTCAACCTTCAGACGGTCCTGACCAACAAGACCTGGACCGACGCCTATCGCGGCGCCGGCCGACCGGAGGCGACGTACGCCATCGAGCGGCTGATGGACGAGCTCGCCGTCGAGCTCGGCGTGGACCCGCTCGAGATCCGGGAGAAGAACTGGATCAAGCACGACGAGTTCCCGTTCACCACGGTCGCCGGGCTCGAGTACGACTCCGGCAACTACGAGGAAGCGACCGCCAAGGCCAAGGACCACTTCGGGTACGACGAGCTCCGGGCCGAGCAGAAGCAGCGCCGGGAGTCCGGCGACTCCGTCCAGCTCGGCATCGGCGTCTCGACGTTCACCGAGATGTGCGGCCTCGCGCCGAGCCGGGTGCTCGGCAGCCTCGACTACGGGGCCGGCGGCTGGGAGCACGCTAGCGTGCGGATGCTGCCCACCGGGAAGGTCGAGGTCGTCACCGGGACCAGCGCGCACGGTCAGGGGCACGAGACGGCGTTCAGCCAGATCGTGGCCGACCGCCTCGGCGTTCCCTTCGACGACGTGGAGATCCTCCACGGCGACACCCAGATCGCGCACAAGGGCATGGACACCTACGGCTCGCGCTCCCTGGTGGTCGGTGGTGAGGCGCTGGTCCGGGCGGTCGACAAGGTGATCGAGAAGGCCAAGCCGATCGCCGCGCACATGCTCGAGGCGAACGTCGACGACATCGAGTACAAGGAAGGCCGGCTGGGCGTCCGTGGCACCGACCAGGGCGTCGGCATCGGTGAGGTGGCTCTGGCCACCTTCGCCGCCCACGACCTCCCGGACGGCGTGGAGGCCTCGCTGGACTCCGACGCGACGTACGACCCGGTGAACTTCAACTTCCCGCACGGGACGCACCTGTGCGCGGTCGAGGTCGACACCGAGACCGGGCAGATCAAGATGCGCAAGTACACCTGCGTCGACGACATCGGCAACGTGATCAACCCGATGATCGTCGCGGGCCAGGTGCACGGTGGGCTGGTGCAGGGCATCGCCCAGGCGCTGTTCGAGGAGGCCGTCCACGACGATGCGGGCACGCTGGTGTCTGCGTCGTTCGTCGACTACCTCGTCCCGACGGCGGCTGACACGATCAGCTTCGACACCGACCACACCACCTCCCCGTCGCTGACCAACACGCTCGGGACCAAGGGCGTCGGCGAGGCGGGCACCATCGCCTCGACCCCGGCCGTGGTCAACGCGGTCGTCGACGCTGTCCGCCAGTTCGGGGTCAGCGACATCCAGATGCCGTGCACCCCCGAGCGGGTCTGGAGAGCCATCCATGCCGGCGACTCCGGCGGTGCCGACCCGACCACGGGAGGCGCGGCACCGCACTTCGACGAGGCCACCGGCCACGAGGGCCAGACCGACCGCACGGATGGAGCAGGCCAGTGATTCCAGCCAAGTTCGACTATCTCGCCCCCACCTCCGTCGAGGAGGCCCTGTCTGCGCTCGCAGCCAGCGATGACGCCAAGGTGATCGCCGGCGGTCAGTCGCTGCTGCCGGTGCTGCGGATGCGCCTCAACGCGCCCGACCTGATCGTCGACATCGGTGAGATCGACAGCCTCCAGGACATCGTCGACGAGGGTGACAGCGTCCTGATCGGGGCGATGGTGCCCTACTACCGGATCCTCGCCGACCCGTCGGTCCAGACGGGCCTGGGCCTGCTGCACAAGGCGATCAGCCACGTGGCGGACCCACAGATCCGGCATCGCGGCACCCTGGGTGGAGCTCTCGTCCACGCCGACCCGGCCGGCGACTGCGCGGCGCCGATCCTGGCGCTCGACGCTGAGCTGGTCATCGCCGGCCAGGGCGGCGAGCGGACGGTGGCGGCAGCCGACTTCTTCGAGGACCTGTTCGCCACCGCCGTGGGGGAGGACGAGTTGCTCACCCACATCCGGGTCCCGAAGTACGACGGCTGGGGGTCGGCCTACGAGAAGTTCGTGCGGGTCGCCCACCAGTGGCCGATCGTCGCGGTCGGGGCCACGGTGAAGACCGACGGCGGCACGATCAGCGAGGCCCGGATCGGGTTGGTCAACATGGGCAACACCGCCCTGCGGGCCAGCGCGACCGAGCAGGCCCTGGTCGGCAAGGAGGCCACGGCCGACGGCGTACGCGAGGCGTGCGACCAGGCCGCGGAGGGCACCAACCCGCCCTCGGACCTCAACGGCGACGCGGACTACCGTAGGCACCTGGCGACAGTGCTCACCCGGCGCGCGGTCGTCTCCGCCGCAGGAGGCTGATCCCTTGGAGCTCAGGCACGAGTTCACCGTCCCAGCCAGCATCGAGGAGACTTGGGCCGCCTTCAACGACATCGAGTCGGTGGCCGCCTGCTTCCCCGGAGCCACGGTCACCTCGGTGGAGGGTGACACGTTCCAGGGCTCCTGCAAGGTCAAGCTGGGGCCGATTGCGCTCGTCTACAACGGCTCCGGCACGTTCGTGGAGAAGGACGAAGCGGCTCGGCGGATGGTGATCGACGCGAAGGGCAAGGACAAGCGCGGCAACGGCACCGCCGGCGCCCACGTGACCGCAACGATGACGGACGCCGGGACCGGCACCAGGGTCGAGGTGCTCACCGACCTGGCCATCACCGGCAAGCCGGCCCAGTTCGGGCGCGGGGTGATGCAGGACGTGAGCGACAAGCTTCTCGGCCAGTTCACCGACTGCCTCGAGCAGAAGGTGGGCGACGAGTCGGCGGCGTCGAGGGCAGCCGAGGCGGCAGAGTCGGCCGAGTCGGATGAGCCCGCTGCACCGGCAGACCTGGCACAGCCTGCCCCGGACCCCGTCGAGCGAACGGTCAACAACCAACCCCCGACACCGCTGCAC
Organism: uncultured Actinomycetota bacterium; assembly: GCA_963742785.1. GTDB lineage: Bacteria > Actinomycetota > Actinomycetes > Propionibacteriales > Nocardioidaceae > Marmoricola. The sequence continues at coordinate 558,620 of CAVUNI010000004.1, forward strand.
GGGCGGCAGGACATCGGCGGCGGACGACCGGATGCGGGACCGCCACAGCGGGACGACGCCATCGACCTCGGTGCGACGGTGCTGCCGATCCTGGCGAAGACGTACTGGCGTCAGGCCCTCGGCGTGATCGTGGTGCTGCTCCTGCTGCGGAAGCTGCTCCACCGCGGCTAGGACTCACCCTGACTAGTCTCGGGGACATACCCGAGTGCGCTATCACCGGCCGACTGGCACGGTTGTGCCATGACGACGGTCTTCAGCGACACGACGGTGGCGGCGCGGGTGGTCGACCTGACCAAGGTCTACGGCTCCGGGAACGCCGCGGTCCGCGCCCTCGACGGGGTCAGCCTGGACATCAACGCGCGTGAGTTCACGGCGGTGATGGGCCCGTCCGGTTCGGGCAAATCGACGCTGATGCACTGCTGTGCTGCCCTGGACGTCCCCACGTCGGGCCAGGTGTTCATCGGCGACACCGAGATCGGCGGGCTCGCGGACAAGCAACTGACCCACCTGCGCCGCGAGCGGATCGGGTTCGTCTTCCAGTCGTTCAACCTGGTGCCGACGCTGACGGCGGAGGAGAACATCCTGCTGCCGCTGTCGATCGCCGGCCGGAAGCCCGAGCCGGGGTGGTACGACGCGGTCATCGACACCGTGAACCTGCGGGACCGGCTCGACCACCGGCCCAACCAGCTCTCCGGCGGCCAGCAACAGCGAGTCGCCGTGGCCCGGGCACTGACCAGCCGGCCGGCGATCGTCTTCGCCGACGAGCCGACCGGCAACCTCGACTCGAAGTCGGGTGCCGAGGTGCTCACCCTGCTGCGCTCCAGTGTCGACGACCACGGTCAGACCACGGTGATGGTGACCCACGACCCGGTGGCGGCGGCGTACACCGACCGGGTGGTGTTCCTCGCCGACGGCCGCATCGTCGACGAGCTGCGCAACCCCGACCGCGAACAGGTGCTGCAGAAGATGCAGCAGCTCGCCATCCGCGAGCCGGCGCCGCCGGGCGAGGGCAGCTGACGTGTGGCGCGTGACCTGGCGCAACCTCTTCGCCCGCAAGCTGCGCCTGCTGCTCTCCGCATTCGCGATCGTGCTCGGGGTGGCGTTCGTGGCCGGCACGATGATCTTCACCAACGCGATGGGCGGTGCCTTCGACGACATCATCGAGGGCAGCACCGCGGACGTCGAGGTGGCGTACAAGGGCGCCAACGACTTCGACTCGAGCCAGGACAACCGCACCTTCCCGGCCGGCGTCGTCTCGAAGCTCGAGGCCCTGCCCGAGGTCGGGTCGGCCAACCCGCAGAACCAGCTCCAGTCCGTCTTCGTGATCGGCAAGGACGGCAAGGTGATCGGCGGCAACGGCCCGCCCGGCCTGGCCCTCAACCCGACCGATACCAAGTCCCTCACCGGCAAGCCGATCCTGACCCTCACCAAGGGCGAATACCCGACCGGGCCGGACCAGATTGCCCTCGACGTGGACACCGCCGAGAAGGGCGACTTCGAGATCGGGGACGAGGTCGAGCTCGCGACACCCGGCCGGCCACCGGTGATGAAGGTCAAGATCACCGGCCTGGTCGAGTTCGGGTCGGGCGGCCTGAACGGCGCCACCCTGACGATCTTCGACACCCGGTTCATGCAGGAGCGCTTCTACGGTGGTCGTGACGTGTTCAGCGCCGTCTCGCTGAACGCTGCGCCGGGCGTCTCCCAGACCGAGCTCGCGAAGGCCGCGCAGAAGGTCCTGCCGGACGGCGTGCAGGCGCGGACCGGTGACGCCTATGTCGCGGAGAACAAGAAGAGCCTCGACGAGATCCTCGGGTTCCTGCAGACCTTCCTGCTGGTCTTCGCCGCCGTCGCGCTCGTCGTCGGGGTCTTCCTGATCATCAACACCTTCTCGATCCTGGTCGCGCAACGGAGTCGGGAGCTCGCGCTGCTGCGTGCGATGGGCGCGTCCCGGCGGCAGGTCAACAACTCGGTTCTCCTCGAGTCCGTCGCGGTCGGCCTCGTCGGCTCGACTGTCGGCCTGGGTGTCGGCTACCTGCTCGCGCTCGGCCTGCGGTGGCTGTTCGGCGTGTTCGGGCTGGACCTCAGCCGGGCCGACTTCCCGATGACCTGGACGGCGGTGATCTGGTCCTACGTCATCGGGGTGGGCGTCACCGCGTTCGCTGCGTTGTTCCCGGCGCGCCGGGCGACCCGGATCCCGCCGATCGCGGCCCTGCGCGATGACGTGGCGCTGCCCGAGGCGACCATGCGGCGCCGTGTGCTGATCGGCACCGTGCTGGTGCTGGTGGGCGCCGCCGCCATCGCGTTCGGGCTCGAAGGGGACGACAACGTAGCCCTGATGTCCATCGGAGGCGGGATCCTGCTCGTGATCGTCGGGGTGGCGATGATGAGCGCCTTCCTGGGCAAGCCCGTGCTGCACCTGTTCGGTGCCATCTACCGCCGTATGTTCGGGATGGTCGGCCGGTTGGCGGCGCAGAACGCCCTGCGCAACCCACGCCGTACCGGTGCGACGGCCAGCGCCCTGATGATCGGGCTGGCCCTGATGGCGATGATGTCGATCTTCGGCAGCTCGGCATCGGCGAGCACGGACGCCGCCATCGACAAGTCGCTCACCTCCCAGTTCATCGTGTCCAACGTCGTCCAGCAGCCGTTCTCGACCGACGTCGCAGACCAGATCAGCCGCCTCGACGGCGTCACCGGCGTGACCCAGCTGCGCAGCGCCTTCCCCGAGCTCAAGGGCGGCGGCAGCGCCTGGACGGTCGGCGTCGACCCGAAGGCGTTCGGGATCGCCTTCGCCGTCCCCACGGTCGCGGGCTCCTTCGCTCAGCTGGGGCCGGGCACCGTGGCGATCTCCGAGGTGCAGGCGAAGAGCAAGGGCTTCGAGATGGGCGACAGCGTCACGATGAAGTTCCAGGCGCGCGACATCAAGCTCAAGGTCGTCGCGCTGTTCCCGAGCAACCCGGCGGTGCCGGGCGACTACGTGGTCACGCCCGACACGCTCGCGAAGGGCGGGTTGGCCCCGCTGGACGCGATGGTCATGGTGACCAAGGACCCGTCCGCCAGCACCGACACCGTCCGGAAGGAGATCGAAGGGGTCATCAAGGACCTGCCGACCGTGACCGTGAAGGACCCCGAGGGCTTCGCTGCGGAGCAGAAGCAGCAGGTCAACCAGTTCCTCTACCTGATCTATGGGCTGCTCGGGCTCTCGGTGATCATCGCGATCCTGGGCGTGATCAACACGCTCAGCCTCTCGGTGATCGAACGCACCCGCGAGGTCGGGCTGCTGCGCGCCGTCGGTGTCACCCGTCGGCAGCTGCGCACGATGATCCGCCTGGAGTCGGTCGTGGTCGCGTTCCTGGGTGGCGTCCTCGGCACCGGGCTTGGCGTGCTGTTCGGCGCCACGATGGTGTCCGCACTGGAGGAGGACGGCCTCACCGAGCTCGCCATTCCGTGGCCCCTGCTGGGGGGTTTCCTGCTGTTGGCCGGTTTTGCGGGGGTGCTTGCTGCTGTCGTCCCCGCACGCCGTGCCGCGCGCCTCGATGTGCTCAAAGCCATCGGAGCGGAGTGACGAGTCTCGAAATCTTGGTCGGTTCGGTGCCTATCCGCCGCTACGTTGGCTAGGTTTCTGCCTACGACCTGACGAAGGAGTTCACGGGTGGACGACCACTCACCGCGAGGTGGAGGCCGACGGGGGCGCAAACACGTCCTCGTGCGGGAGTACGTCCGGTCCGTCATCGTCAACGCCGAGCCAGGGACCCCTGCCCCTTCCGAGCGGGATCTCGCCGAACAGTTCGGCGTCGCCCGGATGACCGTGCGGCACGCCATCGACGCCCTGGTCGCACAAGGTCTGCTCGAGCGCGTGGCCGGTCGCGGCACGTTCGTGACCAAGCCGCTCATCGACATGCAGATGCGGCTCTCGGCGTACACCGAGGAGATGGAGCGGCGCGGCAAGCGGCCGGAGTCCAAGACCCTGCTGGCACGTCGCGAGAGCGCCGGACCGGGTGTCGCGCGGGCACTCGAGGTCGAGGAGGGCACCGCGATCGCGCACTGGCAGCGGCTGCGCCTCGCGGACGGCGTGCCGATGGCCATCCAGCACGTCTACCTCTCGCTGGAGCTGTTCCCGAACTTCCTCGACGAGGCACTGCCGACCAGCCTCTACTTCTGGTTCGCGATGCGCGACCTGATGCCGACCTGGGGTGAGGACTCGGTGCTCGCCGGGATCGCCACCGAGGAGGAGGCCGAGCTGCTCGAGCTCGAGCCCGGCTCCCCGGTGCTGCACATCTCCCGCCGCGCGTTCTGCCGCGAGAACGTCGTCGAGGTCACCCGCAGCGTCTACCGCGCCGACCGTTACACCCTCTGGGTGCCGGTGCTGCGGCCCGAGCACCTGCGCTAGGGGTGCCGGTTTCCCCGGCCAACCGGGGAAACATGTGCATGTCGAGGGTTGGAACACCCACCAAGTGCATGGACTCCTCGACAAGTCCGTGCCGGGTCTATAGCCCGCCCACCGGCGCCACCTCGATGCCGGCGTGCTCGCAGCACCAGGTGGGGTCGGGACCGCCGAGGTCAGGATGGACGTAGAGGGCATGCGGCTCGAGGAGGTCGCAGGCGCGGCACAGCGGCCACCGGCCGTTTGTCTCCAGGAGGGCGTCCTGCACGTCCTGGGCGACGAGTCCGACCACGAATTCGCGTCCCTCGGCCCACTGCTCCAGCCACCAGCCGCGGTCGGCCAGAGCGGACTCGAGCGCGGAGACCGTGGCCGGGTCTGCCGCACCAGTGATCTCGAGGTCGTGCAACACCAGGGCACGTGCCCTCATCACCACGTCCTGAGATGTCACGATGTCCATTGTGACCCCAGGCCAAGCGGCGGGTTCCGCCGAGAGCGCCCACCTCGACGTCGTGGTGCTCCATGCCCGTGACGCGGGGGCTGCCGCCGCGGGTGGCGCGGACCGGCTGCTGCTGGGGGTCGAGCCGGAGGAGGGCTACTACTCGCCCGAACCGGCCACGGTCTCCGCGGTCGTGCGCGAGTCCGACCTGCCGGTCTTCGTCGTGCTGCGCACCCGTGAGGAGCACTTCGGTCGGCTCGTCGGCCTCGGCGCCACCTTCCTGGAGCTCGGCGCCCGCGGCCTGGCCTACGGCTTCCTCGACCGTGACCTTGAGATAGACCGCGACGGCTGCACCGAGATGTGCCGCGAGCTCGGCGGGGTGCCGTGGCTGTTCCACGGCTTCGACGAGGCCCTGGACCCCGACCATGCCTGGCGCGACGTGCGCGGGCTGCCAGGGCTCGAGTCGGTGATCTCGGCCGGGTCGACCCGCGGGCTGACGCACGGCGCCGACGAGCTGATCGCCAGGGCCACGCGCGACCCTCGGGTGGCGGAGCTGCTCCTCGCGGGAGGCGGGCTCACCCCGGAGCTGGTCCCGTGGCTGGTCCGGGCCGGCGTACGCCGCTTCGCGATCGGGTCTGCCGCCCGCACCGGCGCCTCCTGGACCCGCGCATCGGTCGATATCGACCATGTGCGCTCCTGGCGGATGCTGCTCGACGATGCGCTCTCGAGGGCGCTCGGTATCCCCACGGACTAATGCATTAACTAGACAGGGGCGGCTGCGGAAGGGATGCTTCACAGGCGCCGGTGCTGCCCGCCCCGCGCTCCCGGAAAGGGTTCCCCACTTGCTCCGCCTGCCTGTGATCGTCGTTGTCGTGCTCGTCGCGGCGGGACTTCTGATCGCACCAGGGCCCACGCAGACGCCCGCCACGGCGGCCGTGCAGAGCATCACGTGGAGGAGCTGCGCCAACTCCGAGCTCGACTACCTCGGTCTCCAGTGCGGCACGCTCCTGGTGCCGCGCGACCACGCCCAACCCAACGGCGCCAAGGTCAGGCTCGCCCTGACCCGCAGGCAGCACACGACCGCGACCTACCGTGGCGTCCTGCTGGTCAACCCGGGTGGGCCCGGTGGCTCCGGGCTGGCCATGCCGGCCCTCAGCGACTACGTGCCGGGCAACGTGGGAGCGTCCTACGACTGGATCGGCTTCGACCCGCGGGGGGTCGGTGCGAGCAGCCCGGCGCTGCGATGCAGCCGTCGCTACTTCACCTACAACCGCCCGAGCTACGTGCCCAAGACCAGCCGGATCTACCGCTACTGGCTGGCCCACAACCGTGCCTACTCCGCCGCCTGCGCAAATACCCCCACCAAGCGCACCCTGCTGCCCCACCTGACCACGCTCGACACCGTGCGCGACATGGAGCTCATCCGCCAGGCGCTGGGTGCGGACAGGATCAGCTTCTACGGCTACTCCTACGGCACCTACCTCGGAGAGGTCTACGCGACCCGCTACCCGAGCCGCGTGGGGCGGTTCATCCTCGACGGCGTCGTCAACCCGCAGCGGGTCTGGTACTCCGCCAACTTCGACCAGGACCGGGCCTTCGACCGCAACATGGACGTGTTCTGGCAGTACGTCGCCAGCCACCCACGCTCCTTCCGTCTCGGCACGCGCTGGAAGGTGATCAGGGCGGGTTACTACCGACAGCTGCGCCTGCTCGACCGCAAGCCGGCCGCCGGCGGGCGGCTCGGCCCTGACGAGCTCGCGGACGCGATGCTCGATGCCGGCTACTACGTCTACAACTGGGTGGACCTCGGGCTGGCCTACTCGGACCTCGTGCGCAAGGGCCGTGGAGGCAGCCTGGCGGCGCTCTACCGCGAAGCCAGCATGGGCGACGACAACAGCTTCGCGGTCTACAACGCGGTGCAGTGCAGTGACGCGGCCTGGCCCAACTTCCAGCGCACCCGCCAGCGCGCCTGGGCAGTGCACCGGCAGTCGCCGTTCCTGACCTGGGGAAACACCTGGTACAACGCCCCCTGCCTGAGCTGGAAGGCACCCGCCCATCGGCGGCTGCCGGTCTCGGGAAGCGCGCTGACCTCGAAGATCCTGCTGATCAGCGAGACCCGAGACGCGGCCACGCCGTACTCCGGTGCGCTCGCTGTCCGGCGGCTGTTCCCGACCGCCTCCCTGGTGGCGGGGATCGGCGGGACCACGCACGCCAGCTCCCTGTCGGGCGTGCCTTGCGTGGACAACGCTGTGGCGAACTACCTGCGCACCGGCATCGTGCCCCGTCGTCTCCCGGGAAACCGGTCCGACCGACGCTGCTCGCGTCTGGTCCCGCCACAGCCGGACGGAGTCTGGGGGCGCTCGTCGAGCGTGCGCGTCAGCGACACGCTGTCGCCGCTGCTTCGCAACACGCTGGTCGCCGCCCAGCGGCACAGCAACCGCTGAGAGCCTCAGGCGTGGTAGCTGCGCAACCAGACGGTCGACTCCGCCGCCCGGAGACCCGCCAGGGCTGACTCGGGCACCTCGGCCGCGACGTCGGTGACGACGTAGCCCTGCTCGCCGCGGGTGGCGAGGTACTGCGCGGTGACGTTGTCCTGCTCGTCGGCGAGCAACTGGTTCACGGACGCGAGTACGCCGGGCACGTTGTGATGCAGGAGCGCGAGGCGGAAGCCGCTCTCCGGCGGGGGAGCCGCGACCTCGGGCAGGTTGACCGACAGCGCCGTACTCCCTCCGTGGGCGAACGACGACAGCTTGCCGGCCACGAAGAACCCGATCTCCTCCTGGGCCTCCTGTGTGGAGCCACCGACGTGGGGGGTGAGGATCACGTTGGGCAGGCCGCGCAGGACCGACTCGAACTCGTCGCCCTGGGCCTTGGGCTCGACCGGGAAGACGTCCAGGGCAGCCCCCGCTATGTGGCCGGAGAGGATGTTCTCCCGCAGCGACACGTCATCGACGACCATCCCGCGCGAGGCGTTGATGAACATCGAGCGTGGCTTCATCTTCGCGAACTGGGCGGCGCCGAACAGACCGGCGTTGCCAGGCCGGCCGTCCACGTGCAGCGAGACCACGTCGGCCTGCTCGAGGAGCTCGTCGAGGGTGCCGACGCGACGGGCGTTGCCGTGGGCCAGGCGGTCGGCGGTGTCGAAGAAGATCACCCGGAAGCCGAGGGACTCGGCGAGGTTGGAGAGCTGGGTGCCGATGTTGCCGTAGCCGACGATGCCCAGCGTGCGCCCGCGAACCTCATGACTGCCCTGTGCTGACTTGTCCCAGACGCCGTCGTGCATCCGCTGCGTCTTCTCGGGAAGTCGGCGCGCCAGCGCGATGATCTCGCCGATCACGAGCTCGACCACGCTACGGGTGTTGGAGTACGGCGCGTTGAAGGCCGCGACCCCGCGCCGGGCCGCCGCACCCAGGTCGATCTGGTTGGTGCCGATGCAGAAGGCGCCGATCGCCACCAGGTCGGGTGCGTTGTCGAGAACGCGCTCGGTGACCTTGGTGTTGGAGCGGATGCCGACCATGGTCTTGCCCTGCAGGGCCTCGATCAGGTCGTCCTCACCGAGCGAGCTGGAGCGGGTGTGCACGATGAACCCGTTGCGCTCGAAGACCTCGGTCGCCGCGGGGTGGATGTTCTCGAGCAGGAGGACTTCGTGCTTGGTCACCGAGCAAGCCTACGTGCGGATCTCGCGACCCGATTCGCCCGGATGCACGACGAGACACCGCCGCAGCGACGATGGCCGGTGCCGCCCCGCAACGTCATACGAGTTGGTCGCCATGACGACAGGTCGCCATGACGACCAGTTCGTATGACGTCCGCCAGCGCCCCCAAGGTCAGAGATCGGCCGCATCGACGATGCGATAGGCGTACCCCTGCTCGGCGAGGAAGCGCTGGCGGTTCTGCGCGAAGTCCGCATCGACGGTGTCGCGGCTGACGATGGTGTAGAACCGCGCCGGCTTCTGGGTGCCGTCTGGTCCCTTCTCCTTGGGTCGCAGCAGCCGACCGAGACGCTGCGCCTCCTCCTGCCGGGAGCCGAAGCTCCCCGAGACCTGGATCGCGACCGCTGCCCCCGGCAGGTCGACGGAGAAGTTCGCGACCTTGGAGACGACCAGCAGGTCCAGCTCGCCGGTCCGGAAGGCCTGGTAGAGCCGCTCGCGCTCCTTGACCGTGGTGTCGCCCTTGATGAGCGGGGCGTCGAGGTGCTCGGCGAGCTCGTCGAGCTGGTCGAGGTACTGGCCGATCACAAGGGTCGGCTCGCCGCGGTGCCTCTCGACCAGCTGCTCGGCGACCAGCGTCTTGACGTGCGTACAGCTCGCGAGCCGGTAGCGCTCGTCGGGCTCCGCAGTCGCGTACGCCAGCCGTTCACCCTCCGGCAGGGTGACGCGCACCTCCACGCAGTCGGCGGGGGCGATCCAGCCCTGGCTCTCGATGTCCTTCCAGGGGGCGTCGTAGCGCTTGGGACCGATCAGGCTGAACACGTCGCCCTCGCGGCCGTCCTCGCGCACCAGGGTCGCCGTCAGGCCGATCCGGCGCCGGGCCTGGAGGTCGGCGGTCATCCGGAAGATCGGAGCGGGCAGCAGGTGCACCTCGTCGTACACGATCAACCCCCAGTCGCGGGCGTCGAGCAGCTCGAGGTGGGGGTAGACACCCTTCCGGCGCATCGTCAGCACCTGGTACGTCGCGATGGTGACCGGTCGTACCTCCTTCTTGGCGCCGCTGTACTCCCCGATTTCCTCCTCGGTGAGGCTGGTCCGCCGCATCAGCTCGGACTTCCACTGACGCGCGCTGACGGTGTTGGTAACCAGGATCAGCGTGGTCGCCTGGGCGCGTGCCATGGCGGCGGCGCCGACCAGGGTCTTGCCGGCGCCGCAGGGGAGTACGACGACCCCGGAGCCGCCGTGCCAGAACGAGTCGGCCGCCTCCTGCTGGTAGGCACGCAAGGTCCAGTCGGTCTCGTCGAGCTTGATCGCGTGGGCCTCCCCGTCGACGTAGCCGGCGAAGTCCTCGGCCGGCCAACCGAGCTTGAGCAGAGCCTGCTTGAGGTTGCCGCGCTGGCTGGGGTGGACCGCCACGCTGTTCTCGTCCAGTCGTTCGCCGAGCATGCCGGCGACCTTCTTGCTGCGCAGCACCTCCTCGAACACCGCCCGGTCGGTGCACGCGAGCACGAGACCGTGCACGGGGTCCTTGTCGAGCCGCAGGCGCCCGTAGCGCGCCATCGTCTCGGCCACGTCGACAAGCAGCGCGTGCGGCACGGCGTAGCGGCTGAACGTGAGCAGCACGTTGACTACCTGCTCGGCGTCGTGACCAGCTGCGCGCGCGTTCCACAGCCCGAGCGGTGTGAGCCGGTAGGTGTGGATGTGCTCGGGGCTGCGCTCGAGCTCGGCGAAGGGGGCGATCGCCTTGCGCGCGGCGTCGGCCTGCTCGTGGTCGACCTCGAGCAGGAGGGTCTTGTCCGACTGGACGATCAGCGGGCCGTCGTTCATCTGGGGAGATCACTCATAACGGATCAACCTTACGGACCGACCGTTCGCCGGGACGCCGCAGACCTGCGGGGAAGCTGCGACGACGTCCCGACGAACATCAGCGGTGGCTCCCACCCGACTGATCGGGTCGACCGCCTGCCCGTGGTTCGGTGCTGTGGCACGAACGGATGGGCGGGCATCAATGGGAGGTCTGCAGGACCAGGTCCTCGGGGCGCGCGTCGAGGCGGACGAGGCTCGCGACGAGCAGCTCGGCCAGTGTGGGCGCGGCCGTGAGGGCGACGTACATGTCGAAGTTCGGGGTGACGTTGTCGAACTCCCGCTCGCTCTCGTCCGGCGTACGCCAGCCGAGGGAACGCAGCTTCTCGATGGTGCCGTCGGTCATTTCCCAGGTGCCGCCGAGCGCCTTCGCGCCCACGCACTCGGCGGTGTACAGGTCCTCGATGCGCAGCACCTGCACGTAGCGCGCCGGGGCTGGCTTGGCGCGCCGCCCGAAGAACCCACGCCTCGGGAGCGGGTCCGCAGTCGGCTCACCGAGGATCAGGAAATCGCCGTCCGACAGCCGGCCGAGCGCCAGGAGCAAGGCGTCAGCCACGTCGTCCCAGGTGTCGAACGGCATGGGCACAGGCTACGGGCGCGGCGCGGTGTCGCTGATTTCAGTCCAGCGCCGCGTCCACGGCGGCCTCGACGTGGATGCGGGTGGTCGGGAAGGAAGGGACTTCGAGGTCGTCCGGACTGATCAGCAGCTCGATCTCGGTGCACCCGAGAATGATGCCCTCGGCGCCGCTGGCGACGAGTCGATCGACCACATCGACGTACGCCGCCCGCGACTCGTCGCGTACGACGCCCAGGCACAGCTCGTCGTAGATGACCCGGTGCACCATCGCCTGGTCATCGGCGTCCGGCACGAGCACGGTCAACCCATGGGACTCAACCCGGTTGCGGTAGAAGTCCTGGGACATCGTGAACCCGGTGCCGAGCAGCCCTACCGTGGTCAGCCCGGCCGCGCGCACAGCACCCGCGGTGGCGTCGCCGAGGTGGAGCAGCGGAACCGTCACCGCGGCCTCGATCGCATCGGCCACCTTGTGCATCGTGTTCGTGCAGAGCACCAGCAGGTCGGCTCCGGCTGTCTCCAGACGCTGCGCCTCCTTGGCCAGCAGCTCGCCGGCCTCGTCCCAGCGCCCGCTCGACTGCAGCTCCGCGACCACGGCGAAGTCCACCGAGCTGAGCAGCAGCGGCGCGGAGTGCAAGCCGCCGAGGCGGTCTCGCACGATCTCGTTGGCGAACTGGTAGTAGATCGCGGTGGACTCCCAGCTCATCCCGCCCAGCAGGCCGATGGTGCGCATCAGGTCACGTCTCCCAATCCTCGTCCGTCGCGAGCGTCGTCCCACGGAGTGCATCGCAAGGCGGAGGAGGGAGGCGATGCGCCAGCATCTCCGACTGACGACAACGCAGCGAGGTGCCCGTGGGGCGGCGTGCAGCAGGACATGGGGTTGGGAGCCATGGCCTAACTGCCGCGCGCCGGGTTGATGGGCCGCGAGACGGCGGTGATCCGGTGGAGGGCGAAGGACCGCTGGGAGTCGCTGCGTTCGTCGTACGCCGTCACCTGGCCTCCTTCGACGCGCTCCGGAGTGACCATACGCTCGGCGACGGTGCCGTCGTTGCCGACGTAGCCGATGACCAGCTGCTCGCGTGCCTCCGCGGCCTGCCGCAACATCGCGATCACATCGGTGGGGGAGGAGGCACTGGTCCCGCGGACGGGTCGAGCCGCCGTCGATCGGTCGCCCGCGCGGATGGCGGTCACCACGGCAGCCGTGCGAGCCGCCGTGCGGACGCCCATCCTGGCCGGCGTACGACGGCGCGCCGTGCGTGCGCGGAAGATGTCGGGACGCGCGACCCGGACGGTGCCGTCGACGGCCTCGACCACGGGGGCCAGCCCCAGCTCACGGATGCGTGGGAGCAACGTGCCGAGCGGAACGTCGGAGACCACCACTGTTGGTGCGATCCGGCGCAGCCGCAGGGACTCCGCGCCGGGTGCGTGCACCAGTTCGGTCAGCGCGGTCTCGTCGTCGCTGCGCAGGAACGACTCCGCGTGACCGGCGCGCAGGGTGCCGAAGCGACGGCACACGTCGTCGACGAGGTACGTCAGTGACTGCGGCACCGGCGTCCGCGAGGTCGAGGAGACGAAGTCGTGCACCTCGGCCGCGGACCAACCGGCGTCGAACGCGCGACGGACCGATGAGGCCGCGAACCGGTACACCGTCGCCCCGCCTCGAGACTCCACGTCGGCGACGAGGGACAGCTGACGGGCGAGCTCCTGCTCGAGGGGTCCCGGCGCGATCGCGGTGAGGTCGGCCTGCAGCAGGATGTGGTCGACCGGCGCCGGCAGCAGCGCCGCGAGAGCGTCGGACGGCTCCTCGTCGGAAACCAGCTGCCGTCCGAACGTCGACATCGCATCCAGTCCGGTGATCCCGAGGAGCGCCATCTCGGCGAGGAGCGGCGCCACCTGCTCGAGTCGGGAGGTCAGCCGCCGCGGACGCTTCCAGCGCAGCCGCTCGACGAGGGACGCGGTTCCCGTGCCCGGCGCCAGCGCGCGGTCCGGCAGCAGCCCGGTCACCTCGGAGACGACGTCACTTCGTAGTCCCACGAGCCAGCTGCGCGGGAGGTCGGGGGAGAGAGCGTTGACGGTCTTGTCACCGATGCGGCTGCCGATCACAGAGACCAGCCGCGGGCTGGCGAGCCAAGCCCGCGCCAGGGCGGTCCACCGTTGTGCCGGCGAGGCGACCAGCCAACCGTCGTACGCCTCGGTGGGCAGCCAGGCCGCGTCGACGTCGTCGGTCATGCCCTGGTCGAGCAGGCCAGCGGCGGCCGCGGTCTCGATGACGAGGGCGGCGACGTCGGGCTCGACGTGGAGCAGGTTTGCGGCGACTCGCAGCTCGCGTACGCCGAGCCCGCCGGCCTTCAGGGCCTGCGGAGGATGGGTGCCCCATCGGTCCAGGAGCAGCTCGGTGCGTCGTACGAGCTCGTACGCCGCGCCGGCAGCCGCGCGGTCGACGATCGCTTGACCGCGCTCAGAGGTGGCCAACGCGGGCGCCTCGTCGAGCCGTCGCCCGGCGGCAGTGTCGAGAGCAAGTCGCACCGACCACGGCAACCGGACATGGCGTTCGTCGATCAACGCCAGCAGCCCGAGCGACACGAGGTCTGCGGTGGGTCCGGCGCCACCGCTCCACCGTCCGTCGGCGCGCGTATCGGCGAGGTGGTCGAGGATCGCTCGCGCGGGGTCCTCCAGCTTGTCCAGCAACGCGGGAACATCGTCGGCCGGCGGGCCGGGCGGTAGCCGCAGCAGGTCGCGAACGACGATCACTGGTCGGTCGGGCAACCCCCACACCAGGGCCAGTGTCCGCAGTCGGTCGAGGGCTCGCTGGACCGACGTGGGCGAAGCCGGGAGCGCGGCTGGGTCGCTGTCCTGGACGAGCGCCTGGAGGACGGCCAGCTCGAGCGCGTCCAGCCCATCGAGGGCCCGCAGCACCGACGCCTTGACCACCACGCGCGCCGCGAGCTGGGAGGAGTCGTGCGGCGCCGGGGTCGCGAGATCCGGACGTGCCTCGAGCAGCGCGGACAGCTGCTCGTCCGACCAGCCGCGGAGCTGGTCGGCGAGGGTACGTGGGGCATTCGCGGGCATCCGACCAATTCTACGGTGCAGGGGTCGTGCCCGCCGGGGACGACGGAATCAGTCCCAGGGTGCGCTGAGCTGCTCGACCCGGTACGCCGCCGTGCTGGGTTTGCCCTCCGGGTCGGCGAGCTCGACCCGCCACCCGTCGGCGAACTGGTCGACGCCTTCGATCATCGGGATGGTGCCGCTCAGCACCACGGTGCCGGGACGGAGCAGGTCCTTCTCAGCGAGCTTGTCGATCCAGTAGGCGGGGGAGAGGAGCTCCGCCGGCGACCCGTCGGAGATCAGCTCCTCGGAGTGGCCGTGCGTCACCCAGGCCCGCAGCGTGAAGTCGTCGAAGTGGTCGGCCACCCGGTCCCAGCGCCAGGCCCGGTTGCCGATGATGTCGGGCGCGGACTGCTTGCTCCACGCCACCCCGTGCTTCTCGAGCTCCCGGTCGGTGTGGTCGCAGGCTGCGGCCAGGAGCAGGTCGTCGGGAGAACCGCCGACGATCAGAGCCCACTCGGCCTCGCCAGAGGTGCGTCCGTGCGGCACCTGCACCGAGTCGTCCTGTCGCGCAAGCAGGCTGCTCAACGGGTAGAGGGTCGGGACGCTGTCGGGCGCCGGCACACCGAGCTCCGCGAGCTCGTCGACGTGGCGCTGCACCGCGTCGGAGTCGCGGCCGGCGTACCCAGCGTTGAACAGCCAACCCACCTCGATCGAGCGCGATGGCTCGTCCGTGATGTCGAGCTTGAGCGTTCCCATGCCAATCCCTTCGTTTGGATCTGGCCCCGAGCGGGCATTTCCTCTCTTAACCACCATGGAACACGCACCCATCCCGAGGAAAGGGGCCCCGATGAGTGGCCACCCCGCTGCTCCCGCCCATCCCGTGCAGGGAGACCGCCGAAGTCTGATCCGCACCTTCGCCGCCAGTCTGTCGGGCACCACCCTGGAGTGGTACGACTTCGCGGTCTACGGAGCCGCGGCCGCGCTCGTGTTCGGGGACCTCTTCTTCCCGAGCGACGAGCCGCTGACCGGGACGCTGCTCGCCTTCAGCACCTACGCCGTCGGTTACCTCGCCCGACCACTGGGCGGGATCTTCTTCGGCCGGCTCGGCGACCGGATCGGGCGCAAGACGGTGCTGATCTGGACGTTGATGCTGATCGGCGTCGCAACCTTCCTGATCGGTGTGCTGCCGACTCACGGACAGGTGGGCATCCTCGCGCCCATCTTGCTGGTCGTGCTGCGGTTCGCCCAGGGCGTGGGCGTGGGCGGCGAGTGGGGCGGAGCGGTGCTGCTGACCTCGGAGTTCAGCAAGCCCGAGGAGCGTGGCTTCTGGGCATCGGCCGCCCAGGTGGGGCCGCCGCTCGGCAACGTGCTGGCCAACGCCGTACTCGGGCTCCTGGCCCTCCTGCTCACCGAGGACGCCTTCAACTCCTGGGGCTGGCGAGTGGCCTTCCTGGCTTCCGGCGTACTAGTCGCGTTCGGCCTGTGGATCCGTCTCAAGCTCGAGGAGACGCCGGTGTTCCGGCAGATCGCCGAGCGTGGTGAGGCTCCGACGGCGCCGGTCCGCGAGGTGCTGCGTGACCACCCTCGAGGTCTGGTCAGCGGCATCCTGTCGCGCGTGGGCCCGGACGTCCTCTATGCCATGTTCGTTGTCTTCGTGCTCACCTATGCCACGGATCAGCTCGGATTCACCGACGGTCAGGCCATCGCTGCCGTAATCGTCGGCTCGCTCATCGAGGTCCCCCTGATCCCCTTCGCTGGGTGGCTCTCGGACCGAGTGGACAGGCGAATGGTCTACGCGGTCGCCGCGGTCGGCGCAGGGATCTGGGTCTGGGTGTTCCTGGCGATGACGCGCTCCGGCAGCCACTTCGCACTGATCGTCGGTGTCACCGTGGCCCTCGCGTTGCACGCGTTCATGTACGGCCCGCAGGCCGCCTACATCGCCGAGCAGTTCCATGCCCGGCTCCGCTACACCGGTACCTCGCTCGCCTACACCTTCGCGGGCATCATCGGCGGCGCTGCGGCACCTGTGGTGATGACCTGGCTGCTGTCCAAGGACGAGTCCGGCAGCACCGTGGCCATCTATGTCGGGATCTCGATGGTGGTCACGCTGGTCGGCCTTGCCATGGGACAGGTCGTGCTCGACGACGTCGACGTGGCACCGGAGCCGGCCGCAGCCGAGCGGTGAGCACCACCGTGCCCACCCGCCGGCCGCGACTCGGGTCGGGTCAGAGCTGCTGAGCGAGCCCCACGATGTGGCCCAACGGGTCGGCGATCAGGCCGAACGAGACTCCGGGGACCTGCATCGCCTCCTGGACGACCCGGCCGCCCAGGCGCGCCGCCTCCTTCATGGACGCCTCGATGTCCTCGACCCCGACGAAGAAGGTGACCAGGTCGCCGTCGCCCTGCAGCGGGCTGATCGCCGTGTAGAGGGCGTCCGGGATGCCGGTGTCGACGAAGGTGTAGCCGGGGAACGCGCCCTCGCTCGGGTAGGTCCAGCCGAAGAGGTCACCGAAGAAGCTGCGGGTGGCGTCGGGGTCGCTGGAACGGATCTCTGCTTGCACGATTGGGTTGGGCATGGTGCCTCCTGTGGTGGGCGGGTCTCCGGGAGGAGGCCCTGCACAAGGAAGACGTGCGAGGCTGCACGGAATCGACAGGAGGCTCCAGATTCCTCGTCCCGATTCGACCGCGTGATCCCTCAGGGTCAGCGCGCCCCCTCCTGAGAAACATCTTGTCGGCCTGTCGTATTCGGTCGAGGCTGTTCGTGGAAGTGGTGTCAGACGCCCCACGAACGAGAGGCACACTGCCATGCGCAAGATCATCGTCACCGAGTTCATCTCCCTCGACGGCGTCGTCGAGGCCCCCGGCGGGGAGAAGGGCTACCGGCACACCGGTTGGACCTTCGACATCGAGGAAGACCCCACGATGTACGAGTTCAAGTCCGAGGAGCTGCGCGAGATCGAGGGCCTGTTGCTGGGCCGCCGCACCTACGAAGGCTTCGCTGCCGCGTGGCCCGAGCGTGAGGGCGAGTTCGCCGACAAGTTCAACTCGATGGAGAAGTACGTCGTCTCCTCGACGCTGAAGGACCCCTCCTGGAACAACACCACTGTCATCGGCTTCGACGACGTGGCCGCGCTCAAAGAGGGCGACGGTGGCCCGCTCCAGGTGGCGGGCAGCGCCACGCTCGCCCAAGGTCTGCACCGCTCCGGACTGGTCGACCAGTGGAACCTGATGGTCTTCCCGGTGATTCTCGGCAGCGGTATGCGGCTGTTCCCGACCGACGCGGAGGACAAGCAGAAGCTGACGCTGGCCGAGACCAGGACCTACTCCAACGGCGTCCAGGCGCAGGTCTTCCGCAGGGCATGACGCCATCCCTCGGTCACCTAGAACATGTTCTAGGTCGCTGGTAGCGTCACGCTGTGCCTGAGACCGAGAAGCCCCGCGTTGTCGTGGTCACGGGGGCTGCGTCCGGGATCGGGCACGCCACCGCGGCGATGTTCGCCGAGATGGGCGAGACGGTCTTCGGCCTCGACATCGTCGGGACGGTCCCCGACGGAGTGACGTACGTCGTATGCAACGTGGCCGACCGGGGCTCGGTCGAGTTCGCCATCGAAGCCTGCTCCGGCGAGGGCCGGATCGACGTGCTCGCCAACGTGGCCGGCGTGGTGCAGTTCGGCAGGTTCGAGACCATCTCCGACGCCGAGTGGGACCGGGTGCACGCCATCGACCTCAAGGGCCCCTTCATGGTGATGCAGGCGGCGATGCCGCTCGTGCGGGCGTGCAAGGGCAACATCGTGAACGTCTCGTCGGTGGCCGGCCGCGTGCCGCAGCCGTACACGAGCGCCTACTCCGCCGCGAAGGGCGGCCTGACCATGCTCACCCGCGCCCTCGCGCTCGAGCTCTCGCCTGACGGCATCCGCGTCAACGCCATCTGTCCGGGCACCGTCGACACCCCGATCGTCTCCGAGGTCTTCGAGAAGCTGACCGACGACCTCGACACCCGGGTTGCCGATCGCCTGATGATGATGCTGTCCGGCACCATCGCGCCAGCCGAGATCGCCGCGGCCATCCGCTACCTGGCCTCGCCCGAGGCGAGGTTCGTCACCGGCGCCGTACTCCCTGTCGATGGAGGGATGGGCTGACTAGGGTGCGGATATGGAGTCCTACGCCTCTGGAGAGACCGACCCACCCCTGATCGAGCAGACCATCGGTGCCAACTTCGAGAGCACCGTCGCCGCACACGGGGACAACGAGGCGCTCGTCGAGTTCGCCAGCGGACGACGCTGGACCTACACGGAGCTCGACCGCGACGTGAACGCCCTGGCCCGTGGCCTGATCGGCGCCGGGATCGAGAAGGGCGATCGCGTGGGGGTCTGGTCACCCAACTGCGCCGAATGGACGATCGCGCAGTACGCCAGTGCCAAGATCGGCGCCATCCTGGTGAACGTCAACCCCTCCTACCGGACCCACGAGTTCACCTACGCGGTCAACCAGTCGGGGCTGCGGCTGCTGATCAGCGCAGAGTCGTTCAAGACCAGCGACTACCGGTCGATGATCGAGTCGGTCGTGGAGCAGAGCCAGGACAAGGGAGAGAACATTCCCCTCGAGCGGGTCGTCTACATCGGCACCGACGACTGGAGCACTCTCATCGCCGAGGGTGAAGGGCTGCCGGACGACGCAGTGGCCGAGCGGATGGCGACGCTGGAGCCAGGCGACGCGATCAACATCCAGTACACGAGCGGCACCACCGGCTACCCCAAGGGCGCGACCCTGAGCCACCGGAACATCCTGAACAACGGTTTCTTCACCACGGAGCTGATCAACTTCACCGCGGAGGACCGGCTGTGCATCCCGGTGCCCTTCTACCACTGCTTCGGCATGGTCATGGGCAACCTCGGCTGCACCACCCACGGCGCGACGATGGTGATTCCGGCGCCCGGCTTCGACCCGGAGACGACCCTTCGCTGCGTGGCCGAGGAGAAGTGCACCGGCCTGTACGGCGTGCCGACGATGTTCATCGCCATGCAGAACGACCCGTCGTTCGCGGACCACGACCTGTCGACCCTGCGCACCGGCGTGATGGCGGGATCGATCTGCCCGGTCGAGGTGATGAAGCGCTGCGTCAACGAGATGCACATGGCCGAGGTGTCGATCTGCTACGGGATGACGGAGACCTCGCCGGTGTCCTGCCAGACCCGAGCGGACGACGACCTGGACCGTCGTACGGCCACGATCGGGCGGGTGCATCCACACGTGGAGATCAAGGTCGTCGACCCGACGACGGGGGAGACCGTCGAGCGTGGCGAGCCGGGGGAGCTCTGCACCCGCGGCTACTCGGTGATGATCGGCTACTGGGAGGACCAGGAGAAGACCGACGAGTCGATCGACTCCGACGGCTGGATGCACACGGGGGACCTCGCGGAGATGCGGGAGGACGGCTACTGCAACATCGTCGGCCGGATCAAGGACATGGTGATCCGGGGCGGTGAGAACATCTACCCGCGTGAGATCGAGGAGTTCCTCTACACCCACCCCGACATCGAGGACGTCCAGGTCATCGGTGTCCCGGACGAGCGGTACGGCGAGGAGCTGGCCGCCTGGATCAAGCTCCGGTCGGATGCCGATCCGCTCGACGAGACGAAGGTGCGCGAGTTCGCCAGCGGCAAGCTGGCGCACTACAAGATCCCGCGCTACGTGCTGCTCGTCGACGAGTTCCCGATGACCGTCACCGGCAAGATCCGCAAGGTGCAGATGCGCGAGGAGACCACCGAGAAGCTCGGACTCGACACAAGGGGACACCAATGAGCAGCAGCGAGATCGACACCCTGGCCGAGGAGTACTGGGCGTACTACCTCCAGATCAACCCCACCAGCGCGCACCTGCTGGGTGAGTACGGCCGGGCCGGGGAGTTCGAAGAGGCGACCCGGGAGGCGGAGGACCGCGAGATCGCAGCCATGCGTTCGTTCGCCCGGCGCGCCGACGCGGTGGACGAGAGCGGACTGGACGAGCAACAGCGGATCACGAGGGCCGTGCTGGCCTCGGACGCGACCGCCCGGGCCGACGTCCAGGAGACGATGCTCAAGGAGCTCGCCGCCGATCCGATCTTCGGCGAGCAGGTCGCGATGCCGATCCTGATGGGGATGCTCGCCCTGCCGAACGCCGAGGTGGCCGAGGCCCTCGTCGACAAGTTCCGCGGGATAGGGCGCTACTACCGGGAGCTTGCCGAGCGGCAGCGCGAGGGAGTGGCGCACGGGCGGTTCCCCGCTGCGTTCGCGGTGCGCGAGACCGTCGCCCAGCTTGACGGGTTGTTGGCCACGCCGATCGCCGACGACCCGCTGCTCACGACCACGCCACCTCCGGACGGGATCGATGTCGACGGCTGGAAGGCCCGGCTGCGCGCGGCAGTCGAGTCCGACGTACGTCCCGGGATGGAGGCCTACCGCGACGTGCTGCGCGACGAGGTGCTGCCGAACGGCCGTTCCGACGAGCAGAGCGGGTTGAGCTGGCTGCCCGACGGTGACGCGGCGTACGCCGCCACGCTCCGCCTCTACACCACGACGACGAAGTCGGCCCAGGAGATCCACGACATCGGGCTCGCGCAGATCGAGAAGCTGGCCGACGAGTACCGCAGTCTCGGTCCCGAGGTCGTCGGCACCGACGACCTCCAGGAGATCTTCGAGGCGATGCGCACCGACCCCAAGCTGCACTTCAGCACGGGGGAGGAGCTGATCGAGGCTTCCGAGATCGCGATGCAGCGTGCCTGGGACGCGATGCCGGCGTGGTTCGAGGTGCTCCCGCAGGCCAGGTGCGCGGTGCAGTCGACGATGACCGGGGCCAAGGCGTTCTACTTCCCGCCGGCCAGCGACGGAAGCCGCGGCGGCACCTTCTTCGTCAACATCGACGATCCCGGCTCGTGGGGGACCTTCGAGCTCGAGGCGATGGCCTTCCACGAGGGCATCCCCGGCCACCACCTCCAGCTCGCGATCGCCAGCGAGCTCGAGGGCGTGCCGGAGTTCCGCAAGCACATCCACAACGCCGCCTACGCGGAGGGTTGGGGCCTCTACACCGAACGGCTCTCGGACGAGATGGGGCTCTACACCGCCGCCGTCGACCGAATGGGCATGTTCGCGGCTGACTCGATGCGTGCCTGTCGCCTCGTCGTCGACACCGGGCTGCACGCGCTGGGCTGGAGCCGTGAGCAGGCCGTCGAGTACATGGTGGCCAACTCACCGCTCGCCGAAGGTGTCGTGCGTCCCGAGGTCGACCGCTACATCGTGTCGCCGGGCCAGGCGACGTCCTACATGGTCGGCCGGCTCGAGATCCAGCGGATGCGCGCCGAGGCGGAGCAGCGCCAGGGCGGCGCCTTCGAGGTGAAGAAGTTCCACAGCGCCGTGCTCGACTCGGGCTCACTGCCGCTCGGCGTGCTCGACGAGGTGGTTCGGAGCCGGCTGCCCTAGCCGAGTCGGCGCAGCAACCCCCGCGCCGCGAAGGAGCCGATCAGGCCGCCGATCGCCTCGTACGGCATCCGCTCGTGCGCCTCGTTCTGGATCCACTTGTGGAACCGGTCCACGCGGGCCGGGAACGGTGAGCATCCGAAGAAGAGCATGCTCGGCTTGTCGGCGTCGGGTATGCAGGCACCGAGCATGCCAGCCACGACGGCGACCCGGCGCTCCGGTCCTGCCGCGCGGGCCAGGGTCCCCATGGTGATCAGCCCGACGAGGCCGTCCACCACCGCGACCTTGATGAACAACGAGTGGTCCGGATGTCCCCAGTGCGGCGTCGCGTCCATCGCGACGTGTGAGGCCACGCCGAGCGCGAACGCGCTGGCTGGATGGGGAACGAACGCCCCGATGACGGCTCCGGCCACGACGTGGTTGGTGATCAGCACACACGGAGCCTAGAAGGTGCCCTTGCCGAGTGCGCCGTTTGTCCTGCTTACGGCAGGGGTACGGGACGAGATGGGCCGACCCCGCCGGGGTCACCGACCTGGGAGGGCGACATGGCACAGACAGTCGAGACTGGACGCATCACCACGGACATCCCGGCGCGGATGGACCGGCTGCCGTGGGCGAGGTGGCACTGGCTGGTGGTCATCGGGCTCGGCACGGTCTGGATCCTCGACGGTCTCGAGGTGACCATCGTCGGATCGATGAGCGACGCGCTGAAGTCCGCTGACACCGGTCTGGGGATGAGCAGCTATCAGGTAGGTGTGGCCGGCGCCGTCTACGTCGCAGGGGCGTGCCTCGGTGCGTTGTTCTTCGGTCAGCTCACGGACCGGTTCGGCCGCAAGAAGCTCTTCCTGATCACCCTCGGCGTCTACACGGTGGCGACGGTGCTGACGGCCTTCTCGATGAACCCGATGTGGTACTTCGGGGCCCGCTTCCTGACCGGCGCCGGCATCGGTGGTGAGTACGCCGCCATCAACTCGGCCATCGACGAGCTGATCCCGGCCAAGTACCGCGGTCGGGTCGACGTCGCCATCAACGGCTCGTTCTGGGTCGGGGCAGCGGGCGGCGCGTTGCTGACCATTCCGCTGCTGGACCCGAACATCGTCGACCCCGAGTGGGGGTGGCGTCTCGCTTTCGGGCTCGGCGCGATCCTGGCCGTCGGTATCCTGATCGTGCGCCGCAACGTGCCTGAGAGCCCACGCTGGCTGTTCATCCACGGGCGTGAGGACGAGGGCGAGCAGATTGTCCGCGACATCGAGAGCACGGTCATCGACGAGACCGGCACGGAGCTGCCGTCGGTCAGCGAGACCATCACGATCCGGCAGCGCAAGACCATCAGCATCGCCGAGATCGCCAAGACCGTCTTCAAGCTCTACCCGCGACGAACCATCCTGTGCTTCTCGCTCTTCGTCGGCCAGGCCTTCCTCTACAACGCGTTCTTCTTCACCTACGGCGACACCCTCGGCACCTTCTTCGACGTGAAGCAGACCGGTTACTACATCGCGGTCTTCGCGGTGAGCAACTTCGCCGGGGCCCTGTTGCTGAGCCCGTTGTTCGACCGGATCGGGCGCGTGCAGATGATCGCGGGGACCTACATCGTCTCCGGCGTGCTGCTCGCCATCGCCGGCGTCGTGCTCGGCGACCTCACCGCTGTCAGCCTGACCGTCTTCGGTGCGGTGGTCTTCTTCTTCGCCTCGGCGGGGGCCAGCGCGGCGTACCTCACGGCGAGCGAGGTCTTTCCCATGGAGACCCGGGCGTTGTGCATCGCGTTCTTCTACGCCATCGGTACGGCTGTCGGTGGCATCAGCGGCCCGCTGCTCTTCGGCAAGCTGATCGACAACGCCTCCGCCGACAAGGACATCACCGCGATCGCGATCGGCTACTTCATCGGGGCTGCGTTGATGGTTGCCGGCGGCGTTGTCGCGGCGTTCCTCGGGGTCAAGGCCGAGGGCCAGTCCCTGGAGAACATCGCCAAGCCGCTGACCGCGGAGGACACCGACGGCGACCAGCGCCAGGCCCCCCAGCCGGCCTGACGACGCGTCGGACCGGGATGACGGCCTTGCGTGGTGACGCTTGACACTTGGGAACTAAACCGGTTTAGTAATTCAAATGGGACGGCCGACGATCAACGATGTGGCAACTGCCGCGGGTGTGTCCAAGGGTGCCGTCTCGTTCGCCCTCAACGGCCGTCCGGGGATCTCGCCGGACACGCGCAAGCGCATCCTCGAGGCTGCCGAGAGTCTTGGCTGGTCGCCGAGCCCGAGGGCCCGCGCCCTGTCGGTGTCCAAGGCGCTCGCGGTCGGGCTCGTGCTGGCCCGGCCCCCCGAGATCCTGCGTGCCGACGCGTTCTTCCCGTCCTTCATCGCCGGTCTGGAGGCGGTGCTGTCCACCCGTGGGCACGCGCTGCTGCTCCAGGTGGCAGAGCACAGCGACCACGCGGCCTACCGCCGCCTGGTCCAGGAGGGGCGCGTCGACGGTGTGTTCGTCACCGACCTCGCCATCGACGACGAGCGCCCCGCTCTCCTCGAGGAGCTCGACCTCCCGACCGTCATCATCGGCCCGCATCTCGGTGAGCAGTCACGGGCACGCCAGTCCGCTCTAGGTGTGGACGACGCGCCCGGCATACGAGCTGCCGTCCAGCACCTCGTGGACCTCGGCCACCGGCACATCGCACACGTCTCCGGGCCGCTTCACCTCGTCCACGGCCGCTCCCGGCAGCAGGCATGGAGCCAGGCGCTGAACGACGCGGGGCTGCCCGAAGGCATCTGCGTCGAGGCGGACTTCTCCGCCGAGTCGGGGGCGCATGCGATGCGGACGATCCTCGAGCTCGCCGATCGGCCGACGGCCGTGGTCGTCGCCAACGACCTGATGGCGATGGCCGGCCTCTCCCTTGCCATCTCGCTCGGTGTCTCCGTGCCCGGCGACCTCTCGGTCACCGGCTTCGACGACGTCGAGATCTCGGCGCACCTCCAGCCGTCCCTGACCTCGGTGCACACCGACGTGGTCGCCACTGGCCGGGCGGCCGCGACTCGCCTCCTCGAGCTCATCGACCTCCAGGAACCCACACCTGCTGACCTCCCGGACGCGCGGCTCGTCGTGCGTTCCTCCACCGGACCTGTCCTCGGCTGATCCACCTCCCAGATAGGAACAATGATGAAACGCAACATCCTCACGACCTCGATCGCTCTCCTCGCCATCGGCCTCACCGCCGCATGTGGCAGTGGTGGCGACGCAGGTGAGTCCGAGAGCTCGACCGGCCCGATCAAGGTGTGGCTCTCCAACAACCCCGAGGAGATCGCTTGGGGCAAGGCGATGGTCAAGGAGTGGAACGCCAAGAACTCCGACCAGAAGATCACCGCGCAGGAGATCCCGGCGGGCAAGACCTCCGAGGAGGTCATCGGGGCCTCGATCACCGCCGGCAACGCGCCCTGCCTGGTCTTCAACACCAGCCCGGCTGCCGTACCCCAGTTCCAGAAGCAGGGTGGCCTCGTCGCGCTCGATGACTTCAAGGGCGCCAAGGACTACATCGAGCAACGCTCGGGTGATCAGGCGGAGCAGTACCAGTCGCCGGACGGGAAGTTCTACCAGATCCCGTGGAAGCAGAATCCGGTGATGATCTTCTACAACAAGGACCTGTTCAAGAAGGCAGGCATCGACCCGGCGAACCCGCCGTTGAAGACGTACGACGAGTTCCTCGCCACGAGCAAGAAGATCGTCGACAGCAAGGCGGCGGGCGCGGCCATCCAGCCGTCGCCGGCGAGCGAGTTCTTCCAGTCCTGGTTCGACTTCTACCCGCTGTACGCCGCCCAGTCCGGCGGCAAGCAGACCATCGAGGACGGCAAGGCGACCTTCAACGACGAGGCCGGAAAGGACGTCTGGAACTTCTGGTCCCAGATGTACAGGGCCGGCTACACGCCGCAGGAGAAGTACGACGGTGACGCCTTCGCGGACAAGAAGTCGGCCATGGCCGTCGTCGGTCCCTGGGCGATCGCGGTCTACAAGGGCAAGGTCAACTGGGGCGCTGTCCCGGTGCCGACCAAGGAGGGCATGGAGGCCAGCGAGGTCCACTCCTTCTCCGACGCCAAGAACATCGGCCTCTACTCCGCGTGCAAGAACCAGAAGACCGCGTGGGACGTGCTGAAGTTCGCCACGAGCGAGGACCAGGACAACAAGCTCCTCGAGACGACCGGCCAGATGCCGATCCGCACCGACCTCGCGACGACGTACGCCGACTACTTCGCCAGCCACCCCGACTACAAGGCCTTCGCCGACCAGGCATCGCGCACCGTCGAGGTGCCCAACGTGCCGAACTCGGTGGAGATCTGGCAGGAGATCCGCGACAACTTCTCCTCAGCGGTCATCTTCGGAAAGACGTCGGTCGACGAGAGCATCAAGGCGGCGGCGGACAAGGCCGACGAGCTCGCTGGCCAGAACTGACGTCGTGAGACCAGCGCTCACGAAGGTCTTCGGCCGCCAGCCCCTGGGGACGGTCTTCGCGGCACCGTATGCGCTGTTCCTGGCGCTGGTGTTCGCGTACCCCCTCGGGCTGGCGGTCTGGATCAGCTTCCACGACTACTTCTTCGCGGCGCCCGGCGCCCAGGTCGACCGGCCGTTCGTCGGACTGGACAACTACACGGAGGTGCTCTCCGATCCCGACGTGCAGCGCGCGTTCCTCAACGTGGCGATCTTCCTGGTCATCAACGTGCCACTCACCGTGGTGCTGTCACTGGTACTCGCGTCGGCGTTGAACTCGGTCGCTCGGGCGCGCACGTTCCTGCGCATCTCCTACTACGTCCCGTACGTGACGGCGAGTGTCGCCCTGGTGGGCGTCTGGCTGTTCCTGTTCAGCTCGGGTGGCATGGTCAACGAGATACTCGGTCCGCTCGCGCCCTCGCCCTCGTGGCTGGTCAACAGCCACCTCGCGATGCCCGTGATCGCGCTGTTCGTCACGTGGAAGCAGATGGGGATGTTCATCCTGCTCTACCTCGCGGCGTTGCAGGGCGTCTCGAAGGACCTCTACGAGGCGGCATCGATCGACGGAGCCGGACGGGTCAAGTCGTTCATGAACGTGACGGTGCCCGGCGTTCGATCGGCCACCACGCTGGTGGTCATCCTGGCCACCATCACGGGCGCCAACCTGTTCACCGAGCCCTACCTGCTGACCAACGGCGGCGGGCCGGACGGCGCATCGGCATCACCCGTCTTCGTGATGTACCAGAAGGGCATCGAGCAGGGGAACCCCGACACTGCCTCCGCCATCGGCGTCGTGCTCGTGGGCATGGTGCTGCTGATCTCGCTCGTACAACGACGATTCCTGGAGCGTGACTGAGATGAAGCAACGTCGCATCTGGAGCACGGCCGCGCTCTTCTTCGGCGCTCTGGTCTTCCTGTTCCCCTTCTACTACATGGTCATCGGCTCGCTGCAGAAGAAGCCGGACACCACCTTGAAGGGCGCCTTTCCCACTGGTGGCTTCACGCTGCACAACTACAGCGAGATCAACAGCCGCGTCGACCTCGCGCAGTCGCTGTTGAACTCGGCGATCTTCACGGGCGGCGTGCTCCTCGGGACCGTGGTGTTCGGCGTACTCGCGGGCTACGCACTCGCACGGCTGCACTTCCGCGGCCGGGGCGCGCTGTTCGCGGTGATGCTGCTCGTGCAGATCATCCCGTTCCAGCTCCTGATCATCCCGATCTACGTGATGATCGTGCGCAGCTACGGGCTGGCCGACTCCTACATGGGCATGATCGCGCCGTTCCTGATCAACTCCACGGCGGTCTTCGTGTTCCGCCAGTTCTTCCTGCAGCTGCCCGAGGACCTGTTCGCCGCCGCGGCAC
Organism: uncultured Actinomycetota bacterium; assembly: GCA_963742785.1. Lineage (GTDB taxonomy): Bacteria > Actinomycetota > Actinomycetes > Propionibacteriales > Nocardioidaceae > Marmoricola. Next base: position 585,855 of record CAVUNI010000004.1, read on the forward strand.
TGGACGGGGCGAGTGAGCTCCGGATCATGTGGTCGATCGCACTGCCGCTGGTGCGTCCGGCCATCCTGACCGCCACGCTGCTGACCTTCATCGGCCCGTGGAACGAGTTCCTCTGGCCGTTCCTCGTCACCAAGGAACAGTCCCTCCAGCCGCTCGCCGTGACGCTGGCCAACTACATCAGCAACATCGCCGGACGCGCCGACAACCCCTACGGCGCCATCCTCGCCGGGGCCGTGGTGCTCGCCGCACCAGCCGTCGCCCTGTTCGTGGCCTTCCAGAGGAAGTTCACCGGTGCCGAGCTCAGCAGTGGAGTGAAAGGTTGATCGTGCTCAGAAGTCTCATCGCACTTGTCCTCACCGGAGTCGTGCTGGCTCCGGCCGCCGGCGCGCAGGCCGAGGGGCGAGTGACCCCGTCGGGTCGCCTGACCAACCTCGACCACCTCGACTTCCTCGGCGACCGGGTGAAGCCACCGCAGCAGGCACGCCACACGACGTACCGCCTGGCACAGGAGCCGGAGGTCGGGACGCTCTGGACCTACGCGGACCGGAACGCCGACGGCACCTTCCGGCGGGTGGGTGGGGGCACCTATGACGCCACCCACGACACCTACGGCCAAGGGGCGTTCAACGCCGACGACATGGCCCGAGCCGCTGTCGTCTACCTGCGCCACTGGCGGCAGACCGGCGCGGCCTCGAGCCGGCGGGCGGCGTACGACATGCTGCGCGGTCTCACCTACCTCCAGACCGTGTCGGGGAAGAACGCCGGCAACGTCGTGCTCTGGATGCAACCTGACGGCACGCTGCACCCCAGCGCTGAACCCGTCGAGCAGCCCGACCCCTCCGACAGCGACGCGTCGTACTGGCTCGCGCGGACCGTCTGGGCGCTGGGGGAGGGGTACGCCGCCTTCGAGCGCACCGACCCTGCCTTCGCGCGTTTCCTCGAGACCCGTCTCGACCTGGCGACCGGCGCGATCGACCGGCAGGTCCTGGACGCCTACGGGCAGCACCTCGACATCGACGGCCGTCGGATGCCCGCCTGGATGATCGCCGACGGCGCCGACGCCTCCGCCGAGGCGGTGCTCGGCCTGGCTGCCTACGTGCGTGCCGGCGGTGGTGGCAACGAGCGGCGGGCGCTCACCCAGCTGACCCGCGGGATCGCCGAAATGGCTGACGGGAACGCCCGACGCTGGCCGTTCGGTGCCGCGCAGCCCTGGACGCAGTCGCTCTCGCACTGGCACGCCTGGGCCTCGCAGATGCCGGCGGCCCTGGCCTCCTCGGCATCCGTGACGGGCGACCGGGCTGCGCGCCGGGCCGCTGCGCGCGACTCGTTCACCTTCGACCCCTGGTTGCTGACCTCGGGTGGCCCTGACAACGGCAGGTTCCCAACCCGCGTCGACGGTGTCCAGATCGCCTACGGCGTGGACTCCCGCGTCCAGTCGCTGGTGGCCACAGGCGCCGACCAGATCGCCGGGATCATGGCTGCGTGGTTCTTCGGGGCGAATGCGGCCCATGAGCCGGCGTACGACCCCGCGACGGGTGTGACCGTGGACGGCATCGAGGCCGACGGCACCGTGAACCGCAACGCCGGTGCCGAGTCCACGATCCACGGGCTGCTCACCATGCTCGCGCTCGACGCGCACCCGGAAGCACGGCGGATCGCGAGGACGGCCCACGTCCGGGACCAGGTCGGCGTCGAGTACCTCCAGGCCGAGGACGCCCAGCTGTCCGGCGGTGCGACGGCCGTCAAGCCGGCGGACGCGTGGACCGGCGAGGCGCAGTACGGCGGAGGCGGGTACGCGTCCCTCCCGGACGGCTCGGCCGCGACCTTCGACCTCGGTGCGCACCCGGCGTCCCTGGTCATGCCGGTCGTCGACCTGCAGCCGGGAAGCAAGGCGACCACCGCGTTCACTGCCGGACGCTCGCTCGGTGTGGTGCGCTCGGGCGACATCGGAGCCCAGGGCGACTCGCCCGCTCCAGGCGCGCTCCTTCCGGTGACGCTCGGGACCGCTGTCCCGGCCGGGGCGACCACCCTGACCGCGACGACTTCCGGCGGCACCGCCCGCGTCGACGCCGTCATGGTCCAGCCGCTCGTCTCCCGCCTCGTCCTCGGTGGCGACGGACACGGGACCGCGCTGCTACGCAGTGCCGCCACGTCCACGTCCCGCACAACCGTCGCGGTGCCTGGCACCGGGACCGCACACGTGTGGTCGTACGACGGTGAGGGCCGTCTGCTCGACGAGAGCACCAGCACCGCCTCCGGCGTACCCGTGACCGTCGCCGCCGGCGGCGTCACGATCGTCCGCCGTTGACCGATCGACCTCCACAGGAAAGAGAGTCATGAGCACCCCCCACGCAACATTCCCGCTGGGTCCGTTCACGCCGTACGCCGAGAACCCGATCCTCGCGCCCCAGGGCGATGGCTGGGAGTCCGGCAGCGTCTACAACCCGGCCGCCGTCGTGAAGGACGGCAAGGTGGTGCTGCTATACCGCGCCCATGCCGACGACATCGTGTCGCACGTCGGGCTGGCCACCAGCGACGACGGGATCCACTTCGAGCGGCACCTCGAGCCGGTGCTCTCGCCGAGCGAGGACTACGAGCGACACGGCGCGGAGGACCCGCGGGTGACGGAGATCGATGGGACGTACTACCTCACCTACACCGGGTACGACGGGACCAACGCCCAGCTGTGCCTGGCCACCTCGACGGACCTGTTCACCTGGGAGAAGCACGGGCCGCTGTTCCCGGACTTCAACACCTTCGAGCCGAACGCCGCTGACGTCCCGACACCGTGGAGCAAGGCCGGCGCGATCCTCGACCGGCAGGTCAACGGTCGGTGGTTGATGTACTTCGGCGAAGGCTCGATCTACCACGCCTGGTCTGACGATCTCATCCACTGGGAGCCGTGCCCCCAGGACGAGCCACTGATGGTGCCGACCGCACCGGGCACCTTCGGCGAGTTCCTCGTCGAGGTGGGGCCGCAGCCGATCATCACCCACAACGGCCTGATCCTGTTGCTGCACAATGCTGCAGTGAAGTTCGAGGACGGGACCGTTCGCTACACCTGCGGGCAGCTGCTCTTCGACCCCGAGCGGCCGACCGAGGTGCTGGCGCAGATGAACTATCCGTGGCTCGAGCCGACCACGCACGAGGACCAGCACGGCCTGGTCTCGAACGTGACCTTCGTGGAGGGGCTGGTGCACTTCCACGGAACGTGGTTCGCGTACTACGGCCAGAGCGACTCGACGCTCGGCGTCGCGACGTACAAGGTCGGCGAGACGTACGGCAGTCTCGGCTGATGTTCGACCTGGGGGACTCCGCGCACTCGCGCTGGTTGGCCGAGGAGGGCGACCGGCTCCTCGAGTTCGGGCGCGCGTCGCGTCACCCCGACGGCGGGTTCGCATGGCTCTCCGACGACGGGACGCCGGAGCTCGACCGACCGGTGGAGCTCTGGATCACCTGTCGGATGACGCACGTCTACGCGCTGGGTCACCTCCAGGGAAGCCCCGACTGCTCGTCGCTGGTGGACCACGGAGTCTCCGCCCTCCGGGGTCGGTTCCGCGACGGCGTGAACGGTGGCTGGTGGGCACGGGTTTCGGCCGACGGGCCTATCGGCACCGACAAGACGGCGTACGAGCACGCGTTCGTCGTACTCGCGGCCGCGAGCGCTACGGCTGCCGATCGTCCCGGTGCACGCGAGCTGCTCGACGAGGCGCTGACCGTGCTCCTCGACCACTTCTGGGACGACGAGTTCGGAATGATCGCCGAGCAGTGGGACGAGGCATGGACCACGCTCGATCCGTATCGGGGCGTGAACGCCAACATGCACACGGTCGAGGCGCTGCTCTCAGCCGCCGACGTGCTCGACGACTCGTCGCTGCGGGACCGCGCGCTGCGGATCATCACGCGCGTCGTGCACGACCTCGCGGCATCGCATTCCTGGAGGATCCCGGAGCACTTCGACGAGTCGTGGACCCCGCTGCTGGAGTACAACGCCGACGAGCCCGCGCACCCGTTCCGCCCGTACGGCGCCACGATCGGCCACTGGCTCGAGTGGGCGCGGCTGGCCCTGCACCTGCGCGCTGGACTAGGCCCTTCCTCGCCCGACTGGTTGCTCTCCGACGCACAGTCGCTGTTCGACGCCTCTGTCCGCGAGGGCTGGGCGGTCGACGGCGCGGACGGTTTCGTCTACACCGTCGACTGGTCCGGCCGCCCCGTCGTACGCCAGCGGATGCATTGGGTCGCCGCCGAGGCAGTCGCCGCCGCCGCCGCACTCCACCAGGCGACCGGCGATGCGTCGTACGCCGACTGGTACCGCACCTGGTGGCAACACATCGACGACTGCTTCCGCGACCCCGTGCGCGGCTCCTGGCACCACGAGCTGTCGCCCGACAACCTCCCCAGCGCCATCACCTGGCAGGGCAAGCCCGACACCTACCACGCCTTCCAGGCCACCCTGATCCCGCGACTCCCTCTGTCCCCGACCCTCGCCCGGGCGCTCGCCGACGGCCTGCTCCCGACCTGATCTCTCGCGTCCCGGCAGCGTCATACGAACTGGTCGCCATGACCGCCGGGGCAGCCAGAAGGTATGACGTCCCGGCGCGGCGTACACCTGAAGCACCCCCGTACCCTTGCCGGGTGAGTGAGCAGCTGGTGGTCGGGTTCGATCTCGACATGACGCTGATCGACACCGTGGTCGGATTCGCGGCCACGCTGGACGCCCTCGGGGCCGAGCTGGGGGTGGAGTTCCCGACGGCCGAGATGACGGCCAACCTGGGCCCGCCGCTCGACCTGATGCTCGAGCCGCACCTGCCGGCCGACCAGATCGAGGCGGCGATCCAGCGATTTCGAGCGATCTACCCCGACACCGCCGTGTCACCGACGCCGGCCTTCCCGGGTGTCGCCGAAGCCCTCGCTGCCGTACGACGCCACCACGGGCGGATCGTGCTGGTCACGGGCAAGCACACCCCCAACGCGCAGCTGCACGTGGACCACCTCGCCCTGGACGTGGACGTCGTCGAGGGTCGGGTGTGGGGCACCGGAAAGGGGGAGGTGCTGCGCCGACACGAGGCCGACGTCTACGTCGGCGATCACATCCACGACGTCGAGGGAGCGCGGGCCGCGGGGATCACGAGCGTCTCGGTGCTGACGGGTGGATCCACTCGCGTGCAGCTCGAGGAGGCGGGCACCGACGTCGTCCTCGCCGACCTCAGCGAGTTTCCGGCCTGGCTCGAGGGCCACCTCCTGGGGACCCGCCTGGCGAAGCTGGACGCCGACTTGAAGACCCACCGCAGGCTGATGGTCGCCTACAGCGGGGGTGCGGACAGCGCCTTCCTGCTCGCGGCGGCCGTGCGCGCCCTCGGGGCGGACAGCGTCGCCGCGGCCACGGCGTACTCCGACTCCCTGCCCGCCTCCGAGCGTGGCCCCGCCCAGGAGTTCGCGGAGTCGCTCGGCGTCGAGGTGCTGACACCGAAGACCGCCGAGATGGAGCGCGAGGGCTACCGGGCCAACGACGGCGACCGGTGCGCCTTCTGCAAGGCCGAGCTGCTCGACGTACTGAGCCCGCTGGCCGAGCAGTACGGGTACGACGCCGTGGCCACCGGCACCAACGCCGACGACGCCCGCGCCGGCTTCCGGCCCGGGATCGCCGCGGCCGACGAGCGGGGCGCCGTGACGCCCCTCAAGGACGCCGGGCTCACCAAGGACCAGATCCGGGAGGCGTCCCGCGAGTGGGGCCTGCCGACCTGGGACAAGCCGGCGGCCGCCTGCCTGAGCTCGCGGGTCGCCTACGGCATCGAGATCACGCCTGCGCGGCTCGCCCGCGTGGAGCGCGCCGAGGCAGACCTGCGTACGGCGCTGACCGGGGCCGGCCACGACGTCCTGAACCTCCGCGTCCGCGACCTGGGGGACGATGCCCGGGTCGAGGTCGACCGCGAACTGATCGCCGCCGCCGAGCAGCTCAAGAGCGTGGTCCACGAAGCCGGGTTCGACGCCGTCGAGGTCGACCCGCTGGGGTTCCGCTCGGGGTCGATGAACGAGCTCCTGCAGGACCCGGACCAGTACCGCTGAACTCGTTGGCGTGCGCTTCCGCAGACCGCGTACGCTGTGCTCTCGCTGCAGACCAAGCAGGATCCGACCAAGAGAAAGGCCAGCGCGGTGCCCACGGGAAAGGTCAAGTGGTACGACGCCGAGAAGGGTTTCGGGTTCCTCTCTCGCGAGGACGGGGACGACGTCTACGTCCGCTCCTCATCGCTGCCCGAGGGAGTCGCCACGCTCAAGGCCGGGACGCGGGTCGAGTTCGGCATCCTGTCGGGGCGCAAGGGTGACCAGGCCCACCAGGTGCAGGTGCTGGACGCTCCGCCGTCGGTCGCCCAGAACCAACGCAACGCCCAGCGCAAGAAGCCCGAGGAGATGGTGGGCATCGTCGAGGACCTGATCCGGCTGCTCGAGGGAGTCGAGCAGGGTTACCGCGCCGGTCGTCGTCCCGACCCCAAGACGGCCAAGCCGACCGCGAAGCTGCTGCGCGGGTTGGCCGACGAGCTCGAGCTCTAGCCCCTCAGGAGACCGCGGGCGTCGCCTGACCGCCCTGACCGGGTCGGCGTATCAGGACGAACCCCGTCCACAGCACCATCAGCGCGGCAAGGACGCCCAGACCGAGCTCCGGAACGACGTCGCCGGCGATGGTCAGGGGCATCGCGATGCCGATGAAGCCGCCGATCACCCACGACAGCTGGAGCAGCGTCTCCGAGCGCGCGAAGGCTGACGTGCGGTTGCGCTCCGGCACGTCGCGCTGGACCAGCGCGTCCAGCGAGAGCTTCCCCATCGCCTGGGCGACGCCTGCGGTCAGGCCGAGCGCGATTGCAGCGGCGAGCCCGTAGAACACCGCGGCGACGACGGCCGCCGTGGCGTCCGCGAGCAGCGCCACCACCACCGTGACCGACGGCGTGACCTTCCGCAGGACGGACCCCAGGCCGATGCCGATCGTGTTGCCCAGACCGGCGGCACCGATCACCAGGCCCATGAGCAGGGTGGCGCGGTCCTCCCAGCCGGGGAGCGGGTACTGCCGCAGCAGGAAGGCCATGTACATCGTCAGGAAGCCCGAGAGCATCCGCAGTCCGGCGTTGCAGCGCAGCGCGAAGACAACCTGCGCCGGCACCCGGAACTTCTTCGCCGACTCCCCGAGACTGACCGGGAGCTCGCCCTCCTTGGCGTCCGCCTTGGCCGGCAGCAGGATCGAGAGGATGGTCGCGCCCGCGAACACGACGAACGCGTAGCGCAGCGCCCACTGCGACCCGAACGTCGAGGCGAGTCCCGCGATGGGGGCGGAGATGGCGGCACCGACCACGCCGGCGAGTGAGATCCGGCTGTTCGCCTTGACCAGGCTCAGGCCCTTCGGCTGGAGCCGGGGGACGGTGGCGGCGCGGGCCACGCCGTACGCCTTGGACGCCACGAGCACGCCCAGCGCCGTCGGGAACATCGCGAGCGACTGGGTCGCCACGGCGTCGGCCATCAGCCAGCACAGGAAGGCCCGGAGCGCCATGGTCGATCCGATCGCCCAGCGGCGGCCGTGGCTGAACCGGTCGAGGAAGGGTCCCAACAGCGGCGCCACCACCGCGAACGGGAGCATCGTGAGCCCGAGGAAGAGCGCGACCTGGTCGCGTGCCTCGCCCGGCTGGGCGAAGAACAGGGTGCCGGCGAGCGAGATCGCGACGGCAGCGTCGCCTGCGGCGTTGAAGGCGTGCAGCTCGATCAGCCGGTAGAGGCCCGAGTCGCCCGCACCCTCCGCACGCGAGGCGCGGCGCGCCTGTCGGAAGGTGTACGACGCACCCCGGCCGGTCGCCGAGCCTGCCTTCTTGATCCCACGGCCGGTCGCGTCCACGAGGCGCCGGCCCGTTCCGGGCGTGGTCGGTGTCGGCTCCTCCTCCATGTCCACATCCTGCCAACACGGTGGGCCCGGGCAGACAGACCCCATGCCGATGAGCGACAATCGGGGACGTGATAGCCGCCCCGCACTCGCCCGCCCTCGAGGCGGTCGACGATGCCCGCACCGCGCTCGTCGAGGAGGTGGGCGCCGACGTCGTCGGCGAGCACCTGTCCGTGGGCCCGGAGGCGGACGGCGCGGTGACCCACCACTTCGCGTGTACCCAGACGGGCTACCCCGGCTGGGTCTGGGCGGTGACCGTCGCGGACGTGCCGGGTCAGGACACCGTGACGATCGACGAGATCGTGATGCTGCCGGGCGAGGACGCCATCACCGCCCCGGTCTGGGTTCCCTGGCGCGACCGGATCCAGCCGGGCGACCTGTCGCCGGGTGATCTCCTGCCGGCCGACGAGGACGACCCGAGGCTGGTCCCGACGTGGTTCGCAGGGCAGCGCCCCACCGAGGACGAGAAGCCGGTGGTCGACGAGGTCGGCCTCGGTCGCGCGCGGATGCTGTCGGTCGAAGGCCGTGACCTCGCGGCTCAACGTTGGTACGACGGTGAGCAGGGCCCCGACGTCCCGCTCGCCCAGTCGGCGCCCGGTCGCTGTGAGGGCTGCGGGTTCCTGGTGCGGCTCGACGGCCCCTTGGCCACGATGTTCGGAGTGTGCGCCAACGAGTTCGCGAACGACGACGGCCGGGTGGTTGCGTTCAACCACGGCTGCGGCGCCCACTCGGAGGCTCAGCTGCGCAAGAAGCAGCTTCCACCGCCGCTGCCCGACCACGTCTTCGACACGGTCAACCGCGCCGACCTCGAGGAGTTCTAGGCCCTAGTCGGTCCGCGGGCCGACGAGGTCGTACGTCGCCACCAGGAAGTCGCCGTTGCGTCCCACCTCGGCCAGCTTCAGGTTGTGCCGACGGGGGAACAGCGGCCGTCCCGCGCCGAGCGTGACCGGCGCGATCGAGAGGATCACCTGGTGGAGGTGTCCCGCATCGGCGAACTGTCCGGCCAGGTCGCCACCGCCGACCACCCAGACGTCCTTGCCACCCGCTGACTCCACGATCGCGGCGTGATGCTCCTCGACCTCGCCCGAGACGAAGCGGATGCGCTCGCCGAGCGGCTCGAGCTGGCGGTGGGTGAAGACCCAGCACGGGATCTCGTACGTCCAGGCCTCACCCGTGCGCGCCAGGTGCTCGCGGAGCCAGACGTAGGTGGTCGATCCCATCACCATGGCCCCGATGCCGGTCATGAACTCGTCGTAGCCCGCAGGCCCACCTTCGTCGGTCTTCTGCTCGAAGAGCCAGGCCAGTGAGTCGTTCTCGTCAGCGATGAAGCCATCGAGCGTGGTTGCGGTGTAGTAGATGCCTCGTGCCATGCCTCACTCAAGCATCTCGTGCCGACGCTTTCGGCGACGCCGGCAGTGGTCCCACCCGACGAGGCCCAGCCCGAAGCCGGCCACACAGGTCCACAGCCACCACAGGTGCCCGTCCTCCTCGAGCCGGCCGTAGAAGGGGAGCAGCAGCACGAACGCGATGGCCCAGAAGGCGGTGCCGACCTGCATCGTGCGGACGCCGTCGAGGTCCAGGGGTTCGACAGGGGCGACCACGTAGGTGCGATTACCGATCTCGTGCACCATCGGCTGGTCGTCGTCGGGTTGCATGCGCCAAATCTAACCCGCTCGAATTGACGCGCGCTTAACCCAACGGGGACTCGCGGTCTGATTTGATTTTCGCGTGGACAAGTTCTTCAAGCTCACCGAGCGTGGTTCGACCGTCGGACGCGAGGTCCGCGGTGGCGTCGTCACCTTCTTCACGATGGCCTACATCATCGTGCTCAACCCGCTGATCCTCGGCTTCGCCAAGGATGCAGACGGCAACTTCCTCGGCGGCGGGTCGGCGCCCAACCTGGCCATGATCGCCGCAGGCACGTCGTTGGTGGCCGGTGTCATGACGATCCTGATGGGTGTCATCGCCAACTTCCCGCTGGCTCTGGCGACAGGCCTCGGCCTGAACGCGTTCGTCGCCTTCTCGATCGCATCGCAGATGACCTGGGCCGACGCGATGGGTCTGGTCGTCCTCGAGGGACTCGTGATCCTGGTCCTGGTCCTGACCGGTTTCCGGCAGGCCGTGTTCCACGCCGTGCCCGCTCAGCTGAAGATCGCCATCTCCGTCGGCATCGGCCTGTTCATCGCGCTGATCGGGTTCGTCGACGCGGGCGTCGTACGCCGCATGCCCGACATCGCCGCCACCACAGTGCCCGTGCAGCTCGGCAACGGCGGCACCCTGCAGGGCTGGCCGGTGGTCGTGTTCGTCTTCGGTCTCGCACTCGTGATCGCGCTGTGGGTGTTGCGCGTCAAGGGCGCGATCCTGATCTCGATCCTGGTGACCACGGTGTTCGCGGTGATCGTGGAGTCGATCGGCAGCTTCAAGGCCGCCAGCGCGACGAACCCGACGGGCTGGGGGCTGACGGTCCCCAAGTTCCCCGACAAGATCTTCGACACCCCCGACTTCGGCACGCTCGGGGAGTTCAACTTGTTCGGCTCGTTCTCCGAAGTGGGCGCGGTCGCGGCGATCCTGCTGGTCTTCACGCTGTTCCTCGCCGACTTCTTCGACACGATGGGCACGATGACCGCGATCGGCGCCGAGGCCGGCCTGCTCGACGAGGCCGGTGCGCCGCCGCGGACGCGGAGCATCCTGGTGGTCGACTCGATCGCGGCGGCCGCGGGTGGCGCGGCCGGTGTGTCCTCGAACACCTCTTACATCGAGTCCGCCTCGGGTGTCGGCGAAGGCGCGCGCACCGGCCTCGCCTCGGTCGTGACCGGAGTCCTCTTCCTCTTCTCGATCTTCCTCGCGCCGCTGGTCGCGGTGATCCCGAGCGAGGCAGCCGTGCCTGCCCTGGTCCTCGTCGGCTTCCTGATGATGCAGCAGGTCAGGGGCATCTCCTGGGAAGACCTCGACATCGCCATCCCGGCGTTCCTCACGATCGTGCTGATGCCGTTCACCTACTCGATCACGGTCGGCATCGGGGCGGGATTCGTCGCCTACGTCTTCATCAAGATCGTGCGCGGCAAGGCCGGCGGCGTCCACCCGCTGCTCTGGGTGATCAGCGTCCTGTTCGTGGTCTACTTCGCGATCGACCCGGTCACCGACCTGCTCACCTGACGGGGCAGCGGTTTCCCCGGACGTCCGGGGAAACCGGAGGCTGGCGGGCAAAGCAACGCCTGCCAGCCTCCAGGATTGCCTGCCAGGGCTCGCAGAAATGTCCGAGTCGAGGGCGCCACACGGAAATAGTTAGCAAGGGTAATGAGTTATGCTAACTACATGCCTACCGTCCAGAGCGCCTCGCGCACAGACACCGGACTCGCCAGTGAGCTTCGGCTGTCGGTGATGCGCTTGTCGCGCCGGCTGCGCAACGAGCGCCAGCCGGACAACCCGCTGAGCGTCGCGGCGCTGAGTGCGCTCGGTGTGCTCTTCCGCGAGGGGGAGTGCACGGTCGGCAGGCTGGCCGCCTACGAGCGGGTCCAGCCGCCGTCGATGACCCGCACGGTCAACTGCCTGGTCGACGAGGGGTACGCCGTACGCCGGCCCCACGCCACCGACGGACGTCAGGTGCTCGTCGACCTCACCGACAAGGGCCGGGACATCCTCCTGGCCGACCGGCGTCGTCGAGACGCCTGGCTAGCGCAGCGGCTGCGCGAGCTCACCCCACACGATCGCGCCCTCCTCCGTGAGGTCGCCCCCCTTCTCCAGAGATTGGCCACCACTAGTTGAACACCCCACAAAATCGCTCGCTTCGCTCCCGATTTCGCGGGGACCCCGTATGAGCCCGACGTTCCGCGCCCTGCACAACCACAACTACCGCCTGTATGCCACGGGCGGTGTCGTGTCCAATACCGGCACCTGGATGCAGCGAGTCGCCCAGGACTGGCTCGTCGTGGTGCTCGCCGTCAACGACGGCACCGCACTGGGCATCACCACGGGCCTGCAGTTCCTGCCCGCGCTGCTCCTCTCGCCGTACGCCGGCCTGATCGCTGACCGCTTCCCCAAGCAGCTCCTCCTCCAGGTGACCCAGACCGTGATGGCGGTGACCGCCGTCCTGCTCGGCGTCCTCGCGGTCACCGGCGCCGTCGAGGTGTGGCACGTCTACGTGCTCGCCTTCGTCTTCGGTGTCGGCTCGGCGTTCGACGCCCCGGCCCGCCAGAGCTTCGTCAGCGAGATGGTCGGTCCGGACGACCTCTCCAACGCAGTCGGCCTCAACTCAGCCTCCTTCAACGCGGCTCGTGTGGCCGGCCCCGCGCTGGCCGGTCTGCTGATCGGTGCCTTCGGAGGCGGCGCCGAGGCAACCGGTTGGGTGATCCTCCTCAACGGGATCAGCTACGCCGCGGTCGTGTTCGCACTTCGCCGGATGGTCGTGGCCGACCTCAACGTGAGCCCGCGCGAGGAGCGTCACAAGGGGATGATCCTCGACGCGGTCCGCTACCTGCGCGGCCGCCCAGACCTGCTGATGGTGCTCAGCGTGGTCTTCTTTGCCGGCACCTTCGGGCTCAACTTCCAGATGACCTCGGCGCTGATGGCCACCCAGGTCTTCCACAAGGGCGCCACCGAGTACGGCCTGCTCGGCTCGATGATGGCGATCGGTTCGCTCACCGGCGCGCTGATGGCCGCCCGTCGTACCCGGATCCGGCTCCGCCTCGTCGCCGGCGCGGCACTCCTCTTCGGCGTCGTCGAGATCCTGGCCGGCCTCGTCCCGACGTACGCGACCTACATGGCGATCGTGCCCCTGCTCGGCTTCACCGCCCTGACGATGATCACGGCCGCCAACACCACCATGCAGCTGGCCACCGCTCCTGGCCTGCGCGGTCGGGTGATGGCTCTGTACCTGATGGTGTTCATGGGCGGCACGCCGCTCGGGTCGCCGTTCATCGGCTGGATCGGCGAGCAGTTCGGGGCGCGCTGGACGCTGATCGGTGGTGGCGGCCTGACCATCCTCGGCGTGCTCGCCTCGGTCGCGATCTTCACCCGTGGACGCGGCATGCTCCAGCGGCGGGTGGTCGCCCGTGAAGAGTCCAGGGAGGAACCCGTAGGGTCGATGGCATGAACCCCCGCTACCGCCGACTGGTCATTCCGGTCGCGCTGGGTGGTTTGATCCTCATCGTCGTGATCGCCGCCCTGGCGAAGTAAGGCCCTCGGACATGGCCGAGCCGCTCCACCGTGCGCTGTCGCAGATCCGCAGCGCCGTGCTCGACGACGAGCACCTCGTCAGAGCCCTGGCGTCGGGACGCCGGCGCGGCAAGTCCGAGCCGCGCTGGCGCCGCGTCGAGATGAGGTACGTCGACCTGAAGGCTGGTCGACACCTCCAGCTGACGGCGTACGACGACACCCAGGCGCACGTCTCCAACCACGCCGACCCGCGTGAGGTCCTCGACGAGCTGCTCGACGAGCCGTTCGCGAACTGGCACGTGGAGACCACCACGCACACGCATCAGCTGCGCGTGACCAAGAAGGGCGAGGCACTGGTGCACTCGGCCGAACGCACCGAGCCGGTCGCGCCCGAGCGGAGCCACGACCAGGCCAAGGAACGGCTGCTGCCCGAGGACCATCCGGTCCTGGTGGCGCTGGGCATCTCCGACCAGCAGGGCCGGATCAAGCCGTCGCGACAGGGCAAGTACCGCCAGGTCGAGGAGTTCCTTCGCTCGCTCTCGGCGGCGATCGAGGACGCCCAGCGCACCGGGAGGCTGCGCACACCCACTGACGACGAGCCGTTGCGGGTGGTCGACCTCGGCTGCGGCAACGCCTATCTCACCTTCGCGGCGCACGCCTGGCTGCGCGCACGGATGCCGGTCCGGCTGGTCGGCGTCGACGTCAAGGAGCAGTCGCGGCGTCACAACACCGAGGTGGCCGAGCGGCTCGGCGTCTCCGACGAGCTCACCTTCCTCGCCGCGGGGATCAGGGACGTGGTGCTCGAGGACGCGCCCGACGTCGTACTCGCCCTGCACGCGTGCGACACCGCGACCGACGACGCCTTGGTTCGAGCGGTCGACTGGGAGGCCGATCTGGTCCTAGCAGCACCGTGCTGTCATCACGATATTTCTAAACAATTACGACAAAATCCGACACCAGTGGGCTACACCAGTTTGACCCGAAACGGGATATTACGCGAACGACTGGCCGACACCTTGACCGACGCGTTGCGGGCGGCGATCCTGCGACTGGTTGGTTATCGCGTGGACGTTGTCGAGTTCGTCGACAGCGTCCATACCCCACGCAACACCTTGTTGCGGGCGGTGCGTACCGGTTCTGTCCCCCGGGAGCAGGAGCGCGCGGAGTACGACCAGCTGGTGTCCACGTGGCACCTGCACCCGCAGCTGGCGGAGCTGCTTGAAAGGGGGGAACCGCAGTGAAATGGCGCCCAAGACGCGCCTGGGCCACCGTCAGCCTGCTCGTCGGCATGCTCATCGCGCCGGCGAGTTCCGCTGCGGCAGACACCCCGGTGAGTGTCTCCCTGCGCGACCCGCGCATCAACGAGTCGAGCGCGCTGGTGGACTACGGGTCGACCTGGGTCACGACCAACGACTCCGGCGACACTGCACGTGTCTTCCTGGTGAGCCCAGCCACCGGAAGGACGCTCGGCATCTCCTACTTCCACGCCGCCGTGGTCGACGTCGAGGCGCTCGCGCCCTCTGACCCCGCCCACGTGTGGGTCGGCGACATCGGGGACAACGACGGAGAGCGCAAGTCGATCAGCGTCTTTCGGTTCGCGGTCGGGCGTGGGCGGGTCGACGTCAACCCGCCGGCGTACCGCCTCGTCTACCCGAAGGGCCGGCCCAACGCGGAGTCCATGTTCGTCGACCGTCAAGGTCGGCTGCACGTGATCACGAAGGTGGTCGGAGGCGGGGTCGTCTACCGTGCTCCGGCCAAGCTCAGCACCACGCGGCCCAATCGCCTGGTGGCGGTCGGCAGGGTGGCCGAGTTCGCGACCGACGCCGCGCTGACCCGCGACGGACGACACGTGATCGTGCGCGGGCCGGAGCTCGCCGGCGTCTACTCGGTCCCCGGCTTCAAGCGGGTCGGAAGCTTCCCGTTGCCTCCGCAGCCGCAGGGCGAGGGGATCTCGGTCGGCCCGGACGGGGCCGTCCGGGTCAGCAGCGAGGGCGCACACACAGCCGTACGCCGCGTCGCCCTGCCGGCTTCCGTCGCAGCGACGCTCAACCCCCCAGCCGCGCCGGCCCCGGCGCCGTCTGCCAGCCCCAGCCCCAGCCCGAGCGCGAGTGTGTCGCCCTCGCCCAGTCCGTCGCCTTCCCCCAGCGCAACCCCGAGCGCCCCCCCTTCGACCACCCCGGCCTCTGGGGAGAAGTCGTCGGGTGGCTTCGGTGACATCGACCCACCCTGGTTGATGTGGTGTATCCCTGGTGTCATCGCTCTGGGGGCACTCGGCATCGGCATCGGACTGAGGAGGGGGAGGACCGAATGAGGCTGACCGCCGTACGCGGCGACATCACCGTCCAGAAGGTCGACGCCGTGGTGAACGCGGCCAACCGAGCCATGCGCGGAGGCGGTGGCGTCGACGGCGCCATCCACCGTGCCGGTGGTCCTGCCGTCCTCGAGGACTGCAAGCGTCGCTTTCCCGACGGCCTCGCGACGGGACAGGCTGGCTGGACGACGGCCGGTGAGATGGCCGCGCAGTGGGTGATCCACGTGGTCGGTCCCAACTACACCGCCGGGGAGCGGGACCGGTCCCTGCTCACCTCGTGCTACAGCAACGCCCTCGCCGTCGCCGACGAGGTCGGGGCCCACACGGTCGCGTTCCCGCTGGTGTCGGCCGGGATCTACGGCTGGCCGAAGCAGGACGCTGTCGCAGCAGCCGTCGAGACGTTGACCTCCACCCCGACCGAGGTCGAGGAGGCCCGGCTCGTGGCGTTCGACGGGGCGACGTACGACATGGTGCGCGCAGCCCTGTAGGCGATCAGCCCGTCGGTGGGTCGGCCCGCTCGTCTGACTCGTGACCGGGCACGAGATGGCTGACCCGCGAGAGTCGCAGGGGCGTGAAGCGGCCCTCGCTCTCCGCATCGAGGCACTCGCCCGCGATGCAGACATGATCACCGCCCTCGTCCACGAGCACGGTGCGCTCCAGGACCAGCCGGTTCGGACAACGGTCGAGCAGCGGAACGCCGTCGACACCCGAGCTGAACGCGACGTCCTCGAACTTGTCGACGTCTTCTCCCGTGAGCGTGCCGAAGTGCTCGGCCACGTCGAGGTCGTCGTCGGTGAGGAAGTGGACGGCCAGGTGAGTCGAGCGCAACGCGACACGATAGGTGTGGTTGGCCTTCGAGAGCCACACGCAGTAGCGCTCCGGGTCGATGGCGGACTGGGCGTGGAAGCCGACCAGGCAGCCGGCTCGGTCGCCGGCCACTGCCGTCGTGACGACGACCATGGGGGCGTCCTGCGACGCCATCAGCGCGTCGAACGCGTCGTCAGGCATCGCGGTTGACCTCGTAGCGCAGGAACAGGCTGTCCTCCTCGCGCAGCACCTGCCGCAGCGAGAACCCGGTGAGTGGCGCGCCCGGTGGGAAGACGGCGACCGGGAGAGGGTCGCCGCCCATCATCGGGGAGATGGTCAGGCAGAGCTCGTCCACGTGCCCCGCGACGACCAGCTCGCCGAGCCAGCTCGGGCCGCCCTCGCAGAGAACGAGCCGCAGGCCTCGTCGCGCCAGCTGCGCGAACAGCTCGTCGGGCTCGACCGACTCCTCGCCGGCCACGAGGACGTCCGCGACCTCACGTGCCCGGGACAGTCGGTCGGCGGGCGCGGCTGCACACGTGACCACGATGGTGCGGTTCTCCGGTGGGGCATCGGGGAACGTGCGCGATTCCCAGTCGAGGTCCAGTGACCGGGAGACGACGGCGAGCGGCGGTGTCTCGGAGCGGCCTTCCGCGACCCGGGTCGCGACGCGGTCGGGTGAGAGCCTGACCGGTCCGTAGCCCTCCTGTCGCACCGTGCGCGCACCGACGAGCACGACGTCGGCGAGGGTTCGCATGTCGGCGAAGAGAGCCTTGTCGGGTGCCGTGGAGAGGGCGCCCACACGACCGTGCACCGCGGCGCAGCCGTCGAGTCCGGCGACCATGTGCGCGGTCACCCAGCAGCTGCCGTCCGTGGTGCTGCGATCGACGGCGGCGTACGGCGCCAGCCGATCCTCGATCTCGGTCCCGAGCTCGAGCGAGTGCACCGCCTAGGCCTGCATCCGGCCCACCACGAAGCCGACGCACTCGGTGAGTGCCTCGACGTCGGAGGGGTCGATCGCGGGGTACATCGCGATCCGGAGCTGGTTGCGGCCGAGCTTGCGATAGGGCTCGGTGTCCACGATGCCGTTGGCACGCAGAGTCGCGGCGATGGCGTCGGCGTCTATCGCGTCATCGAAGTCGATCGTGCCGATCACCAGAGAGCGGTGCGCGGGGTCGGCGACGTACGGCGTGGTGTACGGCGTCCGCTCGGCCCACCCGTACAGCGCGTCGGAGGATGCCGTCGTTCGCTTGACCATTGCCTCGAGGCCGCCCTGGCCGTTCATCCAGGCGAGCTGCTCGGCCATCAGGAACAGCGTGCCGACAGAGGGCGTGTTGTAGGTCTGGTTCTTGCGCGAGTTGTCGATCGCGGTGGGCAGGTCGAAGAACGCCGGGATCCACCGGTCGCCGGCGGCGATGCTCTCGATGCGCTCGAGGGCGGCCGGGGACATCAGTGCGATCCACAGCCCGCCGTCGGAGGCGAACGCCTTCTGCGGCGCGAAGTAGTAGACGTCGACCTGGGTGAGGTCGACGGGCAGCCCACCGGCGCCCGAGGTCGCGTCGATGAGCACGAGCGAGTCGTCGTCGGCGACCCGCTGCACCGGCGCCATCACCGCGGTCGAGGTCTCGTTGTGGGCCCACGCGTAGACGTCGACGCCCTCCTCGGCCCGCGGCACCGGAAGGGATCCGGGCTCGCTGGCGATCACGCTGGGCTCGGCCAGGAAAGGCGCGGCGGCCACCGCCTTGGCGAACTTGGCGGAGAACTCGCCGAAGCTCAGGTGCTGGCTCTTCTCGCGGATCAGCCCGAACGTCGCGACGTCCCAGAACGCCGTGGCGCCGCCGTTGCCCATGACCACCTCGTAGCCGTCGGGCAGGTTGAACAGCTCGCCGAGGCCGGCACGGACGCGGCCGACGAGGTTGCGCACGGGTGCCTGCCGGTGAGAGGTGCCCATCAGGGAGGTGCCGGTCGCCGCCAGGGCGTCGAGTGCGCCGGCCGGGATCTTCGAGGGGCCGGCCCCGAATCGTCCGTCGGCGGGCTTGATCTCGTCGGGAATCACGATGTCGGTCACGATCCCTATTCTGTCAGCCATGGTGGACGTTCCCGGCTGGCGGGTCGAGCGGTTGCCGATCACCCATCCCGACGCCGACCTCCTCGTCGAGGAGGTGCAGGGGGAGTACGTCGCACGCTACGGCGGTCGCGACGAGACCCCGATCGACCCGACGTACTTCGACGAGCCCCAGGGTGCTTTCTTCGTGGGCTATCTCGACGACCGGCCGGTGGCCACGGGAGCGTGGCGAAGACGCACCGACGTGACGGTCGACGGGTCCTCGGTCACCGCTGAGGTCAAGCGGATGTACGTCGTGCCGCGTGCCCGCGGGCTGGGCCTGGCCCGGGCGATGCTGGCCCACCTCGAGGAAACCGCGCAGGCAGCCGGGGCCGAGGTGATGGTGCTCGAGACCGGGGCGCGACAGCCGGAGGCGATCGCGCTCTACGAGTCGTCGGGCTACCTCCCGATCCCCGGCTTCGGCTTCTACCGGGACTCACCCATCTCGCGATGCATGGCGCGAAGTCTCTGCTTGCCGGCGGCTCAGGACGTCTCGAGGTCCTGAGGGCTGGGCGCCTGCCAGACCAGCGTGTGCTCCTGGTCGCCCTTGAGTCGTTCGACCGAGTTGTTGTGCCGAGGCTTGGCCCGGCGGCCCCACGAGTCATCGCCCACCCACGAAGGGACGCCGAAGGGGAGGTCGACAGGTGGGATCGGCCGGTAGTCCGACTCCTTGAACGTGGAGCCGTAGTTGGCTCCGCCCTGGGTCCCGTCCCGGTCAGGGGTGACAGCGGCACGCAGATCCGGGATCGCCATACGCCACTGCTGCAGCAAGGAGGCGGCATCGTGGCTCGACGGGTGCGGCACCTTGAACGTCGGCACGTCTGGCTTGCCCTCCCACAGGTCCAGCGCGATGTGGGCGTTGCCGCCGAAGGCCACCACCGCCTCGAGCTCGGGGCCGGTCACCAGGTCGTAGAACCGGTTGCGCCACTTCAGGTGGTCCGGGTCCTCGAGCAGGGGCTTGGCCTTGCTCACCTTCCCCGGGTGCACCGCCACCGGGAACGCGTTGACCAGGAGGTAGCTGCGCGTCAGCCCGACCTTCTCGAGGAAGCCCTGCACCCGCTGGCCGGCGTCGCCGACGAGGGTTCGGCACACCACCCGCTCGGTCGGGCCGGGGTCCGAGGCGATACCCAGGAACCTCGCCTTCCCGGTCAGTCGACCCCGGTAGAAGACCGGGCCCCAGTCGTACCAGAACAACGAACGGAACTCGGGTGCGATGTCCGGCAGGTCGGCGAAGTGCTGCGCGAGAGCGGCCGGTGGGCCCTTGTCGAAAGCGACCATGGCGAGTCCTCCCCGGGATTCCCGCCCACCTTGCCTCGCGCCCCCGGGGCTTGTCGAGGCTGGTCCGGTCCGGCCTTGTCGGCGGGCGCGAGGGCGAGTAGGACGGGGGTCTGGACAGCTCAACCGACGGGACGGAAGAGGGCAGCCATGGCCAGCAAGGACGATCCGTTCACCCGGGCCTACCTCGAGGGGATGCCGGACACCCTCGAGGGATCGCGGGCCGCGCGTCCCCGGGAGAGTCGGGCGAAGGCGTTGCCGCACGAGGCGATCGCCCTCGGCGGGCAGGTGATCACGCCCGACGGGGTTCGGAAGGGCTGGGTGCGGATCGAGGGCGGCACCATCGCCGCCATCACCACCAGCAAGCCCACCAGCGCGGTCACGATCCAGACGGGTGGCGTGATCATGCCCGGGATGCTGGACCTCCACGGCCACCCCGAGTTCAACGTGTTCGCGCCCTGGGAGCCACCGAAGAGCTACGTCAACCGCTACTCGTGGCGTGGCAGCAAGCCCTATCAAGACCTGGTCCGCAACCCGCAGAACGAGCTGATCACCAAGGTGCCGAGGGGCACCCAGCTGAGGTATGCCGAGATCCGCGCCCTGGTGGGCGGGGTGACGGCGATCCAGGGCGCCAGCATCCTGACCCAGAAGAGCTCGCACGAGTCCATGGTCCGCAACGTCGACGGCATGATCTTCGGCGAGCACCGTGCTCGTGCTGCCATCGACCTGCCGACCAGCCTCACCGGGTTCGGCGGACCCGCGTTCAAGAAGGTTCTCGACGCGATTGAGAACAACGAGGTCGACGCCCACTACGTGCACCTCGCCGAGGGCATGCGCGACAACGAGCGCTCCAAGAAGGAGTTCACCCTGCTCGCGGACAAGCTCAAGGCCCTGACCAAGGCCACCGTGATCATCCACGGGACGGCACTGACGAGGGACGAGCTCGGGAAGGCCGCCGATGCGGGGGCACGGCTGGTGTGGTCGCCCCAGTCCAACCTGCGGCTGTACGGCGAGACGACCCGCGCCGCTGACGCCCTCGACGTGGGATTGCCGGTGGCGCTCGGTTCCGACTGGCTCCCGTCGGGGTCGATGAGCCTGCTCGCGGAGATGAAGGTCGCACGCCAGCAGCTGCTCGAGCAGGAGCACCCGATCAGCGCCGGGGAACTCGTCACCATGGTCACCTCGGGTGCCGCGAACGTCGCCGGCCTCGGCGGAAAGCTGGGCTCGCTCGAGGTCGGCCGGGTGGCCGACCTGGTGGTGATGGAGCGTCAGGACGACGACGTGTTCGAGTCCGTCTGCGACTCGACCCCGGCCGACGTCGAGCTGGTGATGATCGGCGGTGACGTCGCCTACGGCCGCACCGACTGGGTCACCCAGCTCGCCGCCGACGCGGGCGATGCCAACCTGGAGCCGGTGGTTGCCTGGGGTCGCAAGATGCTGCTGGACACCAGCTTCGAGGTGAACCCCGGAGGAGACCCGACCCCGCGGCTGTCCACGATCCGGTCACAGCTCACCTCGGTCTACCCGCCCGTGGGGCCGATCTGGGCGTGACCGGCTTCACGGTGGTTGAGGAGGGCGAGGAACGAGCCCGTCTCGAAACCACCTGATCCAGTGGTTTCGAGACGCTCGCTGGCGCACGCTCCTCAACCACCGTGGAGGAGACTGAGTTCTTGAAAAAACGGACATATCGGTCACGATCCACCTACCCTCGTCTCACCGACGAAGGGACGACCGATGCCGAAGGCCGCCACCACGAGGCGAGCGCTCACGCTGCTGTTCGCGACGCTGACCTGCCTTGCCCTGCTCGGCTCCGCCCAGGCAGCGAACGCCCCGGTCGAGCCGTACGCCGGCTACCAGCCGCAGACCGCGTGCGCGCCCAAGGCCAAGCCCGGGACGCAGGCGCTGGGCCATTGGGTGGTGCAGACGTACGGCGGTGGCTACGGCCGCATCGGCTCATCGTGCAAGGGCAGGTCGGTCTCCGAGCACAAGGAGGGTCGCGCCTTCGACTGGAGCCTGAACGCGGCGAAGGCGACCGACCGGGCGCGCGCGACGCGCTTCCTCAACCGGATCTTCGCCACCGGGCCGACCGGCGAGCCGGCCGAGCTGGCGCGTCGGATGGGCGTGATGTACGTGATCTGGGCCGACCGCATCTACGCGTCGTACGACGAGTTCGGCCCGCGCGCCTACAAGAGCTCGAGCTGCAAGAAGCTTGCTGGCTGCTCGAAGACGCTGCGGCACCGCGACCACGTGCACATCTCGTTGACGCGCGGTGGCGGGCTCGGTCGCACCAGCTGGTACGTCGGCCGGGTGCCCGCGCGGATCCGCTAGCTCAGGCGACCGGCTCCTCGGAGGCGTCGGTGTCGCCCCACGCATCGTTCCAGCCCTCGATGGCGCTGGCCGGCCGCTCGCCCGGACCGGCGTAGATGGCCGAGGGGCGGATCAGGCGTCCGGTCGTCTTCTGCTCCAGGATGTGCGCCGACCAGCCACCGGTGCGCGCACACGTGAACATCGAGGTGAACATGTTCGCGGGGACCTCGGCGAAGTCGAGCACGATCGCTGCCCAGAACTCCACGTTGGTCTCGAGGACCCGGTCAGGCCGGCGCTCCTTGAGCTCGGCCAGCGCGGCCTTCTCGAGCTCTTCGGCAACCTCGTAGCGGGGCGCGCCGAGCTCCTTCGCGGTGCGTCGCAGGACGCGGGCGCGCGGGTCCTCCGCTCGGTAGACACGGTGGCCGAAACCCATCAGCCGCTCACCGTCGTCGAGCAGCTTCTTGACGTAGGCCTTCGCGTCGCCGTTCTTCTCGACCTCCTCGATCATGCCGAGGACGCGGGACGGAGCGCCGCCGTGCAGCGGTCCGCTCATCGCGCCGATGGCACCGGAGAACGCTGCCGCCACATCGGCGCCGGTGGAGGTGATCACGCGAGCCGTGAAGGTGGAGGCGTTCATGCCGTGCTCGGCCGCCGAGCTCCAGTAGGCGTCGATCGCCTTCACGTGTGCCGGGTCGGCCTCGCCCTTCCAGCGGATCATGAACTTCTCGGCGAGGGTGTTGCCCTGGTCCACCTCGCGCTGCGGCACGATCGGCAGGCCGAGGCCACGCGCGGACTGTGCGGCGTACGACAGCACCATCACGGCCACGCGGCTGAGGTCGGTGCGTGCCTCCTCGTCGGAGATGTCGTAGGTCTGCCTCATCCCGAGCATCGGCGCGAGCATCGCGACCCCGGCCTGGACGTCGGCGCGGACGTCGCCGGTGTGGATCGGGAGGTTGACCGGCTCGGCGGGTGGCAGGCCCGGCTCGTACTTCCCGTCGATGAGCAGGCCCCAGACCTTCTCGAACGGAATCCGGCCGACGATCTCCTCGATGTCGACGCCCCGGTAGCGGAGGGCGGAGCCTTCTTTGTCAGGTTCGGCGATCTGTGTCTCGAACGCGATGACGCCCTCAAGCCCGTGATGTACCTCAGTCATGAGGGGCATTCTGCACCCCGGACCACAATCCGGATACACCGAGTTCGCGGCAGTAGCGTGATGCCCATGCCCTCGGCACCAGACCCCGACGAGCTCGCCGCCCTCCGTCGCGAGTACGGCGACGCCGGTCTCGATGACCCGGATCTTGCCCCCGACCCGATCGTGATGTTCCGCCGGTGGCTGCACGACGCCGTCGTTGCCGGGCTCCACGAACCCAATGCGATGGTGGTCAGCTCGGTCTCCGCCCAGGGCCATCCGTCGTCGCGGCTGGTGCTCCTCAAAGGGTCCGATGAGCGAGGCCTGGTCTTCTACACGAACTACGACTCGCGCAAGGGGACCGAGCTGTCGCTCAACCCCAACTGCGCGCTGCTCTTCCCCTGGCACGACCTGCAGCGACAGGTGCGCGTCGAGGGCAAGGCGGAGCGGGTCTCGCAGGAGGAGAGCGAGCACTACTTCGCCACACGTCCGCGGGCCTCGCAGTTGGGGGCCTGGGCCTCGCCACAGTCGCGCGTGGTTGCCTCCCGCGACGAGCTCGACCGGCGCTACACCGCGGCGGAGGACCGGTTCTACACCTTCGACGTACCCCTGCCGGAGAACTGGGGCGGCTTCCGCGTCGTACCCGACACCTTCGAGTTCTGGCAGGGCCGCCGCGGCCGGATGCACGACCGGCTCGTCTATCGCCGGGAGGGGGAGGGCTGGAGCACGGTGCGGTTGGCGCCGTAAGCCTGCCGGACAAGTAGGACGGGGCGGGCGGGCAATCCCTGACCCTGCTGGGCGATGCTTCCCCTGCCCGCGCCCGGTTTCCCCGGACGTCCGGGGAAACCGACTTCGAAAAACCTGTTGTGAGTGAGTGCTCACTCACATAAGATGGTTGCGTGAGTCCACGAGCTACCGCGATGTCGCCCGACGACCGCCGCAAGGCGATCGTCGGAGCTCTCGTCCCCCTGATCGTCGAACGTGGGGGAGAGGTGAGCACCCGCGAGATCGCGCAGGCGGCAGGCATCGCCGAGGGCACGATCTTCCGGGTCTTCCCGGACAAGAGGAGCCTGATGATGGCCGCCGCGGAGGAGGCCATCAATCCCGCTGACGGGCAGGCAGCGTTCGAGGCCGCGATGGAGAGTGCCGAGACGCTGCGGGACGAGGTCGTCATCGCTGCCGGCCGGGTGCTGGCCCGCATGCGGATGACGATGTCGGTGATGATGGCGCTGCGGCCGCAGCTGATGGCCGGCCACGAGCAGCACCACCGGGAGGCCGAGGCCAGGGGCGAGAAGCCGGCCTTCGGTCCACCCCCGTTCGTGGTCAAGGCGCAGGAGGACCTGCACCGGCGTCTGGTCGGGCTCTTCGAGCCGCACCGTGACGAGCTCTCCGTCGAGCCCGAGGTCGCCGCGATCGCGCTGCGCAGCCTGATCTTCGGGGCCAGCCGACCGGAGCTCGGGATGAAGGCCGCGCTCGATGCCGAACAGATTGCGGACCTGCTTCTCGACGGGGTCCTGAGGAGGGACGCCTGATGTTGTACACACTGCTGCGCGAGCGACTCGCGCCGTACCGCCAATACATCACTGCCGTGGTGGTGCTCCAGTTCGTCGGCGTGGTGGCAATGCTCTATCTGCCCAGCCTCAACGCCGACATCATCGACAAGGGTGTGGCCACGGGCGACACCGGCTACATCATGCGCACTGGTGCCGTGATGCTCGCCGTCGCCCTGCTCCAAGTCGCCTGCGCCGTCAGCGCGGTCTGGTTCGGCGCGCGTACGTCGATGAGCCTCGGTCGCGACCTGCGCCGGGACCTGTTCCAGCGGGTCGGCACCTTCTCCAACCGGGAGGTGCAGGAGTTCGGCGCACCGTCGCTGATCACGCGCAGCACCAACGACGTGACCCAGGTACAGATGCTGGTGCTGATGGCCTGCACCATCGCGGTTTCCGCACCCATCATGATGGTCGGCGGCGTGATCATGGCGCTGCGCGAGGACTTCGGCCTCGGCTGGATCCTTGCTGTGGTGGTGCCTGCGCTGTTCCTCAGCGTCGGTCTCGTGGTCAGCCAGATGGTGCCCAACTTCCGCAAGATGCAGACGCGCATCGACGAGGTCAACCGGGTCCTGCGGGAGCAGATCACCGGTATTCGCGTGGTGCGTGCGTTCGTCAGGGAACCCCACGAGGCTGCGCGGTTCGGCAAGGCCAACGACGACCTGACCGATGTCTCGCTCCGCGCCGGACGGTGGTTGGCCACGATGTTCCCGCTCGTGATGCTGGTCGTGAACGTCTCCAGCGTCGCGGTGATCTGGTTCGGTGGCCATCGGGTCGACAGCGGGCAGATGCAGGTCGGGGCGCTGACCGCCTTCCTCTCCTACCTGATGCAGATCCTGATGTCGGTGATGATGGCGACCTTCATGCTGATGATGGTGCCGCGGGCATCGGTCTGCGGCGACCGGATCGCCGAGGTCTTCGGCACGGACACCTCTGTGCCGATCCCGGAGCGCCCCGAGCTCCCGGACCCCGCCCGGCGCGGCTGGCTCGATCTCGAGGACGTGACCTACTCCTACCCGGGAGCCGAGGCCCCGGTCCTCTCCCAGATCTCCTTCTCCGCACGTCCCGGTCAGACCATCGCCGTGATCGGGTCGACGGGCGCAGGCAAGTCGACACTGGTCAACCTCGTGCCCCGGTTGTTCGACGCGACCTCCGGAGTGGTGAGCGTCGGCGGTTCCGACGTACGCCAGGTCGACCCGGAGGCGCTCTGGGCCCAGATCGGGCTGATCCCGCAGCGGGCCTACCTGTTCTCCGGGACGGTGCGCAGCAACCTCCTCCACGGCAAGCCCGACGCCGCCGAGGACGAGCTCTGGCGCGCCCTCGAGATTGCCCAGGCGCGTGACTTCGTCGAGACGATGGCCGACGGCCTCGACGCCGTGGTGACCCAGGGCGGCACCAACTTCTCCGGTGGCCAGCGCCAGCGCCTTGCCATCGCGCGGGCACTCGTACGCCGGCCAGGGATCTACCTGTTCGACGACTCGTTCTCGGCGCTCGACCTGGCCACGGACGCACGACTGCGAGCCGCCCTGCGCCCGACCACCAGGGACGCCACGACGGTGATAGTGGCGCAGCGCGTCACCACGATCATCGACGCCGACTTGATCCTCGTGCTCGAGGACGGCCGCATCGTCGGGCGCGGGACGCACCACGAGCTGCTCGAGACGTGCACGACCTACCAGGAGATCGTCACCTCGCAGATGACCGCGGAGGAGGCAGCATGACCGAGAGCCACACGCCCCAAGCTCCGGCGCCCGCTGGCACTGGCGCGGTGAAGGACAAGAAGGCCGGGTTCCAGGCCACCGAGCGCATCGAGGCACCCCAGGGTGGCCCGGGTCGCGGCCCGATGGGCGGCGGCATGGTCGGGCAGAAGGCGATGACGTTCGTGCCGTCGGCCAAGCGCCTGGTGCGCCGGATGCGCCCCGACCGTGCCAAGGCGATCGCGGTGGTCGTCCTCGGTGTGGGCAGCGTCGCCCTGATGTCGGTCGGCCCGCGGATCCTCGGACACGCAACGGACCTCGTGTTCTCCGGCCTCTTCAGTCGCGACGTCCCGGCGGGCACGACCCAGGCCGAGGCGGTCGAGAGGCTGCGCCAGCAGGGCGACGGCAAGCTCGCCGACATGCTCGCGCGGATGGACCACATCGTCCCCGGTCAGGGAGTCGACTTCGCTGCGGTCGGCGACGTACTGATGCTCGTACTCGCGGTGTACGCCGCTGCCTCCGTGCTCGGCTGGATGCAGGGCATGGTGCTCAACCGGGTCGTGCAGAACACGGTCTACCGGATGCGGCAGGACGTCGAGGACAAGATCAACCGGTTGCCGCTGAACTACTTCGACCGATCACCGCGCGGCGAGCTGCTCAGCCGCGTGACCAACGACATCGACAACGTCAGCCAGACCCTGCAGCAGACGATGAGCCAGCTGATGACCTCGTTGCTCACCGTCTTCGCCGTGCTCGGCATGATGTTCTGGATCTCGCCACTGCTCGCCATGGTGGCCCTGGTCTCGGTGCCGGTGTCGCTGTTCGTGACGCGCGCGATCATGAAGCGCTCGCAGGGACAGTTCGTCGCGCAGTGGCGGCGTACGGGCCAGCTGAACGCACAGATCGAGGAGGCCTACTCCGGCCATGCCTTGGTGAAGGTGTTCGGTCGGCAGGCCGAGGTCGAGAAGACGTTCGCCGAGGAGAACGAGGAGCTCTACAAGGTCAGCTTCGGCGCGCAGTTCGTGTCCGGGCTGATCATGCCCGCGATGATGTTCCTCGGGAACCTGAACTACGTGGTGATCGCCGTCATCGGCGGCCTGCGCGTGGCGTCGGGGTCGCTCTCGCTAGGCGAGGTCCAGGCGTTCATCCAGTACACCCGCCAGTTCACGCAGCCGCTGACCACGGTGGCCTCGATGATGAACCTCCTGCAGTCGGGGGTCGCCTCGGCCGAGCGCGTCTTCGAGCTGCTCGATGCCGACGAGGAGCCGACGGAGGCCGATGGTGCCGCGGCTGCTCCCGGTGCGCGTCGTGGCGAAGTGGCCTTCGAGCACGTCGCCTTCTCCTACGACCCCGCAGTGTCGTTGATCGAGGACCTCTCCCTGGTGGCACGTCCCGGCCAGACCGTCGCGATCGTCGGTCCGACCGGCGCCGGGAAGACCACCCTGGTCAACCTGGTGATGCGGTTCTACGACGTGGACTCCGGACGGATCACCATTGACGGTGTCGACATCACCTCGATGCCGCGCGCGGCGCTCCGCAGCCAGATCGGGATGGTGCTGCAGGACACGTGGCTCTTCGAGGGCACGATCCGCGACAACATCGCCTACGGCCGGCCGGACGCGACCGAGGAGGAGATCCTCGAGGCGGCCCAGGCGACCTTCGTCGACCGGTTCGTGCACAGCCTGCCGGACGGGTACGACACCGTCATCGACGAGGAAGGGTCCAACCTGTCCGCGGGTGAGCGCCAGCTGGTGACGATCGCGCGAGCGTTCCTGACCAACCCGGCGCTGCTGATCCTCGACGAGGCCACCTCGTCGGTGGACACGCGCACCGAGCTGCTCGTCCAGCACGCGATGGCCGCGCTGCGCACCGACCGTACGTCGTTCGTGATCGCCCACCGGCTCTCCACGATCCGTGACGCCGACCTGATCCTGGTCATGGAGGAGGGCGCGATCGTCGAGCAGGGGACCCACGATGAGCTGCTCGCCCGCGAGGGTGCATACGCCCGCCTCTACAACGCGCAGTTCACCGCTGCGATCGCTGGGTAGGCCGAGACGTCATACGACCTGGCTGCCCGAGCGACCACTTCGTATGACGTCCCGCCGTAACCCAGGGACGCTCAGGTGGCCCCGCCGGCGCTGCCGTAGTCGGCGTCCTCCTCGGTCAACGGAGCGGTCTCGGGCTCACCCTCGCGGTCGGAGCCGATCTCGTCGTCCTCGTCGCCGGACTGGCCGGGGTGCTTTGCCAGTGGGTTGTCCTCGGTCGGCTGCAGGTCCTCCGGCAGCTGGCTGTCGCCGACGTCGCCGGGTTCTCCGTCATCGAGCTCCTGCTTCGCGGTGGAGTCCTCTGACTCCTGGCTCTCGTCGGGCTGGGCGTCGGTGTCTTCCGGCTGCTGTTCGGTCATGGGTTCTTCTTACCCATCCGAGGGTGGAGGATGCCAGCCAGCCCTCAGCTGCGCGAGCCAGCGATGGTCGCGCGGAGCGTCGCGAGTGCGTCGTACGACGGCTCCCACGCGAGCTCGCGCCGTGCCTTCGTCGTGTCCATCACGACCGGCACCCGCAGCGCCTGCACCCACTGCATCCCGGCGGGGGTGAACGGAAAGCGCTCGACGAGGGCCCCGGTGAGGTCGACTGTCGCCTTGGGCAGGCGGACGCTGTTCCAGCCCATCTCGCGCGCCAGGTCGCTGAGCGTGATCTCCCCGGGGGCGGCGAGGTTGTAGATCCCCGGCTCCCCGCGCCCGAGGACCCCGGCGACGAGCGCCTGGGCCACGTCCTCGGCGTGCACGAGCTGGAGCGGCACCCCGAAGTCGGGCAGCACCGGCGCCGGCGTCGGCACGGCGTCGACCAGGCGCCGCAGAGCCGCCGGAAGGACTGCCGAGGCCTGCACGTACGGGAGGTGCTCGATGAGCGCCGGGGACTCGGGTCCGCCGACGATCGAGGGCCGGAAGACGTACGCCGCGGTCGTCGTACCGTCCAGCGCCTCCCACATGGCGCCTTCGAGCTCGGCCTTCTGGGCGGAGTAGTAGAAGCTCTTGCTGCCGTCCGGCGGGACCTCCTCGCTGAGCGGCAACGGGTTCTCCGGGTGGAACCCGTAGGCAGCCACCGACGACGTGTAGACGAGCCGCGCAGCACCGGAGGCGGCCGTGGCCGCGAAGACGTTGCGTGAGCCCTCGAGGTTGTTCAACCGCGTCTCCCGCGCGTCGCCGAAGATGATGAAGGCGAGGTGCACGACCACGTCGGCACCGGCCACGAGCTCGTCGACGGCTCCGCGGTCGAGGATGTCTCCCTGGACGTACGTCGTGCGCTCCCATCCCATCGCCTCGGGGTCGAAGGGGCGCCTGGCCATCCCGCGGATCTCGCTGACCCCCTCGGCCTGCTCGAGCGCACGGATGAAGGTCTGGCCGATCTCGCCGGTGGGTCCGGTGACGGCCACCGTCAGAGGTGGGGAGCTCATCGCGTGAGCCTATGCGGGGCACGCGCGCTAAAACGATTGAGTCGGCGGCTCCCACGACCTACCGTGGTCCCACACGGGAAAGGAGGTGGTCCGAAGGATGAGTTCTTCAAGGACGCGTGAGGTGGCTGCCCGCTAGCAGCTCACCGGCCAGCCGTGTGAGCGAGCTGGTGAATTCCAAGCAGTCACCCGACCCGCAGGTGATCCGGCCACGTCCCCGGAGCGGCTCCACGGAGCCACACCTGCGGGTCGCTGCTTTT
Organism: uncultured Actinomycetota bacterium; assembly: GCA_963742785.1. Taxonomy (GTDB): domain Bacteria; phylum Actinomycetota; class Actinomycetes; order Propionibacteriales; family Nocardioidaceae; genus Marmoricola. The sequence continues at coordinate 615,814 of CAVUNI010000004.1, forward strand.
GTAGGCTGCCCCCATGGCGGACGAAGAGACGATGCGCGCGCTCGAACACGAGATGGGTGTGCTCGTACGACGCATCCGCCGGATGATCAGTGAACGCGCCCGAATGGTTCATCCCGAGCTGTCCCCGGTGGCGTACTCGATGCTGCTGGCGCTCAACGACTCGGGACCACGCCGAGCCAGCGACCTGGTGGACCTCTTCTCGATCGACAAGGGCGCGGTGAGTCGCCAGGTCTCGTCCCTGCTCGAGCTCGGCATGATCGAGCGATCACCCGACCCGGAGGACCGCCGGGCTGCGATCCTCGCGATCACCGACGAGGGCAGCCGGCGACTCGCCACGATCTCCGCGCTGCGCCGCCAGGAGGTCAGCGAGCGCCTGTCGGGGTGGAGCGAGGACGAACTGCGGGGGTTCGTGGCGATGATGGCGCGCTACAACGGAGCACTGGAGCGCTAGTCAGCCGCTGAACAGGGCCGGGTCGACGGCAACCCACACGTGCTCTGCCCGCCCGACGATCCGGCCGTCGGCGTCGTGCAGTGTCGAGGCGGTGAACGTCTTGCGACCCTCGGAGCCGCGTCGCTCGCCCATCACGACGTGCTCCTCGCCGAGGACCGGCAGGGCGTCGAAGATCGCAGTCATCCGGCCCAGCACCATCAGCCGTTCGGTGATGCCGCCCGCCCAGCCGCCGACGCAGTCGAGTGCGGACCATGCCGCGGGAAGGCACGCCCGGGGCGCCGGGTCGTCGTACTCGTGGTAGGCGGCCGCCAGCGTCCTGTCCGGGATCCACGGCGCCGCGAGCCGGGTGTCCCCGCTCACCGGCGGCACGATCCCGGGGAAGATGCGCAGCCCGTCCTCACGTTCGGTGCCGCAGGCGAAGCACCGGGGAAAGGGGTGCGAGTGATGACCGGGGAAGGACCCGCTCGCTGCGACCGCCTCTTCCCAGGTGACAGCCTCGACCGGCTCGACCTGCAGGTCGGCGTACTCCGCCTGGGCAACCACGGCACCACCGAAGGTGAGTGTGAGACCCGCCTCGACCGGGTTGACGTGCATGGTGGCGTCCAGGGGCGGGGGCTGGCGCAGGGTCACGGTTACGGCCCGACCGTGCGTGTCCCCTAGCTCGTGGGCGAGTGCACCCGAGACGTACCCACCGTTCGCGGACGCGACCGGACCGCAGTACCTGGCCGCCACGAGCAGCGTGTCCCTCATCCTCCACACCCTGCATCCCCCGAGGGCCCATGGGCAACAATGGCCCTGTGAGCGACCTGATCGACACCACCGAGATGTACCTCCGCACCATCTACGAGCTCGAGGAAGAGGGCATCATCCCCCTGCGCGCCCGGATTGCGGAGCGGCTGCACCAGAGCGGCCCGACGGTGAGCCAGACGGTCGCCCGGATGGAACGAGACGGGCTGCTGACGGTCGAGGGCGATCGCCACCTGCAGCTGACCGACACCGGCCACGGTCTGGCGATGCGCGTGATGCGCAAGCACCGGCTGGCCGAGCGCCTCCTCACCGACGTCATCGGCCTCGACTGGGAGCTGGTCCACGAGGAGGCGTGCCGGTGGGAGCACGTGATGAGTGAGACCGTCGAGCGCCGGCTGCTCGAGCTGCTCGACCACCCGACCGAGTCCCCCTACGGCAACCCGATCCCCGGTCTCGCCGAGCTGGGCCAGGAAGGCGAGGGAGAGCAGTTCCGCGAGGGCGTCGAGACCCTGTCGAGCGTGGTGGGGGAGGAGTCGCGTCGCGTGCGGGTACGCCGCATCAGCGAGGAGATGCAGAAGGACGAGACCCTGATGGGCGCGCTGCGCCGTGCGGGTGCCCTGCCGGGACAGGTGATCGCGGCCGTCCTGACCCAGGAGGGCGTGCTGCTGGGCAGCTCAGGCGAGACTGCGGAGATCGTCCCCGAGTCGGCCGAGCACATCTTCGTCACGCCTGCCTGATTTCGAGACGCGTCGCTCGGTCCCTCGCAAGCTCGGCCACGCGCCGACGCTCCTCAATCTCCCGCCCTTACCGAGCCTTCGCGAGCTCAGCCTCGGGGGCGTGAAGCCAGGCGCCGAGCCACTCGCTGCAGCCTGCCTCGATCTTGACGGTCGCCAGGTCGTCACCACGGGTCGCGCCGCGGTTGACGATCACGACGGGCAGGCCGGCCTTGGCGGCGTACCGCACGAAACGCAGGCCGCTCATCACCGCCAGCGACGACCCCGCGACGAGCAGCGCGTCGGCCTCGTCGATCGCGGAGTAGCAGCGCTCAACGCGTTCCTTGGGCACGTTCTCGCCGAAGAACACGACGTGCGGCTTGAGGCGGCCACCGCACCCGGCGCACGCGGGCACGACGAAACGCCCGGTCTCCTCGAGCTCGACATCGCCGTCGGGCCGCGCTCTCACGGCTCCGTGCTCCTCGAGCCAGCCCGGGTTGGCCAGCGTGAGCTGTCGCTGCATGGCCGTCCGCCCGGTGCACCCACCGCAGTCGAGGCAGACCACCTCGCTGATCCGCCCGTGCAGGGCGACCATGCGCTGCTGCCCGGCCCGCTCGTGGAGCCCGTCGACGTTCTGGGTGATCAGGAACCTGACAGCCCCGAGAGCCTCCAGCCGGGCGAGCGCGAGGTGTCCGGGGTTCGGCTCGGCGGCACCCATCCGGGACCAGCCGAGGTGGGCGCGAGCCCAGTACCGCTGCTGGTTGTCGGGGCTGGCCACGAAGTCCTGGAACGTCATCGGCATCCGCACCGGTGCGCCCGGTCCGCGATAGTCGGGGATCCCGGAGTCCGTGCTCAGCCCCGCACCCGTGAGGACGACGGTCCGACCGCCGAGCACGTCGGGTGTCGTCCAGCCGGACAACGGGTCAGGCGCTCGCGTAGCGGACCTCGGCGCGGGCGCGGGCCTTCGCGGCCTCTTCCTCACGGTTCTTCGGCGGGGCGTTGGTGGTGAGCCCCTCCAGCAGCCGGCGCGTGGCCGCCTCGACCTCGGCGATGGCCTGGTCGAAGACGTCCTGGTTGGCCTGCGACGGCTTGGACGAGCCGCTGATCTTGCGGACGTACTGCACGGCGGAAGCGTGCACCTCGTCGCGAGTAGCGGGCGGCTCGAAGTTGTGGAGGGTGCGGATGTTGCGACACATGCCAACGAGAATACGTGGTCGCGCCTCAGCGGCCAGCGGCCACGGACCCGGCTGCGAGATACGCGAGCCCGAGCGCCGGGAGGAGCCCATTGCCCGCGAGGTAGCCACCGGCTCCGTGCCCCGAGATGCCGGCAGCGGCGCCACCGGACGCGTAGAGGCCGGGAATCACGTCACCTTTCCCACGCTGCACTCGCGCCTCGCCGTCGACGACGAGCCCGCCCTGGGTGTGGAACAGGGCAGGACGCACGTGGATCGCGGCCAGAGAGTCCCCCAACGGCTCCTCCCAGTGGCTGCGACCGAAGCTGTCGTCCAGCTCGCCACTGGCGATGCGTCGGCACTCCGAGACGGTCTGCTCCAGCCCGTCGGAGTCGATCCCGGCCAGGCCGGCCAGGTCTCTGGCGTCGGTGCCCCAGCGCACGGCGCCGGACTCACGGGTGTCGACGTAGTCCTGGAACGACCGGCAGAGTGAGTCGATGCGTTCGTCGAGGATGATCCACGCCTCGCCGTCTGCGTGCCGGATCACCTCGCTGGCGTACTCCGAGTAGCCGGTCGTCTCGTTGCCGAAGCGGCGACCCGCACCGTCGACGAGAAAGGCGCCGTGCATGACCGTGGCCCAGCCGGCGAGGGTGGCGGCCGGCATGGCCAGGGCGGCGTGGCCCTGGTAGGCGTCGAGGAAGGCGGTCTCCGCGCCCAGCTGCGCACCCAGGCGCAAGGCGTCGCCGCGGGAAGCCTCGCTGCCGTGGTAGACCGCCGAGGCGATCTCGGGGATGTGCCGGGCCACCAGCTCGGGGTCGGCGGCGTACCCGTTGGTGGCGAGGAGCAGTGCGTCGGTGGGGATCTCCTCGTGGTCTTCGCCGTAGGCGATCACGACACCAGTGACGCCGTCATCGTCAGCACGCACCTCGACGAGCCGGGCCGGGACCATCAGCTCGATCCGCGGGTGTCGTCGTACGGCGCGCACCAGGTCCTGCAGCATCGCCCGACCCGACCTGCCGGGCACGGTGTGGCAGCGCCGGCGCGAGTGACCCGGGTAGTCGAAGTCGGTGACGAGCGACAGCGGCAGACCCGCCTCGTCAGCAAGCCACTCCACCAGCTGACCGCTCACCTCGGCGAGTGACCGTGCCAACCTCTCGTCCGCCTCGCCGCCGGTCTTTGCCATCACGTCCGCGACGAACTGCTCGGGGCTGTCGTCGATGCCGGCCTCGCGCTGCCACCGAGATCCTGCGCCGGGGATCATCGCCGTCGACATGGCGGTGTTGTTGCCCTGCGCGAAGTGCTCGTTGACCTCCACCACGAGCACCTCGAGACCGAGCTCGGCCGCGCGGAGGGCACCCGCGAGTCCGCCGCCGGCCCCGGCGACGACGAGGTCGGGTCCGCCGTGGTCGCTCACGAGCCGGTGCCGGCGAGCCCTGCGCGCACCCCGATGAGCCGGAGCGCCAACGCGGTCGGGTCGACCACCAGCGTGCCGGTGGCGGGGTCGCCGAGATCCACTGCCGAGCACGCGTTCAGGGCCACATCGCATTGCAGGTCGGCGGCGTGCTTCGCCACCGCCCGACGCCATGTGTCGTCGTCGGCGATGTCCTCAACCGTCAGGTCCATCACCACGGTCGGTTGCGCATCCACTCGGTAGGACTGGAGGCGACGGTCGAGCTCGCGTGCGATCGCGGAGTTGCGGGCCAGCGCACCGACCTTCACTCCCTGCCCTGCCAGGAACGCCGACACGATGCGGCTGAGCCCCAGCACCGGACGCGCCAGGTCGTGGACGTCGACGGCCGGGTCGAGGACACAGTCGGGCAGGAACGCATCGAACCCCGCCGGCTCGCTCTGGCGGTACGCCGCCACGACGGCGTCCTCGGATGCCCGGACGTCCTCGTCGGTCTCGAGGGCGACGGGTGCCGACGGCAGCACCTCGCCGAGGTCGTGCAGGACCACCCGCACATGCTCTGGGGAGAGCCGGTCGTAGCGCTCCTGACGGCGGGCGAGCTCGGCGGGCCCGACGACGATGGGTGTCCAACCGAGCAGGCGCATCAGCTCACTCCTTCGGTGCCGGCTCCCGGGGTGATCCCGAGCGCGAGGGGGTCATTGGGGTGCTCGGCCAGCGGGTGCACGTCGATGTCCATCCACGGATAGAGCGGCAGCGAGGACAACGCGTCGTGCAGGACGGTCGCGTCGGGCACGTCGTACAGGCTCCAGTTGGCCCATCTGCCGGGGATCCGCCACAGCCGGCGCAGCGATCCTTCGCGGGCCAGTTCCTGGCCACGGGCCAGCTCGGCCGTGAAGATCTCCTCGCGCTCGTGATCCGGCCTGTCGGGCGGCCAGACGATCTCGATGTGCACCAGGAACTCCATCGGCTCAGATCCCGAGGTAGGCCGAGCGCACGCGGTCGTCGTCGGCGAGCTCGGCGCCGGTGCCCTCGAGGACGATCGAGCCGCTCTCGATGACGTAGGCGCGGTCGGAGATTGCCAGTGCCTGGGCTGCGTTCTGCTCGACGATCAGCACGGTGACGCCTGCGTCGCGGACGCGCGTGATGGCCTCGAGCACCTGTGCCGCAAGGTTGGGGGCCAGCCCCACCGACGGCTCGTCGAGCGTGAGCAGCCGCGGCTTGGCCATCAGGGCACGCCCGATCGCGAGCATCTGCTGCTGGCCGCCGGACAAAGTCATCGCCTTCTGCGTACGACGCTCGGCCAGGATCGGGAACAGGTCGAAGACGAGGTCGAGCGACTCCTTCATCGAGGAACGAGGCTGGGTGTACGCGCCCATCTCGAGGTTCTCGGAGACCTGCAGCGGCCCGAACAGCTCCCGGTCCTGCGCGACGTGCACCACGCCCGTCCTGACGATCTGGTCGGGGCGCATCGCCTGGAGCTGTTTTCCCTCGAGCTCGACCGATCCCTCGCTCGGGGTGACGATCCCGGCCAGCGCCCGGAGCGTCGTGGTCTTGCCGGCGCCGTTGGCTCCGATCAGCGAGACGATCTCCTGGGCCTCCACGTGCAGGTCGAGCTCGTGCAGGATCTCCATCCGGCCGTAGCCGGCATGCAGGTTCCGGACGTTGAGCATCAGGCCGGCTCCTCTCCGAGGTAGGCCTCGACGACCCGCGGGTCCTCGACCACTTCACGTGGTGGGCCCTCGACCAGCACCTGGCCCTCGTGCATCACCACGAGTCGCTGTGAGAGCGCCATCACTGCGGCCATGATGTGCTCCACGAACACCACCGTTAGGCCATCGCCGTGCAGCTGGCGGAGCAGGTCGATCATCGGTGCGCGCTCAGCGGGGACGAGGCCGGCCAGCACCTCGTCGAGCAGCACCACGCGGGGCTCCAGGGCCAGCGCGCGGGCGAGCTCGAGTCGCTTCAGCCCCGCCGTCGAGAGCGATCCGGAGTCCACGGCGTACTTGTCCCCGAGCTGCACCCGGTCGAGCACCTCCAGCGCGTGACGGCGGGCTTCGGTGCGTGAGCGGTGTCGTTGCATCGCGGCGATGGTGACGTTCTCCAGCACGGTCATCGAGCTGAACGGCCGCATCAGCTGGAAGGTCCGGACGAGGCCCGCGTCGGCAACCTTGTACGCCTGCCAGCCGGTGATGTCCTGACCGTCGAAGACGACCCGACCCGACGTGGGGGGCTGCTCTCCGGCCAGCAGCGAGAAGAGCGTCGTCTTGCCCGCCCCGTTGGGTCCGATGATGCCCAGGAACTCGCGCTCCTCGACCTGGACCGACACGTTCTCGACCGCGTGCAGTCCGGCGTACGCCTTGGAGAGGCTCTCGACCTGCAGCAGGCTCATCGGCGCCACCACCGGTCCCGGATCGAACCGAAGACGCCCTTGGGCAGGAAGAGCACGATCGCGATCAGGATGACGGCGTACAGCGCCACGTCGAGGCCGGCCGTGCCCTGCAGGAAGTCGAGGAACGGCGGCGGGTTGCGCAGTGTGCTGGCCACCAGGTCGGAGAGCGGCCCGATGATCGCGGCACCGATGACCGGGCCCCAGATCGTGCCGATGCCGCCGATGACCGCGGGCACGATCGCCTCGATCGAGACGGCGGAGCCGAAGGCCTGCTCCGGGCCGACGAACAGGTAGTACTGCGTGTAGTAAGCACCTGCCACGGCAGTGAGTCCGCAGCTCAGGGCGACAGTCAGCAGTCGGTGGCGCATCGCGTTGATCCCGAGCGAGGCGGCCGCCGTCTGGTCGTCGCGCGCGGCCTGGACGAACTGACCGGAGCGGGAGTGCGCGAACATGATCGTCATCAGGACGCCGAGCCCGAGCAGGGCGAGCGGGATCCAGAAGTAGTTCGGGCTGCCTTGCTGGAACTGGAGCTTGGCCCACGAGTCACTCGGCAGGATCTCGATGTTGAAGCCCTCGGTCTTGTTGAAGACCTCGAGGTTCTGCACCAGCAGCAGGAACATCTGCGCGAACGCGAACGTGGCGAGTGCGAAGTAGGCCCCGGCCAGCTTGTAGCGCAGGCACAGGTAGGCGATCAGCGAGCCGACGGCTGCCGCGATCAGCGCGCCGACGACCATGGAGATCCACGGTGACACGTTGTGCTCGGTCAGCAGGTAGGCGTCGGTGTAGGCGCCGACGCCGAAGAAGGCAGCGTGGCCGAAGCTGAACATCCCGCCGTAGCCGCTCATCAGGTTCCATCCGACGGCCATGATCGCGAAGATGAGGGTGCGGACGGCGACGGTCTCGACGCGGTCGGTGAGCACCAGCGGCAGCAGGGCCAGCACGGCGACACCCACCACAAGCGTGATCAGCTGGCGCCGGAGCCAGGTGTCCTTCAGCCGTGGGTCGGTGGTCTCGACTGTCGTCGCGCGGGACTCGGTGGCGGTGCTCATGAGCGGCCGCCGTAGAGGCCCTCTGGCCGGAGGAAGAGGACGAGCACGAACACGACGAAGACCAGGATCAGCGAGCCGGTGCCGGGCAGGTAGAGGCCACCCACCGTCTGCACCAGCCCGACCACCAGCCCACCGACAGTTGCACCAACGACGCTGCCGAGACCGCCGAGGACGACAATCACGAACGCCAGGATCGTGAACTGCTCACCCACCGAGGGGGTGAGGCTGGTGAACGGGGTGATCAGCCCGCCGGCGACCGCGACGCTCGCCGAGGCGATGCCGAACGTGAGCGCATAGATGCGGTTGATGTTCACTCCGACGAGCTGGGCGCCCTGCGAGTTGGCGGCCACGGCGCGGATGGAGAGGCCCAGCGAGGTCTTCGTCAGCACGAGGGTTATCACGAGCGCCACCACCATGGCGCCGACGAACGCGATCAGACGTGAGTACGACACGACCGCACCGAGCACGTGCATCGAGCCGGACACGGTGCCCTCGACCGTCTTGGGGCGGCCACCGAAGATCATCAGGAGCACGTTGCCGATCAGCAGGGACAGGCCGAGGGTGACCAGTAGCGGACCCTCGTGGCTGCCGCTGACGGTCAGCCGGGTCAGCAGCAGCTGCTGGATCAGCATGCCGAGTGCGAACATGATCGGCACCGCGAGCAGCGTCGCGGCGTACACCGGTATCCCGGCGTTGGCCGACATCACGTAGACGAGGTACATCGCCAGCGTGAGCATCGCCCCCTGCGCGAAGTTCACGATGCCGAGCACCCCGAAGATCAGGGTCAGGCCGATGGACACGAGCGCGTAGACGCCACCGAGGAGCAGGCCGGTGACCACTGCCTGCGTGACCAGGCCCGTGTCCTTGCCACCGACCAGGTACACGGCCGCGAGCAGCACCACGACTATTGCCGTGGCGAAGGTGCCCGGACCCGCGGTGAACCGCGGTCTCCGGGCCGTCGCAGCAGGTGCGGTCTGGGTCACTGCGTGCCCGCGGCGGCGGGGAACTGGATCTTCTGCTCGGCGAACTCCTCGGGGTAGACCTGGGCTACCGCCTTGTTCAGGTTCTGCATCACGATCACCGTGGCGTTCTCGTTCTGGCCCTTGTCGTCGAACTTGATCGGACCGTCGAAGGCGAGCAGCGGCTCGTCGATCGTGACGCCCGCGATGGCCTCGCGCAGCTTCTCCGGGTCGGCGTCCTTCGCCTTCTCCAGGCCGGCGGCGATGACCTCGACCGCCTGGTAGGAGAGCACCGACGCCGTCTCCATCGGCTTGCCGTACTTCGCCTCGAAGCGCTTGCGGATGTCCTGCACCTTCGGGCTCTTGGCGTCGTAGTGGTAGTTCGCGCCGAGCACACCGGCGGCGGCGGTGCCGGCCGCTTCGGGGAAGGACCCGTCGTCGAAGGCACCGTTGGCGATGCCGTAGAGCCCCTTGATGTCGGGCTTCAGCTCCTCGACCGCCTTCGCGATCAGCACGCCGTCGGGGAAGTAGCCGGTGGCCACGATGACGTCGGGCTTGTACGACGCAGCCTCACGTACCTGGGTGGTGGCGTCGGAGAAGTTGGTCGGCGGGTAGGTGATCTCCTTGACGTCGGTGATCCCTTGCTCGGCCGCCTTCTCCTTGAAGGCGTTGAACACGCTGTCGCCGAAGGACCCCTCGACGTGCAGGTAGGCCACCCGGGTGACCGGGTCACCGGCCTGCTTGCCGAACGCCGCGAGGGACTCGGCCCCCGAGGTGCCCATGCTCGTGGCGTTGGGCTGCACCCGGAAGGAGTACTTGTAGCCCTTCTCGAGGATGTTGTCGTCGACGGCCACGTCGATCACGAGCGGGACGCGACCGCGCTCGGCCACCGACGCGACGTTCTGGGTGACGTCGCTCTGGTAGGTGCCCACCAGCGCTACTGCGCCGTCGTCGATCATCCGCTGGGCCTCGCTCTGGCCGACCTCGGCCTTCCCCTGGCTGTCGCCGGAGGACAACTTGAGCTTGCGACCGTCGAGGGACTTGATCCCGCCGTCGGCGTTGATGTCGTCGACCGCCATCTTGGCCCCGTCGTCCATCAGGGCGCCGACGCCTGCCAGAGGCCCGCTGGTCGGGTGGATCGAGCCGATCGTGATGGCTCCGGAGTCGTCGGAGGACCCGGAGTCGGACCCACACCCGGCGAGCCCCCCAGCCAGGGTGAGTGCGACTGCGACGCTTGCCAGCTTCTTCATCGGTGTCCTGCCTTTCATCCCGCCTCCGCGTGTTCCACTAGGGGGAACAACCAGCGTGAGAGTTGTTCCGCTGAGCGTACTTGGGCGGGACGGCTTCGAACTCGGATGTTCCGGAGTATGGCACGAATGCGGCGTGATCTATAGGGGTTGAGCGCAGCTTTGTGCTACATCTAGAGTCCGCCCAGCGGAACGAGCAGTCGAAACGAGGTCCCGATGACACCAGTCCGTCAACCCACTGACACGCCAGACGCCATGACCGGGACCGAGTCGGCCAACCGGGTGGCCGACGTCTTGATGGCGTTCGCACGCTCGGACCGGCCGCTCGGTGTCACCCAGCTGGCCCGGGAGGTCGGCCTGAGCAAGGCCGTCGTGCACCGCATCCTCCAGTCGCTCGCCTCCCGGTCCCTCGTGCAGGCGGTGCGGGGGAACTCCACCTATGCCCTGGGGCCGGCGGCCATCGGTCTCGGCACCAAGGCATGGAGCCAGCTCGACGTACGCCGCCTCGCGGCACCGGTGCTGCAGCGCCTGCGCGACCAGACCCGGGAGACGGCCACGCTGTCGGTCCTCGTGGGCCACAGGCGGATCTACCTCGACCAGTTCGAGAGTCCGCAGGAGGTGAAGATGATCGTCGAGATCGGGCCGCAGTACCCGTTGCACTCCGGCGCCTCGAGCCGCTCGATTCTCGCCTTCCTTCCGCAGGACTACATCGACGACGCGGTGCGCGACCTGCAGGTGGCACAGCCCGACGTCGATGTCGACGAGTTCCTGGCCCGGCTCGCGGAGGTCCGCGAGTTCGGCCACGCGACGTCCATCGACGAGCGGGGCACGGGCGCCGCCTCCATCGCGGCGCCGTTCTTCGACGCGGAGGGCCACGTGCTGGGTTCGGTCAGCTCCTCCGGGCCTGCCTCGCGCTACTCCGCGGACGTGGACGAGCGACACCAGACGCACGCACGGCAGGTGGTCGCCGCCGCCGACACGATCACCGGCCTGCTCCGTCCCGGCGGCGCGCGATGAGCGCGCCCGCGAAGCCGGGCCCGCTACCACGCTCGTTCCTCTACGTGCCGGCGTCACGATCCGACCTCTTCGCCAAGGCGCACACCGGCGAGGCGGACGCCATTGTCATCGACCTCGAGGACGCCGTCCCGCTGCCGGCCAAGCCCGAGGCGCGTGAGCAGCTCCGGCTGTGGTTGGAGACCGGACCCGCTGCTGGCGCCCAGGTCTGGGTCCGCGTGAGTGCCGAGTTCCTGGCCGACGACCTGCACACCGCTGTGCACCCTGCCGTTGACGGGCTCCTGGTGGCGAAGGCGTCGACCGACGTCCTGGCTCAGGCCGATGACGAGCTGTCCCGACTCGAGGCCGAGCGCGGTGTGGATCGACTCGGGGTGATCGCCCTGATCGAGACGGCCGCCACGCTGGCGGCACTGCCGCGGCTGGCTCGTCAAGCACGGGTGCGATCCTTCGGGGTCGGTGAGGTCGACCTGCTGGCGGACCTGCGAGTACGGCGCTCCAGCGGGACCGAGGCGGTCGTCGATGCGCTCCGGCTGGAGATCGTGCGGCACGCCGCGGCGGCCGGGCTGGCGGCGCCGGTTGCCCCCACGTCGACGGATTTCCGCGACCTCGAGGAGTTCGCACGGACCACCCGCCATCTCGTCGACCTGGGCTTCCGCTCCCGTACGGCGGTGCATCCCAACCAGGTCCGGACCATCAACGAGGTGCTCACCCCCGACCAGGAGACCGTGGACCGGGCACGCAGGCTGATCGCCCGGGCAGACGACGCCGGCGGGGGAGTCACCCTGGACGAGGAGGGTCGCCTCATCGACGCGGCGGTCCTCCGCGAGGCCCACGAGACGCTCTCGCGGGCCTGATCCGGCTCAGTTGCCGGAGCGTCGTACGAACTGTCCGCGGGGTTCCCCGACGACGTCGTCGCCGCGCCACACGGGCTCGCCGCGCAGGTAGGTGTCGGTGACCCGGGCGGTCAGCTCGAAGCCCTCGAACGGGGTGTACTCCTGCGACGACTGCGACTCCTCGGCCCGTACGACGTACTCGACGTCGTCGTCGACCAGGCAGAAGTCCGCGTCGAGTCCCACGGCGATGTCGCCCTTGTGGGCCAGGCCGAACCTTTCAGCCGGGTTGCGTGAGACGAGCTCGGCGATCCGGGTGTAGGAGAGCCCGCGCTTGCGCCCCTCGCTCACCAGGCCGGGGAGGAGGTACTCCGTGCCACCGAAACCGGACTTGGCCACGAACACGTCGTCACGCGGGTCGCCGAACTTGGTCTCGTCCTTGCAGCACGCGTGGTCGGAGGTCACCCAGGAGAAGTCGCCCGCCAGGACGTGGTCCCAGAGCGCCTCGACGTCCTCGCGCGGTCGCAGCGGCGGGTTCACCTTCCCGCCCAGGTTGGCGGTCTGGCAGTCCGCCAGCAGATGGCCCACCGTCACCTCACGACGGAAGTCGATGTGCGGGAAGGTCGCTGCCATCATCATCGCGGCCTCGATGGCCTTGCGGGAGCTGAGGTGCAGCAAGTTGATGTTGGGCAGCTCGGTCTCGTGTGCGAGGTAGGCGGCGATGGTGATCGCCAACCCCTCGGAGTGCGGAGGCCGTGCGGCGCTGTAGGCCTCGAGCCCCTTCAGGGTGCCCTCTGCCTCCACGAGCTTGGTGTAGGCCCGCATGATCTCGGCGGTCTCGCAGTGCAGGGAGAGCGAGATGTGGTCCCGGTCCTCGGCGAACCTCTCGTCCAGGCGGGCCTTCTGCACGCCGCGCATGACGAACTCGAAGTGCGCGATGTCGTAGGACTGGTCCTCGGGGATCATCAGGAACGAGCCCTGGTCGCTGGACCGGCCGTGCAAGCCGTGGGCCCCGTAGAACATGAAGATCTTGAAGGAGGGAACGCCGAACTCCTCGATCATCGTCGGGATCTCGTCGATGTGCTCCTCGAGGATCGGCGCGACGTGGAAGGCGTAGTCGATGAAGGCACGCCCCTCCACCGCCGAGAGCACGTCGGGGAAGATCTCGCGGTAGGGCCCGGTGCGGTTCAGGTAGTAGGCGCCGGTGCGGATGTAGGTGATCCCGGAGGTCACACCACCTTGCGCGGCTGCGCGGCTCTCGGACACCGCGTCCTCGCTGAGCTCGTTGTAGATACCCCAGTGCTGGTGGACGTCCACGACGCCGGGGAACATCGGCTTGCCACCCGCGTCGACCACGTCCGCGGCACGCGCCGGGTCGATCGACTCCTCGATCGCGACGAACTGCCCGCCGGCGATGCCGACGTCGAGTCGCTGCGGCTCCTGCTCGCCGGCGCGGACGACGAGTGCGTTTGTGACGACCAGGTCGAGTTCGGGGGTCTCGGGCATCAGGTGGAACCTTTCGTGGAGGACGGGCTCTCGGATCGGGTGAGGTGCCGGACGACGCCGGCCAGCGGTGCGGTCAGGGCGGACAGGTCGTCGAGGTCGGGCAGCACCCGGCAAGCCTCGGCCAGGGCGTCGGCCTCGTCGCGGCTCAGGAACGGCTCGACGTTGTCGTGGAACTTGGCCGAGATCTCCTCGAACGACAACGGCCGCTCCGGGCCACCACGTGTGGTGAGCACCTCCTGGACGACCTCGCGACCGTCGTGCAACATCGCCGTGAGCACGGCGGGGAACTGGTGCGGGAAGATCTCGGTGCAGCGGTCGTCGGGTACGACATCGACCTTCTGCATCAGCGCACGGCGGTCGGGGTCCTGGGCGAGCTCGTCGGTGTAGTCCGCGAGCGAGGCACCGAGACCTGACCCGCCGAGCAGACCGATCGTCACGGCGTACGGACCACTGAACTGCGCCATGTAGCCCGTCTCGGGGGCGCGCTTGACCTCGATCGGCTCACCGATGGTGCGCAGGTTGGGAGCGGGTACGCCGAGCACCAGCCGCTCGATGTCTTCCGGCCCGATGCCCTGCTCGCGCAACGCTGCGGCGGCATCCACGGCGGCGTGCGTGAAGTGGTTGGCCGGATAGGGCTTGAAGAAGATGCCTGGCACGGACCACGTCTCACCGAGACCGCCGACGACCTCCTCGGCGTTGCCCTCGGTGTGCAGCCAGGCCCGGAAGAAGCCGAAGCGTCCCTCGAGCACCGTGGGCGGACCCGTGACCCCGTGGGCGACGAGGCCGGCTGCGGCGACACCGGCGTGTGCGGCCCAGCCGCAGTGCATCCGCTTGACGGTGCCGCCGGTGCGGTTGGCCTCGATGATGCCGGCGGCCATCGAGGCGGCCACGCCCAGGACGTCGGTGACCTCGCGTGCGGACGCTCCCCGCAGCATCGCCACGGACACGGCGGCGCCCATCGCGCCGCAGATGGAGGTGGCGTGCTGGCCGTGCTCGAAGAAGACCGAGTTGCCGGTCGCCGGGTCGTAGCCAGCCATCCCGAGGCGCACGCACACCTCGAGTCCGACGGCCACCGCACGCACGAGCTCGGCGCCGTCGGCGCCGGCCTGCTCGGCGGCAGCCAGGGCAGCTGGCACGACGCTGGCGCTCGGGTGCAGCACCGACGGTAGGTGCGTGTCGTCGTAGTCGAGGGAGTGCGCGTTCACGCCGTTGACGAAGGCAGCGAGCGCCGCCGGCAGCCGGTCGGGCAGGCCGATGGCCGTCGCGTGTGACGCACCGCCGTTCTCCAGCACCCACGAGCGCGCAGCCGCACTCGTGGACAGGGTGCTGGCTCCGACGGCGATGCCGAGGGTGTCGAGCACCCGCATCCCGACGCTGTCGACCACGTCGTCGGGCAGCGTCTTCAGGTGCTGTCCGGTGGCGAAGTCACCCAGCTGTTGGGCGAGGGTGCGGTCGTTCACGCCGAGGTCACCGCAAGCGGGCGGACGGGTGAGCCGGTGGCGCCGAAGATGTTCAGCGGCACCAGCACGAAGGTGAACTCGTGGACGCCGCGTCGGGCGAGCTCCTCGAGGTCGAGCGCCTCGATGATGTAGATGCCGTTCTCGACGAGCAGGACCCGGTGCGCCGGCAGCAGCGAGTGGCCCCCGCGAGGCGCCAGCCGCTCGAACGCAATCGTGTCCGCCCCGGCTGCGTGCACCTGGTGGTCGGCCAACCACTGCGCGCCTGACTCCGAGACACCGGGCACTCCGCTCTCGGCGCCGATGTAGGGGGTGCCCTCGTCGAAGAGCTGACCCCAGCCGCTGCGGACCAGTGCGACGTCGCCCGTCGCCACGTCGGTGCCCTGGTCCGAGGTGGTGCGCTCGAGGTCATCGACGGTGATCTCGTAGCCACCTTCGAGTCGCTGGGTCCCGAGGGCGCCGGCAACGTCGAGGAGTACGCCGCGCCGGATCATCGGCTCGATGGTGTGCACGCCGAGCTCGACGTACTTGCCA
The DNA here is from genome assembly GCA_963742785.1 of uncultured Actinomycetota bacterium. Lineage (GTDB taxonomy): Bacteria > Actinomycetota > Actinomycetes > Propionibacteriales > Nocardioidaceae > Marmoricola. The sequence continues at coordinate 631,290 of CAVUNI010000004.1, forward strand.
CCGACGCCGGCCTCCGACGCATCGATCCCGCCGTGCAGGAGCCCGTCGTGCGAGACGTGTGCGAGGGCGTCGATGTGGGTGCCGACGTGGGTGCCCATCGTGATCAGGTCGTTGGCGGCGCTGGCTCCGTCCGCGCGGATCGCGTCCCCGTGGCGCCGGGGGAGAGTGTGCCAGAACTGCGGGTGGTTGGGGGACTGCGGCATCCCGACCCGGAGCTGGCGCCCCAGGTCGACGATCTGGACACCGTTGGCCACGGTCTCCAGCAGCTGGTCGGTCATCGGACGGCCTCGCTCTGCCTCAAGGTGTTGATCTCCTCCTGGGAGTAGCCGAGCTCGGTGAGCACGGTGTCGGTGTCGGCGCCGAGCGCACGACCCGTGAACTTGATCTGCCCGGGGGACTCGCTCATCCGCCACATCACGTTGTGCTGCAGCAGCGGTCCCAGGTCGTCGTCCGGTACCTCGAGCAACATCTCCGTATCGCGGACGTGAGGGTCGTTGGTCAGGTCCGCCGCGTCGTACACGGGTGCGATCGCGGCACCGGCCTTCTCGAACGCCTCCAGCACCTCGGCCCTGCTCCGGGTCGCGATCCACTCGCCGACGTGGGCGTCGAGCAGGTCGACGTGCTCTGCCCTGCCGGCCCCGGTGGCGAACCACGGCTCGCCGATCACCTCGGGGTGGCCAACCAGTTCGAGCACCCGTTCTGCAATCCGCTGTGCGCTCGTCGACACGGCCACCCAGGATCGGTCGGCTGTCGGGTAGATGTTGCGGGGCGCGTTGTTCGTGGACCTGTTGCCGTGCCGGGGCTCCACGTGCTGGAGCTGCTGGTAGATCGTGGGCCCAGGGCCCACCGCAGCCATGATCGGCTCGAGGATGCTCAGGTCGACCACCTGGCCCTTGCCGGTGGCATCGCGATGGCGCAGAGCCATCAGCGCGGCCGAGGAGGCGGCGATGCCGCAGATGCTGTCGGCGAGCCCGAACGCGGGCAGCGTGGGTGGCCCGTCAGCCTCGCCGGTGGCAGCCGCGAAGCCGCTCATCGCCTCGGCCAGAGTGCCGAAGCCGGCGCGGGACGCGTAGGGACCGGTCTGGCCGAAGCCGGTCAGTCGCACCAGGACCAGGCCGGGGTTCTCGCGGTGCAGGATCTCGGGGCCGAGTCCCCACCGCTCCAGCGTGCCCGGGCGGAAGTTCTCGACCAGCACGTCGGCGCTCTTCGCCAGCCGCAGCAGCACCTCGGCGCCCTGCTCGTGCTTGAGGTCGATCGAGACCGTGCGCTTGTTGCGGCTGATCTCCTTCCACCACAACGGGACGCCGTCCTTGCTGCGGCCGTGGCCGCGCATGTTGTCCCCGGACGGATGCTCGACCTTGATCACGTCTGCGCCGAAGTCACCGAGGATCTGACAGCACAGGGGCCCAGCGAGGATCGTGGACACGTCCAGGACCCGCAGCCCTGCCAGCGGGGCAGGCTGGTCCTGGGTCTCGTCGTTTCGCTTGGAGGAACGCTGCACCGGACTCACTCTAGACCTCTTCGGCAGGCGTGTGAACCCGAGATCGCGCTTGATCATGCGCGTTTACCGGCCTCGTGGCCCAGGGAGCGTTGACCGGAGCTGGGTCCGAAACCTAAGGTCGTCCTCGTGGAGCACGGCGAATCGTTCCGGCAAGCGGAACAACTGCGCGCGACCGGTGAGCTCGCGGGCATGGCCGTCTCCCTCCGCGACGACGATCTCCCGGCGGTGCTGGAAGATCGGCCGCGACTGGTGCTGCACGACTTGTTCTCGGTGACTCTGGCCGGCGCCCGTACGCCGGAGCTCGGGCGACTCGCTCGCACCTTCCCGGGTGTGTCCGGAACGGTGCGGCCCATTGGTTCGGCACTCTCGACGACACCTGAGTCCGCGTCGTTCCTGGACTCGGTGGCGTCCTGCTGCCTCGAGCTCGACGAGGGCAACAAGTACGCCGCCGGCCACCCGGCCGCGCACGTCGTCTTCGCCGCGATGGCAGCGACTCGACTGTCCGACGAGCCGGTGGACGGTCGGCGGTTCATCGCAGCGGTGGTCGCGGGGTACGAGGTGGCGGCGCGGTTCGGCAGGGCGCTGGACCGCGATCCGGGCTGGCACACGCACGGACACTGGGGTGCCACGGGGGCAGCGACCGCGGCCGCGCTCGTACTCGGTGCCGACGCCCGACAGGTGGCGGCGGCGATCGACACCTCGACATCGCTGATCCACGTCACGCCGTGGCCGGTCGTGCTGGAGGGCGGCTTCGTGCGCAACCTTTGGATCGCCGGGGCCAACCGTGCCGGGCTCGACGCCGCCCGGCTCGCACTCGCCGGACTCGCCACCGACACGGGTGCAGCGCAGCACTCGCTCGGTCGCATCGTGGGCCGGCTGGACCCTGACAGCCTGACGCAGGGGTTGGGCGACGAGTGGCTCGTGCTCAAGGGGTACATGAAGCAGCACGCGTCGTGCTCCTACACCCATGCAGTGGTCGACGCGATCCAGGAGCTCCGTCGCGGTGCCGCGTGGAACGGGGATGACGTCTCCGCGATCGAGGTCCGTACCCATCACCTCGTCGAGCCCCTGTTGGGTCCTGACACGGATTCGAGACTGGGCGCGATGTTCTCGTTGCCCTTCGTCGCAGCCATGGCCTGCGTGACCGATGCCGTCGACCCTGCTGCGATGGACCCAGCTGGGGAGTACTTCGGTCGTGCGCGTGAGCTGAGCAGTCAGGTGCGCGTCGAGATCGACTCGCGAATCGACGGGTTGTTGCCGGACCGACGAGCCGCGGAGGTGACCGTACGGCTCCGCGACGGATCAACTCTCAGTGCCGGAGTGCCCAACCCGGTCGGCGACGTCGACCACTTCCCGTTCGGGTCCGACGAAGTCGCTGCCAAGGCCAGGCGCCTCGTAGGAGACCAGGACGCGAACACCATTCTGGAGGTCGTCAACTCGCTGGCGGCCTCTGTCGACGTGGTCGCGACCCTCGACCGCCTGCCCTGAACGCCGCTCAGCCGCGGGGGATCTCGACGATCTCGACGCTGTTCCCGACGAGCGCCACCCGGTTGTCGTCGAGGGGGAGAGCCCGCTGGCCCCACCCGCCGACCGACGGCAGATCACGTGAGGACACCGAGCCGTCGGGGGAGACCTGGAGCAGCACCGGCCCGGAGCCAGTCTGTCCCTGCAGGTTGGTGATCGCCGACTGCGCGTCGGGAAGCCAGGTGAAGGCGTGCGGGTCCTCGACGGCCTCGAACCAGGTGTTGTAGCCGAAGGTCTTCTTGCCGACCTGGCGGGCACGTGAGGTGTCACTGATGTCGAACACGGCCGCCTGGGCGCCGAGGTTCTGGCCCTCGGTGGTGGCGTCGCTGCCGAGCCCGAGCAGCCGGTCGTCGCCGATCGGGTGCAAGTACGCAGAGAAGCCGGGGATCTTCAGCTCACCGAGTCGACGCGGCCGGTTCGGGTCGCTGAGGTCGATCGTGTAGAGCGGGTCCATCTGCCGGAAGGTGACCACGACGGCCAGGTCGTCGAACCAGCGCACGGACTGGATCTCCTCGTCCACGCCGAGCCCGGCCAGCTGGCCGACCTGCTCGAGACGACCATCCTTCTCGTCCAGCACCACCACGCCGTTCTCACCAGTGGCACCGGACCGAGAGGGCCACGCGACGGCGACGCGGAGGTGGCCGTCGTACTCGTCGAGAGACCACCGGTCCCGGACGCGTCCGTCCACGACACCCGAGGCCACGTAGCGCGTCGCGTCTCCGTCCAGGGCGAACGCGTGGATGTGCGTGCGCGTCTTCATGTCGGGCTGGACGATGTCGGACCTCGTGATCGTGTCGGGACCGTCGAACATCACGGGGCCGACGTTGTTCCATTCGGTCGAGGTGACGTAGAGGCGGTCGGACGAGGAGTACACCTCGCTGCCCGCGCCTGTCACCGCAACCTTCGTGGCGTCGTCGATCGAGCCGGGCCGGAAGGTCGTGACCGTGACGGTCTCGTTCCCCGACCACTCCCGCGGGTGGTAGACCTCGCTGCAGTCGAGCCCCGGGATCCAGTCCTCGATGCTCGACGAGCGCACGATCTCGCGGTTTCGCTGCTCGGCCTGGGCCTCGCTCAAGGCGCCCTGCGGCTGCCGGAACGGGAGCGCGGGCAGGCCGACGGAGGTGACCAGGCGGACGGTGTCGCCGTACTGGCGCATGGAGACCTGGTGCCCGGCCGCAGTGCTGGTCTGCGCGAGGTGGGGATTGGCGGGGTCGGATAGGTCGATGTCGTAGAGCTCGGTGCGGTCGGCTCCCTGGGGCATGAAGCCCTCCCTGCCCATCATCCGCGCGCCGTTGCTCAGCAGCACGTGGTCGCCGACCAGGAGCAGCCCGTCGGCGTACGCCGCGTCGGGCAGCCGCCAGTTCGCGATCTCGCGCGGCTCGCTGCCGGTGACGTCGGTGACGACCAGAGCCCGACCGTCCTGGAGCCGTACGACGATCCGCCCGTCGGTCTTGGCGACGTCGGGCTCGTCGACGTCCGCCTCCTGGGTGTTCGTGCCGGTGTCCCCGTTGACCACCGCCTTGCCCGCACCTGAGTCGGAAGGGGCGGAGTCCAGCGACTCTCGTGCGGCCTGGTCCTCGGCCATCATCGGTATGTTCCGCCCGCCCCAGCCCCAGGGGCCGACCTGGTCGAGAGCGTGGTCGACGTACCAGTCGCGCAGCGAGTCGCAGTTCTTGAAGGGCACGAGGTCGGTCGCGTTGGCGGCCGGCGTCGTCGGGTCGGTCAGGACGATCGTGGCTGAGGTCGCGAGCACGCCCGCCGCGACCATGCCGCCGAATGCCAGGGTCGAGATCAAGCCGCCGCCCAGCGCTGCCTTTGCCGGAGTGTCCATGTCCCTGTGACGCAGCGTGGGACGGGTCGGTTCCCCACCGGGCAGATGAGCGAGAATGGGGCAATCCGACTCCGCCACACCCAGGAGATGCTGTGCCCGCTGACCCCGCCACTCGAGACCACGACATCGTCATCTTCGGAGCCACCGGCTTCACCGGTGAGCTGACCGCCGCCTACCTGGCCGAGCACGCCCCCGTCGGACTCCGCTGGGCGCTGGCCGGGCGCAACCAGGACAAGCTCGAGAAGGTGCGTTCGCGGCTGGCGAAGGTGGACCCGTCCCTCGCAGAGCTGCCCCTGCTGCAGGCCGACAGCTCCGACGAGCAGTCGATGCGCGCGGTCGCCGAGTCCACGCGAGTCGTGATCACCACGGTCGGTCCCTACCTGCTGTACGGCCAGGCCCTCGTGGCCGCCTGCGCGGAGGCCGGCACCGACTACCTGGACCTGACCGGCGAGCCCGAGTTCGTGGACCGGATGTACCTCGCCCACCACGACCGTGCCGTCGAGACCGGCGCGCGGATCGTGCACGCGGCCGGTTTCGACTCGATCCCGCACGACCTCGGCGCGTGGTTCACCGTGCAGGAGCTCGGCTCGAAGGACCCGATCTCCCTGCGCGGCGTCGTGCGCGCGGGCGGGACGCCCTCCGGCGGCACCTTCCACTCCGCCATGGCGGCGATGAGCCGGCCCCGGCAGATGCGCGAGGCAATGGTCGCGCGGCGCAAGAAGGAGGGTCGCCCGGCCGGCCGCAAGTCGCGCGCCGTTGCCGGCAAGCCGCATCGCGACAGGCTGCTCGGCCTGTGGCTGCTGCCATTGCCGACGATCGACCCGTTCGTGGTGGCCCGGTCGGGCGCGGCGCTGCCGTCGTACGGTCCTGACTTCCGCTACAGCCACTACGCCGGTCTGAAGACGCTTCGCTACACCGTCGGGGGCGCGCTGGCGGTGGGCGGCCTGGTCGTCTCCTCGCAGATCCCGCCGCTGCGCAACTTCCTGAAGAGCCGGATCAAGCAGGGCGACGGGCCGTCGAAGACCCGACGCGACAAGTCGTGGTTCACCGTCGACTTCGTGGGCGAGAGCGCCGGTCGCACCGTGCGTACGCGCGTCTCAGGCGGCGACCCCGGGTACGACGAGACCGCGAAGATGCTCGCCGAGTCGGCCCTGTGCCTGGCGCTCGACAACAACCCGCAGACTGCCGGCCAGGTGACCACGGCCTACGCGATGGCCGAGAACCTCGTCACCCGCCTGCAGAAGGCCGGGATGTCCTTCGAGGTCGTCGGCTGAGGGTGGTTGAGCGCCGGCGGTTTCCCCGGACGTCCGGGGAAACTGGACCCTGACGGGCGAAACTTCACCCGCTCGCCTCCAGAATCGCCTGCCAGCCCTGTCCGTTTCGGACGACGGTCCGACCCGCAGCGCCCGAGAGACTAGGCGAAGAGACCCTCGCCGATCCAGCCGTCCTTGCTTCGCACACCCGGGGGTACGGCGAACAGCCCGGACCCGGTGTGCTGGAGATACTCCATCAGCGCGTCCTGCGAGGACAGCTGCGTCTGCATCGGGATGTAGTGCTCCACGGGGTTGCGGACGAAGGCGATGAAGAACAGCCCCGCGTCGAGGCGGCCGAGCGCGTTGCTCCCGTCGGTGAAGTTGTAACCGCGACGCAGCAGGCGCACTCCCTTGTTGGTGCTGTGGTGCGCGAGCCGCACGTGCGCGTCGATCGCGATCAGCGGACCTTCGCGGCCCTGCACCTCGAAGTCGGGCTCGGTGAACTCGGAGCCACCCGAGAGGGGAGCGCCCTCGTCGCGGTTGCGGCCGATCAGCGTCTCCTGCTCGCGCATGCTGGTGCGGTCCCACGGCTCGATGTGCATGTTGATCCGGCGGGCCACCAGGTAGGAGCCACCGGCCAGCCAGTCTCCGCGGGGATCGTCGCCCTCCTTGACCCAGACGAACTCATCGATCTTCGCCTTGTCCTCGAGCTTGATGTTGGCAGTGCCGTCCTTGAAGCCCAGCAAATTGCGGGGCGTCACCTGCTTCGTCGAGGTCGACGAGGTCCGGCCGAAGCCCAGTTGCGCCCAGCGCATCGCCACGGTGCCGAAGCCGATGCGCGCGAGGTTGCGGATCGCGTGCACGGCGACCTGCGGGTCGTGCGCGCAGGCCTGGATGCAGAGGTCGCCGTTGCTGCGTTCCGGGTCGAGGTTGTCGGCCGGGAAGTGCGGCAGCTCGCGCAGGACGGCCGGCTGCCGTTCCTTGAGCCCGAACCGGTCCTTGCCGTTCTTCTCGAAGAGGCTCGGCCCGAAGCCGAAGGTGATGGTCAGCCCGGCCGCGTTGAGGCCGAGGGCCTCCCCGGTGTCGCTCGGCGGCGCGTCGTACGGCGTGGACAGCGAACCGCCCACCGACTCGCCCGCCGTCATCTGCCGGGCGGCAGCCGTCCATCGCTTGAACAGGTCGACCAGCTCCGCGCGCGACTCGGTCGTCACGTCGAAAGCCGCGAAGTGGAGCCGGTCCTGCACGGGCGTGGTGATGCCCGCCTGGTGCGTGCCCTCGAAGGCGTAGCGCGCCTGGTCAACACCCTGGGGCGGGTCCTCGGACTCGTGTCCGTAGGCCCAGCCACCGACCCCGGCCGCCCCGACGGCGACCGCACCCGCACCAGCGGCTCCGAGGAGTCGCCGGCGGCTGAGCCCGCCCGAGCGGGCGCCTTCCTGGGGCGCAGGGGTCACAGTGTGATGGCTCCCGTCATCTTGGACAGCGGCTCGGCGAGCGTGTTCACGGCGTCCGAGAGCTCCTTGCGCTGGGCCTCGGTGACCTTGTCGTAGAAAACGAAGTCGTCCTCGCCGGTCTTGTACTTGTCGAGCTGCGTCTGGAGGGCGTCGAAGGCTTCCTGGATCTGCTTCGACAGCTCAGGGTCCTTGACCTCGAGCAGCGGCTTGAGGCCCTCGTAGCTCACGCGGGCGCCGTCGACGTTGGCCTGGAAGTCATAGAGGTCTGTGTGCGACCAGATGTCCTCCTCCCCGGTGATCTTGCCGCTGGCGACCTCGTCGAGCAGGCCCTTGGAGCCGTTGCCGATCTGGTCGACGGTGTAGTCGAGGGTCTGGACCCGCTTCTCGAGGACCTTGGTGTTGGCCAGCAGGTCGTCGGCGGACGCCGCCCGCTGGGCCGGGGTCAACGCCTTGTACCCGCTCGCCGGGGGCCACAGATCCTTCTCGATCCGGTGCCAGCCGGTCCACTTCTGTCCCTCCTCGAGGTCGGCCTCGCGAAGGTCCATCCGTGGGTCGAGGTCACCGAAGGACTCGGCCACGGTCTCGACCCGCTCCCAGTAGACGCGGGCGTGCGGGAAGAGCTTGCGGGCCTCGTCGTCCTGACCGTTCTTGTAGAGCGTGGTGAACTCCGTGGTGGCGTCGACGAGCTGCTGGGTCTGGTCCTTGACGTAGGCGGCGTACTGGCTCGTGGCCGCGTCGATGGTCGCCTGGTCGACACCCTCGATCTTGGTGTCCTTGCCCGAGTCGGTGACCGTGAACGCGTCGCGGATGCCCTGGCCCTTCATGCCGGGCTTGCAGGCGGTGACGTACTTGCCGGGCGCCGCACGTACGACGAGGTCGCGCGAGAGTCCGGGACCGACGTTCTCGATCTCGCCGACGATCCGCAGGCCGTCGTCGCCGTAGAGGTAGAACTCGGTGACGTCCGGCCCGGTGTTCTTCACCTTGAAGACCACGTTGCCCGAGGGGGCCTTGCTCGAGGTCAGGGCGCACTTGTCGGCCGACGACTCGACGTTGATGGTGCCCTGCCCGCCCTTCGAGGAGGGCTCTTTCTCCTGGGTGAGGCTACAGGCCGAGACGGGCACCAGCAGTACGCCAGTGCAGGCGGCAGTCAGGAGTCGATTCACGTGGTCGGGCCTTTCGATCAGTGGGCTCGCGCCGGCTCGGGTGCAGTCGCGGGTCGGGCGGGCTTGCGTGGGAAGCGGGTCTTGATCAGGAACAAGGTCATCGTCGGTACGAGGTAGAGCAGCCAGGCGACTGCCTCGAGCCAGGTGGTGGCGGGGGAGAAGTTCACGGTGCCCTTGAGCAAAGTGCCCCACCAGGAAGAGGGCGGGACCTGGTTGGACACGTCGAAGGCGAGGTTGTTCAGGCCGGGGAGGATGCCGGCTTCCTGGAGGTCGTGGACGCCGTACGACAGCACGCCGGCGGCGACGACGATCAGGATGATGCCGGTGTACCTGAAGAACTTGGCCAGGTTGATCTTCAGGACGCCTTTGTAGAAGGCGAAGCCCATCGCCACCGCCGTGGCGATACCGAGCAGGGCGCCGAGGAGCGGGATCAGGGTGGACTGGCCGCTGTTGGTGGTGGCTTGCGTCGCGGACCAGATGAAGAGGGCGGTCTCGAGGCCTTCGCGGCCGACCGCCAGCAGCGCGACCACCATCAGGCTCATCCGGCCGGCGTCGGCGGCGGTGTCGATCTTGCCGCGCAGCTCGCCCGAGAGCCCGCGCGCGTGGCGGGCCATCCAGAAGACCATCCAGGTGACGAAGCCGACCGCGACGATGGACAGTGTTCCGCCGATCGCCTCCTGGGCCTGGAAGGTCAGCTCGCGCGGACCGTAGGTGAGCAGTGCGCCGAAGCCGAACGAGATCAGTACGGCGATCGCGACGCCCGCCCAGATGCGGCGCAATAGCTCGCGCCGATCCGTCTTGACCAGGTAGGCGATCAGGATGACCACGACCAGGCTGGCTTCGAGTCCCTCACGAAGCCCGATCAGGTAGTTCCCAAAAGGGAAAGAGGTCATCGTCGGCTCCGGACTGAAGTAAGGGTTACCTACGTAAGGTAATCCTCACTGGATCTGGGCGACAAGGGGGGTCTGCTCCACCACGGCATTGGGGCTTGACAATTTTTCTTGTCAAGGGCACGGTGGCTTCATGCAGGACGTCGAGGTCATCGAGAGCGCGGAGGCAGCCGCCGCCGCACTGGATCCGGTCCGGGCCCGACTGCTCGGCGAACTGGCCGTCCCGGCTTCCGCCGCCGGGCTCGCCGTCCGGGTCGGTGTTGCCCGTCAGAAGGTCAACTACCACCTCAAGGCGCTCGAGGCGCACGGTCTGGTGGAGCTGTCCGAGGAGCGCCGGCACGGGGGCATCACCGAGCGGGTGCTGCAGGCGTCGGCGGCGTCGTACGTCGTGTCGCCGGCGGCCGTCAGCGTCTCCGCGGCCGACCCGGACGCCAACGCCGACCACATGTCGGCCGGCTACCTCGTCGCACTGGCCGGTCGGCTGGTGCGCGAGGTCGGCACCCTGGCGCGGCGGGCCGGCGTATCCGGCAAGCGCCTGCCGACGCTGACCATCGACACGCAGATCGGCTTCCGGTCGGCCGCCGACCGGGCTGCCTTCGCAGATGACCTGACCGCCGCGGTGCTCGACCTGGCCGCTCGCTACCACCACGACGACGGGCGCCCGCACCGGCTTCTCGTCGCCGCCCACCCCCTTCCCGAGGAGAGCGCATGAGTACAACCCCAAACGTCCCGTACCGCCTCGAGTTCAGCGTCGAGGTCCCGGGGACCCCGGAGCAGGTGTGGCAAGCCATCGCCACCGCCAAGGGCATGAGCGCCTGGTTCGGCCCGACCGAGATGGAGGAGCGCGAGGGCGGCTCCCTGCACTTCACCATGGGCCCCGAGATGGGCTCGGACGGCCACGTCACCGGCTGGGACCCGCCGCGCCGCATCGTCTACGAGGAGGACTGGGCCTCCCTCATGGGCAAGGAGCCCGACGCGCTCAGCCCGCTCACGTCGGAGTTCCTCGTCGAGGCACAGTCCGGGGGCACCTGCGTCGTACGGGTCACCAGCAGCGGCTTCGGGACCGGCGCCGCCTGGGAGTCGGAGTGGTGGGACGACCTGGGCCCGAACTGGATGCCGTTCTTCGACAACCTGCGCCTCTACCTGTCACACTTCCCCGGCCAGGAGGCCGCGCACCTCGAGGCCGCTGCCTCCTTCCCTGGCGACGCGGAGGCGCTCTGGTCGACCCTGCACGAAGCGCTCGGACTGGGCGATGAGGGCGCGACGATCGAGGTGCGAGGCGCCACTGGCACGGTCGAGCGGGTCGGCGAGCGGCAGACGCTGGTCCGGCTCACTGCGCCGGTGCCGGGGATGCTCAACGTCTACGTCTACGACTGGGGCGACGGCAAGGCGACGGCGGGCGTTCGGGCGTACCTGTTCTCCGCCGACGCGGCGGACTACGTGCGGCGCGAGCAGCCGGCCTGGCAGGCCTGGCTGCAGGGGCTCTCCGTCCCGGCCTGAGCTTCTGCGCCGAACCGCCTCCGCAGCCTCTCAGGCGAAGGAACGCAATGAGTGGTGCCCCAGCCAGGAGTCGAGCCTGCAGGCCTTTCGCGTTGGGTGCCCCAGGCAGGAGTCGAACCTGCGACCTTTCGCTTAGGAGGCGGCTGCTCTATCCACTGAGCTACTGGGGCCCGAACGTCGGAGCGCGGCCCCGGGTTCGGCGTACATCTTGGCCCATGTGCGAGACCGGGGCGAATCCCTTGCCCCCGACCGGGTACGTGCCATGATTTGGGCGCCCCGGACTCACATGGTCACAATGGGGCTTCCAGGGGAGGTCGAGGGTCACATTGTCCGAGGAAGAACCGCGCCACAAAGGCAGCCTTCCTCGGCGACGCCGCATCACCACCCGGGTCTTGATCGGGGTCTGCGTCGTCCTCCTGGTGATCAGTACCGGGCTCGTGATCGCCTACAAGAAGCTCGAGGGCAACATCCACTCGATCTCGATCAACGATGCCCTGGGCAAGGACCGACCCGAGGCAGTCGAGGTCGAGGGGCCCAAGAAGCCGCTCAACGTGCTCGTGATGGGCTCGGACAACCGCGACGGGACCAACATCGGCGGTGACACCCCGGGCCTGTCGGACACCACTATCCTGCTGCACCTCTCGGCAGACCGGAAGCGCGCCTACGGCGTGAGCATCCCCCGTGACGCGATGGTCGAGCGGCCGGAGTGCCAGGCCAAGGACGGCAAGAAGACGATCCCCGGCGGGCTGACCCAGTTCAACGCGGCGTACGCCGTGGGTGGTCCGGCGTGCACGATCAAGACGATGGAGAAGATCACCGACATCCGCATCGACCACTTCGTGGTGATCGACTTCGCGGGCTTCAAGGAGATGGTCAACGCCGTCAACGGCGTCACGGTCTGCGTGCCCGAGGAGGTCGACGACGACATCGGGCACATCCACCTGCCCGCGGGCACCTACAAGGTCAACGGGAACCAGGCGCTCGACTACGTCCGTGTCCGGCACGGCATCGGTGCGGAGACCGGCGACATCGGCCGGATGAAGCGGCAGCAGGCGTTCATCTCCGCGATGATCAAGAAGGTCGTGTCGAAGGGCACGCTCGCCAACCCGGTGCGGCTCTATCGCTTCCTTGACGCCGCCACCCAGTCGCTGACCACCGACACCGGGTTCGCGCACCTCAAGGAGCTCGCGTCCCTCGGGTCGTCGCTGAAGAACATCGGGCTCGACAAGATCCAGTTCATCACCGTGCCCAACAAGCCCTACGACCCAGATCCGAACCGACTCGAGATCGCACCCGAGGCTGACGCTCTCTGGGACAAGATCCGTCACGACCGCCCCCTCGGCAAGCTCGCCGCCGATGCGCTGACGCCCGGGGCCAAGCCGGGGGAGAAGCCGAGCAGTTCCGCCTCGCCGTCACCGAGTGGATCGCCGTCGTCGAGTCCGTCGGATTCGGACGGACAAAGCAGCGCGGACCGGAAGCAGGCGGCTCAGGAGGCCGGACTGTGCGCCTGATTGCAAGGACGTTCCCGGCGCGTCCGGGTTGCTGTTACCGGTTTGTTATCGGAGTATGTGCGTCGTGAGGACAGTCGTGACCGGCGGCACCGGCGTAATCGGCCGGGCAGCGGTCAAGGCGCTGCTGGAGGCCGACCACGACGTCGTCGTGGTCACCCGCTCCACCGAGGCGTCCGAGGTGGTCGCCGGGATGGGCGCCCGCCCGATGCGCGGCAACGTGCTCGACGTCGAGAGCCTCGCGGTCGCCTACGAGGGCGCCGAGGCCGTCATCAACCTGGCGACGAACGTTCCCGTCGGGTACGGCGCGCTGCTGCCGGGCGCCTGGCGGCGTCACGACCGACTGCGCACGACCGGAGTGACAAACGTCGTCGAGGCGGCCCGCCGGGCCGGCGTACGCCGGGTGGTGCAGGAGAGCGTCAGCTTCATGTACGCCGACCAGGGCGACGACTGGATCACCGAGAACAGCCCGGTGGAGATCACCTCGATGACCGAGCCTGCGGCCGTCGGGGAGTCCCACGTGCAGGACTACGCCTGCGACTCGCGGGTCGGTGTGGTCCTGCGGTTCGGCACCATCGTGGGCGACGACGGTCAGACCCGCTACTGGTTGCGCGCGGCCGGCCACAATCGCCGCATCGGCATCGGCCACCCCTCCGACTGGGCACACGTGATCCACACCGACGACCTCGGCGGGGCGGTGCTCGCCTCGTTGCACGCCCCGAGCGGTGTCTACAACGTCGGCGCCGAACCGGTGCAGCGCCTCGACCTCGTGCAGGGGTACGCCGACGCAGCGGGTGTGGAGTCGGGTGCGTTCATCGGCTCGTTGGGCCGCTGGCTGATCGGCCCGCGACTCGAGCCCCTGTCCCGATCGCTGCGCGTGTGCAGCGACCACTTCGCCGCCCAGACGGGCTGGCGTGCCGTCCGTCCCAAGTTCGACGCCGGCTGGCTCGACGTCGCCGGAGACAACCTCTCCGCATCGGCGCCCAGCTGAGCCGATGAGCGACAAGCCGCTCACTCCGAAGGAGCGCGAGGCTCGCCGTCGTCGCCTTGCCGAGATCTTCGGCGACGTCCTCCCTGAGCAGACGAGCGACGACGCGGCCGAGCCACAGTCTCAGCCCGACGGAGACGACGAGAGGCTCCGGCGCGAGGTCCCCCCGCACCACGGGAGCTAGCCGCTAGACCTGGCCGCCGCGCGAGGCCAGCAGGTCGCGGATCTCCTCCAGCAGGGCCACGTCGGCCGGGGTGCCGGCTTCTTCGGCGGGGAAGAACTTCTCCTTGGCGATCGTGTAGGGCTTCACGACGAAGAAGTAGACGACCGCCGCGAGGATCACGAACGAGAGAGTCGCGTTGAGGAAGGCACCGAAGCTCTGCGGTGCCGTGCCGAAAACCGAGGAGGCGCTGTCGGGCATCAGCCCGGTGAGCCACTCGGTGAACGTCTTGACGACGGCGCCGAAGGCGACGCCGATGATGAATGCGACTGCAATGTCGACCAAGTTGCCGCGCAGGACGAAGTTCCTGAAGCCAGTCATGAGCCCATCTCCTCCTCCGAGACCCGACGGGTTCGGGTGCCGTGTGCCAGATAGCCGAAACCTATCGACTCCACACCGGGATGAGAATCGAGGTCGCCGCTGCCGCCGCGACCTCGCTCGCCTGGGTCGAAGGGATCGCGGCCACGACCAGTCGCCCGGGCGTACCGGTGCCCAACCCCGATTCGCGGACCTGCGGGATCGCGACCACCGGAACGTCCTCGACCAGGCGTGCAGGCGTCGCCCGACCGTCGGGGTCGGCCACGACGAAGCTGACCCGGTCACCGACCCGCAGCAGGTCGACGATGGCGGCATCGGTGATCCGCAACGGGACGGCCGTGGTGCCCGGGTAACCGCGCAAGAGACCGCGCGCGAGCAGGCTCACCCCCGTCATCACCTCGCCCCGGGCCATCGGGGCGGCGAGGGTGCGACCGACGACAGCGTCCGGGTCACGCACGGCACCGGACGGGACAGTGTCGGGCGCGAAGCGGGTGGGGACCAGGTCGCCGGTCCCGAGGACGATGCCACCGGCGAGGTCGCGCCGCGCGGTCCACACGGTGACCGTCTCGGGCGGGGCCGGTGCTGCGGCCTGGAGTCCGACCAGGACCGCACTGCCGGCGGCGACCGCTGCGATCAGCCTTCGGTGAAGCAGCACCCGCCGGTGGATGCGGCGGAGGAAGCCACGGAGTCGGCGGAGCGGACCAGGTCGCGGGTGCAACGGGTTCATGGCGCCCGAAGGTAGGCCGATCCGGCCGGCCCCGCGCCGGCAATCCACAGGGGCTGCTTTCCCCTGGGTCAGCGGCGGTCAGGCCGCCGGGGTGGGAGTCGGGGTCGAGGAGCCGGAGGAGCCGGACGACGAGGTCTTCTTCTCGCCGGAGCCCGACGTGGAGCCCGAGCCGTTGCTCGAGGTCTCGCTCGCGGCGGCGGTCTTCTCGCCGCCCTCCTTGGCGTCCTTCTTCTGGCCGTCTTGCTGGCCGTCCTTCTGGCCGTCCGTCTGCACACGACTGTCGTTGCGGTAGAAGCCCGACCCCTTGAACACCACACCGACGGCGTTGAAGACCTTGCGCAGCCGTCCCCCGCACTCCGGGCAGACGGTCAGGGAGTCGTCGGAGAAGCTCTGCACGGTGTCGAAGGCGTGCCCGCAGTCGGTGCAGGCGTACTGATAAGTGGGCACTGGGGTCCTCCGGAAGTCACACGGGCGAGGGGCTGGCACTCGGCGTCGTCGACTGCCAATGCTACGGCACAATGCCTGACGTGACCTCCAGACCGCCCATGAGCGAATGGCCCGGATGGGTCCGCGGTTCGGCGTACGGCGCGGTGGTGGTGGTGCTGATCCTCCTGGCGGCGCTGGTCGGTGGCGTGGTCGCCGTACGCCGCCCGCTGCCGAAGGTCGACGGCACCCTCGAGCTGGACGGGCTCTCCGAAACGGTGCAGGTCATGCGCGACGAGCACGGCGTACCGCAGGTGTACGCCGGCAACAGCGCCGACCTCTTCTATGCCCAGGGGTACGTGCAGGCGCAGGACCGGTTCTTCGAGATGGACTTCCGCCGCCACGTCACGGCCGGGCGGATCAGCGAGCTGCTCGGCGAGAAGACCGTCGACACCGACATGTTCATCCGCACGATGGGCTGGCGCCAGGTCGCCGCACGCGAGTACGACCTGCTCGCGCCGGCCACGCGGGCCTACCTCGACGCCTTCAGCGAGGGCGTGAACGCCTACCTCGCCGGCAAGTCCACGACGAAGCTGTCGGCGGAGTACACCGTGCTCGGGCTCGGAGGTCTCGACTACAAGCCGCAGAAGTGGTCGCCGGTGGACTCGCTCGCCTGGTTGAAGGCGATGGCGTGGGACCTGGCCGGAAACATGGACGAGGAGATCGCTCGCTCCCGGTTGTCGCTCGGTCGGACACCGGAGCAGGTCGACGAGCTCTACCCGCGCTACCCCTACGACCGGCACGCGCCGATCGTCCCGACGCCCGACGGCGAACAGCGCGTTGCCGCCTCGCGTCCGGCGCTCGGTCCGGCCGCGGTCAAGGCGCTCGAGGCCGTACGCCGCGGCATCGACGCGATCCCCGACCTGATGGGCCGCGGCAGCGGCGTCGGCTCCAACAGCTGGGTGATCTCCGGCGAGCACACCGTCTCGGGCAAGCCGCTCCTGGCCAACGACCCGCACCTCCAGGCGTCGATCCCGGGGATCTGGTACCAGATGGGGCTGCACTGCCGGACGGTGAACGACGACTGCCCTTTCGACGTCAGCGGCTTCACGTTCTCCGGGCTGCCGGGCGTGGTGATCGGGCACAACCGCGACATCGCCTGGGGGATGACCAACCTCGACCCTGACGTCAGCGACCTCTACCTGGAGAAGATCACCGGCAAGACCTATCTCTACGGAGGTCGCCAGCTCCCCCTGACCGAGCGCGACGAGGTGATCCGCATCTCCGGGAAGAGCTCGAAGCTGATCACGGTGCGGTCGACGCGACACGGTCCGTTGCTCTCCGACGTCTCGGCCGAGCTCTCCAGCGTCGGGGCCAACGCCCAGGTGCCGGCGGAGGCTCCCGACCGTGGGAACGGGTATGCCGTCGCCCTGGCCTGGACAGCCCTGACCCCGCGACCGACGGCCGATGCGATCTTCGGGTTCGACACGGCCTCGAACTGGACCGAGTTCCGCGAGGCGGCGCGGAAGTTCGCAGTACCCAGTCAGAACCTCGTGTACGCCGACACCGCGGGCAACATCGGCTACCAGGCGCCCGGGGCAGTGCCCATCCGCAAGGGCAACCGGGACGGCAACTACCCGGCGGCCGGGTGGCTGCCGGAGGACGACTGGTCCGGCACCTACGTGCCCTTCGACCAGCTGCCCAACGTGCTGAACCCGGCGGAGGGGTTCATCGTGACCGCGAACCAGGCGGTCACCGGCCCCGACTACAGGTGGTACCTCTCGGACTCACCCGACCAGGGCTACCGCAGCCAACGGATCCGCCAGCTGATCACGGGACCCACGGAGGACGGCAGTCGCCTCGACGTCTCCGACATGACGAAGATGCAGCTCGACACCCGAAGCGCGATCGCACCGGTGCTGGTGCCCTACCTGATGCGTCAGCTGATGACCTCGGAGTACTACGCCGACGGGCAGCGGCTGCTGCTCGACTGGGACTTCACCCAGCCCGCCGACTCCGCGGCGGCGGCGTACTTCAACGTGGTGTGGCGCAACGTCCTCCGGCTGACCTTCGACGACCAGCTCCCGGAGTCGCTGTGGCCGGACGGCAGCCATCGGTGGGTCGCCGTGGTGAGCAACCTTCTGCGGCAGCCGTCCAGCCAGTGGTGGGACGACGACGACACTGAGAGCGTCGTGGAGGACCGCGACATGATCCTCAGCGAGGCCATGCGTGACGCCCGCGACGAGCTGACCCGCAGGATCTCGGTCAGTGCCAAGAAGTGGACCTGGGGCCACCTGCACCGGCTGGAGCTCCAGAGCCAGGCGCTCGGGGAGAGCGGCGTGAGGGCGATCTTCAACCGTGGTCCGTACGACGTCGGCGGTGGCGGCGCGAGTGTGGACGCCACCGACTGGAACGCGGTCGACGGGTATGCCGTCACATCGGTCCCCTCGATGCGGATGGTGGTCGACCTCGACGACCTCGATCGCTCCCGCTGGGTGAACCTCACCGGCGCGTCGGGTCACGTCGCGTCCGGGCACTACCGGGACCAGGCGTCGCTCTGGGCAGACGGCCAGACGCTGCCGTGGGCCTTCGGACGGGGCGCTGTCGAGAGCGCCACCGACGATCGCCTGGTGCTGGAGCCGAGCGAGCCCTAGTTCCGGTCGACGAAGGCCAGCACGTCATGAGCGACGCGCCTGTTGGTGGCCGCCTTCACGTGGGCCTGACCCTCGTACCAGACCAGGGTGCACTGCGGGATCAGGCGGGCGGTCTCCTCCACCACGTCCTTGAGAAAGAACTGGTCGCGGTCACCGCAGACGAGCAGGACCGGCTTCTCGATGCGGGGAAGAACCGGCCGGGCGTCGAACGAGATCTCAGCCTCGATCTCGACAGAAAGGTCCGCGGGTGGGTAGTTCTTCCCGGAGAGCAGACTTCGGCCGATCCAGGGGCCGACCAGGCGGCGGGCCCACCTGCTGCGCTCGCCCGGAAGCACGTACTCGGCGAAAGCCATCCCGAAACCTTTCGTGTCGCCCCGGGTGAGCGCAGCTGAAAGGCGGGAGTCCACCCCCTGGCCCCACTCGCTGACCTCGGCGGCGGCGACCACGATGGCGACCTGGCCCCAGGACTCGCGGTGGAGCGCGGCCAGGTACTGCGCGATCATGCCGCCGTAGGACTCACCCACGACGAGGTCGACACGCCCACCGAACTCTTCGGCGATCAGGTGCGCGTAGTCGTCGGCCATGTCTTCGACGGTGTGCCCTTGCGGCATGTTCCTGCGCCGGGTGACGTGCCAGATGGCGTATCCCGCCTCGACGAAGGGGTCGAACCACCGCCGTGACATCCGGGAAAGCATCCCCTTGGGGATGGAGCTGCCTGGACCTCCAGGCAGGAAGAGGAGGGTCTTGGGCCCGCTACCCCAGGTCGCGAAATCCATCCCGTTCGCGAACGTCCCGCTCTGGAGATCCCGCTGACTTGCCATGCCACTCACCGTCCTCCCGCCTCGCAACTCTGCCGCGCCTCAGAACCGAAAGATGCCTTCCTCGGTGGCGACCGCCCCCACTCGTTGGTCATGGTCCTCGTGAGGTACCGCGTCGATGACCTCCTCGGAGTTCAGCAGCAGGCACACGAAGGTGCCGGGGGTGACGCGGGCGAGGACGCGGTCGTAGCAGCCGGCGCCGCGTCCGAGACGCATGCCGTCGCTCCCGACGGCAAGACCGGGGACCAGCACGGCGTCGGCGGTGCGGATCGCGTCGAGTCCGAGGGTCGGGCCGTCGGGCTCGAGCAGTCCGAACCTGGCGGAGTGCAGCGCTGCCGGGCCGGCGTACTCCGCCCAGTCGAGGTCCTTGTCGGGTTGCACCAGCGGCAGGATCACCCGCTTGCCCGCGAGAGTCAGGGCGTCGAGGAGGGGACCGGTGCCAGGCTCGCTGGAGACCGAGACGTAGGCGGAGATGGTGGCCGCGTGCCGTATCTCCGGAGCGGCCAGGAGATGGTCGGCGAGGGCCCGCGCACGTTCGCCCAGGACGCTCAACGGGAGACGTTTCCGAGCGGTCAGCAGCTGGTCGCGCAAGGCCAGTTTGGCCACCCCTATGAACTCCTGCACAAGACCAGCCTACGATCGAAGTATGAAGTCGAAAGGACTGCTGGTCGCACGCGAGAAGATGCAGGCTGCGGGCGTCGATCCCGTGGCCATCGACGTCTTCGCGCACTACTACCGCCAGCTCGAGCATGGCGAGACCGGCATCATGGCCGAGGACACGATCGACCCGCTGGACATGGAGTCGCTGGCCGACGTCCAGGTCGGCGAGGAGACGGCATCCGACGCCATCGGCGCCACGGCCGTGATCAAGCTCAACGGCGGACTCGGCACCTCCATGGGCATGGCGCGGGCGAAGTCGCTCTTGTGCGTGCGACGAGGCATGTCCTTCCTCGACGTGATTGCCCGTCAGGTCCTGCACCTGCGTCGCGAGTACGGCGCCACGCTGCCCCTGATCTTCATGAACAGCTTCCGGACCTCGGCAGACACCCGCGCAGCCCTGGCCCGCTACGACGACCTCGCGGTCCCGGGCCTGCCGCTGGAGTTCCTGCAGAACAAGGAGCCCAAGCTCCAGGTGAAGGACCTGTTGCCGGTGGGCTGGCCGCGCGATCCCTCGCTGGAGTGGTGTCCGCCCGGTCACGGTGACCTCTACACCGCGATGCAGGCGACCGGCCTCTTCGAGAAGCTGATGGACGCCGGCTTTCGCTATGCGTTCGTGTCCAACTCCGACAACCTCGGTGCCGTGCCCGACGCACGGGTGGCCGGCTGGTTCGCGGACTCGGGTGCGCCGTTCGCGATCGAGGCGGTGCGGCGTACGGCCTCCGACCGCAAGGGCGGCCACTTCGCCCGGCGCAAGGCCGACGGCCGCATCGTGCTGCGCGAGACGGCCCAGACCGCTGACAAGGACAAGGCGGCGCTGGCCGACCTGGAGCGCCACAAGTTCAGCTCCACCAACAACCTCTGGTTCGACCTCGAGCGGATGCGCCACGAGCTGGAGCGCCGCGACAACATCCTCGGCCTGCCGCTGATCCGCAACGTCAAGAACGTCGACCCGGCCGACTCCTCCAGCCCGGAGGTCATCCAGATCGAGACGGCGATGGGTGCGGCGATCGAGGTGTTCCCTGACTCCCGCACGATCGAGGTCGGCCGCGACCGCTTCGTGCCGGTGAAGACGACCAACGACCTGCTCGTGCTGCGGTCCGATGCCTACGACCTGGGCACGGACTTCGTGCTCGACCAGGTGCCCGAGCAGCTTCCGTTCGTCGATCTCGACGAGGACTACTACAAGGCCGTCGAGGAGTTCGACAAGCGCTTCCCGGCCGGCGTGCCTTCGCTGAAGGAGGCCGACTCGCTCATCATCGACGGCGACTGGACCTTCGGCGAGCGCGTCAAGGTGAAGGGCTCGGCCAAGTTGAAGGGCGAGCACGGCCGTGTCGAGGCGGGCACGGTCCTCGGCGAGGTCAGCGCGTCGGACTAGGGTTCCCGCATGCCTCCCGACTCGGACCAACGGCCCCTTCCCGTCGAGGAGTACCTCGAACGGGTGCTGGCTCGAGTCGAGCCGATGCAGCCCTTCGAGCACCCCCTGATGGACGCCATCGGGCTGCCGGTCGGCGAGGACGTCCACGCCACCGTGTCGCTGCCCGTCTTCGACAACTCCGGCATGGACGGCTACGCGGTGTTCTTCAAGGACGTCGCGGACGCCTCCGCCGACCGCCCCGTGCACCTTCCGGTGGTCGGCGAGATCGCGGCCGGGCAGACCGAGATCTTCACGCTCACTCCCGGGACCGCCGTACGCATCATGACGGGCGCGCCGATCCCGGAAGGGTGCACGGCCGTGGTGCCGTTCGAGTGGACCGAGGAGTCCGGTCGCGAGGTGCTGGTGCGGCAGGCGCCGGAGGAGAGTCAGCACATCCGCTTCGCCGGCGAGGAGGTCAAGAAGGGCGACTTGCTGATGAGTCGGGGCGAGGTGATCGGCACCCGCCAGATCGGCCTGCTCGCCGCCCTCGGGTTGGGCCGGGTCCCGACCAGTCCCCGTCCGCGGGTGGTGGTCATGTCGACCGGCACCGAGCTGGTCGAGCCCGGACGTCCGCTCGGCCGAGACAGCATCTACGACGCCAACAGCTACCTGCTCGCCGCCGCAGTCCGCGCGCACGGAGGCGTCGCCTACCGCGTCAGGGCGAGCTCCGACGACCCCACTGCCTTCAGCGAGGCCCTCGGTGACCAGCTCGTGCGGGCCGACCTTGTCGTGACGAGCGGCGGCGTCAGCAAGGGCACCCACGACGTGGTCAAGGAGGTGCTCAGCGAGCTCGGCACCGTCGAGTTCCTCGAGGTCGCGATGCAGCCGGGCAAGCCGCAGGGCTTCGGTGTCGTCGGTGACGATGCGACGCCGATCTTCACGCTTCCGGGCAACCCCGTCTCGGCGTACGTCTCCTTCGAGATGTTCGTGGTGCCGGTCCTGCACAAGCTCACCGGTCGAGCGGCCGCCGGACGCCGTCTGGTCACCGGCACGGTGACGACCTCGCTGAAGTCCATGCGCGACAAGCAGCAGCTGGTGCGCGCCCGGGTGGAGCTCGGTGCGGCGGGAGTTCGCGTGACCCCAGTTGGCGGGCCCGGCTCGCACCTGATCGCCGGCCTGGCACAGTCCGACGCCCTGATCGTGCTGGCCGAGGGCGTCACCAGGGTCGACCAGGGCGACGAGGTACCGGTCCTGCTGCTGGACCGGCCCTGAGAGGGAGAGCCTGATGGACGGATTCACGCACCTCGACGAGTCGGGCGCTGCGCGCATGGTCGATGTCTCGGGCAAGGACGTCACCGCGCGGTCGGCGACCGCGAGCGGGAAGGTGCTCGTCTCGGCGGCCGTGGTCGAGATGCTGCGCGGCGACGGTGTGCCCAAGGGCGATGCCCTCGGGGTTGCCCGCGTCGCCGGGATCTTGGCCGCCAAGCGCACGCCAGACCTCGTCCCGTTGTGCCACCCACTGGCGATCTCCGGCGTCACCGTCGACCTCGAAGTGGCGGATGACGGCGTCGCCATCACGGCGACCGTGAAGACCACCGACCGCACCGGCGTCGAGATGGAGGCGTTGACCGCGGTGTCCGTGGCGGCGCTCACCGTCATCGACATGGTCAAGGCCGTCGACAAGGCAGCCGTGATCACCGATGTTCGGGTCGAGGAGAAGACCGGTGGCAAGAGTGGGACGTACCGACGATGACCGCGGCGCTCCCGGCAGCCGTCGTGGTGGCGTCCAACCGCGCTGCTGCCGGGGTGTACGACGACACGACGGGTCCGCTGATCGTCGAGGCGCTCCGGGCTGACGGCTGGGAGGTCGGCGACCCGGTCGTCGTACCGGATGGCGAAGCGGTGGGCCTGGCGATCTCCGCCGCCGTAACAGCCGGCGCTCGTGCTGTGCTGACCACGGGCGGCACCGGGCTGACGCCGACCGACCTGACCCCCGAGGTCACGCGCGCCCTGATGGAGCGCGAGGTGCCAGGGATCGCGGAGGCGATCCGGGCCCACGGCGTCGGCAAGGGCGTGGCCACGGCCGCGTTGTCACGCGGGGTCGCGGGGACGTTGGGCAAGGCGCTCCTGGTGAACCTCCCCGGCTCACGGGGCGGGGTGAAGGACGGCCTCGCGGTCGTCGTACCCCTGCTGCGGCACGCCGTCGAGCAGATCGAGGGGAGTGACCACTGAGCGCGGGCTGGCCGGTCGTCCTCGAGTCGCGTGGGGTCGTGCTGCGGCCGATCACCCAACGCGACCGCGAGGTGTGGCGTCGTGTCCGCGCGCGCAACCTCGTCTGGCTGGGCCGTTGGGACGCAACGGCACCGTCGCGTTCCCAGGCGCAGCCGCGCAGCTTCGCCTCGATGGTGCGGGCGATGCGTCGCGAGGCGCGGGCCGGGCGACAGCTGCCGTTCGCGGTCGAGTTCGAGCGACAGTTCGTCGGTCAGCTGACCATCAGCAACGTCATCCGCGGGTCGGCGCTGTATGCCTCCGTCGGTTACTGGATCGACGAGACGTACGCCGGCCGAGGGATCATCACCCGCGCCGTGGCGATGGCGATCGACCACGCCTTCGGGCCGGTCGGACTGCACCGGATCGAGGTGGCGATCCGTCCGGAGAACACCTCGTCGCTGCGCGTTGTCGAGAAGCTCGGCATCAAGGAGATCGGCTACGCCCCTCGATACCTGCACATCGACGGCGACTGGCGCGACCACAAGCTGTTCGCGATCACCCGCGAGGAAGTGCCGTTGGGACTGCTGCGAAGGCTCGATTCGGCCACCATGGAGGCTGAATCACACCCGTCACACGAGTGATCTCACGACACACCGCCACGGCTCCGGTCCAAGGCTGCATACCGCTCGTATCGTCGTCGCCGTGGACCTGTCAGCAATCATCTTCGTGGTGCTCGCCCTCGCGTGGGCCGTCTACCTGATCCCCAAGGCGCTCAAGCACCACGACGAGATGGCCAGCGACCGTCTGGTCGAGGGGCACTCGGACAAGGTCCGAATCCTCTCCCGCAAGGCGAAGTCGGCCGTCGTCGAGGTGGCGGAAGCCGTCGCGCCCGCTGCCCCTGAGCCGACGACAGCGACTCCCGAGCCGACTGCCACTCCGGACGTCGCACCCGTCGCTGCACCGCGCGTCACACGGACATCGGCGCGCACGGCCGCCCGGCGTCGCCGCCGCGTGCTGGGCCTGCTCGTCCTCGCCCTCGTGGCGGTGTGGACCCTCACCTGGTTCGCGTACCTCCCCATCTGGGCACCAGGTGTCCCCGGCGCTCTCGTCGTGGCCTGGCTGGTGATCGCCCGGCTCTCGGCCCGCAAGCAGCAGCGCCGGCGGAAGGTGCGGCCCGCCGTCGTGCACGTCGACACCCCCTCCACCGCCTCCTCGGTGGTTGAGCCTGTCGAAACCATGTCGACGTCGAACGCCGACGAGTTCCTCGACCAGCTCACCGAAGAGGACACCGCCGGACTCGCCCGCGAGGAGATCGAGGCCGCCCTCGCCGACGACGGCTCGCTCTGGGACCCGCTGCCGATGACGCTGCCGACATACGTCAACAAGGCCCGCGCCCGTCGTACCGTCCGAACGATCGAGCTGACCGGCATCAACTCCTCCGGTCACGACCAGAGCGACAGCGTCCTCGCCCGCGAGTCCGCGGAGTCCGGTCAGACGGCCGAGGGGTCCGAGGCGGAGCGCAAGGCCGCCGGCGCCTGATCCCTGCTGTAACGCGGAGTTATTGCCGCTGAACACGCGGAGTACGACGCACTCAGCGACCAGAACACCGCGTTACAGCCGGCGGGATCGGCACCCAGCCCCGATTCGGGTTCGCCTGTGTCCCGGTGGTAACTTCTTCCTCGCGCTCAAGGGCGCATGGGGCTGTGGCGCAGGTGGTAGCGCGTCTCGTTCGCAACGAGAAGGTCAGGGGTTCGAATCCCCTCAGCTCCACCCCATTCCTCGCTTGGTCCAGCAGGTAGCGCACTCTGCCGTTGGCAACGAGAAGGTCAGGGGTTCGAATCCCCTCAGCTCCACCCCATTCCTCGCTTGGTCCAGCAGGTAGCGCACTCTGCCGTTGGCAACGAGAAGGTCAGGGGTTCGAATCCCCTCAGCTCCACCCCATTCCTCGCTTGGTCCAGCAGGTAGCGCACTCTGCCGTTGGCAACGAGAAGGTCAGGGGTTCGAATCCCCTCAGCTCCACCCCATTCCTCGCTTGGTCCAGCAGGTAGCGCACTCTGCCGTTGGCAACGAGAAGGTCAGGGGTTCGAATCCCCTCAGCTCCACCCCATTCCTCGCTTGGTCCAGCAGGTAGCGCACTCTGCCGTTGGCAACGAGAAGGTCAGGGGTTCGAATCCCCTCAGCTCCACCCCATTCCTCGCTTGGTCCAGCAGGTAGCGCACTCTGCCGTTGGCAACGAGAAGGTCAGGGGTTCGAATCCCCACAGGTTCCGATGCGGTGCGATGATGATCCTGGCGGCTGAGTAGCCCATGCGACCGCTGGACGTGTGCTCTGCCCCGTCCACGAAAGGTGAGGTGTTGTGCCCAATCCCGACACACTTCTCGACAGCCTGGAGCGGTTCGCCGCCGCACTCACGGGCGGTTACGGCATCGGTGACGTTCTCCACAACCTGACCGAAGAGATGACTGAAGTGCTCGAGCTGACTGGAGCGGGCGTGACGTTGGTTCACGACGGTCAGCAGCGCTTCGTCACAGCTGCCGTCGACGCGATCGCCAGCATCGAGCGCGTGCAGGAGAAATGGCAGAAGGGCCCATGCATCGAAGCTGTCGCATCGGCAGGCCCGGTGGCGGTGCCGGACATCGCCGTAGAAGACGCCGCCAGCGAACGCTGGCCGGAATACGTCGTCGCGGCCAAGACCGCCGGGATTCAGGCCGTCGCCGGCATCCCGATGCTCGCTGAAGGCGACGCGATCGGGGCGGTCAACCTGTATGACAGCCAGCCCCGCAACTGGTCAGACGAGGATCTGCGCGTGGCCACGGTCTTCGCCAGCGTCGCGACTGGCTACCTCTCGCACGCTTCGGCTGCACAGCAGCACCAGCGCACCGCCGAACAACTGCAACAGGCGATGAACACCCGGCTCATCATCGAGCAAGCCAAAGGCGTGCTCGCCACCAAGCGAGAGATCACCGTCGACGACGCGTTCCAGACACTCCGCAAGTACGCCCGAGACCACAACGCCCGTATCCACGATGTTTGCCGCGCCGTAGTGAGGGGCGACCTTCTCCTCTAGAGTCAGCCTCGCCGTCGCCCCTCCCACGTAACTGCGCTGCCGCATTGCGGCAAAGCAGGAGCGGACGTAGCGGGAACATTCGCCCCGAACTCCTACTGCCGGGCGATCGCGATCCGGAGTCGTTCGTTCGGGTCGATGAAGTGGTCGTTGTCGTCGTCGCCGAGGTCGATCTGCACCCAGTGGATCTTGCCCGTGAACCGGCTGGTGGCCACGGTGTAGCCGGGGGT
Organism: uncultured Actinomycetota bacterium; assembly: GCA_963742785.1. GTDB lineage: Bacteria > Actinomycetota > Actinomycetes > Propionibacteriales > Nocardioidaceae > Marmoricola. The sequence continues at coordinate 657,578 of CAVUNI010000004.1, forward strand.
GACCGTGGTGCCGGACTCGTAGCCGATGTCCGTGGTCTCGTCGGCGGAGAAGATCATCGCCTGGGTGGCACCAACCCGTCCCGTGCCGACCGCCGTGCCGTCGTAGTACAGCGTTACGTCGCCACCCTTGCCCAGGCCGCCACCGTCGTAGCCGAACTCCACCCGCACCTGGTGGGTTCCCGCGGGGACCGTCGAGTCTGCCCCGGTCGCGAACTCGTGGATGCCGAGCACGTTGTAGACGAAGATCACCCGGCCCGCCTTCAGGTAGACGGACCAGCCACCGAACTGGCCTCCCTGCGCGATGATCACGCCCTCCGCACCGGACGCGGGCACCTCGATCTCCGCGGTGACGCTGAACGACTTGTTCTTGATGCTGACCACGCTGTTCTCCGACAACCGCCCCATGCCAGGGAAGAACTGCTGCGAGTTCCCCTGGATCAGGGTCGGCCGGCCGGCGATCTCCGGGGTGGCGCGTTCGATGCCGCGGTCGTCGATGGGCAGCACGTTGTACTTCGTCGCCTCGATGATCCACAGCCGCTGGAGCTTGGCCAGCACGTCCGGGTGGTCGGCCAGAACGTTTCGGGACTGGCTGTAGTCGGTCCTGCCGTCGTACAGCTCCCAGACGTCGTCGTCGAAGGGCGGGATCACCGGGTTGACCATGTCCCAGGGAGTGCGGTGCTTGGTGACCGCGCTCCAGCCCTTGTAGTAGAGACCGCGGTTGCCGAACATCTCGAAGTACTGCAGGTCGTGCCGCTCCGGGGCCTCCGCTTCGGCGAACGTGTAGAGCATCGAGGTGCCCTCCATGGGCGACTGCATCACGCCGTTGACCACCGTCGGCTCCGGGAGCCCGGCCGCCTCCAGGATGGTCGGCGCCAGATCGATGACGTGCGTGAACTGCGAGCGCAGGCCACCCTTCTCCTCGATGCCGGCGGGCCAATGCACGATCGTGCCGTTACGGGTGCCGCCCCAGTGCGAGGCGACCTGCTTCGTCCACTGGTACGGCGTGCACATGGCATGCGCCCAGCCCACCGAGTAGTGGTTGTAGCTCGACGGTGAACCGAGCTCATCCATCTTGCCGAGCAAGAACTCCGGGGTCTCGAGGGCCGCCATCCCGTTGAAGTTCGCCATCTCGTTGAAGGCGCCGTTCATGGTGCCCTCGGCCGAGGCTCCGTTGTCCCCGATGATGTAGTAGATGATGGTGTTGTCCAGGACGCCGAGATCCTCGATCGCGTCGATCAGCCGTCCGACGTGATGGTCGGTGTGCTCCAGGAACCCCGCGTAGACCTCCATCTGCCTCGCCAGCACCGGCTTGAGCTCGTCGGGCATGTGGTCCCAGGCCGTGATCTCCTCGTGCCGCGCGGTCAGCTCGGCATCGGCCGGGATCACACCCAACTCCTTCTGCCTGGCGAAGGTGCGTTCGCGCTGCGCGTCCCAGCCGTCGTCGAACACACCCGCGTACTTGTCCGCCCACTCCTTCGGCACGTGGTGGGGGGCGTGAGTCGCACCCGGCGCGAAGTAGACGAAGAACGGCTTGTCCGGCATCAGCGCCTTCTGCTGGCGCACCCAGTTGCACGCACGGTCGGCCAGGTCCTCGGTGAGGTGGTAGCCCTCCTCCGGCGTGGTCGGCGGCTCGACAGGCGTGGTGCCTTCGTACAGCGCCGGGTCCCACTGGTTGTTCTCGCCCCCGATGAAGCCGTAGAAGGTCTCGAAACCACCCCCGCCGGAGGGCCAGGCGTCAAACGGTCCCATCGGTGAGGTCTGCCAGACCGGCACTTCGTGGCACTTGCCGAACTGTGCCGTGGAGTAGCCGTTCAGCTTCAGCGTCATCGCCACCGGGGCCTTGGTGTTCGGGCGCAGCGAGCTGTTGCCCGGGGCCGAGGTCGCCGTCTCGGTGATGCTGCCCATTCCGACCGAGTGGTGGTTTCGCCCCGTCAGCAGGGCCTGCCGCGTTGGAGCGCACAGCGCGGTCGTGTGGAAGCGGTTGTACTTCAGCCCACCGGCCGCCAATCGCTCGGCGGTCGGAGTGCGGCACGGCCCCCCGAACGCGCTCGAGGCGCCGAACCCCACGTCGTCGAGGAGCACGACCAGGACGTTGGGAGCACCCTCCGGAGGGAGCAGCGGCTCGATCGCCGGGTACGACGTGTCGGGGTCCTTGGCGTCGTACGTCGTCAAGCCGGGAGCAGGGCGGTCCGGGATCGGCAACATGGCGCGGGCGTGACGGTCAGGACTCATGGCAGGTCTCCTGGGGAACGGGTTTCTCGGAAAGGTCCCGAGGCAAGCCGACCCTAGGAGCGACGCGGTGCTTTGTGCGTCACCCGTATTGGATGAAGCGTCGGCACCGTCGTCGGGCGATGCTCGTGTCCGGAACGGGAGACGTGATGGGCCTGCGAGACAGACGTGAGAAGCGCCGCGACGAGCGCGAGACATTCGGACGTGGTGGAAGTGCGCAGCGATACCAGATGCGGCAGAAGCTGGTCTCCATCGGGGACGACTACTGGATCGAGGACGATGGCGGAGAGCGAGTCTTCCGGGTCGATGGCAAGGCGATGAGGCTCCGGGACACGCTGGACCTCGAGGACGCCCAGGGGAACAAGGTCTGCCGGATCCAGACGCGAGTCCTGCACATCCGCGACTCCATGGCGATCGAGGACCCGGACGGCGCACAGCTCGCCCTGGTGCACAAGGCCTTGATCTCGCCGCTGCGGGAGCGGTGGAAGGTGGACCTGGCCGGTGACCGCGAGTGGAAGGTGCACGGCAACGTCGTGGACCACGAGTACGAGATCGAGGACGACGGACGCAAGATCGCCGAGATCTCCAAGAAGTGGTTCCGGGTGCGCGACACCTACGGCGTCGAGATCGCCTCCGAGGAGAGCGTCGCGCTGGTGCTGGCCGTCGCTGTTGCCGTGGACACCATGGCGCATCCCGCGAAGTGACCGAAGGTCGACGAGCGGGAGACTAAGGCCTCGGCCGACGCCACGACGGACGCCCGACGTCGGCCTCGAACGCAGGCCGGACATCGACCGTGTCGTAGATGAGGTGCAGCTCCTTCATCCGGCCGTCCGACGCGAGGGTGGCCACGTCCACGACGTCGAAGGGCGCGGCTGCACCGGACGGGAGCCGCCAGTCGAAGTGGAACCAGAAGGCGACCGTCCTCGTGCCTGCCTGGTCCTGGCCGCTCATCACCGACTTCAAGGTCAGATTCGCTCGACTGGTGTCGGCGAACAACGCCGGATAGAACTCGGCGGCAGAGCAGGGCCCGTAGAGCGGAGAGTGGACCAAGCCCTCGTCGGTGAAGAGGCTGACCGCCAAATCAACATCGGCGGTGGCGAGAGCCCGAAGGTAGGAAGCAACCAGGTCGTCCGCCTCGATGGGCATTTCCGAACGCTACCGCGGGCAGGGAACGCGTGACTGGAAGTATGACCACATGAGTGACCAACCTGTCCGGATCGCGTGCGGATCGTGGCCCACGCCCATCACGGCCGACCGCGTCGTCCAGTCCGCGCGGAGCCTCTCGGCGGTCGCTGTCGACGGCGAGGTCGTGTACTGGTCGGAGCTCCGGCCCGAGGAGGGTGGGCGCACCCAGTTGGTCCGCCATGAGCCCGGGGGCGGCACCACCGACGTCCTGCCACCCGACGCCGACGCACGCTCGAAGGTCCACGAGTACGGCGGTGGCGCGTGGTGGGTGCGCCAGGGGGTCGTCTGGTACGTCGAGGGCTCGGACCAGCGACTCCGCAGGATCGAGCCCGGCGCCCAGCCGGTGCTCCTCACTGAACCGGACCCGAAGGGCGGGTCGGTCCGGTGGGCCGATGGCGACGTCGACCCGAGCGACGGTCGACTGGCGGTGGTCCGGGAGACCCATCCGGTGGGTGGGCGAGGTGCCGTCGACGTGATCAACGAGATCGTCGTGCTCGACTCCGCTGGGCAGCAGGTCACCGTGGCCTCAGGTGCTGACTTCGTGTCAGACCCGCGCTGGTCTCCAGACGGGTCGGCCCTGTCGTGGCTGGAGTGGAACCACCCGTCGATGCCCTGGGACGCGACCACCCTGAAGGTCCAGACCGAGATGGGCGCGGTCACCGTCGCGGGTGGCGTGGACGAGTCACCCGAGGGCATCTGCCAACCGCGGTGGGCGCCGGACGGCTCGCTCTGGTTCTGCTCGGACCGGGAGGACTGGTGGTGGCTGTACCGCTGGACACCCGAGGGTGGTGTCGAGCGGATGGTCGACCTGCCCGGCGAGATCGGCGGGCCGAAGTGGGTCTTCGGGCGCACCCGCTACGACTTCCTGCCCGGCGGCCGGGTGGCCTTCGCGATCCTGCATGAGGGCAGCGATTCCCTGTGGCTGCGTGATCCGGACGGAACCGTGGCCGAGCTCCCTGTCGATGACACCTGCGTCGACGACGTGGCGGCTCACGGCGACACGCTCGTGCTGATCGGGTCCTCGGCGGTCGCGGAGCCGGCCATCAGGCGCCTCCGCGTCGACCAGGGTGGCATCCTCGGCGGCGCGGTCGAGACCCTCAGCAGCACTCGCGACCTCGGCGTGGAGCCGTCGTGGTTCTCGCGGGCCGAGCACATCGAGTTTCCCGGCGGGGACGGCCGAGCGACGTACGCGAACTTCTACCGGCCCACCAATTCGACCGCACAACCGTTGGAGGGCGAGCTCCCGCCTCTCATCGTGATGATCCACGGCGGCCCGACGTCCAACGCCAGTATCACGCTGTCGATGGCGCGGCAGTTCTGGACGACGCGCGGGTTCGCCGTCGTCGATGTGGACTACGGCGGCTCGACCGGTTACGGCCGCGCCTACCGCAACCGGTTGCTGGGGGAGTGGGGCGTGCTCGATGTCGGTGACTGCGTCGCGGTCGCGCGCTGGCTGGGCGAGCAGGGCTGGGTCGACCCTGCCCGAGCAGTCATCCGCGGCGGGTCGTCGGGCGGCTTCACCGTGCTGATGGCGCTGGCCCTGCACGACGTGTTCGCCGCAGGCGCCGACTACTTCGGCGTGGCAGACGTGGAAGCCCTGGCCAAGGAGACCCACAAGTTCGAGTCGCGCTACCTCGACGGCTTGATCGCGCCGTACCCCGAGGGGCGCGACGTGTACGTCGAGCGCTCGCCGTTGCGACACCTCGACTCCCTGTCTGCACCACTGGTGGTCTTCCAGGGGGCAGAGGATCGGGTGGTGCCGCCCGAGCAGTCGGAGATGATCGTCGCCGCCCTGCGGAGCAAGGGCCTCCCCGTCGCCTATCGCCTGTACGACGGGGAGCAGCATGGGTTCCGTCAAGCCAAGAACATGGTCGACTCGTTGCAGGCGGAGCTCTCGTTCTACGCGCAGGTGCTCGACTTCGAGACGCCACCGGAGGAGTCGGTCCCCGTCCTCGAGATCGAGAACCTCCACGGCAGAAGCGCACGCGCATGACCGAGGCGAACACCCCGACCACGATCGGACGCGACCGGCAGAGCGCCATCTACCGGGCCGGGGTGCTGGGTCGACGACCTGTGGTCCCGACCGACTTCGCCGAGCTCGAGCGGCGGGCGAAGCGCGCCAGCTCGACCCGCGGTTGGGCGTACGTCGCGGGCGGGGCGGGCGAGGGACGGACGATGCGCAACAACCGGGCGGCGTTCGACCAATGGACGATCGTGCCGCGGATGGCGCACGGGATCACTCGTCGGGACCTGTCCGTCGACCTGCTCGGCCAGCGGCTGAGCACGCCGATCCTGCTCGGGCCGGTTGGTGCCGGACAGCTGATCGACCCGGACTGCGACCTGCACGTCGCCCGCGCGGCGGCCGCGGTCGGTGTGCCGTACGTGTTCACCAACCAGGGCGGCACCCCGATGGAGGAATGTGCGGCCGCCATGGGCGATGCGCGACGATGGGTGCAGCTGTACTGGAGCACCGACGAGGGTCTGGTCGACAGCCTGATCCAGCGAGCCGAGGCGATCGACGCGGGAGCTCTCGTGGTCACCCTCGACACCACCACGCTCGGTTGGCGGCCGCAGGACCTCAACCTTGGTTCGCTTCCGTTCGCCCAGGGCCTCGGCATCGGTCAGTACACCTCCGACCCGCGCTTCCGCGAGCTCGTCCGTGAGCGCATAGCCGCTGCCCGGGGGTCCGGCATCAAGCAGGAGGTGGAGATCACGCTTGGGGCGATCAGGTCACTGCTCTCGATCACCCGGAACCATCCCGGCACGTTCCTGAAGAACCTCCGTTCCCCCGAACCGCGCGCGTCGGTGGAGGCGTTCCTCGACATCTACTCCAACCCGGCACTGAGCTGGGACCACCTGGCCACGCTGCGCGACCGGACGCGGCTGCCCGTCGTACTCAAGGGGATCCTGCACCCCGACGACGCACGTCGCGCGTTCGACCTCGGCGTCGACGCGATCGTCGTGTCCAACCACGGCGGCCGGCAGGTGGACAGCTCGATCGCTGCGCTGGACGCCCTGCAGGACGTTCGCGAGGCGGTGGGCAGTGAGCCGACGGTGCTGATGGACAGCGGCATCCGCACCGGCACCGACGTCTTCACAGCGCTCGCCCTGGGGGCGGATGCGGTCCTGCTCGGGCGTCCGTACATGTACGGCCTGGCGGTCGCGGGGCAGCGCGGTGTGGAAGAGGTCGTCTCCAACATCGTCGCCGAGCTCGACCTCACGATGTCGCTCACCGGGGTCCGTGACCTCGCGGGCATCACCACTGACATGCTGCGGCCGGCCCGTGACATCGCGGCCCGTAATCACTAAAGTCGAGTCACTAACTACGGTTGTTTTGTCTGGCGCGATCAGCGACGGGAGGGCATAGCATGAAGGGCATGACCCCGAGGCTCGACCTCGTCAACATCCTCGGTTGTGAACCCGAGGAAGCGGCCCGTCTCCTCCGTGGCCGACCGGTCACTCCGGGTGAGGTCGAGGCCGCGGCCCGCATCCACTACGACTGGCGCCGTCACCTGCACGACCCCCAGTCCTACTGGGTGACCATCTCGCAGGCGAGCCGGATTCTCGGGATGCGCCCGAAGGCGGTCCGCAAGCTCCTCAACAGCCAGCGGTTGCCGCACATCACCCACGCCACCGGCGTGCGCCTGATGCGCCGCCACGAGATCGAGGCGATCGCCAGCCGCGCGACCCACCAGGTCATCCCGGCGATGGCCGGACGCTCCTGACATCTCGGCGCTTCCGCGTATGGTCCCTCCATGACTCACGCCGTCGAGTTCGTCTACAGCCGTTCCTTCCCCGCCGGGGTCAAGCGCACCTTCGACGAGCTCATGGCCGTCGAGCTGAACCGGCTCTTCAACCAGCGCTACGCCGCGATCCCGCCGATCAAGGCCATTCGCGGCCAGACAGGGCCGTGGCGTACGCCGGGCCAGACCCGAACCGTAGTGCTGTCCGGAGGCGGGTCGATGCGTGAAGAGCTGCGCGAGGTCAGCCCGTCGAAACGGTTCGGCTACCACCTCAGCGAGATCACCGGCCCGATGAAGGCCCTGGTGCGTGCGATCGACGGCACCTGGGAGTTCGAGAAGGCGGGCACCGGGGTTCGCATCACCTGGCGCTGGACGGTCCACCCGCGCGGACCTGTCGGCGCGCTGGCTATGCCGGTCGTCCGGCGGATGTGGCAGGGCTCAGCTCGCCTCGCGTTCGACAACCTCGAGCGCCTGCTCGTCCACTGAGAGCTGCCCAGAGTTCGGAGGGTCTCTGGGTAGGGTGACGCCTGGTTCGGCTCAACCTGGGAGGTTCGGTGGCACGACGGCGCGCACTGTTCGAGGCTTGGCGCGGCCGCTACAGCGACAGTCCCCGTGTCGTCTCGGAAACTCTTGGTGCCGCTGCGCCGGAGATCGAGCGTCGCTGGGTGGCCAACGACCCGTCGAAGTTCCCCTCCGACGTCACGTGCATTCCGCGTCATCGGGCCCGGCACTTCCTCAGCCTGGCGACGTGCGACTTCCTGGTGACCAACGACATCGTCACCCGACATCTGGTCAAGGGACCGAAGGTCATCTATGTGCAGGCGTGGCACGGCAGTCCGATCAAGGTGATCGGGCTCGATGAGAAGGCGCCGAAGTACGACGGGGCCGCTCACCTCAAGCGCATGCTGCGTGATGTCTCCAAGTGGGACTTCCTGTTGACCAACAGCGACGACTACACCCGCATCTACCGCAGTGCCTTCGGCTACGAGGGCGAGGTGCTCGAGATCGGCTACCCCCGCAACGACGTCCTGGTCAACGACGACGGATCGAATCGAGCGCGCGCGCGTCGAGAGCTCGGCATCGAGGAGGACCAGGTGGTGGTGCTCTACGCCCCGACCTGGCGCGACGACGCACACGATGAGGGGGGTGGGTTCTTCCAGCCGGCGCTGGTGGACTGGGAGCTCCTCGACAAGGAGCTGCCGGAGCGGATGGTCGTCCTGAACCGGATGCACCAGCACGTCGTCAAGGACGCCTCCGTCCTGCCCGCACGCTTCAAGGACGTCAGCAAGCACGAAGACGTGACCGAGCTGATCCTCGCCTCCGACGTCCTGGTCTCCGACTACTCGTCGATGATCTACGACTACGCGATCACCAGGCGCCCGATCGTGCTGCATGCCCCGGACCTGGAGCAGTACCGCACCGGGGTCCGCCCCTTCTACTTCGACTTCGAGACATGGGCGCCCGGGCCGATCACGTCGTCGACAGCCCAGCTGGCCGAGGTGTTGCTCTCCCTGCCAGCGGTCGCCGCGCGCTACTCGGACACCTACGAATCCTTCGTGAAGCGGTTCTGCATGTACGAGGACGGACGCTCGTCAGAGAGACTTGTCGCCAAGCTCCTCGAGCTGTCCTCCTGAGCGCCAGCTGGGTGTCCTGCCCAGCAACCGGGCGAGCTCTTCGTCGAACGGCTCGTAGTACGCCATCAGCTTTTCCCGCAACTCCTCGGGCATCGGCTCTCGAGGCTGTGCGTTCCACACCTCGGGCGGGCTCGGAGGCGGCTCATCCAGACCCAACCAGGCGCAGAGACGGGCGAACTCCACCGCCTGGTCGCGGAAGAACTCGTCGGCGTCCACGACGTAGGTCCGCTCCTTGCCGACCGTGTCGAAGAGTCTCGTGATCTGCGCGGCGTACTCACCCCTGCCCAGGTAGGCATGGTGCTGGTGCTCGAAGCTGCGGTACGACGGGTCGGCGCGCAGGCGGTCGGACTCTCCTGCGATGCGGGACGGTTCGAGTGCGATGGCGGCCTCGAACTCCTCGGTCTCGAAGCCGCGGCGCAGCTCGTGCCGGTGTGCGGAGTACGCACGGTCGACGGGATTGCGTAGCATCACGACGACCTTGGCGTCGGGCAGGTCAGCGGCGATCCGCTCCGCGGCGAGCGGGTGGAACGTGTAGTAGCCGCTGCTCTCGAAGGTCACTGGTCGCTTGCCCGACGACCGGAGGGACGAGGTGAGCCGCAGGGGGAAGCGTCCGCGGTACCACGCAGGTCCACGGTCGTAGTTCAGGTCGAAGTAGGCCATCCCCTTGGACATGGTGGGTCTCACCACCTGCGGGTGATCGCTGAGCAGTCGGAACAGGCTGGTCGTCCCCGAGCGCTGAGCCCCGACGATCACGATCTCGGGGAGCATCCGCCAGCGGGCGGTGAGGACGCCCCAGCGGGCGATGACTCGACGGGTGGCGCGCTGGACGGGTTGCGGGAGCACGTTCCTGGCGCTGTGCGTCAGTCGGCGACTGGTCTTCATCCGGTCATCTCCTCGGTGTTCCCATCCATTCCAACCGTGTGTCCGGTCGCCACCTCGACGCGCCAACGGTAGGTCTACCAGTCGGTGGGTGCAACGAATGACAACCGCCCACGGCGGGCCACTGTTGGTTTGTATGCTTGCCCGACTATGTGCGGCCTCTTGTACTCCAACGACCCGGCGATCGACCGCGGCCGTTTCGTCCGTGCCCTGGACACGATGCGTCACCGCGGTCCGGACGTCTCCGGGTGCTACTCCGAGCTGGACGGCCACCAGTTCGGCCACCAGCGACTGTCGATCCTGGACCTCGACCACCGGAGCGACCAGCCCTTCGTCAGCCATGACGGCCGCTACCACATGGTCTACAACGGCGAGATCTACAACTACCGCGAACTGGTGGCCCGCCACGGCATCTCGGTGAACACGACCGGTGACACGGAGGTGCTGCTCGAGCTCTATGCGCGTCTGGGCGAGGGCATGCTCAACGAGCTGAACGGCATGTTCGCCCTGGTCATCTACGACTCCCAGACCGGCGACGTGTTCGCGGCCCGCGACCGTTTGGGAGTCAAGCCGCTCTACCACCGTGAGGCCAGGGGCTTCCACACGTTCGCCTCGGAGATCGCCGCCGTGCTCGAGCTCCATCCGGAGCACCAGGTCGACGAGTTCGCGGTCCGCCAGTACCAGAAGCTGCGCACCCTGTTCAACGGGCGAACCCTCTACAAGGGGATCTCGATGTTCCCCGCCGGGTGCTACCTCAAGAACGGCCGGGTGCAGCGCTACTGGGATCTTCCCGACGGCCCCCAGGAGCCCCCGAGCGACGAGGAGCTGCGGGAGCTGGTCACCACCGCCGTGAAGTACCGCACCCTTTCCGACGTGCCCGTCGGCAGCTACCTCAGCGGTGGACTGGACAGCACCATCGTCGCCGGCCTCTCCCACCGACCGCACACGTGGACGATCGGCAGCGAGTCCAACAACGAGTTCAAGTGGGCTGAGATGGCCGCGCGTCGCTTCGACTCAACGCATCACGAGGTGCTGATGCCGCACGAGGACTTCCTGCAGACCGCGAAGGGGCTGATCATCGCCCGCCGGGAGCCGTTGTCGGTCCCCAACGAAGTGCTGCTCTACGTGATGACCCGCGCGGTCAAGGAGTTCAACACCGTAATTCTCAGCGGTGAAGGCGCCGACGAGCTGTTCTTCGGCTACGACCGCATCTTCACCTGGGCCTCGCAGGCACCGGAGTTCGACCTGGCCGGCTTCGACAAGTACTACTCCTACGGCAAGCACAGTGACATGGAGGTGCTGGAGGACGCCCTGGAGCCGTTCATGAACCGCGGGACGAGGCTCGACATCGTCGCCGCGTTCTTCCAGGTCGCCCACCTGCACGGTCTGCTGCGGAGGTTGGACAACTCCACGATGCAGTGCAGCGTCGAAGGGCGAGTGCCTTTCGTCGACTACCGCCTCATCGAGCGGATGGCCGGCGTCTCCTACGACTACCGCACCGCCGGAGGCATCGTCAAAGCACCGCTCAAGCGGGTCTTCGCCGACCTGGTTCCGGAAGGGATCATCGACCGGCCGAAGGTCGGTTTCCCGGTGGACCTGGCGTCGGTCTTCGAGGGGTACGGGAGACCCGACGAGCCGCCCATGGACACGTGGTTCAGGTTCAATCTGGAGGTGCTGGGGATCAATGGCTAGGGCGACGTCGCAGTTCTCGGTCGGTTACACCACGGGTGTGTTCGACCTGTTCCACATCGGTCACCTCACCCTCTTGAAGAACGCGAAGGGCCTGTGCGACCGGTTGATCGTCGGCGTCACTGTCGACGAGCTCGTGGCCTACAAGAACAAGACCGCTGTGATTCCGTTCGCCGAACGGCTCGAGATCGTGCGCAGTATCGAGTACGTCGATGCAGCGATCCCGCAGTACGACATGGACAAGTTCGAGATGTGGCAGAAACTCCAGTTCAACGTCATGTTCGTCGGCGATGACTGGTACAAGTCCGAGAAGTGGAACGAGATCGGCGAGAAGTTCGAGGAGGTCGGCGTACGCATCGTCTACTTCCCCTACACCGAGGGCACCTCCTCGACCCTGATCAACCAGACGCTGAACAACCTGCGCAGCAGCTAGGCGCGCCCGGTCCTCGGCGACCCCACCCAGATGCACAACGCATCGAGCATCACCTGGCTGGCGTCTGTGATGCGTTCTCCGAAGTCGCCCTGTGCGGAGAGCAGATAGCGACACGTGATGGTCGCCAGGTAGGTGCCGGCGACCACGCGCCGCTCGTCGTCGACAGCCGCGCGGTCGAACCCCACGCTGGACAGTCCTGCCAGCACCGAGGGGAGACGGATGCCGTCGCGACGGCAGATCGTGTTGACCCCGTAGTGGCAGACGTCCAGTCCGTGGGGCACCCCGGTCTCGAAGCGTTCCCAGTCCCAGAGCTGGACGCGCCGCCGGCGACGGGCCATGTTCCAGGGTGTCCAGTCGCCGTGCCACGCGCCGATCGGGAGGGGTCGTTCGCCCGCAATCTCCGCCAGTCGTGCGAGCGCGTCCGTCAGGCGCGATCGGGTCTGCGAATCCGTGACCGTGTCCGTGGCCACGAGGAGGCGCTGCCACACTGCGCTCTGGGTGAGGGGCAGCCGGCCCTCATGGAACGCCTCGTGCAGGACCTGCATGGCCGTCGTCGGCGGATGCGGGTCCTTGGCGGGCCGCTGCCACATCGAGGTGTTCAGGGCCGACATCACGACCACGCGGATCTCGCCCCAGGGGCCGTCGTGGATCAGCTCGGGGAGCTCGAGCCCGGGCAGCGGGGCCACGTCGGCCAGTCTGCGCAGGGCGGCTGCCTCGCCGCCCACGTCGGCGCGCGTTCGATCACTGACTCCCAGCTTGACGAAACCCACGCTCCGTCCCTTTCCGTCGAACACCTGCAGGACGGGCTTGCGGTTCGCCCGGGCCGTGCCCAGACCCAGGCTGACTTCCACATCGTGACCGAACACGGTGCTCGCAAGATGCTCGCTCAGCGAGCCTCGATCGTCTGGGACCGAGATCCGGTCGGGGAACCACCACCGGGCGCCGGTGCGCAGGGACGCGGCCACGGCCAACCGCTTCGCCGTGTCACCGGGTGTGAGCGCGGCACTGAACCGCAACATGGCGTTCGCGGCCGCCCGCGGGTTGCCCGCCGGAACCAGGAGCCGTGGGGTGGTCCGATTCGGGAGCACGAGCATCTCCGAACCCGGGGCTCGACTTGAGCGAGCCCGGCGAAGCTCGGGAGCCGGGCCAGAGGGCCACAGCGAGCGCGTCGTGGAGAGGTACTCGTCGATTGCCAACTCGGCCATTGCGTTCCTGTCGGTCGGGATTGACACTCGCCGACACTAGCGTTCACCCCTATCCTGCGGACGTGCGCGTCGGCATCCTGGGAGCAGCCGAGGCCCGGATCGACGGGGTCGCGGTGGACCTCGGCACGCGCAAGCAGCGGGCGCTCCTGGCAGCGCTCGCGATGCGACGGGGCCAACCGGTCGGGCAGGACGCGCTCGTCGACCTCCTGTGGGGTGAGGCGCCACCGACCGCCGTCACCGCCACCCTCCAGGGGTACGTCGCTCGGCTGCGTCGTGCGCTCGAGCCCGACCGACCACCCCGTGCGCCCTCCGAGATCCTGGTCACCCAGCAGTCGGGCTATGCGCTCATCCTTCCCGAGGACGCGGTGGACGCAGCCCGCTTCGAGACGGCGGTGCGATCGGTGCATCAGCGACTCGGTACCGGGATGACCGTCGAGGTGGACGCGGCCGAGCTCGAGGAGCTGTTCACCCGCACCAACGAGGGGCTCTCGTTGTGGCGCGGCCTGCCCTACACCGAGCTCGAGGACGCACCGGCCGCGCAGTCGGAGCGGGCCCGACTCGAGGAGTTGCGCGCCATCGCCCTCGAGGACCGGGCCGTGGCGGCGCTGGGACTGGGCCGCCACGCCATGGTGGCCGGGGAGCTCGAGGTCCTGACGGCGACGTACCCCTTGCGCGAGCGACTCTGGGGCCTGCGGGCCCTTGCGTTGACGCGTTCGGGTCGGCAGGCCGACGCACTCGAGGTGCTGCGACAGGTGCGCGAGATGCTCGCCGACGAGCTCGGGCTCGAGCCGGGTACCGAGCTCCGTTCGCTGCAGACCGCCGTACTGCGTCAGGACCCCGCGCTGGAGTGGAGCGCCGCACGCTCGGTCCCGCAACAGCGGGCCGCGGTCGCGACGCCCGGCCGGTTCGCCTGGCCGCTGGTCGGTCGCGACGACCAGCTCTCCGCCCTGGTCGGTCTGCTGGAGCAGTCACACGAACAGCCCGTGTTCGCTGTGGTCACGGGCGATCCGGGGATCGGCAAGAGCCGGCTGTGCGCCGAGCTCGCCGCCACCGCGACCGCTGAGGGCGCCACGGTCCTCGTCGGCCGGTGTTCGCAGGACGAAGGCGCGCCGCCCCTCTATCCCTGGGCGAGTGTGCTGCGCGAGCTCGGCCACGAGCTGCCTTCTGGCGGTGCCGCCGAGGGTGACGGCGACAGCGCCTCGCGCTTCCAGGCCTGGGAGTCGATCTCGCGCACTCTTCTGGACGCGGCGGCCGACAGGCACCTTCTGGTCATCCTCGACGACCTGCACTGGGCGGACACCTCGACCCTGCGCGTGCTGCGACTCCTTGCGGAGACCGCCGAGTCGGGCCGGTTGATGGTCGTGGCGACGTGGCGGCACGAGCCGCCACCGACCGGTCAGCTCGCCGAGGTGGCCGAGATGCTCGCCCGGCGGCACGCTCTGCGGCTTCAGCTCAGCGGGCTGACCACCGCCGAGGCCAGCGAGATCGTGACGACGGTGGCGGCGTCGACACCGACCGCGACAGAGGCGAGCGACCTGCGCCTGCGCACCGACGGCAACCCGTTCTTCCTCGTCGAGTACGCCCGGCTGGCCCGCGAGGGCGGCGACCTCACCGCTCTCCTCGCCGAGGAGCACCCGCCCGCCGCGGTCCAGGACGTGCTCACGCGCCGACTGGGCGGACTGCCAGACGACACCACCAGGACCCTGCGCGTCGCCTGCGTGGTCGGACGGCACTTCGACGTGCCGACACTTGCGGCTGCGCTCGGGACCGGCGAGGACGATGTGCTGGACCATCTCGACCCCGCTCTGCGGGCCGGTCTGGTGCGGGAGTTCGGCGTGGACCGGTTCCGGTTCGCGCACGCACTGGTCCGCGACACGGCGTACGCCGCCCTCTCGCGCAGCCGCCGAGCCAGGATGCATGCGCTGGTCGCCGACGTGCTCGCGGGCGAGCCGGGGCGGGAGAGCGAGGTTGCGCGGCACTGGTTCGCCGCCGGACCACAGCACTCCCCGCAAGCGTGGCGGGCTGCCGTCGACGCAGCAGAGGCGGCCCGACAGGTCTTCGCCTACGACGAGGCACTCGAGCTCCTCGCGTCTGCGGTCGACGCCCTCGCCGACGACCAGGACGCGAGCCCGGCGGACGAGTACTCCGTGCTGGTCGAGCTCGCCAAGGCGCACCAGCGTACCGGCGACTGGGTGAACTTGCGTGCGGTCGTGCACCAGGTGCTCTCCGTCGCCAACGGGATGGGCGACCTCGACCGAGCGCTCGCGGCCATCGCGCTGCTGAACACCAATGCCCTGTGGCAGGCGGGGATCTTCAGGCACATGGACGAGGAAGTCGTCGCCGTCCTTCGCACGGGTCTCGAGAAGCTCCCGCCCGAGGACAGCGTGGCGCGGTGCCGCGCCATGGTGAGCCTTGCCAGCGAGATCTACTACTCCTCGACGCATCTCGAGCGCGAGGCCCTGTGCCTGGAAGCAGTCGCGATGGCCAGGCGTCTGGGTGATCCGGCCCTCCTGCTGTGGGCACTGATCGCCATGTCGCTGGGGGTCTGGCGTCCGGGGAACGCACGGTTGCGCATGGAGACCAACGCCGAAGCGGCCGAGCTGGCGCACGAGCTCGGGGCCGGCGTAGGGCTCTCGACCGCCCTGACCCTGCAGGCGAGCGCCGCCTCCGAGCTGGGCCTCGTCGACGAGATGGACGAGCTCGTGGTCCGCGCCCGCGAGCAGGCGGTAAACGAACGTCATCTGTTCGCCCAGCTCGTCCTCGACGGTCTGGAGATCCCCTGGCAGGCCATGCGCAACGACTTCCCACGGGTCGACGAGCTGATCGCAGACATGGCCTCGATCCACGAGCGCACCTCGGTGCCGCAGAGCGGGGACGCCCTGATGGGCGCCCTGCTCATGAAGATCATGTGGGGGCGCCAGACAGACGAGCTCCGCTTCGTGGTGCCCGAGCTCGACAAGGTCACCGTGATGCCGATCGAGACATCGATGGCGGCACTGCTGTGCCGGATCGGGGAGGTGGATCAGGCCCGGACGTACCTCGAGGGCCGGGAGATCGACCTCTCGCCCTACTGGTGGTTCTCGACGATGGAGGCGGGCCTTGCGGCCGAAGCGGCCCTCCACACCGGCCTGCGCGGCCTGGCCGCCGAGGCGTACGAGGCGCTGAGCGAGTTCAGCGGCCAGCCGGCGTGCGCCGGCTCCGGCACCGCGCTCGGTCCGGTCGACGCGTTCCTGGCGATGGCGGCCGAGGCCACCGGAGAGCGGGACCTCGCCACCCGGCACGCCGAGGACGCTGCCCGGCTGTGCGAGGAGTGGCGGATCCCGCTCGCAGCGGAGTGGTTCGCCGACGTCCGCAAGGAGTTCGGCTTCTAGGAAGCTAGATGTGTCGGAAGGCGCGTGCCTCACGCCTGGCGAATCGCCGCCGGGTCACCAGCCAGACCACCTTGAACCCGAACCCGGCCTTGGCGAACACGCCATCGAGGACCTCCTGGGGGACGCCGTACGCCGCCCAGGGAACGACCCGCACGACCTTGCCGGGCGTGAGGTCCTCCTTGAAGTGCTCCTCGTCGAGGCGTTCCCAGTCATCCTGGGTCAGCACCCGCTGGATGATCGGGATAGCTCCGGTCTCCTCGTGCTCGAGGTGGCGGGACAGGCACTCGCGGGTCGCAGCAAGGCGTACGGCGAGCGCCGCGCGGGCGTCGTCGTCGGCGTGCTCGGCCAGCCGGGCGAAGCCCTGCTCACACGCCTCGAGCAGCGGCTCGAACTCCGCGTGCTCGGCCTCCATGGCCTCCAGGGTCTCCCGGTCATCCTCGGTGCCGCGCTCGAGCAGCAACGGCCAGAGGCCGGCGTCCTCCCCGGAGTGGTGGCCGTGCAGCGCCTCGGCGAAGACCTCCCAGCGACCGCGCAGCAGGTGCCACGCCACCCGGTCGCTGACCGGGGTGCAGTGCGCCGCCTCGGTGAGCTTGGCCAGGTCACGCCGGAAGGCGTGGTGCATGACGTACATCATGAACATGTCCACCGGGCCCTCGGCCGCGGCCGTCTGGCCGACGAGGCGGATCTGGGTGGGCCAGTCCGGGTGTCCCGAACGGGTGGCGTTCTCGTGGTTGGTGCTCATCTCGCTTGACTCCCTCGTTGGTTGTGTCGATCGATGGGTCACACGCCGACTGGCGTGCGGGTGTTGTCGGACTCGGTCTCGAGCTGGTCGAAGTCGGTGACCTCGGCGCGAACGGTCGGGAGGGCGCGGTCGAGCCAGGAAGGCATCCACCAGTTCCAGCGGCCGAGCATCGTCATCGTGGCCGGCACGAGGACCATTCGGACGAGCGTCGCGTCGAGCGTGATCGCGACTGCCATGCCGACGCCGAGCTGCTTGACCACGACGTCGACCTCACTGGCGAAGCCCAGGAAGACGGCGACCATGATCGCGGCGGCCGCAGTGATGACCCGGCCGGTTGCGGACAGGCCGCGCACGACGCTTCCGTGTGCGTCGCCCGTGTCCAGCCAGTCCTCACGGATCCGCGAGAGCAGGAACACCTCGTAGTCCATCGAGAGGCCGAACAGCACTGCGAACAGCAGGATCGGCATCCAGCTCGAGACCGGCATCCCGTGGTCGATGCCGAGCAGGTCGGCGCCCCAGCCCCACTGGAAGATCGCGGTCATCACACCGAACGCCGCACCGATCGACAGCAGGTTCATCACCGCGGCCTTGATCGGTACGACGACCGACCGGAACACCATGCCGAGCAGCAGCATGGAGACCGCGACCACGAAGCCGACGACCAGCCACAGGCGAGTGTCGAGCATGTCGGCGATGTCCGCGAACAGCGGAGTGGTGCCGGTGATCTCGACTCCGGCCGGCGCGTCGGCGCGCAGCGCGTCGACCAGTCCGGGCGTTCGCTCGTCGGTGGGACCGAAGGTCGGTTCGGCCTCGAAGATCCGTAGGGCGCCGTCGGCTGACGCGGCGACCGGCGAGACCGTGGCGATGTCGTCACGGGCGGCCACGTTCTGGGCCAGAGCGTTGACGGCGTCGTCATCGATCCGGTCCGCCTTGACGACGTACATCACCGGTCCGTTGGCACCCGGTCCGAACTCGGTGGACACGAGGTCGAAGGCCTTGCGCGTGGTCAGGTCAGCGGGCTGGGCCGAGGAGTCCTGCGGCCAGGTGCGCATCGAGAGGGCCGGCGCCGCCAGGGACAGCAGCACGACCGTGGCCAGCAGCGCCCAGGCCAGCGGACGCCGGCTGACACGGGTTGCCCAACGCTCCATCAGCGGGCTGCCCTTGTCGGCACGCGCCTTGCGTACCTTGCGCGGCAACAGCCGACGGCCGGCGAGACCGCAGAGCGCGGGCACCAGGGTCAGCGCAGCGGAGGCGACACCGACGACCGCGATCGCAGTGGCGAAGCCGAAGGCGTCGTACGTCGGCAGGCCGGCCAGCTTCAGGCCGAGCAGCGAGACCAGCACGGTCGCGGAAGCGAACACCACCGATCGTCCGGCGGTGGCGACAGCGCGTCCTGCCGCCTCCTCCTTGTCGTGGCCGGCGCGGAGGAACTCGGCGAACCGGGTGACCAGCAGCAAGGCGTAGTCGATGCCGACGCCCAGGCCGACCATCGAGGCGACCATCGGGGCGGCCGTGCTCACGTCCATGGTCGCGGCGAGCAGGGTGATCCCGGCCGAGCCGACCGCGAGACCTGTCAGGGCAACGACGATCGGGAGCCCGGCGCCGACGACGGAGCCGAATGCCAGCACCAGGATGAGGAGGGCGGCGATGATGCCGATCAGCTCGCCGCTGCCGCGCATGGGGGCGGCCGCGGTGTCGGGCAGCTCGCCGCCGAGCTCGACCTGGATGCCCGCGTCACGGGTGGGTTCGACGGCCTTGTTCAACGGCGCGAGATTCTCGTACAGGTCGTGGTTCGTCACGGGTGCGTCGTAGTCCACGGTGAGCAGCGCGGTGTCCCGGTCCGCGCTGAGCCGGGCCGGGGACACCGACACGGCGTGGTCCATGTCTTGCAGTCGCTCGGTCAGCGGGGCGACCACCGCAGGGGTGACAGCGGAGCCGTCGCGGTTGTGGACGACGACGCGGGCGCTCGCGTTGCCGGCGCCAGGCGTGTGCTCGCGCAGCTGGTCGATGCCGACCTGGGCGCGGGCGTTGGGGATGTCCCAGTTGTCCTGAGGAGTGCCGCCGATGCTGCCCGCGAGGGCGAACACGGCGACCGCGACCAGGAGCCAGGCGGAGATCGTCCGCCAGGGGTGGGCGGCCGTGGCGCGACCGAGGCGGTGGAGGAGGTGTGACATCGGTGATCGGTCCTTCGAGTCGTCGTTGACTGGACAGAACACAGCCTGCGACGGCGCGCTGCAGTGGCACTTGGGACCGACTTGAGGTCTACTGGATCCACGAGAAGTTCGCTGGTGGAAACAACCGAAACTAGTTCCCTAGAACTATGTCCGGTTTGGTAGTTTTGATGTAGGTTGTGACCCTGGTCTAGTCAACCAAGGGGGATAACTAGCATGTTGGATGTCGCACCAGTCTCGGTCCTGCTGATGGCCGTCATCGGCATGCTCGTCGTCGCCTTCTCTGTGGCCCGGATGAGTGCCGAGGAGCGCTCGTACCGTGGTCCCGTGACTGTTTCCAGGCCTCGCACCGAGGCGCCCAGGGCGCCCCAGCCCGCCGGCCGCGCTCGCGCCTGACCCGATACCCCCCGGCGCCCCCCGGCGCCCCCCGGGCTCAGATCCAGCGGCGGAACCACATCCGCTGCACCCACTCGCCGTTCGTGATCAGCTGGTCGGTCCAGATCGGCCAGAACCAGGCGAACGCCAGCATCGTCAGGACCACCACGCAGCCCACCGCGGCGGCACCCATGGCCCGGCGCAGCGACGAGGCGCCGGCGCGCCCCAGCATCACGCCGAGGAGCATCGTCGCTCCGAGCACGAGGAACGGCAGGATCGTCACGGCGTAGTAGCTGAAGATCGGCCGGTCGTCGTACCGCAGCCACGGCAGCCAGGTCGACGCAACGCCGACCACGACCAGCCCGTAGCGCCAGTCGCGCCGCGCCACCCATGCCACGACCGCCCACCCGGCCGCGACCGTCGAGAACCACCACACCACCGGGTTCCCCAGCAGCAGCACCTGCCGCAGGCAGGTCGAACCCGCGGCGGCAGCACACCCCTGCTCACCGGGCTGGATGTCGAGCTGCGTGTTCACCCCGACCGGTCGGTTGAGCAGCAACCAACCCCACGGGTCTGACTGGTAGGAGTGTTTGCTGGTGTTGAGGAAGTCGGTGTGGAAGACGTAGACGTCGTGGTGGTAGTGCCACAGCGAGCGCAGTGACTGCCAGAGCTCCGGGAAGAATCCGTGCGCGTCGTGGCGCAGGTACTTGCCCCAGTAGGGGCCGTACTGGGTGTTGGAGAGGTGCTGCTCGTAGGCACCGGCGTGAAGCAGCCAGCCCGTCCAGGTCGCCACGTAGATGAGCAGTGGCAGCAGCACGATGTAGCCCAGGCCCGGCAGGGCGTCGATCACGGCGGACTTCAGCAACGCCCCTCGTACGCCGAAGGATCGGCGCGCGCCTGCGTCCCAGAACCACATCAGCAGACCGAACGCCGCCAGCGGGAAGAGCGCCGACCACTTGGTGCCCAGGGCCAGGCCCCAGAAGACGCCCGACGCCAGCCGCCACGGGCGCCACAGCAGCAACGGACCCCACGCCTTGGGCGACAAGCGCGATCCTGACGGCACCGCGCGCGCCATCCGGTCCCGGACCCAGTCGCGGTCGGCCACCATGCAGCTGACCGCGCACAGCACGAAGAACGCCACGAAGATGTCGAGCAGCGCGAGGCGCGAGAGCACCAGCTGCAGGCCCTCGAAGCACATCAGTACGCCGGCGACCAGGCCGAGGAACGTCGAGCGGGTGACCCGTCTCGCGAGGCGGATCATCACCATCACCATCAGCGAGCCGACGATGGCGGAGGCGACGCGCCACCCGAACGGGGTCATTCCGAACGCGCTCTCGCCCAGGCCGATCAGCCACTTGCCGACCTCGGGGTGCACCACCATGTTGGGCACACCGGTCCAGAGCCCGTCGGTGTGCCCGGCGAGGATCTCGCTGTTGGCCTTCTCGACGTAGTCCTGGGCGTAGCCGAAGTGCATCATCGACCACGCGTCCTTGGCGTAGTACGTCTCGTCGAACTCGAAGGCCCGTGGCTTGCCGAGGTCCCAGAAGCGCAGGAACGCCGCGAGCAGGGTGACGGCCACGGTCCCCACCCAGGCGATCACCGGATCGTGGTCGGTGGCCCGCATCCGCGCGCGCGCCGCGGCACTCGGCACGACGTCGCCCGCGGCGGTGCGCGAGAGCCCGACCGTGCGCGCGAGCGGTGCAGGGAGGGTCACGGTGGTTGATGCTACGGGCGGTGTGGCTGCCATGATCGGACCCATGACGACACCCGCGACCGGCGCGCTCGTGCTGGCGGCGACCCCCATCGGCCGGGTGGACGACGCCCCACCACGGCTGGCGGCCGAGCTGGCCGGTGCCGATGTCGTCGCGGCCGAGGACACCCGCCGGCTGCGTCGGCTGGCGACCGACCTCGGCATCGAGATCCCGGGACGGGTCGTCTCCTACTTCGAGGGCAACGAGCACATGCGGACCCAGTCGCTGCTCGACTCGCTGGTGGCCGGTGACCGGGTCGTGCTCGTCACCGATGCCGGGATGCCGAGCGTCTCCGACCCCGGCTATCGCCTGGTCGCGGCAGCCATCGAGAACAACATCCTGGTGACCAGCGTCCCCGGGCCGTCCGCCGTCCTCACGGCGCTCGCTGTCTCCGGGCTCCCGGTCGACCGGTTCTGCTTCGAGGGATTCCTGCCGCGCAAGGCGGGGGAGCGCACCCGTCGGCTGGCCGCCGTGGCGGACGACGAGCGGACGATGGTGTTCTTCGAGGCCCCGCACCGAACCCACACCACGCTGCAGGCGATGGCCTCGGTGCTCGGTCCCGAGCGCCGCGGTGCCGTCTGTCGCGAGCTGACCAAGACCCATGAAGAGGTACGCCGCGGCACCCTCGCGGACCTGGTCAGCTGGGCCGCGGCGGGCGTGCGCGGTGAGGTCACCATCGTCGTGGAGGGCGCAGCACCGGCCGAGGCCGTCACCGACCCGGCGATCCTGGCCGCACTGGTGGCCGAGGACGAGGCCGACGGCATCCCGCGCAAGGAGGCCATCGTCGACGTCGCGCGACGCTCAGGGGTACCGAAGCGCGTCGTCTACGACGCGGTGCACCGCTCGTGACCCCGGGCTCCGACCGGCCTGACCTGCCCGAGGGGCTGCCGCACCCGGTGGTGGACAACCACTGCCACCTCGACATCGCACGGGGCAGTGACGAGCCCGCGCTGGCGGTCGACGAGGCGCTCGGTCTCGCCGCCTCCGTGGGCGTCACCCGGATCGTGCAGATCGGCTGCGATCTCGAGGGTGCGCGCTGGGCCGTCGAGACCGCCGAGGCACACAAGCAGATCGTGGCGGGCGTTGCGCTGCACCCCAACGAGGCACCCCGGCTCGCAGCCGAGGGACGGCTCGACGAGGCGCTGGCCGAGATCGAGCGGCTGTCTGGCGGCAGTGACCGGGTGCGTGCCGTGGGGGAGACGGGGCTCGACTACTACCGCACCGGCGAGGACGGCCGGGCGGCGCAGCACGAGTCGTTCCGCGCACACGTCGAGCTCGCCAAGACCCTCGACAAGACGCTCGTGATCCACGACCGCGACGCCCACGAGGACGTCGTACGCCTGCTCGACGAGGTGGGAGCACCCGACCGGTGGGTGATGCACTGCTTCTCCGGCGACACGGCGTTCGCCCGCGCGTGCCTGGCGCGGGGGGCCTACCTGTCCTTCGCGGGCACGGTCACGTTCAAGAACGCCGCGTCGCTCCGTGAGTCTCTTCGGGAGGCCCCGCTCGACCGGATCCTGGTGGAGACCGACGCCCCATACCTCACTCCCATGCCGCACCGGGGCCGAACCAACGCCTCCTACCTGGTGCCGCTGACGGTCCGCTCGATGGCCGCGACCCGTCAGATGGACCTCGCCGAGCTGTGCCACGCCATCGATGTCAACACCGACACGGCCTTCGGGGGGACCTGGGGTGCCGCAGGGCTGTGAGACCGCCCACACGACACGCTGAACACGTGCTTGCTGTTTGCTAACTCCCAGCTATTTACCTAGGGTCGATGGCTGTTGGCCGGGAGCGGGAAGTATTACCCGGCGTGCGCCCTCGGGGGAGCCGCATCACGACCCATCACCGTCGTTGCGGCCGGCGCCGTCACCCGTGGCTCGGAGAAAAGCAATCATCGGAGAATCGTGCGCGCCTCAAACACGCACCCAATCCTTGCTCGACTCATCCACAACAAGCTCCTCCTCGGGGGCCTCGTCGCCGCAATCGTGGTGGCGCTCGGCGGCACCGCTGCTGCCTACATGGCGTTCAGCCGCACAGTCACCGTGTCGATCGACGGCAAGGAGAGCCAGGTCCGCACTTTCGGCGACAACGTCGGAGACGTGCTGGCGAGCAAGGGCATCGAGCCCACCTCGCACGACTCCGTGGTGCCGAGCGTCGACACGCCAGTCAACGACGGGTCTCGGATCTCCGTACGCCTCGGTCGTCCGCTGGCGCTGAGCATCGACGGCGACAAGAGGACGCTCTGGACCACCGCCACCAAGGTGTCGTCCGCCCTCGACCAGCTCGGCCTGCGCACCGGCAACGCCGCGCTATCGGTCAGCCGTAGTGCGAACATCGACCGTTCGGGCATGGCCCTCGAGGTGACCACACCGAAGCTGGTCACGCTCAAGGTCGCCAACGAGAAGGCCGAGCAGCACAACATCCCGGCCGCCACAGTCGGCGAGCTCCTCGAGCAGGTTGACGCCGGCGTCGATCGCAACGACGTCGTGCGTCCGTCGCGCGGTGCGGAGCTGAACGACCGGACCAAGATCGTCGTGACCAAGATCGGCGTCCGCACCAAGCACGTTCCCCGCGAGACCCTGCCTGCTCCGGTGCAGGAGCAGAAGGACGACTCGATGATGGTCGGCGACTCGTCGACCGTCCGCGAGGGCAGCGACGGCGTTCGCGACGTCACCTACAAGGTGCGCTTCCGCAACGGCGAGGTCGTCAAGCGCCAGGTCGTCAAGCAGCAGGTGCTGCGTCAGCCGGTCGCCACGATCGTCAAGGTCGGCACCAAGACCGTCGACACCGGCGTCTGGGACGCCATTGCTGCGTGTGAGTCCGGTGGCAACTGGGCAGCGAACACCGGCAACGGCTACTACGGCGGGCTTCAGTTCAACCTGGGCACCTGGCAGTCGTACGGCGGATCGGGTCGTCCCGACCAGAACAGCCGCGAGCAGCAGATCGCCGTCGCCGAGCGCGTACGCGACGCCTCGGGCGGATATGGCGCGTGGCCGCACTGCGGTGCGCGTTTCGGCTGACCTGCTGACTACGCTCCGACGTGTGAACGACATCGCTTCCGCCGGCCCGAGACTGCTCGGGCCGGCGGAAGTGCGTTCACTGGCTGCCGCGATCGACCTGCGTCCGACCAAACAGCGCGGACAGAACTTCGTGATCGACGCCAACACGGTGCGCCGGATCGTCCGCGACTCCGGTATCGGTCCTGACGACGTGGTCCTCGAGGTCGGCCCGGGCCTCGGGTCGCTGACCCTCGCGCTCCTCGACGTCGCCGCGCGGGTGGTGGCCATCGAGGTCGATCCCGTCCTCGCCGAAGCCCTCCCAGCGACGATCGCCGACCGCGCTCCCGAGCAGGCCGACCGGTTCGAGGTGGTGGCGGCCGATGCCCTGCGAGTGACGTCGGTCCCTGGTCCGCCCCCCACCGCGATGGTCGCCAACCTGCCCTACAACGTGTCGGTGCCGGTCCTTCTCCACCTGCTGGCACTGCTGCCGTCGCTCGAACGAGGGTTGGTGATGGTGCAGTCGGAGGTCGCCGACCGGCTGGCGGCGGAGCCCGGCTCGAAGGTCTACGGCATCCCGTCGGTCAAGGCCGCCTGGTTCGCCGACGTACGCCGGTCTGGCGCGATCAGCCGCAGCGTCTTCTGGCCCGCTCCCAACGTCGACTCTGGCCTGGTCGCGTGGACCCGGCGGGACCCCCCGACCACCACGGTCACTCGCGAGCAGGTGTTCGCGGTCGTGGATGCCGCGTTCGCCCAGCGGCGCAAGGCGCTGCGCCCGGCGCTTCGCGGGCTGGCGGGCTCCGCGGAGAACTCGGTGCGCGCGTTGGCCGCAGCGGGGATCGACCCGATGACGCGGGGCGAGCAGCTCGGGCTCGCCGAGTTCGTGCGGATCGCCGAGGCGCTCGCATGAACACCCCACGAAACCACTCGCTGCGCTCGCGACCTTCACCCCACGAAACCGCTCGCTGCGCTCACGCTTCCGCGAGGACCCCGAAGTTCCGCGGGGACCCCGAATGAGTGTCACCGT
Organism: uncultured Actinomycetota bacterium; assembly: GCA_963742785.1. Lineage (GTDB taxonomy): Bacteria > Actinomycetota > Actinomycetes > Propionibacteriales > Nocardioidaceae > Marmoricola. Next base: position 683,011 of record CAVUNI010000004.1, read on the forward strand.
GCGCGCACCGGCCAAGGTCAACCTCGCGCTCGTCGTGGGCCGCCCGCGCGAGGACGGGTTCCATCCGCTCAACACCATCTACCAGGCGATCAGCATGTACGACGACGTGCGCGTGACCGAGGCCGACGAGTGGAGCGTCACTGTTGATCCGATCGGTGAGGTGGACGTGTCCGCCGTACCCCTCGACGGGTCCAACATCGCCATCCGCGCGGGCCGGGCTCTGGCGGCCCACCACGGCACCGACCTGACTGCCGAGATCGAGATCGGGAAGGGCATCCCCGTGGCCGGCGGGCTGGCCGGCGGCAGCGCCGACGCGGCAGCGACCCTGGTCGCCCTCGACCGGCTGTGGGACCTGCGCACCTCCGACGACCACCTGCTCGAGATCGCTGCCAGGCTCGGCAGCGACGTGCCGTTCGCCCTGATCGGCGGCACTGCCCAGGGGGTCGGCCGTGGGGAGCTGGTCACCTCGATCCCCGACCGCGGGTCCTACTGGTGGGTCGTCGTGCCCAGCGACGAGGGGTTGTCGACGCCCGAGGTGTACCGCGAGTTCGACCGGCTCCACCCCGACGTAGCCACCGGCGCACACATCCGGGACCCCCGTGGTTTGATCGCGGCGCTGAAGCTCGGCGACGCGGACCGGCTCGCCGTCGCGATGCGCAACGACCTGGAGGAGGCCGCGGTCAGCCTGCGTCCCGAGCTGTCCGAGCTGATCGAGCTGGTGCGCGAGCACCGAAGCAACACGGTGATGCTCTCCGGGTCCGGCCCGACCATCCTCGGCCTCGCCAAGACGCAGGAGGCCGCGCTCGACTCACGGGCGGCGTTGATCGAGGCGGGCGTGCCCGTCGTCCACGTCGCCACCGGACCCGTGGCTGGCGCCCACGTCGTGAGGTACGCGTGATGGCCATCCCCAACCTGGTCAACCTGGAGAAGGTCACCAAGTCCTACGGCGTCCGCATCCTGCTCGACGAGGTGAGCCTCGGCGTCGGCGAGGGCGAGCGGATCGGCATCGTCGGTCGCAACGGGGACGGCAAGACCACGCTGCTCAACCTGATGGCCGGTCGCGAGGTGCCCGACGCCGGGCGGGTCTCGACCAACCGTGGCCTGCACATCGGCTACCTCGACCAGCGCGACCTGCTCGACGACACCCACACGGTGCGCGAGGTGGTGCTGGCCGGACGGGCCGACCACGAGTGGGCCGCCGACACCCGGATGCGCGAGGTCGTCGAGGTGCTGCTGGCGGGTGTTGCGCTCGACAGGGACGTGCACAGCCTTTCCGGCGGCGAACGGCGTCGCTGCTCCTTGGCGCGGTTGCTGTTGCACGACGACGACCTGATCATCCTCGACGAGCCGACCAACCACCTCGACGTCGAGGCGGTGGCCTGGCTGGCCGATCACCTGGTCCGTCGTACGTCTGCGCTGGTGGTGGTCACCCACGACCGCTGGTTCCTCGACGCCGTCTGCGAGCGGACCTGGGAGGTGCACCCTGCCGCGAACGGCGCGGGGGTGGTCGACGCCTACGAGGGCGGGTACGCCGCGTTCGTGCTCGCCAAGGCGGAGCGCCAGCGCCAGGCGTCGTCCTCTGAGTCACGCAGGCAGAACCTCGCCCGCAAGGAGCTGGCCTGGCTGCGGCGCGGCCCGCCGGCGCGGACGGCGAAGCCGAAATTCCGCATCGACGCGGCCAACGCCCTGATCGAGGACGTCCCTCCGCCCCGCGACCGGATGGAGCTGCAGAAGTTCGCCAGCCAGCGGCTCGGCAAGGACGTCGTCGACATCGAGGACGTCGACCTCACCCGTGGGGCTCGGCAGCTGCTCTCACACGCCACCTGGCGGCTCGGACCGGGTGACCGCGTCGGGATCGTCGGCGTCAACGGGGCCGGCAAGAGCTCCGTCCTTGGTCTGGTGGCTGGGACGCTGGAGCCGGACGTGGGCCGGGTACGCCTCGGCCGCACCGTCGCCCTGGAGCACCTCACCCAGCACGTCCCGGCGGACGACCCGGACGCGCGCGTCCTGCCCACCATCGAGGACATCCAGCGGGTCACCAGGCTCCGGACCGGGAAGGACGTCTCGGCGTCGTCGATGCTGGAGCGGTTCGGGTTCACCGGCGACAAGCTGACAGCGCGCCTCGGCGACCTCTCGGGTGGCGAACGTCGTCGCTTCCAGCTGCTCCGACTGCTGCTCTCCGAACCGAACGTGCTCCTCCTCGACGAGCCGACCAACGACCTCGACATCGACACCCTCAACGTGCTCGAGGACTTCCTCGACAGCTGGCCCGGCACCCTCATCGTCGTCTCGCACGACCGCTACTTCCTCGAGCGAGTCACCGACTCGATCTGGGCACTCCAGGGCGACGGCCAGATCGTGATGCTCCCGCGCGGCGTCGACCAGTACCTAGAAGGCCGACAGCAGACCGCAACCAAGAAACCGACCGGGCCGTTTCGGTTGGAGGAGCGAAGCGGGGCAACCGAAACTGCCCTGTCGGACCAACTACAGGCAACCGACAGCCGAAAAGCAGCCGCGGATCAGCGGAAGACCCATGACCAGGACCAGCGGGCCACGACCGGATCAGCGGAAGAGCGCCAGGCCCGCAAGGCCATCGCCCGCATCGACAAGCAGCTCGCGCGGATCGTTGCCCGGGAGGCCGCCCTCAACGACGAGATGTCGGAGAACCTCACCGACCACGAGCGCCTCACCGAGCTGTCGAAAGAGCTGCATGCGCTCGCTGCCGAGAAGGCCGGGCTCGAGGCCGAGTGGCTCGACGCGGCTGCGGCCATCGAGTAGCGGCGTACTAGCTGAGCGGCACCATCAGCCGCTTGAGCAGGGCAGCGAGCTGGGCGTGGTCGTAGTCGGAGAGATCGGCAAGCAGCTCGCGCTCGCTGGCGAGCAGGGACTCGAAGGCGCCGTCGACAGCCTTCTTGCCGGCGGCGGTCAGTGTGACGAGTACGCCGCGACGGTCGCGTGGATCGGGGGAGCGGGCCACGAACCCGCGCTGTGCGAGCCGGTCCACCCGGTTGGTCATGGTGCCGCTGGTGACCAGGGTCTGGCGCAGCAGCGCGCCCGGGGTCAGCTGGTAGGGCCGGCCGGCGCGACGCAGCGCGGCCAGGACGTCGAACTCCCAGGTCTCGATCCGGTGCGCCGAGAACGCTTCGCGGCGGGCCTTGTCGAGCAGCCGTGCCAGCCGGCCCACCCGGCTGAACACCTCGACGGGGGCCAGGTCGAGGTCGGCTCGCTCGCGGTGCCACGCGTCGACAAGCTCGTCCACCTCGTCGCGGTCCATGCCGAGATTCTAGCGGGACAAGATTCTTGACATCGAGATATCCTCGGGAGATGGCGCACCAGTGGGACCCCGATCGCTACCTCACCTTCGCCGACGAGCGGGGCCGGCCATTCCTCGAACTGCTGTCCCGCATCGATGCGGAGGCACCGCACACGGTCGTCGACCTGGGCTGCGGTGCCGGCAACCTCACGGTGCTGCTCCCCAGACGGTGGCCGCGCGCGCAGGTGATAGGAGTCGACTCGAGCGCGGAGATGATCGCGGCCGCGCCGGTCGGTGAGGGGGTCGAGTTCACCGTCGGCGACATCGTCGGTTGGCGTAGCGAACAGCCCGTCGACGTGCTTGTCTCCAACGCCGCGCTGCAGTGGGTGCCCGACCATCTCGACCGGCTGCCCCGCCTGGTCGATGCCGTCGCGCCCGGTGGCTGGCTTGCCTTCCAGGTGCCGGGCAACTTCGCGGAGCCGAGCCACACGATCCGCCGCGAGCTGGCCGACGAGGCGCCGTACGCCGAACACACCGCTGGCGTGGCCACCCCCGACGCGCACGACGCGGAGACCTATCTGCACGTCCTGCGCGACCTCGGCTGCGAGGTGGATGCGTGGCAGACCACCTACCTGCACGTCCTCCGCGGGGAGGACCCGGTGTTCACCTGGGTCAGCGGCACCGGTGCCCGGCCGACGCTTCAGGCGTTGCCCGACGACCTCCGACCGCAGTTCGAGGAGGAGTTCAAGCGTCGTTTGCGCGAGGTCTACCCGGAGCGCGACGGCGCGGTCGTGCTGCCGTTCCGGCGGGTCTTCGCCGTGGCCCGACGAGCCGGCGGCTAGGGCGGCGCGAGGGCCCGTCGTCGCGACGTGGGGGCATCCGGAAGACTCCCCCCATGGACCTGTCCTTCTTCACTGCCGACGGCGACGCCCTCGTCCCCACCGAGCTCGCGTGCAGCCTGTGGAGCGAGGACCAGGTGCACGGGGTCGCGCTCAGCGGTGCCCTCGCCCGCGCACTCGAACGGGCTGTCGCCGACACCGGCCGCACGGACCTCCGACCAGCGCGCTACACGGTCGACCTGTTCCGGGCGGCCCGGATGGCGCCGTGCCACATCTCGACCACGGTGGTTCGTGAGGGCCGTCGGCTCTGCCTGGTCGACGCCGTCCTCGAGCAAGGCGGCGAGCCGGTCGCGCGTGCCAGCGGCCTGTTCCTGCTCGCGACCGAGCCCGCGCCGGGTGAGGTGTGGGAGCCGGGCATCACCTTCGACCCACCGCCTGCCGACCTTGCTCCGGTCAGCGACTCTCCGAGGGTCCCGCTGTTCAGCAGCGAGCGCATCGGCTGGTCCAAGTCCTTCGGTGAGCACCAGAACGGCGACCGCAAGAAGACCTGGCAGACCGCCGTCCCGGTCATCCCCGTCGAGCAGCCCTCGACCTTCGTGGCCGTCGCGAGCGTCGCTGACGCGGCCAGCATGGTGACCAACTGGGGAAGCAACGGCGTCGAGCACATCAACACCGACATCACGTTGACGATGGCCCGGCTGCCAGTGAGCCTCGAGGTCGGTCTTGCCGCCCTCGACCGGGTCAGCGACAGCGGTATCGCCGTCGGCACGGCCGCGGTGTTCGACCGAGAAGGCCGACTCGGCACTGCCGTGGTCTGCTCGATCGCGAACGTGAAGCGGACCGTCGACTTCGATGTACACGACTTCAGCGACGACCCGAGGGCGTCCGGAGCCTGAGCGCTTGCACAACGTCATACGTTCTGGTCGCCGGGACGACCAGTTCGTATGACGCACACCCCATGCCGCCTGCCTGATGAGCAGGTGACGACCCGGTGACCGGTAGCCTCGCGGTGACAAAAAGCACCATTCCCCGGTTGGTCTGCCGGCAGGGCCCGCCTGACTTTGAATCAGGACTAGCGACGTAGGTTCGACTCCTACCCGGGGAGCGTGAGCACCACGAGCATCACCGTGATCGTCCTCGCCGCTGGCGGGGGCACCCGGATGAAGTCCAAGACCATGAAGGTGCTGCACCCCATCGCCGGGCGCAGCATGATCGGCCACGTCCTGGCCGCAGTGTCGTCAGTCGAGCCGCACCGGGTGGTGGCGGTGGTCGGGCACCAGCGCGAGCAGGTCGGGCCACACATCCAGGAGTTGCTGCCCGAGGCGGTGCTCGCCGTCCAGGAGAGCCAGGACGGCACCGGCCACGCCGTACGGATCGCGTGGGAGGCCCTCGACCCGGCGGACCGCTCCGGCACCGTGCTCGTGGCGTACGGCGACACCCCGCTCCTCGAGGGCGAGAGCCTGCGGGCCTTCGCCGCGGACCACCTGCAGGCGGGTCGCGCCGTGAGCATCCTGTCCGGGATCGTGGCGAACCCGTTCGGCTACGGGCGCGTGCTGCGTGACCAGTCCGGCGAGGTCACCGGCATCGTCGAGGAGAAGGACGCCAGCGAGGAGCAGGCCGCGGTCAACGAGATCAACAGCGGGATCCTGGCCTTCGACGCGGAGTTCCTCGACGCCGCGCTCCCGCGGCTGACCAACGACAACGCCAAGGGCGAGTACTACCTCACCGACGTGGTCGCCCTCGCCCGCGACGACGGGCTCGGCGTCGGCGCTTTCGCGATCGACGACGTGCTGCAGACCGAGGGGGCCAACGACCGGGCCCAGCTCGCTTCTCTCGCCAAGGAGAAGAACCGGCGCATCCTGGGTCACTGGATGACAGAGGGCGTCACCGTCATCGACCCCGACACCACCTGGATCGACGTCGACGTGAAGCTCGCACCCGACGTGACGATCCTTCCCGGCGTCCAGCTGCTCGGCACCACGGTCGTCGAGGAGGACGCCGTCATCGGTCCGGACAGCACCCTGAAGGACGTGGAGGTGGGCGCCGGCGCGCGCGTCGTACGCACCCATGGCGAGCTCGCGGTCATCGGGGCCGGCGCCAACGTGGGCCCGTTCAGCTACCTGCGGCCCGGCACCGAGCTCGGGGCGGAGGGCAAGATCGGTGCCTTCGTGGAGACCAAGAACTCGAAGATCGGCGACGGGGCGAAGGTGCCGCACCTCTCGTACGTCGGTGACGCGGAGATCGGGGAGGGCACCAACATCGGCGCCGGGACGATCTTCGCCAACTACGACGGGGTGCAGAAGCACCGCACGGTCATCGGCCGGCACGCGCGTACGGCGAGCAACAACACGTTCGTCGCGCCCGTGCACGTCGGTGACGGAGCCGGAACAGGTGCCGGAAGCGTGATCCGGGAGGACGTGCCGCCTGGCGCGCTCGCCGTCAGCGCCGGCCCGCAGCGCACCATCACCGGCTGGACACTGCGCAAGCGCCCCGGGACGGCCCAGGCCAAGGCGGCCGAGGAAGCGGACGAATCCTGACCAGTTGGTCAATCCGCGGCCTAGAATCCGAGGATCGTGTCTTCGGGAAGAAATGCAGTCATGTTGAGGCCGGCTCTGGCAGTTCTCGCGCTGGTCGCGGCCTCGGCCGTGATCGCCGCGCCTGCCCAGGCCGCCACCGCCTGCGCGGGCCACCAGGTCACCATCCAGGGCAGCAGCGGCAACAACACCATCAACGGCACCCAGCATGCCGACGTGATCGACGCCGGCGCAGGCAACGACGTCGTGAACGGCCGCGGAGGCAACGACATCATCTGCGGTGGTGACGGCGCCGACGACCTGCGCGGCAACGCCGGCAACGACCGGCTGTACGGAAACCGGGACCGGGTCTTCCTCGAGAAGGTCTTCATGGACAGCTGCAACTTCCACCCTGAGGGCTACTGCATCTTCGCCCACTTCGACGGCGACGTCCTGCGTGGCAATGCCGGCAACGACGTCCTCGTCCCGGGCTACGACAACCGCCCCTTCTCGCAGACGCAGACCCTCCGGACCCCCGACGAGCTGCGGTGGGACACGTCTCCTCGGGGGGTGAACGTCAACCTGACGAAGGGGACTGCCGCGGGGGAAGGTGCGGACGGAATCACCGCGGCGGGAACCTACCTCACCATCACCTCGCCGTACGCCGACACGGTGGTCGGCACGGACCGGAACGACTCGATCCAGACCGGAGCCGGCGCCGACACGATCTTCGCCCGAGACGGCTACGACAACGTCTCCACAGGTTCGACCGGCTCCTCGGCCGACGAGGCCCACGGGGGCCCGGGAGGCGACAACCTGACCGGGGCCGGCGGCCCCACCCGCCTCTTCGGCGACGAGGGCACCGACAACCTCGTCGACGACAGCGCCATCGGCGCCGACCAGCTTCGAGGCGGTCCGGACGGCGACTGGATCAAGGACGTGATCCAGCCGGTGGCCGGCCAGGTCGACGACGGTGGCGGTGACGTGGGGGACCGGTTCCAGCCGACCCTCCACGTCGGCGGCTCCGCGACCTGGAACATGGTCTCCGGGGCGATGACCTTCTCGACCCCGTCGCCCACGACTCTCTCAGCCCCCGGTTTCCACCTCTTCTCCTACACCGGCACGTTCTCGACCGTGTGGAACGTGACCGGCACCGACCTGGCCGACAGCGTCGGAGCGCCCGGAGCCTTCCACGCGGGCGGGGGCGCCGATCGCTACCAGGGCGGGTCGGGCGACGACACCTTCGACGGCGGACCCGGCAGCGACATCTACGACAGCGACGGCGGTGGCACCAACACCTGCACCAGCGTCGAGCAGGACTCGCAGTCGTTCTGCGACACCAACACGCCCTGAGATCCTGCGACACGAGGTCCGGTGACTGACCCGCTGTTCCTAATGCGACCGGCGGTGGGTGACAATCAGGGTGCCACCCGCGACACCAGCACGACCGAGGAGCCATTGAGCGTGAGCGGACTCAAGAAGACCACCGAGAAGAATTTGATGGTCTTCAGCGGAAGGGCCCACCCGGAGCTGGCCATGGAGGTCGTCGAGCAGCTCGGCACCGGCCTCGTTCCCACGTCGGCCTACGAGTTCGCCAACTCGGAGATCTACGTCCGCTACGAGGAGTCGGTGCGTGGCTCCGACGCCTTCGTGATCCAGAGCCACACCGCTCCGGTGAACGAGTGGATCATGGAGCACCTCATCATGGTCGACGCGCTCAAACGGGCCTCGGCGAAGAGGATCACGGTCGTGCTGCCGTTCTACGGCTACGCCCGGCAGGACAAGAAGCACCGTGGCCGTGAGCCCATCTCGGCCCGGCTGATGGCTGACCTCTTCAAGACAGCCGGCGCCGACCGGCTGATCACCGTCGACCTGCACGCCGACCAGATCCAGGGCTTCTTCGACGGGCCGGTCGACCACCTGATGGCGCTGCCGATCCTGGCCGACTACGTCAAGAAGAAGTACGGCGACCAGAAGCTGGCCGTGGTCTCCCCGGATGCCGGCCGGATCAAGGTCGCGGAGCGCTGGTCGGCCCGCCTTGGCGGCGTACCCCTGGCGTTCATCCACAAGACCCGTCGCGAGGACCGGCCCAACGAGACGGTCGCCAACCGCGTCGTGGGCAAGGTCGACAACCGCATCTGCGTGCTGGTCGACGACATGATCGACACCGGCGGCACCATCGTGAAGGCCGCCGAGGCGCTGATGGCCGACGGCGCCGCCGGCGTGATCATTGCAGCGACACACGCGATCCTCTCCGATCCCGCCGTTGACCGGCTCAAGAACTCCCCGGCCAGCGAGATCATCGTCACCAACACGCTGCCGCTGTCCCCGGATCGGGAGTTCGACAAGCTCACCTGCCTCTCGATCGCGCCGCTCATCTCGCGCGCGATCAAGGAGGTCTTCGAGGACGGCTCTGTGACGAGCATGTTCGACGGCCACGCCTGAGTCGACGAGTCACCCCGACCTCTGCGACCTCGGTGCTTCGCCTCGCCCTCACCTCCGACCTCGACGACGCGATCCTCCGACGGCTCCGCGCCCTCGTTGACGAAGCGTTCGACGGTGGTTTCACCGACGACGACTGGGAGCACGCCCTCGGTGGCACACACGCGATCATCGAGGCAGACGGTGTCCTGATGGCCCACGGCTCACTGGCACAACGCACCCTGTGGTGCGGCGGCGAGCAGTTGCGCGCCGGCTACGTCGAGGCAGTGGCCGTCGCGGCCGGCCACCGGCGACAGGGCCACGCCAGCTCCGTGATGGCCGCGCTCGAGGAGGTCGGACGGGGCTTCGACCTGCTGGCCCTGAGCGCGAGCGACGCGGGAGCGGCGCTCTACATCTCGCGGGGCTGGCGGCCCTGGCGAGGGCCCACCGCTGTGATGACACCGGAAGGGCCGGAGGCCACTCCCGACGACGACGGTTCCGTCTACGTGCTGGAGACCGGCACGGCGATCATCGACCTCGATGCCGGGCTGGCCTGCGACTGGCGGCCCGGAGACGTCTGGTGAGCGGTCGACTCGTCGGCCGGTCGATCCGGTGCGGACGGCGTACTCTCCAGTGGTGAAGCGCTCGTTGCTGGTGACAACCATGGTCGTGCTGATCCTCCCGGCGCTTCCGCTGGCCACCGCCGATGCGGCCGCGCACACCTGTGCCGGCAAGACGGTCACGATCCTCGGCACCGCAGGCGACGACATCATCCGCGGCACCGCCCGGGCCGACGTGATCGACGGACTGACCGGCAGCGACCTGATCAACGGCCTCACCGGAAACGACACGATCTGCGGCGGGTACGGCGCCGACGACCTCCGAGGCAACGCCGGCAACGATCGGTTGTACGGCGGTCTCGATGCGCGCACCGACGTCGGTGGAGGCTTCACCGGGATGCGCGGGGACACCCTCCGGGGCGGCAGCGGCAACGACACCCTCGTCCCAGGCATCGACACACGCACGGCCGCGGAGGTCCACCCGGACCGGATCCTCTACGACACCTCGACCAGAGGCATCCGCATCAACCTGACCCAGGGCACCGCGACCGGCGACGGCACCGACCGCGTCGTGGTCAACGGCCCGGTGGAACTGGTGACCACGTCGTTCGACGACACGGTCGTGGGCTCGCCGTACGCCGACACCATCAACACCAGCGACGGAAGGGACAGCGTCTCCGCCGCAGGCGGCAACGACGATGTCACCACCGTCATGACCAGGGACGCGAAAACGCTGAACGGTGGCGCCGGTACCGACGACCTGCATGTGATCGAGGGGGTGCGCGCACACGCCACGCTGAACATCGCCACCCACGTCTTCCGGCTGGACACCGCGAAACCGGTCGTGGCGACCGTCCCGGGGTTCGAGACCTACGCGTTCAGGGGCTTCTCCTGGCGCGTCATCGGTACCGCCGGCGCGGACTACGTAAACGCACGCGGCATGGGTCTCGGACAGCCCGTCGACATGTTGGGCTTCGGCGGCGATGACAGCCTGCTCGCTGGCGGTGGAAACGACGTTTACAACGGGGGGATGGGCACCGACTGCATCCAGCTGTTCCCCAATCCCGGCGACAACGGCATCGACACGACCACCAGCGTGGAGACCACCATGGTCGACAACCCCTGTCCCTGGCCCTGATTCGCCAATGCGGCAAGGGTTTCGCTAAGATCGCAAAGTTGCCTCGGCGAGGGAGTCACCTCCGTGATCGACGTGGCCGGATCGCATGTCCTCCATGCACCGTGCCCGTCTTGAGTGCGGTGCATGTGTCGTCTCCGGCCCCGGGACAACCACAGACGAGATACGACAACGCACACCACGAGGAGCACGCTGAGCATGGCCGACGACCTGAAGATCAACGCCGAGATCCGTACCCAGTTCGGTAAGGGCGCGGCTCGCCGCATCCGCCGGGACGACAAGGTGCCCGCCGTCATCTACGGCCACGGCAACGACCCGACGCACATCACCCTGCCCGGCCACGACACGATGATGGCGCTCAAGCACGGCGGCACCAACGCCCTGCTCTACATCACCATCGAGGGCAAGACCTACATCGCGCTGACCAAGCAGGTCCAGGCCGACCCGATCAAGGGCTTCCTCGAGCACATCGACTTCGTCGAGGTGCAGAAGGGCGAGAAGGTCACCGTCGAGGTCCGGATCTACGTCGTCGGCGAGTCCAAGCCGGACGCCATGACCGTGACCGAGCTGAACACCGTCAGCGTCGAGGCCGAGGCCACCAACATCCCCGAGTACATCGAGGTCTCCGTCGAGGACGCCGAGGCCGGCTTCCACGTCCTGGCCAAGGATCTCCAGCTGCCCGAGGGCTCCCTGCTCCTCACCGACGACGAGGCCCTCGTCGTCAACGTGGTCCACGCACCCACTGCCGAGGAGATCGAGGCGGAGCTCGAGGAGGCCGAGGCCGAGGCCGGCATCGAGCACGACATCTCCGACGAGGACCAGGCTGCCGCTGAGGCCGAGGCTGCCGAGGCGGCGGAGGGCGGCGAAGGTGAGGGCGAGGGCGACGAGAGCAAGCCCGAGTCCTCAGACGACGAGAGCTGAGCCCTGTCCCGTTGACCGACGCGGACGTCTGGCTGGTCGTCGGGCTGGGCAACCCCGGCCCGACGTACGCCGGGACGCGCCACAACGTGGGCTACCTCGTCGTCGAGGAGCTGGCCCGCAGGATCGGCGGCAGCTGGCGTTCCCACAAGACTGGGCGCGCTGACGTGGTCGAGGGGCGCTTAGGCGCCCCCGGGACCGATGCGCCGCGAGTCGTGCTGGCACGTGCTCGCTGCTACATGAACGAGTCGGGCGGCCCGGTGAAGGCCCTGGCGACCTTCTACAAGGTGCCCTACGACAGGATCATCGCGATCCACGACGAGCTCGACCTCGACTTCGGCACACTCCGGAGCAAGCTCGGCGGCGGCGACAACGGCCACAACGGGCTGAAGTCGATGCGCTCCTCGCTGGGGACGGGGGACTTCTTCCGCGTCCGTGCCGGGATCGGCCGGCCCCCCGGGCGCCAGAACCCAGCGGACTTCGTACTGTCCGGCTACAGCTCCACCGAGCGCAAGGAGCTGCCCTTCCAGGTCGACAGCGCAGCCGATGCGGTGGAGTCGCTGATCACCGACGGCCTCGAGCTGACCCAGCAGCGGTTCAACAGCTGACGCGGCGGTCGCTCAGAGCGTGGGCGTGCGGCGGAGGGTCGCCGCGAACTGTGCGCTCTTCCCGCCCGTGAGCCGCCAGGGCGCGATGCTGTTGAGCGAGGTGTTGAAGTACGTCACGGCGATGCCGCCGTGCAGGCGCACGCCGTTGTAGAGGTGCTTGACGAACCTGGGCTCGACTCTCGCCGAACGATCGGTGTAGCCGGTCTCCGCCAGGCCCCAGGCCACGTCGTGGGTCTCCGCGAACCGCTCGAACTTGGTGAAGTAGCTGCGTTTGAACCTCGTGCGCTCGCCGATCACGCGCCCATCGCGCACCACGCCGTACTTGTTGTAGACGTCGAAGCCGACCAGGTCGATCTTGGTGTCCTTGGGCCACAGCGACGCCAGCGAGTACTGCTTCGAGCCGTAGAACTGGTTCCAGCCGGTGAGGATGACCGTGAAGGCCACGTTGGGGGCGGCCAGACGCACGATCGGAGCGAGCCGCTCCTGCATGGCGGTCCAGTCCCGGATGTCGCCGTCGCCCTCGGGCTCGTGGTGGAAGGCGACCCACACGGGTCCGTCGAGCTTCGAGAGCCGGTGCGCGACGCGGCGTGCCCAGACGTCGCCGCCGCCGGATGCCATCTCGGCCCACGAGTAGGGCAGCTTGAAGCTGATCCACGGGATGCGCTGACGACGCAGGTCGATCTCTGCCGCGCGCACCGCCTCGCTGACCTCGTAGGCCGAGTAGTAGGTGCGGTGCACGCCCAAGCGGTGGCGCATCGCGCGCTCCCAGAAGATGGGGTTGCTGTTGGCGCCGTACGCCGCTCCGAGGAGTACGCCGCATCGCGGGATGCCCCGCAGGTTGTAGCGGCAGCCGTTGCTGAGCACCCGGAGAGCCCGACGCTTCTGGGCCGAGGCCGGAACCCGGGCGATCCGGCGGTCACCCTCGACCTCCGCAAGAGTCCCGATGGTGGGGCTGGAGCCGACACCGGCCGCGACACCCGACGCGGTCGGCTCCGGGCGTGGAGCGGCCGCGCCTCCCGTCACCATGAGGGCGACCAGCAGCACAGCGACGGTGAAGCCCGTCGCGGGGGAAGTCAGTGCTCTGATCGTCATGCGGTTCGGTCCGGCTCTGTTGGGGAAGTGGCGGCGCAGCCAAGCCAACGGCCCCCGTCAGGATGCGGACACGAGCGCGATGACGTGTCGCCAGTGTAGGCCGACAATTGGCTGTTATTCGGGTGCCTGGTGCCTGCTGCGTGCGGGTGGGCTGGACCAGTTGCTCGGCCCGCCTCCGCGCGGTCGTCAGGAGCCGGACGAGGGCGAGCGGCGGTGCAGCGTGCTGAGCGCGAGGAGCGCGGTTGCGCCCGCTCCGCGGGCGTAGCGGGGAGCGAGCCGGGTGGGGGACTGGGCGACCCGCGCGATCCACTCCAGGCCCGAACGGCGCAGCACCCTGGGTGCGCGTTTCTCGTCACCGACGATGTGACCGAACCAACCGCCGCAGGTCAGCACGAGCCCCGGCGGGAGCTCGTCGCGGTGGCGCTGGCTCCAGATCATCTCGCGGGGGGCCCCGAGTCCGATGATGCTGATGTCGGGCGCGCTGTCCCGCAAGGAGGCCAGTGGCGCCTTCCAGTCGCTGTGGAACCCGTGGTCGAGGTGCACGATCTCGGCGACGCCGGCGTCCTCGAGAACGGTGCCCGCACGCTCGGCGAGGCCGGGAGGGCCGCCGATCAGGGCCACTCGCGGCGCACGTCCCACCTTCCGGGTGAACCCGCGCAGGACGTCCCAGCCGATGTCGGTGGTGGGCGCCCGCTCGACGCGGTTGCCTCCGGCGAGCCGAGCCAGCCAGACGACCGAGCCACCGTCGGCGTAGACGACGTCGGCCTGGCGCATGGCCACCACGAAGTCGCGCTCGCGACGGGCATTGAGCCCACCGACGTGGAGCGCGTAGGCGAAGGCCGGCCGAGACGTGGCCTTCAGAGTCAGGTCGATGACGTGGTCCACGAGCTCGTCCCGCGGTGAGTCGCTCACCCAGAACGGCCCGACCTCGACCTCCGGAACCTGTGCGTTTGCTGTCATGTGCATTCCCCCCGGAACGAAGTATGTCACTGCGGAGCGATTACCACAGAGAAGAGGACGGATCGGCCCACCGAGGCGCTGGTGGTGGCGGTGCGTCCTGCGGCCGTCCCGGTCGGGACGGCGGTGTCCGCGAGCAGGGAGCTGGTCTTGCCGCTGCCCGTGGAGGCACCGGTCGTGCGCCCAGTGCTGCCCGCCGGTGCAGACCAAGTGGTGTCGGTCGAGGACTTCTCGCCCCAGTAGTTCACCAGCCACGAGCCGGTCGTGGACACGTTCACCGCAGGTGCGGTGTGTGACGTGGCGGCCGTGTTGACCACGTTGCTGGCCGAGGCCGTCACCGCCGTGGGGCCGCCTCCGGCGCGCCGGTAGGCGGCGACGGAGAGAACCGACTTGGTCAGGGCGCTGGACGTGACCGTCACGTTGCTGCCCGCGTCGGCCGCGGTCGCCGTGCGGGTCCAGGCCCGACCGCGGATTCCGTTGCCGTCCTGGGACTGGACCAGGGTCCAGCCCGCCACGGTGTTGTTGACGGTGGACGTTGTCGAGTTGGTGGTCAGGAAGAGCACCAGGGTGTCCCCGGCCTGCACCGAGGCAGGGACCTGCACCCGGTGGGTGCTCCGGTTCCCGCTGGTGGTGGCGGCCTCGACGAAGGCCACGTTGCCCTGAGCGGCCTGCGACGGGTTGACCTGTCCGGTGGTGCTGTTGGTCAGCGAACCGTCGCTGACCGTGAGCGTCACGGTGCGTTGCCCTGCGGTTCCGTAGGTGTGCGAGGGCGACACGCCGGTGCCGGTCTGGGTGTCACCGAAGTTCCAGCTGTAGGTGAGCGTGTCCCCGTCGGGGTCCGAGGACCCGGCGGCGTTGAAGCTGCAGACCAGCTGCGAGCACGACGACGTGAACGATGCCGACGGCGCCTGGTTCACCTTGGTCACGGTGACGTTCTGGCTGGTCGTGGCCTGTTCACCCTTGCTGGTGGTGATGCTCAGGGTGACCTGCCGGGTGCCGGAGCTGGCATAGGTGTGCGAAGGAGTGGCCCCTGATGCGGTCCCTCCGTCGCCGAACGTCCAGGAGTACGACGTGATCGTGGCTCCGGGGGCCGTCGACGACGACGCGTTGAAGTTGCAGGCCAGGCTGGTGCAGCTGGCGGTGAAGTCGGCCACCGGCGGCTGGCCCGCGGGGTTGCCGTTCGCGTTCTGGTTCAGGAACAGCGCACGCGAGGTCCACACGTTGTTGTCGATCCCGGGCCCGGAGACCTGGGCCGCGGTCCCGCCGACGGGGACGTCGGACAGGTTGCCGTCCTGCCAGTCGATCCTGTTGAGCGAGCCGTCGGGCTTGGCCCAGTACAGCTTGGTGCCGGTCGTGAACATGCCGCGCACCTGCGAGAAGTCGATGCCGGCGACGTTGTCGCTCGCCACCATGCGCTTCGCGCCGACGACGTCGCTCTCCGGGGTGAAGTAGCGGTAGAAGAGCTGGCCGGAGCCGGAGCGGGTGAAGTAGATCCGCCCGGAGTCGTAGAACATGCCCGTCGCCGACTGGACGTCGTTCTTCCAGTCGAGCAGCGGGTTGAGCTCGTCCTGGGTGTCCACGGCGACCGGAGCCCCGTAGCTCGACCCGTTGAAGGTACGACGCGTGAACGTGCCGTCGCTCTGGGCGAGGTAGAGCTGGCCGTTGAGCATGAAGGCTCCGCGAACCTGGTTCCAGTTGATCCCGCCGGTGGGCACGACCATCGACGCACCGACGGTGGTCCCGTCGTACGAGCGCCGCACGATGGTCGAGTCGGGTGCCGGGCCGAGGTCCGTGCGCACGATCTCGATGCCGCTGATCATCGGGTTCTCGACGACGTGAGCCATGTCGATGTCGACGTTGCCGTCACTGGTGATGTTGAAGGCTCGCATCGTGCCGGTGTTGTCGCCGGCCGATGCCGTGACGTCGAAGTCGTCCAGCCTTCGGGTGCCCTCGATGTCGACGTCGAACTTGCGCTGACCGGGTTGCGAGGTGCAGTCGCACCGGTTGGCGAAGTAGAGGCGCACCTGGAGGGGGACGCCGCTGTCGACCGGGAAGTTCCAGGTCTGCTCGGGGGCGTCGCCGCCGTCCCACAGCTCGTTGTCGAACAACGCGCGCGGCGTTCCGGCAGGCACGGTCGAGTCGACGTTGCCGACCGGGTCCCACCCGGCGCGGTTGTTCTCCGGGTTGTGGTACGGGCTCGGCGAGCCGTCGCTGTCGGCGTCCCAGTCGATGCCGGTGGAGGCCGGCAGGGTGTCCCCGCCCGCGTTGACGCGGTAGAGCACGCTCGGGTCAGTGGCCGCTCCGACACCGCCGGCGACGTAGACGTCGTTGGGCAGAGTCGGGGTGCTCACGGCCGGGATCACGTCCCCGGCCAGGGGCATCAGGGCGATCCGGCCGTGGTAGATGAAGGCGCCGATCCGGTCCGTGTCCGATGCGACCCAGAGTCCACGCGAGGTGACCAGGAAGTCGAAGACACCCACTCCACGCGTGCGCGTGGGGTTCCACGACAGGGGGAGCCCGTTGGCCGGGTCGAGGGCGGCGATGCCGGGCCGCGCGACGGCGCCAGGTCCAGCCGTGTCGCCCGCGAAGGGATTGTTCTGCCAGCGGGCGTGGCCGCCCGTGTAGACGACCGAGTCGGTGATCTCGACGGCGTACGTCGTGTCGCCGCCGGTGTAGTCGGTCCACGAGGGGTTGATGCCGGTGCCGGTCGTGCCGGTCTCCCAGCGGGCCGTCACGTCGCAGGCCGAGTCCGGGCCCCCGTAGGCGCCGGTCGTGGAGACGACGAAGAAGGAACCATCGGGAGAGA
This sequence comes from uncultured Actinomycetota bacterium, assembly GCA_963742785.1. Lineage (GTDB taxonomy): Bacteria > Actinomycetota > Actinomycetes > Propionibacteriales > Nocardioidaceae > Marmoricola. The sequence continues at coordinate 700,113 of CAVUNI010000004.1, forward strand.
AGTCGAGGTCACGCATGTAGCTGTCGAACGACGCCGAGCAGCCGGACTCGTAGAACGTGGTCCGGTAGTTCGCCGGTGCGGCTGCGGTGCCGGTGAGGTCAAGCATGAACATCTGGTGGTTCTTGACACCGTCGAGGGTGTCGAAGTTGCCCACGGCGACCAGGCGCGAGCCGTTGGGGGAGATGTCGATCTTGGAGACGGCCGTGTAGCCACCGTTGTGCACGCCCGCAATCGTGCGCGCCATGAAGGTGGTGCGCGCACCGGTCGTGGGGTCGACCGTCGCCAGGGCCTTCTGGGCCTTGCCGTTGACGTGGGTGAAGGCCCCGGCCAGCCAGAGTCGGCCGTCCTTGAGCCGCAGGTCCTTGATGTTGCCCGAGATGGTGCCGGCGTTGAAGGCAGTGATCACTGCCCCGTCCGAGACGCGCACGCGGGCGACGTTGGATCGCGCGACGCCACCGATGCTGCTGAACGAGCCGGCGACGTAGACCGAGGTGCCGTCACCCGCCGGGATGACGGTGGTGATGTTGCCGTTGGGATTGGGGACGAAGGTGGTGCTGATCACCCCGGTGTTGGCATTGAAGGCCAGCAGGCGGTTGCGGGTCAGCGAAGTCTGGCTCGAGTCGTTGCGGGCCGAGCTGAAGGTGCCGCCGAGGACCATGGTGTCGCCGACCTGCGCGATGGAGTACACGCCTCCGTCGAGCACGTGCGGAGTGCCGGTCGCCGGCACGTCCGAGACCAGGCGTCCTTGAGGCGAGTTGACCGCCTGGGCGGGTGCGAGCGGCACCAGCACTCCTACGGTCGCCAGCAGTGCTGCGAGTCCGCTCACCGCGATCCGACGCAGCTTGCGGCGCCGTGCTGCTTGCTTGATCCCCGTCATGGCCTGTCTCCAACTCGTTGGTTCGTTCACGCCCTGGACTCGTTCGGTGCTGCGGCGTCGTCACGTCTTCCCAGGGTCAGGACGTGTGAGCCGTTCTCCTCGGCGTGCGACCACGATCGCGGTGTCGCGCGGCGCGTCGATGGCGCGGCGTGATGGGAGCTGACGCCGACGCGAGCGTGGGGACAGGTCAGGTAGGCGGGGTCCGCGAGACCGCGGACAACCCTCAAGTGGACGACGCCGAGTCGTCGAATCACACAGCCCCCTAGCTGCCCTGCCTGATGCTCGCCAGCCCCCCGTGGACCGCGATTTGCAGTGTAGGCAGCAAGCCGCTTCAGACGCTTGCGAGAGTTTTGTTCGGTCTAGCCCACTCTTCGTAGGGTCTAGCCCAGTGAGAGTGCATTGCTGCCGAATCCGACCGCGGCGAACCATTCGTTCCCGGTGGCGAGGGCAGCGTCGTACAGCGAGTAGTCCGGCGCGGCCCGGCGTGACTGGGCGTCGATGCGGTCCGCCTGGGCCATGAAGTCGGCGAACTTCCCGGCTCCATCGCAGGACTTGGCGGCATCCGCAACGCTCTCGAGGTCGGTGACGAAGGCACGGGTGTAGCGGTGGTGGTCCTCACGGCCGATGGAGCCGTAGACCCGGCCCCAGTCGCGGACCACGAAGCTGAGTCGCTTCGCGCTCAATGAGCACTGGGTCGAACCGATCTCGCCTTCCTTCGGGCTCGAGGACGCCGTCGGCGTACTCGACCTGGCCCCGCCCGAGCCGGCACCGGTGTCCCGGCTCGATTCACCCGAGCAGGCGGTCAGCAGGGTCAAGAGAAGCAGCACGCCGAGCAAGGTCCCCAACCTGGTCGTCATGTCGGGCATGGTATTCACCTCTTGTACCCAGATGACCATTTCGGTCAACCGGGCGGGCAGACCTCGTAGGCTGGGCCCGTCATGCTGCTAGGCGAGAAGGCGAAGTTCGTTGACGGGGATGCTGGTCGAACGTGAGCCGGCGGTCGTGGCCCCCGGGCCACGCCCGCGTGCTCGGCGTCGTCGGCGGACCCTTCCGACGCACTGGCCGCTGACCGTCACCCTGCTCGGCTTCCCACTCTGGTGGGCCATGGGTCTGCGCACGATCGTGCCGATGGCGATGGCAGTCGTGATGGCCGATCAGCTCATGCGCAAACGGCGGTTGGTCCTGCCCACAGGGTTCCCGCTGTGGCTGCTGTACCTTGCGTGGCTCCTGATCGGCGCCATCGTGCTGTTCGCCGACGCACCGGGTGCGGCACCGGGCGGGGGGTCCTCGAGGCTCCTTGTGTTCGGCTACCGGGTCGCGTGGTACCTCACCGCGACCGTGGTCCTGCTCTGGATCACCAACCTCAAGGAGTCCGAGCTGCCGACGCGGTGGCTCTACCAGCTGCTGGGGTTCATGTTCGTCGTCACCACGGTCGGCGGGCTGGTCGGGGTGCTGCTGCCCCATCTGGAGTTCACGACGCCGTTCGAGATGCTCCTGCCGCGCGGCCTGCGAGGTAACAGCCTGGTCAAGTCGATCGCGCACGCCGATGTCGCGGACATCCAGCACGTCCTCGGTCGAGCGGAGGCGAGACCCAAGGCGCCGTTCCCGTTCGCCAACTCGTGGGGGAGCAATCTCTCGCTCTACCTGCTGTTCTTCCTGGTCGCCTGGTTCCGTGGCGGCAAGCGCTGGCAGATGATCGTCGCTCCCTTCATCCTGGCCCTGGCGACGATCCCGATCATCTACTCCCTGAACCGAGGTCTCTGGGCCTCGTTGGCACTCGGAGCCGTGGGCGGCGTGATCCTGGTGCTGCGGTCGGGCCGCTTGGCGCCCCTCCTCGCCACGATGGCCGTGCTCGTCGTGGTCTCCACTGCCTTCTTCCTCAGCCCGCTCGACACGATTTTCCAGGAACGGTTGGCGCACCAGCACAGCAATGACAGGCGCAGCGAACTGATCTCACGGACGGTGAACAGCGCGCTCGAGGGCTCCCCCGTGGTGGGGTTCGGGAGCACTCGCGACGTGCAGGGAGGTTTCTCCTCGATCGCCAGTGCCGACACCCCTGACTGCGAGGCCTGTGGCGTCCCGCCGCTGGGCACCCAGGGACACCTGTGGGGTGTGATCTTCAGTCAGGGTCTCGTGGGCGCGCTCTTCTTCATCTCGTTCTTCTTCCTCGCACTGCTGCGCAGCTGGCGATGTCGAACCGTCAACGAGACGCTGTGCACCTTCGTGCTGGTCTTCTTCGGCCTGCAGATCTTCGTGTACGACACCCTCGGCATGCCCCTGCTGACCGTGATGATCGCCGTCGGCATGGTCGCTCGGGAGCAGCTGCCCGCCTCCGGGAGGTCAACCAGGCTGATGGCGCCTGCCTGGTCACGCCTGCGTGCGTGCTCGCCGTACCTCCTGGCACTGGTGCTGATCGGGGCCGCGAGCGGGGCTTTCATCGCCTCCCGGGCACCGGCCAACTACACCACCCAGGTATCCATCCTGTTGGCCGAACCCCCTGTCTACCTCTCCACCGACGCTGCGACCGACCTGGACTCCCTGCCGGGTGACGTGACCATCGACACCGAGGCTGCGCTGTTGATCTCCCGTCAGTCGCTGAGTCGCGTGGTGGGCAGGGACACCGCCAGTCTCGACGAGCTGCGGCGGCGTATCCGCGTCACAGCTGCCCCGAACACCAGCGTGCTCACGATCGAGGTCAGTGACCATGACAAGGCAACCTCCCAAGCCCAGGCAACTGCGCTCGCGCGCTCCTACCTGGTGACCCGGCGGGACTACCTCTCGAAACGTCGCGACCAGGCGCTGGTGCTACTCCGCGAGCAGCTGGCTGAGCTCCGTGGAACCGGACAGCGCATCACCGTGGCCGCTCAGTCAGGACCCACCCGCGAACGGCTCCAGGAGGCAGTCACCAGCATCCTGCTGACGCCGACCACGGCCGGTGAGGTGATCAGGACGAAGGAACCCGTCAGGCAGCCCGCGCGGGTGGAGGTGCCCGTCGCGACGGGTGCCGCGCTGGGCCTGGCTGCCGGGGCCGTGCTGATGGCGGCCTTCCCGGGATGGAGGCCTGGTCGACCGTGGCGGAGGCGTCGATGAGCCAGCCGGCACCCGTGGCCGCCGGGCGGCCCCGCGAGATCTGGACCCGCTTCATGGTCGACCCGCTGGCCACACCGTTGGCAGCGTGGCTGGCCAGGTCGCGGCACGTCTCGCCCAACCGGGTGACGGCCGTTGCCATCGCATGTGGTGTCGGCTCGGCGGCCTGTTTCGCGTTCGGAGAGCTCCGGGTGGGTGGGGTGCTGTTCCTGCTGCGCTTCTTCGTCGACTGCATGGACGGCAAGGTCGCCCGGGCCCAGGGCACCAGCTCGGCGCGGGGTGCTCTGCTGGACATCGCGGCCGACGTCGGCGGCATCGCCCTGGTGACCGCGTCGCTGTCGTGGACCCTGCTGCGACGAAACGACGTCCACGAGCTGGTCCCGGTCGCCCTCCTCGGGGCGATGATCTTCTACAACTGGGCCTTGGCCTACCGCAAGCAGCTCGCGGGTGCGCTCGGCCTGGGCGAGGGGGGAGTGGACCACACCCGACAGGTCGACATCCCCGTCGTACGCCAGTGGGTCGCCTTCTGCCGCCGGCTCAACATGTCGCCGGTACCGTGGGCGCTCGAAGCGGAGATCATGATGCTCGGTCTCGCCCCCCTGTTCCTCCCGTCCGAGTGGGTGGGAGTGGGGCTCTTGGTGGGGTTGTGCTTCTACGTCGTGGCTGACGCGGAGAACATGCGCCGGCTCTGGCGATTCGCCCGCATGACCGACGAGAGACGAAAAGGCGTGGGAACGCAATGACCCAGGAGGCCCAGCCCGCCACGAGCGAGCCGACGGCCGACCAGGACGCTCTGCCGCGCGTCGATGTCGTCGTCGCCACGCGCAACCGGCCTGACCTGCTGCGCCTGGCCCTGGACGCGATCTGGAACCAGACCTACGCCGGCAAGATCGTCTGCCACGTCGTCTTCGACCAGTGCGATCCCGACGAGACCGTCGCCCGCTCCGGACCGCACCGCACCATCCGGGTGATGACCAACGAGCGCTCCCCAGGGCTCGCGGGTGGCCGGAACTCCGGCATCCTGGCCGGCTCGGCCCCGTTGGTGGCCTTCTGCGACGACGACGACGAGTGGCTGCCCACCAAGGTCGAGAAGCAGGTCGAAGGGCTGGCCGCGGACCCGGCGGCGCTCACGGCCGTCACCGGCATCATCGTGCTGTACGCCGACAACGCAGTGGCACGGGTCCCCCGTCCCGAGGACATGACCCTGGCCCAGTTGGTTCGCAACCGGGTCATGGAGGCACACCCGTCGACCGTGATGGTGCGCCGCGAGGCACTGCTGGGTCCGATCGGCCTGGTCGACGAGGAGCTCCCCGGAAGCTACGGCGAGGACTTCGACTGGATCATCCGCGCGGCACAGGCCGGCGGCTTCGCTGTCGTCGCCGAGCCCCTCGTCAAGGTGCGCTGGGGGCAGTCGATGTTCTCCCAGCGGTGGCAGACGATCGTGGACTCCATCGACTACAGCCTCGCCAAGCACAAGGTCTTCCACGAGGATCCTCAGGCGCTGGGACGGCTCTACGGCCGCCGGGCGTTCGCGCTCGCCGCGCTGGGCAGGACCCGGCCTGCACTCGGCCAGGTCTGGCGCACGGTCCGGGTGAACCCTCGCGAGCGCCGTGCCTACCTCGCGGGCGCCGTCGCCCTGCACCTCGTGTCGGCCGAGCGGCTGATGCGGATCGCGCATTCGCGCGGTCACGGCATCTGACCGCCGACCCCAGCCCTCCTGATCCGCAGCCCGGCTGGGCGCTGAGCCCGGGCCGCGTTCTCTGACCGTCCCGGGCTTACTTCCGCCCGCCCGTCCCAGCCGTCACGGGGCGCTTTGGCACGCCCGAAACCGGCGTCAGCGGGGGTGCAGGTCCACGCCGGATGGACTAGAGGGTTTGTCCGTAGATGCACCAGTTTCCGCTAAAAGGCTGAAATGTCCGATATAAACCCTTATGGTTCGTTCTAGGTCTTCTAGTCGCTCGGGCGGATGAGAAGGGCCCATCGAGATCCAAGCTTCTCTACCCCCGCGGAGATTTCATCATGAACGCACGATCCAAGCACCTAGTGCTCGCACTGGCAGTCATGCCGGTAGTAGCGACCCTCGGACTCACCGCCGGCGCTGCGCCATCCAACGGCGCCGCCAATCGTCAGCAGACGATGCAGAACGGCAACTTCGACAAGGGCCGTGTCGGCTGGTACGCCAGCGGGACGCAGAGCAGGTTGTCGATCGTCAAGAAGGGCCGTGGTGGCAGCCGGGCAGCACTGCTGACCCAGAAGCGCACCGGGCCCGCCGTCCTGAACAGCCGCTCCAACATCGCCCGCTCCTCGAAGGCCGGCCAGCGCTACACGGTCTCCGCCTGGGTTCGGACCAACCAGGCCGGCGCATCGGGCCGGATGGTCCTGCGTGAGACCGCCAACGGTCGCGCGGTCAAGAACAGCACCAAGAGGTTCCGCGCCTGGAAGTCGTGGCGCAAGGTCACCATGACCGCCACCACCCGCCGCGCCGGCACCGACCTGAACGTCCGTGTGCTGGTCAACCGCCTCGCCAAGAAGAGGTTCCTGGTCGTCGACGACGTCTCGGTCCTCAAGTGGCTCCCGCCGACACCGGCTCCGACACACCCGTCGGTCCCGCAGCTGCCCGACCCCGGCCCCGGCCCCGGCCCGATCACGCCTCCCGGACACACCGCCGGCCACCTGAGCAACGGGTGCGCCTACAACGACATGGGCATCCCCGGATCCTGCGGCGCCTACCTCGGCAGCGCCTACGGCTCGAACAGCGACCCCAAGCCCTGGGAGACCGAGATGGGCAAGAACCTCGGCGTCCGTCGCACCTACTGGGGCGCCTCGACGGTCGACAAGGCCGTCGCCACCGCCAAGGCCGACTTGGCAGCCAACCGTATTCCCTGGATCAGCTTCAAGCTGCCCTACTCGTGGCCCGACATGGCCGCCGGCAAGGGTGACGCCTGGACCAGGGACCTGACCACCAAGCTCAGCAAGCTCGATGGCCCGGTGTGGCTCGCGTTCCACCACGAGCCCGAGGGTGACGCGGACATCAAGCAGTGGACCCTGATGCAGGCCCGCCTGGCGCCGATCGTGCACTCGATCGCCCCGAACGTGGCCTACTCGATCGTGTTGACCGGGTGGAACCAGCTCTACGGCGCCGCGCAGTACAGCCTCGACTCGCTGTGGCCCAAGAACACCAAGATCGACCTGCTCGGTGTCGACACCTACAACAAGCTGGGCGTCGTCAACGACGGCAAGCCCCCGGAGACCAAGTCGACGGACTTCGAGAAGGCTTACTTCAAGCCCTTCGGCAGCTGGGCCGCAGCCCGTGGAATCGCGTGGGGTGTCGCCGAGACCGGCTACACCAACATGGCCTCGGAGCAAGACCCCCAGTGGTTGAGCCGCACGTACAACCTGATGAAGGCCAACGGTGGCGTGGCTTTCACCTACTTCAACACCGCGGTGAGCAGCAACAGCGACTGGCCGATCACCACCGCCCTGAAGAAGTCGCAGTTCAAGGCAACGATTCAGGACAAGCCGACGCTCTGAGACCCACCCTGGGCCAGACATACCTGAGCCGCGACTCCGACGGGGTCGCGGCTCAGGTGCGTTCGCTGCGGCTACGCGTCCGGGAAGGCCTCCGCGTCGGCCTCGAGCTCGTCGACCTCCTCGTCCCTGGAGGCCGTGCGTCGACGGCGGACGAGTCCCCGGAGAACATCCAGCATCAGCACCCGACGCCCGATCCAGAGCACCAGCGCATAGAAGGGGAAGCAGAAGGCCAGCACTATCAGGAGCGTGAGCACGTCGAGGTGCACGAGGAGGCCCACGACCGTGATGGGTAGCCAGAAGCACAGCAGGTTGGCGCCCGCCGCGACGCTGGCGGCGGGACCGAGGCTGATGATCTTCATGGTGAAACGCACCTGCAGCAGCGCCAGTGTGGACCGCGCGATCACTGCAATCGCCCACGCCAGTGCAGCTCCGTCAATCCCCATCCGCGGGATGAGGATGAAGCACAGGCCCATGTCGAGGGCAAGGGCCAGCAGAGAGTTGCTCAGGCTCAGTGCGCTGCGGCCCGACATCAGCAGCAGCGTGTCGCACGGACCGGTGGCGACCCCGAACAGCATGGCGAGGCACATCAGCAGTACCACCGTGACGCCGTTGTCGACGTACTCCTGCCCGAACAGGCCGAGGTAGACCATTGGCGCCGCGGCGACCCCGACGTACATGGGCCAGGCCACGGCCATGCTCCATGCCGCCGAGATCTGGTAGACCCCCTTGAGGCTTTCGTGCTCGTTGTTGGCGAGCAGAGCCGTGAACTTCGGCTGAATCACCTGCTGGATCGCCTGGGTGCCGAACTGGCCGAGCGCGACGAAGCGCGTCGCAGCGGTGTAGATCGCGGCCTCCTTCGGCGAGCGCATCGCGGCGATCAGGATGATGTCCATCCGCTGGATGGCCATCTGGGAGATGCGGGTGATGCTCCTCGGCCAGGTGAACTGCCAGAACTCGCGCCGGAGCTCCTTGTAGCTCTTGGTCGGCTCGGTGTGCTCGAGCGTGCCCCGCCTCGCCAGGAAGCGCCGGAACAGCCACGATGACGCCAGGGCGGCCACCGCGTAGGGGATGGCCCACGCGAGGGTCAGGCCGACCAGGTCAGCTGCGCCGAGCGACACGGCGAAGACGAGCAACGGCTGAGCGACCGGCCGCGCGATCTTGTCGACCATCACGGTTGCCCGCATCCGGCCGAAGGCGCGGGTGCCCGCGAGCGTCAGGGCATTCCACGTGGCCAGGGGGAGTACGACGGCCAGGATCCGAAGGCTCGTGGCGCCCTCCTTGCCCTCCAGCCCGATCAGGTCGGAGAGCTGGTCCGCGAAGACGAGCACGAGGATCGCGATCACGATCGAGTAGGTGATCGTCGGCCGGAACGCCGCCCGGATGGTGGGTGGGATGTCCCCGCGGCGGCCCTGCGCCTCGTAGCGCAGCAGGAAACGACCGAGACCGGTCTCAGTGCCCAGCGTGGCGATGGCCGCCATCAGCATGAAGGCCGACGTGACGGTGAAGAACAGCCCGGCAGCGTGCGCGGGGTAGCGGTTGGTGACGATCAGCACGAGCACGAAGCCCGCGATCGCGGAGATCCCGGCACCGAACAGGCCGAGTGCGCCACCGCGAGCAACGTGCGTCAGGTGCCGCCGTGTGTCGTCCGCCACCTCAGGGTCGACCTCGGTCATGCCCCGGAGTGCCGGCGCGACCGGGTCCGAGCCCGGCCGACGAACACCACACCGAGGACCGAGGCGGCAGCGTTCGGGTCATCGGCGATGGCGACCAGGTCGCCCACGCGCGACTGGCTCTCCACTGCTTCGACGATGGTCACGTCGGTAACCATGGCGAGCGCCTGCGACTGGGGCGTGCGCCTGGGGCCGGAGGCGACGACGACGATGTCGAAGGTCTCGGCCAGGCGGTCGAAGACGGTGCCGATCCCGGGACCGGTGAGCAGGTCATCGGCACGGGGGTCGGGCTTGCCCGACGGGAGGACGCTCAGGTGGCCGGTCAGGCGCACGAGCGCGCCGTCGACCGGGCTGTCCTGGGCGAGTACGTCGGTGAAGCCCCTCTTGGTCTCCAGCTCGAGGAACTTGGTGATCTCGCCGCCGTCGCCCGTGGCGTCCACCAGCACCGTGTTGAGGCTGGAGGCCGCCGCCGCGTAGGCCAGGCCGAGGGCGGTGCGCGGTGAAGGAGCCCCCTCAGCCGCCGCGGCGTACAGGACGCGCATCGGCCGGCGACGCTCGCCCGACAGCACGGCCACACGCAGAGCCTGGAGCCCTGGCCCGATCTGGAGGCTCTCGCCGTCATCGAGCAGGGCGATGCCGGCGTCGGTGTCGCGGACCTCGTTCATCGAGACGCTGCCGAGGAGGGGCAGACCCGAGGGGAGGATGTCGTCGGCGTGATGGATGCGGTTCTCGGCGCGCGCGCGAATGACCACCACGACGAGCGCCAGCAAGAGCCCCGCGAGGGCGCCGAGCACGGCGTACGTCAACAGGGCGCGCAGCGAGCTCGTGCCCACGGTGGTGGCCGGGGTGATCAGCTGGCCGGGGTCGATCGATCCGGTCTGGAGCTCCGCGAGCTGTGCCTGGAGCTGTCCGATCTGGGCGGTCACACCACTGACCTGCTCCTGCAACAGACTCTTCTTCGACGCGACGGTCTCGGCGTTGAAGCGGTCCACCAGTCCGGCGAGGGTCTTGTTCTGGCTGTTGATCTGGCTCTGGATCCGGTCGGTCTTCGAACGCGTGACGTCCTCCGAGCGCGCCCTGCGGAAGTCGAGATAGGACTCCGCGAAGCCCTGCGCGCGGCGTACGGCGGTGGCGTCTGAGCTGGCGGTGTAGACGATCGTGAGGATCTGGGTGTTGGGCGGGACGCTCACCGTGAGCCCGGAGAGCATGTCGGAGGGTTCGGCGGGGTCGCCGATCTGCTCGGCCACCGCCCGAGCGACCGGGTCGGAGCGGACCACCTGCGCCTCGGTCTCGAGGTTGATCAGGTCGTCACCCCGTCCAGTGGTGTTGTAGGGGTTGCCGTCGAGCGGTGAGACCAGGATCGAGGCGCGTGCCGTGTGGTCCTCGGCGCGCCGCAGCCCGGCAGCCACGCCGAGCGCGGTGCCGGTGGCGACCAGCACCAGGATGAGAATGACGCTGCGACGGAGGGCGGCTACGAGGGCCGCTCTCCGTGGACTGGTCTGTGAATCGTCGGGCACCGGGTCGAATCTCCCCCTGTTGTGGCTGATGGGTTCATGCTAGTGGGGATTATTGGCCCGGTTTGCACGAATCCCCGTCTGCGGCTCTGCTTGGAACGATCCGTCTTGTCCGCCACAGGTGCGCTGGTAGCCTGCCGCGACACGACAGACGACCAGAAGAAAGGCCTCCGATGGCGGCCCGTTCGACCCAGACCAAGGTCATCGTCCGTTCGGCTCGACGGGCGGTTCGCAAGGTCAGGAACCATGGCGGATCGCCGAACATCACCCTGGTCAAGGAGCTCGGGGAGCGGCTCTCCGTCCCCGACCAGGTCCAGGAGTACGCCGGCCCCGAGCAGCTGCGCAAGCTGCGCGAGCAGTACGGCCCCACCGACGACCTGCCTCTGGTCGACGGTCGAGTGCCCCTCATCTGGTGGACCGACACTCCGAACTACGGTGACCTGCTCTCGCCCTGGCTGGTCGGACGCGTCGCCCAGCGACCGGTCACCTTCGCACCCCCGCGGCACCCCAGCTACGTCGCCGTCGGGTCAGTGGTCACGCGCGCCCGCGCCGGGTCCATTGTCTGGGGCTCCGGTTCGTTCGGCAGTGAGCGGCGCTCGCTGTTCAAGTCCTCGGCGCAGTACCGCGCCGTCCGCGGCCCGCTGACCCGTAGCCGTCTCCTCGACGTGGGCATCGACTGCCCGCGCGTGTACGGCGACCCCGCGCTGCTCGTGCCGATGTACTTCTGGCCCGAGGTGGAGCAGACCCACGACGTCGGCATCGTCATCCGGCACTCCGAGCACCTGTGGCGCGACGTCGACAAGGACGACGCCGTCAAGGTCATCGACTTCGGTTCCGCGGACATCGACACCGTCACCCGGGAGATCCTGAGCTGCCGACGGATCATCTCCTCGTCACTGCACGGCCTGATCATTGCCGACGCCTACGGCCTCCCGAACGCCTGGCTGGGCACCGACGGCAAGGTCGGCGGCAGCCGCCCCAACGGCGGCGAGTTCAAGTACATCGACTACTTCGCCTCGGTCAACAAGCTGCGCCGGCCCAACCACGTGGACCTCAGCACCGGGTCCTGGACGCCCGAGGCGCTCGAGTCGAGCTTTGACTTCGACGACCGGCCGATCGAGTTCGACTTCGAGGCCCTGCTGGACGCCTGCCCCTTCGTGGCCCGCAACACGTAGTCAGCCCCTCCACCTAGGCTGGCGCCCGTGAGTGACAAAGACCCAGCCTCCAGTACGCCGCTCGTCGCGGACGCCGATGACCACGCGGTGGCCGCCTGGGCCGCCACGGCGGCAGGACGGTTGCTGCTTCACGTCCGCGAGCAGGGCCTGGAGGGCCGAGCCCTCAAGGATGCCGGCGACCAGGCTGCGCACGAGCTCTTGATGCGACTTCTGGGCGAGGTCCGTCCCGAAGACGTGGTGCTCAGCGAGGAGGGCAAGGACGACCGGCGGCGACTGGAGAGCGATCGGGTCTGGATCGTGGACCCCCTCGACGGCACTCGCGAGTTCTCCGAGCCACCGCGCGACGACTGGGCGGTGCACGTCGCCCTCTGGGAGCGCGGTGACCTGGTCGCAGGTGCCGTGGCGCTACCGGCTCTCGGCGAGACCTTCCACACCGGCCAGCCGCCCGTCGTACCTCCCTCCTCCGGCGGCCGCCCACGCATAGTCGCCTCGCGCACCCGTCCGCCGGCCTTCGTGCAGGCACTGGCCGAGGAGATCGGGGCCGAGCTGGTCCCGATGGGCTCGGCCGGGGCCAAGGTGATGTCGGTCATCCGTGACATCAGCGACGCCTACGTGCACGCCGGTGGCCAGTACGAGTGGGACTCCGCGGCTCCGGTCGCCGTGGCCCGGTCGGCGGGCCTGTTCACCAGCAGGGTGGACGGCTCGCCCCTGGTCTACAACCAGGAGGACGTGCTGCTGCCGGACCTGATCGTCTGCCGGCCCGAGCTCAGCGAGCAGATCCTCGAGTTCGTCCGCAAGCACGGCACCGACTGACATGACTGTGACATGACCGGGCGGTCAGCGGTCACGGCGGTCCTGTGGGACGCCGACGGCGTGCTGCAGCAGGTGCCGGAGAGCTGGTTCGACCTGCTCGGCGGGGTGATCGGGACCGAGGAGTCGCTCGCGATGCTCGACCTGCTGCTGCCGCAGATGGAGGAGGCGATCCGCGGGTCGGTTGCCATGACCGACCGGCTGCCCGCCGCTCTTGGCGAGCGCAACCTGGACGAGCACGTCGATCGGGTGCGCGAGGTGTGGGGGACCATCGAGCGAGTCGAGCCGACCCGGGAGCTCGTCCGCGAGCTGCGTGCGGCCGGCTTCGGGTGCCACCTGGCCACCAACCAGGACGACCTGCGTGCGTCGTACATGCGCGACCGGATGGGGTACGACGAACTGCTCGACCGCTGCTTCTACTCCTGCGAGGTCGGTGCCGCGAAGCCGGACGAGGAGTTCTTCCACCGGGTGGCCGCCGAGCTCGGCGTCGAGCTGCGCGAGCTGGTGTTCGTCGACGACACCCTCGAGAACGTCCACGCCGCCCAGGCGTGCGGACTGCCAGCCGTGTTCTGGCACCACCGCGACGGCGTCGACGCCCTGCGCGACCGGCTGGCCGAGCACGGCGTGGAGGTCCACTGATGGCCTCCTCCTCGCCCGCGGTGGAGGTCGAGGTCGACGACAAGGTCGTGCGGGTCTCCAACCCCGACCGCGTCTACTTCCCGGATCGCGGGGAGACCAAGCTCGACCTGGTCGAGTACTACCTCTCGGTCGGCGACGGCATCGTCAACGCCCTGCGCGAACGGCCCTGCATGTTGCACCGCTTCCCGACCGGAGTGACGGGGGAGAAGGTGCACCAGAAGCGGCTGCCGAAGGGCGCCCCACCCTGGATGGAGACGGTGCGCGTCTTCTTCCCGCGTTGGAGCCGCACTGCCGACGAGCTCTGCGTCACCGAGCTCGCGCAGGTCATCTGGGCGGTGCAGATGAGCACCGTCGAGTTCCACCCGTGGAACAGCCGGCGCGCCGACACCGAGAAGCCCGACGAGTGGCGCATCGACCTCGACCCCGGCCCGCTCTGCCCCTGGGAGACCGTGCAGCGCGTGGCGCAGGTCGCCCGCGAGGTCCTCGACGACCTCGGCGCGACCGGGTTCCCGAAGACCAGTGGCGGCAAGGGGATGCACATCTACGTGCGGATCGCGCCCGACCACGGCTTCAAGGACGTACGCCGGGCCGCGCTGGCCTTCGCCCGCGAGGTGGAGCGCCGGTCGGAAGAGGTGACCACCACCTGGTGGCGCAAGGACCGCGATCCGCACGACCTCTTCGTCGACTACAACCAGAACGCGCGGGACCACACGATCGCTGCGGCGTACTCGGTGCGCGGCAACCCGATCGGCACCGTGTCCGCCCCGATCCGGTGGGCCGAGGTGGACGAGTGCCATCCCGACGACTTCACCATCGCGACGATGCCTGCCCGCTACGCCGAGATCGGCGACCTGCACGCGGGGATCGACGACGCGGTGTTCGACATCTCGACCCTGCTGGAGTGGGCCGAGCGCGACGAGGAGGCCGGGGCCGAGCCGCCGGCGGACCCGGAGGAGTGAGGAGGCTGCCCTGCCGATGACCGACGCTGTCGCGCCACCGCTCAGGTGAGAGCGACAGATTTCTTCCGATGCCCCAGAGTGTCCGAGCTGTCCGCCGTGTCCGACGCGAGGGCGGCGTAGGGCAGGTGGACAGTGAAGGCGGTCCCTTGGCCGGCGCTGGACTCGACCTCGATGGATCCGCCGTGCATGGCCACGATGGCCTGCACGATCGTGAGGCCCAGACCGGTGCCCTGAACGGCCTGCTCGGTGGCGGTCGAGGAACGGAAGAACTGGGTGAACAGCTGATCCTGCTCGGACTCGGGGATACCCATTCCAGTGTCCGTGACGACGAGTGTTGCCTGGCGGTCGTCGACGGTGAGGCGCAGCTCGATCCGGCCGCCGTCCGGGGTGAACTTCACGGCATTGGTCAGCAGGTTGACCAGCATCCGCTCCAGCTCCACCGGGTCCACCTCGAGATGAACGGCGTGGTCGGGTACATCGACAACCACGTCCAGCGATCGGGTGTTGAGCAGCCACGCGACCGCGTCGTGAGCGGCTGAGACGACTTCGCGTAAGTCGGTGGGAACCGTATTGATCGTCAGTCGTGACGACTCGATCTGCGAGAGTGTGAGGAGGTCTTCGACCAGGAGCAGTAGCCGGCGGCTGTTTCGGTCGACTCGTTCCATGAGCCCGAGCTGGGGTCCGGTGAGGTCACCGACCGCGCCCTCCGCCAGCACTTCGACGTAGCCCATGATGCTGGTGATCGGCGTGCGCAACTCATGGCTGACCGTGGAGACGAAGTCGGACTTGACGCGCTCGAGCTCGCGAAGTCGTTCCACTGCCTGCTGCTCGGTGGCCAGCGCGCCCGCCAGCGCCTGCTCTGAGCGGTGACGCTCGGTGATGTCACGAAAGAGCACCACCACAGGACGCGCGGCCGCATCTCCGCTGGGCGGCAGCGCGGTCGCCGAAAAGCTCAGCACCCTGCCCTGCGGCACGCCGGTGTTGCGGACCACGAGGTCGACATCGTGCGCCCGGTGGCCAGCCAACGCCTGCACGTGGGGCAGCTCCTGTTGTGCCACTTGCGCGCCGTCGGGGTGGAACAACCCATACCGCTGCTCTTGATCCACGCTGGGGGCGTCCCACCCCACCCCGCCCATCAACGAGACACCGGCGGGATTGCGCAGCAGGATCTCCCCGTTGGCGTCGATGACCACCAGACCGTCGCGAAGCGAGTCAACGATGGTGCTCAGCAGCTGCGACTGTGCCTGCGAGTCGGCGCGCGCACGCTCATGCAGCCACCAGTTCACGATGCAGGCAATGCATGCAGTAGCGAAGAATGTCGCGTGCACGGCAGCAAAGAGCCAGGGTCGTTCCCACGCTCCCGGGGTGTTGTACACCGATCGCGGATCCAGGGTGCCCATCATCCCGTGGTGGAGCAGCACGTACGCCACTCCGAGTGCGAACGGCAGCCACGCCTCGTACAGCGCGACCACCGGAATCATCACGAAGAAGTGGAAGTGCGCCTCGATGAGTCCCCCGGAGAGGTGCACGATCACGCCCGAGCAGACCATCAGACCGAGAGCGGCGACCGAGGCGCGGACAGTTCGCTTCAACTGGCGGGAGCCGGCCAGGATGATGGCCAGTAGTACCGGGAGCGCCTCGAACAAGGCTTGTCCGACCGAGTTGCCTCGGTAGATCGCGTACAGCGGGATCCCGACCGCGTGCACCCACAACAGCGCCATCACCCATCGGTGCCGGGCCTGCCAGTCGGCCTCGGGCAACGAACCGCCCTTCGGCAGCCAGGACGGCCATCTCCACCGACTCAACGTCTTTGGCTGCTCTATGTCAGAAGCGTCCGCCGCCAGTCGCCAGGATCTCCAGGGCCGGGCCGCGCTCGAACGCTCGCGTTCGAATACCGAAGCGGCCACGGAGGTCCCCTAGAAAGATGGATGAGTACCGTCAAGCATGAGGCCTGCGTGGACGATTTATAGCGTTTTGCCGGAATCTTCTTGGTGGCAACGCGACGACGAGCAGGCAGGGCGGACCACCCGCTGATCCCGACGAAAAGGGAGGTTCGGCAGCGGCAATCAGAACGTGTTTCATTTTACAAGACGACTCGTTGTGTAAAGTCACCTGCGGGCTTAGGCTCCACGTCATGAGCGTTCAGCCCGATCCCTCCCATTCGTCCTCCGGCCAGCAGGTCGGCCCGTCCGACCCCGAGCACGACCCGACGGCGTCGTACGCGCTCGATCCGGCGTACGTCCGCTCACTGACCAGCCGCGTCGTGTCCAACACCGGTCAGACGGTGCCGACGCACACCCCGCTCACTGGTCAGCCGCTCGCGATGATCCCGCAGTCCAGCGAGGCCGACGTCAAGGAGGCCTTCGCCCGCGCCCGCCGTGCTCAGCAGGCGTGGTCGCAGACGACCCTGGAGCAGCGTTCGCAGCTGTTGCTGCGGTTGCACGACCTGGTGCTGGACCGGCAGGACGAGATCATCGACCTGATCTGCTGGGAGTCCGGCAAGGCCCGCAAGCACGCCTTCGACGAGCCGCTGCACATCGCGTTGACCGCTCGCTACTACGCCCGCACGGCGCACCACCACCTCGACACCGAGCGCAAGATGGGCGTGGTGCCGGGGCTGACCCGGGTCGAGGTCAACCACGTGCCCAAGGGCGTCGTCGGGATCATCTCGCCCTGGAACTACCCGTTCACGATGGCGCTGTGCGACGGCATCCCGGCCCTCCTCGCCGGCAACGCGGTGGTCACCAAGCCCGACGCCCAGACGATGCTGTCCGCGCTGCTCGGTGCCGAGCTCCTCGAGGAGGCCGGCTTCCCGGCGGGACTGTGGAACGTGGTGGCGGGTCCGGGTCGCGAGCTCGGTACGCCGATCATCGAGCGCGCCGACTACATCTGCTTCACCGGCTCGACCGCCACCGGACGGCTGATCGCTCAGCAGTGCGCCGACCGGTTGATCGGCTGCTCCCTCGAGCTCGGCGGCAAGAATCCGCTCCTGGTCCTGCGTGACGCCGACCTCGACCGTGCCGCCGAGGGCGCCGTACGTGCCAGCTTCTCCAACGCGGGGCAGCTGTGCGTCTCGATGGAGCGGATGTTCGTCGCCGACCAGGTCTACGACAGGTTCACCGAGAAGTTCGTGGAGCGCACCAAGGCGATGGCGCTGCGGCCCGGCATCGAGTGGGGCTCCGACATGGGCTCGCTGATCAGCCAGGAGCAGCTCGACACGGTCGTCGCCCACGTCGACGACGCCGTCGGCAAGGGCGCGAAGGTGCTCGCCGGAGGCAAGGCGCGTCCGGATCTCGGTCCGTTCTTCTACGAGCCGACGATCCTCGAGGGCGTCACTCCCGAGATGACGTGCTTCGGCAACGAGACCTTCGGCCCGGTCATCTCGCTCTACCGCTTCCACGACGAGGCCGACGCGGTCTCGCGGGCGAACGCCGGCGAGTACGGCCTGAACGCCTCGATCTACAGCAAGGACACCAAGCGGGCGCGCGTGATCGCCCGCCACATCAAGTGCGGCACGGTCAACATCAACGAGGCCTTCGGGGCCACCTTCGCCAGCATCGACTCCCCGATGGGTGGCATGCGCGAGTCCGGCATGGGCCGACGTCAGGGCAGTGAGGGCGTGCTGCGCTACACCGAGTCACAGTCGGTCGCGGTGCAGAAGCTGCTCCGGTTCGCGCCGATGTTCGGGATGAGCGACGAGACCTACGCGAAGGTGATGACCGCCAACATGCGCCTGATGAAGAAGCTCGGGCGCGCATGAAAACACCCCACGAAAACACTCGCTTCGCTCCCGTTTCCGCGGGGACCCCGAAAAGCAGCGACTTCGACTACGACGTCCTCGTCGTCGGGTCCGGTTTCGGTGGGTCGGTCAGCGCACTTCGCCTGACCGAGAAGGGCTACAAGGTCGGCGTACTCGAGGCAGGCGCGCGGTTCGAGGACGAGGACTTCGCGAAGACCTCCTTCGAGCTGAAGAAGTTCCTGTTCCGACCGGAGATCGGCTGCTACGGCATCCAGCGCATCGACGCGGTGCGCGACTCGCTGATCCTCGCCGGTGCGGGTGTCGGGGGCGGCTCGCTCGTCTACGCCAACACGCTCTACGAACCGCTCGAGGCCTTCTACAAGGACGCGCAGTGGCGCGACATCACCGACTGGAAGGCGGAGCTGGCGCCGTACTACGACCAGGCGAAGCGGATGCTCGGCGTAGTCGAGAACCCGTTGCGTACGCCGTCCGACGACGTCATGGAGAAGGTGGCCAACGACCTCGGCGTCGGTGACACCTTCCACCCGACGCCGGTCGGCGTGTTCTTCGGCGGGCCCGAGTCCGCCAAGGGCGAGCACGTGGCCGACCCGTACTTCGGTGGCGTCGGACCCGACCGGCACACGTGCATCGCGTGCGGGGACTGCATGACCGGGTGCAAGTACAACGCCAAGAACACGCTGGTGAAGAACTATCTCTACCTCGCCGAGCAGCGCGGCGCGAAGGTGATGCCGCTGAGCACGGTCACCCGCGTGCGTCCTCGTGAGGGCGGCGGGTACGACGTCACCATCAAGTTCACCAAGGCCAAGCGCAACGCTGCCGGCTCGACGAAGACGATCACCGCGGAGCAGGTCGTGTTCGCGGCCGCCGCCATCGGCACCCAGAAGCTGCTGCACCGGATGAAGGCCGAGGGCCACCTCCCGGGGTTGTCGGACCGGCTCGGCTACCTGTCACGGACCAACTCCGAGTCCATCCTCGGGGCGATCGCGCCCGACCGTTCGATCGACTACAGCTACGGCATCGCGATCACCTCGTCCTTCCACCCCGACGAGGACACCCACGTCGAACCGGTGCGCTACGGCAAGGGCAGCAACGCGATGGCGATGCTCCAGACGGTGCTCACCGACGGCGACGGACCCGGGCCGCGCTGGCAGACGTGGCTGAAGGAAATGTGGCGCGAGCGCAAGAACGTCCGCTCGCTCTACGACCTCAAGCACTGGTCGGAGCGCACGGTGGTGGCGCTGGTGATGCAGACGCTGGACAACTCGATCACGACCTACCCCAAGCGGATCCCCGGCACCAAGAAGTGGCGCCTGACCTCCCGGCAGGGGCACGGACAGCCGAACCCGACCTGGATCCCGGTCGCCAACAAGGTGGTCCGGAAGATGGCCACGATCATGGGTGGTACGGCGGGCGGATCGATCGGCGAGCCGTTCAACATGCCGATGACCGCCCACTTCATCGGCGGCTGCGCGATCGGCACCTCACCCGAGGACGGCGTCGTCGACGCCTACCAACGCGTCTACGGCCACCCCGGCCTGCACGTCGCCGACGGCTCGGCGATCTCGGCCAACCTCGGGGTCAACCCGTCCCTGACGATCACCGCCCAGGCCGAGCGCGCGATGTCCTTCTGGCCCAACAAGGGCGAGTCCGACCCGCGCCCCGAGGTCGGCGCGGCGTACGAGCGCGTCTCCCCGATCGCTCCCCGGAATCCGGTCGTCCCCGAGTCCGCTCCGGGGGCACTGAGGCTTCCGATAGTCAGCGTCAGCTGACCCGGCGAAGCCGAAGCTGAGCCGACCGGGCTGAACGCACCGGGGGAGCGCAGCGGAGGAGGGCGGCTCTGCCCTGTCGGCGTCCACAGCGGACCGGCAAGCCAAGTGACCACCCGCTTGTCCCGACTACAAGCCGGCGCGACGTGCAAGCAACCGCGGTCAGCGGAAGCAATCCGGTCGGCTCAGATCGGCCTGCGGCCGATACGACAACCCCGGCGCACCACCAAGCGCCGGGGTTGTTGTCTTTCCCGGGAATTGGCCAGGGCCCGACCGGGGAGGGAGGGAGGCCGGGCCCTGGGGAGTTCGCTGAGGCGAACCGGTTCTAGATCCGGCCTGGGAGGGAGCAAATGCACCGGATCTGACCGACTCAACGAAGGGGTTCCGGGCGGGTTATGCCGACCAGGAGAAAATCTCACGGAAAGTTTCTGGCAGACTCTGGGCATCCTCGAAGACCCCCTGAAAGGGCCCAACTTGACCGACCACGACCTCGTTCTCGTCGTCGACTTCGGAGCCCAGTACGCCCAGCTGATCGCCCGTCGGGTCCGTGAGGCCAAGGTCTATTCCGAGATCGTCCCGCACTCCATGCCCGTCGAGGAGATGCTGACGAGGAAGCCCGCGGCCATCGTGCTCTCCGGCGGCCCCTCATCGGTCTACGCCCCTGGCGCTCCGGCCATCGACGGTGCCCTGTTCGAGGGCGGGGTCCCGGTCTTCGGGATGTGCTACGGCTTCCAGGCGATGGCCCAGGTGCTCGGCGGCGAGGTCGCCCAGACCGGCATCTCCGAGTTCGGTCGTACTCCGGTCCTGGTCACCAGCCCCGGCACCCTGTTGGCCGACATCCCCGCTGAGCACCGGGTGTGGATGTCCCACGGGGACTCCGTGCGCCGTGCGCCGGAGGGGTTCGACGTCCTCGCGTCCACCGTGGCAACGCCCGTGGCCGCCTTCGAGCACACCGAGCGGCGCCTCGCCGGGGTGCAATGGCATCCCGAGGTGATGCACACCGAGCACGGCCAACGGGTGCTCGAGCACTTCCTCCACGACATCGCCGGCTGCCGGCCCACCTGGACGATGGTGAACATCGTCGAGGAGCAGATCGAGCGGATCCGCGAGCAGATCGGCGACTCGGGCCGAGCGATCTGCGGGCTGTCCGGTGGCGTCGACTCGGCCGTTGCGGCGGCCGTCGTACAGCGCGCGATCGGGGACCGCCTGACCTGTGTGTTCGTCGACCACGGGCTGCTGCGCAAGGGCGAGGCCGAGCAGGTCGAGCGGGACTTCGTCGCGGCCACCGGCGTCGACCTGCACGTGGTCGACGCACAGAAGCGCTTCCTGGACGCCCTGGAAGGGGTCAGCGACCCCGAGGAGAAGCGCAAGATCATCGGTCGTGAGTTCATCCGCGTCTTCGAGGCAGCCGAGGCCGACGTGCTCCAGAAGGCTGCGGTCGCGGAGGGGCAGAAGGTCGCCTTCCTGGTCCAGGGGACGCTCTACCCAGACGTCGTCGAGTCCGGCGGGGGAGCGGGCGCCTCCAACATCAAGTCCCACCACAACGTCGGCGGACTCCCAGACGACCTCGAGTTCAAGCTGGTGGAGCCGCTGCGCACGCTGTTCAAGGACGAGGTGCGCCTGGTGGGCGAGCAGTTGGGGCTGCCGGCCGAGATCGTCTGGCGACACCCGTTCCCGGGCCCCGGGCTCGCCATCCGCATCATCGGCGAGGTCACCCGCGAACGCCTCGACATCCTGCGCGAGGCAGACGCCATCGCGCGCGAGGAGCTGACCCACGCCGGACTTGACCGCGACATCTGGCAGTTCCCGGTCGTACTGCTGGCCGAAGTACGCTCCGTCGGCGTCCAGGGCGACGGCCGCACCTACGGCCACCCCGTCGTACTCCGTCCGGTCACCTCCGAGGACGCCATGACCGCCGACTGGGCGCGGCTGCCGTACGACGTTCTCGAGACCATCTCGACACGGATCACCAACGAGGTTCGCGAGATCAACCGGGTCACGGTCGACATCACCAGCAAGCCGCCCGGCACCATCGAGTGGGAGTGACCCAGCCAGTCTGACGGCCGCTGCTGCGGGCCCAGGTCCCCAGGATCGGCATCAGGCATTCGGTGTGGAATGCCGCAGGGGGAACATAACGAGTCGTCTAGACCGCCATGGTTCCGTTAATGGCTGCGTCTTGACCTGCCCCAGCACCGTCCGACGATAGAAGACACGGCATGTGTGTCCGGGCCAGGGCATCACCGGGGGAGCCGCCCTCGATGAGACCCAGGGAGTCCGGATGAGATTCAGAACAGCGTGTTCACTTGCCATCGGCACCGTTTGCCTGATGGTTCTCGCCTCAGGTGCCCCGGTTTCGGCAGGCATCGCTCAACCCAAGGTCGTTTCGGCAAACCCGGCCAACTTCACTCCACAGATCCCTCTGGGCAGCTATGCGGTACACGCCCTTCGGCAGGTCGGCGGAACCATGTACGCGGGCGGCACCTTCACGAGCCTGGGTGGGAAGTCGCGCTCCAGGATCGGGGCGTTCAGCGCCACCACCGGTGCCCTCACGACCTTTGCCCCTGCGTTCAACGACGCGGTCTGGGCCATCGTCGACCTCGGCGGAAATCGTCTGGCGGTGGGCGGGAAGTTCACCACTGTGAACGGCGTCGCACGGCGGGGCCTGGCTGTCGTCGACGCGACGAGCGGCCAGGTCGACACCGGGTTCAACGCCCGCCTGAACGGCCAGGTCACCACCCTGCACCTGGTGGCCGGGCGACTGATCGCCGGCGGCACCTTCACCAAGAAGCTGCAAGCGGTCAACCCGCTCACGGGCGCTGACACCGGCTACCTGAACCTCAACATCGTCGGCAGCCAGGTGTACCGCGCCGCGGTGTCCCCCGATGGGAACCGTCTGGTCGCGGTCGCCAGCATCAACTCGGTGAGCGGGCAGGTACGGCGCCAGGCCTTCATGGTGGACCTTGGCCCGAACCAGGGCACGCTCGCGAGCTGGTACTACCAGCCGCTGCTGAGGCAGTGCGCTTCTGCCGACATGGATTTCTACCTGCGTGATGTCGACTTCAGCCCCGACGGCTCCTTCTTCGTGCTCGATGGCACCGGCTACATCCCGAGGTCAGGTGACCTCGGCGTCACGATCTGTGACGCGACCGCCCGGTTCGAAACTGCCATCGCGGCGCCCGCCCGTCCTACCTGGATCAACTACACCGGCGGTGACACGCTGCACTCGGTGGCCGTCTCGTCACGCGCTGTCTACGTCGGCGGCCACCAGAGGTGGCTCGACAACCCACTCGGCCGGGACAGCTGCGGCTCTGGGTGCAAGGATCGCCCAGGCATCGGCGCCCTCGATCCCACCACCGGCAAGGCGCTGTCATGGAGTCCCAGGCGCACCCGCGGTGTCGGCGCCAAGGAAATGATCCTGACCCCGGCAGGTCTATGGGTCGGCTCCGACACGCACTACGGCGGCAAGCTGGGGTGCGAGAACCCTGGCGGCCCCAACCTCGACGACTGCATTGGAAAGACGATCGAGAACCATGCCGGCATCGGGTTCCTGCCGCTCAACTGACCACCCTCGTCGGTGGTCGCTCCTAGAGTTGTGGTGTGGCCAGCGAGGGCACGACTGAGCAGGGATCGGACGACTCGGCAGAGACGACCCCTGCCCGCGAGCGCCCGTGGGCACTGATCCTCGCCTGCGCCGCCCTCGGCATCTCGCTGCTGGCACTCGCCGTGTCCATCGCCCAGACGACGATCGCTCGTGAGGATGCCAGCGCGGCCAGGAACAGTTCTGCGCGTCTCGTCGAGGCACTGGCCCGGAAGGTGTTCGTCGACGCTGACTTCGACTCCGTCACCGTCTCCAACGTCGGGACCTTGCCGATCCGCGACGTGACGGTCTATCGGGCAGATGACCACGGCAAGCCACTCGCCACCTACGCCTTCGAGCGGTCCGTTCCAGGCTGCGTGGCGTTCCGGTGGGAGGGCGAGGTCCGCGTCCACGTGGCGATCGGGTTCCAGGACGCAGACGGGCGCGACTGGCTGCTCTCGGACGACACGGGGCTACGTCGGCAGACGTCGGCGGCGTTCACCCCTCGAGACCTGCAGTCGTGGAGCCTGGGAGTCACCCCGATCAGGCTCTGTTCATGACGCAGCCGTAGTCGTCGCCGCAGGTCAGGGACGGACCGGGGGGTGTCCCTGATGCCGGAGTGAGGATGGGCTTCGTAGACTCATCCCATCGCAGTGGTTGAGCCGAAGGGACGCGATGAGGCTGGTCAGCACGATGAAGAAGGCGGTCCGTGACCGCCTGCTCGCGCGCGCCGGAGGACTCGACCTCACGCGGCTCGACAAGGTTCCGGACACGTTGTCCTGGCCCTTGCAGCGCGAGGTGATGGCGCCGAGCCAGCGGCTCGCGGCGGTCCGTGACCGGGAACCGGTGCACAAGCTGACCTCCATGCTCGGCCTTGACGTGTGGCTGGTGACCGGGGATGCCGAGGCACGTGCGGTCCTCAGCGACACCACGTCGTACTCCACCGACATCCGCCCCTACATGGGCAAGAGCGGATCGGAGACCGACGGCGACATCGGTGGCCTCGGCTTCACGGACCCGCCGGACCACACCCGGCTCCGGCGGTTGCTCACCCCCGAGTTCACGATGCGCCGGCTCGACCGGCTGCGTCCCAGCATCCAGGCGATCGTCGACCGCCAGGTCGCCGAGATCGCCCACGCGGGGGAGCAGAGCGACACGGTCGACCTGGTGCCGACCTTTGCCTTCCCGATCCCGTTCCTGGTGATCTGCGACCTGCTCGGACTCCCCGACGAGAAGCGCGAGACGTTCAGCAAGCTGGCCACGGCACGCTTCGACGTGACGCTGGGCGGTCCGGGCACCGTCGGCGCGATCGGTGGCTCCCGCGAGTTCCTGCTGGCAGAGGCCAAGCGGCAACGGCACAACCCCGGTCCCGGTCTGATCGGGCAGATCATCCGCGACCACGGGGACGAGATCAACGACTTCGAGCTCGGTGGGCTGGCCGACGGGGTGTTCACGGGTGGCCTCGAGACCAGCGCGTCGATGCTGGCGCTCGGCACTGCCGTGCTCCTCGAGAACCGTGAGCTGTGGAACCGGCTGATCGCCGACCCGACGAGCTCGGGACCGATCGTCGACGAGCTGCTGCGGCTGCTCTCGGTCGTGCAGGTCGCGTTCCCGCGCTTCGCCAAGCAGGACGTCGTCGTGGGCGACAAGCAGGTCTCGAAGGGAGCCGTCGTCCTGGTCTCGCTGCCCGCGGTCAACCGGGACGCCCGGATCGGCGTCGGGGACGACGTCGACCTGGCGCACGCGTCGGGTTCGCACATGGCCTTCGGCTACGGCTTCCACCGCTGCGTTGGGGCAGAGCTGGCCCGGATGGAGCTGCGGATGGCGTTCCCGACGCTCGCGGCAACGTTCCCGGAGATGCGACTCGCGGTCCCGAGCGAGGACCTCGAATACCGTGCGCTCAGCATCGTGTACGGCGTCGAGGCCGTGCCGGTCCACCTGCGCTGATCGGCCTCGAACCGGTCAGCTCGCCTCTGGAACGAGGTCGGTCGCGTCGATCGCCAGCATCAGCCCGCCCACGATCGAAGCGCGGTCGCCGAGGTGGGCCACCTTGATCGGGGTCGAGGCGGCGCCGGCAAGCCCGTGTCGTCGCAACCCCACGCGCGCCGAGTCGAGCAGCAGGTCGCCGGCGTGGCTCATGTCGCCGCCGACCGCGATCACGCCGGGGTTGAGCAGGTTGGTGATCGTGGCCAGCCCCCAGCCGAGGTGCAGGCCGGCGTCCTCGAAGACCCGGCGCGCGGCTACGTTGCCGCTCTTGGCGGCCTCGATCACCGCGTCGATCCCGGCCCGACCGCCGGTGGCGTCGGGCTCTCCCGGGTCTGCGAGCGGCATCTGCTCAGCCATCATCGCGAGGGCGGGTCCCGTGGCGGCGTACGCCTCCAGGCAGCCGCGGCTGCCGCAGCGGCACAGCGGACCCTGCTCGTCGAAGGTCAGATGGCCGATCTCTCCCGCGATGCCGTGGGTCCCTCGGAAGATCTGGTGGTCGAGGATCAGGCCGGCGCCGACTCCGGAGGAGACCTTGACGAACACCACATTGGCGTGTCCCTGGCCCACGCCGCGACGGTGCTCGCCGAGAGCCCCGAGGTTCGCGTCGTTGTCGATGTGGACCCGGATGCCCAGCCGCGACTCCGCGACCTGGCGGCCATTGACACCCACCCAGGCCGGCATGATCGCCGAGGACATCACGATGCCGTCGGAGATCGGGCAGGGGAGACCCATACCCAGGTTGCGTACGTCGGACCGCGCCGTGCCCGTGTCCTCCAGCAGGCGCTCGAGCAGCTCGGTCGCGCGCCCCATCCCTTCGTCGACGCCGTACGCCGGGGGCAGCGGATGCTTCAGCTCACCGAGAACCTGGCCGTGCATGTCGCCGAGTGCGATGGCGACATGGCTGTGCCCGAAGTCCACGGCCCCGACGACCCCGGCGCCCCGTGCCAGCCGCACCTCGGTGCCGCGGCGCCCGGCTCCCGCCACCGTGGAGACGACCTCGGCGGCGGCGAGCTCGCGAACGATCGAGGACACGGTGCCGGCCGCCAGACCGGTCTCCCGGGCGATCTCGGCCTGGGTGATGGTCCCGTTCGCGAGCAGCACGTCGAGCACCCGGCGCTGGTTCGCCGTGCGCAGGGAGGCGTTGGAGCCTGGTGCAGCGCGAGGGGTATCGACTGCACCGCTTGAGTCGGGGACCGACATGGCTGAACTGTGCGGCAAACGCGATCTTGTCGTCAAGTAATGTCGATAAAGACCGGATGGTCCGGTCTGCGGTCACGATTTGTGTTCGACTCTTGACCACTAACCCGTGACGCAGCACACTGCCGTCATGAGATCTGCCTCGTCGCGCGTGGCCAGACCCGACCAATCAGGAGGAAGCGTGTCCACATTCATCCGTCGCGTCACCGTCACAGGTTTCGCGCTTGCCATCGGAATGGCCGGCCTTGCCGGCTGTGGTTCCGATGACGACAGCAGCAGCGATAGCGGCTCGTCGGGCGGCGCCAAGCTCACGGCCGCCTGCAAGCTCGACAGCCCTCCGACCAGTGCCGCCAAGGCGCCGGCCACGGACGCCCCAGCAGGCAAGGCCACCGGCAAGGTCGGCGTGATCCTTCCCGACACGACCTCGTCGACGCGTTACACGCTGTACGACGCCCCCCTGCTGAAGAAGGCGCTTGGCGACGCAGGCATCACTGCCGACGTGCAGAACGCCCAGGGTGACAAGAACAAGTTCGCCTCGATCGCAGCGAACATGATCGGCGACGGCGCCAAGGTGCTCATCATCGACTCGATCGACGCGGCGTCCGGCGCTGGTGTCGAGAAGCAGGCTGACAACGCTGGCGTCAAGGTCATCGACTACGACCGGCCCAACCTCGGCGGCACTGCCGAGTACTACGTCTCGTTCGACAACGAGGAAGTGGGCAAGCTCCAGGCGCAGACGCTGGTCGACTGCCTCGACGCGCAGGACGTCAAGAAGCCGAAGATCATCATGATGAACGGTGGCACCGACGTCGACAACAACGCGGTGCTCTTCCAGAAGGGTGCTCACTCGGTGCTCGACCCGCTGGCGGATGAGGGCAAGCTCACCATCGAGCAGGAAGCCACCGTCAAGGGCTGGTTGGTCGAGAACGCCGCGCCGGCGTTCAACCAGGCGCTCACCGCGTCCAACGGTGAGGTCCAGGGCGTCCTCGCGGCGAACGACGACATCGCCAATGCGGTCATCGGTGTGCTCAAGAACCAGGGTCTCGACGGCCACGTCGTCGTCACTGGTCAGGACGCCGGTGTCGCCGGGATGCAGAACATCATCACCGGCAAGCAGAGCATGACCGTCTTCAAGGACGTGACGCTCGAGGCAGGCGCGGCGGCCCAGCTCGCCATCGCAATCATCGGTGGCAAGGACCCGTCGAGCGCCGGACTCACGCTGAGCCCGTTCGAGGACCCGAAGGCGCCGGACCGCAAGTTCGAGGCGCTGTTGCTGCCGACGAACGTGATCACCCAGGCGAACGTCAAGGACGTCGTCGACGCAGGTGCCCTCAAGCAGGAGGAAATCTGCAAGGGTATCGAGGACGACTGCAAGAAGCTCGGCCTCGGCTGAGCCACCGAGTTGGCAGTCACGGTCGGGCGCGCATCCCGCGCCCGGCCGTGACGGCGCCCCGCCCGTGAACGACGAGAGGTGTTGAGACCGGTGAGTGAACCGATCTTGTCCATCAGCAAGTTGAACAAGAGCTTCGGGCCCGTCCATGTGCTCCACGACGTCGACTTCCATGTCTACCCGGGGGAGGTCACCGCGCTGGTCGGTGACAACGGTGCGGGCAAGTCGACCCTGGTGAAGTGCATCGCCGGCATCTACGGCCTCGACAGCGGTGAGATCACCTTCGAGGGACAGCCGGTGACGATCTCCGATCCTCGCGCGGCCACCGGCCTCGGGATCGAGTTCGTCTACCAGGACCTCGCCCTGGCCGACAACCTCGACATCACCCAGAACATGTTCCTCGGCCGTGAGATCCGTCGAGTGGGTTCGTTCCTGAACGACGGCGAGATGGAGCAGCAGGCACGCGACACCCTGGCGAGCCTGTCGGTACGCACTGTGTCGTCGGTGCGTCAGCTCGTCGCCAACCTCTCGGGTGGCCAGCGCCAGACCGTGGCCATCGCCAAGGCCGTGCTGTGGAACAGCAAGGTGGTCTTCCTCGACGAGCCCACAGCCGCCCTCGGCGTGGCACAGACCCGCCAGGTCCTCGACCTCGTACGCCGGTTGGCCGACCAGGGCCGCGGCGTCGTCCTGATCTCGCACAACATGAACGACGTGATGGAGGTCGCCGACCGGGTCGCTGCCCTGTACCTGGGGCGAGTGGCCGCAGAGGTCAAGACCGAGGACACGAACACCACGCAGATCGTCGAGCTGATCACCGCCGGACGCAGCGGAGACGTCGGGCTTGCGCCGGCGACCGCGAACGAGAGCATCTGAGAGGTCGCTTCCGCCATGTCTTCGCAACCCCCCGAGACCAACGTCTCTGCCGGCACCCTCCCGACAGACGACCGCCCGAGCGCGTTCTCGCTCGACGTCGAGGAGCGCTCGATCGGTGACGCCTTCAAGGGCTGGATCGGCAAGATCCGCACCGGCGACCCGGGCGCGCTGCCCTCGGTGCTGGGCCTGGTCGTGCTCGCGCTCATCTTCATGCAGGTCTCCGACCGGTTCCTCTCCGCCTACAACCTCGGCAACCTCCCCGGCCAGGGCGCCTACATCGCCATCATCGCGTTGGGCCTTGTGTTCGTGCTGCTGCTGGGAGAGATCGACCTGTCGGCCGGCACGGCGGGCGGCACCTGCGCGGCTATCGCGGCCGTCGCCGTCTTCTCAGGCAACCTCCACCAGGGTCTGCCCGGCTTGCTGTACTGGAGCCTCCTCGTCGGGATGGCCGGCGCAATGGCGCTCGCCGTCTGGCTCAAGGCCTACAGCGGTGCGGTGGTCGTCCTGGTCGGTCTCGTGCTGATCGCGACCAACCTGACCCAGCACCTGATCCCCGCGCTGATCGCGGCCATCTGCATCGGTGCCGCGATCGGCGTCGGCAACGGTTACCTGGTCGCCAAGGTCGGCATCCCCAGCTTCGTGGTCACCCTGGCGCTGTTCCTCGCCTGGCAAGGGGTGCTGCAGTTCGCCCTGGCCGGCCAACCGGTGAACACCTCCAACTACGAGCTCTGGCACAACCTGACCTACGGCAACCTCAGCCCGACCTGGAGCTGGGTCTTCGTGATCGTGGTCGTGGGCGGCTATGTGGGTTACACGGTGTACGCGTCGATCAGTGCGCAGCGGGCCGGGCTCGCTCGCGACAGCATGAGCCTCGTCGTCCTTCGTGGCGCCGTCATCGCGGTCGTCGCCGTGGTGATCACCGTGCTGGCCAACCAGAACCGCAACACCAACCCGTTCAAGATCATCCAGGGGATCCCGGTGCCCGCGGCGATAGCGATCGTCCTGATGATCGCGTGCACCATCGCGCTCAGCAAGACCACGTGGGGCCGACACCTGTACGCGACCGGCGGCAACGCAGAGGCAGCCCGTCGTGCAGGCATCGACGTGGTGCACATGAAGGTGACCGCGTTCATCCTGTGCTCGTCGTTCGGCGCCTTCGGCGGCATTCTGCTCGCCTCGTCGCAGTCGTCGGCCTCCCTCGACCTCGGCTCCGGCAACGTGCTGTTGTTCTCGGTCGCCGCTGCAGTCATCGGTGGCACCTCGTTGTTCGGTGGTCGCGGCAAGCCCCGTGACGCCATCCTCGGTGCGCTCGTGATCGCGATCATCCCCAACGGTCTGCTGCTTCGTCCCAGCCTGGGCGCGCAGTGGCAGCAGGTCATCACCGGGATCGTGCTGCTGCTGGCGGCTGCTGTCGATGCCATCTCCCGGAAGCGCGCGGCTCGGGGCTGATCACTCCCCGAGTGCGAGCAGTTGATCGTTCAGGCGATCAAGGACCTGCGTCCGGCGTACACGTCGTCGAGCGCGTCCACGGCAGCGCCCACCGAAGCGGCGTGCAGGCCCAACGTGCTGAGTACGACGGCACAGCCGCTACCGGTGAAGCCCTCGGCCAGCGCCTTCTCGATGGCTGGAACCAGCACCTCACCGAGGGGCACGAACGAGCCGCCGAGGACGATCATCCTTGGATCGAGGGTGGCCGCGAGCTGGGCGACACCGCGACCGAGGGCAGTGCCGATCTCGGCCAGCCCGTCATGGGTGCCGGGAGTCACGACGAGCCGCTCGGCGTACGACACCGGGTCCTCGCCGGACTCGACCGCGACGCCCGTGGCCCGCTCCAGTGCCCGCAGGCCGACCATGGCCTCCCAGCAGCCGGTGCGGCCGCAGGCGCAGCGGTAGCGGTCGTCGCCGACGCGCAGGTGCCCGACCTCGCCGGCCAGTCCGCGTGAACCACGCAGTACCTGGCCACCGCACACGATGCCGGCGCCAAGACCAACGGTCCCGGTGAGGTAGACGAAGTCGTCGACGCCCGCCGCGACGCCGTGCAGTCCCTCGGCGTGGGCAGCGCAGTTGGCGTCGTTGTCGACGGCCACCGGCATCCGCCCGCCGAGGTTGCCGCGCAGTGCCCCGGCCAGGTCGACGTCCACCCACCCTAGGTTGGGCGCGTCCACGACCACGCCGCGGGCACGGTCGATCAGGCCGGGTACGGCGACAGTCAGCCCGAGCAGCCCGACGGCCCGGGCCTCGAGCCGGGAGACCTGCTCGTCGACCAGGGCGACCACGTCCGGCAGGCGGGGACCGCCCGACGCGGGCCGCTCCTCGAACCACAGCTCGCGCCCGGCGAGGTCGACCGCCGTGACCGCGACGTAGTCGACGTTGACCTCGATCCCGAGGCCGGCCAGCGCCTTGCCGGCCAGCTGCAGTGGTGTGCTCGGCCGACCACGACCGCTGGACTCAGAGGCGCCCTCCGTCACGGCGCCCACCTGCTGGAGCTGGCCGACGATGGTTCCGATGGTGGCCTTGGCCAGGCCGGAGCGCCGTGCGAGGTCGGCGCGGCTGAGCGCGCCGCTGTCGCGGAGCAGCCGCATCACCAGGGCGGTGTTGCGGCGGCGCACCTCGTCGGTGGCCGCCGGCCCGGCGTCGACCGACACGGTCAGGAGCGCAGCCCGTAGAGGTGCTCGAGCGCGAGCTGGTCGAGCCGCTCGAAGGCCATGCCGCGGGCGCCGATCGCATCGACGTCGGGTGTGGCGGCGGCCTCGAGGTCGCTCCAGGTCTCGCCCTCGGCCAGCGTGGGTACGGCGAGCTCCGGCAGCCTGGCCTCCTCGAGGGCAGCCTGCACCTCCGGGTCGGCCCGGAAGGCGAGCGCCTTCTCGCGCAGGATCAGGTAGTTGCGCATGCACGCCTCGGCCGCGACCCAGACACCGTTGTCGTCCTCGGTGCGCGGGGTCTTGAAGTCGAAGTGCACCGGGCCGTCGTAGCCGCCGGCGAGCAGCGTGTCGACCACCCAGAACGCGCCACGGACGTTGCCGGCGCCGAAGCGCAGGTCCTGGTCGTACTTCGGCCCGCTCTGGCCGTTGAGGTCGATGTGGAAGAGCTTGCCCTGCCACAGCGCCTGCGCGTAGCCCGCGGCGGCGTTGAGCCCCGCCATCTCCTCGTGGCCGATCTCCGGGTTCACGCCGACGAGGTCAGGCTTGTCGAGGGTGCCGATGAACGCCATCGCGTGCCCGATCGTCGGGAGCAGGATGTCGCCGCGGGGCTCGTTGGGCTTGGGCTCGATCGCAAACCTGATGTCGTAGCCACGGTCGGTGACGAACTCGCCGAGCAGGTTGAACGCCTCGCGGTAGCGGTCCAGCGCGACCATCACGTCCTTGGAGGCTCCGGACTCGGCACCCTCACGGCCGCCCCAGGCGACGTACACCTTGGCGCCGAGCTCGGCGGCGAGGTCGATGTTCCGCATCACCTTCTTCAGCGCGAACCGACGCACGTCGCGGTGGTTGGAGGTGAAGGCGCCGTCCTTGAACACCGGGTGGGTGAACAGGTTCGTGGTGGCAGTGGTGACCGCCATGCCGGTGTCGGCAAGTGCCTTGCGGAAGCCGTCGAGGATCCTGTCGCGCTCGGCCTCGTCCAAGCCGAACGGGACCACGTCGTCGTCGTGGAAGTTGATGCCGTAGGCGCCGAGCTCGGCCAGCTTCTCGACCGCGCGGACGGGGTCCATGGGCGGTCGGGTCGGCTCGCCGAACGGGTCGCGTCCGGGGTACTGCACGGTCCAGAGACCAAAGGAGAACTTGTCCTCGGGGGTCGGCCTGAGCTCGGTCATGACGATTCCTTCTTTCGGTGGGTCCATCTGGTGGTGCGTTCGCGAAGCTGGGCGTAGTCGTCGCGCAGACCGGAGATGGTCTGCCCGGTCGGCAGAGCGGTGGTGTGCACGGGCCACTCCGGAGGAGCGTCGTCGCCGGAGAGCACCCAGGCCGCCTGTCGGGCGGCGCCGAGCGCGACGTACTCCGCCGGGTCGGGGAGCAGGACGGGGGCGCCGAACACGAGCGGGGCCAGCGCGAGGACGGCGGGGTTGCGGGCCGCCCCGCCGATGAGAAGCAGACGGGCAGGGGTGCGGCCGGAGACCTCTGTCAGCGCGTCCACCGCATCGGCCAGGCTGAACAGCAGGCCCTCGACGTGTGCACGAGCAAGGTCGGCGCGCGTGGTCGACGTGGTCAGGCCGTGCAGCGTGCCGGCGGCGTCCGGCCGCTGCGGCGTGCGCTCCCCGTCCAGGTACGGCAACAGGGTGAGTCCGTGCGCGCCGGGCACTGAGGCCATCGCCAGCTCGGCCAGCCCGTCGTGGTCGACGTCGAGCAGGTGGGTGCCGAGCTCGAGGATGCGCGCGGCGTTGATCGTGCAGGCCAGCGGCAGGAATTGCCCGGTGGCGTCGGCGAACCCCGAGATGGCGCCGGTGCCGTCGGCGATCGGGTCGCTCATCACCATCGATGCGACACCGGAGGTGCCGATCGAGACGGCCACGTCGCCGTCGCGCAGCCCGAGCCCAAGGGCTGCGGCCATGTTGTCACCGGTCCCGGGAGCGATGGGCGCGCCGGAGTGCTCGCCGACAGCCTCGTCTGCGGTGGCGATGCGGGGGAGCCGGACGTCGCGTCCCAGCGCCTGCTCGAGTAGGTCGGTCATCCAGGCGTTGTCGGTGGGGGACCAGTACCCGGTGCCCGAGGCGTCGCCGCGGTCCGTGGTGGGCTCCGCGCCGCGACCGGCGAGCTGCCAGGTGAGGTAGTCGTGCGGCAGCATCACGTCGTGCAGCCGGGCGACCGCGTCGGGTTCGTGGTCGCGCATCCAGCGCAGCTTCGTGATCGTGTACGACGCGTTGAAGACGCTGCCGGTCAGCTCGGCACACCTGACGCCGCCGCCGAGCTCCTCGACCAGCTCTGCCGCGGAGTCGGCGCTGCGGACGTCGTTCCAGAGCAGGGCGTCGTGAACGGGTTCGCCCTCGTCGTCGAGGGCCACCATGCCGTGCTGCTGGCCACCGACCGCGACGCCGTCGGCGCGGTCGAGGAGGGGGCCGGCCGCATCGTCGAGGGCCTTCAACCAGGCGCGCGGGTCGACCGACGTGCCCGGAGGATGAGCGGCGCGGTGCTCGTCGACGACACTGCCGTCCGCAGCGTCCACGAGCACCGCCTTGGTCGACTGGGTGGAGGAGTCGATGCCGAGGACAAGGGGGGAGCCGGCCATGTGCCTAATTTATACGACACTTGAACTAAGTCAAGGTCGTGAGCGGCGCTCAGGCGTCGTACGTCGTGGTTCGTTGTACGACGGGCCGTCCGATGCCCTCACCGATCTCGACCAGCTCCTCGACGGTCTTGGCCGAGCCGTGCTCGGAGCCGGCCATCCGGGAGATGGTCTCCTCCATCAGGGTGCCGCCGAGGTCGTTGGCGCCGGCCTTCAGCATCGCGCGGGTGCCGTCGATGCCGAGCTTGACCCAGGAGGTCTGGATGTTGTCGATCCGCCCGTGCAGCATGATCCGTGCCAGTGCGTGCACCGCGAGGTTGTCGCGCAGTGTCGGCCCCGGCCGGGCCACACCGGCGAGGTAGATCGGCGCCGAGTGGTGCACGAAGGGCAGCGGCACGAACTCGGTGAATCCACCTGTCTCGTCCTGGATCTTGCTGAGCACGCGGAGGTGTTGCACCCAGTGGCGCGGGTTGTCGACGTGGCCGTACATCATCGTCGAGCTCGACCGCACGCCGACCTTGTGAGCGGTGGTGACGATCTCGATCCACGTCCTGGTGGGGAGCTTGCCCTTGGTGAGCACCCAGCGGACGTCGTCGTCGAGGATCTCGGCGGCGGTGCCGGGGATCGTGTCGAGCCCCGATTCGCGCGCCTTGATCAGGAAGTCCTCGAAGGACAGGCCGGTGCGGCTCGAGCCGTTGACGATCTCCATCGGGGAGAAGGCGTGCACGTGCATCTGGGGCACGCGCGTCTTCACTGCGGCGGCCAGGTCGAAGTACGCCGTGCCGGGGAGCTCGGGGTCGATCCCGCCCTGCATGCAGACCTCGGTGGCGCTGAGGTTCCACGCCTCCTCGGCCCGGTCGGCGACCTGGTCGAGGGAGAGGGAGTAGGCGTCGGCGTCGGTACGTCGCTGGGCGAACGCGCAGAACCGGCAGCCGACGTAGCAGACGTTGGTGAAGTTGATGTTCCGGTTGACGACGTAGGTCACCTGGTCGCCGACGGTCTCCCTGCGAAGATCGTCGGCCAGCCTGATCACCTGATCGAGCAGGTCGCCCTCGGCGGTCATCAGGGTCAGCGCATGCTCGTCGCTCAGGTTCCCGGGGTCCGCCTCTGCCGCCCTGAGTGCCGCGAAGCCTGGACCATCGCTGGTTGAGCTTGTCGAAACCCGGGTTTCGACAAGCTCAACCGACGTGTGGTCACCGTCCGCGATGCCCTCGCGCAACGAGTCCCAGTCGCCGTAGACGTTGTCGAAGTCGGATCGCCGGTCGTCGGTCCTGCCCTCGGTGTCAACCGCCTCGTGGAGGTCGGTGCGCCCGACGCTCGCGAAGCCGCCGTCGGGCTCCTGCCACGGCAGACCGGTCGGCTTCACGTTCTCGCGCACGAGGCCGTTGCCGGCGGCGAGCGCGGCGACGTGACCGGAGACGCGGGGGTCGATCCAGGGCTCGCCGGCCAGGACGTACTCGGGGTGCACGGTGAGCCGGGCGCGGAGCTCGAAGCCGCCCTGCTCGGTGATCGAGCGCAGCCGCTCCAGCGAGGGCCACGGGCGCTCGGGGTTCACGTGGTCGGGAGTGAGCGGAGAGACGCCGCCCCAGTCGTCGACGCCGGCGCCGAGCAGGGCACGACACTCGTCGAGGTCGACCAGGTTGGGCGGCGCCTGCAGCCGTACCTTCGGGCCGAGCACCAGCCGGGAGACGGCGATTGTGGCGACGTACTCCTCGAGCCCGAGGTCATCGGTGTGCCGCATCGCGGTGTCGGGCTTCGCGCGGAAGTTCTGGATGATCACTTCCTGCACGTGGCCGAACTGGCGGGCGACCCGGCGCAGCTCGAAGATCGACTCGGCACGCTCGGTGAGGTTCTCGCCGATCCCGATCAGGAGACCGGTCGTGAACGGAACCGAGAGACGGCCGGCGTCCTCGAGGACGCGGATCCGTACGGCGGGGTCCTTGTCCGGTGAGCCGTAATGAGCCTCGCCCTTCTCCTCGAAGAGCCGGCGCGAGGTCGTCTCGAGCATCATCCCCATCGACGGCGAGACGGGCTTGAGCCGGTTCATCTCCTCCCACGACATGACGCCGGGGTTGAGGTGCGGCAGCAGGCCGGTCTCCTCCAGCACCCGGATGGCCATCGCGCGGAGGTAGGCCAGGGTCGAGTCGTAGCCCTGCTCGTGCAGCCACTCTTCGGCCTCCGGCCAGCGGTCCTCGGGCCGGTCGCCGAGCGTGAACAACGCCTCGGTGCAGCCGAGCTGTGCTCCTTGCCGGGCGATCTCGAGGATCTCGTCGGGGGAGAGGTACGGCGCCCGGCCCGCCCGCTCGAGGTGACCCGGCGTGGTCACGAACGTGCAGTAGTGGCACCGGTCGCGGCACAGCCGGGTGACCGGGATGAACACCTTCGGGGAGTAGGTCACGACTCCTGGACGACCGGCACCGGTGAGCCCGGCATCGCGGACGCGCGCGGCGATCGCGCAGAGTCGCTCCAGGTCCTCACCACGAGCAGAGAGGAGCACCGTCGCCTCGTCGAGGTCGACAGCGGCGCCACGGTTGGCGCGCGCGAGCGCACGGCGGGTCTGCTGCGGCGTGGGCTCGGTGGTCGGCTGGGTCGTCATCGGCACTCAGGCTATCCGTGGGTAGGAAGGCGGCAGCGGCGCGTCCATCTCCGCCAGCACTGAGCGGAGAACGTCGGGACGGTTGGTGATAATCCCGTCCACCCCGATCTCGAGCAGCCAGCGCATCGAGGCCGCCGCGTCGACGGTGTACGGCAGCACGCGCAGGCCGGCCTCGTGTGCCTCGACGACCATCGCCGGGGTCAGGATCGTGTGGCTCGGGGAGATCGCGTCGAACCTGAGTGCGCTCACAGCGGCGGGGACGCTGTCGTTGTAGTCGTCGATGTCCAGCCCTCCTAGCCAGGGGGATGCGCCCGGCTGGTGGATCTCGAGGTAGTCGGTGTTGGTGATGGCATTGAGCCTGACCCGCGTCTCCTCGGCCCGGACCATTCGGAGCACGGCCCAGTCGAAGCTCTGGATCGAGGTCCGCTCGAGCATCTCCGCCTCACGCAGCACCCGCAGCACGGTCTTGACGAAGCGCTCGCGGGACTCGCTCTCGTCGGGATGCAGCACGTCGAACTTCGTCTCGACGTTGAGGCCCACTTCGTCGGCACCCTGGTCATCGAGGAGGCCGATGAGGTCGCGCAGCGTCGGGACCGGAGCGAGCTCCGCCGCGGTGCACACGGGGATGATCCTTCCGGCGTAGGTGCGCTCGTGGCTGAGCACAGGTACGCCGTCGGCGGTGATGTGCACGTCGCACTCGAGGGTGCTCACGCCGATCTCGAGCGCGTTCGCGAACGCCGCGAGCGTGTTCTCGGGCGCGAGGGCGGCACCACCGCGGTGGGCCTGGATGTCGAACATGCGTGACCGGGTCAGCCGGTCAGCTCACCCACTCCTTGAGCTGCCGCACCAGCGCCGCGGGATCCTCGCTCGCCGGAGTGATCTGAAGGTTGGTCACGCCCGACTCGCGGAATGCCTCGAGCCGCTCCTTCACGTAGGACTCCGGTCCGACGATGTTGGACTGCTCGAGGAGCTCGAGGGGTACGGCGGCCTCGGCCTCCTTCTTCTTGCCGTCGAGGTAGAGGTCCTGGATCTCGGCCGCCTCCTTCTCGTAGCCGTACTGGCAGGCGAGGTCGTTGTAGAA
Organism: uncultured Actinomycetota bacterium; assembly: GCA_963742785.1. GTDB lineage: Bacteria > Actinomycetota > Actinomycetes > Propionibacteriales > Nocardioidaceae > Marmoricola. Next base: position 737,818 of record CAVUNI010000004.1, read on the forward strand.
GTTCTTGCCGCGCGCACCCATGCCGCCGATGTAGAGGGCGAACAGCGGGCGGGCGAAGTCGAGCAGTCCCTTGACGTCGTCGCCGACCGAGACCATGCCGCCTGCCGCGATCTCGAGGGGCGCGAGGTCAGACGACCGCTTGGCCTGCCCTGCGGCGAGCGCGTCGCCCCACACCTTCGGCGCACCCTCGGGGGTGTAGAGGAAGGGCAGCCAGCCGTCGGCGTACTCCGCCGCGCCCTCGACCGACTTCTGCCCGAGGGCCGCGATGTAGATCGGCACGCTGCTGCGCTCTGGGTGGGTCAGCATCTTCAGCGGCTTGCCGAGACCGACGCCTTCGCCCTCGGGGAGGGGAAGCTGGAAGCTCTTCCCGTCGTACTCCAGCTTCTCGCGGCGCAGCGCCGCGCGGATGATGTCGATCGCCTCTCGGGTGCGGCCCAGCGGCTTGGTGTACGGCATGCCGTGCCAGCCCTCCACCACCTGCGGGCCGGAGGCGCCGAGCCCGAGGATGGCCCGACCCCCCGAGACGTTGTCCAGCCCGGCCGCCGTCTGGGCGAGCAGCGCCGGCGTTCGCGAGTAGACGTTGAGGATCGCCGAGCCGATCCCGATGGTCTCGGTCCGTGCGGCCAGGTAGCCCATCAGCGTGGGGGAGTCGAACCCGTAGGCCTCGGCGACCCAGACGGTGTCCAGCCCCGCCTTCTCGAGCTCGGCGACCTGGTCGGCCGCGTCGCGGGGATTGCCGTTGTACATCAGGGCAGTGGAGAGCAACATGTCCGTGACAGTAATGGTGTCACGATCACGAAGCCACTCCGCGTGACTGACCTCTCAGATGCGACTCAGGCGTCGACGGGTACGTCGGCCCGGTGCGACGGCTCCTCCGCTTCGGCCGGGGTCGTGTCGTGAGGACCGCGGTCCAGCTTGCTCGGCCACCAGATCTTGCTGCCGAGGTCGAGGTTGATCGCGGTGACGAGGACCGAGCGGATGATGATCGTGTCGATGAGCACCCCGAGCGCGACGGTGAAGCCGAGCTCGACGAGGAACACGAGTGGCAGCGACGCCAGCATGCCGAAGGTAGCGGCCAGCACCAGACCCGCGGACGTGATCACTCCGCCCGTGGCTGCCAGGGCGACGAGAGAGCCCTCCCGTGTCCCCCGGGTTGCCGTCTCCTCCCGGACTCTCGTCATCAGGAAGATGTTGTAGTCGATGCCCAGTGAGACCAGGAAGACGAAGACGAACAGCGGGAAGCTCGGGTCGACGGCCGGGTAGTCGAAGACGTACTTGAACGCCAGCGCGCCCAGGCCGATGGCCGTGCCGAAGGACAGCACCACGGTGGCGATCAGGATCAGTGGTGCGGTGAGCGCCCGCAGCAGCAGCATCAGGATCAGCAGCACGACGATGAGGGTGACCGGGATGATCACCTTGGAGTCGCGGGCGTTCGCCTTCAACATGTCGTCGTAGATAGCGGATTGGCCGCCCACGAGGGCGTCCGCGCCTTCGACGGCATGGACCTTCGAGCGGACCTCGTCCACGGTGTCAAACGCCGCGTTGGTCGTCGAGTCAACCGTCAGGTTCGCGGTGATGAACGCCACGCCGTCCTTGACGATCGGGGTGCTCGGGTCCTCGAGGTTCTCGATCCCGCCCATCGCGCCGGACACGTCCTCGGCCTTGTCGGCGTTGGCGACCACCATGACCGGCGTCGAGTTGTCGGCCAGGCCGTGCGCCGTCAGGATCTTCTGGCCCGTCACGGAGTCGAACTCCTTGGTGTAGGAGTCCTCGGTCGACAGTCCGTTGGTGTTCAGTGTCAGCACACCGAGCACACATGCCGCCAGGGCGAGCGAGGTGACCACCCACACCTTGCGGGGGCGGGGCTTGATGAACGCGCCGACCCGGGCCCAGATGCCGGTGGTCGTCGGCTCGAACGAGCCGAACGTCGGACGCTTCGGCCAGAACATCCACCGACCGAAGATGACGAGCAGGGCGGGCAGCAGCGTGATCATCGCCAGCAGGGTCACGCCGACGCCGATGGCACACACCGGGCCGAGGCCGGCGGTGGAGTTCATGTCGGCGAGCGTCAGGCAGAGCATGCCCACGATGACGGTGCTCGCGCTGGCGATGATCGCGGGGGTGGCGCGGTGCAGCGCGAACGCCATCGCTTCGTGCCGGTCTTCATGACGGCGGAGCTCTTCCCTGTATCTCGCTACGAGCAACAACGCGTAGTCGGTGCCGGCGCCGATCACCAGGATCGAGACGATCGCCTGGCTCTGCCCGTTGACGGTCAGGCCGGCGTCCTTGGCGAGGAAGTAGATCAGGCCCAGCGAGCTGAACAGGGAGACCACCACGGAAAAGATCGGCAGGATCCACAGGATCGGGCTGCGATAGGTGATCAGCAGCAGGAAGATCACGACCAGGAGGGCAGCGATCAAGAGGGTGCTGTCGAGACCCTCGAACGACTCGGCCGAGTCGACGGCCTGTCCACCCGCGCCGGCGATGTAGACCTTGCCGCCGTCGACGTCCGCGATCTCATGGATCTTGTCGGCGATGTCCGGCATCTTGTTCCAGCCGTCGGCACCGAGGTTGTAGGTGACCACGGTCTGCGCGGCCTGGCCGTCCTCCGACGGGATCGGGCCGATGACCTTGCCCTCGACGTCGGGCATGGCCTGCAGCTCGGCGGCCTGCTCCTTCAGGGCGGTGAGGTCATCCGGCGTGAAGCCAGCCTTCTTCTCGTAGACCACCGTCGTCGGGATCGCGTTGGGATCCTGGAAGGGCTCCATCTTCTCCAACGCGCGCGTCGACTCCGCGTTGCCTGGCAGCCACGACGAGGCCTCGTTGTTCTGGACGTCGATCAGCTTGCTGGAGAAGAAACCCAGGACGAGGAACGTCCCGATCCAGAGCACGAGCACGATCCACTTGGTCACGGGGCTGGTCAGCTTGCCAGCGATCTGACGATGCATGTGTCGACTCCATCAAGCGGGCGCCTCGGGGCGCTATCGGGTATTGCCCTGAGACAGACCCCGGGATCGACCAGAAGTCATCGATGTCCGCCTCACCAAGAAGACAGAATCTAACCCTCAGGTGTGACAGATTTGCGAACCTTTTTCGAAGCGGTTGACCCCAGCAACGAGGCTTGCCGGGCGAAGCGGGATCAGCGGCCCAGATCGGGCACGACTTCGGCGCCGGGAAGCTTGGCGAGGAGTAGCCCGGGCAGGAACAGCTTCGAACCCCGGATGCCGCTGCCGATGATGGCGAGGTCGATCTTCGTGATGGCCTCGTCGACGAGGAGCCGCCAGTCCCCGGGAAGTCCGATCGGGGTGATGCCGCCGTACTCCATGCCGGTCTCCTCGACCGCACGGTCGTGGTCGAGGAAGGAGCACTTGCGCACGTCCAGGGTTTTCCTGACCACGTTGTTCACGTCCGCGCGGGTGTCGGCACGTACGACGCACCCGGCTGCGCGCTCCTCGCCGCCGCGTCTGCCCATCACCACGACGCAGTTGGCGCTGGCGTCGAGGGGGACGTCGTAGGCCTCGGTCATCGCGGCGGTGTCGGCCAGCTCAGGGTCGATCGCTGCGACCAGCACCTCGTTCGCGTGCTCCCACGTCTTCAGCACGTCGAGGACTGGGGCGCCGAGCAGTTCCGGATGGTCGAGCGCGGGCTGGAGGGTCAGGGTGCCGAACGTCTGCATGACCACCACCGTAAGTGCTGCGTTCGACACGACTTCACCCTCCCGTCACCCGCGACGACCACGGTGGGGTTGTGACTGGACCACTCGTCATCGGCCACCGCGGAGCCAGCGGACACAGGCCGGAGCACACGTCGCTCGCCTACCAGCTCGCGTGGCGCACCGGCGCCGACTCTGTCGAGCCAGATGTCGTCTGCACCCGCGACGGAATCCTGGTCTGCCGCCACGACCTCGACCTCGCCCCGACCACCGATGTCGCCAGCCATCCCGAGTTCGCGCACAAGCGGCGCAAGCTGGAGGTCGACGGCGAGATGGTGGACAGCTGGTTCGTCCAGGACTTCTACCTCGAGGAGCTCCGCGAGCTCCGGGCCCGGGAGCGCTGGCCGATGAAGCGCCCGGGCAGTGCGATGTACGACGAGCTGCTCGGCGTACTCACGCTCGAGGAGCTGCTGGACCTGCGCGAGCAGGAGTCGGCCCGGGCGGGTCGCCAGCTCGGCGTACACATCGAGCTGAAGCACGCCGGCCTGTTCACCTCCATGAGGATGCCGCTGCACGAGTCTCTCGTCGCGATCCTGCGGGAGCGGCGGCTGGACTCGCCGCTGGCGCCGGTCAGGGTGATGTCGTTCGAGTCCGACATCCTCAAGGCCCTGCGTCGCGACCTCGATGTCGAGATGGTGCAGCTGCTCGACCGCCATGAGACCGTCCGGCCGCGTCGGTTGCAACGAATCGGCGCATACGCGTCGGCCGTCGGCCTGAGCAAGCACCTCGCGTTGCCGCGGGACCCGTTCGACCAGATCGGTGACCCCGGACCTGCGGTGCTGAACGCGTTCAAGGCCGGCCTCGACGTGCTGGTGTGGACGCTGCGCAACGAGAACCGGCACCTGCCTGCCAACCTGCGCAGCGACGGACCGTCGCGCGAGCACGGCGACGCGGCCGGCGAGGTCACGCGACTGCTGGACCTGGGCGTCGACGGACTGATGACGGACTTCCCTGAAGTGGCGGCCGAGGTGCGGGCCGGTCGGGTTGGTCAGATCGCGCTCTAGGTTGGCGCGCCAACCCCACAAATGTTGGTTCGGAACGTCCTGGTCAGGGTTCTCGACGTTCCAGTCCAACAATTGTGGAGTTTCGACTGGCCACACCTTGTTCCCAGGGCGAAGACCTCAGCGGTCTTCGAGCGGGACGTCCCCGACACCGGTACGCAGCTGACCGAGGATGCGGGTCAGCAGTCGCGAGACCTGCATCTGGGTCACGCCGATGCGCTCGGCGATCTCACGCTGGGTCAGGCCTTCGTAGAAGCGCATCGCCAGGATCTGCCGGTCCCGCTCGCCGAGGCGACGCAGCACGGGGCGCAGCACCAGACGGGCCTCGGAGGCGCCCTGGGAGTCGTCGTCGAAGGGCAGCAGGTCACCGAGCGAGGTCGACCCGTCGGCACCCGCCGGGTGGTCGAGGGAGGCGGGTACGAAGCAGCCGTCGCTGGACAACGCCTCGATCACCGACTCCGTGCACTCGTCGAGGTGGTCGGCGATCTCGACCGGCTTGGGCGAACGACCGAGCCGGTTGGACAGCTCGTTCTCGGCTGCGTTGATGCGCGCCTGGAGCTCCTGGATGCGCCGCGGCGGACGGATCATCCAGCCGTGGTCACGGAAGTACTTGCGCAGCTCGCCGCGGATGGTGGGCACGGCGTACGACAGGAAGTCGTGGCCTGCGGTCACGTCGAACCCGCGGGTGGCCTTCGTCAGCGCAAGGGCCGCGACCTGGCGCAGGTCTTCGAGCGGGACGCCGCGGGAACGGTAGCGCGAGGCTTCGGAGTTGGCCAGGCCGACGTGGAGGACGATGACCTTCTCGAGGAGCCGTTGGCGCTCCTCGGGGGACTCGGCGGCCGCGGCCTCGAGGAACAGCTCACGCGTGCGTGAACTGCGGTCCTGCTGGGATGGAGTCTGGGATCTCTGGGGCTGTATGACAGCAGTCATTGCTCACCGAACCTGTGACTGACCTCCGAGAAGGAGTCAAACGGCCGCAGGTGCCGGTCCTGCAGCACCCAGGCATCAGGTCGTCGGCTTCAACGAGACACCCGCCGCTCAACTGAGCGGCGCGTTTCGTCCACCTTAGTCCTTTCGCCCCCGGTGACAAACTGTCACCGGACACGCATTCGGCGCAGCAGCCGGAGCTGGGCGTTGGTCAGCGCGACGAACTTCTCCACCGCCAGTCCGGGCGGCGGTCCGAGCGGGAGCAGGCGCTGTACGGCGATGGTCTGGGCCTCGGTGTACCTCCGGATCCCCTCAGCGCCGTGGCGCCGCCCCAGGCCGCTGTCGCCCATGCCGCCCATGGGGGCCTCGACCGACGCGGCAGCGGCGGCGGCGCCGTCGTTGATGTTGACCGAACCAGCGCGCACCTGACCCGCCAGCCGGCCCGCCGTACGCACGTCACGGCTCCAGATGCTGGCCGACAGGCCGTAGCTGCCGCGGTTGGCCAGCTCGACCGCCTCGTGGTCGGACGACGTCGGGTAGATGGAGATGACCGGACCGAAGGTCTCCTGGGTGCAGACCTCCATCTCGGCCGTGACGTCCTCCAGCACCGTCGGCTCGTAGACGAGCGGCCCGAGATCGGGTCGGGCGCGTCCGCCCGTCAGGACCGAGGCTCCACCCGCCCGAGCCTGCTCCACGTGTCGGTCGACCGTGGCGAGCTGGTCCTCGCTCGCGAGCGAGCCGATGTCGACGGTGTATTCGAAGGTCTGCCCGACGTCCAGTGCCTCGGTGGCAGTGATCAGGGCCGTCCGGAACTCGTCGTAGACGGACTCGTCGACGAGCACCCGCTCGACGTGGATGCACATCTGACCGGTGTTGGCGAAGGCTGCGGCGGCGCAGCCCTCGGCCGCCTTGTGCAGGTCGGCGTCCTTGCGCACGATCAGCGGATTCTTGCCGCCGAGCTCGAGGGAGGCGCCGATGAGCCGCCGGCCTGCCTGCTCTCCGACGGTGCGACCGGTGCCGGTGGACCCGGTGAAGCAGATGTAGTCGACGGCGTCGATCAGCGCGGGGCCGACGACGCTGCCGCGGCCGGCGACGACCTGCCAGGCATCGGTCGGCAGCCCGGCTCGGGACATCAGGTCGCGAGCGTGGAGAAGGGTGAGCGCCGTCTGCGAGTCGGCCTTCGACACGACCGCGTTGCCGGCCAACAGGGCGGGGATGACGTCGCCGACGCCGAGGTAGAAGGGGTAGTTCCAGGGGGAGATCACGCCGACGACGCCCTTCGGCACGCGCGTCTCGCGCACCTTGGTCAGGCCGGGAACCGCGCCACGCACGGAGGTAGGGGCGAGGTACTTCTCACCGACGCGGGCGTAGTGCCTCGCGAGGTTGGCGACCTGGAGGATCTCCTGCCAGGCCGAGAAGCGGGCCTTGCCCATCTCCCACTGGATCAGGTCGAGGATCTCGTCCTGGTGCTCGATGAACAGGTCGTGGAAGCGCAGCATCACCGCGGCGCGGTCGGCGTACGCGCGGGCTCGCCAGGCCACGGCACCAACCCGGACCACCTCGACGGCGTGGGTCACGTCCTCGGCGGTGCTCGTCGGGATCGACGCAGTCACCTGCCCGTCGTACGGCGCGACGGGGCGCAGCGGGTCAGACGAGTTGCCGGCATCACGGAAGACCCGAGCGGTCAGCCGCTCCAGCACATCGTCGGTGACCCAGTCGGGACGGACCGTGGTGGTCGAGGCAGGGGCGACGTCGTGCTTGAGCGCGGTCATGGTTCTCCTGTGGGTCGCGTGGTCAGGCGGCGTGGAGCCGCGGCCGGTCGGTGCGTGCCATCGCGCGTCGGCGGGCGATGTAGATGGGGAGCGGGAAGCGAATGGGGTCGGGTAGCAGGCGCCCGAGCACGCGCGTGAGCCACGCCAGACGGCGCAGTCGGCGCTCCTCGGCACGGGTCAGTGCTGGCAGGCCGAACTTCTCGCACAGGTCGTCGTCGAGCGTCCAGGTGGCGATGTCGCGCTGGAGCTTCATCGCGGGGCGGTTGAGCACGTCGAACCAGCGCTGGGTGAGCGGCAGCCAGAACGGGCGCTTCGGTCCGTTGTGCAGGACGTCCTGGACAACGGGGTTGTTCTCGAGCTTGGACTTGATCTCGTCCCAGCGGCGCCAGAACCCCGCGATGTCCTGCGGCAGGTCCTGCTCGCGCAGGCCGAGCATCAGGCCCACACGGCGCCACTCCTCGTAGATCCGGTCGAGCTCGTCGGGGGAGAGTGGCCGGTCGAACTTCTCCTGGAACACCAGGGCACCCTCGAGCACGGTGGCGTGCACCCAGTAGAAGGCCTCCGGGTTCAGGGCGGAGTAGCGGCGACCCTGGGCGTCCACTCCCTTGATCTGCTTGTGCACCTCGCGCAGACGCTGGCCCTCGGCCACGGCACGCTCGGAACCGTAGATCTGGGTCATCAGCGAGTCGAGCGAGCGGTAGAGCCGTCCCCACGGGTCGGTCTTGTAGACCGAGTGCTCACCGACGCCGGCGCCCACCATCGGATAGGCCACCTGGAAAACCAGGGTCCGGAACGCCAGCACCATGGTGCGCAGGTCGCCGGAGTTGCGCCACAGGACGGCGTCGCGGTCGAGCGCGAGATCGCGCGGGTCGGGGTGGGTGGCGGTCATCTCCTGGGTGGTCATGACGTGGCGTACAGCTCGTCGAGTGCGTCGGCGTAGTTGCTGTGCACCACCCGGCGCTTGAGCTTGAGGGTCGGGGTCAGCTCGGCGGACTCGGCGGTCCACTCGACCGGCAGCAGCTTCCACTTCTTGACCTGCTCGGGGCGGGAGAGGCGGTCGTTGGCCTTCTCGACGGCCTGGCCGACGGCGCCGAGGATCTCCGGCTTCTGCGCGAGGTCGGCGAGGTCGGCGTACTCGACCCCGAGCTTGCCGGCCACGACTGGAGCGACGTCGGGGTCGAGGGTGAGGATCGCGACGACGTACGGCTTGCTCTCGCCGTACGCCAGGGCGTGGCCGACCAGCGGGCTCTCCTTCAGGAGGTTCTCGATGTTGGACGGCGCGATGTTCTTGCCCGAGGAGGTGATGATCATCTCCTTCTTGCGGTCGACGACCTTCAGGAACCCGTCGTCGTCGAGCTCGCCGATGTCGCCGGTATGCACCCAGCCCTCGTCGTCGATCAGCTCGGCGCTGGCGTCGGGGTTCTGGTGGTAGCCGCTGGTGTTCACCGGTCCGCGCGTGAGGATCTCGCCGTCCTCGGCGATCGCCATCTCGATGCCGGGTTGAGCGCGCCCGACCGTCCCGAGGCGGAAACTGCCCGGACCGCACGCGGTGACCGAGCCGGTGGTCTCCGTCATGCCGTAGATGTCGTAGATCGGCATGCCGAGACCGGCGAAGAACCGAGCGGTCTCGAGCGGCATCGGGGCCGACGCGCTGCCGGCCCAGGTGACCCGGTCGAGGCCGAGCATGGACTTCATCGGGGTCAGCACGGCCTCGTTGACCGCGTCGAACTTCGCCTGCAGCTCGGGGCTCGTCTCGTGACCCGTCTGCAGCGACTCGACGTACTCCAGCCCGACGGCCATCGCGTCGGCGACAGCCTTCTTCCTGGCCTCGTCGGTCTCCATGGCGAGCAGACCGCCGATGCCGGTCTGGATCTTCTCCCAGACACGGGGTACGCCGAAGAACCGCGTCGGCCTGACCTCGCCGAGGGCGCCGACGAGCTCGGCCGGGTCGCCGATCAGGTGGACGTGGGCCCCGTCGACCTGCGGGATGTAGATGCCCAGCACCCGTTCGGCGATGTGCGCGTAGGGCAGGTAGGAGACTCCGACGTTCTCGCCTTCGAGCGCGGCCGTCCGGTTGCTGCTCTCCACCTCGAAGAGCACGTTGTGGTGGGTGATCACCACGCCCTTGGGCGGCCCCGTCGTACCCGAGGTGTAGAGGATCGTCGCCGGCTGTTCCGGGTCGGTGCCCTGCCAGCGCTGCTCGACCTCGTCCGCGTGCCGCTCGCGGGTCAGCCGGCCGAGCGCCACGAGCTCGTCCCAGGTGATCGCGCCGTCGGGCTTGCTGTCGGCGTCGATGACCACGACTTGCCGGATCGCCCCAGAGGCCAGTGCCTCCGACCAGCGATCGAGATGGTCGGCGGTCTCCAGCACCACCACGGTCGGTGCGGAGTGCTCGGCGACGTACGCCACCTGGCTGCGCGAGAGCGTGTTGTAGATGGACATGGAGGTCGCGCCCGCGTGCATGGCGCCGATGTCGGCGAGCACGTGCTCGATCCGGTTCGAGGCCATCAGCGCGACCCTGTCGCCGGGCTTGACGCCGAGCTCGACGAACGCAGCGGCGACCTCGAGGCCCTGGTCGCGCACCTCGCGCCAGGAGAGCGTGCGCCAGCCGGCCCCCTCGATCCCGATCCTGTCGGAGAACGCGGGGCTGTCTCCGAGTTCCTCGACCGTCTCGGCGAAGGCATGGGCGATGTTGCGGCCCTTGATCTGCGTCTCGATCTCCTGGCGCTCGGCGAGTACGTCGGTCATGGGGCTGGTCTCCTGCGGGTGAGTGGTGGCTTCAGTAGGTCTTGGGAAGGTCGAGCATCGAGGTACCGATGTGGGCGAGCACCATCTGCTCGGACACAGGGATGTTCTTGCCGATGCGGGCGTCGCGGAACATGCGCTCGACGGGGTACTCCTTGGAGTACGCCATCCCGCCGAGGGTCTGGAACGCCTGGTCGGCCGCCTCCCACGAGGCCTGGGCGGCGGTCAGCTTCGCGACGTTGGCCTCGCTCCCGCACGGCCGGCCCTGGTCGAAGAGCCAGGCGGCCTTGTAGGTCATCAGCCGGGCCAGCTCGGTCTTGGCCTTGATCTGTGCGAGCGGGAAGGCGATCGACTGGTTCGCGCCGATCGGGCGCCCGAACACGACGCGCTCGCGGGCGTAGTCCGAAGCCAACTTGAGCGCAGCATCGGAAGCGCCGACACCGCCGGCAGCGGCGAGGATCCGCTCGGGATTGAGCACGTCCCAGAGAACGCGGAAGCCCTCGTCCACCTCGCCCAGGACGCGGTGCGCGGGGACGCGCACATCGTCGAAGAAGACCTGACTGGAGTAGAGGATGTTCGAACCCATCTTCGGGATCGGGGTGTAGCTCAGCGTCCCGGCCTCCAGCGCCTCCTTGACGTCGACGAGGAACATCGTGAAGCCCGCGGTGCGCGGCTTCGCGTCGCTCGCGGGGATGGTCCTGGTGACGGCGACCATCCAGTCGGCGCGCTCGACGTTGGAGATCCAGATCTTCTGGCCCTTGATCAGGAAGTCCCCGGAATCGGCAGAGCCGTCGCGGCGGGCGCTGGTGCTGATCTCGATGGCGTTGGAACCGGCGTCCGGTTCGGTGAGGCCGAAGCTGAACTGGATCTCGCCCGACGCGAGCCCGGGCAGGATCTGCTGCTTCTGCTCCTCGGTGCCGTGGCGGGCCAGCGTGGTCACGCCGAAGCCGGGGTTGAGCACGTAGAAGAACGACCCGGCCGTGCCGCCGGATGCGCAGAGGGTCTCGCAGGCGACGGCCGTCTCGAGCAGTCCCTGCCCGCCCCCGCCGTACTCCTCGGGGACGCTGAGCCCGAGCCAGCCGCCCTCGGAGAGGTCACGGTAGATCTCGGTGGGGTAGCGCTTCTCCTCTTCGCAGCGCGACCAGTACTCGTGGTCGTACTTCGCCGCGACGGCGGCGACACCGTCACGGACGGCGAGGGCGGTGTCGGGAAGATCGAAGTCCATCAGTTCACAGCCCCAGGCTCCGGCCGATGATCTCCTTCTGGATCTCGGTCGTGCCCCCGTAGATCGTGGAGATGCGGCTGTCGAGGTAGGCCTTGGCGATCGGGAACTCCATCATGTAGCCGTAGCCGCCGTGGAGCTGGACGCCCTGGTTGACCAGCTTGTTCTGCAGCTCGGTCGTCCACCACTTGGCCATCGCCGCGTCGACCGCGGTGAGCTTGCCGTCGAGGTGCTTCTGGAGGCAGTCGTCGATGAAGGCACGCGCCACCCTGGTCTCGGTCGCCATCTCGGCGATCAGGAACCGGTTGTGCTGGAACTTGCCGATCGGCTTGCCGAACGCCTCGCGGGTCTTGGCGTAGTCGAGGCACATCTCGACGATCGCCTCGCACGCGGCGACGGCCTGGGCGGCGATGATCAGCCGCTCCTGGGGGAGGTTCATCATCAGGTAGATGAAGCCCTCGCCCTCCTCGCCGAGCAGGTTCTCCTTGGGTACGACGACGTCGGTGAACGAGAGCTCAGCAGTGTCCTGGGCGTGCAGCCCGATCTTGTCGAGGTTGCGTCCGCGCTCGAAGCCCTCCATGCCCCGCTCGACGACCAGCAGGCTGATGCCCTTGTGGCCGGCCTCGGGGTCGGTGCGCGCGACGACGATGACCAGGTCGGAGAGGATCCCGTTGGAGATGAACGTCTTGGAGCCGTTGAGCAGGTAGTGATCACCCTTGTCGACGGCGGTGGTGCGGATGCCCTGGAGGTCGCTGCCCGCGCCGGGCTCGGTCATCGCGATGGCAGTGATGGTCTCCCCGGACACGGCGCCATGCAGCCAGCGCTGCTTCTGCTCGTCGGTCCCGATGCTCGTGATGTAGGGGACGATGATGTCGGTGTGCACCGAGAAGCCGGGGCCGCTGGCGCCGGCCCGCGTCTGCTCCTCGGAGAGGATCACGTTGTAGCGGAAGTCGTCGACTCCCGGGCCGCCGTACTCCTCCGGGACGTCGAAGCAGAGCAGCCCCGCCTCGCCCGCCTTCAGCCACAGCTCGCGCGGCACGATGCCCTCCTTCTCCCACTGGTCGTGGAAGGGGATGACCTCGCGCTCGTAGAAAGTGCGCGCGGTCTTCCGGAAGTCCTCGTGCTCGGAGGTGTAGACGTCGGCCATGGGCGTCCCTTCGGGTGTCGATGGTGACAGAGCAACTGTTACAGCAAAACTGTCAGAGTTCAAGAGGAGCGTCGGTTTCCCCGGCTGACCGGGGAAACATGTACTTGTTGAGTGTTAGAACACCCACCAGGTGCATGGATCCCTCGACCAGTCGGTCGCCGCACCGGCTCTCACGGTCTTGGGACGTACTGCGCGCCGCGCTGCTGGATCAACGGGTCGACCTTGGTGCATCGGCCGTTCCGGGCGGGCGCGCGGTTGGAGAAGTCGGCCGGGAGGTGCTGCTTGGTGTCGTACCTGCAGAGCTTGGACGGGTTCCCGACGAGTACGACGCGCCCGGAGCCGTCGCGGGTGCCGGCGATCATCGCCTTCGCCTGGAGCGGCACGTAGTCGAGCCAGGACATCAGCGCCGGTTGACGGTCGGCGCCGATCTCGCTGACGACGCGGCCCTTGCCGAGCATGTCGGCGAGGGTGACCTTGTTCTCCGCGAGCACGCCGCGCAGCTCCGGAAGCAGGACCTTGCCGTCGCGGATCAGCGAGGCGAGGTCGGGGTTGGCCTGGTTCAGCGAGGCGGTGAGCGCCTGCACGTCCTTGCTGAACTGGAGGAACTGGTCGCCGTTGTCCGACAGCGTCTGCAGCGGCACCTGTCCACGCTCGATGAGCGATATGGTCGCGGGCTGGAGTCGCTCCAGCGTCCCGAGTGTGCGGTCGCCCTGGTCGTAGAGCCGGCGCAGGTCGAGGTCGGGGTCACCGAAGGCGACGCCGAGCTCCTTGGAGATCGTCTGTACGTCGTCCACGTCGATCTGGTCGGTGAGCGTCTTCGCGTGCAGGAAGAGCGTGCTCGTCGCGAGAGGCAGACCGGTGTCCTTCTTGGCCACGACCGACCCGGCCTTCAGCCACGGCCCGTGGTTCACGCGGGGCCTGAAGTCGAGCCGCTGCTCGCCGACCGCCGAGAGGTTGGAGACGACTGCCTCGGAGTCGACCGGGATGCGGGTGCCCTTCGCGATCGACGCCCTCGCCCGGACCCCGTCCTGCGTCACGTCGAGGTCCTTGACCTTGCCGATCCGGTTGCCCCGATAGCTGACGACCGCGCCGGGGTAGAGCCCGCCGCTGCCCTCGAGCTCGACGGTCACCTCGTAGGGGCGGCGGATGAGCCCGGACCCGACGACGGCGTCCATCACGTAGAGCGCGCCGAGGATCACGACGACGAGCAGCAGGATCTGGGCCGTGCGGACCCGGTTGCCGAACAGTGCAGCGCGTGCCATCAGCCACCACCTCCCAGGAGGCCGCCGAGACCCAGCGGGTCGTCGTCAGCGGTGCCCCCGGGCAGGCCGGGGATGCCGGGAAGGCCAGGCGGTGTCGGCTGGGGAGAGCCGGGACCGGGTACGCCGGGCAGGCCCGGCAGCTTGGGCAGGTTGGACAGGTCGCCCGGGGCCAGGAGCGCGGTGAGGTCGAAGCGTGCGTAGTCGCCCGGCTCTGCCGAGTCCAGGGCACGGCCGAAGTCGACGACGCCCTGCATCAGCGGGCGCATCTTGTCCATGTTCGCGATCAGGGTCGTCAGGACCGGCTCGACCTCGTTGACCTGGCGCACGATCGACTCCTTGGTCGCCCCGATCACGCGGCGGCTGACTGTGCTCAGCCGGGTGAGCCGGCCGAGCATCTTCATCAGGTCGGCACGCTGACCGCTCAGGGTGGTGATCGCGGGAGTCAGGTCGTCGATCGCACGCGACAGGGTCGGCGCGTCGGCGGCGAGGGCGCTGCCGAGCCGGTCCATCCCGTCAAGCACCCGGTCGATGTCGTCGGTGTGCGCGTTGAGACCGCTCACGAAGGTGTTCAGCTGGGAGAGCAACTCGTGCACGTCGCCCGTGCGCCCGTCGAGCGCGACGTTGAGCTGCTTGATGATCGTGGAGATATCGGCGAAGGGGCCTCCGGTCACGGTGGCGGACAGGGCGACGAGAAGGTCGCTGACGTCCGGTGCCGTCGTGGTCGATGACAGTGGCAGCCGGTCGCCGTCTCCGAGCATCAGGCCACGCTTCGCGTCCGCCTCCTCGGGTGGGGTCAGCTCGACGTACGCCTCACCCATCGGCGCGGTTGTGCGCACTTCTGCGTGTGTGCCGCGAGGAACGGGGGCGTCCTTGCGCAACCGCAGGGTCACCTGGGCGACGTAGTTGCTGGCCTTGATCTCCCGCACCGTCCCCACGCGGTTGCCGTGCAGCTTCACCGGTGCGCCCTGGGGCAGGTTGAGGGCGTTGCGGAACTCCGCCTTCAGCTCGTACGACGGTCCGCTGACCTGCGACGGCATCGGCACCGACTCGAGCGAGCAGCCCGAGACACCCAGGCCCACAGCCAGTGCCATCGCAATGAGGGACTTCGACGAGCTCAACCGACGGAGACTCACTGGGTCACCCCCGGAATGCCGGAGGGGATGGCGTCGGACAGGATCGTGAAGAGCGGGTCGAGTGCGCCGGTCCCTTCGGGGTTGGTCAACGTGTCGCACCCGGTCAGGCCGAAGGCCTTGCACACCTGGCTGCGGGCCACTGGCGACAGCGGGCCGGTGTTGTGGATGTCGATCCGGATCCGCAGGCGCTTGGTCTTGGGGTCGTAGGCCTGCCAGATGTTCTGCCCGACCAGCGGCAGCAGGTCGAGCGTCTCGGCCATGTCCTTCTGGTGCGCCGAGAGCGTGGAGAGGACCGAACGGCTGTGCGCGAGGGTGGTCTTGAGGTCGCCACGGTTGCGCTGGACGAACGTCGTCACCGTGGTCACCAGCCGGGCGAGCTCGCCCACGAGCTGGCGCAGCGCCACCCGCTGTCCGGCGAGCATCGAGGTCGACTCGGTGACGTTGGTGGAGAGCCGGCGGATCATCGTGTCCCGCTTCGCCAGGGCGCCGACCAATGAGTCGAGGTTGGTGGTGATGCGCTCGAGGTCCGGCTCGTTGCCGTTGATCGCGTCCATCGCGCCCTGGGTCGAACGCAGCGCGTCCTGGATGAACTGCCCCTGTCCCGACAGGTTCCTCGCGCCCACGTCGAGCAGCTCGCCGACGTTGCTGCCGCCGGTGCGCGGGTCACCCAGCGCCACCACGAGCTGGTCGACCGCACGCACCATCTCGTCGAGGTTGGCCGGGTTGCGGGTGCGGCTGAGTGGAAGGAGGGTGCCGCTCTTGATCTGCCTGCCTGCGCGGTACGCCGGCGTGAGCTCGACGAACCGGTCTGTGACCAGCGAGGACTGCATGATCGCTGCCTGCGCGTTGGCCGGGATCTCGGTGTCGTGCGGGAACTCCATGTC
The DNA here is from genome assembly GCA_963742785.1 of uncultured Actinomycetota bacterium. Lineage (GTDB taxonomy): Bacteria > Actinomycetota > Actinomycetes > Propionibacteriales > Nocardioidaceae > Marmoricola. The sequence goes on from CAVUNI010000004.1 coordinate 753,623, forward strand.
GACGCGGACCGACGTACCCGAGGGCATGACGGCCTTCACCTCGCCGACGTTGACGCCGAGCACCCGCACGTCGTTGCCGACGTAGAGACCGGTGGTGTCGTTGAACATCGCGCTGAGCCGCATCGGTTCGTGCCGGGTCAGCCGCAGGCCGAGACCCGCGACGAGGGCCAACGCCGCGACCAGGGCGCCGATGCGGAGCACGAGCATCTTGTTCATTTGCACTCCGCGGGGGACGTCACGAGACACACGATGTTGTCGGTGATCAGGAAGTCGGGCGCGAAGACCTCGATCCACGGACCGTTGCCGGTCGCGTTGGCGAAGTAGCGGCTCTGGGCGGTGACGGCCTTGAGTGTGTGGTCGAGGTAGTCCTTGTTCTTGACCAGCGTGCCCATCAGCGTCTTGAGCTGGATCAGCGTGGGGCGCAGCTGCTTGTTGTTGTCGCGCACCAGCAGCGTCACTTCGTGCACCATCGACCTCGTGCTGCTCAGCAGCAGCTTGATGGTCTCCCGACGCTGGTTGATCATCGCGGCGACCTTGTCGGAGTCTCCGAGCAGCCGCATCAGGTTGCCCTGCTGTCCGTGCACGACGTCGGTGACGGTGCGGGTGGACCCGATCAGTCGACGCAGCTCGTCGTCGCGGCTGGCCACCGTCTGGGAGACCTGCGCAATGCCCTTGAGTGCCTCGCGGTTGGCGTCCGGGTCGCCGTTGAGGTTCTTCGTGAGCGTGTTCACCGCGCCCGCGAGCGCCTCGTCGTCGATCGTCTGCACCGCGTCGTTGGCGTCGACCTGGAACTTGTCGATCGTGTACGCCGACTTGGTCTGGGCAAGCGGGATCGTGCCACCGCCGTCGAGCTGCTCGCCCTTGCCCGGCACGAGGTCGAGGTAGTGCTGGCCCAGGATCGTCGCGAGCTTGATCTCGGCCCGGGCGGCGCGCGCGACCGAGAGATCGTTCTCGGCGGTGAACTGCACGTGGACGACACCGCGCTCGAGACGGACGCCGGTCACTTCACCGACGTTGATGCCGGCCACGCGTACGTCGTCCCCGGTGGAGATTCCCGAAGCGTTGGCGAAGTCGGCGGTGTAGGTCGTCGTACCGGGCAGCAGCTTCCAGACGGCGAGCGCGATCAGCACCACCGCGACCGCGATGTTGATCACGGATCGTGGCTGGGGGAGTCGGGAGGCGTTCACTGGCACGCCTTCGTGTTGCCGCCGAGGTTGCGGCCGTCGATGTCGAGGCCGATCGGGGTGCGCAGGCTGAGCGAGCAGATGTAGGTGTTCAGCCAGCTGCCGTAGCTCATCGAGCGTGCGTAGGCGTCGAGCAGCTGCGGGGCGCTGCGCAGGCCCTTCGTGAGCATGTCGGTCTGCTTGTTGACCAGGCCGCCGAGGGTGTTGATGTGGCCGATGTCGGCGGTCAGGGGCTTGCGGGTACGCCGCGTCAGGTCGTCCATCGCGATGCTGAGCTGCGACATGCTGTCGAGGGCTGTGCCGATCTGCTGCCGGTCTCCTGCCAGGCCATGGGTCAGGGTGCCGAGCTCACGGATCAGCACGTTGAGGTCCTCGCGGTGTGCAGCCGTCGTCTCCATGACCACCGACATGTTGGTGATGACCCGGCCGATGACCTCGTCCTTCTGGGCCAGGTGGCTGGTCAGCTTGGCCGTCTCGGCCATGAGGTCGTTGATGGTCGGACCCTGGCCCTGGAGCACCGCGGTGATCTCGGTCGCGAGCTTGTTGACGTCGGCGGGGCGCAGCAGGTCGAACAGCGGCTTGAAGGCGTTGAAGAGCGCGGTCAGGTCGAGGCCCGGGCTGGTCCGCGACGCCGGAATCGTGGCGCCGGGGGAGAGCCGGTCCTTGCTGGACCCGCGCGTGATGTCGAGGTAGCGCTGCCCGATGAGGTTGAGGAAGTTGACCTCGGCGCGGCTGTCGGCGTACACCGTCTGGTCGCCGGACACCGAGAAGGTCACCCGGGCCATGCCGTCATCGAGCTCGCGCTTCTGCACTCGCCCGACGCGTACGCCGGCCATCCGGACGTCGTCACCTTCGCTGAGCCCGTTGGTGTCGCGGAACAGGGCGGTGTACTCCTTCGGGTCGGTGCCGGAGCCCTTCATCAGGGTGCCGGCGACCAGCATCGTCATCACCACCGAGACGACGGCGAACAGCGTCACTCCGACCGCGGGGCCGGGAGCGTTGCGCAGGACGTAGGCGGGGCTCCTCATCGGCTGCCCTGGTAGGGCGAGTGGTAGCTGCCGCCGCCGGAACAGTTGCTGGCGGTTGCGCCGACGTAGCGGGTGCAGTCCTTCGCGTTGTAGGGCTTGCCGACCTCGAAGGGGAACTGCATCAGCCCCTCCATCTTGATCTTGCCGTCCACGACTCCGTTGGCCCCGTTGGACAACACCTTCGGCACCGCCTGCAGCAGGTCGGCCAGCCTGTCCCGGCGGCCGTTGTAGACGTGCACGATCGGTTCGCCCGCGCGGATCGTCCCGACGAGGTTCTGCTCGTTGTGCTGGAGGAAGTCGCTCGTCTCGCTGCTCAGGCCGGTGGTGCCGTTGATGAGTGCGTCGACGGTGCGCCGCTGGTCCACGACGAGGCGCAGCGTGCTGTGGCTGTTGCGGAGCGCGGCGACGAGGTGCGGCTCGGCGTCGGCGGCCCCCTGGAGCACGTTGCCGAGCAGGTGCAGGTCGCGGTAGAAGGCATCACTGTGCTCGATCATCGTGCCCAGGTAGTCACCTGCACGTTCGATGAAGCGGCCGACGTTCTCCCCGTTGTCGTCGAGCATGTCTGCCAGCGCCGAGACGGTCGCGTCGAGCTGGCTGGGGTCGACCGCCCGCAGGATCCGTTCACCGGCTGCGACGGCGTCCATGATCCGCAGGGTCTCCGCGCTGCGGTCGGCCGCGATCGTCTTCACGCTGGGCAGCCGCCTGGTCTGCGGGGCTCGGGGCGGCACGAGCTCGACGTACTCCGAGCCGAAGATCGTGGACGGCAGCACGCGCGCGGTGACGTTGGCCGGGATCTGCTCGGCCTGGTCGGGCTTGAGCACGATCTGGGCGCTGCTCTGCTTGGCCGAGCCCTCGATGTTGATCACCCGACCGACGACGAGACCGTGGTACTTCACGTTGGAGGCCGGGCCCAGGGAGTCGCCGGACGTGGGCAGGTAGGCAGTCATCCGAAGGCCGCCGCCGACCTTGCCGAGGTAGGAGAGCCCGGTCCAGGCGGCGTACCCCGCAAACAGCGCCGCGACGGTGCCGACCAGGACGAGCATCCGGATCCGGTGTGTGCTCACCCGGAGATCACCGCCTGCTGGTCGACGCCCCAGAGGGTCAGCGTCATCGTGATGTCCAGGACAGTGATCGCGATGATGCTGGTGCGGATCGCGCGTCCGGTCGCCTTGCCCACGCCTTCCGGGCCACCGCTGGCGGTGAACCCGAAGTAGCAGTGGATCAGCGTGACCACCGAGGTCAGCACGACCACTTTGATCGCGGAGTACAGGACGTCGATCGGGGAGACGAACGCCTGGAAGTAGTGCTGGTAGGTGCCGTGGGACTGCCCGAAGAAGACGGTCACCATCATGTCCGTCGCGAGGTAGGTGCCCACCAGACCGATCAGGTAGAGCGGTATGACGAGGACCAGCCCCGCCAGGAGCCGGGTGGTCACGAGGTAGGGGATCGGCCGGATCGCCATCGACTCCAGCGCGTCGATCTCCTCGGAGATCCTCATGGCGCCCAGACGTGAGGTGAACCCGCAACCGATGCGGGCCGCGAAGCCGAGTGCGGCGATGATCGGGGCCATCTCGCGGGTGTTCAGGTAGGCCGAGATGAAGCCGGTCAGCGGGGCGAGCCCGATCACCGACAGGCCGTTGTGGCCCTCGAAACCGACCTCGCTGCCGGTGAGGGTGGAGAGCAGGATGACGACGCCCACGACGCCGCCACCGATCACGAACACGCCGGTGCCGAGACTGAGCTCGGCGAGGATGGTGCCGATCTGCTTGCTGTACTGCCGGAGCGTCAGCGGGATGTGGCGGATCACCTCCCACCAGAACAGCAGCTGCTCGCCGACCTGCACGATCGGCGCGAGCAGGTCGCGGTTGCGACGGCTGCCAGGGACGGCGTGGCTCACATGGCACCCCCGGTCGCCGCGGTCATCATCTGCGAGATCGCGAAGTTGGCGGCGAAGAGCAGGATGAAGTTCATCACCACGGCATCGGTGACGGCGTCCCCGACGCCGGCAGGCCCCTTGGTGACGTGCATGCCCTTGTGGGCGGCGACGACCGTGCAGATCACGCCGAAGACCGCCGCCTTGATCAGCGACAGGGCGAGGTCGGAGGGTCTCGCGAGCGTGGCGACCGAGGCCAGGTAGGAGCCCGGGGGGAGGTTCATGGCGACCGTGGTGATCAGCAGCGTGGTCATGATCGTGAAGAACATGACGACTCCGTTGAGCAGGACGGCCACGATCACCGTCGACATCGCCCGGGGGAGGATCAGCCGCTCGGTGACCGAGATCCCCATGACCTCCAGGGCGTCGAGCTCCTCGCGGATCTTCCGTGCGCCGATGTCCGAGCAGATCGCCGAGCCGGCGACCCCGGACAGCATCAGGGCGGTGATGATCGGCGAGGCCTGGCGTACGACGGCGAGGGTGTTGCCGGCGCCGGTGAAGGACACCGCGCCGACCTGCTGGGCGAGCACCCCGACCTGCAGGGCGAGGATGACGCCGAACGGGATCGAGACCATCAGGGCGGGCAGGGTGCAGACGCGGATGGTGTACCAGGTCTGGAGCAGCAGCTCCTCGAACGGGAAGCGCCGGCGTGACACCGAGGTGACCAGGTCGGAGCCGAGCCGGGAGAGCAGCCGGAGCATGGCAGCGGTCTCGCTCAAGGGTCGGGCAGCACCGAGCACGCGACCCAGCCGGGACGGCATGGTGGCGCTCATGGCAGACCTCCCTGGACGCGACCCGGATCAGTCCCGGCGAAGTGGCGTGAGCTGGGTCCGCGGCTGGGCTGTCCAACGGCGAAACCACGCCGAGGTTACGGCGATTGCAGAAACAATGTGCCAGTTCTACTGTTACAGTCAAGGGTGTCATCTGAAGGGTGGACAATGTGAGCGTCGAACGCGAGCTGGGCCCCGGCGAGGAGCTCTACACCGTCGACGAGCTCGCCGCCGTCACGGGCATGACCGTGCGCACGACGCGCTACTACGCGGGGCTCGGTCTGCTGCCGCCGCCGACGCGGCGCGGCCGGATGGCCTACTACACCGAGGAGCATCGCGCGCGGCTCGAGCTCATCCGCGCCCTCCAGGACCACGGCTTCACCCTCTCGGCGATCGAGAAGTACCTCGCTCGCGTGCCCGCAGACGCCAGCGTCGAGGACCTTGCTTTGCAGCGCGCCATGCTGACCTCGTGGGGTGCCGGCAAGCGCGAGTCGATGACCCGCAGGCAGCTCGAGACCCGTGCCCGGCGCAAGCTCGGTGAGGACGAGATCCAGCGGCTGGTGAACATCTACGCGATCCGGGTCGAGGGTGACCGCTACGAGCCGCTGCCGTCCTTCGACGTCGCCTTGAAGCTCTACGAGCTCGACATCCCGGTCGACTCCATGGAGGAGGCGGCCGAGGCCATCAACCGCCACATGGACGCGCTCGCCGACGAGCTGACCCACATCCTGCGGACCCGCGTGCTCGCCCCGTTCCGCGGCCAGGAGCACAGCGAAGCCGACAAGGCCGCCTTCGAGCAGACCATGTCGCGACTGCGACAGCTGACGCTCGAGGCGGTCGTTGCCGGCTTCCAGCGGGCGGCCAACCAGGTGATCACCCGCTCGCTCTCGGACTCTTCCCGCGAGGGTTAGCCCATCAATCCTTCGGCATCACGGCCCACGCGACGGCGTACGCGATCACGCCGGCGGGGAACGTCACTACGGCCCCGATGACGGCCAGCACCCGCACGAGCGTCGGGTCGACGCCGAAGTAGCGGGCGAGGCCACCGCAGACGCCGCTGACCGGCGCGTCCCACGACGTGCGGGCCAGCCGCTTGTACTGCGGGGGCGCGTACGGGCCCTGGTACTGGCCCTGGTACTGGCCCTGCTGCGGGCCCGGGGGCGGCGCCTGCTGCGGGTTGGGGTGCGGGTGTGCCTGCTGCTCGGTCATCGGATCTCCTCGGTGTGCTCGTCGTCATCGGTGACGGCGTAGTCGTTGGCTTCGGTGGTGGTGGTGTCGGTGTAGCTGGTGGTGCTCTCGCCGGTCGACGCGTACGTCGACGCGGCGCGCCGGCGGTTCCGGCCGTTGGCCAGGCTGGCGGCCAGCCCGATCACGCCGGCGACGATGAGCACGCCCGGGCCGAGGATCGCGAGCTGCTCACCGCTGATCAGGTCGCTCACGCCCAGGGCCCAGATGCCGGCGATGCCGAGGAACAGCAGTCCGAACACGAGGTGCGGGATCTTCACGCTGCGGTCAGCAGGAGGCTGTGGGTAGAGGTTGGGGTCAGACATGGTGGTTCTCCTTCGGGGAAGTCGGTGCTGGGTCAGTTCTGCTCGACGGTGATCTGGCCGACGCGGGCGTCGAGGTCGAGCTCGATGGTCGGCGCGTTCGGGTCGGTCGACCCGGTCACCGTGCGGGTCATGGACTGGTCGAACCCACCACGGTGCGACCCGTCGATGCTGATGTCGCCCGCGAAGTGCATGTCGGCGTCGACGACGGCGTTGATCCCGTCCGGCAGGATCACGTCGATCTCGCCGGCGTTCAGGTGGAGGTCGATCTCACGGCCGTCCAGGGCCGCCAGGTCACTGACCCGGGTGAGGTCGAGGGTGAGCTCACCGTTCGGGACGCTGTACTCGTCCTGCACCGCGATCGCGCTGGTCGGAGTCAGCCGGAGGGTCTCGCCGCCGGTCTCCCAGTCGGTCGAGGCCTCGACGGCGCTGGTGATGCCGAGCCCGATGCTGGCGACGATGCCGAGGGCGATCAGCCCGCCGGGCCGGCCCACGAACGCCCCGACCAGCAGCATCACCGCGGTGACAGCGACCGCCAAGGCGACGTACGCCGACGGGTTCACCGAGTCGTTGACGTCGAAGATCCCGAGGGTGCCGAGCCCGATGGCGATCAGCGCGAGGGTTGGCCAGAACAGCACCAGACCGGTGCGGCGCGGCCGCGGCGGGGGCGGGGGGACGTACGCCTGGGGAGGCGGCGGCATCCAGGCCGGAGGCTGCTGGCCGCTCTGGTAGCCGTACGGGTCGGTGCGGGTGTCGGTGGAGGTCATGGTGGTTCCTTCCGTGCTTGCTTCCGGGGTTCCGTGTGCGGGACCGGACGTGGGAGTGGGTGCGCCGTGGGCAGCAGGGGGAGTGCTGCCCCATGGCGGCGGGGGGACCGGACCCGACCGGCGCCGCTGGTCGCGGGTGGCGAAGATCGCGAGCAGGACCAGGCCGACGACGAGCAGCGGGAACGGGAAGGCGAAGCCCCAGTTGTTGCCGAAGAACGGGGTGCCGAAGACGATCATCAGGGAGATGGCCCCAGTCACGACAAGGACGATCTTGAGAACCTCGGAGTTGAGCTCGATGGGAGCCCGGTCCTGGCCGTCCTCGGGAACGAAGAGCCACACCACGCCGTAGATCAGCACACCGGCGCCACCGAAGAAGGTGAGCACCGCGAGCAGCACGCGGACGATCGTCGGGTCGATGTCGAAGTGCCGACCCAGGCCACCGGCGACACCGGCGATGTAGCGGTCACTCTTGCTGCGGCGCAGCCGGTTGACGTCGCGCATCTGCTCGCCGCTGACGCGGGGCCCGTATTGCGGTCCGTACTGCGGTCCGTACTGCGGCCCGCTCTGGGGCCCGTACTGCGGTCCGCTCTGGGTCTGTGTCTGGCCGCTCGTCTGGCCGGCCGGCTGCTCGCCGGGCTGGGGTCCACTCTGCTCGTTCATGTCATCCATCGTGTCCTGACGCGCGCCTGCGCGGTATCGGGGAGAGTCCTGATATCCGAGGCCTCCCGGGTCAGGGGTGTTACCTGATGTGGGGTCAGGGGCCGTGATGTCACGATGGTCGGGTCATGACTCCCTTTGCTCCGTCCGCGCACACGCCGGCGGCCGGTCCCACCGTGCCCCCGGCACCTCGCCGCGCCTACAGGTCGACCGACGACCGTTGGCTCGGTGGCGTCGCGTCAGGCCTGGCCCAGCACCTCAGCCTGCCCGTGCTGTGGGTGCGGATGGGCCTGGTGGCCCTCGTCGCGTTCGGTGGGTTCGGCGTCGTGCTGTACGCCGGGCTGTGGATGTTCCTTCCGACCCAGCGACACACCACGCCGCTGTCTCCGGGCCTGGATGCCGCCACCCGGCAGGGCAAGCGCACCGGGAAGCGCGAACGTCGCCTGGCCGACTACGGGCCGCTCGTCGCTGTCGGGGCGATCGCGATCGGCGTCCTCCTCCTGATCACGCTGCTCACCGGCCAGAGCCTGTCCTACGGACCCCTGGTGCTCGCCGGCGCCGGTGTGGCCGTGCTGTGGTGGCAGGCTGACGAGGCACAGCGCCAACGCTGGATCGACCCGTCGCGGCGGATGAACCCCCTGCGCGCGATCGTGGGCGGAGGCGGCTTCCGAGCCTGGCTGCGCATCGTCGCCGGACTGCTGCTGCTGATCGCCGCCATCGTCCTGTTCTCACTGCGCTCGGGAAGCCTGAGCGTCGCCCTCAACGTCGGCCTGGCCGCGGCCTTCGGCATCGTCGGGCTCGGATTCATGGTCGGGCCGTGGTTGCTGCGGCTCTCTTCCGACCTCAGCGAGGAGCGAGAGGCGCGCGTGCGATCGGAGGAGCGGGCCGACGTGGCCGCCCACCTGCACGACTCCGTGCTCCAGACGCTGGCGCTGATCCAGCGCTCGGCCGGCGACTCGGCGACGGTGACCCGGCTGGCCCGGGCCCAGGAGCGCGACCTGCGGTCCTGGCTCTTCGACTCCACCGGCGATGGGCCCGCGACCCTGGCCGCCGCGCTCCGCACCGTCGCCGCCGAGGTCGAGGACGCGCACGGCGTCCACGTCGAGGTGGTCTGCGTCGGCGATGCACCGGTGACCGACGAGGACCGTCCGCTGGTGCTGGCGACGCGTGAGGCGATGACCAATGCGGCCAAGCACTCGGGAACCGCCGCTGTCGACGTCTACGCGGAGGCCACGCCCGATGGAGTCGATGTCTTCGTGCGCGACCGCGGTGTCGGCTTCGATCCCACCCAAGTCGCCGAGGACCGCCAGGGCATCCGCGGCAGCGTCGTCGGGCGGATGCAACGCCACGGCGGCAGCGCCTCGGTGCGCAGCATCCCCGGCGAGGGCACCGAAGTCAGGCTCTCGCTCCCCACCCGAGCTAACCGACCCAAGGAGTCCCCATGACCACCCGGAAGGTCGTCATCGTCGACGACCATGCCATGTTCCGCACGGGCGTTCGCTCCGAGCTCGGCACCGCGGTCGATGTCGTGGCCGAGGCGGCCGACGTGGACCAGGCGGTGCGAGCCGTGATCGAGCACCAGCCCGAGGTGGTGCTGCTCGACGTGCACCTCCCCGGCGGTGGCGGCGCCGAGGTGATGCGGCGAACGACGGGCAAGGCGACTGCAACCCGCTTCCTCGCACTGTCGGTCTCGGACGCAGCAGAGGACGTCATCGGCACCATCCGCGCCGGTGCACGTGGCTATGTCACCAAGACCATCACCGGGCCCGAGCTCGTCGCCGCGATCGAGCGCGTTGCCTCGGGGGATGCGGTGTTCTCACCCCGACTGGCCGGGTTCGTCCTCGACGCGTTCGCCGGCACCATCGAGGTCGCGGCGGTGGACGAGGACCTCGACCGGCTCACCGAGCGCGAACGCGAGGTGATGCGGCTGATCGCCCGTGGCTACTCCTACAAGGAGGTGGGCGCCGAGCTGTTCATCTCGATCAAGACCGTGGAGACCCACATGTCCTCGGTGCTGCGCAAGCTGCAGCTCTCCTCACGTCACGAGCTGACCCGCTGGGCCAACGACCGACGCCTGCTCTGAGGTCCGCGCGACGTGGGGCGCGTTGCGTCCAGTGTGATCGCCTGGGCGGTACCTTCGGCAAGCACCGATGGCGGGGCGTTGACCGAAGGGGAGCCACTGATGGCCACAACGGGACCGAAGGTCGCAACCCAGCGCGGAGTCGCACTGGTGATCCTGATCCTCGCGGGCATCGTCAGCCTCCCGGTGGCGGCGGCGTTCCTGGACGGTGAGGGGACCGAGAACTGGATCATCCCGGTGCAGCTCGTCGGAATGGCCGCGGTGGGCGCGGTCGTGGGTCGGCTGCTACCGGGCCTCGCGGGTGCCGGGGCCACCAGCGCGCGGAGCACCTGGATCGGTGCGCTGGCAGGCGTCGTGGCGGCGCTCGTCGGTGTGGCCCTCTTCTTCCTCCTGCTCAACGGGTTCTCCGGCGCGTGAGCTGACCGGGTCAGCCGACGTGGTCTGCCATCCGCGCCACGGCCTCCGCCACGCGCGGACCGAACATGACCTCGTCGTTGTGGTCGGCGCCGCGGATCACCAGTCTCTCGAGCAGCGACGGTGCGCCGTCGGCGACGCGGGCACTGAGCTCGGTGGGTACGACGGAGTCCGAGTCCCCGTAGATGACACTCACCGGGACCTCGGTGTCGGAGAGGTGCCGCGTGACCGGGAACTCGTCCTTCAGCAGGAGACGTACGGGCAGCCACGGATAGTGGTGCGATCCCACGTCGGCCAGCGCGGGGAACGGAGAGCGCAGCACCACGCCCGCCGGCGTACGCCGGGACTGCAATGCGGCCACCACGCCAGTGCCGAGCGACTCCCCGAAGTAGATCGTGCGATCAGGCGGGTACCCCAGCTCCTCCAGCGCGGCCGCTGCGGCCGTGGCGTCGCGAGCCAGGCCGTCCTCGCTCGGTTTGCCGGGGTTGCCGCCGTACCCGCGATAGTCCATCAGGAGCACTGCGAAGCCGCGAGCGGCCAGCCCCGCCGCCAGCCCCAGCCGGCCGGCCCGGTTGCCACCGTTGCCCGGCGCCACCAGCACGGCCATGTCCCTGTTCGAACCTGCGTCGGCGGGCAGGAACCAGGCGCCCAGCTCGAGTCCGTCCGACGTCCGCAGCCTGACGTCGCGACCTCCGTCGGCGACCTCGGTCACAGACGGGACCGGCGTCGAGTCAGGGAAGTAGATCAGCTGCCGCTGGAACAACGTCAACAGGCCCATCACCACCCCCAGGACCACGAGCACGGCCACCATCCCGCGAACGACGGGTTTGCGGAACCGCGATAGGCCGGGCATCCCTCATGATGCCTCGCAGGTGTACCCCACGGCGGTCCTAGGAGCGCGGCAGCAGGCTGGCCCATGCCGGCCGCCACTGCGGTGCACGCTGCGCCATCTCCCAGGTGAGGCTCTCCAGGGACGGGCCCTGGCTGCTCTGCCGCACCTGGTACCACGACGGCCAGCTGTCGAAGGCCCGGTCGAAGCGCACCACCACGCCGTCGGAGGTGACCCGTGCGAACAGCCAGGCTCCCGACTCCTCGCTCGCCTCCTCCTGGTGCAACGTGCGCAGCACGTTGGTGAGCGAGCGCACCACCGGCAGCCGCAGGCGCGAGTTGACCGGCGAGGGGATCACCCGGCCCCGGACCACCATCACGGCGTACTCGAAGGGGATGCCGGGTCCGTTGGCACGCGACCACTGCACCAGGATCGGCGGCCGCTGCATCAGCTCGCGGTCGACGTCCTTGGTGTCGCGCATCTGCCCGTGGATCTGGTCGCGCAGCCGCGAACGGACCGACCCGCGCGAGGTCCGCGGAGCGGTGCCTGCCGCCAGCCGGGCGATCTCGGCGGCTTCCTCCAGATGGTCGCCATGGGCGTACGCCGCCAGCTCCTCCGGGGTCAGCCGGCCGGCACGACCGAGCTCCACGATCCGCGGGTCGACGGTCAGCAACGGTCGCAGCAGGTGGATCCCGCCCTCGTCGACGCCGAGCGCGCTGCTGTCCCACTCGCCGTGCGCGTGCCAGGCGAAGAAGCTCGGTCGGCGCTCCTCGGTCGCGTCGGACAGGGCCCAGTCGGGTGCGCCGCGCCGGGCGTCGGGCGGCGACGGTGGCGCCATCGCCGAGCGGCCCCAGAGCACCGAGCGGGAGCCGAGGGCGCGCTGCATCCGCAGCCAGGAGCCGTCTTCGGAGTCGAGCGCGAGCACGAGGTCCTTCGCCTGGAACCGGCAGGCGTCGTTGCCGACCGCGCGGTGCAGAGCGGCCAGCACGACCCAGGACCACCAGAGGTCCTCGGCGTCCGGCAGGTCGTCGGGCTCCACGGGGACATTGTCAGCCCTCGGTGGTGAGACCCGGAACCCGTCTCGCCTACTCGGCGACCCGGGCCAGCGAGGCGTCGATCAGCCATTCCACCGGCGCCTTGTCGTCGGTGTAGACCTTGCCTCCGCGCAGTCCGGGCTCGAGCCGGCTCTCCGCATCGATGGCCAGTGGTTGCACGTCGGGCGGCAGATCGACCTCTGTCAGGCGCTGGGCCGGGTCGACGTCGCCCTTGGTGGCGAGCAGGACGGTGTTGGTGTCGTCGACGGCGTCCCGCCACACGCGGCCGTCGCCGAAGGCCGCCCGCATGGTCGCGGTGAGCACCTTCTCCAATGCGTCGGAGCCGGGAACGTGCCCCACGTTGACCGACACCGTCCCGCCCGGGGCGAGGCGGCTCCTGGCCACTTCGAAGAACTCCTTCGTGGTCAGGTAGAAGGGTATGTAGGGCTGGCGGTAGGCGTCGACGAGGATGGCGTCGAAGGTGCCCTTCTTCTGTGCCTGCAGCCATGGGCGCGCGTCGGCAGTGTGCGTCCGGATGTTCGGGCCGTGGAAGTCGAACAGCTCCTGGCCGACCTTGGTCACGTCGGGGTCGAGCTCGACGGCGTCCACCTTGATGTCGGGCCAGTAGTGGTCGATCCCTCGCGACACCGTGCCGGCCGCGCTGCCGAGGTTGACGATGTGCTGTGGCGGGCGCGCGCCGCCGAACGAGAGCACCAGCATCGAGTCCCAGTAGCCGCCCATCAGCCACTCGCCCTTGCGCCAGACAGAGTGGATCGCCTGGCCTTCGTTGAGCTCGAGCACGCGTTCGCCGTCGGGCTTCTCGATGACTCGGGCGTACTGGTACTCGGTCTCCTTCTCCCAGATGACCTTGCCGCTCGCAGTGACCGTCTTGGTCGCACCGACCGGTACCAGGATCAGTCCGGCGATCGCGAGCGCCACGACAGCGCCGACCACCCAGGCCCGACCCATCGCGGGGATCGCGGCGACCGCCAGCACGAGCGCGAACAGCAGGAAGGTTCGTTGAGTACCGACGAGCGGGATCAGGAGCAGCGCTGCGGTGAACGTGCCGGTCAGCGACCCGATCGTGCCGATGGCGTAGAGCCGCCCGGCGACACGGCCGGCGTCCTCCACCTGGTCGACCTTCAGCCGCACGGCGTACGGCGACACCATGCCGAGCAGCAGCACCGGCACCGCGATGAGCACCCCGACGCCGAGCAGCGACCCGACGAACAGTCCGCCAGAGAGCTCGTCGAAGGCCTCCACCGAGAGCCGCAGGAACGGGCTGCTCACGAAGGGCACCAGCGCGAGCAGAGCCGCGGCGAGCACCACCCATCGTGCGAGACCCGGCAACGTGGGGTTGCGGTCGGCCAGGCGGCCGCCGATGGCGTAGCCGATCGAGAGAGCGACGAGCACGGTCGCGATCGTGTTCGCCCAGACGATCGTGCTCGCGCCGAACCAGGGCGCCAGCAGGCGTGCGGCCGCGATCTCAGCTCCCAGGCTGGCCATGCCGACGCAGAACACCACGACCTCGAGCAGGAAGCGGGGGCGGCCCCTCACACCGGCAGTCACGATGCGAAACCTATCTGGGTGGTCGTGAGGCCGTGACAAAGCGGGTACTGCAGGAGGACGCGATGATCACCGAGGAGGAAGCGATGGCTGTCACCGCCTTTCAGGACTACCCGCTGGCGGACCGTGACCGGGAGTGGGACGGCGACGCGGCCGAGAAGCGCGTGCGGAAGTTCGCCGGAGCCGAGGATGCTCCCAACGAGAAGTACCGCGACGCCCACGTCTGGTACGACGCTGACAAGAAGGACAACTTCACCGCCTACAAGCTGCTGATCGCGGACGTTGTCGACGGCAGGCTCAAGGTCGTGCCGCGCGGCCTGTTTGCGGCCGGCAACGTGATGCAGGGCGCTCGGGGCGGCGTGGACCTGCCGAACGACGACATCACCCGCGTCAAGAGCCACCTGGCCAAGTACTACAAGAAGCTCGACGAGGATCCACCGTGGGAGGAGTGAGGTGGTCAGCCCGGCGATAGGACCGGCTGGCAGCTCGGGCACCAGTACGTCGGCCGCTCCTGGCCGGGCGGTCCCTGGTCGGCCTTCGCGATCGGGGTGCCGCAGCGCACGCATGGTCCTCGCCGGCCGTAGACCCAGAGCTGGTTGCCGCGGCGCCGGTCACCGGTGGTGATCCGGGTGAATCTGTCCTTGTTGGCCTCGAGGAGGGCCCTGGCCTTCTCGACGACGAGTGGCAGGTCGGGGACTGCACTGACGGGAGTCAGCGGGTCGACCTTGCCGAGGAAGCACAGCTCGGACTTGTAGACGTTGCCGACGCCGGCGAGGTTGCGTTGGTCGAGGAGGGCGTCGCCGATCGGCACCTCGGGCTGGGCGCGCAGGTTGGCCAGGGCAAGATCGGCGTCCCAGTCCGGGCCCAGGAGGTCGGGGCCGAGGTGACCGACGATGTCGTCCTCCCGCTCGGTGCGGACGAGGTCCATCACCACCTGGAAGCCGACCGCCTCGGTGGTCGCCGTACGCAGCACGACGCGAGCGGTGTGGGCCGGCCGTCGCCACCTGGCGCCGACCGGATGGACCGACCAGTGGCCCTCCATCTTCAGGTGTGTACGCAGGGTCAGCCCGATGTCGAACCGGGTCAGCAGGTGCTTGCCCCGCGAGATGGTCTCGGTGACGGTGGCCCCGGAGATGTCGCTGGTGGCCAGTGACGGGATCCGGAAGTCGCTCTTGGTCAGCACCTGGCCGGAGATGCCCTTGTCGAGTAGTCGGGCGGTCAGGTAGATCGTGTCCCCTTCAGGCACGCAGCCTCAATCCTCGTGGCGTCGCGATGAAGCCGGCAGACTCCATCGCCCGGCGCAGGACATCGGAGTCCTGGCCGAGGATGCTGACGCCGTCGGCCTTCTCGACGGTGAGGCGCCCCAGCGCGCCCTCGCGCACGACTCGCCCCAGCGACTCGATCCCGTGGGCGAGCACCTCCTCGTCGTCGGAGAAGGTGAGCAGCGTCTTGCCACCGCGCTCGACGTAGAGGGTGAGCGTTCCGTCGACCAGCACCACGATGGCGCCGGCCTTGCGACCGGGGCGGTGTCCCGACTCCAGCGGCGGCCAGGGAAGGGCGGCGCCGAACGGGTTGGCCGGGTCGGTTGCGGCCAGGGCAATCGCGGTCGGCTTCTCGGGTCGGTCTGAGTCATGGAGGTGTCTGCGCAGTCGGTCGATGGCGCCGGCGGTGCCGAACTGGGCCGCGCCGAGACCTTCGACGAAGTAGCCGCGACGGCACCGGCCCGTCTCCTCGAAGGCGGAGAGCACCTTGTAAGCGGCGGCGAACCCGCCCGGCGTACGTTCGCTCATCACGGCCCCCCGGGTGACGACGCCGTGCCGCTCCAGCAGGCTCTCGGCCACCGCGTGGGCGCGCTTGGTCGGGTCGGGCTCGCGTTCGGGGAGCAGGAACCATCGGCCGGCGACATCGGGGGGCGCCGTCCGCAGTGCCTGGCTGGACAGTCGCGGACGGGCGCCTCGCACGCGGGCGGGTGGGCGCTTGAGCCGGTAGGCGCTGCGGCCACCGCGGGTCAGCGCGCGCAACGGGGCAAGGGTGTCGTTGCCGACGCGTCCGTCCCAGACGAGGTCCCAGAGGGCCGCGGACAGCGCCTTGTCGTCGGCCGAGCCGACCGTCGACGCGAGCTGTCGGAAGAAGTAGGCGCCACCGCCCTCGAGCGCATCGAGCACGGCTCGGTGGTCCTCGGACTGATCGAGGTCGCCGTGGTCGGGAAGGGTCAGCGGTGCGGTGTCGGCGAGGTGGAGTGAGACCCAGCCGTCCGAGCCGGGCAGACCACCGTGCCCCGCCCACAGCACTTCGCCGGTGGCACTGAGCTCGTCGAGCATGGCCGGCTGGTAGTCGCGCACTCGCGAGGGCAGCACGAGCGACTCCAAGGCTGAGGCGGGAGTGGCACAACCGGCGAGCTGCTCGACGACGGTGACCACGCCGTCGATCCCGCGAAGCCCGCGCCCGTTGCCGGACCCTGCCGCGACCACGTTCTGCCAGGCCGGCAGGAACCGGGCCAGCGCGACGGGCTCGACCGGCTCGACCTCATGACGCAGGCGCGCCAGCGAGCGTCGCCGGAGAGAGCGCAGCACGTCGGCGTCACACCACTCTGTGCCGGCACCGGAGGGGCGGAACTCGCCCTCGAGCACGCGTCCCTGGGCCCCCAGCCGCGCCAGTGTCTGATGGCACACGGCGATGCCGAGGCCCAACCGCTGGGCGACCTCGGAGGCCATGAACGGACCGTGGGTGCGCGCGTAGCGGCCGACGAGGTCACCGAGCGGGTCCTCGACCGGTTCGGTGAACGTCGCCGGCACGCCCGGCGGCACCGGCACCCCGAGGCCGTCGCGCAGCCGGGCGACGTCCTCGACGACCGCCCAACGTTCGTGGCCGCCCATCAGCACCGGCACGACCCGACGTGCGTCGACCAGCAGGGACAGCCAGTCGGCCACGCCCTCGGTCGTGATGCACCGTGCCTGGATCTCCTCGGTCGAGAGCGGCCCGATCAGCCGGAGCAGGTCGGCGATGCCCTCGCTGTCACGGACCTTGCGATCCTCGGCCAGCCGCTGGAGCTCGGCCTCGACCTCGGCCAGTACGTCGGGATCGAGCAGCTCGCGGAGCTCGGCCCGTCCGAGGAGCTCGGCCAGCAGCCCCTGGTCAAGAGTCAGGGCGGCGGCGCGGCGCTCGGCGATCGGTGAGTCGCCTTCGTACATGAATGCCGCGACGTAGCCGAACAGCAGCGACTGGGCGAAGGGGGAGGGCCGCTGCGTGCTCACGTCGACGAGTCGCAACCGGCGCTCGGCGATCCGTTGGTGCAGAGCCACCAGCGCGGGCAGGTCGTAGACGTCCTGGAGCACCTCGCGGATGGTCTCGAGGATGATCGGGAACGACGGGTAGCGGGCCGCCACCTCGAGCAGCTGCGCCGACCGCTGTCGCTGCTGCCAGAGCGGGGCGCGTCGTCCGGGATCGCGCCGCGGCAGCAGCAGGGCGCGTGCGGCACACTCGCGGAACCTGGACGCGAACAGCGCCGAGCCACCGACCTCCGTGGTCACGATCTGCTCGATCTCGTCGGGCTCGAAGGCGATCAGCTCGGCACCCGGCGGGTCCTGGTCGGTCTCCGGGATGCGCAGCACGATGCCGTCGTCGGTGGCCATTGCCTGGGCGTCGACGCCGTAGCGCTCGCGCAGGCGACCGTTGATCGCCAGCGCCCACGGCGCATGGACGGGCGTGCCGAAGGGGGAGTGCACTACCAGCCGCCAGTCGCCGAGCTCGTCGCGGAACCGCTCGACCACGAGCTGCTGGTCGTGGGGGACGGCGTTGGTGGCTTCGCGCTGCTCCTCGATCAGGGAGACGAGGTTGCCGGCCGCCCACTCGTCGAGACCGGCGGCAGTGGCACGGGCGATCGCCTGCTCGCGCGGCATGGCCGCGACCTCGCGGGTGAACTGGCCGATGGCCGCACCCAGCTCGGCCGGTCGGCCGAGGGTGTCACCGGTCCAGAAGGGAAGACGTCCGGGTTGGCCGGGCGCGGGCGAGACGAGCACCCGGTCGTGGGTGATGTCTTCGATGCGCCAGCTGGTGGTGCCGAGGGTGAAGACGTCGCCGACGCGCGACTCGTAGACCATCTCCTCGTCGAGTTCGCCCACTCGGGACACCTTCTCGCCGACCAGGAAGACCCCGAAGAGGCCCCGGTCGGGGATGGTGCCGCCACTCGTGACGGCGAGCCGCTGGGCGCCCGGCCGGCCGGTGAGGTCGCCGGAGACACGATCCCAGACCAGCCGCGGGCGCAGCTCGGCGAACTCGTCGCTCGGGTAGCGCCCGGAAAGCAGGTCGAGCGTCGCGTCGTAGGCGCTTCGGGGCAGGGAGGTGAACGGCGCGGCCCGGCGGGTGACCTCGAAGAGCTCGTCGGCGTTCCAGGTGTCCATCGACGTGGCCGCGACGACCTGTTGCGCGAGTACGTCGAGCGGGCTGGCCGGCACGTGCAACGCCTCGATGCCGCCCGTGCGCATCCGCTCGACGGCCACCGCCGAGGGGACCAGATCACCGCGGTGCTTGGGGAACAGCACCCCTCGCGAGACCTCGCCGACGTGGTGGCCGGCCCGGCCGACGCGCTGCAGGGCGCTCGCGACCGACGGCGGCGACTCGATCTGGACGACGAGGTCGACGGCACCCATGTCGATGCCGAGCTCGAGGCTGCTCGTCGCGACCACGCAGGGCAGCCGGCCGCGCTTGAGGTCGTCCTCGATGACCGCGCGCTGCTCCTTGGATACCGAGCCGTGGTGGGCCCGGGCGACGAGCGGTGCTGCTCCCTCGGACTGGCCGGACTGCGCCATCATGTCGGCGGGCGTGCGCTTCGCGTCGGTCGAGCTTGTCGAGACCACGCCCTCCTCGTTCGTTGCAAGGCGCTCCGCGGCCAGCTCGTTGAGCCGGGCAGTGAGCCGCTCGGCCAGCCGCCGGGAGTTGGCGAACACGATCGTCGACTGGTGCTGCTCGATCAGGTCGAGTACCCGCTCCTCGACGTGGGGCCACAGCGACCCCGCGCGCGGACCGTCGTCTCCTTCCTCGCCGAGCTCGGTCATGTCCTCGACCGGGACGACGACCTTGAGGTCCCACTCCTTCTCCGACGGGGGTGCCACGACCTCGACCACGGCGGAGCCTCCGAGGAAGCGGGCGACCTCGTCGACCGGGCGGACCGTCGCCGACAGACCGATGCGCTGGGCCGGCTTCTCGAGCAGCTCGTCGAGCCGCTCCAGGGACACGGCCAGGTGGGCGCCGCGCTTGGTGCCGGCGACCGCATGCACCTCGTCGATGATCACCGTCTCGACGCTGCGAAGGGACTCGCGGGCCTGTGAGGTGAGCATCAGGAACAGCGACTCGGGGGTCGTGATCAGGATGTCGGGCGGAGTGGTCTGGATCCGGCGACGGTCCTGGGGAGAGGTGTCGCCCGAACGTAGGCCGACGCGGATCTCGGGCACCTCGATGCCGAGTCGGTCGGCGGTCTGCCGGATGCCGACGAGCGGGGCGCGCAGGTTGCGCTCGACGTCGACAGCGAGAGCCTTGAGCGGCGAGACGTAGAGGACGCGGCAGCGCTGCTTCTTCTCCGGCACCGGCTCGTTGGCCAGCCGGTCGATCGACCACAGGAACGCCGACAGGGTCTTGCCGGAGCCGGTGGGCGCGACCACCAGGGCGTGGTGACCCGCGGAGATGGCGTCCCACGCGCCGATCTGCGCTGTGGTCGGCTCAGCGAAGGCAGCGGCGAACCACTCCTGCGTCGGCCGGCTGAACTGGTGCACCGATCCATCCTGCCTGACGGCACCGACAGTTCTCCCTGGGGCGACGGGACGTCACACGTTGTGGCTGCTCCAACGACCAGTTCGCACGACGTCCCGCGCAACGTCATACGACCTGGTTGCCAGAGCCACCAGGTCGTGTGACGTCCCGGCCGGCCGCGCGAGCGTGTTCGCCAGCCACCCGCACCAGCCAGCCGAACAGCGCCGGCCCTGAGGGGTCCATCTCCGGATGCCACTGGACGCCGACGGCGAGCCACGGGTGCTCGGAGTCGATCCACTCGACCGCCTCGACAATGCCGTCGTCGGCCCACGCCGTGGCTCGCCAACCCGCGCCGAGACGGTCGACGGCCTGGTGGTGCAGCGAGTTGACGAACGGGCGTGGACCGAGCAGGCCGGCGCAGAACGAGCCGGGCAGCGTCCTCAACGGGTGGGTTCCCTCCGGGAGCACATGGGGTTGTCCTGGCCCGAGGTCGGGCACCAGCGTTCCGCCGTCCGCGACCGTGAGGACCTGCGCACCTCGGCAGACGCCGAGCGTCGGCAGGCCGGCCTCGCGCGCCTGTCGGACCAGTTCGATCTCGGCATCGTCACGGACACGGTCGACCTCCCGCGCGGGCGCGCCCGCCCGGTCGTACAACGCGGGGTCGAGGTCGCCACCACCGGCCAGGACGAGACCATCGAGCAGCTCGATGACCTCGTGGCCGAACCCTGGAGGCAACACCACCGGCCGCCCGCCAGCGGTGGCGACGTGTTCGACGTACCGCCGAGGGATCCCGTTGACGGCCAGCTCGCCGAAAGGCCTCGCTACGACGTACGACGCCCCGGCGATCCCGATGACCGGCCCGGCCTGCATCGGCTCACGCCACCGCGACGATCGCCGTGACCCCGAGGGCGAGGCCGGTGGCGTAGGTGCCGAGAGCGCCGATGTCACGCAGCGGTCCGTGGGTGGCCATCGTCTTTGTGGTCAGCATCCCCACCGCATGCGACAGGCGCACGAACACGGCGGCCACGGCGAGTACGTCGACCCACCAGCCGTCCGAGAGCGTGCCACAGATCAGGAGCAGCACGCAGAGGGTCGGGATGTACTCGGCGGCGTTCCCGTGCGCCCGGATGGCGATGAACATCCGGTCGGCCGGGTCTGTGGGCATCTGGTTGCCGGTGCCGCCGCGCATGGTGCGGTGCCGGGTCACGTTGGCGCCGAGGAGGAACAGCATGATTCCGAGCAGTGCGACACAGACGATCTGGAGCGTGTTCATGTGAGGACCCTTTCTTCGTTGCGCTGGAGCAGGCGGCGCATGATTGCGCCGCTCAGGTCGGTCCCGAGAAGGGCGTCGGTCTTGTGCATGCCACCGGGGCAGGTGACGTTGATCTCGATGAGGCGCCCGTCGATCACGTCGAGGCCTGCGAGGACGATGCCGAGCGCGCGCAGGTGGGGGGCGAGCGTGGCCACGAGGTGCCGATCGCGCTCGTCCGGCTCGATAGCCGCCGAGGGCGGACCGATCCGGAAGTCGTCGTACGACGGGAACCGGTCGACCGCACCGACGATCTCGCCGTCGAGGACGAAGAGTCGCTTGTTGCCGGTGTCCACAGAGGGGAGGTACTCCTGCACGATCACGTGCCGGCTGCCGCGCGCAGTCGCGGAGTCCACCAGGGAGCGGGCGTTGCGGTCGTGCTGGTGCAGCAGCCACACGTCGATGCCGGCGAACCCGTCGACCGGCTTGAGCACCACGGTTCCGTGTTGCTCGAGGAACCCCAGCACCTGGTCGACCTCGGCCGTCACCAGCGTCTCGGGGCACAGCTCGGGAAAGCGCAGCACCCACAGCTTCTCCTGCATCGTGCGTACGCCGCTCGGCCGGTTGACGACCTGCACGCCGGCCTCGACCGCCGAGTCGAGGAGATACGTCGTGCGCAGGTAGCGCGGGTCCACCGGAGGATCCAGCCGCAGCAGCACCGCGCTGACCTCGTCGGCCACATCGATGACTCGGTGCTCGATCTCGTCGAACCACTGTGAGTCGACCAGCCAGCGGTGGTCGCCGCGTGGGACCCGGGGCCGCAGGCTGATCCGGCGCGCCCGGGCGACCAGCCGTCCCGCGACCAGCCCGAGGTCCTCCGGCTCGCAGGCCCACACCGGCGCGTCCGACACAGCGGTGGCGGCCATCAGCCCGACGCTGCTGTCGATCCCGGCATCGAGGCCGTGCAGCGGGTCGACGACGAACAGGGCGCTCATCGTGGGGTGAGTCATGCCACACCCACCAGGTCCGAGGCCGTCGAGAGAGCCGACCCGGCGGCCAGACGGACGAGGGCCGCCCCGACGTCGAGCAGCTGCTCCGGCGCGAAGGCCGCCTGCTCCCAGTGGTCGACGAACCGAGGATCGTCGTACTGCACCATCCTCAGCGCCTGCCGACGGACCTCGTCGTCGTACATCAACCGGGACAGCAGAGCCGTCACCGGGACCACGAGCTCGTCCGGCTGGACGTCGAGGAACCGCAGCTCGAGGTAGCTGCCGCGCGGCCGAACGGGAGGGAACAGCGTCGTCAGGTGGTGCGCCACAGCCGCGTCGTCGACGTCATGTGTGCGCGCCCAGGTCGCGAACGTGGTCGGCTGCTCCGGCTCGTCGTCGCCCGGCATCGCGAAGATCGCGGCCCCGGCTGCGAAGTCGGCGTACGCCGCGACCGGGTCGAGCCCGCGGAGCAGCCGGTCGTCGTACGCCGTCCGCGCCGGGTCGACAGCGAGCCAGGTGGCCAGCCGTGAGTCGGGACCGCTGCTGCGCGCGAAGGTCGCAGCGAGGAACGGCCCGGCCAGATGCGCCAGCCGCCACTGTTCCAGACCGGCCTCGCCCGGCCACCAGTCGAGGCACACCTGCGTCGACGCGGTGCGACGCATCATCCGTCGGCCGGCAGGACCGATCCGGTCGAAGTGGCGCTGCATCTCCAGGTAGCGCGGGCTGGTCAGCTGCAGCGGCACCTCGTCGGCAGAGCGCCTGTCGACCGGCTCCGCGTCGAGGAGTACGCCGACGCGGGCGACGTCCTCGCGAAGGTCCCGGATGATGCGTGGCCATGCCAAGGCGAGCCCGGCGACGGAGGGGAAGCAGGGGAGGCTCAGCTCGACCTGGCCGCCCGGCTCGAACCCGGTCCATCGCTCGTACGACGTCCCGGCGATCGCACAACGCACCCGGTCGATCGATACGGCCGACCCGTCGGCCGCGTCACGGGTGAGGAGCTCCTGCTCGATGCCCACCCCGAGTGTCCGGGGGCCGTGCCGTCGGGGGAACAGCGCCGAGACGTTTCGGAAGAGAGAGTGGTCGGTCATGTTGGACTCCTGTTACAGTAAGGTCACCTGTCTAAAATAGGAAGGTGACCTTACCGTTGTCAAGAGCTGAACGCAGATTGGACCGTGACCCGCTCATCCACCTGGCCGAGAAGGCGGCGCGAATCCTGGGTGCCGACATGGTGCGGGAGGTTCGCAGGCGCGGGTTCCCGGAGATCCGGCTCGCCCACAACGCCGTCTTCGCCACGCTCTACGGCGAGGCTGCCCGTACCTCGGACATGGCGGCGCGCGCGGGGATCACCAAGCAGTCGATGGGCGAGGCGGTTCGCGAGCTGGCCGAACTCGGGATCCTGGAGGTGAGACCCGATCCGGAGGACCGGCGAGCGAAACTGGTGAGCTACACCGCCGAGGGCCTCGAGATCACTACGCAGGGACGCATCTACCTCGAGCACCTCGAGCAGCGGTTCGCCGAGCAGTTCGGTGAGGACGAATATGAAACGGCCCGCCGCGTCCTGGAAGGCGTGATCGCCACCATCGGTGCCGACGCTTCCCGCGAGGAGAAGGGTGCCTAGCTTCGGGACGTCATACGAAGTGGGCGCTCCAACCCCCAGTTTGTATGACGCAAGCCCGCCATCCAGAGGCCGCTACCCGCTGTCGGCGATCCGCAAGAGACCGCCGAGCGTTCCGACGTACGCCGTTCCGTCCGGGCCGAGGCTGACCGGGGCGTAGTTGTTGTTGTAGCCGAGGCCGCTGCCGGTGTACTTCGACCAGACCTGCTTGCCCGTCCTCGCGCTGAAGGCCGTGAAGAACCATGCGTCGGGGGCCAGGGCCTCCGGCAAGGGCGCGGTCAGAGGGAGCTCCGAGGCCGACGGGTGGGTGTAGCCGTAGATCAGGCCGGTCTTCCGGCTGAGCTTGCTCACGACGGTCGGGATGCGCGCGGTGGTGTTGCGCCAGGCGACCTTGCAGCCACCGTGGGCGAAGTCCACCTCCACCTTGACGAGACCGGGCGTCGTGTCTGCTGTCCTCGTCGAGGTTCCGGCCGGCCCCGGACCGACGTACCCGTAGTTGTTCTCGGCCACGAAGCCCCCGGGTACGGCGATCAGGCTGTTCTCGTCGGAGCCCTGTCCGGCGGGGAAGACCGGCTGCTTGCACAGCGGCGTACGGCCCGGGCCTGCCTTGCCGCGGCGGAAGACGACCACGTTCATCTGCGGGTCGGCGTTGTCGGTGATTCCGATGGAACCGCCGCCGGGCGAGGAAGCGGAGCCCACCAGCGTCGGCGTGGTGCCGCTGCCCTGGCTGACCTGTCCGTCCTTGACCCGGGTTCCGCGGTCGTAGGTCTTGCGCCAGGTCACCGAGGGCCGGGCGTTGCTGACGTCGTAGCGGTAGAGCGCGTGCGTGGACACGACGAACACGCCACCCGACTCGTCCATCGCGAAGCTGTTGGCGATGGTCTCGCCGGCGGGGAGCTGCACCGAGCGGATGGTGCCGCCGGGACTGACGTAGCCCACCACTCCGGACTGCGTGACGAACCAGATGCGACCGGCCCAGTCGGGCAGGGCGCTCTGGATGCCGGACCCACCGGTGACCGCACTCAGGTCGATGTCCCGGACCAGCTCGAACCCGGACCCGTCACTCTTCTCGGCCAGCGTGAGGAGGTGCCCGGTGAAGGTGGCGACGACGGCACGGTCCTGGTTGTCGAGGTAGAAGTAGCCGCCGCCGGAGAAGTTGTTGAACGAGAACGTGCCGGGCTCGCGCGGAGGGAGCTCGTACGACGCCAGCGTCGCCAGCGAGTCCGGGTCCATCAGCCGCAGCGTCGCGCCGATGGGGGAGACGCACACGGTCACGATGCGGCCCTTGCGGTCGAACGTGACCGAGGCGCACTCCGCCGCGAAGAGGGTGCTCGTCACCTTGGGGTCGCGCCCGAGCGGTCCGGCAACGTTGTAGGCGTCGGTCTGGTAGGCGTCGTTGTGGATGTTGCTCCGCTCGTTGGCCGCCATGTGGGGATTGCGCGGGATCGACTGGGCTGCGTAGGGCTCGGCGGTCGCCGCCTTCCCTGTGACGGGTTGGACGGTTGGGTCCCGCGGGTCCGACGGGATCGGCACGGCCGGCGTCGAGACGGCACCGGCAGCCACCGGGGTTGCCAGGGCCAGCAGGGCCGCCAGGGCGAGCGTCGTACGACGGAGCATTGTCGCGTGCATGACTCGACAACGATCCGGGACGCTGGAGGGAACGGGTCATATTCCGGATGCCACCTGTCGTGGCCGGCGTCTAGGGTCGTTGACCGTGACCACCGTTGCCGGAGACTCGATGATCCGCGCCGTCGGACTGCGCAAGTCGTTCGGAGCCAAGGGCGACACCGTCGAGGCGGTGAAGGGCATCGACGTGGACGTACGCCGAGGCGAGTCGTTCGGCTTCCTCGGGCCCAACGGCGCGGGCAAGTCCTCGACGATGCGGATGATCGCGGCCGTCTCGCCGATCAGCGGAGGGTCCCTGCAGATCCTCGGGCTCGACCCGGCGAAGGACGGCCCGGAGATCCGCTCCCGCATCGGGGTCTGCCCGCAGGAGGACACCCTGGACAACGAGCTCAACGTCAGCGACAACCTGTTCATCTACGCCCGCTACTTCGGGATCCCGAGGGCGGAGGCGCACCAGCGGGTCGACGAGCTGCTCGAGTTCGTCCAGCTCACCGACAAGGCGAAGTCGAAGGTCGAGATGCTCTCCGGCGGCATGAAGCGCCGGCTGACGATCGCCCGGTCGCTGATCAACCGGCCGGAGGTTCTGCTGCTCGACGAGCCGACGACCGGACTCGACCCGCAGGCCCGCCACGTCGTGTGGGACCGGCTGTTCCGGCTCAAGCAGCAGGGCGTGACGATCGTGCTGACCACTCATTACATGGACGAAGCCGAGCAGCTGACGGATCGGCTCGTGGTCATGGACAAGGGGCTGATCGTCGCCGAGGGCTCACCGCTGGACCTGATCCGCGCGTGGTCCACCCGCGAGGTCGCCGAGCTCCGCTTCGGGGTAGGTGACCACGATGCTCTCGCCGCGAAGGTCGAGGACCTGGCCGAGCGCGTCGAGGTGCTGCCCGACCGGGTACTGCTCTACACCTCCGACGGCGAGGCGACCCTGGCCAAGGTGCACGAGCGTGGGCTGGAGCCGGCCGTCACGCTGGTCCGCCGCTCCACGCTCGAGGACGTCTTCCTGCGGCTCACCGGCCGGACGCTGGTGGACTGATGACCGCGCTCACGACTCGAACCGACACGGAGTCAAGCGCGCCGACGGGCCGGCTGGCCGGTGCCGCCCGGATGACCGACTACTGGGCCACCGTCTACCGGCGCACCTGGCGGGGCAGCGTGATCTCGTCCTTCGTGACGCCGCTGTTCTACATCCTGGCCATGGGGGTGCTCCTCGGCGGCTTCATCGTGGGTGACCCGGCCAAGCTCGAGGGCGCCACCTCCTACCTCGCCTTCGTCGCCCCCGGCATGCTCGCGGCGCAGGGGATGACGACGGTCTTCGGGGAGGTCAGCTACCCCGTCATGTCGATGATCAAGTGGGCACGCACCTTCTACGGAATGATCGCCTCCCCTCTCGAGGTCGCCGACATCGTGCTCGCCCACCTCGGGTTCCTGCTCTTCCGGGTCGGCACGGTCTGCGGGGTGTTCACGCTGGTGATGGCGCCGTTCGGTGTCTTCGAGTCCTGGTGGGGCGTGCTCGCCTCGTTCCCGGTCCAGCTGCTGATCGGCCTGGCGTTCGCGGCGCCGCTCTACGCGATCACGGTGTCGCTGAAGAGCGAGTCCGCCTTCCCGCTCATCTTCCGGCTCGGCATGCTGCCGATGTTCCTGTTCTCGGGCGCGTTCTTCCCGATCGCCAACCTGAGCGGCTGGATGGAGTGGCTGGCCCGGGTGACGCCGTTGTGGCACGGCGTCGACCTCACTCGGATGCTCGTCCTGGGCCAGATCGACTGGACGGCTGCCCTCGTCCACGTCGTCTACCTCACCGTGCTCACCGTGGGCGGCTACCTGATCGCCGTACGCCAGCTGCACAAGAGGCTGGTCGACTGATGGCCCTCCTCAACCAGGCGATGGGGCGAGCTGCGGCCACCCGGCTCACCAGGGGCCAGGCGACCGGGGTGCTGCTCTACCGCAGCTACGTCGTCTACCGCTCTGCATGGTGGATCTTCGTCACGGGCTTCCTCGAGCCGGTGTTCTACCTGTTCTCGATCGGCGTCGGGGTGGGACAGCTCATCAGCGGCTTCGAGTTCCACGGGCAGACGATCCCGTACGCCGAGTTCGTGGCTCCGGGCATGCTCGCCGCCTCGGCCATGAACGGCGCCATGCTCGACGCGACTTTCGGGTTCTTCTTCAAGCTCAAGTACGACAAGGTCTTCGACCAGATGCTGGCCACCCCGCTCACCACCGGCGACATCGCTCGTGGGGAACTGGCCTGGTCGCTGCTCCGCGGTGGGATCTACTCCGCAGCCTTCCTGCTCGTGATGGTCGCGATGGACCTAGTCCACTCCTGGTGGGCGGTGCTGGCCCTCCCGGCATCGTTGTTGATCGGTCTCGCCTTCGGTGGCGCGTGCATGGCCCTGACCACGTTCATGCGCTCGTGGCAGGACTTCGACTACGTCACCCTCGGCATGCTGCCGCTGTTCCTCTTCTCGGCGACGTTCTTCCCGATCACCGCGTTCCCCGCAGCGATCCGCTGGATCGTGGAGGTCACTCCGCTCTATCGCGGAGTGGTGCTGGTCCGTGAGCTGACCACTGGCGTGGTCACGTGGGAGTCCGGCTTCTCGGTGCTCTATCTGGTGGCGATGGGCGTGGCCGGTCTGCTGGTCGTCCGCCGTCGCCTCGACAAGCTGCTGCTGAGCTGAGGCTTGCTGTGAGGGTCCTCGACCAGTCGAGCACGCCTGATCCGGCGCGCTCAGCCCACCATCTGGTTGAGCACCAGCCCGAGTGCCCCGACGACGATGCCGCCGCAGGCCAGCAGCATGGGGATTCTGGTCGGGGGTTCATCACTGGAGCGCGGGACCAGGGCCCTGATGGCGGCGGCAACGCTCAGGAGTCCGACGATCGCCGCGACGATCGTGGCGATGCTGGGCCCCGCGTCGTCCTCGCCGGAGCCGCCTCCGACGCTGAAGCAGATGCCGGAGGTGAGCATGGCCACCACGATGGCCGACCACGGGTTCGCGCCGTGTGAGCGGACCAGCACCGCGACGGACCCCAACAGCACGACAGCCACGATCACGATCACGATGGAACCCGGGGACATCTCGCTCCTTCGTGGTGGTGGGTGACTACGGTCTACACGATCACGTGGCTTCTCGCCCGTTGATATCCGGCCCGTGGGCGGATCCGGACCGCCCGTGTGGCTTCAGGCTGCGGCGGGCACAATCTCTCCCGTGAGCATCGAGCCCGACACCAAGGACTGGACCTGGGTCATCGAGAAGGCGTGCGACCAGTGCGGCTTCGACCCGGCCGCTGTTGCCCGCGAGGACCTGCCCGACCTGATCCACGAGAACACCCGCGGGTGGTACGCCGTGCTGGCCGACGGCGACTACGCCGTACGCCCGGCCCCGCACGTGTGGTCCCACCTGGAGTACGCCTGTCACGTCCGGGACGTCCACGAGCTCTTCGCCAGGCGCGTGCAGCTGATGCTGGACGAGGACGACCCGACCTTCGAGAACTGGGACCAGGACGCGACCGCGGTGGAGCAGGCCTACGACCTGCAGGAACCCGGCACCGTTGGCACCGAGCTCGTGGAGCGAGCTGCTGAGGTCGCCGCCGTCTACGCCTCGGTCGAGGGCGACCAGTGGCGCCGCACCGGCCGGCGCAGCAACGGCTCACTCTTCACCGTCGAGTCGATGGGCGTCTACCACCTGCACGACGTTGCCCACCATCTGTGGGACGTCAGCATCAGCCCGAACCCGGCAGCGACACCGCCGGGGGATCTGTGAGGCACACCGAGTTCTGGGCTCGGATGGACGCGGCGCTCGGCCGGGCCTATGCGCGATCGTGGGCCGAGCAGCACGTGATCCGTGAGCTCGACGGGCGCACCGTCCTCGAGGCGTTGGCCGAGGGGGAGCCCCCGAAGGTGGTGTGGCGGGCGGTGTGGGCCGAGCTCGGCCTGCCGGCGCGCGAACGCTGAGTTCGCGCACTCGTCACCCAAACGTGACGTCTCAGGGGTGCTTTCACCTCCCGGGTGGGGCTAGCCTGCCGGAGTTCGACTCGGAGAACGAATCTCGGGAGCATCCATGCACACCTCCACCCGCCGTCTCGTCGGCGTCCTCGCTGCGGGGGCTTGCGCCCTTGCCCCGATCCTCGCGATGACCGCCACCTCGCCTGCCGATGCGGCCGGCAGGCAAGGCAAGCACCAGCCGAAGCGGCACCATCACCACAGCTCGCTGATGCCGATCCAGCTGCTGTCCTTCAACGACTTCCACGGCAACCTCGAGCCCCCGAGCGGTTCATCGGGCAGGAACGTGGTCGACCACAAGATCGACCCGGCCAACGGCAAGCCCGTCGACGTGACCGAGGACGCCGGCGGAGTCGAGTTCCTCGCCACCCACCTCGCGCAGGCGCGCAAGGGCCACCGCAACTCCCTGACGGTTGCCGCCGGCGACATCATCGGCGCCTCGCCGCTGCTCTCCGCCGCCTTCCACGACGAGCCGACCATCGAGTCGATGAACCAGCTCGGGCTCGACGTCACCTCGGTGGGCAACCACGAGTTCGACGAGGGCTACAAGGAGCTCCAGCGAATGGCCAAGGGTGGCTGCATCGACGACGGCGACGGTGCCAACAACCAGGACTCGTGCCCCAAGGACCACAAGTTCAAGGGCGCGAACTTCGACTACCTCGCGGCGAACGTGAAGTACGCCGGGACCAACCAGACCATCCTTCCGCCGTACGTCATCAAGAACGTGCACGGCGCCAAGATCGGCTTCATCGGGATGACCCTCGAGGACACGCCGAGCATCGTCACGGCCAGCGGCGTCGCCGGGCTCGAGTTCACCGACGAGGTGCAGACGGCCAACGCGCTGGTGCCCGTGCTCAAGCGCAAGGGCGTCAAGGCGATCGTCGTGCTGATCCACCAGGGCGGCAGTCCCAACAAGCAGAAGTGGACCGACCCGGCGACTGGCACGACGTACGACGTGAACCCGAACTTCGACTACACCTGTGGCAAGCACGGCAAGGGCGGGACCCTGGCCGCCGACTCGCCGATCCTGCCGATCGCGGCCAACCTCGACCCGGCGATCGACGTGGTCGTCTCGGGCCACACCCACCAGCCCTACGTCTGCAAGGTCAAGGACCCCGCCGGCCGGCCGCGGCTGCTGACCTCGGCCTCGTCCTTCGGTCGGCTGTTCACCGACACCGAGCTGCTCTACAACCGCAAGACTCGCGACATCGTGCGTGGCTCGGTCAAGGGCGCCAACCTGCAGGTCAGCCGCGACGACGTGACGGCGGACGCCGGGCAGACGGCGCTGATCAAGATGTACAAGGACCTGGTCGAGCCGATCGCGAGCGCGGTCATCGGCCACGTCGCCTCTGACGTCACCCGGACCGCGAACCCGGCGGGGGAGAGCCAGCTCGGTGACCTCATCGCCGACGCGCAGCTCGCCGACGACTCGGTGGTGACCGGTGGGCAGACACCGGTGATCGCGTTGATGAACCCCGGCGGCATCCGGTCCGACCTGACGTTCCTCACCTCGAAGTACTCCGAGCCGGCGGGTGACATCACCTACGAGGAAGCGTTCAACGTGCAGCCGTTCAACAACTTCCTGGTCTCGATGAACCTCACCGGCGCGCAGATCTACCAGTTGCTGGCCGAGCAGGTGACCGGCCCGAATGCTGGGCTCATCAACAACAAGATCCTCCAGGTCTCGAACGGCTTCAGCTATCAGCGCGGTCCCGCCGGAGCGGTCGACGGAAGCGTGAAGCTCAACAACGTGCCCATCGACAAGACGGCGACCTACCGGATCGTGACGAACAACTTCCTGTCCGACGGCGGCGACAACTTCCCGACCTTCAAGAACGGCACGGACAAGTACTTCGGCGGCCTCGACATCGATGCGTTCTCCGACTACCTGACCGCGAACTCGCCGTACACCCCAGGTCCGCTGACCCGGATCACCCCGTAGCCCGTCACGCCGACCCGTCGTGACGGGGGGCGGGTCGGCGTGTGCGTTCCTCGTTTGGCGTCCCCGGACCCCACAAATGTTGGATTGGAACGTCTTCAGTGGCGATCTCGACGCCCTGCGCCAACATTTGTGGAGTTGGCGCAGGTTCAGAACCTTCGGCGTGTCAGGGTTGGGATCGAACACATGTTCGTACTACCGTCGTGTCCACAGGCAGGGGTCGAGACCGGGTTCTCCACAGCCGCGCGACGCGCACTCGTGGTTGTCGGTGCCGGCTCCTAACGTCTGGCAGGACATCGAAGTCAGACAGGCGGCCCGACCGGGACGCACGACACACGTGAGGGTGACATGGCTGGAGCCGAGAACAACCGGGACAAGGCGCTCGACGTAGCGCTCGCCAACATCGAGAAGCAGTTCGGCAAGGGTTCGGTCATGCGCCTCGGCGACGAGACGCGTGCGCCTCTCGAGGTCATCCCCACGGGTGCGATCTCCCTCGACATCGCGCTCGGCCTCGGGGGCCTCCCTCGCGGTCGTGTCGTCGAGATCTACGGTCCGGAGTCCTCCGGCAAGACCACCGTTGCGCTGCACGCCGTCGCCAACGCGCAGGCAGCCGGCGGCATCGTGGCGTTCATCGACGCCGAGCATGCCCTCGACCCGGAATACGCCCAGCGTCTCGGCGTCGACACCGACGCGCTCCTCGTCTCCCAGCCCGACTCCGGTGAGCAGGCGCTCGAGATCGCCGACATGCTGATCCGCTCCGGTGCGCTCGACCTGATCGTCATCGACTCCGTGGCAGCCCTGGTGCCGCGCGCAGAGATCGAGGGCGAGATGGGTGACAGCCACGTCGGACTCCAGGCCCGCCTGATGAGCCAGGCCCTGCGCAAGATGACCGGTGCCCTCAACGGCGCCAACACGACCGCGATCTTCATCAACCAGCTGCGCGAGAAGATCGGCGTGATGTTCGGCTCGCCGGAGACCACCACCGGTGGACGTGCGCTGAAGTTCTACTCCTCGGTGCGCCTCGACGTGCGCCGCATCGAGACGCTCAAGGACGGCACCGAGATGGTCGGCAACCGCACCCGCGTCAAGGTCGTCAAGAACAAGGTGGCGCCGCCGTTCAAGCAGGCCGAGTTCGACATCATGTACGGCCAGGGCATCAGCCGCGAGGGTGGCCTGATCGACGTCGGCGTCGAGGTCGGCCTCGTCCGCAAGGCCGGTGCCTGGTACACCTACGAGGGCGACCAGCTCGGCCAGGGCAAGGAGAACTCCCGCACCTTCCTGCGCGACAACCCCGACCTCGCCAACGAGATCGAGAAGAAGATCCTGGAGAAGCTCGGCATCGGTCCCTCCGTCGACACGCCAGCCGAGGCCGCCGATGGGTTCAAGGCCGACGCCCCCGGGATAGACCCCGACGGCATCGACTTCTGACGACCCGCGACCGAGGAACGAGGTCGCGAACTGTTCGTCAGGTTGAGGAGCGTTCACCCGAACCCGACGAAGGAGCGGACGGGTGACGCGTCTCGAAACCCGGTGAGATGCCAAGGCAGCCGTAACCACAGGAGGTCCAGTGAGACGTGACCCTGACTCGGACCGTGATCTCGGCCCCGACGCCGACCCGGAGTCGGTGGCCCGCACCATCCTCCTCAATCAGCTCACCGGGCGCGCTCGCACCCGCTCGGAGCTGGCCACCAAGCTGAGCTCGCGAGACGTCCCTGACGACGTCGCCACCCGGCTGCTCGACCGGTTCGAGGAGGTCGGACTGGTCGACGACGCCGCCTTTGCCCGCGACTGGGTCGAGCAGCGCCAGTCCGGGCGCGGACTGGCCAGACGGGCCTTGGCAATGGAGCTACGCCGCAAGGGCATCGACGACGAGGTGGCCCGCGAGGCGCTCGACGAGATCGACCCCGACGACGAGCTGGAGGTGGCCCGGACCCTGGTCCGCGCCAAGCTCCGCACCGTGCGCAACCTCGACCGCGACAAGGCCGTACGCCGCCTGGTCGGCATGCTCGCCCGCAAGGGCCACTCCTCCGGCGTCGCCTTCCAGGTCGTCAAAGAAGAACTAGCGGTGGAGTTCGAGACTCCAGACGAGTGATCGACAAGTAGAACCGGCCTCGGCCGACCGGGTTGAAATGGTTGTGGGGGAGCGAAGCGGAGGAGCAACCATTTCTGCCCTGTCGGCGCAACTACACGTGACCGTGCGCCGAAAAGCAGCCGCGAATCAGCGGAAGACCCATGGGCGGATCAGCGGAAGCAAAGAGTCACCGGCCCATTTGCTTGAGGAACGCCATCCCCTCGTCGGTAAGCCGTCCGTGCTCTTGCGCCACCCTCGCCCAGCCGACCGCCATCTGGGCGAACCGCATCGGGTTGTAGACGTCCTCCTCGCGAGACCACAGTCCGTCGCCGGCGTAGGTGAGGATCGTCAGGTTGCTGGCCTCGTGCACGGACGCGTCGCCCGGGTCCGGCATCAGGTTGCGCACCTCGCAGATCACCCGGCCGGTCGGTTCGTCCACGACGTGCCATGCGATCGGGAAGCTGGTCATGGTGTCGCCCGGGAACGCCGTCATTGTCTTCAGCACCCACGCCCGGATGGCGTCGCGCCCGGTGAAGCTGCCGAAGGCATGCTCCTCGTAGGTCGCGTCCTCGGTGAACAGGTCGGCGAAGCTGGCCCAGTCGCCCGATGCGGCGATGCCGGCAACGGCCTCCTGGTAGGCAGCGAAGGCCCGCTCGATCTGGTCACGCAGTCCGGTACCGCCATCAGGGATGCTCACGCACCGCATCCAACCAGTCCTGCCTGACCCGGCTGTCGTCCCGGGCCTGTTCGGTGCTGCCTGGTGGGTCCGCCGGACTGCGCGCTGAGCGGCGTTCGGCCACACTTGTCTGCGTGCTCATCGAGTTCGCCCGTGCCGACGTCCGCGACGGTGAGTCGTGGGCCCAGACGGCCGACCGGCTTGCCGATGGTCGAGGCCCGGTGCTGGCCGTCGACCTGTCGTCGGACCCGCTGCGGTTCCAGGTCGACGACGAGCACGTCTTCGCGCTTCGACCGATGACCGAGGGTGACCTCGGCGACGTGAGCCGGTGGGTCAACACCCCCCACGTGGCGAAGTGGTGGGACGAGCATCGCTCGCCGGATCAGATCGCCGCCTACTACACACCGGGCATCCGTGGTGAGGACGCCGTGCGCTACTGGATCTGGGAGGTCAACGGACGTTCGGTCGGGTTCTGCCAGGACTACCGGATCTCAGACCATCCCGAGTACGCCTTGCTGTGTGGGCGCCCGGACGCCATCGGGTTCGACTACGTGATCGGCGAGCCGGCCCACGTCGACCGCGGACTCGGCACCAGCCTGCTCTGGGTGTTCCTGCGCGACATCGTCGTTCCGGCGTACGACGGGGCGATGGAGCTGTTCGCCGCCCCCGACCACCGCAATGCGAGGTCGCTGAGGGTGCTGGGCAAGCTGGGTGCGACCGAGGGGATGTGGTTCGACGAACCACAGTCGGACGGAGCGACCGACACCGTCGTCGGGTGCAGCATCGACGTGCAGCGGGTACTGGCGTGGGCATGACTCGCGTCGGCATCTCTGGCTGGAGGTATCCGCCGTGGCGCGGGGACTTCTACCCGAAGGGCCTGCCGCAGCGCCGTGAGCTCGAGTACGCCGCCTCGCAGCTCACCTCCATCGAGATCAACGGATCGTTCTACTCCCTCCAGCGGCCGTCGAGCTGGGAGAAGTGGCGCTCCGAGACGCCCGACGACTTCGTGTTCGCGGTCAAGGGTGGTCGGTTCATCACCCACATGAAGCGACTCCAGGACGTCGAGGAGCCGCTCGCCAACTTCCTCGCCCAGGGCGTGCTCGCGCTTGGACCCAAGCTGGGACCAATCCTCTGGCAGCTGCCGGCCACCTTTCCCTACGACGAGA
Organism: uncultured Actinomycetota bacterium; assembly: GCA_963742785.1. Taxonomy (GTDB): domain Bacteria; phylum Actinomycetota; class Actinomycetes; order Propionibacteriales; family Nocardioidaceae; genus Marmoricola. Next base: position 788,508 of record CAVUNI010000004.1, read on the forward strand.
AGGTGCTGACGGATTTCTGCGCGCTGCTGCCGCGCACCACCACCGAGGCGGCCCGGCTCGCAACCCGGCACGACGAGAAAGTGTCCGGGGACAAGCTCTGGTCCGGCGAGGTGGAGGAGCGACCGCTGCACTACGCACTGGAGCCCAGGCACATGAGCTTCGCCTCCGACGACGCGATCGCGCACCTGGACGAGTGCGATCTCGCCCTGGTCGTGGCCGACTCGGCGGGCAAGTGGCCGCGCTTCGAGCAGGCTGTCGGCCCGTTCGTCTACGCGCGGCTGCACGGTGACACCGAGCTCTACGCCAGTGGCTACACCGACGAAGCCCTGGACCGCTGGGCCGAGAAGCTCCGCGGCTGGACCGCGGACGGGCGCGAGGCGTTCGTGTACTTCGACAACGACATGAAGGGCTACGCCCCGCACGATGCGAAGAGATTGATCGACCGGTTGTCCTGATCGTGCCGATGAGTTGGTCGGGCTTCGCTGGTCGGCACAGGAGAGGTGATGAGTGATGACGCAACCGCGTACCCGCTTCGACGACCGCTACAGCGGGCCGGAAGCCGGGGCACTCCCGTGGGAACGGGTCTCGAGCGCGCTGGCAGAGGCCGAGCTGTACTGGTTGACCACGATCAGGGCAGACGGCCGACCGCACGTGTGCCCGCTTGTCGGGCTCTGGTTCGACGACCGTGCCTGGTTCGTCACCGGTGCGGAGGAGCAGAAGGCTCTGAACCTCGCTGCCCACCAGGAGGTCGCCCTGACGACCGGGACCAACACGTGGGCGGCTGGCCTCGACGTCGTGGTCGAGGGAACGGCCGCGCGCACGACGGATCCGGTCGAGCTGCAACGAGCAGCCGAGGTGTACCAGTCCAAGTACGGCGACGACTGGCCCTTCGAGGTCGAGGGCGACGGCCTCAACGTCCCCGACAGCGGTGGGGCGGGCGGGCTCTTCGCCATCACGCCGACCAAGGTGCTCGCGTTCGGCAAGGACCCGCACTCCCAGACGGCGTACCGCTTCGGGTGAGCCTGCCCACAGCCCGGCTTCACCAGTCGCCCGGCGCCGTAGGGTCCAGCCCATGAGCAGAGTCGTCGACCTCTACGAGAAGGCCCATGCGATCCCGGTCGTGGGTGACCGGATCTTTTCCTTCGCGTTCAGCCAGGTGGCGCCGTACTTCTGGACGATCCGGCCGCGCTTCACCGTCATCACGCCCAACCACGCCGAGGTCGTCATCCCCAAGCGTCGCGGCGTGAAGAACCACATCGGCACCGTCCACGCGATCGCACTCTGCAACGGACTCGAAGCCGCGATGGGCGTGCTCGCGGAGGCCTCCATCCCGAACGACAAGCGCTGGATCCCCAAGGGCATGGAGGTCAGCTACACGGCCAAGGCCACCAGCGACATCACCTGCATCGCCGACACCGACCCCGAGCAGTGGACCGGCGACGACCCGGACGTGCCCGTGCGGGTCAAGGGCGTGCGCGACGACGGCACCGTCGTGATCGAGGGCGTCATCCGGCTCTGGGTGACGCCGAAGAAGTAGCCGCGTCAGGTCGCGGGCACGGCCTGCTCGGTCGCGGCCATGGCACTCGACCCGGCAGCACCTCGCCTGGCCAGGCGGCGTTCGACCAGCACCGCCGCGCGCGAAAGTGCGTAGTTGAGCAGGATGTACATGAGTCCGGCCACGAACAGAGTCTGGATCGGGTTGTCGAGGTTCAACGCGATGATGTTGGCGCGGCGCAACAGCTCGATGTAGAGCCCGAGCACCGCTGCCAGGGACGTGTCCTTTAGGACCACCACGAGCTGGCTGATCAGGGCGGGAAGCATGATGCGGAAGGCCTGCGGGAGCTGCACCGAGCGCATTGCCTGCCCCGGTGTCATGCCGATGGCGAGAGCAGCCTCGCCCTGGCCACGAGGAAGCGCGTTGACCCCCGAACGGATGATCTCGGCGATGATCACCGAGTTGTAGAGCGTGAGCCCGATGACGAGGTACCAGAGCCCGTCGACGCCCGGAAGCGGGCCGACGTCCACCCCGATGTCCGGCAACACCTGCCAGACATAGAAGATCGTGATGACCACGGGCAGGCCACGGAACAGCTCGATGAATCCCACCAGCGGGATGCGCGCCACGGGGGAGAGCAGCAGCCGGACCGAGCCGAGGACGGTGCCGATCACCAGTGAGAGGGCGATCGCCATACCGGCGGCGGTGAGGGTGGCCACCAGTCCTTTCCCGAGCAGCCGCCACACGGCCTCGAAGCTCTCGTTGCTCGGATCGATCAGGGGTCCCCACAGCTCCATCGAGAACTGTCCCTGGTCGTAGAGACGCTTCAGGGCGACTCCCAGGAGGGCGAGGATGGCGAGAGTCGCAACGATGGTGCCGATCAGCGCGCGGCGGCGCGCCCGCGGCCCCGGGGCGTCGTACAACACGGTGTCGGTGCTCATCGGGCGATAGCCACCTTCCGCTCGATGCCGGCCAGGACCAAGCCTGCGGGGATGGTGATGCACAGGTAGCCGATGGCGACGCCCGTCAGCACCGGGAGGGTGGCATAGCCCTGTGCGCTGGTCAGGTTCTTGCCGACGCTGAACAGGTCGCTCCCCACCCCGAAGGCGCCCACCACTGCAGAGTTCTTGAACATTGCGATGATCACGCTGCCCAGCGGTGGCACCGAGGTCCGGAACGCCTGCGGCAGGATGACCTGGCTCAGCGACTGACCGAACTTGAGCCCGATCGCGCGCGCGGCTTCAGCCTGACCCGCTGGCACTGCGTTGATGCCAGAGCGCACGGCCTCACAGACGAACGCCGAGGTGTAGACGACCAGTGCACTGACACCGAAGACGTAGAAGGACCGGTTGATGCCGATCTCCGGGAGTCCGAAGGCGAAGAAGAACAACACCACCGTGAGCGGGCAGTTGCGGATCAGGGTGACCCACGCGGTACCGAACCAGCGCAACGACGGGATGGGGGAGACGCGGAAGGACGCGATCACGGTGCCCAGCACCAGTGAACCGACCATGCCCCACAGGCAGATGCCCAGGGACCGCAGGAAACCCGACCAGAACAGGTCGAGGTTCTCGGTCACTCCCTCCACGGCTTGCTCTCCTCACCTAGGGATTGGTCACCCGCCGCGGCCCGACCGGGTCGCGGCGGGTGACCATCGATCAGCTGCAGGGAGCGGCTTCGGGCAGCTCCGGGGCCTGGGTGCCCTCGATCTTGCCCGCCGTGTCGGCCCATGCCTTGTTGTAGGCGTCCTCGTTCTTCTTCAAGGTGTCGTTGATGAACTCGCAGAACTCGACGTCACCCTTCTTGATGCCGATGCCGTAGGGCTCCTCGGTGAACTGATCGCCCACGAGCTTGAAGTCGCCATCGGACTCCGAGGCGAAGCCGAGCAGAATCACGTTGTCCGTGGTCACCACGTCGGTCTGGTCATTCTTCAGCGCGTTGGCGCACTTGTCGTAGACGTCGAACAGCGTGAGCTGCTTCTTCACGTCCGCCAGGAAGGGCTTGATCTGCTCTGACGGCGTGGACCCGGTCACCGAGCACACCCGGATGCCGGCGTCCTTCAGGTCGTCAGGTCCGTTGATCGCGTCGTTGTCCGACTTGACCATCAGCTGCTGACCGGCGACGTAGTAGGGACCGGCGAAGGTGATGCGTTGCTTGCGCTCGTCGTTGATCGTGTACGTCGCTGCCACCATGTCGACCTCGCCGTCCTCGATCAGCTGCTCCCGTACGTCGGAAGTCGACTCCTTCCAGGTGATGTCGTCCTCGCCGATGCCCAGCTCGCCCGCGATGATCTTGGCCACCTCGACGTCGAAACCTTCAGGCTTGTCCTCGAGGCCGAGGAGGCCGAAGCCCGGCTGGTCGAACTTCGTGCCGATCGTCATCTTGCCTGCGTCGGAGAGCTTGGCCATCGTCGTGCCCGACTTGAACGACGGGTTGTCGGCGACATCGCTGCCGCCGCCCTCGTCGTCACTACCGCAGGCGGCGGTGACTGCAAGAGCCAGACTGGCCAGCACTACCTTCGTCTTGATGTATCGCATCTTCTTCTCCTGTCCCAAGGTCGGTGTCCCGTCCCTGTCCCGATGGTGCGGAAAATCGTGAGCGGTCAGTGCTTGAGGATCTTGCCGAGGAAGTCCTTGGCTCGGTCCGACCGCGGGTTGGTGAAGAACTCCTCGGGGGTGTTCTCCTCGACGATGGCGCCGTCGGACATGAACATGACCCGGTTGGCCGCCGTCCGCGCGAAGCCCATCTCGTGGGTGACCACGATCATCGTCATGCCCTGTTCGGCGAGGTCGACCATGACGTCGAGGACCTCCTTGATCATCTCGGGGTCCAGCGCCGAGGTCGGCTCGTCGAAGAGCATCGCCTTCGGCTCCATCGCGAGCGCGCGGGCGATGGCGACGCGCTGCTGCTGACCCCCGGAGAGCTGGGCGGGATACTTTCCGGCCTGCGCGCCCACGCCGACCCGGTCGAGCAGCTCCTTGCCGCGCTTCTCGGCGTCCGACTTGCCCTTGCCCCGAACCTTGACCGGGCCGAGGGTGACGTTCTCGAGAATGGTCTTGTGCGCGAACAGGTTGAAGCTCTGGAAGACCATGCCGACCTCGGCGCGGAGGGCGGCGAGCTCTTTCCCCTCCTCGGGGAGCTGCTGGCCGTCGAGGGTGATCGTGCCCTTGTCGATGGTCTCGAGGCGGTTGATCGCTCGGCACAGTGTGGACTTGCCGGAACCCGACGGGCCGATGACGACCACGACCTCGCCCTTGCCGACGGTCAGGTTGATGTCCTGGAGCACGTGCAGCTCGCCAAACCACTTGTTCACGCCGTCGAGGACGATCAGGGGCTCCCGCGTCGCCGATCCTGCCGACGAACCACCCCCGGAGACTGGTTCGGTCATGTCGTGACCCTAGGGAGGAAGCGTCCACCAGTCGAGCACGTGGCGTGGACCGTTGCGCGTTTGTCATGGTTGGGGGAGGGCACAGCTGCCCGGTACGCCCGAGATTCAGGAGGATTGATGTCGCTCAGGAAGACAGTCGGAACGGTGGGCACGCTCGCCCAGGGTGCGGTCTCGACCGGGATCTCGGTGGTGAAGCACCCGATCTCCAGTGCGTCGCTCGCTGTCGGCCTGGCCAAGGGCGTCGCCGAGGCCGGCATCGACCTCGTCCGAGGGGGAGCGCCCGAGGCGTCTCCTGCCGCGACGACGGCGCCCGAGACGGCTGAGAAGACCTCGACCGACGAGTCGGCATTCGAAACACCGGAGGCGCCAGAGAGCCCCACGGATCCGCGGGACGACCTGCCCGGTCCGGATCTCGCCCAGTTCGACCCACCGCGGCCGGACGACCTTCCCGAGCCGGTCGTGATCGAGGCCGAGCCCGTCCTCGACGAGGCCTTCCACACCGAGCCCAAGGCAGCATCGCGTGACTCGGCACACGGTGGCTCGGCCGGCGACCGCGAGGAGGCCGAGGGGTACGTCGAGGAGATCCCCACCGACGAGAGCGAGCCGGGGCCCCTCCTGAGCTCAACCGACCAACGCGTGGAGTGAGGCTCCCACGTACGCTTGGGCGGCCATGAGTCCCACCGCACGCACCTATGAGGTCCGCACCCACGGGTGCCAGATGAACGTCCACGACTCCGAGCGCCTTGCCGGGCTCCTGGAGGACGCGGGCTACGTCGCGGCACCCGAGGCTGAACAGGCGGACGTGGTCGTGTTCAACACGTGCGCGGTCAGGGAGAACGCGGACAACAAGCTCTACGGCAACCTCGGCCACCTGGCTTCGGTGAAGAAGAAGCGCCCCGGCATGCAGATCGCCGTCGGCGGTTGCCTGGCTCAGAAGGACCGCTCCACGATCACCGACAAGGCGCCGTGGGTCGACGTCGTCTTCGGGACCCACAACATCGGCTCGCTGCCGGTGCTGCTCGAGCGCGCCCGCGTGCTCGAGGAGGCGCAGGTCGAGATCCTCGAGTCGCTCGAGGTGTTCCCCTCGACGCTGCCGACCAAGCGCGAGTCGGCGTACGCCGCGTGGGTGTCGATCTCGGTCGGGTGCAACAACACCTGCACGTTCTGCATCGTCCCGGCGCTGCGCGGCAAGGAGAAGGACCGCCGACCGGGCGAGATCCTCGCCGAGATCGAAGCGCTTGTCGCCGAGGGAGTGGCCGAGGTGACCCTGCTGGGTCAGAACGTGAACGCCTACGGGGTTGAGTTCGGCGACCGGCAGGCGTTCTCGAAGCTGCTTCGCGCCTGCGGCGAGATCGACGGGCTCGAGCGGGTGCGGTTCACCTCGCCCCACCCGGCGGAGTTCACCGACGACGTCATCGAGGCGATGGCCGAGACACCGAACGTGATGCCATCCCTACACATGCCGTTGCAATCGGGCTCGGACAAGGTGCTCAAGGACATGCGCCGGTCGTATCGACGCTCGAAGTACCTCGGCATCATCGACCGGGTCCGCACCGCCATGCCTGAGGCCGCGATCACCACCGACATCATCGTCGGCTTTCCGGGCGAGACCGAGGAGGACTTCCAGGCCACGGTCGACGTTGTCCGGGCCGCCCGGTTCTCGGGCGCGTTCACCTTCCAGTACTCCAAACGGCCTGGAACTCCCGCCGCCGTCCTCGCGGACCAGGTGCCGAAGGCGGTCGTGCAGGAGCGGTACGAGCGCCTGGTCGAGGTGGTCAACCAGATCGCCTGGGAGGAGAACCAGGCTCTAGAGGGCAGGGCTGTCGAGCTGCTCGTGGCCGAAGGGGAGGGTCGCAAGGACGCGGCGACGCACCGGCTCTCCGGACGCGCCCGTGACAACAGGTTGGTGCACTTCACGCCCGTGCTCGCGGACGGCTCCCCGTTCGACGTACGCCCCGGCGACATGGTCGAGGTCGTGATCTCGTACGGCGCTCCGCACCACCTCGTCGCCGACGGGCCGGTGCAGTCGGTCAGTCGTACCAGAGCCGGCGACGCCTGGGAGGCCCGCACCGCCCCCGAGCCGGCCGGCGTCTCGCTCGGCCTTCCGACCATCGGAGTTCCCGCTCCGCTTGTCGCGCAGGACGGCTGCTCGCTCTGATCGCCTAGCCCGGGACGTCGTACGTTCTGGCTGCTCGGACGACCAACTCGTATGACGTACGGCCATCAGCGGAGCTCAGGCCGAGGGCTCGTCCCCCGGATCGACGTCCTTCTCCTCCTCGTCGAGCTCCTCGGCGTCCTGGATCTCGTCGGGGACGTGCTGATCCTCGACCTGCGCCGAGCGGGGCTGGTCGGGGGTCGCAATCGGGAAGTCGTCCTTGTCGCGCTCGACCCAGTCCGCCGGGCCCCCCGGGGCTGGGTCCGGGGGAGCGTCCACCTGGGGCTCGGGCTGCTCGGCCGGGTCCTGGCTGCTCGCGGGCTGATCGTTCACAACGGCGCTCCGGTCGCCGGCCTGGCGCCGGGACCCGCGTCCTCGGCCGGGTCAGCGCCCGGCTCGGGCGGGATCGGCGACGGGTCAGTGGGCACCGGGTTCGAGTCGCCACCCCCCATCGGGCCGGTCGGCGCCGTCGGTTCGGCGGGCTCGGTCGGCTCCGAGGGGTCGGACGGTCCCGTGGGCCCGGTCGGGTGTGAGGGGTCCGTGTCGGGCTCCGGGGCTGGATTGCTGCCGGCGGGGATGTCGTCCCGTCGGCCGTCGAGGTCGTCGAGTGCACCCTTGGCCTTGTCCACGCCGCCGGAGATCTTGTCGCTGTGCTTGCCGCCGGTCTTCTCGTCGATCAGGTGGCCGGCCTTGTCGAGGCCTTCGCCGATCTTGTCGCCGTGCTTGTCCACGGCGTCACCGAGCTTCTTCTTCGCGTCGTCCAGGAAACCCATGACTGTCTCTCCTTCTCGTCGACGGTCCGTGCTCGTCGGCGTACCCGACGCAACCTTTGCCAAACTAGCGACCGTGTCCAGCGGCCCGAACACCCTCCCCGTCGTCGCGGTCGTGGGGGCCACGGCCACAGGCAAGAGCGACCTGGCCCTCGACCTCGCGCAGCGACTCGGTGGCGAGGTCGTGAACACGGACTCGATGCAGGTGTACCGCGGCATGGACATCGGTACGGCGAAGCTGCCGCTCGGCGAGCGCCGCGGGATCACCCACCACCTCCTCGACGTCCTGGACGTGACCGAGCCCGCCACGGTGGCGGAGTTCCAGCGATGGGCACGCGAGGTGATCGAGGACTGTCGAGGCAGGGGAGCTACCCCTGTGCTGGTGGGCGGTTCGGCCCTCTACACGCGCGCGATCCTCGATGAGTTCGAGTTCCCGGGCACCGACCCCGGCGTCCGCGAGAGGCTCGAGGAGGAGCTCGCCGAGGCAGGGTCCGGCACCCTGCACGCGCGGCTGGCCGAGCTCGACCCCGCGACTGCGGCGCAGGTGCTGCCGAGCAACGGGCGGCGCGTCGTACGCGCGCTCGAGGTCATCGAGATCACCGGTCGCCCCTTCAGTGCGTCGCTGCCTGAACAGCGGTACCACTACGACCACGCGGTGCAGGTCGGCGTGGACATCGACCGCGATGCCCTGGACCTGCGCATTGAGCAGCGGGTCGAGCAGATGTGGGACCAGGGTTTCGTTGAGGAGGTGCGTGGGCTCGCACAAAGCGGCCTCCGAGAGGGACGTACGGCGAGCCGGGCCCTCGGCTACCAGCAGATCCTCGCCTTCCTCGCCGGCGAGATCAGCGAGGCCGAGGCGAAGGAGCGCACCTTCACCGGCACCCGGAGGTTCGCACGCCGGCAGGACAGCTGGTTCCGCAAGGACCCACGGATCACCTGGGTGAGGTACGACGACCCGCAGCGACTCGACAAGGCGATCCGCGCGATCAGCTGAGCTTGTCGAGCTCTCGTGGAAGCTCACGCATGCCGAGCAGCGGCGAGATCAGCACCGGCAGCGCGGCCAGGATCACACCGACCGCCTCGATCCAGAAGACGGTCCGGAGCCCGAACTGGTGGCCGATGACGCCCCCGAGCAACGCACCGATCGGCATCACGCCCCACACCAGGAACCGGATCGAGGCGTTCATCCGGCCGAGCATCGGGCGCGGGCACAGCCGCTGCCGGAAGCTCACCTGCGCGACGTTGTAGAGCACCGCTCCGAAGTTCCTGAGCAGCATGTATCCGGTCAGGGCGACCATCGGGTCCAGGACGTTCCCGGCCAGTGGCATCAGGAAGGCGGCCGGCATCCAGGCAAACGTCGAGAGCGGGATGATCCGGCCCTCGCCGACCCAGGCGGTGGCTCGTGTGACCGCCAGGGCGCCCAGCAGGCCACCGATCGCGCCGATCGCGAAGCCGAGCCCGAGCTGGGCCTCGCTCAGGCCGAGCCGGAGTACGTAGAGGATCAGCATCGCTCCGGAGATCGAGCTGAACAGGTTCGACAGGGAGGTGCAGGCCGTGATCCGCCAGAGCAGCGGATGCGTGAGCACGAAGGAGAGTCCCTCGCGAACCTCGACCACCAGGGGTCGACGGTCCTCACGCGGTGGCGGGGTGTCGACGTGCTTGATCCGGCGGACCCAGAAGGCTGACCACACGAAGGTCAGGGCGTCCAGGCCGATGGTGAGGGGGGCACCGATCAGCTTGATCAGCCCGCCACCGATCGCCGGTCCGCCGATCTGCGCGATCGACTGGACCGCCTGGAGCTTGGCGTTCCCTTCGCCGATGTGCTCCGGCTCGACGAGGTCGGGCAGGTAGCTCTGGTAGGCGACGTCGAAGAACACCGTGCAGCTACCGACGACGAGTGCGACCACCAGCATCTGGCCGAAGGTCAGCACGTCCAGCGCCCACGCAGCCGGCAGGGACCCCAGCGCCACCGCGCGGATCAGGTCGTTGGTGACCAGCACGCGCTGCTTGCGCCAGCGATCGACCCAGGCGCCGGCCGGCAGGCCGATCACGAGGAACGCGAGGAACTCACACGTCGCGAGCAGCCCCATCTCGAGTGCACCGGCGTCGAGCACCTTCACGGCGAGCACCGGGATGGCCAGCATGGTGAGCTGGGTGCCGAACTGGCTCAGCGAGTCCCCGAGGAACAGCTGCCGGAAGTCGTGGTGGCGGAACAACCCGCCGCGCAGGCGGGTGGGTGGCTCCGGTTGGGCCGGCGGTGACCCCGTGGCAGAGCCCGAGGTGGCCGGAGGTTCGACGGTCATCAGGAGCATCCTCGCTCACTGATTGGGAATTATCAATCAGTGGATTACTGTGGCGCCATGGACAACGCTGCCGAGGGCGCGCCGCTCGAGCCGGCGCCGTACGGCCCCCTGCCGATTGGCTCCGGCCGGCAGGTGTGGGCCCGGCGCCCGGCAGACGAGGCGGAGGCCAAGGCAATCGCCTCGCCGCTCCGGCTGCGGATCTTGCGGGTCACCCTGCACGAGGCCCACACCAACAAGGAGATCGCGGAAGCTCTCGGTCTGAACCCCGCCTCGGTGCTCCATCACGTGCGGACCCTGGTCGACACCGGATTCCTGATCGAGCAGCCAGTACGCCGCGGCCCTCGCGGGTCGCGGGAACGGCCCTACCTGGCGTCCGGCAAGAGCTGGTACGTCGACACCGGGGAGATCACCTGGACCAGCGGACAGGACCTGCTGCTCGAGACGTTCCTCCAGGAGACCAAGGGACTGCGTCCCGGGGTGCTGGAAAGCACGCGTCTGGGGTTCCGGTTGAAGGCCGAGGACCGACGACGCGCCTACCACCGCCTTCAGGTTGTCCTCCAGGAGATCGCAGCCATGCCGAGCGATCCCGACGGGGAGCCGTGGAGCATCTATCTCGGTCTGCACCCGGACGCCTCCGGCGTACCGTCCTCCCATGAGCGCGACCCCGACCAGCTGGACAGAGATCACTGACGCCGAGACGCTCACGCAGCTCGTGGGCGAGCCCAACGCACGCGTCCGCGGCAAGGCACGCCACGCCCTGACCGACCTCGACGTCGCGTGGCTCTCCTCGTCGCCGTTCTGCGTGGTTGCGACCTCCTCGGCCGACGGCGACTGCGACGCCTCGCCCAAGGGCGACCCCGCCGGCGAGCTCGTGCACGTCATCGACGAGCGGACCATCGCGATCGCCGAGCGGCCAGGCAACCGGCGGGCCGACGGCTACCGCAACGTGCTCACGAACTCGCACGTCGGCCTGCTCTTCCTGATCCCCGGTCGTGGCGACACCCTGCGCATCAACGGCCGGGCGCGCCTGGTCTCCGAGGCGCCGTTCTTCGACGAGATGGTCGTCAAGGGGCACCGGCCGGTGCTCGCGATGGTGGTCGAGATCGACGAGCTGTTCCATCACTGCGCCAAGGCCTTCCTGCGAGCACAATTGTGGGATCCGGACAGCTGGGAACCGGAAGCACGCGTCCCGCGCCGGGCCGTGCTGGCCCAGAAGCTGGACCGACCGGAGAGCACCGTGGCCGAGCTGGACGAGTACTACGGTCCGTCGTACGCCGAGAACATCTACCGTGGACCGGCGTGACAGGATCCCCAGCGTGATCGAGTACCCCTTCCTCAAGGGCCACGGGACCGAGAACGACTTCGTCCTGCTGCCCGACGCCAACGGCCGCCACGAACTGACGGTCGGCCAGGTGGCGCTGCTGTGCGACCGCCGGGCCGGCATCGGCGGCGACGGTGTGATCCGCGTCGTGCGGACCGACGCCACGGACGACCCAGCCGCGGTGGCGGCCCGCGACGAGGCGACGTGGTTCATGGACTACCGCAACTCCGACGGCTCGCTCAGCGAGATGTGCGGCAACGGGATCCGCGTGCTCGGTCACTACCTGGCCACTCACGCCGACGTTGACCCGCGCGACCCGCTTCCGATCGCGACCCGGGCCGGGGTCAGGACACTCACCTTCGACGACGCCAAGATCACCGTCGACATGGGCAAGCCCGAGCTCTTCGGCGAGACCACCGTGCGGGTCGGGGACCGGGACCTGCGGGCCGCGCGCGTCAGCATGGGCAACCCCCACGCCGTCGCGTTCGTGGACGACCTCGCCGAGGCGGGTCCGCTCACCGAGGCGCCGGGACACGACGAGGCGGTGTTCCCCGACGGCGTCAACGTCGAGTTCGTCGTACGCCGCGGTGAGCAGCATCTCGCCATGCGGGTGCACGAGCGCGGCTCGGGGGAGACCCGGTCCTGCGGCACCGGTGCCTGCGCAGTGATGGTCGCGGCAGCCGCTGCGGACGGAGCCGAGCGCGGCACGTCGTACACCGTCGAACTGCCCGGCGGCACCCTCGAGATCGTCTGGACCGAGGACGACCGGATCCTGATGACCGGCCCTGCTGTCCTGACCGCCGAGGGGCTCACCGACCTCTGAGATGATCCGCGCGTGAGCAAGATGCTCGTGCTGGGCGACGATCTGGACCTCGCGTACGCCGAGACTGGCGACCCGAACGGTGTGCCGCTCGTGCTGCTCCACGGGTATGCCGACAGCCACCGCTTCTTCGACCCGCTCGTCCCTCATCTCGGAGCGGGGTTGCGGATTCTCGCCCTCACCCAGCGTGGGCATGGTGACTCCGGTAAGCCCGACGACGGCTACGACCTGCCCACCCTCGCTGGCGACGTGGTGGGTGCCCTCGACGCGCTCGGTGTGACCAGGGCGGTCCTGGTCGGCCACTCCAGTGGCGGCCTGGTCGCCCAGCAAGTCGCTCGAGACCATTCCGAGCGCCTCATCGGCCAGGTGCTGGTCGGGGCGCCGAAGGACCTACGCGGGCTGCGGCCGCCCTTCGCCGACATCGTCGAGCAGATGACCGACCCGGTCGACCACAAACTGGTCCGCCAGGTGCTGGGGGTCCTGGAGGTGACGCACCCAGCCGTGTCCCCGGAGTACGTCGACGCGATGGTCGCCGAGAGCGCCAAGGTGCCTGCCCGGGTGTGGCAGCGGGCGTTGGCCGAACTGAGCGGGGCGACGCCTCCCACCGACGGTCCGCTACCGCGGGTTCCGTCCCTGGTGGTGTGGGGGGCGACGGACGTCGTGCTCGACCGCGCCGGGCAGGAGGGGCTCGCGCGGGCGTGGTCGACGGAACTCGTCGTTCTCCCGGAAGCCGGGCATCTCGTGGCCTGGGAGCAGCCTGAGCAACTGGGTCGTCTTGTCGAGGATTTCGCCCTCCGAGCCGGAGGAAATGGCGCCCCGACGCCCCACTAGGCTCCCGGCATGGACATCAACGGAGCCAGTGCAATCGTCACCGGCGGCGCTTCCGGCATCGGGGCAGCCGTCGCCCGTCAGCTTGCAGCCAAGGGCGTGAAGGTCGTCGTCGCGGACCTGAACTCCGAGAAGGGCGAGGAGCTCGCCAACGAGATCGGTGGCGTGTTTGCGCCAGTCGACGTGACCAAGACCGACCAGATCAAGGCCGCCATCGAGCAGGCCGAGGAGCTCGGTCCGATCCGCATCCTGGTCAACTCCGCCGGCATCGGCTGGGCGCAGCGCACCGTCGGTCGCGACGGCACCTACGAGTCCGCTGCCGATCTGGAGGCCTTCAGCAGGGTGATCGCGATCAACCTGATCGGCACCTTCGACTGCGTCCGCCTCGTCGGTACGGCGATCTCCCGCACCGAACCGACCGAGTCCGGTGAGCGTGGCGCCATCGTCAACCTGGCCAGCGCCGCGGCCTTCGACGGGCAGATCGGCCAGGCGGCGTACTCCGCGTCCAAGGGTGGGGTTGTCGGCATGACCCTGCCCGTCGCCCGCGACCTCGCTGCGGTTGGCATCCGCCTCAACACCGTTGCCCCGGGCCTGATCGACACCCCGATCTACGGCGAGGGTGAGGCGTCCGAGCAGTTCAAGGCGAAGCTCGGCGAGAGCGTGCTGTACCCCAAGCGCCTCGGGCAGCCCGACGAGCTGGCCAGCATGGTGCTGGAGTGCCTGACCAACTCCTACATGAACGCCGAGACCGTCCGCGTCGACGGCGGCATCAGGATGCCTCCGAAGTAGCCGGAGTCAGTCGGCGCTGCCCGGCATCCGCCCGGCGCTGAGCGGGGTGGACTGCCGACGCCAGATGCGCCAGACATCGTCGACAGGAACCCACAGGTCCGAGAGGATGAAGAGTCCGCTGCGGTCCTCTCCCAGGACGGTGGCGTCCATGTGGACTCGCTGAAAGACGAGCCCGACGTCGTTGCGGACCTCGATCATCCGCTCCTGCACCTCCCACGCGTGGACCATGTAGTCGGGCAGCGTCGCGATCCACTCAGCCCGGGTGACGACCAGGGGCGCCGGGTGCACCAGTACCAGTGCGAAGTCCTCGGCGAGCGTCTTCGACGCGAGCTCGGCGTCACGGTCGAGCACCACCCGTTCGAAGTCGTCGGAGCGTCCAGCGAGGTCGTCCAGGGAGTGGGCCATGCCTCGCAGCATTCTCCGACAACATGATCGTGTCGAGCGGCGTCAATCAGCTTCGTGCGTGGCCCGGGTTGCCGTCGGGGTTGCGGGGGTGCGCCGGCACGTCGTTGTCGGGGTGCACCTCCGGCTCCCCGTCGTACGCCGACTGCTCGGGTGGCGTCTCGCCGTCCGGCTCCTCGGTGTACGTCGGCGCGGCCGCGTAGGTGACCTCCTCGGAGGAGCCACGCACCGGACCTTTGCGCTCGCTGCTCACGCCCATGCCGCCGGCCAGTCCCTCCGGGCTGTCGGCGTTGGGGTCGGACTCCTCGATCCCGGTCTCGGGTGTCTCGCTCATCGTGTGCCCCTCGCTTTCCTTGGCGCTTTCTCTGGCCGTCTGCTCACTGGGACGGCTGGTCGAGGGAGGACTCGGCGTTCTCCTCCTGGACCTCATCCTCCCCCTCGTCGTGCGGGTCCGACTGCTCCTCGTCGAGGGGAATCTTGTGACCGCCGGCCTCCTCGGCCGACTCGTCGGCTGCGGGACTGGCGGACGCGGCGTCGTCGTGGCCCCCCGGGCGGCCACCACCCGGTTGGTCCTCGCGCATCGGGCTTCCTGGTGGGTTCGGTTTCTCGGCGTCGCTCATGCCTGCGGCGTACCCGGCAGGGTGGCGGACAAACACCCGCGGCTTGCCTCCAGCACCCTCACCTGCCTTGAATGAACGTCAGGTCAACATCTCGGGAGGCCCCCATGTCGCACGCTCGTCGCAGGTTCATCGCCGGAGGAGCGGCCGTGCTCACCGGACTCGCCGGACTCGCCCTTGCTCCTCCGCAGGCCCTGGGTGCCACCACCCAGAAGAGCGCCACCACCCCCAGCAGTGCCGCCGGCTTCGGCGGCGCGGTCACCTCGGTGGACGCCAACGCCTCGAAGATCGGCCTCGAGGTGCTCAAGAAGGGCGGCAACGCAGTGGACGCGGCCGTGGCCACCGCAGCGGCCCTGGGCGTGACCGAGCCCTACAGCTCGGGCATCGGGGGCGGCGGCTACTTCGTCCACTACGACGCCCGCACCGGCAAGGTCGAGACCATCGACGGCCGCGAGACGGCGCCGAAGGCGATGCCGCACGACGCGTTCATCGACCCGGAGACCAAGAAGCCCTACAACCTCACGCCCGAGCTGGTCACCAGCGGCGTCTCGGTCGGTACGCCGGGAACGCTCGCCACCTGGGACTCCGCCCTGAGGAAGTGGGGCAGCACCAGCCTCGGCCAGGCACTCCGACCCGCCACGAAGCTGGCCGACCGTGGCTTCGAGGTCGACAAGACCTTCAACCTGCAGACGAGAGAGAACCAGCGCCGGTTCGCGAACTTCCCCGCGACGAGCAAGCTCTATCTCCCGGACGGAGAGGCGCCGGCGGTCGGCTCGACCCTGCGCAACCCCGACCTGGCAGCGACGTACCGGCTGATCGCGAAGCACGGCATCCGGGCCTTCTACGACGGACCGCTCGCGAAGCAGATCGCTCGCACGGCGCAGCACCCGCCGAAGCGGAGCGACCCGGACCTGCCCATCCCGCCCGGCTACCTGACCGCCGGCGACCTCGCGCGCTATCGGGTCAAGAGCCAGAAGCCGACGCACGTCGACTACCGCGGGCTCGACGTCTACGGGATGGCGCCCTCCTCGAGCGGCGGCTCCACGGTCGGCGAGGCGCTGAACATCCTCGAGCAGTTCAACCTGCGGGGGATGTCCGACGCTGACGCGCTGCACCACTACCTCGAGGCGAGCGCGCTCGCCTTCGCCGACCGCGGCAAGTACCTCGGCGACCCGGCCTACGTGCGCGTCCCCCTGCACGACCTGCTCTCCGACAAGTACGCCGCGGAACGCGCCTGCGAGATCGACCCCAACACGGCAGCCACCGAGCCGGTGGAACCCGGCAACGTCACGCAGTACGACGGCAAGTGCGGCGGAGCGGCTGCCGCCCGGAGCAACAAGCCCGACACCGAGAACGTGAACACCACCAACCTCACGACCGCCGACAGGTGGGGCAACGTCGTGGAGTACACCCTCACCATCGAGCAGACCGGCGGCTCGGGCATCGTCGTCCCCGGTCGCGGCTTCCTGCTCAACAACGAGCTGACCGACTTCACCGCGGCGTACGACCCGGCGGACCCGAACCGGATCGAGGCCGGCAAGCGGCCGCGTTCGTCGATCTCCCCGACTCTCGTGCTGCGACACGGCAAGCCGGTCCTCGCACTGGGCTCGCCGGGCGGCTCGACGATCATCACGACGGTGCTGCAGATGCTGGTCAACCGCTTCGACCGCGGCATGAGCATCGGGGAGGCGATCGCCGCTCCACGCGCCTCCAACCGCAACTCCGGGACGACGGCTGCGCCGGACAAGATCACGGTCACTGCGGAGCAGTCGTTCATCGACAAGTACGGCGCCGCGCTGACGCCGTACGGCCATGTCTTCGCGCCTGCGGGTGCTCCCGGCAGCAGCGCCGCGGAGATCGGAGCAGCAACGGCCATCGAGTTCGGGCCTCGGGGTCAGCTGACCGCTGTCGCCGAGCCGACCAGACGCGGAGGCGGCTCCGCCATGGTGGTGTCTCCGGCACCCTGATCCTCTTCATGGCCGTCGAGGTCTGCCGGCAACGTGAAGACGAACGTGGTGCCGCCGCCGTCAAGTCCCTCGCGTGCGGAGATCCGTCCGCCGTGACGGTCCACCACGCGGGCGCAGATGGCCAGGCCGAGGCCGGTGCCGGGATAGCTCCCCGAGCTACTGGCCCGGTAGAAGCTGTCGAAGATGCGGCCGCGCTCGGCACGCGGGATGCCGATCCCGTTGTCGGCCACCCGGATCTCGAGCATGTCGCCGACGAGCTCACTGCCGATCAACACCCGAGGAGTAGTGCCCGCGGCGACGTACTTCACCGCATTGCCGATCACGTTGGTCAGGAGTTGGTTGACCAGGGGACGGTCCGCGAGCACGCGGCCCAGGGGCCCGTGGTCGATGATCGGGGCCGCGCCCGTAGCCGTGTCTCGGAAGTCGCGCGCCACTCCTTCGACCAGTCCCGTGAGAGAGAGCGACTCCGGAGCCAGCGTCGCGCTCTGGGCCTGCGAGTAGATCAGCAGGTCGTGGATCAGCTGCTCCATCCGTTGGGCGGACGTCTCGATGCGGCGCAGGCTCGCACGGGGTTGGGTCACATCGACGTCGAGCGAGTCGAGCTGGTCGCCGAGCACCTCTGCCCAGCTGCCGACGCCGGTGAGCGGAATCCTCAGGTCGTGCGCGACAGTGCCGGCGAACGCCTCCAGTTCGCGTCGCTGCGCGCGCTCGAGAGTGACGTCGTGCATGACGATGACGGCGACCCGACCACCCTGGGCCGCGGGCAGATCGAGGGGCGCGGCTGCGAACGACAAGATCCGCTGCTCACCGGTGTCCGGGTCGATACGCAGCAGGTCCTCGGAGGTGACCACCTCGCCACGCATGGCGCGGGCGTGGGGCAGGTCCTCCAGTTCCACGAGCGTGCCGTCCGTCCAGCAGAACCCGTGGTCCCTAACCTCGCCGATTCGGCCGGCGGTGCGCCTCCTTCCGGCCATTACCTCGGACGCGGGATTGCGCATCACGATGTCGCCCGCGACGTCGATCACGGCGACACCGTCGCTCATCACATTCATGACGGCATCGAGGAGCTCGGCCCGTGAGGTGGCGCGTGCCTCGGACTCGCGCAAGCGAGTGGTGAGCCGGACTCGTTCGATGACACCAAAGGCGAGCAACAACACGATCATGGTCGTGACCACGACGAAGAACTGCGCAGCGATCGCCCGGCTCATTGGGTCCTCGACCAGACCGAACGGACCCGCACCGGCGAGGGTGCAGAGGAGCGCGAGGGTGCCGAAGCACAACGAGTACACGGCGCCGACCAGCGGAGCGAACCGGAAGCCGATCCACGCCGAGGTTGCGATCATCACGTAGGCGATGGGCAGCTGCTGCGGCGAGGTGAAGACCAGGAGGCCCGAGGTCAGTGTCAGGGCACTGGCGAAGAGGAGCTCGACGATGCTGTGGCGTCGGGGCTCCGCCGTCAGCAAGCCAGGTAGCGATCGGTCACCGCCACCCCGGAGCGAACCCATGATCGTCATCGCGACGGCGGCGACCACGAAGGTTCCGCAGAAGTTGCGGACCACCCAGCCGTTCACCAGGGACGGCTGACCGCTGGCCACCCACAGGCCAGTCGTGGCAAGGGGTGCGCTGAGGATCGAGGCGGCCATCGACGCGACGGCCAGCCTCAGCAGACCGCGGGGCGTGGCGAGCGTGGGGGAGAGAGGCCCGGTCTGCGGCCGCCCCTTGAGTCGCGCGAGAACAACGCGTACGGCGTACCCCTGCACCAGGTTGGCGGTCCCGAACAGCACGGCTGCCCCGGGGGTGACGTCGAGGAGCAGGAAGAGCACGGTCGTGCTGAGGAAGAGCAGGGTGGCGTCGAGGACGACCTGTCGTTTCGTCGTACCCCGGAGCATCCAGAGGGCCGCAACGCCGGCCGCGGGCCAGAACAGCGCAAGTCCGCTGCCCTCGACGACGGTCAGTCGCCCGAGGGTGATGGCTGCCAGGTACGCAGATAAATACCCCAAAGGTATGTAAATACGGACCAATGACATTCTTGCAGTCTCGCTCATGGGGAGTCCGCGCATTGTCGATTGGGCGAATTGGGTTGCGGCGCCGCATAGCCTTGAGCGCGTATGACGAACGCACCCGAAGAATTCGACCTCGCCCAGGAGCTGGCGGACACCGCCGACTGGGACGAGACGGCCGACCAGCCCACCGGCGAGCCGACGGACAACCCTGCTGACGAGACCTCGGGCGAGCGCGACCTCGCCGAGCGCTACGCGCTGCGTCGCGTCGCCGGACTGTCGACCGAGCTCGAGGACATCTCCGAGGTCGAGTATCGCCAGCTGCTGCTCGAGCGGGTCATCCTCGTCGGCGTCTGGACGGACGGGTCGATCCAGGACGCCGAGAACTCGATGGCCGAGCTCGCGCTGCTGGCGGAGACCGCGGGCTCCGAGGTGCTCGATGCGCTCTACCAGCGCCGCGACAGCCCCGATCCGGCGACGTTCATCGGCCGCGGCAAGGTCGAGGGCCTCGGCGAGATCGTCCGTGCCAGCGGTGCCGACACCGTGATCGTCGACGGCGAGCTCGCCCCCAGCCAGCTGAGGAACCTCGAGGACAAGGTCAAGGTCAAGGTCGTCGACCGGACGGCGCTGATCCTCGACATCTTCGCCCAGCATGCGAAAAGCAAGGAGGGCCAGGCTCAGGTCGAGCTGGCCCAGCTCAACTACATGAAGCAACGCCTGCGCGGCTGGGGTGGCAACCTGTCGCGCCAGGCCGGTGGCCGCGTCGGCTCCCAGGGCGGCGGCATCGGTGGACGTGGTCCCGGTGAGACCAAGATCGAGACCGACCGGCGCCGCATCAACACCAAGATCGCCAAGCTGCGTCGCCAGCTCGCCCACATGCGGACCACGCGCGACACCAAGCGTTCGGGGCGCCGCCGCAACGAGATCCCCAGCGTCGCGATCGCCGGCTACACCAACGCCGGAAAGTCCTCACTGCTCAACCGGCTCACCGACGCGGGTGTGCTCGTCGAGGACGCACTCTTCGCAACCCTCGACCCGACCACCCGGCGGACGCAGACCGGTGACGGTCGCATCTACACGATGAGCGACACCGTCGGGTTCGTCCGGCACCTGCCCCACCAGCTGATCGAGGCGTTTCGCTCGACGCTGGAGGAGGTCGCGGACTCCGACCTGATCCTGCACGTGGTCGACGGTGCCCACCCCGATCCCGAGGGCCAGATCACCGCTGTGCGCGAGGTGCTGGCCGAGATCGGTGCCGACAAGGTGCCCGAGCTGGTCGTCATCAACAAGGCCGACATCGCGGACCCCCTCGTGATCGCCCGACTGCGCCAACGCGAGCCGCACTCCGTCGTGGTCTCCGCCAAGAGCGGTGAAGGCATCGCCGAGGCGCTGGCCGCCATCGAAGCCGACCTGCCACGCCCGGCCGTCGAGATCGAGGCGCTGCTTCCCTACGACCGGGGCGACCTGCTCAGCCGGGTGCACGACAACGGCGAGGTGATCTCCCTCGAGCACACCGGCGAGGGCACCCGTCTCACGGCGCGGGTGAACGAGGCGCTGGCCGGCGAGCTCGCGGCGTACCCAGCCTGACCCGATAATCGCCCGCACGGCAGGGGCGATCAGTAGTCTGCGGGGCATGGCGCGGTGGGCGGGGCGGGGGATCGCGCTGCTCCTGCTTGCCGCGGTGATCCTGTTCCCGGCCATCCGCTGGCCCTCGCTCGGCGGGATCGAGCGCGACACGGCGACGATCACGAACTACGACGCGGACTTCGTGGTCACCAAGGACGGCCGGATCAGCGTCACCGAGACCCTGGACGTGAACTTCCCCGACTACAAGCACGGGATCTTCAGGTTCTTCGACGTCCAGGACCCGAGTGACTCGCACGTGCGGCTGGTCCCGCGCAACATCCAGGTCAGCCGGGATGGTCAGGCCGAGCCCTTCGAGATCCTCTCGGAGAGCAAGGGTCGCTACCGGAACGTCAAGATCGGCTCGGCGTACACGACGATGACCGGCTCGCACACCTACGTCATCCGCTACAGGATCGACAGCGCCCTCGGATCCGCCGGCAACGACAAGGCGCAGTTCTACTGGAACCTCATCCCCGGTGGCTGGCGGATGCCGATCCAGAAGTCCAAGCTCGCCGTCCACCTGCCCGCCGAGTTCGGCAAGGTCGACTGCGCGATCGGGCAAGGAGAGACCACCGGCTGCCAGGCGAAACCTGCTCGCGACGGCTTCGTCGTGACGACCGGCGCCATCGACGTGAACACCCCGGTCACCGTCAAGACCGCGCTCGACCTCGCCGCTCCCGAGCGCGACCGGCTGCCGTGGCCGCAACGGTTCGACCCGGTCTTCGGCAGCAGCCTGATCGGGCTGATCCTGCTGCTCGCGATAGCAGTCTTCTCCGGGTTGATGGGCTGGATGCTCGCCCGGCAGAGCCGCGAGCCCAAGCCGGCGTACCCGCTGATGTACGCGCCCCCCGAGGGCATCGGACCGGCACAGGCGAAGTACCTGTTCACCGAAAGCATCGGCAAGGAGGCGTTCGTCGCCTCGATCATGCAGACCGCCGAGAAGGGCGCGACCACGCTCCAGCGCACTGACGGCTGGACCATCACCGACACCGGCCAGGCGGCCAGCTGGCAGCAGCTCGACCCGGTCTCGGCGTACGCCGCCCAGGTGCTCGGCGTCCCGGGCGGCTCCTTCACCGCAGACGCGAGCGTCAAGGCGGGCAAGAAGCTGAAGTCGGCGCTGTCCAGCTTCGACGATGCCGTGAAGGGCTGGGCCCGGCAGAACGGCCTGATGACCGCCGCTGGGATGGGCAGCCTCGGCGGGATCATCGTCATCCTCGCGATCCTGCTGACCTTGTTCCTCGGGTTCATCAACCCGCTCGACATCTCGGTGCTCGCACTGATCCCCGGGCTGTTCGCGATCGGTGCCTTCGAGCTGCTCCGGCCGGGATCGAGCACCAAGCGCACCGCTGCCGGGCGCGAGCTGTGGTCGCGGATCGGCGGCTTCCGTCGGGTGCTGGCGACCCCCTCGGGGGAGGAGCGCTTCGACTTCTCCGGCCGCAAGGAGCTCTACACCGCCTACATCCCGTGGGCCGTCGCGTTCGGGGTCGCCGAGCAGTGGGAGGAGAAGTACCGCATCGAGACCGGCGAGGAGCCCCCGGCACCGTCGTACTTCGGCTCGATGTACCAGGGCTACACCGGGGGCAGCTTCGCCTCGGTCATGGCTGACGACTTCTCCTCCACGGTCAGCTCGGCGATCTCCGCCTACCAGGCCACGCAGAGCTCGTCATCCAGCAGCGGCGGGGGAGGCGGCTTCTCCGGCGGTGGTGGGGGAGGCGGCGGAGGGGGTGGCTCCTGGTGAGCCGCTGGTCCACAATCAGGCGTCGACCGTTGCCGTCGGTTGAGCTTGTCGAAACCATTCGCCGGTTGAGCTTGTCGAAACCAAGGAGATCAGCATGATCTGGATCATCATCGTCATCGTCGTTGTGGTGGCCCTCATCGGCTTCGTCATCGTCGGCTTCAACAAGCTGCGCAGCACCGACGTCGGAGCGCAGGAGGCCCTCGGTGGCATCGACGTCCAGCTGACCAGGCGTGCCGACCTGGTCCCCAACCTGGTCGAGACCGTCAAGGGCTATGCCGCGCACGAGAAGACCGTGCTCGAGGAGATCACCAACGCCCGCGCCCGGGTGCAGAAGGCGGCGGTGCAGGACGACGTGCCGGCCAAGGCCGAGGCGGACGCCGCCCTGACCGGGGCACTGGCCAACCTGAACGTGGTTGCGGAGAACTACCCCGACCTGAAGGCCAACCAGAACTTCCTCGACCTGCAGAAGCAGCTCGCCGACACCGAGAACCAGATCTCCTTCGCGCGGCAGTACTACAACGACGCTGTCGCCACCCTGAACACGCTGACTCGGACGATCCCGTGGATGTTCTTCACCGGGATCGCCGGCGTGCGCAGCCGCGAGTTCTACCAGGCGCCCGAGGGCCAGGACCAGGCGCCGCAGGTGCAGTTCTGAGAGTTCCCGCTGTAACGCGGAGTTATGGTCACTGAACAAGCCGCACGCGGTGCACTCAGCGTCGATAACACCGCGTTACAGCCGATCGGTCTCTAGGTCGGTCGCCCGGTCGGTCGCCCGGTCGAGAGTTAGGTCGGCCCGTCCTCGGCCTTCTCCTCGACCGTGATCGCGAAGTCGTCACCGTGTCGGGTGACCCCGTCGACGACGGCCTGCTCGACCGAGGCTGCGGCGTACCGTCGGCGCACCATCAGCGGGTCGTGACGCAGGTCCTTCACCAGTGCGAAGCACAGCCCGATCATCACGATCACGAACGGCAACGCCGCGACGATGGTGATGTTCTGCAGGCCCGTGAGCGCATCCTCGTCGCCGACGAGCAGCATCACCGCTGCCACGCCTCCGGTCGCGACGCCCCAGAACACGACGACCCAGCGGCTCGGATCGAGGGTGCCGCGCTCGGAGAGCGTGCCCATCACGATCGAGGCGGCGTCCGCGCCGGAGACGAAGAAGATCGCGACCAGCAGCATCACCAGGATCGAGGTCACCGTGGCCAGGGGGAACTGGTCGAGCATCCCGAACAGCTGGCTCTCCGGGCTCGACTTGCCGCCGAGGTCGACGCCGTCCTGCTGCAGGTGGATCGCGGCGCCACCGAAGACGGCGAACCAGACCAGGCTCACCAGGCTCGGCACCAGCAGCACGCCCGTCACGAACTGGCGGATGGTGCGGCCGCGCGAGATGCGCGCGATGAACATGCCGACGAACGGCGTCCACGACATCCACCAGGCCCAGTAGAAGACGGTCCAGGCCGAGAGCCACTCGGACATGCCGTCGCCGCCGGCGGCCTCGGTGCGCGCGGACATCTTCGCGACGTCCTGGAAGTACGAGCCGACGGCGGTCGGGACCAGGTCGAGGATGAAGACGGTCGGGCCGACCACGAACACGAACACGGCGAGTACGACGGCCAGCACCATGTTGGTGTTGGAGAGCCACTGGATGCCCTTCTCGACGCCGGAGATGGCCGAGGCGATGAAGGCGCAGGTGAGTACGGCGATGATCCCGACGAGGACACCGTTGCCGACCTTGCCGATCCCGCCCACGATCTCGATGCCGCTGCCGATCTGCAGCGCGCCGAGTCCCAACGAGGCCGCTGAGCCGAACAGGGTCGCGAAGATGGCCAGGATGTCGATGACCCGCCCGGCGGGCCCCTCGGCGCGACGCTTCCCGATCAGCGAGGTGAAGGCCGAGCTGATCAGCTGGGGGCGACCCTTGCGGTAGACGCCGTACGCGATCGCGATGCCCACCACGGCGTAGATGGCCCACGGGTGCAGGGTCCAGTGGAACAGCGTGGTCGCCATCGCGGTCTGGACGGCCTCGGGATTGCCCTCACCCCCGGTGCCGGGCGGCGGGGTGACGAAGTGGGACAGCGGCTCGCTGACGCCGTAGAACATCAGGCCGATGCCCATGCCGGCGCTGAACATCATCGCGACCCACGAGACGGTCCTGAACTCCGGTTCCTCGTTGTCGTTGCCCAGCGGGATGTCGCCGAAGCGACCCATCGCCAGCCAGATCACGAAGACCACGAAGGCCGAGGCGGTGAGCACGAACAGCCACCCCATCGAGGTCACCGTCCAGTCAAGAGCCTTGGACGAGACAGTGCCCAGGGAGGCGGTGTCCACGAAGCCCCAGACAACGAAGGCCAGCGCGAGTACGGCGGTGACACCGAACACGACCTTGTCGAGACCACCGGAGACGCGATGCTCCTCGATGGGGCTCTCGAGAGCCGGGTGATCGGTTTCGGAGGGTGATTTGTTCAGGTCTCGATCGATGAGCGCCATTCCTCTTGCCTACCCGAATTGGCTGATTGAACTCCACCTGAGCGCGTGTGCGCTCACTCACCCGGGGCTCGCGAGGGTGGGCGATCCACAGCGGCACGGGCAGCGCGCCTTCGTGTCAGGGCGGACACATAGGGTGCTCGCGTGGTCGAGAAGCACGAGGGTGCGGAGCCCGATGTGCGCCCAGAGATGCGCCCCGAGGTGCATGACGTGCTGAACGCGGCGGTCGAGCAGCTCGGCGGCGAGGAGCGCCCCGGCCAGATCGCGATGGCGGAGGCCGTGGCCGAGGCGATGGCGGAGAAGCGGCACCTGCTCGTCCAGGCCGGCACCGGCACCGGCAAGTCGCTCGGCTACCTGGTGCCCGCGCTGCTGCACAGCGACCGGGTCGTGGTGGCGACCGCGACGCTGGCCCTGCAGCACCAGCTCGTCGAGCGCGACATCCCCGCCCTGCTCGAGGCGGCCGGCGACAAGCTCGAGGGCGGCGGCACCTACGCCGTACTGAAGGGCCGGTCCAACTATGCGTGCCTGCACCGCGTGCGCGAAGGCGTGCCCGACGACCAGGGCGCCCTGGTGCAGCTGCCCGAGGGGTCGTTGGGCGCCGAGGTCGTGGCAGTGCGCGAGTGGATCGAGGAGGAGGCGACCCAGGGCGGCACCGGCGAGCGCGACCACGCGCCGCGGCATACCGACCGGGTGTGGCGACAGGTCAGCGTGAGCCATCGTGAGTGCCTCGGCGCCAACAAGTGCCCCTACGGCGTGGAGTGTTTTGCCGAGCGCGCGAAGGAGCGTGCCTACCGGTCCCAGCTGATCGTCACCAACCACTCGCTGCTCGCGATCGACGCCATCGAGGGTGTCCCGATGATCCCGGAGTACGACGTCGCGGTGATCGACGAGGCCCACGAGCTCGTCTCGCGGGTGACCCAGGCGGCCACCGACGAGCTCTCCGTGCCTGACATCGACCGCACGGCCCGTCGTTCCCAGCGGCACGTCAAAGAGAGCGAGGCCGACGACCTGGCCGACGCGGGCGAGGTGCTCCGCGACGCCATCGACGACTGCCGACCCGGGCGCATCGACGTGATCCCGCAGGAGCTCGCCGATGCGCTGGCCCTGGTGCGTGACGCCGCCCGTGCCCTGGTCTCGGCGTTCCCGCGCGACCCCGGCGACGACGCCGGCACCACCCAGGCCAAGGGCTGGGCACAGGAGCTGTTCAAGATCGCCGAGCGGATGGCCGCAGGTTCGGACAAGGACGTGCTCTGGATGAACGAGCGCGAGCGCAACCGTGGTGGCAATCAGCTGTGCGTGGCTCCGCTCGAGGTGGCGGGGCCGATGCGTGACCGGCTGCTCGCGGACAAGACCGCGATCTTCACCTCGGCCACCCTCAAGCTCGGTGGTGACTTCGAGGCGGTGGCGACGTCCTTCGGGCTGCACGCATCCGACCGGGTTTCGACGGGCTCGGCCGACGGGACCTGGGAGGGGCTCGACGTCGGGTCGCCGTTCGACTACGGACAGCAGGCGATCCTCTACGTCGCGCGCCACCTGCCGGCCCCGGGTCGTGACGGGCTGACGCAGGCCCACCTCGACGAGATCACCGAGCTGGTCGACGCTGCCGGCGGCCGCACGCTCGGGCTGTTCTCCAGCCGCCGGGCCGCCGAGGCCGCGGCCGAGCATGTGCGCGAAGCGCTGCCCCACCTCACCACGCTCGCCCAGGGCGACGCCCAGCTCCCGGAGCTCGCGCGGCAGTTCGTCGGCGACCCGCACACCAACCTGTTCGGGACACTGAGCCTCTGGCAGGGGCTCGACGTCCCCGGCGAGACCTGCCAGCTGGTGATCATCGACCGGGTTCCGTTCCCGCGGCCCGACGACCCGCTGATGTCGGCACGGCAGCGGGCCGTCGACAAGGCCGGTGGCAACGGCTTCATGCAGGTCGCGGCCACCCATGCCGCGCTGCTGCTCGCACAGGGCTCCGGTCGGTTGATCAGGACGATGACCGACCGCGGGGTGGTGGCGGTCCTGGATCCGCGGCTGCTGACGGCCCGCTACGGCAGCTTCCTGCGGGCGAGCCTGCCGCCGATGTGGCAGACCGACGACCCGGCCGTCGTACGCAAGGCCCTGGCGCGGCTCGCCGGTGACTGACTCCGGTGCTGATCGGGGTCAGCGGGCGGTGACGACGTTGGACATCGCGGAGTACTTCGACGCCCCGACGCGGTTCCAGGCGACCACCACGAACCGGTAACGAGCCTTCGGCAGCTTCAGCGAGACCTTCCGCACCGAGGCCCTCTGGTCCCCCGAGGAGTACGACCGGATCACGCGACCCTGTGCGTTCAGGCGCTTGGCGACGACCCGGTACTTGGTGATCGGCGCGCCACCAGTGCTGGTCGGCGCGTACCAGCGGGCGACGGCCGTGATCTGCCCGCCCTTCGCGCCCGTGCTCGCGGTGCCGACGCGGGGAGGACCCGGCTTCGTGACCGTGGGTGTCTGGGTACCCGGCTGGGTCGGCGGGTTGGGAGGCTGCGTCGGCGTGCTGACGCAGCCGTTGGCCGTGAGCTTGTACTGCCCGAGGCTGCCGTAGTCCGACCAGCCGGTCCCGTGCGGGTCGCCGTTGCCGACGCCGTCCACGCGCAGGTAGTAGGTCCCGACGGCACCCGGCACAGTCGCCGTGGCATTCATGCCGGTCGACACGGACCCGGTGGTGTACGCCGATGGCGGCGCCGAGCTGGTGACGGTGGCCCCCGAGCCATTGAGCACATCAAGCTTCAGGTCCAGCGTTTGCTGCGGACCGATGCCGGTTGCGGTCACCGTCAAGTCTGTGGAGCAGGTCAGGTCGACCGCGAACACGTCGGCGTCCTGGCGGGTGCTGATGACGCCGTTCACGGCGTACGACGGGTGGGCGCCGAGCTGGTCCGCCGCACTGGTCGTGTTGCCGTGGTCGTCGGAGCGAAGAGGCAGGCCGTTCTTCTGGATCACCGAGAAGTCGTCCTCGGAGTTGTTGGCGCCGGCGTACTCACCGAGGCTGAACTGGCTCACCGCGCGAGAGCGTGCCGAGCCCATGATCGGACCCCAAGCTGCGGTGCCGGCGTAGTACGAGGCCGTCGCGGTGCCGTCGTGGTGCAGGCCCAAGGTGTGCCCGGCCTCGTGCGCGGCGCCCTGGGCGGCGATCGTGGGCGACATGCTCGACGTCGTGAAGACCCAGGCCGGCTGGTAGTAGCCAACTGGGTCGACGTCACCGAAGGTGCCGACGTACGCGACCCCGAGGCAGGCTGAGTTGCAGGCCTGGGCGACCGCTTGGGCCGAGTTCGTGAGGACGACCTGGGTGCCGTAGGTGGTGTCGGCGCTGCTCGACCTCGTCCGGGCGGACGCGCCCTCGTCCTGGGTCGTGACGTCGACGTCGAACGGCGCGTAGTCCTCGGCGAGCTGGCGCCAGACCTCCTGCATCCACGCGTGCTCGGCGGTGCTGTAGGTGGCGACGTTGCCGTCGCTGTCGTAGCCGGTGTACGTCGCTGCGGACATCGGGGTACTGCCGGAGTTCCAGCCGGTGCCCGCGACCTCGGCCCCGTTGAAGTCCAGGAAGATCTGCCTGGACGCGGCCGGGCGACTGTGCAAGGTGAAGGTCTGGCTGCTCGGGAACGCCATCGTCAGTGCGCTGCCGGATCCGGAGCCGGTCGCCTGCTCGCTCGAAGTGTCCTCCAGGCCGGGCAGCTGCTCGCGGTAGAACATCTGACCCTCCTCGGAGAGCCAGGCCGTCGAGTCCTCGGTCAGGATCTTCTTCAGTCGCGAGGTCGAGAGGTCGTTGCGTGCGGCGACGGCCGAGAGCCGGCTCCCGAGCGCGTCGACGGCCGCGCGGCCGTGCATCTTGCGGGACAGGACGGGCGCCGGACGCTTGGCAGGTGTCGTCGAGCTGAACTCGGCGCTCGTGGTGGTGGCGGTGGTGTCGGCCAGCGCGGGCGCAGCCCCCAAGGCAATCAGTACCGCGGTGGCGGCAGCGACGTGCGCGGGGAGGGCTTTCACACGGTCATTCTGCCCGCTATGTCAGATAAAAACCGATATACGGGTATTTGCCCAAGGCATGGGATACGCAATTCCAGGGGCTTTTCGAAACCCCGAATCTCACATTCGTCGCAGGACCGCCGTGACCTTGCCGAGGATGACGGCGTCGGTGCCGTCGATCGGGTCGTAGGCGTCGTTGTGGGGGAGCAGCCAGACCTTGCCGTCCTTGCGCTGGAAGGTCTTCACCGTGGCCTCACCGTCGAGCATGGCGGCGACGATCTCGCCGTTCTCGGCCGTCGGCTGCTGGCGGATCACGACGTAGTCGCCGTGGCAGATCGCCGCGTCGACCATCGAGTCACCGGAGACCTCGAGCAGGAACAGGGTGCCGTCGCCGACCAGGGTCTTGGGCAGCGGGAAGATCTCCTCGATGCGCTCCTCGGCGAGGATCGGACCGCCGGCGGCGATCCGGCCGACCATCGGCACCATCGTGGCCGTGGGCATGGCGTCGCCGGAGCCGGTGGGGTCGTAGTCGGGGTCGTCGGCGTTCGCGATCGCGCGACGCGCGGCCATCAGCTCGGGGATGAACACCTCGAGGGCCCGCGGCCGGTTGGGGTCACGCTTGATGAAGCCCTTCTGCTCCAGCACCCGGAGCTGGTGGGCGACGCTGGAGGAGCTGGTGAGGCCGACCAGCTCGCCGATCTCGCGGATGCTCGGCGGGTAGCCGCGCTTCTCGATCGACTCGCGGAGCACGTTGAGGATGCGCTGCTGACGCGGGGTCAGACCAGTGACGTCGGGGGCCGCGTCAGGCAGCTCCGAAACCGTTCCGCGAGTAGGGGTCTGCTTGTTCGGATCGCGAGTCGCCATGTGGTGAAAGGTAGTCCAAACGAGGGGTCACTTCAAACACATGTTCGAACCGCGTGTCGCCCTGATTCAGCCCTGACGACGACGAGCCAGTGGTTTCGAGACGGGCCTGGCGGCCCTCCTCAACCACCGAGGTGCGGTGCTGCTTCGTGTGGGGACCCGATCGTCTGCTCATGGTTGAGGAGCCGCCGCGCTTGTCCTGAGGAGGTCGCGCAGCGACCGTCTCGAAGGGAGCGTCTCGAAACCACCTGATTCAGCCCTGACGACGACGAGCCAGTGGTTTCGAGACGGGCCTGGCGGCCCTCCTCAACCACCGAGGTGCGGTGCTGCCTGGCAGCTCTCGCCCGTGTCTGCTCGGTGGTTGAGGAGCCGCCGCGCTTGTCCTGAGGAGGTCGCGCAGCGACCGTCGCGAAGGGAGCGTCTCGAAACCACCTGATCCCGTGCCCGAGGCGCTCCATCAGCCCGGACGCACCACCCCGAGCTCGTAGGCCAGCACGACCGCCTGCACCCGGCTCGCGACGCCGAGCTTGGTCAGCACCCGGTTGACGTGGGTCTTCACGGTCGCCTGCGCGACGACCAGCTCTCCGGCGATGTCGTCGTTGGAGAGGCCCTTGGCCATCAGCACGAGCACCTGGCGCTCCCGCTCGGTGAGGTCGGTCAGCCCCGCTGGCTCGCTGGCGTTCGGCGGTGGGTGCCGCAGGTACTCCTCGATCAGCCGCTTCGTCAGTGTCGGAGCCAGCAGCGACTCGCCCGCGCAGACGGTGTGGATTCCTTCGACGAGCCGGTCCGGCGGGGTGGTCTTGAGCAGGAATCCCGCAGCACCGGCGCCGAGTGCGTCGTACACGTAGCGGTCCAGGTCGTACGTCGTCAGCACCAGCACCCTGCTCGGACACCCAGAACGCGTCAGCTCGCGGGTGGCCTGGATGCCGTCCATCACGGGCATCCGGACGTCCATCAGGACCACGTCGGGCTCGGTCTGTCGTACGACGTCAATGGCTTCGCGTCCGTCCGCTGCCGTCCCCACGACCTCGCAGCCACGCGTCTCCAGGACGAGCTCGAGTCCGGACCGCACCAGCGACTGGTCGTCGACCACGACGACGCTCGTCATGACGTGGTCCGGGGGAGTGGGAGGGCCACGTCGAGGACGAACTCGCCCGCGGGCGTCCGGGCGTTGTGCATCGTCCCGCCCAGCATGCCGACGCGCTCGGCCATGCCCCGCAGGCCGAGGCCGGAGCCGTCACCCGAACGCTGTCCGGCAGCGTTGACGCACTGGATCTGCAGGCAGTCCGGAGTCGTGATCACTCGGAGCCGGACCGGTCCGTCGCCGTGCTTCATCGCGTTGGTCAACGCCTCCTGCACCACGCGATAGGCGGAGACGTCCACGCCGCTCGGCAACGGAGTCTCGGGTAGGTCCAGGTCCACGTCGAGCTGGCGCCCGTTGTCGCGGAACGACCGGACCAGGTTCGGTACGTCGCGCATGGAAGGTGCCGGCTCCAGCCCGAGCTCACCGGCCTCGTCGCGGACGAGGTGCAGCAGCCGACCCGTCTCCGCGAGTGCAGAACGGCCGGTGTCGGCGACGGACTGCAACAGCTCGGCGGCGCGATCCGGTCGGTTGCGGAGGAGGTCCTGTGCGGCGGCCGTCTGCACCACCATCGCGCTGATCGAGTGCGCGATGACGTCGTGCAGCTCACGCGCGATCCGGTCGCGCTCGCCCTGTACGGCCTGCTCCCGGATCACCTCCTGCTGCGCCGCGAGGAGTCGCTTCTGCTCGTCGAGCTGGCGCACGATGCGACCGAAGACGAACGGTGGCACGGCCAGCGACAGGACGAACACGACGTCGGTCCAGTCCTGCGATTGCGGGTCGAACACGATCGACTGAAGGAAGACGACCGTCAGCACGAGCCCAAGGGCGAACGCTCCAAGCCGCAGCGTGAGCCAGCGACCGAGGGTGAAGACTCCCAGGACGTAGAAGAGGATCGGTGTCGCCGGCTCGTCCATGGCGGTGCCCGTCAGTGGCATCACCGCGAGTGCGACGGCAGAGAGCGGGACCACGACGACCGGGAGCCGGCGTCGGAACACGAGCAGGAGCGCAGCCACTGCCTCCAGCCCGATGGACTCGACCCAGCCCTCCGTGCCGAGGGAGGCGAGCTCAGCTGCGCCCAGCACGAGTAGCACCGCAGGCAGCCAAACGTCGCGCCAGCCGGTGCGGACGTGTGCTTCCACATCGGGAGCGTACGGCGGCCGAGGTGCCGGCGCGTCCAACCCAGGGTGGAGACCGAGACCGACTTCAGGGCTGACGACCCGGGGTGCCTTCGCGCAGCACGATCGAGCTCCGAACTCTGAGGAGGTAGTCATGCTGGATCGAGAAGCCGGCCGGATCGGCCGCATCGCATGGGTGATGGCGTGGGTGGGCCTGGTGCTCGGGCAGCTGCACGCCTTGTCCCGGTTCGCCACGGCGGACGGCAAGGAGGATCTGGAGTACCCGCTCACAGCGGCATGGGCACGCCCGGCCGCCGACGCGCTGTCACCGTTGCTCGACTGGGCCAACCCGGACATCGTCTACGTGACCTACGGGAAGATCTGGTTCCTGGTGTTCGTGGCCTTCACCCTGTGCGCCTTCGTGGTCTACCGCCGCCGCGAGCCGGTCGGGTTCGAGAAGTGGGCCTGGCGGGCTGCCCTGGCGGCGTACGTGCTGGCGTGCGTTGGCGTCTTCCTCGACTACTGGACCCAGTGGACCGGCAACTACGCGGGTGGCGGCATCGAGGAGTGGTTCTTCAACCTCGCCTGGCTCGTGACCGTGCCCGGACTGCTGTTCACGCTGATCTTCTCGACCGTCCTCGGGATCACGCTGCTGGCGAAGCGGTTCCGCCCACGGCTGCCCGCCGTACTGCTGGCGCTGATCATCCCGTTCGCGTTCGGGATCCTGCAGGTCACCTCGATGGGGAGCGCCGCGCTGCCGGTGATGTTCGCCTTCGGGATCCTCGGTCGACGGCTGGCGCGCGCTCAGTCCACGGTCGAGCCACGGCAGCCCGTGAGCGTGTGAACCGCGCCGCGCCCGAACATTTGTTCGACCAGCCCTTGAATTCGTTCGAACGTATGCTCTAACGTCGTACATGTGTTCGAACGAACGTCCATTCGAACGGCAGCCGCCAGAAACTGTCGGAGGTCGCCGATAGACATCGATCAGCACACAGCAGGGGTCGCTTCCCTAGCCCGGCCACCAAGGCCGGGCACTTCCCCGAAAGAGGTAGACCGATGAGCACACTGAGCATTGCCAAGCCGCGGGTCTCTCCTGAGTCCGATGTCGACACCCGCTTCGACGCGCTCGTCCGCTCCGCAGTCCCGACACAACGCGACGGCCAGGCCGACGTGAGCTTCGAGACCGTGTTCGACCTCGACTACGGCCAGCCGCTGGCCGTCTCTGCACCTCCCGTCCCCGAGCCGCGTGTCGCGGTCGTGAAGGAGCGTCCGATTGCCCGCCGCGCCGTACGCCTGACGCGCCGCGGCCGCCTGGTCGTCGTACTCACCTTCCTGGCCCTCGCACTCGCACTGATGCTCCCGCTGAGCGGCTGGGCGACGGCCACCCTGACCGGTGGCTCGCCGACTCCGGTCCGCATCGTCGAGGTGCAGCCCGGAGACACGCTCTACGGGATCGCCGGCGATCTCGCCAAGCCCGGCGAGATCCGCGAGATGGTCCACCGGATCCAGCAGCTCAACTCGCTACCCGGTGGCCAGATCACCGAAGGCCAGAAGCTCGCCGTCCCCCGCGGCTGAGCACCTGCCTCGCGGGAAGGCGAGGCGGGACATGACGTGACGACGACTCATTCGACCCGGGTCGTCGGCACGGGGGAAGAAGTGGGGTGGGACCGGTTCGCCGGTCCCACCCCACTCGAACGTCTGGGGGGGTCTTGCGTCATACGAATTGGTGCCTAGAGCCCACGATTCGTATGACGTTGCGGAGACCTCAGGCCCTGGCGGCGCCCTCGCTGAGCAGGAACTGGGCCGTCGTGTACGTCGCCATCACGGCGGTCTCGAGGTGGGCCGGAGGGTTGGTCAGCACGAACTTGCGGACCGCGAGCAGGCTGTCCGACAGCATGAACAGCCCCGCACCGGCGGCCGTGAACCGTCGCGACGAGGGGGAGAGGTCGGTGTCGAGGTAGTTCGCCGCCGCAGCCATCGCCGCGAGCATGGTGGCGTACCCGAACACCGGACCGCCCAGCTCTCGGTTACGGCGGCCAGCCATGAGCGCCATCACCGGAGCGGTCAGCGCCCAGGACCCAGCGACTGCGCGCGGACCGGCGGCTTCCCGCACACCGGTGTGGCCGTGCTGGCGCAGGAAGCCGGTCAGGTACGCCGCGTGGCCGAGCGCGAACGAACCCGTGCCCGCGAGGAACGGAGTCGTGCCTTCACCGAGCAGCGCGACGTCGCCGCCCCAACCACCGACCTGGCCGGCGACCGTGCTCGTTCGCAGCGGCGAGTCGTCGGCCTTCGGGTTGGTCAGCAGCGACGCCGTCAGCGTCGGCATCAGCAGCGGCTTGGTCAGGAAGCGCGCCTGGTGCGCTCGTCGGTGGGTGTGGCCCGAGAGCCAGGTGTCGACGGCCGCGAGTCCGACGTAGGCGAGCTTCAGCTTCGTGGAGGTGGTGAACACCTTCGGAACCTAGCGCCTAGTGACCGCTCCCGGACAGAGCCGGACTGGCCTCCGCGATTCGCAAGGGCGTGGCGGGACCAGTCGTGGTGACGGTGCCGTTCACCGGTTGCAGCGGCCCGCCGTTGAGCGAGTACTCCGCGCTCCAGGTCACCACCACCCGGTGCTGCACCGTCCGATGGGCGTCCGCGTAGCGGTAGACGATGTCCTTGGCCGGGTACGGCGCTCCCGGCGAGCTGGTCGTATCCGTCGTCCCGTCCCCGTGCACCCACTCGAACCGGCTCGGCCGGATCTCGAGGCGTACCCGCTGCCCGAGAAGCGTGAGGTTCCGCGTCAGCGGCTCGGCCTGGGTGAAGAAGATCGTGTCGAAGTTGATCAGGGTCTTGTTCGCCGGCTGGGAGTGCGACCGCAGCGAGGGCAGCGGGATCCGCCGGAACGCCGCAGCCACCATCCCGGGTGTCACCTGCGGGGGAGCCGCAGCGACGGGTGGTGGCCCGTTCCCCGAGCAGACGAGACCCATCGGCGTCGCAGGCGGAGGTTCGGTCTGCCAGAGCCGGTACACCTGCTCGCCGGGAGGGCACGTGTTCACCGCACAGGTCCCCTCGCCGTTGGGTCCCGCGCCGCAGGCGGTGCGGTACTCGTAGCGTGGGACTGCAGAGCGTCGCCCGATGCAGCTGCGACGGATCGCTGACCGCGGTGCTTGATCGTGCCCGGTCGCTGCCTGGACGAGCCGTCACTCCGCGTCGAAGACGTCGTCGCCGGCCGCATTCGCGCTGGCTGATCGGCCCGCTGCGGTGCGTTGATTCGCCAATCATGACCACGGAGCGCCAGCGCGAGCAGTAGCGCTCCACTATGCGTCCGCGCGTCCAATCGCGCGACCCTCCAAGCCGAGCCATCCCAGACCACGTCCACGTTGATCGGCGCCTTGCCACTCCGCGAGCTGCTGCATCCTGCTTGGGTTCCGGCCCATCGATCTGTTGCGGACCGAAGTCGCAGCGCTACGTCAACGAGGAATGCCTGACTTGGCGTGAAGTCTTGAGCGCGCCAATCGAATCGATCACGCCAAATCACCGCCTGTTCACGAGCCGCCAGCCGCGATACAGATCTCGTCGATGCCGTCGGCATTGCTTCGCACCTGATGCGCAGGCGGGATCATCAGTGCTCGCGAAGCGGATCGGTGTCTCCAGTTGCCTGAGCGTAGTTGAGTGAGCTCGATGTAGTGACGTGACAAACGCGATCGCGCCGGCCTTCGTCTTCTCCTTCGCCGCAGCCGGCATCACCGGGGGAGTGGGCGAGGCGGAAGGGGAGGGCGACGTACTCGGCTCCGTCTTCGGCGGAGGCTTCGGCTCTGGCGATCCTCCGCACCCCGCGAGCAGCAGGCACAGCACGCCCGTCACGGCGGCCAGCGTGTGTCGCCCGCGCATGACTCACCCCTTGAACTTCGATCCCGAGTCGATTGGAGTTAACTACCCCCTGGGCGCTCTGGCTACACCGAAACCGGCGCCTGTGGACAACTCAGGGAGGCAGCCGGTGGCGGGCTACTCAGGCACTCCGCTGGAGCGCAAGCTCGGCGTGAAGCCGGAGCACGTCGTACTCCTCGACGGCGCACCCGACACCTTCGACCTCGAGGCCGCCACCACCCGCCGGCTGCCGAAGCGCCTCGACATCAGCCTGACCTTCCACACCAGCGCCGCGAAGCTCGAGAAGCGACTGCCGCAGCTGTTCGAGCGCACCGAGCAGGCCGGCATGGTCTGGGTCTGCTGGCCCAAGAAGGCCGCGAAGGTGCCGACGGACCTCGACGAGAACATCGTCCGCGAGATCGGCCTCGCCGCCGGAGTCGTCGACGTCAAGGTGTGCGCGATCGACGAGACCTGGTCAGGCCTGAAGTTCGTACGCCGCCTGGCCGATCGCACCTGACCAGCGCGCCAAGCTCAGCTGTAGCGGTGGCTCTTCTCGGAGTGCCCCGCCTCGCGGGTGCACATCCGGCCGTTCATCGACTTGTGACCGCATGTCGCAGTAGCCGGCCGAGGGAGCTGCAGGCAGGACGCGGGCGCCGCAGGAGCAGCAGCGGGCGCCGGTGTCGCACCCATCCGATGGGACGGCGCCTGGCCCCGGGAGCGCTCGAGATAGCGCTCGTACTTTGCTTCCTTCATCGCCCTCTGGGCTTCGTACTTGCTCATCGTCGACTCACGATTTGACCCTACGACCGACCACCGACAGATCCGGGAGGACGAGCCGTGCGGACCCAACCAAATCAGCGAGCCGCCCGACGCCCCGGAACCCGCGGCGACCGCGGAGGAGCGACCTCCCGCCCGCGCATGACCGCCAGCAGCTTCCCGCCGAGGATCATCGTCACGAACAGGCACGCCGCCGCGCCGACTGCGGCCAGGATCAGGAACGTCCACGCGGTCGACTCGCCCGACCGTGCCTCCCGCCCGAGGTCGATCGCCGCGAACACGAGCACGCCCCAGGCGACGAGGGTCACGGTGACGAGGAGACAAAGCAGCCACACCCGCCGTCGAGGCGGCCGCGAAGCCTCCGAAGGCGTGTTCGCCCGCTCACCGGTGTGCCTACCCACAGGAAGCATTGTGACCCAAGTCCACAGAAGAGGTTGAGCACAACCACACGTGGGTAGGAAGCCGTCATGTCCAGCAGTGTCAGCATCGACATCTCGGCTCTGGAAGGCGCGATCAGCGCGCTGACCGAGCTGGCGTCGAGCATCGAGTCCCAGCGCAACCGCGTCGTCAGCGGCACCCCGTGCCCGGTGCCCTCGCTCAGTGACGGCACCATCGCCGCAGTTGCGTCCTGGCTGACGGACCAGGAGCCCGAGCTCTCCACGCGGCTCGACCTCGCCAGACTGCTCGATACCCACGGCGCCGGCGTCGCGACGTACACCACCGACGCCGACACCCTCGCCAACACCCAGCAGATGCTGGGCCACCAGCTGGCCGAGCGGGTCAACGACATCAGCTACGACACCGACCCCGAGACCCTGAAGATGCTCAACGAGATCCTGGGCAACCGGGCGACCGACGTGCAGGTGATGAGCTCGATGTACCAGGAGCTCGAACCCCAGGGCACCGTCCGCGCCATGTCGATGCTCGAGCAGAACCTCCGGTTCTCCGGAGACCAGGACCAGAACGCGCTCGATCTGGCCGAAACCCTGCGCGAGGGACTGGCCACGGCCAGTCACGACCCCTACTTCCCTTCGGACTTCGGCAAGGAGCTGACGCGCTGGATGGTGGCGCCACTGCTCAGCCAGGACGAGCAGGAGTGGGCGGGCGAGCACGGCATCGAGTTCGGCGCAGGAGCCTCGATGCTGGCCTTCATGATGCGCGACGTCGACTACGGCCCCGAGTTCCTCAAGAGCGCCGCAGACGAGCTCGCCTACTTCGAGAAGCAGTCCGCCGAGGGCGGCTACCAGACTGCATCGGAGTGGTACTACCGCACCGGTTTCAGCCCCCTCGACGGCGACCAGGAGCTCGGCAACAACGTCGACCCGATGGCCGAGATGATGCGGGCGATGAGTCGCCAGCCCGAGGTGGGCTACGACTTCATCAGGGAAGAGGGCAACGCCGACTACTTCTTCGACAAGCGCGACTGGAGCCTTGACGGGTACGACGGCATCTCCGCGCTGGCCGACCGGGTGAGCACCGACCCCGACATCTATCGAGACCATCCCGAGGAGGCGGCGACCATCGCCTCGCAGTTCGTCGACTGGACCGCCGACTCGCCGGGCTTCAACGCCGAGGACGCCAAGCCGGCCTCCGACAGCGTCAGTCACCTGCTCTCGTCCTACATGCCCTCGATGGCCGCGGCCCTGGACGGCGGCGGCGAGGACAACGACCCGCGCACCCTCCCGGCCAACCTGGATCTGCCCGGGTACGGCCAGCTCGACCACATGCCCGAGTTCTTCCGCCCCGACCTGGTGTCGATGACCGGGGTCGCCATGTCGACCGAGGACGGCATGGCCGAGCTGGCCGGCGGAGTGGCGGACTACCGGCAGACCCAGATCACGGCCGTGGCCGACCTGATGTCGGACCACCCCAACGACACCAACCTGCACTCGGAGCTGCAGGCCGCGATGCTGAACGACGGCGAGCTGCGCGCCTTCACCACCAAGATCGCCGGCGACAACGAGATCAGTGAGGCCCACGACACCGACCAGCAGCGGCAGTTCTGGACCAACCTGCTCGCCGAGGGCGCCAAGGAGATCCCGATCAAGCCGCCCATCGTCGGCACCGTCGTCGAGCACGGCATCGACCTGGGCACCGGCGCGATCAACGATGCGTGGGCCAACACCGCCGAGGGCGTCACGGACGACTGGCAGACCCACGCCACCAACGGCATCGCCCAGATGAACTACGAGACCTACGCGAGCCTGGTCGAGGCCGGGGTGGTCCCGAGTCCGATGTTCCCGAGCGAGTTCATGCACGACGGGGAGATCAGGGGCTGGAACGACATTCCCGCCGACGACCGTTCGTCGTACGGCTCCCGGGCGGGCGGCGAGCTGAGCCCCTGGGTCTCCGACGAGCTGCTGGAGAACACCTACCGCAGCAGGTTCGAGACGTTCTTCGACAACCCTGGCGGTGACGGAGGCTAGTGTCGCCATCCGTGAAGCCGACCAAGCTGCTGCTCCTCGCCACCTTGCTTGCGTTGGCGCTCAGTGCCTGCGGCTCCTCTGACGTCCCCGGCACCCTCACCGAGGACGACCTGCCCGAGCAGCGTGAAGGTCGACAAGGTCACCAAGGACGCACAGGCCGGCCAGGTCGTCTGCCCCGACGTGAACGACGCCGAGGACAACGCTGTGATGACGCCCTCGGAGAACTACGACAAGGACCGTCGCGCCGCCGTCGCCTACGAGCTCGACGGGAAGGCCGACGAGTACGTCGGCAACTCGGTCTGGCGGCTGGGCGCACCCCAAGGAGGCGGTCGCCGAGGTGGCCGCCGGACTGGACGCCTGCGTGAAGGCCCAGCCGGACGTCTACGAGCGCTTCGACGTGGAGGGCTATCCCGATGCGCTCGGCTACACCGAGACCGGAGGCGACCCTCCGTCATTCACTCGTCGCATCCTGATCCCGCTCGATGACCGGGTCGTGATCGTGTCCTCCAACCGCGACGGGGACGACGATTTCGCCGTACGCCCGGAGGACTTCACCAAGAAGGCCGTGGAGGCCTCCGAGGACGCCCCGAAGGCCTGACGCTCCGACCCGGGACACGCCGTCCCGCGGTGTCCGAGACATCCGATTTCAGTCCCTCAAAACGCGCTGACCTGCGCGGATACCGCCATACCCGAGGTACGCCGAAATCGCTTGGGCGCGGGTGTTGCGCACCTCAGGGTGCAGGCGTATGGTTCCACTACATCTAGTAGTTACACGGATGTAGTTATCCACATCTAGTTCCACAGGAACCACCTAGTTACCTGCGTCACACGGGCGGTTGTCCACCGGAAAAGCCCGGAATCCACAGCTCTACCCACAGGTTGTACCCCTGAGAGGAGGATCTGAGATGCACTGCCCCTTCTGCCGCAGCACCGACACCCGGGTCCTCGACTCCCGGGTCGCCGACGACGGCTCGTCCATCCGCCGCCGCCGGTCCTGTCCGGCGTGCGAGAAGCGGTTCACCACCGTCGAGCAGATGCAGCTGACGGTCGTGAAG
Organism: uncultured Actinomycetota bacterium; assembly: GCA_963742785.1. Lineage (GTDB taxonomy): Bacteria > Actinomycetota > Actinomycetes > Propionibacteriales > Nocardioidaceae > Marmoricola. The sequence continues at coordinate 828,356 of CAVUNI010000004.1, forward strand.
CGCAGCGGTGCGTGCGAGCCGTTCACCCGCGAGAAGGCCATCTCCGGCGTACGCAAGGCGTGCAAGGGCCGGCCGGTCTCCGAGGACGACCTGGCCCGACTGGGACAGACCGTGGAGGACTCGCTGCGTGGCGAGGGCTGGGCGGAGGTGCCGGCCCACGAGATCGGGCTGGCCATCCTCGGGCCCGCTCCGCGAGCTCGACGAGGTCGCCTACCTGCGCTTCGCGAGCGTCTACCGGGCCTTCGAGTCCGCGGCGGACTTCGAGACCGAGATCGCGATGCTCCGCATGGAGCACAGCCCTTCGGTGGTTGAGGAGCGAGCGTCAGCGAGCGTCTCGAAACCACCTGATCGGCAGAAGACACCTCAGCCGTCCGGCTGACCAAGTACCGCCCGGCGCGACCGTGGGGAAGCGGTCGTGCCGGGCCACCAGCAAGGGCGGGCTTTATCTGTCACCGCCAGCAGTGAAGATGAAGTAGCCGACACAACCCAGGGAGCAGTGAAGATGACCGAAACGGTGAGCGGGACCGGCGCACGCACACGCAAGAAGGGTCTGAAGATCGAGCGGGTCTTCTCGACCGACGGCGTGCACCCCTACGACGAGCTCACCTGGGAGCGCCGCGACGTCGTACAGCAGAACTGGAAGACCGGCGCAGTCGTCTTCGAGCAGCGCGGCGTCGAGTTCCCCGACTTCTGGAGCGTCAACGCCTCCACGATCGTGACCACCAAATACTTCCGCGGCGCGGTCGACACCGACGCGCGCGAGTGGAGCCTCAAGCAGCTCATCGACCGCGTCGTGAAGACCTACCGCAAGGGCGGCGAGGACAACGGCTACTTCGCCACGCCCGCCGACGCCGAGCTGTTCGAGCACGAGCTGACCTGGCTGCTCGTGCACCAGTACTTCTCCTTCAACTCCCCGGTCTGGTTCAACGTCGGCACCGCCGAGCCCCCAGCAGGTCTCCGCGTGCTTCATCCTGTCCGTCGACGACTCGATGGACTCGATCCTGAACTGGTACAAGGAAGAGGGCTTCATCTTCAAGGGCGGCTCCGGCGCCGGCCTCAACCTCTCCCGCATCCGGTCCTCCAAGGAGCTGCTCTCCAGCGGCGGTACGGCGAGCGGCCCGGTCTCCTTCATGCGCGGTGCCGACGCCTCCGCGGGCACCATCAAGTCCGGTGGCGCCACCCGTCGCGCGGCGAAGATGGTCGTCCTCGACGTCGACCACCCCGACATCGTCGAGTTCGTCGAGACCAAGGCGAAGGAAGAGAACAAGATCCGCGCGCTGCGCGACGCCGGCTTCGACATGGACCTCGGCGGCACCGACATCACGAGCGTTCAATACCAGAACGCCAACAACTCGGTCCGCGTCTCCGACGAGTTCATGCGCGCCGTCGAGGACGGCACCGAGTTCGGCCTGCGTGCCCGCGGCACCGGCGAGGTCATCGAGACCGTCGACGCCCGCGAGCTGTTCAAGAAGATCAGCCAGGCCGCGTGGGAGTGCGCCGACCCGGGCCTGCAGTACGACGACACCATCAACGACTGGCACACCAACCCGGAGACGGGCCGGATCACCGCGTCCAACCCGTGTTCGGAATACATGTCGCTCGACAACTCCTCGTGCAACCTCGCCTCGCTCAACCTGCTGAAGTTCCTCAAGGACGACGACACCTTCGACGCGCCGCTGTTCGCCAAGGCCGTGGAGTTGATCATCACCGCGATGGACATCTCGATCTGCTTCGCCGACTTCCCGACCGAGGCGATCGGCGACACCACCCGCGACTACCGCCAGCTCGGCATCGGCTACGCCAACCTCGGCGCGCTGCTGATGGCGATGGGTCTCGGCTACGACTCCGAGGGCGGTCGCGCGATGGCTGCTTCGATCACCTCGCTGATGACCGGCCAGTCCTACAAGCGCTCGGCCGAGCTCGCCGGCGGTGGTCGGTCCGTACGCCGGCTACGCCCGCAACGCCGACGCGCACAAGCGGGTGATGCGCAAGCACCAGGCCGCCAACGACGTGGTCCGTACGTTCGGCGCCCACGATGCCGGCGTACACAAGCTGGCGACGACAGGTCTGGGCCGACGTACAGAAGGTGGGGGAGAAGAACGGCTTCCGCAACGCGCAGGCCTCCGTGCTCGCGCCCACCGGCACCATCGGCTTCATGATGGACTGCGACACCACCGGCATCGAGCCGGACTTCTCGCTGGTCAAGTTCAAGAAGCTCGTCGGCGGCGGCTCGATGCAGATCGTCAACCAGACGATCCCGCGGGCGCTGAAGAAGATGGGCTACCAGCCCGAGTCGATCGAGGCGATCGTCGAATACATCGCCGACAAGGGCCACGTCATCGACGCCCCCGGCCTCAAGCAGGAGCACTACGAGGTCTTCGACACCGCGATGGGTGCCCGTGCCCTCAAGCCGATGGGCCACGTGCGGATGATGGCCGCGACCCAGCCGTTCCTCTCCGGCGCGATCTCCAAGACGGTGAACCTGCCCGAGACCGCGACGGTCGAGGAGATCGAGGACATCTACCTGCAGTCCTGGAAGCTCGGCCTCAAGGCGACGGCCGTCTACCGCGACAACTGCAAGGTCGGCCAGCCGCTCTCCGACGGCAAGTCCGACTCGTCGAAGAAGGACCAGGGCCATGGCCGCGGCGGCGAGGCCGACACGTCGGCCGAGGCCGTCGAGCAAGGTCGTCGAGGTCCACAAGCCCTTCCGCAAGCGCCTCCCCAAGAGCCGCAACTCGAAGACGACCTCGTTCACCGTCGGCGGCGCCGAGGGCTACATGACCTCCGGTGCCCACGACGACGGCGAGCTCGGCGAGATCTTCCTCAAGCTCGGCAAGCAGGGCTCCACCCTGGCCGGCGTGATGGACGCCTTCTCGATCGCGGTCTCCATCGGCCTGCAGTACGGCGTCCCGCTGGAGACCTACGTCTCGAAGTTCACCAACCTCCGCTTCGAGCCGGCCGGCATGACCGACGACCCCGACGTCCGGATGGCGCAGTCGATCATGGACTACATCTTCCGCCGCCTCGCCCTGGACTACCTGTCCTTCGAGGACCGCTCCGCGATCGGCATCTACTCCGCCGAGGAGCGCCAGCGCCACCTCGAGACCGGCTCCTACGAGCCCCTCGAGGAGACGGGACCGGCAGCCCGGTCGGAACTCGATGCGCCAAGTCATCGGTGGTTGAGGAGGGCGAGGAGTCGGAGGTTGAGTCTCGAAACGCAGCGAGCGACTCGAGACCGTCGAAACCACGGATCCGAGGACGATGTCGAGACCAAGGACACCCACGGCACCGAGGCCCGCGAGGTCCCGGCCAAGCAGGTCCACCGGCGAGGCCCACACCTCCGCCGAGCTCCTGGAGAAGATCACCGGCACCGCCGTCGACTCCCCGCTCTGCATGACCTGCGGCACCAAGATGCGCCCGGCGGGCAGCTGCTACGTGTGTGAGGGCTGCGGGAGCACCAGCGGCGACGTGCGGCACCAAGATGCGCCCGGCAGGCAGCTGCTACGTGTGCGAGGGCTGCGGCAGCACCAGCGGATGTAGCTGAACGTCCACGACGTGGCCCGCCCCGTTTCGGGACCGGGCCACGTGGCGGTCAGTAGCATCAAATGGCGGATAACCGTCGCCAAGTGGGGCAGGCTCGATCCGTGGCGCTTACAGAAATTGGGAGAGATGAAGTCGAACTCGCATTGGCCCAGTTTGATGAGGTCGGTCGCGCGGGATTCATACAGAAGTACGGGTTTGGTTTCGCCAACACATACCTCCTGAGTCACGACGGCCATCTCTATGACCCCAAGGCAATTCTGGGAGTTGCCCACAGCTACACCGGGACGGGCGATGTGCTCAAGCCCTCGGACTTCGACGCCACCGAGGCCATCGGTCGGCTACGCAAGCTCGATTTCTCCGTGGTCAACTTCAACGGCTTGTGGTGGGTCAACCAGGGTTCGACGTACCGACAGGAGCGCGACGGAGCGTATGTCTGGGCTCCCAAGCTGATGAAGTCGGGAGTTCCGGCCAAGCACCACACGGCTGTCACGGAACTTCAGGTTGGTCAAAAGGTCGTCCACTACGCCAACGGTCACATCCGCGCGATCGGTACCGTTGTGGCAAGCCCCGAAGGCCACGCTAAGCCGGATGAGTTGACCGGTGACGCGTGGGCTTCCGACGGAAACATCTGTCGGGTCACATATCGCGAGCTTGACAGCCCAATCCCTTTGGCGGATGTGCCCAACAAGATTCCCGCAGTAGGCCCCTTCAACGTGAACGGGTCGGTGAATCAGGGCTACCTCTACAGGATCGCCAACGCTGAGCTCATGCCCTTGCTCGAGTTCCTGGCCGATCGCGTTCCGGACCTCTTCGACCCCGCCAGCACAATCGTCCCACCATTGCCCAACCAGACAGCGGAGCCGCGTGCGATGTCCGAGCCCGATCCCATTCACGACCTGCTCCAAGACACCAAGAATGTGGTCCTTGAGGGTGTCCCGGGCACCGGTAAGACCTTCGCAATCCAGCGCCTGGCCGCGAATTGGGAGGCCCGCACTGGTCGCGAACTCATGAAATTCGACGGCGCACTTTATCGCGCAATCGTGATGCATCCGAGCACGTCTTACGAAGACTTCGTGGAGGGCATGAGGCCACAGCTGGTGGTCGGCGCCTCGTCGGGGGCGTTCTTCGATGAGCGAGTTACGTCTGCTGGCACATTCGGGATTGAAGACGGCTTTTTCGTCGAGGTATGTGCTCTCGCCGTTGCCTCACCGGAGAAGGACGTTCTTGTCCTGCTCGATGAGCTCAACAGATGCAATGTCGCTAGCGTGCTGGGTGACCTGCTGTTGGTCCTCGAAGGGTCTAGACGTGCGGTCTTCACCGGTGTGGATCCGGCCCAAGCTTCGGCGCGGGATTGGTCAACTGCGGTTCCGGTGCGTCTTGCCTACAGCGGGCGGACCTTCTTTGTCCCAGATAACATCTACGTACTCGCGACCGCCAACACCACCGATCGATCGGTGGCTCCACTCGATGCCGCGTTGCGGCGACGGTTTTCCTTCTATCGGCTCGAACCCGAAATGCCGACCACAGGTGCACTGGTGGACCACCTAACGGATGACCACGCCAAGTTGGTCGTGGATTCAAGCAACACTCTCCGAGACTTGAACCAACTGGCGCTGCGACCCTGCCTCGGGCCTGACGCGATGCTCGGCCAGTCGTACTTGTTTGCGATGGCCAAGCAGCTCCGTGAGCTAGGCGTGAACGGGGACGCTCGAGCGGCTGATCGCGCCACTGGCGGTATTCGATCCTTCCACAGGTCGTTGACTCGGTGAGGTCGTTCGGAGCGGAAGATTTGCTAAACGCTTCGTCACGGACGGATTGGTTCTCGCAGCACCCTCAGTTGGATACCGCGATTGTGGAGGCGGGACGCGGGCTCGCGAAATTCGACAGGTTCCTGCACAACTTGGGGTTGGCCGTAGTTGTCGAGGGCACTGGCCTGTCCAGGGGGGCACGCATCGGACCTGCGACTGTCCCTCAGGAACCTGCGTCGACGCTCGAGCGCAAGCTTGAGGAGCTCTAGTGGCCTTGACCGTGGCGGCGGCCCCGACGGGTGCGCGGGTCGGAATTACGGCTGCTGGGGGAGCCAGTCGGCAACTGTTGATCACGGTGGCGCCGAAGGTCTGGCGGCCGGGCCGCTCCCGCAACTACTCCGTCGCTACGTGGCCGGCGGGAGTGCATCACGATCTGACCCTGTATGAGCTTGATCGCCTGCACGTGGAGGCGCCGGACGAAGACATGCGTGAGCTGATCACCCGCATGTCAGTACCCCCGCGACATACGCAGAGTGATGGCGACCTCGAGTGGACAGCAGAGCACGGCCTGTCCCGGACTTTCCCGGGCTCGCCGAGACCTCGCATTTCGGGGGCGATGGAACGTTGCCCTCAGTCGGCCACGACAGACCTGTTGGAGCTCTTCGATCGACTAGATCTGTTGGCGCCTCGGACGGAAGGACTTGATTGGGTGCCTGCCGGGCGGTCGCCCCTGCACCTACCGCTTCTGTATCGAAGGCTGCTGGATAAGGTCATCCGCCGCATACACTCCGCGCGGCGCGGCTATCGAGCGGTTACCCGCACGGGTGGCGTCATCCGGGGACGAGTCGACCTGGGAAGCCTGGATCCGACACCACCTCACCGGCGATCCCCAGCTACGTACCTGCCACTACGACGAACTCACGGAGTCCACAGTTCTGCTGGGAATTGTCCGCGGTTGGCCTGGAATGGATAGCCGATGGTCGCAGTCGACGATCGCCGTTTGATGGCAGGTTCTCTGAGACGGCCTCACGGCATGACGCGGTGACCCTGCACGCTCGATGGGGAGATCGCGGCCCTCGTCGCCCCTCGAAGCGTTGGCCCGCGGACCGAGGCTGAGGCCCAACCGACTGGACCAGCCCTGGGCGGAGGCACTGATGATGAGTCTGACAATCCTGCGCGAGCAGGAGAACCAGGCGCGTCCATGGGGTGTCCGTCAGGTTGATGCCGTTGAACTCTCGATCGAGACAGACGTCCTCTGGGAGCGTGTCGTCCATCTGGCCCTGACCTAGCGGTTTCGATCCGGCCATACAGCCGAGGACGCAGCCACGCGATCTCACCGAAGACCCCTGGGTCGCGTCCGCTCAGGTCGTGGCAAAAACAAGACCTGACAACGTGGCCTGGCGCGAACTAGATGTCTACGTGGTTGATGCCAAGTACAAGCTCCCAAGGGAGCATGCACCACCCTCGCGCGATGATCAGTATCAGATGTTCGCCTATAGCCATCTGGTACGAGACGGTACCTCGTCAAGCCGCGCGGCGGTCTTGGTTCACCCGGTAGTCACAACGTGCCCCTATGGACACCGGACGCGATAACCAACAGATTCCTTTGTCTCTGCCCCAACGACACGTCCTTTTCGCAGCCAGGACAGGTTAAGGATCCGCTGAGCTGGATAGATATATCGACCAGTCGGGCCCGGCTAGCTCGTCAACTCGAGCTTTTCGGCGGCTCCCCGATGGTTGGGATTGAGGGTTCGCCGTTCTGCCTTCTTCGACCTAGAGAGTCCGAGACCAGCAAGGTCTGTTGCTGGGCACTACGAGGAAGGCTTCGCAACTAAGCTCCGCTGCACCGACGTAGCGTCGATCACATCGGGCGATTAATCCACCGCCGGCATCGACGGCTTCAGCGAATGATCGTCAAGTCAGTGCGCAGGCCCCGCAGGGCGGGGCAGAACTCCGCATGGCTCGCGGATACACGAGGGAGCGAGTTCTCGGATGGGCGAGGCGGAGGTTACCGCCTTGAAGCGCAGGCAGCCCGACCTCTACCTTCGCGGTGGCGCTCCAAGCGCTCACTACTCACACTTCGTTCAGTTGAGGTAGGGGGTTCGCGCATGGGTGATCTACAGCTTCCGTTGTCGCTTCGATCCGACGACGATCAGTCCACGAAGAGGGCCGTCGAGACGCTGCAGTGCTACTACGGCCGGGGGCGGCATGCGGGGCACGGTACACAGGATCGCGGTTCGACACCTGGGACAGCACGAGTGTTGCGTCAGGCGAACACCAACTGGTTCACGGCCGACGACCTGGTGGCCGTGTCGATGCTGTCAGTGGATATGCCGGCGGAGGCTGCTATCCAGCTTATTGACACCGAGGCAGCGGAGTTCTCAGCCCTCCTTGAGCAGCTCGGTCCCGACCGCGACTTGGTGGACGAAACCGAGGTCTGGCGATAGCGGGCTGGGTGGGATGGCGGCTTCACCGGAAACTCGATGCCCTAACCTGGCGTGAGGGCCGACTCGAGCTACCAAGCTACTTGCGCGAAAGAGACCACGTCTACGCCCGATCTACGACAGCAAGGTCAGCAAAGTCATTCACTGCGAGCAATATCTGGGAGCCTCTTTGCGCCAAGCTTCGAGACGGACTCCGGTCTGCACGAGCGACTCCTCACGCTTCGAAATGCCGCAGGTCTCGGTGAGGCCGTTCGGCCATTCGTGTCTTTGACGTGTTGGCGTGGATGCAGGGCACGGCCTTTGCGTGCGCGGTGACAGGACAACCTGATTCCGCGCCTATGCTCAAGCGCCAGCACCTCAAGAGGGCGTATAACCGTTACCCGAGGGAGGTCTCATGAGCTCGGAAACTCAGGACAAGCCGAGCCAGCCGCCTCGGCGCCGTGGCTGCCGTACGTGCTCGCCGTCGCCATGGCGGTCGTGCTGGTCGTCGTGACCGTCAGCCGCGGCGGGCCGTCGGACGCGGCGAAGGACACGCTCGGCGGCAAGCAGCTGAAGATCATGGCGCCGGCGGATCCGGGTGGGGGATGGGACTCGACCGCGCGGGCGATGCAGGCGGCGCTGGAGGGGATCGTCGGGCGCAGCGAGGTCTACAACGTGACCGGGGCGGGCGGGACGATCGGGCTGAGCCAGTTCGTGAACTTCGACGGGCAGTCCAACCAGCTGATGGTGATGGGGCTGGTGATGGTCGGGGCGATCGCGGCGAACGACCCCAAGGTCCAGCTCGACCAGGTCACGCCGATCGCGGAGCTGGTGAACGAGGAGCAGCTGATCGCCGTACCCAAGGACTCGCCGATCAAGGACGTCGGTGATCTCGAGGCGGCGATGAAGAAGGACGTCAAGAAGGTCGCGTGGGCCGGTGGGTCGGCCGGTGGTGCCGAGCAGATCCTGGCCGGGCTGATCGCGAAGGCGCTGGACCAGACGCCCGAGGACGTCAACTACATCGCGCACTCCGGCGGTGGCGAGGCGATCGCGACGCTGCTCTCGCGCCCGGACACCGTGGGGGTCTCGAGCGTCTCGGAGTTCATTCCCCAGATCGAGGCCGGCAAGCTGCGGCCCATCGCGGTCGCCAGTGCCGAGCGCGTCAAGGCACTCAAGGACACGCCGACGCTGAAGGAGAGCGGCATCGACGTCGAGCTGACCAACTGGCGCGGCGTCGTCGCGCCGCCGGGCATCACTGCGGAGCAGCGCAGCGGGCTGCAGGAGATCGTCGAGAAGATGACGCGTACCAAGTCGTGGCAGGAGACGCTCAAGCGCGAGGGATGGACCTCGGTGGTCAAGGTCGGGGACGAGTTCGACGAGTTCCTGACCGCTGAGGTCAAGCGGGTCAAGGCTGTGGTCGAGGACCTCGGGATCGGGAAGGTGCAGTAGTGAGTGACGACGGGGTTTCGACAGGCTCAACCGACGAGGGTCACCACCGCCATCCCCTCAACGTCCGCGGCGACCTGGTCGGCCACGAGGGCGCCGAAGAGCTGGACGATCGAGGACGACCGCACCACCGCGCTGGCGACGCTCGTGCTCGGTGCGGTCGTGCTGCTGTTCGGCATCGCCACGGTCACCCAGGCAACGAGGCTCAGCAACAACGGCAACGCGGTCGGTCCGGCCACCGCCCCGTGGGTGGTTGGGACGCTGCTGCTCGTGGTCGGCGTACTGATGACGCTGCGCGGACGCCGCGAGCTGGCGGACGTGACCAGCCCGACGCCGAGTCACCAGACCAGTCCCCAGGACTGGAAACGGCTCGGGATCCTCCTGGTCGCGCTGCTGATCTTTGCGGTGGTCAACCCCTACCTCGGGTACGTCGCCTCGGCGACGCTGCTCTTCGGGTTGACCGCGATCGTGCTGGGGGCACCGAACCGCGCGAAGGCCTTCGCCTACGGGTTCGTCGTGGCGGGGACCGTGTTCCTGATCTTCGACGTGATCATCGGGATCACGTTGCCGGCCGGGATCTGGGGGTTCTGAGAGATGGATTCCTTCTCCCTGCTGATGGACGGGTTCCAGGACGCCCTCACCCCCACCAACCTGCTGCTGGCCCTCGTCGGCGTCACGCTCGGCACGCTCGTCGGCGTACTCCCCGGCATCGGCCCCGCGCTGACCGTCGCCCTGCTGCTGCCGATCACCTTCACCCTCGAGCCGACCGGCGCGCTGATCCTGTTCGCGGGCGTCTACTACGGCGGGATGTACGGCGGCTCGACCACCGCGATCCTGCTGAACACACCGGGGGAGAGCGCCTCGATGGTGGCCGCCCTCGAGGGCAACAAGATGGCCCGATCCGGACGAGCGGCCGCAGCACTTGCCACCGCCGCCATCGGCTCCTTCGTGGCCGGCACCATCGCCACGATCCTGCTGACCTTCCTCGCCCAGCCGATCGCCGACATCGCAGTGAAGTTCACCGCTGCCGACTACGCCGCGCTGATGGTGATCGCCTTCGTCACCGTCGCCACCCTCCTCGGCCCATCGCCGCTCAAGGGCGGCGCCAGCCTGCTGATCGGACTCACCATCGGGCTGGTCGGCATCGAGACGCAGAGCGGCCAGTCGCGGCTGACGTTCGGCGTACCGACCCTGCTCGACGGCATCGACGTGGTCATCGTCGTGGTCGCGCTGTTCGCGATCGGCGAGGTGTTCCAGCACGCGCTCAAGGGCGGTGGCGGTGGCACCGTCACCCCGCTGAAGGGCCGCGCGGTGATGACGCGCGCGGACTGGAAGCGGTCCTGGCCCGCGTGGCTGCGCGGCACCGCGTTCGGGTTCCCGATCGGCGCGCTGCCGGCAGGTGGTGCGGAGATCCCGACCTTCCTCTCCTACGCGACCGAGCGTCGACTCTCCAAGCACCCCGAGGAGTTCGGGCACGGTGCGATCGAGGGCGTCGCCGGTCCGGAGGCGGCCAACAACGCGGCCGCGGCCGGCGTACTCGTGCCGCTGCTGACCATCGGTCTGCCCACGTCGGCGACGGCGGCGGTCATCCTGACCGCGTTCCAGTCCTACGGCCTGCAGCCCGGGCCGCAGCTGTTCAGCGAGTCGGGACCGCTGGTCTACGCGCTGCTGGCCAGCCTGTACGTCGGCAACGTGATGCTGCTCGTGCTCAACCTGCCGCTGGCGCGGGTGTGGGCCAAGCTGCTGCAGATCCCGGCCTACGGGATCTACGCCGGGATCATGGTGTTCGCGACGCTCGGCACCTTCGCGACCGGTGGCAGCTTCGCCGACCTGCTGCTGCTCTACGTGCTCGGGATGCTCGGTGTGCTGATGGCCCTGGCCAAGGTGCCGGTCGCGCCGGCGATCGTCGGGCTGATCCTCGGGCCGATGTTCGAGGAGCAGGCGCTGCGCGCCGTACTCCTCGAGGGCGGCAGCATCAGCGGCCTGTTCTCCACGACGCTGAGCATCGTGCTCTGGTCGATCGCGGTGCTCGCGCTCGTCGTGCCGATGCTGATCGCCGCGCAACGCCGCTCGTCCTGAGACACCGCGGATTCGCGGCTGGGCACATGGGTACGGTGGAAATCTGGCCTCCACCTCTCGGGAGCGAATGTGTCCAGCACGGCTACTGCCTCGCGGCTCGACCGCGTCCTCGGCACCGTCGAGCGCATCGGCAACAAGATTCCCCATCCCTTCGTCCTGTTCGCCTATCTGCTCGCGTTCGTCGCGGTGGCGTCGACCTTGCTCGACGTGCTCGGGGTCAGCGTCACCATCCCGGGCACCGATGACCCGACGGCGGTCAAGGGGCTGCTGACCGGGGAGGGGATCACCTGGTTCCTGACGAGCTTCGTCGAGAACTTCATGAGCTTCCCGCCGCTGGGCAACGTGATCGTGATGCTGCTCGCGATCGGCGTCGCGGAGCAGTCCGGGCTGCTCAAGGCCGGGATCACCGCGCTCTTCGCGAAGGCGCCGCGCTCGGTGCTGCCGTACGTCGTCGCGTTCGTCGCCGCGCAGGGGCACGTGATGTCGGACCCCTCGATGATCGTGATCCCGCCCCTGGCCGCGCTGGTGTTCCTCGCGGCCGGGCGGCACCCGCTGGCGGGAATGCTCGGCGCGTTCGCGTGTACGACGGCCGGGTACTCCTCCGGCATCCTGCTCGGGTCGCTCGACGCGCTGCTGTCCGGGATCACCAACGAGTCGGCGAAGATCGTCGGCAGCATCGACACCACCGAGGTGAACATCGCCAGCAACTGGTGGATCTCGATCGCCACCGGGATCGCCTTGCCGCTGGCCGGCGGCTACCTCATCGACAAGGTGATCGAGCCGCGGCTCCCGGCCTTCCGTCGTCCGGACGAGGACGAGACCGAGCTGAATGCGGCCGAGCGCAAGGGCCTCATTGTCGCCACAATTGTTGGAGTGGTGCTGTTGGCCGGCGCGTTCACCGCTTGGCTGATCCCGAGCAGTCCGCTCCGTGGTGAAGGCGGCGAGCTGGTGCCGTCCCCGTTCCTCGACGCGATCGTGCCGATGCTGGCGATCCTTTTCCTGGTCACCGGCATCGTCTACGGCGTGATCACCCGCGCGGTCGAGAAGGCCGCGGACGTGCCGGAGATGATGGCCGAGGCGATGCGTGGGCTTGCGGGGTACGTCGTGTTCATCTTCATCGCCGCACAGGTGATCGCGATCTTCACCTGGAGCGGACTGGGCACGGTGATCGCGGTCAAGCTCGCCGACGCTCTCGAGGCCATCGGGATGACCGGCTTCTTCGCGGTGCTCGGGTTGGTGCTGATCGCGTCGGTGATCAACCTGTTCATCACCTCCGGCTCGGCCATGTGGGCGCTGATGGCGCCGGTGATGGTGCCGACGTTCGCGCTGCTCGGGCTCGAGCCGGGATTCATCCAGGCGGCGTACCGCGTCGGCGACTCGATCACCCAGGTGATCACGCCGCTGAACCCCTACATCATCGTGCTGCTCGGCTTCGCCCGCCGCTACGAGCCGAACCTCCAGTTCGGGGCGCTCATTGCGCGGATGGCAGTGTTCGTGCCGGTCTTCGGGGTCGTCTGGATCGCCGTACTCGCCATCTTCTACTTTGCCGGGGCCGACGTCGGTCCCGGCATGCCCATCCATCTATCGAAGTAGGAGTTGCGGAGTTTTGGTTTCGACAAGCTCAACCAGCGGTGGTTCCGGCGGTATCGACGTGGTTGCGCTGCGCCGCGAGTTCCATGCCCACCCCGAGACCGCGTTCCGCGAGGTGCGTACGACGGCGCGGGTCGCGGAGGTGCTCACGTCGCTGGGTGTCGAACCCCGTACCGGTGACGGAGTCCTTCAGGTGAAGGGCATCGTCGACTACCCGACAGATGCGGAGCTCGACGCGTCGGCCGAACGAGCCGTCGACACCGGCGCCGACGACAAATGGGTCGAGGCCGTACGCCGCGACGGGGCTGCCGTGGTCGCCGACATCGAGGGCACTAGCCCCGGGCCGACGTGGGCGCTGCGCTTCGACACGGACGCGCTCCCGATCGAGGAGTCGAGCAAGGCCGACCACGTTCCGCAGAAGGAAGGATTCCGCTCCACCTTCGAGCACGGAATGCACGCCTGCGGCCACGACGGCCACGTCGCGATCGGGCTCGCCCTGGCCGAGCGACTGAAGCAGAACCCGGACTTCCGCGGCTCGGTGCGCTTCCTGTTCCAGCCCGCCGAAGAGGGTGGACGCGGGGCCCGCGCGATGCTCAACGCGGGTGCGATCGACGGCGTCGACCGGTTCGTGGCGCTGCACCTCGGTCTCGACCTGCCGCTCGGCCATGTAGTCGGGGGAGCGGTCGGTGCCTTCGCGACCACCAAGCTGCGCGCGTACTTCAGCGGAGTCGCCTCGCACGCCGCCGCTGCTCCCCAGGACGGACGCAACGCGCTCGCAGCCGCGGCCGCCGGCACCCTGGCCGTGCTCGGGCAGCCGCGGTGGTCCACGACGGACACCCGGGTCAACGTCGGAACGCTTCGTGCCGGCGACGGCGTCAACATCATTCCGTCCTGGGCCGAGCTCACCGCGGAGACCCGTGCGCTCGACGCCGACGTACAGACCGAGCTGTCCGCCCGGGTCACCGCTGCCCTCGAGGGGGCGGCCGCCTCCTACGGGTGCACGGTCGAGGTCGTGGAGACCGGCGGGTCGACGACCATCAACTCCGACGAGGTGGTGGCCGCCGGCGTGCGCGGGCACGCGCTGGCACTGGGGCTGAGCGCGGACACGTTCGGGCCGATGGGCGGCAGCGACGACGCCAGCCTGTTCCTCGCCGAGGTGCAGGGGCAGGGCGGCGTGGGCAGCTACGTGATGGTGGGCGCCGACAACCCCGCGCCGCACCACAACCCGGCCTTCGACGTCGACGAGCGTGCCCTGCTGCACAGCGTGGACCTGCTCGAGTCCCTGGTGCGAGGCGCCGAATCCCACTAGGACGTCCGATTTGTCCGGATTCTGAGACAGCGGACCCCGGATGCTCCTACGATTCCCACGTCTGCGAACACGGGGGATGCATGGCGGGGGAGATTGCGCGTGAGCTGGCCACGACGCGCGCCATCGACGCACTTCCGGCCGATGCCTGGCGAGCGATGTACTCCGTGCGCTGTCCTGGACGGCGTGTGGTCAACATCGACCACATCGTGATGGGTCGTGCCGGCATGTTCGTCATCGACTCCCGCGACTGGTCGGGGCAGCTCGAGGTGCGTTCTCAGGTGCTGATGCAGGACGGGAGCAGCCGCGAGGCGACGATTGCGCTCCTGACCGACTCCGCGAAGGCCATGGCCGAGGTGGTGCCGGATCTGGACCCACAGCACGTCGTACCGGTGCTGTGCTTCGACCGCGACGAGCCGCTGTCCGGGTGGGCCGGCGAGGTTCTGGTGTGTACGACGGCCAACCTGCTCGACCTGCTCGTGGCACAGAAGAGGGTGTGGCAGCCGGCTGAGGTGGACCTGATGTTCGAGCGCCTGATGTGGACCCTGCCCCCGGACACCTACCGAATCGGCACACCGAGTGGCCAACCGCGCCATGGCCATCGGCTCGAGGGGCGAGCACGGACGCGGTTGCCGCGATTCAGGCGGCCGTCGGCGAAGCACGCGCCTTAGCCGTTGGGCGACCACGTGTCGAACTACGGCAGAGTGGACCTATGGACGACGCAGCTCCGCCGCGCGTCGACGATGCGGTACTCGAGGACCTGCGTGCCCGGCTGCGTGCCTGGCGGCAGATCGAGACGACCGGAGTCTCCGGCTGGGAGCGCGGCACCAACGGCGACTGGCTGGTTGACCTCGTGCGGTACTGGGCCGAAGGCTACGACTGGCGGCTCCACGAAGAAGTGATCCGATCGCTGCCGTGGGCGCGGGCGGGACAGCTGCGGCTGATCCACCAGCGTGCGGCAGATTCCGACGCGGTAGCTGTCGTGCTGCTGCACGGCTGGCCCGACTCGGTGCTCCGCTTCCGACGGGTGCTCCCGTTGCTGACCGACGTGCACGTGGTTGTCCCGCCGTTGCCGGGCTATCCCTTCGCCGCCGGGCTCCCGCAGCGGGACTTGTCCTCGGCGGACATGGCCGCGCCAATCGCCGAGGCGATGGCCGAGCTGGGCTACTCGCGCTACGTCGTCTCGGCCGGGGACATCGGTCGAGGCGTGGCCACCGGCCTGGCGACGCGACATCCTGACCACGTCGCGGCGCTGCATGTCACCGACGTACCACTCAACGCCGCGATGCTGGCGGATGCGGATTCCCTGTCGGACGAGGAGCGCGCGTACCTCGCGAGCATTGAGCAGTGGCGGCGTACAGACGGCGCCTACCTCCAGCAGCAGGCCACGCGACCGCACACCTTGGCCGTCGGACTCGGAGACTCTCCGGCCGGCCTCGCCGCGTGGATCGCGGAGAAGTTGCGCGGGTGGAGCGACTGCGGAGGAGACGTTGAGTCGGTCTTCCCTCGCGACGACCTGCTCACCTGGATCACGGCGTACTGGGTCACCGGCAGCATCGGTACCTCCTTCGCGCCGTACGCGCGGCCGAGCCCGCCGTTCGGGCGGATCGAAGTGCCGACAGTGGTGAGTCAGTTCCCGCGCGAGTTGCTGCATGCTCCGCGCTCGATGGCCGACAAGATCTTCGACGTCCGGGTCTGGCAGGAGCCCACGGCGGGCGGTCACTTCGCCGCGTGGGAGCGGCCCGAGGAGTACGTCGAAGGGGTGCGGGCGGCGATCTCGTTCGCCTAGGACATAGTGGTTTCGACAAGCTCAACCAGCGAGGGGTTGCGGTTGCCTTTCAGTCTTCTGTCCCACCTCGAGTGCTCACGCACCGGGAAGCGGTACGACGCCGACGAGGTCCAGGGCGTCAGCGAGGAGGGGGCACCCTTGCTCGCCCGCTACGACCTCGACGAGGTGCGCGCGAGCCTCACGCCGGCCGAACTGAAGGACCGGCCGCACGACCTGTGGCGCTACCACGAGGTGCTGCCCGTCCGGGACGCGGCGAACATCACCACCCTCGGTGAGGGGATGACGCCGCTGCTCCCGTTGCCGACGTACGGCGCGGCTGTCGGCGTACCCAATCTGCTGATGAAGGACGAGGGCCTCATCCCGACCGGCACCTTCAAGGCACGCGGCGCCGCGGTGGGAGTGAGCAGGGCCCGGGAGCTCGGCGTGAAGGCGATCGCGATGCCGACGAACGGCAACGCAGGCGCGGCATGGTCGGTGTACGCCGCCCGCGCCGGCATGGGCAGCCTGATCGTGATGCCGGTCGACGCGCCAGAGATCACCCGGCGCGAGTGCGTCGTCTCCGGTGCCGAGCTGTACCTCGTCGACGGGCTGATCAACCACGCCGGTGCCCTGGTGAAGGCGGCGGTCGAGGAACGGACCGGCTACCAGGAGGTCTCGACGCTCAAGGAGCCGTATCGCATCGAGGGCAAGAAGACGATGGGCTACGAGATCGCCGAGCAGCTCGGCTGGCAGGTGCCCGACGTGGTCCTCTATCCGGCCGGCGGCGGGGTCGGGCTGATCGGCATCCACAAGGCGATGCTCGAGATGCAGGAGCTCGGCTGGATCGGCGAGAAGCTGCCGCGACTCGTCGCGGTGCAGTCGACCGGTTGCCCGCCGATCGTCGACGCCTTCAACGCGGGGCTCGACGAGAGCACGCTGGTCGAGGGCACCCACACGTTGGCGTTCGGCATCAACGTGCCCAAGGCGCTCGGTGACTTCCTCGTGCTCGAGGCGGTGCGCGAGTCCGAGGGGACGGCGATCGCGGTCACCGACGACGACATCCTCTGCGAGCTCGGGACGCTGGCGAGCAAGGAGGGTGCCTGGATCTGCCCCGAGGGGGCCGCGTGCATGGTCGCCGTTCGTGAGCTCCGCGAGAGCGGTTGGATCGGCGAGCAGGAGCGGGTCGTCGTACTCAACACCGGGACGGGCTTGAAGTACCCGGAGACGGTCAGCGTTGACGTACCGGTGCTGGCCAAGGATGGCCGGGTCCCGGGAAGGTGATCACACCAGCCCGTTCTCGTAGGCGTACGCGGCAGCAGCGGTGCGGGAGCCGACGTCGAGCTTGGTGAAGATGTTCGAGAGGTGGCGGGCGACGGTCTTCTCGCTGAGAACGAGGTCCGCGGCGATCTGAGGGTTGCTGCGGCCGGAGGCGACGAGCCGGAGCACCTCGACCTCGCGGGCGGTGAGACCACCCGGGAGTCGGTCGGGTTCGATGAGGCGGGCTGCTTCGTCGGCCATGGGGACCGCGCCGAGCGCGAGGAAGGCGTCGCGAGCGGCCTCGAGGTCCTGGCGGGCAGAGCCCTCGTCGCCGAGGGCGGTGAGAGCGCGGCCGGTGAGGAGACGGACGCGCGCGACCTCGTACGGACACTCGACCCGACCCCAGAGCTGGCGCGACTTGCGCAGGTACGGCAGCGCGCCGGACGCGTCGCCGGAGGCCAGCTCGACCGCCGCCGAGGCGTACGCCGAGAGCGCCAGCATCGCGACCGAGCCTGCGGCAGCGGCGACGCGTTCCAGCTCCGCCGCCACGGTGCGGGCCTCGTCGACCGCGTCGACGGCGAGCAGGACGTCGACCGCTGCAGGTAGCACTCGGCACTTGCCGACCGGCTCGTCGCCGGTCTCGGTGACGAGCCGGCGTACGGCGGCCGCGGCTGCGTCGCGTGAGCCGCGCGCCAACCACAGGAGGGGGAGACCGGGCTGTGGGTCGTAGCCGTGCTCGCCAGCGCGCTGGTAGGCATCCTCGGCTGCGGCGTACTCGCCCCGCATCCGGAGGATGTCGCCGCGCTCGCCCTCGGCCTGTCCGATGGCGTCGAGGGTGTTGGCCAGGCGGTAGCGCTCGCTGGCCTGGGTGAACTCCTCGAGTGCGTCCTGCCAGGCGCCGCGAACCCGCATCACCTGGCCGCGGTGGATCGAGCACTGCCCGGTGAACGCCACCAGGCCGGGCTGCGAGGAGCACCAGCGCTGCAGGGCCGTGGTCCACTCGGCCACCCGGTCGAAGGCGGCGACCTCCTGGCACCCCTCGATCGCGATGCAGTAGACCTCGCCGAAGACGTTGGGGGAGACCTCGCCGGCCGTGACGGCCACCATCGCCTCGTCGAGGAGCGCCAGGCCCTCGGCTGCCCTGCCGGAGTAGATCGCGATCCTGCCGCCGGCGGCGAGCCCGAGCGCGACCAGGTCGTGCTCGCCGTGCCGACGCCCGATCTCAGCGGTCGCGTCCGCCTTCGCGGCTGCGGCCTCCCAGTCGCCCGCACCCATGTCGCGGTACATGTGCAGGAACGTCACGTAGCCGGCCGCGGCCGTGTCGGGACCGATCAGGTCCTGCGCCCGCTCCGCGCGGCCGGCCCAGCCCGCCGCCATCGCCGGCTCGCCGCTGGTCCCGAAGATCATCGCGACCTGGAACGCACAGAAGACGCTGGCGTCGTGGTGCCCGTTGTCCTCGGACAGCCGGAACGCCCGCTGGTAGAGGCTGATCGCCTCGTCACGACGGCCGAGGAGCAGCGTCGCCTGCGCGGCACCGCGGAGGTCAGCAACGTCCAGGTCGTCCTGGTCGACACCCGACCAGATGTCGAGGGCGGTTGCCCAGTCGCCGCGCTCGTAGTCCGTACGAGCTCGCGCCAAGTCGTCCAGCACGCCCATCGCAGGTACCTCCGGTTCGGACAATACTCGCGCGGGCGTGCCGTACGACGGTCGCGGCTCAGGCCGCCTGGCGCTCACGTCGCTCGGCCGGGCGAGAGGCGCGCGCGGCGATCCGGCGGGCGACGTACTCCGCGTCGCGGCCAGCGCCGCCGACGAGCATGGACGAGAAGGAGTACTGGAAGGACAGGCCGCAGAAGAACAGGCCGGGAGCATCGTCGGTGACGCCGCGGTACTCCTTCGGCCAGCCGTTCTCGTCGAAGACGGGCAGGTCGATCCAGTTGAAGTCCTGCCGGAAGCCGGTCGCCCACACGACGTTCGCCACATCGACGACGGTGCCGTCGGCGAGCACCGGGAGACCGTCGCGCACGCAGTCGACGCGGGACTCGTTGCGCACGACTCCGCGCTCCTTGAGGTCAGAGCGCTTCACGCGCAGCATCGGCCCGCCGTGGAAGCGGATGTGGCTCATCTCCTTGCGGCCGATGGGCGTACGACGCGTCACTAGGTGGCGCCACAGGAACAGCAGGCAAGGGAAGAGGATCTTCATCTTCCACGACTCGAGCCGTACCGGGATCTCGCCACAGTCACGGCCGACGAGCGTGGTCGGCCGGGTCGCGGCCGCCTCGAAGGCGATGTCGCTGCCCGAGTGGGAGGCGCCCACCACCAGGACGGCGCCGTCGCGGAGCTGGCCGGGGCGGCGGTACTCGCTGGAGTGCAGCTGCAGGATCGAGGGGTCGAGGTCCTTCGCGAAGTCGGGTACCGACGGCGTACGCCCGAAGGTTCCGGTCGCCACCACGACGTTGTCGCAGGTGATCCGGCCGGTCGACGTGTCCACCACGAACCCGCCACCCTCCGCGTCGCGCGCCGAAAGTCGGGAGACGCGGACACCGAGCCGGACCGGGATGTCGAAGCGGCGTGCGTATGCCTCGAGATAGTCGGCGAGGTCGTCCTTGCTGGGGAACGACCACGGCTCGCCAGGACACGCCATGCCCGGCAGTCCGTCGTACTTGGCGGGGGAGTAGAGGCGCAGGCTGTCCCACTGCTGCCGCCAGCCGTCGCCGATGCGCTGGTTGCGGTCGATGACGACGCAGTCGCGCCCCTTCTGCTTCAGGTGGTACGCCGTCGACAGGCCGGCTTGTCCGGCGCCGATGATGACGGTCTCGATGTGTTCCATGGTTCCTCCTCGTGGCTTGGTGGAGTCACCGTAGGAACGCGCTGAGGTCCGTCGCGTCGGGCGCGATGCGCATTTGTCGACAACACGCGATGGGTGGATTTACCCATGCCGCGTTCACAGGGTGGGGTCGAGCGTCGCGGCGATGATGCGCTGCACGTAGCGGCCCTCCGAGCCGTCGCGGTTGCCGGTCGGGTTGAGGCTGTAGACCAGCACCCGGCGCAGGTCGCGGGTGGCGAAGGCTGCGCTGGTGTAGCCCTGGGTGGAGCCGCTCTTGCCCCAGACGCGTACGCCGTTGGGCAGGTCCGTCCTGGTCAGTCCCATGCTGAAGCACGCTCGCCCCCCGGTCGGGCCCATCGAACAGTTCTCCTCGCCGAGGTACGGCACGTCGGGGACCGAAAAGAGCGCTCGTTGTTCCCGTTCCGGCAGTAGCCGCCCGCGGAACAGTGCTCGCATGAAACGAGCCAGGTCGGGAGCGGAGGACACCATGCCGCCCTCGGCCCAGGAGTAGGGACTCTGCTCGGTGATGTCGACGTACTGCTCGCCGATCCGCAGGTAACCGTGGGCATGCCGACCGCGAAGACGCGGGTCGTTGTGCGTCGGCAGATAGGTATCGCGCAGATGGAGTGGCCCCGTGATGCGCGAGCGCAACTCGTGGGAGTAGGAGCGACCGGTGACCTCCTCGATGACCATGCCGGCGAGGAAGTAGTTGAGGCCGTTGTATCGCTGGGCGGCCCCGGGCGCGTGCACCATCGGGTGCGCGGTCGCCGTACCGACGACCTCGGTCGGGGTGTGGCCCTCGAGACGATGGGCCACGAACCAGCGCGGATCGGAGTCGCGAGCATCCTCCGTCGAGTCGGGCAGCCCACTGGTGTGGTCGAGGAGCTGGGACACCAGGATGCGCGGGTAGCGGTGCGGCAGCAGGCCGGGCAGGTAGTGCTGGACCGACCGATCGAGGTCCAGCTTTCCCTCGGCGGCCAGCTGCAGCGCGATCGTCGCGGTGAACGTCTTGGTCACGCTGCCGATCCGGAAGCGGCCGTCGCGGTCGGGTGCGTGCTGCGACCGCAACCGGGCGACGCCGGCCGAGCCCGACCACTGTCCGGCGCTCCCGCTCACCTGGAGGATCGCGGCAGTCACGTCCCGGTCGGGCAGGCCGGCGATGGCGCCACGCAACCGCGTCGGGTCGAGGGCGGGCAGCGGGTCAGCAGCCGGAGTCGCAGCGGCCGCGGGGACGGCCGCGGCCGCGACCAGCGCCAGTCCGAGGAAGGCTGAACGCCACGCAGGGTGGCGATGTGCGGGTCGTGATGTCAGGAAATGCCGAGTCATGGTTCCTCATCTCGTGGTGGGTCCACGAGATTCCTCTGCTCCGGCCCTACTCGCATCGGGGAGTGGCCCCGAACAGTCCCGGAAGGAGCCGAGGCGTGCCTGGGGGATCCTCCCGAGCTCGATGATCACGTCGTGATCGAGCGACCAAAACTGGCACGATGCGAACGAAGTTTTGGTCGCACCGTGCCAGTTTCGCAACACGTGTTGTGAAACCGGCAGCCCCTACAACAGCCTCAGCGGCTTCCGCACCCGCCGAGCTCTGACCGGTCAGATCCAGCCGAGCTGCCGCGCCTTGGCGACCGCCTCGTGCCGGTTGCTGACCCCGAGCTTGGCGGAGGCGCTCGAAAGGTAGTTGCGCACCGTGCCCGGCGTCAGACTCACCTTTGCTGCGATGGTCTCGACGGGCGCCCCGTCGGCCGACGCTTCGAGCACGTCCGACTCACGAGGAGTGAGGGGTGAGTCGCCAGCGGCGATTGCCTCGGCGGCGAGGTCGGGGTCCACGTGTCGCCCTCCGGCGTGCACGATGCGTACCACCTGGGCGAGGGTGGCCGCCGAGGTCGTCTTCGGCAGGAAGCCGGACACGCCGCTGGCCAGGGCGCGCTTCAGATACCCGGGGCGTCCGTGGCTGGTCACGATCAGCGATGCGCACCCGGGCACGTCGCGCGCGATCGCCTGGGCGACGTCGATGCCGTCGAGATCGGGCATCTGGAGGTCCAGCACCGCCACGTCCGGAGCCGTGCTGAGCGCGGCGGCGATCGCCTGCGCACCGTCGGCCGCCTCAGCGACGACCTCGATGTCGTCCTCGAGGCTGAGCATCTGGGCGAGGGCACTGCGGA
Source organism: uncultured Actinomycetota bacterium (assembly GCA_963742785.1). Lineage (GTDB taxonomy): Bacteria > Actinomycetota > Actinomycetes > Propionibacteriales > Nocardioidaceae > Marmoricola. The sequence goes on from CAVUNI010000004.1 coordinate 850,502, forward strand.
TCAGGTTCTCGTCGTCGGCGAGCAGGACCCGGATCATCGCGCGCCTTCAACGACGGCGGGTTCGCCGACCGCGTGCACCGTCACGATGAACTCGTCGTCCACCGTGCGTACCTCCAGCCGGGCACCGAGTGGTGTCAGGTGCTCCTCGAGCATGCGCAGACCGGTGCCTTCGGACTCCCCAGTACGTGCGGCGACGCCGTCGTTGCGGAGCACGACCTCGCCGTCGGCGTACGTCATCGTGACGCGGGTAGCTCGCGAGTGGCGCAGCACGTTCGTGACGCACTCACGGATCACCCGCGCCACGGGTTCGTGCCAGGACTCGGGCAGGTCCTCGAGGTCCGCCGTCGCAGAGATGCCGGCGGAACGCAGCAGCGAGATCGCGCCCTCTACCTCGTGGGCGAGGTTGAGTGGTCGGTATCCGTAGGCCAGCTGGCGCGCCTCACGTAGCGCCTCGTGGGCGGTGTCGCGCACCGCCAGAATGCGCTCGGACGTCCGGTCATCACCGCGCTCGGCCAGCGCCGCCGCCAGCTCGGCCTGCACCGCGATCGTGGAGAGCCGCCGCCCCATCACGTCGTGCACGTCGCGGGAGAAGCGCAGCCGCTCCTCCGCCACGGCCAGCGCGGCCTGGTTGCCGCGTGCCTCGTCGATCTCGTTCACAACTCCGAGGAGCCACAACGAGCTCTGCACGGTGAAGATCAGGAACAGCCCCATGCACAGTCCGTACACCCCAAGGCCGATGTTGCGGGTCGGGACGAAGACCACGAGCGGTGATGCGACGTACAGGACCCACTGCACTCGGCGATCCCGCAGCCCGCCGGCCCCCCAGACGAGCGATCCGAGGACCAGCAACGAGCCCGTGAACTGTGCGTCCTCCTTCAACAGGAACACGAGGCACTCGGCCGCGACGACCAGCACCCCGAGGACGGCGAGCTTGATGCGCGGCAGTGGCGCAAAGGCAGGGTAGAGCCGCATCGCCTCCCGCAGCATGGCCGTGCTGCTGAGCCCGAGCGCCAGGCTCACGAGTCCCACGCCGACGAGGGCTGTCGGTCGCGCGTCCACGTTCGCGGTGCCCAGCGCCGTCACCCCGAGCAGGAACCAGAGGAGGAAGAACAACGACGACCGCGTGTAGAACTCAACGCGCTCGACCTGCGTGCGTCCTGCCCATCCGGGCAGCAACCACTTGCTCGCCGCTCTGAGTGCCATGCCTCGATCCTGCCAAACCATGCGCGCTCGCTCAGGTCCGCGGTTCCCAGCGCATCGAGCGCCGAGCCAGGACCACCCCAATGACGACCCAGACCGCCAGGACTCCGAGGGCCGGTGCCACCTCGGCCCAGGTGCCGGCGAAGCCCACCGCCGCGTTGCTGCCCAGGTCAGTCGTGCGACCGAACCAGGCGACCCGGACTAGGTCGTTCACCGCCGCACCGGGAGTCAGCGCCAGCCAGCGGTGCACCGACTCCGGGAAGGCTGGTGTCAGCAGGCCGAGCAATGCCAGCAAGATGACGGGCATCGATGTCATCTGCGCCGCTTCGGCGTTGCGCGTCCAGGCAGCGGTCCACACAGCCAAAGCTGCGAAGGTGGCGCAGGCGAGCAGTACGCCGACCAGGACGAGCAGCGGGTTGACCGGCGCCGACAGCCCCGCGGCCATCGAGAGCGGCACAGTGAGCAGCGTGATCAGAACCGTGATCACAGCCCCCGGGATGGCGATGGCGAGCAGGATCTCCGGGTCGCGCGCTTCGCCGGTGCGCAGCCGCTTGAGCACCAGCTCGTCGCGGCGGGTCACCACCATCGACAGGACGTTGTAGTACACCGGGAACATCAGCGCCATCAGCAGGACGGTGCTCACGTTGCTGATCCCGACTACGACGTCGCCACGCTCCCCGAGGAAGAGGAACCCCAGCGGCAGCAGGGGAAGGATGAGTGCGTAGGTCAGGTTCAGTCGGTTGCGCATCAGCACGGTCGTGTTGGTCCGGGTCAGACCAACGATTCTGTGGGTCGAGAGTGTGGGGCTCGTCGTGGTGCTCATCGGCTGGCTCCAATCGGTGCCGGGTCGGGACGTCGTACGACGGGCGCTGCGTCGGCGATCTCGAGGAACACCGACTCCAGGCTGGCGCTGCGGGCGCTGAGATCGTCCAGCCGGATGCGCTCGGACTCCGCCCAACGCAGCAGTTCGGTGAGCGAGGTCTGCAGGTCGTCGACCCGGATCCGCGTCGTACCGTCCTCGCTGGTGACGGACGCAGCCCACAGTTCCGGGAGGCGGGACTCCGGGGTGCGGAAGGAGATGGTCGACGGGTGGTCGGCGACCAATGACGTGACCGTGCCCTCGCGCACGATGCGGCCGGCCGCCATGATCGAGATCCGGTCGGACAGCTCTTCTGCTTCCTCGAGGTAGTGAGTGGTCAGCAGCACCGTCACCCCGTCGGCCCTAAGGTCGCGGATCAGGCGCCACACGTGTCGCCGGCTCTCCGGGTCGAGACCGGTGGTCGGCTCGTCGAGCATCACCACCTCGGGTCGACCCATCAAGCGTGCAAGCAAGGTCGACGCGTCGCTTCTCGCCACCCGACAAGGCACGCATCCGCGTGTCCGCCAGCCCGACGAGGTCGAGCATCTCGAGGCTCTCGTCCGCGGTGCGCGCCCCAGTCACCGTGACGGCCCACATCTGAAGCGTCTCGCGCACGGTCAGGTCGGCAATGAAACCGCTGTGCTGCAGCAGCACGCCGCTGCGCCGTCGTACTTCAGCACGGTCGGCTACTGGGTCCAGGTCGAGTACTGACACCGAGCCGGCGCTCGGCGGGACGAGGCCCTCGATGGTCTCGAGGGTGGAGGTCTTGCCCGCCCCGTTGACGCCTAGCAGTGCGTGCACGGTGCCGACCTCCACTGTCAGGTCGACCCCGCGGACGGCCTCGAAGACCTGCTTGCCGGTGCCGTAGCTGCGGCGCAGGTCGCGCGTGACGATGGCGTGTTGGCTCATACCGAAAGTCTCGCCACCGGCCCGGTCCGCGAGTAGTGCACTCCGTCATCACTTCGAGCGTCGATCTGGCCCTGGCGTATGACAAGTCTCATCACCGTCCAATGACATTTCTTTCTACCGACGGACCCGCCACCGTTCCTACGGTCGTGGCGAGCCGGCGACTCCGTCGGCTGCCAACGAGAGGAGCAACATGCGACACGTCGTACGACGAGCAGCAGTCCTGACGACCAGCTCGGTGCTGGCGTTGACAGGCCTCACCGCCGTGACAGGCCCCGCGTGGGCAGGATCGGACGAATCCATCGGCTCGTTGCGAGGGGTGGTGAGCTGGCAGAGCCGCGGCGACAAGATCTCCGCTGCGGACATCAAGAAGGACGGACGGTCCATCGAGGCGAACTACCGCGTAGGCAAGTACGGCGGGCTCAAGGTGCTGCACGTGGCAGGCAGGGGCAAGAAGAAGACCCGTGTGTGGGACCTGCGTGAGGGCACCGACATCCAGATCCGAATGTGCTACCGCAAGGGCTGGGCAGTGCTCGCGTGCAGCGGCTGGCAGAAGGCCGAGGCCTGACCAACGGGCACTAGGCGCGCAGCCCGGGCCGCAGCGCGGTGGCGCACGCGACGGCACCCGCACCGGCGACGGCCAGCCAGAAGGTGAGTACGCCGGAGGTGAAGTCGCCGATCGGGTAGAGGGAGTCCCAGCCGAGGAAGGCTGCGATCACCACAGGGCTGATCACGACGAGCACCACCGCGGCTGCCAACGACCCACCCGGACTGGCGACCGCGCGTCGCGAGGCGAGTGCGGCCAGGCCGACCGTGAGGCCGATGGCGGCGAACCCGACCAGCCACCAGGCCGACCGATCGAGTGGCAGGTCGCCAGGGCGCACGATCACCGCAACAGTCCACACGACGAGCGGTACGCCGGCCACCGCGAGGCGCGCTGTACGCCGCCAGGTCGAACCGCGGGGCGTGACGGCGACGACCTCGAGCGGTGGCTCGTCGAAGCAGAACGAGGCGGCCGCGGCGCAGGCGGCGACCAGGCCTGGGAGCAGGATCATTGCGGTCGTAGGCCATCGGTCCAGGGCGATGACCAACAGGAGTGCTCCACTGCAGCACCCGAGCAGCGCCATCCAGGGGATCGCGCGGCGTAGGTACCAGCCGATCAGCATCACTTGCTGATCTTGTAAGGGACCGGCTTCGAGGGCTGGTTGTCGGCGTTCCCGGTCGTCATCGCGAGTGCGAGCGCGGCCAGTCCAACGATGACCACGCCGATGATTGCGGCGCGGAGCCGACCGGTGCGGGCAGTGCGGTCGTGCCAGATGGCGACCAGGGCGGCCGCGGCGCATAGACAAAGCAGGTAGAGCAGGTAGAAGGCGGAGTTGCCGGAGAACAGACTGGCGGTGCCGTCGCTCTCGGTCCCGGAGTGGAACATCGCCCAGGGCACCCAGAGCCGGAGCTCCGAGGCGGCGTCGTAGGCGACCGGCATCTGGCCGACCATGTCGATCGCGACGACTACGACCACCATCACGGCGGCGGCGCCGGGGAAGCGCAGCCACCGTCCCGTGAGCACCCCGAGCAGGCCGCCGCCGAGGCAGGCCACGGGACCGAGCGCGACCAGGATGGTCCACACCTGCCAGTCGGGCATGGTGCCGAACCACCACTCGTACGGGTGCACTCCGTCCACGGACACCAGCGCGAGCTCGAGCGCGATCCAGAGGACGCCGGCCGCGAACGGCACCAGGCACGCCAGGGCGAGCGCTGCCGTACGACGGGCCTCGGACCCGGGCGCAGTACCGATGGCCTCGGCCGTCGCCTCGGTCGAGCGCGTCAACCGTGCGGTCGCGACCAGGCTGGACAGCCCGATGAAGAAGGCCGGGATCACCGGCATCGACAGCTCGTCGCCGAGGTGGGGGTGGTCGTCGAGGAGGAACAGCAGCATCAGTGCGCCGAACGCGATGACGACTCCGACGATGAAGGCGGGGTGGCGCGCGAGGCGGCGGGCCTCGATGCCGGCCATGGTGCGCAGGCTGGCCGGGGCGGTTGTGGGCAGGGCGATGTCAGTCATGGCTACTCCAAGGGTGTGACGGGTGAGGGGTTTCGACAAGCTCCACCGGCGGTGGGTACGGCCGGGGTACCGGCGGTGAGGGGCGTCAAGCCGGGGCGGCGCGGGCAGCTCTCGCGTCGGTGCCGAGCATGAGCAGGTAGGCGTCCTCGAGGGTGGGCTCCGTCGGCACCGCACCCGGTGGCGGCGGACCACCGACCACATGGTGACGCCCGCTGCCGGTGCGCCAGCTGACGACGGAGTCGGGTCCGGGCTCGTCCGCGAGCCAGACCTGGCCTCCGGCCGCCGCGATGAGATCGTCGACGGCTCCGTCGAACCGGACACCGCCCTCGGCCAGCACGATGACCCGCTCGCAGAGAGCGGCGACGTCCTCGGTCTGGTGCGTGGAAAGAAGTACGGCGCCGCGTCCGCCGGCTACCGAGAGGGTGCGCCGCAGGTCGGCTCGCTGAACCGGGTCGAGGCCGGTCGTGGGCTCGTCGAGGACGAGGATCCGGGGTTCGCCGATGAGTGCCTGGGCGAGCCCGACCCGGCGCTTCTGGCCTCCCGACAGCTTAGGGATCTTCTTGGCGGCAAGGTCGGAGAGACCGACGAGGTCGAGCACCCGGCGTACCTCCCGGGTCCGCTTGCGGCGGTCGTTCCACTCCTTCAGCACCGCGACGTACTCCACGAACCCGAAGGCCGTCATGTCGCTGGGATAGCCGAGCTCCTGGGGCAGGTAGCCGAGATCGCGACGAATGGCCGTCACGTCGCTCTGCGAGCCGTGCGGGTCGCGGCCGAGCAGGCGCACCGTGCCGGAGTCGGCGGCGATCGAGGTGGCGACAATGCGCAGCAGCGTCGTCTTGCCGGCGCCGTTGGGACCGAGCAGGCCGGTGACGCCGTGGTCGAAGGCGAGGTCCACGCCCGCCAGGGCTTTGGTATGCCCGTAGGACTTGGTCACCCCACGGAGATCGATCGCGTTCACAGCAGGGCTCCGATCTGACGGTCCTGGCGAGACCTGACGAACAGCACGACCAGGGAGGCTCCGGCGAGGGCGACGTACACCAGCTGTTGTTCCAGCTCGACCGGCCACGTGGCCGGCACGACACGGAGAGAGGGCAGGACCACTGCGCTCCACGCGATGGTCACGGCAGCGACGCCGGCGCGAGGGCCGACGAAGCTTGACAACGCCATCATCACGGGGACGAGCGCGAACGCCGGGCCCAACCAGGCGACCGCGACCCACACCGGCCCGGGGACGAAGAAGCCCGCGACGATCGCGAACGGGAGCACCGAGACGAGCACACCGAGCGTGCGGAGCAGGATCAGGCGAGTGCGACCGTACGGCGCCGTCACGATCAGCGACTCCAGCGGATCTTCGTGCGGTCCGTAGGCGGCCGCGACGCCGAGCACCGGTATGAGCGGGGCGACCAGCAGGAAGGGCGCGAGGGCAGTGCCGCCCGACCAGTACACCGCCCCCACCGCGAACCCGAGTGCCACGAAGGCGCTGCTGATCCAGGCAGTCCGCAGCGACGCCGTCGCGCCGAGCAGGATCGAGGTCGGCTCGGTGACACCGAGTCGCCTCGCGAGGCGGGCCGGGAGCGGCAGCTCCTGGCTCTCGACGGTCTCGAGGATCGAGGACCAGGCGCGATCGTGAACCTGTGCGTCGACCAGCGGACGGATGTTCTCTCGGCACTCGGCACAGCGGTCCAGGTGCTGTTCGACGGACGCGCCGTTGACCGGATCGAGCGCTCCGGCGACGTACGCCGCCAGCAGGTCGCGGTCGGCGTGCCAGGTCTTGGTGGTCATCGCCGCCTCACCTCCACCTCTCGTCGAGGGCGGCCTCCGCCAGGGAGCCGCGCAGCTGCGCCTTGGCCCGGTGCAGCCGGGTCTTGACGGTGTTCTCACGGACGCCGAGCAGTCGCCCGGCCTCCTTCGTGGTCAGCCCGTCGAGGACGACGGCCTGGACGACCGAACGGAACTCGGGGGAGAGGCGTCGCAGCGCGCCGGCGAGGTCGCCGTACTCCACGCCCAGCAGGACCTCGTCCTCCGCAGCCGGCATCCGGCCGAGTGTCGGCGCGTCCCACTCCGGCATCAACAGGACGTCCTTGCGGGACCGCAGCCGAGAGACCAACCGTCGGAACGCGATGCCCCACAACCAGCTCGCGACCTCACCCTCGCCGCGGAACGCGTGGGCGTCCTTCCACAGTGCGACGAAGGTGTCCTGCAGGACGTCTGCCACGACCTCACGGTCATTGCACCGGCGCATCAGCCGAGCCTGCAGCCAGGGGGCGTGCCGCTCGTACAGCTCCTGCAACGCCCCGCTGTCGGTCTCGACAACCCTGGCGATCAGGACGGTGTCGTCCTGTTCGCTCGTCGCTCCCGGAGCACTGTCCGGTCGCCCGAAGGCTGTCATGACAACACTGTCGCACCGGAGGGTCGAAAAGGTTCCCGGCCCGACGGAGCCGGTGCGGACCGGCGCGAGATCACCCGATTCCCTGGCGAGCGTCAACGCTGCTCAGCCGACGCAAATCGCATGTATCACCACAGGTGACTCCTGACTCTTGCTTAACAGGGGCCTACGGGGGCCATGATGGAGGGTCTCCGGGGACAAATCCGGGAGTAGCCATGGGGCAGATGGTCACGATCGACCTGACCGCCGGCGAGAGAACAGACGCCACGGTCTCGGACTCGAGTGCGGCCCCGAGGCGGTCGGGAGACGGCCATGGGTAGCGACCTCGAGATCGAGATCCGCGCGGGCACGACACCTGGGACGTACGACGTCGAGGTGGACTCGCCGGCGGGTACGGCTACCGGCACGATGACGCTCGACGCCGAGGCGATCCTCGGTCGACGTCGTGAGCTGGGGGCCAGCGTGCTGGCTTCGGCCGTCACGAGCCGGTCGACGTTCTCGACGATGGAGGCGCCCGTCCGCGAGGTCGGGCACACGCTCTTCGAAGCCTTGTTCGCCGAGCGGATCTACGGCCGCTACACCGCGAGCCTGCAGGAGTCCGGGCGACAGGGTGTGCCACTGCGTGTGGTTCTTCGGCTGCGTGCGCCGGACCTGGCCGGGATCCCGTGGGAGACGTTGTTCGACCCCGAGACCGAGGAGTACCTCTGCCAGCGGGAGCCGATCGTCCGCTACGTCGAGGCGGCGCAGCCATCCGCTCCGCTCGCGGCCTCCGGGCCGTTGCGGATCCTCGGCATGGTCGCGGCCCCGAGTGACCTCCCGGCACTCGACACGGCTGAGGAGCGGCGTCGGCTCGACGATGCGCTGGGCGAGCTGCAGGAGCAGGGGCTCGTCGAGATGGTGTGGGTCGAGTCCGGCAACTGGGGTGCCCTGCAGCAGAAGCTGATGGCCGGTCCGTGGCACGTGCTGCACGTCATCGGGCACGGCGGTGTGCGTGCCGAAGGCGGCGTACTCGCCCTCGAGAACGAGCAAACCGGTGCCTCCACCATGGTCACTGCCCGCCGTTTCGCCCGACTGCTGCACGCCTGCCGGCCGGTGCCGCGGCTCGTCGTACTCAACGCCTGCTCGTCGGGGGAGTCGGCTGTCGACGACCTGCTCTCGAGCACGGCTGCCGCCCTGGTGCACAGCGGGATCACGGCGAGCGTCGCGATGCAGTTCGCGGTCACCGACCCGGCCGCGCTGGCGTTCTCGCGCGGCTTCTACCAGGCGATGTCGCAGAACATCCCGGTCGACGAGGCGGTGCGGCTCGGTCGCATCGCCATCGACGGCACCAGCGAGCAGACCCTGGAGTGGGTGACCCCGGTGGTCTACCTGCGCACCGACGACACCCGCCTGTTCGAGCTCACTGCGCGGCCGGGCGAGGCGCTGCCCGCGCAGGAGAAGCCCGAGGAGCGCGAGGAGATCTCGCACGAGGCCGCCAAGTACGGGCTCTACGTGCAGGCGCTCGCGGCCGCGCGCAGGGGACAGTACGACGAGGCGGCTGCGCTGTTCGACAGCCTGAGCACCCTCGACCCCGAGTACCGCGACACCGCCCAGCGCCGCGAGAAGGTGAAGCTTGCCCAGCGCCTCGATGCCGGGTACGCCGCTGCGCGGGGTGCCGAGGACGCGGGCGACTGGGACGCCGCCACGCGTGGTTATCAGGCCGTCCTGGACCTCGACCCGAACCACCGCGACGCACGCACCCGGCACGACAACAGCCAGCGAAGGCTGGCCGTCTCGAGCCTGCAGGACGAGCTGCGCGTGCACGCCGGCGAAGGGGACTGGCGGACCGTCCTTGCGGTGAGCACCGAGCTGGCGAAGCTCGACCCGAGCGCTGCGGACCCGGACGGGCTGGCCACCCGGGCGCGCCGCGAGCTCGAGGGCGACCAGCCGGTCGACCAGACGCAGGACCAGACACAGGAGCAGAAGCAGGAGCAGAAGCAGGAGCAGCTGACCCGGACGGTGCCGCCCGAACAGGTGCGTCAGGAGCAGCCGCCCGAGCGTCACGGGCCACCGCCCGAGCCACCCCCGCCTCCGCCTCCGGACCCACCCGATCCCGGCAACCGCTGGAAGAAGCCCCTGAAGTGGACCGCCATCATCGCCGTCCCCGTCGCTGTCGCGGCTGCCCTCGCCGGCATCTTCCTCGGCGGCGACCCCAAGCCGGGGCCGGGCGAGGTGAAGTGCTGGGACGCCAGCGTGGCCGCGGACGCAGGCAGCTGCAAGACGCCGGCGGGACTGTCGGGCCTCGCCACGGTCTTCCAACCCCTGGACGACAGCTGCGAGGAGGGGTCGCCGAGCGTGAACGGCAAGGTCGAGGTGTTCCAGTGCTCGTTCGGCGACTACGTGATCCGGTACTCGCGCTGGGTCGACGGCTTCAACCGCTTCGCCTACTTCAACAAGAACATCCACGACGCCTCGACCTCGGAGTGGGCGATCCAGGGGGTTGCGGCCGGCCGTACGTGGACAGGTCTGGACGACCGGGCCGGGGACGAGCCGCGGCGGTTCCGGTGGATCGCGGCCTACCAGAACGCGCCGTACGACGTCACAGTCAAGGGCGTCGACCAGGCGGCCATGGAGGAAGGCATCGCGCAGGTCCAGGCGAAGCTGCCCGACGAGATCGGTCTGCCCTGACCGCAGGCGGAAATTGACCACACCCCAATGCACGGTTCGGGGGAGGTCTCGATGGAAACTTGGTCCGACTGGGCTGCGCTATCCGGAGGCTGACGTGTCACACATCGGTGCCGAGAAGAACGAGATCGCCGAGAGCGTCGTCGATCCACAGCTGCTGATCACCTACCGCTACTTGCGGATGGCACTGGTCGCGGTCCTCGCCATGCTCACCGCTGCGGTACTGGTGCAGTGGAAGGACGACGGCCGATCATTCCTGCCCTCGATCTCGGACTACTACTGGAGCCCAGCAGGTCCCGTCTTCGTTGGTGCCCTGGTCGCGCTGGGTGTCGGCATGGTCGTCCTGAAGCCCGAGAGCGAGCTCGAAGACGTCTTCCTCAACATCGCGGGGGTGCTGGCGCCCGTTGTGGCGTTCGTACCCACCCCGCAAGCCGGGACCTGCGTGCGTGACGACGCCGGGAACCTCTCGCAGCCGAGCCAGGCCACCATCGACGGGATAGCCAACAATATTCCTGCGTTCCTGATTGCTGGAGCCGTCGCGGTCGTACTGCTGATCGTCCTCACGCGCGTGAAGCCGGAACGGATCGAGTTCCCGGAGCTCGAACCAAGGGCGGCCCTCGCCCGCAAGCTGGGGTTTGGGTTCGTGCTGATCCTCTTTGCCGGTGCCGTCGTCTGGTACGTGGTCGGGCGCAAGAGCTTTGAGTGCGGTGCTCACTACGCGGCAGCCGTGCCGCTCTTCGCTGGCATCATCGGCGTCGCGGTGGTCAACGGCATCGGCAAGTACCGGGAATCCGATCAGCGGGCCAAGGACAACAAGACGGCCTTCTTCAACCGCTACCTCGTCATCGTGTTCCTGATGGTCGTCGTGCTGGTGGTCGGCCTGATCGGACGCGGGAATTGGGGGCACTACATCCTGTTCATCGAGGCCGGCGTGTTGATCCTGTTCCTTGCTTTCTGGATCCTCCAGAGCCTGGACCTGTGGGACCGCGGGATCCGGACCCGTCACGGCCAGCGCACACTGCTCCCACAGTCGGCGCCGCTGCCACCTGCGAGCGCGCCCTAGCCGCACACAATTGTCACCGTCGGTTGCCCACATTCGGCTCTGCAGCCCGACCCCTCCTGCTACCTAGCGTGGCGAAGTCGCCCACGGTGGGCGACGGAGGAGGAAATGTGATGACGGTGCAGTTGGAGACGAAGACCGAGACCAGACGCGTCGCAGTGCGGACGGACCTGCTGATCGCAGCGGCAGCCGCAGTGGCGGCTGTGGGCGCCTGGTCGTTCTGGACCCAGGTGGCCAGCGTCGACCTGACGGTTCACAGAGGCGACACCACCCAGTCGGTGGGAGTGGCGGCAGTGGTCGTGACGGTCCTGGTGATGGCGGGGCTGGGCATCGGGCTGCTGCGGCTCCTGGATGCGCGGACCGCGAACGGGCTGCGGACATGGACGATCGTGGCGGCAGTCGTGTTCGCGATCTCGCTGCTGGGTCCGCTCGGCGCGACCACGGTGGCCGCTGGGATCGCGCTGGCGTCGTTGCACGCGATCACCGCCGGAGTGCTGGTGCAGGGGCTGCGTCAGGCGCGGCGCCGCGAACACCCGGCGGCGTAGCGTGGACGCCGTGATGAGGTCGCTGGCGTGCTCGGTCCAGCGCTTCGCGAGCGTGCTGGTCTGGTTGCCGGTCCTGGTGCTGGGCCCGCTGCTGAGCCTCGGCGACGACCCCGCCCAGATGGCCTTCCGGCTGTTGCTGGTCGGCGTGATGGGCGCGGCGTGTGTGACTGCAGTCCTGACGAGTGACCCAGTGCGGCAGGGGCCGAGGCCGTACGTCGCACTGGGCGTGCTCGCCGCGGCCGTGGTCGTCGGCTCGACGCAAGGAGAGGGTTGGCTCTCGCCCTGGATCCTGCTGGTGATCACCACACCGGCTGTGCTCCGCGGCTGGCAGTCGTGGGCTGCGATCCCGGTGATCACTGCCGGTTCGATGACCGCGTCCTGGTTGGTGGGTGACCGTGGAGCCGCGTTCTGGTTGACCGCCGGAGGGGTGCTGCTGGCGGGTATCGCGACCACCTCTTTCCTGCGGTTGGTCGAGACGGTCGAGGAGCTGCGGCGTACCCGCAACGAGCTGGCCCGCGTCGCCGTCGTCGAGGAACGCGAGCGCTTCTCCCGCGACCTGCACGACCTGCTCGGGCACACGTTGTCGGTGATGGTCGTCAAGGCCGAGGCGGTACGCCGCCTCGCCGGCCGGGACCCCGAGGCGGCCGCAGCGCATGCCGCGGACATCGAGCAGGTCGGCCGGCAGGCGCTGATGGACGTACGCCAGGCCGTCGACGCGATGCGCGCGCCCATCCTCGACGACGAGCTCGACGGCGCGCGTCGTGCGCTGGAGGCCGCCGGCATTCGCGCCGAGGTCCCTCCATTCGACGGGCGCGTCAGCGAGCGCGCGGGGGAGACGTTGGCCTGGGTCGTCCGCGAAGGCGTCACCAACGTGCTGCGTCACTCCGGCGCAGGGAACTGCAGGGTCGAGGTCAGCAACGGCAACGGCGAGCTCCGGCTCAGCGTGTCCGACGACGGGGTCGGTGGACCCCCATTGACCAACGGTCGGCACGGCGGCCTCGACGGGTTGCGACAGCGAGTCGTGGCCGCTGGCGGTCAGCTCGACGTCGGACCCGGCGCGGAGGGGTTCCTGCTCGTGGCCAGCATTCCCCAGAGCGAGGTGGCGGCCCGGTGATTCGCGTCCTGCTCGCGGAGGACCAGGCAATGATGCGTGGCGCCCTCGCCGTACTGCTCGGCCTCGAGGACGACCTCGAGATCGTGGCGGAGGTCGACGACGGAGGACGGATCGTGTCGACGGCGCTCGAGGTGCGGCCCGATGTCGCCCTGCTCGACATCGAGCTGCCCACGATGAGCGGCCTCGACGCGGCCAAGGCGTTGAGCGAGCAGCTGCCCGAGTGCCGGGTGGTGATGGTCACCACGTTCGCGCGGGCCGGATACCTGCAGCGCGCGATGGCGGCCGGGGCGCGTGGCTTCCTGGTCAAGGACGGGCCGGCCGACGGCCTGGCCGACGCGATCCGCAAGGTGATGGCCGGCGCCACGGTCGTTGATCCCGAGCTCGCCGGCGTGGCTCTGCGCGCGGCGTCCTCGCCGCTGACCAACCGTGAACGTGACGTGCTGGCCGCGGCCGAGCACGGGTCGTCGATCAGCGACATCGCCGGTGCCCTGTTCCTCTCGGAGAGCACCGTGCGCAACTACCTCTCGGCCGCGATCGGCAAGACCGGTACGCGCAACAAGGTCGAGGCGGCCCTGCTGGCCCGCGAGCGCGGCTGGCTCTGAGCGGCCGAGTGCCCCGATCAGGCACGATGGCCTGATGGCTAGCGATGAACAGCAGGGTCTGGTCTTCCCGGCGGACACCGACGGCAAGCGGAGTACGTCAACCGTGGGTCGCGTCGTGGTCGCGGACGCGCTGCGGTCGACCGATCCGGTCGGAGCTCGGGCCGCCGAACAGGCGACGGCGTGGCGCACGGACTACCTCGGCCACTACCGGCGGCTGGTCGAGGCGGGGCTCAGCTCCCCCGAGGCGGCCATCGACGTGGCGAAGGGCGGGCTCGACTCCCTGCACGACCAGATGAAGGTGCTCGGCGACGACGGTGACGAGCACTCGCTCGACAAGTGGCCGGACAGAGTCACGGCAGGGTCAACCGACGGGCCGCTGGAAGGCGTCGAGGTCGTGGGCAACGGCGAGCCGGTCAACGAGCTGGTGCTGCCGTACCACGGGGAGCGCCTGCGTGACGGCGGCATCCGGCGGCGGCTCGAAGCGTGGGCCGACGCCGGCATCATCGAGCCGAGCGTGAGCGAGGCCATCGGCAAGGTCCTCGACAACCCGGACTGGCTGCGGCTGGACGGCCACACCGTCGCCGTACTCGGAGCTGGCGCCGAGATGGGACCCCTTCCCTCGCTGATGCGTTGGGGTGCCCGGGTGGCCGCGGTCGACCTGGACCGACCTGAGATCTGGAAGCGACTGCTGCCGATGGCGAAGGAGGGTTCCGGCTCCCTGGTGGCTCCGGTCCACGCGGGAGCGGAGGGACCGCTCGAGGAGATCGCAGGGGTGGACCTGCTCTCCGACGTACCCGCCGTCGAGCGTTGGCTGCAGGACCAGCCCGGGACCCTGGTGATCGGCAACTACGTCTACTCCGACGGCGCGACGAACGCCCGCGTGTCCGTGGCTGTCGACGAGCTGAGCATCCGGCTGCAGGCCGATCGTGACGACGTGGCCTTCGGTTTCCTGGCAACCCCGACCGACGTGTTCGCCGTACCGGGGGAGGCGGTGGACCACTCGACCCGCGCCTATGAGGGACGGTCCGCACGCGCCAAGACCCTGGGCCGGCCGCTGCGCGCGCTGTCGGGTGGGCGACTGCTGCGTCGCTGCTACGTGCCGGGTTCGGATCCTGGCATCAACGACTCGTTGGTGCCGCAGCAGGGACCGAACTACGCGCTGGCAAAGCGGCTGCAGCGATGGCGTGCGGCGGTCGCCCGCAAGGACGGCGCGCTGGTGTCGATGAACGTCGCACCGCCGACGCGGACCAAGTCCGTGGTCAAGAACCGCGCGCTGGCAGCGGCGTACGCCGGGGCCCACCGCTTCGGGGTCGAGGTCTTCGAGCCGGCGACCTCCAACGTGCTGATGGCGGCGCTGCTGGTGCACGACCTGCACACGGGCGGGGGACCGAAGCACGAGCATCCCTGGCAGGACGAGGCGTACGCCGCCGCGCACGGCGGTCTCTGGCGGGCGCCGTACGCGCCACGGAGCGCGCTGGGACTTGCCGCGCTCCTGGGGTACGGCGCCGCGCGAGGCTGAACGTCAGCTGCGCGAACGCAGCTCGGGCGGTGCGTTGAACGTCGTCAGCGTCCAGGAGTCGACGGACTTGATGAAGCGTCGCAGGGTGTTCATGGCTCCTCCTCTGCGTGGGTTGATTGGTCGTGAACTCAGCCCAACGCGTACGACGCCACGGGCATGCCCCGGATGCCGGGGAATGCGCGGTGACGTCGATCACGCAACGCAGGCGGCGTAGTTGGCGAGCGTGCGCGTCCAGGCGTCAGGCGCCTCGAAGACATCCTTCATCTGCTGGGCGCTCTCGCCGAAGCCGTCGAGGTCGCGGTGCTCGAGCGAGACGCGGGTCCGGCCTGGGCCGTCCTCGGTGAAGCGCACGTCGATCGTCGTGACCATGTCGGGGTGGTACTGCCAGTCGGCCCCTACCTGCCAGGTGACGCTGAACCGGCCCTGTTCCTGTGTCTGGCTGGGCCGGTCGTAGAGGACGACGAACCCGGTCTCGGTCTCGGTGCCGTCCTGGTGGCGGTTGTACCAACGGCCGCCGGGGCGCGGCTCGATGATGACCTTCTCGATGGGGGCCGAGCCGATGTGGTGCTCCGGCGGCCACCATGAGGTCATCTCTTCGGTGAACAGATCGAAGGCGCGCTGCGGATCGCAGTCGACCACGACCTCACGGTTGACGGGCTGCACCGTCTGACCGGTCTGTGTCTCACTCATCTTGCTTGCCCTTCTCAGCGGTGACTCGTTTCTGAAACGAGGACAGGGAACGTTCCCAGAAGCGGTCGAGGTGCTCGCGGACGAGCCTCAATGCCTCCGGGTCGACGCGGTACAGCCGGCGGGTGCCGATCTGCTCGTCGATGACCAAGCCGGCTTCCTTGAGCACCTTGAGGTGCTGGGAGACGGCGGGTCGGCTGATGGGGAGGTCAGCCGCGAGCTCCCCGACGGCCCGGGGGCCGTCGGAAAGACTGTCGAGGATCGCCTGGCGGGACGGGTCCCCCAGCGCGGTCAGTATTTCTTGAGCGTTCGTCATGACGAACGGTAAGTTAGCACTTACGGTAAGTGGTCGTCAACCGATTGGGAGTGCGGGGGGTGCGCCGGGCTGTAACGCGGTGTTGTGGTCGCTAAGTGCGTCGTACGAGCCATGTTCAGCGGCAATAACTCCGCGTTACAGCGGGTCTCCGTGGTCACTCGTCAACCGATGCGGCTCAGGTCGAACACGTAGCGGCTCGTGGGTACGACGTCGAGGTCGCGGTCGGCGCCCATCGTGGAGACGCTCTCCATCAACCGGGTGATGCGGCGGTCGAGCTCTTCCTGCGAACCGTCGCTGCCGTAGAAGGCGTGGATGTCGCTCATCGCGGCGGTCGGGAAGAGCTCCTCGACGACGGCGTCGAGTGCTGGGGTCGCGTCGGTCAGGGCGCCCAGCACGCGGTTCTGGATGTAGCCGAAGGTCGCCTGGGTCTCGATGGCGATCTCGGTGTGCGGGCCGTGCCAGTGGGCCAGCCAGGTGTCGTACGGCACATCGGCCGGACGCCGGAGGAAGGCGATCTGGGCGAGGGCGTCGGCACGTTGGCCGTCTGGTACGTCGGGCGGGGCCAGCGGCGTACGCTCCTCGACCTCCCAGGCGGCAAGGCGTCCGGCGAGTGGGCGCAGCACCTCGAGCGCGTCGTCCGCGGAGCCATCGGTCCAGACCGAGACGACACAGGTCAGCGGCCGGTCGAAGGCCTGAAGACGGAGTACGTCGTCGAGGATGTGCTCGTCGTCGACGTTGACCTGCAGCTCGGTCGCGCCGGCGGCGGCGAGCGAGTGGCGGAGGTCTGCACCGAGAAGCAGGTCGGTGGCCGGGTCCCAGAGGGCGACGACGAGCTTCACCCGACGCACTCTAGACGGGGCGACCCTTGAGGTCGTCCGTCGCCGACGTCTGGCCGTCTGCGTTCTCGATGTCGATGCGCTGGAAGGTCAGCGAGATCTTCTCCAGGGCCCGAGGGTCGGTGGGCGGCGGCTCGGGATCGCCGTTGATGTACTGCTCGATCGCGGTGACGGAGGCGCTGGTCAGCTTGATCGAGTGGTAGACGCGCTCATCGCCCTGCTCGTCCCTCTTGACGAACTCGAACAGCACCGACTTGAGCGACTCGTTGCCGACCATTGCCTGGAACAGCTGCGGTGACGCTGCCCCCCATTCCTTCACGAACTCGATCGGCTGGTGCTGCCTCCTGCCGGATGCCTGGCCACTGGCTGCGTCGCGCGGCGAGCTCATCGCGTAGTGGAAGGAGATCCCAGTGAGCTTGTCCCGATGGGCCTCGCCGACAGACTCGCCCTTCAGCTTTCCCTGCTTCGTGCCCTCGATGGTCACGTAGAACTCGCTTGCCATGTGACGCCTCCCTGCTGAGACCCCCGCCGTTCAAGCCTAGGAACCTCGCCTCCGGGGGGCGAGCGTCGGGAGCGGCTGACTAGTCCGGCGTGGTGCGCTCTAGGCTCGTGCAGCCGAGGGGAGTGGGACATGAGTGGTGCGCGTCCGATGGACGTACGACGTGCCGGGGTGCTGCTGCACCTCACGTCGTTGCCGGCCGGTGATCTCGGTCCCGAGGCCTTTGCGTTCGTCGACTTCCTCGCCGACTCCGGAGTGACGGTCTGGCAGGTGCTGCCGCTGGTGCCGACCCACGAGGAGGACCGGTCGCCGTACAACGCCCTCTCGGCGATGGCCGGCAACCCCGCAATGATCAGCCGGGCTCGCCAGGTCGAGGAGGGGCTGGTCGACGTCGCGGGTCTGTCGAAGGCGCAGCGGTCGGCGTACGGCACCTGGCGCGAGGAGCAGAGCGCGTGGCTGGACTCCTACGTCGAGTTCATGACGCTGCGCGACCTGCTCGACCACGCGAAGTGGCCGACGTGGGAACCGGGCTTGCGTGACCGGGACGCGCAGCGGGTGGCTGAGGTGCTGGCGCCGCATCAGAACGCCCTCGAGACGTTGCGCTTCGAGCAGTGGGTGTTCGCGGAGCAGTGGCGCGAGCTGAAGGAGTACGCCGCGTCCCGGGGCGTGCTGTTCTTCGGCGACCTGCCGATCTTCGTGTCGCACGACAGCGCGGACGTCTGGGCGTCACGGGAGCTGTTCCTGCTCGACGCCGAGGGGCAGCCGACCACTGTGACCGGGGTGCCGCCTGACTACTTCGCGGCCGACGGGCAGCGGTGGAACAACCCGCACTACGACTGGGACCGGATGGCGGACGACGGGTTCGCGTGGTGGCGGCTGCGGATCGCTCGGCAGCGCGAGCTGTTCGACCTCGTCCGGATCGACCACTTCCGCGGCTTCGAGGCAGCGTGGCACGTGCCGGTGGAGGCGGAGACGGCGAAGGACGGGTACTGGGTGACGAGCCCCGGTCGCATGGTGCTCGCCGCACTGGTCGAGGAGGCCGGGCCTGGTTCGTTGGTCGCCGAGGACCTCGGGGTGATCACTCCGGAGGTCGAGGCGCTGCGGACGGAGTTCGGGCTGCCCGGGATGAAGGTGCTGCAGTTCGCCTTCGACGGCAGCGAGGAGAACCCCTACCTGCCAGAGCACCATGGCCAGCAGAGCGTCGTCTACACGGGTACCCATGACAACGACACGACGCTCGGGTGGTGGTCGGAGCTCGACGAGCGCTCGCGTGCACGGGTGCGTTCCTTCCTGCTCGACCCCCAGGAGTCGATGCCGTGGGCACTGGTCCGGCTGGCCATGACGTCGACGGCGCGGTTGTCCGTCGTACCCGCTCAAGACCTGTTGGGGCTGGGGCGGGAGGCGCGGATGAACACTCCTGGGACTGACGAAGGGAACTGGGGTTGGCGAGCGGCGCCCGGATCGTTCGACTCCGGCCTCGCAGAGCGGCTCAAGGGCCTGATTGTGGATTCCGAACGGAATTACTAGTCCGAAATAGCCAGATTTCACCCGTTTACATGACGAACTCCCCATATGTACCTAAGGTTCGAGTAATTGGGGGGCCACATGAGTGGGGAGCCGGCACGCGCAACTGCGCGCACACGACGGGTGAGGACGGACGACGAGTTGCTGCGCAGCGCTGAGACATTCGAGCGAAGCACGGAGAACGATGCATCCTCCGCGCAGGTTCTTGCCTCCCTGCCCAGCACCGAGTGGCGCGTCTTCCACGACGTGCGCTGGCCCACGCGTCGCTACGCGAACATCGACCATGTCGTCGTCGGCCCCAACGGTGTCTTCGTCATCGAGACCAAGGAATGGTCCGGCTCGATCGACGTGAAGTCGGGCGCGTTGCGCCAGGACGGCAAACGACGCTCCAGGACGGTGATCGCCGCAGCAGCCGCCGGGATGGCCGTGAGCGAGCTGCTGCCCAGTCTGGACATCAAGGCCGTCAAGCCCGTGCTGTGCTTCGTGCGCGGCGAACCCGTCTTCGGCTGGTCCGGCGACGTGATGATCTGCTCGACCGAGAACGTCCTCATGTTCCTGACCTCCGGGCCACGGGTGCTCGACGAGGCGAAAGTGGCCGACGTCGCGTTGGCGCTGTCGATCTCTCTCGACGCGGCGCCCGCGCAGGTGCAGTCCCGAGCTCCCGCCAGCCTCGCCCCGTCACCTCCGACTCGGAAGAAGGTCGGTCGCACCCGTCGCCAACGGATGCCGCGACCCCCGATGCCCCGCCCGGCCCGCATTGTGCTGCGCCTGGGGCTGCTAACGGCGCTCATCGCCCTGGCTTTCCAGTTCGACCTCCCTTCACGGCTCGGCGATTTCGCGACGCACACGACCCAGCGGGTGATCGCGCCGACGCAGTCGATCGGTACGGCGGTCCCGGTACCTGCCATGGGTAGCCGGCCCTCACTCGAGGTCACCGCAGGGACGCCGGTGACCACCAAGTCGACGACACCAGGTGTTCGTCCTCAGGCGGGGCACCAGCTGGTCGCCGTACGGCTCAGGATCGTGAACACAGGTGACACGGTCTGGACCTCGAACTCCGACCTGGGCGCCGAGGTCACCGACCAGACGGACGTCTCCTACAGCAGCGACCCGGCGTTCACCAGCCTTGCGGCCGGGGCGGCCCTGCCGGCCTCGATGAAGCTGCGTGCCGGGAAGACGGCGACCGGGTTGGTCGTCTTCGAGGTGCCGGCGGGGACCCAGGTCGAGAAGGTGCGCGTGAAGGTCGGGCCGGCGTTGCCGAAGACGCTTCGCTGGTCGGTGGACTGAGTTCTCGCGTTCGCCGTACGGCGACGCGGCGTGCCGTCTAAGGTCGCGCGACGGATCTCAAGACAACGCCGTCATCCCACCAGCCCTGCAACGACGGATCCGCGATGTCTCGACTCACCAGCCTCATCTCTGCACTCACGCTTCTCGTCGGCGGTCTGCTCCTGTCCGGACCAGCCGCACACGCCGTCGACTACGACTGCGCGGACTTCGACAACCAGGCACAGGCGCAGAAGCACCTGACGCCGGGCGACCCGAACCGTCTCGACGCGGACGGTGACGGCAAGGCGTGCGACTCATTGCCATGCCCCTGCTCGACTCAGCAGCCCAACCACCAGCCGGCGCACCAGAGCACGATTCGCCAGGGCGCGCGGATCGTCCGGGTCGTCGACGGTGACACCGTGGTCGTGCGTCTGAAGCACGGCCGTCAGCGGTACGTCCGCCTCATGGGCATCGACACTCCAGAGATCAGTGGTGGGGTCGAGTGCTACGGCCGGGCCGCCAAGGCGCGGCTACGGAGGACCCTTCCAGTAGGCACGCGGGTCCGCCTCGTCTCTGACCCGACGCAGGCCCGGGTCGACCGCTACGGCCGACTGCTGCGCTACGTCGCGAAGGGGAAGCTCGACGTCGACCGCCGGATGGTGGCGATCGGTGCTGCCCGGGTGTACGTCTACGGCGGAAAGCCGTTCCAGCGGGTGAAGGGTTATCGGAGTTCGCAGCGTTCGGCGCGGTTGGCTGACCGTGGGCTCTGGGGCGCGTGCGACTGAGGACCTAGACGAGCGTCCAGACGGACAAGTCCCCGCCGGGGTAGCCGGGGCTTCGTGTTCCCATGTCCGTGCCTGCCGTGCCTGACTCACCCTCCCGAGCCGAGCCACGCATACCGAGCCTCGCCATGCCTGAGCGAAGTCTCGCCCGCTCAGGCGGGTGGCCGGGAGTAGCGACGCATGACCCGGTAGCCGACGCAGATGGTCGCGACCCCGGCGAGGGAGACCCAGAGATAAGGGGTGACGGGGTCATAGGGCGGATCCATGTCCATGGCCGTTCCCCAGGCAACCAACAGGGCGAGCGGGGTCACCAGAAAGCCGACGATCATGAGCGCAACGCCCAGCTTGCCCACCTGAAACCCCTTGCCTTGGGGTCGATCCTCCCACATCCTGTCGGGCGGGGTTTGGCAAGTACAGCATCATCGGTTACTGGATCGTCGCTGCCGAAGTGGCGAGAATCCCCTTGTGTGCAAGGGAATTCTCGACACGGAAACTGTCAGTGGTCGGCTCTAGCGTTGCTGTATGTCGACCAGTTCGCTCACCGATCCGCACCCGATCGTGGGGTGCATCGAGCGGGTGGGCGTGGCGCTGGACGAGGCGGCCGGGCTCGACCCGATCTACCTGACGGCCGGGGAGAAGGGCGCCGCGCTGGTTCAGCTGGAGCGCGAGAAGGCCAGGCTGACGTCACTGCAGCTGCGCATCCTCGCGGTGGCCGGCGACGTGGCGGAGGACTCAGGTGCACGGTCGGCGGGAGCGTGGCTGGATCGTCGCGTCAGGCTGGGGTACGCCGCGGCGAGTCGTGCCGAGCGACTGGCTGTCGCCCTTGACTCGCGCTGGCGGCAGGTCGGTGTCGCGCTCGGAGACGGATGGCTGACCGAGTCGCAGGCGGAGGCGATCATCCGCGCGCTCGACGAGCTGCCCGACGGCGTCGACGAGGAACTGTCCAGACGAGCCGAGGCACATCTGATCGCACAGGCCGAGCACTTCGACCCACGACAACTGAAGCTGATCGGGCGCAAGGTGCTCGAGGTGATCGCACCCGAGGTGGCGGATGCCGAGGAACACCGGCTGTTGCTGGCCGAGGAGCGACGAGCACGTCGAGCGACGCGACTGAGGATCAGGAGTCGCGGCGACGGGACCAGCGAGCTTCGCGCGGTGGTGCCGGACCACGTCGCGGCACGGCTGCGCGCCTACCTCGACTCGATCTCGTCCCCGCGCCGATTGCGGGTGGGTGACCAGCCACGCCTAGTCGGGCCGCGCCGGCTGGGCGAGGCGTTCTGTGCACTGCTGGAGCGGATGCCTGAGGACGACCTGCCGCGGCACGGTGCTCACGCCACCACGGTGATGGTGCTGATCGACCTCGATGAACTGCGGTCGGAGCTCGGGGTAGGCGAGGTCGGGCCGGGAGATCGACTCACGGCGCAGGAGGTACGCCGACTCGCCTGCAACGCAAAGGTCGTTCCGGCGGTGCTCGGCAAGGACTCAGAAGTGCTCGACCTCGGGCGATCGTCGCGCCTCTTCAGCTCGGCTCAGCGGAAGGCGATGGTGATTCGCGACCGACGCTGTCGCGCAGACGGATGTTCGATCCCCGCGGCTTGGTGCGAAGCGCACCACTGGGGACGACCTTGGTCCAAGGGAGGCAAGACCGACCTGAAGGACGGGCTGCTCCTGTGCTCGTGGCACCACCACCAGGCTCATGACGATTCGTATGACGCGAGCCGACTGCCCAACGGGGACGTGCGATTCAGCCGGCGGACGTGAGGCACGAGAGAAGCACCGAATCGTTCGTTCGAGATCCTATTGGCGGCTCTCGATCGCCACACGGTATGAATGCTGATCGCCCACCTCGAGTCGGAAATGGATCTCGTCGATCTGTCGATCGTTGGCGTACAGGGCCACTCCTGCGAGGGTGCCGAGGTGCTCGAGATTAGTGCGGTGCGCTTTGTCCTCGAGGACGTCGCCGATGCCGCCGAGGAAATTGGTGGCGTCCGACCGCGGGCGTTCGGGCGAAGTTACGGTGACGTCCAGGGAAATGGGTTCAGTGGGGAACGCAAGCCCTTTCTCAGGTGGCCACACTTCCGCAGCCGCACTCAGCAGAGCATGAACCTTCGAGGCATATCCATGTCGGGGGTTGAACAGCGATAGGGCTTCATTCTTCGTCGGAGGCAGTCCTGGAACTGTGAACTCGATGCGCATGCGCTCATTCTGGTCGCACGGGACCCGGCTGCGCCGCGTCGTACTCGCGCACCAGTTTCTTCGGGGCGGTCAGCCGCCATGCCTCCAGGACGAGCTCGCACGCCTCGTCGAGGTCGATGCTGTCGAGGCGGACGCGGACCCAGCCGAAGCGCCCGGCCGCCCACCACGGCGAGTAGACGTCCGGATCGCTGGCGATCATCACCTCGCGCTCGGAGAGGAGTGACTTCACGAAGAGGAACTGACCGTCGCCGGAGACCAGGCCGATGCCGCTCTTGCGGAAGGTGAAGATCGTGGAGTCCTCGAGGTAGTCGCGCTCGCCGGTCTCCGGCAGGAGGGCGGCGAAGTCGAGGATCTCGGTCGCGTCGACGGCCATGGGCGACATGGTGCACCCAGGGACCGACAAGAACTAGGCAGCGAGGTCGTCGGGCGTCACGGCCCGGACGGCGACGTCGTCGGCGACGTGGATCGGGAGGAGCGAGATGCCGGAGTCGTGGGCACCGGCCAGCAGCCGGGCCGACAGCTGACGGTCGAACTCGGTGGTGCCGTCGCGGCCGGGGTGGGTGATCAGGAAGGCGACGGTCAGGTCGTCGGGATCCTCGTCGATGATCTGCTGGAGTACGTCGAAGAGGTTGGCCACCTCGGGCAGGGAGGGCAGCGACTCGCTCTCGGTGATCTCCACGAGGAGACGGGTGGGCCGCTGGTCGGAGCCGACGAAAGTGACCCAGAGACTCGTCGAGCGGAACCCGAGGGGCTGCATCAGCAGCTCCCACATGCGTTGCAGGTCAGCCTGGGAACGGATGGTCAGCTCGTCGAGCTCGGCAGGTGTGTGGTCGTCCATGCGAGCCAGCGTGCAACGGATCGGGTGGGCGTGGGCGGTTGTCCACAGGGGTTTCGAGACGCTCCCTTCGAGACGGTCGCTGCGCGACCTCCTCAGGACAAGCGCTGTTTGGCGCTCGCTCCTCAACCGCCGACCGGGAGCTTGTGAGTCGCCTCACCACGGGAGCGTGTGCGGAGCGGAAACGGTGTGATGACGCGACAGAATCGATGGCTGTGACCGACGCTCGCGAGACCTACAAGATCCTCGATCTCGCGCTCCGGATCGGGGAGATCCTGCTCTCCTCCGGAGCGGGCGCGGCCGACGTGACCGCGACGATGCTGGGCATCACCCACCACTACGGACTGCGCAACGCCGACATCGATGTGACGTTCACGTCGCTGCGGATGAGCCACCAGTTGGATCCGGAGGAGATGCCGGTGCTGCTGACGCGCAACGTCAACCAGCGCGACATCGACTACGACGACCTGACCCGGACGCAGGAACTGGTCAACGACATCCTCGAGGACCGGGTCGACGTGGTGGAAGCGCGGGCTCGAGTCGCGCGGGTCAACTCCACGGGCCACTGGTTGCCGCGCTGGGCCGTGGTGGCCGGGTCCGGTGTGGTCGGCGGGGGAGTCTCGCTGATCCTCGGCGGTGGCGTCGTGGTGACCGCCGTCGCAGCGCTCGCGGCCGTGCTGATCACGATGTTGATGCGGATGCTGAACCGCCAACGCTGGCCGATGTTCTACCAGCAGATCGCGGGCGGGATGCTCGCCACGGTGCTCGCTCTGATCACCGCGCGAGTGGGCCAGGAGCTGGACCTGCGCGTCGACACCTCGCAGGTGATCACGGCCAGCATCGTGCTGCTGCTCTCCGGGATCGGGTTCATGGGCGCGATCCAGGACGCCCTCAGCGGGTTCTACCTCACTGCCGGCGCCCGGATCCTCGAGGCCATGCTCGCCACGGCCGGCCTGATCGCCGGCGTCTCGGCGGGGCTGTCCCTCGCGGGTCCGTTGGGCGTGAGCCTGATCGGCGTGCGGCCGGGCGTCGGTGCGGACTTCGCCGACGTGCCGCTGGTGCTCGTCGGCGCGATCGTCTCGGCCTGCGCGTTCGCGGTCACCTGTTATGCACCGCTGCGTTCGCTGCCCGCAATCGGCATGAGCACTCTGCTGGGCCACCTCGCGTTCCTGTCGGTCCAGAACCCCGCACAGTCGATGCCATGGGCTGCCGCCTGTGCGGCGGTGGTGATCGGCCTGGTCAGCTACACGATCGCCGGCCGGGTCGGCGTACCCCCACTCGTCGTGGTCGTACCTGCCCTCGTCCCGATGCTGCCCGGCCTGCTGATCTATCGCGGCCTGAGCCTGATGTCACAGGGCGACACCCTGGGCATCCTTCAGCTCACCGCGGCCGCGGCCACCACGATCGCGCTGGCCGCGGGCGTGATCCTGGGCGAGTACATCGCACAGCCGCTCAAGCGGAACGTACGCCGCCTCGAGAGTCGCCTCGCCGGTCCGCGGATGGTCGGTGTGATGCACGGACACCTCCCGCGCCGGAGCCGAAGCAAGCCCGAGGTTGCGCAGCGGGGCAGACTTGGAGCGTGACCCGTCCCCGTCTGCCGCTCCTGCGCACCGGCATGGCCGTTGCCGCGGTGCTGCCCTCGCTGCTCACCGCTACCCGCGGCCTACGACGGTCGCTCGGTGCGGGCAACCGGCGGTTCGACTACAGCGACTCCCCGCAGTTCCGCGACGGGTTGTTCCACAACAGGCTTCCTGCGACCGAGGCGCCTGAGGGGAGTACGGCGGGCATGGCCGCGGAGTTCGCCACCAAGGGACGACGAGGCAAGCCGCGCCTGCCGGTCAACCTGGAGACACCCGATCTACCGGTCAAGGCCGGAGAGCTCGCCGCCACCTGGCTCGGCCACGCGACCGTGCTGCTCGAGGTCGAGGGCCACTGGGTGCTCACCGACCCCGTGTGGAGCGACCGGGTCTCGCCCTCACGCAGCATCGGTCCACGACGCAACCACCCGGCACCGATGCCGCTGAGCGACCTGCCTCAGCTCGACGCGGTGCTGATCTCGCACGACCACTACGACCACCTCGACACCGCGACCATCGACACCCTGGTGAAGACCCAGACCGCGCCCTTCGTGGTCCCGCTCGGCATCGGCCAGCACCTGAGCAGGTGGGGCGTGCCCGACGACCGGATCGTCGAGCTCGACTGGGACGAGTCGCACCGGTTCGGAGGTCTGACCTTCACCTGCACCGAGGCGCGGCACTTCTCCGGCCGCGCCCTGGGCAGCAACACCACGCTCTGGGCAAGCTGGGTGCTCACGGGGGAGCAGCGCCGTGTCTTCTTCGGGGGCGACACCGGCTACACGCCCGCCTTCGCGGGGATCGGTGACCTCCACGGGCCCTTCGACCTGACGATCCTGCCGATCGGCGCCTATGACGCGCGCTGGCCCGACGTACACCTCAATCCCGACGAGGCCGTCCGCGTGCACCGCGAGGTCCGCGGCGGCGTGATGCTGCCGATCCACTGGGCCACCTTCGACCTCGCCTTCCACGAGTGGTCCGACCCGGTCGAGTGGCTGCTGCAGTCGGCGGACGAGGGCACCATCGCGCTGCCCGCTCCCGGCGGTCGCGTCGACCTCACCCAGGGGCTGCCCACCGAGCCGTGGTGGCGCGCCTCCGCCTGACCCGCGGCACCTTCTCGCACGTGCATTGGTTCAGATGCAGGGACCCTTCCCGAGGATGGCCAGTCCGCGGCGGTCGCCGGGACCGTATTCGTCTGCGTGGGACCCGGACGCGCCCATGACCTCGTTGTCGTCATCGACGTGCCCGAGGCCCAGGACGTGCCCGAGCTCGTGCATCACGATGGCTCGGGCGGTCTCCTTCCCGTGCCAGCGGTCGAGATTCCGGTTCCAGTACCCCTTCTCGAGGACGATCTGCCCTGAGACGTAGGTGCTCAGGCCGTTGACGTCGACCCACGAGCTGCCTCCCCGGCCGGCCTTTCCCTCCATCGCGGGAAGCTCGGCGGGTTCGGCGAAGGCGATCAACACCGGGTATCCCTGCGGGGAGGCGCTACCGAATCGAGGACGGCGTGCGCTTTCGCCGACGTACACGACGTTGAGGTGGCTGGCCGCCGACGCCTCGCCCATGGCCTGGAGCAGGATCCGCCGCGTCTTCGCCTTGTCCTCCACGCCGCTGAGGTTGAACTCGACAGGGATCCGCCGGCACGAGCTGTAGGTGATCGGTGAGCCATTGCCGTGGGGTTGGTACTCGAGGAACGTGTAGCTGCCGTTGCCACCCGACGCGAGCGCGCTGTACCCGCCGTAGAGGAGCGCCAGCACGAATGCCGCGGCCAGCATCACGAACACACCGCGCATCGAACCCCCCGGGCACTACAACCTGCACAAAACGACTCGTATCATCGCCGCTGCCGGCCACTCCCGTCCCGGGAATCCGACAAACCGCTCGGGTCACGATGCGGTCGCAGTTCCCGTCCCAGCCCTTCCCTTTGTCGCTCGGACTGACCTAGGTTCGCTAGTCGTTGGGACACCCCCAGCATCTCGGGAAGGAAGAAACATGCGACACAGTCGTGCACTCATGCAGGGGGTGGCCGCGTTCAGCGCGGCGGCTCTCGTGGCTGCGGCGATGGCGGGACCCGCCGGAGGCGCCAGCCAGCAGACCAGCAAGTCGAGCTCACCGGAGAGCTACCTGGTGCTGACCAAGTCCGCCGCCGGCGCTGACTCCGTGGCTGCAGAGCTGCGCTCCCAGGGCGCCAAGGTGACCTCGGTCAACCAGGACGTCGGCATGGTGGTGGTCCGATCCGCCGAGGCGGACTTCCGCGACAGCGCAGCCGCGATCAGCGGCGTCGAGGGCGTTGCCAGCGAGCGCGTCATCGGCCGTACGCCGGTCCGTGACGTCTCCGTCGAGCAGGAGAACCTGCGCGCCCTCAAGGCGGGCACCAAGGTCACCAACCGCGCACCCGCGACGAAGGACCGAGCCGCTGCCAAGGCCTCCGCATCCGACCCGCTCGACGCCAACCTGTGGGGCATGCGGATGATCAAGGCCGACCAGGCGCACACCCGGACACTGGGCAGCCCGAAGGTGAAGGTCGGGATCATGGACACCGGTGTCCAGGCAGACCACCCGGACATCCACTCGAACTTCGACTACAAGGCCTCGCGCAACTTCACCACCGACATCCCCGACGTGGACGGTCCGTGCGAGTCCCCGAACAGCTGCGTCGACCCGGTCGGCGTGGACGACGGCGGTCACGGAACGCACGTGGCCGGCACCGTCGCTGCGGCGATGAACGGGTTCGGGCTCAGCGGTGTCGCCCCGAAGTCAACGATCGTCGAGGTGCGAGCAGGTCAGGACAGTGGCTACTTCTTCGCCGGTCCGACCGTGAACGCGCTCACCTACTCCGGTGACGCGGGCCTCGATGTCGTGAACATGTCGTTCTACGTCGACCCGTGGCTCTACAACTGCGAGGGCGGTGCCGCGGAGGACACGCCAGAACAGGCGCAGGACCAGCACGTCATCATCGAGACCGTGCAGCGCGCGCTCGACTACGCACACAAGAAGGGCGTCACCCTGGTCGCGGCCGCCGGCAACCAGCACAGCGATCTGGCCAACCCGCCGACCGACATCACCAGCCCCGACTTCCCGGCGAACGCGACGCACCCGCGCACGATCGACAACGACAGGTGCCTGAGCCTGCCGACCGAGGGGCACCACGTCCTCGGCGTGACCGCGCTGGGCCCGTCAGAGCGCAAGTCCGACTTCTCGAACTGGACGACGGAGCCGGGTTCCGGCGAGGTCGAGCTGTCCGCGCCGGGGGGCTGGTTCCGGGACGGGTTCGGCACACCGTCGTTCCAGACCAACCAGAACCTGATCCTGTCGACGTACCCGCTGAAGGTCCTGCAGGCGGCGGGCTCGGTCGACCAGGACGGCAACATCACGCCTCAGGGCCAGGGTCTGGGCGTCATGAAGCAGTGCCAGGCCAACCCGGCTCCGGGCACGAGCGCCTGCGGCTACTACTCCTGGCTCCAGGGCACCTCGATGGCCAGTCCGCACGCCGCGGGCGTCGCGGCGCTCGCAGTGGGTGCGCACGGCAAGCAGGGCAAGTCGGGCTTCGGGATGGCGCCGAACGCCGTGCGCAGCGTGCTGTTCGGTTCGGCGACCGACCACACCTGCCCGGCCGGCGGCACGCAGGCCTACACGAACGAGGGCCGGGACGCCACCTGGACGGCCGAGTGTGTAGGCGGCGCGTCGCGCAACGGGTTCTACGGCCAGGGCATCGTCAACGCCTGGGGAGTGGTGCGCTGACGTTTCTCGGTGGTTGAGGAGCGAGCGCCAGCGAGCGTCTCGAAACCACTTGATCCAGTGGTTTCGAGACGGCCTCGTTCCTCGGCCTCCTCAACCACCGGTTTGGGCGGATAGGCGGGCACGATTCCGTCCCTCCTCGCACGTAATGTGGGTCTGACATGAGTGCGCAGTTCCCCCTCCCAGGTCTCCCGTCGGAGTCGACGACCCCGGACGACGAGCAGAAGCCGGCTCGAAGACGACGACCGACCCGCGAGGAACTGCTCGAGGGGCTCAACGAGCCGCAGCGCGAGGCCGTCATCCACGAGGGTGCGCCGCTGCTCGTCGTAGCCGGCGCGGGCTCTGGCAAGACGCGGGTGCTCACCCGACGCATCGCCTGGCTGATCTCCGAACGCAACGCCCACCCCGGCTCGATTCTGGCGATCACGTTCACCAACAAGGCCGCCGCCGAGATGCGCGAGCGCGTGAGTGAGCTGGTCGGCGGTCGCGCCAAGATCATGTGGGTCAGCACGTTCCACTCCGCATGCGTGCGCATCTTGCGCAAGGAGATAGACAAGTTCGGGTTCAAGTCGAGCTTCACCATCTACGACGCAGCGGACTCCAAGCGGCTGATGACTCTGGTCTGCCGCGACCTCGACCTCGACGTGAAGCGATTCCCGCCTCGGGCCATCCTCAACTGGGTCAGCAACGCCAAGAACGAGCTCCAGGACCACGAGGACGCCGCCAAGGACGCTCGCAACGGCCAGGAGGAGACGTACGCCGCGGCGTACGCCGAGTACCAGCGCCGACTGCGCCAGGCCAATGCGCTCGACTTCGATGACCTGCTGATGATGACCGTGCACCTGTTCCGTGCGTTCCCGGCGGTGCGCGAGAACTGGCGGCGCCGGTTCCGGCACGTCCTGGTGGACGAGTACCAGGACACCAACCATGCGCAGTACGCCCTGATCCATGAACTGTGCGCTGAGTCCCTGGAGGACGTGTCAGCCTCCGTGGTCTCGACAGGCTCGACCGACGAATCACCAACCGATGAGGTGGAGCCCGCCGAGCTGATGGTGGTCGGGGACGCCGACCAGTCGATCTATGCGTTCCGGGGCGCCAACATCCGCAACATCCTCGACTTCGAGCAGGACTTCCCCAGCGCGCGCACGATCATGCTCGAGCAGAACTACCGCTCGACCCAGACGATCCTGACGGCCGCCAACGCGGTGATCAGCCGCAACGACGGGCGCAAGCCGAAGAACCTCTGGACCGACGCGGGGGCGGGAGAGGGCATCATCGGCTATGTCGGCGACGACGAGCACGACGAGGCCCGGTTCATCGCCGAGGAGATCGACAAGCTGACCGACGAGGGCAAGGCCCGGGCCGGCGACGTCGCGGTCTTCTACCGGACCAACGCGCAGTCGCGTGTGTTCGAGGAGATCTTCATCCGGGTGGGGATGCCCTACCGCGTCGTCGGTGGCGTCCGGTTCTACGAGCGCCGCGAGGTCCGCGACGCCCTTGCCTACCTGCGCGTGCTGGTCAACCCGGCCGACTCGGTGTCGCTGCGCCGGGTGCTGAACACGCCGAAGCGCGGGATCGGTGAAAGAGCGGAGGCCTGCATCGAGGGGCTGGCCCAGCGCGACCGGATCATCTTCTGGGAGGCTCTCCAGCGCGCTGAGGATGCCCCGGGCCTGGCGAGCCGGTCGCTCAACGCGATCCGCGGGTTCGTCGACCTGATCGAGCAGCTCCAGCAGATGGTCGAGGCGGGCGAGCGCGTCGACGTCGTACTCGAGCAGGTGCTGACGCGCAGCGGCTACCTCAAGGAGCTCGAGGACTCCGAGGACCCCCAGGACGAGACCCGGGTGGAGAACCTCGCCGAGCTCGTGGCCGTCGCTCGGGAGTTCTCCGACGACCCGGTGGTGGGACCGTCGGCCGACCCCGCCGATGCTCTGTTGGATGAGGGGGGTGCCGGCCCCCCCGGACTCTCCGACTTCCTCGAGCGCGTTGCCCTGGTCGCCGACTCCGACCAGATCCCCGACGGGCCGGAGGAGGAAGGCGGCTCGCCCGGGGTGGTGACCCTGATGACGCTGCACACCGCCAAGGGGCTGGAGTTCCCGGTCGTGTTCCTCACCGGACTGGAGGACGGCGTCTTCCCGCACATGCGGTCGCTGGGCGACAAGCCCGAGCTGGAGGAGGAGCGCCGGCTCGCGTACGTCGGACTCACCCGTGCTCGCGAGCGCCTCTACATCTCGCGCGCCGTCGTGCGCTCCGCCTGGGGAGCGCCCTCGCACAACCCGGCGTCGCGGTTCGTCGACGAGCTGCCTGCCGACCTCGTCGACTGGCGCCGCACCGAGGCGGCGATGAGCTCGTGGAACCGGCCGCAATACGGCCTGCCCCAGCGCGCTCCCCAGCGCCGTTTCGGTACGGCGACTGCCCGGTCTGACGCCGCCCAGAAGGCGAAGGCCGCCCGGCCGATCCCATCGCTCGACCCGGGTGACCGGGTGCAGCACGACACCTTCGGGCTGGGCACCGTGGTCGCGCTCGAGGGAGCCGGCGAGAACTCTGTCGCCTCGATCGACTTCGGCGACGAAGGCGTCAAGCGGTTGCTCCTGCGTTACGCGCCTGTTGAGAAGCTCTGACCGACCGTCGACGCCCGTGCGTCATACGAATCGTGGCCTTGAGGCACCAGTACGTATGACGCAAAGGGTTCACAGCCTCACCACAGGTAGGCGCTGGGCCAGACTCAGCCCCCGACGCCAGAGTCCTGCGCACCACAGGAGCGAGGGGACGAGCAATGAGGCTGGGCCGGGTGCGTCGGATGGGTCGTCGCGGGGTGGCCGGGGTTGTCGTCGTACTCCTTGCTGCGGCCGGCGCGGGCGCCTGGCTGCTGACCCGTCCTCCCGGGGCCGAGGCCGCCCAGACCGTCACGGCGACCATCAGCGCCGGCACCTACCAGCAGACCGTCTCTGCGACGGGCACCCTCGAGCCGACGAGGCAGGCCGACCTCGACTTCGCGGTCAGCGGCCGGGTCACTTCCGTCAAGGTCGCGGCCGGCGACCACGTCGAGAAGGGCGACCAGCTCGCCACGCTCGACACCACCTCCCTGGACGCCGCTCTCACCTCGGCACAGGCGCAGCTCGACGCCGCCCAGGCGCAGTACGACGACGACGTCGACTCTGACGCGTCCTCCACCCAGCTGACCGCCGACAGCGCGGCTGTCGCCGCCGCCGAGTCCGCCCTCAGCCAGGCCAAGGACGACCTCGCATCGGCGACCCTGCGCGCGACGATGAGCGGCACCGTCGCATCGGTGCACGTATCCGTCGGCGACCAGGTCAGCGGCAGCTCCTCCAGCGGCTCGGACGGATCCACCGGTGCAGACAACAGTGACCCCTCGGCGGGCTCGGACACCTCGACCACCAGCCAGGTCGTGCTGGTCTCGCCCCGACACTTCAAGGTCGTGGCCGACGTCGCCGCCGACGACGTCACCAAGGTCAAGAAGGGCATGCAGGCGCAAGTGACGCCCAGCGGCGCGAGCGAGCCGGTCTACGGCACCGTCACCGCGGTCGGACTGGTCGCCGAGACGAGCTCCTCCGGCACGGCCACATTCCCCGTCACGGTGGTGGTCACCGGGGCGCAGCAGAAGCTGTACGCCGGCACGTCGGCCACCGTCTCGATCATCACGAAGCAGGTCACCGACGTGCTTGCCGTGCCGGCCGTGGCGCTGCACACTTCCGGCTCCAGGACGTACGTCGAGAAGTTGGTCGGCGGCAAGCAGGTGCGCACCACCGTGAAGGTCGGTGACACCTATGGCAGCAACACCGAGGTCCTCTCGGGGCTCGAGGCCGGGGACAAGGTCGTGCTCGCCACCCTCAAGCTGCCCACGGGCAACGGCAACAACCGGGGCAACTTCCCGGGCGGTGGGGAAGGCAACTTCCCCGGCGGGGGCGCCGGTGGCGGCGGACCGCCAGTGGTGAACTTCAACGGGCCTGGCGGCGACAATGTCGAGGTGAAGCCGTGAGCCTGATCGAGCTCACGGACGTCCGGAAGACCTACGACACCGGGCACATCCAGGTCGACGCACTGCGAGGGGTCGACGCATGCATCGAGGAGGGCGAGTACGTCGCCGTCACCGGCCCCAGCGGGTCGGGCAAGTCCACCCTGATGCACATCCTCGGCTGTCTCGACGTACCGACGAGCGGCAGCTACCACCTTGCGGGCGAGGACGTCTCCGAACTGAGCGAGGCTCGTCTTGCCGAGGTGCGCAACCGGCGGATCGGGTTCGTCTTCCAGCAGTTCAACCTGCTGCCGAGCATGAACGCCTGGCGCAACGTCGAGCTGCCCCTGATGTACGCCGGGGTGCCGCGCCATCAGCGCAAGGAGCGAGCGCTGGCCGCACTGGACAAGGTCGGCCTCGCTGACCGGGCGGATCACAAGCCCGGTGAGCTCTCCGGTGGTCAGCAGCAGCGGGTGGCCGTGGCGAGGGCGCTGGTCACCGACCCGGCGCTGATCCTCGCCGACGAACCGACCGGCAACCTCGACTCGGGATCGACCCGAGAGGTCCTCGGGCTGCTCGACGAGCTCTCTGACCTTGGCCGCACGATCGTGCTGATCACCCATGAGCGTGACGTGGCTGCGCGCGCACGGCGCGTCCTCGCGGTGCACGATGGCGAGGTCATGCCGTGACCTGGGCCGAGACGCTACGCACCGGCTGGTCCGCGATCGCCTCGCACCGGCTTCGCTCCGCCCTGACCATGCTCGGCATGATCATCGGCGTCTCGTCGGTGATCCTCACCGTTGGTCTCGGCCAGGGTGCGCAGGACAAGGTGCGCGACCAGATCAGCGCGCTGGGCAGCAACCTGCTCGTGGTCTCGCCGGGCAGCAGCACCTCGTCGGCGGGGGTACGCGGCGGCTTCGGCAGCGCCTCGACCCTGACCCTGCAGGACGCGGTGTCGATCGCCGACCGCAGCGTGGTGCCCGAGGTGGCGCGGGTCGCCCCCACGACCGGGTCGCAGACGTCGCTGGTCGCGGGCACCACCAACTGGACGACCCAGCTGGCCGGCACGACTCCCTCATGGTTGGAGGTGCGGTCCCGCAAGCTCCAGAGCGGCAGGTTCTTCACCCAGGACGAGGTCGATCGCCGCGCCAAGGTGGTCGTGCTCGGCTCCGACACGGCATCAGAGCTGTTCGGCGGGCGCAGCGCCGTTGGCGAGACGGTCACCGCCGACGGCGTGAGCCTTGCTGTGATCGGCGTCCTGGCCTCGTCCGGATCCTCGTCGGACGGCGACTCGTCTCAGGACGACGTGGGAGTGCTGCCGATCAGTACCGCCCAGCAGCTCACCGGCGCGACGACCGACGCGGTCTCGGCGATCTACGTGGAGGGACGGAGTGAGGCGACGCTGGGTGCGGCGTACGCCGAGATCACCAACCTGCTCCTCAACCTGCACGACGTCTCGTCCACGGAGGCGGACTTCACGGTCACCAGCCAGGAGTCGTTGCTGGAGACCGCAAACTCGACCAACAAGACCCTGACCGTCCTGCTCGGCGGGATTGCGGCGATCTCGCTCCTCGTGGGCGGGATCGGAGTCATGAACATCATGCTGGTCTCGGTCACCGAGCGGATCCGCGAGATCGGCCTGCGCAAGGCGCTCGGTGCCACGCCGGCGGTGATCCGACGGCAGTTCCTCGTGGAGGCGTCCCTGCTCGGGCTCGCGGGCGGGCTGATCGGCGTACTCCTCGGCGCGCTGGGGGCCCAGGTCCTCCCGCCCCTGATCAACCAACCGGTGTCCCTCTCCGCTCTCGCAGCCGCAGCGGCCATCGGCACCTCGCTCGCGCTCGGCATCGGCTTCGGGGTCTACCCCGCGAGCCGGGCCGCGCGGCTCACCCCCATCGATGCACTCCGCAGCGAGTGACCAAACAAGGAGAACCACATGTCGTCTTCGAGATACGCCCCGATATACGCAGCAGCCGCAGCCTGCCTCGTCGTCGGGCTGAGCGTCTCGGCGTGCGGTTCGGGCCCGGCCGACAACACCCCGGCTGCTGCCACCGACCAGAGTGGCGCCCAGCCTGAGGGACCGGCCGGTGGGATGGGCGGTCCCGGCGGTTCCGGCAAGGTCGCGGCTGTCGCCGGCGCTACGGCGCAGGTACAGGGCGACGGAGCACAGGTGGCCGTTACCTGGACGGCGAAGACGACCTTCACCCAACAGGTTTCCGCCAAGGCGAGAGACCTGAAGGTAGGTGACTGCGCGATGGCGATGCCGGCGATGGACTCCACGCCAGACTCGCCCGACTCCACCTCGAAGGTCACGGCAGCAACGGTCCGGATCAGCACACCAGTCGACGGGTCCTGTACGAACGGCATGCGCGGGCCCGGCAACGGTGCGCAGCGCGATCAGGTCGCTCCACCGGAAGGCACCGAACAGCGTGGCCCGAAGGATGGGGACGGTCCGGTCCGTCGTGGCAGCTTCGGCGCGGTCGGCAAGGTGACTGCGGTCGACGGGAACGGGTTCACGGTCGAGTCGGTGCGACCAGGCTCCTCGGAGAGCAGCACGGTGAGCGTGACCACGTCGGCCGACACTGCATGGACTAGGTCGGCGAAGGCCACCTCCGAGGACGTCAAGGTAGGGCGCTGCGTTGCGAGCGTCGGCAAGGCCGACTCGACGGGCGCGATCACCGCCACGTCGATCGCGGTCAGCCAGCCGGTCAACGGTGAGTGCGTGGCCAGGTTCGGTCCCGGCCCGGGGGCGCGCCCCGGTGACGATGCCGAAGGCGAGCAGGCGCAGGACTCGTGAAGCGGCTGATCCTGTTCGTCGTGTTGCTGGCCGTGGTGGTCGGCAGCGGTGGGTATGCCGTGGCCCAGGCCCGCCAGCCGGAGGCGGCGTACAGCACGGCGACCGCAACCCGTGCCGACGTCGAGCGCACCCTGGACGTCTCCGGCACCGTCGCCGCGACCGGTCGTCGAGACCTCGGCTTCGGCACGTCCGGCAAGGTCTCCACGGTGGCCGTGAAGGCGGGACAACGAGTCCGCAAGGGTCAGGTACTCGCCCGGCTCGACGCCACCGCACTCGAGGCCGAGGTCACGTCTGCCGAGGCCACTCTGGCCAGGGCGAAGGCACAGCTCGCCTCCGACGAGGACGCCCAGGCCTCGGCTGTCACCGACGCGGCGACGAAGGCCGCCGGGGGAGGAGGCCCCACCGGGCAGAAGCCCCAGTCCCCGCCTCAGAACAAACCCTCCACGCCGTCGACGCCGTCTACGCCCGCGAAGCCCGACCCCGCCCTGCAGCAGGCGCTCGCGGAGCTCGCCACCGGGCAGAAAGCCGTGACCGCGGCGCAGACGGCAGCCTCCGTGGCGCTGGCTGGTGCGAAGGCGGCGCTCGGCGACCAGCACCAGAAGTGCCAGGCCGCCAGTGACGACCCGGACTCGACCGAGATCGGGGAATCCGATCAAGGCGGGCTGTCACCGACCTGCACTGCCGCGCTCGCTGCCGTGCAGGAGGCGCAGGACACTGTCGCAGGGAAGCAGGACCAGCTCCAGACGGCGCTCGCGTCACTGTCCGAGACGCTCACCAAGGCTGTGACTGCCGTGACGAAGTCGGGCCCTTCCGGGCAGGGCAGCAGTGCACCTTCGGGTGGCCAGTCCCAAGGGGCCCCTCGGGTGTCGACGTCGACCGTGTCACCCAGTGCGTCGGCTGACAACAGCGACGGTGGTGACTCGAACGGCGGCACCGTCACGGCTGCCCGGCTCGCCCAGGACCAGGCCGACATCGACACTGCGAACGCACGGCTTGGCGAGGCGAGGGCGGCGCGAGGGCTCGCGACGCTGCGCGCGCCGTACGCCGGCCGGATCCTCCAGGCCGATCTCGCGCGCGGCGACCTGACGTCCTCCTCCGACACGCCGTTCGTGCTGGTCGGCCAGGGCGTGACCACGGTGACGACGACGGTGACCAATGCCCAGGTCCCTGAAGTACGCCGGGGCCAGGCCGTCACTGTCACCCCGGCAGGCTGGACGTCCCGCATGAGGGGGACAGTGACGGCGATCGGGGTACTGCCGGACAGCTCGGGGAGCTACCCGGTGACAGTGACCGTCGAGTCCTCACGCACGGTGTCCGAGGGGAGTACCGCCTCGGTCTCCATCGTGACCGAGGTGGCGGAGGACGCGGTCACCGTGCCCACCTCGGCGCTCATCCGCAATGGCAACCGAGCGGTGGTGCAGGTCCTGACTGGTCAGACAGTCACGCGCAGGAACGTGACGGTCGGCGTGGTCGGCACACGTCTCGCGAGCATCACGCAGGGACTCAAGGCCGGTGCCAAGGTGGTGCTCGCCGATCTCGCGGCGGAGGTCCCGAGCAGCACCCCGGGGCAGGGGCTGAGGAACGGACCTGGCGGTGGTGAGCTCGGTGAAGGGCCGAGAGTGCAGGTCAGGGGCCCTAAGGAGTGACCCCGTGGAAGACCAGTGCCTGGAAGGGGTCGACCGGGTCGCCGCCGCCGGGGCGGACCTCGAGGTGGACGTGCGGGCCGGTGGTGTTGCCGGTGCTGCCGACCTCGCCGATCTGCTCGCCGCCGATGACCGACTGGCCGACGCTCACACCGATCGAGTTCTGGTGGCAGTACCAGATCTCGGTGCCGTCGGCGAGGGTCTCGACGGTTCGGTTGCCGTATGCGCCCGCC
Source organism: uncultured Actinomycetota bacterium (assembly GCA_963742785.1). Lineage (GTDB taxonomy): Bacteria > Actinomycetota > Actinomycetes > Propionibacteriales > Nocardioidaceae > Marmoricola. Next base: position 888,315 of record CAVUNI010000004.1, read on the forward strand.
GAACCGGTCTCGGTGATGACGCCGTTGGCGACGGCGAAGATCGGGGTGCCCGTTGGGGCAGCGAAGTCGAGGCCGGTGTGGTTGCTCGACCAGAGACCGCCGGCCATGCCGAAGCGGGCGGTCAGGTGGTAACCCTGAGTCGGAAGGTGCCACTGGTTCTTGGCGATCTCGCCGGCGCGGGCCTCGGCGGCCTTGCCCAGCGACTTGAGCTCCGCGTTGCGCTCGGCGGCCTGTTCCTCCGCGGCTGCCTTGAGCCTGGTGTCGGCGGCGTCCTGCATGGCCTCGCGCTCGGAGTCACGGCTCACGGCGCGTTCGCGCGGACTCCCCGTGTAGCCGATGGCGTCGGTGCCCGAGAGCGGGCCGCCCTCGGAGGACAGCGTGATCGCCCCCGGTGCGGGCTGTTGGTGGCCGACCGTGATGGCACCTGCTCCGGCGATGGCCAGGGCGACGATGCCCACGACGGTCGGGAGTGACGGGAGACGGTGGGAGTTGCGCCTGCGAGCCTGGCGGTGGTGTGGCTTCTCGGTCCCGCGGCGGCCGATCGCCACAGTCTGTGAACCAGCCGGTGAAACAGCCTGTGAACCAGCGTGAGAACCAGCGTGAGAACCAGCGTGCGCAGCGTGACGTCCGGCCTCAACCGGCGTGAGCCCAGCGGCAGGACGCGGCCTGCTGCGCTGTTCAGCACGATGTTGAGACACGGGCAATTCCTGTCGTTCCTGGGCATGGGGGGCGACCCGTCACCATAACGGTTGGATCACGCCCCGGAAAATTGAGCGTTCCACTGCTGTGCATCAACGAAACATCGCGTCTGGGGGCACGGTCGCAGTGATGTGCTCGACGTCACGGCCGTGCGTCGCACCGGATAACCTGCAGCCATGTTGCGCATCGTGGTGGCGAAGCCTGGACTCGATGGCCACGACCGGGGTGCCAAGGTCGTGGCGAGGGCGCTCCGCGACGCCGGCCACGAGGTGATCTACACGGGCCTGCACCAGACGCCCGAGCAGATCGTCGAGACCGCCATCCAGGAGGACGCCGACGCGGTCGGCCTCTCAGTCCTCTCCGGAGCGCACATGACGCTCTTCCGCAAGCTGATCGATCTCCTCGAAGAACGCGACGCGGGCGACATCGTGGTCTTCGGCGGGGGCATCGTGCCCGATGAGGACGTGGCCCCGCTCGAGAAGATGGGCGTCGCGAAGATCTTCACGCCCGGCGCCACCACCGGTGAGATCACCGGTTGGGTGGCCGAGCACTTCTCCGAGCAGGACGCCTAGACCTCAGAACGCGAGCTTCCCGACGACCGGGAGTCCGAGCGTGCTGCCCGAGGCCGGGCCGCTCATGATCGCCACCGGCTGGGGGAGCGTGTTGCCGGCGTACGCCGCGTCGCTGGCCGCGATGGCGACCTGGATCCGGTGACCCGTCGCGAACCGGTGCACGATCCCTGGGAGCCGCAGCGTCACGAGCTTGTTCGTGTCCGGGACACGGAGCGGTGAGATCAGCCTGTTCTTCAGCACCTTCGAGCCGTCAGGTGCGATGTCGTAGACCTTCGCGAACAGCACCAGCTGACCAGAGGGTCCGCCGATCTGGGTGTACCCAGCGGTGGGCGTGCTCAGCTTCAGCGTCACCTTGGGTGAGCCGACGACGTCGGCGGCTGCCTTCAGGGGGTCAGAGGTGAAGGAGACGAACGTGCCTGGAGCGTCGGTCGGCGGGATGTTGACCTGGCTGCCCTCGAGGCCGGAGGTCTCGGAGTACGACGTGGGCGCGGCCGAGGCGTTCGCGTACGACGCCGACGACGACTCTGCGGCAGCCTTGGACGCCTTCAGCTCGTGGCCACCGGAGAAGTACAGCGTGTTCGTCGGGTCCCACGAGACCGACGTGCTCTTGGCATACGCCGCGCTGATCGCGGTCCCGGCCTTTGCTGCGCTGGTGTCGTACTTGACCCAGTCACGGAAGTACTCGAACTGCGGACCGGTCGTCGCGCTGCTCACGCCTCGGACGTAGTGGTCCATCCAGTTCAGGAACCGGTTGCCCAGGTAGGAGTCGCGCAGCGAGGACGCGCCGAAGTCGAGCTCGCCCGGGACCGGGTTCGAGCCGGAGTGGCCCCACGACTGCCAGACCATCTTCACGGGCGTCTGCTGCGCCTGGAGTGAGCGGTACGTCGCGACTGCCTCGTTGAGGTTGAACAGGGTGTCCTTCTGACCCTGCACCAGCAGGGTCGGCGCCTTGATCCGCTTGACGTAGCTCGCGACCGACGCGTGCTTCGCGAGCGCGACGGTGGCTGCGTCCGGGTACCCGGCCGTGTTCATCGCTGCTGCGCCGATGCAGGCCTGGTCGACGAAGTTGGGGCAGACCCGCATCGTCTCGGGGTCGGCCGAGGCGTTCTGGGCACCGGATTGGATCCCGGCGGCGAAGAACAGGTCGATCCACTGCTTCTTCGCGACGTTGCCAGGTGCGAGCGAGTAGGTCAGGTCGTTCCAGGTGATGATCGGGATGATTGCGTCGATACGCGCGTCCTGCATCGCGACGGCGTACTGGATCTGGCCGCCGTAGGAGCCACCGATCATGCCCACGCGCGGGTCGCCGGCGGACTCCTGCGAGACAACGTTGAGCAGCTGGGGCGTGCTCGATCCCTCGGTCAGGTAGCCCTTCTTGCCGGCCAGCACGTCGACCATCTGGCGACCGGCCTTGCCGTCCCAGTCGGGGTCGTCGAGGGTGATCTTGCAGTTCGTGTTGCCGAAGCCCAGGCCCGAGTAGCTCAGCACGGCGTACCCCTGGCGCACGAAGCCCTTGCCGATCGCCACCTGGTTGCTGTCGGCCTTGTCGCCGCCGAAGCCGTGGGTCGTCAGGATCGCCGGCACCTTGCGGGTCGCGCTGGCGCCGTCCGGCAGGTAGAGGTCGGCGTCAACGCGGCAGTCCTGCTCGTTGGCGGGGCCCACCTTCACGTCGACGGTGAAGGCGCGGACGCTGTAGCCGGGGGTGTCGTCGGTCGCAGCGGACGCACCCGTCCCGGAGGTCAGGGTGAGGCTGGCGGCGGTGGCAACCAGGGTCGCCAGCAGGGCGGTGAGCTTCTTGGGCATGCCGGGTCAACGACCCAGCGGTGGTGGTGGTCACGCGGAGTGGTAGCGGACGAACTCCGTGACGATGCGCGCGCACTCCTCGGGGTGGGCGCGCAGCCACCAGTGGCCGTCGTCCACCTCGACGCGTGTCAGGTCACGGCAGCGGGCCTCCAAACCCCCAACTGAGCGGGGGGAAACCCAGAAATCGCGCGTTGCGACGATGAGCTGCACCGGCACCGAAGTGCGCCATGGCAGGGGGTCGCGGAGCCGAGGGATCACGTTGGCCCGGTAGAGGTCGATGCTGTGCGTGGAGTTGTGTCGTACGTCACGTCCCCATGGCAGCAGCTCGGTCGTCGGGTCCAGGCGAGCGATCACCGGACGGACCACCGACTGGAGGTGTCCCCACACCCGCTCGGGAAGCCATGGAATCTGGAAGAGCCAGACGTACCAGCTGCGCAGCACCTGCGGGAGCAGCCGCAGCTTGCCGCTCCAGCTCTCGCTGATGCTGCCGAGGTGATCCAGCGAGGGACCGCTGCTGGAGGTGTACGACGCCAGGCGACCCTCGAGCCGCGGGTCCCACGTCTCGGCGGCCACCACGTCCCAGCCTGCGATCGACCCCCAGTCGTGCCCGACGAGGTGGACGCGTTCGCCGGGAGGGAGGGTCGCGTCGAGCACCGCGATCAGATCCTCGACGAGCAGGGAGGTGCGGTACGCCGCTCGCCCCTTCGGATGGGTGGAGCGCCCCGACCCGCGGACGTCGTAGGTGATCACGTGCCAGTCGTCCGGGAGCGCCTCGACGACGGGCTCCCACATCCGCTGGTCGTCGGGAAATCCGTGCACCAGGAGCAGGTGGGTGGCGGCGCTGCGGTCGCCGTACTCGGTGACCCGGAGAGTGACCGGAGGGGAGACGAGCGGGGTCACCTGCGTCTCTTCGCGCTTCACGGGGGCACCCTAGTGCTGCCTGCCTTCCGGCTTCCTGACCTGCCCGGATGTGATCCAGCCGATGGCCAACCCCGGTGGTGGCACGGGCTGACGCGGGTCTAGGGTCGAGCGGGGAGTATCCCCGCCACCGACGTTGAAGGAGCGGTCGAACCGTGGACCTGATGGAGTACCAAGCGAAGGAACTCTTCGCCAAGCACGACGTGCCGGTGACGCTCGGCAAGACCGTGGAGACCGCGGCCGACGCCAGGGCAGCAGCCGAGGAGATCGGTGGCGTCGTGGTCGTCAAGGCGCAGGTCAAGGCCGGAGGTCGTGGCAAGGCCGGTGGCGTGAAGCTCGCGAAGACTCCCGAGGAGGCCGAGGAGCACGCGAGCAACATCCTCGGCATGGAGATCAAGGGCCTCACCGTCAACCGGGTGCTGGTCGTCCCCGCCGAGCAGATCGAGGAGGAGTACTACTTCTCCTTCCTGCTCGACCGCTCCAACCGCTCCTACCTCTGCATCGCGTCCGTCGAGGGCGGCGTCGAGATCGAGGAGGTCGCCAAGACCAACCCCGACGCCGTCAAGAAGATCGCCATCAACGCACTCGAAGGCGTCGACGAGGCCAAGGCAACCGCGATCGTCGAGGAAGCCGGGTTCCCCGCCGAGCTCAAGGACCAGGCGATCTCGCTGGTGCAGGCGCTGTGGAAGGTCTTCACCGAGGAGGACGCGACCCTCGTCGAGGTCAACCCGCTGGCGCGTCTGGCAGGCGACAAGCTCGAGGCGCTCGACGGCAAGGTCTCCCTCGACGAGAACGCCGAGTTCCGCCACGAGGACCACGCGCAGTTCGAGGACAAGGACGCGGCCGACCCGCTCGAGGCGAAGGCGAAGGCGAAGGGCCTCAACTACGTCAAGCTCGACGGTGCCGTCGGCATCATCGGCAACGGGGCCGGGCTGGTCATGTCGACCCTCGACGTCGTGGCGTACGCCGGTGAGAAGCATGGCGGGGTCACCCCGGCCAACTTCCTCGACATCGGTGGCGGTGCCAACGCCGAGGTGATGGCGAACGGCCTCGACGTGATCCTCCACGACGAGCAGGTCAAGTCGGTCTTCGTGAACGTCTTCGGTGGCATCACCGCCTGTGACGAGGTCGCCAACGGCATCGTCGGTGCGCTGGACATCCTCGGCGACGAGGCCACCAAGCCGCTCGTCGTACGACTCGACGGCAACAACGTGGAGGAGGGGCGCCGGATCCTCGACGACGCCAACCACCCCCTCGTGACGCTGGTGGACACCATGGACGGCGCGGCCGACAAGGCCGCCGAGCTGGCGAACGCCTGAGACGGAGAGAAGAAGATGTCGATCTACCTCAACAAGGACTCCAAGATCATCGTCCAGGGCATGACCGGTGGGATGGGCTCGAAGCACACCACCCTGATGGTCGAGGCGGGCTCCGACATCGTCGGTGGCGTCAACGCCCGCAAGGCCGGTACGTCCGTCGAGCTCGGCGGCAAGAAGTTGCCCGTGTTCGGCAGCGTCGAGGAAGCGATGAAGGAGACCGGCGCTGACGTGTCGGTCGTGTTCGTGCCTCCGGCCTTCACCAAGGACGCGTGCATCGAGGCCATCGACGCCGGGATCGGTCTCCTCGTCGTGATCACCGAGGGCGTGCCGGTGCAGGACAGCGCCGAGGTGTGGGCCTACCTCGACGGCAAGAGCACCCGGATGATCGGTCCGAACTGTCCGGGCATCATCACCCCGGAGGAGTCGCTGGCCGGGATCACCCCGCACACCATCGCGGGCAAGGGCCCGATCGGCCTGGTGTCGAAGTCGGGCACGCTGACCTACCAGATGATGTTCGAGCTGAAGGACTACGGCTTCACCACCGCCATCGGCATCGGCGGTGACCCCGTCATCGGCACCTCGCACATCGACGCGCTGGAGGCCTTCGAGCAGGACCCCGACACCAAGGCGATCGTGATGATCGGCGAGATCGGCGGCGACGCCGAGGAGCGGGCCGCCGACTACATCAGGGACCACGTGACCAAGCCGGTCGTCGGCTACGTCGCCGGCTTCACCGCTCCCGAGGGCAAGACGATGGGCCACGCCGGCGCGATCGTCTCCGGTTCCTCGGGTACCGCCGAGGCCAAGAAGGAAGCTCTTGAGGCGGCCGGGGTCAAGGTCGGCAAGACGCCGTCGGCGACGGCGGAGTTGATGCGGGAGATCTTGAAGGGGCTCTAGTTGATCGGGTTGCCGGTTTCCCCGGTCAGCCGGTGAAACCGGTACATGTTGAGTGTTGTAACCCTCGACAAGTACATGTTTCCCCGGTCAGCCGGTGAAACTTGCAGCGCCAATCCCTACGTCACAGCGTTCCTTGAGGCGTACGCCGGGTCGGCGTAATCCTCGTTCGCAACGACCAGTTCGAGCCGCTCGACGGCGACCCGCACGTCGTCGAGGGTGTTGTAGAGCGGGGCGAAGCCGAACCGGGCGATGTCCGGGTCGCGGAAGTCCCCGATCACCTCGCGGGCGATCAGGGCCTGCACCACGCCGTACGCCTGGTCGTGGCGCAGCGAGACCTGGCTGCCGCGGTGCTCGTGCTCGCGAGGGGTGACGATCTCGAAGACGCCGGGGAGTCGCTCCTCCACCAGCGTGATGAACAGGTCGGTCAGCGCGAGCGACTTGGCCCGCAGGTCGGAGACCGTCACGCCTTCGAACGACGCCAGGGCCGTCTCGAGGGCGGACAGGGCCAGCACCGGTGGCGTTCCGGAGGCGAACGCACCGATTCCGTCGACGGGCACGTAGTCGCGTGCCATCGCGAACGGGGTCTGGTGCCCGATCCAGCCCGTGATCGGCTGCTTCGCCGACGCCTGGAGCTCCGGCGCGACCCACACGAAGGCGGGGGAGCCGGGGCCGCCGTTGAGGTACTTGTAGGTGCAGCCGACCGCGAAGTCGGCTCCGGCCGCCGTCAGGTCGACCGGCACCGCACCGGCCGAGTGGCACAGGTCCCACTGCATCAGCGCGCCGGCGGCGTGGACCCCTTCGGTGATGCCGGCCATGTCGAACATCGCGCCGGTGCGGAAGTCCACATGGGTCAGGCTGAGCAGCGCGACGTCCTCGTCCACTGCGGCGAGCGGGTCGGCCGGGTCGCACCAGCGCAGCTCGAGCCCGAGCAGGTCCGCGACGCCGGAGAGGATGTAACCGTCGGTCGGGAACGTCGTCGGCTCGACCACCACCACGTGTCGGTCGGGTCGCATCCGGACCGCGGCCACCGAGCTCTTGAACAGCGTGACGCTGGTGCTGTCCCCGAGGTGTACGTCGCCGGGCGCCACCCCGATCAGCGGAGCGATCCGCGCGGCCACCCGGTGGCTGATCTCCATCCACCGGGCGTCGTTCCAGGACCGGATCAGGCCCTCGCCCCACTCCCGGCGCACGACGTCCTGCATCCGCTCGGCCACACCCCTCGGCGGCGGACCGAGCGAGTTGCCGTTGAGGTAGACGAGGCCGTCGGCCAGCTCGAAGCCACTCATCGGGTGCTCGGCGGCAGCTCGAAGAGCCGGTCGCGGGCTCGTGTGATCAACGCCTGGAAGGTGTCTTCGTCGACGTCGTTGGCGCCGGTCGGGGTGAACGTCACCTGCGCAACGTAGCGCCCCACGCGGGCCACCCCCATCCAGAAGCCGACCGAGGTCTTGTCGTTGATCTCGCTGTCCAGGCGCCACATGGAGTACTCCGACCCGCGGTAGCCGCGCGGCTGCAGCACCTCGCTGCTCACCTCTGCACCGAGGTCCTTCTTCTCGCAGCCCGTCATCGCGGCGGAGATGCTGCGCACCAGCCCGCGGGCCTTGCGCTCGGAGGCGAAGGAGCCGACGGTTTCGGCGATGCCGAAGCGTCGGGGGAGCCTGGCCTGGGGGATCAGGAACGTGCGCGTGGTTGCGCGGGGTGCACCCGCCCGCGCGAAGTTGGTCTTGTCGCACGTCGTGGCCGCGATGTTCGGGCGAGCCGGCACCGCTCGGGTGCCCACCCAGGGCCTGTTGACCTTCCCAATGACGGGGAGGTCGGCGGCGGCGAGCGTCCCGGGTGTCTCGCCGGATCGAGGCGGCAGCACCGGCGCAGCAGTGACCGTCATGGGGCACGGTCCCGACGGGTCGGATTCGCAGACGTTGCGCACTGCCGCGGTCAGGATGTTCACCGCGCGCTCGACATTGACCGGCCTGCCGCCGAGGGTCTCGGAGACCGTCGAGACGGTCAGCGACCCGGTGCGAGCCAGGCCCACGACGTAGGTGCGGCGTACGGCGTTGGGGATGCGCAGCTTGAGCATCTGCGCTTCATCGCCCAGGCCTCGGACCCGGTAGGCGTTCAGGAGCTGCAGGCGCGCCTGGCTGCAGCCCGCGAACCAGCCGAGCGTGGTCCGGTAGGCGCTCGTCGAGGCCCTGGGCGAACGCGAGATCTCGACCGTCTCCACCATGGTGCGGCGTGTGCTCGGTGTGGCCGTCGTCGCGAACGTGCGTACGAGCGTGCCCCGTCCGCGCGGGTCGGCGAAGCGGGTCGCCTGGCACACCGAGTTGATGCCGTTGCCGCTGGTGTTGTCGGAGGTCCCCACCAGGCGCCACGGCTCGCGCGGGGTGAGCCGCTGCACCTGCGGCATGGTCAGCAGCATCTCGTCCGTCACAGGCTTGGCGTCGGCCACCGCCTGGGTGTCCTCGGCCGAGGCCGGCTCCTTGACACCACCGCGGACGACGAACAGGCCACCGGCAAGCGTCACCGCAAGGAGTACGGCGGTGCCGCCCACGGCGTGGAGGAACCGCCGCCGCCGGCCGTCCCGGTGGATCGTCGCCGATCCGGGCAGGGCGGCCGCCTCCACGATCGGGGCGAGCGACTCCAGCGCGGCCCCGATGCCGTCCGGCTCTGTCCCGGTCTCCTGGCAGAACGAGTCGTTCGCCCTCCCGAGCCGGTCCTCGATCCGCTGCACGGTCTCGCCGAGCTCGCGGCCGATGTCTGCGGTCGACAGTGCCGCCAGGTGGGCCAGCAGCAACGCCTTGCGTTGTTGGTCGGGCAGGTGGTGCAGCGCGTCGAGGACAGTCTTCTGCTCGGCGCTGATGCCCCTCTCGCGATGAAAGGGCCGGGCGACCCGACGGCGCTGGGCCATCGCCCAGGCCCGCGGACGCACCCACTCCTCGGGATCGGGTAGGCGACGAACCTTGCGCCAGTGCTGCCGGGCAGCCACGAACGCGTTCTCGACCGCGTTGCGGGAGGCGGCCAGGTCGCCGGTCAGGGCATAGGTGGACAGCACCAACCGGCGCCGGCTGGCGAGGTAGACGTCTTCGAAATCGAGTTGGGCATTCACCGATTGCGTGGGCATACGGGCTTGAGGCTACCCGCGTGCCTCACCGGACTCCCCGGCTTCCTCGGTCAAGATGGTGGGGCGATGACTGATCTGCTGAGCCGCCCGTCCGACCCCAGCACGGCCACGCGTCCCCCGACCACACGCCTGGGGCGGTTGGTCGGCGCCCTGCGGGGACCCAGAGGTGGGGGAACCGGCACCGACGAGCCGGAAGGCCGCCCGCTCACCGTCTCGGCCGCGATCGCGTCGTTGGGCGCCGCAGCGACGATGATGCTGACCTTCATGGCGGTTGCGGTCATCGGCTGGTTCCTCGCCGACGCCGGTGCGCACGGTCAGACCACCGACGCCCTCCGGGTCGGTGCCGACATCTGGCTGGTCGGCCACGGCTCCGGGCTGTCGGTGGGTGGCGTGCCCGTCGGGATCGTGCCGCTGATGTTGACCGGCCTGATCGCCGCGGTCGTCTACCGCTTCGGACGCTGGGCCGCCGAGAGCTCGCAGGAGGTCGACGACGACCGCACGCTGGGCCTGGCGGCGACCATCTTCACCGGGCTCTACATGGTGGTGGCCGTGGTCACGTGCGTGGTCCTCGGCCAGGACACCGCGAGCCCCGGACTGGGCCGGGCGATCCTCGGGTCGATGCTGCTCGCCGGCGTCGCCGGCACCCTCGGGATGGCCGTCGGCACCGGACGCCTGCCGGTCTGGGTCAGGCTGGTGCCGGGCTGGGTGCGATCCGTCGCGTACGGCGCGGCGGCGTCGTTCCTGCTTCTCCTCGTCGCCTCGGCGCTGCTCGTCGCGGTGATGGTGATGCTCGGCCTCAACCAGGCGTCGTCGGTGATGTCGGGGCTGCATCTCGCGCCCGGTGACTACGTGATGTACACCCTGGCCACGATGGCAGTGGCGCCCAACGCGGTCCTGTTCGGCAGCGCCTACCTGATCGGCCCCGGCTTCGCCGTCGGCACCGGCACCGTGGTCTCGCCGACGCTCGTCTCCCTCGGGCCCGTGCCCGCGTTCCCGCTGCTGGCGGCGCTGCCCGACTCCGGTTCCACGCCCGGGTGGGCGGTGGGCTTCATGGCGGCCCCGGTGATCGTCGCGATGGTCGGGGCCGGGCTGGCCCAGCGTGCGTACAAGGTGCCGGCGTACGACTCGGCCGCCCTGCGCGGCTTCGGCTGCGGGTTCGGCGCGGCCCTCCTGAGCACCGTCGCGATCGCGCTCGCCGGAGGCCCCATGGGCACCGGGCGGATGGCCGACATCGGGGCCCCGCTCGGTGAGGTGCTCGTCTCCGCAGTGGCCTCGATGAGCCTCGGCGGACTGGTCGCCGGAGTGGCCACCGCCTGGTGGCAGCGACGTCACGGGATCGGTGTCCCGATCGGTCCCGGGGACGACGACGACGGCCCCGACGACCGCATCGCTGACTGACCCGCGGTGCTGGGTAGCCTGTGCGGGTGCCCGCTGGTTCCGTCTGTCGACTCGTCGTGCTCGTCTCCGGCGCCGGCACCAACTTGCAGGCGCTGCTCGACGCGACGAAGGACCCGTCGTACGGCGCCATCGTGGTCGCGGTGGGAGCCGACCGCGACGAGATCGAGGGGCTGGCCCGCGCCAAACGGGCCGGAGTGCCGACCTTCGTGCGCAAGGTCGGCGAGTTCACCAGCCGCGACCACTGGGACAGCGTCCTCACCGACACCGTCGCCGCGTTCGAGCCCGACCTGGTCGTGCTGGCCGGCTTCATGAAGCTGGTCGGTCCGGAGTTCCTCGGGAAGTTCGCCGGTCGGGTGGTGAACACACACCCTGCGCTCTGCCCTTCCTTTCCCGGTACGTCGGGACCGGCGGACGCGCTCGCCTACGGGGTGAAGGTCACCGGTGCGACCCTCTTCGTGGTCGACGAGGGCGTCGACACCGGCCCGATCCTCGCCCAGACGGTGGTGGGCGTGCAGGATGACGACGACGTCGAGTCGTTGCACGAACGGATCAAGGTCGCCGAGCGAGAGATGCTCGTCGACACCGTGGGCCGGATCGCCCGCGAAGGCTTCACCATTACCGACAGGAAGGTGCGGATCGGCGCATGACCGCCCCCCAGAACGACAAGAGAACAGCCCCATCGACACTGGACAGAATCGCGATCAAGCGCGCGCTGGTCTCCGTCTACGACAAGTCCGGACTCGAGGAGCTGGTCCGCGCCCTGCACGACGCCGGCGTCGAGCTCGTGTCCACCGGAGGCTCGGCCAAGCTGATCGCCGACCTCGGCGTACCGGTCACCAAGGTGGAGGACCTCACCGGGTTCCCCGAGTGCCTCGACGGCCGGGTGAAGACCCTGCACCCCAAGGTGCACGCCGGCATCCTCGCCGACCGGCGGCTGCCCACCCACGTCGCGCAGCTGGCCGACCTCGGCATCGCGCCGTTCGACCTGGTGGTCTCCAACCTCTACCCGTTCACGCAGACCGTGATGTCCGGCGCCTCACTGGACGAGTGCGTCGAGCAGATCGACATCGGCGGCCCGTCGATGGTGCGGGCGGCGGCCAAGAACCACCCGTCGGTCGCGATCGTCACCTCGCCGGAGCGGTACGCCGACGTGCTCGCCGCGCTCGGTGAGGGCGGCTTCACCCTCGAGCAGCGCAAGCGGCTGGCTGCCGAGGCGTTCGTGCACACCGCGACCTACGACGTCCACGTCGCCAGCTGGATGGGCAACGTGCTCACCGACACCTCGGAGGGTGCCGGGTTCCCCGCGTGGGTCGGCGGTACGTGGGACCGCGCTGCGGTGCTGAGGTACGGCGAGAACCCCCACCAGGCGGCCGCGCTCTACCACGACGGCTTCGGTGCGGCTGGTCTCGCGCAGGCCCACCAGCTGCACGGCAAGGAGATGTCCTACAACAACTACGTCGACGCGGACGCGGCCCGACGGGCGGCGTACGACTTCGACGAGCCTGCGGTGGCGATCATCAAGCACGCCAACCCGTGCGGGATCGCCGTCGGTGCCGACGTCGCCGAGGCGCACCGCAAGGCCCACGAGTGCGACCCGGTCTCCGCCTTCGGTGGTGTGATTGCGGTCAACCGGCCGGTGTCCGTCGAGATGGCCCGCCAGGTCGCTGAGGTGTTCACCGAGGTGGTGGTCGCGCCGGCGTACGAGGACGGCGCGGTCGAGGTGCTCCAGGGCAAGAAGAACGTGCGCATCCTCGAGTGTGAGCCGCTACGGCGTGGCGGTGCCGAGACCCGGCCGATCTCCGGAGGGTTGCTGATGCAGCACCGGGATGCCATCGACGCCGAGGGTGACGACCCGTCGAACTGGAAACTGGCCACGGGTGAGGCCGCCTCCGACGAGGTGCTCGCCGACCTCGCGTTCGCGTGGAAGGCCAGCCGGGCTGCGAAGTCCAACGCCATCCTGCTGGCCAGCGGCGGCGCTTCTGTCGGAATCGGCATGGGCCAGGTCAACCGCGTCGACTCCTGCAAGCTCGCCGTGGACCGCGCGGGGGAGCGGGCCGCCGGCTCGGTGGCCGCCTCCGACGCGTTCTTCCCCTTCGAGGACGGTCCGCAGATCCTGATCGACGCCGGCGTGAAGGCGATCGTCCAGCCTGGCGGCTCGGTCCGTGACGAGCTGACCATCGAGGCCGCGAACAAGGCTGGCGTGACGATGTACTTCACTGGGACTCGGCACTTTGCGCACTGAGAGGATGCACGCGTGACGGCACAGATTCTCGACGGCACCGCGACCGCGAAGGCGATCAAGGTCGAGCTCACCGACCGCGTGGCCAAGCTGCGCGAGCAGGGAGTCGTGCCCGGGCTGGGCACGGTGCTGGTCGGCGACGACCCGGGTTCCACCTGGTACGTCAACGGCAAGCACAAGGACTGCGCCGAAGTCGGCATCGAGTCGCTGCGCGAGGACCTGCCGGGCACGGCAACGCAGGAGGAGATCCTGGCCGCCGTACGCCGGCTCAACGACAACCCGGCCTGCACCGGCTACATCGTGCAGCTCCCGCTGCCCAAGGGCGTCGACGAGAACGCCGTGCTCGGTGAGATCGACCCCGCCAAGGACGCCGACGGGCTGCACCCGACCAACCTCGGCTGGCTCGTGCTCGGCAAGGCCGCCCCGCTGCCGTGCACGCCGTACGGCATCGTCGAGCTGTTGCGACGCCACGGCGTGGAGATCAACGGCGCCGACGTCACCGTCGTCGGGCGAGGCGTGACCGTGGGTCGCCCGCTCGGGCTGCTGCTCACCCGTCGCTCCGAGAACGCGACCGTCACGCTGTGCCACACCGGCACCCGCGACCTGGCCGCGCACGTGCGCCAGGCCGACATCGTGGTCGCTGCCGCCGGAGTCCCCGGCATCATCACCGGCGACATGGTCAAGCCCGGTGCGGCCGTGCTCGACGTCGGCGTCTCGCGCGTCGACGGCAAGCTCGCCGGCGACGTCGCACAGTCGGTCTATGACGTGGCCGGCTGGGTCTCCCCGAACCCCGGCGGCGTGGGCCCGATGACCCGCGCGATGCTGCTCTCCAACGTGGTGGCGCTCGCCGAGGCCAACCTCGGGGACAGCGCCGGCGCGTGACGATGCGGGACGAGCCGCGCCGGATCCCGTCCACACTCGGTGGGCTGGTCTTCCTGCTCGTCGTCGCCGGCAGCGCCTTCGGTCTGCTGGTCGTCGCGTTCGGTCCGTGGCGGCGCGGCGTCGGCATCATCGGCCTCGCGCTGCTGTTCGGCGCGCTGGCGCGGATCATCCTCCCCGACAACAACGCCGGCATGCTCCGCGTCCGCCGCAACCGCTGGGCCGACGTACTCATGCTGGCAGGGGTCGGCACCGCGCTGATCGTGCTGGCCAGCGTGATCCCGAACCAGGCGCCCTAGAGCCCGGCGTCGGGCTGGGCGCCGACGTGTCGGACCGCGTCAGCTCCTGCGGCGAGGGCCGCCCGTAGCGCGGACTCGCCGTCGTCATCCTGCGCGAGGGCTGCCGCGAAGGCTCCGCAGAACGCGTCACCCGCCCCGGTCGTGTCGAGCACCTCGTCGGCCGGCACCTCGACGGCGGCGAGGCGGAGGCTGTTCCAGTCCGCTCCGTCCGCACCCAGCGTCACGAGCAGCGACCCCGGAATGGTGCCCCGGTCCTCCAGCAGCCGTGCCTCGTGCTCGTTGGCGACGACGGGATCGGCGGCGGCGAGGACATCCAGGGGCAGCTCGGCGTACGGCGCCACGTTGAGCACCACCCGCACTCCCTGATCGGCGGCGAGACGGCAGGCCTCGATGACCGTTGGCAGAGGGACCTCGAGCTGAACGAGCAGGATGTCGCCGGGCTCGGCCGAGCGGACGGCCTCCAGGGCGTCGGAGCCGACGTGTCGGTTGGCCCCCGAGGCGACCACGATCGTGTTCTCGCCGGCTTCGTCGACGACGATGAGGGCGGTCCCCGTCCGCTCGTCGGGGAGCACGGCAACCCCGCCGATGTCGATCCCCAGGTTGCTCAGGCGCGCGATGTACGCGTGACCGTCGGCGTCGTCCCCGACGGCACCCACCATCACCACCTCGGCACCGGCGGCAGCCGCCGCGACGGCCTGGTTGGCGCCCTTGCCGCCGGCGAGCCGCTCGAGGCCCACGCCGAGCACGGTCTCGCCGGGCTGCGGATGGCGCTCGACGTGCGTGACGAGGTCGACGTTGAGCGACCCCAACACAAGTACCCGCCCCATCACGCTGCCCTTCTCATCGCGCTCCGGTGACCGTGTCCAGCCAGAGCCGTGCATAGCGCTCACCCTCGACCTCCAGTGACACGTCGATCGCCGCGGGCGCCTGTCCGTGAGGGTCGTGGGCGAGGTGGCCGTCCCAGTCTCGGCGGTCGACGATGGTGCGACCGCGGGACCAGGTCCCCGCCAGCTCGACCCGTACGGGCAGCCTCTGGGTCACCAGACCGCCGGGATCGACGACGGCACAGACCGCCCCGGCATCGCCGATGGTGGCCGACATCTCCTCGAGGCGCTCGCACTGGAAGGCGATCAGCCTGCCGGCCAGCCCGCTCGGCCCGCTGTCGTGCAGCGACGCAAGGTCGCGGGCCACGTCAAGGCTCACTCGCGGGCCGTAGAAGACGTCCAGCCCGTACATGACCAGCTCGATGCCCAGGTCGGCGCAGGCGTCCAGCGTGATCGCCGCAGCTTCCGGGTCGTGGAAGACGTTGAACTCGGCCGAGGCGGTGGCGTTGCCGAAGTTCGCCGCGCCACCCATGAACACGATGCGCCGGATCCCGGTGGCGACCGCGGGGTACGTGCGCAGCAGCAGCGCGATGTTCGTCATCGGGGCGAGCGGAACCAGGGTGACGGGATCGTCCGCAGCCTCGAGGAGTACGTCGCGCAGCAGCTCGACCGCGTGACGCCGGTCGGGCTCGCGCTTCGATGCCGGCCAGTCCAGGTCGCCCATCCCGTCGTCGCCGTGGACATGGCGCGCGTCGACCGATTCCTCGAGCAGCGGTCGGTCGGCCCCGGCGGCGACAGGCACGTCCTCGCGCTCACAGGCGTCGAGCACCGTGAGCGTGTTGCGTACGACGTCCGGCAGCGGGGCGTTGCCACCGACACAGGTCACGGCCCGCAGCTCGAGATCGGGGTGCAGCGCTGCGAGCAGCAGTGCGCAGGCGTCGTCGACGCCGGTGTCGACGTCGAGGACTATCGGCGTACGGGTCACGTGGTGGACCTCAGATCAGCCCGAGCTCCTTGACCGCGTCGCGCTCCTCGGCGAGCTCCTTGGTGGAGGCGTCGATCCGGCCACGCGAGAAGTCAGCGATCTCCAGGCCCTGGACGATCTCCCAGTCCCCGTTGCTCGTGGTGACGGGGAAGGACGAGATCAGGCCCTCGGGGACGTCGTACGAGCCGTCGGACACGACCGCCATCGACACCCAGTCGTCGTCGGCTGAGCCGCTCAGCCAGTCGTGGGCCGCGTCGATGGTGGCCGACGCTGCGGAGGCCGCCGAGGACGAACCGCGTGCCTCGATGATCGCCGCGCCGCGCTTGGCGACCGTCGGGATGAAGTCGTTCTCGATCCACTCCTGGTCGCCCACGGTCTCGGCGGCGTTCTTGCCGGCGATCTCGGCGTGGAAGATGTCGGGGTACTGGGTCGCGGAGTGGTTGCCCCAGATGGTGATCTTCTTGATCTCGGTCACCGAGGCGCCGGTCTTCTTGGCCAGTTGTGCGATGGCCCGGTTGTGGTCAAGCCGCGTGAGCGCGGAGAAGCGCTCCCTCGGGATGTCGGGTGCGTTGGTCATCGCGATCAGGGCGTTGGTGTTGGCCGGGTTGCCGGTCACGCCGATGCGTACGTCGTCGGCGGCCACCTCGTTGAGGGCCTTGCCCTGCGCGGTGAAGATCGCGCCGTTCGCCTCCAGCAGGTCACTGCGCTCCATGCCCGGCCCCCGCGGCCGGGCACCGACGAGCAGAGCGAGGTTCACGCCGTCGAAGATCTTGTTCGCATCGGCCCCGATCTCGACGCCTGCCAGGGTCGGGAACGCGCAGTCGTCGAGCTCCATCACGACGCCCTCGAGCGTCTTCAGGGCCGGTTCGATCTCCAGCAGCCGCAGCTCCACCGGGCGGTCCGCCCCGAGCAGGGACCCGCTTGCGAGGCGGTACAGCAGGCTGTAGCCGATCTGGCCGGCGGCACCGGTGACGGCGACCTTCAAGGGATCAGTGCTCACGACGGGAACTCCTGGGTGTGACGACAGGGACGTTCCCGACGCTAGCAGCGCATCAGGCAGTGCGGGAGCGCGCCCCGAACCACGGCACGAGCCGGGCGATGAGACCGGGCTGACGGCGCACGGAGGGCTCGGGGTGCTTGGTCGCTGGGCGGGTACGACGGGCCTCGGCGCGCAGGCGCTGGCCTTCGAATTCACGGACGCGGTCGGCCTGCAGGCTGCGGGCCAGTTCGATGTTGAGCATGTTCATGGCTGGGCTCCTTGCGGGGGTGGGCATTCTCCAGACAAGAGCGGGTAGTGGATTCCCAGATACACGGCCAGCAGCGGTCGGGGGCCGGTTGTGCGGGGCAGGAGGCGCTGAGAGGCTGGCTGGTGGATCGCCACCGACCAGAGTGCGATATCTTGACGTGAAGATACTCAGTCATTTTTTCAAGCAGCCTCAAGCGAACGCCCAGGAGCTTTTCGTGTCCGAGCCGAAGATGATCTACACCCACACCGACGAGGCGCCCCTGCTGGCGACGTACTCGTTCCTCCCGATCATCTCGGCGTACGCCGCCAAGGCCGGTGCCGAGGTCGAGACGCGCGACATCTCGCTGGCCGGCCGGATCCTGGCCAGCTTCGCGGACCGGCTGCCCGAGGACCAGCGAGTCGCTGATGACCTGGCCGAGCTCGGCGCCCTCGCGAAGACGCCCGAGGCCAACATCGTCAAGCTGCCCAACGTCAGCGCCTCGACCCCGCAGCTCAAGGCGGCCATCGCCGAGCTGCAGGAGCAGGGGTTCGACCTCCCCGAGTTCCCGGACAACCCGCAGTCCGACGATGAGAAGGACGCACGCGCGCGCTACGACAGGGTCAAGGGCAGCGCGGTCAACCCGGTCCTGCGCGAGGGCAACTCCGACCGGCGCGCGCCGGAGTCGGTGAAGAACTACGCGCGCAAGCACCCGCACTCGATGGGTGACTGGAGCTCCGACTCCAGGACCAACGTCGCGCACATGACCTCCGACGACTTCCGGTCCAACGAGAAGTCCGTCGTCATCGACAAGGAGGGCGAGCTGCGCATCGAGCTCGTCACCGACGAGGGCACCGAGGTGCTCAAGGAGTCGGTGCCGGTGGAGGCCGGTGAGGTCATCGACGGCACCTTCATGAACACCGCCGCGCTGCAGGACTTCCTGCGGGCCCAGATCGAGCGGGCCATGGCCGACGACGTGCTGTTCTCGGTGCACCTCAAGGCCACGATGATGAAGGTCTCGGACCCGATCATCTTCGGCCACGCCGTCCAGGCGTTCTTCCCCAAGCTGTTCGCCGAGCAGGGCGAGGTGCTGCTGGAGAACGGCCTCGACCCGAGCAACGGGCTGGGCGGCATCCTCTCGGGCGCGAAGAAGCTCGGCGGCGAGGCCGGCCAGGCGATCGAGGACGCCGTCAAGGAGGGACTCGCCGAGGGTCCGAGGATGGCGATGGTCGACTCCGACAAGGGGATCACCAACCTGCACGTGCCGAGCGACGTGATCGTGGACGCGAGCATGCCGGCGATGATCCGTACGTCGGGCCACATGTGGGGCCCCGACGGCGAGGAGGCCGACACTCTCGCGGTGATCCCCGATTCGTCGTACGCCGGTATCTACCAGGTCGTCATCGACGACTGTCGCGAGCACGGCGCCTACGACCCGTCCACGATGGGCTCGGTCCCCAACGTCGGGCTGATGGCGCGTGCGGCCGAGGAGTACGGCAGCCACGACAAGACCTTCGAGATCGCCAAGACCGGCACCGTGCGCGTCGTGGACCAGGACGGCAACGTGCTCATCGAGCACGAGGTGAACCCCGGTGACATCTGGCGCGCCTGCCAGACCAAGGACGTGCCGATCCGCGACTGGGTCAAGCTCGCCGTCACCCGCGCGCGTGCAAGTGGCTCTCCCGCCATCTTCTGGCTCGACGAGGAGCGTGCGCACGACGCGAACCTGATCGCGAAGGTCAAGGAGTACCTCCCCGACTCCGACATCGTCGGAGACACCGAGGGACTCGACATCCAGATCCTGCCGCCCGTCGAGGCGATCAAGGTGTCGATCGAGCGCATCCGCAAGGGCGAGGACACCATCTCGGTCACCGGCAACGTGCTGCGCGACTACCTGACCGACCTGTTCCCGATCCTCGAGCTAGGTACGTCGGCCAAGATGCTCTCCGTCGTACCCCTGATCAACGGCGGCGGACTCTTCGAGACCGGCGCCGGCGGCTCCGCGCCCAAGCACGTGCAGCAGCTGGTCAAGGAGAACTACCTGCGCTGGGACAGCCTCGGCGAGTTCCTCGCGCTGGCCGAGAGCTTCGAGAAGTACGCCGAGCAGGCCGACAACCCGAAGGCCAAGGTGCTCGGTCTGGCGCTCGAACGGGCCACCGGCACCTGGCTGAACGAGAACAGGTCCCCAGGCCGCAAGCTCGGCACGGTCGACAACCGCGGCAGCCACTTCTATCTGGCCCTCTACTGGGCCCGGGAGCTCGCCGAGCAGACCGACGACCCCGAGCTGGCCGATGCGTTCTCCGCCCTCGCGAAGACCCTGGGCGAGAACGAGGAGACGATCGCCCAGGAGCTCCTCGACGTACAGGGCTCGCCCGCCGACATCGGCGGCTACTACCGCCCCGATGACGCCAAGGCCTCAGCCGTGATGCGTCCGTCGAAGACCTTCAACGAGGCGCTCGGGTCGCTCTGAACCCGGTGTCGGTTTCACTACTCCGGTAGTGAAACTGACGCGATGTTCGGAAAACTTTCGTATGTCGGTGCCAGTTTCACTACTCCGGTAGTGAAACCGACACCCCTCGGGAACATTCTTGGCCGAGCGCTGTTGGGGGAGGGGTGAGTACGACGATCGACCCCACCCTCGAACCCCAGGCCAGGCCGGCCACCACCCGGCACGTCGGCCTGGCGCTGTTCGCGCTCGCGATGGGCGGGTTCGCGATCGGGACCACCGAGTTCGTCTCGATGGGGTTGCTGCCCCAGCTGGCCCGAGGGGTGGACGTCTCCATACCGACGGCCGGCCACGTCATCTCGGCGTACGCCATCGGCGTCGTGGTCGGTGCACCGCTGATCGCCGTGTTCGGTGCCCGGTTGCCGCGGCGCGGCCTGCTGATCGCCCTGATGGGCATCTTCCTCGTCGGCAATGCGCTCAGCGCCCTCGCGATGAACTACCCCTCGCTCACCGTGGCGCGATTCCTCTCCGGGCTCCCGCACGGGGCCTACTTCGGCGTCGCGTCGCTGGTGGCCGCCAGCCTGGTCAGCGCGGACCGACGTGGTCGCGCGGTGAGCCGCGTGATGCTCGGGCTCGCCGTCTCCAACGTCGCGGGCGTGCCGGCGGCGACCTGGCTCGGCCAGAACGCGGGCTGGCGCTCGGCGTACTGGCTGGTGACCGTGCTCGCCGTCGTGACCGCGGCGCTGGTGTGGTGGCTGGTGCCGCACATCCCCGGCAACCGCGAGGCGACCGGTCGCAACGAGCTGCGCGCGTTCAAGAATCCGCAGGTCTTGCTGACGCTGCTGGCCGGTGCGATCGGGTTCGGCGGCATGTTCGCGATGTACACCTACATCGCCCCGACCGTCACCGACGTCGCCGGGCTCAGTGAAGGGCTGGTTCCGCTCTACCTGCTGGTCTTCGGCACCGGCATGGTCGTCGGTACGCCGCTCGCAGGTCGGCTCGCCGACTGGTCGGTGTTCCGCACCGTCCTGCTCGGATCGCTGCTGATGGGACTGACCCTGATCACGTTCACCGTGACCTCGCAGTGGTTCCTGCCGGGCCTGGTCAACCTCTTCGTGCTGAGCGTCGTCAGCTCGGTACTCGTGGTCGGCCTGCAGATGCGGCTGATGCAGGTGGCCGGCGATGCCCAGACCATCGGCGCCGCGATGAACCACGCGTCACTCAACGTCGCCAACGCGCTCGGTGCGTGGCTGGGCGGTGTCGTGGTCGCGGCCGGGTTCGGCTACACGGCGACGGCATGGGTGGGTGCTGGGCTCTCGTTCGTCGGCCTGCTCGTGCTGCTGGCTTCGGCGACCCTGCACCGGCGTACTGCTGCCGCCTGACTCACCACATGCTGCGGTCGCGGTCCTCGATCAGCTGGTCGTAGATGTGGGTGTCCATCCACTTGCCGTCACCACGCAGCGTGCTCTTGCGGGTGCGACCGATCCGGAGGAACCCGGCGCGCTCCAGCACTCGCATCGAGCCCTCGTTGGTCGCGCAGGCGTCGGCGGTGAGCCGGCGCAGCCCGAGCCCGCCGTCCTCCATCGGGATGAAGGCGTGCTTGACGACGAGGCGGCATGCCTCGGTGGTCCACCCGCGTCGGCGCCAGTGGGGGTGGGCCCAGAAGCCCAGCTCGGCCTCGCGGCGGTACTCCAGGCCGAAGAGGGAGACCTGGCCGACGTACATGTCGGTGCGCTGGTCGGTGACCGCCCAGTGCACGGCGCGTCCAGCGGCCGCGTCCTCGAGCCGCTCGACGACGAAGTCGACGTCGCTCTCCAGGGTGTGCGGCGCCGTCTCGCGGACGTTCTGCAACCAGTGCTGGGTGTCGGAGTCGGCGCGTGTCTCGACGATCTTCGGCAGGTCGCGCTCCTCGAGCTTTCGCAGGGTCACCGAAGGCCCGACCAGAGTGGGCGACTCCAGCCACGGGGTGCGCGGGCTCAGCTCCTCGCCGCGGCGCAGGGTGCCGACCCAGGCGTCGAACAGCACGCCTCGCTGGGAGAGCCAGCTGCGCAGCACACCTTCGAAGGTGAAGCCGAGCTTCCACGCCACCCGCCACGACGGCCAGTTGCCCCGCCTGGCGAGCCACTCGATGGTGTTCAGGTTCTGGGTCGCGAACCCCCAGTCGATCAGCAGCCGAAGTGCCCTCTCCATCACTCCGCGTCCGCGGGCCCATGGGTGCGAGCCGTATGCCACCTCAGCGCGACCCTCACCGAGGTTGCGTAGCGAGAGGGTGCCGCAGAAGCGCGCCTTCCCCTCCTCGTCCTCGGCCTCGACGACGAAGCCCCACTCCTTGCCGGTCTCCCAGCCGCGCGGGATGAAGTGGTACATGTAAATGTTCGCGTCGTCGTGCGTGTAGGGGACCGGGATGGTCGTCCACTGCTGGCTCAGCTCGTCCTGACACTGCTCGTAGGAGCCCTGCACGTCGGAGGCGATCGGGGCGCGCAGCGTCACCACCCCGTCGGTCAGGGTCGGAATGGTGCTGAACGCCGGCGCCATGCCGCTCCTTCTCGTCGAGCCCGTCTCCGGGGTGAAGCTCGCCTGCTGGAACAATGTTCATCATGTCCCACCAGACACAGGCCAACGGTCCAGCACGCCCGCGTGTGCTCTCCGGTATCCAGCCCACGGGCGACTCTTTCCACTTCGGCAACTATCTCGGAGCCCTGCGCCAGTGGGTCGACCTCCAGGAGGAGTACGAGACCTTTTTCTTCATCGCGGACCTGCACTCGCTGACCGTCCAGCAGGACCCGAAGGTGCTGCGCGAGCGGTTCTTGCGCTGCGCGGCGCAGCTGATCGCGATGGGCATCGACCCCGACCGCTCGGCGATCTTCCTGCAGTCCCACGTGCCCGAGCACACGCAGCTGACCTGGGTCCTGGAGTGCATCACCGGCTTCGGCGAGGCGCGCCGGATGACGCAGTTCAAGGACAAGTCGGCGAGGGAGGGGGAGAGCGCCGCTTCGGTCGGCCTCTTCGCCTACCCGATCCTCCAGGCGGCCGACATCCTGCTCTACCGGCCCAAGTACGTGCCGGTCGGCGAGGACCAGCGCCAGCACCTCGAGCTGACCCGCGACCTCGCGCAGCGGTTCAACCATCGCTACAAGAAGACCTTCCCGCTGCCGGAGCCGTTCATCCTCAAGAGCACCGGCCGCATCCTCGACCTGCAGAACCCCACGGCCAAGATGTCCAAGACCAATTCCAGCGATGCGGGGATAATCGAGCTGCTCGACGACCCCAAGGTCTCGGCGAAGAAGATCCGGTCCGCTGTCACGGACTCCGAGACCGAGGTGCGCTTCGACGAGGAGACCAAGCCGGGCGTCTCCAACCTGCTCACGATCTACTCCTCCCTGACCGGTCGCGACATCAGCGACCTCGAGAAGGAGTACGCCGGCCGCGGGTACGGCGACCTCAAGTCCGACCTGGCCGACGTCGTCGTGGAGTTCGTGACCCCGTTCCGCGAGCGCACGTTGGAATTGCTCGAGGACCGGGCCGAGCTGGACGACGTACTCCGCAAGGGAGCGGAGCTGGCGGGCGAGGTTGCCTCGCGCACCCTGGCCGAGGTCTACGAGCGCGTGGGCCTGGTGCTTCCGGCCCGCTGAGCAGCGTCCAGCCCGACACCCTAGGGTGACTGCCGTGCCCACCATCGGAGTCTCGCTCGCCGTCCCGGAGCCCTGGGGGAGCAAGCTGCAGGAGTACCGCATCGGCATGGGGGACGAGGCCGCGCGGCACATACCCACGCACATCACGTTGCTGCCGCCGCACGAGGTCGACGAGGCCGAGCTCGACGACGTGACGGCCCACTTGGCCGAGGTGGCGGCGAAGAGCCAACCATTCCGCGTCCATCTGCGGGGCACGGGCACCTTCCGTCCGACCTCCCCGGTGGTGTTCGTAGGGGTCGTTGAGGGCATCGGGCGGTGTGAGGAGCTGGCCGCGGGAGTGCTCCAGGGGCCGCTCGCGATCGAGCGTGAGTTCCCGTTCCACCCACACGTCACGATTGCCCACCACCTGCCGGAGTCAGGGCTGGAGCAGGCATTCGTGGAGCTCGAGCGCTTCGACGCGGCGTTCGACGTGCGCGAGATGTGGATGTACCTCCACGACCCCACGTCGGGCTGGCAACCAACTCGTGCATTCGCATTCAAGGCCCTCTGACGATCGGGTGGTCAGGTCGACGGTTCGAACATCCGGACGTCGTAGGTGCGCCCGAAGGTCTTGCGGGTGCCGACCCGGTGCACGCCGCGGACAACGACGCGGTAGGTCCCCGACTTGGCCCGCGCGGCAGGGATCTGCCACACCAGGGTGGGCATCGCGTAGCCGGAGTGCACGCGCAACTTGACCGCGCGGATCGCCTTGCCGTTGCGGTAGACCCGCACCGTTGCGCGACGGAAGTCGGCCTGCCTGCTCCCGGCTGAGAGGGACCAGCGGCCACTCGGCTCCAGGGGGCGCGGGAAGTAGCCGGCGGTCGGCCACGAGACCCAGGCCGGGTTCGGCCGGTTGGCCGCCGTCGGCCCGACGACGGTCATGGCGTTCGCAGCGTCGGTGGATCCGGTGCCCATCGTGGTCGCGAACGGGTTCAGCAGCCAGCGACGGTGAGCGACGGCTGCGTTGCCGGAGCCGGGCTCGCCCATGTACAGCCCGACCAGCCCGGCCGAGGTGATCGACGGGTAGCTGAGCACCAGGTTGGACCGAGCGGCATTGGCCGCGCCGATGCGGGTGTAGCAGCGCCATCCGCGGGGAGGTGTGTGGCTCAGGGCCTGGTTCGCCGACATCATCAGCGCTGTGCGCTGCGACCGGCCGTTCAGCACCGTGGAGAAGCGCACCGGAGCCAGGCCGCTCATCGAGCGGACGAAGTTGACCGCGCGCAGCGTGGCGGCCCGGGAGGAGGCCGACGAGGTGCCCGGCCGGCATTCGGAGTCGCTACCGGTGTAGCCGGTGCCCGTGTTCAGGCCGGAGGCGTAGTTGCGTTCGTAGGCTGACTCGACCGCCGCCCGGCGGTTGACGCTGATCGAGCCGGCCCAGCGCTTCGTCGTACCACCTGAGGTACGCGCGGCCGAGGAACCGGCCAGGACGAGCACCTGCGCCTCGGTGGTGTGACCCGGTGAGGAAGCAGCGGCCGTACCACCCGAGATGGGCGCAGAGGCTCCGCTCACCAGCACCATGAGCGGGACCAACGCGGTCACGCTGATGGCTACCAGCGTCCGTGTCGGGGTGTGCGGCTCCATAAATAGGGAGCATATGGATTAAATGTCTGATTCGTTCGGGTTTTACCGGAACAGGAATGCGGCTAATAGCCCTTCCGAATGGCGTGCCGGAGGTCCTTGTTCAGCTGGGAGATCACGTCGAGCGGGATTTCCTTGGGGCACGCGGCCGTGCACTCACCGATGTTCGTGCAGCCACCGAAGCCCTCGTGGTCGTGCTGGGCGACCATCTTGACCACCCGGCTGTCCCGCTCGGCCTGGCCCTGGGGCAGCTCGCCGAGGTGCGTGATCTTGGCGCCGACGAACAGCGAGGCCGAGCCGTTGGGGCAGGCCGCGACGCAGGCGCCGCACCCGATGCAGGTGGCCACGTCGAAGGCTCGGTCGGCGTTGTCCTTCGGGACCGGAGTCGCGTGGGCGTCGGGGGCCGCGCCGGTGTTCACCGAGATGTAGCCGCCCTGCTGGATGATCCTGTCGAACGCGCGCCGGTCGACGCAGAGGTCCTTGAGCACCGGGAAGGGATCCGCGCGCCAGGGTTCGATCGTGATGGTCTCGCCGTCCTGGAACGACCGCATGTGCAGCTGGCAGGTGGTGGTGACCTCGGGGCCGTGCGCCTCGCCGTTGATCATCAGCCCACACATGCCGCAGATGCCCTCGCGGCAGTCGCTGTCGAACGCGATCGGCTCCTCGCCCTCGTTGTTCAGCCGCTCGTTGAGCACGTCGAGCATCTCGAGGAACGACATGTCCTCGGAGACGTCGTCCACGTCGTAGGTGTGGATCGCTCCGGCGGTGGACGGATCGGGCTGTCGCCAGATCTTGAGAGTCAGTTTCACTTGTAGCTCCGGGCCTTCATCTCGACGAACTCGTAGTGCAGGTGTTCCTTGTGCAGGAGAGGCTTCTCGTCCTCGCCGGCCCACTCCCAGGCCGCCACGTAGGCGTACTGGTCGTCGTGGCGCAGCGCCTCGTGGTCCTCGGTCTGGGACTCGGTCCGGAAGTGGCCGCCGCACGACTCGCGCCGGTTCAGCGCGTCGATGCACATCAGTTCGCCGAGCTCGAAGAAGTCCGCCACGCGGCCGGCCCGCTCCAGCGACTGGTTCAGGCTCTCGGCGCTGCCGAGCACCTTCACGTTGCGCCAGAAGTCGTCGCGGAGGGACCGGATCAGGTCGATGGCCTTCTTCAGACCGTCCTCGCTGCGTTCCATGCCGCAGTACTCCCACATGATGTTGCCGAGCTCGCGGTGGTAGGAGTCGACGCTGCGGGTGCCTTTGTTGTTCATGAAGTGGTCGATGCGTGACTGCACGGTCTGCTGGGCCTCGACGACAGCGGGGTGGTCCTCGGGGACCTTGTCGAAGGGACCGTCGGCGAGATAGTCGCGGATGGTGTTCGACAGCACGAAGTAGCCGTCGGCCAGGCCCTGCATCAGCGCGGAGGCGCCGAGCCGGTTGGCGCCGTGGTCGGAGAAGTTGGCCTCACCGGTGACGAAGAGCCCCGGGATCGTGGACTGCAGGTCGTAGTCCACCCAGAGCCCGCCCATCACGTAGTGCACGGCCGGATAGATGCGCATCGGGACCTCATAGGGGTCCTCACCCGTGATCCGGGCGTACATGTCGAAGAGGTTGCCGTACTTGTCCTCGATCGCCTTCCGGCCGA
Organism: uncultured Actinomycetota bacterium; assembly: GCA_963742785.1. Classification (GTDB taxonomy): domain Bacteria; phylum Actinomycetota; class Actinomycetes; order Propionibacteriales; family Nocardioidaceae; genus Marmoricola. The sequence goes on from CAVUNI010000004.1 coordinate 914,806, forward strand.
GGCGGCCGATGGCCTCCTCGAAGTCGAGGTAGACCCCACGTCGTACGCCGTCGACCTCCGGGCCGACCCCTCGGCCCTCGTCGCACATGTTCTTGGCCTGCCGGGAGGCGATGTCGCGGGGGACCAGGTTGCCGAAGGACGGGTAGATCCGCTCCAGGTAGTAGTCGCGGTCCTCCTCGGGGATGTCACGTGGGTGCTTGTCGGCGTCCTTCTCGTTCTTGGGCACCCAGATGCGGCCGTCGTTGCGCAGGGACTCGCTCATCAAGGTGAGCTTTGACTGGTGCGCGCCGGAGACCGGAATGCACGTGGGGTGGATCTGCGTGTAGCAGGGGTTGGCCATGTAGGCGCCCTTGCGGTGGGCCCGCCACGTCGCGGTCACGTTGCAGCCCATGGCGTTGGTGGAGAGGAAGAAGACGTTGCCGTAGCCACCGCTGGCGAGGACGACGACGTCGGCGAAGTAGGTCTCCAGCTCGCCGGTGACCATGTCTCGCACGATGATCCCGCGGGCGCGGCCGTCGACCACGATCAGCTCGACCATCTCGTGGCGGGTGTAGGTCCTCACGGTGCCGGCGGCGACCTGGCGCTCGAGGGCCTGGTAGGCGCCGATCAGGAGCTGCTGGCCGGTCTGGCCGCGGGCGTAGAAGGTGCGCGAGACCTGCACGCCACCGAACGAGCGGTTGTCGAGCAGGCCGCCGTACTCACGCGCGAACGGGACGCCCTGGGCGACGCACTGGTCGATGATGTTCCGGCTCACCTGGGCCAGGCGGTAGACGTTGGACTCGCGGGAGCGGTAGTCGCCACCCTTGATGGTGTCGTAGAACAGCCGGTACACCGAGTCGCCGTCGCCCTTGTAGTTCTTGGCGGCGTTGATGCCGCCCTGGGCCGCGATCGAGTGGGCTCGGCGGGGAGAGTCCTGGTAGCAGAAGGACTTGACCACGTAACCCGCCTCACCGAGCGTGGCGGCGGCGGAGGCGCCCGCGAGCCCGGTCCCGACCACGATGATCGAGAGTCGACGGCGGTTGGCCGGGTTGGCGATGCGGGCCTCGAACTGGCGGGTGTCCCAGCGCTCGTCGATCGGTCCGCCGGGTGCCTTCGTGTCGGCGATCGCGTCGCCCGGGGTGTAGTAGCCCGCCGCGTCGTCAGTCTCCTGAGCGTCTTCGTGGTGCGACGGGTCGCTGATGAGCGTGGTGTCTGGCATGTCGGGCACGTTCGTCATGTGCTGACCCCTTAATCGATGACGCCGACGAGGACGAAGACCGGAACGAGCGAGAAGCCGATGGTGATGATCAGTGCGAGCACGAGTCCGAACTGCTTGGCAGTGGCACGCTGAAGCACGCTGTTCGTGTACCCGAGGGTCTGCAGCGAGCTCCAGATGCCGTGGTGCAGATGGGCGCCGAGCATGGCCATGGCGAAGAGGTAGATCAGCGTCAGCCACCAGACGCTGAACGAGTCGACCAACAGGTTGTAGGGGTCGTTGGTGGACCCACCGGAGACGTTCACCTTGCCGATCGTGAAGTTCAGCAGGTGCCAGACGATGAACAGCAGCAGGGTCACGCCGCCCCAACGCATCAGGTGGCTGGCGTACGTCGAGTGCTTGTTCTTCTTCACGACGTACTTGATCGTCCGGGCCTTCTTCGCCCGGCGCCACAGCGTGAGCGCGGCGTAGACGTGGATCAGGAGCGAGCCGATCAGGACGGCGCGGATGATCCAGAGCAGGCCACCGTACGGAAGCATCGGCTCACCGAACGTGCGCAGGTGGTGTGCGTACTCGTTGTAGGCGTCGTGGCCGGCGAACGCCTTCAGGTTGCCGTACATGTGCAGGAGCACGAACCCGATGAAGATGATCCCGCTGACCGCCATGAGCATCTTCAGCGCGACGGTCGAGCGCGTGGATCTGGGGTTCTGGACCAGACTCGGGGTTGCAGGGTTTGCGGTCGCCACAAGTGGCACCGTATCGCTCCGCGTGGGGCACTGACGCGTCGAGGGGATGTGAGATATACCCTTCGCGGAATCGGGTACCAGAGGAGGTTCCCGGGGCCCGAATCAGGGCGCGCCAGTTTCTCTTTCCCGCGCCTTGCGGCGAGAGTGTTCCCCGTCACAGGCGCGGCTCTCGCCCTGAATCCAATGGCAACCTTGCAGCACCTATGCGCACGGAGGTGGCGATGGCGTCGACGGACGCGAGCGTACGTGGGGAGACCAGGGCCCGGATCCGGGAAAGGACGCTCCGCTCCGACCGCTGGTGGCTCTACCCGGTCACCACGTTCATCGTGTTCGTGGCGTTCATCATCTACGCGACGTTCCGGGCCTTCCAGGGCTCGCACTACTACGTGACGCCGTACCTCTCGCCCTTCTACTCGCCCTGCCTGGGTGACTGCGTCGAGGGCTCGTCCGACTTCGGTCAGCCCTTCGGCTGGTTCCCGCTCTCCGCGGCCCTGATCGTGCTGATCTTCCCGCTCGGCTTCCGGCTGACGTGTTACTACTACCGCAAGGCCTACTACCGGTCGTTCTGGCTCAGCCCGCCGGCGTGCGGGGTAGCGGAGCCGCACCAGTGGTACTCCGGCGAGACCCGGTTTCCGCTGATCCTCAACAACGTCCACCGGTGGTTCTTCTACGCCGCCGTGGTGGTGGCCCTGATCCTGACCTGGGACACCGTCCTGACGTTCCGCAACGAGGACGGCGAGTGGGGCCACATGGGCCTGGGCTCGCTGGTCTTCATCGCCAACATCGTGCTGATCTGGCTGTACACGCTGTCCTGCCACTCGTGCCGGCACGCCGTGGGTGGGCGACTTCGGCACTTCAGCAAGCACCCGGTCCGCTACAAGGCGTGGACCCTGGTCTCGAGGCTGAACACCCGGCACGGCCAGTACGCCTGGCTCTCGCTGTTCTCGGTGGCCATCGCCGACCTCTACGTGCTGCTGCTCTCGACCGGCGCCTTCGAAGACCCGAGGTTCTTTTGAACCACCCCACGAAGTTGCTCGCTCCTTCCGCTTCGCTCCCCCCGCTCACAACTCCGCGGCGGCCCCGGAAAGGCTTTCCACTTGGTTAAGTTTCGGAAAACTGACCGCCACCCGATGACGGGCAACCGGATGTCCTCGGAGGAGGCGGCGGAGGTCCACGGGTTCGAGCGGCACACCCATGACGTGGTCGTGATCGGCGCCGGTGGGGCCGGCCTGCGGGCCGCCATCGCCGCCCACGAGGCCGGTGCGAAGACCGCCATCGTCTGCAAGTCGCTGCTCGGCAAGGCCCACACCGTGATGGCCGAGGGTGGCATCGCCGCCGCCATGGGCAACCGCTGGCCCGAGGACAACTGGGAGGTGCACTTCCGCGACACCATGCGTGGCGGGAAGATGCTCAACAACTGGCGGATGGCCCAGCTGCACGCCCAGGAGGCGCCCGAGCGGGTGCAGGAGCTCGAGGACTGGGGCGCGCTGTTCGACCGCACCGAGGATGGCCTGATCTCGCAGCGCGACTTCGGCGGCCACCGCTACGCCCGTCTCGCCCACGTCGGTGACCGGACCGGCCTCGAGATGATCCGGACCCTCCAGCAGCGCGCGGTCGCCCTCGGCATCGACGTCTTCATGGAGTGCACGGTCACCGAGCTGCTCAAGGACGGGGTTTCGACAGGCTCAACCGACGTATCCGGCGCAAGCGCCGGAAGAATTTCAGGAGCCTTCGCCTACTGGCGCGAGACCGGACGGTTCGTGGTCTTCGAGGCACCGTCGGTGATCCTCGCGACCGGTGGCATCGGCAAGTCCTTCAAGGTCACCTCGAACTCCTGGGAGTACACCGGTGACGGGCACGCTCTCGCGCTTCGGGCCGGTGCCTCGCTGATCAACATGGAGTTCGTCCAGTTCCACCCCACCGGCATGGTCTGGCCACCTTCGGTGAAGGGGCTTCTGGTCACGGAGTCGGTGCGCGGTGACGGCGGCATCCTGAGGAACTCCGAGGGCAAGCGGTTCATGTTCGACTACATCCCGGAGTTCTTCAAGAGCGAGACCGCGGACACCGAGGAGGAGGCGGACCGCTGGTACGACGACAAGAAGAACAACCGTCGTCCGCCGGAGCTGCTGCCTCGTGACGAGGTCGCTCGCGCGATCAACTCCGAGATCAAGGCCGACCGCGGATCACCCCACGGCGGCGTCTTCCTCGACATCGCCTCGCGTCGTGACGCCGAGTACATCCGCAAGCGACTCCCGTCGATGTACCACCAGTTCAAGGAGCTGGCCGACGTCGACATCACCGCCGAGCCGATGGAGATCGGCCCGACCTGCCACTACGTCATGGGTGGCGTCGAGGTGGATGCCGACACGGAGCTCTCCGGGGTCCCCGGGCTGTACGCCGTCGGCGAGTGCTCCGGCGGCATGCACGGGTCCAACCGGCTGGGAGGCAACTCGCTCTCGGACCTGCTGGTGTTCGGTCGTCGTGCGGGCGAGTCCGCTGCGTCGTACGCCGCTGGGCTGGGCGAGAAGCGGCCCTACGTCGACCCGGAGTCGGTGCTCGCCGCCCAGGACCCGGCCCTCGTGGCCTTCGAGAGGCAGGACGGCAACGAGAACCCGTACACGATCCAGCAGGACCTGCAGCAGACGATGAACGACCTGGTCGGCATCATCCGCACCGCCGAGGAGCTGACTCAGTCGCTCGGGGAGATCGAGAAGCTCAAGGAGCGCTCCGAGAACCTGGTCGTCGAGGGACACCGGCAGTTCAATCCGGGCTGGCACCTCGCGATCGACCTGCGCAACATGCTGCTCGTCTCCGAATGCATCGCCAAGGCCGCGCTCGCGCGGGAGGAGTCGCGTGGCGGGCACACCCGCGACGACTTCCCGGGACCCAACGACACGTGGGGCTCGAAGAACCTCGTGCTCCGGCTCAATGCCGCCGGGACGGGCGTCGACCTGCAGGAGCAGCCGCTCCCGGTGATGCCGGACGAGCTCAAGACATTCTTCGAAGAGAAGTAGGGAGTCGGCATGGGTTACGACCTGAAGATGCGCATCTGGCGGGGCAACCAGGCCGCCGGTGAGCTGCAGGACTACACCGTCGAGGTGTCCGAGGGCGAGGTCGTCCTCGACGCGCTGCACCGGTTGCAGGCGACCCAGACCGGGGACCTGGCGGTCCGCTGGAACTGCAAGGCCGGCAAGTGCGGCTCGTGCAGTGCCGAGATCAACGGCAAGCCCCGGCTGCTCTGCATGAGCCGGCTCTCCGACTTCGACGAGGCGGAGACGATCACCATCACCCCGATGCGCACGTTCCCGGTCATCCGCGACCTGGTCACCGACGTCTCGTTCAACTACGAGAAGGCCAAGGAGCTGCCGTCGTTCTCCCCGCCTCCGCGCGACAAGGACGGCAAGCGACGGATGGCGCAGGTCGACGTCGAGCGCGGCCAGGAGTTCCGCAAGTGCATCGAGTGCTTCCTGTGCCAGAACGTCTGCCACGTCGTCCGTGACCACGAGGACAACAAGCCCGCGTTCGCCGGCCCCCGCTTCTTCCTGCGGTACGCCGAGCTCGACATGCATCCCCTCGACACCCATGACCGCCGTGAGCTGGCCCAGGGTGCGGCCGGCCTCGGGATGTGCAACATCACCAAGTGCTGCACCGAGGTCTGCCCCGAGGGCATCAAGATCACCGACAACGCGATCATCCCGATGAAGGAGCGCGTGGTCGACCGCAAGTACGACCCGCTCGTCTGGCTGGGCAGCAAGATCGGCATCCGCAACAAGGACAACGACGGCCGCTCCGAGGTCTGAGGTCAGCGCAGGATTTGCTCAGCCGGTGGTGAGGCTCTGCCCGAAGGTCTCGAACCGGACTGCGGTGGCCGCGTGCTCGAGAATGAGTACGGCGCGATCGTCGTCGCCGCGGCTGACCTTGCTGATGATCCGTTTCGCTGCCCCGTCGAACCCGGGCGCGATTGCCCGGGTGGCCTCCCGCTGCAGCCAGGCCACGCCCTCGTCGAGGTCGGTGTGCCGGGTCTCGACGACACCGTCGGTGTAGAAGAGCAAGGCGTCGCCCGGGCAGAGCCGGCCCTTGGTCATGTGCAGCTCCGCCTGGTGCGTGATGCCGAGGGCCGTGCCGCGGGCCTCGTCCACGGTCCAGGAGCCACCGGCGCGGGACCAGAAGAGTGCGGGTGGGTGTCCGGCGCTGGTGAGCTGGTAGTCGCCGTTCTCCAGGTCGACCAGGACGTGCACCGCCGTCGCGAAGGTCTCGTCGGAGTTCTGACGCAGCAGGAAGTCGTTGGCGGCCATGAACAGCTCGCGTGGAGGGAGCGCACCGATCAGTCCGCCGAGGGCGCCACCGAACTGGAGGGCCCGCGACGCCGCCCCCACACCCTTGCCGCAGACGTCGACCAGGATCAGCTCGAGGCTGCGCCCTTCGCTGTGCACGTTGGCGACGAGGAAGTCGCCGCCGTACCCGACACCGCTCGCGGCGATCATCGCCGACTGTGAGTGCCAGCCCTCGGGCAGCGGGGGGATCGTCCCCTGCGACTGCAGTCGATCGCGGAGGTCGGTGAGCATGGCCTCACTGACCGGACCGGGCAGGCCGCTCTGCTGCCGGCTGGAGGAGTACAGGATGAGTGCCACCGAGATCAGCAGGGTGAAGCAGGCAGTGATCCGGGGCGTGCTCATCTCCCCGTCGAGCGAGACGGCCGTGATTGCCGCGGTGGCGGTCACGACCGAGAGCACGATCAGGGGTCGGAACCTGAGCAGCAGCATCCCGAGCAGCAGCCAGATGTAGTAGGCCGTCATCGGCATCAGCTGGTAGGCGAGGACCGAGACAATGAAGCAGAGCGAGACCCCGAGCAACAGAGCGAGGAGCGTCAGCGCCTGGCTCTGGGGGCTTCCGGTCCGCCACGTCGCGATCGGGTCGTCGACGTAGCGGCGCAGTCCGCTCAGCATCTGACGATGTTAGAAGTCGAGGGGGACTTCTGCCGCACCGGACACATATCTGTCTCATGTGTCGTCGCCACGATCTACAGAACCCGTACGACGGTCCGGCCGGCTGCGGTGAAGTTCCAGAGCCGGGTGGCCATCGCGGCCGAGAGTCGGATGCATCCGTGGGACTGGGCGAGGTTGGTCCCGAGGATGTAGTCGGAGTGGATCTGGCGGTCGTTGGACTTCGCACGCGGGATCCGGTGGAAGCCGATGCCGCACGGCGCGAACCGCACGAAGTGGTCCAGCCACAGGGACCCACTGGTGTTCTTCTTCACCCGTGCGGCCCTCCCGCAGTAGGAGCCGGTCCGGTAGCTGCCCTTGCGCAGCAACCCGGGGTTGTCCACCATCCCGCCCTGGCGGAGGACGCGGTTGCCGGCGCCGATCACCCACACCCAGTTCTGTTTCTGGCTGATCACGATGCGTCGTCCCGAGCCGGAACGAGCCGGCACCCGGCGTACGTCGCAGCGCTGGGCGTTCCCCGCGAACAGCCGTGTCCTCGTCGCTGCACTGAAGGAACCCGTCTGGGCCATCGCGTGCCGCGCCTGGAAGCGGATGATCGCCGACCGCGTCCAGGTGCCGGTCTTGCCGTCGACTGGCCCGGCGTCGCAGTGCAGCGCGTTCAGCCGACGCTGCCACTTCGCGACGTCGGCACCGGCCGCCTCAGCAGGTGCACTCATGGCGCCGACCAGCGTGAGCAGCGCGAACGCCAACGTCATCCACCTGCGCGTCATGCCGTCCCCCATTCGCGGGGCTTGCGCCCGCATGGAGGAACGCTAGTCGGCGGGCTCGATCGGCGCGCCCCTTCGACCGGTCTGGTCTACAACGAGACTCATGCCGACCCGAGCCGCTCAGCTGATCGCAGCGGTACGACGACCCGCCGCGGCCGGGTAGTGGACGTCGACGAGCTCGCCAACGGCATCCGTCCAGGTGCGGTGGGAGACCGAGGCCCGCGCGTTGGCCGCGAGGGTGAATCGGAGGTCGGGGCTGACGGCCAATCGCGCCACGGCGCGTGCGAAGGCCTTGCCACCGCGGTCGGTGTCGACCAGGAGCCCGTTGTACTCGTCGACCACGACGTCGGCCGCGGTGCCGCCGTCGAACGCGACCACCGGTACGCCGCTGGCCAGGGCCTCGTGGACGGCCGGCGCGTAGAGCTCCCGCTTGCGCGGCTGGACCAGCGCGTCGAAGGTCGCGATGCAGCGGGCCCGCTCGAGACCGGTCGCCTGCGGGATCACCTTGGCGCCCGCAGCCCGGAGCACCTTGGCTCCGGGCGCGTCGCCGAGCGCGATCAGGCGAACACCCGGCAGGCGAGCGATGGTCGCGAGGCGGTTCACGATCTTCTTCTTCTCCAGCGGACCCACGTGGCCGACCAAGAGCTGGCCGCCGTCGGGGGAGTGGACGCGGGCCCAGCGATCGTGGAGGCTCTGGTCGCGCAGCCCGGGGTGGTGGTCTTCGAGGTCGACACCGGGCGTCCATGCCTGCGGGTTGAGCACGAGCGTCGGTACGTCGAGACGCTCCGCGGCCTCGGCTGCCTTGAGGCCCAGGCGCCGAGGGTCGACGAGGTGGCAGACGTCGGGACGGGCCAGGGCCATCGCCTCGCGCACCGAGCCGACCGACGTCATCCGGCTTGCCCAGAAGATCCGGGCGCCACGGAAGTTCGCCTGGCCCCGGCCGCTGGCGAACACGGTGACGTCGTGGCCGCCGTCGACGAGGCAGGTGACGATCTCGCGGGTGACGCGCGCGGCCGGGACGTCGCTCGGGAGGAACTCCTCGGTGACAAGTGCGATACGCATGCCTTGACGATCGCCTACAGCCGTGTCCCGGTGGTGACGCTCGCGTGAGCAGCGGGTGAACGGACGGCGATGTCAGCGCTCGGGACTAGGGCTCGACAACGAGACCGTGGAGGCAGACGTCGTGTCGGCGTACGCCGTCTGGCGCGTCCGGGTCCCGCAGCGGGAGATAGCCGGTTCGCACACCCTCGCGGGCGAATCCCGCCGCAAGCGCGGTGCGGCACGAGGCCGGGTTCTCGACGCTGTGGTCGAGCTGCACGCGCGCGAGCCGTGGCCCTTCAGCGTCCGTGGTCAACCAGCGGGTGATTATGCGCAGAGCCCTGCTGGCGACGCCGCGACCGCGGGACTCGGGGTGCACGGAGTACCCGACGTCCGCAATCCGCAGCGTCGCCGGCACGTGGAAGGACCACCCGACCGTGCCCAGAAACCGCCCCGGGTCGCTCTCATCGACCACCACGAACGTGGTCGGCTGCTGGATCGCGAACTTGCGACGCGCCTCGGTGATGCGCTCGTCGAGGTCGTCGATGTGCGCCGGGACCGGAATCACCGCGGGCATGCCGAAGCGAAGCTGCTCGAGATCGTGCAACATCTCGAGCCAGCGATCTCGATCCGACGCGTCCGGCAGCCGCAGGCCCAGACCCTCACCGACGATCAGCTTCACGCTGATGACACTAGGCGTCGCAGGTTGGGTATTTCACAGTCGCTGGTCGCGCCCTGAGCCGGTCCATATCCTTCGCACATGAGCACCGACGCCCGCCTGCCCCTGTCCGAGGGGCAGGAGCACGACGTCTCCGAGTGGGAGAAGGCGGCCGCAGCCGTGCTGCGCAAGGCGCGCCGGCTGTCCGAAGACGATCCCGACGCGGCGGTCTGGGCCTCGCTCACGCACACCAACCTTGACGGCATCGAGATCAGCCCGCTCGGCACTCCCGCGCTCGTCGAGGACCTGCCCGAGCCGGTGCGCCCACCGGCCCGTGGAGACGCCTGGGACGTGCGTGCACTGCTGGCGGATCCCGACCCGAAGGCCTCGCACGCAGCCGCCCTCACCGACCTCGAGAACGGGGTCACCTCGCTGTGGGTGCAGGTCGGCCAGTCGGGGGTCGCTCTCGACGACCTCGGCACCGTGCTCGACGGTGTGCTCCTCGACGTGGCGCCGGTCGTGCTCGACGCCCCCTCGGACCCCCTCGGCGCGGCCCAAGCGCTCGCTGCGCTCGTCCAGGAGTTGTCGCAGGGCACCAAGCTCGCTCCGGGGACCAACCTCGGGGTCGATCCTGTCGGCGCACTGGTACGTGGGGTTTCGACAGGCTCAACCAGCGGCCTGGTCGCGGAAGCTGCCGCACTTGCGGGCGAGCTCGGCTGCCGGGCGATCGTGGTCGACGGCACCGCCGTGCACGACCTCGGCGGCTCGGACGTCCAGGAGCTCGGTTACGTCCTTGCGCTCGGCGCGCACTACCTGCGCGAGCTCGATGCAGCGGGGGTCTCGGTCGACGAGGCGGCCACCCTGGTCGAGTTCCGGCTGGCGGCCACCGACGAGCAGTTCGAGACGATCTCCAAGCTGCGCGCCGTACGCCGTCTCTGGGCCCGGATGCTCGAGCTCAGCGGGGCCTCGTCGGACAACCGCCAGATGGTGCTGCATGCGGTCACGTCGCGGCCGATGATGACGAGATACGACCCGTGGGTGAACATGCTGCGCACCTGTGTCGCGGCGTTCGCTGCCGGGGTGGGCGGTGCCGATGCCGTCACCGTGCTGCCGTTCGACGCGCGCCTCGGCCTTCCCGACGCCTTCAGCCGCCGGATCGCCCGCAACACCTCCTCCCTGCTGGTCGAGGAGTCCCACGTCGCCAAGGTCGCCGACCCAGCCGGTGGCGCGTTCGCCGTCGAGAAGCTCACCGACGACCTGGCGGTCGCCGGCTGGGAGGAGCTCGGCCGGATCGAAGAGGCCGGGGGAGTCCTGGCCGCACTCGACGACGGCACCCTCCAGGGCCGGATCGACGAGGTCGTGGCCGAGCGCGACCGGCAGATCGCCAAGCGCGAGCTCCCGCTGACCGGGGTCACCGAGTACCCCCACCTTCACGAGACGCTGCCCGAGAGGGCGCCGTACGCCGACGGAGCACCGCCGGTGCGGCCCTACGGCGAACCGTTCGAGAAGCTCCGCGACGAGCCGGCACCGGCCAAGGTCTTCCTGGCGACGATGGGATCGATCGCGTCGCACACCGCTCGCGCCACCTTCGCGGCCAACCTGTTCGCGGCAGGCGGCATCGACGTGGTCAACGAGGGCAGGCACGACGACGTCGACGAGGTGCTCGCCCACTACGAGGGGCAGCCCGTCGTGTGTCTCGTCGGTCAGGACAAGGCGTACGCCGAATGGGGCTCCGAGCTCGCCGCATCTCTGCGCAACGACGGCGCCCGCTGGGTCATCCTGGCGGGCCGGCCGGTCGAGGGCATCGAGACCGACGACACCTGCGCCATGGGCGTCGATGCACTCGACTTCCTGCATCGCACGAGGGAGAAGCTGGAGGCGGGCGCATGAGCATCCCGGAGAGCTTCGCCGGCCTGCCGCTCGCCGGCGAGGTGACCGCAACCGAGCCGGTCGAGGGCGAGACGTGGGAGTCGCCCGAGGGCATCGGGATCCTGCCGATCTACGGACCCGAGCACCTCGAGGGGCTCGACGCACTGGACACCTACCCCGGTCTGGCGCCGTTCCTGCGTGGCCCCTACCCGACGATGTACACCACCCAGCCCTGGACGATCCGTCAGTACGCCGGGTTCTCCACCGCCGAGGAGTCCAACGCCTTCTACCGCCGCAACCTGGCCGCCGGCCAGAAGGGCCTCAGCGTCGCGTTCGACCTCGCCACCCACCGCGGCTACGACTCCGACCACCCGCGTGTGAAGGGTGACGTCGGCATGGCCGGCGTCGCGATCGACTCGATCTACGACGCCCGCACGCTCTTCGAGGGCATCCCTCTCGACGAGATGAGCGTCAGCATGACGATGAACGGCGCCGTGCTCCCGGTGCTCGCGCTCTACATCGTCGCCGCCGAGGAGCAGGGGGTGAAGCCGGAGCAGCTCACCGGGACCATCCAGAACGACATCCTCAAGGAGTTCATGGTCCGCAACACCTACATCTACCCTCCGCAGCCGAGCATGCGGATCATCAGCGACATCTTCGGCTACACCTCGAAGAAGATGCCGCGGTTCAACTCGATCTCGGTCTCCGGCTACCACATCCAGGAGGCCGGTGCGACCGCCGACCTCGAGCTCGCCTACACGCTCGCCGACGGCGTCGAGTACATCCGCGCTGGCCTCGACGCGGGTCTGACCATCGACGAGTTTGCCCCTCGGGTGAGCTTCTTCTGGGCGATCGGCATGAACTTCTTCATGGAGGTCGCGAAGATGCGCGCGGCCCGCGCAATCTGGGCCCGGCTGGTGAGCCAGTTCGAGCCGCAGAACCCCAAGTCGCTCTCGCTGCGCACCCACAGCCAGACCTCCGGTTGGTCGCTGACGGCGCAGGACGTGTTCAACAACGTGCAGCGCACCTGCATCGAGGCGATGGCCGCGACCCAGGGCCACACCCAGTCGTTGCACACCAACGCCCTCGACGAGGCGATCGCGCTGCCGACCGACTTCTCGGCCCGCATCGCGCGCAACACCCAGCTGCTGCTCCAGCAGGAGTCGGGTACGACGGGGACGATCGACCCCTGGGGCGGCTCCTACTACGTCGAGCGCCTCACCCACGACCTCGCCGAGCGGGCCTGGGCCCACATCCAGGAGGTCGAGGAGGCCGGCGGGATGGCCAAGGCGATCGAGGAGGGGCTGCCGAAGATGCGCATCGAGGAGGCGGCCGCCCGCACCCAGGCCCGGCTCGACACGGGCGCCCAGAAGCTGATCGGGGTCAACACCTACCGGCTGGCCGACGAGGACCGGCTCGATGTCCTCAGGGTCGACAACGCCAGTGTCTACAAGCAGCAGCTCGCCAAGCTCGAGCGCCTGCGCGAGGAGCGCGACGCCGACGAGGTGGAGCGCACCCTGGACGCCCTGACGAAGTCGGCCGAGGACGGCCACGTGCACGGCTCGCTGGACGGCAACCTGCTGGCGCTCGCGGTCGACGCCGCCCGGGCCAAGGCGACGGTCGGTGAGATCTCCGGGGCGCTGGAGAAGGTCTACGGCCGTCACCAGGCCGTGATCCGTACGATCTCTGGGGTGTACAAGCGCGAGTCGGGCTCCAACGAGGCAATGGAGAAGGTCCTGGCCGCGACCGAGCAGTTCGCCGAGGACGAGGGCCGCCGCCCGCGCATCCTGGTCGCGAAGATGGGCCAGGACGGCCACGATCGAGGCCAGAAGGTCATCGTCACGGCGTTCGCCGACATGGGCTTCGACGTCGATGTGGGTCCGCTGTTCTCGACGCCGGAGGAGGTTGCCCAACAAGCGGTCGACGCCGACGTGCACATCGTTGGCGTGAACTCGCTGGCGGCCGGCCACCTCTCGTTGGTACCGGCGCTCAAGGAGTCCCTCGTCGACCACGGTGCCGACGACGTGATGATCGTGGTGGGTGGCGTGATCCCTCCCGACGACGTGCCGACCCTGCTGGAGATGGGTGCCGCCGCGGTGTTCCCGCCCGGCACCGTCATCGCGGACGCCGCGCTCGACCTGCTCGAGAAGCTGTCGGCGCAGCTCGGCCACCCCTCCGGCGGTTGAGCTTGTCGAAACCAGACGTCCGCACGCTCGTGGAGGGTGTCCGCGCCGGCAAGCGTGCCTCCGTCTCGCGGGCGATCACCCTGGTGGAGTCCGGCCGGGCCGACCATCGGGCCGCCGCACGCGAGCTGCTCACCGAGCTGACCGACCCCGACGTCGACTGTGTCCGGGTCGGCATCTCCGGTGTCCCGGGCGTGGGCAAGTCGACCTTCATCGAGACGCTCGGCAGCCAGCTGACCGGCCAGGGTCAGCGGGTCGGCGTACTCGCCGTGGACCCGTCGTCGGTGCGCACCGGCGGCTCGGTGCTCGGCGACAAGACCAGGATGGCCAAGCTCTCAGCCGACCCGAACGCCTACATCCGGCCCTCGCCCACCGCCGGCACCCTGGGTGGCGTCGCGCGGGCCACCACCCAGGCGATGACCGTGCTCGAGGCAGCCGGGTACGACGTCGTGCTGGTCGAGACCGTCGGGGTGGGCCAGTCCGAGGTCACGGTCGCCGGCATGGTCGACAGCTTCCTGTTCCTCACCATCGCGCGGACCGGCGACCAGCTGCAGGGCATCAAGAAGGGCATCCTCGAGATCGCCGACGTGATCGCGGTGAACAAGGCCGACGGCGATCGCGCCGCCGAGGCCAGGTCCGCAGCCAAGGAGCTCTCCGGAGCCTTGCGCATGGTGCACTCCTCGGGCGAGGGCTGGGTACCGCCCGTGCTGACGTGCTCGGGCCTGCACGGCGACGACGTCGACACCGTCTGGGAGCGGGTGCTGGGACACCGGGAGTGGCTGGGTGAAGAAGGCCTGGCGAGCAAGCGCGCCGAGCAGCAGCTCGAGTTCACCTGGGCACTGGTCCGCGACGAGCTCGACCAGCGACTCAAGCGCTCGCCGGGAGTCAAGGCGATCCGTGACGAGGTACGACGAGAACTGCTGGCCGGCGAGCTGACCGCCCCTCTGGCGGCGGACCGACTCATCGCGTCGTACGACGAGGACCCGCGCGCTTGACGGATCCGCGCCATGGCAGGCGGCATACTTCCGCACATGAGCGAGCCCCCCTCTCGCGAACCCGAGACCGACATCCGAACGGATCCCAAGCCGGAGCGCGGTGACGGCTACTTCCGCAACGGTGTGTGGGTCCCACGCAACCAGGACCCTGACCCGAAGCCGCCCACGTGGAGGGATCGGCTCGAGGCACTGCTGCACGCTCCGTGGCACGAGCCCCGCTGGTGGCTGTCCGCCGCCGCTGTCCTCGTAGTGCTCCTCGTGCTCATCATCAGCGCCGCCTCCGGGCCGGCGCAGGCGCCAGCTGAGCAGGAGGACTTCCTCACCGCGGTCAAGCGGGGCCAGACCGACGTGAGCGAGGGCAACGACATCACCATCGTGACCGCCACGCGCGACCGGGCACGCCGGATCTGCGGCCTCCTGCCGCGCGACGGTGCGGTGGTGGACTGGGTCGGCACCATCGAGGAGGTCGGCACCATCTTCGGGGGCACCGACGGCCACCTCTCGCTCTCGATCGGGAACGACGTGGACCTGAAGACGTGGACCAGCGAGTCCGACGACGCCAAGGACCACACGCTGATCGACCCGGACTCGGAGGTCTACCGCGCCCTTGCGGAGCTGCACTCTGGCGACGAGGTGAAGTTCAGTGGCACCTTCGCGCCCCTTGGCCGGACCTGCATCCACGAGACGAGCATTCGGGCCCGCAACGGGATGCTGACGCCTGGCTTCATCTTCGACTTCACGGCCGTGGCACCCCGCTAGCTCGCGGGCCGATACCCTTGTCCGTTGTGACCTCCGCTGCCCGAATCGACCAGCCCGACCTGCTCCAGTCGGTGCTGGCCAGCGTTGACGCGCATTCGGACCTCATGGTCGAGGTACGCCGGGACCTGCACGCGCACCCCGAGCTGTCGTGGGCCGAGGAGCGAACCACGTCGCTCATCGCCAAGCGGCTGGACCAGGTTGGCCTGGTGCCGTCCCTGCTCCCTCGCAACGGCCTGCTGGTCGACATCGGCTCCGGTCCCGGGCCTCTGATCGCGCTCCGGGCGGACCTCGACGCCCTCCCGGTCGACGACCGGACCGGCGACCCGTGGGCCAGCACCGTGCAGGGCGTCGCGCACGCGTGCGGACACGACGTGCACGCCTCGGCCCTGCTCGGCGCCGGGCTCGCACTGAACTCGGTGGCCGACCAGCTGCCAGGGCGGGTGCGGCTGATCTTCCAACCGGCCGAGGAGATCATGCCCGGTGGCGCGCTGATGGCGATCGAGGCCGGCGCCCTCGACGGGGTCGCCCGGATCTTCGGTCTGCACGCGGACCCCGGCATCGACGTCGGCACCGTCGGTCTCCGCGAGGGGCCGCTCACCGGTGCTGCCGACTCCCTCGACGTGCTGCTGACCGGCAAGGGGGGCCACACCTCACGTCCCCACCTCACCGAGGACCTCACCTTCGCGCTCGGGAAGCTGGTCACCGAGCTCCCAGCGGTCCTTTCCCGTCGCCTCGACCCACGCGCCGGGGTGAGCGTGGTCTGGGGAATCGTCCGCTCGGGCTCGGCCGTCAACGTCATCCCCGCCACCGGTCGCGCCGGCGGCACCGTCCGGATGCTCGACGCGGTGGCGTGGGTCGACGCCGAGGAGCTGGTGAAGGACACCATCGACCAGATCGTCGAGCCCTACGGGGTCGCGGCGGTCACCACCTACGTCCGCGGGGTGCCTCCGGTCGTCAACGAGCACCGCTCGACGGTGCTGCTCGGCAAGGCGGTCGAGACCGTGCTCGGCGAGGAGGCGCACGTGGCCACCAGCCAGAGCCTCGGCGGCGAGGACTTCGCGTGGTACCTCGACAGCGTCCCGGGGGCGATGGGCAGGCTGGGGACGCGTACGCCGGGCGGTCCGACGTACGACCTCCACCAAGGCGACCTCCGGGTGGACGAAAGGTCGATTTCGGTCGGAGCCAAGGTGCTCGCCACCGCAGCCCTGAAGTCGATGGTCACCGACCGATAACACTTGTGGGGATCGCCGCGTTGGCCGTAGGTGCCTTCCTCCCGCTCGCATAGGGTGCCGTCCGTACGTGCCGGGGAGCGGCACCAAGACGAGGAGGCATCTTGCGCGGGTTAAGCAAGATCGCAGCAGTAGCACTGGTAGGCGCGCTCGCGCTGACCGGTTGTGGCAGTGGCAGCGGCGGCGGCAGCAGCGACGACGGTGATGCCAAGTCGAGCAGTGCCGACGCGTGCAAGGCGGCGAAGGGCGACGGACCCAAGGTCGGTCTGGCCTACGACGTCGGCGGCCGCGGTGACCAGTCGTTCAACGACTCGGCCTACAAGGGCATGGAGAAGGCGATCGACGACGTCGATGCGACCTGCATCGAGGCCAAGGCCGCTCCCGACGAGAACGACACCATCCGCGCCGAGCGCCTCCGCACCCTCGCCGAGGGCGGCTACAACCCGGTCATCGCGATCGGGTTCATCTACTCACCGGCCGCGGCCACGGTCGCGGCGGAGTACCCCGAGACCAACTTCGCGGTCATCGACGGCTACAGCACCACGATCCCGAAGGCGCCCCTGAAGAACCTGAGCGACCTGGTCTTCACCGAGGAGCAGGGCTCCTACCTGGTCGGTGTGGCCGCCGCGCTCAAGTCCGAAGCCAAGCACGTCGGCTTCGTCGGTGGCACCCACGGTGACCTGATCAAGAAGTTCGAGGCGGGCTTCACGGCGGGTGTGAAGTCGATCGACCCGAGCATCAAGATCGATGTCCAGTACCTCACCGAGGACCCGCTCGACGGCAAGACCGGCTTCGAGAACCCGACGGGTGGCAAGGACGCCGCGACCGCGATGTACGAGAGCGGCGCCGACGTGGTCTACCACGCGGCCGGCAAGTCCGGTCTGGGTGTCTTTGACGCTGTCGAGGCGGCCGGCGACGGCAAGTGGGCCATCGGCGTCGACTCCGACCAGTACCTCACGGTCGACGACGCGCAGAAGCCGCACATCCTGACGTCGATGCTCAAGCGCATCGACACGGCGGTGTTCGACTACGTCAAGGCCAACGCCGACAAGGATGTCACCGCAGGGTTCGTGTCCTACGACCTGAAGTCGACTGGCGTGGGCTACTCGAAGTCCGGTGGTTTCGTCGACGACATCTCCGACAAGATCGACGCTGCTGCCGACAAGATCAAGAGCGGCGAGGTCGTCGTTCCGACAGACCCGGCCAAGGTCAAGTAATCGACGGGCGGGGGTGACCCCTCCCGACACCGGCGGTACAGACTGATGCCCGGGCGACGCGCTAACGTGTCGCCCGGGCATCCGTCGTCCAGACGTCAGGAGGGACCGTGACCACGGTCGTCGAGCCAGCGGCACCAGCAGCATCGGGCCAGGCCATCGAACTCCGCGGGATCGGCAAACGATTCCCCGGTGTGATCGCCAACCACGACGTCGACATCACCATCCGCCGCAGCACTATCCACGCGCTGGTCGGTGAGAACGGCGCCGGCAAGTCCACGCTGATGAAGATCCTGTACGGCGTGCAGAAGCCCGATGACGGCACCATCAGCGTCAACGGGGCAGAGGTGACCTTCGCGACCCCGGCTGACGCGATCGCCCAGGGCATCGGGATGGTCTTCCAGCACTTCATGCTCGCCGACAACCTGACGGTGCTCGAGAACGTCACGCTCGGAGCCGAGAAGCTGCACGGCATCAGCGATGCGGCGCGTGCCGAGATCGTCACCATCTCCAAGCGCTACGGCTTCGGGCTCGACCCTGACGAACTCGTGGAGACCCTCGGCGTGGGCGAGCGCCAACGGGTCGAGATCCTCAAGGTGCTCTACCGAGGCGCGAAGATCATCATCCTCGACGAACCGACGGCCGTGCTGGTGCCGCAGGAGGTGGAGGCGCTCTTCGCCAACCTGCGCCAGCTCAAGGAGCAGGGCCACACGCTGATCTTCATCTCCCACAAGCTCGACGAGGTGCTCGCGGTCGCCGATGACATCACCGTCGTACGCCGCGGCACCACCGTGGCCTCGGTCAAGCCGGCGGATGTCACCTCGCGCAAGCTCGCCGAGCTGATGGTCGGCAGCGAGCTGCCGTCGCCGAGCACCGAGGAGTCCACGGTCACCGACCGGGTGCTGCTCGGTGTGCGCGACATCGAGCTCCATGACGCCGCGGGGCGCACCGAGCTGGCCGACATCGACTTCGACATCCACGCCGGTGAGATCCTCGGCATCGCCGGCGTCGAGGGCAACGGCCAGACCGAGCTCGTCGAGACGCTCATCGGCATGCGCCGGCCGGTCCGGGGCACAGTGCACCTGGCTGACCAGGACATCAGTCAGTGGTCGACCCGCGACCGGCGCGAGGCGGGGATCGGGTACATCCCGGAGGACCGGCACCGCCACGGCCTGCTGCTGGGCTCGCCGCTGTGGGAGAACCGCATCCTCGGCCACCAGACCCGCCCGCCGTCGGTGAAGGGTCCCTGGCTCAACGTGAGCGGTGCCCGCGACGACGCCGAGCGCATCGTCAAGGCGTATGACGTCCGCACGCCCGGCATCGACACCACGGCGCGGGCGCTCTCGGGCGGAAACCAGCAGAAGTTCATCGTCGGCCGCGAGATGAGCGGCGACCCGGTGCTGCTGATCGCCTCGCACCCGACCAGGGGTGTCGACGTCGGTGCCCAGGCGCAGATCTGGGGTCACATCAAGCATGCGCGCAAGGAGGGGCTGGCCGTGCTGTTGATCTCGGCCGACCTCGACGAGCTGATCGGCCTCTCGGACACCATCCGGGTGCTGCTGCGCGGCCGCCTCGTCGGCAACTTCGACCCGCAGACGGTAACTCCCCAGGAGCTCGGATCGGCCATGACCGGGGCCGGTGACGACGCATGAGCCTTGTCAAGCGCATTGCCCTCGGCCTCGCCGCCCCGGTCCTCGCCCTGGTCGTCGCCGCGATCGTGGCCAGCCTGTTGCTCCTCGCCACAGGCGACGACGTCGCCGGCTTCTGGGAGGTGCTGTTCACCTGGCCCAAGGGACGCAACATCGTCAACATCCTGAACGCAGCGGCGATCCTCTACATCTCCGGCGTGGCGGCGGCGATCGGGTTCCGGATGAACCTGTTCAACATCGGCGTCGAGGGGCAGTACCGCGTCGCCGCCTTCGCCGCCGCTGCCTTCGCAGGGGCCGGCTGGCTGCCGGGGAAGCTGAACACGCTCGTCGCGATCATGATCGCCATGCTGGTCGGGGCCCTGTGGGCCGGTATCGCCGGCATCCTGCGCACGACGCGCGGCGTCAGCGAGGTCATCTCGACCATCATGCTGAACGCCATCGCCCTGCCACTGGTCGGTTACTTCCTGACCAAGTTCGGGACGTCGACCGGTAACACACGCGCGACCAAGAACATCGACGAGGGCAGCTGGGTCGGCGGCATCACCTTGTTCGGCGACAGCCCCACGAAGCTCTTCGGGCTCTCCCTGATCGCCGTCGTCATCGGCGTCCTCTTCTGGGTGCTGCTCAACCGGACGAGCTTCGGCTTCGACCTCCGCGCTGCCGGTGCCTCGGAGCCGGCCGCGATCGCCAGCGGCGTGAACGTGAAGAAGATGGTCCTGATCGCGATGCTGATGTCCGGCGCGGTGGCGGGGTTGATCGGAATGCCCACCCTCTTCGGCGACTCGCACAACTACGGCTCGTCGTTCCAGACCGGCATCGGCTTCCTCGGGATCGCGGTGGCCCTGCTCGGACGCAACAACCCGGTCGGCATCGCCTTCGGTGCGCTGATGTTCGCGTTCCTGACCGAGCAGGGGAACCTGCTCAACATTCTGGCCGGAGTCTCGCCCGACATCGTCGCGGTCACGCAGGGCGTCATCGTGATGGCCGTGGTGATCGCCTACGAGGTCGTCCGCCGTTACCGGGTACGCCTCGAGCAGGCCTCGGTCGGTGAACAGCTGGCCGCGGCAACTCCCGAGAAGCCGAAGGAGCCGGCCCAATGAGCGTCGTTGTCGATGCGGCCCCGCCGCCCCTCGAGACGCCCGAGGAGCAGAAGACCAGGCGCCACAAGGTCTACCTCTACATCCTGGCCGGGTTCGTGCTGCTCTCGCTCGTCAGGGTGATCAGCGGAGCCGACCAGCTCACGTCGTCGGGCACGCTGACGGTGACGCTGACGGCGACGATGCCGATTGCCCTCGCCGGTCTCGGCGGGCTGTGGTCCGAGCGTGCAGGCATCGTCAACATCGGCCTCGAGGGCATGATGATCGTCGGCACGCTCGGGGCGGGCTATCTCACCTACCACTACGGGTTCATCGCCGGTGTCGCGGGCGCCATGCTCTTCGGGCTGTTGGGCGGCGCGCTGCACGGGCTCGCGACCGTGGTGTTCGGTGTCGACCACATCGTCTCCGGCGTCGCGATCATCCTCATCGCCGGGGGCCTGACCGGGTTCCTTGCCGAGTCATGGTTCAGCGGCCTGCCCGGTGGTGGTCCGACGCAGTCACCGTCGCTGAAGACGCCACCCACCATCGACATTCCGTTCATCGCCGATCCGATGAACACGCTGGAGGAGAAGCACTGGTTCCTGATCAGTGACTTCGCCAGCGTCGTGGAGATGTTCACCAAGAACCTCTCGGTCCTCACCGTGTTCGGCCTCGTGCTCATCTTCGGCACCATCTGGGCGCTGTGGCACACCCGGTTCGGCCTGCGTCTGCGCTCCTGCGGCGAGTCACCGGCCGCCGCTGAGTCGCTCGGCGTGAACGTCTACCGCTACAAGTTCATCGCCGTGCTCGTCTCGGGAGCGCTCGCGGGTCTGGGTGGCGCCTACCTCGCGCTGGTCTCGTCCTCGGGCTTCCAGGTCGGCCAGACCGGCGGCCGCGGCTTCATCGGCCTGGCGGCGATGATCTTCGGCAACTGGCGGCCCGTGGGACTGTTCCTGGGCTCGACCCTGTTCGGCTACACCCAGGCGCTCCCGTTCCGGCAAGGCACCGTCTCGATCCACGCGCTGCTGCTGGTGGTGGCGGCGCTGCTGTTGGCCATCGGGATCTTCCAGTGGCGCCGCAGCGGGGTCCGCAAGGCTGCGGGCTCGCTGATCTTCGCGGGCGCGTTCCTCGCGTGGTACCTCCTGACTCCCACGGTCCCGCGCGAGTTCACCCAGATGGCGCCGTACGTCACTGTGATGCTGGTGCTCGCCTTCGCCTCGCAGCGACTACGAATGCCCGCGGCCGATGGACAGGTCTATCGAAAAGGCTCCGCGGGGTGAACTCTGCCCGGACGCAGGACCCAGGCTTCGACTGGGACGCGCTCAAGGCTCGGGCTGTCGAGGCGGCGACGCACGCCTACGCGCCGTACTCCCACTTCCCGGTCGGCGCCGCTGCCGTGGTCGACGACGGCCGGGTGGTGGTCGGCTGCAACGTGGAGAACGCGGCCTACGGGGTCGCGCTGTGCGCGGAGTGCGGCATGGTCTCGCAGCTGCACATCACCGGCGGCGGGCGGCTGACGCACGCAGTGTGCGTCAACGGCAGGTCCGAGGTGATCATGCCGTGCGGGCGCTGCCGCCAGCTGCTGATGGAGAACGGTGGGCCTGAGCTGCTGCTGCTCACCGCGAAGGGCGTACGCCGCATGGACGAGGTGCTGCCGGATGCCTTCGGCCCCCACGACCTCGATTGACCTGGGTGCCGCCGAGGTCGTCGCGGACCCGTATCCACACTTCGCCGCCGAGCGGGCACGGCACGAGGTCGCCTGGCACGAGCCGAGCGGCAGCTGGCTGACCTTTTCGCACGCCGCCGCGAGCGCGGTCCTGCGAGACCGCGGCCTCGGCCGGCTCTGGCGGGACAGGGAGCCGACGGACCATCTCGAGCCGTTCAACCTGCTGCACCGCAACCAGATGATGGAGAACGAGCCGCCGGAGCACACCCGGCTGCGGCGGGCGGTCGCCGGTGCGTTCAACCGCGGCCATGTCGAGCGGCTGCGGCCCCGGGTGCAGGCGCTGGCGGCATCGCTGCTCGACGAGGTGGACCCGCAGTCGTTCGACGTCGTCGGGGAGTACGCCGAGCCGCTGCCGGTCCTGGTCATCGCCGAGCTGGTCGGGCTCTCCTCGGCCGATGTGCCGGCCCTGCGTCGCTGGTCGCAGGCGATCGTCCGGATGTACGAGCCGGCTCCCTCTGCCGACGTGGTCGACGCGGCCGTGCTCGCTGCCACCGAGTTCGCCGACCTCGTCCGCGAGCACCTCGGCCGCCGCCGGACCTCACCCGGCGACGACCTGACCACCGACCTGCTGGCGGCCGGGCTCTCCGACGACGAGCTGGTCGCCGCCGTCGTACTCCTGCTCAACGCCGGGCACGAGGCGTCCGTGAACGTGTTCGGCAACGGGCTGGTGGCCCTGCTCGAGCGCGGACTGCGACCCGGAAACGACCCGGCAGTGACCGTCGAGGAGATGCTGCGCTTCGACTCCGCGCTCCAGCTCTTCGAACGGACTGCGACGCGAGACGTCGAGGTCGGGGGAGTGGTCGTGGAGGAGGGCCAGAAGATCGCCGCCCTCCTGGGAGCAGCCAACCGGGACCCCGCGGTGTTCGCCGACGTGGACACCTTCGACCCCGACCGGGACCCCAACCCGCACCTCGCGTTCGGCGCCGGACTGCACTTCTGCCTCGGGGCACCACTCGCACGGATGGAGCTGGTCGAGTCGCTCAACGCGCTCTTCGAGAGGTTCCCCGGGCTGGCATTGAACGGTGAGCCGGAGAGCCGGGGGACCTTCGTGCTGCGGGGGTTCCGTAGTGTGCGTCTTTCGACCCGAAGGGAGTCTTGATGGCGCACGACGCCGTGGAAGTGATCATCGCCAAGCGCGACGGCGCCGAGCTCAGCGACAGCCAGATCGACTGGGTGATCGACGCGTACACGCACGGTGACGTCGCCGACGAGCAGATGGCGGCGCTGGCGATGGCGATCCTGCTCAACGGGATGAACCGCCGGGAGATCTCGCGCTGGACCGAGGCGATGATCGCGAGCGGTGAGCGGATGGACTTCTCCGGTCTGTCCCGGCCCACGGCCGACAAGCACTCGACCGGTGGGGTCGGCGACAAGATCACGCTGCCGCTGGCACCTCTCGTGGCCGCCTGCGGAGTAGCGGTGCCACAGCTGTCCGGTCGCGGGCTGGGGCACACCGGCGGGACGCTCGACAAGCTCGAGTCGATCCCGGGCTGGCAGGCGTCGATCTCCAACGAGGCGATGCTGCAGCAGCTCGAGGACGTCGGTGCGGTGATCTGCGCAGCGGGTTCGGGGTTGGCGCCGGCCGACAAGAAGCTCTACGCCCTGCGCGACGTGACCGGCACCGTCGAGGCGATCCCGCTGATCGCGTCCTCGATCATGAGCAAGAAGATCGCCGAGGGCACGGGTTCACTCGTGCTCGACGTGAAGGTCGGCACCGGCGCGTTCATGAAGGACCTGGCACGCGCGAGAGAACTGGCCTCGACCATGGTCGGACTCGGTTCCGATGCCGGCGTACACACGGTGGCGCTGCTCACCGACATGTCCACGCCGCTCGGGCACACGGCCGGCAACGCGCTCGAGGTGCGCGAGTCCGTCGAGGTCCTCGCCGGCGGTGGGCCGGCTGACGTGGTCGAGCTGACCGTCGCTCTGGCGCGGGAGATGCTGGCCGGCGCCGGACGTGAGGACCTCGACCCCGCCGAGGTGCTGGCCTCGGGCGGCGCGATGGACACGTGGAGGCAGATGATCAGCGCACAGGGCGGCGACCCCGACGCCGAGCTGCCGACCGCGAAGGAGACCCACGTCGTCACCGCGCCGTCCTCGGGCGTCCTGACCCGGCTCGACGCGATGGCCGTCGGCCTGGCGGCCTGGCGGCTCGGGGCCGGGCGCGCGAAGCAGGGAGCCGCCGTACAGGCCGGTGCCGGAGTCGAGTGGCACGCCCGGCCGGGAGACACCGTCACCTCAGGCCAGCCGCTCCTCACGCTGCACACCGACGAGCCGGAGCGCTTCGAGCGGGCCATGGAGTCGCTCGAGGGTGGCTACGAGATCGCGGCCGACGGTTCGTCGTACGAGAGGACGCCGCTGGTGCTGGACCGGGTGGGGGACTGACGGTTTCACTACTCCGGTAGTGAAACTTGCACCGACATACGAAAGTTTTCCGAACATCGTGCCAGTTTCACTACTCCGGTAGTGAAACCGACAACGACTCAGCTAAGCAGCAGTACGACGGTCTCCGCGACGCAGGCGGGCTTCTCCTGGTCCTCGATCTCGATGACGTACTTCATGGTCAGCTGCCTGCCCGCAGGGAGTGCCGCGACCTCGCCCACCGTGACCGTGGCTCGCACTCGCGCCCCGACGGGCACCGGGTTGGGGAAGCGCACCTTGTTGAGGCCGTAGTTGAGCTTCGCGCCCTCCGTCTCGACTGTGAACACCTGGCTGCCGAGCCACGGGATGAGCGAGAGGGTGAGGTAACCGTGCGCGATGGTGCCGTCGAACGGACCGGCCTTGGCGCGCTCGTGGTCGACGTGGATCCACTGGTAGTCATCGGTCGCCTCGGCGAACTTGTCGACCCGTTCCTGGGTGATCTCGACCCAGTCGGTGGTGCCGATCTCCTGGCCAGTGGCGGCTTCGATCTCCTCGAACGTGCTGAACACGCGCATGTACGACGCTCCTCGTGGGCGGATCCCCGAAAGGTGTTGGATGGGCAATGTGTCCGAACCTATCGCCCTCACCGCCGACCTGATCAGAGCCGTCCCAAAGGTGCTGCTGCACGACCACCTGGACGGCGGACTGCGCCCCGAGACGATCGTGGAGCTCGCCCGGGAGGTCGACCACACCCTGCCGGCGGACGACGCCGAGTCACTCGGCCGCTGGTTCACGGAGTCGGCCGACAGCGGGTCACTGGAGCGTTACCTCGAGACCTTCGACCACACCGTCGCGGTGATGCAGCGAGCCGACCACGTCACCAGGGTCGCCCGCGAGTGTGTGGAGGACCTGGCCGCCGACGGGGTGGTGTACGCCGAGGTCCGCTACGCCCCCGAGCAGCACCTCGACGGGGGTCTCACCCTCGAAGAGGTCGTCCGCGCGGTGCAGGACGGGTTCGACGAGGGGATGGCGGCAACCGGGATCGTCGTACGCCAGCTGCTGACGGCGATGCGGCACCAGGCGCGTTCCCGCGAGATCGCGGAGCTGGCGGTCAAGCACCGTGACGACGGAGTCGTCGGGTTCGACATCGCCGGCGCGGAGGCGGGATACCCGCCCACCCGCCACCTGGACGCCTTCGAATACCTGCAGCGAGAGAACGCCCACTTCACGATCCACGCCGGGGAGGCGTTCGGGCTGCCGTCGATCTGGCAGGCGATCCAGTGGTGCGGGGCGGACCGGCTCGGTCACGGCGTGCGCATCATCGACGACATCACCATCGATGGTGACGACGTGCGACTGGGTCGGCTGGCGCAGTACGTCCGCGACAAGCGCATCCCGCTCGAGCTGTGCCCGCACTCCAACATCCAGACTGGTGCGGCCGCCTCGATCGCCGAACACCCCATCGGCCTGCTGGCGCGGCTGCGGTTCCGGGTCACCGTGAACACCGACAACCGGCTGATGAGCGGCACCTCGATGAGCCGCGAGATGGGTGCACTGGTCGACGCGTTCGGCTGGGGCCTGGATGACCTGCAGTGGGTGACGGTCAACGCGATGAAGTCGGCGTTCGCGCACTTCGAGCAGCGACTGCAGCTGATCAACGAGGTGATCAAACCGGGTTACGCCGAGCTGGGACTGAGCAGGCGCTGACCTGCACATTGTCGGCGGCAGGCTCTAGGTTCGAGGCATGGCGTACGCGGAGCAGGTCGTCGCCCCCGGCATCGAGGTGTGGCGCAACACCGGCTCGGCCGGGCAGCAGCGGATCCTGCCCGACGGCTGCATGGACCTCATCCTCGCCGGCGAACAGCTGCTCGTGGCCGGCCCTGACACCGCCGCCCGGGTGCACCGCCCCGCGCCGGGACCGGTCACCGGGGTGCGGCTGCACGCCGGCCGGGCGCCAGTGCTGCTCGGTGTGCCGGCCGACGAGCTGCGCGACCGCACCGTGCTCCTCGAGGACGTGTGGGGTGCCGCCCGAGCGCGCGACCTGACCGAGAGGGTCGGTGAACGACCTGCGGCGGCACTTGCCGAATGGGCCTCCTCGGTAGGCTCTGACCCCTTCGGGGAGCGGGTCCGGAGACTCCTCGACGGTGGGCGCTCCGTCGGCGAGGTCGCCGACGCGATGGGTTACAGCTCCCGTCAGCTCAACCGTCGCCTGTTGCCGGTGTTCGGCTACGGGCCGCAGCACCTTGGCCGGGTGCTGCGGCTGTTGCGTGCCGTGGCCGATGCCGACGCCGGGCACCGGTGGTCCGACGTCGCCCAGCGAGCAGGGTTCGTCGACCAGGCCCACCTGGTGCGCGAGGTGCGTGCCCTGGCGGGAGTGACCCCGACGGAGCTGCTCGACGAACGTGTCCGATCCGTCCAAGACGCAGCCTGACGCCGTCACTAGCGTCGGGCGCATGAAGCTCAAGCCAGCAGTCATCGAGATCGTCGTCGCCGACATGGCCGTGTCCCTCGCCTTCTACCGCCGTGTCGGGCTGGACATCGCTCCGGAGGCCGACACCGAACCGCACGTCGACGTCGACCTGGGTGGGATCCACCTCGCGTTCGACACCCGCGAGACGATCCAGTCCTTCAACACGGCGTGGACGCCGCCCTCGGGCGGGCGCGGCATGGCTCTGGCGTTCGCGTGCGAGTCGCCGGCCGAGGTGGACGCGGCGTACGCCGAGCTCAGCGGTGCGGAGGGAACCGGCGCGATGGAGCCGTGGGACGCCTTCTGGGGGATGCGCTACGCCATCGTGCACGACCCCGACGGCAACCCCGTCGACCTGTTCGCGCCGCTGGCGTGACGTGAGCGGATCGTGTCCTCACCCGCAGTAGGTGAGGCCCAGACGCGAGCCGAGTCCTACCGTTTGGGTCACGTCGGCGCCGGAGTCGTGCGCCGGGATGGACGAAAGGGTCCAAGATGGACAGCTTTTGGGACTTCTTCTGGTTCATCATCAGCTTCTTCCTGCTGATGGCGTACCTGATGGTGCTCTTCCAGATCGTCGGCGACCTGTTCCGCGACAAGGAGACGAGCGGGGTGATGAAGGCGGTATGGATCTTCTTCCTGATCATCCTGCCGATCCTGACCTCGCTGGTGTACCTGATCGCCCGCGGGAAGCAGATGACCGAGCGCAACGTGAGCGCGGTCCAGGCGGCGCAGCACGACCAGGAGGCCTACATCCGCAAGGTCTCCGGTGGGGCCGCATCGCCGGCCGACGAGATCGCGCGGGCCAAGGGCTTGCTCGACGCCGGCACGATCTCGGCCGAGGAATTCGAGAAGCTCAAGACCAAAGCGCTCACCTGAGCGATGTGATCGCCCGGTAGGCGGCGTCGGGGGACAACACCCGGCAGCCGAGCGATTCCGCGCGTGCAACCAGCGCTCGCTGCGCGAGGAGCAGGCGCAGGCCGCGGCGTACGAGGACCCAGGGCGGCTTGCGATGCTCGCGCAGGTCGCGGGCGAGGCGGCGAACGAACGTGACGGCGGGGTGCTGCGTCACGCACACCGCGTCAGCCAGCAGGCCGCGGCGGCGGCACTCGGCGACGATCTCCTGGGCGAAGATCCCCTCGGCCACGAAGTACGCCGAGCCGCCGAGGTCGACGACGCGGCGACCGGTGCTTGCGCTCGACGAGATGTCGTAGACCGGCGCCTCGGTGTACCCGGTTCGGCACAGCTCCTCGAGCGCGGCCACGGCGGCGTCGGCGTTCCAGGAGCGGGGATCGTCCCAGTCGACGATCGGATCGCCGCCGGCCAGGTCTGTGCGCGGCAGCGTCGGGTCGTCGCCCTCCTTGTAGAAGTCGTCGAGCCGCAGGACGGGCAGGCCCAGCCGCTCGGCGAGGTGCGTCTTGCCCGACCCGGAGGGGCCTGCGAGGACGATCACGTGCGCTGGTGGGTCTTGCGTCATACGAATCGAGGGTTCAAGGCCACGATTCGTATGACGCACGCGGGTGGGAGGTGCCCCACCTAGATCCCCATCGGGTGCCAGACGGTCTTCGTCTCGAGGAAGGTGGTCATCCGGTCCAGCTCAGGGGGAGCGAGCAGCTCCTCGAGGCCGGGGCGGCGTACCCGCTTGAGGTTCTCGGCCGCGTCGATCTCCAGGTTGCGGGCGAGCTCCGGGTCGCTGACGCCGGTCAGGTCGATGCCGTTGACGTCCATGTGCGAGGCGAGCCACGGGGCGATCTCGGCCTGGGGCCCGGTGAGGATGTTGACCACGCCACCGGGGACGTCGGAGGTCGCCATCACCTCCGCGAGCGTGATCGAGGTCAGCGGGTGCTGCTCGCTGGCGATCACGACCGCGGTGTTGCCCGTGACGATGACCGGGGCGACCACGCTGACCAGCCCGAGCAGCGGTCCCTTGGGAGCCACGACAGCGATCACCCCGCTCGGCTCGGGGGCGGAGTGGTTGAAGTACGGCCCGGCCACCTGGTTGGCCCCGCCGACCACCTGGGCGATCTTGTCGGCCCAGCCGGCGTACCAGACGAGCCGATCGATCGCGGCGTCGACGTAGGTCCGTGCCTTCGCGGGCGTGAGGCCCTCGGCGGTGCGCAGCTCGAGCTCGAACTGTTCGCGGCGGTCCTCCAGGACCTCGGCGATCCGGTACACCACCTGGCCGCGGTTGTACGCCGTGCGCGCGGACCAGCCACCGAACGCCGAGCGGGCCGCCTTGACGGCGTCGCGGGCGTCCTTGCGGGAGGCATGCGCGGCGTTGGCCCAGAACGTGCCCTTGGCGTCGTTGACGACGTAGGAGCGTCCCGACTCCGAACGGGGGAAGGCCCCGCCGATGTAGAGCTTGTAGGTCTTCCTGACATCGATCCGAGTCATCGCAAGTAGCCTTCCAGCCCGTGGCGGCCGCCCTCACGGCCGTAGCCGGACTCCTTGTAGCCGCCGAACGGGCTGGCCGGGTCGAAGCGGTTGAAGGTGTTGGACCACACCACGCCGGCGCGCAGCTGCCCGGCCATCCACAGTGTGCGCGAGCCCTTGTCGCTCCAGATGCCCGCCGAAAGGCCGTACGGCGTGTTGTTGGCCTTCTCGACCGCCTCCTTCGGCGTCCGGAAGGTGATCACCGAGAGGACCGGACCGAAGATCTCCTCGCGCGCGATCCGGTGTGCCGCGGTGACGCCGGTGAAGATCGTCGGCGGGAACCAGAACCCGTGGTCGGGCAGGTCGCACTTCGGGGACCAGCGACCGGCGCCTTCGGCCTCGCCGATGTCGGAGAGCTCTCGGATCTTGGCCAGCTGCTCGGCGGAGTTGATCGCGCCGATGTCGGTGTTCTTGTCGAGCGGGTCGCCGATGCGCAGCGTCGACATCCGGCGCTTGAGCTTGGCGAGGACCTCCTCGGCCACCGACTCCTGGACCAGCAGGCGCGAGCCCGCGCAGCACACGTGGCCCTGGTTGAAGAAGATGCCGTTGACGATGCCCTCGACGGCCTGGTCGACCGCGGCGTCGTCGAAGACGATGTTGGCTGCCTTGCCGCCGAGCTCGAGGGTCACCTTCTTCTTCGAGCCCGCCACGGCCTTCGCGATCGCACGACCCACGTCCGTCGAACCGGTGAACGCGACCTTGTCGACGTCCGCGTGGGAGACGATCGCCTGACCGGTCGCACCGGCGCCGGTGAGGATGTTCACCACGCCGGGCGGGAGGTCTGCCTGCTGGCAGATCTCGGCGAACAGCAGCGCGGTCAGGGGAGTGGTCTCGGCCGGCTTGAGGACGACCGTGTTGCCGCAGGCCAGTGCGGGCGCGATCTTCCAGGCCAGCATCAGGAACGGGAAGTTCCACGGGATGACCTGACCGGCGACGCCCATCGGCTGGGGATCCGATCCGTAGCCGGCGTACTCAAGCTTGTCGGCCCATCCCGCGTAGTAGAAGAAGTGTGCCGCCGCCGTCGGGATGTCGACGTCGCGCGACTCCTTGATCGGCTTCCCGTTGTCGATCGACTCGAGTACGGCGATCTCGCGGGCGCGCTCCTGGATGATCCGCGCGATGCGGAACAGGTACTTCCCGCGCTCGGCTCCGCTCATCCGCGACCAGACGCGGGTGTAGGCACGCCGGGCGGCCTTGACGGCCTTGTCGACGTCGTTGTCGTCGGCCTCGGCGACCTCCGCGAGCACCTCCTCGGTGCTCGGCGAGATCGACTTGAACGCCTTCCCGGAGCCGTCGACGAACTCTCCGTTGATGAACAGCCCGTATGAAGACTTGATGTCGACCACCGAGCGGGACTCGGGAGCGGGGGCGTAGTCAAATGTCACGGCGATCAGTCCAGGGTGAAGTAGTCGGGGCCGGAGTAGCGGCCGGTCTGCATCTTGGTGCGCTGCATCAGCAGGTCGTTGAGCAGCGTGGAGGCGCCGAAGCGGAACCAGTCGGGGTCCAGCCAGTCGGGCCCGGCGACCTCGTTGACCATGACGAGGTACTTGATCGCGTCCTTCGACGATCGGATGCCGCCTGCCGGCTTCACGCCGATCATCTGACCGGTCACCTCGCGGAAGTCGCGAACGGCCTCGAGCATCACCAGCGTCACCGGCAGGGTCGCGGCAGGCTGGATCTTGCCGGTCGAGGTCTTGATGAAGTGGCCGCCGGCCATCATCGCCAGCCAGCTGGCGCGGCGTACGTTGTCGTAGGTCTGCAGCTCACCGGTCTCGAAGATGACCTTCAGGTGGGCGTCGCCACAGGCAGCCCGGACCGCGACGATCTCCTCGTAGACCTCCATGTAGCGCCCCGAGAGGAACGCGCCCCGGTCGATCACCATGTCGATCTCGTCCGCGCCCGCGTCGACAGCGTCCTTCACGTCGGCCAGCTTGATGTCCATCGCCGCGCGGCCGCTCGGGAACGCGGTGGCCACCGACGCGATGTGTACGCCGGACGAGCCGAGCGTCTCCTTCGCGAAGGGGACCATGTCCGGGTAGACGCAGACGGCCGCCGCCGAGGGGCAGGTCGGGTCGGCCGGGTCGGGGTGCATCGCCTTGGTCGCCAGCGCCCGCACCTTCCCGGGCGTGTCGGCGCCCTCGAGCGTGGTCAGGTCGACCATCCGGATGGCGAGGTCGATCGCGAACTCCTTGGCGGAGGTCTTGATCGAGCGGGTGCCGAGACCGGCGGCGCGTTGCTCCGCGCCCACCTGGTCGACCCCGGGAAGGCCGTGCAGGAAGCGGCGCAGCGCGGAGTCGGACGATGTTGCGTCCGCCAGCGCCCCCACCGAGTTGGCCGGGGCCGTTGAGCTCGTCAAGGTCACCAGATCACTCTAGACCGGACATCTCGAGGGCCTCACGCCCGTCAGTCCTCGACTCAGCCCCGCTTGCGCAGCCGCGCGTTGTGCTCCTCGAGGAGACCGTCGATGAGCTCGTCCCACTGGCGACCGATTCGCTCCATCCGGTAGATCTGCGCGTGCTCGAGGCTGGCAGCGCCCAGGCGGCGGCGGAGGTCGTGGCCCCGAAACAATCGCAGCAGGGCAGCCACGTAGGCGTCGTGGTCGCCGTCCGGGACCAGAAAGCCGGTTACCCCATCACGGATGATCTCTCGCGGTCCGCGGGGGCAGTCGTACGCCAAGGTGGGTAGCCCCTGCGACATGGCCTCGATCAGCACCATTGAGTGACCCTCGTGCCTTGAGGTCATCGCAAAGAACGCCGAGGAGCGCATCCGGGTGTCGAGGTCGTCGACGTGGCCCAGCAACTGGAGACGGTCCCCAAGCCCTCGTTGGTCACCGAGCAGGCGCAGGTCGTCGCGAGAGGGACCGATTCCCGCGATATGGAGCTGCCAGTCGGCATCTTCCTGGGTCGCATCCGCAAACGCTGCTATCAGACGCTCGAACCCCTTCGCGGGCGTGAGGCGCCCGGCGGCCAGGACGACCGGGTTCGACAGTGGAGGCACCGAGGCGGCGATGTCGAAGGGGATGGCGTTGGCGATCACCTCGATACGGACACGTGCCCCGTCGGTCAGGGCGCGGTAGTTCTTGGCGTCCTCCTCGGTGAGAACCGCGAACGCATCGAGCTCGCCCAGGAACTCCTCGAACATCGTCCAGTGGCGCGGGGTCGACTTGCGGACTGGAAAAGTGTTGTGCTCCCGGCCGATGAGGACGTGTCTGTGCTGGGAGGTCCGCGCGGCGGCCAGGTGCAGCTCCGGCTCGTTGGTGATGACCACCGAGGGCTTGCGATCTCGCAGTACGGCGCCGATCGCCTCCTCCAGCTCGCCCTCCAGGAACGTCACCTGGACGGCGTCATCGAGCGGAAACCGCGGCCGACGGCGTCGCCGGTTCACGCTCAGGATCTCGACCTCCCGAGTCTGCGCCAGGTGGTTGGCCAGACTCAGGGCCGAACGTGGGATCCCGCCGTGCCCATGCGCGTTCGGCAACACCATCAGGATGCGAGTCCGGTCGACCTTGCCACGACGCGAGCCGAGCCAGGCGGGTAGCTTCACACCGGGAATGTAGTGCACCGTCCCTCGCCCTGTGCCTGTGCGACCACGTGGCTACCACGTCGGACAGCCTAGGATTCGCGCATGAGCTTCGACCTGTCCGAGGACCACGAGCAGTTCCGTCGCACGGTGCGCGACTTCGCGGAGAAGGAGATCGCCCCCCACGTCGCCCAGTGGGACCGCGAGCACCACTTCCCGGTCGACGTGGTGCAGAAGATGGGGTCGCTGGGCCTGTTCGGGCTGACCGCGCCGGAGCAGTACGGCGGAGCCGACGGCGACTTCACCAGCCTCTGCGTGGCCATCGAGGAGATCGGACGGGTCGACCAGTCGATGGGCATCACCCTCGAGGCCGCCGTCGGACTCGGGATCAGCCCGATCCTGACCTTCGGGACCGACGAGCAGAAGGACGCCTGGCTGCCCGATCTGGTCGAGGGCCAGAAGCTCGCCGGCTTCGGCCTCACCGAACCAGGTGCGGGGTCCGACGCCGGGGCGACCAAGACCAAGGCCGAGCTGCGAGACGGCGAGTGGATCGTCAACGGCAGCAAGCAGTTCATCACCAACTCCGGCTCCGAGATCACCTCGTTGGTCACGGTCACGGCGAAGACCGGTGAGGCGGACGGTGGGAAGCCGGAGATCTCCACGATCATCATCCCGAGCGACACACCGGGCTTCACGGCCGAGAAGGCCTACGACAAGCTCGGCTGGCACGCGTCGGACACGCACCCGCTCAGCTTCAGCGACGCCCGCGTGCCGGAGTCCAACCTGCTCGGCGAGCGCGGCCGGGGGTTCGCCCAGTTCCTGGCCACCCTCGACGACGGCCGGGTCGCCATCGCCGCGCTGGCGGTGGGCTGCATCCAGGCGTGCCTCGACATGAGCGTGGAGTACGCCGGTGAGCGCACCACGTTCGGCGTACCCATCGGGCGCAAGCAGGGCGTCGCCTTCCAGATCGCCGACCTCGAGGTGATGCTCGCGGCCAGCCGCCAGCTGACCTACCGGGCGGCGTGGATGAAGGACTCCGGCAAGCCGATGAAGGAGTTCAAGCAGGCCGCGGCGATCGCCAAGCTCTACGCGACCGAGTCGGCCGTCACCGCGACCAGGATCGCGACCCAGGTCTTCGGCGGGTACGGCTTCATGGAGGAGTACCCCGTCGCGCGGTTCTACCGTGACGCCAAGGTGCTCGAGATCGGCGAGGGGACCTCGGAGGTCCAGCGCATGCTCATCGCGCGGGGCCTCGGCCTCCCGGTGGAGTAGGGCTCAGCGCAGCTGGAACACCGCGTAGTTGGCGTTCTCGTGGCGCAGGTCTGCCAGACGTCTCAGCCCTGGGAGGTCGGCCCGGAAACGCTTGTCCACGAACAACCAGGTGACGTGGTAACGCCGCTTGAGCTCGTCGAGTCGCTCGCGCGTGGGCTTCCAGAACGCCCGCTCGTTGGTCACCAGCAGGTCGCGCTTCCAGTAGGGCACGAACGGCACCGTCGAACCTTTCTCCTTGGCCTCCTTGGCGGAGCGTGAGGTGTAGGACCACCCCTCGACAAGGATCTGCCTCTCGACGTACGCGCTGATCCAGAAGGCCCGGTGATCGCATCGCACCGGCGCAGGGAAGACGCAGTGGGAGTTGGTTGCCACGACGGCGTCGGAGGGGGAGTGGTCGCGCAACCACTGGGCCGCACTGATCCCGCCCGGGGCGATCTGCGGCTCGGGGAACCTGGACAGGGCCACGGAACCGGTGATCCTGGAGTCCAGGTCCAGGGCGTACACAGGACCAGAGAGCAGCCCCAGCCCGATGGCCATGCTGGCGCAGGCGAGGGGCGCCGCGTGGCGCCAGGAATGGCGTCGTCGCGCCACGAGAACGAGGGCCACGGCGACGAGGACCAGGATGCCCACGACGACCAGAGGCTGGGCGACCAGCCACGGGAGACTTACGCCGTCGTCCCCGTCGTACGCCTCCGGCCGCAGCATCAGCAGTACGCCGCTGAGCGCGATCCCGGCGACCAGGAATCCGAGACAGACCCGTGCGGCCAACGGAGTCGACACCCGGCGCAGCAGTTCGACGAGCCCCCAGCCGGTGGCGACCGCCACGAACACAGGGGTGACGAGCAGGAAGTAGATCTGGTTGCGGGTCGCGCTGTCGAGCAGCGACATCGCGCCCACGCCTCCGACGATGCAGCCGACCACGAAGTGAGCGAGCGGGTTGCGCCACACGCGGGGCGTGAACAGGCCCACGACGGCCACCAGGCAGGAGATCCGGATCAGGAGATAGAGGCCCCCGGTAGTCGTCCGCAAGCCCAGTGACCCGCCGCTCGGCTGCTCGAGGAGGCCGAAGTCCTTGGCGATGTAGTTCCCGATCCCGAACGGCACCAGTCCCGTGCCCTGCGCGGTGCCGCCGTAGATGACCTTCTGGGCCACCAGGAAGACCACCGCGCCGAACGCCGTCAGGATGAGTGCTGTCCAGTTGACTCCTCGGCGCAGCAGCAAACCCATCAGCAGCAGGCTCACGTAGCCGGCGAGCAGGACGGGGAGCGCCGGCCCCTTGGCGCCTGAGCTGGCGACGATCAGCAGCACGGCAGCGATCCAGGCTGTCGCGGGTGGCCGGGCCTCTGGATCGAGCAGCTCGACCGAGATCGCCGCACAACCCACCAGGACGGCACAGGCGAAGGCTGTGGTGGGACTGATGTAGGTCGAGGCGGTCAGGAAGATGGGCGTGAAGTGCGGCCAGATCAGCGCGCTGCCGCCCATCGTGAGCACTCCTGCAGCGACGAAGCCGGCCAGGGGGGAGCGAGCGACGCGCTGAGCGAGCATCGCGGACCCCAGGAGCACGATGCCGACGATCAGGACCATGTCCAGTCGGCTCATCAGCAGGAACGGCTCGACGCCGGTGGCGTGCCGTTCCGCAGCCACGTGTGCGTGGTTGAACCAGTGGTAGTAGAGGGGTTCGCCCTGGGCGAAGGGCAGGTCCGTCTTGACGTGTCGGCTCAGTCCCGACACCAGGCTGAGGTGGTACGGAAAGTCGACGTACGGTTTGCGCAGTCCCTCCGACGTCAGCGGCGCGATCGCCCATGCCACCCGGTTCAGGACGAAGAGCGCCATCACCATCAGCGCGCTCATGCCCCACGACCACCAGACGGGCTGGGCCTCCGCCCGTCGCCACACCAGCCGTCTGCACGCAGGCACCAACATCAGGCCAAGCGGCACGAGGGGCCATACCCGGGCCAGCCCCGGATGGTCGAAATGGGCGCAGAAGACGTAGACGGCGAGCTCGACGGCGAGCGCCAGTGAGGCCCCGAACGCTGCGTCGGCCAGGAGGGTCGAGCCGGCGCGATGCACCAACAGACGCCAGAGCACCAATCCCGGGAGGACCACTCCCAGGACGCAGTACGCCGCGAACCGGGCTACGTCGCCCGCCGGGACCTCGTTCGCCAGCAGGATGATGACGGTGGCCACGACAGCGAGCCCCGTCGGGACCCAACCCGATCGCGCACGCTGGGGCAGCGCCGCGGCATCGAGCTTCATCGAGTGACTCCTCCTCGGTCCCGGTTGGCTCCCGCCCTAGACTGCCCCACCATGACTGCACAGGAGGGACAGGGCATGCGCGACACGTCGGGCGAAGACTATGCGCGGCGGCTGCAGGCCAAGCAGGAGGTCCGGTGGAAGAAGGTGCTGAACGTCCAGGCGCCCTACCAGTGGAACCTCCGCCGTCAGGATCTCGGCCGCACGCTCGACGTCGGGTGCGGCATCGGCCGCAACCTGGAGACCCTTGCATCGGGCTCCGTGGGTGTCGACCACAACGCCGCGGCCGTCCAGGTGGCGCGCGAGCGCGGTGTGACCGCCCTGACCGTGGAGGAGTGGGAGCGCAGCGAGCTGCGCAAGCCAGAGAGCTTCGACGGCATGCTGCTGGCGCATGTGATCGAGCACATGGACGCCGACGCGGGGCTGGCCATCATGCGCGACTACCTGCCCTACCTGCGCCCCGGCGGCAAGGTGTTCTTCATCTGTCCTCAGGAGCGTGGCTACGCCAGCGACCCGACCCACGTGCGCTTCACCACAGGCGACGACCTGGCCGAGCTCTCGCGCCAGGTGGGCCTCGAGCCGGACCCGTGGTTCAGCTTCCCGTTCCCGCGGTGGGCGGGGAAGCCGTTCATCTACAACGAGTTCTGCCTGCTGGCGACCAAGCCCGGTTAGGCGTTCACCGGCTCCGGTGTCATCCGGCGCCCCAGGTAGAGGTAGAACAGTCGGCGCTGAACCGCACGCAGCGCAGCCATGGCGTTGCCGACCTTGACGTCGCGCCGGCTGAGCAGGCCCGGAGACATCTCGCTGAGCTGACGGTGCATCTCGGCTGCTGACCTGGCCTGCTCCCTGGACAGCTCCACGCTCCACTGGGTCGCGCTCACCCGGAACGCGGCGAGAGGTCCGGGGGTGGTCGCGAGATCGCCCTGGAGCAGCACGCGGCAGTACGTCGCCTGGTCGATGATGTAGCCCGGGGTGCCGTGCCAGAGGCCCACCGCCTCGAGCGCCGTACGACGCACCATCACGCAGCACGGTTCGCCGAAGATGTTCGCCCCGCGCAGGACCGAGCGGCGGATCGCTTCCCGGCCGGGCACCCGTCCCCGGAGACCTCCGAGACCGATGTTGTGCACCACGCGGCGGCCCGAGGCGTCCACGATGTCCCGGGGGGAGGCCACCATCACGACGCCGTCGTCGTGCTCGTCGAAGGCCGCCACCTGCTTCTCCAGCATGTCCGGCGCGAGCAGGTCGTCGCCGCAGACCAGCTTCACCAGCTCGCCGGTCGCCTCGCGACTCACCCGGTTCCAGTTCCGCTCGGCGCTGCCGCCGGCGGGCGTGGTGAGCAGCCGGACCCGCGGGTCGTCGGTGAACTCCTGGAGCAGCTCCCAGGTGCGGTCGGCCGAGCTGTGGTCGGCGACGACCAGCTCGAAGTCCGTGAACGTCTGGGCCAGCACCGACCTCATCGTTTCCTGGACGTAGAGCTCGTTGTTGTAGGTGGGGATGATCACCGAGACGCGTGGGCTCACGAGTCGACCGTCTCCTTCGTTGTCGGACGTCGGAACGAGAACATCAGGTGCGCGAAGTAGGTCCCGAACACCACCAGGGCTCCGGCCAGGACCTGCGCCACGATGACCGGCAGCCCGGCCACCTCGACGAAGAGTGGCAGCAGGACGGCGTTCACGCCGAGAGCGGCGAGGTTGACGCTCCAGAACCTGGCCAGGTCCAGCCAGACGTGCCCGCGCACCCGGAACACGAACCGGCGGTGCAGCACGAACGCGCACAACACCCCGATGACGTGGGAGATCAGGAGGCTGGCCATGTAGGCCCAGAAGTCGTCCCCCAGCAGGAGATGCGCCACGATGAAGATGAAGAACGCGTTGGCCGTGTTGAAGGCGCCGACGATCAGGTAGGCGACGCGTTGGTCCGAGATGAGCCGGAGCAGCGGCCCGGGAGGGAGAGTCCCATCCGGCGCGGGTTCGTGCACCGCCATGCCGTTCAGCTTCCCTTCCCCGGCTGCGAAGTCCGGGTGACTATAGTCGTGTTTCGTGTCCGCCGACGTCCCCGCCCCGCAGGGCGAGCACCTCGTTTCGGTGGTCATCCCGGTCTACAAGGGCGAACGTCACCTGTCCGGAGTCCTTGCCGCACTGGCCGAGTTCACCGCCGCGATGACCACACCCGCGGGCGCGCCGTACCGCGTCGCCGAGGTGCTGATGGTCAACGACTGCGGCCCCGATGACTCCGCGCGGGTGATGCGTGAGCTCGAGGAGCTGCACCCCTTCGCCCGGTCGATCTGGCTGAGCCGCAACTTCGGCCAGCACGCCGCCACCCTGGCCGGCATGGCCTCGGCGGGCGGGGACTGGATCGTCACCCTCGACGAGGACGGACAGCACGACCCCGTGTTCATCGGGACGATGCTCGATGTCGCCCTGGAGCAGCAGGCCAGCGTCGTCTACGCCAGCCCCACCAACACCCCACCGCACTCGGCGGTGCGCAATGTCACGTCTCGCGGCGCCAAGCGCTTGGTCAAGGCACTGAGCGGCGGCGCGGATGCGTCGGTGTTCCACAGCTTCCGGCTGATCCTGGGCGAGGTGGGCCGCAGCGTGGCGGCGTACTCCGGCTCCGGGGTCTACCTCGACATCGCCCTCGGCTGGGTCGCCGGACGCGTCACGACCGCTCCGGTGGAGATGCGTGACGAGGGCCACGAGCGCGAGTCCGGCTACTCGATGCGTAGCCTGCTCTCGCACTTCTGGCGGATGGTTCTCACGGGCGGCACGCGTGGACTGCGACTGGTCAGCATTCTCGGACTGCTCTTCGCGCTGTTGGGGGGCCTGATCGCGGTCTTCCTGGTCTATCGGCAGATCACCCATCCGGCGCCGGTGCAGGGCTGGACCTCACTGACAGTGGTGGTGCTGATCTGCACCGGAGTCATCTTGTTCTCGCTGGGCGTGATCGCGGAGTACGTCGGCGTCGCGGTGAACATGGCCATGGGCAAGCCGCTCTACCTGATCACCCAGGATCCCGCGGACGGGCCCCTTGGCCGCCGACCACGCTCCTGACCTGCCTACCGAGCCGGGGCCGCCGACCATGTGGGTCGTCGGCAGCTCGGGACTGCTGGGCAGCGCGGTAGGCCGTCGGCTGCACACGCTCGGTCGTGAGGTGAGGACCAGCCGGGTCCCGTGGACGGACCACGAGGCGGCGGTCTCGGCACTGCTCAACGACGCCTCGGCCCTCGGTGAGGACTGGCAGCTGTGGTGGTGCGCCGGCTCGGGCGTCGTGGGCACGGGGGAGGTGGCGCTCGCTGCGGAGGTGGCGGTCCTCGAGGACTTCCTCGCCCGCTTCCAGCCCGGCTCGGCTCGGGGGCGTCGCGGCATCTTCTACGCCTCGTCGGCGGGTGGGGTGTACGCCGGAGCGAGCGGGTCGCCGTTCACCGAGGCCACCGAGCCGGTCGCCATCTCGCCGTACGGCCGCGCGAAGCTGCGGGCCGAGGCAGCCGTCGACGCCTTCGCGGCCCGCACCGGGGTGCCGCTGCTGCTGGGTCGCCTCTCGAACCTCTACGGGCCCGGGCAGGACCTGGCCAAGCCGCAGGGACTGATCTCGCAGCTCTGCCGGGCCCAGCTGACGCGGACCCCGCTGAGCATCTACGTCTCGCTGGACACGATGCGCGACTACCTCTTCGTCGACGATGCGGCGGCGATGGTGGTCGCCGGACTCGACGCCGTCGTCGAGCGCGGTGGACGGCACCTCAAGGTGATCGCCAGCGAGCGCTCGGCCACGATCGGGGCGGTCCTCGGGGACCTGAACCGGATCACCCGCCGTCGCCCGCCGGTGGTGCTG
Source organism: uncultured Actinomycetota bacterium (assembly GCA_963742785.1). Classification (GTDB taxonomy): domain Bacteria; phylum Actinomycetota; class Actinomycetes; order Propionibacteriales; family Nocardioidaceae; genus Marmoricola. The sequence goes on from CAVUNI010000004.1 coordinate 954,983, forward strand.
GGCTCGTCCGCGAGCGCCCGCTACCAGACACGTGATCTCCGCTTCCGGTCGAAGGCCTGGCCGCCGGTGGCGGTCCACGCACGCACGCCGCTCATGGCCGGAATGGCCGCGACGCTGGCCTCCGTGGGGGACCAGATGCGCACGGCACGCCGCCCACGCTGAGCCGTCACCACGGTCCGGCGCTACCCTGCGGGCTCACCGACAGATAGGGAGCAGATGCGACTTCTGGTCACCGGAGGTGCCGGTTTCATCGGCAGCCACTACGTGCGCTGCGTCCTCTCCGGCGCCTGGGGCGGGTCGGTTCCCGAGCGTCTCGTGGTGCTCGACAAGTTCACCTACGCGGGCAACATCGAGAACCTCACGCCCGTGCTGAAGGACGAGCGGCTGAAGGTCGTGGAGGGCGACATCCTCGACCGGCCGCAGGTGGACCGCCTGATGGGCGAGGTCGACGCGGTCGTGCACTTCGCCGCCGAGAGCCACGTCGACCGGTCGATCCTCGGTGCGGCCGACTTCGTGATGACCAACGTCGTCGGCACCCAGACCCTGCTCGACGCGGCGCTCGGGGCGGGCATCGACAAGTTCGTGCACGTCTCCACCGACGAGGTCTACGGCTCGATCGAGGAGGGGAGCTGGGACGAGGAGCGGCCGCTCGAGCCGAACTCGCCGTACTCCGCGTCGAAGGCCTCCAGCGACCTGCTCGCCCGCGCCTACCACCGCACCCACGGGCTGCCGGTGTGCATCACGCGCTGCTCCAACAACTACGGGCCCTACCAGTTCCCCGAGAAGGTCATCCCGCTGTTCGTCACCAACCTGATCGACGGTGTCGACGTGCCTCTGTACGGCGAGGGCGCCAACGTCCGCGACTGGCTGCACGTCGACGACCACTGCCGCGGGATCCACCTGGTGCTCGACGGGGGACGCCCGGGTGAGATCTACAACATCGGCGGCGGCACCGAGATGAGCAACAAGGAGCTCACCGGGCTGCTGCTCGACGCGACCGGAACCGACTGGGACCGGGTCAAGCGGGTCACCGACCGGCTGGGGCACGACCTGCGCTACTCAGTGGACATCTCCAAGATCAGTGGCGAGCTGGGCTACCAGCCGCAGGTGCCGTTCATGGAGGGGCTGGCCGAGACCGTCGAGTGGTACCGGACCCACCGCGACTGGTGGGAGCCGCTGAAGGCCCGTGCCCAGCTGTCGAGCTGAGCTGGCTACAACGAGCGGCTGAACGCCTGCGCGTCCTCCCACGTGGGCAGCAGTCCGCGGTCCCGAACCTCTGCCAGGGTGGGAGCGCCGTCGTCCTTCGGCGAGAGCAGGGGCTCGAGCGCCCGACCGTCGCTCGACGTGGTCGGCCAGCTGATCCCGATGGCGGGGTCGAGTGCGTGGATGGCGTGCTCGCGGTCGGGTGCGTAGGGCGCGGAGCAGAGGTAGTTCACGACCGTGTGGTCCTCCAGCGCCATGAACGCGTGGCCCAGGCCTTCGGGAAGGTAGATCGCGCGCCTCTCCACGTCGTCGAGGTGCACGGAGTCCCACTCGCCGAAGGTGGGGGAGCCGACCCGTAGGTCGATCACCACGTCGAGCGCGGCACCGTGCACGCAGGTGACGAACTTGGCCTGGCTGGGCGGGAGCTCGGCGAAGTGGATGCCGCGCAGCGTGCCGGCCACCGACACCGAGCAGTTCGCCTGCGCGAGGTGGAACGCGTGGCCGGCGGCCTTGTTGAACGCGTCCTCGCGGAACCACTCGAGGAAGACTCCGCGGTCATCGGCGTGCTGGACGGGCGTGATCTCCAGGGCACCGGCGACGGCGAGTTCGCGAACCAACACGCGTGCAGGCTAGCCGAGAATGGTTACCCTCTCGGAGTGACATGGCTTGTGACCGGTGCTCACGGCATGCTCGGGACCGATGTCTGCAAGACACTTGCGGACCACGGGATCGAGCACACCGCCGTGGGGCGAGACGACCTCGACCTGATGGACCAGGACGCGGTCGTGAAGGCCGTGTCCGGACACGAGATCGTGGTCAACTGTGCGGCATGGACCGCCGTCGACGAGGCTGAGACCTCCACCCAACGCGCGTTCGACATCAACGCGACCGCGGCAGGTCTGCTGGCGCGTGCGGCGCACCACCACGGTGCCTGGGCCATCCAGGTGAGCACCGACTACGTCTTCGCCGGCGACGCGCGTTCGCCGTACCCCGAGGACGCGTCGCTGCGGCCGCGGACGGCGTACGGCCGGACCAAGGCCGCCGGTGAATGGGCGGTGCGGGCCGAGGCACCGGGCCGGCACTTCGTCCTCCGGACCGGCTGGTTGTACGGCGCACACGGCGCCTGCTTCCCGCGCACCATCGCCGGGGCGGCCAGGGACAAGGGGAGGGTTGACGTTGTCGACGACCAGTTCGGCCAGCCGACGTGGACCAGGGACGTCGCCGACCTGATGGTGCGCCTCGTCAAGGCAGATGCGCCTTGTGGCATCTGGCACGCCACCTCGTCGGGCGAGACGTCGTGGTGGGGGTTCGCGCGTGAGGTCGTGGCGTCGGCCGGCCTGTCGCCCGACGTCGTGCGCGCGACGCACTCCAAGGCGGCGGGACGCGCCGCGGTGCGCCCGGCGTACTCGGTGCTCGGTCACGACCGCCTCGTCGAGCACAGCATCGATGCGATCGGCCCCTGGCAGGAGCGGTGGTCGATCGCCGCCTCAGAGGTCCTGGAGGCCCCTGAGCACTGACCGCTCAGCGCCCTCCACGCTCGACCATCTCGATCAGGTAGTCGCCGTAGCCCGACTTCACCAGCGGCTCGGCACGGGCGCGGAGCTCCTCGTCGTCGAGCCACCCCTGGCGCCAGGCGACCTCCTCCGGCGCGCCGATCTTGAGCCCCTGCCGGTGCTCGATCGTGCGGATGAAGTTGTTGGCGTCGTTGAGTGAGTCGAAGGTACCGGTGTCGAGCCAGGCCGTGCCGCGCTCGAGCACCTCCACCTGCAGCTGGTGGCGCTCGAGGTAGTGCCGGTTGATGTCGGTGATCTCGTACTCGCCGCGTGCCGACGGCTCGAGTCCGCGCGCGATCTCGATGACGTCGTTGTCGTAGAAGTAGAGGCCCGGCACGGCGTAGTTGCTACGCGGACGCTGCGGCTTCTCCTCCAGCGAGATGGCGGTGCCGTCCTCGGAGAACTCCACGACGCCGTACGCGCTGGGCTCCGAGACCCAGTAGGCGAACACGGTCGCGCCCTGGATGTCACCGAACCGCGCGAGCTTCCGGCCGAAGCCCGGGCCGTAGAAGATGTTGTCGCCGAGGATCAGCGCGCTCGCGCTGTCGCCGATGAAGTCGGCGCCGATCGTGAACGCCTGGGCTAGCCCGTCCGGGGAGGGCTGCTGTGCGTAGGTGAGCGAGATCCCGAACGCGGATCCGTCACCCAGCAGCCGCTGGAACCCCTCGGCCTCGTGGGGCGTGGTGATGACCAGGATGTCCCGGATGCCCGCCAGCATGAGCGTGCTGAGCGGGTAGTAGATCATCGGTTTGTCGTAGACCGGGACCAGCTGCTTGCTGATTCCGAGGGTCACCGGGTGCAGTCGGGAGCCGGTGCCACCGGCGAGGATGAGTCCACGCATGCGCCGATCATGCCAAGGAGACAGTTAGCCTCGACGCATGGGATCGCGACTCCGCCGCATCGGCGGCGAGGCAGTCAAGTTCTCTGCCGTCAATGTCGTCGCCACCGCTGTCGCGATCTTCCTGTTCAACGCCCTGGTCCACGGGCTCCCTGGGCTCTACAGTCCGGGCCCGTTGCACAGCTATCCGGTGCTGACGTACTTCATCGCCAACACGGTCGGCATGCTGATCAGCTTCTACGGAAGCCGGCGCTACGCGTTCAAGCACCGCAGGCCGACCGGTCCGGGTGGCGGGCTGGTGAACTACACGATCGTCAACTTCGCCTCATTCGTGATCCCGATGGCCTGTCTGTGGATCACGCGCAACGTCTTCAACTGGGACACGGTCATCGCCGACAACGTGTCGGCGAACATCGTCGGCGCGGTGCTGGCGACCTTGGTGCGCTTCTGGGCCTTCCGCCGCTTCGTGTTCAAGCGGCACGCGGTGGAGTTCCACGGCGCCCACGGCACGCACGTGTTCGGATCTGAGCCGGATGCGTCGAACCCGACAGCGTCAGTCCCAGAAGTCGGTCCAGAGGAACCCGAGCTCCTCGAACATCAGGCGTAGCAGGGGCAGGCTGATTCCCACGACGTTGTGCGGGTCCCCGGTGACGCCTGACACGAACGGCCCGCCGAGTCCATCGAGGGTGAATGCCCCCGCCACCGCTAACGGTTCGCCGGTCGCGACGTACGCCTCGATCTCCTCGTCGGTGACGTGCGCGAACCGCACCTGCGTGGCCGCCGATCGCGCCAGCCAGACCTCGCGATGGGTGTCGATGACGCAGTGCCCGGTGTGGAGTACGCCGGACCGCCCGCGCATCTGCTTCCAGCGGGAGACCGCCTCGGCGTCGTCCACCGGCTTGCCGAGGATCTCGCCGTCGAGGGCTAGCACCGAGTCGCAACCGATCACCAGGGCGCGCTTCTGGTCGGCCGCCACGGCGACTGCCTTGAGCTGCGCGAGCTTCATCGTGTAGTCCGCGGGTCCGGTCATCGCCACGGTGCTCTCGTCGACGCCGCTGACCATCACCTCGGGGGAGAGACCCGCGTTCTGGAGCGTCTTGAGCCGGGCCGGTGAGGCAGACGCGAGGATCAGGTGCGGAGTGGTGGGCATCGGGTCACCCTAGTGGCGCGCAGTCAACGGGCACTGGCGCGCCAGGCGCCCGGACCGTGCCGGTGCGGCGCGCGCAGCTTGCGGTGGTGCGCCGACCACTCCGGCTTGGGTCGCTTGTCGTCGGCCGCGGCCTCGGCAGCACCGGCGGCCAGGGCAGAGACGACCGCCACCAGGGCGGCGACCTCCTCGGGCTCCGGGTCGCCCTTGACGATCCGGAGGAGAGGAGGCGGCTGCTCAACCACCGAAGACGTGTCGCTCACAGCGGGATGTTCCCGTGCTTCTTCGGCGGCAGCGTCTCGCGCTTGGAGGCGAGCAGGCGCAGCGCGCGGACGATCTCTTTGCGCGTCTCGTGCGGGGTGATCACCGCGTCGATGTAGCCGCGCTCGGCCGCGACGTAGGGGTTGGCCAGCGTGTCCTCGTAGTCGGCGATCAGCTCGGCGCGCCGCTGCTCGACGTCGCCGCCCTTCTCCTCGACCTTGGCGAGCTCCTTGCGGTGCAGGATGTTGGCCGCGCCCTGGGCGCCCATGACCGCGATCTGCGCTGTGGGCCAGGCGAGGTTGATGTCGGCACCGAGGTGCTTGGACCCCATCACGTCGTACGCCCCGCCGTAGGCCTTGCGGGTGATGATCGTGACGAGCGGGACGGTCGCCTCGGCGTACGCGTAGATCAGCTTGGCGCCGCGGCGGATGATGCCGTTCCACTCCTGGTCGGTGCCAGGGAGGAAGCCGGGCACGTCGACGAAGGTCAGGACCGGGATGTTGAACGCGTCGCAGGTGCGCACGAACCGCGCCGCCTTCTCCGAGGCATCGATGTCGAGGGTGCCCGCGAACTGCATCGGCTGGTTGGCCACCACGCCGACCGACCTGCCCTCGACCCGGCCGTAGCCGACCACGATGTTGGGCGCGAACAGCGGCATCACCTCGAGGAACTCCCCCTCCCCGTTGTCATCAGTGTCGAGGACCGAGGTGATCACGGTGTGCATGTCGTAGGGCTGGTTGGCGCCGTCGGGGATGAGGGCGTCCAGCGAACGGTCGAGGTCGGAGATCTCCAGGTCGGCCGGGTCGTCATAGACCGGGGGGTCGTCGAGGTTGTTCTGCGGCAGGTAGGAGAGCAGCGCCTTGGTGTACTCCAGCGCGTCCTCCTCGTCGGAGCCCATGTAGTGCGCGTTGCCGGACTTGGTGTTGTGGGTCCGGGCGCCGCCGAGCTCCTCCATCGACACGTCCTCGCCGGTGACGGTCTTGATGACGTCTGGGCCGGTGATGAACATGTTGGAGGTGCCGTCGACCATGATCGTGAAGTCGGTGACCGCGGGCGAGTAGACGTGGCCTCCGGCGCAGGACCCCATGATCAGGCTGATCTGCGGGATCACGCCGCTGGCATGCACGTTGCGCTTGAAGATCTCGCCGTAGAGGCCGAGGGAGACCACACCTTCCTGGATCCGGGCGCCGGCGCCCTCGTTGATGCCGATGATCGGGCAACCGGTCTTGAGGGCGAGGTCCATCACCTTGGTGATCTTCTCGCCGTAGACCTCGCCGAGCGAGCCGCCGAAGATGGTGAAGTCCTGGGAGAACACGCAGACCTGCCGGCCGTCGATGGTGCCGAAGCCGGTGATCACGCCGTCGCCGTAGGGCCGGTTCTTCTCCAGCCCGAACGCCACCGAGCGGTGCCGCGCGAGCTCGTCGAGCTCGACGAAGGAGTCCTCGTCGAAGAGGTGCTCGATGCGCTCCCGGGCGGTCCACTTGCCCCTGGCGTGCTGCTTCTCCACGGCCTTGGCCGACCCGGCGTGGACGGCCTCGTCGATGCGCCGGTCGAGGTCGGCCAGCTTGCCCTCGGTGGTGTGGATGTCGATGTCCTGCGGCACATCCGTGCCCTCGCCCGGTGCTGTGCTCACGGTGTCGGACTCCTCGCAATCGGTTCGTTCCTGCGCCAATCTAGTGGGCATGAGCGATCACGAGCGCAGCCGCCCACCCCTTGATGTCACAGCTGCACCCGGTCGATGGCGTGTCGAGGTCGTCGACGAGGCCGCCTCGACCAACGGCGAGGTGGCCGACCGTTTCCGTTCCGGCGAGCAGGAAGGCCTGGTCCTCGCCGCCGAGCACCAGACGTCGGGCCGCGGGCGGCTCGGTCGCGAGTGGGTCACGCCGGCGCGGAGCTCCGTGACGGTGTCGTTCCTGCTGGTGCCCGATGGCGTGCCTGCGGAGCGGTGGCCGTGGCTGCCGCTGCTGACCGGGGTGGCCGCCGCAGCCGCCGTACGCCGCGTCACGGGGGTCGAGGTCTCCCTGAAGTGGCCCAACGACGTGCTCGCCGACGAGCACAAGCTGGGCGGGATCCTGCTCGAGCGCATCGAGCACGACGGTTCCGCGGCGGCGGTGGTCGGCGTCGGGATCAACTGCGACCAGACCGGCGACGAGCTGCCGGTCCCCGAGGCGACGTCGCTCGCGATCGTCACGGGCGGCACCGTCGACCGCTCGGCGCTGTTGACGGCGCTGGTGGAGGAGTTGGAGGCCCGCTACGACGAGTGGCGCTCGGGTGCGGACCTGCGGTCGGCGTACCTCGAGCTGTGCACCACGCCAGGCCAGCAGGTCAAGGTGGCCGTACCCGCCGGCGAGGTGGTCGGTGAGGCGATCGACGTCGACGAGTCCGGGCGGCTCGTCGTACGCACGTCGAGCGGGGAGGAGCACCTGGGCGCCGGGGACGTCGTCTACGTCCGTCCCGAGTAAGGCCGAAGTGAGCCCAGAACCCCTCTGAGGACGCCGCCTTCCGTGGCATGATCGCCCCGTGGCGATCTCCCCGAAGCTCCTGAACGAGGGCGAGCACATCGTGCTCAGCACGCGCACTCACGTGAAGGCGCTGATCCTGCCCACGGTCGTGCTGATCGTGGTGGCGGGGCTGGCGGGGTACCTCTCCAGCCTCCCCGACGGCGACCAGGCGGGGACCTGGCGATGGGTGATCTGGGTGATCGTGGCCGCAATCCTGGTGTGGTTCGTGCTGAAGCCGTACCTGGACTGGCTGCTGACGACGTACACGTTCACCAACCGCCGCCTGATCACCCGCACGGGGATCCTCACCCGGCGTGGCCACGACATCCCGATGAACCGGATCAGCGACATCTCCTACGAGAAGAGCGTCATCGACCGGATGTTCGGCTGCGGCACCCTCGTGGTCTCCGACGCGAGCGAGCTCGGGCGGGTCGAGCTGCGCGACATCCCGCAGGTCGAGCAGGCCCAGCTGACGGTGAGCGACGAGCTATTCCACGGAGCCCGCAAGACTGATGACGGATCCTGAGGACCTCGAGCGGGCAATTCTCGGATCCGTACCGGAACTGACCGGCGAAGAGGTTGCCGCCGCTGCCGGGCTCACCGTCCAGGAGGCCCAGCGCCTCTGGCGTGCGCTGGGCTTCCCGCAGGCCGACGGTGCCTCGGCGTTCAGCAAGGCAGACGCCGAGGCGCTCGAGCGCGTGGCTGCGATCGAGCGGGCGGGCGAGCTCGACTTCGACACGATCGTCCGGATGACCCGCGCCGTCGGGCAGACCATGGACCGCCTGGCCGAGTGGGAGGTGGCCACGCTCGCGTCCATGCTCGACAAGACGCGGGCGGACTCCTCCAAGCGTGAGGAGGCGTTGCGCCTAGTGGCGTCCATCGGTCCGGACTTCGAGCACCTGTTGACCTACGTGTGGCGCCGGCACCTGGCCGCTGCTGTCACCCGGGTGGAGAGCCTGAACGGCGCCGCGGACGAGCAGGTCGCGGAGGCGACGGTCGGGTTTGCCGACCTGGTCAGCTTCAGTGCACTCACCAACCGACTCGAGGACGACGAGATCGGCGACCTGGTCGAGGTCTTCGAGAGCCGCAGCCACGACGTGGTCTCGCGGTGGCGCGGCCGCGTGGTGAAGACGCTCGGCGACTCGGTGCTGTTCATGGCGCCTACGCCCGAGGATGGCGTGGAGATCGCCTGGGACATCGTGAAGGTCATCGGTGGCGACAACCGGCTGCCGGACGTTCGGGTCGGGCTGGTGACCGGGTCCGTCGTACTCCGGATGGGTGATGTCTACGGCCCCGCCGTGAACCTGGCCGCCCGGCTGGTCGGCGTCGCGCGGCGCAACCGGGTGATCACCGACGCGCACACTGCCGAGCGGCTGCCGGACGACAGGTACGAGACCCGGATCCTGCCGGCGAGGCCGGTGCGCGGGTTCGGCGACCTCGAGCCGGTCGCGGTCCGTCGTACTCAGCGCTGACTCGGCTGGATAGGGTCGCTGCGTGTCCCAACTGCCCGCACCGCTCGCACCAATTGTGGCCGTCATCGGAGGCGGCCAGCTGGCCCGGATGATGGCCGAGCCCGCAGCCGCGTTGGGTATCCCGATCCGGCTGCTGGCCGAGGCGCCCGGTGTCAGCGCGGCGCAGGTGCTGCCCGACCACACGGTGGGCGACTACACCGACCTGGCCACCCTGAGGGCCGTCACCAAGGGGTGCGAGGTGGTCACGTTCGACCACGAGCACGTGCCGACCGACCACCTGCATGCGCTGGAGGCCTCACTGGCGGTGCGGCCGGGTCCCGAGGCGCTGGTGCACGCCCAGGACAAGGGCGTGATGCGGCGGCGCCTGGCCGAGCTGGACGTGCCGTGCCCGCGCAACGCGCTGGTCTCGTCGGTCGACGAGGTGGCAGCATTCGGCTTCCCATGTGTTCTGAAGACCACCCGTGGCGGGTACGACGGCAAGGGGGTCTGGTTCGTCGAGGGACCGGAGGACTGCGCAGCCGCCTTCGAGTCGGGCCGCGAGATTCTCGCCGAGGAGCGCGTCGACTTCCGCCGCGAGCTGTCCGCGCTGGTGGCTCGCTCACCTTCGGGCCAGATGGCCGTCTGGCCGGTGGTCGCCTCGACACAGCGCGACGGGATCTGCCACGAGGTGATCGCGCCGGCTCCCGACCTCTCGCCGGCGCTGGCGGCTCAGGCTCAGCAGATCGCCATGAAGATCGCGGGCGAGCTCGACGTCACCGGCGTGCTCGCGGTCGAGCTGTTCGAGACCAGCGACGGCAGGGTGCTCGTCAACGAGCTGGCCATGCGGCCGCACAACACCGGGCACTGGACGCAGGACGGCTCGGTCACCAGCCAGTTCGAGAACCACCTGCGCGCCGTCCTCGATCTGCCGCTCGGCGCGCCGGACAAGCGTGTCCCCTGGACGGTGATGGTCAACATCCTGGGTGGGAGGAACCAGACCGGGCGGCTCTACGACGGCTTCCCGCACGCGATGGCCCGCGACCCGCGCCTGCGGGTGCACCTGTACGGCAAGGAGATGCGTCCGGGCCGCAAGGTGGGTCACGTGAACGCCTACGGCGACGATCTCGAGGACTGCCTCGAACGCGCCCGTCATGCGGCAGCATGGTTCGCGGGCGACCTGGGAGACGAAAGTGACTGACGGAATGATTGAGACCTCCAAGCCACGCGTCGGCATCGTGATGGGCTCGGACTCCGACTGGCCGGTGATGAAGGCCGCCGCGGAGGCGTGCGAGGAGTTCGACATCCCGTTCGAGGCCGACGTGGTCTCGGCGCACCGGATGCCCGACGAGATGCTCGCCTACGGCCGCGAGGCCGCTGGACGCGGTCTGCAGGTGATCATCGCCGGGGCCGGGGGAGCGGCACACCTTCCGGGCATGCTGGCCGCGGTCACGCCGTTGCCGGTCATCGGGGTGCCGGTGCCGCTGAAGTACCTCGACGGGATGGACTCGCTGCTCTCCATCGTGCAGATGCCGGCGGGTGTGCCCGTCGCGACGGTCGCGGTGGGCAACTCCCGCAACGCCGGCCTGCTCGCCGTACGCATCCTGGCCGCGAGCGACCCGGACCTCCAGCAGAAGATGGTCGACTTCCAGTCGCAGCTGAAGGAGACCGCACAGGAAAAGGGCAAGGTGGTGCGCGGCGAGTCCGCGCGCCGGCTGGGCTTCTAGCTACTCCCCGTTGAGCCGCTCGGTGATCGAGACCAACCGCTCGACGAGATGGGTCAGCGCCTCGGAGGCGGTGTCGGTCAGTGGCTCGTCGGTGTCGCCCTGGTCGACCTGCGAGACGCCGTAGGGGTTGCCCTCCTCGAACTTGATCTCGTCGGTGTAGCCGGGCGGGACCACGATGCCGCCGAAGTGGTGGAACGTGTTGTAGAGCGCCAACAGGGTCGACTCGTGGCCGCCGTGGGCGGTCTTGGCCGCGGTGAAGCCGGCGTACGTCTTGTCGGCGAGCAGGCCCTCGCCCCACTGCGGCCCAAGCGTGTCGATGAACTGCTTGAGCTGGCTGGCGACGTTGCCGAAGCGGGTCGGCGTACCCATGAGCACGGCGTCGGCCCACACCACGTCGTCCGGTACGGCGGTCGGCTCGTCGGCGACCTCCTTGCGGTGCTCGACCCACTCGTCCTGCGTCTCGATCACCGACTCCGGTGCGAGTTCCTCGACATGCCGCAGTCGAACCTCCGCACCAGCCTTCTCCCCGATCTTGGCCGCGTGACGCGCCATCGCGTCGAGCGTGCCGGTGGAGGAGTAGTAGATGATCGCGAGCTTGACGGGGTCTGACATGTGGTGGCTCTCCTCGAGTTGATCGGCAATTGTTCGGAGTTCAACTACTTCTTCACCATGCCCGTACCCGTTGCCCGATCAAACATCGGGTCCGCGCATCAGGATCCGCTGGATGTCCCGAGATCTGTGCCCCTCTCCTCGTGACGGATGCGGCTCACGTCCGTCTTGGTCGGCGCCTCTGGAAGGAGATGGTGCCGTCTGCCTGCCAGGTGGGGACGAACGTGTGGTCGTGGATGCGTTGGTGGTGCCAGTGGCACAGCGGGACGGCTTGGTTGAGGTTGGTCTTGCCGTCGCGGGACCAGGGTTGTGAGTGGTGGAGCTCGCACCAGGCGTAGGGGCGTGCACATCCCTCAGCAGCGCAGGTGTCGTGGTGAAGTCCGGCGGCGATGCGTTGGGCCTGGCTGAACAGTCGAGTCTCGCGGCCGAGGTCGAGGGGGATGGAGTGGGTTCCGAGGACGGCGGGGATGATCGCGGCACTGCAGGCCAGCCGGCGCGCTTCCCCGGCGGAGAGCGTCTGGCCCGTGTCAAGGTGGGCGGCTTTGAGGGCGCCGGTCAGGGTGTCGAGGTCGATGGTGACGACCAAGGTGGCGGCGGACTTGTGGTGCAGGTGGTCGGTGGGCAGATGTTCGAGGAGCTCGGTGAAAGCGACTCCGCGGCGGTGTCGCCAATCGAAAGACCGATTCTGCGCAGAGGCCTCGTCGCGCATCCGTCGGGGTGCGGTCATCGCGTCGAGGATCTTGAGCAGGTAACCGAACTTGGTGGTGGGGACGATGAAGTGTCCGGTCGTGATGCCGTCGTCGTTGTCGTGCCAGGAGAAAGACGCCTTCGCGAGCACCTGTTCTTCCTCGCTGCGAACGAGGTCATTCTCGTGGGCGTCCACAATCGCCTGGTCGGGTTCGATCGCCTCGACCGCACGGCGGGCCATCCTGCGCAGCTGGTCAGGGGAGTAGCGCTGAGCCTTCTCCACCAGCACGGCCTCGACGGCATCCCGCTGCTCGTCGGTCACCCCTGTGGGCAGGTCCCGCGAAGCTCCCACGATCACCGCGGCATGGGCTGGAGAGACCAGACCCTCGTCCAGGGCGGCGGCTGTGGCGTCGTGACCGGCCTCCGGCGCGAGCTCTCGGGCGAGGGCGACCTGCCGCGCCGCGGTGGTGCGCGAGGTGGTGGTCTGGGTCGCGACCCAGGCCTCGGTACCGGTGAACCCGGAGTCGTGTGCGAGCCCGGACCTGTCGGCGCTGGCCAGGAGTTTCAGCTTGAGTGCTTCCAGCCTCCGGATCGCCCGGTCGACCTCGACCACCGCGGGACCTGTCGATGCATGGGCACTCTCGACGGGTGTGGCGTGCAGCCGGTCCAGGAGTGAGTGCAGCTCTCGCACCCCGGAAGCCAGTGCATCGGCACTGGTCGGGGTTTCTAGGAGCCGGGCGGTCATGGCTCAATTGTTGTTCACACGTATGTGCGGATCAAGAGGCAAACGAGATCTGTGGAAAACACTTTCCCGTGCTCGTGAGTCGTTTCGACAAGCTCAACCAGCGATGGTCAACGTGGTCTGACAGCCAGCGGCACGTGGTCTCGACTATCGGCTCGCTTCGCCCGCTGCTCGACGTCGGGCCACACCTCAACCGACGGCATACCGCCATGATCGCGGACCAGTCCGGGGTAGACCAGGACGTCCCAGCGGTATCTCCAGCCCCAGCGGGCGCTCTAGGTTGAGAGCACGTGCACCCGATTGGGCGAAGGGAGCCACGTATGTCACCCACGTTCGGGGAGGGGACTGTCCGGGTCACAACGCCGCCCTCGTACGACGCCCAACCGGCGGAGGTCGCCCGTGGCCTGCCCGATCCGGCTCGCGTCGCCGATGTCGCCGGCAGAGACGTTCTGGTAGCCGCACTCCAGGACAGCGATCTCAACCTGGTCGAATCCGTTGACCTCACCCCTCGCCGAACCAGGGATCTCGGAGCACCGGCCGCGCCGGGGACAGTGCAGTTCGACGTGGACGTGCCTCCCGACCAGGACGCCGTGGTGCTGCTCGAGCGCGATGGCGTCTATTCCTGGCACCTGCCGGTCGACACCGGGCGGCGTACCAGGTCACTCGACGCAGGTCCCAGGACCCGACGCTTCGAGATCGACGTCCAGCCCGGCGTCACGGCGGCACCGCCAACACCCGACGGTCGTCGCGACCGCGGACTCCTGGGCCAGGTCGTCGAAGGTGCGGCGCACGCGCTCGTCTTCCGGTTCGTCGCGCCTGCCATCCTCGAGAAGGCCATCGAGAAGATGGAGGCGCACGTCAAGCCGGGCATGGTCCACCTGACCGCACCCGAGGTGAAGAGCTGGAAGCGCTTCGAGACCCTCGACGAGCTGCACCTGCCGACCGACCGTCCCGTGCGCGTGCTGCTGTTCGTGCACGGCACGTTCTCGTCGACCGTCGGTGCCTTCGGAGTGCTTGCGGCCAGCGAGGACGGGCGGGGGTTCCTGGGGACGCTGATCTCGGCGTACGACGCTGTCATCGGCTTCGACCACAAGACCCTCAGCGTCGACCCGAAGCAGAACGCAGAGGCTTTGCTCAAGCGGCTGAAGAAGCACCAGCCCGGGAGCGACTTCGTCATCGACGTGATCACGCACAGCCGCGGCGGCCTGGTCACCCGTTCGTTCGTCGAGCAGGTGCTCCCGCCGGACGGGTGGCCGGGCACCGTCGACAACATCGTCTTCGTCGCGTCCACGAACGGCGGTACTCATCTGGCCGACCCGGAGCGCTGGTCGGACCTCGTCGACCTCTACACCAACCTGGCCGTGGTGTCGGCGAAGGTGCTTTCGCTGTTGGGGGCGGCTCCCGTCGCGGCGGTTGTCGGTGGCGTGGTGAAGGGAATCGGGGCGTTCGTGAAGTACCTCGTCTCCTACGCCGCCGAGGGTGACGACGTCCCCGGCCTGAAGGCGATGGTGCCGCGTGGGAAGTTCGTCACGGAGATCAACAAGCTGCAGCAGGGCCAGCCGGGGCCCGGGACGAACTGGTTCGTGGTCTCCTCCAACTTCCACGTGAGTCTCTTCGACGACAGCCACAACCCGCCGGAGTTCCCGAAGGAGCTGGCGGTGAAGTTCGCGGAGGGCTTCGTCGACCAGCTGTTCGAGGGCGACAACGACCTGGTCGTCGACGTCGACTCGATGTCCGCGATCGGCCTCCCGGGCGGCGGGTTCGTCAGCGACGAGTTCGCTCTGGGGGAGAACGACCGCGTCTATCACAACAACTACTTCGCACAGGTCTCGGTGATGGAGGCGATCGCGGGCTGGTTGCCGCTGGGACTCGGGGCCGGCGGCGACGAGGCCGCGGGGGCACCCGCCTTCCCACCACCCCCCTCCGCACCGGTCACACGCGGCATCCCTGATGAGCCGATGCCCGAGGCCGCCATGGCGGAAGCACCGATGGAGACGATGGCCGAACCGCCCATGGAGGCGGCCATGGCCGAGCCGGAGCCAGAACCCACCGCAGCCATGGCGCCGCCGGCTGCGGACGGGTTCACCAACGGTGGTGGACCGGGCGCAGCGCCCCCGCCGGTCGCCGCCAGCCGGGCGGCCCCACGAACTCCGGGAGCAGCCGAGCAGGTCGAGGCCCATCTCGCGGCGGAGATGCCCGGTCACGTTGTCGAGAAGCTGGACTTCGTGGTGCGAGTGCGGCTCTCACGCAAAGCGATCATGGCTACCGAGGGCAGCATCCATGCCGAGGCCGAAGTGGGCGTCGACCCCAACCGTCCGCTGTCCGTACAGGTCATCGGCAAGACCAACGTCAGCATCGCCGGCACCGGCAACGACCTCTTCGCGCTACCCCCCGGTGGCGGCACGAGCGAGCTCACCTTCACCGGGCAGGCGCTCGCGCCGGGGCCGTTCGTGGTGACGATCATGGTCCGGCAGGGCACCGTCCCCACGAAGACGATGACGCTGAAGGGCACTGCGGTCCCTCAGAGTGACTCGGCCACGATGCCCATCGGTACGACGGCCCAGGTGGAGGCGCACCCCGGCATCGACGCTCCCGAGCTCGAAGGTCTCCCGTGCATCGACATCTACGAGCGTGAGCTGCCCAACGGACGCGTTGCCTACCACTACGCCGTCCGGCTCGAACGAGGGAAGCCCGTTCTCACCTTCGAGTCCCTGCCGATCAAGGACCGCGAGAAGAAGATCGCCAAGATCCTCGACGACGTCGCCAAGGTCTGGCGCAACACCAGCGCCGAACCACGCGAGCGCGAGCGCAAGCTCCAGGACATCGGCTCCAAGATGTTCGACGAGCTGTTCCCGGAGGACATGCAGGCCTACCTGTGGCAGAAGAAGTCAAAGGTGCGCGACCTGATCCTGTACGCCGACGAGCCGTTCGTGCCCTGGGAGCTCGTGCACCTGAAGCCACCAGTAGGGCCACGTGAGGAGAAGCCGCGGTTCCTGGCGCAGGGCGGTCTGGTGCGCTGGCAGCCGGGCGGCTTCCCGCCCAAGGAGCTGCACATCCGCGCCGGTCGGGCACGTTCGCTTGTCCCGGTGTACAAGGACCCGATCTTCGCGCTGACCGAACCGGTCTTCGAGGAACAGTTCCTCGTCGAGCGCTTCCAGGCCACGAAGGTGACGGCCACCCCCAACGGCGTACGCACGCTCCTGCGCTCGGGCGAGTTCGACCTGCTGCACTTCTCCGGCCACGGCGCGGCGGACCCCAACGACATCCTCGACGCCAAGCTGCTGCTGCAGGGACTCAAGCGCGGTCGGACCGTTGCGCCGCAGTACCTCGGCGCGACCACCGTCAGCGAGAACGCCACCTGGGCCGAGAAGGGGACTGCCGGCCCGGTCGTCGTACTCAACGCCTGCCAGGTGGGTCAGGCCGGCGAGCTGCTCACCACGGTCGGCGGGTTCGCCAAGGCGTTCCTCGACGCCGGCGCGTCGGCCTTCATCTCCTGCTTGTGGTCGGTGCACGAGCAGCCCTCGCGCATCTTCGTGGAGAAGCTGTACGACGAGCTGTTGTCCGGCTCGCCGATCAGCGTCGCCACCACGAAGGCCCGTGAGGAGGCCCGAAAGGCCGGCGACGCCACCTGGCTCGCCTTCGTCGTCTACGCCCGGCCCGACGCCGTACTCGTCACCTCATGACACATCGAGCACCCCCACCTCACACGGAAGGAACCGCACCATGACCCGTCGCGCACTCTGTGTCGGCATCAACGAGTTCAAGTCTCTGCCGATGAGCAGCTGGCTGAGCGGTTGTGTCAACGACGCGAACGACCTCTCGAAGGCCCTGAAGAAACTGGGCTTCACCGCGCGAACCATCACGGTGCTGCGCGACAAGGACGCCACCAAGAAGAAGGTGATGACCGCGCTCACCGACATGGTCGAGAAGTCGGTGCCCGGTGACCAGCTGGTGTTCACGTTCTCCAGCCACGGCACCCAGGTGCCGAGCATGCCCGACGACCCGGACGAGCCTGATGGCCTCGACGAGGCGTTCGCCTGCTACGACATCAAGAGCAACGGCGACAGCTGGGACCGCAAGACCGTGATCATCGACAACGAGCTGCGCGACCTGTTCGAGAAGGTCCCTGAGGGCGTGCTGGTCGAGGTGCTTCTCGACACGTGTCACAGCGGCACCGGCCTGAAGGACCTCGACGACATCCAGCAGGCGATGCTGCTCGGGCGACGTCCGCGGTTCCTGCCGCCCCCGACGCCGCGAGGACTTCACCGTGCGCGCGACATCCGCGCCACCTCGCCGGGATCGATTGACCGCCGGTCGATTCTCGAGCTGACGAAGGTGCCGAGCGGTACCGCGAAGCCGGTGCTGTTCGCCGCTTGCCGTCCCGACCAGACCGCGTCGGACGCCACTTTTGACAACCGACCCAACGGTGCGTTCACCTACCTCTTCCTGAAGGCTCTCGCCGAGGACAGCAAGCGCACCCGCAACCAGCTCGCATCCGCCGTGACCAAGGGGCTCAAGAGCGGCGACTTCGAGCAGCGCTCCACCCTCGAGGGGCCGGCGAAGGCCAAGAAGGTGCCGTTCGGGCAGCCGTTCTGACCATGTTCGGTGGTTGAGGAGCGAGGGTCGCTTTGCGTTGGTTCCTGAGGAGGTTGCGCAGCAACCGTCTCGAAGGGCTCGAAACCACTTGATCCGGTGGTTTCGAGACGGCCTCGTTCCTCGGCCTCCTCAACCACCCAGAGGCGCGGCGACGCTCCGCCGAGCCGTCACCAGCGCGACGAGGGCAAGCACCAGCGCGAGCCCGAAGCCAGCGAGGTACGACGTGTGCGCGTCGATCAGGAACCAGCGCGCGAAGACTGCTCCGACCAGCCCAGCGGCGATGCTCTGACCGAGCGAGTCGCTCATCTGGATCGCGGCACCGCTGTCGCCCTGGCGTCCCTCGGGTGCGAGGTCGAGCGCCAGCGTGGACATCAGCGGCGTCGCCAGGCCCATGCCGACGGCCATGATGGTGAACCCGACCGTCGCGACGATCCCGGCGGCGATCGGTGAGTGGTCGACCGGGACGAGCGCGAGTGAGACGACGGTGCCACCGAGGAGGGCCAGGCTCCCGACCCGCAGGATCAGTGGGGAACGTCTCGGGGCGGGCGTGCTTCCCGGCGTAGGCCGAACCAGCGACCCAGCCGAGCGCACCGACCATCATCACCAGCCCGCTCAGCGTCGGGCTCATCCCGCTCTCGTTCTGCAGAACCGGCGGCAGGAACATCTCCACGCACGCGAATGCGGCGCCGAACAGTCCGCGCGACGCGATCACGGCCGGCAGCCCGCGCCTCGCGCTAGTCGTCCCGCGCGGAAGGAGGGGGCCGCTGGCGACCGCCACGACCAGCAGGCCGGCGACGAGCAGAAGGACGGAGCGCACTCCGGAGCCGTGGCCGGCGAGGTGCAGCGCGACCACCCCGGCGGCAGCGATCACGGCGTACGCCGGGCGACGGCCCCACACCAGTGGTGCCTCGCGGACGGCCAGTCGCCGACCCATCGGGGCGCGTACCGCGAAGGTGCTGAAGGCGGCGAAGCCGGCCACCACCAGGAACACCGAGCGCCACCCGAACAGGTCGACGAGAGCGCCGGCGACGAAGGGTCCTGCGATCGACGGCACCACCCAAGCGGTGGCGAACAGCGAGAACACGCGCGTGCGGAGGTGTGCGGGGTAGGCGTCACCGACGGCGACGTACATCGCGGTCAGCGCACCACCACAGCCAAGACCCTGCAGCAGCCGGCCACCGACGAAGACCTCCATCGACCCGGCGAACCCCGAGACCAGCAGGCCTGCGACGAAGCCGACGCCGCCCACCGTGAGGGGAAGGCTGGCTCCGCGGGCGTCGCTCCAGATGCCGCCGACGACCATCCCGACGATCGCCGCGGTCAGCATGCCGACGACGGCGATCGGGTAGAGGGTCTCGCCATCGAGCTCGCGCGCCACGCTCGGCATCGCCAGGCTCACAGCGACGGCCTCGAACGCGAACATGGTGACCAGGGCCAGCAGCCCGAGGGTGATGGCGCGGTGTTCGTGATCGAACGCGCGCTGGGGGGCCCGGGCCTGGGTCATGGTCATGGGAACAGCCAACAACCTCAAGTACGGTTGAGGTCAAATGGATACTTCGAAGCTCCTCTCGCCCGGCGAACTGTCGGAGCGCTCGGGTGTCGCCGTGTCCGCGCTGCACTTCTACGAGCGCGAAGGCCTGATCGACAGTCGACGTACAGCCGGCAACCAACGGCGCTACACCCGCGAGACCCTGCGCCGCGTCGCCTTCATCCGTACGTCGCAACGCGTCGGCGTCCCGCTCTCGGAGATCCGAGATGCCCTTGCGACCCTGCCCGAGGGCCGCACTCCCACCAAGAAGGACTGGACCCGTCTCTCCAGCCGTTGGCGCAGGGAGCTCGACCACCGCATCGCCCAGCTCGAGAAGCTGCGCAACACCCTCGACGACTGCATCGGCTGTGGCTGCCTGTCGCTGAAGGCCTGCGCCCTGCACAACGACGAGGACCATCTGTCGGAGGAGGGGAGCGGCGCCCGCATCCTCACCGTGGAGTGAGAGATCAGCCCTCGGTGACGGCCTGGAGGTTGGCGATCACCCGGGCGGTGCCGGCCAGGAGGCGCCGCTCGTCGACCGGAGCGCGGTCCCACTTGGCACGCGGCGCGGGCTTGTCCGCGGTGAGCACGGTGACGTAGGGCCCCCGCTTGGCCATCACCCACCGGACGTGGAAGCCGTCCTTGGTGTAGTCGAAGAGGTATGCGGTGTCGGCGCCGGCCACCTCGACGGGGCGCAACACCTTCCCCTTGAGCAGGATGCCCACCTTGAACTTGCGCTGCTTCTCGACCGGGAACAGTCTCTTGATCACGAGTCCGTCGAGGAGGGTCTTGCCCTCGGCGGTGCCTGGGGCGGCGTACCAGACCTCAGCGCGGCCGCTCCAGTAGTCCGACAGCACCTTGTGGGGACGCTTGATCTTCGCCGTCCGTTCGCAGGTGTTGTCGACCGCCTGGAACGCCGGCAGCGTGTTGCGGCGCATCCGCGCGGCCGGGCTCAGGAAGGTGGACCCGCTCGTCGGCGACTCGTTCGCACTGGTGTGTCCGGTGGCGGTGACCATGGCCTCGTCGTCGAAGACCTGGCACGGATCCACGAAGGTCGGCCAGCCCTCGGGCTGTTCCCAGTAGGCCGGCACCGCGGACTGGTCGAGATCGCTCTCGGACGCGTGCCGGTGGATCGTGGCGAAGACATCCCGGACCTGGGTGACGTCCTTGACTCTGCGAGGCATGAAGACGCTGCCGGTGTAGTCCTTGCGCGAGACGGTGAGCAACAGGTTGCCGTGCGTCGTGACGAAGTCACCCTGGTGGGCAACGTAGAGGACCTTGCCCTGGGTGCCGGGCACAGGGACGCCGCCGAGGTGAGCCTCGTTCTCCCTGGCCAGGTCGATCAGCCACTGCTCGGCAGAGCTCTTGGCCAGCTCCTCGCTGTCCTTTCCGGTGCCGAGCGTGCGGATGTCCTTCCAGGCCTTCGTGGCTCGGGCGGGAGAGAGGTACTGGTTGACGCCGAGCTCGATCGTGGTCTCCTGCTTGTTGTTCAACCAGTAGGAGCACGTGGTGCGGACGGACGCGCCCACCGTTTCGCTGATCGAGCGCATCTCCCTGGTGCTGACACCGCGCTCCAGAAAGTCCTGGTCGAAGGTCGCGTAAGGGCCGAACCCGGGGTAGATCCGGCGCACGTCGTCGCGATCGAGGAGGCGACAGGGGCTGACGTAGCGCTGGGTGCCGAGCATGATCGGCTCCGGGGCTGCCTCCTCGGTGGCGGAGGCCGATCCCTTGCTGTGTGCCTGGCGGGGCTTCGTGGAGTCGTGTCCTCCGCAACCGGTGAGCACGAGCGTGAGACTCGTCAGCAGGATCGTCAAGGTCCTCATGGTGCCGGGAAACTGCCCTGCAGCGACGCTCACCAAACCCGAGGGGTGCCATGTCCGCCTCAGTCGTCGTGCACCCGCCCGCGCAGTGACTTGATCTTCGACCGCCTCCGCTTGCCCTCCACACGCCGCCGCTGCGACCCCTTGGTCGGCTTGGTCGGCACGCGCGGGAGGGGCGGTGGAGCGAGTGCGGCCCGCAGCCGGTCGGCGAGCCGCTGGCGGGCAGCGACCCGGTTGCGGTGCTGGGACCGGTGCTCCGACGCGGTGACGACGATGCGGTCGGACCCGAGGTTGCCCAGCGCCCGACCACGCATCTCGTCGGTGAGCGCCGACGAGGCACTTACGTCGAACACGACCTCGACCCGGCTGTCGGTCGTGTTCACCGACTGGCCCCCAGGCCCCGAGGACCTGGAGAACTGCTCCACGATCTCCGAGGCGGGCACGACCAGGCCGTCCGGGATGCCCGGGCCTGACCGGAGCACGAGCTCACGGCCCGGCGCGGGATCCTTGAGGTTCACCGCTTGCGCCACTCGATGGCGGGACACGTGTCCATGATCATCGGCACGCCCGCGGCGCGGGTGCGCTCGAACGCGTCCTTGTCGACCACACCGAGCTGGAACCACACACCCTTGGCGCCGACCTCGACTGCCTCGTCGGCGAACTGACCGGCCGCGTCCGATCGCCTGAACACGTCGACGACGTCGATGTCGAAGGGGACGTCGGCGAGGGTGGCGTACCCCTGCTCGCCGAGGACGGTCGGCGCGTCCGGGTGGATCGGGACGATCTTCTTGCCGCGTTCCTGGAGCAGGGCGGCGATGCGGTACGCCGTACGGCTGGTGTCCCCGGACAGGCCCACCACGGCCCAGATCTGGCACTCATCCAGCATGAAGTCGACCGCCGCGCGGTCCTGCCAGTCCGAGGTCACAGGGACAAATCTATTCTCAATCGACAAGGGCAGCGGAGGGAGGACCATTGCGCGCGCAGACCGGCCTCGTCACGCCGGCACCCGACGGACCGCACGTCGAGCAGGTCGGCTGGGGCGTGGCGCGCCAGGTGGTGCGAGTGCTGCATGAACACGGTGTCGACGACCCAGGGCGGATCCTCGAGCGGCTTCCCGATGTAGCTGAGACACCCGGCTTCCTCGCCTACGCCGTCTTCGAGCGTCGTACGGCGACCGCGGCAGCCCTGGTCGAACTGCCGAGCACGGGCGAAGAGGTGGCGACGTACCTCGGCGACGCGGTCACCCCGGCCGCCCGGTCCGGAACCCGTGAGGCGCTCGTCATCCGTGCGCTGCACGACGTCGCCAACGCCGGCGTCCCGTGGCTGGCCGTCCCGGAACCGAAGGCCGACCTGCGACCACTCGGGTTCGTCTGACGGTCGTTAGCATCGGGCCCATGAGCGATTTCCCGGTCTACGCCCTCACCGACGAGCACCAGGCCATCCGCGAGGCCGTGCGTGCCATCGCCGAGGCCAAGATCGCGCCGTACGCCGCAGAGGTCGACGAGGAGGCGCGCTACCCGGTCGAGGCCGAGAAGGCCCTGATCGCCGCTGACTTCCACGCCCCGCACGTGCCGGAGGAGTACGGCGGCGCCGGCGCGGACGCCCTCGCCACCGTGCTCGTGATCGAGGAGATCGCCCGCGTCTGCGTGAGCTCCTCGCTCATTCCCGCGGTCAACAAGCTCGGCTCGCTGCCGGTGCAGATCGCCGGTGGGGAGGAGATCAAGAAGAGGTACCTCACCGCGCTCGCCAAGGGCGAGGGCGGCTTCTCCTACTGCCTCTCCGAGCCCGACGCCGGTTCCGACGCCGGCGGGATGAAGTGCAAGGCCGAGCGCGACGGCGACGGCTGGGTGCTCAACGGCGTGAAGCGCTGGATCACCAACGCGGGGGAGTCGGAGTTCTACACGGTCATGGCCGTCACCGACGCCGAGAAGAAGACCCGCGGGGGCATCTCCGCGTTCGTCGTCGAGAAGTCCGACGAGGGCGTGACCTTCGGCGCGCCGGAGAAGAAGCTCGGCATCAAGGGCTCACCGACGCGCGAGGTGTACTTCGACAAGGTCCACATCCCCGGCGACCGGATCATCGGCGAGGAGGGCACCGGCTTCGCCACCGCGATGAAGACCCTCGACCACACCCGCGTCACCATCGCCGCCCAGGCCGTCGGCGTCGCCCAGGGTGCTCTCGACTACGCGCTCGAGTACGCCAAGGAGCGCCAGCAGTTCGGCAAGCCCATCGCCGACTTCCAGGGACTCCAGTTCATGCTCGCCGACATGGGCATGAAGGTGGAGGCCGCGCGCCAGCTGACGTACGCCGCCGCCGGCCGCTCCGAGCGCGGCGACAAGGACCTCACCTTCTTCGGCGCCTCCGCCAAGTGCTTCGCCTCCGACGTCGCGATGCAGGTGACCACCGACGCCGTCCAGGTCCTCGGCGGCTACGGCTACACCCGCGACTACCCGGTCGAGCGGATGATGCGCGACGCCAAGATCACCCAGATCTACGAGGGCACCAACCAGGTCCAGCGGATCGTGGCGGCCCGGCAGCTGCTGGCCGGGGTGCAGTCGCAGCTCTAAGCGGGAGATATCGAGAGCAGCATCGGCAATGTCCAAGCGTTGAGGGCGCCACTGCAAACCCAGTCAGCGTGCGGTAAATATACGACGAGGACGAACTAGTCCGAGGCAGCCGATGATGCCCAAGGCAAGCGATCGATACCAATGCGCGGACGCCGTGTACGGAACGGCGATGAGATACCTCGCGTTACGCCGCCACGGCGCGCCGGATTGGAATGACCACTTCTCGCGCGTCTTCGAGTCAGTCGCGAGGGAAGAGTTCATCCGCGACGTGGACCAGTGCATCCAGAGCCGCGGCCTGAGTTGTTGCGTTCCCGGGGGTGGCCCCGCGCCTTCCTGGCGTCGACTCCGTTGATGCCGTTGGTTCATCGGTCGATTGCCGTCCAGATGCAGCCGCAAGGCCACGCGCAGTCGCTGCGATTGTGCGACCCTTTTGCGCTTGATCCGCCGCGATTCGTTCGCTGACCTTGGCTTCCTTGGCCTCGGCCGCCGACTCGCTAGCGCGCTCGTCGGCGGCCTTGGCCTCCTGGCGTTTAATCTGCACGCCAAACAGGGCGCCTGCCGCAGCAAAGACAATGGCCTCGACGGAGCCATACACATAAACCTGGCGTTGCCAAGTGACGTCATCGACATTGCTGCGAGCGAGCATGAATATCACGAGTGCACCAAAAAATAGCAAGACACCCAATGCGGCGTACACGGCAGCCGGCGGCAGTGCCTTGTTCGGCTCCTCCGTTTCGGGGCTCGCTTGCTTCTGTTCCTTTTCCTCGCTTTGCATGATTGCTCCTAATCGTTTCGACAAGCTCGGGGGGTTCTGTTGTGGCCGGCACCTGCCTGACGCGCGAGGGGTCGAGGCCCCGCCGTCTGTGCGTGTCAGCCATCTACCAAACGCCACGGCATCGGCGATTGCCCCCGAGAGTGCACCAAGCGGCGGTTGGTAGTGATTTATCCCATCCACAACCGCGTAGTGGGCATCGTTACGGAGTGAGTTGTCGGGACGAAGGTCCGCGAATGAATTAGACGTCATCTGCCCAACTCCTTGACTGCAATAGCGTGGCATACAAGCGTTGGGTCTGACCAGCGCAAGAATGCACTCGAGCTCTTGGCGAATCTCTGACCGAGCTCGTATGTCGTCGACTCGCTTCGACGTATGGCTCTCCTGAATGGCGAGATACAGCTTCTCGCTCAGTGTGGAGGGACATAAGCTCTTGCGTCGTTCTCGCATCGGTCGTTGGTCCCTGGCCCTGCCAAGTCGGTTGGTGACCTTTCTGCACCCTCGAGCAGATACCCACACACCACGGGAAATGACCCGGGAGTCGAAGGTCGGCACCACGCTTTGCGACTCCGAGTCGGACCATGAACCCCTCCAGGTAGTGGTAACGCACCACGTCTGACTGCCCAACTAGACCGCTATCCCCCATGGGGTAGCGACCTTCGCAACCTGGGGCCCGCAGATCTAGTGTCTTTCTTACATTTCCCAAGGGCTGGCACTTCGGTGTGAGCGTGGGACTTAACCTCGTCTGGGGTCGCAATGGGTGACAATGGCAGTGAACTCATGCTCAGCGGAAACTTCGACGAGGCCGTGCTCGTCTTTCGGGAGTCTCTCGAAAGAGTGCGACGACAAACGCCCGGCACCGCCGCCGAGGCGGAAGCGCTGGGGCAACTGGCGCTCGCATTGAACGGGACGGGCCAGCTCACAGAGGCTTACAAGATCGCTAGAGAGAGCTTGGATCTCTTGGAGACCGTAGATGCACCGGGCCCCTCTCGGGCGGGTGCCCATCAGCGCCTTGCCGGGATACTCACGACATCTGGATGGCACGTCCTCGCCAAGGATCATCTTGAGCGGGCCGCCAACCTTCTCTCAGGCCCTGCGCACGCGCAACAACTCTTGTCCACATACACCATGTTGGCCACCGTTTTCTGGAATGAGGCTGCGCAAACGCCGGATCCGGCCGCAGCACTCCAGCTATTCCAACAAAGCGCGGAAATTGGTAGAGATCACTGATCCTGGTTCGACTGATCTAGCGGATTGCCACATACAAATTGCCAAGAGATTGTTCATGCTCGGCGACACCGATGGAGCCGAGAAGCATCAACTTTCGCGGATTGCAATCCTTGAAGCTTTGCCCGGAGAATCGCCGCGGCTTTTGGAGGCCCTCCAAGATCTGGCGGAGATGTATCTCGCGATGAAGAGTTACGACAATATGGCAGAAACTGTCCTACGCGCCACCGTCATCAAGCGTGGACACCTCGATGCGGAACCCGCGCCTCACGATGGCTGCTGAAGATCTCGCACATGCACTGATCTCGCAACAGCGCTACGACGAGGCACTCGAGGTATTGGTCGGTGACCGTCCGGGCCTGGAGCCTCTTGGTCGCGCCTTGTCGGACCGAGCGTTAGAAATTGTCCAGGCTCTATCGACTGAAAGCTTCCAACGTGGACTGGCCGAGAGAAATGCGGGTAACGCTCCTGCGGCATTTCGTGCCTTCTGCGTAATGGCGCGGGCGGAACGTGCTGCGCAAAGGGATTCACAGGAACTTCTCGCGTGGGGATTCGCTGCGCAATGCATGCCTGAAGGCGCGACTGGAGGGTCGGCACTTGAGGACATGCAGCGTGCCGTCAAGCTCGCGGAAGAACTGGAACCCACGTCCGCGACCCATGTCACGGTACTTGAAACTCTTGGAACAGTGCTACGTGAACGTGGTCGCGTAGCCGACGCACTGCAACATTTCGATACGGCCTTGGCGATGGCAGAGGCGTTGGGCAACCGTCTGGAACAGATCAGAATCTGGCTAAGTATCTCGCGAACACACGTGCGGGAGCGCGACTTCGATGCCGCAGAGGGCGCATGCGACGAAGCGCTTGTCATGGCGTTGGCTGACGACCCACACGGACTTCTGGCCGGCCATGCCTACTCCTTCATGGCCTCGATCTTGCATGAGAAGGGCGCCCCCGAATCGGAGGTGGCTAAGCGGTATCAATCGGGACTCGATGCATTCATTGCGAACGGTAGCCCGGCCATCCCGACGGCACGCGCGCTCAACGGTCTGCGTCGCCATGAGGAGGCGATAGCCCTGCTTGAACCGCACCACCGCACATCCGGGCCAATGATCGCGGCTCGCCAATCTCTTGTCGATGGCCACCTACGCCGCGGCGACCATGTGTCGGCCAGAGACGAACTCGTTGAGTTGACCGCCATTGTTAGCAAAGTGCTACCCATTTCGAACGCTCATGCGTCGGTATTGGGACAGTTGGCGAGGCTCGAACGGATGCGAGGAGATCTTGACTCGGCGATCGCTTTGCTTGAACGTGCGGTCGGGGTCACCGAAGCGTTTCGCTCGGCTGAGAGGTGGCCAGATGCGCAACGCGCGCTGTTCGCCGAGCAGCAGGATCCCTATCGAGACCTGGTGGTCTGTTTGCTGGATCGTCGTGCTCCCACCGACGTCGAGTTTGCGTTCGAGATCGTCCAACGAACGAAGGCGCGCTCCCTAGTTGAGCTCCTTGGCGCCCATAGAGGCAAGCGCGAAGCAGCCACTGCCCGACAGCGCGAATTGCTGGCGCAGCGCGCCGAATTGCAAAACCGGCTTTCAGCGTCCTTAGAGGCAAGAGACATCCGCAAACTGGAGCGC
Organism: uncultured Actinomycetota bacterium; assembly: GCA_963742785.1. Lineage (GTDB taxonomy): Bacteria > Actinomycetota > Actinomycetes > Propionibacteriales > Nocardioidaceae > Marmoricola. The sequence continues at coordinate 981,837 of CAVUNI010000004.1, forward strand.
AAGCTCGACCTCCTTGCGTCTGAGATCGCTCTCGAGTTCGGAGACGCGGAAATCGCGGCGCCTCCCATTGTTGGCATCACTGAGACGCAGCAAATGTTGGACGACGAAACGCTACTCCTTGACTACGCCTTCACAGAAACGCATGGATACGTATGGGCACTGCGATCAGGCGACTTCCACGTCGCCCGCATTGAGGTGGGAGCGTCTGAGTTGAGCGAACTCGTCACTCGCGGGGTCGCAGGCTACCTCTCGGGAGACCGAAACAGTTGGTTGGCTGAGGAAGCCCTACAGAGACTGGCCCGTGTTCTCGTGGACCCGATTCCGAAGCGCGCGTGGGTCGGGACTGCTCGCCTTCTCGTGATACCAGACGGAGCCATGGTGCAACTGCCTACTGCACTCCTCAGCTCGTGGGATGGGGGACCGAGCCTTTGTGAGCGGTACGCCGTCGCGCACGCTCCCTCGATCGGCACCCTGGCGGCCGTCAATCAGCGGTGGCGTTTGTCTCCCGCGGCCGTACCATTCGTGGGCTTCGGCGCCCCGACATTCGCGACCAACGGGCATGCCGCCGCGATCGGCGCTCCGATTCATGCGCTGCCCGCAAGTGGTCACGAGGTGCGGCGGATCGCAACAATGTTGAACGGGCTGCGACCTGATCAGCCCCAAAGTGAGGCATACGTGGGGAGGCACGCGACGGAGCGGAATGTTAGGGACCGTTCCAGCCATGCCCGCTACCTGCATTTCGCCACACACGCATTTCTTGATGACCTCAGCCCTATGGACTCCGCTCTGGTCCTGGCGCCACCGCTCGCGGCTGAACTCGCAGATGGCGCGGCTTTGGATGACCTTCTGCGGGTCCGTGAGCTACTTACCCTCGAACTAGGAGCAGAGGTCGTTGTCTGTTCGGCGTGTCAGACGGCGCTCGGGAAGTTTCACTACGGCGAAGGTCTCTACGGTTTCACCCGCGCCCTGATCCTCGCGGGCGCTAGGTGCGTCGTCGCCAGTCTGTGGCCGGTGGACGACGCGCCTACCGCTCAGTTCATGGTGGTTTTCTATCAACTGTTGGCCCAGGACGTAGCCGTAGCCGAGGCACTGCGACGTGCCCAACTCGAGATGCGCAAGCGCTGGCCCGACCCGTGCGATTGGGCGGGCTGGGTAGTTGTCGGACGGTCCTGGTGAATCCCGGTCACAGCCAATGAATGGAGCAGGGAAATGATCGAACAGTTCCTCAACCGCGAGTTCATGGTCGGGGTTGCGGAGGGAACAGGGGCTCAGATTGCCTCGGAACTCCGGCGCCGAGAAAGTCCCCGCCGAGGAGGGGCATCCCATCCCATTGACGCGATAGAAACGGAAGAACTCGCGGAGCTGGCGGTCCGTATTGCCGAATTGTCCGATGAGTTCATCCGCCCCGGCGACGGGGATGATGCACCCCAGCGACGATCTACCGACCGCAACGCACCCCCCAAAGACGACTTCGTCTTTCTGCCCCACAACCAGTTGATGTGCCTCATCCAGTCAGCAGTTGACCAGTCCGTCGAGGACCACGCACCAGATGCTATCGAGACCGTCTCCTCAACCTTGCCGCCAGGTCGCCGCGACGGCTCCTCGCTCGACCATCACGTCACTGAAAGGCGCCTGCGCGGCCTGGAGTTTGACACACAGCGCCAGGGACGAAGGGCCTGGAAGCAAATGGAGATTGCGAAGGGGAAGTGGGCCTGGCTTAGCGATCCTCGCTGGATGGTTTGCCTCACCGCTGAACTGTGGCGCGAGGCAACAGGCGGCCGACTGCCGTTTGTCGACCGTCCAGCCACGCTGCCGATTCGCAATGACGCGCTCGTCGTGGTCGTGGGCGATTGGGGATCAGGCCTGGAGCGCGCCGACTCAGTCGCGTATCAGATTCAGCTCGAACTAGCCAAAGCCTCGAATCGGCAGCGAGTCGTCGTTCACCTAGGCGATGTCTATTACTCAGGAACGCGGCGCGAGTTCGACAGACGTTTTCTAAACACCTGGCCCGTTGGCAGCAATTCGGACACTATTTCCCTCGCTGTCCCAGGGAACCATGAGTTGTATTCAGGCGGCCACGGTTACTACAGCGTTGCCTTGGCCGATCATCGTTTCTCGAAACAGAACGGCTGCAGTTTCTTCGCCCTGAAGAATGACTATTGGCAGTTTCTTGGCTTGGATACGGCGTACGAAGACGGCGGTCTATACGGCGCCCAGGCACAATGGGCGGTGAACAAAATCCAGCAGGCGCCTCCTGGTCTTCGGACGTGTCTGCTGAGCCATCACCAACTCTTCAGCGCGCACGAGAAGACATCCCGGAGTCTGCAGTCACAGATCACGCCGGTCCTTGAAACGGGGCGTGTGGACGCCTGGTTCTGGGGTCACGAGCACCGCTGCATACAGTATGGCGAGACGCGTTTCGAGGGCCACCGGGTCGGATTCGCGAGCTGTGTCGGGCACGGCGGGGTGCCTGAGTATTTGGTTATGAAACAGGGAGAGACCCGCCCCAGCCCATGGGAGTACGAGTACCTCGAGAAGCATGGCGACGGGCTCGAACCTTGGAACACGTTTGGCTTCGCCGTGTTGGACCTCAAGGACGAATGCATGCGAGTCCGGTACATCAATGAGTCAGGCGAGGAGCACTTCTCCGTAGCCAACGTTCTCGAAAGGTGACGCGTGTGAACAGCCATGACCTGATCTTCCTCTCACACTGGCAACTCCAAATCGTCAGCGGCAGCATTGAGGACCTTGCCGCGGCAATCCCGGAGCTACTGGCCAGTCCATATACGACCTTGTTTCAGTTGGAGGCAAGAAACGAGGTGGCCTACTACCTACTTGAGCAAGACCACCTGGAACGAATGCTGCCGTTTCACGGCGACCCGGAGGCCATCAAGCCGCGTATCGACGTCCTCACGCCTCTGAAGATCACTGGGGACGTCAGCGACCACGAACAATCAGCCATCGTGCTGGATCACGGAAGCATCCAAGGTGTATGGACGGAATCTCCCGCCAAGCGGCCTAGGGGTGTTCGGCGCGGGCGCGGGCGCGGGCGCGGAGCGACTGGCGCTGACAGCGATCAAAGTAGAATCACCAGTCCGGACATCCCGCGCACGCGGTTCGAAGGAGAACCCACCGACCCCACCGACAAGTCGTTTCGCCGAACTCCCCACCTCGAGGCACCCGCGGCACTACCGAAGAGCGCCGGCGATGTGATCACTGTGCGTGTTCGGACAGATGCAGCCAGCATGGATGAGAACGAGGACGGCGAGGATGTCGTTATTGAGGCACCGGGGGACGTCGAGCGAGTCCACGTAGAGGTCGAACTCGTAATGAGTTCGCACTTCCGCGCAATCGGGGAGTCCCACTCCTCACTCACTATCAGCCGAGACACACCCGAGTCAGAATCAATCTCTTTCCAATTGGAGATCTCGGACGAGGCACCGGCTCGTCCAGCTGGTCTCCTGGCCTTGTTCACATACAGGGGTCGACCCTGCGGCCACGTCAGCCGGGTCTGGGACTGGGCCACAGACTCTCGCGAAGCGCCAGCGCTCCCGGGTCACGCCATCGCCGCAGCCAGCCTGCCCGTTCACATCGACTCCATGCGGCCGGACCTCTCCGTCTTTGTTACCGCGCCGTCAGGGGACGATGGCATGCATTTTGCGTGTGGCGTCCAGACACCCTTGTTGAGTAAGTATTCGACCACGGTGACCGCCGATTACAACCTGTCGTTACGAGCTGCCGACTTTGTTTCGAGTCGCATCAGGCGACTATTCGATGTTGACCTCCCGGCTGCCGACCGGAGAAATCGTCTTGAAGAGGTCGGCTATGAGTTCTGGAAAGCATCCCCGCCGACCTTCCAAGAGGCTTTCTGGGAGCTAATCGATGCGGGAACTCTCCCGAAACACATCTACATCGCTTCGCAAGAGGCCACGCTGCCTTGGGAACTTATGATCCCGCACCGCACGGTGAACGGGCTATTCGAGGCCAGGAAGCCTCTGGGTGTGGAGTTTGCCATGGGGCGATGGACTCGTGCCGACACCTCGAGTCCACCTCAGCGAATCCCAGTGCGCCAGTCTGCCGTCGTTGCTCCTCGATACGATGAGAAGCGGACACTTCCTTATGCCCGGGCAGAGGCTGATTTCGTCGAGGAGCATCTCAACGGCACGATTGTCTCACCCGCGACAATTCAGAATCTTGACTCCTACTTCGGCTCGAGTTCCGCGTCGTTGATTCACTTCGTGTGCCACGGAACGACCAACGTCGAAGACGATGACGCTGTGTACCTCGATCATGACGAGGAGCTGCGGTCGACGTCTCTGTTGAGACTTCGCGGCTTTCGGTCTCTGTGCCGAAGCCGTGCGCCCTTCGTATTCATCAATGCGTGTGATAGTGGTCGGCTCACACCCTCGCTGGTAGGCGGCGCTGGCTTTCCACTGGCATTCAGCGAACTCGGAGCTCGCGCAATTTTGGCGCCGCTTTGGTCCGTCGATGACAAGCAAGCGCACCAGATCGCGTTGACCCTGTACACGGCAGCGCTTAGTCAGGGGGCCCAACCTGTTGCTGAGATCCTGCGCGAGATCAGAGCGCGTGCCTACGATGAGGACGAGGCCGACACATACGCCGCATACGTTTTCTACGGCGATCCCTTGGCCACGCTGACTCTCTTGCCCTCATAGGTTCGAGGCATTGGGGTCGCCGTGGAAGTCGCAATGAGCGACGCGCGGTACTGGTCGCCAGCCGTGAAACCCTCACAAACAATCTGATCAGGCTTGAATGCAGACCAGAATGTTTCAGTGACAGGTTTCGTCGCGACGTCACCGACAAAGATCAGCGGACCGTCCACATCCCCGATCTTCTGGCCGGACTGAAATCGCAGCCCTGGCGGCCCTCCTCAACCACAGATATCTACAGCTCGGCGCGCAAGACGGCTGCCGCGGCCGACATCGCGCGCATCTTCCCCTCGGCACTCGGCCGCGGCAGGTACTTCATTCCGCAGTCGGTGGCGATGGTGATCTTGTCCGGAGTGGTGTAGGTGAACGCTCGACGGACTCGGTCTGCGACGGTGTCCGCGGTCTCGACCTCGTGGTCGTTGAGATCGATCACGCCCAGGATGACGGTCTTGTCGGCGAGCTCGGACAATACGCCGAGGTCCAGGCCTGCCTGCGCGGTCTCGATGGAGATCTGGTCGGCCGAACACCCACCCAGCTCGGGGAGGAACGAGTACCCCTCCGGTCGTCCGTGGATGATCGCGGCGTAGCCGAAGCAGATGTGTACGGCGGTGGTGCCGGTCACCCCGTCGAGCGCTGCCTGGAGTGCCGCGAGGCCGTACGCACGAGCATCGTCGGGCCGGGCCTGCATGTAGGGCTCGTCCATCTGGACGATGTCCGCTCCCGCGGCGTGCAGGTCCTTGATCTCGGCGTTGACCGCTGCGGCGTACGCCATCGCGGCCGATTCCAGGTCCGGGTAGTAGTCGTTCTGGGCCTGCTGCGACATCGTGAACGGTCCGGGCACCGTCATCTTGATGGTGCGATCCGTGTGCGCCCGCAGGAACTTCACGTCCTCGACCTCGATGGGGTGCGTTCGCTCGATCGGACCCGCGATCCGGGGCACCGGATTGGGGTGGCCGCTGCGGTCCAGCGCGGTGCCGGGGTTGTCGATGTCGACGCCCTCCAGTGCGGTGGCGAAGTGGTTGGAGTAGGACTCACGACGCATCTCGCCGTCGGTGATGATGTCCAGCCCCGCCTCCTCCTGGGCACGGATGGCCAACAATGTGGCGTCGTTGTGCGCCTCCTCGAGAAACTCCGGGTCGACGCGCCAGAGCTCCTTGGCGCGGACCCGCGGCGGGAAGCGTCCCGCGAGCTTCGCGCGATCGATCAGCCAGTCGGGCTGGGCGTAGCTGCCTACCAGCGAGGTGGGCAACAAGTTCGGGTGGGACGACTCCGTTGTCACGGCCTGGCCTCTCCGTTGGGTGGCGTCTCTGGACCCTAACGCCACCCGGAAGCTGACTGCTCAGGCCGCCTCGGGGTGACCGCGGTCATTGCCGGCGGGTCCGATGAACCGGTCGGGACCGCCGGCGGCGCGGGCACCTGAACTGAGCCAGGCGCGCAGCCCTGCGGGGTGGCGTTCGTCGACCTCGTCGAGCAACAGCTGGCGGTTCTGCACCACGATCGCGCGCGGGTGTACGCCGCGGGCCCGCTGCAGCGCCACGAAGCTGCGCCGCCAGGCGTGGCACAGCTCGGCGTCAGTCATTTTTCGCACCTCGTCGCGCGTGACGGCGACGAGAGTGGGGGAGTCCGCCTCGTCGTCGGTCGAGGTCGGCGTCTCCTGGGTGGGCGGCGCGGTGGTCGTGGCCGGACGCGTTCGGTGGAGGGTTCCGCCCCACGCGCTCGTCAGACCCACGGTGACGACGTACGCCGCCACGGTGGCGCCGGCCAGAGCCGCTGAAAAGACGAACACACCGACGAGTCCCAGGAACGTGATCGACACTCCTGCCGCGAACCGGATCGCACGCGGCGCCAGGGCTCGGAACTCGCTCGGGCTGTGCACATTGACGGCGAGCCAGATGGCGAGGGGAAGCCCGAACGTCAAAGTGATCGCGATCGCGGCGATCGTCCACTGCATCGTGGCAAGCGCGAAGCAAGCGGGGACCAGCAGGAGCAGGACCCAGAGCTGCAGCCAGTGCCGACGGCCACCCGAGGCTCGGAAGGGGTGCAGGTGCATGGGCCGCCCTTTCGGTCTTTCAAACGATACGTCGCCTACAGGACAGAGTTCCCGATTCGGAGCAATCCACTCAACGACGGGAGGGCGGTCGAGGTCACGACGGCGGCAGGCCCGGTTCGCTGGGCGTACGACCGCCGGCACGTAACGCGCACGAGCGATGGCCGTTGTCCTCGGTGGAAGGCGTTCTAGGTGGAGGTCGTGCATGCGTGCAGGCGGGCGGACGGGCCTGGTGGCGATCCTGAGCGCGGTGGCCCTGGCGGCCGTCGCGGTGGGGGCCGGAGGATCGGCGCGAGCGGCAGACTCGCCCAACACCTATCGGCAGGACGACTTCGCCGACGGCCAGGCGATGTACGTGCTCCCGCCCGGCGAGAACGGCCTGGTCAACGCGACCGACGCACTCCAGTTCGAGACGACCGGGAAGCGTCCCGCGGCGAGTGACGACCAGTTGTCGCAGTACGCCGACCTCCTGTACGGCGCCCCGACGCTGACCGACGACAAGCTGACCGACTACTTCAACGACGAGTCGTTCGGGGTGAAGCCGGAGGACGTCGTCCGCACCGAGACGCCCGGCGAGGGCGTCACCATCTACCGCGACAAGCACGACGTGCCGCACATCTACGGCGACACCAACGAGTCCGCGGCGTTCGGGGCCGGCTATGCGCAGGCCGAGGACCGGCTGTTCATGATGGACGTGCTCCGCCACTACGGCTCGGGCACGCTGGCGTCGTTCCTCGGCGCGGCCTGCGAGTTCGAGCAGATGGACCACGACCAGCTGCTGCTCGCGCCGTACACCCCGGCCCAGGCGCAGGCCCAGGTTGATGCCCTGCCAAAGCGGTATGGCAACGACGGTGAGCTGGCCAAGCAGATGATCGAGGCGTACGTCGAGGGTGTGAACGCCTACATCGACGCCACCCGGACCGACCCGAACAAGCTGCCCGCCGACTACGTCGCGGCCGCGCCCGACCAGACCCTCCCGCAGAAGTGGACCGACGCCGACGTCGTCGCGATCGCCGGCCTGATCGGCGGCATCTTCGGCAAGGGCGGCGGCTTCGAGGTCGACGACGCGCACCTGCTGACCTATCTCCAGAACCGGTTCGGCACCGCCGACGGGCTGCGCGCCTATCGCGACATCAACCACCAGAACGACCCGCTGGCGCCGACCACCATCACCGACAAGACCTTCCCGTACGACGTGCGCACCAAGCCGTGGGACCAGTCGCTCAACGCGATCCCCGACGACGGCGCGCTCACCGGCGGACCGCAGAGCACGTCACCAGGCTGCGGCGAGAGCTCGACCCCGTCCGCACCGCCCTCGGTGCCAGGGATCCCGCTCAGCGCAGCCACCCGTGCCCAGGCCGCGAAGAACATCATCACGTCGCTCAAGGCGATGCCGAAGAACATGAGCAACGCGCTCGTGGTCAACGGCTCCCAGACCCGGTCGGGCCACCCGATCGCGGTGTTCGGGCCGCAGGTGTCGTACTTCGCGCCGCAGATCCTGAGCGTCCTCGACATCCACGCCCCCGACTACGCCGCGATGGGAGCGTCGTTCCCCGGCACCGGACTGGTCGAGCTCGGGCGCGGCAAGGACTACGCCTGGTCGGCCACATCGGCGAGCAGCGACCTGATCGACATGCGCGTCGAGAAGATCTGCAACCCGAACGGCGGCGCACCGCAGGCGAACGGCACGTCGTACGTCTTCAACGGCGCCTGCGTCCCCATGGACCGCGAGCAGTTCGACGAGACGGTGCTGCCGAAGGCGAGCGGCACCGGTGCGCCCGCGCAGCTCAGGCACACGATCCACAAGACCAGGCACGGCATCGTGCAGGGCTGGACGACGGTGAAGGGCAAGCCGGTCGCGATCGTGATGCAGCGTTCGACGTACAACCACGACATCGACTCGGTCGTCGGCTTCCTCGGCTTCGGCAACCCCAACCGGACCCGCGACGTGCACAGCTGGATGGAGTCGGCGAGCAAGATCGACTTCACGTTCAACTGGTTCTACGTCGACGACCGCGACACCGGGTACTTCGTCAGTGGCCTCGACCCCGTCCGCAACCCTGCGGCCGACCCGACGCTGCCGACGTGGGGGACCGGCAAGACGGAGTGGCGCGGCTACCTGAGCAAGGCCCAACATCCACAGCAGATCAACCCGAAGCGCGGCTACTTCATCAGCTGGAACAACAAGCCCGCACCTGGCTTCGCGACCGACGGCGAGTACTCCTACGGCCAGACCTACCGCTCGGTCCTGCTCGACCAGCAGCTGAAGAAGCAGATCGCAGCGCACCCGCACGACCTCGTCCGGTCCGACGTCGTGAAGGCGATGGAGACCGCAGCCAGCCAGGACCTCGACGGGGTCGCGCTCAACGACCTCATCCTGAAGTACGTCGGAAATCGCGCCGAGCCCAACGGGGTGAGGGCGATGCTCGACCAACTGAGGTCCTGGAACGCGGGCGGGTCGCACCGGATCAAGGCGAAGCCCGGCGACGAGCAGTACGCCGACCACGCGGCCGTCGCGATCTCCGACGAGCTGGTCCCGAACCTGATCAAGGCGTTCTACGACGAGATCCTCGCCGACGGCGGCAGCGGGGGAGTCGTGTCGACCGGAGGTGCCACGCTGCCCGGCTACGCGAAGGTGCCGATGCAGTGGGTGAACACCCCGAACTCGGGCGACGCCCACCTCGGCTCGGCGTACGACGGGGGCTACGAGGGCTATCTGATGTCCACCTTCCAGCAGCTGCTCGGCCAGAACCCGGCCGACGGTTTCGGGCCCGCCCTGACCAGTCGCGAGTGTGACGGCGGCCCGGCCACCTGTCACGCGGTGGTCGACCAGGCGCTCCGGACGACGTACGACGCGCTGGTCAAGGCCAATGGGAGCACCGACGTGGCGTCCTGGACCGACTCGACCGAGTCACACGCGGCCGGCGAGACGATGCCGGAGCACGACTCGATCATCCTGCGTCCTCTCGGCATCGTCGGCCAGCCGCACATCGACTGGCAGAACCGGCCGACGTTCCAGCAGGTCGTGGAGTTCCCGCGTCACCGGACTCGGTGATCGTGCTCCGCGACGACCAGTCCCGGAGGTACGCTGGCCGCACCGGCCAAGCAGCCCACCGATGGGTCGAGCGCAGTCGCCGGTCACGCTTTCTCCGTCCTGACCCCGCGGACTCAGTGCCCCGGGGGCATGGATGGAAAACGCAGCACCATCTCGCTCCGGCCGTCCCGTCAGCCGGGCCGGTGTTTCTGCCCCGGCCACCCCGGGTAGGTTTCCGGTCGTGACGACCACCGCCCAGGCCGCCCACCCAGTCCACAACCCAGTCGCCCACCTGACTCCGGCCGACATCGAGTCGATCGGTCGCGACCTCGACACGATCAGACAGTCGGTCATCGACAACCGCGGCGCGCGCGATGCGGCGTACATCCGCCGCACGATCGATGCCCAGCGCAAGTTGGAGATGGCCGGGCGGGCGCTCCTCCTGGGCAGCCGGTACCGATCCGCGTGGGTGCTCGGAACGGCCTGCCTGGCGCTCTCCAAGGTGCTCGACAACATGGAGATCGGGCACAACGTGCTGCACGGTCAGTGGGACTGGATGCGGGACCCGAAGATCCACTCCAGCACCTGGGAGTGGGACCACGCCTCGCCGCCGGGGCAGTGGCAGCGTGCGCACAACGTCCAGCACCACACCTTCACCAACATTCTGGGCAAGGACAACGACCTCGGCTACGGGATCATGCGAGTCGACGAGGCCCAGCCCTGGAAGCCCCGCTACCTGGTGCAGCCGCTGTGGAACTTCCTGAACGCCTGCTTCTTCGAGTACGGCATCGCGATGTACGACATCGAGCTCGGCACCCACCTCCGCGAGAAGCGGGGGTTGACGCCCGAGCTCCGGTCGAGCATCAAGGAGACCGCAGGCAGAGCGGGTCGGCAGGCATTGAAGGAATACGTCCTGTTCCCGGCGCTCTCCGGCAGCTCGTGGCGTCGCACCATCGCGGCGAACCTGACCGCCAGCGTGGTGCGCAACGTCTGGTCGCACTCGGTCATCATGTGCGGTCACTTCCCGGAGGGGGTCGAGACCTTCGAGCAGGAGTCGCTGAACGAGGACGAGACCAAGGGGGAGTGGTACGTCCGGCAGATGCTCGGTGCGGCAAACATCTCCGGCAGCAAGACGATGCACTTTCTCAGCGGCAACCTCTCTCACCAGATCGAGCACCACCTGTTCCCGGACCTGCCCAGCAACAGGTACTACGAGATCGCGCCGCGGGTGCGCGCGATCTTCCAGCGCCACGGGCTGAGGTACCACGCCGCGCCGCTGGTCAACCAGGTCGGCAGTGCCTGGCACAAGGTAGTGCGGCTCTCCCTCCCCAACGGATGGCTGCAGGAGACCAAGCTGTCGAACGCCCCGGCCCAGGTGGCCAAGCTGTTCCGCAAGGAGTCACCACGGCCGCCGGCCTTGCGGCCGGCATCGCTGGTCGCCGCCTCGATCGGGTAGCGCCTCTAGTAGCCACCTCCGGTGCCAGGGCCGCTTCCGCCGCCGTAGACCACGACCAGCACGAGGACGGCGAGAAGCAGCACTGCGCCTACCGCCAACCACACTCGGGTCGATCGGGACATGGCCACCACCGCCTCCAGCACTCTCGACTCTGGGCGGCAGTCCACCACGAAGAAGTGGATGGAGCCGTCATCCGCGAGGTACCAGACCGGCCACGACCAGGTCAACCAGTCGAAGACCGAAGTCGTTGTCGAGCGGGCGGTCTATCACCGTTGCGCGGGCGAGCGCCGTACCGACGAAGGCATCGATGACCAGAGTCAGGTCGGCATCGGCGCGGATCTCACCGCGGGTCTGAGCGCGCTCGAGCAGGCCGCGGAGACGCGCGTACTCGGGCTCGATGACCTGGGTGCGGACCATCCGCGACAGTTCTGGGCTCGACGCCAGCTCGGCCAGCACCCCAGGAATCGCCGCGCGGGCCTCGGGGGCGGCGAACTCCTCCACGCCCCAGGAGACAGCCTCGCGAAGGTCGGCAAGGAGTTCCCCCGAGTCCGGCAGGGCTCGCGTCTTGGTCTTGCCGAAGACCGCGTCGAAGACGAGCAGACCCTTGGTCGGGTAGCGCAGGTACAGCGTCGGTTTGCTGACGCGCGCTCGGGCCGCGACCGCTTCCATGGACAGGGCGGCGTACCCGACGTCGATGAGCAGATCGCGGGTCGCGGTGAGGATCGCCTCGTCGATGGCCGGATCTCGCGGGCGGCCGCGCGGTCTTGTCGTCACGGGCTGCACGATATACTGTACGGCGCGGAAAGAAATTGTGAACACGCCTGGAGGAGGTTGGCGCATGAGGGTCTCGAACACGGCGCAGACCTCGCAGCCGTGGAGAATTCACGAGCTCACCCGCGACTTCCGCCTCGAGGACGTGTGGGCACTGCCGACACCCGGTGGACCTGACGACTTCCCGCGGTTGCTGGAGGCCATGGCGTCGTTCGACCCGGCGCAGAGCTCGCCGGTCGTCCGGGCGCTCTTCGCAATCCGCTTGAAGATCGGCGAGCTCACCGGGTGGGACAAGCCGGGTGCGGGCGTCGGGTCGAGGGTTCCGACGCTGCGCGACCGGTTGCCGGCGGACCTCCGTGTCCTCCCGCCCGGACCCGACTTCAGTGCTCTGCCCTTCACCCCGCTGTACGCCACGGATAACGAGTTCGCCGCAGAGATCGCCAACAAGACCGTTCACGGGGTCATCCACTTCGGCTGGGTCGCGGACCCGGCCAGCGGCCACCGGGGTCAGCTGGCCATCTACGTGAAGCGCAACGGGCTGCTCGGCGCCGCCTACATGGCTGCGATCGCGCCGTTCCGCCACTTCCTCGTCTACCCCTCGTTGATGCGCGCGATCGCACGCAGCTGGCAGACAGGTGGACGTGCAACATGAGCGATGAACGCGCACGCCGAGTCCCGGTGGCCGAGGCCGAAGCCCACGCCGACTACTCGGATGCCTTCGAGGTCGAACTGTCGGAGCCGGACGTGCGGACGGCGGAGGAGTGGGTCCGGTCCGGTCTCGAAGAGGCACCGCCGGCGATGCGCTTGACCATCCGCGTCGTGCATCGCTTCGTCCTCGGGCTCCGGCTCGCAGCGCGCGCGACCCCAGGCCACGTCCTGGGCTGGCAGATCGTCACGAGCGAGCCCGATGTCGTCCAGCTCGAGGCATCGGGGCCGCTCATGCGCGGCGTGATCGTCGGGCGGCGCGTGGACCCGACCCGCACGCGGCTCACGACCTTCGTCTCCTACGAAAGTCCCATGGCGATGCGCTTCATCTGGGCCGCTGTCGGCCCGCTGCACCGAAGGGTCGCTCCGTACCTGTTGGAGCGCGTCGCTATCAGCCGGTCCTAGGACGCCGTCGCGCCCTTGCCGCCACCGACCGCAGCCTCGATGGCCTGGTTGACCGTCTCGACGACGCGCAACCTCGCGAACCGCTTCGAGTCGCCCTCGATGAGGTGCCACGGGGCCTGCGACGTGCTCGTGCGGTCGATCATGTCCTCCACTGCCTCGGTGTACTCATTCTGCTTCTCGCGGTTGCGCCAGTCCTCCTCGGTGAGCTTCCACGACTTCAAGGGATCTTCCTTGCGAGCCTCGAAACGACGTAGCTGCTCCTCATCGGAGATGTGCATCCAGAACTTGATCAGGATGGTGCCCTCGGCGATGAGCATCGACTCGAACTCGCGGATCTCGGTGTAGGCACGCTCCCAGGCGTCGTGGTCGGCGTACCCCTCGACGCGTTCGACGAGCACGCGGCCGTACCAAGAGCGGTCGAGGACCGCCATCCCTCCCCACCCAGGCAGGACAGGCCAGAACCGGCCCAACCAGTGGTGTCTCTTCTCGTCGTCCGTGGGCGCGGAGAACGAGCGCACGCGCACATGCCGGGGGTCGAGGTGCTGCACGAGACGCTTGATGGCGCCGCCCTTGCCGGACGCGTCCCAGCCCTCGAAGACCACACACACCGGCGGGCCGAGCGAGCCGTCCCCGAGGAGCCCGGCCAGCTGCAGTCGCAGGGCCAGCAGCTTTCGCTGCTCCTTGCGGAGCCGCTTCTTCGCCTCCTTCTTCGGCAGGGACAAGGACATGTCGAGCTCGTCGAGTCGTCCCACCAAACTCCTCCTCCGACGTCGGGGCGCAAGCCCGATGAGTCTAGTGAGGCGGCGGCTCGTGTTGGGACGATGCCGACACCGGGAACCGCCAGGATGCCGAGCCGCTCATCTCCAGCCAGAGCTCGGTCCGGGTCTCGACCACCCGCGCGAGCAGGTGGTCGCAGCCGGGACAGCGGAGGACGGTGCCGGGACTGCCGATGAAAGCCCGCTGCTCGGCGAACGGTGCGGAGGCGCGACAGCCGGCGCAGGTGACGATCACGCTGGTGATGTCCACCCCGAAGATCTCTTCGAAGGGGGCCGCGGCGGCGTTGCCGTCCAGAGCATTGCTGTTCTCGGTCATGTCACGTCCCTGTGGGTCCGAAGCGTTCTGCGCGGATGGTCTTGTTGGTGTAGCCGAGCTCGAGAAGGCGGCCGATGGCGTGCTCGACGAAGGGCGTAGGGCCGCAGACGTAGGCACGCGGTGCGACGTCTGTGGGCCACCCGGCCGATGGGGGAGTGATGAGGTCGGCTTGGCTGATTCGCCCCGCGGGACGCGATGACCCGGGAGGCGCCGAGCGGGTGTGGACCAGGTCGACGAGCAGCTCCCCCGCGGAGGAACGACGCTCGAGCTCGTCGGCGTACATCACCTGGTCGGGATCCCGGACCGAGTACACCAGCCGGAACGACGCCTTGCTACCGAGGCGGGCGCGCTCGCGCACCATCGCCATCAGGGGTACGACGCCGGACCCGCCGGCCACCAGCAGGATCGGCTGCTCGACCGGTGCGTCGGGAGACGGCGACCAGACGAACCAGCCGCCGATCGGGCCGCGGATCTCGAGCTGGTCGCCGAGCTCCATGTCCTCGACGAGGTACGGGGAGACCTCGCCGTCCTCGACCTCCTGGACGGTGATCGACACCTTCTCGCCGTCCAGCGCTTCGGAGATCGAGTAGGCGCGCTGGGCCGAGTAGCCGTCCGCGGCAGTGAGGCGTACGTCGACGTGCTGGCCCGCAAGGTGGCCCGACCACCCTGGTACCTCGAAGTCCAACGTGCGGGCGGTCCGGGTCTCCGACATCAGGCCGACCAGCTGGGCCGGCAACCATCGCGCGCGGGGACCGCCGACCAGCCCTCGTGTGCGCAGCTCAGTCACCGTCGTACCGCTCCTCGCGCCAGGGGTCCCCGTAGTTGTGGTAGCCGAAGCCCTCCCAGAAGCCGGGCTCGTCGCTGGTCATCATCGTGAAACCGCTGAGCCACTTCGCCGACTTCCAGAAGTACAGGTGCGGCACCAGCAGCCGCACCGGCCCTCCGTGCTCGGCCGGGAGCGGGTCGTCGTCGTACTCGAAGGCCACCCACGCCTTGCCGTCGAGCAGGTCCTCGAGCGGCAGGTTGGTGGTGTAACCCCCGTAGGAGTGGGCCATCACGTAGTCGCCCGTGCTCTCGACGTCCTCGAAGAACGCTTCGACGGGTACGCCGCGCCAGCGGGTCTGCAGCTTCGACCATCGCGTCACGCAGTGGATGTCGACCTCGACGTCCTCGATCGGCATCGTCATCAGGTCGTCCCACGACCAGGTGGACCGCTCGCCGGTCTCGGTGGTGATCGCGAATGTCCAGTCGGCCGTGTCGACGTACTGGGTGGGACCGGCCGTGAGCACCGGGAACCCGTCGGCCAGGTACTGCCCCGGAGGGAGTTCCTCGGCCTCGCGCTGACGGCGGCCACCGAAGCCTCGAGTCACGATGCTCATGGTTGAAACTAGGAGCGGCCGAGGCCCGCGGTCAACGCCCGCTGAGGCGAATTGGCACCAACGCTGGACTAGTGCGCGACCCCCCACATATACGACAACGCGGGGTAAAGCCTGCGTACCTCGGGACTACGTTCGGCCATTCTGCTTGACGCATCCGGGTTGCTCTCACAGCCTGCGTCAAGGGCGGTGACCAAACGACAGGCTCGGAGGCGTCATGTCCACTCGGAAGATTTATCCAGCACTGGGCCCTGAAGAAGGCATCCCGGCCGGCTCTCTCGTCTGGCGGGTCAATCCCACGCAGTTCGCTCTGGATGCCGCCGACGCCCACCGCATGGGCACAGACTTCGACGACGAGGTTTGCCTCGAGGTTGCTCGTCGCCTGTTGCTGGCTCAGTACACCTTCAGCAGCTGGGTGTTGCGCCGGGTGGAGAAGGTAGCGTTTTCGTCGGATCGCCGACTCAAGCGGACTTCGACCATCGAGTTGCGAGTGCCCGAGGACGCCCCCGTGATCGTGGACGGGGACGGCGAACCGCACTGGCTGGTCCCATTGTCGGTGATGCGGCGGCGCACCCTGGTCAGCCTTGACATCTCGGACAAGGACGGCGATCCCATCACGCTGATGGGGTTGAGGTTCGCGCAGAGCCTGGACGAGGCGATGCTTCGCGCCGTGGCTCGTATGATCCAGCCCCAACCGAACGCCGAGACCCTGGCTGCGATTGATGCCTTCATCACCAGGGCCATCTCCGGGAACTGGCAGCAGATCGGCGAAGCCCACCGCGACTCGATCGAGGCTCGCGCGAGTCTGAAGAACGACCCGCCTGACGGACAGCACCCCCTCGCTCCGATCTTCAAGGAACCGACCTTCGTGGCGGCGCTGGAGCGGCTGTGGCACAACTTCACCCTGTACGCCGCACTCCCGGTCTCTGCCGGTCGGCACCGTCTTCTGAAGCTGGCGTTCGAGGAACAGCTCACCTGGCGGTTCCAGGCGCCAAAGCTCGATCAACTGAAGCAGACGTTCTTCTATGAGCCCATGACCAAGCCGCTTCGCCGCAGCCGAAACTGGCGCGAGATCTTCGCACTGAAGCCGACCCGGATTCGGTTCCTGACGCCCAGTGCCGAGAACTGCGCCAGCTACCACTTCGAGTTCACCGCTCCGACCGGATTGAGCATTGCGCACGCCTCGTTGGTGGCCGGAAGGCCCAACGAGGACGGGTCGCTCGATACCCACGCCAAGGTGTCGTGGGACGCGGTCGACAATCCAGGACACTCCGTCGGGCTGCACGCGGTGGAGATCCCCAACGGCAGCCTGTGTCGGGCCCAGGTAGACCTGCGCATCCCGAGCCGTGGCTGGCTGGGGACCGTGACCGCATCGTGTGTCGCCATCTGGTTGGTCATGCTCACGCTCCTGGTTCATGCGCGACTCGTTGGCGATGAGGGTGAGAGGGGCTTCTGGTCCGTCGACGAAGTCACCAACATCGTGGTGCTGCTGGTGAGCGTGTGCGCCGGTGCGGTGACCTATGTGGCGCAGCATCATGCCACCGATGTTGTCGCCCGGATGGCATCCGGCCTTCGGGCGATCAGTCTGCTGGCACTGTGTGTCCCGGCAGCGACGGCGATTGGCATCGTCTACCTCAAGGCTCCTCTTGAGGGCGGGCGTGCAGGCATCTTCTGGGTCCTGATGTCCCTCGCGACACTGGTGAGCCTCCTCATCGCGGGACTGATGTCGTGGACCTGGTGCCGCATCATGCTGGCGGAGCGGCGGCGAGGGCGCCCTTCGCCGTGGGACATGACGAGAGTGGTGGACATCCGCGCCACTGCCGCGTCCCTTCAAGAAGAGAATCTGCCAGCGCAGCAGCAGGAGCCCGCCGACGAGCGGCCGCTCGACCTCGACGGCAAGTCCTTCTCAGAATGTGTCGAGGAGCTCGGCTTCGATACCCCCGCCATCGGTGTCTACTCGGCTGAGGGATGGCACGAGCGGTACCGGTGGAGCAATGTCCGACAGAACAAGGCGCTCAAGTTCCTCGGACACCCGGGGACGGGGAAGCGCTCAGAGCCTGGCCAGGACGAGAGCGAGTCACCGCGGCGGAATCCCGCGGCCTGCACCTGTGAGCGTGTTACCGACCACTGCCCCGAGGACGTGGAGCTGATCCTGGTGCCGGCATCACGCCAGCCGTCGGCAACGAGCTAGGTCTGGTCCCGAGGGGTCAGCTCTCGGCGTCGGGCGCGAGTCCGGCGACGAGCGTCGTGAGCAACGGACGCATCACGTCCTCGACCGGGTTGTCGGGCGGGAGGTGCAACCCGGCCAGCTCGAGCATCACGTAGCCGTGCATCGCGGTCCACATCTGGGCCGCCACCCGAGCCGGCGCATCGCGACGGAGCTGCCCGGACTCCATCGCCCGGGCGACGTAGTCGGTCAGCGTGGCGAAGGAGTTGAGGCCGATCTCCATGTCGTCCTCGGTCAGCTGGAACCCCTTGAGCGAGGTCGCGCCGAACATCACGGCGTACAGGTGCGGGTTCTGCATCGCGTTGTCGCGGTAGGCCATCGAGAGCGCGAGGAGGTCGGCGAGCGGGTCGTCGGTGTGCGGGACCTCGGCCTGGTGCTGGTCCAGCCGGGTGAAGCCCTCGGCGACGATCTGCTTCACCAGCGCGGGCATCCCGCCGAAGTGTGTGTAGACGGCCATCGTCGAGGTCCCCGCCGCCGCGGCGATGCGCCGTGCAGTCAGGGCCTGGGGCCCCTCGTCGTCCAGGAGCTCAGCCGCTGCCTCCAGCAGCCGCTCCCGTACGCCGCCGGCATCGCCATCGTTCGTCGACGAGGAAGTCATGCTTGCCATGGTGGCATAACAGCGTTATAACAGAAGGAATAACGCTGTTATAAGGAGTCTGGTCATGGGCAACCGCTACCTCGAGGACAACTTCGCTCCGGTGCTCGAGGAGCAGACCGTGACCGACCTGAAGGTCACCGGGCAGCTGCCCCAGCACCTCGACGGCCGCTACCTGCGCATCGGGCCGAACCCCGTCGGCAACCCCGGAAAGCACCACCACTGGTTCCTCGGTGACGGGATGGTGCACGGCGTCCGCGTCGCCGACGGGCAGGCGAGGTGGTACCGCAACCGCTACGTGCGCTCCGACCGTGTCGCCGAGGCGCTCGGCGAGGAGTCGCGCGCGCCCGGGTGGGACAACACCGACTTCGCCGCGAACACCAACGTCATCCAGCACGCCGGGAGCACCCTCGCGCTGGTGGAGGCCGGCTCGTCGCCCTACGAGCTCACCGAGGAGCTCGACACTGTCGGCCCCTCCGACTTCGAGGGGACCCTGCGGAGCGGCGACCTGCCGGCGGGGTACTCCGCCCACCCGCACGAGGACCCCGACACCGGCGAGCTGCACGCTGTGTCCTACAACTGGCTGCGCGGCAACCGAGTCGACTACACGGTCCGCGGCACTGACGGACGAATCCGCAAGACGGTCCCGATCAAGGTCGGCGGCAGCCCGATGATGCACGACTTCGCACTGACCGAGAACTACATCGTGATCTACGACCTGCCCGTCGTCTTCGACAAGAAGATGGCCACACGCGGAATGCCGCGCGCGATGAAGGTGCCCGCCGGACTGATGATGGCCGCGATCGTCGGTCGCAACCCGCTGCCGGATCCGGTGATCTCGCGGATCGCCCGCGGCTCCCGTTCGTCCAACTCGATGTCCACGCTGCCGTACTCCTGGGACCAGGACTACCCGGCCCGGCTCGGACTGCTCCCACGCGAGGGCAGCAGTGACGACGTTCGCTGGTTCGACATCGATCCCTGCTTCGTGTTCCACACTCTCAACGCCTACGAGGACGGCGACACCGTCGTGGTCGACGTCGTGCGACACGACCGGATGTTCGCCACCGTGCTCAACGGACCCGACGAGGGGCCAGCCACGTTGGCGCGGTTCACCATCGACCTGCCTGCGAACAAGGTGCGCGAAGACCGGTTCGACGAGCGCTCCCAGGAGTTCCCGCGCATCGACGAGCGGCACACCGCCCGACGACACCGCTACGGCTACTCGGTCGGCTTCCAGGACGGCGTACCCGGTGACGGCGTACTCCGCCACGACCTGGCGTCAGGCAGGTCGACCGTGCGCAACCTCGGTCCCGGACGCGAGGCGAGTGAGTTCTGCTTCGTCGCCAACGACGGCAGCACCGACGAGGCCGACGGCGTACTGATGGGCTACGTCTTCGACAAGGCAGAAGGCACAAGCGACCTGGTGCTGCTCGACGCGGCAACACTCGAGGACATTGCGGCCGTGCATCTGCCGGCGCGTGTTCCGGTCGGATTCCACGGCAGCTGGGCCCCGACGTTGGGCTGAACCGTGATCGCTAGGGGTTGGGCTCCTTCAGCGGCGGCAACGGCTGCGGGTTGAGGGCCACCTGTTCGGCGGCCGACTTGTAGAGGTCCCGTGCAGCCTCGTACAGAGAGTTGCGCTGGGACTCGGTGGCCAGGTCTGTCGACATCTCGGCGAGTACGACGGCCGTGAGGATGTCGCGTAGCCACTTCGGTCGAGGCGGGTGGCCGGGGATGGGCGTCCCGCACCAGTCGTCGATGTTCTGGATCAGGGCGTTCAGGCTCATTGCCTCTCCTTCGTTGATCGATAGCTGGTCAGGGAAGTAGGGGAGTGCCGGGCGGTGTCCCAGGACCTCCGGTCTGACCCTGGCTGTCGAAGCCGCTGTCGCCCGCTGATAGCGATTCGACCATGAAGGCCGACTGGTCAGGCGTCACCGCCCACTGCGTCACGCCGCCTCCCGGGCCACCGAAACGGTGGAACGATATGTGTACCTGCCACGAGACCGTCTCGCCGGAGTAGATGGATGCCTGCATCGCGCGCCCAAGCCTCAGTCCCATCCACAGCTGGGAACCGGGTGCGCCAGGGAGCTCCCTCGGATCGCCGGTCAGCCAGAACCACTTGGCGACGTAGCCGAAGCGGAAGGTGGTGATGTTGGCCTGATACAGGGAGGACTCGAACGAGGTCCAGAACGATGGCTCGAAGACCAGACCGAAACGTAGCTCAATCGGCTGTTGGGGGTCGAACGAGGAACGACGGTTGCCCGACACCGCATCGGTCCAGGCGATCCGGACGAGCGGGCTGTTGAACCGGCTGCGCGCCATGACGGCCATCATGGGCCCGTACGCCGACGCGGTCCATGCGCGTGTGTGACTGGTGCACACCAGTAGTCACCGAGCGTGTGCAAGCACGCACCGCACGTCGAGAAGCGGTTTCAGCCGAAGAACTCCACCAGCGCCGCCGCGAGGACTGCAGGGTCCACGTCGTGAGTCTGGTCGTCGAGCATCCGCTGCTCCGCCGCCGGGATCGCCGTAGCGGTCTCCTTCGCTGCCTGCCTGAGCCCCGTTGGGCTCGCGGTTCCGGCCAGGACCAGGGTCGGCACCGTGATCGCCGAGGCGTGGTCGAGCGGCACGCCGCCGCCGGCCAGCAGGGTGTCGTCGTACGCCAGGGTCGGCGCGATCGCCTCCAGCGTTGCCCAGCCGGGCTGATGCCGCATGTGGTCGATGGCCTGGGTGGGCATGCCGACGTGGGTCATGAAGAGGGCGACGGCGTCGGCGTAGCGTCCGGCATCGAGCAGCTCGAGAAGGCTTGCCGTGTAGTCCCTGATGCGGGTGCTGCCCTCGTCCTCGGTCATGAACGGCGGTTCGTAGAGCGCGACCCCGGTAACTCCAGTGTCGGCGACCGCTGTCGCCAGGGCGATGGCACCCCCGGAGGACATCGAGTACAGGTGGGCCTTGCCGCCGGCCTCGGCGACGAGGGCGCGGAGGTCCTCCACTTCCCGATCGACGGAGTACGGCGCGGTGTCAGTGCTCTCGCCGCGACCGCGACGGTCGTAGGTGTAGACGGTGAAGTGGTCCTTGAGGTGCTCCGCGAGCGGCCGCATCGGACCCGCCGCGCGATAGCACATCGCGCCGTCGATCAGGATGATCGCCGGCCCGCTCCCGCTGCGCTCGAAGGCGATCGTAGTTCCGTCGGCTGAGGCAACTGTCGGCATGGCGTGCTCCTACCGCTGGGTGGCGTGGAGCTCGGTGAGGTAGGCGTCGAACCGGTCGAGGCTGGTCTTGAAGCCCGCCTGTGCCTCGGGGCTGAGGTACGCCGCGGGCACGTTGGTCTGATGCGTGACGACCTCGGTGCGGCCGTCGCCCAGGTCGATGAAGGTGACTGTCGTGAGCATCCCGCCCTCGACCCCGGCCTCGGTCCAGGCCAGCAGGTCGGGTCGGCGTACGTCGGTGTAGACGGCGCGCATCGTGTACGTCGATCCGTCACCATCGCTGACCATCGTGGTCTCGAAGGCCCCGCCCGGCCGTAGGTCGACGGTGATGTTCTCGATGGGAGTCGTCGTCCCGGTCGGTCCCCAGAAGTGCGAGAGGTGCTCAGGCGTCGTCATGCAGTCGAAGAGCAGCTCGGGGGCTGCCTCGTGAACTCGCGTGAAGGTGAGCTCGCCGGTCTCGGTCATCATTTCTTTCCCTTCTGTTGCAACGTTTCCAGATGAGTTGCGAGCCGGTCGTGCCGATCGGCCCAGAGCTGTCGGTGCCGCGCGATCCAGCCCACGGCGTCGTCCAGTCGGCCCACGTCGAGCACGCAGGGCCGCGACTGTGCGACCCGCGTTCGTGAGATCAGCCCGGCCTTCTCGAGCACCTGGACGTGCCGCGACACCGCCTGCTGGGTCATCGCGAAGGGCTCAGCCAGCTGGTTGACCGTGGCGTCGTTCACCGCAAGGCGCTCGAGAATCGCACGTCGCGTGGGGTCGGCGAGCGCCGAGAACACCTGGGTCAGTTCGTCCTCCATGACGGTCATGGGGACAGCCTATACACAAGCGCTGATTTGTACAACATTTTAGTTGTTTACTTTGGCTGGTTCTACGCGCAGGCTTGCCCCACGTGGGGCCAAGGGAGGCAGGGATGGCTGATCAGGCGGTCGTACGCGAGGCGGTGGAGCGGCACTGGTCGTTCATCGGCACCGATGGCGATCGCGCCCACGAGATGTACCACGACGACGCAGTCCTCGAGTTTCCGCAGTCGGGGGAGCGGTTCGAGGGCCTGGCCAACTTCAAGGAGTGGCGGAGCCAGTACCCGGGTGAGGTGCGCTACCGGATCCGACGGATGACCATCCGTGACGACCTGGCCGTCGTCGAGTGCTCGATTCGGTACGTCGACGGTCCGTGGCAGTTCGGTGTACAGCTCCTCGACTTCCGCGGCGACAAGGTGGCGCGCGAGCGGATCTATGTGATGGAGGGTTGGGAGCCTGCGGAGTGGCGGGCGCCGTGGCGTTCGGAAACTCCCGCCGACCCTCCGGAGTGAGTCTCGGGCGGGGCGCCTCGATGAGTCCCGGCGGCGAGCTCGGTCTGTCTTCACATGCGACCTTTGATTCTCAAGATGGAAATGTCCCTCGACGGCTTCGTCGGGCAGCCCGACGAGGTGCCGGCATGGCCCACGAGCTTCTACGACGACGAGCTGAGCGCCTACATGAGCGAGCTGATCAGCAGCGTCGGCGTGCACGCGATGGGCCGGGGGGCCTACGAGGAGATGGCGCCGTACTGGCAATCCTCGACAGACGAGTTCGCGAAGCCGATGAACGAGATTCCGAAGGCCGTGTTCTCGAGGACGTTGACCGAGGCCACGTGGCCTGAGTCGACGATCTACCGCGACATCGAGAGCGGCATCGCCGAGCTCAAGGCTCAGGACGGCGCTCCGATCATCACGTACGGCGGTGCGACCTTCGCCCAGGAGCTGACCCGACTCGGACTCGTCGACGAGTACCGGATCAACGTCCACCCGATCGCCTTCGGAAGCGGATTCAGGCTCTTCGGAGGGCAGGTCTCGCTGCAGCTCAAGGACGTACGCCGGTTCGCCACCGGCTCCGTGGGATACACCTACCTCCCAGCCTGACCGGTACGCGGTCCCGCCGGATCAGCGGTGGACTCGAGCGCTGGTCTGGGGTGCCATAGAGGTCAACGCGACTGAGTCGTTACCGGGAGGGATCGTGGGTGCTGCCGAGGTACTTGAACTGTTTCGCCGAGCCATGGCGGGCAACGATGCTGGCGCCATGCGCACAGGCGTCGAGCAACTGCTCGGACTGTCTGATGGGGCCGGCCTTTCTGCCGAGGAGGAGTACCGGGTCCGGCACCCGGCGTACGTGATGGAGATGCCACAGACCAACGAGCGCATCCGGGGACGTGACGCGATGCGCTCGATGCAGGAAACGTTTCCGACCCCACCCCAGCTCACCTTGCGCAGGGTTCTGGGATCCGGTCAGGTCTGGGTGATCGAGGGTGTCAATGACTACGACGGGGACGTGTGGACCGTTGCCTTGATCTGGGAGCTGGACGATCAGGGTTTGATCGTGCGGGACACCCGCTACTACGGACAGCGATCCGAGCCTCCCGCGTGGCGCTCAAAGTGGGTCGAGCGCCTCGAGTAGGCCCACGCTGGAGTCGAGAATCGGGATAAACCACCACATTACGCGCACCGTCCGGCTAGATTTGTCCGTGACGATGCGGAGCGACGCGCCCGCTTCGCGGCGCGTAGGAGGTGCCCGATGGACGGGGCATCCGAGAGCGCCGACCTCTGGCGCCTGACCCTGCAGCACTCACCGATCGGCATGGCCCTGGTCGGCCTCGACGGTCGGCTGCTGATGGTCAACCGCGCGTTCTGCGACATGCTCGGGTACGACGCCGAGACGCTGTCCCAGCGGGGCTTCCAGGAGCTTACCCATGCCGAGGACCTCGACGACGACCTCGAGATGTTCGATCAGGCCGTGGCCGGCGAGATCGACTCCTATCGGCTGCGCAAGCGCTACCTGCACGCGGACGGCCACGTAGTCTGGGGCGATCTCTCAGTGGCCCTGGTGCGGGGGCGCGACGGCCACCCGCTCCACTTCATCTCGCAGATCCTCGACGTGACCGAGCAGCGGGATCACGAGGAGCGGCTCCAGGCGGCCAACGCTGAGATCGAGCACGAGCACCAGACACTCGAGGCGATCTTCGAGACGGTCAACGTGGGACTGCTGCTGATCGGCAGCGACGGCCGCTACGAGCGGATGAACCGCCACCACCGGGAGGGGATGCACCTGCCATTCCCCCACGGGCACCACGGCGAGGCGGGACAGCTCGGGGACGTGTACTTCCCGGACGGCAAGACGCTGATGTCCAAGGAGGACATGCCTTCCTATCGCGCGGTTCAGGGTGAGGAGTTCGACGACTACACCTACTGGGTCGGTGATGATCCGCGCACCCGTGCGGCGTACTCCACGTCGGCTCGCCAGGTGCGTGGACCCGACGGCCAGAAGCTGGGCGCCGCACTCGCCTATCAGGAGATCACCGACTTGATGCGCGCCATGCAGGTCCAGGACGAGTTCGTGTCGTCGGTGTCCCACGAGTTGCGTACGCCGCTCACCTCGGTCCTCGGCTATCTCGAGATGCTCTGCGAGCACGAGGGACTACCGGCCGATGTGGACGCCCAGCTGCGGGTCGTCCAGCGCAACGCCCTCAGGTTGCGGGCGCTGCTGTCCGATCTCCTACACGTCGGTCAAGTTGGCGAGGACAGCCTGCAGCTGCAGCGCGCTCCCGTGGACCTGGCCAACATGGTGGACGAAGCCGTCGAGGCGACACGTCCCTTCGCTGAGACATGTGGGATGGCCGTCAAGGTCGACGCGCCCGATCACCTCTGCGCGGTCGTGGACGAACAGCGCATCCGCCAGGTGTTGGACAACCTCCTCTCCAATGCAATCAAGTACAACGGGGACGGTGGCTCGGTGACGGTTGTGCTCCGGCAGTGTGCAGACGCGGTCGAGATCGAGGTGACCGACACGGGAATTGGCATTGCCCAGGACGAGATCGAGCAAGTCTTCGGCCGTTTCTTCCGCGGCGGTGAAGCGCTCGAGAAGCACATCCCGGGCACCGGGCTCGGGCTCAACATCGTCAGCTCGATCGTGGCCGCCCACGACGGTGCGGTGACGCTGGAGAGCGAGGTCGGCCAGGGCAGCACCTTCCGGGTCACCTTGCCGCACGCGACTGTTCGACCTTGATCGTCCGGCTGGCTGCCTAGAGACGGCCGCCGGCGGGTGATGCACACTTTGGCTGTATGGACCTCGCCGCCAGAGACTATGTCGCCACCGTCGTCGCGCTCGCCAGCCTGGTCACGAGCACGTTGTTGGCCGTGATCGCCTTCAAGGCTTCAAAGCGGTTCCAAGCGTCTGACGCGGATCGCGCGACCAGAGACGCGTGGAATCTGTTCAACGAGCTGGCCCTGCTGGACGAGCACAATCTTCGTACCGCAGATGCCCTGATGAGCCACGAGAGCAATCCAGACGACACCCTCGAGGAGATCCGCAGGCGATGGCTCGGCTATGTCCTCATCAACGCAATTGCAGACATGTACCTGAACGCCGTTCGGGGCCACACATTGTCGAAGCAGGCGAGGCTGCAGACAGTGCGGTTGCACCTCAGTTCGCTGATGCGCAGTGAAGACATCTACAAGATGACGCAGAGTGGGTATGAAGAGGAGTTCACCAGGCTCTGTCGCGAGATTCGTTCCGAGGTCGCGGTCCAGCCGGCTGCCGAGCATGCTGAGATCAGGCCGGATCCGCAAAGCTAGGTCCGGCTGAGCACGTCACACGTAGTCGGGCGTCACTCGAGAGCGTGACCGAGAATGAGGAACGCTGCACCAGCGCCGAACAGTGCGCCGCCGTAGCAGATCAACGCGATCTGCCACTTCCACTTCAGCTGCAGGCCGTCGTAGAGCGTGTAGCGGAACCGGTGTGCGGCGTGCACGAGCATGACCGTGAACATCCCGAGCAGCAGCAGGAACGTCACCGGACTGTGCAGGATGCTGAACAGGTGGTCGCGGGACGGCGGGGTGATCCAGCCGAGCGGGAAGGCGAGCGCGAACAGGAAAGCCAGCACCGGAAGGAACATCGCAGCGGTGACCCCGCCACCGCTGAAGGTCAGCCACACGAGCGGTTCGATGCGCCGCTTGGTCATCGGTTCACCAACCACCACACGAAGGCGGACACGACCGCGAGTCCGACGTACTGCCCGCCGATGATCAGCCAACCCGGCACCAGACGTCCCCGGACGCTCGGGGCCAGCGCCTGCGGAGTGACACTGAACCACGTGACGGTGTGGAGCACGATGAACGCGAACGCGACCACGTTGATCGCGACGATGACGGGCGAGCCCGCCCAGTCGAGAAAGTCCGCGTACGCCGCATCCCCGCGCACGACCGCGCGCACGAGCAGCAGCAGGAACAGCACGTACCAGGCCACGAAGAACGAGCTCAGCTCGCGCATCACGAACACGAAGTAGGTGCGTTTCCGCAGCCACCACCAGGTGGAGATCGGCCGCCGCAGGGTGAGGTTCTGACTCATTGCATGCCCCGCGGCAGGAGGAACGCCTTGACCGACTGCTGGGCCGCCTTGAGCTTGTAGCGCTGGATGGCGCCGGCGGGGTCCACGTGCTTGGGGCAGACGCGCGTGCACTCGCCGACGAAGGTGCACCCCCAGACGCCCTCGTGCTCGATGAGTACGTCGAGTCGTTCGCGGGCGCCGTGATCGCGAGAGTCCAGGTCGTAGCGCTCGGCCAGCGCGATCGCCGCGGGACCGACGAAGTCCGGATCGAGCCCGTAGACGGGGCAGGCCGCGTAGCAGAGCATGCAGTTGATGCACATGCTGAACTGCTTGTAGGCGTCGAGCTCCTCGGGCGTCTGGAGGTATTCACCGTCGATCTCGGTGACGTCATCGTCTCGAATGATCCACGGCTTCACCGTGGGGAGCTTCCTCATGAAGTCGGACATGTCGACGACCAGGTCGCGGGCGATGGGGAAGTTCCCCAAGGGCTCCACCCGGATCGGGCCGGGTGCGTAGTCGCTGAGGAACGCGCCACAGCTCAGCAGCGGCTCGCCGTTGATGTTCATGCCGCAGCTGCCGCAGATTCCCATGCGGCACGACCAGCGGAAGGCGAGGGTCTGGTCGATCTCGTCCTTGATGTGGTTGAGCCCGTCGAGAACCGTCCACTCTTTCCGCAGCGGGACTTCGTACTCCTGCGGCCCTGGTGGCGTGTTCTTGTCCGGCCGCCACCTCGTCACGCTCAGCCTGATGGTGTCTTCCATGGCTACCTCCCGTAGACCCGTTCGCCCGGAGGCAAGCGGGTGATGGTCACCGGCAGTTCCGAGACCCGTGGTGACCCGTCCGGGTCGCGCTCGACCAGGTGGTGGGTGAGGAACTTCTCGTCGTCGCGTTTCGGAAAGTCGGTGCGCTGATGAGCGCCGCGCGACTCTTCCCGGCGTAGGCCAGAGGCGAGCATGCACTCGGCCACGTCGAGCATGTTTGCGAGCTCCAGCGCGGCGACCAGCTCGGTGTTGAAGCTATGGCTGGTGTCCCAGATCCCGACCCTGGTCGCGCGCTCCTGCAGCTCTCGGAGCCGGTCCGCCCCCGCGGCCATTTCAGGCCCGGTGCGGTAGATCCCGGCGGCGTCCTCCATCGTCGTCTGCATCTCGGTCCGGATGGGGGCGACGGAATCGTCTCCGGGCGGGGTGCCGAGGAGCCGCTCGAGGCGGCGTACCTCGTCGGACGCCTGGGCGGCGATCGCAGCAGGGGCAGGACCGGCGCCGGCGGCGTACGACGCAGCCGCTCGGCCGGCACGGGCACCGAAGACGAGGCACTCCGGGAGGGAATTGGAGCCGAGGCGGTTGGCCCCGTTGATGCTCACGCACGCCGTCTCCCCGGCGGCATACAGGCCACCGATGGGCGTCGCGCCGTCGATGTCGGTGTGGACCCCGCCCATCATGTAGTGCACGACGGGGCGGACCGGGATCAGCTCGGTCACGGGGTCGATCCGCTCGTACTTCAGGCACAGCTCGCGCACGAACGGCAGCTTGGTGTCGATCAGCTTCTCGCCGAGGTGGCGCAGGTCGAGGTGGACGATGGGCCCCCACTCCGAGTCCAGGGTGCGGCCCTTGGCGACCTCGTGCACGAAGGCCTGCGAGAGGCGGTCGCGCGGGCCCAGCTCCATGCTGCGCAGCTCCGGCTCCGGCGTGGGGGTTCCGAGGTCGTAGTCCTGGAGGTAGCGGTAGCCGTCCTTGTTGAGCAGCCAACCGCCCTCGGCACGAGTGGCCTCCGTGATCAGGATGCCGGTGAAGGGGAGCCCCGTCGGGTGGTACTGGACGAACTCCGCGTCCTTCATCGGGGCACCGGCACGGTAGGCGAGGGCCATACCGTCGCCGGTGCTGATGTTGGCGTTGGTGGTGAACGGAAAGACCTTCCCGCAGCCGCCGGTGGCGAGTACGACGGAGCGCGCCGTGATCGCCCGCACCTGGCCGCTCGCCAGCTCGACGGCGACAACCCCGTGCACCCGTCCCTCGTCGACCAGCAGGCGAGTGACGAACCACTCGTCGTACCGCTTCATCCGGGAGTACTTCAGGGAGGTCTGGAACAACGCGTGCAGCATGTGGAAGCCGGTCTTGTCGGCTGCGAACCAGGTGCGCATCTTCTTCATGCCGCCGAAGGCACGGACCGCCACCCGGCCGTCCGGTTGCCGGCTCCACGGGCAACCCCAGTGCTCGAGCTGCAGCAGCTCCCGCGGGGCCTCGTTCACGAACGCCTCGATGGCGTCCTGGTCGCCCAGCCAGTCGCTCCCGGAGACGGTGTCGTAGATGTGTTCCTCGATGGAGTCGCCCTCGGCGATCACACCGGCGGCACCGCCCTCGGCGGACACCGTGTGGCTGCGCATGGGGTAGACCTTCGACACGACGGCAACGTCGAGTCCCGGTTCGGTTTCAGCGATGGCGATCGCGGCTCGGAGGCCGGCCCCGCCTCCCCCGATGATGAGCACGTCGTGGTCGGCTACCACCGCGTCGTCACTCACCCCTTAGTTCCTCGTCCACCAGTACCTTTCCGCGGTGGTCCACGATCTGCCGGTGGACACTGCCGTCATGGAACTCCTCGCGATGGCTCTGGCATCCGCAGGAGTACGTCACGTCCTCGGTGAAGAGCCCCTGCAGGTCCTCGGTCGTGGTTCGCTCACCGTCGTACAGATGCCGGCACGGCGCGAGCGCAGAGTCGAAAGCGCGTGACAATAGTGGTCACAGGGGGCACCTCCTCACAGCAGGTCCAGAGGTCAAGGGTGCTCCATCGGGCCGGGCTTGGGAAGAGCGGCGCGCTCGACGCGTGCGTCAGCCGGCGGGCTTCTGCGCGCCGGGGGGCCGGTTCGCCGCGCATCGCGAGGAAGCGACAACTGGCCGCCGAAGGTGCCCGCGATGGCATCCGCGTGAACTGCGTGAGCCCAGGGATGAATCGAATCCCCCGCCACCCGCGGCGACCTGCTGCCGCCCTCACCCTTTCACGAATGAGGGAGCAATTGCGAGTCGCTACGGCCGTTATGGACACCGAAAATGCTTCGGGGCTGAGGCACTCAGCTCGTGTGGCCGTCGTACTCCTCACGGCATCTGGCCTCGACTCTCTGCTCGCTTCGCTCGCTGTCGACCATCTCGTGCTCGCCCCTCGGTGGTTGAGGAGCGAGCGGCAGCGAGCGTCTCGAAACCACTGGATCAGGGTTTCGACTAGCTCAACCGGCGGAGGGTTGTGGCCGTCGTACTCCTCACGGCATCTGGTTTCGACTCTCTGCTCGCTTCGCTCGCTGTCGACCATCTCGTGCTCGCCCCTCGGTGGTTGAGGAGCGAGCGGCAGCGAGCGTCTCGAAACCACTGGATCAGGGTTTCGACTAGCTCAACCGGCGGAGGGTTGTGGCCGTCGTACTCCTCACGGCATCTGGTTTCGACTCTCTGCTCGCTTCGCTCGCTGTCGACCATCTCGTGCTCGCCCCTCGGTGGTTGAGGAGCGAGCGGCAGCGAGCGTCTCGAAACCACTGGATCAGGGTT
Organism: uncultured Actinomycetota bacterium; assembly: GCA_963742785.1. Classification (GTDB taxonomy): domain Bacteria; phylum Actinomycetota; class Actinomycetes; order Propionibacteriales; family Nocardioidaceae; genus Marmoricola. The sequence goes on from CAVUNI010000004.1 coordinate 1,012,305, forward strand.
TCGACTAGCTCAACCGGCGGAGGGTTGTGGCCGTCGTACTCCTCACGGCATCTGGTTTCGACTCTCTGCTCGCTTCGCTCGCTGTCGACCATCTCGTGCTCGCCCCTCGGTGGTTGAGGAGCGAGCGGCAGCGAGCGTCTCGAAACCACTGGATCAGGGTTTCGACTAGCTCAACCGGCGGAGGGTTGTGGCCGTCGTACTCCTCACGGCATCTGGTCTCGACTCTCTGCTCGCTTCGCTCGCTGTCGACCACCTCGTGCTCGCCCCTCGGTGGTTGAGGAGCGAGCGGCAGCGAGCGTCTCGAAACCACTGGATCAGGGTTTCGACTAGCTCAACCGGCGGAGGGTTGTGGCCGTCGTACTCCGCACGGCATCTGGTCTCGACTCTCTGCTCGCTTCGCTCGCTGTCGACCACCTCGTGCTCGCCCCTCGGTGGTTGAGGAGCGAGCGGCAGCGAGCGTCTCGAAACCACTGGATCAGGGTTTCGACTAGCTCAACCGGCGGAGGGTTGTGGCCGTCGTACTCCTCACGGCATCTGGTCTCGACTCTCTGCTCGCTTCGCTCGCTGTCGACCATCTGTTCGCCGCAGGCAGGGCGTCGGTTGCGCGGGGCAGACCTGCTCGACAGGCTGAGCAGGTGACGACGACCCCCGAAGGTGCACGCCTGACCAGGGTCGGGCTCGTCGGTGCCGGTCCGTGGGCGTCGATGTTCCACGCTCCGATGGTCGCCGGCTCTCCCCACGCGACGCTCTCCGTCGTCTGGGCGCGCCGTCCGGAGGCAGCCGCCGAACTGGCAGGGGAGTACGGCGCTGCCGTCGCCGAGACGTTCGACGAACTGCTGGCCGGGTGCGACGCGGTAGCGTTCGCCGTACCACCGGACGTACAGGCGGAGCTCGCGCCCGCGGCAGCGGCGGCCGGCAAGCACCTGCTGCTCGAGAAGCCGCTCGCCTTCACCCTCGAGCGAGCCGAGCGGGTCGCGACCGCCGTCGCCGACGCAGGCGTGACGAGCATGCTGATGATCCGCAACCGCTTCGACCCCGAGGTCATCGCACTCCTGGACAAGGCCAAGGCGACCGAGGTGTGTGGTGCCACCGCGATCAACATCACCGACGCGGCATTGCCGGGCTCGGTGTTCGCCACCCCTTGGCGGAGGGAGCGTGGGGCCCTGCTGGACATCGGACCGCACGTGCTGGACCTGGTCGAGGCTCTGCTGGGACCCGTGACAAATCTGAAAGCGGTGGGGGATCCGCTGCGGTGGGTGGGCATCTCGATGCTGCACGAGAGTGGCGCTGTGAGTCAGGTCGCGCTCTCGATCACGACGCCGGGCGCGGACGGGGTCCTGCGTCTGAGAGTGATCACGGAGTCCGGGCCGCTGCTACTCGAGCTGGGCGGGGCTGAGCCGGAGAGCGGCGTCGACCCGATGGTCGCCGTACAGCAGCCGATCATGGCGGAGTTCATCGCCGCCATCGCCGCCGGCCGTGACCATCCGCTGGGCGCCCAACGCGGGCTGGTGCTCCAGAGGCTGATCGCAGCTGCAGAGGACTCCGTCAACCGCCCCGGGTGAAGAACCGCACCGCTCAGCCCCAGACGACGTTGAGCTCGTCGTGCCGCCCGAATCGCTCGAGGTGGTCCTTGACGACCCGGGAGAATTGGGCGACATCGCTGTCGTCTGGTACCGACACCTCGATCTCGAGCGCCGCGTCGACAGGACGCAGCACGATCACCTGGCCGGTGCCCCACCGCATGACCGTCGCGCCGTCCTCCTCGCTCGACCGGCCGCGCTTCGACCAGTGGCTGGTGAGCTGCTTGGCGTAGCGCTCCGGTCTGTCGGTGGCCATGGAGCCGGTCCTGGTCTGCATGGGTTGCATCCTCTCCCGACGGTGGAGGGCGGGAAGAACGACCCCCGGCGGCGGGAGACAGAAGCTCCACAACCACCGGGGGCCGCTTGGTTCACCTCAGCGCGGCCATTCTGCGCTCGTGACCGCCCCTCCTGCCACTGTGACGGTCAATCGCCGGACATCGGACTCCTTGAGGTAGAGGCCGTAGCGACCTTCCTCGACCTCCGGGAACACCAGCGACGGCACCTGTCCGCCGGCCACCGGCCGGTTGACCACAGCGACGTGCGGGTGGTGCACGTGGCCGTTTTCATGGGCGTGGTCGTGCCCGTGGGTGTGGCCGTCGGCGGGCCTGATCTCGACCTCCACACCCTCCATCTCCTCGGGCATCGAGACCACGAGCGCACCAACGTCGTCCCCGATGTCGAGCAGGACGGAACCCTGCCCGGCGAACGGGTTCTCGACCTCGGTCGCCATGGTGCTCATGACGCCTGGGTGGTGCCGGGCACGGTCTGGTACCCACCACCGGGAAGGCCGAGATACGGGAACACCTTGAGGTGCGCAGCGTTGGTGTCCGACGTACCGTCCTTGATGGCGCTGGCTGCGCCGTCAGGGGTGTATGACGGGTCGACCAGCGGGATCGTGACTCCGGCGATCGCCCGCAGCTCGATGGTCACCACGTCGTCCTCGAGCCGGCGCCCGTTGGGGAAGCCGGCCAGGTCCCCACCCACCACGCCGAGCGGGTTGGGATTCGAGCTGGGCGGGATCGCCAGGTTGAGGCGAAGCATGTCCGACTCGACGGCCCCGGTGTAGTTCTGGAACCCGCCGACGATCCCGGACGGGATCCCGGTGAGCAGGATCGCGTTCAGGTCTGCCCGCGGCTTGGTGTACGCCGCCAGCTTCGGGAACACACCCGGGTATAGAACCGGCAGCAGCCCCTGGAGCTCGGGCTTGTTCACGTACTTCGCGAACGCTGAGTCGGCCTTCGGCTCGAGCCGGTTCCACTTGTCCTTCTCGGCCATCGGCACGAGGACCTCGTTGAACAGCGGGTTGCCGAGCCGCGAGACCTGCTCCCACGGACCGTGGCTGACGTAGCAGTTCTTCTTCGAGTCCCACATCCGCGACTTGCGACGGCTGGCCGTCGCCCACACGCCGATCACGGCACTGGCCTTGCCCGGGTCCTTCGGGATGTCGCCGTTGCGACTCAGGTCGGAGATCGGCACCTGCAACGCGATCGTGTGCACGTTGAACCCCTGCAGTCCGTTCACGCCGACCGCGGCCGCGCTCGGGATGAGGTGCAGGTTCTGGAACGGACGCAGCGTCCCGAGGTCGAAGATGCTGCCCAGGTCGACGAAGAAGGCATCGGCCCGCTGGCCGGCGAAGACCTTCTTGTTCCCCAGGGAGTGCACCGCCTGGTTGGCGAGCGTCGCGTAGTTCGGCGTACTCCGCTTGCCGACGTTGACCGGCGGGCAGGTCAGGTTCTTGCCGAGCAGCTTGCTGTGACCACCTTCGATCCGGGTGACGGAGTAGAACTGCGGCCGGTTCCAGTTGGGGTCCGTCACGTTGGCGATCGGGCCTGTGTTGTAGAGGAACGTCTTCGGGTTCCGGATCTTCGTCGTGAACTCGAACCGGTAGACGATGTCCGCCTTCCCCTTGCCGCTGTTCGCGATCTTGATGTCGTAGGCCACGTCGTCGCCGAACTCGAAGAAGTTCGGCCCGCCGTTCGGCGCCTGCAGCGGGATGAAGTTGGCGATCAGGGTGACGTAGCCGGGCTTGTCGGGACTGACGAACGCGTAGGTGTCCGTGCCGTCGGCCACAGGGTCCTTCGAGATCTCCGGTGCCTCGCGGTGTGAGGACATCTCACTCACCTCCTGCCGCGTTGAGAATGCGGGTGACCAGGTCGCGGTCCTGGACGACGACCTCTCGCTCGCCGACCAGCAGCGTGACGGTGCTGCCGTGGTGGTCCTCGACGTAGGCGACGACCGTCTCCCTGGCCGCCTTGTTGCTTCGCACCGTTCCCCCCGCGAACGCCGGGCCGGCCGTGATGCCGACAACGCCGGCCGCCGCTCCCGCCCCTGCCGCAGCGAGGAACTTCCTTCTGTTGGTCTCACTCATTGCATTGCCTCCCCAGTGGGTGCTGGCGCACCCCGCTGTGAGGCGCGTCGTGGGGGGCTTCGACGCGCTGCTCAGGCCGGATTGGACGACCACTCAGCGGACTAGACCTCGGCTATGCGTTCCGTATCTACCGTGTCGACCAGCTTTGTCCGAAGTGCGGCGAGGACATCGGGGGAGAGGCCGAGCCCCGTGGCGGCGTACTCCTCGACGGTGCCGAATTTCGCGCGCACCTCCTCGAGTGCTGCCTCGAGATAGCTCGCCTGGACCCCGAGTACCGGCATCAGCACCTGCGGATCGCCGCCGTTCTCGCGGAACTGGTCGATCCACGGCTGGATCATCGGGAGCAGCTCGGTGTTGGTGAGGAGGTACTCCTCCATGACCTCCTCCTCGGGAACTCCGAGCAGGAGGAACAGGACGGCGGTCGCCCATCCGGTGCGGTCCTTGCCGGTGGCGCAGTGGAAGAGCACGGGTCCGTCGGCCTCAGCGATGCCTTCGAACAGCTGTCGATAGGCGGTTCGGGCGGACGGCAGGCTGACGAACCCGCGGTAGGCCTTCTCGAAGTACGTCTCCGCCTGGCCGTCGCGCAGCAGCTCGCTGGCGCGAGAGGGGTCGGCGAAGATCTGCTGGAGCTCGGCCGGTGCGGCGTGGTCGGCGTCGGCGAGCACGTCGAGACAGACCAACTGTGTCCCCTCGGGAAGGGCGTCGGGCTGACTGGCGACCTCGGCCGCCGTACGAAGGTCGAAGACGGTGCCTACGTCGAGCTTGCCGAACGCATCGAGGTCCTCGCCGTGCAACCGGCTCAGCACAGCCGACCGGTAGACCACCCCGGTGCGGATCGAGCCTCCGTCGCGTGTCGGCCGGCCACCGATGTCACGCAGGTTGGGGGCGCTGGCGATCGCGAGCCGGGTACGCCGGTCTGGGGTCACGTGTTGCCCGGGCTCACGGGCGAGGGCCCTCGAGCCACTTCACGATCGCGTCCCCGAAGTCCTTGGCGGCCTTGCCCAGGTCCGGTGCTCCATTGTCGGGTGGCTTCGGATCCTTGGAGGAGTCAGGGGCGGCGACGGGCTTCGGTGGATCAACCTCACCGACTTGGAACTCGCTCAGCTCGGCCAGCGGCTTCCAGGCTCCGGCGTACGCGATCCCGACCTGACCCTTGCGTCGTTCGAAACCCCTGATGGGCTCCCACTTCTCGCCGATCTTGGCCTGGATGCTGCCATCGGTGGCGACGGCATTCGTCAGGAACCTGAGGACCGCATCGCCCTCCCACTGGCGGTTCTGCATCGTCTGGGCCGTGCGCAGGAACTCGCTGACGATCACGGCTCGCTGGCCGATCTGCTCGGTGGTTGCCGAGGCACGCCCCCTGACGTCGCTGGCCAGCAGATAACAGAGCCCCAGGACGCAGGTCGAGGCGATCAGCCCGCAGGCAAGGAAGAAACCCATCTGTGCCTGCGCCGGCAGTGCGTCCCAGTAGTCCTTGTTCACGAGCGGGGCAACGGCCGCGCTCGCTCCGCTTATGCCGAGGGCAGCCGCCCAGTACTTAGACACCGCGAGGGCGCCACTCTTGACGACGGTGACTTCCTTCGAGCTCCCGGTGATCGCGGCCTTGATGAACCCCTTCGACTCGTCGCCCGGCAGCAGGCCGACCTGCTTCAGCAGTGATACCAGCGGAGGGCCGAGATCGGAATCAGTGCTCGCGGCTGCATCCTGCGGCCACTGCACTGGAGAAAACTTCTCGGGTTCCTCCTTCTTCGCTTCGGCCATGGTGAGTCCACCGTCCCCTCGTCGTTTTCAGCGTAGCCACATGTGGCCGGGCAGACTCTGCGCTTCTCGAGACGTCTAGACACCGATCCTGTCGGTCCTTGGTGCCACGCTGGGGAGATGGCGTACGACGAGGACCTGGCCGACCGCATCCGGGTCGCGATCCAAGACGAGGACGGTGTCATCGAGAAGCGCATGTTCGGCGGGCTCGCGTTCCTGGTCAACGGCAATATGGCCGTGAGCGCGAGTGGACGGGGTGGCTTGCTGCTGCGGGTCGACCCCGAGGACAGCGAGACGTTCCTGGCCGAGGAGCACGTCGAGCCGTTCGAGATGCGCGGCAGCTCGATGCACGGATGGCTGCGCGTCGACCTGGCCGGCCTGGGCAGCGACGAGGACCTGCGGCGCTGGGTGGACGTAGGCGTGGCCCGCGCTCGAGCCCTGCCCGCGAAGTAGGGGCCACAAGTGAGGCAAAATCCGACAATTCGGATCGAATTGTGCAACCATTCGGAGTGCCTCTACCTACCCTGGCACCAGTCGTGGCGCGCCTGAATTGAGCGATTTCGACGCTAGGGTTCCCGCACGGGGCAATGACTTCAGCGGAGGAATTCGGAATGCGTCACCCCCTGCGCCACCGAGTGTTGATCACACTCCTCGTGGCAGTGTTCGCCCTGGTCACGGGCTGTGGCGGTGGACCCAGCCCGCTACCGGTGGCTGTGCCGCCGAGCTCCTCGCCAACGCCGACCGACCCCGGCGTCGCCGTCGACGGTGTGGATCCCGCGGACCTCGACGTCACCGACGCCCCCGCTGTCTCGCCCGGAGCCAGCCTCAGCTTCGCCTCTCCCATCTACTCAGTCACGACCTCCGAGGAGCTCACCGGTCCCACCAAGGTGCAGCTGCTCCTCGACAACGCGCTTCCGCGGACCTCGCCGGTCTTCGTGGTGACCCGCCGCGCAGCGAGCAACCCGTGGACCTACCTCCCCGCCCGGCTGATGGCCGACCAGCGCCACGTCGAGTTCACGGCCACGCATTTCAGTGACTTCGGCGTGCTCGTCATGGATGTCGAGGGCGCTCTCCAGACCTTCCGCGACGACGTTCGCGCGCGGCTCGGCTCGGGTGTCAACGCCAAGGTCAAGAAGCCCGAGTGCGATGCCACGGCGGAAGCCAAGAAGGACGGCTACTCGGTCGGCTTCTCGCGTGGCAAGAAGACCGTGTTCTGGTGCTTCGGCCTCGAGAACAACAAGCGGGTCGTCAAGGTGGTCAACCGCCGGGTGGTGCCGATCCAGGTGGGCCACGCCACGGCTCCCGAGGTCGACCCGGCGGAGGCTCCCAAGGCGTGGGCCACCTGGGCCGCACTGCTCGGAGACGACGCGACCTTGCTGGCGCCAGGCCGTACGGCGACCTACGACGCCGACCTCGAGCCCCTCCAGCGCCTGCTCATCAGTGCCACGAGCGACCCGAAGGCGCAGTCGCTGCATGCTCTCGAGGCGACGGTCGGAGCCCTGGTCGCTTCCGTGACCAGCTTCGGAGCCGGCAAGAGCAGCGCCCCCAACACGGTTGCCTCGCTTGTCGCACGCCCGCAGTGCGCGAAGGCGCTCGGCGTGGGCAGCGACAAGATGCTGGTCGGCTGCCTGTCCCGTCGCAAGGTCATGACGACCTTCGGCTCGCGAGGCATCCTGCTGGCGAGGTTGACGACTGCGAGCTCGACCGCGGCCTTCCTCCGCAAGCAGTTCACAGCCGTCTCGACCGACGTGGTCAAGAACGTCAACCAGAACGTGCTTGTGCGTCGCGCCAAGCCCAACTTCACGGCATTCGTCGGGTCGTTCACCGGCAACGCCCGGGTCATGTCGGTCAACGCCGAGGGCCTCGTCTTCGAGAGCGTGAACAATGTGGCGGAGGACGGCACCACCACGCGAGTTGCCGACATCACCTATCAGCTCTCCGAGCCGCAGACCGAGAACGGCGTCTCTAGTGCCCAGGCGATGATCACGAAGGTGGTCATCTATGACCGCAAGGCCTTCCGCGGGAACGTGCCACGGGCTGGCCAGAAGGGCACCTTCCGCCTGCAGAAGGGCGTGGTCAGGTCGCCGTTCGTCCTGCGCAACTACTGCGGCAAGGGCGCCAAGAAGGGCGTCTGCGACTGACTCGTCACTGGCGGCCCCGTTGTGCGAGGAGCGCAGCGAGGCTGGCTGGGCGTCGTCCGGTGAGTCGGAGCACGTGGTCGGTGACCTCGGCCATCTCCCCGGCCGCGATGGCGGTGTAGGTGCTCACCCACGCGTCGTACTGCCAGTCGGGTGCCTCCCACTGCTTGCGTGACTCGTAGGCCTCCTCGACGGTCTCGTTGTGGAAGGAGACGTCTCGTCCCTGGACCCGCCCGATCGTGTCGGCGGCCTGCGCCATCGTGATCGCCTCCGGGCCGGTCATCACGTACGTCGAGCCGACGTGCGCGCCCGCCTTCGAGAGCACCTCAGCTGCCGACGCGGCGACGTCGTCACGGGCGACCGCCGCGACCATCCCGTCGCCGGCAGGTCCGCGGATCACGCCGTCCTCGCCGACCATGTGCGGGAAGAAATCGAGGTAGAGGTTGTCGCGCAAGAACGTCCACTCCATCCCCGACGCTTTGATGCGCTCCTCGGTGAAGTGGTGATCGCGGCCCAGCGTGAACGTCGCCTCCGGGGCTGCGGCGGCGAACGACGTGTAGATGACGTGGCGTACGCCCGCCTCGGCCGCCGCGTCGACGAACGCGTAGTGCTGGCCGAGACGCTCGGCGTTCTCCGCGGCCGACACCATGAACAGCGTGGTCACGCCGCGGAGTGCCTGCACCGCACTGTCGTGGTCGTCGTAGTTCTTGAAGATCACCGGCACCGCCCCGTCGAGCTGGGGTGCCCGCGAGGCGTCGCGGACCAGGAGCCGCTGGCGGATGTCGGAGGCGGCGAGGCGGCGGGCGACGCGTCCGCCCAGCTCTCCGGTCGAGCCGGTCACGGCGAGTGTCGGGAGTTCGGTGCTCACGTCTGAAGCGTAGAAGGTGGAGCAGTTCCGCGCGCTCCCGAATCGGACGTATCTCCCGACTCGTCCGGTGCTCCTTGACCACAGCGAGGCAACAGGATCGTTGGCCAAGCCGTGGCTGCCGGCCTCGCCTGGAACACAGGAAAAAGGGGATGGGTATGAGCGACATCAGTGACCGCTCGGTCGCCACGTTGAAAGCGCTCGAGGAAATCGGAGCGATCAACCTTGACGTGCTGTTGAGCCGCGCCTCCGAGGTACAGGGTGCCCTGAAGAAGGCCGGCGTCGAGCTCGAGCCGGGTGACATCTGCTACAAGTTCACGATGCACATCGGGCCCCACTTCGGGGACGTCGTCGGTGTGGCTGCCGAGGTCCAGCGCCTGGGCTTCGCCATCGAGCGCGTGCAGCAGCGATGACTCAGAGCGTGTCCCGGAAGGTCCGGCCGGTCGGGTCCAGCGGTCCTTCCGGGCACGCGCTGGACCTGGTCCGCTCCGCCCTCGACGTGGCCGAGCTGCTCGTCCAGCACGTGATCCGCCCTGCCCAGCGGCAGGCCGACCCGCCCGACTTCACCAAGGAGGTCGGCGAGGTGGCGATGCTGCTGCGGCTGGCCGACCGGGTCCTGCTCGGGGAGGCGGACCAGGCTCGGATCGCCGTACTCGCCTGGAGGATCAGCCGGGTCGCGCGGTCCCGTTCGACGCGCACCGTCATCGCCGCTCGCCCTTCCCGGGCCGCGGCTCATGTCCTGGCCCACGGCTGCCTGCACCAGCTCGGCTGCCGCGACGACTCCTTCGACCAGCTGGCCCGCGCGGCCCTGACGTCTTCGGCCGCGAGCGCGTCCGAGCGCGTCCCCTACCGCCTGCTCGACGTGGCCTGGATCCGGCACCTCCTGCTCGGCGACGACGAGCTCGACCACCCCGCGCTGGCGCTCTCGCCGATCATGCAGGGCGTCGACCTGGTCGGGACGACGATCGAGGATGCCTACGCGTTCAGCCACGCTCTTCCGTACGCCACCGACTTCGGTCGCCGCGCGCTGCCGCACACAGTTGACACCGCGTGGTTGTCCGGCATCTGCGACGCGTTGGTGCTGAAAGCGCTCGACGAGGACGACCTCGACCTGTTGGGGGAGCTGCTGATGGCGCCGGCGCTGCTTCGCCGCGCCTGGACGCCCGTGCAGTGGTTCGGCTGGCGCGTCCTGTGCGACACCTGGCGCCGCTACGGCTTCGTGCCGGGCCCGGGGTTGCCGCCACCGGTCGAGGGGGAGGACGCGGTCGAGACCGTACGACGCGTGCTCGGCACCGTCTACCACACGACCCTGGTCGGAGGGCTGGCCGTCGCGACGCTGGTCTCGGCCGACCAGCTGCCTCCGGCCACGACACCGTCGGGACCATCCGCACCGGCCGCGAACGTCGACCCCGAGGACACCTCGCGCGCCTGGCTCCGGTCCTGGCACGCTCTCGACGACGACGAGCGTCAGGCTCTCGGCGCCGTCCCGGCCGGGATCAACCTGCACCGGGCCGTCGCCGCGACCGACGTCGTCGCCATCGTCGACGTCCTCAACGGCCCGTCCGTGCCAGCCCTCCCGGAGCCGATGGTCACCCAGGCCGCCGAGCTCGTGAACCGCCTCGCCCTCCTGGTCGGCGCCTGAACCTGTCGGTGGGCGGATGGTCGAGACCACGCGCACGCACCGCCGGTTGAGCTTGTCGAAACGCTGATCCAGTGGATTCGAGACGCTCCCTTCGAGACGGTCGCTGCGCGACCTCCTCAGGACAAGCGCTGTTTGGCGCTCGCTCCTCAACCACCGGGTGCCGTACGAGGCCGCAAGCACCGCTGGTTGAGCTTGTCGAAACCACGGGCTGGACCCGCACGTCCGCTGACGCGTGCCGGGGTGAAGGATGTGGGCGAGCGAAGGAGACGCCTATGAGCCTGCCCGAGTCCTTGACCGCCACGACTGTCGCCGTACTCGGTGGCACCGGTCCCCAGGGCCGCGGCCTCGCCCGCCGGTTCGCCGCAGCCGGCCTGCCCGTCGTGATCGGGAGCCGCAGCGCCGAGCGTGCCGCCGATACGGCCGCGACGCTGGCCGAGGCAACCGGTGGCAATGTCACCGGTGCGGACAACGAGGGTGCCGCGACCGCGGGCGACATCGTCATCGTCGCGGTGCCGTGGGACGGGCACGGTGACCTGCTCAAGGGCCTGGCGACCGCGCTCGCCGGCAAGGTGGTCGTGGACTGCGTGAACCCGTTGGGCTTCGACAAGAAGGGCGCCTACGTCCTCGAGGTCGAGGAGGGCTCGGCAGCCGAGCAGGCGGCCGGGTTGCTGCCGGAGTCCACCGTCATCGGTGCCTTCCACAACGTCTCTGCGGTGAAGCTCGAGGACCCCGACGTCGCCGAGGTCGACACCGACGTGCTGGTACTGGGCGAGCGCGATGACCGCGAGGCCTGTGACCTGATCCAGGACCTCGCCGGTGTCATCCCCGGGGTCCGTGGGATCTACGGCGGGCGGCTGCGCAACGCCAGCCAGGTCGAGTCGCTGACCGCGAACCTGATCGCGGTGAACCGCCGCTACAAGGCGCACGCCGGCATCCGGATCACGGACATCTGATGGCTGGTCTCGGGACGAGGATGTACCCCGCCTACCCGACACCGTCGGCCAAGGCGATCGAGCTGTACGACGAGCTCGTCGACTTCATGCGGGTCGACGCGTTCCCGGGAGAGGCGGCGTACGACGAGTACCGCGCGCAGGTCGGCGCGGAGGACCACTCGGTCCCGCCTGTGATCGAGGAGCTGAAGGTCAAGGCGCGGGAGCGTGGCCTGTGGAACCTCTTCCTGCCCTCGGAGTCGGGGCTCACCCAGCTCGAGTACGCGCCGATCGCCGAGCTCAGCGGCTGGAGCAACGAGCTGGCGCCCGAGGCGATGAACTGCCAGGCGCCCGACACCGGCAACATGGAGCTGCTGCACCTGATCGGGTCCGAGGAGCAGAAGGCGCTCTGGCTGACCCCGTTGCTCGACGGTGAGATCCGCTCGGCGTTCTGCATGACAGAGCCGGCCGTCGCCAGCTCGGACGCGACGAACATCGCGACCAGGATCGTGCGCGACGGCGACGACTACGTCATCAACGGCACCAAGTGGTGGTCCAGCGGCGCCGCGGACCCGCGTTGCAAGCTGCTCATCGTGATGGGCAAGACCGATCCCGAGGCGGCCACCCACCGCCAGCAGTCGATGATCCTCGTGCCAGCTGACACCCCAGGTGTGGACATCCAGCGCTCCTACCCGGTGTTCGGTCGCCACGACCAGCACGGCCACTGCGTCGTGCAGTTCAACGACGTGCGCGTGCCGGCGGCGAACATCCTCGGCGAGGAGGGCGGCGGCTTCGCGGCCGCGCAGGCGCGCCTCGGTCCCGGTCGGATCCACCACGTGATGCGCGCGCTGGGTGCGGGGGAGCGGGCGCTGGCGATGATGGTGTCGCGCACACAGGAGCGGGTCGCCTTCGGGAAGCCGCTTTCGGAGCAGTCCTCGATCCGCGAGCGGATCGCAGAGTCGCGGATCGAGCTCGAGCAGGCCCGCTCGCTGTGCCACCGGGCGGCGTACGTCGTCGACAGCCAGGGCAACAAGGAAGCCAGACACCTGATCGCCGCGGCCAAGGTCGCCGTCCCGCGCGCGGTCAGCAGCGTCATCGACCGCGCCATCCAGGTGCACGGTGCGGCCGGGATCTCCGACGCGACCCCGCTGGCGATGATGTACGGCTGGCACCGCGCGATGCGGATCTTCGACGGTCCCGACGAGGTGCACCTGACCTCTCTGGCGCGCGCCGAGCTCGGCGCCGAGCCATTGTTCGACCTGCCCTGAGAGCCGGGTAGTCCGAGGTCGAAAGCACCATCCGCGCGCTCAGAACGGTGCTTTCAGCCTCGGACTATCCGACCTCGGGGGTGAACGGCAGACTGGGGCGGTGCGACCGACCCTCTACGAGTACGCCGGAGGCGAAGCGGCCTTCCTCGCCCTGGCCAGGGCCCATCACCAGAGGTGCATCGACGACCCGGAGCTGAACCACCCGTTCTCCCACCCGGACCAGCACCCACAGCATGTCGAGCGGCTGGCGGCGTACTGGGCCGAGGTGATGGGTGGCCCGCCGACCTACTCGAGAGAATGCGGAAGCCAGTCGCGTCTGTTGCTGATGCACTCGGGCAACGGTCCGATGGATGACCTCGGTCGCCGGTTCGTGGACTGCTTCGTGATGGCCGCCGACGACGCGGGTCTGCCCGACGATCCGGAGTTCCGGAAGGCGCTGAAGGACTACATGGTCTGGGCGGTCTCCGATGTTCTCGTCTACTCACCGGTGGGCGCGCAGGTGCCGGACCGTGTCGCCATGCCGCACTGGTCGTGGGACGGACTGCAGACCTGAGAGGCTGACCCGACGGAGCTGAGGCGACGAAGGGAACGACATGGCTGATGAGGTCCTGACCGAGAAGCGCGACGGCGTCCTGGTGATCACGATCAACCGGCCGGAGGCGAAGAACTCGGTCAACGCGGCTGTGGCGTCCGGCGTCGCTGCGGCGCTCGACGAGCTCGACGCGGACGATGACTTGCGAGTCGGCGTGCTGACCGGCGCGGGCGGCACCTTCTGCGCAGGGATGGACCTGAAGGCGTTTCTCCAGGGCGAGTCACCGATCGTGGAGGGCCGCGGGTTGGCGGGCGTGACCCAGCAGCAGCCGCGCAAGCCACTGATCGCCGCCGTCGAGGGCTGGGCGCTGGCCGGTGGCTTCGAGATCATGCTGGCCTGCGACCTGGTGGTGGCCGCGGATACCGCCCGGTTCGGCGTACCCGAGGTGAAGCGTGGCCTGATCGCCGGCGCGGGTGCGGCGCTGCGCCTTCCCGAGCGGGTGCCGCTCCCCATCGCCCTCGAGCTGCTGCTGACTGGTGACCCCATCGATGCCGCTCGCGCCGCAGACCTCGGACTGGTCAACCGCGTCACGGCCGAGGGATCCGCTCTGGACGGTGCTCTCGAGCTGGCCGCGACCATCGCCGCCAACGGTCCGCTCGCCGTCGAGGCGACCCGGCAGATCGCCCGCGGTTCGCGGGACTGGTCAGAGGAGGAGGGTTGGACCCACCAGGACGACCTGATGGCCCCTGTGTTCATGTCCGAGGACGCCCAGGAGGGTGCGAAGGCGTTTGCCGAGAAGCGGAAGCCGGTCTGGAAGGGCCGCTAGGCTCCCGAACCCCAGTTGCCCACGATCACCGCGATCGGCGGGATCAGGGCGGCAACCACGCTCATCGCGACGGCGGCAGGCGTCGACCAGAGCCGGACCACGTTCCACGCCAGCAGGATGAGCACGATGCAGGTGCCCATCAGCCAGAAGTAGACCTTCTTGCGGTCCATGATTCGAGGCTACGCGCGGCGCCGGTTGGCTCAGCGCAGCTCCCAGACCACCGACACCTCGACGTCGAGCTTCTCGGATCCGGCCTGGATCGGCACGGCCTTGTAGGCAGCACGGTCCAAGGTCATGTTCCCGACTGCCGAGTCGTACAGCTGGTTCATGGGTGTGGCCTTGACCTCGCGCAGCGTCAGGACGTCGCCCAGGGCCTGCCCGGCCGCATCGGCGTACTGCTTGGCCTTCGCGGTGGCCTCGTCGACGGCCTTGTCGCGGGCCTCGGCAAGCAGTGCGTCCGGGTCCCCGATCTTGAGGCCCAGGTTCGAGATGCGGGCCGAGTTCCCACCCGCATTCACCGCCGCGCTCAGCGCCTTGCCGGCGCCGCGCAACGAGCGGACGTGCACGCTGATCGACTGGCGCACGCGGTAGCCAGTGAGGACCGGCGGCTGGTTGTTGAAGTACTGGTACGTCGGGTCGATCGAGAGACCGGTCGTCTCCGTGTCCTTCTTCTCGACACCGTTCTTCCGCAGTGCCGCGATCGCCTGCTTCATCTTGCCGCTGGCCTGGTCCAGGGCGACGGACACGTCATCGGCCGTGCTGCCCACCGAGAGCTTGAAGGTCATCTCGTCCGGTACGCCGGTCGCGTCGCCGGATCCGGTCATCGTGATCGTGTGTGTCGTCTTGGCCGGCTGTGCCGTCGGAGTGGTTGCTGCCTGGGCCGGCGTACCGCCGTTGCCGGAGGCGCCGATCACGTAAGCGGCAACGAGGCCGACGACGAGCGCGAGCGCGACGAGCACGCTGCGGACGCTGACGGTGACAGTCGTGTTCATGGTGGGCACCCTTCGCCGGACGACATCAGGGTTTGGACGTGACAGGACCCGGGACGGTTCCAAGTGGCGGTCGCGTCTAGGTTTGCGGAGTGAGTCCTGACCCCATCGAGCGGCGTACGCACCGCTGGCAGGACTGGGATCTCGACGCACTGATGCGCCGCAAGCAGGAGACCGGCCTGTCCACGAGTCTGGTCGTGCCGGCGCGCAACGAGGCGGCCACTGTCGGTGATGTCGTGGGTCGCGTGCGGGAGACGCTGATGGAGACGACGGCGCTGCTCGACGAGATCGTCGTCATCGACTCCGACTCGACCGACGAGACCCATTCGATCGCGACCGCAGCGGGGGCCGTCGTTCACCGCTCACGGGAGATCCGCCCCGACCTCGGCAGCCACCCGGGCAAGGGCGAGGCGATGTGGAAGTCGCTGTTCGTCACGCGGGGCGACCTGATCGTGTTCATGGACGCCGACCTCGTCGACTGGGACACGCACTTCGTACCGGGCCTGCTGGGGCCGTTGCTGACCGACGATGGCGTGGCGCTGGTGAAGGGGTTCTACGAGCGGCCGCTCCGCGACGACGCCGGCAACGAGAGCGCGTTCGAGGGAGGACGGGTGACCGAGCTGGTCGCGCGCCCGCTGATCGCGCTGAACTGGCCCGAGCTGAGCTGGCTGGCGCAGCCGCTGGCCGGTGAGTGGGCCGTACGACGTGACCTGTTCGAGCGGCTCTCCGTGCCCATCGGGTACGCCGTCGAGCTGGCCGCCCTCATCGACACCCAGAACCTGCTCGGCCCGGATGCGATCGCCCAGGTCGACCTCGGACGCCGCGCCCACCGCCACCAGGCCCTGCGTGACCTCGGTGCGATGGCCACCCAGATCCTGGCCGCCTCCCGCCGTCGCTCGACCGGGATGGCACCGGACCACGTCAGCCTCGACCAGTACCGCAAGACCGGCGACTCCCTCGAGACCGTCCGCCACGAGATCCCCCTCCTCGAGCGCCCTCCCGCTGCCGGTCTCCTGTAGTCCCGCCGAGCGGGCAGTTTCGGTTGGCTGCCATGCCCTGAGAGGGCAGTTCTGGTTGGCCCGGTCGCGTCGAGAGGCAGGTTCGGTTGCTGGCCGGAGCAGCCGAGCAACCAGAAGTGCCCGGTCGGCGTACTCCCATCAACCAGCACTGCCCTCTCGGCGTACTACCGCCAACCAGAACTGCCCGGTCGGCGGAATTGGAGGGGGTGGGAGGATCGAGGACATGACGCTCCGTCTCGGCCGGCACTCGTTCGGCGATGACCGGCGACTGATGATGGCGATCGTCAACCGGACTCCGGACTCGTTCTACGACAAGGGCGCGACGTGGTCCGAGGAGAAGGCGTTCGACCGGGTGGCCGAGGTCGTCGAGCAGGGTGCGGAGATCGTCGACATCGGGGGCATCAAGGCCGCTCCCGGTGAGGAGATCAACGTCGAGGAGGAGCAGCGGCGCACGGTCGGTTTCGTCGAGCGGGTGCGGACCGCGCATCCCGACGTGGTGATCAGCGTCGACACCTGGCGCGCCCCGGTCGGGCGGGCCGTGTGCGAGGCGGGGGCCGACGTACTCAACGACGCGTGGGGTGGTGCCGATCCCGAGCTCGTCGACGTCGCAGCGGAGTACGACGCCGCGATCATCTGCACGCACACCGGGGGAGTGACACCGCGGACGAGACCCCATCGCATCGAGTACGCCGACGTCGTCGCCAGCGCGATCACCGACACCACGGCGTACGCCGAACGAGCACTGGCCGCCGGCGTGGCCCGCGAGAGCATCGTCATCGACCCGGCCCATGACTTCGGCAAGACCACCCGCGACTCACTCGACCTGACCCGTCGCCTCGACGAGATGGTCGCGACTGGCTGGCCTGTCCTCGTGAGCCTGTCCAACAAGGACTTCGTGGGGGAGTCCCTAGACCTGCCCGTCGGCGAACGGCTCACCGGGACGCTGGCCGCGAGCGCGATCAGTGCCATGCACGGCGCCCGCATCTTCCGGGTGCACGAGGTCGTGGAGACTCGGCAGGTCGTCGACATGGTCGACGCCATCTACGAACGCCGGGCGCCGAGGCGCGCCATCCGGGGGCTGGCTTGATCGACACCGTCCTGGTGCTGCCGAGCCCGCGCGCGCTACTGCCGTGGCTCTCGGAGACCGACCCCGTACCCGAGCTCCGCACCGCCTGCGCCGCTGCCCTCGGCAAGTTGCTGGCCGACGGACCTGCACGCATCGTGGTGGTGGCAGCCCCGGTCAGCGAGCTGAACCAGACTCGCGGCGTCACCGAACCGCACGGTCATCGCGTCGCTCGGCACCTCCTCGGCGAGACGCCCTTCGAGCCGCAGGTCGCGCTGCCCTACACGGCTGCCGCTCTCCTCGAACATGCAGCGGAGTCCGGCCCCACCAGCCTCGTCGTGATGGCCGACGGCTCCGCATGCCGCAGCGAGAAGGCGCCCGGCCACCTGCACCCCGACGCGGTGCCCTTCGACGATGCAATCGACCGTGCGCTGCGCCACGGCGACGTCGAGGCGCTCGCGACCATCGACCCGGAGAAGGCTCACGAGCTCTGGAGCGAAGGCGCCCCGGGCTTCCACCTCCTCGCAGAGGTGGCCCGCGGCCGTCAGGTCTCGACGGACGTGAGCTACGCCGATGCGCCGTACGGCGTGGCCTGGTGGGTCGCCCGCTGGGACCTGACCTGAACACGAAGAACATGGAGGTTCAGCACGTGCACACCATCGAGATCCCGATGCCGGACGGCGACGTGGCCGAAGCCATCGTCGCCCGCCCACAGGCCGAGAGCGGCAGCGAGCACCCCGGCGTGCTGTTCTTCATGGACGCGTTCGGACTGCGTCCGCGCATCGAGGAGATGGCGCAGCGGATCGCCGACTGGGGGTACGTCGTGCTCGCCCCCAACGTGTTGCACCGCGACGGCCGTGTCGAGGACGTCGCGCCGACGGAGGACCTGACTCAGCCCGGTGCCCGAGAGGAGTTCGTTCCCAAGGCGATGCAACGCGTGCGTGGCCTCACCTCCGACAAGGCGGAGCGCGACATCCCGGCGTACCTCCAGGCCCTCCGCGGCCTCCCCGGCGTGATGCCTGGTCCTGTCGGGACCACCGGTTACTGCATGGGTGCCCGGCTGGCCGTGCGCACCGCCAACCTGGATCCGGAGGTCGCTGCCGTCGGCGGCTTCCACGGCGGCGGCCTGGTCACCGACACCGACGACAGTCCGCATCGAGGCCTGGCCCATGCTCGCGCCGAGTTCGTTTTCGGCCACGCCGACCACGACCGGTCGATGCCCGCGGAGGCGATCGTGACACTGGGGGAGACGTTGCGGGATGCCGGCCTGACGGTCAGCAACGAGGTGTACGACGGTGCCGCGCACGGCTACACGATGTCCGACACCTCGGCATACGACGAGAAGGCCACGGAGCGCCACTTCGAGGCACTCCGGGCCTTGCTCGATCGCGTGCTGCACTGACCCATAGCTCGGCGAGGCGTCAGAGCCCAAGGCC
Source organism: uncultured Actinomycetota bacterium (assembly GCA_963742785.1). Classification (GTDB taxonomy): domain Bacteria; phylum Actinomycetota; class Actinomycetes; order Propionibacteriales; family Nocardioidaceae; genus Marmoricola. The sequence goes on from CAVUNI010000004.1 coordinate 1,030,718, forward strand.
GCCAGGAGGGAAGGGGCGGCCGGCTCGGGAGCGAAGGCGCTCGCGGATGACCTCGGGGTCAGGCACCGGGTTGCGGGGCCAGCCCATGCCGGGCCCGAACTTGCCCATCATGACCGGTACACCCGCAGGTCGCCGCTCACCGTGTGGGCGGTGATTTCGACGCGCTGCTGTCCGTCGACCGGGGCCTCGGTCTGGTCGAGCTCCTGCCTGACCTTGCCGGTCAGGGTGGAGACGTCGAGCCAGGCTGCGGTGCCTTGGTCGATGCCGATCGTGATGTCGCCGCTGGCGCCGTTGGCCTTGACCGAACCGCTGGTGGCTCGTCGTACGACGAGGTCGCCCGAGCCGGACTTGGTGACCAGCGTGCCGGCGAGCCGGTCGACCTCGACATCACCGGAACCGGTCTTGGTGACGGTCTCACCGGCGAGCTCGCCGATGCGGATGTCGCCGGAGCCGACGCTGAGCGCCGCAGTGTGGCTCACCGCGTCGACCTTGACGTTGCCCGAGCCGGTGCTGATCATCAGCGCCTTGCCGACGACGCCTGCCGAGATGGTCCCGGACCCCGATTTGAGCTTGGCCGACCCGGTGACGTCTCCGACCTGCACCTCACCGGACCCGGTGGAGACCACGAGCTCGGCATAGGTGCCGGTGGCGCTGATGTCGGCCGACTCTGACTTCACCTCGAGCACGGTGCCTGTCGGGCAGGTGATCGCGATGCCGACGGAGGCGTGCGGCCGGAACAGTCCACTGCGGTGACGGGGGATGTCAACCACGACCCCGCCGCTCTGCTGCTCGACACGGGCCTCGGCGACGGCGTCCTCGCCGGCTGCGTTCAACGGCGTCAGCTCCACCGTGGTGCGCTGGGTGTCCTCGGCGCTCACAGTGACGTGGCCGCCGCCGCTACGGACCACGAGGGTGGTCGCTACTGGTGTTTCGAAGGTGTGCATGCCTGCTCCTGATCTTTGTGTGAGTTCGGGTAGGCGGGTCAACTGACCCAGCCCCGGATCTGCTTGCGGCGTACGCCGTCGCCCGTGACCGTGATGCGGTGGCTGCCGACCTCGAGGTCGATCCGGCGCCCGTCGAGGGCGTCGCGGACCGCGTCGACGAGCCAGGCGTTGAGCGACTGACCGATCTCGTTGGCCGCCTCTTCGGCACGGACCTTGACCGACTCGGGCAGCCGCAGCGTGATCCGCGACTGGCTGTCGTCCTCAGGCGGCTCTGGCGGAGCCGGCGGGGCTGGGGGAGGCGGCGGTGCGAGAGGAGCGGTGGGCTCGATCTGCGTGACGACGAACTCCGGCTCGCGGCCGCTCATCCGTACGTCGACAGCCTCGTGTCCGAGCTCTCCGGTGATCTCGGCGGCTGCCTGTGAGAGCGCCTCGAGCAGCATCATCCGCGTCGCGGGGTCGAGGGCGAGTGCGAGCCGCTCGGCGGCGGCCTGGGCATCGGGGCCTCCGGCAGCGGCGGCGTCGGAGAGGTCGCGGCGGAGGCGCTCGACGAAGGGGCTGAGTTCCATGACGCCACTGTGACATCACTCTGACGTCACGTCAAGTCATCTCGACATCATTTTGCTGTCATGGCGGCGTCAATGTGCTGTCAGTGGTGACGCAACGCGTCGAGTGCAAGGCTGGCAGGGTGACTCAGAACCCGACCCAGAACCCGACCCAGAACTCGAACCCGAACGCGACCCAGACCCCGCTCCCCAGCCGCCTCGTCAGCGCCGTCCAGGACAGTCCCGTCAGCCGTCTTCTCGACCGACTGCTCACTACCGCCACCGCTCCGTTCGTGCCGGCGAAGGACTCGCCCGTGCGCACCGAGGTGCTCGGCCATGCGCTGCATCCGGTGCTCACCGACCTCCCGCTGGGCTGCTGGACGTCCGCCTCGCTCGTCGACCTCGTCGGTGGCAGCTCTGGTCGGTCTGCAGCCACCAAGCTGGTCGGCGTCGGCCTCCTGGCCGCGGGTCCCACGGCGTACGCCGGCCTCGCCTCGTGGAGCCAGCTGGAAGGGCAGGAACGTCGCATCGGGGCGGTGCACGCGATCGGCAACGACGTGGCGATCATCCTGTTCGCGGGCTCGTTCCTTGCTCGGGTGCGTGGGCAGCACTGGCGCGGCGTACGGCTGGCGCTGTTGGGCAATGTCGCGACTGCCGCTGCGGGTCACCTCGGCGGCCACCTGGCGCTCAACCGCGGGACGGCGAAGCGGCAGTGACCGGCGAGGTTCCGGACCTCACTCGCGGCGAGCTCGAGGAGCTCCAGCTCGATCGCCTGCAGACCGCCCTGCGGGCGGCGTACGAGGTGCCGCACTACCGGCACGCCTTCGACACCGCCGGCGTCAGGCCGGACGAACTCGAGTCCCTGGCCGACCTCGCCCGGTTCCCGTTCACCGCCAAGGCGGACCTGCGGGCGAACTATCCCTTCGGCATGTTCGCGGTGCCGCGCGAGCACGTGGTGCGCGTGCACGCCTCGAGCGGTACGACGGGCAAGCCGACCGTCGTGGGCTACACCCGGCAGGACATCGACACGTGGAGCGAGGTGATGGCTCGCTCGATCAGGGCGGCCGGCGGTCGTCCCGGCGACGTGTGCCATGTGGCCTACGGCTACGGGCTGTTCACCGGCGGGCTGGGCGCCCACTACGGCGCCGAACGGCTCGGCTGCACCGTCGTACCGATCAGTGGTGGCATGACCGAGCGGCAGGTGCAGCTGATCCTCGACTTCGAGCCGCGGATCATCATGGTGACCCCGTCGTACTTCCTCGCGATCCTCGACGAGCTCGAGGCGCAGGGCGTCGACCCGCGCAGCACCAGCCTCGAGATCGGCATCTTCGGCGCCGAGCCGTGGACTGACGAGATGCGTCGCAGCGTTGAGCAGCGTGCGGGCATCCGGGCGGTCGACATCTACGGGCTCTCGGAGGTGATGGGCCCGGGCGTCAGCCAGGAGTCCGGTGAGACCCAGGACGGGCTGCACGTCTGGGAGGACCACTTCCTGCCCGAGATCGTGGACCCCGTGACCATGGAGGTCCTGCCCGAGGGCGAGGAGGGCGAGCTCGTGTTCACCTCGCTGACCAAGCAGGCGATGCCGGTGATCCGCTACCGGACCCGTGACCTGACCCGGTTGCTGCCCGGGTCGGCGTACCCCGCCTTCCGCAGGATGCAGAAGGTTACCGGCCGCACGGACGACATGATGATCGTGCGTGGCGTGAACGTGTTCCCGAGCCAGATCGAGGAGCAGATCCTGGCCATCGAGGGGCTGGCGCCGCACTATCTGTGCGTCCTGACGCGGCCGGGCAACCTCGACGAGCTCACGATCCAGGTGGAGCACGCAAGCGAGGCCCAGGACCCGAAGGCACTGGGCTCAGCACTCTCCGACCGGATCAAGCAGCGCATTGGGGTGACTGCCCAGGTCGAGGTGCTGACCCCACACGCACTCGAGCGCTCGCTCGGCAAGGCGAAGCGAATCAGCGACCGGCGGACCACGACCGCGGTTTGACTTCGAGCATGCTCTAGATCCTAGTTTCGGCTGCGACCGAGAAACCCAGCGATCGGACACCTGTGCCTGAGCTCAGCCAGCGTCGGCGATTCCTGGTGCTTGCGATCTGCTGCGCCAGCGTGGTCGTCGTGGTGATGGACATCTCCATCGTCAACGTCGCGTTGCCGACGATTCGTCGCGACCTGCACGCCTCCGAGTCCGACCTGCAGTGGACGGTCGATGCGTACACCCTGGTGTTGGCCAGCTTCCTGGTGCTGGCCGGGTCCACCGCAGACCGGGTCGGCCGTCGCAGCATCTTCCAGGTCGGCCTCGTCGTCTTCGGGCTCGGCTCACTGCTGTGCGGCCTGGCACCGACCATCGGTTGGCTCGTGGCGGCGCGCGTGGTGCAGGCCGTGGGTGGCACGATGCTGAACCCGGTGGCGCTGGCGATCGTCGCGACCACGTTCCCCGACCCGGCCGAACGGGCCAGGGCCATCGGCGTGTTCGGCTCGATGGCAGGCCTGGCACTTGCGCTGGGTCCGATCCTCGGCGGCGCTCTTGTCGACGGCCTCGGTTGGCACTCCATTTTCTGGGTCAACGTGCCGATCGCGGCCGCCGCGCTCGGTCTCACGGCACTCTTCGTACCCGAGTCCCGCGCTGCCCGGGCGCGCCGGTTCGACCCGGTCGGCCAGACGCTGGTGGTCCTGGTGCTGGGCAGCCTCGTCTACGCGATCATCGAGTCCGAGTCTCTCGGCTGGACCTCGCCTGTCATCCTCGGGCTGCTCGCCGTCGCCGTGCTCGGCGTGCTGGGAATTCTCGGCTACGAGCTGCGTCGCGTCGACCCGCTGCTGGAGCTGCGCCTGTTTCGCAGCGTGCCGTTCAGCTCGGCGATCCTGATGGCGCTCTTCGCCTTGTGCGGTTTCAGCGCGTTCCTGTTCGTGACCACGCAGTACCTCCAGGACGTGCGCGGGATGACTGCGCTGGCGGCGGGTTTGAGCCTGCTGCCGGTGGGTGTGCTCATCGTGCTGCTCTCCCCGCTCACTGGTCGACTGGTCGGCGTGCGCGGACCCCGACTGCCGCTCCTGGTCTCCGGGGCCGCGCTGGCACTGGGCGGTGCCGCGTCGCTCTGGCTCGGACCGACCACACCGCTGCCGGCCGTGCTTGCGACCTACCTCCTCTTCGGCGTCTTCCTGGGCACCGTCAACCCGCCGATCACCAACACGGCTGTCGCAGGAATGCCCCGCTCGATGGCCGGGGTGGCCGCCTCGTTGGCCTCCGCAGGCCGGCAGACCGGGACCACCCTGGGCGTTGCGATCTCCGGCACGATCGTGGGATCCGCGCTGGCGCACGGCGGGACCGCATACACCCACGCCGAGCACGGGGTGTGGTGGCTGGTGCTCGGCCTCGGTGTCGGCATCCTGGTTCTCGCGCCGCTCAGCACCGGACCCTGGGCCATGGGCACCGCCCGGCGTGCCGCAGCGTTGTTCGAAGACGTGGATCGTGGTGTGGGCGTGCCGGAACCCACAAATGTTGGACCCGGACGTCGAAATCGCTGATTCGGACGTCACGAGCCAACATTTGTGGAGCTCGGACACTGCCTAGTCGGCCGGCCTCACCGGGTGGTTGGCGCGGATCACGTCGCCAGCGTCGTACGCCGCCTTCACCTCGCGCAGGCGCTGGAAGGTGTCGAACGACCCGAACAGCGCTCGCCCGCTCTTGGGACGCTCGGCGAAGTTCAGGTACACGCCGCCGGTGCTCCACGGACCCATCGCGTACTGCACCCCGTTGACGGCCGACTCGACGACCGCGGCCGCCTCGATCGTCGGGGTCATCCCGAGGGCGAACATGGCGAACTGGGCGTCGATGCCGGTGACCGCGCCGCCCTCCATCCGTCCCGGGGTGAGCGCTCCACCGAGGTGGCGCAGCTCGATCGAGAGCAGCGGCGAGTTCGAGTCGGGTCCGGAGACGCGTACTAACGACTCGATCGCCTCGGCGGACAGCTCACCCAGCAGAGCGCCGTCACCCTTGCCAGGAACCGGTCCGGGCGGGTCCATGTGCAGCTGCGAAAGACCCGTGATCGGGATCGTGGCGAAGGTGTCGATCGCCGGACCGAGTGCGCGCAGCGGGGCGAGCAGCTCGGTGGCCTCCGCCTTGCCGAGCTGGCACGCGGCCTCGACCACGACGTACGACTGTCCGCTGAGGAAGGGCGGCAGGTCGGGGAGGGGTGGGAACCGAAGGATCCTGCCCACAGAAGTCACACTCTCCGGCACCGAGGGCAGCCACTGCCGCCAGGCCTCGAGCACCTCGGCCGCGCGGTCGAGTGGGAAGAACAGCACACCGGCGTACACCTCGGTGATCGGGTACAGCTTGAACTCGATGGCCGTGACGACGCCGAAGCTGCCGCCACCCCCGCGCAGTGCCCAGAACAGCTCGGGCTCGTGCTGCTCGTCGACACGACGCACGACACCGTCGGCAGTGACCACCTCGATGGCCACGACGCTGTTCGCGGCGAGACCGTGCGAGCGGGCGAGCCACGACAAGCCGCCACCCAGGGTGTAGCCGGCGACGCCGACGTCGGGCGCGGAACCAGCGAGCGCGGCGAGCCCGTGCTCTGCCGCGGCTGGCGTCACGTCCATCCACATCGCCCCGGCTTCGGCACGGGCGATGCGGGCGACGGGGTCGATCGTCACGCCGCGCATGCCCGAGGTCTTGAGCAGGATGGTGCCGTCGAGGTCGCCCAGGGGCGCTGCGTTGTGGCCGGTCGACTGGGGGGCCACGCGCAGACCAAGGTCACTGGCAACGGTGACGACGGTGACGATGTCGCGCACCGTCTCGGCCATCACCACCGCGGTGGGCCGCTGGTCGACGTCGAGGTGCCACGCCCTCCGGGCCTCGTCCCAGTTGGGGTCGGAGAGCCGAACGAGGGCGCCGTCGAGGTCGGTGGCGAGCTGGTCATAGGGGTCGGACGGAAGGTGCTGCCTGGGCCTGACGAGCGTCGGCTCGGTGCGTCCAGGGGTGTGGAGCTGGTCTGTCATGGCTGGTCCCTATCGGTTGGGGCATCTCGTTCATGGAGTGCGACTAGCCTGTTTGAGATACGCCCCGTGGCCCATCCCACGAAAATGGGTACCTTTCGCGTCGTCCTCCATCCGGGAATGGGGTCCAGACCAGTCGGACCCCCTACAGATGAGGGGTTGCCGCGAACTCGCTGGGCTGTCGAGAATCAATCTGTTCCCTCCGCGGGGACCCCCTTGGGAGGGGACGTGTCCACAGCCGCTATGTCCACAGCCACCAGCCAACGTCGGCTGGGTGAGCTCTCCGAGGTCTGCGCCCGGGCCACCAACGACCAACAGCTCTTCGAGGACGTCTCGACGCGGCTGCGCGAGGTGGTGGCGTACGACGGCGCCGCCTGGTTCGCCACCGACCCCACGACGATCCTCGCGACCAACCCGGTGCGGATCGAGAACGTCGAGGCCGGTCACTGCGAGTCCTACTGGGAGCGCGAGTTCCTGGTCGAGGACACCATGCTCTACCGCGACCTCGCCCGGAGCCCGCTCGGCATCGCAACCCTGTACGACGCCACCGGCGGCCAGCCGGGGCGGAGCGCGCGCTACCGCGAGTTCCTGGCCCCGCAGGGGTACGGCGACGAGCTGCGAGCGGCCTTCCGGTTGGCGGACAGCACCTGGGGCGTGCTCGACCTCTACCGCGACCGGGCTCGCGACGCGTTCTCAGGCGAGGACATCGAGATGGTGCGCTCGATCGTGCCCGCCGTAGCCGCGGCCCTGCGCACCTTCGCGACGCAGCCGGGCCCGGCGCCTGATGGCCCCGCCGGTCCCGGAACGGCGCTGTTCGCGGCCAACGCCACGCTGCTCTCGCTCGACGACCAGGCCGAGCGTCTGTTCCTCGAGGTCGGTGGTCCTGAGTGGGCCAAGAGCCCGCTCCCAATGACACCGATCTATGCCGTCGTAGCGCGTGCGACGGCCGTCATGGAGGGTCGCGACCGTGGCCCTGCGTCGGCGCGGCTGCGCTCCTCGACAGGGCGATGGCTCTCGGTGCACGCATCCTGCCTGCGGGGGCCTGACGGGGAGCCCGGTCCCACCGCGCTCACCATCGAGCCGGCCAAGTCGGCGCAGGTCGCGCCCATCATCGTCGAGGCCTATCGCCTTACGCCGCGCGAGCAGGAAATCACGAGGTGTGTCTCGCGCGGGCTCTCCAACCAGGAGATCGCCGCCGATCTGGCTTTGTCGCCGCACACCGTTCGTGACCACCTCAAGGCGATTTTCGCCAAGGTCGGGGTGGCCAGTCGCGGTGAGCTGGTGGCCAAGCTGTTCGCGGAGCACTACTACCCCGCCATACACGCTCCGGGTGCCTACGAACATGTCGAGGTCTCGGCCTAGCCCCACGCTCAGGACCCTTCGGTCGGACCGCTCGTCCCCCGGCAAGGAGCGGTCCGGCCGAAGCTACTCACCACCCCGCCCCGAAGCTGAGCATCGGGACGACGTCGTCGGAGGTCGCGGTCACCTGTGCCAGGGCATCGGCCGGTGCAGTCCCGGCCGCAAGCATGACATGCCAGCGGGCCATCGCGTCGCAGGCGACATCGTCGGCAATGAGGACCGGAGACGAGAGCACCGTCCGGGCGCCCGCGTGCAGCCAGGCGGCCGACATCCCGATCGCCTCCTCGCCCGATCGCACCGACACCCGGCCCAGTTCACACGCCGACAGCACCACGGTCGAGGGCGTACGCCGCAGCTCGTCGATGTCATAGCCGAACCACGGCCCGTCGACCAGCTCGACGGCGGAGAACAGCGGGTTCTCGCCGGTGTGCCGACCGTGGCCCGCGAGGTGCAGGACGTCGACCTCCTCCGCCAGCGCGGCGACCCGGGCAGTGGTCGCGTCGGAGCCCATCAACACATCGGCGTCCGACCACGCCGCAGCAGCGCGGGTGACTTCCTCGCGTCCTCGCGCGACATCGGGGCCGGCGACCAGGCCGACGCGTCGAGGCGCGGGGCCACCCCGCAGCTCCAGCCAGCGGGTCGCCGACGGCGGGATTGTCAGTGGGCGACCGGTCAGCCCGCGAAGCAGGGACCACGGAGTGCCGGCGAGACCACCGGACGGCGTGAGCACCACCCGCCGGTCGCCGAGCACCTCCAGCAGGGGGGTCACCAGTTGCTCGGCCACGACGTCGAGTCGCGCACGCAGGGCCGCCCTCAACGGTGCGGCCAGCGGACCGTCGCGGTGGCCGGCCGCCATCGTGAGATCTGAGGTGAGCCCGTCCAGGCGGTCGCGCAACGGATCGAGCGGACCCAGCTCCAGGACAGATGTCGCCTGCGGCGTGCACACGAGTGCCGTGACCCGGTTCCGGACGACCAGATGCGCGACGAGCGCGGCATCGTCCTCCTCGAGAACGGCCCTGAGCTCGTCGATGGTGGTCGGCTCGGTCACCTCGCCGGCGCCCTCGGCGTACCAGCGACGCTGGCGGACCCGAGCGCGCAGCTCCTCGACCCGCCGCGCCTCCGGCGTACGCGGACCCGGCTGCTCGCCTTGCAGCACGCGGAGCTCGGAGAGGTCCTGGGCCACCTGCCCGTCGGTCGGGGGACGGACCGGGGCGACTCGGCCGACCAGGGTCCGCGCTCGCTCGGACCACTCGAAGAGCAGGTCCGGATCGCCGTGCTCCACAGCGAGCTCCAGTCCCGTGACGGCGAGGTCGCGTCCGTGCCCGACCAAGGTGCTCTGCAGGTCGAGGCTGCCGAACGAGGACTGCCAGGCGTGCAGGTCGGAAAGACCCGCCCGCACGTGCTCACGCGCGTGCCGGCCGTCGCCCCTCGCCCTCGCCAGCTCGGCACGCACCTCACGCCACAGCAGGCGCGTCGTGACGGGGGAGGCGCTGTCCACGCGGATGCGGCGCAGTCGCACACGCGCGTCATCGAGGTCACCACGAGCCACGCTGACCCGGGCGCCCTGCAACTGGACGATGGTCGCGTCATGACGAAGCCCGTGCGAGTGCAGCGATGCTGACACGCTGTCCACCCGGGTGAGCAGAGACGGTGTCCGGCCGCCTGCCGCGATCTCCGCCACCACCGCGGCAGCGTCGGCGCGCAGCTCGCGTGCCGGGCTCGCCTGGCCGCGGAATCGTCGAGCTGCGCGGCGCGCCACCAACCGCGCCTTCGTGGGGTCCTCACGCAGCAACGTCCACGCCAGGGTGAGCTCGCACTCGGCCTGATAGGTGCGCAGCCTTCGGGAGCCGTAGGCGCGCGCGGCCTCCTCCAGCGCCCGGGTCGCCTCGCGGGGCCGCCCGGCGGCGGTGAGGATCTCGGCCCGGTCCTGCTCCACCGTCGCGCGGTTCACCGCGGACAGCGGGGAGAGAACTGGGGCTGCTTCCTCGATCATCTGGATCGCGCCGACGAGATCTCCCATGAGCAGCCGCGTGTAGCCGAGGTTGTGCTCGGCCATGGCGCGATCGACCTCGAACCCGGGTAGGTCCAGCTCGTCGCGCGCAGCCTGGAAGTCTGCGGCCGCGAGCTCCGGCTGTCGCCGTTGGAGGTGGACGTTGCCGCGGTTCAGCAGGGCGAAGCCGAGGTCCTCGATACCCGCTGGGAGGACTGAAACGGCCTGCGCGAACGCCTCCATGGCCGCGTCCGACTCGCCGATACGCATGCGCAGCAGTCCGAGCTGCTGCCATGCCTTGCCCGCGGTCTCCTGGTTGAGATCCACGCGTTCGAGGATGATGAGGCAGCGCTCAATGCCTCCGGCGGGGTCGCCGGTCTCGGCCTGGACGTACGCCCGGGTGATCTCGACCTGAGCCTCGACATCGATGTCGTCGGCAACGGCGTTTGCCTGCTCGAGGTACCGATTGGCCCGGGGATAGCTCCCTATGTTGGCCGCACGGCGAGCCCGGTCCAGAAGCTTGTCGGCACTCGCCATGCCTCATCATGGCGTCAGGTCAGTGATCTCCGTCAACGCTTGCCATGTCCGCGCGACCGCTGACGCGCGGTCGTCGTGGTCCGGATCCACCGTGTCGACGAGCTGTGCAGCGACCATGCCTGCGAACAGTGGCGCGGCGAACGACGTGCCGCTCCAAACTCCGAAGCCGCCGCCGAAGTCGTCGGGGTCGATAGACTCGCGAATCCGCTGGTAGGCCTCGGTTCGGGCTGCCGGTTCGAGCCCGCCCTCGAAGGTGGGTGGGATGGTGCTCAGCACTGCGGCGCCAGGTGCGTGAGCGCGCACCCACGGGCCGGCGTTGCTGAAGAGCGCGTCGGTTCCGTTGGGGTTCAACGCGCCCACGGAGACCACGGGGACCACCTTCTTCGTGGCCTGGACACCGCCCTTCTTGTCCTCCCAGGGCGCAAAGGCCGCGGGGAACATGGGACGTGCGGTGGCGTCGTTCCCAGCCGAGCACACCACGGCGACGCCGCACTCGCCCATCAGCCGCAGGATGTCGTAGAGGGTCGGATCGAACTGGAGGTCCTCCGGCGTCTCGTGGTAGTAGCCCAAGGACAGGCTGAACACGTCGATGGCGAGGCCACCATCCTCGTGGTCGCGGTGGCGGCGTGCGAGTTCGGCGATGCCGCGCAGTGCGTTGACCATGTCGCTCTCGATGACAGGGCCGTCGGAACCCACGATTCGCCACGTGACGATGTCGGCGTCCGGACAGGCCTGGTGGATGAGACCTGCGATGAACGTGCCGTGACCCGCGAGCGCGTCGATGCCGCCGTCGAGAGCACCGACCTGGTCGAACCAGGTCTCGGGGTCGCTCTCATCGTCGATGTAGCCGATCGGGGTGTCGTCGTCCAGCTTCGGGCCGCGCTTGACGATTTTGTTCAGCCAGGGGTGCTTGCCGCAGCCGGTGTCCAGAGTCGCGACGACGGGGCGGCGTCCCCTGATCTCGTAGTTGGCGCGACGTTGCGGTGCAGGCCCGGCATAGGCGACTGGCTGGCGTCCGCCGCTGCCGGGCACACCGTAGGAGGACACGGCGTCGGACATGGTCTCTCCGACGCCACTGGGGCGGTGGAACGGGCTCGGGCGGTGGAACGGGTTCGGGTCGATGGACCGCAGCAGCACGATGTGGTCGAGCCCGACCCGGCTCATCGCCGGGATGCCGTACTTCGCCCGCGCGTTCTGGAGCAGGACCCAGCCGTCCGGGGCGATGGTCGCCTCCTTGTTCTTGACGGTCAGGTCGAGTCGAATGACGCCCGGAACCACCTCGCGCGAGTCGGTGATCGCCCGCGCCACCCGCTCCTCGGTCTTCTGTTCGGCTTCGCCCTCTTGCTCTTCCTCTCCCTCTTCCTCATCCTCATCGCTGTGGACGGTCGCGTTCCAGCCGAGGGAGGCGGCCACGGTCTGGAGATTGCGGATGACCTCGAGAGCATCGGGCGTCGCGGCGACGATCAGGCGCGGCCCGACGTACACCGTGCTCCGGGGCCGGACCCCGTTGACCGCGAGCGCGGTTCCCGGATCGAGCAGTCGACCGGAGACCATGTCGAGCACCTGGCGCGGCGGAACGAACGGCTCCCGCTGGGTCGAGAGCGCGCCTTGACGGAACTCGGGCTGGTAGTAGGAGGGACGCTCGGGCGGAGTCGTGGAGCTCATGGAACCTCAGATCCAGAAGGGCGGGGTGACTCGCGGACGTGCGGTGCCACCGGAATCGTCGAGGAAGGTCAGTCGGGAAAGGCCGGGGCCAGCCGAGGCGAACTCGAACCGGCCGAACTCGTCGACCGTGCTCTCGATCGTCTCGTCCTGCCCCTCGGTGCTCAGCTGCACGGTGAGGGCGCGGACGGGGACAACCCAGCCGTCGACCCGGTGGCGGTCCTCGATCTTGGTGAGTCGGACATAGATGCGGACGTCCGGGCCCTCGTACTCGAGCATCCAGGCGCCGGCTTCGTCGCGCTCCTCCGGTGCCGAGTGGCGTACGCCGGCCAGCGCGCCGTCGCTCGAGACCAGGATCAGCAGGTCGAACTCGAGATCCTCGGCGGCGATCCGGGCGATCGCGCCGTCGGCCAGGCCGACGGGTGGCGGATCGGCCAGCTCCCACATTCGTGCGACAGCGGCCAACAGGGCCACGTCGTCGGGCTCGGCGGACGGGCCACTACGGGTGTTCTTGGCCATCAGAACCCTCCTGCCTGTGCGAGTTCGCGTCGCAGCTTGTCCAGGCATCGACCCCGGGTGGGTCCGATGCTTCCCACCGGCATGTCGAGCTCGGTGGCGATCGCGGTGTAGTCGGGCCTGGCTTCGGCCGCCACGATGCGCAGCAGCCGCTGGCACCGCTCATTGAGTCGTCCGAGGCAGGCCCAGAGTCGGGCGTTGTCGTCGTCGAGGACGACCTGGCCTTCCGGTGCCGGCTCGTCGGGAAGACGGCGCGCGATCGTCTCGTCCTCCACCGGCTGCTGGCGTCCGCTCTGCTTGGAGACCCGCCACGCCTCTCGGCGTGCGGACGTGGTCAGCCAACCGGCAACTGCGCGGGGCTCGGTGATGGACTCACCCGAGCGCACCAGCGTCAGCCAGGTGGTCTGCACGACGTCCTCCGCTGCGGTTCGGTCCAGTCCGCTCGCGCGCACGACCTGCCAGAGCATGGGACTCAACAGCCGGACGAGGTCGTCCAGCGCATCGGACTCACCCGCGCGCCAGCGTTCGAACAGGCTCGCGGACACCTCCCACAACGAGGGTGTCTCTGTGGGTAGTTCTGACATGGTCTGCACACCTCCCCAAGAGCCGGGTCCGAGTCGCCCGATACATCCTGCCCGTGATCGTCTCGCTGGGCGAGACCCGTCCCAGACCAACCGCCTCAGTAGATCCGGGGGATCTCGCTCGCCTTGCCCATGAAATCGGGTTCTCGCTTCTCCAGGAAGGCCGCCACGCCCTCCCGACCGTCGCCGATGCTCGCGTGCCACATGGCCAGGCTGTCGGCCCGGTGCGCCTCGATCGGATGGTCGGCGGCGCCGTTGCGGTAGAGCAGCTGCTTGGCCAGTCCGAGCGCGACCGGCGAGCGTCGTACGACGAAGCCGCGGGCCAGCTCCTGCGCAGCCGGCAGCAGGTCGTCGGGCTCGTGCACGGAACGCACCAGCCGTCCGGCCAGGGCCTGCTCGGCGGTGAGGATCTCCGCGGAGTACACCCACTCCAGGGCCTGCTGGAGACCGACGATCCGCGGCAGGAACCACGTCGACGCGGCCTCGGGCACGATGCCGAGCCGTCCGAAGACGAAACCGATGCGCGCCTTGTTCGAGACCATCCGGATGTCCATCGCGAGCGTCATGGTGGCGCCGATGCCCACGGCCGGGCCGTTGATGGCTGCGATCACCGGCTTGGGCAGCTCGTGGATGGCGAGCGTCACCTTGCCGCCGGTGTCGCGCACGCCGGACTGGTAGGGCTCCTCGGTGAGGTGGTCGCGCAGGTCCTCCGGTGTCGGGGCAGCATCCTCGTCGAGGCCGAACACGTTGCCCTCGGCGGACAGGTCCATCCCCGCGCAGAACGCCCGACCCGAGCCGGTCACGACGACCGCCCTGACCGCGTCGTCGGCGGCATCGGCGCGGAAGAACTGCTCGAGCTCGCGGGCCATCGTCACGGTGAACGAGTTGAGCGCGTCCGGCCGGTCGAGGGTGAGGGTGGCGACGCCGTCGTCGTCGAGGGTCCAGCTGATCGTCTCGTAGTGGTCCGCCATGCTCAGTTGTTCACTCCAGGCTCAGTTGTTCACACCGGGTAGGCCGGTGGGCGTGCACAGCCGCTTCGGGACGTCCCCGGTGCTGTCGGTCTTGATGTACTTCAGCAGCTCGAGCGCGCGCTCCCGGTCCCAGTGGATCGCCTGGTCCGCGATCGGCATCGAGCAGGTGAGCCCGCTCTTGCCGTTGACGCGCGTCATCGCCAGGCCGAACCTGGCCAGCGCGATCGGGCCGGTGCCTTCGCTGATCTTCAGGGAGGACGTCGCGGCGGCGTTGACGCGGAAGTAGCGCACCGGGTTGATGAAGGTCCACGGCGACTTCACCTCCGAGCCGATCGCGCTGACCACCTCGCGTTGGTGACGGGCGCGGTCGATGTCGCCGTACTGGCTGACGTGGCGCGAACGGGAGTAGCCGAGTGCCGTGACACCGTCGACCTCCTGGCAGCCCTTCTTGATCCGCAGGTTGGCCTGGGGGTCGACCATTCGCTGCGTCGGGCAGATCTCGATACCGCCCACGGCGTCGACGGAGTTCACGAACCCGCCGAACCCGATCTCGACGTAGTGGTCGACGCGCACCCCGGTGTTCTGCTCGATCGTCTTGACCAGCAGCTTCGTGCCTCCGAGCGCGAAGGCCGCGTTGATCTTCGAGGTGCCGTGGCCCGGGATCTCGACGAGCGAGTCGCGCGGGATCGAGAGCAGCATGCTCGGACCGCTGCCGGTGTGCAGCAGCATGATCGTGTCGGTGCGCTGGCCGACGTCGCCGACGCCGCCCGTGCCGAGACGCTTGTTCTCCGCCTTCGACAGGCCCTTGCGACTGTCGGAGCCGACGAGGAGGTACGTCGCGCCGGGTTGGTCGGCGGGCCGCGCGCCGGAGGGCTCGATGTCGACCTTGTCGATCTTGGTCCACGCCCACAGGGGTACGGCGATCAGGTAGACGATCCAGGCCACCAGGAGGATCACGATGATCTTGCCGATCGGGCGCTTGCGGCGGGTCTTCTTCGGCTTGGGGGGCGGCTTCACCGGTTGAGCGGGCTGGACCTGGCGCTGCGGGGGTTGGGTGGACCCGTCTCGCAGGGGCGCCGGCCGGTCGATCGCGGGAAGCATCCGAGTGGGCTCGGGGTCGTCGGAGCCTGAGGACGGGTTGTCTGACGACGGCCCGCCTGCCGGGGGCTGCTTGCCCCCGTACAGCCACCCGTAGTCGGGGCCCTCTCCGGAGCCGCCACTTCTCCCGCTGTCAGGCATGGCGCAGACGCTACCGTGCGCGCGTGGACGTCCCGCCGGACCACGACCGCCCTCCTACGGACGCGTCACACTCACCCCTCTTGGCGGGTCGGGCCGCGTGAACCTCCTCGGCAACGTGCACGGCGGCGAGGGGCGCTCGGGCTGACGGTTTCCCCGGCTGACCGGGGAAACCTGTACTTGTCGGGGGTTGCAACACCCACCAAGTGCATGGATCCCTCGACAAGTGCCCGAGATGCGCGGTCTGGTACGTCGGCGCGCCGTCACCAACGTGGCCCGTGTGACTGGTGATACTGGGCGACACCGACCGGCCAGCCTCGAGCCTCGAGAGGTCTTCCCGCCATGCCGCCAGTCCTGACCGCCGATCCGCGCCCCGTCATCCGGGGCCGCTCGACGAGTGGCGTCCAGTTCCGCCGAGCCCTGATGCTCATGCTGATGACACTCGTGCTGCCCGGGTCGGCCCAGCTCGTGGCCGGTCGCAAGCAGGTCGGTCGGATCGCACTTCGGGTCTGGTTCGGACTGATCCTGACCGGACTCGTGCTCTTCGGCCTGGGGATGTTGTTCAGCTCGTTCGTGTTCTGGCTGCTGAGCAACACCTTCGTCCTCGGGGCGCTCCGGATCGTGCTGATCGCCGTGGCCGTTGGTTGGGCGCTCCTGTTCATCGACGCGTGGCGCCTCGGGGATCCGCTGGCCCTGCGACAGAAGCAGCGCCTCGCGATGGTCGGCATCAACGGGGTGCTGTGCTTCAGCGTGGCCGGCGCGCTCCTGTTCGCCTCCCACGTCGTGGGCGTGCAGAAGGACTTCCTGAGCGCGATGTTCACCAACGGCCAGGCCACGGGCGCGACCGACGGTCGCTACAACGTGCTGCTGCTCGGCGGCGACTCGGGCTCCGATCGTTGGGGGCTGCGGCCAGACAGCCTGTCGGTGGCCAGCATCGACGCCGAGACCGGCGAGACGGTGCTGTTCGGCCTGCCCCGCAACATGTTGAACTTCCCCTTCCCCGAGGGCTCGATCATGGACGAGCAGTTCCCCGACGGCTACGACTGCGGCTCGCAGTGCGAGCTGAACTCGCTGTCCACATGGGCCGCGGACCACAAGGGGCTGTTCCAGGGCTATGCCAACCCCGGCGTCGAGGCGACCAAGGAAGGTGTCGAGGGCATCACCGGGCTGAAGATCAACTACTACGCGATGGTGAACCTCCAGGGGTTCCAGAAGCTGGTCAACGCTGTAGGAGGGGTCACCCTCAACGTGCGAGACCGGATCCCGATCGGCGGAATCGGCTCCCCGATCTCGGGCTACATCGAGCCCGGGAAGAAGAAGCTCAACGGCTTCGAGACGTTGTGGTTCGCGCGGTCGCGCGTGGCCGCCGACGACTATTCGCGGATGGCACGTCAGAAGTGCGTGATGAACGCGATGCTCCACCAGCTCAGCCCCAAGACCGTGGTGCTGAAGTTCGAGAAGATCGCGAAGGCCAGCGAGGCCCTGATCACGACCGACCTGCCCAAGAGCGAGGTCGACCGCTTCATGGAGCTCACCCTGAAGGCCCGCAGCCAGCCGATCCGAACGGTCTCCTTCGTCCCCCCGATGATCTCGACCGGCAACCCCGACATCAGCGAGATCCACGCCGCGGTGGAGAAGGCGATCGACCGCTCCGAGGGCAAGAAGTTCAAGAAGACGACGTCCTCGAAGGCCGACTCATCGAAGCCAGGTCGCCAGAAGGCCGGCACCACCGGCGGCTCGATCGGGAACATCAAGGAGGGGTACGCCGCCAACCAGGCCGCCGACCTCTCCTCCGCCTGCTGATCCTGGCTCGGTGGTTGAGGAGGTTGCGCAGCAACCGTCTCGAAACCACTTGATCTGGTGGTTTCGAGACGCTCCCTTCGGGACGGTCGCTAAGCGACCTCCTCAGGACAAGCGCTGTTTGGCGCTCGCTCCTCAACCACCGAGTGGCTGAGGTCGTCCTAGGACCGTGACCCCCCCGCTGGCTGAGCTTGTCGAAACCACACTCGGCGGAAGTGCTCCCGTAGGGTGCCGACGTGCCCGAGTCCAGTGCCCGAACGACCTCTGTGGTCGCGGTCGTGGTCACCTGGAACCGGCGCGAACTGCTCGAGGAGGCGCTGGCGGCGCTCCGGGCGCAGAGCCACGCGCTGACCGGGATCGTTGTGGTCGACAACGCCTCGACCGACGGCACGGACGAGCTCCTGGGAGGGCAGGCCGGCCTCGACGTCGTACGCCTCGGGCAGAACACCGGGGGTGCCGGTGGCTTCGCGGTCGGGGTCGAGCGGGCGCTCACCCACGAGCCCCACCTGGTCTGGCTGCTGGACGACGACACGATCCCGACGCCCGACGCGGCGCGCGAGCTGGTGCGCACCTGGGAGGAGTACGACGACGGCACCGGCCGGCCTCCCGCCGTACTCGCCAGCAAGGTCGTGTGGACCGACGGCCGCGACCACCCGATGAACACCCCGCGCCGCAAGCCCGGAGCGAGTCGAGCCGAGATCGCCGCGGCCGACAAGGTCGGTGCGATGCCGGTGCGCTCGGCGTCGTTCGTCTCGATCATGTGCGACGCCAGGGTCGTCCGCGAGCGGGGTCTGCCGCTGGCCGACTACTTCCTCTGGAACGACGACTTCGAGTACTCCACCCGCCTGATCCGCGACCGCGTCGGCCTCTACTGCCCGGCCAGCGTGGTCCTGCACAAGACCACGCTGTTCGGTTCAACCGACGCCGACCCGGGGGAGCGCTTCTTCTTCGAGGTGCGCAACAAGGTCTGGCTGTTCACCCGGTCGCGCGGGCTGACGCCGGGGGAGAAGGCGGTCTACGGCGCCTCCACGCTGCGTCGCTGGGCGCGCACGTTCGCGAAGTCCGATGACCGGCGCACCCTGCGCCGGGCGATGGGCCGGGGGCTGCGGGCGGGGCTGAGGAGCGGTCCGCGGCCGAACGCGAGCGTGCTTCGCACCGCTGGCCCGAGCGACAAGGCCCTCCCACCCGGGCAGCCGTTCTCCGTCCTGATGAGCACGTACGCCGGCGACCGGGCCGACTACCTCCGCGAGGCCTTCGTATCGACGGTCCAGGACCAGACCCGTCGACCGTCCCAGGTGGTACTCGTCCAGGACGGCCCCGTGCGCGAGGAGCTTGCCGAGGAGATCACCCGCCTGACGAAGGAGAGCCCGGTCCCGGTCACTCATGTCGAGATGCCGGAGAACCTCGGCCTCGGTCCCGCTCTCGACGCCGGCCTGAGGGCCTCCGAGCACGAGATCGTCGCCCGGATGGACGCTGACGACGTGAGTGCCCCCGATCGATTCGAGAAGCAGCTGCCGCTGGTCGAAGCGGGGGCGGACATCGTCGGCTCGGGGCTCTGGGAGTTCGGTGCGGCGATCGACGACGTCGTCGGGCGTCGTACGCCGCCCACGGACCCGGACGAGATCCGCCGCGTCGTGCGCTTCCGGGACCCCTTCAACCATCCGACCGTCGTCTACCGGCGCAGCGCCGTCCAGGCGGCCGGCGGGTACGCCGACATGGCCCTGATGGAGGACTACCTCCTGTTCACCCGGATGGTCGCTGGCGGCGCGGAGCCGGCCAACCTCGCCGAGCCGTTGGTCCACTACCGGGTGGGGGACGGGGCCTACGCGCGACGCGGTGGCCTGCAGCTGCTGCGCTCCGAGCTCGCCCTCCAGCGCCGGTTCCGCCAGCTGGGCCTGACCACGAGGCGGGAGTACCTGCGCAACGTGGCGGTCCGTGGTGGCTACCGAATGGTGCCTGTGGGTGTGAGAAAGGTCGCGTATCGCCGCTTGTTGGCGAACCGATCGCGAACCCCCCGCGGCTAGACTGACCCGGGCCGAGTGCGCCCGCACGCAGGCCCAGCGTCCGCCCCGACAAACGGGCACGAACGCATCCCAACCCCCCGTGGCCCCGAGTGAGGAGAGAGTCAGCCGTTGAACGCCGGACACACGCCCGACCTGGTCATCGTCGGATCAGGGTTCTTCGGACTCACCATCGCCGAGCGCTGCGCGAGTGAGCTGAACCTCAACGTCCTCATCCTGGAGCGCCGCCACCACCTCGGCGGCAACGCCTACAGCGAGCCCGAGCCGGAAACCGGGATCGAGGTGCACGTCTACGGCGCCCACCTGTTCCACACGTCCAACGACAAGGTGTGGGAGTACGTCAACCGGTTCACCGACTTCACCAGCTACCAGCACCGCGTCTTCGCGAAGTACCAGGGGCAGGTCTACTCCTTCCCGATGAACCTGGGGCTGATCAACCAGTTCTTCGGCAAGAGCCACACCCCTGACGAGGCGCGTGCGCTGATCGCCGAGCAGGCCAGCGAGATCGACACGGCCGACGCGACGAACCTCGAGGAGAAGGGGATCAGCCTGATCGGGCGGCCGCTCTACGAGGCGTTCGTCAAGGGCTACAGCGCCAAGCAGTGGCAGACCGACCCCAAGCACCTCTCGCCCGACATCATCACCAGGCTTCCGGTCCGCTACAACTTCAACAACCGCTACTTCAACGACAAGTACGAAGGCCTGCCCGTCGACGGCTACACCGCATGGCTGACCAGGATGGCCGACCACCCGAACATCGAGGTGCGTCTGGAGACCGACTTCTTCGACGTCGCCGACGAGTTCAAGGGCAAGGTCCCGATCGTCTACACCGGCCCGGTCGACGAGTACTTCGGCAACTCCGAGGGCCGGCTCTCCTGGCGCACGGTCGACCTCGAGCCGGAGGTGCTGCAGGTAGACGACTTCCAGGGCACCTCGGTGATGAACTACAACGACCAGGAAGTCCCCTACACCCGGATCCACGAGTTCAAGCACTTCCACCCCGAGCGCACCTACCTGCCCGGCAAGACCGTGATCGTGCACGAGTACTCGCGGTTCGCCGAGGAGGGCGACGAGCCCTACTACCCGATCAACACCGCCGAGGACCGCGAGAAGCTGCTGAAGTACCGCGAGCTCGCCAAGAAGGAGCCGATGGTGCTCTTCGGCGGCCGCCTTGGCACCTACAAGTACCTCGACATGCACATGGCGATCGGCTCAGCTCTGTCGATGTACGAGAACAAGCTCCGGCCACACTTCAAGGATGGCGACGAGCTGACCTCCGGAGGGGTTGACGAATGACGACGCTCTCGACCGACGCGACCGGACCCGCCAGCGGCGTGGAGACCGTCCGCAAGGTGCTGCAGCGCTTCGTGCTGCCCGCCGATCGCGACCTCGACGTGGTGCCGCTCTACGTCGACACCGAGCCGGCCATGCTCGACGCCGACAAGGAGTCGATCGGCTCGAGCCGGGGAGCCAAGAACCTCAACCGCGCTGCCTTGCGCCAGTCGATCTCGACCGGCACCGCTCTCCACCCCGACGCCATCGTCGACCGGCACCGCCTCCGCGTCGACCACGGCGAGCGCATCTCCGGCGGCACCTACTTCAACGGCTTCGCCGCGAGCTACTGGCGGCGCTGGACGGTCGTGCGGGAAGTCACCCTCGACATCACGGTCAGCGGTCCCGGCGCCACGGTCACGGTCTACCGGTCGATGGCCAATGGACGCTCGCAGCGCGTCGACTCGGCCACGACCACCAAGAAGGGCGACAACCACTTCGAGTTCCACCTGTCGCTGACCCCGTTCGTCGACGGCGGCTGGTACTGGTTCGACGTTGTCGCCGGCGACGCCGACGTCGTGATCGAGCGGGCCAGCTGGGTCGCCGACGTACCCGCGGACAGGGCGGAGCCCGGAAGCGTGACGGTCGGCATCACCACGATGAACCGCCCGGACTTCTGCGCGAAGCTGGTCGGCCAGATCGGCGGCGACAAGGAGGTCATGGCGCTCCTCGACGAGGTGCTCGTCATGGAGCAGGGCAACAAGCTGGTCGTCGACAGCGAGTACTTCCCGGCAGCCGAGAAGTCCCTCGACGGCAAGCTGCGCGTCATCGAGCAGGGCAACATCGGCGGCTCCGGTGGCTTTGCCCGCGCCCAGTTCGAGACCCTCAAGGCCGACAAGTCGAAGTATGTGCTCTTCCTCGACGACGACATCGTGGCCGAGCCGGAGAGCATCCTGCGCGCCGTCACCTTTGGCGATCTCGCCCGCCGTCCGTCGATCGTGGGCGGCCACATGTTCAGCCTGTTCAGCAAGTCGCGGCTGCACAGCTACGGCGAGATCATCAACCGCTACCGCTTCTGGTGGATGTCGCCGCTCACCGTCGAGACCGACTGGGACTTCGGCGCTCGCAACCTGCGCAGCTCGCGCTGGCTGCACCGCCGCGTCGACGTCGACTTCAACCCCTGGTTCATGTGCCTGATCCCGATGGAGGTCGTGCGCGAGATCGGGCTGAGCCTGCCGCTGTTCATCAAGTGGGACGACTCTGAGTACGGCGTACGCGCCCAGGCGGCCGGGTACCCGACAGTCACCATGCCCGGTGTCGCGGTGTGGCACGTGCCGTGGACCGACAAGAACGATGCACTCGACTGGCAGGCCTACTTCCACCAGCGCAACCGCTTCGTCGCGGCGCTGCTGCACTCGCCGTTCCCGCACGGCGGCCGGATGATCCGCGAGAGCTTCAACCACCAGATCAAGCACCTGCTCGCGATGCAGTACTCCACCGTGGAGCTGCGCCACCTCGCTCTCGAGGACGCCCTGGCGGGTCCGGACCACCTCCACGACGACCTGCCGACGAAGCTCGGCGAGGTGCGCGACCTGCGCAAGCGGTTCAGCGACGCGCAGCTCGAGCCGGACCCCAACGCGTTCCCGCCGGTCCGCCGCACCAAGCCGCGCCGGAAGGACATGGACTCCGAGATCCCGGGCCGCGCGTCGCAGTACGTCTCCGCGGTGAAGGGCTCGCTGCGCCAGTTCCTCGGCACCCGTCCGCTCTCGCGGGAGTTCCCCGAGTCGGCCGTCCCGGCGATGGACGCGCGCTGGTTCCGGCTGGCGACGCTCGACTCCGCGGTCGTGAGCATGCCCGACGGCACCTCGGCCGCGCTCTACAAGCGCGACCCCGAGCTGTTCCGTGACCTGCTGCGCCGCACCATCGAGATCCACGAGCGGCTCTACCGCGAGTGGCCGCGGCTGTCCGAGCTCTATCGCGAGCAGCTCGGCGAGATCACCTCGCCGCAGCGCTGGGAGAAGACCTTCGCGGCCTCGACTGAGGAGCACTGATGGCGACGGCCGACAAGCGTGACCGACAGGCTGACCTCGACGAGCGAGGCCGTCGCGCGAATGCTGCGAAGCGAGCCCGTCGCCTCGCGAAGAACCAGGCCGACGCGATGCCCGTCGTCGAAGCCTCCGGCACCCGCAAGGTCCGCGTGGTCGAGGCCGAGCTGGTCGCGCCCGCTCCGCGTGGCGGCATCATCGAGACCATCCAGCAGCCCTATCTGCTGAAGCTGATCGTCTCGCGCCAGCTTGCCCAGATGTACGCCGCCTCGTTGTTGGGCCTGCTCTGGTCATACGTCCAGCCGGCGATGCGGTTCGGCGTCTACTACTTCGTGATGGGGTTCATCCTCCAGCTGCACAAGGACATCCCCTACTTCGCGCTCCACCTGTTCACCGGAATCGTCGTCGTCCACTACTTCGGCGAGACCTGGAGTGGCGGGACCAGATCCATCTGGCAGAACAAGGCCCTGGTCAACAAGATGCGGATGCCGCGGGAGATCTTCCCCGTGGCAGCCATGCTCGTGGCGGCGTACCACACGCTGCCGCAGCTGCTCGTGCTCGTCCTGTGTTGTCTGCTGTCGGGATGGCACATCACCTGGCTGGCCATCGGCGCGGGCCTCCTCGGGGCGGCGATCCTGGTGACATTCGCGCTCGCGCTCGCTCTGTTCTTCTCGGCGCTGAACGTCTTCTACCGTGACTTCCAGAACATCGTGCAGACGGTCATGCAGTTCATGCACTTCATGGTGCCGATGATGTATCCCTTCTCCCGGGTGTGGGCTGCCCACGACTCCCACCCGGTCCTCTACGAGCTCTACGTCGCCAACCCGGTCACGCAGGCGGTGCTGCTGCTGCAACGGCTGTTCTGGTACCCCCTGATCGAGGACCCCAGCGACCTGGAGCGTCAGTTCCCCCCGGACCTCTGGGAGCGGGGATTCATCACGCTGGCCCTGTGCCTCGTGCTCCTCTGGGTGGCGCAGAAGTTCTTCGCACGTGTCGAAGGCAAGTTCGCGGAGCGCCTCTGATGACGACCTCGATCCAGGTGGAGAACGTCACCAAGCAGTTCACGATGCAGTACCACCGCACCCTGAAACAGATGGCGGTCGCCACGGCCCGTCGCCTACCCCTGCAGGAGAAGTTCCTCGCGGTCAACGACGTGTCTTTCACCGTCGAGCAGGGCGAGTCCGTCGGCCTGATGGGTCTCAACGGCTCGGGGAAGAGCACCCTGCTCAAGGTGATCAACGGGGTGCTGCGGCCCGACCAGGGCACCGTTCTCACCAGAGGCCGGATCGCGGGACTGATCGCTACGGGCGCCGGCTTCCACCCACAGCTGACGGGGCGCGAGAACCTGTTCCTCAACGGCGCGATCCACGGAATGAGCGAAGCCGAGACCAAGCGAAAGTTCGACGCCATCGTCGAGTTCGCCGACATCGGCAAGTTTCTCGACACCCCGGTCTCGCACTACAGCTCGGGGATGTACGCGCGCCTCGGTTTCTCGATCGCTGTCCACGTCGACGCAGACATCTTTCTCGCTGACGAGGTGCTCGCCGTGGGGGACCGGCCGTTCAAGAAGAAGTGCATGGCCAAGATGCAGGAGATCCGCGCGGAAGGCACGACGATCTTCTACGTCAGCCACGCCACCGCGTCGGTGCGTGTCATGTGCGACCGCGTGCTGGTGCTCGAGTCCGGCCGGCTGAACTTCGACGGCGACGTCGACGGGGGGATCCGCTACCTCCAGTACGACGACGCGGATGGCGACGAGGAGAACGAGATGGACTCCGAACTCGGCGCCGACGTCTGAGCACACTGCGCTTGCGACGCGTCTCGAAATCTGACCATTGCCGGACTTCTTTTCACCGGTAATCCCAGAATTACACCGCAGTAATACCAATAAATACAGCCGTGTAATTCATTAAATACACCATTGTAATTCGGGCAATTCGCTTGCGGTGACCCCTGTTACGGGTGTGAAACTTGGTACTCGTGTGAATCCTTCCCCTCTCACATGGAGTGCATTTAATGCGATTCAGCCGTACCCGCTACGTCACCTTGTGCCAGCAATCCCTGGTTACGGCTGCCGTTCTCGCTGTTGGCCTTTCGGCCGCTGGCGTGAAAACTCTGGACATCGTTCCCCAGCCCGGCACCACCGCGGGTGCGCGTGAGACCGGCCCCGGGGCCAGCGCGCGTGAGGCCCTGATCGGTGGTGGCAGCACCTCCGAGAGGTCAGAGGTCGACAGCGCGCCCGTGACCCCGAAGGTGCGCGAGGTTGCGGTCACCACGGCTCCGAGCCCGAAGACCCCCGCGCGCACGCTGGCGCCCCAGAAGTCGGCTGAGCCGTCGACGCAGGGCTCCCGGAACACGAGCGAGAACAGCGTCAAGCCGAAGCCGGGCTTCGTCGAGTCTGCCCCGCAATCGGTCCAGGGCTACGCCACGATCGGCGTGACCTGGAAGCACGGCGTGAACTACACCGACGACCAGCTCGCCATCCAGGTGCGCACCGAGAACAAGGGCGTCTGGTCGCGATGGACGAAGGTCGAGTACCACGACGACCACGGGCCCGACGGAGCCTCCAGCGAAGAGGAGTCGGCCAAGGAGCGACCCGGCACCGACGCGCTCGTCATCGGTGACGTCGACCGGGTGCAGATGCGCGCCGAAACGACCGACGGCAGCATCCCGGCAGACATGAAGCTCGCGATCATCGACCCGGGCACCGGGAAGCTGACCAAGCAGGCGCCCGCGATCGACACCGCCAAGCTGCCCGCACCGGGGAAGGGTGCGGGGGCCGGCGATGACCCCCAGGCGTCGGGCGTGACCACTCTCGAGGGTGACGGGACCTCGGACGACGTGACGCTCAGCGCCATGAAGAGGCCCACCAAGCCGGTCATCTACTCGCGTGCCCAGTGGGGTGCCAACGAGAGGATGCGCGACCCGGGCCCGCCCGACTACGGCGTGATCAAGACCGGCTTCGTGCACCACACCGTCAACGCCAACAGCTACACCAGGGCACAGGTGCCGGCGCTGATGCGCGGAATCTACGCGTACCACACGCAGTCCCGCGGCTGGCGCGACATCGGTTACAACTTCCTCGTCGACCGGTTCGGCCGCATCTGGGAGGGCCGCTACGGTGGCGTGGCCCGTTCCGTGGTCGGTGCCCACACCCTCGGCTACAACGAGGTCTCCTTCGCCATGTCGGCGATCGGGAACTTCGACATCGCCAGGCCGCCGCCGGCCGTGGTCGCCGCGTTCGCTCGGCTGTTCGCCTGGAAGCTGGCGACCAAGGACATCCGCGCCAACAACCCGCGGATCAACGTCAAGGGCCGCATCCTGCATGCGATCAACGGTCACCGCGACGTCGGGCAGACCGCCTGTCCTGGCCGATATCTCTACGCGAGGCTGGCCTACATCCGGAACCGGGCCCGCGAGATCCAGCTGGCGGCGCAGAAGAAGGGCGGGGTCGGCAGTACAGCGCCTACCAAGCCGGCCACACCCGCTCCGGTGGTCCCGTTCACCTCACCCACCCAGGCCCCGCGGGCCGCAATCGCTCAGCCCGCGATCGCCTTCCCGAAGTCGACGAACCTCGCCGGCTCGGCGTACCCCGACCTTGTCGTGAAGTCGGCCGCCACCGGTGCCATTCGAGTCGTCCCGACCGGCGGGCAGACCGGCTACCGCGGCATCGTGCAGACCGCCGGCTCCTGGTGGGCCATGAGCCTCCTCGCTGCCGTCGGTGACCTCACCGGAGACGGCAAGGGTGACGTGCTCGCCCGGGCCACCCGGACCAAGCTCACGCGGGTCTACCGCGGCGACGGTGCCGGACACATCGCGGTCGGTGGTATCAATGCGACCCGACGGTTCAGCGCGGCCAACTTCGTTGCGGGTGCAGGCGACTGGAACGGCGACGGCAAGGCTGACGTGCTGATGCGCACGAGGACCAGCGGCTCGCTGTACGTCGTACCCGGCACCGGCAGGGGCACCTTCGGTCTACCGCGCCTCCTCAGCAGGTCCTGGGCGGGATACAACTCCACCTCGGTTGCCGGCGACCTCACCGGTGACGGACGGCCCGACATCGTCGCCATGAGGAACCACGTCGTCTACGTGGCTCCCGGAGTGGCCGGTGGTGGGCTCGGCGCTCCCGTGAAGCGGCAGACCCTCACCAACAAGTGGACCTCGGTGGTCAGTGGTGCGCGTGACCTCAACGGTGACGGTGTCAGCGACGTCGTCGCGTACTCGAAGACGACTGGCGGCCTGGCGATCCTGACCGGCAAGGCGGGCAGCACGTTCGGCCCGACCCTGGGCGTCTTCTCCGGCGCAGCCGGACTGGTCAAGGTCTCCTCCGGCCAGCTGGCCGGCTCCGCCGCACCCGACATCGTCGGGACCAATGCTGCGGGCAACCGTCTCGTGGTCGTCACGGCGAACGGTCTCGCGAACATCGGCAAGTCCCTGGCCACCAACCTGCGCGTTCCGGCAGCCACCCAGGTGCTCAACGTGGGTGACTGGAACCGAGACGGCAAGGGCGACGTCATCACCCGCGAGGGCTCGGGCAACACGCTGGTGTTCCGTCCCGGCATCGGCGACGGCACCTTCGGCACCGGCGTCCTGATGAGCAACGGATGGTCGAGCTTCGCCAAGCTCAGTGCTGTCGGTGACGTCACCGGGGACAAGCTCCCCGACCTCGTCGGCAAGACCGCGACCGGCCCGATGACGGTGTTCCCCGGCAACGGGAAGACCAGCTTCCTCGCTCCCATGCTGGCTCCCGCTGCTCTGCGCAGCTACAACCAGATCGGGTCCGTCCCCTGGAAGCCGGCCGGCCTGCCGGGCTCGGCGTTCCTCAGCTCGGACGGGTCCTTTGTTCCCTTTGCCGGCACCACCGGCGGAGACCTCGCCAACTACGACTGGGTGATCGGGCCCGGAGACGTCGACGGCAACGGCGTTGCCGACCTGGTCGTCCGCGACAGCGCCGGCACCCTGTGGCTGCTGCCGGGCACGTCCAACGGATATGCCGAACGCCGGTTCCTGGCGGCCGGGTACTCCGGCTACTCGCTGGGCGGCTGACCCACACGAACCACGGCCGTGGCCCGCTCATCCTCCTGACGAGCGGGCCACGTGTTCTCCCGGGGCTCGCGCAGCAGCACCAGGGAGCCTCCGCTCACGAGCGGACCCAGGAACGCGGGTACACCGTGGTCGCCGGCCGGGTGAGCGTCGGTGAGCAGCCGCACCCCGGATGCGTACCCCGCCACCGCGGCCGCCTCGAGGAGCTCGGCCTGCGTGCGGGTGCCGTCGGCGTCCAGCCACGCGCGCGTGTCCGGAGTCGGTGGGTGGACCGGCATGAACACGTCGCTCTGTCCCGGCCACAGCACGCCGTAGTCGAGGACTCCATCGGGCCACGGCTCGGGAGAGCGCACAGCGAAGGGCAGCAGGGAGCAGGCGACGACCGGGTCGGCACCCTCGTGTCGGCCGACCGAGTCGGGACCGCACACCACCAGGTCGTGAGGCACGTTGACGTCGGTCGTGACCGACAGGGCGGAGCTCCAGGCGGCGCCCAGGAACACCGGCACCAGCCAGTGTCCCGGCAGGTCGAGGAGCACGGTGTCGCCGGCGTCCAGCCCGAGCTCGTCGGTGTAGAGGTTCGCGGTCTTGCTCACCCAGTTGGCGTAGGTGGTGGCCGAGAGTTCGGTGCGCTCTCCGTTTGTGTCGTCGTACGCCGTGACCAGTGGTTGGGCCGGGTCGGCGCGGAGCCGATCGGCGAGCAGCTCGGGAAAGGTACGCGGGGGGCGGGCGCGTGAAGTCATCACGGCACCGTAGCCCCGGTCGCGAACCCGCCGGGTGGCAGGGATGCGGGTGGGTCAGATAGCGCCAGGCTCCGGGGCGTCGGTCTTGGGGTACTTCTCCAGGAAGTCCTCGATCACCTTGCCGCTGGGCTTGGCGCAGTACTGCGTGACACCGTTCATGTCTTGCGGGCCGGTCCAGTGGGTCAGGGCGACGTGCTTGCCGCTGGGGAAGGACCCGCCGTCGTCGGCTGTCCACGGAGCGGCCATGAAGTAGGAGTCGAGGCCGAGCTTGTCGCCGAGCTGCTGGATCTGCTCGTACGCCTCCGAGCCTTCCTTGATGCTGTCGTCGTACCAGAGGATCGTGTGCCCGTGCTCCAGACTGTGGACCAGACGCTCGACCTCGGGGCGGTCCTTCCGGGCGTAGAACGTGCGCAGCTCCGAGCCCGACAGGAAATTGCCCCAGTGGTATCCATAGGCGGGCGGCGCATCCGGGTAGTCGACGGTGGTGCCGCTCGGCACGTGGTAGGTGCCATCCGCCTGGGTCTTGAGAGTGACCTTCTCGGACTTGACGGGGTCACACGCGGCGGCGGAGGCCGTGGCTCCGATCTCGTCGACCGGCTTCCCGGCCAGCCTGTCCTTCTCCCGCTTGTCCTTGACGTAGACGAAGACCGCGCTGCCGAGCAGGACGACCACGACGAGGACACAGGCGCCGAGGATCAGCAGGCTGCGCCGCCGTTCCTTGCGCTGCTGTTCCTTGCGCATCTGCTCGGCGATCGCACGACGGTTGTCGCGCTCGTTCTTCTTGACCACTCGTCCGCCTTTGTCCGTTGCCTGACTGCGGCGAAGTCTAGGGGGAGGCTGGTGAGACGGTGACGGTGTCCCCGAGGGTGTCGCTCTGCGGACGCCAACCGTGGGCGTGGGCGAGCAGACGCACGCGTTCGACCGCGGCCACCTGGTCGCGGTCGTCCGGAGGCAGGGTCACGTGCAGCGAGAACCCGTCGACTCTTGCTGGAAGGCCACACCACTCCAGCGCGGCCAGCATCTCGTCAGGCGTCGCGGGGGCACCGAAGCTGTCGGCCTGGTCGCCGCGCACAGCGGCAACGACGGCCTCGCGAGCCCCGAGCGCGAACATGTCCTGTGCGTGGGGACGGATCAGCGGGCGGGCGCCGGGTCCGTGCTCACCGACGGGGAGCACCCGCTCCGCGAGCCCGCGTACGACGGACACGGGTCGCCCACCGAGCTTGCCGGACACCAGCTCGCCGAGGGAGGCGAGCTCGTCGGCCACGGCGGGGGCGGTGACCGCCAGCTCGTTGCCGTAGGAGTCGATGCTCCCGGCGAAGTCGTCGAGCGGCTCGATCCCGGCCACGCCGATCGCGAGGTCGGTCTGCCCGGTGCGCCAGGCCCGGCCGGCCGTGTCGGTGACGAGCACGGCAACGTTGCGCCGGGTCTCGTCGTACACCCGCTCGCGGATGGTGCGCGCCGAGGCATCTGGATCCTCTGGCAGCAGCACGATGTGTCCGGTCGTCACGTTGGAGTTGTCCACCCCCGCCGCGGCCATCACCATGCCGAGGTGGTTCTCGACTATGGACGTGGGCCCGCGCCGGGCGACCACGCGCACGGTCTCCTCGGTGATCGCGGCCTCACGGTCGCCCGCGCGGACGCGACCTTCTGCCTTGCTCACCACCTTGCTCGTCACCAGCACGACGTCGCCGTCGTCGAGGTCGAGACCTGCGACGAGGGCTCCGAGATCCGTGTCGGTCGTGACCTCTCCGATGCCGTCGACCGCCCAGGCCTCGAGGCCGCTCATCGCGCCGTGGCCGTCATCGCACCAGGTCGAGCGCGGCCTGGGCCATGTCGGCAGTTGCGTCGTGGTCGGTCATCAGCAACGGCACCGCCCGGCAGCGCAGGCCTGCTGCCGTGATCCGTTCGACGTAGGACTCGTCCGACGTGTCGACCAGCCAGCCGTCCAGTAGCCCACCCTGGGTGCGGGAGCCGTAGTGCTCAGCCACCCCCGCAGGGGATACCTCGACGCCGATGGCGCCCAGGAGCTGCCGGGCCATGCCCCGCACGTGATCGGCGCCGATGATCCCGGACACGCCGACGACCGGCGCTCGCGTCTCGGTGATCGCGTCGCGGATGCCGGGCACTCCGAGGATCGGCCCGACGGACACGACCGGGTTGGACGGCGGGATGATCACCACGTCCGCCTCGCTGATCGCGTCGAGGACACCCGGTGCGGGTTTGGCGTCCTCGATGCCGATCGGCACGACCGCGTGAGCGGGCACCGAGGCCTGGTAGCGGATCCAGTACTCCTGCAGGTGGACCGCTCGCCGCTCGCCCGACTCCGGGTCGTCGATCACCATGTGGGTCTCGACACGGTCGTCGCTCATCGGCAACAGGTCGACGCCGGGCTCCCACCGCTTGCAGAGGGCGGCGGTCACGGCACTGAGCGGGTACCCGGCGTCGAGCATCTGCGTGCGCACCAGGTGGGTGGCGATGTCCCGGTCACCGAGGCCGAACCAGGTCGGCTCCACGCCGTACGCCGCCAGCTCCTCCTTGGCGTTCCAGGTCTCGTCCGTGCGACCCCAGCCGCGCTCGGTGTCGATGCCGTCGCCGAGGGTGTACATCACCGTGTCCAGGTCGGGGCAGACCTTGAGCCCGTGCACCCACATGTCGTCTGCGGTGTTCGTCACGACGGTCACCCGGGCGTCGGCGCCGGTGCGTTCGATCAGCCGCAACAGGCCCTGGAGGAAGCGGGAGCCACCGACGCCGCCGGAGAGCACGGTGAGGTGTTTCGGGAGCTGCTGAGGACTCAATTCGGGCGTCTCGGACATCTCGTCGGGGGAGTCTGGCATGGGTTCCAGTGTGGACCAGTTGTCCCCAATACCAGACTTCGGCTTGACTTCATGGGTACGACAGGCATGTAATCACACCAGTGTGATTAGCAACTCGGTCCGTCAGGATCGAAGGGTCGAAGAGGGGCGAACACTGTGCGCGAACTGTATCTGCTCGACGGAGCCGGCGAAGAAGACGGCGGATGGCAGGAGCGCGGTCTTTGCGCTCAGACCGATCCGGAAGCCTTCTTCCCCGAAAAGGGCGGCTCCACGCGGGAGGCCAAAAAGGTCTGCCTCACCTGTGACGTACGCCAGGACTGTCTGGAGTACGCCCTGGAGAACGACGAACGCTTCGGCATCTGGGGAGGGCTCTCCGAGCGGGAGCGCCGCAAGCTGAAGAAGCGGGCCGTCTGACTCCTGACGGTTGCAGGCCCGCCTCGTAGATCCGGGGCCGGCCCGCAGCCGTCAGGGCTCGTAGTCGGGGTGGACATCCTCAGCCGGCACGCCGAGGTAGTCCGCGAGCTGCTCGACGACGACCGTGAGCAGCAGTGCCTCGAGGTCGGCACGCGTCTCGGAGCGGTGCTCGATCGGGCGGCGGAACAGCACCAGCCGCGGCGGTGTGACCTGGGTGGCCGGCACCAGTGAGGCCAGGGGCACCCGCGGGGCCACCCACGTGCGTGGCAGCACCGGGATGTCCTCCACGGCCAGCTCGACTGGAGCGAGCTCCTCGGGCCAGCGGGACTCGACGTCGCTCATCACGTCCACCGCGACCTGGTCGAAGCGCTCTCGTGCGCTCAGGTCGACCGGTACCCGACCCCCCGGAGCGTCCGGGCCGAAGACCGGGCCGCGCATGCCGCGCCCCCGCCGGTCATGTATCCACCTGGTCACGACCGCGAGCCTACGGTGACGATGGCGCGCTGCGATGTAGCGTCCTCGCGTGGGTCTCCTCCGCCGTTGTTCGCGCACCGCCTGCGGGCGTCCTGCGACAACCACGCTCACCTATGTGTACGCCGACATGACCGCCGTCGTCGGCCCGTTGGCGACCTATGCCGAGCCGCACGCCTACGACCTGTGCGACCCCCACAGCGAACGACTCTCCGCGCCACGCGGCTGGGAGGTGCTCCGGCTCGTCCACGACGACGAGCAGGGTCCGTCCTCCGACGACCTGCTCGCTCTGGCCGACGCGGTCCGCGAGGCGGCGCAGCCGCGGCCCGTCGAGCAGCCGTCCGACCCGGTCCGTCCGGTCGAGGGTGTCCGACGTGGTCACCTGACGTCCCTCCGCACCGAGGACTGACCGCAGCCCCGACCCGCTCATCTAGGGTCGGCGCATGGTGACCAGTGATCCCGCGACGCTGGCCGCCACGTTCAAGGCGTACGACGTCCGCGGCACCGTGCCCGACCAGATCGACGAGGACCTGGCGCGCCGGGTCGGCAACGCGTTCGTCACTGTCACCGGAGCGGACGCGGTCGTGATCGGTCACGACATGCGGCCCTCGTCGCCGGGTATGGCACGGGCCTTCGCCGACGGCGCGTCGATCGCGGGGGCCGAGGTTCTGCTGATCGGGCTGGCGTCGACCGACGAGCTCTACTTCGCTTCCGGGCATCTCGAGCGTCCCGGGGCGATGTTCACAGCCAGTCACAACCCGGCCCGCTACAACGGCATCAAGATGTGTCGCGCCTTCGCTGCTCCGATCGGCATGGACACCGGACTGGCCGACATCCGTGACCGGGTTGCGAGTGGCGAGACGACCACCGCTCCGACTCCCGGGACGATTGCCGAGCAGGACGTGCTGGCCGACTACGCGGCGTACCTCATCGCGCTCGCTCCGGTCTCCGGCCGCCACCTCAAGGTGGTCGTGGACGCCGGCAACGGCATGGCGGGCCTGACGGCCCCTGCGGTCCTGGGTCGCATCGACGTCGACGTGACCGAGCTCTTCTTCGAGCTGGACGGCACCTTCCCCAACCACGAGGCCAACCCGATCGAGCCGGCCAACCTGGTCGACCTCCAGGCCAAGGTGCTCGAGGCCGGTGCCGACATCGGCCTGGCTTTCGATGGAGACGCCGACAGGTGCTTCCTGGTCGACGAGCGCGGTGAACTGGTGAGTCCCAGCGTGCTCACCGCGCTGATCGCGGCCCGGGAGCTGGCCAAGGATCCGGGCGCCACGATCATCTACAACCTGATCACCTCGCGCGCCGTCCCCGAGATCGTCGAGGAGCTCGGCGGCACCCCGGTACGCACGCGCGTCGGCCACTCCTTCATCAAGGCGGTGATGGCCGAGACCGGTGCGATCTTCGGCGGCGAGCACTCCGGGCACTTCTACTTCCGTGACTTCTGGCGCGCCGACTCCGGCATGCTGGCGGCGCTGCACGCCCTCGCCGCACTCGCCGAGTCCGACCGGCCGCTCTCGGACGTGCTGGCGCCGTTCGCGCGTCATGTCGCCAGCGGAGAGATCAACTCCGAGGTGGCCGATCAGCTGGCGATCCTCGAGGAGCTGGAGCTGACGTGGTCCGGGCGCGACGACATTGACGTGGACCACCTCGATGGGCTCACGGTCACCCACGCCGACTGGTGGTTCAATGTTCGCGCGTCCAACACCGAGCCGCTCCTGCGGCTCAACGCCGAGGGCGCGGACGGTGCCACCATGGCCCGGGTCCGGGACGATGTCCTGGCCGTGATCAGAAGGAGCGACCGATGAACCTCGACCGCCATCTCCTCGACGTGATCGTGTGCCCGGCGTGCCGGCAGTCACTCGCCGCCGACGAGGCGGCCCAGGAGCTGGTCTGCGTCGGGTGCGGTCGGGCGTACCCGGTCCGCGACGACATCCCCGTGCTCCTCGTCGACGAGGCTCGCAAGCCAGCATGAATCGATGACCTTCGACGACGGGCTGCTCGACGACGAGACCGCACTCTCGCGGGTCGACGTACGCCTGCGCTACCTGGCCGAGGGTGGGGCACGGGTACGACGCGAAGCCGTCGCCTCGGAGGAGGCCGTCGGAGAAGCGGTGCAGAAACTCTCCGACGGCCAGCCGCGCGCCGTCGTCGCGGCCGGGCCCGACTCACGCCTGTTGCGTGCTGTGCTCGAGCCGGTGTGCCCGGTGCCGTTCGTCGCCTGGCCCGGACCCGGTCTTCCCGGCTGGGCCGGGAGTCTCGACCTGGTCGTGGTGCTCGCGCCCGAGGGGAGCGACCAGGGCACCGCAGCCGGCGTCGCTGAGGCCGTACGACGTGGCTGCCAGCTGGTCGCCGCCAGCCCCTCGGGGTCTCTGGTCGCAGAGCACGCCCAAGGCCGCTACGCCACCTTGTTGCCCACCGAGACTGGAGACCAGCTGGCGATCGCCGTCGTCGTGCTGGACCTGCTCGACCGGGTCCACCTCGGCCCCCAGACCGATCCCGGCGTCGTCGCGGACGCGCTCGACGAGATCGCCGTTCTCTGCAGCCCGCACAAGGATCTCGCCGTCAACCCGGCCAAGATCCTGGCCATCGGCATCGCCGACTCCAACCCGGTGCTCTGGGGTGGCACGGTGCTTGCCGCCCGCGCGGCACGGCGCATTGCCGAGTCCATCCGTCGGGCCACCGGTCGCACCGCCCTGGCCGCCGATGAGGAGCACCTGCTGCCGATCCTCGAGGCCGCGCTCCCGGCCGATGTCTTCGCGGACCCCTTCGCCGATGGCGGCGTCGCGCGTCGTCCGGCCCTCGTGCTTCTGGACGATCTCACCGGCGACCCGACCGTGGCCGAGACCCGGGGTCGTCTGGAGGAGGCGGCGCGGGCGCACGGCGTACGCGTCGAGACCATCGCCTCCGAGGCAGACGGCGACGTCGCGCGCTACGCCGCGATGCTTTCGACCGGCACCTACGCGGCGACCTACCTGCAGCTGGGCCAGGCGCTCTAGGGCGCCGGTACTCTCTCGGCATGTCAACCGAAGGCGGGACCAGGGCGGTTGTTGCGGCTCTCCTCGCGAACACCGGGATTGCGCTCACCAAGTTTCTCGCGTTCGCGCTGACCCAGTCGTCGTCGATGCTCGCCGAGGCGATCCACTCTGTGGCCGACTCCGGCAACCAGCTCCTGTTGCTACTCGGTGGCCGCAAGGCCCGCAAGGACGCGACCCCGGAGCACCCCTTCGGCTACGGCCGCGAGCGGTACATCTACGGCTTCATCGTCGCCATCGTGCTGTTCAGCGTGGGCGGACTGTTCGCCCTCTACGAGGCGTACCACAAGTGGCACGAGGTGCATGACCACCCGGGCGACATGGGTGAGCTCGACGGCCGCTGGTGGTGGGTGCCGCTCGTGGTGCTCGTGGCGGCCATCGTGATGGAGTCGTTCAGCTTCCGTACGGCGATCCGCGAGTCCAACAAGGTCCGCGGCGACGCCACCTGGGTCCAGTTCGTACGACGGGCCAAGGCACCGGAGCTCCCGGTGATCCTGCTGGAGGACTTCGCCGCACTGGCCGGTCTCACGTTCGCGCTGTTCGGGGTTGGGGTCACCCTGCTCACCGAGGAGCCGATCTTCGACGTCATCGGCACCGCGCTCATCGGCCTTCTCCTGGTGGCGGTGGCGGTGATCCTCGCGCTCGAGACCAAGAGCCTCCTCCTCGGTGAGGCCGCCAGCCCTGAAGCGCAACGTGACATCCGGGCCGCCATCGAGGCCACTGAGGGCATCGACAGCGTCATCCACATGAAGACCATGCACCTGGGTCCCGACGAGCTCCTCGTCGCTGTGAAGGTGGCCGTCACCGGCTCGGACTCGGCTGCCGACGTGGCCCGCGCCATCGACGCCGCGGAGGTGGCCATCCGGGAGGCCGAGCCCACCGCCAGGGTCATCTACCTCGAGCCGGACATCCGCCGAGGTCAGACAGTCTGAGGCGTCCGGCTCGGCCGGTTGGTTGGCGGCTGTGCGAGCGCATACAATCGCCGGTGCGCCTTTCGCACGAGATCGTGGTCAGACGCTCGCGCCCCAGACGTTGTCACGGTGCGCGCAACCACGACATGACCCCTCGCTGACTAAGGAACTGACGCATGGACTTCAAGGTCGCAGACCTGACCCTGGCCGACTATGGCCGGACCGAGATTGCCCTCGCCGAGCATGAGATGCCCGGACTGATGGCGATGCGCGAGCGCTACGGCGCCGACAAGCCCCTCTCGGGCGCACGCATTGCCGGCTCGCTGCACATGACCATCCAGACCGCCGTACTCATCGAGACGCTGGTCGCGCTGGGCGCCGAGGTCCGCTGGGCCTCGTGCAACATCTTCTCCACCCAGGACCACGCCGCCGCAGCGGTTGTCGTCGGTCCCGAGGGCACCGCCGAGGACCCGCAGGGCGTCCCGGTCTTCGCCTGGAAGGGCGAGTCCCTCGAGGAGTACTGGTGGTGCACCCAGCAGATCCTCGACTGGCCGGCCGACGAGCAGCCGAACATGATCCTCGACGACGGCGGCGACGCCACGATGCTGCTCCACCTCGGCGTCCAGGCCGAGAAGTCCGGCCAGGCGCCCGACCCGGCGAGCGCCGGCAGCACCGAGCAGCGGATCGTCTTCGAGGTGCTCAACGCCCAGCTCGAGAAGAGCAAGGACCACTGGGGCCCGATCGCCAACTCCGTCAAGGGAGTCACCGAGGAGACCACGACCGGGGTGCACCGTCTGTACGAGATGATGCGCGAGGGCACGCTGCTCTTCCCGGCCATCAACGTGAACGACTCGGTCACGAAGTCGAAGTTCGACAACAAGTACGGCTGCCGTCACTCGCTGATCGACGGCATCAACCGCGCCACCGACGTACTCATCGGCGGCAAGGTCGCCGTGATCTGCGGGTACGGCGACGTCGGCAAGGGCTGCGCGGAGTCGCTGCGCGGCCAAGGTGCCCGCGTCATCGTCACCGAGATCGACCCTATCTGCGCGCTGCAGGCCGCGATGGACGGCTACCAGGTCGACACCCTCGAGAACGCGCTGCCCACCGCGGACATCATCATCACCGCGACCGGCAACAAGGACGTCGTGACCGTCGACGAGATGCGCCGGATGAAGCACAACGCGATCGTCGGCAACATCGGCCACTTCGACAACGAGATCGACATGGCCGGCCTCGAGGCCGAGGGCGTGGCGACGCGCAAGAACGTCAAGCCGCAGGTCGACCTGTGGACCTTCCCTGACGACAAGGCGATCATCGTCCTGTCCGAGGGTCGGCTGATGAACCTCGGCAACGCGACCGGCCACCCGTCGTTCGTGATGTCGAACTCGTTCACCAACCAGGTGCTCGCCCAGATCGAGATCTTCACCAAGACGGAGGACTACCCGGTCGGCGTCTACGTGCTGCCCAAGCACCTCGACGAGGAGGTCGCCCGGCTGCACCTCGGCGCGCTCGGCGTCAATCTCACGACCCTCACCGACAGCCAGGCCGCCTACCTCGGCATCCCGGCGGAGGGTCCCTACAAGTCCGAGCACTACCGCTACTGAGGACAGGGGAGCACGTGGCGCAGCAGGAGGTGGTGGACCGGCCTCGGGTACTCGTCGTCGACGACGACGCCGCCCTGGCCGAGATGCTCACCCTCGTGCTGCGCAACGAGGGCTTCATCAGCCAGATCGTCACCCGCGGTGACGAGGCGATGGGCGCGTTCCGGGCCTTTCGGCCCGACGTCGTCCTGCTCGACCTGATGCTGCCCGGCAAGGACGGCATCGACGTCTGCCGGGAGATCAGGGCCGAGTCCGGCGTACCCATCGTGATGCTGACCGCCCGCAGCGACACCATCGACGTCGTCGTCGGCCTCGAGTCCGGGGCCGACGACTACGTCGCCAAGCCGTTCAAGCCCAAGGAGCTGATCGCACGCATCCGTGCGCGCGTACGCCGCTTCGAGGTGCCGACGCCGGAGGACCTGCACATCGGCGACCTCACCATCGATGTCGCCGGCCACGAGGTCACCCGGTCCGGCGTGCCGATCGGGCTGACCCCTCTCGAGTTCGACCTGCTGGTGTGCCTGGCGCAGAACCCGCGCAAGGTGTTCACCCGTGACGTTCTTCTCGAGCAGGTGTGGGGCTACCGCCACGCTGCCGACACGCGT
This sequence comes from uncultured Actinomycetota bacterium, assembly GCA_963742785.1. Taxonomy (GTDB): domain Bacteria; phylum Actinomycetota; class Actinomycetes; order Propionibacteriales; family Nocardioidaceae; genus Marmoricola. Next base: position 1,068,837 of record CAVUNI010000004.1, read on the forward strand.
CTGGTCAACGTGCACGTCCAGCGGCTCCGGGCCAAGATCGAGACCGATCCCGAGAACCCCACCATCGTGGTGACCGTCCGCGGTGTGGGCTACAAGGCGGGCACCGCGGATGAGCCCGCAGGAGACTGACCGCGTTTCCCGCATCTGGGCACTCGTCCGTGCCTGGCCACGCAGCGCGCTGCACGTGTGGCGGCGCTCGCTGCGCACCCGGGTGGTCACCGCCATCGTGGTGCTGAGTGCGCTCGTCGTCGGCTCGGTCGGCTGGATGGTGATGCGCCAGATCACTGACGGCCTGGTGAAGAGCCGGGTGGATGCGTCGGTGGCCGAGGCCCGCACCGAGACGGCAACCGCTCGCGAGCGGCTCGGGTCGGCGGGCGGCAACGACTTCGATCCCGACACCCAGCTGCGCCTGCTCGTTGAGAACCTCGTCGCCCGGGGCGAGGTCAAGGGCTTCGAGGTGGTCGTGCTCGGCCCGGTCGGCGACGGCGGCACCAGCGGCGGCGTACGCACGACGCCGGCTGTCGACACCGCCAGCGTGCCGACCAGCCTGCGCAAGACCGTTGAGGGTGGCGGGGACGGCGTCGCCTGGACCTACACCCGGATCCTCTACAGCGACGACGCCCCACAGCACACAGACCAGCCCGGCGTAGCCGTGGGCTCGACCGTCGTACTGCCCTCGGACGGCGGCACCTACGCCCTCTACTACCTGTTCCCAATGGGGGAGGAGCAGCAGACGCTGCTCCTGCTGCGTCAGGTCCTGCTCACGGCCGGAGTGCTGCTGCTCGTGCTCATCGCCGGAGTCGCCGCGCTGGTGACACGTCAGGTGATCACGCCGGTGCGACTGGCACGCCGCGTCGCCGAACGGATCGCCTCGGGACGGCTCGAGGAGCGGATGCACGTCTCCGGAGAGGACGACATCGCGCGCCTGGCCATGTCGTTCAACCAGATGGCCGAGGCGCTGCAGTCCCAGATCCGCAAGCTGGTGGAGCTCTCGCGCGTCCAGCGCACGTTCGTCTCCGACGTCTCCCACGAGCTGCGCACCCCGCTCACGACGGTGCGGATGGCCGGCGACGTGCTGCACGACGCCCGGGCGAGCTTCGATCCCGTCACTGCCCGTGCCGCCGAGCTGTTGCAGACCGAGCTGGACCGGTTCGAGAACCTGCTGGGCGACCTGCTCGAGATCAGCCGCTTCGACGCCGGGGCGGCCGTGCTCGACCTCGAGGACACCAACCTCGGCGACGTCGTGCACCGGGTGGTGACCAGCATCGCGCCGATGGCCCTGCGGCGAGGGGTGCCTGTGACGATCCGCGACGAAGGCGTGTTCATGGCCGAGGTCGACGTACGCCGGGTCGAGCGGATCGTCCGCAACCTGCTGACCAACGCGATCGACCACGCCGACGGCAGCGGCGTTGTCGTGCGGCTGGCCGCCGACGGCGAGTCCACCGCGGTGACCGTGCGCGACCACGGGATCGGTCTCCAGCCCGGGCACTCGGCGATGGTGTTCAACCGGTTCTGGCGGGCGGACCCTGCACGGGCGCGCACCACCGGCGGCACCGGTCTCGGCCTGGCGATCGCCCTCGAGGACGCGCGGCTGCACGGCGGCTGGTTGCAGGCCTGGGGCACGCCGGGTGGCGGTGCGCAGTTCCGGCTGACCCTGCCTCGTCGTGCCGGCGACCCGCTCACGCACAGCCCGCTGCCGCTCGTGCCGCGCGACGTCCCGGAGAATGTCACGGAGAGCGTCCAGTGAAGCGCCTCCTCGCGATGTTCTCCTCGCTCGTGGCGCTGCTTGCGCTCGCGGGGATCTCGGGCTGCGCGACCCTGCCGGAATCCGGGTCCGTGCACCGTCAGGCGGCCGACCCGCCCGCCCGGCCGCAGGACGCGCCGTACTTCAACCCACCTGGACCTGCCAAGGACGGCAGCCCGTCGGCCATCGTGTCGGGTTTCCTGGTCGCGATGCAGGCCAACCCGTTGAGCACCTCGGTCGCCCGGTCCTTCCTGACCGAGCGCGCCCGGGCGACGTGGCAGCCCAACCGGGGGACCATCGTCTACGAGGCGTTCACCGTCGACTCCAGCGCCGTGGGCGCCAAGGTGCGGTTGGCCGACACCCGTCGCCTGGACTCCCGCGGAGGGTGGCGCGGTGGCTCACCGGGGCGCTCGGAGACCCTCGACCTCCGGCTGGTCTCCGAGGGCGGTCAGTGGCGCATCGACGACCCGGTCAACGCCCTGGTCGTGCCGACCTCGTTCTTCGACCGGAGCTTCTCGCGGTTCAACCTGTACTTCTACGACCAGACCGGCCGCGTGCTCCTGCCCGACCCGGTCTTCATCCCGCGAGGCGAACAGACGGCGACCAACCTGGTGCGCGGCCTGCTGGCCGGTCCGAGCTCGATCCTCGGTGAGATCAGCCGCTCGGCCCTGCCCTCGCGGACCGACCTCGACCTCTCGGTCGTGGTCACCGAGAGCGGCGTCGCCGAGGTGCCGCTCTCGAGGGACGCGCTCCGGGCACCGCCCGGCGAGCTCTCGCGCGCCGTCGACCAGCTCGCGTGGACGCTGCGCCAGGTGCCGGGGATCGAGCGCGTGCGGATCACCGTGGGGGGTGCCCCGGTCCCGCTGTCGGGTGGCCGGATCGACGCGCCGGTCACCAGTGGCGCCGAGTTCGACGCGGCCGGCCCGCCCGACGCCGAGCTCTGGGGGCTCCGCGGTGGCCGGGTGGTCGACCTGCGCACGACCACCGGGTCATCGGCGACCGGACCACTGAGCCGGCCCGGTTACTCCATGCGCAGCATCGCCGTGAGCGAGACGCCCCAGAATGTGGCCGCGATCTCTGGTGACGGGACCACCCTGTTCGTGGCCCCCGCCGAGGGCGGCGGCGCCTCCACTCCGGTCGCACGCCCTGTTCGCGGAACCGACCTGCTGCGTCCGTCGTACGACATGTTCGGCGACCTGTGGCTTGTCGACCAGACCTCGCGTGGGGCACGAGTGGTGGTGGTCAGTGGCAACGAGGTACGCACGATCCCCGTCCCCGGCGTGACCGGCGCCGATGTGGCGGCCTTCTCGGTCGCGCGCGACGGCAGCCGCCTGGCCGTGGCGTACGCCGGCGGCCGGGCCCCGTCGGTGCGGGTCATCGACATCCTGCGCACCGACGAGGGCATCGTCTCCGGCGCCGGTCAGTCCCGTGCCTTCGCGGCCGGCGGTCGGGACGCCACGAGGCTGGTCGACGTCGGCTGGCGCGACCCGGCCACGCTTGCGGTGCTCAGCCGGACCTCGGCCGAAACGAGCCAGATCAGCTACATCTCGTCCGACGGCTCGCCCGTGGCCCCCGAACTGGTGGAGCCCAGCCTCTTCCGAGGCGCGGCGCAGGCCATGGTGGTCGCGCCCTCTCCGGACCTGCCGCTGATGCTGCTCACCACCGACCAGCGCCTCTACTCTCTCGGGAGCAACGGCAACTGGCCGCGAACCAACTCCAAGGTCGCGGCGGCCGCCTACGTGCGCTGAGTCCACAGGGTCGGCCCGACCGCCGGTTGTCCACCGCTCGCGGCAGCAAACTTCCCGGACGCCTCGTGCAGCGACATCGTGCGCATGTGCTCGACGCATGGCTCGACCTGGTCCACGGCGGCGGCTGCGTGGGTTGCGGCTTTCCCGGCCGGTCTCTCTGCCGTGAGTGCGCGGCTAACCTGCCCACCCAGGGACGCACGGCCCGGCCGACGCCATGCCCCGACGGACTGGCCGCGTGCTTCGCAGCAGGCGAGTACGACGACCTCCTGCGCTCGATGGTGATCGCCCACAAGGAGCACGCTGTCTTCGCACTCGCATCCCCGCTGGGCGCAGCTCTCGCCACAGCAGCCGAGCCGGCGATCGGTGCCAGCGCGACCGTCCTCGTGCCGGTGCCGTCTCGCCGGGAGGTCGTGCGCACTCGGGGGCACGACCCGATGCTGCGGATCGCTCGTGCTGCTGCGCGACGACTGCGCCTCGAGGGTTGGCCCGTCGAGGTGCGTCGACTGCTCGAGGTTCGAGGCGCTGTGCGCGACCAGGCCGGACTCGACTCCGGTCAGCGCGCAGCCAACCTGCACGGTTCGATGGGCGTGCGTGTCCGGGCCCGCAGAGCACTGGTTCGCAGCGGGTCGCCGTTGTCGATCGTCGTCTGCGACGACGTGCTGACGACCGGTGCCACAGCCCGGGAAGCCCAGCGGGCCCTGGAGGACAGCGGCCTGCAGGTGCGCGCCGTGGTGACGGTCGCGGCCACGCGAAAGCGACTTCCTGCAGTAAATGCACCACCCGCGCTAGCCCTACCGCTTTCGGGACATGCCGACTAGCGTCTGCACATGGAGAACATCCGAGTCCGGGCTTTCGCCGGGATTCGGTTGGCCAGTGCCGGTTCTCGGCACGTTGCCCCCCTCATACACGTTGACGAGGTAGTGCGTGCTGCCCAGACGGGCGCGCACCGCATCGGGTTCTGATGCGTGGACAGGAGTCTCCGGACAACCAGATAAAGTCACTCGGTTCTAACGAACAACGCGGGAGGTCTGCGGTGGATGTCGTCGTCAGCAGCCGACACTGTGAGGTGTCAGAGCGGTTCCGGGAACATGTCGAGGAAAAGCTTGCCAGGCTCGAGAAGCACAACCACCGGATCATCCGGGTGGAGGTACTCATCGAGAAGGAGCCCCGCCCTCGTGATCCGGAGCGCACGGTCCGCGTCGAGCTGACGGCCCTGTCCAAGGGGCCGATCGTCCGCGCCGAGGCTGCGGCGGAAGACAAGATGGCTGCCCTCGACCTGGCACTGGACAAGATGGCTGCCCAGATGCGCAAGGCCGCCGACCGTCGCAAGGTCCACCGCGGTCAGCACAAGCCCGAGTCGCTCGGCGAGGCGATGGCCCGCGTCGTACCTGCCCTCCCCGAGTCGACGGACGAGGACGTCGTCTCCGAGCGCATGGTCGGACCGGTGACGGTGGACGGCGACGGCCCGCTCGTCGTACGCGAGAAGAGCCACCCGGCGACCCCGATGACCCTCGAGCAGGCGCTCTACGAGATGGAGCTGGTCGGCCACGACTTCTACCTGTTCGTCGACAAGGAGAGCGAGAAGCCCTCGGTGGTCTACCGCCGGCACGGTTATGACTACGGAGTGATCTCACTCGTCGTGGGCTGAACGGGTCACTCCGCGAGTTCGTAGGTGACCCGATCTGACCACCCAGACGGTGGTCAGAGCGTGTACCAACCATGTCTTCCTCTGCCATAGTGGCCAAATGGTCGCTGAGGGCACAGCTCCACCAGACGAGTCTGTACGGGTCGTCGTGGTCGACGACCAGGAGCTGTTCCGTCGCGGGTTGACCATGCTCCTCGGGGTGGAGCCAGGGATCGAGGTGGTCGGCGAGGCCGGCGATGGCATCAGCGCGACCGACCTGATCGTGGCCACGGTCCCCGACGTCGTACTTCTCGACGTGCGAATGCCCAAGCGCTCCGGCCTGCAGGCGTGCATGAAGATCAAGGAGCTCGTGCCGAGCGTCAAGATCATCATGCTGACCGTCAGCGACGAGGAGGGCGACCTCTACGAGTCGGTCAAGAACGGCGCCTCCGGCTACCTGCTCAAGGACTCGTCCATCGACGAGGTGGCGCAGGCAGTCCGCGTCGTGGCCGAGGGCCAGTCGCTGATCAGCCCATCGATGGCGGTCAAGCTGATCGACGAGTTCAAGGAGATGGCCCGCACCGACCGTGAGCAGGTGCCCACGCCCCGGCTGACCGAGCGTGAGCTCGAGGTGCTTCGCCTGGTGGCCAAGGGCATGAACAACCGTGACGCCGCGCGCGAGCTGTTCATCAGCGAGAACACCGTCAAGAACCACGTGCGCAACATCCTCGAGAAGCTGCAGCTGCACTCGCGGATGGAGGCGGTCATGTACGCCGTGCGCGAGAAGCTGCTCGACATTCCCTGACCCGATACGCGGCACCTCGCGGCGTTGTCGTCGCACGACCCACCCCACGGAAACGCGCTTCGCTTGCCTTTCCGCGGGGACCCCGGTGACGTGCCGCTCCGCTCGAAGCACGCCTTCGCTCCTCCGCCTTGCGAGCCACCGCGTCTCGAGCCAGGGACCTGCTGTCGGTGGCGATCGCTAACCTCGGCGTGTGTCGTCAACCACCTCGCTGAGCAAGGCGCAGGCCCGCCGCATCGCCCTGGTCGCCCAGGGGTTCCGCGACCCGCGGCACACCACGCCCACGATGCGCACGTTCACGCGCACCCTGACGCGCACCGGCGTACTCCAGGTCGACTCCGTCAACGTGCTCCAGCGGGCGCACTACATGCCGTTGTTCTCGCGGATGGGTCCCTACGACACCGACATGCTGAAGCGGGCCTCGGAGAAGAAGCCGCGGCGCATGGTCGAGTACTGGGCGCACGTGCAGGCGTTCATGCCGGTCGACCTGTGGCCGGTGATGCAACACCGGATGAACGGCTTTCGCGAGAGCCCACGCTGGGGCGCGTGGCTCAAGACCAACCCGGGGCTCGTGGAGCGGGTGCACGACCAGGTGCGTGACCTGGGGGCGGTGACCGCCCGTGCCCTCGATGACGGCACTCCACGCGAGAAGGTCGACTGGGGCTGGAACTGGTCCGAGGCGCGCAAGGCCCTCGACTATCTCTTCGTCGTCGGCGACCTGGCCATCGCCGGCCGCAACAGTCAGTTCGAGCCGATCTACGACCTCGCCGAGCGGGTGCTGCCGCCGGCCGTGCTCGCCGCGCCGGTGCCGGACGCCTTCGAGGCGACCAAGGAGCTGGTCCGTCGCGCCGCCCGCAGCCACGGTGTGGCCACGGTCCGATGCCTGACCGACTACTACCGCCTCCAGATGCAGAAGGGCGAGGGCACCAAGGCGGCGCAGCGCGCGATTGACGAGCTGGTCGAGGACGGCGAGCTGCTGCCGGTGACGATCGAGGGCTGGAAGCGGCCGGCGTGGCTGCACCGCGACGCGGAGCTTCCGCGCAAGGTCGGCGCCCGTGCGGTGCTGAGCCCGTTCGACCCGGTCGTGTGGGAGCGCGAGCGCACCGAGCACATCTTCGATTTCCACTACCGGATCGAGATCTACGTCCCCGAGGCGAAGCGGCAATACGGCTACTACGTGCTCCCGTTCCTGCTCGGCGACTCGATCGTGGGCCGTGTCGACCTGAAGGCCGACCGCAAGGCGGGCAGGTTGCTGGTCAAGGCGGCGTACGCCGAGCCAGGTGCACCGGACGAGTCCGCGGGAGAGCTGGCCGCCGAGCTGCGCGACCTGGCGTCCTGGCTCGGGCTCGACCACATCGAGGTGGACCAGAAGGGCGACCTCGCCCCCGAGCTCAGCGCGCTCGTCCACAGCTGAACCGGCCCTGGGGCAAGATGACGCCGTGCTGATCCGCCCCGCCGACCTCGACCGCATCCGCGACGGCGAGATCGACCTCGCCTTCCGGCGGTGGGACCGGCCGCGGCTGCTGGTCGGCACGAAGATGCGCACCGCGGTCGGCCTGGTCGAGGTGACGTCCGTCGACGAGGTGGAGGACATCACCGACGAGGACGCCCTCCGTGCCGGAGCGCCGCGCGAGCAGCTGCTGAAGCTGATGGCAGGCAAGGCGCCCGCGCCGATCTTCCGGGTGGGTCTGCGCTACGCCGGTGAGGATCCTCGCGTCAGCCTGCGCAACTCAGGCGAGCTCAGCGCCGAGGAGCGGGCCGCGCTGGTCGCCCGGCTGGACCGGTTCGACGCAGCGTCCCGCAGCGGTCCCTGGACCCGCGAGGTGCTGGCCCTGATCGATGCCAACCCAGCCCGTCGCGCGCCCGACCTGGCGGCCGAGCTCGGCCGCGAGACGGCCCCCTTCAAGCGTGACGTTCGCAAGCTCAAGGAGCTCGGGCTCACCGAGTCGCACGTGATCGGCTACCGGTTGTCCCCGCGGGGGGCTGCGTTGTTCGAGGGCCTCTGAGAAGGTGGCAGTCATGAAGGAAGTGACGTCGGTGAACCACCCCCTCTCCGCGCGGTTCTACAGCCGGTTCGAGGCCCCGGCGTTCGCGAGGCAGGGCGGCGACGAACTGCGGCGCCGGGTGCTGGACAAGCTGGGCGGCACCGTCGTTGAGGTGGGCGCGGGAGACGGGGCCAACTTCCCGCACTACCCCGACGAGGTCACCCGGATCGTCGCGGTCGAGCCGCAGGCGTACCTGCGGGAGAAGGCCTCCTCACACACCGACGAGCGGGTCTCTCTGCGCAACGCCGTCGCGACCCGGCTCCCGGTGGGTGACGGGGAGGCCGACGCGGTCGTGTTCACCTTCGTGCTGTGCTCGGTCGACCAGGCGGGCGCGCTGGCCGAAGCCCGACGGGTGCTGCGCCCCGGCGGTGAGCTCCGGTTCCTGGAGCACGTGCGCGACCCGGAACCGGGCATGAACCGGCGGGTGCAGCGGGTGCTCGACCTCACGGTCTGGCCGCACCTCTTCGGCGGCTGCCACGCCTCCCGCGACACCGCGGCGGCCATAGAGAAGGCCGGGTTCACCATCACCGAGCTCGAGCGGCTCAGGGTCCCCGAGCAGGCCCGTGGCCCCTCTTCGCCGGCGATCATCGGGCGCGCCGTACCTGTGTGAATCCCAGCAGTCTGAAACTCAGCGGCGGTCCCGCCCGTTAGCATGGTTGATGGGTCTCTGCGCCCCGTCCCCACGACAGTCCATCCCCAGGAGTAGTCCGCGTGTCGATCATCGACAAGGTCCTGCGCATCGGCGAGGGCAAGATCCTCCGCCAGCTCGAAGCGGTCGCCAAGGCCGTCAATGCCATCGAGGACGACTTCGTCGCGATGTCCGACGAAGAGCTGCGCGCCATGACCGACGAGTTCAAGGAGCGGCTGGAGAAGGGCGAATCGCTCGACGACATCATGCCCGAGGCGTTCGCCACCGTCCGTGAGGCCGCCAAGCGGGTGCTCGGCCAGCGTCACTTCGACGTCCAGATCATGGGCGGCGCCGCGCTCCACCTCGGCAACATCTCCGAGATGAAGACCGGTGAGGGCAAGACGCTGGTCTCGACGCTGCCGGCGTACCTCAACGCGCTGACCGGCAAGGGTGTCCACGTCGTCACGGTCAACGACTACCTCGCGAAATACCACGCCGAGTGGATGGGCCGGATCCACCAGTTCCTCGGGCTCCATGTCGGCGTGATCCTGCCGGACATGCGCCCCGACGAGCGCCGGGTGGCCTACAACGCCGACATCACCTACGCCACCAACAACGAGCTCGGCTTCGACTACCTGCGCGACAACATGGCGACCGCACTCGAGGACTGCGTCCAGCGGGCGCCATACTTCGCCATCGTCGACGAGGTCGACTCGATCCTGATCGACGAGGCCCGCACCCCGCTGATCATCTCGGGCCCCACACAGGACGAGGTCGAGTGGTACGCCGAGTTCGCCAAGGTCGCGGCCAAGCTGACGAAGGACACCGACTACGAGGTCGACGAGAAGAAGCGCACCGTCTCAATCCTCGAGCCCGGAATCACCGCGGTCGAGAACCACCTCGGCATCGAGAACCTCTACGAGTCGGCCAACACCATGCTGATCTCGTTCCTGAACAACTCGATCAAGGCCAAGGAGCTCTTCCGCAACGACAAGGAATACGTCGTGATGGAGGACGAGGTCCTCATCGTCGACGAGCACACCGGCCGCATCCTGTCCGGCCGCCGCTACAACGACGGCCTGCACCAGGCTATCGAGGCCAAGGAGGGGGTGACCGTCCGCGAGGAGTACCAGACGCTCGCCACGATCACCCTCCAGAACTACTTCCGCCTCTACGAGAAGCTCTCCGGTATGACCGGTACGGCCATGACCGAGGCCTCCGAGTTCGACAAGATCTACAAGCTCGGCGTGGTCCCGATCCCGACCAACATGCCGATGGCTCGCGCTGACCAGAAGGACCTGGTCTACCGCACCGAGGAGGCCAAGTTCGCTGCGGTGGTCGACGACATCGCGGAGCGCCACAACAAGGGCCAGCCGATCCTGGTCGGCACCACCTCGGTCGAGAAGTCCGAGCTGCTCTCCGGCCTGCTGAAGAAGAAGGGCGTTCCGCACTCGGTGCTGAACGCCAAGCAGCACGCCGACGAGGCCAAGGTTGTCGCCCTGGCCGGTCACAAGGGCTCGGTCACCGTCGCCACCAACATGGCCGGCCGAGGCACCGACATCATGCTCGGTGGATCGACGGAGTTCCTCGCCGACCAGGAGCTGCGCAAGCAGGGGCTGGACCCGGTCGAGAACGCCGAGGAGTACAACGCCGCCTGGCCCGCGATGCTCGAGCGGATCACCGAGCAGGTGAAGGCCGAGCACGACGAGGTCAAGGAGGCCGGCGGGCTCTACGTCCTCGGCACCGAGCGGCACGAGTCTCGTCGCATCGACAACCAGCTGCGTGGTCGTTCCGGTCGCCAGGGCGACCCGGGCGAGTCCCGCTTCTACCTCTCCCTCGGCGACGACCTGATGCGGCTGTTCAAGTCCGACTGGGTCGAGCGCGTGCTGCTGGCGCTGAAGGTCCCCGACGACGTACCCATCGAGAACAAGTCGGTGACCCGGTCGATCCAGTCCGCGCAGAGCCAGGTCGAGGCGCTCAACTTCGAGTCCCGCAAGAACGTCCTGAAGTACGACGACGTGATGAGCCGCCAGCGCGAGGTGATCTACGGCGAGCGCCGCGAGGTCCTCGAGGGCGTGGACCTCACGGACCAGGTGCACGAGATGATCGACGAGGTCGTGGAGACCTATGTGATCGCGGCGACGGAGAACTTCCCGGAGGAGTGGGACCTCGACGCGCTGTGGACCGCGCTGAAGATGATCTACCCGATCTCGCTTCGCTACCAGGACCTCGAGCGCGAGGCCGGTGGCCGTGACGGCCTCGACCGCGACACCCTGCTCTCTGACCTCCAGGCCGACGCGCAGAAGGCCTACGAGGCCCGTGAGACCGAGGTCGGCTCCGAGGTGATGCGCGAGCTCGAGCGCCAGGTGCTGCTTTCCGTGCTCGACCGCAAGTGGCGCGAGCACCTCTACGAGATGGACTACCTGCGCGAGGGCATCGGCCTGCGGGCGTACTCCCAGCGCGACCCGCTGGTTGAGTACCAGCGCGAGGGCTTCGACATGTTCAACTCGATGAAGGAAGGCATCCGCGAGGAGACCGTCGGCTTCCTGTTCAACCTGGAGGTCCAGGTCGACGAGGAGGAAGAGGCCGAGCCGGACCTCGACGTGCTGGCCGGCGTCGACACCAGTGGCGCGATCGGCCTCGAGGCCCCCGTGGTCGACCACGCCGGAAACGGGCACGAGCACCACGCGCCGCACATTTTCGCGAAGGGTCTCCAGCCCGCGAAGGCGCCGCAGAACCTGACCTACTCCGCGCCCACCGAGGACGGCGAGGTCGAGGTGAAGGGTACGACCGCCACCAACGCCGACGACCCCTTCGCCACTGCGGGCCGCAACGACCTGTGCCCCTGCGGCTCTGGCAAGAAGTACAAGAAGTGCCACGGCGCACCGGGCGGTCCGACGGACCTCAAGGCTCGACCCGCCGGCTGACTCCCGAAATCAGTGTGGTTGATCCGCCTCACCTAGTGCGTCCGATCAACCGCGTTGACGTGTCGCACGGGTTTGCAGCCGCGCCCCTAGCCGAACTGCAGGGCGGTGCAGCACCAGCGGCCCTCCATGAGCTCGATGCGTGCGGCAATTGCGCGCGATCGCTCGCCGTGGCGAACGTGCACGCTCATCTCCGCGGAGGCAGGCGAGGGACAGAACAGGTGCACGCTGCGGACCTGGCTTCGCAGCCGGCGTACGCGCCGGTCTCCGGGCGTAGTCCCGGCCAGCAGGGCGGATCGGCGTTGGAGCTCGTCGTAGACCTGGTGACTGGTCCAACGCAGCAGCTGGCTCGGACCACGGTCGCCGCCGACGACCTCGACGACGGCCCGTGCGAAGCGATGGGCGAAGGCCTCGAGCTCGGCCCGCCCGCCGGCGACCAGCCGTAGGTCGGGGGAGGGCAGAGTCCGGACGTCGCGGCCGTAGTCGAGGGCCAACGTGCCCTGGATGCTGGCCATCGGGACAGGGGCCATCGGGACCGGTGCCGGCAAGGGTCGGGTGATCTGGGCAGTCATGGTGTCTCCGATCGGGTTTCGCGGTGCGGTGGGGTGTGCGGTCGTTGCCGGGGAAGGACCAGACGCTGTCCCGGCCGGATCAGGTCTGGGTCGGGGCCGATGGTCCGGCGGTTGGTGCGATAGGTGCGCTCGACGAGACGGCCTACCTCCGGCGTCGACGCCTGCGGCCTGCGTTGCTGTGCAAGGCGCCACAGGCTGTCGCCAGGGCGGACCTCGACGCGCTGGCGCGGTAAAGCGTGCGGCGACCCGATGGGTCGGGCCGGGACGGGAAGGCCGGACACCTGCGCGTCCCGCGGACCGTTCCGCAACGGGGCGGGCGCGGCCGACACGGGGCCGGCCACGACCGCTCCTGCGCTGGCCAGCATCACTCCGAGCCCGGCCAGCAACGCCCGCCGGGCCGAGGCGGGACAGCCCAGGCGGGAGGTCAGGGCGAGGCCACCGTCGGAGACGACCTCGACCACGCCGGCCACGCAGATCAGCGCTGCCCACACAGCGGTCAGGTAGAGGGCCACGGTGGCCCCGGTCAAGAGCAGATCCCCGAAAACCATGCCTGAACCCTTGCGTTTGCTTGCGTTTGCATTAGACAACGCTCAGACTCATCGTGTGTCAAACGTTTGTCCACAGACCGTTTGCGCTGGTTCACGCCGGGGCATGCAGAAGGACATGGGCTGGGAAGAGTCGATGTTCGCCACGTTCGACGACCTCGAGCAGCAGGCCGAGGGACTCCACCTGGTCGAGCGCGACGCCGAGGTCGCCGACCTCACCCACGCGGAGTACGCACGGGTCAGCCTCGCTTCGAGATTGCATGCCTCGCTGGGACAGGACCTCCGGATCCGGCTGGTCGGGGGCCGCGTCGTGGCGGGCCGGCTCGCCCGCCTGGGCGAGGACTGGGTGTTGCTGACCGACCGCACCTCCGAGTGGGTCGTGCGCCATCAGGGCGTGGTCAGCATCAGTGGACTGTCGCTCAGGGCACACAGTGAGGACACCTGGCCAGCGGTCGACCGGCTCACGATGAGGTCGGTGCTGCGTCGGCTGGCGGCGGCCAACGATCCCTGCCTGGTGCACTTCTGCGACGACCAGCAGCTGGAGGGCCGCATCGGCCGCGTCGGGCGGGACTTCTTCGAGCTCACCGCGGGCGACGGCGCTGACCGTCTCGTGCAGGCCATCCCCCACACGGCAGTGGCCGCCCTCCAGGGGCGTCGGGGCTGACTCGGATGCCGCGACGCAGTGGTTCAGTCCCGGGGGGTCGTGGACCCTTCGACGAACGGGTGGTCGCGAACGAACTCCTCGGCGTCGTCATACGCCCGCTGGATGTAGGCCTCGAGCTCGCTCGCCTCGACGCGCCACTGGCCGCGGCCGCCGATCTTGATGGCCTTGAGCTCGCGGCGCCGCACCAGCGCGTAGACCTGGGCGCCGGAGATGTTGAGCACCTCGGCGACGTCGGCCAGCTGCAGAAACCTCGGCGCCGCGTTCACAGCCATCACTCTGCCACCGGATGCCTGCGGTTGCGACTGTTTGACACGCGTTGCCTGTGGACAAAGTCTGCGAAAGGACGCCAGCGATGACCCTCACCGCGCACCGGACCGGGACCGAAGCACCACGGGCCAGCCGCAGCCGACGGCCGGGGTGGCGCAATCCGCGACTGCTTCTCGGGCTTCTGCTGGTGGCCGTGTCGGTCGTGGTCGGAGCCCGGTTGATGGCCGCGGCTGACGATACGGTCGGGGTCTGGGTGGTCGCCCGTGACCTGCCGGCAGGCGCCACGCTCGGAGACGGGGACGTGGAGCGTCGTCAGTTGCGGTTCCCGGACGACGAGACCGCCGATCGATACCTCTCCGCCACCGACGACCTCCCGGAGTCCGCCGCTCTCAACAGGCCCGTCTCCGCGGGCGAGCTGCTGCCGCGCACCGCGATCGCAACGGGTTCGGAGCGCGACCTCGTCGAGGTGCCGATCAGCGTCGCCTCCGACGACCTGCCTGCCACGGTGCGAAAGGGCTCGATCGTCGACATCTGGGTCGCACCCAAGGTGTCCGCCGTGGGTGGGCAGAAGATCAAGGCGGTGCCTGTGCTGACCGACGTCGTGGTCGTCGCCGTACCCCGCGCCTCGGACGGCCTGGCTCCGCAGTCGACGCGACAGGTGATCGTGGGGGTCCCCGCCGAGCGGTCCGACGACCTCGGCACGGCCCTCGGTGGGATCTCCGATGGTCGCGTCGTGGTGGCGCGGAAGGGTTGAGCGATGTCCGATCGGGTGTCGGTGCTGCTCACCGCCGGGGGTGAGGGCTGGGAGGCTCCGGCGCTCCGGATGCTCGACGGCGAGGGGTACTCCGTGCTCAAGCGCTGTGTTGATCTCTCCGACCTGCTCGCCAGCGCTGCCACAGGTCAGGCCGATGTCGCCGTCGTGTCCGGCGAGCTCGGCGGCCTCGATGCCGATGCGGTGATGCAGCTGCTGCGCGACGACGTGCGCTGTGTCGCGGTCGGCGGCGGAGAGGAGCACCTCGCACGCCTCGGCGTCGTCGCCGTGGTTCCGTCGACTGACCTGGCGCTGTTGCCGGACGCGGTTGCCTCGGCCGGCACGCGCGAGCTCGTGGTCGACCCGGATCCGTTCCTGGAGCCGAGCGCCGGCATCGCCACGGCACCCGGTCGTCTTGTCGCTGTGCACGGTCCCGCAGGCGCCCCAGGGCGTACGACGCTTGCGATCGGCCTGGCCGCGCAGCATGCCCACCGGGGCAGTGCAAGCGTCCTGATCGATGCCGATCCACACGGCGGCGCGGTCGCCCAACACCTCGGCGTGCTCGACGAGGTCTCGGGCCTACTGGCGGCGGCGCGCCTGGTGAACTCCGGCTCGCTCTACGCGGACTCGTTCGCGCGCTGTCGACGCGTCGTGGCCGATCGCTTCGAGGTCGTCACCGGCCTGCCGAGACCCGACCGGTGGGTCGAGGCCCGGCCCGGCGTACTCGATGCGGTGCTCGAACGTGCCGCCGAGGTCGGCGACGTCGTCGTGGACACCGGGTTCAGCCTCGAGGATGACGCCGACCTCGGGCGGCCGCTGTCGCGCAACCAGCTCACGCTCGACGCCGTTGCCGCGGCCGACCACGTCGTCGTGGTGGGCTCCGCCGAACCCACCGGCCTCGCGCGTCTGGCTCGCACGCTCGTCTCGCTGCGCGACTGCACGTCCGCGCCGGTCACGGTGGTCGTCAACCGGATGCGGGACTCCCTGGGCTGGAGCCGCCGCGACATCGTCGGGATGGTCGAGGGCTACATCCGTGCGGTGGGCGTGCACTTCCTGCCCGAGGACCGTCCGGCCACCGACAAGGCCCTCGTCGCCGGCAAGTCCGTGGTCGAGCTGGGCGACTCAGCGCTGCGTCGTGCACTCGCGGACGTCCACGACGCTGTCTTCGCCGCTCACAGCCCGCCCATCAGCAGGTAGAGCCCGGTCGCGGTGTAGGCGACCATGATGATCAGCATCCCGATCTGACCGCTGACGTGGTGGCGGGGCGGCAGCAGTTTGATCGCGCGGTCGTGAGCTGCGATCACGCCGGTGATGTGGCCCGTGATGACCGCCAGCACCTTGACCACCGCGAGGAACGTCGGGTGGAACGACAGCCAGTACTGCACCTCCCAGTTGCCGGTGCCGAGCAGGTTGTCGCCGCGTACCAGCGGGTCGCTGAGCTGGATCAGGGTGTACTGCCCCTGCTCGACGAGGTAGCTCAGGTAGTGCGCAGTCATGTAGCCCACGATGATCGGGATCACCGAGTGCGCCAGGAGGGCGGGCAGGTCCCTGCGGCGTACGGCGTTGGGCCCGCTCGTGTCCACGCCCGTCGACATCGCGGCGACCGTGAACGTGACGCCCACGATCGCGCTGAACATGAACAGAGCGACCGTGTTGGAGAAGATGTCGTTGAGGCCCACGTCGCTGACGAACCGCTGCCACTGGAGCGTGTCCTTGTAGCTGTCGAAGGCCGTCGAGCCGAACAGCACTGCGACCACGGCCACCAGGCCGGGCCTGGGGGTCACCGTGGCGAGGTTCGCCAGCGGACTGCGTACGACGAGCCGGTCGCCGTCACGTCCCCAGGCGGAGAGGTGCGCCAGCAGGCTGGAGTACACCTCGAACGGGTCGGCCCGCTCCAGCCACACGTCGCCGAAGACGGCAGCGCCGATCAGCATGATCGCGAGGTAGGCCGCCAGCCAGATCCGCACCGAGCCCAGGTAGGCGCTCTGCGGGTTGACCAGCTCCTGCCAGACGAACGCGAAGATCCCGGCCGCCGCCGGCCAATAGCCGAGCTTGGCTGGATAGGCCATCAGGCCGGTCGCCGCGTCGCCCCCGGTGACCTTGGCCAGCAGCAGGTTGAGCGTCCGCACCGGGCTGACCGCCTTGACGACCTTGCCGAACAAAAGGGAAGCGGGCAGGAGGCCCACCCACACCAGCACGTAGAAGGTGCCCAGAACCGGGTTGGTGACCAGGTCCGGCCCCCAGATCAGGGCCCAGAGCAGGTAGGCGCCGACCAGCAGCCCGAGGATGCGCAGGGTCCACTGGAACCGCGGGTCGTCGACCACGCGCTGGACCCCCGGGACGGGGCGACCCGGGCGAGGGCCCTGGTAGCGCGGCGTGCGCCAGGCCAGCGCGAGGACGCAGAACGACACGATCAGTGCCGCCGTCGCGCCCGCGACCGCCAGCCCCAGCGGGATGGGCAGGTCCTTGGCGCCGCCCAGGCCGTGCAGGGGCAGCACCAGTTCGGGGACCGGACCCGTCAGGGCCGCGGGGTGGAGCACTCAGCGCACCTCGAGCTGGAAGATCAGCTTCTCGAGGTGGTGCGACTCGACGTCGACGACGCCCGGCTGGTCGATGGTGATTGTCTTGTCGGTGGTGCCGGCCGAGTACTCGATCTCCTGCTCGGGCGAGCTGTGCACGTGGATCTCGCCGGGCTCGTCGGCCGTGATGTGCAGCTTCAGCGGCTTGCCAGCCTTGATCTCGAGGGACTTGCCCTGCGGCGTGACCGTGTCGCCCTTGAAGGTGACGTTGACGGTCTTCGTACCGCTGGAGTCCTTCTTGGGCGTCGTGGCGGTGCCGCTGGATGCGCCTGAGTCCTTCGTGGGCGCCGTGGCGGTGCCGCCAGATCCGCCCGAGTCCTTCGCGTCGTCCGAGCCGCATCCTGCCAGCGTCACCAAGGCCAGCAGCGCTGAGACGACGACTGCGCACAGGCGCACGGAACGGGACATCGGAACCTCCAGTGGGTGGTACGGGCGTTCGGCCGCAAGATGCGCTCTGTCAGAATCCCATGAGGCCCAAAGACTCGAGGGAAGGGGTTCGCCGAATGAGCGAGCGGTTGCGCGCGAGCGACCTCGCTCTGCTTGGCGAGGAGACGCCGCAGACGCCGATGCACAACGCGACCCTCGAGGTCTTCGACCCCGGCGACTCCGATTTCGACTACGACGCGCTGCTGGCCCACATCGACGACCGGATCGCGTTCGTCCCGCGCTACCGCCAGCGCCTGCGCCGCGTGCCGGGCCGGCTCGCCAACCCGGTCTGGGTGGACGACGAGGACTTCGACCTCGCCTACCACGTGCGCCGCTCCGCGCTGCCCGGGCCGGGCACGCTCGACCAGCTGCGCGAGCTCACCGCACGGATCCTGTCGCGCCGGCTCGACCCCGACCGTCCACTGTGGGAGATGTACTTCGTCGAGGGGCTCGAGCACGGGCGCGTCGCGCTGCTCTCGAAGTCCCACCAGATCCTCGTCGACGGCATCTCGACCGTCGACCTCGGCCAGGTCCTGCTCGACGTCGACCCCGGCCCGCGCCAGCTGGTCCGCGACGGCTGGGCCGCCGCTCCCGAGCCGACCCCGGGACGCCTCGCGGCGAGTGCCGTGGCCGAGTCGGCGCGCAACCCCAAGGTGGCCGTGAGCACGCTGCGCAGCAACGCCGAGGCGCTGGGACGCACCGTGGGCGGAGCCGCCGGCAAGGTCGGCGCCATCGCGGGCCAGCTCACCAACCGGCGCTCCACTCCCGAGTCACCGTTCAACGTCGAGCCCTCGGCACAGCGGCGCGTGGTGCTGGTGCGCACCTCGCTCAAGGACTACCGCAAGGTGCGTCGGGTGCACGGCGGCACCGTCAACGACGTCATCCTGGCGACCCTGTCGGGCGCAATCCGCGCGTGGTTCATGACCCGTGCCGAGGCGGTGGGGGCCGGCCGACGGCTCCGGGCGCTGGTGCCGATGAGCGTGATCGACGAGGAGCTCGAGCCGACGTCGCTGGGGTCCCAGGTGGTGGGTCATCTGGTCGACCTGCCGATCGGCGAGGGGTCGCCCGTCGTACGCCTGCACCAGGTGTCGTACGCGCTCCGGGCGCACAGCGAGACCGGACGTGCGGTGGCCGCCGACCGGATCGCCGGCGTCGCCGGGTTCGCGCCGACGACCTTCCACGCGCTCGGGTCGCGGGTGGCGTTCAGGGAGGCCCGCCACGGCACCGTCAACCTGGTGATCACCAACGTGCCCGGTCCGCAGTTCCCGATGTACCTCGCCGGTGCCGAGATGCTCGAGACCTACCCGGTGCCGCCGCTGCTCTCCGGCTTCTCGCTCTCCGTCGGGGTGACCTCCTACGACGGCGCTGTCTACTACGGGATCAGCGCCGATCGGGACGCGCTGCCCGACATCGAGGTGCTTGGCCAGTGCGTGCGTGAGGCTCTCGACGAGCTCGTGGACAGCGCCAGCGAGAGCCGCCTGCGCGCTCCGCGCGGCCGGAAGCGCACGACTCTGTCGAATCCGCTGTCTCCCCGGGCCCCCGAGTGAGCGTCCGGATCTACATCCCGGCCACGCTGACGTCGCTGGCGAAGTTCTTGGCCGACGGTGGCATCGGGCCCGCGCCGGTTCGGGCGCGGGCGGTCACCTCCTGGCTGCGCGAGTCGTGGCCGGAGGCCGAGGAGGACGAGTGGGAGTACGCCGCCCTGATGGCCGCCGCCGACGACTCTGTGGCTTTGCTGACCGCCGATGACCCGCCACGGCGCGTGGTCCTGGCTGCGGACGTGGACGCCGTTGTGGAGCACGAGGACTCGAGCCTGGTGGAGGTCGACTCGGCATTCGGGTTCTCGCTGGTCAAGGCGGTGCACGCCGACACCGACGACCTCGAGCGGGGAGCGACGTACGACCCGGACGAACTGGGCGACCTCGGCTGGTACGCCGTACAGGAGATCCCGGACCTGCTCGCCTGACCCAGGTTCGGGCATCATTTTCCAATTGTCAGTTTTGAAGTGGAATGCCTGACTAGGATTTCGGTGTCCCGGAATCTGGAGCCCCGCCATGACCCGACGCTGGTCCCTGCTCGCTGGCGCCATCGCGCTCAGCCTGAGCGTGCCCCAAGCGGCATTCGCCACTCCGCAGCAGCCCGCCGGCACAGCTCCGGGGCCGGACGCGGCGGCCGCCGACGCCCTGCGTGAGCTGAAGGCGGATGCCGAGGGTGCCGTCCGCGTCCAGCGCGACGCCGGGGGAGACGTCGCCTTCGTCAGCTCCACCGATGGGCAGGCAATGCTCGACAGTGACGCGTCCAGCCCGGGCGGTGCGGCGCAGGACCAGCTCGCCGAGTACGGCGATGCGTTCGGCATCGACGGCACCACGTCGAAGGCAGTCGTGACCCAGACACTCGACTCGGCCACCGGGGGATCCGTCGTCCGCGCCGACCAGGTCGTGGACGGCGTCACCGTCTTCGGAGGCCAGGTCGTGATGAGCCTGGACGAGAACCAGGGCGTCGTCTCGGTCACCTCGGCGACCACGGACGCCACCCAGGTGCCGGCCGCCGTCGTCAGCCAGCTCCAGGCCCTGCGCACCGCCGTCTCCGTCACCGCCAAGAGCCATCGCGTGCGTGCCGACAAGCTGACCGCGAGCCTCGTGGGGCGTCGGTTCTACGACCCCGCGCTCGTACACACCTCCGACTCCATGGGTGCGCGTCCCGTCTGGCAGTTCGAGGTGACCAACGGCTCCGACATCCGCGAGACGGTCCTCGTCGGCACCGGCCGCGGCGAGGTCGCACTGCACTTCAATGACGCCCCCGAGGTGAGCGATCCCGGCATGAGTCGACGGGTCTGCGACAACAACCAGGCCCGGCTGACCAGCAATGAAGCCTCAGTGCCGATCTGCACCGTCGCCGCGCGCTCCGAGGGGCAGGGCGCCACGGGCGTTGCCGACGTCAACAAGGCCTACGACAACCTCCGTGCCACCTCCGACGCCTACTACGAGCTGGACGGCATCGGGCTCACCGACCTCATCGGGGCGACCGTTGTCGGCACGAAGAGGCTCCAGTCCACCGTCCGCTGGTGCTTCACCGAAGGGGATTGCCCCTACGACAACGCGTTCTGGGACGGCACCCAGATGGTCTTCGGCACCGGCTTCCCGGTCGCCGACGACGTCGTCGGCCACGAGCTCACGCACGGCTACGTCGAGCGCACGTCCGGACTGTTCGGTCTGAACCAGAGCGCCGCCATCAACGAGTCGCTGGCCGACACGATCGGCGAGATCGTCGACCACCGCAACCCGCTCTCGCCTGCGAGCGACGCCGACTGGACGATCGCCGAGGAATCACCACTGGGCGTGCTGCGGAGCATGAAGGACCCGACGCTCAAGAACCATCCCGACAAGATGACCAGCTCCAACTACGTGACCGACGACTTCTGGACCGACAGGGACGGGGTCCACCGCAATGACGGCGTCGGCAACAAGGCGGCATACCTGATCTCCCAGGGCGGCACCTTCAACGGCCAGACCATCACCGGCATCGACGGCAGCGACGCGGGTCTCGCCAAGACCGGCCGGCTCTACCTCGAGACCATCAAGCGACTCACCTCCGGCGCGCAGTACGCCGACCTCGGCCGGACCCTGGTCGCCACCTGCGACGAGCTCCGGGTCGCGGGGACCTTCGGCTTCACGACCACCAACTGCGACAACGTGGTCAAGGCCACCACGGCAACCGAGCTCGCGCTCCAGCCGACCGACCCGAACGCCGCCAACGCCGAGGCACCGTCCACATGTGCCGCCGGCGCACGGCAGGTCGAGCTCCGCCGCGACGACGAGGCCGTCCAGGAGTTCGGCTTCACCGCGAACGGCCTGTGGCAGCGCACACCCGCCAACGACACCCCGAACTACGCCCGTAGCGGTGCCAGCTCGTGGTTCGGCTGGAACCCGGACCCGTCGCTCGATGGCATCGCCAGCAGCCAGATCACCAGCTCCGCCTTCGTGGTGCCGGCCTCGCAGCCGGCGTACCTGCGCTTCAACCATGCCTACGTGTTCGAGTGGTACGACGCCGAGGAGGGCTTCCCCGCCTACTACCCGGATGGCGGACAGGTGCTCGTGCAGACGCTCAGCGGCAGCACGTGGACCACGCGCGCGGTCACCTGGGACAACGGGCCCGCCGAGTCGCTCGGTGACTCCACGACCAAGGTCTTCGGTGGTGACAGCCACGGATACGGCTCCAGCCGCGTCAACCTGACCTCGCTCGCCGGACAGACCGCCCGCGTGATCTTCAAGGTGACCGGTGACCAGAACACCTACTTCATCGGCTGGTGGGTCGACGACGTGCGGCTGAGCACGTGCCCCAACGCTGTCGCCTCGGTGCCGGCCACGACGGTGGCGACGGCGACCACGTCGACGAAGGTCTCGTGGACCGCTCCGGCCTACATGGGGCCCAGCCCGGTCGCGTCGTACCGCATCACCCGTTCGACCGGGATCGTGAACACCGTCCCGGCCTCGGCCCGGACGATCACCCTGACCGGGCTGAAGGCCAACACCTACGTGACTGTCGCCGTCGCCGCGGTGACCCAGGACGGTCAGGTCGGGGCATCGAGCCTGGTGCCGATCTATGGCACCACCACGACACTGACCTCGTCGATCGCGAAGCCGAAGTCGGGCCAGGCGTTCACGCTCACGGCCAAGGTGAGCAGGTTCGGAAGCTCGACCCTGGTGCCGGGCATGCCGGTCACCCTGCAGCGACACGTCGCGGGCACCGCTGTGTGGCGCACCGTGAGTGGCGGCCCCACCAGCGCCGCGGGCACGCGGTCGTGGTCGATCAAGCAGGCCCAGAAGACCTACTACCGGGTCGTGGGGGCCGGCGTGACCACCTGGTTCGGCAGCACCTCGGCGATCAAGACGCTCCTGATGGGCTGAGCGCTCGACCGGGGCAAGGAGGGCGGTTGGTCGCGGCTCGGTGCGTCTGAGAGCATCGCGAGCATGGACGCGATCACCACACCTCCGGCTCCCATCAACGAGCCGAACCTGAACTACGCCCCCGGCAGTGCCGAACGGGCCGCCATCGAGGCCGAGCTCGCCCATGCTGCCGCTGCGGGACCCATCGACCTGACCGCCACCATCGGCGGCCGCAAGGTCATGGGTGGGGGAGCCGAGACAGAGGTTGTCCAGCCGCACGAGCACAAGTCCGTCCTCGGCGTACTGAAGAACTCCACGAAGCGTGACGCGCAGGCTGCCGTCAAGGCTGCGAACGAGGCGGCACCGGCCTGGCGCGCGCTGTCGTACGACGACCGCGCCGCCATCCTGCTCAAGGCGTCCGACCTGCTTGCCGGTCCCTGGCGCGCCCGGCTCAACGCGGCCACGATGCTCGGCCAGTCGAAGACGGTCTGGCAGGCCGAGATCGACGCGGCCTGCGAGCTGATCGACTTCTGGCGGTTCAACGTCCACTACGGGCGGCAGATCCTGGCCGACCAGCCGATCGCGAACAGTCCGGGTGTCTGGAACCGCACCGACCACAGGCCGCTCGAGGGTTTCGTCTACGCGATCACACCATTCAATTTCACCGCGATCGCCGGCAACCTGCCGACCGCCCCGGCGCTGATGGGCAACACCGTGATCTGGAAGCCGTCGCCGACGCAGCAGTTCGCGGCGCACGTGACGATGGAGCTGCTCGAGGAGGCCGGCCTGCCACCGGGCGTCATCAACATGCTGCCCGGCGACGGCATCGAGGTCTCCGACGTGGCGCTGCACCACCCAGACCTGGCCGGCATCCACTTCACCGGCTCGACACCGACCTTCCAGAAGCTGTGGGGCACGGTGGGGGAGAACCTCCCGTCGTACCGCTCCTACCCGCGCATCGTCGGTGAGACCGGCGGCAAGGACTTCATCGTCGCCCACCCCTCGGCCGACGTCGACGTGCTGCGGGTCGCGATGATCCGTGGGGCCTTCGAGTTCCAGGGACAGAAGTGCTCGGCGGCCTCGCGCGCCTACGTCCCGACGTCGCTGTGGAAGAAGCTCAAGGACCAGCTAGTCGCGGAGACCGAGAACCTCACGATGGGAAACGTCACTGACCTCTCGAACTTCATGGGCGCGGTGATCGACGACCGTGCGTTCGCCAAGCACAAGAAGGCGATCAACCGCGCGAAGCGGTCCTCCAAGCTCGAGGTCGTCGCCGGCGGCCAGGTCGACGACTCGATCGGCTACTTCGTGCGCCCGACGATCGTGGTCTCCGACGACCCGACCGACGTGATGTTCAAGGACGAGTACTTCGGCCCGATCCTCACGGTGCACGTCTACGACGACCGCCGGTTCGAGGCTGTCGTCGACCAGATGGAGTCGTTCGCGCCGTACGCCCTCACCGGTGCGATCATCGCCCAGGATCGAGAGGCTGTCGCGTGGGCCAGCGAGCGGCTGCGCTTCGCCGCGGGCAACTTCTACGTCAACGACAAGCCCACGGGCGCGGTCGTCGGCCAGCAGCCGTTCGGAGGCGCGCGTGCGTCTGGCACCAACGACAAGGCCGGCGCTCCGGGCAACCTCACGCGGTGGACGTCGGCACGCTCGATCAAGGAGACGTTCGCGCCGCCCAAGGACCACCACTACCCGCACATGGGCTGACAGACCCCGATGCTTCCGCTGCATCTCGGCCCGCTCCACCCGATCGAGCAGGTGCTCACCCTCGTGCTCGCGTTCGGACCGTTCGTGCTGCTCGCACTGACCATCTGGATCGTCCGGCGACGGGACTCCGACGACTAGGGGGGACGACTAGGGTTCGTGCCCATGCGCACTGACCCTCCCCACGCCGCCTCCGAGGCGGAGACCCTGGTCGGCTTCCTCGACTACCACCGCGACACGCTGCGGCTGAAGACCGAAGGCCTCGATGCGGCGCAGCTCGACCAACGACTCGAACCGTCGACGATGACACTGGGCGGCCTGCTCAAGCACATGTCGTACGTCGAGGACTGGTGGCTCAACCAGGTCTTCGCCAACAACCCGGCTCCCGAGCCGTGGGCGTCGGTCGACTGGAAGACCGACGGGGACTGGGACTGGCACAGCGCCGCCGATGACACCCCCGAGCAGCTGCGGGCGTTGTACGACGAGACGATCGCCACCTCCGACCGGGTCATGCACGACGCCTTCGCCCACCCCAGCGCCCTGGAGAGCCTCTCCAGGCGCACCTTTCGCAGTGACCCCTCGCGGACCCACAACCTCCGCTGGATCCTGATGCACCTGTTGGAGGAGCACGCCCGCCACAACGGTCACGCCGACCTCATCCGGGAGTCGATCGACGGATCTGTCGGCGACTAGCGGTCAGGAGATAGCCGCCTTCACCAGCTCGGTGACCCTCTTCTCCACCTTGGGACTCCATGCGTGCAGTGCGTACGCGGTCGGCCACAGGTCTCCTTCGTCGAGGTTCGCGGCGTCCTGGAAGCCGAGTGTCGCGTACCTGTAGTTGAACTTGCCAGCGTCCTGGAAGAAGAGGACGACCTTGCCGTCCTCGTTCGCGTAGGCGGGCATCCCGTACCAGGTCTTGGGCAGCAGGTCGGGGGCGTTCGCGGTCACCGTCACGTGCAGGCGCTCGGCCAGCTCACGATCCTCGGGCGCCATCTTCGCGATGCTGTCCAGGATCGCCTGCAGACCGTCCGCCTTCTTGGCGCCCTTCTTGCCCTCGGCACGCAGCTCGGCGGCGCGCTCCTTCATGGCGGCACGTTCCTCGGCACTGAATCCGTCGGACTTGTTCGTGGCATTCTTCGCGGGCATTTCGGGACTTCCTTTCGAAGCTCTGGGGCCCGGCGTGGTGGGGGCCAACTGCTGAAAGGCTAGGTGGGACGAGGGCGTGGTGCTTCTCGATTCCTGACCGGATCGCATCGTGCCCGGGTTCATCGACTGAGTGCGCCGCGACGGCGGAGGGCCGCGGCCTTCACCCTGTTCTGGCAGCGTTCGGAGCAGTGCCCAGTTGAGCGGGCTGACGGACATGCTTGTCACATGAGGACCTCCGCCGAGCCGCTGTGACAATCCTGATGCGACAACTTGTATGCGACTGGCCCCGGCGATCTCCCGGGACCTTGCTCCAGGTCGTCGGGAAGACCGAGCAGAACATCTTGGACCGGCTGCGCACAGCCCTAGCCACCATCCCGGTCCACTGACTGGCCTGCCGGGCTCAAGGCGCGCTCATGCCGACCTCCTCCGCGTCGCACCCCGCAACTTCTTCCTCACCGACGCAACGGGGGAGTACCCAGAGTCGCGCAGCTCGCCCTCGCGGTACTGCTTGGCGAACGTGACGATGTGTCTGCCTATGGGGGAGAGCGTGTGCATGGCGTCCTCCTGGGATGCCCGGGCTGGTTGTGATGACCTGTCCGAGCCTCGCCCTAAGGCACGGCTCCTCGCGTCGGGAAAACCTTCTATCCCTACCCGGGAAGGGGCGACTCAGTCGTCCGACAGTCGGATCTCGACCATCAGCTCGTGCGCCAGCCCCTCGAGCATTGAACGCAGCGAGTCGGTACTCGTTGTCGGTGGCGCCTTGAGCACCGCGTGGGCCTCGAAGAGTGTCCCGCCGGCCATGGGCGCATCGCGTACGTCGGTGCTGAGCTCTTCGATGCTGACTTGACGCGCGGCGAGGGAAGCCGAGATCTCTGCCACGATGCCCGGGTGGTCGGCCCCGAGGAGCTCGAGCTGGAGTCGCTGCGACGCGCTCTCGGGGGGTATGTCAGTGCGCTCAAGGGCAACGTGCAGGCCTTGGGCGTTCAGCGCGGTGAGGTCCGTGACCAGCGCGTCGAGTCTCTCGTCGGCGACAGACACCAGCACGATCCCGGCGAACTTGCCCGCCAGCCGTGACATCTGACTGCGCTCCCAGCTCGCACCGTGCGCATTGATCGGGGCAGAGAGCGCTGACACGAGACCTGGCCGGTCATCGCCGATGACCGTGAGGATGAAGGTGGCCATTCGCTCAGGCTACGAGACCCGTGGCACAGGAGTCTCGGGCACGGGCTTGTTCATTGATCGGTTCTGTTCCCCCAGACCTTCCAGGCGATCGCCGCGACGATCAGGATGGCAATGATCCAGATGACAGCGCTCGCTGCGCTCATGCTTCTCGCTCACTCCTTGGTCGAGTTTCGTTGCCTCGACGTTACGGCGAGCTGCGGGCGGGTGGCATCTCGGCACCGTCGCCTGGCGTTGCTAGTGGGGAGGCGGCAGGATCCGGGCGATCACGCGGGCCGCGCGTGGCGGGGGAGCCGGGTGCCACACGTCGCGGTCAGCGAAGGCCCAGGCGTACGTCGGGCTGCCGTCTCGAATGCAGTCGAGGAGCGCCGGCTCGTCGAGCACTCTGGCCGACCACTCGTAGAGCAGTTGCAGACGCGGTCCGATGATCCCGTAGTCGAGCATCTGGCCGATGTTCTGCTCAGCGGCGACGTACGTCGCTACCTCGTCCCCGAGGGGATAGCGCGCTGGAAGGACCCTGGAGAGCGACAGGAAGATCCCGGTCATCGACAGCCGCGGATCACCGAGGACTGGTCCCAGTGCCGCGAGCCTGCCCAGGGCGAGGCGGGGCGCCGCGACCATTGCATGCGCGTACAAGACGCGCAGGAGCACGACGTTGAGGAAGAAACGCTCCGGCCGGCTCTCTTCCTCCGCCTCGTCACGATGCGCGAGGTACGCCGAGACGATGCTGGCGTTGTGTGCCCGATACCAGGTGCGGCCAGTCGGCTCGGCGACGAAGGACATCCACAGATCGATGGTCCGCGAAGACGGAGGGCCGCCGAGTCCACCACTTCTGGCCACGGCCTCGCAGCCATCGCGAAGCAGGCGTTCGTTGACGGCTCGCCACCACGGGCTTCCAGCCGGTGTTTGATCCAGGGGCGCCAGCACACCCCGTCTGATCTGCCAGTCCATGAACGACAAGGCAGCCCGACGAAAGGGCAGGTGCTGCGGCGCTTGTCCGGCGGGACCGTGGTAGGAGCGGGCAGCGAGATCGCGGCGCGCTGCAGGATCGTCGCGTACCGCCTCCACCTGGCTGCGCGCCCACGCCGCCGCGGCAGCGCCCGAACTCACGTCAGATCAACTGCCCGCGAGCCAGTCCTTGCCGACCCTGTGCTCAGCCCGGAGGGCCTTGCTGAGCAGGTCGGCGATGAGGCTCTCGATCTTGCCGCCGACGAGCGGGACGTTGACCTTGACGGTCAGGTTGACCGTCTCGGTGGTGCCGTCTGGGTCCGCCGTGAGCAGCGCGGTGCCGGTCATCTCGCCGGGCTTGCCGGGGATGGCGACGTGGATGTTGCCCTTTGCGGGGGAGGTCCAGTCCTCGGTCTGGACGATGTTGATCTCGTCGCCGACAAACCTCTTCGCAAAGCCTGGGATCCCCTGGGCGGCCTGGATCTGGTCGATCTCGACGGTCATGCCCTTGTCGTCGCGCTTGATCTGGACCGTATGGCGCAGGTAGCCCTGGCTCTCGCACACCCGCTCGCGGAACGTCGGGTTGGCGAGCATCTCGTGGACCTCGTCGAGCGTCGCGCCGTCGTACCTGAGCTCCTCGCTGACCTTCTTCACGGCCTCTCACCCTTCAGCCACGCCTCGCCGGCACCCTGCTCCTTGTCCATTCCCTGCGCGACCAGATCGGCCATCAGGGACTCGAGCTTGCCGCCGATGAGCGGCACCTTGACCTTGACCTCGGCCTCCATCGTCTCGGTGGTCCGCCCGCCGGTCTCGCTCAGCGTCAGGGTGCCCTTGATCGACGTCGGCTTGCCCGGTGTCTCGATGGTGATCGAGCCGCCCGCAGGAGAGTCCCACTCCTCGGTCTGGACGGCACGAGTCGTCTTGCCGGCGAACTTCTTGGCGAAGCCGGGTACGCCCTCAGTCGGCTGCACCTGGTCGATGTGCACGCTCATGCCTTCGCCCTTCGGCGTGATGGTGACGTCGGCGGAGATCACTCCCATCACTGCGGCGGAGGCCTGGCGGAAGTCGGGGTCGGCAAGCATCGTGTAGACGTCCCCCAGCGGGGCGTCGTAGCTGATCTCGTGTCGCATCTTCATGCTGCGCATCATGCTGTACGCCGTGGAGGGGCGCATCACCGGAGGCATAGGTTGGCCCACATGGAAGACGAGAACTTCGTGCAGTTCGGCGAGGAGGGGGCCCTCGAGGGGACCCAGAAGCTCACCTACGGCAGCTACCTCCGCCTGGCCCAGCTCCTCGACTCCCAGCACCTCGAGTCGGACCCGCCCGCGCACGACGAGCTGCTGTTCATCACCATCCACCAGGTCTACGAGCTGTGGTTCAAGCAGCTCCTTCACGAGGCCGAGACGGCGCGGGACGCCCTCGTCACCACCGAGGCGGAGAGCGGCGGGCGCGATCTCTGGTTCGTCCGACACCTGCTCACCCGGATGCACGTGATCGAGCGCGTGCTGGTGCAGCAGATCGACGTGCTCGAGACGATGACCCCGCAGGACTTCCTGGAGTTCAGGCAGCGGCTCGCCCCGGCGAGCGGGTTCCAGTCGGTGCAGTTCCGCGAGCTCGAGTTCCTCTCCGGCGCCAAGGACGAGGGCTACGTCAACCGGTTCCGTGGCCTCACCGACATCGAGAAGCAGCGGCTGGCGCGCAGGCTCGCCGAGCCGACTCTCTGGGACGGTTTCGTGCACGTGCTCAGCGAGGCGGGTCTCGACACCTCCTCGGACGAGGCGATCACCGCCTCCCTCCGTGTGGTGGCTCGCGACCGTTCGTCGTACCCCGACGTGTGGGGCCTGGCCGAGGCGCTGCTCCAGCACGATGAGCTCGCCGCCGCCTGGCGCGGCCGCCACGTGGTGATGGTGGAGCGGATGATCGGGTCGAAGACCGGTACCGGTGGATCCACCGGGTCGACGTATCTCCGGAGCCGTCTCGACCTGAAGTACTACCCCCTCCTGTGGGAGCTCAGATCGGCCCTCTGACGAACTCTCGGAACTTTCTCGGATCCGAGACCGAGGCGTGGTCGTCGGTCGTTGCCGCGGGGGTGTCTCGGTCCTAGTGTCGAACTGTGACGGCGCTGGAGCAGAGCAAGTCTGAGCTACTCAACCGGTTGTGCAGCTACGCGGAGTCCAAGGGCGCGAAGGCGCCGGACGGTGTGGACCTGCCGGCGGTGCTGAAGGAGTTCTACCGGCACGTCGCCCCGGAGGACCTGCTCGAGCGTGACGCCGCGGACCTCTACGGCGCGGTGATGGCCGAGCTGCGGCTCGCTGCGGAGCGTCCGCAGGGCAAGGCTGCCGTGCGTGTCTCCACTCCGAGCGTCTCGACCAACGGCTGGTCCGCAGGAGGGCACACGGTCGTCGAGGTGGTCACCGACGACATGCCGTTCCTGGTCGACTCGGTGTCGATGGCCCTCGCGGAGCAGCAGCACGACATCCACCTGGTGATCCACCCGCAGTTCGTCGTACGACGTGATCTCGGCGGCAGTCTGCTGGAGGTTCTCGACGAGCACGCCCAGATCGGCGCGCACGACATCGCGCGGGAGTCCTGGATGCACCTCGAGATCGACCGGGTCTCCGAGGACCAGCTCGGGGAGATCCACGACCAGCTCACCAAGGTGCTCACCGACGTCCGCGACGCCGTCGAGGACTGGCAGAAGATGCACACGCAGGTCGACCTGATCGTCGCGGACATCGAAGAGCACCCTCCGCCGCTCCCCGAGGCAGAGCTCGAGCAGGGCAAGTCGCTGCTGCGCTGGCTGGCGGACAACCACTTCACCTTCCTCGGCTACCGCGAGTACGCGCTGGAGGCCCAGGACGACCGGGAAACCCTGATCGCCGTGCCCGGCACCGGCTTCGGCATCCTCCGCGCCGACCCCCCGGCACCACGGGTGCTTCCGGAGAAGGTGGCCTCGCGGGCGCGTGACAAGCACCTGCTCGTGCTCGCCAAGGCCAACTCCCGGGCGACCGTGCACCGGCCGGTGTTCCTTGACTACATCGGCGTCAAGAAGTTCGACGACAACGGTGAGGTCGTCGGTGAGCGCCGCTTCCTCGGGTTGTTCTCCTCAGCCGCCTACACCGAGTCCGTCAAACGCATCCCCGTGCTCCGCGAGAAGGCCACCGACGTGATCGACATCGTCGGCCTCGACCCCAACAGCCACGCGGGCAAGGCCCTGATGGACGTCCTGGAGACCTATCCACGCGACGAGCTGTTCCAGACCCCGCTCGAGGACCTGGTGCGGATCGCGGCTCAGGTGCTGTACACCCGAGAACGTCGACAGCTGAGGTTGTTCGTACGCCGTGACCTCTACGGGCGGTTCCTCTCCTGCCTCGTCTACCTGCCCCGCGACCGTTACAACACCACGGTGCGTGAGCGGATCGCCGCGATCCTCAAGGAGCAGCTCGGTGGCGACAACATCGAGTACACCGCCCACGTGGGGGAGTCCTTCGCCGCGCGGCTGCACTTCGTCGTGCGTCCCGCGCCGGGCGAGCAGATCGGCGATCCCGACATGGCCGACCTGGAGCGCCGCTGCTCCGAGGCCGCGCGTTCGTGGCGCGACGACTTCACCGCTGCCGTCATCGCGATCTACGGCGAGGAGCTCGGCAGCCGCTACGTGCGGAGGTACGCAAACTCCTTCCCGGAGGCCTACAAGGAGGACTACCCGCCCCAGACCGGGGCGGCCGACCTCGGCCGGCTCGAGGAGATCGAGGGCGACGAGGGGATGGCGCTCTCCCTCTACGAGGACGTTGCCGCGCCTCCCGGGGAGGCCCGGTTGAAGGTCTACCGGATCGGCCCGGCGCTGTCGCTCTCCGAGGTGCTGCCGATCCTCTCCACCACGGGCGTGGAGGTCGTCGACGAGCGGCCGTACACACTCGAAGGCCTGGAGCGTGAGTCCTACATCTACGACTTCGGGCTGCGCTACCACCGCGCCATGCCCGACCACGCGCGCGAGCTCTTCCAGGACACCGTCGCGGCGGTGTGGAACGGCTACAACGAGAGCGACGGTTTCAACGCCCTTGTCCTGGCTGCCGGACTGACGTGGCGGCAGGCCACGCTGCTGCGCGCGTACGCGAAGTACATGCGCCAGGGCGGGACCCCGTTTGCCCAGGACTACATCGAGGATGCGCTGCGCAACAACGTCGACATCACGCGCTACCTGGTGCAGCTGTTCGAGGCCCGCTTCGACCCCGGTCGCGCCGGCAACATCCCGGCGGACAGCGAGGCTCGTCAGGCCAAGTGCGCGGACCTGGAGGACCGGATCATGCGGTCGCTCGACGAGGTCTCGAGCCTCGACCACGACAGGATCCTGCGTTCCTACCTGACCAACATCCGGGCCACGCTGCGCACCAGCTTCTTCCAGACCGACAAGGAGGGTCAGCCCCTGCAGCGGCTGTCGCTCAAGGTGGACCCCTCGGCGATCCCCGAGCTGCCCGAGCCCCGGCCGAAGTTCGAGATCTTCGTCTACTCGCCGCGGGTCGAGGGCGTGCACCTGCGCTTCGGCTCGGTGGCGCGCGGTGGCCTGCGCTGGTCCGACCGTCGCGACGACTTCCGAACCGAGATCCTCGGGCTGGTGAAGGCGCAGATGGTGAAGAACACAGTGATCGTGCCCGTCGGCGCCAAGGGCGGGTTCTTCGCCAAGCAGCTCCCGGACCCCAGCGATCGCGAAGCGTGGATGGCCGAGGGCGTGGCGTGCTACACCACGTTCATCTCCGGGCTGCTCGACATCACCGACAACCTCGTCGACGGGCCGAGCAGACGAGAGGTGATCCCGCCGCAGTCCGTCGTACGCCACGACGGCGACGACCCCTACCTCGTCGTTGCGGCCGACAAGGGCACGGCGACGTTCAGCGACATCGCCAACGGCATCTCTGCCGACTACGGCTTCTGGCTCGGCGACGCTTTTGCGTCGGGCGGCTCGGTGGGCTACGACCACAAGGCGATGGGCATCACGGCGCGCGGCGCCTGGGTGTCCGTACGCCGCCACTTCCGCGAGATGGGTGTGGACTGCCAGAACGAGGACTTCACCGTCGTCGGCATCGGCGACATGTCCGGTGACGTGTTCGGCAACGGCATGCTCTGCTCCGAGCACATCCGTCTCGTGGCAGCCTTCGACCACCGCGACATCTTCATCGACCCGAACCCCGACGCGGCCACGTCGTACGCCGAACGCAAGCGGCTCTTCGACCTGCCCCGATCGTCGTGGCAGGACTACGACACGTCGCTGATCTCGCAGGGCGGGGGAGTGTTCCCGCGCAGCGCCAAGTCGATCGTGATCACCCCGCAGATGCGCGAGGCGCTCGGCATCGAGGAGACGGGCGCCCGGATGACTCCGGCCGACCTGATGCGCGCGATCCTGCTCGCGCAGGTCGACCTGCTCTGGAACGGCGGCATCGGCACCTACGTCAAGGCCCGCTCGGAGACCCATGCCGAGGCCGGGGACAAGGCCAACGACGCCATCCGGGTCGACGGACGCGAGCTGCGCGTCAAGGCCGTCGGCGAGGGCGGCAACCTGGGCCTCACCCAGCGGGGCCGCGTCGAGTACGCCGCCAGGGGTGGTCGGATGAACACCGACTTCATCGACAACTCGGCCGGCGTGGACACCTCCGACCACGAGGTGAACATCAAGATCCTGCTCGACCGGGTGGTCGCCGACGGTGACCTCACACGCAAGCAGCGCAACGAGCTGCTGGCCTCGATGACCAACGAGGTGGCCGACCTCGTGCTGTCCCACAACTACGACCAGAACATCGCGCTCGCCAACGCGGTGGCCATCAGTCCGGCGCTCCTGCACGTGCACGAGGACTGGATGCGCACTCTCGAGCGCGGCGGCCTGCTCAACCGCGACCTCGAGGCGCTGCCGACCCGGCGCGAGGTGGCCCGACTGATGGAGCGCGGCGAGGGGCTCAGCACGCCGGAGCTTGCGGTGCTGCTGGCCTACACAAAGATCGTGCTGGCCGAGGACCTGCTGCAGAGTGACCTGCCCGACGACCCGTTCCTCCGCTCGGAGCTTTTCTCCTACTTCCCCGCGAAGATGCGGCAGGGATACCGGAGCCAGATGGAGGAACACCAGCTGCGTCGGGAGATCGTGGTCACCCAGATCGTCAACCAGCTGGTCAACAACGCCGGCATCACCTACTTCCACCGCCTGGCCGGCGAGACCAACGCGACCACCGCCGAGCTGACCAAGGCCAACTTCGTCGCCCGCGAGATCTTCGGCGGCAGCCGACTGCAGCACGACATCTCCGAGTTCGACAACGAGCTCGACGCCTCGGTGCAGACCCACATGCGTCTGGAGAGCCGAACGCTCGTCGAGCGCGCCTCGCGGTGGCTGCTGAACTCGCGCCGCATCGGCGAGGACACCGAGTCGGTCGTCGAGACCTTCGAGGTGGTTGTCGAGAAGGTGATGGCCGAGCTGCCGTCGCTGATGGTCGGTCGCGAGCTCGAGGCCTTCCAGCACCGGCGCGACAACCTGATCGACAAGGGTGTGCCGGAAGAACTCGCCGTCCGGGTGGCGGTCTGCCCTCCGGCGTACATGATCCTGGGCATGGTCGAGACGGCCGCCCGCGACGACCGCGACCCGATGGAGGTCGCCCGGACCCACTTCGAGGTCGGGGAGAAGCTCGGGCTGCCGCTGCTGGTGTCACGGATCCTGGCGCTGCCGCGCGAGGACCGCTGGCAGACGATGGCCCGTGCCGCTCTG
Organism: uncultured Actinomycetota bacterium; assembly: GCA_963742785.1. Lineage (GTDB taxonomy): Bacteria > Actinomycetota > Actinomycetes > Propionibacteriales > Nocardioidaceae > Marmoricola. Next base: position 1,102,770 of record CAVUNI010000004.1, read on the forward strand.
CGTGATGACCTGCACGCCGTGCACGCGCAGCTGACCGCCGCGCAGCTCGCCGGGACGCCGCCGCCGGAGAAGGAGGCGGCGCAGGCGGTCAAGACACTCCAGGAGATCTGCTCCGACGAGGACACCGACCTGGCCCGGCTCTCGGTCGCACTGCGCGTCGTACGCACTCTGCTCTGAGTGTCTTTGGCAGACTCCATCCACGTGAGGGCTCCAGGATGACCGCTGCTGTGCAGGTGGTCGATCTCGTGAAGACGTACGGCGACCTGCGTGCCGTCGACGGTGTCTCGTTCGAGGTTCCCGAGGGCGAGATCTTCGGGATCCTCGGTCCGAATGGGGCCGGCAAGACCACCACGCTGGAGATGGTCGAGGGCCTCCGCAAGCCCGACTCCGGCCAGGCGCAGCTACTCGGCCATGCATCGTGGCCGCGCGACACCCGGCTGCTGCGACGCATGGGCGTCCAGCTGCAGGCGTCCGCGTTCTTCGAGCGACTCACGGCCTCCGAGCAGCTGCACACCTTCGCCGCGCTGTACGACGTCCCCGGCGATCGGGCCGACGAGTGGCTCGAACGGGTCGGCCTCACCGAGAAGGCCAGCACCCGTACCGAGAACCTCTCGGGAGGACAGAAGCAGCGACTCGCGATCGCCTGCTCGCTCGTCCACGATCCCGAGATCGTCTTCCTCGACGAACCCACCGCAGCGCTGGACCCTCAGGCCCGGCGCAACCTGTGGGACCTCCTGTCGGGGCTCAACGAGTCGGGTCGCACGGTCGTGCTGACGACGCACTACATGGACGAGGCGGAGCACCTGTGTGACCGCGTGGCGATCATGGACGGCGGCCGGATCCTCCAGCTCGACACTCCCGAAGCGCTGCGGGCGCAGCTCGACGCGCGGTCGGGTCCCGGCGCCGCGCCCGCCAGTCTCGACGACGTGTTCCTCGATCTCACCGGCCGCGAGTACCGCGCATGATCACGCCAGGGACGAGGGCCTTCGGCGCCATCGCCGTCGCGATCGTCAAGGGGTTCATGCGCGACAGGTCGTCGGTCTTCTTCGCGCTGATCTTCCCGCTGATGTTCCTGGTGTTGTTCGGCGGCATCTTCGCCGACCCGACGCAGTCGAAGGTCGACCTGATCGAGATCGGCTCGGTGCCGGTCGTGGACAAGATGCCCGCCGAGGGCAAGAAGGCGTTCGAGCAGGCCTTCAAGGTCAAACACTCCGAGGACCGTGATGCGGCCATCGCGGAGGTGCAGAAGGGCGACGCTGACGTCGCGATCGAGATGGTCGGCAACAAGCTGGTCGCGCACTACACCCAGACCGACCAGGTCACGGCCGCCATCACGCAAGGCACCCTGCGAGCGTTCGTCGACGGCGCCAACGTGGCCGCGTCCGGCAAGCCGCCGACGTACACGCTGGTGACCGAGAGGGTGGAGGACGACTCCCTCAAGACGATCCAGTTCGTGACGCCGGGACTGCTTGGCTGGGCAGTCGCGATGAGCGCCGCGTTCGGCGCCGCGGCCACGCTGCAGGGGTGGCGGGAGAGCAAGCTGCTGCGCCGACTGCAGCTGTTGCCGGTCTCGACCGGCACGATCGTCTCGGCCCGCATCGTGGTGACCGTCCTGATCGCGTTGGTGCAGCTCGTGGTCTTCGTCGGGCTGGGTGTCGCCGCGTTCGGCCTGACCCTCACGGGCTCCTGGTGGATGTCGGTGCCGCTCCTCGTGGCCGGCACGCTCTCGTTCATGGCGCTCGGCCTGCTTGCCGGCGCGCTTTCGAAGACCACCGAGGGCGCGATCAACATGGCCAACTTCTTCGTGCTCCCGATGGCCTTCCTGTCGGGTTCGTTCTTCCCCCTCGAGGGAGCTCCGAACTGGATCCAGACGGTGTCGCTGATGTTGCCGCTGCGCCACCTCAACGACGCGTTGCTCGACGTGATGGTGCGGGGTCAGGGGCCGTCCTCCGCGCTGGTGCCGATGGGCATCCTGCTCGCATTCGCCGCGGTGTTCACGCTGCTCGCAGCGCGGCTGTTCCGATGGGAGACCGCCTGACCCCGCGCACCGTCAGGCGGCGGCTTCCTGGACGTTGTCGACCTCGTTCAGCTTGCCGGTCGCCACGTCGAAGACGAATCCGCGCACCTTGTCGGTCTTCGGGATGAACGGCGAAGCCTTGATCCGTGCGACGGACTGGCGGACGTCCTCGTCGAGATCGACGAACGACTCCGCGGCCCACTCGGGCTTGATCCCGGTCTCGTCCTGGATCGAGCGCTTGAAGTCATCGTCGGTGAAGGTGAGCATGCCGCAGTCGGTGTGGTGGATGAGGATGATCTCCTCGGTACCGAGCAGGCGCTGGCTGATCGCCAGGGAGCGGATCTCGTCGTCGGTGACCACGCCACCGGCGTTGCGGATCACGTGCGACTCACCCTCGCTGAGGCCGAGGATCTCGTAGACGTTGAGGCGCGCGTCCATGCATGCGAGTACGGCGAGGTGCTTGGCCGGGGGTAGGGGGAGCGGGCCCTCGAAGGCCTCGGCGTACTTGGCGTTGTTGGCGAGCAGATCGTCGGTCACGGACATTATGAAGTTCTCCTATCGAGTTTATGGAGTTTGAACTGTACGCCGCCTGCGATCACCTGGCACCCACGTCCGGATCGTGACTCGCAAAGCTGGCGATAACGTTCGCCACATGACGTCACCCGACCTGCATCTCGCCGACCTCTCCGTGGCCGAGCTGGCCAGGCGGACCACCGAGAAGGAGGTCACTGCAGTCGGGGTCGTAGACGCTTGCCTCGCCCGGATCGCCGAGCGCGACCCCGCGCTGAACGCCTTCTCCGTCGTGCTCGCCGACAAGGCGCGGGCCGAGGCCGCCGAGCGGGACCGGCTGCTCGATGATGGTGGGACGCCGGGTCCGTTGCACGGCGTACCGGTCGCCATCAAGGAGGAGATCGACGTCGCCGGCTGCGTCACCACCTTCGGAGGCCGGGCCAACTCGACCCCGGCTGTGGCCGACGGCGAGCTGGTGCGGCGCCTGCGTGAAGCGGGCGCGGTGATCGTCGGGAAGACCCGGATGCCGGAGTTCGGCCAGTGGCCGTTCACCGAGTCCGAGAACGGTGGCTACACCCGCAACCCCTGGAACCCCGGTCACACCCCAGGCGGCTCGAGCGGCGGGACCGCGGTCGCCGTGGCGGCCGGCATGGTCCCCGTTGGCATCGGCGGTGACGGCGGCGGCTCTATCCGGATCCCCTCGGCCTGTTGCGGGCTGTTCGGGCTCAAGCCCGAGCGGGGACGGGTCACGACAGCTCCGATGGATCACCTCTGGTGGGCGCTCGGCACGGCCGGACCGCTTGCCCGGTCGGTGCTCGACTCCGCGATCGTCTACGACGCGATCCGGGGGACGACCGAGGCGGAGATGTTCCGCGCTCCCGACCCGGCGACCTCCTTCACCGAGGCGGCGCGTGCGGAGCCGGGACGGCTACGCATCGGGTGGTCCACCAAGCCGGCGATCCTGGGTCTGCGACCTGACCCGGCCCACGTGCAGGCGGTCCGCGAGACCGCACAGCTCCTCACCGACCTGGGTCACGACGTCGTCGAGGTCAACCCGCACTACCCCGACGCGACGCTGGCGTTCGTGCCGCAGTTCTTCGCCGGGGTCCGCACGGAGAGCGACGCGGTGGAGCACTACGACCGGCTCGAGAAGCGCACCCGGGAGACCTACCGGCTCGGCAGCTGGGTTCGGCCGCGTGTCGTGCAGTTCGCCCTGCGAGCGGGAGAGAAGGTCTCGGCGAAGGCCAACCGCGTCTTCGATGACGTCGACGTGCTGCTGACCCCGACCATCGCGCATCGGCCCCGTCGGGTCGGCGTGCTGGACAAGGGCGGCACCGTGCGCGCGGCTCTGGCGTCACAACCGATGATCGCCTACTGCGCCGTGTGGAACGTCGCCGGAAACCCGGCCGCATCCGTGCCCGCGGGTGTCGCGGCGGACGGACTCCCGCTGGCCGTGCAGCTGGTCGGTCCTCGCAACGACGAGACGACACTGCTCAGCCTGTCAGCGCAGATCGAGAGCGCCCGGCCCTGGTCGATGCCAGTTCTGGGGCCGGTGCTGGAGGCGCCGGCGTGAACCTGCTGCTCACCCCCAAGGCGCTGGTACGCCGCCACCTGATCGCGCCCGTGGCAAGGCTGACGGGCTCTGCCTTGCCGAGCCCGCTGGCTGGGCGGGTCGTGATGGTGACCGGCGCGTCCTCGGGCGTTGGCGAAGCCAGTGCGAAGGCGATCGCGGACCGCGGAGCAACGGTGCTCTGCGTGGCCCGGCGGCAAGGCGAGCTCGACCGCGTGGTCGCCGAGATCGAGGCGGCGGGCGGGTCGGCGTACGGCTATGCCTGCGACCTGACCGACCCTGCTGCGACCGATGCCCTGGTCGAGCAGGTACTCCGCGAGCACGCCGGCGTGGACATGCTGGTGAACAACGCCGGACGCTCGATCCGTCGCTCGCTGGAGTACTCCTATGACCGGATGCACGACTTCGAGCGCACCATGGCGATCAACTTCTTCGGGCCGGTGCGCCTGATCCTCGGGCTGCTCCCGCGGATGCGCGAACGCAAGTTCGGCCACGTCGTCAACATCGTCACGTGGGGCGTGCAGATGAAGGCGCCGAAGTTCACGGCCTACATCGCCTCGAAGACGGCGCTGGACAGCTTCGCGCGGATCGCGGGGCGGGAGACCTGGTTCGACAACGTCACCTTCACCAACCTGCGGCTGGACCTGGTGCGCACGGACATGATCGTGGCAACCGACACCTACCGCAGGGCGCCGGCGAAGTCACCGGAGCAGGCCGCAGCGCTCGTCGTGCGTGCGCTGGAAGACCGCCCGATCACGATCTCCACCGTGGCGGGTCGCGTTGGCGAGGTGCTCAACCTGGTGGCGCCGAGGTTGATGGACGCGGGGATGGGACTGATGGCCGCGCGGATGCCGGACTCGCGGGCGGCCCGGTCGCACGTCGAGGGAGACAGCCGGACCGGCTAGGAGTCCAACTTCTTGTCCTTCACTCCGAGCGGATCGGCGAACACGACGACGTTGCTCTTGTACTCGCTGCCGGTCCACTGGCTGCAGGTGATCAGCACGAGCCGTTCGTCTTCCCGCTTCTGGCCGAACAGGTCGACCGCGCGCTTGGCGAGCTCCTCCTTCGTCCAGGTGACGACCTTGGTGGTGCGGTAGACCATCGTGCCCTTGCGCGTGACCACCTTGACCAGCTGACCACGGTGCAGCTTGCCGAGGTCGTCCATGACGCCGCCGCCGGTGTGCACGGTGTGCCCGGTCAGCACGGTCTGGCCCTTGGTTGCGCCGGGGCGAATGCTGCGCTTCCACCATCCGACGTCGCGAGCGTTGCGAGGCGGGTCGAGGATCTGCTGGTCGTTCACCTCGATCGGCTTGATGGGTGCCCGGATCTTCAGCGCCGGTATGACGAGGCGGAGGGGCTTGGCCGGCGCGGCCATCTGGTGGTAGCCGGCCGGGCTGGCCGATCCGATGGAGGGGAGCAGATATCCCACCCCCACGGCCACACCGAGCAGGACGAGCACGCAGGCCGTGAAGCCACCGAGCTTCGAGTTCCCTGATGAGCTGCTCATGTCACGCGCACCGATCCCGTCGTACGCCGGTCAGGCGCGGAGCCGGCGGACGACCACCAGCGCCGTGCCACCGGTCAGCATGATCGCGAAAGCAGCGAGCGCGATGCCGGTGCGGGAGTTGTCGGTCGGAGCATGCTGACCCGGCGCGGAGGCCAGGCCCGCAGAGACGCCCTTGGGCAGTGACTTCGGTGCGGCGGGGGCGGCGGGGGCGGCGACGGCGACGCGAGTGCTCGGGCCGCAGACCACGTTGCCTATCTGGACCGCGGCCGCGGAGGCACCGAGCTGTTCCTTGGCGGCCGGCAGGACCTGCATGTCGATGGCGTTCACCCTGATCGCGCCGGGGGAGCGGGTCTGCTTGTTGAGGGTGATGTCGAGGACGTTCTCCTCGAGCGGGGCGAGGTTGGCCTCGACCTGATCGTGAATCTGCTTGACGACGTTCTTCCGGATCTCGGGAGTCAGCTGGACCGCGATCTGGCTGAGCGCCCCATCCAGCGACTCCGTCACTTCGGCGTCGAGGGCATCGAGCACTGAGTTCAGCACAACGCTCAGGTCGGTCACGAGGTGCGTGTTCGGCGGCGGGTTGATCGGAAGCTTCAGCAACGTGACGTCCTGACCGCCGCCACTGACCTTGATGCTGCCGTCGACGATGTGGGCGGACCCCCGGGCAAAGCCGGGGCCGGCCGTGCACTGGCCCGAGATCACCTTCACCGCAGAAATCAGGCCCATCTCACCGAGCTGGTCCTTGATCGAGGCCAGCGCCCCTTCGAGCGCTGTGGTGACTTGTGTGAGGCCGCCAGTCACCGAACCCAGCGGGCCGGTGAGGTCGGACGGAAGCTGGCCGACCGCCGTGTCGATCAGCGCACTCGGGTCGAAGGATGTCAGCGATCCGGTGATCTGGTTGCCCGGAGCGAGACACTTGGACTCCCCGATGTTGATCACCGATCCACCGTCTCCGGCCAGCCCGGCGCAGGCAGCCGAGCGGCTGTTGGCTCCGGCGGTGGCCTCTTGGGCAGCCACGCCGCCGCTGAAGAACGACTGACCCGGGAGGGGAACCTGCGGGGCGGTCTCGCCCGTCTTCTTCTCACTCGCTCCGTCGTTCGTGGCGGTGACGTTGCCGGTGCCCTGCTCGTTGCCGGCCAGCGCCACGGTGATGGCGTTGGCACCCGCCTGCGAGATCGGTGCGGCCGCCATGGCCGGAGCGACCGCGACGGCGCCGAGCGTGACGGCCCCGATCACGGATGCGAAGCGCAGACGACGGCGCATTGAGTTTCCTCCCCAGGAACGAGCGATGGGGCGCGCCGACGTGGCACGTCCCCCTGTTCACTCCAACGCCCGGGGAGGCGGCAGGTTACGCCGTACGGCGCCTCAGACGACGCGCCGACACGACGCCAGGTGCATACCGGGACGAACCCGTCACTGAAGGACGACGCTGAAGCTGAGCGCCACGTTGGTGCTCGAGTTGGCGGTCGCCGTCAACCCTCCCGTGGGGCCTGAGACGTCGGCCTCGCTGTCGACCAGCAGGCCGGACATGTGTCCACCCGAGGTGCCGAACGCACTGCTGCGGAAGGTCGGGGGCACGGTCGTCCACGCGGAGGTGCTCGAGGTCTTGTCGGCCCAGTAGGTCACCAACCACTTGCTCCCGAGCGGCGCGTTGACCGTGGGAGAGGTGTGTGACGCGGAGGTGTTCGTGAGCAGGGCTCCAGAGCTGGCTGCCACACCGGTTGCCCCGTGGTAGACCGCGAGTGCCATGTCGGACTTGGCGTACGCCGACGACGTCACCCGCACGGTTGACCCGATGTCGGCCGCGGTGGCCACCTTGGTGAACGCCCGGCCCACGACGCCGCTGCCACTGATCGGGTTGGCGACAGGGGTCCAGCCGGCTGGGTAGGTGTACGTCGGGTTCGTCGTGTTCGCGGCGAAGAAGAGCACCATCGTGTCCCCGACCGTGGTTCCGGCCGGCACCGCGACCGCGTGGCTGGAGCCGGTGCGGTTGCCGTTCGTGTGCGTCTTGCCCACGAACGTCACCGGGCTGGCGGTGTCGGACGGGTTGATGTTCTCGGTATCGGTCGCCACCTGGTCGGCGGTGTCCTTGACAGTCAGCGTCACCGTCTTCGGGCCCGCACTGCCGTAGATGTACGACGGGTTCGCCTCGGTCGAGGTGTCGAGATCCCCATCGTCTCCGAAGTCCCACAGGTAGGTGACTGGCCCCTGGCTGTCGCCCGACCCCGTGGAGCTGAAGGTGCAGGCCAGCAGGGTGCAGTTGGCGCTGGCGATGTTGGCGGTAGGTGGCGTGTCGACCGGTGGTCCTTGCGGGTCGATGCTCCGGGTGGTGGAGGCCGACGACCCGTCGTCGTCAGTCACCGTCAGGGTCACCGTCCGAGGGCCCGACGTGGCGTAGGTGTGCGATGTCGTCTCCTCCGTGGAGGTGGCGGTGTCACCGAACTGCCAGAGGACGGACTCGATGTCGCCGTCGGGGTCCACCGAGTCGGTCGAGTCGAACTCGCAGGTGAGCCCGGTGCAGGTCACGTCTGCGTCGGGGATCGGCGCCTGGTTCGACTGCTGACCCGATGCCTGGTAGATGAACATGACTCGGGACGCGAACGCGCTCGATGAGGAGATCTGCGTCGGGGTCCCCGCTACTGGTGCTCGGCCACCCCAGGGCGTCCGGAACAGGCCCGATGAAGTGGCGTAGTAGAAGAAGTTGTTCGCGACGAAGGCACCCCTGATGCTGGTGAATGGAATGCCACTCACCGCGCCGCTGCTGAACCGCTGCTGCCCGACGATGTCGCTCTCGGGCTCGAAGCCGCGTCGGAAGAGGGTGTTCTGCCCGCTCCTGGTGAAGTACATCAGCCCGTCGTAGTAGAAGAGGCTCGTCAACGAGCGCACGTCGGTGTCGTGCCAGGTGGCCTGGAACACCTCGGCGTCAGCCGTGTCGACCGCGGAGGGTGAGCCGTAGCTGCTGCCGTTGAACGTCCGCCTCGTCACCTCGCCGTTGCTGGCGCCCGTGTAGAGCACGCCGTTGACCATGAACGCTCCGACCGTGCTGCCCCAGGCGGGGCCGCCAGTGGGGCCACTGGTGGCCGACCCTGGGGTCGTGATCCCGTCGAAGCTGCGGCGGCTCAGCGTCGAGCTGCCGGTGGGCACGTTGTAGACCGTGCCCGGCAAGGTCGTGTTGACCATCGGGGGCAGCGTGTCGCCGCCGGCGAGTGGCATCAGGGCGATGCGTGCGTGGTACTCGTAGGCACCGATGCGTTCGGTGTCCGAGCCGACGTAGAGCCCCTGCGGTGTGGCGAGCATGTCCTGTACGCCGACGCCGCGGGTGCGCGTGGGGTTCCAGGAGTACGGGATCCCGGTGACCGCGTTCAGCGCCGCGATGCCGGGGCGGGCCACGGCGCCACCGTTGGCCACGTTGCTCCCGCTCGGGTTGTTCTGGAACTTCTGGTGTCCACCGACGTAGACGACGTTGTCGGTGACCTCGACGGTCCACGTGGAGTCACCGCCGGAGTACATGGTCCACACCGCTGGCGTCGGTCCGGTGGTGCCGCCGGTCTCGAAGCGTGCGACGACGTCACAGCCAGAGGTGCCGGCGTTGCTGCCGGTGCTGCCGCCGAACGCGCCGGCGGTCGACACGACGAAGAAGTTGCCGTTGGGGGAGTACTCCACGTCGGTGACGTAGGTCTCGAAGTTCGACTGGCATGCCTGGGTGAAGAGGTTGGTGTACCACGGCGAGAGGGCGTATGACGGTCCGCCGGTGATGTCGAACGAGGCGATCTGCGAGCGCGCCTGGCCGTTGACGCTGGTGAAGTTGCCCACCGCGGTGAGCTCGGTGTTCTGCACGTTGGTCGAGATGGCGAGCACGTTCGTGATGTCGCCGGGGTGATCCTCGTGGTCGCGGTGCCAGCCGGCCATCACGCCGGTGAAGTAGGGGTCGTAGGCGCCGGTGGTGGCGTTCAGCGAGCCGAGCGCCTTCTGTGCCCTGCTGCCGAGGTGGGTGAACTTGCCGGCGACGAAGAGACGATTGCCGACGACCTCGAGGTCGCGGACCTGTCCGTCGACGGTCGGTGGCGCGAAGCTGGTGACCTTCTGACCGTTCGAGACGTTCACCTTGACCAGGTTCCGGTTGGACCCACCAGCGGCGGTGCTGAAGTTGCCGCCGAGGAAGACCGTGTTGCCGTCACCGGTCTGCTGGACCTTGTAGACCGTGCCGTTGGCCCCGGGGTTGAACGACGTGCTGATCAGCCCGCTGGTCGCGTCGAACGCGAAGACGTGGTTGCGGGTGAGTGTGGTGCTGCTGTTGGCGTTCTGCACCTGGGTGAAGCTGCCGCCCACGATGACCATGTTCCCGACCTGCACGATCGAGTACGTCGAGCCGTTGAGGATGTTCGGGGTGATGCCGGACGGGTTGTCACTGACGATGCGGCCGGTCTGCGGATCCGTGAGCCCGACCGTCGCAGCCTGACCAGCAGGCGCGAGACCGATACCGGCGACAGCGCTCGAGAGAACGAGCAGGACAGACAGCGCGAACCTGCGCACAACGATCACCAGCATCCCCGTATTTGCATGAACCAGCAGCCACTCCCCTGGGCATGCTCGGAGTATGCGCAACCGTTGTGCATCGCACCTAATACCGCACGAGAATTACCCGTAATACGGAGTAAGCGGTCTAGTCAGCGGGGGATTTAACTCGCCTTCTTGTCCGCAGCCTTCTTCGTCGCGCTCTTCTTTGCGGCGCTTTTCTTCGCAGCCTTTGTCCTGCTCGACGAGCCCTTCTTCGCGGCCTTTTTGCCGGATTTGGGTGTCTTTTCCGAATCGTCCGATTCCGACTTCTCGCCGCGCGCGGTCTTGGCGGCGTCGACGCTGCGTTGCAGGGCGGCCAACAGGTCGACCACCTCGCCCGAGGACTTCTTGGCCTCGGGGGTCCGCTTGACCTCGCCGCCCTCGATCTTGGCCTTGACCAGGGCCTCGACCGCCCCGCGGTAGTCGTCCTCGAACTCCTCGGCCACGAAGTCTCCCGCGAGGGTGTCCACCAGCATCGTGGCCATCTTCACCTCGGCGGGCTTGGCCTCACTGGTGTCGACCGAGCCGAAGTCGGGCGTGCGGATCTCGTCTGGCCACATCATGGTCTGCATCACGATCACGTCGTCGCGCACGCGCAGCACGGCCAGCGACATCCGGTTGCGCAGGGAGACGGTGACCAAGGCCATCCGGTCGGCGGCCTCGAGGGCCTCGCGCAGGAGCGCGTAGGGCTTGGCGCCGGTCTTCTCGGGCTCGAGGTAGTAGGACTTCTCGAACAGCATCGGGTCGATCTGCTCGCTGGGCACGAACTTCTCGACGCTGATCTCGCGGCTGCTGTTAGCCGGCAGCTCTGCCATGTCCTCGTCGGTGAGGATGACCATCTCGCCGTCCTCGGTCTCGTAGCCCTTGGCGATGTCGGCGTACTCGACCTCCTCGCCGTCGATGCTGCAGGTTCGCTGGTACTTGATCCGTCCGCCGTCCTTCGCATGGACCTGGCGGAACGAGATGTCCTTGCTCTCCGTGGCGGAGTACAGCTTCACCGGGACGCTGACCAGGCCGAAGGAGACGGCACCTTTCCAGATTGCGCGCATGTGATCAGGATGCCTGCTCTGCCAAGGGATGCGCTACTCGCACGCGGTTGGGGCCCTCGAGTTCGGTGGTTTCGACAAGCGCAACCGGCGGTGGTCGCCCTGTCTTCGGTGGTTGAGGAGCGAGCGCCAAGCGAGCGTCTCGAAACCACTGGATCGGGGTTTCGACAGGCTCAACCGGCGGTGGTCGCCCTGTCTTCGGTGGTTGAGGAGCGAGCGCCAAGCGAGCGTCTCGAAACCACTGGATCGGTTTCGACAGGCTCAACCAGCGGTGGTCGCCCGTTCTCGGTGGTTGAGGAGCGGGCGCCAGCGAGTGTCTCGGAACCACTGGATCGGGTTTCGACAGGCTCAACCAGCGGTGGTCCGGGTCGTGGGTCGCCTCGTTCTCGGTGGTTGAGGAGCGAGCGCCAGCGAGTGTCTCGAAACCACTGGATCGGGTTTCGACAGGCTCAACCAGCGGTGGTCGCCCCGTTCTCGGTGGTTGAGGAGCGAGCGCCAGCGAGTGTCTCGAAACCACTGGATCGGGTTTCGACAGGCTCAACCAGCGGTGGTCGCCCGTTCTCGGTGGTGGGAGTGGCGCCTCGGTGTCTCGGTGGTTGAGGAGCGAGCGCCAGCGAGTGTCTCGAAACCACTGGATCGGGGTTTCGACAGGCTCAACCAGCGGTGGTCCGGGTCGTGGGTTGCCTCGTTCTCGGTGGTTGAGGAGCGAGCGCCAGCGAGTGTCTCGAAACCACTGGATCGGGGTTTCGACAGGCTCAACCAGCGGTGGTCCGGGTCGTGGGTCGCCTCGTTCTCGGTGGTTGAGGAGCGAGCGCCAGCGAGTGTCTCGAAACCACTGGATCGGGTTTCGACAGGCTCAACCAGCGGTGGTCCGGGTCGTGGGTCGCCTCGTTCTCGGTGGTTGAGGAGCGAGCGCCAGCGAGTGTCTCGAAACCACTGGATCGGGTTTCGACAGGCTCAACCAGCGGTGGTCCGGGTCGTGGGTCGCCTCACCGGATGTGGTTTCGAGTGTCCGCTCGCTCTGCTTCGTCGCCTGCGAGGATGAGCCGGTGCTGCCGATGCTCGCGACCAAGGGGGACCACGTGCCTGCGGGCTCGGACTGGACCCACGAGGTGAAGTGGGACGGCATGCGCGTGCTGGTCGACGTCGCGGATGCTCGGACCCGGATCTGGTCGCGCAACGAGAACGACGTCACGGTGTCCTTCCCCGAGCTGCGCGGCCTCGGCGAGGTGGCGGACGACGTGCTGCTCGACGGCGAGGTGGTCGCACTGGGTGAGGGGGTGCCGTCGTTCGGCGCGCTCGCTGACCGGATGCACGTGCGCGATGCCGCTCGGGCGCAGCGCCTGTCCGAGAAGAACCCGGTCACGCTGATCGTCTTCGACGTGCTGCGGCTCCACGGTGAGGACCTGCGCGATCGGCCGCTGTCCGAGCGGCGCGAGATCCTTCTCGGTCTGGGCCTCGACGACGTGTCCTGGCAGGTGCCTCCGACGTACGACGACGGGCAGATGCTGCTCACCGCGGCTGAGCATCAGGGCCTCGAGGGCATCGTCAGCAAGAAGCTGTCCTCGCGCTATCGGCCCGGGCTGCGCAGCAAGGACTGGCTGAAGTTCCCGATCCGGCCGACCGGATCGTTCGTCGTCGGTGGGTACCGCCACGAGACCGGCACCACCAACCGGCTCGGCGCGGTGCTTGTCGGTCAGCCGACCGCGACCGGCCTCGCCTTTCGGGGCAGGGTTGGCAGCGGCATCGCCGGCAAGGCGGGCCGGATCCTCGCCGACCTCCTCAGCCCGCACGTGGTCGACGGGTCGCCGTTCGACACCGAGCTGCCGCGACTCGACAGTCTCGGCACGGTCTGGGTGGAGCCCTTCCTCGTCGTGGACGTGCAGTACCTCCGCCTGACGAACGACGGACGGCTGCGCCAACCGGCGTACCGTGGCGTCCGCACGGATCTCACCCCTTCGGACCTGGAGTGACCTGACGTGACCTCGCGCCGACTCGCAGCGCTCGCCCTGACCCTCCTGCTCGCCGGCACGCTGGTGCCCGCAGCACCCGCCTCGGCCGCCACCGTGCGACTCGACGGGGTGACCGTCCGGCTCCAACCCGGGACGACGCAGGTGATCACCGTCAACCACACCCGCTCCTGGCACGCCCGCGTGACTTTCTGGCAGCGGATCAGCAGCGGGTGGCGGAAGGTGAAGCAGGTTCGGGACGGGCGCACCGGGTACGGCGGGCTGGTGGTCGGCAAGCGTCGTAAGCAGGGCACCGGCACCACCCCGCTGGGCAGCTACGGCCTGATCAGCTCGTTCGGTACCCACAGGCGTGCCGCGACGTGGGACCTGCCCTACCGCAAGATCCGCAAGGGCGACTACTGGGTGCAGGACAACCAGTCCCGCTACTACAACCGCTACCGCAACAAGTCGCAGGGCGGCTTCCGCTGGCGGCTGCGCTCTGGTCCCAACACCTCCGAGCGGCTCACCGACTTCCCGAAGCAGTACGAGTACGTCGTGAACACCAGCTTCAACTACGCGCAGGTCCGCCACCGTGGTGCCGGAATCTTCCTGCACGTCAACGGGAACGGTGCCACGGCCGGCTGCGTCTCGGTGCCACGCGCCTTCATGCGCTCGATGTTGATCCGTCTCGACCCCGACCGCGTGCCCGTGATCGCGATCGGACGCTGATGCCCAAGGACTCGCGCACGGAGACCCCGGTCGAGGTCGAGGGGCGTCACCTGACGCTGGTGAACCTCGAGAAGGTGATGTACCCGCGCACGGGCACCACCAAGGCCGAGATCCTCAACTACTACGCCCAGGTCGCCTCGGTGATGCTCCCGCACCTCGCCGATCGCGCGGTGACCCGGATCCGCTGGCCCAACGGCACCAGCGAGCAGATGTTCTTCGAGAAGAACATCCCTGGTGGTACGCCGTCATGGGTACGCACGGTCAACGTGCCGACCACCGGATCCCGAACGAGGTCGGGCGAGGAGGGCGAGCTCACCTTCCCGATCATCGACTCGCTCGCGACGCTCACCTGGCTGGTCAACCTCGCCGCCCTGGAGCTCCACGTGCACCAGTGGACCGTCACCAAGCGGGGCAAGGTGCAGAACCCCAACCGGCTGGTCATCGACCTCGACCCTGGGGAACCCGCGGGCCTGGGGGAGTGCTCCCAGGTCGCGCTGCTGGTGCGCGACCGGCTCGAGCAGGACGGGCTTGAGTGCGTGCCGGTCACCAGCGGCTCGAAGGGTTTGCACCTCTACGCCGGCCTCGACCGGAAGCGCACATCCGACGAGGTGCGCGACTACGCCAAGGGGATCGCCGAGGAGCTGCAGGCCGAGCACCCCAAGCTGGTGCTCTCCCAGATGACCAAGGCCCGGCGCAGCGGAAAGGTGTTCCTCGACTGGTCGCAGAACACCGGCTCGAAGACCACGATCTCGCCGTACTCCCTGCGTGGACGGGAGTACCCGACGGTGGCTGCACCTCGCTCGTGGGACGAAGTCGAAGCCGGGGCGGAGGATCCCCTCGCGCTCGATCAGCTCCATTTCGAGGAAGTCGTGCAGCGTATGCAAGACGACGGCGATCTGATGGCTCGATTGCCATAAGGACGCAAAATCGTCGCGTAATGGTCTAGTTGGCCAGCGCAACGAAATACCGAGATCTTTTAACCCAAAATATGACACATCGGACTGAATCTGCTCATTAGCGGCTCTGTCGATATGAGTCCACCGGCATGTCTGACCTAGCGTCCCCTCCGCCACGGCATCGGGCTGTGGTGATTTCTCATACGGGGAGCACTCAAATGAAGAAGAACAAGACTGCGCGCATCGCCGCGTTCATCGGCACCGTCGGTGCGTCGGCCGCCCTGATCGGCATGGCCGCGACCAACACTGGCGCGTACTTCACCGACAGCGAGGACGGCACCTTGTCCGGCAACGCCGGCCACCTCACGGTCGACAAGCGCAGCAACTACAGCCTCAGCTTCGAGAACCTGGTTCCGGGCGAGTACAAGAGCCGGGACGTGAACTACCACACGGCAGGCGACACAAACGAGGACATCTGGCTCGCCTTCCCGGACGGTGAGGCCTACGCCAAGTTCAGCGGAGCCAAGAACGGCACCTACTACGCCGATGGGGGCATGGGCCGCTACGGACACTTCGAGGTGAAGAACAACGCCGGCACGTCGCTGTTCAGCTCCTACAACCTGCAGAGCGAGGCCGATGGCAGCAGCGGGTGCGCCAACGCTAACGGTCACGGCTTCGGTCGCCAGGCCACCTCGGTGAGCGACACGCCGCCCCTGTGCGGTGTCCCTCACTACATCCTGATCGAGTCCGACGTGCCGAGTAACACCGACGCCAAGCTGACGATGGTCTTCGGTGTCACGGGTCGCCAGACCGACCAGGGTCAGAGCGCCCCGCCGGCCCAGGTTCCGTTCCAGGTGGTCGCCACGCAGCACGGTGTCCGTCCGGACGCGAAGAACTTCTGATCCACAGCGCGCGGGGTGGTGCCGCTCGGGTCGGCACCACTCCCTCGCTCCATCTCGGGAATTGACGGGGGACCACCAGAATGACCGCACTGAGCTCCTGGAGCAGCCGGCGCCTCACGGCGCTGGTGGTGTGCGCTGCCCTGCTGGGCACCATCGCCTGCACCCTGGCCTTCGCCTGGGCGCAGGGCTACCGGCTCTACGTCGTGCAGACCGGCTCGATGTCACCGACCTTCAACGCCGGTGACGTGGTGATCGACCGCACCACCAAGGCCGGCTACGAGGCCGGCGACATCCTCACCGTGCAGATCTCCGCGGCCGGGGACCTCGTGACGCACCGGATGACCCGGCAGGACAAGCAGGGCTTGCTGCACACCAAGGGTGACGCCAACAAGACGCCGGACGCCTGGGCGCTCCCGCCCGAGCAGGTCCGTGGCGTGGTCAAGAAGAGCGTGCCGAACCTGGGGTACCTCGTGGTCTTCATGCGGCAGCCCGAGGGCATCGCCGGTGTGATGACCAGTGCCCTCTCCATCTTCCTGCTCTGGGGACTCTGCTTCCCTGGGGCCGCAACTGCCGCAACCGCGAAGGAGCAGCGAGCCCGCCCGTCGCGACTGCGCGTTCCTCGGCAGCGCCAGTCGGTCGTTCCCGGGGACGGCGTACGCCCCTCGGCGGTTCCGACGCCTGATCCCGGCCTGCCCGTGCCGGCCACGCTGAGCTCGGGATCCGGGGATCCGAAGCCGGGTCGCATCCCGGCGCAGCGGGACCGGTCCGCCTAGAACGCGGAACGTCCGCCGTTCCCGAGATACGGCGGACGACGTGCATCCCCCAGAGATGCACTGGCCAGAGGTTTCCCCTCTGCGCCCGCGGACAAACCCGACGTCTCCGGGTCGTCCGAACAGTGGGACGCGTAACAGAGGTCACCGTTGCCGATCCCGACCTCGCTCGTTTGAGGGGCAGAGCCCCAACAACGGCGGCTCAGCGAGGAGCCTGACGATGACTTCGATCACCCGCCGAACGCTCATGGGCGGCGCTGCCGCAGGAGTGGGTGTGCTCACGGCCGGTGTCCTCGACGGAACCGCCGAGGCGGCCACCACCAGCGGGTACCTGCCCGCCAACGTCGACGTCGTCGTGGTCGGTGCCGGCATCTCGGGACTCGTCGCGGCCCGCCAGGTCGCCCGCAGCGGTCACTCGGTCCTCGTGGTCGAGGCCCGCGACCGGGTCGGCGGGCGCGTGCTCAACCACCGCCTTGGCTCCGGCTCGGTCATCGAGTCCGGCGGCGCGTTCGTCGGGCCGACCCAGGACCACATCATCGCGCTGGCCAACGAGCTCAAGGTGCCGATGTTCGAGGAGTACGTCGACGGCAAGTCGGTCTACAACTCCTCCGGCCTGCTCGGCCGCCAGGAGTACGACGGCACCGTCCCCCCAGACCCGCTGATACTCCCCGACGCCCTGGTCCTGCAGACCCAGCTCGACCAGTGGGCCTCCGAGATCGACGTCGACGCCCCGTGGACTCACCCGCGCGCCAAGGAGTGGGACTCGATCACTCTGGGCGAGTACATCCGCAAGAACACCCTGAACCCTCAGGGCATCGGCAACCTGATCAACTGCTGGACCCAGCCCGGCTTCGGTGCAGACCCCGACCAGCTCTCGCTGCTGTTCGTCATCCACTACGTCGCGTGCTCCGGCAACGAGACCAACAAGGGCACCTTCGAGCGCAACTCCGACACCGCCAACGGCGCGCAGGAGCGCCGCTTCGTCGGTGGCTCGCAGCTGATCCCGTTGCGCCTGGCGAGCCAGCTCGGCTCCCGGGTCGCCCTCAACGCCCCCGTCAGCCGGATCGACCAGACGAGCACGCGGGCCGTCGTACGCACCAGGCGCGGAGCGGTCTCGTGCAAGCGCGTCATCGTCGCGGTGCCGCCGGAGCTCGCCCGCGCGATCCAGTGGGGACCCGACCTGCCCTCGCGCCACCGCGCGCTGTTCAACCACATGAACATGGGCGACCTGATGAAGTGTGACGCCGTCTACGACGAGCCGTTCTGGCGCGCCGACGGGCTCAACGGCTTCGGGCTCAGCGACCACGGCGCCGTCCGCGCGGCCTTCGACAACTGCCCGGCCGACGGCAAGCCAGGCGTGCTGCTCGCGTTCGTGGGCGGCTCGACGTGGAAGCAGTACGGCCTCACCACGCTTTCCGCCCGTCGCGCCGCGGTGCTCAAGGGCTTCGCGGAGATGTTCGGCGAGAAGGCCCTGCACCCGATCGAGTACGTCGAGCACGACTGGACCAAGGAGCGGTGGACCAAGGGCGGTCCGGTCGCGATCATGGCGCCCGGCACGCTGACCACCTGGGGCCAGGAACTGCGTCGGCCGCACCTGCGCACACACTGGGCCGGCACCGAGACCTCGAGCTACTGGACCGGCTACATGGACGGCGCCGTGCGCGCCGGCGAGCGCGCTTCGGCAGAGGTGCTCCGGCTGATTTAGCCGAGAAACGCGCGACCTATGCGTGGTTCCGCACCAAATCTTCGTCTACCCCCACCCACCCGGAACGAGCAGGATGTGACGGGACCGGTGTGACTGCTGTGCTGGGGAGGCGGAGATGGCTCGGACCCGGGTGGACGTCTGGAACGCCACCGACACGGAGGGCGACTGGCCCGCCGTACTCGAGGCCTACGAACGGGCGATCGCGACGATGCGCGGCCTCGACCCACCCACGGGACCACCGACCGACCCGATCGGCTGGCAGTTCCAGGCCGCCATCCACGGGCGCGACGACGGCAACGGCGACCCCGACACCAGCAACCCGTTCTGGTGCAACTGCCAGCACGGCAGCTGGTTCTTCCTGCCGTGGCACCGGATGTACCTCGCCGCCTTCGAGCGGATCATCCAGTTCCACCTCGAGGATGATCAATGGGCGTTGCCGTACTGGTACGCCATCGATCCCGACAACCCACGCAAGGCCGCGTTGCCGCCAGCCTTCCTCGACTTGACTCTGGGCGACAACAACCTGCAGACCGACGAGCGCTCGCAGACCGCGAAGGCCGGGCTCCCGTTCTACGGCGACATCGACGCCACGCAAGTGGGCGAGACGGTGCTGCAGACGCTCGCCGCCACCAGGTACACGACCCCGTCGGGTGAGGCGACCTTCGGCGGTGGCGAGCGCGCCGACCTGAGCTTCGACGGCGGCGAACGCGGACTGCTCGAGAACGTGCCGCACGGCGCGGTGCACTCCCTGGTCGGCAACGAATACGACCAGTTCGGCCAGCTCGTCGACCCCGGGTGGATGGGGTCGTTCTTCACCGCCGCGCTGGACCCGATCTTCTGGCTGCACCACGCCAACATCGACCGTCTGTGGGAGGTCTGGCTGAAGGCAGACTCCGCCCACGTCAACCCGACCAATGACCCGGCCTTCCTCGACACGACGTTCACGTTGCCGGCGCCCGAGGGCGGCGAGGTCACCTGGTCGGTCGGAGACGTCCTCGACACCGAGTTCCTCGACTACGTCTACGAGAGCCTCGAGGCGCCGTCCGACCTGATCCCGGCAGACCGACCGGAGCAGATCAGGGCCGTCACCCCGGACGGAGCACAGGAGGAAGCCATGCCACCCCAGGTGCTGGGAGCCACCAGCGACGTGTCCCTCGCGAGCCCCGAACCGGTCGCGGTCGAGATGGAACGTCCCTCGCAGCCCCGTGGGGTCGACGCGCCCACCCGTGCCTACCTGCGCGTCGAAGGTGTCACCGGCACTCGCGCCGCTCCGCTCTACGGCGTCTACGTCAACGTGCCCGAAGGTTCCTACCCGCACGACTACCCGGAGCTGCGCGCCGGTTCGTTCTCGACCTTTGGTCTCGCCGAGACCTCGCGGACCAACGACCAGCACGACGCGGAGGGTCTGACCGCCGTCTTCGACATCACCGCTGTCCGCGACCGGCTCGAGGAGGAGGGGCGCTGGGACGACGCGCGGGTCGAGGTCAGCTTCAGTACCGAGGTGCCGAGCACCTCCGGTGACCAGGATGCGCCGCCCGAAGGGGTCGAGTCCCGCGCACCCGACCTGCGCGCCCGCCGGATCGCGATCATGGTCGACTGATGACAGTTCTCGCAGGTCCGGCCCGCGGCCGTGTCATAGGAGCTCGAGCCCGGTCGGGACCTTCGGTGCGCCGCGTGCGTGCCTGGCACCCGGAGTGGTGGGTGTACGCCGTCGCCGCGGCGGCCTGGTTGGCGCTCGTCTGGATGGGCGCCGGCATGACGATGTCCACGGGCGACTTCGCCGCAGAGTGGTCGGACGCCTGGTCCCATTGGGTGTTGATGGTGCTGGCGATGATGCTGCTCGTCGCCGCTCCGCAGGTCCGCACGGTCGCCCTGCGCAGTGTCCGGTCGCGACGACATCGCTCGGCCGGTGCCTACGTGCTCGGGTACGTCGCGCTCTGGGTCGTCGTAGGTGCCGTCCTCGTGGCGGGCCTCGTCGCCCTCGGGGTCGGCCACCACGGGATGCACCTGCTGCCGGTCGCGCTGCTCCTCGCCGCGGCCTGGCAGGTCTCCGTCCCGCGCCGACGCGTGGTTCGTCGCTGCTCTTCACTCCGGCTGGGCACCTCCACCAGGCTCGCGGCGGACATCGACTGCGCCCGGGCGGGCGTGCGATCGGCGCTGCGCTGTGGTGTCGAGTGCTGGCCGGTGATGCTGGCGATGGCACTCAGTCATTCGCTGCTGCTGATGGCCGGCCTCACCGTCGTACTCCTGACCGAGCGGATGCGGGGGCCCAACGCCGTACGTCGAGCCGGTCGGCCGCTGGAGGCATGGGTGCTCGCCGGGTTCGCGCTCGTCGCCGCTCTGGTGGCCATGCCGACATAGCGGCATTCGATCCCGCCGAGCCACTGTGCATAGCGAGTTACTTGATCCCCGTGGTCGCGATCGAGCGGACGAAGTAGCGCTGCCCGAGCAGGAAGAGCAGCAGCACCGGCAGCTGACTGAGCAGGGTGCTGGCCATCAGCACAGGCCAGTTGGTGAAGTGCGCGCTCTGGAAGCTGGCCAGACCCAGCTGGACGGTCATCGTCTCGGGGGAGGAGGTCACGACGAGTGGCCAGAGGAAGTCGTTCCAGACGGTGAGGAAGGTGAGTACGGCGACCGTGCTCAGCGGTGGTCCCATCAGGGGCAGCAGGATGCTGAACAGCACCCGCAGCCGGCTGGCGCCGTCGATGATCGCCGCCTCCTCGAGCTCGGCAGGCAGGCTGAGGAAGAACTGGCGCAGCAGGTAGATGCCGAACGGCGTCACCAGGTTGGGCACGATCAGCGCGGGCAGGCTGTCGACCAGACCGAGGTTCTTGACGATCAGCAGGGTCGGGATCATCACGACCTGGAACGGCACCATCAGTGTGGCCAGGATGCCGAGGAACAACAGGCGACTGCCCGCGAACGGGATCCGCGCGAACGCGTAGCCGGCGAGACTGCACAGGACCAGGTTGCTGACCACGCAGGTCACCGAGACGATCGCGCTGTTCAGCAGCCAGTGTCCGAGAGGGGAGTCGGTCCAGGCCTGCACGTAGCTCTCCCAGTGCAGGCTCGAGGGAAGCCCGGGAGGGAAGCGTCTGGTCTCGGCCAGGGTGGACAGGCTGGTCACCAGCATCCAGATGAGCGGGACCAGCATCACCAGCGCCAGGGGGATCAGCACCAGGTGCCAGGGGGACGGGGCCCGAAGGCGGAGACTGCGCGCCATCAGTTGACCTGGTCCTGGTCGGGGTCGCGGCTCAGCCGGATCTGGATGGCCGTGACGACCAGGATCGCGACGAAGAGCAGGCAGGCGATGGCGGCGGCGTACCCGGCGTGGAAGTACATGAACGCCTGTTGGTACAGGTAGTAGACAACGACTGTCGTCGAGTGCAGCGGGCCGCCCTTGGTGGTCACGTAGACCTCGTCGAAGAGCTGAAACGCATTGATCGTCAGCCACACCAGCATGAAGCCGATCACCGGTCGGATCAGCGGCACCTGGATCAACCAGAAGGCCCGCGCCCGCGTGCACCCGTCGATCTGCGCGGCCTCGAGCAGGTCTTGCGGTATCGACTGGAGCCCGGCGAGGAAGATCAGCGTGCCGAACCCGACCCATCCCCAGACGGTCATGGCGACCACGGTGTAGAGGGCGAGGTCGGGCGAGGCGAAGAACCCGAGCTGCGGGAGGCCGAGCTTGTCCAGGGCCCCGTTGACGATGCCGTAGTCGGGATCGAGCAACCAGGTGAAGATGACTCCGGTCGCCACCGTCGAGGTGACCACCGGTACGAAGACTGCAAGTCGGTAGAGCGAGATCCCACGTATGCGCCGGTTCAGCGCAGCCGCGACGAGCAGCGAGCTGACCAAGGTGATCGGCACGAACAGGACTGTGTACACGACGGTGTGCCGGATCGACTCGTGGAAGACGGGGTCGTGCACGAGCTCCTTGTAGTTGCTCAGACCCGCCCACTGCGCCGGAGTCTGCAGGTCGCTGTGCTGGAACGAGAGGACGACCGACCAGACGACCGGCACCAGACCGAAGAGGCCGATCAGCAGCACACTGGGGGCCACCATCCCCCAGGCCGAACGCTGGTCCGCCCGCTTCTGCGGGGACGGCCTGCCGCGGCGCCGTGCGGTGGCCGGCAGCAGGGCAGCGGTCACTGACCGGCCAATACGCTCGCCACCTCGTCGCTTGCGGTGTCCAGAGCCTTCTGCGGTTCGGCCTGGCCGATCAGGACCGACTGGACCATCTGGCCCACCGCCGTCGAGATCTCGCCGTACGAGGCGATGTTGGGCCGGATGTGCTTCACGTTGCCGAGGTTCTCCACGAAGACCTTGTTGGCGGGGTACTTCTTCAGGAACTGCGCGTACTCCGGGAGCTTGCTTTCCGACTCGCGCAGCGGCAGGTCACCCGTCGCGATGGCGAAGTCCAGGTGCACCTCCGCCGAGGTCAGCCAGGTCAAGAACTTCACGGCAGTGTCGGCCCGGCCCTTGGAGTGCTCGAAGGCCATGTAGAGGTCGGGGCCGGAGATCGTCTCGTGGTTGCCGTCATGCCCGGGCAGCACGGTGACCCCGTAGTCGATGTCGGCGTTGATGCTCGACAGGTCCCACGGGCCGGTCCAGAGCATCGCGATCTTGCCGCTGTTGAAGAGGTTGAGGTAATTGCCGTTGCCCGTGTCGAGGTAGACGGACTTGTCGGTCACCGCCATGCCCTGGAGCAGCTCGAGGGCCTCCTTCCCGGCAGCGGAGTCGAACGCCGGCTTCTTGTTGTCTTCGGTGAGCAGGTCACCCCCCGCCTGCCAGAGCAGGGGGAGGTAGCGCCACACGGTGTCCTCGCTGCCGTCGTTGACGTAGGCCCAGCCGTAGGTCTTCTTGGCGGGGTCGGTCAGCTTCTTGGCAGCCTGGCGGAAGTCGTCCCAGCTCCACTCCGCAGTGGGCAGGGGTACACCGGCCGCCTCGAACATCGCCTTGTTGTAGACCAGCGAGAGGTTGTCGACCAGTGCGGGCACACCGACCACCTTCCCGTCGACGGTGGCCGCTTCGCGCTCGGAGGGGTAGAAGTCGTCCCACTTGAAGTCGGGCTGCTTCACGATGTCAGTGAGATCGACCAGCTTGGGCTGGCGAGCGAGCTGGGCACCCGACGACCCGAACTGGTAGCCGACGTCCGGGTAGTTGCCCGCGGTGAACCCGGCCACGGTCTTCTGGAGGGTGTTGTCGTTGCCGCCGTTGTAGACGAGCTTGACCTTCTCTTTGGGGTGGTCGGCGTTCCACTCCTTGACCTGGGCGGAGATCGCCTTGGCCTCGACGTCGGTGTAGCCGTGCCACACGGTGATCGTGGTGCCGTCGTCGCCCCCGGAGCCCCCGCCACACCCGGAGAGGGCGGCGCCCAGGGTGATCAGGCCCGCCAGTCCGGCGGCCGCCTTGGTGGTCAACGCCATGTCAGGCTCCCTGGGGGTCTCGGAGCGACTCGTGCAGATTCGCTCGCCACAGATGAGCAGAGTTGCACGTATTGAGCGTGGGAGCAAGGGTCAAACGCTGGATCGAAGCCCGTTCGTGCGCGTACTGTGCACTTCATGCGCCAACAGGACCGCCTGGGAGTCATCCTTGAGCGTTTGAGCACGAGCGGTTCGGTGGACGTGGCCGACCTCTCCGCCCAGCTCGCGGTCTCGCAGGCGTCCGTACGCCGGGACCTGCAGCTGCTCGAGAGTCAGCAGCTGCTCACGCGCACGCACGGTGGAGCGGTCTCCTCCGGCGTGCTCTACGAGCTCCCGATGCGCTACCGCGGCGGGCAGCGCCACGACGCCAAGCGCGCGATCGCGAAGTACGCCGTCGGCCTGCTCGGCAAGGACGTCTCCTCGGTGGGGCTCAACGGGGGCTCCACGACCACCGAGGTCGGGCGCGCTCTCGCTGGCCGCACCGGCCTCCGGGTGGTCACCAACGCGCTCAACATCGCCGCCGAGCTCGCCGTACGCGCGAACATCGAGCTGGTCGTGTGTGGGGGAAGTGCCCGCAGCGAGTCCTACGAGCTGGTCGGCCCGCTGGCCGAGCTGACCCTGAGCAACCTCAACCTCGACGTTGCCGTCATCGGGGTCGACGGCGTTAGTGCCAGTGCCGGGCTCACCACGCACCACGAGGTCGAAGCGCAGACCAACCGCTGCCTGCTCAGGGCCGCCGCTCGGGTCATCGTGGTCGCGGACTCGGCCAAGATCGGACGTCGGGGCTTCGCCCGCATCAGTGAGCTCAGCGCGGTCTCCGACCTGGTCACGGACACGGACGCGAAGGACTCCGACGTGGCCGAGCTCGAGCGCGCCGGCCTCAGGGTGCACCGAGCCGAGCTCTGAGCTCGCTCGGCAGGAAGGCCTCGTGCGCCGCGACCATCGCGTCCGCCATCGCCCAGATCGCGGCGACGTCGAGGGTGGCGGCAGTGTTCGGGTCGACCATCAACGCGTGCCGGATGTGCTCGGGCCGGAGCTCGGTCGCGGCGCGCACGGTGAGGTCGACCACGGAGAGGAAGGCCCGGTTGAGGGCCGCGCACTGGCTGGGCAGGTCGCCGACCGACTGGGGATGGGCGCCCTCGGCGTCGATCACGCACGGCACCTCGATCGGCGCGCCCTGGGGCAGGTTGTCGATCAATCCGTGGTTGACGACGTTGGCCTGGATCTCCCGCCGGTGCCCCGTGACCATGCTGTGGATCACCTGGGGGGCGTACTCGGCGGCGTCCTCCTCCGGCTCGACGTACTCACCGGTCGAGGCTTCCGCGATCAGCCGTTCGGTCTCCTCGACGTTCGCTGCGCTGATGCCGACGTAGTCGCGGATCGGCAGTCGTAGACGCTCGATCTCGGCGTCGTTGTGGAGGTACCACGGCACGTACTCCGACGAGTGCTCGCTCGTCTCGGTGGGGTAGTAGCCGAGCCGGCCGTACATGTCGACGCGCACCCTGCGGCGCAGCTCTGGATCTGCTGCCACCAGCTTGTCGAGACGGTCGTAGAGGTTCTCGCCCGCGAGCTGCCACTCGAGGACCCAGGCCTGGTGGTTGACCCCGGCGCTGCGGAAGGTCACCTGGTCGAACGGCACGTCGAGGAGCTCGCAGAGGTCGACGATCGTCCAGTACACCGAGTGGCACAGGCCGAGGACCTTCACCTTCGGGTGTGTCGCGGCGAGGTAGCCGATGTTCATGGCCATCGGGTTGGTGTAGTTGAGGAGCCAGGCGTCGGGACACACCTCGGAGATGTCGCGGCCGAGCTGGTCGAGGAACGGGAACGTGCGCAGCCCGCGGAAGACGCCACCGACGCCCAGGGTGTCGGCGATGGTCTGCCGGATGCCGAAGCTCTCGGGTACGTCGAAGTCGGTGAGCGTCGCGGCGTGCCCACCGATGTTGACCGTGTTGATCACGAAGTCCGCGCCCGTGAGTGCCTCACGACGGTCGGCAGTCGCGCGGACGACGGCCTCGCGGCCGTGGTGGCGCACGGAGATGTGCGCCAGCTGCTCGGCCAGGACGAGCCGGTCTGGAGCGATGTCGTGCATCACCAGCTCGAGATCCGGCAGGTCGTCGAAGGAGAGCAAGTCGCGCAGCAGCTGGCGGGTGAACTCGGCGGATCCGGCCCCCATGAAGACGATGGTCGTCACCCGACGCAGCATGTCAGTCGCTCCTGAAATGAGCAAGGTCGATCACCCAATCTGCTTGAGTGTGGACTTTTGTTCGAGATTCCGGGCAGACTGACCAGCGTGACCGACGTCTTGGTGGTGGGTGATGCCAACCCCGACCTGATCCTCAGCGGTGACGTGGTTCCCAGGTTCGGTCAGGTCGAGCAGCTGCTCGACGGTGCCGACATGGTGATCGGCGGTTCCGGCGGGATCCTCGCCCACGCGCTTGCGCGCCTGGGTCGGTCGGCGCGCCTCGTGGCGGCCACCGGGTCTGACACCCTCGGCGACCTGATGCGACAGCTGCTGTCGGCGGCCGGGGTCGACACCTCGGCGCTGCTGCGACAGTCGGGCCAGGCAACGGGCATCACCGTCGTGCTCACCGGACCGGACGATCGCGCGGTGCTCACGCACCTCGGTGCCATCCCGCAGCTGGTCCGGGCCGACGTCCAGACCGCGCTCGACCAGGCGGTGCTCGACGGTGCCGGTCACGTGCACGTGGCCTCCTACTTCCTGCTCAGCGCGCTCACCACCGACCTGGTCGGCCTGCTGGAGGACGCGCGATCCCGGGGGCTGACCACCTCCCTGGACACGAACTTCGACCCGGCGGTGCGCTGGGAGGGTGTGACCGACCTGCTCCCGCACCTCGACCTGCTGCTGCCCAACCGTCAGGAGGTGCTCGGTCTGGCCACCCGGTTGACCGGAGCCGCGCCTGTCGACATCGAAGCGGCGGCCGCGGCCCTCGCGGCCGCGGGACCGGTGGTGGTCGTCAAGGACGGGGCGGAGGGTGCCATGAGCGTCGACTCGTCGGGCCAGGTCCTCCGCGAGGCCGGCACACCGGTCGTGGTCCTGGACACCACCGGCGCCGGCGACACCTTCGACGCTGCCTATCTCGACTCGTTCCTTCGCGGTCTCGACCCGCAGGAGTGCCTGCGCCGTGCCTGCGTTGCGGGTGCCCTCTCCACCACAGCTCTCGGCGGCACCGCCGGCCAGCCGACCATCGACCAGCTGTCAGCACCCTGACTGTCTGCAACAGAAAGGGGCGACGATGTCCCACGTCAGCACTGAGATCGACGCACAGCCAGCGGCCTGGCGACAGGCCGTGGCGCTGCTGCCCTCGGTGAGCGCCGCGCTGCCGAGCCCGGGGGAGCGGGTCGCGGTGCTCGGCTGCGGCACGTCCTGGTTCATGGCGGAGGCCTACGCGTCGATGCGTGAGGACGCGGGACTCGGCGAGACCGACTTCTTCCCCGCGAGCCGCCTGCCCACGTCGCGGCGCTACGACCGGGTGGTGGCGATCAGCCGCTCGGGTACGACGACCGAGGTGCTCGATGCCCTGTCCGGATCGGCGGCTCGGCGTACGTCGATCGTGGCGGATGCCTCGACACCAGTTGCCCAGCTGAGCGACGACTGCATCGTGCTCGACTTCGCCGACGAGCAGTCCGTCGTACAGACCGTCTTTGCCACCACGACGCTGATGCTGCTGCGGGCCTCGCTCGGTGAGTCCATCGACGACGTCGTCGCCGAGACCGAGGGGGTGTTGGCCGCCGCGCCGGACCCTCGACTCGAGCAGGCACCCCAGTTCACCTTCGTGGGTCAGGGTTGGGCGCACGGCGTGGCCCGTGAAGCGGCACTGAAGATGCGTGAGGCCGCACAGTGGTGGACCGAGGCCTACCCGCAGATGGAGTACCGCCACGGACCGATCTCCATCGCCGAGCCGGGCCGCATTCTCTGGGTGTTCGGTCAACCTGTGCCCGGGTTGCTCGACGACGTGGCCGGGACGGGCGTGACCGTCGTGTGCGACGACCTCGATCCCGTGAGTGACCTCGTGCGCGTCCAGCGTCTCGCCGTCAGCCTCGCCGAGGCCGCGGGGCTCGACCCCGACCGGCCGCGCAACCTCAGCCGTTCGGTGGTGCTCGGCGCGCCATGATCCTCTGCGTCGCGCCCAGCCCGGCCTGGGACGTCACCTACGGGGTCGAGCGCCTCACCGAGCACGCGACAAACCGTGCTCACACCGTGTGGGCGCGCGCCGGCGGCAAGGCGGTCAACGTGGCGCGGGTGCTGCATGCCCTCGGTGAGGACGTCAGCGTCGTCGCGCCGGTCGGCGGACCGACCGGTGAGCTGTTCGCGGCCGACCTGGCGGCCTGTGGAGTACGACTGGTCGCCGTCGACTCCGGGCTCGACCTGCGGCGGACGGTCACGATCGTCAGCGACGAGACCGGTGACGCCACGATCGTCAACGAGGAGAGCAGGCTGACCAACTGGCCGGCGTTCTTCGACCGCGCGGCGCAGCTGATGGGGCAGGCGTCCGTCGTGGTGGCGGCCGGGTCGCTGCCTTCTGGTGCGCCGGTCGATGCCTATGGTCAGCTCGCTCGAGCCGCCGCGCGCTGCGGGGTGCCGATCGTCGTCGACACGAGTGGCCCCGCGCTGGCCGCCGCACTGACCGGCTCTCCTTCCCTGGTCAAGCCGAACCTCGCGGAGCTGCCCGACGTGACGCAGGTTGCCGACCCGCTCGAGGCGGCCCGCCGGCTCTCGGTCGAGCACGGAGTGGCAGTCGCACTCACGCTGGGCGCGCAGGGGATGGTGCTCGCCGTTTCCGGCGAGGTCTGGCGCGGCTCGATGGACGAGGTGCTGCGGGGCAACCCGACCGGTGCCGGCGACGCGGCGCTGGCCGTGTTCGCGCGAGGCCTTCGGTCGGGGACCGCGTGGCCCGAGATGCTCCGCGATGCGATCGCCCTCTCGGGAGCAGCGGTGCTCGCACCTTACGCGGGGGAGATTGCCGCCACCGACCTCCAGGACCTGTTGCCGCGCGTCGTGGTCGAGCACGTGGGGGCCCACGCATGACGACAGCCAGAACCGGTGAGCTGGTGGCCGCGGCACCTGAGAAGTGCAGCGTCCTCGCCCTGAACGTGATCACGCTGGAGCACGCGGAGGGCATTCTGCTCGGTGCGGAACGCGCGGGGCGGCCCGTCGTACTCCAGGTGAGTGAGAACGCGATCCGCTACCACGACGGTGTCGGTGAACCACTGCTGCGAGCGTGCGCCGCCCGGATCGCCTCGCATGCCGCGACCGCGTCGCTGCACCTCGACCACATCACCGACGCTGCACTGCTCGACCTCGCAGTGACGGACCTGGGCGTGAGCTCGGTGATGTACGACGCGAGTGGCTTGCCCTACGAGGAGAACGTGTCGCGGACCGAGGAGGTGAGCCGGATGCTCCACGACCGTGGACTCTGGGTCGAGGCGGAGCTCGGAGCGATCGGCGGCAAGGGCGGCGTGCACGACCCGGGGGTGCGGACCGACCCCGAGGAGGCCGCCGCGTTCGTCGCAGCGACGGGCGTCGACGCCCTGGCGGTGGCAGTAGGCAGCACCCACGCGATGACGAGCCGGACATCCAGCGTCGACACGGCTTTGGTGTCCGCGATTGCCGCTGCCGTGTCGGTCCCACTGGTGCTGCACGGTTCTTCGGGCGTGCCGGTGGCGCAGCTGAAAGAGGCCAGCGCGGCCGGGATCCGCAAGATCAACGTCGGCACCGCGCTCAACGTCGCCTTCACCGACCAGGTGCGTGCGTTCCTGGAGGCGGACCCGACCGTGCACGACCCCCGCCGCTACCTCGCGGCTGCCCGACAGGGTGTCGCCGAGACTGTGGAGGAGCTGCTCCGAGACCTGTCGACCTGACGATCAGTTGTCGAGCTGACCTGTCGTGGTCAGTCCAAGGATTCGAGAATGTACGGCGGCTCCGATCGCTGCCAGCCCTTGTCTACGTTCCCAGTGATCGCCGCCGCTCAGCGTGATCAGGCCGCCACGCTGGTGCACGAAGATCCAGTCGAAGACCATCACGCCCTCGCCGTTCTCCCCGTGCCTGGTCGCCGGATTGCTGAGGCGGGACGGGCCGAGATCAGCGATTCGCCAGGACTCTGCGTGGAGTGTCTCGCCGTTCCCGTCGTCCTCGTGGGTTCCGCCCGCCCAGTCGGACACAGCCTTTTCGGCGTGGACGCGCACCAGCACGATGTCGGTGCAGGCCCAGACCTCCCACTTGGTCTCACGGTCACTGCGGGTGATGGTCGCCGAACCCAGCGCCGGCGGCGTACCGCCCGTGAGCGTCAGGACACCAGCAGTGACGCACCGCGGGGGGATCTCGCGATCGTCGCCCCTGAGCGCATCATTGGTTTCCCGGAGCACTTCGCGAGAGATCTGCACTCCTGTCACTTTAGGGGTCAGGCAACACGGCGCGATAGTCCGAGCCACGCGAGCGCTAGACAACTCGGGTGATCGACTTCCGCGCACAGAGTTCACTCCTGCGACCCCTGTGGCGACGTTGTCCACAGGTCGGAGATCAGTGGTTTCCCGTCGCGCAATTGCGGGGTAGGACCGTCCCATGTCGGTGGATGTCTCGGGAACTCCGTCGGTCGATCTCGTCGGTGACCTCGACCAGCAGGTGCGTTCCGTCGTACGCCGCGAAGGGGTCGACCCGCAGCTCGATGCCGTGCGGGTCCGCCGCATCGCCGAGGAGGTCGTCCGGGCCCACGACGAACGCAGCCTGACCGGGGTCGTCACGCCGGTCCCGGATCCCGTCGGCGTCATCGGTGAGCTGGTCGCGCGGGTCTCCGGGTTCGGTCCGCTGCAGCGGCTTCTCGACGATCCCGAGGTCGAGGAGATCTGGATCAACGACCCGAGCCGGGTGTTCATCGCGCGCAACGGCCGACACGAGCTCACCAACGTCATCCTCACCAAGGCCGAGGTGCAGGAACTGGTCGAGCGGATGCTCAAGTCGAGCGGCCGTCGCATCGACCTGTCCCAGCCGTTCGTGGACGCGATGCTCCCGGCGGGCCACCGGCTGCACGTCGTGCTCGAGGGCATCAGCCGCGAGTTCGCGGCGGTCAACGTCCGCAAGTTCGTGCTCAAGGCGGCTCGGCTGAGTGACCTGGTCCGGTTGGGGTCGCTGCCGACCGGGGCGGCACGGTTCCTCGAGGCGGCGGTGCTCGCGGGTCAGAACATCGTGGTCGCCGGAGGAACGCAGGCTGGCAAGACAACAATGCTCAACTGCCTGGCCGCCGCAATTCCGGGCGGCGACAGGATCATCTCCGCCGAAGAGGTGTTCGAGCTTCGGTTCAACCATCCCGACTGGGTCGCGATGCAGACCCGACAGGTCGGGCTCGAGGGGACGGGCGAGGTGTCGCTGCGCGACCTCGTGCGCGAGACACTCCGGATGCGCCCGACCCGCATCATCGTCGGCGAGGTCAGGGCGGCCGAGTGCCTCGACCTGTTGCTGGCTCTCAACGCGGGGCTTCCCGGACTCGCGACACTGCACGCGAACAGTGCGCGCGAGGCGCTGGTGAAGCTGTGCACGCTTCCGTTGCTTGCCGGCGAGAACATCTCCGCCCGGTTCGTGGTCCCGACCGTTGCGAGCTCGGTGGATCTCGTCGTACACCTCGGCATCGACAACAGCGGCGTACGCCGGGTAAACGAGATCGTGGCTGTCCCCGGCAGGGTCGAGAGCGACATCGTCGAGACGGAGCCGGTGTTCCTCCGCAAGGCCGGAGACCTCGTGCACACCGGTGGCATGCCCACCCGGCTCGAGTCGTTCGAGCGCGCAGGTATCGACGTCCACCGCATCCTCCACGAGGCGGACTGATGGGCGCGGTTCTCGGGCTGCTCTTCGGCGTCGGGCTCATCCTGATCTGGTCGTCGTTCCATGCACCCGAGACCGCCACCGACGAGGGGACTCGGCCGGCGCCGCGGATACGGCCGCTGCTCGCCACCGCCGGTCTGGGTGAGGTCAGCGTCGCGGGCTTCCTCGTCGTGTGTGCGGTGTGCGCGTTCACCGCGACAGCCGTCCTTCTCGTCGCCTCGCGGACCGTCCCGGTCGCTCTCATCTTCGGTGCGATGGGTGGCTACCTGCCGGTGGCGGTGATCAACGGACGAGCTCGCAGCAGGCAGCGCGAGTTCGCGGAGGTCTGGCCCGAAGCCGTCGACAACCTGGCCAGCGCGGTCCGCGCGGGCATGTCGCTGCCCGAAGCGCTCTCGGCTCTGTCCGAGCGAGGACCGGAGCCGCTTCGTCCGTCGTTCGCTGGCTTTGCACTGGACTACCAGGTCAGCGGCAGGTTCGGGGACTCGCTCGACCGGCTCAAGGACAGGTTGTCCGACCCCGTCGGCGACCGCGTCGTCGAGAGCCTTCGCGTGGCGCGCGAGGTCGGCGGTGGTGACCTCGGTCGTCTTCTGCGCAGCCTCTCTGGCTTCCTGCGCGACGACGCCCGCACCCGCTCCGAGCTGCAGTCGCGTCAGGCGTGGACGGTCAACGGTGCCCGGCTCGCGGTGGCCGCGCCGTGGCTCGTGCTGCTGCTGATGTGCTTCCAGCCCGACGTGATCCAGCGGTACTCGACCGGGGCCGGAGTCGTCGTGCTCATCGGGGGAGCGGCGCTCTGTGCCGTGGCATACAGGGTCATGGTGCGCATCGGCCGACTCCCGACCGAGAGGCGGATCCTGTCGTGACCCCGCTTGTCGGCGCGCTGCTCGGTGCGACCCTCGGCCTCGGCGCCTGGCTCGTGGTGACCGCAGTCCTCGACGCGCGTCGTACGCCGATAGCGGTGCGGGTGCTGCCCTACGTCCGCGACCTCCCTCGTCCCGACACACTGCCAGCGCCGGTCTCCTCGTCGAATGCGTTCGCTGGCGTGTTCGGTCCTGTTCTCTCGGCTGCCGCGCGAGCCGTCGAGCGCGTCCTCGGGGGTGCTGGGTCCGTTCGCCGACGACTCCAGCGCGCGGGCCTCGAGATGGACGTCCAGCAGTTCCGGGTCGAGCAGGTCGTCTGGGGCCTGGTCGCCTTCGCGATCGTCGCGGTGCCCTCTGGGCTGATCGCCGCAGCCTCGCCCGAACGGTCGGTCCCGTTGCTGATCTTCTGCGTGATCGCGTTCGTGATCGGCGTACTCCTGCGCGAGAACCGGCTCACCGCCCAGGTCATGCACCGCGAACGCCTGATCCTGCAGGAGTTCCCGACCGTCGCCGAGCTGCTCGCGCTCGCCGTGGCAGCGGGGGAGAGCCCGGTCGCTGCGCTGGACCGTGTCGTACGACGCACGCACGGCGAGCTCTCCGCCGAGCTCGGTCGGGTGCTCGCCCAGGTCCGCACCGGAACACCGATCACCCGGGCGTTCGACGAACTCGCGTCGCGGTCGGGTCTGGCCGTGGTGTCCCGGTTCGCCGAGGGCATCGCGATCGCCGTCGAGCGCGGGACGCCGTTGGCCGACGTACTCCACGCGCAGGCCGGCGACGTGCGCGAAGCGGGCCGTCGCGCGTTGATCGAGTCGGGCGCCCGTCGCGAGGTCCTGATGATGGTCCCCGTGGTGTTCCTCGTGCTCCCCGTGGTCGTGGTCTTCGCCTTCTGGCCTGGGCTCGTTGGCCTGCGCCTGGTCGTCCCATGACCGCTTCGTCGTTGACATCCAAGGAGGATTCGAGATGAGACAACTGCTGCGCCACAGAATCCGCGGCGAGCACGGTGATGTGCCCGGGTGGGTGCTGATCACCGTGATGACCGCAGGACTGGTGGCCGGGCTCTGGGCCATCGCCGGGTCGCAGCTCGGCAGCATGCTGCGTGAAGCGTTGGCCTCGGTCGCGGGCTGAGCACTGCCGCGACGAGCACGGGGCGGCAGTTGTCGACTTCGTGCTCGTCAGCATGGTGCTCGTACCGCTCGTGCTCGGCCTGATCCAGGTCGGGCTGGTGCTGCACGTGCGCAACACACTCACCGCCGCCGCGACGGAGGGTGCACGCTACGGCGCGAACATCGACCGCACCCCGGCCGACGGAGCAGCCCGCACCCGCGCGCAGATCGGCGACGCCCTTGCGGCACGCTTCGCCGAGGACGTCACCGCTCGGAGCGAGACGGTCGACGGCGTGCCGACCGTCGCGGTCACCGTGCAAGCGTCGGTGCCGCCACTGGGCCTCTGGGGCCCCGGAGTCGACCTCTCGGTGACCGGCCACGGGATCCAGGAGACGGCACCATGAGCCCCGGTCGGTTGATTTTGTCGAAACCACGCGACCAGTCCGGGACCGCGCTGATCGAGTTCGTCTGGCTGGCGATCCTGCTGATCGTCCCGTTGCTCTACATCGTGCTCGCGGCCTTCGACACCCAGCGCGCGGCGTACGCCGCCTCAGCCGCAGCACGGTCTGCCGGCCGCGCCTTCGTGACCGCCCCCGACCAGACGACCGGTTATGAGCGCGCACGGGAGGCAGTTCGACTCGCGTACCGCGACCAGCGACTCGACTCCACGCCTGAGGTCCGGATCTCCTGCCGACCCGATCCGCGCAACTGCCTCACTCCAGGCTCGGTCGTCCACGCCGAGGTGCACTCAGTGGTGGACCTGCCGCTGATGCCGGCCGCGCTCGGATCGAACACCCCGGGCATCCGGGTCGACTCCGAGCACGAGGCGCCGTACGGCACCTTCCGTGAGGCCCGGCCATGAGGCGGCGTACCGAGCACGGATCCGTGACGCCGTTGATCATCGGCTTCGTGGTCGTGGTCGCGATGCTCGTCGGGGTCGTGGTCGACGCGTCGGCGGCGTACCTCCGCAGGCAGGGCCTGAACTCCGCTGCTGACGCTGCCGCGCTCGCCGCGACTGACGGCATCCAAAGCGAGGAGGTCTACGCCCACGGCCTGAGCAAGCGCGCCGAGATCGACGCGGCCTCAGCACGCCGCTACGTCGCGGACTACTTCGAGACCAGCGGTATCCGTCGCCGCTTCCCGGGCCTCGACTACTCCGTTGAGACCACGGCCAACACGGTGGTGGTCCGCATCGTCACCCCGATGGACCTGCCGCTGCACGTGCCGGGCGTGGGGACCGATGTGCCGGTCAGCGGGACGGCTGCCTCGATCGTGGTCGTCTCCGACTGACCACTGCGGCGGTCACGACCGAGAGGGCCGGTCGATGCAAATGAGGGAGCGCAAGGCGCCTGATGACCGTTTGGTGCAGACACGGGCCGCTCAGTGTGGTGGGCTGATCGAAAGACGGAACGCATTTGGCGTTTGGAGTCTTGAAATGGGGTGAGTCATGCGGAAGGTCCTCGTTCTCATAACGACGGCGGTGTTGGTCGTCTTGATGGGTTCCTCGGCGCAGGCGACCATCCGTGACATCAATGATCCTGCGGGTGACCTCGTCAAAGTGATCGAGGGCGACAACGGCGAAGCCCACCACTACGAACGCGTGAGCCGTGCCGAGGGCGACATCGTCTTCACCCGTGTCCAGCACACTGGAACTGCGGTGGTCTTCTACATGCGCTTCCGCCAGCTCACGGTGCCGAAGCAGTACGCCGACTTCATTTTCAGGATCTACGGCAACAACGGCAGAGGTGTCGAGGCGTCGATCAACACGCGGCACGGCGACCCGCAGGGCAACAGCAACGCATACGAGGAGGTGGGGGCGGGGCCTGAATGCGCGCACTCCTCCCACATCAACTACGCCGGCGACTCGGCCTGGATGCGTATAGCGCGCCGTTGCCTGAAGAATCCGAAGTACGTCCGCGTGCAGGCTTGGAGCGCGCAGAGACGTGAGTCACCCACCGGCGCGATTACGAGGTACTTCGACTCCCCGACGCGTGACGGCCTCAATAACCTGGA
The DNA here is from genome assembly GCA_963742785.1 of uncultured Actinomycetota bacterium. Classification (GTDB taxonomy): domain Bacteria; phylum Actinomycetota; class Actinomycetes; order Propionibacteriales; family Nocardioidaceae; genus Marmoricola. The sequence goes on from CAVUNI010000004.1 coordinate 1,138,161, forward strand.
CCAGCTCGAGGAAACCTGGACTCCGTGGGTGGTCACAGACTGAACTTCTGTGGTCTGAACCCAGCGCCCTCGCGCGCCACTGACTGGACGTGCGACAGGACACCGTGGAGGGGGTCTCGTGCGTGGTGCCGTCCTCCAGGTGCAGGCGGCCCCCGGCCGTCACGTGAGCGGTGTAGGTCACGCCGTGCTGCTTGCGCCTCCACACGAGCTTCTCGTGCGGTCAGTACGCCGGCCTCCAGGAGGTGCCAGAGACCTCCGTGCCCGGTGGGAGACAGAGCCGCGGTCGAGCTGGCCGAGTCGTCCAGGCCGAACTTGCGCCGGCGCACGGTGTTGGGGGTGTCGACGAAGGGCTTGGCCTCCGACTGCAGCAGCGGATGGCTCGTGGCGTTGGCGCCTCTTCCAAGAGCGACCGGGAGGTACCGTCAGTGGGTGTGTTAGTGGCGAGGTCCTCATCGTCGGGGCTGGTCTCTGGGTTGGTTCTCGTGTTTGTCCTGTCGGCGCCGTCGGCTGCTGACGTTGCGACGGTGCCCGATCCCAGGGGCGATCTGATGCACCAGGACGAACTCTCGGGGGAGTATGTCGCGGACCCCGGCGTTTCTGAGTTCGACATTGTGCGGACCCGCTTCCGACATCGACTGCACCGGGTGCGGGTCCGCATGCAGTTCGCCTCGCTGGAGCCTGGGTTCTTCGCCTCCTACTCGCTGCGGATTCGGACCAATCATGGTGCAATCGCATCGGTTGAGGTGAAGACCTTTGAGGGGTCGACAGCCATCAAATCGTCCACTGAGTTCAGGGGCCGTTACAAGCAGTGCCCAGTGCACAAAACCCTTGACTACAACGAAGACGTGGTGGTGATCGGTCTCTCGCGACGGTGCCTCGAGAGTCCTCGCTGGGTGCGGGTGGGCGCGTTCGCAAGAGGTGGTCGGAAAGCGACGGATGACGACGCGCTCCGCGACGGAGTAGTAACCCAACAGTTGGGTCATCCAACGCTCTCGCGAGACTTGTTGCGCGGCACCTGGTGAGGGCGCACCCCGGGAGCAGGTCATCAGTCCTGGCTCAACGCCCCAGCCCTGGTAGTGGACTGGCTACGCCATCTGGTGGCGCCAATTCGGATGATTTCGGATAAAACGGCACTCGATCGTCGAGACTGGTCTCCGTTTGGCTCATTTACTCGGAGGCTCTCCAATGCCACGCCTGACCCACATCCGCACCATCGCCCTGGTCGTCGTGACTCTCGGCGTCCTCACGGGCTGTTCGAACCCGCTCTCCAACGATGAGCTGCCGAAGGTACCGACCCAGGACCGCGCCGGCAGGCTGTTGAGTGCGGGCGAGGCAAGGGCGGCGCTGCCATCGGTGGCCTCGCTCCCGGCCGGTTGGGCTCCGGCCAAGAACATCCTTCGTCCCAGGCAGACCTCGGACAAGTTCACACCAGCGCGGTGCATGGCGCTCGACCATGGGCTCGAGCTCGGATATCTCCGCGCAAAGACGAAGAGCTACACGACGTACATCAACCCCAGGCATGCGGCACTCGGGGTAGGCATCGGGTCGCACGCTGAAGTGCCGCCGCCGCTCGGCCCGGTCAGGGCAGCCCTTCGGAGCTGCAAGACCTTCCAGGCCGTCGACGGCAATCGGGTGACGCGGGCGAAGGTTCTTCCACTGCGTCTGCCCGATCTCGGTACGGACGCGGTGGTGACCCGACTCGTAGTACACGAGGGGTCCACCACCGTGACGTGGGACGTGGTCCGGATCCGGGTCGGGCACAACGAGATCATGGTCGACCTGGTGACGCCTGCGCCCGGCAAGCCGAACACGAAGCCTCTCGTGACCGCGGCCAAGAACGCGCTGCTCAACCTGTCCTAGGGCTCAGGCGAGCCCGAGGAAGATCCTGGTGAACTGCCGCGCGCTCTGCGTGGTTCCCGAGCAGCCGTCCTGAGCCCCACCCGGGCTCCCGGCGCACTGCTGGTCGCGGTTCAGGGACCAGAAGGACAACCAGCCGACCTTGCTCGCTTTCGCCCATGACACGAGGTGTTTCGCCTGAGCCGGGGTGAGCACTTCGCCCGCGGTGTCGTTCTGGCCGATCATCGGCGTGATGCCGATGCTGGAGTAGGTACGCCTCGGCCAGACGGTCTTGACCTGCCTGAGCGCAGCCTTGGCGGCCGAGATGGCGGCCGCGCCCATGTTGCTGACGTGGCTGCCGTAGTCCATCGCCATGATGTTGACGACGTTGATCCGGGTGGCCGTACGCTTCGCCGTCCTCAGCAACGAGACCCCGCTGGGCTCCAGACCGCTCGGGCCGGTCGGGATGGTCACCGAGACCACGAGGCCACGGTTGTGCCGCTCCAGTGCGCGGATCGCGGCGAACCTCCGCGCGATCTGGCGCCTCTGAGCGGTCGGGCTGATGGCCGCGCCTTCGATGTCGAAGTCGATGCGCTTGGCCTTGAACCTGGTGATGACGCGTTGGTACGCCGCGACCAGCTTGGTGAGGTTGGTGCACGTGCGCGCCAGGTCGAGGCCGCTCGCTCCGCCGAACGAGATGACGACCTGGACGCCTCTGTTCCGCGCGCGGTTGATCCTTGCGGTGCGGGTGGCGTTCGCCAACGAGACGCCGTCGTCCCAGGCGCCGCTGCACCCCTTGCCGATGACGAACGCTGCCGTGATCCTCTTCAGCCCGGCGTTGATGCCGGAGCCGAGGTTGCCGGCGTTGGGACCCGACATCAACATGTACGGCGCTGCCGGCGGCGGTCTCGTGGCCGACTCGGCCGGACCGCCCGAGAGAACGACGACGGACAGTGCGGCCGCGAATGCCGTGACGAGCGAGACGAGGACCGCAGTCCCGCGCCTGGTGGGGGAGGGACTGGTCATGGACGGAGCCTAGGGCCGGGAGGTCCCGCCTCGGGGACACCACCAGTTTCGATCACCAGTTCGAGCACCTGTGGGACCATGGCCCCATGCGCGGCGGCTACGGGTCAGGGGAGCACGGCACCCTGGCCGAGCGCGTCGCCGGCACCGCTCACCCCGACCAGCGACCGCCGACACCACCCAGTCCGGCGCGGCACTGCTTCGTCGCGGGCGAGCCGAGCCTGCTCGTCGAATGGCGGCGCCGCGAGCCCGGTTGGGAGGGGCGGGTGCTGACGCTCGTCTGGATCGACGCGGTCGGCTGGGTGACCATCGAGCGGTGGCTCCCGGCCGCCGACATCACTCCCACTAAGTTCCCGGTTCTAGCCGCCACGAAGTACTCCGTGGCCCACCAGGCGCGGAACACCTCAGTGCCCAGCATCTCCTCGAGCACAGCGGTCTGGGAGGCGTGCGCCCGGAGCACCCGGTGCTTGAGGTCGAGCAGGCCGTCGTCGCACTGCACCGTGGCGGCGAGCTCGTCGGCTGGCGTGACCGGCGGCTGGTACCCGTCGAACACGATGCCGAGCCGCTCGTGGAGCTCCTGCCACTGCTCCTGGAACGCGGGCGTCGTCGTCGCGTACCAGAGCGCCTCGCGGCATCCGGCCCGTCGCCAGGCCTCGGTCACCCACGCGGACACCGCCTGGTGGTCCGGGTGACCGGTCATGCCGTCGGGACCGAACGTGACCACGGTGTCGGGTCGGACGCGTTCCAGAAGCGCAGCGACCTGGCCAACGCCGGTCTCGAACGGAACGTCGGCGAGCGACCCGTCGCTGTGGCCCAGCCACTCGTGCTCGTGCACGTCGATGTGCGCGAGGCTCTCCATCAGCTCCTGCTCGCGGATCCTGGCGAGCGAGTCGGGCGGCCAGGTCTCGGGGTCGGGGGTGCCGTGCTCACCGCGGGTGGCGGTCGCGACGACGACGCGTCCGTCGGCACGGCGCACCAGTGCCATCAGGCCGGACGACAGGTACGCCTCGTCGTCGGGGTGTGCCCAGACGCCGAGCAGGGTGCCGATGTGCGGAAGAGAGGTGGTCATCAGATGCTCCGGCATCATTCTCACCCGAGTCCGGCCAGGGCAGCAGCCATCACGAGGTACGACGCGCAGCCGGCACCGACTGCGACCAGAACCGAGCGCCCCCGGAACGCGAGGATGAAGCCGACCGTCAGGGACAACACGGCCACGACAGGGGCGAACGGAACGGACGGGTCCTCGAGCAGCAGCGTCGAGCGGACCGTCATCCCGGCGATGACCGCCATCCCTGCCCAGCTCGCTCCGCGTGCGAGCGTCAACGGGATCTGACGGCCGGTCATCAGCGGTACCACTCGGAACGCCATGCTCCCGAAGCCGACCGCGAGGAACGCGAGCAGCACGTTCACGACACACGCTCCCAGAGCACGCCGGCGATGCCGCCGGCGACGCCGATCAAGGCCAGCGCCGGGCCGGCGGACAGGTGCAGGGTCAGCACCGCACACGCGACCGCGGTCAGCATCGCGACGGCGGCCGCGCGTTCGCGCAGCTGCGGCACGATCACCGAGCCGAGGGTCAGCGGCACCAGCAGGGCGGTGACCGCGAACGCCTCGATGTGGCCGCCGACGAAGACGCCGACGGTCACCAGCACGGGCCAGAGCACGAGCAGGGTGACCGAGGCGCCGAAGTAGTAGCTCTGCGTCCCCCGGGTGCGTGAGCGGGCCAGCGCCCACGGGGCGTCCGTGAGGATGAGGGCGGCGGCGACACGACGGCGTAGGGACGCGGTCCGCCACTGCGGCACCATCGCTGTGGCGTACGCCGCCAGCCGGAGGTTCACGAGCAACCCGACGACAACAGCCGCGACCCATCCGGGGTCCTGCGTCAGCACCTCGAGCACGGCGAGCTGGGCCGCCCCGCCGTAGACCAGGAAGGTGCCCAGCCACGCCGCGGCAGGGTTGGCGCTGGCCGCGACATGAGCCCCGACGACAAGGCCGACGGGGACGTAGGCCGCGACGATCGGCAGCATCGCCCGCACTCCTTCGCGTGCGTGGCTGCGGGTCTCGACGTCGTCGTCGCCGGCAACGGCGATGCTCACGGTGACCTCCTCAGGTGCTGGTTGATGTGGTGAGCCTGGGGGAGCGGGCTTCCCCACTCCTTCCCGGCGACATTCCGCGCCCGCGCGGGAAGGCTGTGGGAAGCCCGTTTGGGCAGAGTCGGACCATGAGCACACACGTGGGCGCCGTCGAGCGCCGTACCAGGACCATCTCCCGACGCGACATCGAGCTGTTCACCGAGATCAGCGGCGACCGCAACCCGATCCACTACGACGACGAGCTCGCGGCCCGGTCCCGCTTCGGCGGCGTCGTCGTCCAGGGCGGCGTCACCTCCGGGCTGATGAACGCCCTCGTCGCCGAGCAGCTCCCCGGGCCGGGCAGCGTCTTCCTCGAGGTCTCGTGGAGGTTCCTCGCCCCGGTCAAGCCCGGTGACGAGATCACCGCCGAGGCGACCGTCACCGCCGTCCGCGAGGACAAGCCGATCACCACGCTCGCCACCAAGATCACCAACCAGGACGGCGTCGTCGTGCTCGACGGCACCGCGGTCGTCTGGCGTGACCCGGTGGTCGCTGAATCCGTCGCGTCAACGCCTTCCTAGCGCGGAATCCGCGGGGAAGGTTGCGGGAAGGCTCGTTTTCTAGCGTCCTCCGGTATCACATCAACCGGTGCCGACTCTTCCGAAAGGACTGGGTCCGGCCCCGACACAGGAGGAACACCAAATGAGCGTCACCACCGAGAACCCGCACCTGAACGGCGTAGACGTCGCGACCCTGTTCGCGACCCTCGACGCCGTCAAGGGGCAGAACGAGATCGCGAAGTTCCAGTTCCGTGCCACGAACTCGTGGGTCAGCGGCACGCACAGCCGGTCGAAGTTCTCCGGCTTCTACGGGGCCGGGCAGGAGATGGAGCACAAGCACGAGACCGAGGTCGTCTCCGACCACCCGGCCGTACTCGTGGGCCAGGACAACGGGCCCACGCCGATCGAGTACCTGCTCCACGGCATCGCCGCCTGCATCACCTCCGGCGTCGCCAACATCGCCTCCGCCCGTGGGGTCCCGCTCACGAGCGTCTCCTCCACCGTCGAGGGCGACATCAACCTGCTCGGCATCCTCGGCCTGTCCGACGGCTCGGTGCGCAACGGCTACGAGCAGGTCAAGGTCACCATCCACATCGAGGGCGACGCCGACGACGAGACCCTGCGCGGCCTGGTCGAGCAGTCCCGCAAGCGGTCGGCGGTGTACGACGCCCTGACCAACCCCACGCCGGTCGTCATCGACGTGGTCTGCAACTAACCCCGCCCAACCAGAGCTGAGCCCATCACAAGAAGAGGGACACCCACCATGTCCAGCCCCACCACCATCGACACAGTCGTCATAGGCGCAGGCCACGCCGGCCTGGCCGTCAGCAGGCTGCTCACCGGTGCCGGCCACGACCACGTCGTCCTCGAACGAGGACTCGTGGGCGAGCGCTGGCGCCGGGAGAGCTGGGACTCCCTGCACCTGCTGACGCCGAGCTGGATGACGCGACTCCCCGGCTGGAGCTACGAGGGACCCGACCCCGACGGGTACCTCGCAGCCGGAGAGTTCGTCGACCACCTCCAGCGGTACGCCAACTCGTTCGGCGCACCCGTGGTCGACGGCACGACGGTGGAAGAGGTCCGGGTCTCGGGTCGCGGCGGCAGCAGGTACGCCGTCGCGACGGACCGGGGCACCTGGTACGCCGACAACGTCGTCATCGCGACCGGCCCCCACGGAACCCCGCACGTGCCCGCCGGTCTGCGGCGGGCCGAGGTGGTCACCTCCGGCGAGTACCGCAACCCCGGGCAGCTCGCCGACGGTGGCGTCCTCGTCGTCGGTGCATCGTCCTCGGGAGTGCAGATCGCCGACGAGCTCAACCGCTCCGGCCGCGAGGTGGTCCTCGCCGTCGGAAGGCACACCCGGATGCCCCGCCGCTACCGCGGCGTCGACATCTACTGGTGGCTCGAGGTCACCGGACGCCTGTCCAAGACCATCGACCAGACGCCGGACCCGATCACTGCGCGACGCGAACCGTCGCTCCAGCTGGTCGGGCGCGAGGACCCCGAGCGGTCGGCTCCCGACCTCGACCTGGCGGTCCTCCAGTCCAGAGGGGTGCGGTTGGCCGGCCGGCTGCACGCGATGGAGGCAGGCGTCGCCAGGTTCGGTGGCGACCTGACCGCCAACGTGGCGAACTCCGACCGGATCATGCAGCGGTTCCTGGACCGCGTCGACACGTTCGTCGAGCGTGCGGGCCTGTCGGCCGAGGTGTGGGCCGACGACCGGCCGATGCATGTCGACGTCGCAGCGTCGCCGACCCACCTCGACCTGCGCGCCGAGCGGATCGGCACGGTCGTCGTCGCCAGCGGGTTCCGCCCGCACCACCCGTGGCTGCGACTGCCGATCACCGACCCGGACGGCAACATCCGTCAGCACCGGGGCGTGACGCCGGCGCCCGGTGTCTACACGGTGGGCCAGCGGTTCCAGCACCGGCGCGACTCCGGCCTGATCGACGGCGCCCGTCACGACGCAAGGATGGTCGTCGACGAGCTCCTCGAGTGCTCCACCCGCACGCTGTCGTCAGCTGAGATTTCATGACCGGCTACGACGTCGTCGTCGTCGGCGGCCGCATCGCCGGTGCGTCGACGGCGCTGCTCCTCGCCCGTGCCGGCGCCCGCGTCGCGGTCGTCGAGCGCGGGCGCCGGGGGGCCGACACCGTCTCCACGCACGGACTGATGCGGGCCGGCGTGCTGCAGCTTTCCAGGTGGGGGCTGCTCGAGGGCGTGGTTGCGGCCGGCACACCTCCGATCTCACGCACCGTCTTCCACTACGCCGACGGTGAGCGGGTGCAGGTCTCGATTCGCCCGAGCCCGGGCGTCGACGCCCTGTACGCACCGCGACGCACGGTCCTCGACAAAATCCTGATCGACGCCGCCGAGGAGGCCGGTGCCGACATCCTGCACGAGACGCCGGTGATCTCTCTGCTGCACGACTCCTCAGGGCGGGTGAAGGGCGTGGCGACCCTGGACGCACGCGGGAACCGGCACGAGCTCGAGGGTGCCATCACCGTCGGTGCCGACGGGGTCCGCTCGGTGGTCGCGCAGCAGACCCTGGCACCAGTGCTTCGTCAGGGAAGCAGCGCGACCGCGGTCCTCTACCGCTACGTCCAGGATCTCGACGCCGTGGGCTACGAATGGGCCTACGGCGATGCTTCGGCGGCCGGTCTGCTGCCGACCAACGGCGGAGCCACCTGTGTCTTCGTCGGGACCACCCCGGAGCGGATGCGCCGACTCCGCCGGTCGGGTCAGGAGCAGGCGTTCCAGACGCTGCTCGCCTCGGCGGCGCCCGGGTTCGTCGATCGCGTCAACGACGCTCCGGCCTGGACCTCGATGACGGGCTGGGGAGGGATCCCCGGCCACGTGCGGCAGTCGTGGGGTCCGGGGTGGGCCCTGGTCGGCGACGCCGGCTACTTCAAGGACCCGATCACCACCCATGGCATGACCGATGGGCTGCGCGACGCCGAGCTGCTCACCGACGGGATCATCGACGTGCTCGGTGGTGCCCATGAGGGGGTCGCCCTGGCGGCGTACCAGGAGACCCGTGATCGGCTGTCGCACTGCCTGTTCGACGCGACCGAGGCGGTCGCGCGCTACGACTGGGACTACGACCGTGCGCGCAAGCTGCTCCGCACCGTGAGCTCGGCGATGAGCGACGAGGTCAACCATCTCCAGTCCCTCCCGGATCGCGGTCTCGGCCCCGGTATGGGCGCTTTCATCCCGACTGACAACCTCGACCGGGCTCGTTAGCGTGGGTCGCACCGGAAAGGACGGCCCACGGTGACCACCAAGCTTCGCCTGCTCGGAGGATTCGACGTTGCCGTGGACGATGTCCCGGTGGCGCCGGAGCAGTGGACGCGCCGTCAGGCTGCGTCACTGGTCAAGGTCCTCGCGCTGGCGCCTGGTCGCCGGCTGCACCGAGAGCAGGTGATCGAGGCGCTGTGGCCGGGAGCGAGCGTGGACGCCGCGGGCCCCCGGCTGCACAAGGCCGCTCACTACGCCCGGCGTGCCCTGGGTGGCAACGGCTCGGCAGTGCTGCTCCGCAACGACATGGTCTCCCTCCTGCCGGACGGCGACATCAGCATCGATGTCGACCAGTTCCGCGCCGTGGCGAAGCAGGCAGTCGAGGCGGGTACGGCGGAGGCGGCGCAGGACGCACTGGCCGAGTACGACGGGCCGCTCCTCCCCGAGGACGTCTACGAAGCATGGACCGAGGAAGCACGCGACTCGCTTCGGGGGCTGCGCGCTGACCTGCTCCGACAGGCGGAGCGCTGGGACGACGTGCTCGAGGAGGACCCGACCGACGAGACGGCCCACCTCGCCCTCATCCACCAGCACGTCGACCGCGGCGACCTGCGCGCGGCGCTGAGGCAGTTCGAGCGTCTCGACCACGCCCTGCTGCGCGAGCTCGGCACGACTCCGAGCCCGGAGGCAGAGCGGCTGCGCGCCCGGCTGCAGGCCGAGGCCGGTGCGACGCAGCAGCAGCGCCCAGGCCAGGGTGTGCGACTGGTGGGCAGGCGCGCCGTGGGGGACCAGATCCGTGAGGCGATGGCGCGCGCTGACACGGGCCGTGGCACCACCCTTCTCTTCTCCGGCCCCCCTGGTGTGGGCAAGACCGCGGTGCTGGGCCTTGCCGAGGCGCTGGCCGGGCAGCGTGACTGGCGCACCGGGCGCGGCTCTGCTTCCGCCGTGGAGGCGCCGTGGCCCTACGCGCCCGTGCTGGAGGCCTTCGCCGAGCTGTGCCGCAAGCACCCGGCCCTCCTCGATGGTCTCGATGACCGGTTCCGCCTCGAGATCGAGCGCGCATTGTCAGGACGCGACGTCAGCTGGACCGGCGAGTCCAGCCACCAGCGCCTGTTCGTCGCGGTCGCGGAACTGATGCGCCTCGCTGCCACGGGACACGGGTTGCTGCTCGTCGTAGACGATGTCCAGGATGCCGACGAGGCGTCGCTGCGTCTGCTGCACTACCTGTCGCGGTGCGCGGTGACGGAGCCGGTGGTCATCGCGGTGGCCCACCGGCCTCGGGTGTCGGAGACCGCGCAGCAGGTCGCCGACAGCCTGGTACGACGCGGCGCCGGATCACGCATCGAGCTGGGCCCACTCGACCGGGCGGCCACCCGCCGGCTTGTCGCCAATCGGTTTCCAGAGCTGCCTGCGGGGCAGGTCGACGAGATCAGCCAGGTCAGCGGCGGGCTGCCGTTCTCGGCGCTGGAGCTGGCGAGCAGGCCGGAAACCGGACGCGGAGCCGGGCTGCCGCCACTCCCGCCCGGAGCCCCGGAGACGCTGCAACGGCTGGCTCTGCTGGGCATGGTCTTCACCACCGACGAGCTGCTCGCCCTGTCGGCGATGGACGAGGACGCCACCTACGAGCAGCTCGAGGCCGCGATGTCGACCGGGATCGTGGAACCCGCGGACGCGGGCTACCGGTTCCGGCATGCCCTCGTGCGGGAACGGCTCGTCGAGACCATCCCGGCGGTCAAGCTCGCCGGGATGTGGCGCGAGGTCGCAGAGCGGATCGCAGAGCTCGGCGGACCGCCCGCACGGATGGCGCACCTGTTCATCGAAGCCGGCCTTGCCTCGCGCGCGGTTCCTTACGTCCTCCGTGCGGTGGAGACCGCCGGCGCGCTCGGTGCCTATCGCGACGCGTTGACCATGGTCGACGCGGTCCGACACCACACCGACCAGGCCGAGCTGCCGCGACTGCTCGCACGTCGCGGTGACCTGCTCAACGCGCTCGGTGACCCGGGAGCGGTAGCGGCGTACCAGGAGGCCGTCTCGATAACGACCGGCACCGCTCACCGGTTGGTGCGCGCGCGACTGGCTCGTGCGGCGGTGTTCGCTGGAGAGCGGGACGTCGCTCGCGAGTCGCTCGAGGGGCTCGAGGCCGAGGGCGATGCGGCGGACGGGCCGATCCTGGCGGCCCGCGGCAACATGGCCTACTTCGACGGCGACCTCGACACCGCCTGGGACATCGCCAACCAGGGCAGCGGCTTCCTGAGCTCGTCGGATGACCCCTGGCAGTTCGGGGACCTGATCGCGCTGCAGGGCCTGGTCCTGCACAGCCGCGGTGAGTGGTTCGAGCGGTTCCGGATGGAGCTTCGTCGCACGAGCGGCAAGCAACGGCTCGCGACCGCGCTCTTCGACGCGCACCTCTGCGTCGCCGAGTACCTGCTCTACGGCCCGGTGCCTTACAACGAGGTCATCGAGGAGTCCGAGGAACTGCTGCGACACGCGGATCGGGTGGGTGCGTTGCGCGGTGTCGCCTTCGCCCGCGCCTTGATCGGGGAGGCGGCGCTGCTGATGGGTGACCTCGAGCGTGCGGAGCGCGAGCTCATCGAGGCTGCAGACCTGCACCGCGACGTCGACGCCCCCGCGGGTGAGGCGCACAGCCTGCAGCGGCTCGCCGAGGTGCGGCTGGAGCAGGGCGACAAGGTGGAGGCGCGGCGACTGCTGGAACGCGCGCTCCCGCTGGCCCGCTGGTCGGTGGTCGCCAAGCACCTCCTGCAGCGCATCTACGGCACGATGATCCTGGCGGCGCCGGACGCGCCTGCAGCGCGAGCGCTGGTGGACCAGGCCGAGGCGACGCTGGGGGAGACCGACTCGTGCAGCTTCTGCGTGGTCATGCTCGCGGTGCCGTCGGCCATCGCGTGCGCCGAGGTTGATGACCTCGACGAGGCGCGCCGGTACGCCGATCTCGCCGAGTACTCCGCCGGCCGGTGGCCCGGCACCTCCTGGGCGGCCGCGACCAAGGAGGCTCGTGGTCACATCGCACGCGTCGCGGGTGAACCGGACGAGGCCGTGCGGTTGCTCACGGGCGCAGCCGCGGGTTTCCGCGCAGCCGGCCAACCCGGCGACGCCGCCCGTTGTGAGCGGACGATCGACGGATTGCGGGTCACTTCAGCTCGCTGACGACGGCACCTGGGTGGCGGTCGCGTGGGGCCGGCGGGCGACGTACGCCGCGACGCGGCGGCTGATGCCTGAAAGTCCGGCGGTCGCGGCCTGCCGGCTCCGGGCCTCAGCGCGCACCTGGTCGCGGCGCAGCTCGCGGAGCAGGTCCTCCTGCTGGGTCTGCATGACGGCGAATGTGAGCATTGGGTGGTACATGGCGATCTCCTGAGGGGTTGTTGTGTTGCGTGATCTCAGGTTGCTCTGGGCACCTTCCACGCGACTTCCCTGCGGCTTACCGCCGACTCGCCTCCGCGGTCCTCCGGGGAAGGTTGCGGGAAGGAGACCGACGCGGAGAGCCGCCTCGGCAAAGGTGTGCTCCCTAGCCCGCTGCGGGTGAGGCATCAGGGCCTCGGCGCTCCTAGCGTCGTTTGAGAGAAGCCCATCGTTGGGGCGGCAGCTGTTCTCGCCGCGAGAGCTGCTCTTCCTGGCCGTCTCGGTGATCGGTGGACTGCTCGGTGTGGTGGCCCTGATCGCCGCTTGGACAACCCTCTAGGAGATGTACCCATGAACGACACCACTGCCAGCTTCGGCGTCCACTCCGAGGTGGGCAAGCTGCGCAAGGTCGTGGTCTGCGCGCCGGGACTGGCCCACAGTCGCCTGACCCCGACCAACTGCGACGACCTCCTGTTCGACGACGTGATGTGGGTGCAGAACGCCCAGCGCGACCACTTCGACTTCATGATGAAGATGCGTGAGCTCGGAGTGGAGGTGCTCGAGCTGCACAACCTGCTGGCGGAGACGCTGGAGATCCCCGAGGCCAAGGCGTGGCTGCTGGACCGCAAGATCATCGCCAACCAGGTCGGCCTCGGTCTGGTGGCGGAGACCCGTGCGTACCTCGAGTCGCTCGACTCGCGTGAGCTGGCGCGCTACGTGATCGGCGGGATGTCGGCTCACGACCTCCCCGACGAGTACCGCACCGGTTACCTCGCCATCACCCGGCTCGACACCGGGGTCCGCGACTACCTGATGCCGCCGCTGCCGAACACGCTCTACACCCGCGACACGACCTGCTGGCTGTACGGCGGGCTCACCTTCAACCCGCTCTTCTGGCCGGCCCGGCAGGACGAGACGCTGCTGTACAAGGCGATCTACAACTTCCACCCCCAGTTCGTCGGCTCGACGGTGTGGTGGGGCGACCCGGAGAAGGACTGGGGGCTGGCCACCTTCGAGGGCGGCGACGTGATGCCCGTCGGCAACGGCGTCGTGCTCGTCGGGATGAGCGAACGGACGTCGCGCCAGGCGATCAGCCAGGTGGCCGCCGCGTTGTTCGAGCAGGGCGCAGCCGAACGAGTGATCGCCGCCGGGATGCCCAAGATCCGCGCGGCGATGCACCTCGACACGGTGTTCACCTTCGCCGACAGGGACGTTGCCACGGCGTACGGCGACATCGTCGACGGGATCCGGCCCTTCTCGCTCCGACCCAGCGACAAGGATCCCGGCGTCGAGGTCACCGAGGAGAAGGGATCGTTCGTGGAGGTCGTCGCGGAAGCGCTCGGGCTGTCCGAGCTGCGCGTCATCGGCACCGGGGGAGACATCTACGCGAACGAGCGCCAACAGTGGGACAGCGGCAACAACGTGGTCGCCGTCGAGCCCGGAGTCGTCTTCGCCTACGACCGCAACACCCACACGAACTCGCTGCTGCGCAAGGCCGGCGTCGAGGTGATCACCATCGTGGGCGCCGAGCTCGGGCGCGGCCGTGGCGGTGGGCACTGCATGACCTGTCCCATCATCCGCGACCCCGTCGACTTCTGAGCTCGGCGGCATACGGAGGTGGTCAGGATGCCAAGCGTCGTTCGCGCGCAGGTTTCGCATCGCCGTGCCTGGGTGCTCGGAGCCCTGCTGCTGGTCGTGCCGCTGGCCCTCACTGCCTGCGGTGGCGAGCACAAGCCGACCCGCGAGCAGGTCCGGGAGAAGCGCATCAACGAGCCCGTACGCCGGGAGAGCGTCAACGCCAGCGTCGGTCAGGTGCGGCTCCTGACCGTCCGCATCGAGACACCCGTGGGTGAGCACGAGGCCGGCAGCAACAGCGGGCTGTTCCTGAGCATCGCGAACAGCGGCCCGGACGACCGCCTGGTCGCGGTGTCGTCGGTCGACGCTGGCTCGGTTGTCCAGCGCGACGGGGCCGAGGTGCCGGCAGAGGGGATCGGCATCCCCGTTGTGCAGGGCGGGACGGTGTCGATGCAGAGCCCCAACGGACTGCACCTGGAGCTCGTGGACCTCAAACGGGACCTCGGGAAGCGCACCTTCGTGCCCGTCAGCTTCCGCTTCGCGAAGGCCGGTCCCGTGACCGTCAAGGTGTTCGTCTCCGGGGTCGACCATCCGGCGGTGGCACCGTTGCCTACGGCTGAGAGCACCGGATGACGTGACTGGCTCACGTGCGCGGTGGGTGCGGCCGGTCGGTCTGCTGCTGTTCTCCATGGCGTGCGCGTGGGCGATCGTCGGTCTCGTCGGCCAGATCGACTGGAGTGCGGTACGGGATGCCATCAGTGCCGTCTCGGCCTGGCAGCTCCCGGTCCTGCTGGCGGCGCTCGTCGTCCGGCAGGTGCTCAACGCCTCGCCGCTGGCCTTCTTCATCGAGGGACTCGGCATCAGGCGCGCGGCGGAGAGCGACCAGGCCGCGATCCTGACCTCGATGATTGCGCCGCCGCCCGCGGACATGGTGCTCCGGCTGGCGATGTTCCAGTCGTGGAACGTCCCGGTTTCCCAAGGGCTGGCCGGTGCCCTGATGAACACGCTGACCTTCTATGCGATCCGCTTCGGTGTGCCGGTCGTCGGGCTGGTGCTGGTGCTGGGGTCCGCCGTGCCCTATCACCCGATCTACACGTGGACGGCGCTGGTGGGCGGGGCCGCCGGTCTCTCCGTCCTCGTTCTCCTCCGGGGGGTGCTGCGACGAGAGCAGACGGCGATCAGGATCGGCACCGCAGCCGGGCGACTCTGGTCGCGCGCCCGGCCCTCGTCAGAGACGGCGACCTGGCCGGCGTCGGCGGTCGACTTCCGCGCGCACGCGCTTCGTCGCTCGCGGCGCGGTCTTCCGGCGTCGTTGTTCGCGCTCCTGGTCATGGTCGTCGTCGATGGACTGATGCTCACGATGTGCCTGCGTTTCGTCGGGGTCAGTGAGGCCGCCGTGTCGACCATGGCCGTGGTCGGGGTGTTCCTGATGGCCTACCCCCTCACCTTGTTCCCGCTGGCCGGGCTGGGGATCCTGGACGCGTCCGTTCTTGCAGGACTGGTGGACACCGGCGGACTGGAGCTCGAGCCTGACATCGTGGCCGGACTGGTGCTCTATCGCGTGGTCACCCTGCTCACGCCGATGGTCTTTGGTCTTGCCGCGATCGCCTGGTGGCGGCGTACGGAACGGGAGCGAACGCATGCCTGACAGTGATCTGCCCCTCGAGAAGGCGACCCAGCGACTCGGGTCTGCGTCGGACATGCAGATCCACGTGGACACGCCCCCGGGAGTGCCGAGCGTGGTTTCCACCGGGCGCCTGCCCGACATGGAGACCATCCGGGAGGTGGTCGAGGCGGCACATCGCAGCTACAGCGCTGTCCACGAGGGCACCGTGGCCGACTACATCCCTGGGCTCGCCCAGGCATCGCCCGACCTCTTCGGCATCGCTGTGGCGGGTGTCCGTGGCCGCGTCGCCGGCGTGGGCGACAGCCAGCACCCCTTCACCATCCAGAGCGTGGTCAAGCCGTTCCAGTTCGCGCTGGTCTGTGAGGCGCTGGGCCACCGCGAGGTCCGGGAACGTCTCGGCGTCAACGCCACCGGACTGCCCTTCGACTCGGTGATGGCGGTGGAGCTGGCCGCCGACGGCTTGACCAACCCGATGGTCAACTCCGGGGCGATCGCCACGACGAGCCTGGTGCCCGGACGCACGGCGGAGCTCAAGTGGGGGTTCGTGCACGAAGGACTCTCCCTCTTCGCCGGACGTGAGCTCGAGCTCGACGAGGATGTGCTTGCCTCCGAACGCGAAACCAACGACCGCAACGAAGCCATGGCTCGCCTGCTGGTGGGTCGGGGCCGGATCTACTTCGATCCGGACGAGACCACCGACGTGTACACGCGCGAGTGTTCGCTGCTCGTCAGTGCCGCCGACCTGGCTCAGATGGGCGCCACACTCGCGTGCGGCGGTGTCAACCCAGTGACGCGTCGCCGGGTGGTCAGCCCGGACACCTGCCGTCGCACCTTGGCGCTGATGCTCACCGCCGGACTCTACGAGCTCTCGGGCGACTGGCTCTACGAGGTCGGTCTGCCGGCCAAGAGTGGCGTGAGCGGTGGCATCGTCACGGTCGCGCCGGGCAAGGGTGCGCTCGCGACCTTCTCGCCGCCACTGGACTCGGCAGGCAACAGCGTGCGCGGCCAACTGGCCACGAAGCTGCTGTCCGAGGCGTTGGGCCTCGACCTGTTGGCCTCGGCTTCCGACCCCAGCGACGAGTGAGCTACCCGCGCCGGAGCTGCGCGCGCAAGCTGTCGAGCATCTCGGGCGTCCACCCCTCGGGGCGGAGGATCGCGTTCCAGGCGTCCACGTGCTCGCCGCTGTAGTTGTGCCCGTGCCCGGGCGGCGTGGAGAACCCGAGTGCCAGGTCGGCGGTCATCTGCCAGAACGTGACCAGGGGGATCCAGCGCATCGAGTCCGACACGTCCGAGCCGCGCTCCTCATCCAGCCAGTCAGGGCGATGCAGGATCAGGTCGGGGCTCCACCAGGTGACCGGGTCCGTCGGATGCTGGAGGTAGACGACCCGCGTGCCCGGCCAGGGTTCTCCATCGGGCGGGATGCTCATGCGGGCACGGTTCGCGAAACGGATGATCCTGCCCTCGCGGTAGATCGGTTCGATCTCCGGGCTGTCGGTGTCGCGGGAGTCGACGAACTCGCGGTAGAGCGGGTTGAAGCTGGGTGGCCCGACGAACAGAGCTCCGTCGGTCCGATTGGCGAGGTCGGCCTCGCCGCTGAACGCGTTCTCACCGCCGAACGAGCCGAGGCTCTCACCGAAGATGTACAGCTTGGGCCGGTCGTCCGGGGGGCGAAGCAACCACCTTTCGTAGACCGCGTCGAACAGGTCGCGACCGGCCAACCTGGCCGCTGTGTGGTCGACCATGTAGGACATCCACGACGGTAGGTGGGAGTACTGCATCGCCACGATCGCCGAGTCGCCACCGGTGAGGTACTCGAAGCTGCTCGATGCGCTCGGCTCGACCCAGCCGGTCCCGGTCGTGGTGGTGACGAGCAGTGAGCCCCTGCTGAAGCCGCCTGCTCGTTCAAGGTCGTCGACCGCCAGTCGGGCCGACTTCTCGATTGTGTCGGCCGAGGAGACGCCGGCGAAGATGCGGATCGGCTCCTCGGCAGGCTTGCCCGTGAGCTCCGAGATCTGCTCCGCGTCGGGACCCCCGGCGACGAAGATACGTCCCTGTCGACCGAGCGAGTCCCATGAGATCAGCGACCCGGGGCTGCCCGAACGCAGCTCCGTGGTCGGCTTGCTGACGTTGCGGGGCGTCGTCAGATCCCCTACGGCCAGGCTCCCGTCCAAGGCGCTGATGGCCCAGTTCCAGGCCACACCTGTCAGACCGAGGAACAGGGCACCGGTCAGGACGACGACGCCGGTCGCGCGTGCCGCCCGGCGGCCCATGTGTCGCTCCAGCCAGCCGGCGAGCTTCCGATAGGCCGTGCGAACGGTCCGCCCCAGTGCCACCAGCACCACGAAGACGAGTACCCCCACCACTGGGACCAGGAGTGCCGAAGCGACGCTCTCGGGCTCGGTGCCGATCAGGGCTGCACTCTGTCGCTGCCAGCGCAGGCCGAGCAGGATCCCGACGAGCAGCACCGCCGGTGCGGCGATGCCGAGGATCCGCCTCGCCCGGGCCGAGGGGCGGCGCGCGTCGCGGTCGGCGTACTGCCGCCACACCCAGGCTCCGGCCACCCCCAGTCCGTAGCCGATGGCGCCGTCGACCCCTGCGACGACGCCCTGGTAGGCAGGCGGGTGGGGGAGCAGCGACGGGGTGAACGACAGGGTTGCGAACGCCAGCGCCGTCCACAGGCCTGGGAGGGTGTAGCGGCAGCGAGAGCGCACCGATCCCGCCAGCCACCTTGCTGGCCGCGTCACAGTGGTCCAGGTTGGGCTGCGACGCCTCGTGTCACTGCTCGGCACCTCGTCAGTATGGGCCTCCGCACGGTCCCGGGGAGTCCGACGCGCGCCTCCCGAGTTCCCGCAATTCAGCGCTTGGACGTAGCCTTCACGGTTGTGGCAGCCACCGACTTTGACTCCGAGATCAAGCAGCTCCAGGCGACGATGAAGACCATTGGGTCCGTCCTGGACCTCGATGGCATGCGCGCGGAGATCGCCGACCTGGGAGAGCAGGTGGCCGTCCCGGACCTCTGGGACGACCAGGCCAACGCGCAACGGGTCACCGGCCGTCTGTCCGCTCTCCAGCACGACCTCGACCGCTTCACCGAGCTGCAGTCGCGCATCGACGACCTCGGAGTGATGGTCGAGCTCGCTCAAGAAGAAAGTGACGCCGACGCGGCGGCGGAGACCGAGACCGAGCTGAAGAAGCTGGTCAAGCTCGTGGAGCAGCTCGAGGTCAGGACCTTGCTGTCCGGTGAGTTCGACGCGCGCGAGGCGATCGTCAGCGTGCGCGCCGGGGCCGGTGGCGTGGACGCCGCCGACTTCGCCGAGATGCTGATGCGGATGTACACGCGCTGGGCCGAGCGCAACAACTACCCGGTCGAGGTCTTCGACACGTCCTACGCGGAGGAGGCGGGACTGAAGTCCGCGACGTTCGCGATCCACGCCCCTTATGCCTACGGCACCTTGAGCGTCGAGGCGGGCACCCACCGGCTGGTTCGGATCAGTCCGTTCGACAACCAGGGCCGGCGCCAGACCAGCTTCGCCGCCGTCGAGGT
This sequence comes from uncultured Actinomycetota bacterium, assembly GCA_963742785.1. Classification (GTDB taxonomy): domain Bacteria; phylum Actinomycetota; class Actinomycetes; order Propionibacteriales; family Nocardioidaceae; genus Marmoricola. The sequence continues at coordinate 1,156,992 of CAVUNI010000004.1, forward strand.
GGTGCCGGTGCTCGAGCAGACCGACGAGATCGAGATCCCCGAGGAGGACATCCGGGTGGACGTGTACCGGTCGAGCGGGCCCGGCGGGCAGTCGGTGAACACGACGGACTCCGCCGTACGCATCACGCACATCCCTACCGGCACCGTGGTGTCCTGCCAGAACGAGAAGTCGCAGCTGCAGAACAAGGCCAGCGCGATGGTGATCCTGAAGGCCAAGCTCCTCGTGCTGAAGAAGGCGGAGGAGAAGGCGCAGCTCGACGAGCTCCGCGGCGACGTGCAGGCGAGCTGGGGCGACCAGATGCGCAGCTACGTGCTCAACCCCTACCAGATGGTCAAGGACCTGCGTACGGAGTACGAGGTCGGCAACCCGCAGGCAGTGTTCGACGGTGAGATCGACGGGTTCCTCGAGGCCGGCATCCGCTGGCGGGTCGGCGCCGAGACGGCCAACGCCTGACCGGTTGGCGCCGTCAGGCGGGCGGCGTGAACTGGCTCGCCGTGAAGACCGCTCCCTGCGGGTCGCGCAGCGCTGCCTGCTTCGTCCACTCGGTGTCCTCGCTGCTGAGCACGATCGCACCGAGCGACTCTGCCAGCGCAACCGACTCGTCGCGATCGGCCACCGTGAAGGTGACATGCCAGTGGGGACCGAGGTCTCCCGCCGGTGCGAGGCCGCCGATGACGTCGGCGAAACCGGGCGGTGCAGTGGCCTGTCTTTCGTGGATGCCCGGATCGACGGTCGCGGCCAGATGGTCGCCGTACCCCGGGACCTGGATCATGGTCGCGAAACCCATGTCGACGAAGACCCAGCCGAAGACCTTCTCGTAGAACGCCTGCTCGGTCTCGGGATCTGCGGTCCACAGGTCGCTGAAGTTCCACGCGCCTGGCGTGTTCGTGATCTGTGCACCGAGGCGGTTCTTCGCCTGCCACAGCCGGAGCTCCACCCCGGACGAATCGGTGCAGACCGCGGACCAGCCGCCCTCGCCTGCTGCATCGGGTGGGCTGGTCACCTGACCTCCGGCAGCCTCGACGGAGGCCGCGGCTGCTTCGATGTCGTCGACGGCGACGTAGGTGTTCCACGTGCCGTGCCCCGACCCGGTCGGTTGCGCTGGTGCGCTCAGGCCGGCGACGTCCTGGCCGTCGAGCTGGGCGATGACGTAGGTGACCGGTGTCCCCGGTGGTGTGGCCTGGTTGAACGTCCAGCCGAACAGCCCACCGTAGAAGGTGTTCGCCGCCTCGAGGTCATCGACCTCGACGTCGATCCACGAGGTGACGCCGTGCGGGTAGGTGCGTGCTTGAGTCATGTGGCCACGCTATGAGCAGGGACCGACACCTTTCGACCGGCTAGTCGAGACCACGCCGTACGCCGAACAGCGAACCGCGACCACCCGCCGGTTGAGCTTGTCGAAACCCTTGATCCAGTGGTTTCGAGCCCTTCGAGACGGTTGCTGCGCAACCTCCTCAGGAACCAACGCACGGCGGCGCTCGCTCCTCAACCACCGAGGGTCATACCGCGACAAAGTAGGTGGTCGAGCAGCAAGCGATGCGAGCGGATAGTCGACATCACACTCCGTCGTTTTCAAGCAATCGCAACCACCCGCCGGTTGAGCTTGTCGAAACCCTTGAACCCAGTGAGTTCGGGGCGCGCTGCGCAGCCACCGACTATCGCCCGACGGCCTTCTCGAGCTCGGCCTTGGACATCGACGAGCGACCCTTGATGTTCTTCTTCTTGGCCTCTTCGTAGAGCTGGTCCCTGGTGCGACCGCCGGAGCCCGAGTGTGAGCGGAGTCCGCCTCGCCGGCCCGAGGAGATGTCCTGCGTGGAGGTCTTGCTCTTCTGCTTGGCCTCGCCGGAGCGGGCACGCTCCTTGTTCACGGTCCGCGAGGCGATCTCCTCGGCGGTATCCTCGCTGCGGCCCTTCTCCTCGAGGCCTTCCTTGATGTGCTCGTACTGGCGCTCGCGCTTGGCGCTCCATGCCTTCGGCATCACTGCCTCCTCAGGTCGACAACACGTTCGCGGTACCCGATTTCGCTGAGGTCAGGCAGTCGGGTCAGATCGTCGGGTCCGGCGAAACCCGGACGATGAGCTTGCCGAAGTTCGCTCCGGTGAGCAGTCCCCGGAACGCCTCGGGAGCGGCGTCGAGACCCTCGACGACGTCCTCGCGGTAGCGCACCGAACCGTCCGCGACCCAGCCCGACATGTCGCGCACGAAGTCGCGCATGTGGCTCTTCACGAACTCGCCCTGGATGAAGCCGCGCACGGTCAGGCTCTTGCGCAGGACCAGCTTCATGAAGCCGGGCAGCCGGTCCGGGCCCTCAGGCGCCGAGGTTGCGTTGTAACCGGCCACCAACCCGCACACCGGCATGCGCGCGTAGAGGTTCACGTGCCGGAGGACTTCGCGCGTCACCGCTCCGCCGACGTTCTCGAAGTAGACGTCGATGCCGTCGGGCACGGCCTTGGCCAGGTCCTCGGCGAACGTGGGGGAGCGGTGGTCGAGAGCGACGTCGAAGCCGAACTCGTCGAGGAGCGCTTGCCGCTTCTCCTCACCGCCCGCGATCCCGACGGCTCGCGCCCCCTTCACCTTGGCGATCTGACCGACCGCGGATCCGACCGGCCCGGTGGCGGCTGCGACCACGACGGTCTCGCCGGGTTGTGGTCGACCGATCTCCAGCAGCCCGGCGTACGCCGTGAACCCGGGCATGCCGAGCACTCCCAGCGCGGTTGAGATCGGCGCAGCCGACGGGTCGAGCTTGCGGACGTGCCTGGCATCGCTGATCGCATGGGTCTGCCATCCGGAGTACGACAGCACCACGTCGCCCTCGTCGTACGACGGGTCGCGCGACTCCTCCACCACAGCGACGGTGCCGCCGACGATCACATCGCCCACCGACACCGGGTCGGCGTACGACGGGGCGTCGCTCAACCGGCCGCGCATGTAGGGGTCGAGGGAGAGGTAGACGACCCGCAGGAGCAGCTGGCCGTCCTCGAGAGCCGGGAGCTCGTGGTCCTCGAAGGAGTAGGTGTCGTCCCCCGGCTCGCCGTCGGGGCGGCGGGCCAGTCGGACCTGGCGAGAGGTGGTCATGAAACTCCTCGGGGAGGGTTGCCGGTGATCAGCGGCCCACGGCCTTCTCGGCGTTGACCACGCCGTAGCCGTCCACGGGCGTCCACCCGTGGCCGAGACGGTTGGAGAACATGCCGTAGATCAGCTTGTTGTTCGTCAACTGGCCGACGAAGACCATCCCGTCGGGAGCGGTCGTGCCCTGCGGCATGAAGACCGCGCCACCGAGCTCGTCGGCACCGTTGCCCTCGTTGGATCCGCCGAAACCGGAGACCGCGAGGTCACGGTCCACGCCGAACTGCAGGCCCTGGCCGCTCTTCAGACCCGACGCGAAGTTCACCTTCAACCGGCGGAACTGGCCGGCCTTCGACTCGCCACCACCCGGCACCGAGTACGTCGGGGTCACCGAGCTCTTCGACAGTCCACCCGAGGCTGACCCGATGGTGAAGGGGAAGCCCTGGTCACCGAACGGTGCAGTGTCGAGGAACGGACGCCGGTCGAACACGATCCCGTCGGACTTCGGCGGGTTTCGCTTGCCGAGCGCAGTGGGGCTGGCCGTCTCGCCGAAGAACGTCAGCGACTTCAACGGGACCTTGCCTGAGTAGGAGACCCGGAAGAACTTCGCGTCGTTCATCGAACCCGGCACGTTCTCGACCAGCTCGCGTCCCTGGTAACCCCTGGCTGTCACTGTCAGGCCGTTGGTGGAGCCACCGGAGATCATCGGATCCAGGTCGTGGTCGTACGTCGACTCCCGCAGGCGCTTGCGCAGGGCGGTCGGGCTGAGCGCCTTCCCGCCACCTGCCTTCTGCAGCACCAGCGCAGCGATCGCGGCTGCGTGCGGGGCCGCAGCACTGGTACCGCCGAAGTTCGGCAGCGTGTCGGGGTCGCGCGCGTCGTCGAGGACGAAGAACGTGTTGTTCACCCGATCGGTGCTCGAGATCTGCGGCGTACGGCGGATCTGCGGCTTGCTGAAGCGGTTGCCGGCCGAGTCGAAGAAGATCGGCAGGTCACCACCCGGCGAGGTGTAGGGCTCCGGCAGGTAGGACCTGAACGGGTCGTAGGCACCGACGCCCGTCGCGCCGGCGGCGACCGAATGGCCGAACGTCGCCGGCGCCAGCGGGTCGAAGTACTCGGTGAAGTTCATCTCGCCGAACAGGACGTTGCGGAGTCGTGTCGCCCCGACGGGGCCGGTGCCGCTGCGGGAGATCACCAGTTGGATCTCGGGGAGTCCGACCAGGTCTGCTATCTCGTAGGGGAGGCCGCTGGCCGTGTTGAGGTCGGAGACCGACGTGAGGAAGTTGCCGTCCTCGTCGAACAGCAGGGCGTTGAAGTCCGTGGTGACCTTCGACGGGGAGAGCACGGGCCGGACGCCGACCGTGATGTCGCCGGTCTCTCCCTCGAAGCCCGTGACGGTGATCTTGTAGGTGCCGGCCTGGCTCAGCCGCGCCACCAGGACCTCGGGAGAGGTGTCGGTGTCGACCTCACCGAGGTTGGTGCCGTCCGGGGCGTCCACCGAGAGGACGAGGTCCGTGGTGCCGGAAGGGATCGCGTCGGTGCGGAATTCCACGATCTTGCCGCGCTGTGCGGCCGTCGGAGTGAAGTTGAAGGTCGGCGCCGGATTGGTGGCCGTGATCGCGCCGGTTGCGCTGAAGATCGAGGCGCCGTACGTCGCTCCGTCGACGTCGACCGGATCGTCCCACTGGAGGTCGAGTCTGCCGCCGTTCTCGGTGAGCCGGAGGTCCTGGGCAACGTCTGTGCCAGGACCGGGGTCCATGTCCTGGAGGCCACCGTCATAGAGCGAGGGGTCGACGTCGCTGAAGTCGAGGTTGGTGCCCTTGAGCCCTTGCTTCGCCGGCAGCAGGGCGACCTTGGACTCCCAGGCCTGCTGGGCACCGTTGTTGCCCGCGGCACTGAAGTAGTGGGTGCCCTTCTTGGCCACTTCGTCGACGGCGTCGGCGATCGGGCCGTCGGAGAACATCGGCTCGGTGAGGTAGACGATGTCGTCGACGACCACGTCGGCCCTGCACGGACCCTTCTTGTCGGCAACCTTGCGGATGTTGTCGGCGAACCCGATCTCGCCCGTGAACGCCGTTGCGAAGCACAGCTTGCTCGCGGGTGCGAGGTCATGCGCGATCTGGAGCATCGCCCGGCCCTCGTCGGTCGCACCGTCGCCGGGGAGGTCCTCGACAACCACCACTGGCTGGGGGTACTTGGCGTTGCCCTTGCCGGGCAGGTCTCCGGACTTGACGTCGTCCTTGGCGTGGGTCTTCACCGGTTCGGGCGGGACGAGACTGGTCGCCTGGTCGTAGGTGTCGGACAGGGCCGCGATCGTGATGCCCTTCCCGTCGACGCCCTTGGCCTGCACCTTGTCGACGCGCTGCTGGACGACGCCCTGGCTGGTGGCCTTGCCGGCACGGGCCTCCGGACGTATTACCTGGGCGAGGGTGCCGGTGTCCTTCAAGGCGGAGAGGCTCGCGACGGCCGACAGGGGCGCGAAACCCTCCATGGTGCCGTGCTGTGCATCGACGTTCTCGACCACGAGACCGAGCTTCTCGGCCTGGGCGCGGAACGCCGCACGGTCGACGTTGGCCTGGGGGGTCAGGTGCACCAGGACTCGGCCCTCGGCGTCGCGGATCGTGAGCGCGTTCTGGTCGACCGTGAGGCCCCCGGACCGCTTGAGGGAGGGCTGCTCCGACTGCGCGAGCAGGCGCCCGAGACCGTTGCCCAGGGTGGAGCGCACCTGCTTGGCCGGTCCAGGGGGTGCCGCCGCCGTTGTCGGCGACGTTGGCAGCAACGTGCTGCCCGCTGCCACCACGACGCCGATGATTCCTGCAGCCCAAGCTCGTGTGCCCATTCGCGAGCCAACCCTTCGACAGCGCGCGGTGCCGCGGTGACACCCGCTTTCGGGAGGCTAGCCGCAAAAGCGCCGAACCGCCCGTAAACGAGTCCGCCACACCCCAGAGGAGGGTCAGCCTCCGGTGTTGAGCGCGTTCGCCACCTCGACGCACCACTGTTCAGAACGGTCGCGCAGTGCGGTGACGGCGTCGGGGTCGGTGGCCGAGGCCTCGCAGCTGAGCCAGGTCTGGCCGAACAACCCGGCATGCCGCACTCGCTGGCTGCCGTCGGGCAGGCGACAGGTCTGGGTCACTGTCGGGTCGCCGTACGCCGGACCGCGGCTGGTGCGGCAGCCCTCGGTCTGCCGGCTCGACGCGATGACCGTCTTCGCGAAGGCGGCGTCCGCCGGCCGGCCGAAGACCCAGGCCCGGGCGGCGGCACCTTCGTCGGTGGTCCAGGAGCAGCCGATCTCGTGGACCACCTCCTTGCCCACGCCCGGGAGGTCCACCTCGTCCCCGTTGCCGTACGACGTGTCGGAATCCGGCGCGCCACCCAGGGCACGTCGGACGGCTGTGCCCGGGACCAACTTGCAGAACTCGATCCGGGGGACCTGCATGGACGTGGTGTTCAGGTTCGCCATCGGTGTGGGCTCCGGACGAGGTGCGGCCTTCTCCTCGTCCTTGGCGCAGGCGGTCGCCGCGAGAAGGAGGACGCCGACCATGCAGGTCAGGTAGCCGTGGATCGGACGCGCGCAACGGTTGCTCAGGCGACGGGCCGACGTTTCCAGCATGCGCCCCACCGTAGGGCTGCTCACCTATGCTCGCCTAGCGGCCGGACGCGACCTTGTTCGCGTGCTTTCCCCATCCCCGACACCGGCCACGACACCTGCGTGATCAGATTCGAGAACGTGACCTCGACCTACTCCGGGCACCCCAAGCCGGCGCTGGTTGACGTGACCGCTGACATCGACGAGAGCGAGTTCGTCTTCCTGGTCGGGGAGTCCGGTTCCGGCAAGTCGACCTTCCTCCGGCTCGTGCTGCGCGAGGAACGCGCGAACCACGGCCGGGTGTTCGTCGCCGGCAAGGACCTCAACAAGATGCGCAGCTGGAAGGTGCCGATCCTGCGTCGCCAGATCGGCACTGTCTTCCAGGACTTCCGACTGCTGCAGAACAAGACGGTTTCGCAGAACGTCGCCTTCGCCCTCCAGGTGATCGGCAAGCCGAAGTCCCTGATCAACAAGGTGGTGCCCGAGACCCTCGAGCTCGTGGGTCTCGAGGGCAAGGGCCGGCGGTTGCCCGACGAGCTGTCCGGTGGTGAGCAGCAGCGCGTCGCGATCGCGCGCGCCTTCGTCAACCGGCCGCAGATCCTGATCGCCGACGAACCGACCGGCAACCTCGACCCCAACACCAGCGTCGGAATCATGAAGCTGCTCGACCGGATCAACCGCACCGGCACGACCGTCGTCATGGCGACCCACGACGCAGGCATCGTCGACCAGATGCGCAAGCGGGTCATCGAGCTCGCCGACGGACGCGTCGTACGAGACCAGTCGCGTGGCGTCTACGGCTACCAGACCTGAGAGACCGAGAGGAGCTCTGACCTTCCCCATGCAGCTGCGGTACGTCTTCTCGGAGACCGGCACAGGACTGCGACGCAACATCTCGATGTCGATCGCTCTGATCGTGACGATCTTCGTCTCGCTCACGCTCGTCGGCATGGGCCTGTTGCTGAACTCGCAGGCCGACAAGGCCGAGAAGTTCTGGGGGAGCAAGCTCCAGATCACCGTGTTCATGTGCAACCAGAACAGCCAGGCGGCGAACTGCACCGGTGAGGTCACGCCGCAGCAGAAGACCGACATCAAGGGCGTCCTCGACGAAAACTCCGAGGTGTCGTCGTTCTACCACCAGACCAAGGACGAGGCCTTCGACACCTGGAAGCGCGTCTACATCGACAAGGACAAGTCGGAGCAGGAGATCTACTCCACGGTGAAGTCCGCCGACATGCAGGAGTCTTACTGGGTCAAGCTCAAGGACCCCAACAAGTACAAGGGCATCGAGGCTGCACTCTCCGAGACGCAGGGCGTCGCGGCCGTTCGTGACCTGCGCCAGGTGCTCAAACCGATCTACTTCTGGATCACGGTGATGAAGTGGGGCGCGATCGCGGTGGCGGCGTTCCTGCTGGTGGCCGCGATCCTGCAGGTCGGCAACACGATCCGGATGGCTGCGTTCGCGCGCCGCAAGGAGATCGGCATCATGCGGCTGGTGGGAGCCTCCAACCTCTACATCTCGCTGCCGTTCCTGATGGAGACCCTGGTGGCCGCGGTGGTCGGCATCGGGCTGTCCGCTCTCGCGATCCTGTCGTTCATGCAGTTCGTCATCTACGGCAAGCTCCGGCCCAGCTCCAACATCGTCGAGTGGGTGGACTGGAACGACGCGCTCCTCGCGATCGGCGGCATCGCTGTCCTCGGCGTTCTGCTGACGTTGGTGCCGACACTCGTGATGACGCGCAAATACCTCAAAGTGTGAGGGCCGTCGGTTACGGTCGAGCGGTTCACTTCCCCACACTGAACAGGTCACGGTGCGTTCTCTTCCCCGAACACACTTGCATCCGCTGCTCGGCCGACCAGCCCGGCTCCGGATGGTCGCTGTGTGCGCGGCGATGGTGCTCGCGAGCGTCACCGCGGCCACACCCCTCGCAGCGGCTGACGACAAGCTCCGGGACAAGCAGCGCAAGGCCCAGACCCAGGTCCGCAGCGCCAAGGGCGACCTGCACGAGTCCAGCAAGGCGCTGATCGCCGCCGCCAAACGCCTCAACCATGCACGCGCCGTTCTCACGGCTGCTCAGCAGCGCCTGGCGGTCGCTCAGCGGAACGCCGACGCGGCAGCCCGGGTCGACGCGCAGATGCAGGCCCGTCTCCAGGCCGCCGAGCACCGACTCGCGGCTGCGCAGGTGGCCCTGGAGGCTGCCCGCAAGCGGGTGACGGACCAACGGATCGCGATCGGGCGGCTGGCGGCCAGCAACTACGCCAACGGCGACCCGGGCCTGATGGGCCTCTCCGTCATCCTGAACTCGCAGGACCCGGCCGAGGTCACCACGCAGATGAACACCGTGACCTCTCTGATGTCCAAGCAGACCACGATGCTCGAACAGCTCAAGGTCGCGCGTGCGGAGATGGTCGCCCAGGAGGCTGCTGTCGAGAAGGCCCGCGCCGAGGTCGCCGTACAACGTCAGGCGGCGCGCGAGAACCTGGTCCGCAAGCAGGGCCTCGAGAACGCGGCCGCCGCGGCACGCGCCGAGGTCGCCGCCCTGGTCACGCGGGCTCGGTCCGCCGAGGTCGCTGCCGCTCGTGCCCGGAAGGCCGACCTGCGCCAGTTGAAGGCTGCGAAGAAGCAGGAGGACAAGATCCGCGAGCTCATCCTCGAGCGCGCGCGCCGGCAGCGCGGTGGCTACGCGGGTGACACCGGCGGCTTCCTGTTCCGGCCGGTCCCCGGCGCGGTGACCTCGCCGTACGGCTACCGGAGGCACCCGATCTACGGCTACTGGGGCCTGCACGACGGCACCGACTTCAGCGCCCCCTGCGGTACGCCGGAGCGCGCCGCCGGGTCCGGCACAGTGATCTCGAAGGTCTGGTCGGACGTCTACGGCAACCGCCTCTACCTCGACCTCGGCCGCGTCAACGGCAAGAACATGACGGTCGTCTACAACCACATGAGCTCCTACGCCGCCAACACCGGCGAGCGCGTCCGCCGGGGCGAGACCGTCGGGTACGCCGGCAGCACCGGCTGGTCCACCGGGTGCCACCTGCACTTCACCGTGCTGCTCAACGGCAGCCCGGTGGATCCGATGAACTACATGTGAGAGCGGCGGCGGATTCCCCGGACGTCCGGGGAAACCGGAGGTTGGCAGGTGATGCTTCCCCCGCCAGCCTCCAGGATTGCCCGCCAGCCCCACCCGCTTTGTCCTGCCGTACGCCGACGCCAATCCGGTTGCGACTCCCTGAGAGGATGGCCGGCATGCCGAAGGAGCAGGGGCGCAAGCTGATCGCGCAGAACCGCAAGGCGCGATACGACTACCACATCGACGACACCGTCGAGGCCGGGATGGTGCTCGTCGGCACCGAGGTCAAGTCGTTGCGTGCCGGGCGTGCCACCCTCGTCGACGGGTTCGCGGAGATCCACAACGGCGAGGCGTTCCTGCACGGCGTGCACATCCCGGAGTACACCGAGGGCACCTGGACCAACCACGAACCGCGCCGCGTCCGCAAGCTGCTGCTCAACCGCCACGAGATCGACAAGCTCGAGAGCAAGGTCAACGAGCGCGGACACACCCTGATCCCGATCGCGATGTACTTCAAGGACGGTCGTGCGAAGGTCGAGATCGCCCTGGCGCGCGGCAAGAAGAGCTACGACAAGCGGCATGCCCTGGCTGCCAAGCAGGCCGACCGCGAGAAGCAGCAGGCGCTCGGCCGACAGCTCAAGGGCATGGACTAGGTGGTCGACGAACCATCTCCGGCGGTTGAGCCGCTCGATTCCACCCGCGCGTTCTGGCAGGACCTCGGTCTCCCGGGCCTCTTCGACGCCCACGTGCACTTCCTGCCGCCGAACGTCCAGAAGCGGGTGTGGGAGCAGTTCGACCTCGCCGGACCGAAGATCGGACGCGAGTGGCCGATCCGCTACCGCGGCAGCCACGAGGAACGCGTCGAGCAGCTCCGCTCGTTCGGCGTACGCCGCTTCTCGGCACTGCCCTACGCCCATCGCCCCGGCATCGCCACCTACCTCAACGAGTGGGCGCGCGACTTCGCCGCCGGGATCCCCGAGTGCCTGTGGTCCGCCACGTTCTACCCGGAGCCGGAGGCGGCGGCCTATGTCGGCGAGCTGATCGAGGCGGGCGTCGAGGTGTTCAAGCTGCACACGCAGGTCGGCGAGTTCCGGCTCGACGACCCGCTCCTCGACGAGGCGTTCGGCGCGATCGAGGACGCCGGCACACCGGTGATCGTCCACGTCGGCTCGGGTCCCGTCGGCAACGAGTTCACCGGCCCCGAGCACCTCGAGCGGCTGTTGGCGCGCCATCCGCGCCTCACCGCTGTCGTCGCGCACATGGGAGCGCCGGAGTACGCCGAGTTCCTGTCCCTCGTCGAGGCCCACGAGAACACGCGGCTGGACACGACGATGGTGTTCACGACGTTCTTCGACGTCGAGGCGCCGTACCCCGACGAGCTCCTGCCGCGGCTCGCCGACCTCGGTGACCGGGTGCTGTTCGGCAGCGACTTCCCGACCATTCCGTATCCCTATCTCGAGCAGCTCGACGGCCTCGTCCGGGTCAGCGAGCGGCACCCACAGCTGGGGGAGGACTGGCTCCGCCAGATCTGCTGGCACAACGGCGTCAGCCTCTTCGGCCTGCCCGGTGACTGATCAGCACCAGGCGCGTACGCCGTGGGGCGTCAGGTTCACGTCGCGGAGCACCACGGCCAGTCGAGAGCCGAAGTGCGAACACGTCCACCGGAAGTCGACGCGGCGGTACTCGATGGACAGCACCCGCCTGCCGTAGTTGGAGACGTACGACGCGCACTCGCGGTAGCGACCGCACTCCTCGGCGATCGCGAAGTCGTAGCCGATGGATCGACCGTCGAACTCGGCGAAGTTCTTCTGCCCTGCCGACAGGCCGGCCGCGTGGGCGACGCGCACCAGCAGGCGTGCATACGCGATGGCCTGGGATCGCTTGATGAGCCCGTGGCTACGGGTGAACGAGTCCAGGTTGTCGTACTCGACGGCGTCGAACCCCTGCGCCGCGCAGGTGCGCGTCCAGGTACGCACGATCCCCATCAGGCGCTTGCGCTTCGCCGGCGTGCGGATGTCCATCAGCCACTCGCCCCACGCGCTGTCGACGACCACCCGGCCCTTGCGGTGCAGCAGTGCTCCCATCCGGTGCTTCCAGAAGCCGCGCTCGTTGTCCTGGGTCTGGAACCCGTTGACGTAACAGACGTTGTAGCGGCCCGGGATCGGTGGCGCGAGGCGGTCACGCTCGACGATCCCGACGTGCGCCGGCACCGACCTCACGCCGCCGAGCTGGTAGTCGACGTTCGTCCCGACCGGCAGCGGCTCGCGCGCGGACGCGGGGGCGGCCAACCCGAGGAGGAGCGGCGGGACCACGAACAGGGCTAGCCAACGGTTCATCCAGCCACAGTAGAAGGCAGGCCGCCGCGACGTCCGATTCCCGCCAGATCAGGCGTGCCGATCGAGCGAGGATCGATGCATGACGACCACGACAACGACCCGGCTGCAGGTGCATCCCATCGACCCCGCCCGCCTGGACGCCGTACGCCAGCAGGGGCATGACGGGCACGGCAACGGCTTCGTCCCCTTTCCCGCCTCCGGCAGCGGCGAGCCGCTCCGGTGCTGCCTGCGAGTGGCGAGCAAGGGTGAGTCGATCGCGCTGATCTCGTTCGCTCCCTTCGAGCACGCATCGCCCTGGACCGAGGTCGGCCCCGTCTACGTGCACGCCGAACGCTGCGACGGCCACGCGGCCGCGGGCCTACCCGCAGAGCTCCGCACCGGCCCGCGAGTGCTCCGCACCTACCGCGCTGACGACACGATGAACTACGAGCACAACACCCTGGTCGACGAGGGCCAGGACCTCGAGTCCGTCCTCGACGAGCTGCTGTCGCTCCCCGACGTGGCCACCGTGCACGTGCGCACAGTGCTGCCGCAGTGTTTCCTCTACTCGGTGACCGCCTGAGGTCGTACGGTCACACCCAGGGAGGGTGAGACATGCGAGTACTCGTGCTGGGTGCAGGGTTCGGCGGGCTGGAGCTCTCGACGAGGTTGTCGGAGGAGCTCGGCGAGGAAGCCGACGTGGTGCTGATCGACCGGAGCGACGGCTTCGTGTTCGGCTTCTCCAAGCTCGACGTGATGTTCGGACGCACCACAGCCGACGCCGTGCACCACTCCTACACGGACGTGGTCAAGCCGGGTGTGCAGTTCGTGCAGAGCACGATCCGGGCGATCGACCCGCAGGCGCTCCGGGTCGAGACGGATGCCGGCGCCTTCGAGGGTGACGCGATGGTGGTCGCTCTCGGGGCGGACCTGCACCCGACGCAGACGCCCGGTCTCGTCGAGGCCGGGCACGAGTTCTATACCGAGGCCGGCGCGTTCGCCGGGCGTGAGGTGCTGGAGCGGTTCGACGGAGGCCGGGTCGTGGTCGGGGTGACCTCGACACCGTTCAAGTGCCCGCCCGCACCGAGCGAGACGGCACTGCTGGTCCACGACTACCTGTCCCGCCGCGGCCTGCGCGAAGCGAGCGAGATCGCACTGGTGATGCCACTCGGGCGGCCGATCCCACCCTCGCCCGCGGCATCCGAGGCACTGCTGGCCACCTTCGACGAGCGTGGCATCGAATGGCACCCCGAGCGCATCGTCCGGTCCCTCGACCCACGGCGAAATGTCGCGGTGCTCGCCGACGGCGACGAGATGCCGTTCGACCTGTTCCTCGGCGTGCCGACACACCGGGCACCGCAGGTCGTCGAGGACTCCGGCCTCTGCGTCGACGGCTGGATCCCCGTCGACCCGCGCACCCTCGAGACGTCGTACGCCAACGTCTACGCCGTCGGCGACGTGACGAGCGTCGGAACTCCGAAGGCCGGTGTCTACGCAGAGGGGCAGGCTGCGGTCGTGGCCGACCAGATCATCGCCAGGCACCGCGAAGCCGCCTCGTCCTCGTCGTACGACGGGCGCGGGGTCTGCTACCTCGAGTTCGGCGACGACCGAGTCGCCAAGGTCGATGTCACGTTCGTCAGCGGCCAGCCTCCCCGGGGAGAGTTCGTCGAACCGTCAGCCATGCTCGCGAGAGACAAGGCGGAGTTCGGCTCGAGTCGCATCCGGCGCTGGTTCGGCCGCGACTGGGCGGCGTACTAGATCGTCGTCACAACGGTCGGGACAGGACTGTCTCCAGCCAGTCCAGCTGCCTGACGCGGTGGAGGGCCTCGCCGCCCTCGTGGTCGTTGAACTCGTAGACCTCGATCTCCTTGGGGCCGGCGTAGGCGTTGTAGGCCGCGAACACAGTCGAGGGTGGACAGGTCACGTCCATCAACGCGACCGAGAACAGCGCGGGTGCGTGGGCAAGGCGGGCCAGGACCGCGACGTCGAAGTAGGCCAAGGTGGCGAACGTGGCGTCCACCCGGTCCCGGTGAGCGGCGAGATAGCGGACCAGCTCCAGGTAGGGCTCAGTCTGGGCGATCTGTGCCGCACGGCGGAAGTCGCTGAGGAACGGCACGTCGCAGAGCAGCGCGGCCACCGAGTCAGGCGCCAGAGCGGCGACGGCGGCAGCCATCGCACCTCCCTGGCTGGCACCGGCCACGGCGACCCGGGCCGGGTCCACCAGCTCGTGTCCGCGCAGGAGGTCCAACGCCGCCACGGCGTCCGCGAAGACCCGGCGGTAGTAGTAGCTGTGCGGATCCTCGACGCCGCGGGTGAGGAAGCCCGGCTGCGCCGGCCCCGACCCGGCCGGGTCCGCCGTGGCACCTGTCGTCCAGCCGCTGCCCTGCCCTCGGGTGTCGACAACCAGGTGCGCGTACCCCGCGGTGGCCCAGAACACGTGCTCGAGCGCCAACCCGCGTCCGCCGTTGTAGCCCTGGTACTGCACGACGCCGGGGAGGGGACCGGATCTCAGCGGTTCGGCGGGCAGGTGCAGCCAAGCCCGGACCGGGTCGCCGGCGTACCCGGGAAAGGTGACGTCGTAGCTCTCGACCGCGAGCAGCCCCGAGTCCGTGGGGGTGACCACCGGCTCACCACTGGCTCTCTGGAGCGAGGTGGCCCAGAACTCCTCGAGGTCATCGGGTACGGCGAGCGCCGGACGGTAGTCCCGCAGTCGGTCGAGCGGCCAGTCGTACTGCATCAGAGCGGTACGACGGCGACGGTGGGCTGCAGGGTCCGGTCGACACCGACGACGCGGGTGGCGCCCACGATCTCGAGCTCGACGACGCCGCGGATGTCGGCGCTGGAGGCCCCGAAGCGCAGCTCGACCATCCCGGGCTCGACGACCCGGGACAGGTCACGACCCGTGAACGAGGTGAGGTCGGCGTGCAGCCCGAGGCTGACCCGCGCCTGCGCGCCGGCGCCGAGCTCGACCCGGGCGATGCCGACGAGCTGCTGCACCGGTCGCACGACGGAGGAGACCCTGTCGTGGAGGTAGAGCTGGACGACCTCCGACACCGGCTGGCCGGTCTGGTTGGCGAGCTCGACGCTCACCTCACAGCTGCCGTCGGTGTCCCAGACGGCGCTCCTGGCCGTGACCTCTCCCCAGGTCGCAGACGCGTAGGAGAGCCCGTGGCCGAAGGGGAACAGCGCGGTCGGGTCGACCACGCTCACGTCGTTGTGCTGGCCGAGCGTCGGTGCGAGGTACGTCGACGGCTGGGTGGACCCCCGTCCGGGGAAGCTGACCGGCAACCGTCCGGACGGGTTCACCCGGCCGCTGAGCACGTCGGCGATCGCTGGTCCGCCCTCCTCGCCCGGGAAGAAGCCACACAGCAGCGCGGCCAGTCGCGGGGCCTGGCGGCTGAGGTCGTAGGGACGACCGACAAGCAGCACCACGACCACCGGCGTACCCGTGTCGAGCAGTGCCTCGAGCAGCTCCTCCTGCCGTCCTGGCAGTCGCAGGTCGCTGACGTCGCAACCCTCGCCGGAGGTGCCGTTGCCGAACAGCCCGGCCTGGTCACCGAGAACGGCGACGCAGACATCGGCGTCCGCGGCTGCCTCGGCGGCCGCGCGGATGTCGTCGTCATCGCCGCCGAGGACCGGACAACCCTGCGCGTACGCGACGTCATAGGTGTCGGCCAGGGCCTCACGCACGGTGCGGATCTCCAGGCCGGACTCGACGCCGGGGTGGTGGACAAGCACGTGCATCGGGAACGAGTAGCAGCCCAGCATCGCCTCGGGGGTGTCGGCGCGCGGACCGACGACGGCCACGCGGGCGCCCTGCCGAAGCGGGAGGGTGCCGTTGTTGGCCATCAGTACGACGGATCGGTGGGCCAGCTCTCTGGCCAGGGCGCGGGACTCCGGATCGTCGAGGTCGATGTCGGTCGGGCTTCTCGGGCGCCCATCCGGGATCGAGCAGCCCGAGCTCGCACTTCTGCTCCAGTACCCGTGTGACCGCGCGGTCGACGAGCTTCTCGTCGACCGACCCGTCGACGACCGCGTCGATCAGCGGCCCGCCGTACGCGCTCGCGGAGGGCAGCTCGACGTCGATGCCGGCCTCCAGCGCCAGCTGTGCCGCTTCCGCCGTACTGCCAGCGACCCGGTGCAGGCTCTGCAGGAAGCCGATCGAGAAGTAGTCGGCTGTGACCGTCCCCGTGAACCCGAGGTCGTCGCGCAGCAGCGTCGTCAGCAGTCTGGGATCGGCGACCGCCGGGACGCCGTCGATGTCGGTGTAGGAGTTCATCACCGACCGCGCACCCGCCCGCAACGCCATCTCGAACGGCGGCAGCACCACGTCGGCCAGCTCCCGGGACCCCATGGAGACCGGCGCGAGGTTGCGTCCCGCCCGTGACGCGGAGTACCCGAGGAAGTGCTTGAGCGTGGACACGACGCCTTCACCCTCGAGCCCGCGGACGTAGGCGCTGCCGATCAGACCGACGAGGAAGGGGTCCTCGCCCAGGGTCTCCTCGACCCGACCCCAGCGCAGGTCCCGCACGACATCGAGGACCGGCGCCAGACCCTGATGCACCCCGAGGCGTCGCATCGTGGAGCCGATCCGCGCAGCCATCTGCTGCACGAGCTCCGGGTCGAAGGACGCGGCCCAGCACAGGGGAGACGGATAGATCGTCGCGTGCCACGCCGCGAACCCGGTCAGGCACTCCTCGTGCGCGAGCGCGGGGATGCCGAAGCGGTTCGCTCCGACGATGTCCCGCTGGCGCTCGGCCAGCGTGCTCATGCCATCGAGGGCCGAGACTGGGGCAGTGCCGAAGGTCCGGGTGAGCTGTCCGAGACCGTCCTCGATGACCTCCTCCCAGGGAGGAAGTGGACCCACGTTCTCGCTCAGCATCGGCGCCATCCCACCGGCCTCCGGATCGAGCCACCAGACGCTGGCGAGCTGGCTCACCTTCTCGTCGAGCGTCATCCGGGGGACCAGGTCGGCCACGCGTGCGGCCACCGATGCGCTCGGGTCACGCCACAGCTCGTCGGTCACGATGCGCCTCCCTCGGTCTTGTCAGGAGGGGCAGTGGAGCGGCGCTGGACCAGCGTCGTCTCGAGCATCACCTGTGTCGTGCTCACGTCCTCCCCTTCGATCAGCGCGACCAGCATTGCCACGGCGTCGTGGCCCATCTGCCGGATCGGCTGCTGCACGGTGGTGAGCGGCGGGTGACCCATCGCCGAGTCCGGGATGTTGTCGAAGCCCACCACCGAGAGCTCGCCTGGCACGTCGATGCCGAGCTCGGTGGCGACCTCGAGCGTGGAGAGCGCGGAGATGTCGTTGGCAGCGAAGATCGCTGTCGGAGGCGCCGGCAGCTGGAGCAGCTCGCGTGCGGCGTCGCGCGCCTGTTCAGGGTCGTAGGCGCCGAGGCGGAGCAAGGACTCGTCGACCGGGACGTCGTACGCCGCGAGCTCCTCCCGATAGCCCTGCTCACGCAGCTGGGCCGAGACGAGGTCCGGCCGGCCGGTCACCATGCCGATGCGCCGGTGCCCGAGCTCGAGCAGGTGCCCGACTCCGAGGCGTGCACCCTGCAGGTTGTCCGCGGTGACCGTCGGCAGGTGGGAACGTCCGGTGTGTGGGTCGACGGCGACGATCGGTCCGTCGGACTCGACGTCGGTCACGGTCGGCGTCACCAGCAGCGCGCCGTCGACGAGGGTCCCCATCAGCCGCGAGAGGTAGCGGCGCTCCCAGCCCACGTGCTCGTCGAACCGACCGCTCGCCGAGTAGGCAACGAGCTCGAAGCCGGTGCCGCGGATCGCGTCGGCCGCACCCTTGAGCACTTCGGTGCTGAATGGTTCGAAGTCGGCAACAAGTACGCCGATCACGTTGGTCCGGCTGTTGCGCAGGCTGCGGGCCACCAGGCTCGCCTCGTAGCCGAGCCGGCTGACCACCTCGGTGACGTGGTCGAAGGTCTCGCTCGAGACCCCGTAGCGGCCGTTGATGACCTTGGAGACGGTGGACACCGAGACGCCGGCCTCCTCGGCAACCTGCTGCATGGTCACCCGACGGCTGATCACCGGGGGCCGGGGAGGCTGCGCCCCGTTGTGGCGTCGCGTGCTGCGGTTCACGTTGTGCATCCTCTCGACATCGCGCTCAGCCCTTGACCGCACCCTGGAGCCCACTGACGATGCGTTTCTGCATCGCCAGGAACAGGATGAGTGCGGGGATCATCGCGAGCGTGGTGAAGGCGAGCACACCCGCCGTGTCGGACGAGTGCTCGCTGGAGTAGTCGGCGACGCCCAGCGGGAGGGTGCGCATGTCTTCGCGCAGCAGCAGCAAAGGCAGCAGGTACGCGTTCCAGGACATGACGAAGGCGAGCACTCCTACGGTCACGAGCGCGGGCACCGAGAGCGGCAACGCCAGCCGCCAGAAGATCCCCACCCGCGACGCGCCGTCGATGAGCGCCGCCTCCTCCAGCTCCCGCGGCATCGCCATCAGGAAGGGCCGGAGGATCACGACCGTCATCGGCAGGGCGAACGCAGCCTGGGGGAGCGCCACGCCCCAGAACGTGTTGTCCATGTTCAGGTCGCGGGTCACCAGGATGAACAGCGGGATGATCGCCACCGCTGCGGGGAACAGCAGTCCCAGGACGAAGACCATGAAGAGCGGTTCGCGGAAGCGGAACTCGTAGCGGGCCAGCGGGTAGGCAGCCATCACACCGAACAGGACCGCCACCACCGTCGTGATCAGCGCGATGATCGTGGAGTTCACCGCATAGCGCCAGAAGTCGGGGTTGCTCACGACGTCCGCGTAGTTGGACCAGACCCACGGGTCGGGGAGTCCGGAGGGATCGCGGGCCAGCTGCTCGTTGCTCCTGAAGCCCCCGAGTGCGCCGTACACGACCGGGCCGAGGGTGATGATCACCGCGACCAGCGCGAGCAGGTAGACCAACGGCCCACCCGACCCGAACGGCTTCATGCGGCCCGACATCATCATCCCGCTCTCGTTCCGGCTCACCGTGCCACCGCCGTGTCTCGCCGCAGGACGAAGACCTGGTAGAGCAACGCCATCAGGAATCCGATCACGAACAGGATGACCGACGCCGCACCTGCGATGCCGTAGTTGTGGCGCTGCGTGCCCTGGCTGATCAGGTACGTCGCCATGGTGGTCGTGGCGTTGGCGGGACCGCCTCCGGTCAGGATCCAGACCATGTCGAAGAGCTGGATGGAGCCGATCATGGACAGGAAGCTCCACGTCCGGATCGTCGGACCCAGCAGGGGGACCGCGATCCGGCGCTGGACCTGCCACCAGCTGGCTCCGTCGAGCTGGGCCGCCTCGTAGAGCTCGTCCGGAACGCCCTGCAGCCCGGCCAGGAAGAGCAGGATCGCGAGCCCGAGGTACTTCCAGGTCAGTACGACGAACACGGTGCCGAGCGCGAGCTCGGGAGTGCCGAGGAATCCCTGCTCCGGTGGGGTGATGCCGATCGCCCGCAGCAGCCCGTCGACCACGCCGGACTCCGGCTGCAGCAGCTGGTACCACACGACGCTGGCGATCACCTCGGCAAGGACGTAGGGGACGAAGACGATCGTCCGCAACAGTCCGCGGCCCCGGATCCGCCGGTTGAGCAGCAGCGCCACGGCGAGGCCAAGCGGCAGCTGGATCAGGATCGAGAGACCGACGATGAGGAAGTTGTGAAGGACTGCGCCCCGGAACACGTCGTCGGAGAGGATCAGGTGGTAGTTGCGCAGCCCGATGAAGTCGTCCATCTCGCCGAAGCCCTTCCAGCGGTAGAACGACATCCGCACCGCGGTGATGATCGGCCAGACGACGAAGGTCGCCATCAGGGCCAGCGCCGGGGTGACGAACAGGAGGATCTCGAACCTTTGTCGCCATCCGGCTCCCACGGGGCGGGGAACCACCCGGCGCTGATCCGCGCGCCGGGTGGCCACCTCTGGATAGATGGGTGCCTCGCGGGTGGGGGCGCCCTGGTCCGTCACGTCAGCCCTTCTCCTGGTCTGCTGCCTCCTGCGTAGCGTCCACCACGTCCTGCGGCGAGGCCTTGCCGGCGAAGAGCAGCGCGATCTCATCGTTCATCGCTCCACCGACCGAGGTGCCGAACGCCGTGTCGAAGTAGAGCTGGATGTAGGGCGCAGCATCGCGCACCTTGATCAGACCGGCCAGTGCCGGATCCTTGACCGAGCCGGTTGCGGCCGGGTTTGTCGGCAGCCCCATGTCCTTCTCGGCGAAGCCGTTCTGGACCTTGTCCGAGAGCAGGTACTTCACGAAGTCCACCGCCTCGTCGGGTGCCTCCTCCGAGACTGCCCAGGCGTCACCACCGCCGAGAGCGGCGGTCGGGTCGCCCTGCCCACCGTCGACGGACGGGAAGGGGAACCAGCCGGTCCTGTCACCCAGGCCCTTGCCGTCGTCGGTCAGGCCCTGCATGACGCCGGGCTCCCAGTGTCCCTGGACCTCCATGGCGACCTTGTCGGTCGCGAGCAGGCCGGAAGCGGAGGTGGCGCCCTCTTGTGCCTTGGTCGTCAGGAAGCCGGGGTTGAACGGCTTGGTCGCGATCACGTCGTCGATGACGTCGCCGGCCTTCACGAAGCACGGGTCGGAGAAGTCGAGGCTGGTCACGGCATCCTTGAGGACGTCCTCGGGGCAGGAGCGGAGAGCCGTGTAGTACCAGTAGTGCGCCGCGGGCCACTTGTCACCGGCGCCCACCGAGATCGGGGTGATGCCGGCCTTCTTGAGCTTCGCGATGGCGGCGTACCACTCGTCCATCGTGGTCGGCGGTGCGGTGATCCCGGCCTTCTTGAACAGGTCGGTGTTGTACCAGACTCCGACCACTCCGAGCGAGAACGGCAGCGCATACGTCTTGCCGTCGAGCTGCCAGCCGGCGGCCGATCCGCCGATCTTGTCGATCTCCTCCTTGGCGTCGTCGGAGAGGTCGCGGACCATGCCAGCTTCGACGTGGTCGGCCAGCTCACCGCCGCCTCGCTCCATGTAGACATCGGGGATGTCGCCGCTCTGGAACGCCGCGTCGAGCTTGTCGACCATGTCCTCGTGCGCCATTGCACTGACCTTGATGTCGACGTCCGGATGGTCGGCCTCGAAGTCCTTGGCGACCTGCTCGTAGTAGGCCTTGCCCGGGTCGTTGTTCGAGTTGTGCCACCAGGTGATCGTGTCGCCCTCCGCCGCCGACGAGTCGTCATCGGAGCCGCAGGCCGCCGCCAGCACCATCGCGCTGGTGCACAGCACGGCCAGTGCCGCGCTTCGTGCCTTGCTCGACCTCATTGAAACCTCCATATCCGGCCCCACCGCCCGATGGGACGTGCGTCACTCGGGAAATTGCCACCACTGGGGAGCCGTGTCAATCGTTATCGATAACGATTTCGAAGTTAGCCGACCAGCCGCCCGATTGGTCCGGACATGCGGGTGGGCGGCCCGCTGGGCGCCCACCCGCGCGTACGTCGCTCAGACCATCTCGCGGGCCTTGCGGGGAAGCAGCCACCCGATCAGCCAGGCAACGCTGATCAGCGCGATCACCATCAGCAGCGTGTCCTCGGCCGCAACCAGGTGCCGGCCACTCGTCATCGCCGCGGCGGGCCCACCGTCCTCCAGCGCGAGCTTGTCGAAGAACAGCGTCCCGAGGATCGCGACCCCCAAGGAAGCGCCCAGCTGCTGGAGCGACTCGAGCAGCCCGCTGCCGGAACCGACCTCGTGGTCGTCGATCTCGCCCATGATGATGCTGAACAGAGGGACGAAGATCATGCCCATGCCGAGGCCGAAGACGAAAAGTCCGGGCGCCAGCGTGAGCAGCCCGACGTCGCCGTCAACCGAGCGGAGCGAGAAGTATAGGACCGCCGAGCCGGCCGCCATGATCGTCAGACCGACGTGCAGGATCGGCCGACCCACCGCGGTCGCCGCCCACGCGCCGACACCGGCACCGAAGAACGCGCCGACAGCCATCGCAGCGAGGTAGAGCGCTGCGTGCATCGGGCCAAACCCGAGCCCGATCTGCAGGAACAGGCCGGTGGTCAGCGAGAAGCCGACGATGCTGCCGAAGAACACCAGCGTGAACACGACGCCCGAGACGTAGGAGCGCTTCTTCAGGACGCTGAACTCGACCGTGGCGACGCGACCGGCACGCAGCCGCGCGCGCTGGTGCACGACGAAGGCGCCGAAGACGGGGACCGATGCCGCGAGCAGCACGAACATCCACGTCGGCCAGCCCTGGGTGCGGCCGTCGACGAGGGGGAAGACCAGCAGGAAGCTCGCCGTACCAAGAAGCAGGGTGCCGACGCCGTCGAGGCGCCGCCCCGCGTGGGAAGGAGGTCCGGAGGGGAGGACCTTGCTGCCCATCACCAGCGCGAACGCGCCGACTGGCAGGTTGATCAGGAACAGCGCGCGCCAGTCGGTGCCGAACAGGTCGGCCTTCATCAGCAGTCCGGCGACGACCGGACCGAGCACGGTGGAGAGGCCGATCACGGGACCGAGCGCGGCGAACGCCTTGCCCATGTGCTGGGGCGGGAACACGTCGCGGATCAGCCCGAAGCTCTGCGGGACCATCAGTGCGGCGGCGAGGCCCTGCACCGCCCGGGAGGCGACGAGCACGTCGCCGGACCCGGCGAACGAGCAGAACGCCGATGAGGCGACGAAGCCGACCAGCCCGACGAGCAGCATCCGCTTGCGGCCGTACATGTCGCCCAGTCGGGCGCCGGCCATCAGTCCGACGGCAAGAGCGAGGGTGTACGCCGCAGCCACCCACTCCAGCGCCGAGGTGCTCATCGACAGGTCGGCCTGGATGGAGGGAGCGGCGACGTTGACGATCGTCGAGTCGAGGATGTTGAGGATCATCGCGGAGAGGATCACCGAGAAGCCGGCCCACATCAGGGGCGGCGTCGCGCGATCGGAGTCGGACTTCGACGTGGTGACGACTGGGGGTTCGAGGAGAGTTGTCATGCCTTCAGGCTAGGAATCCATCAGGCACGTTTCGTTCCTGATTCCGACTATTCTGAAGAACATGTCAGAGACCTCCGGACGACTCCTGCAGCTGCTGTCGCTGTTGCAGACACCTCGTGAATGGCCCGGTCCCGAACTGGCCCAGCGACTCGGTGTCACCGAGCGCACCGTGCGCAACGACATCGGTCGACTCCGCGATCTCGGCTACCCCGTGCTCGCCACGCGTGGGTCGATCGGCGGGTACCGGCTCTCGGCCGGCGCCGCGATGCCGCCGCTGCTGCTCGACGACGACGAGGCAGTCGCGATCGCGGTCTCGCTGAGCACCGCCAGCGGGGGATCGGTCGAGGGGATGGAGGAGACCGCCCTGCGCGCGCTGACCAAGATGCTCCAGGTGCTGCCGAAACGGCTCAGCAGTCGCGTCGATGCCCTCCAGGCCCACACCGTACGGGTGACGGGACGCCGGCGCGGTCCGGACGTCGAGGGCAAATTGCTCGCCCTTGTCGCGGCTGCTGCGCGCGACCGGGAGGTCATGCGGTTCGCCTACTCGGACCACTCGGGCTCGGCCACCGAGCGGCGGGTGGAGCCGTATCGCCTCGTGAACTGGGGGATGCGCTGGTACCTCGTCGCCTACGACCTCGAGCGCGACGACTGGCGGACCTTCCGTGTCGACCGGATGAGCCAGACCCGTTCGGTCGGACATCGCTTCCGTCTGCGCGACCTGCCCGCCGAGGACGTCGCGGCGTACGTCGCCAGCAAGACCCGCCAGGTCCAGATGAAGGTGACCGGACGCGTCGTGGTCCACGCGGCTGCGTCAGTCGTGGAGGAGCGGATGGGGCCGTGGACCCAGGGCAGCATCGAGCCGCTGGGCGACGACCGGTGCCGCGTGCAGATCGGTGCGCGCAGTCCCGAGGACATCGCCTTCTGGCTCGGCGTCCTCGAGACCGACTTCGAGGTGGAAGACCCACCCGAGCTGGCCGCCGCCGTACGACGAATCTCCGAGCGCTACGCCCGCGCCGCTCCCTCAGCTCTGCCCGAGTGAGCTCACCTCACTGGAGGGAACCGGGCCTGGCAGCCGAGTCAGTTCGATCCCGAAGTGGCTGCGGTACGCCGCAAACACCTCGTCGTCGGAACCGAGCTGGGTCTCCGTCCGGACCCCGTCGGTCGTGGTTATCAGCAGCCGGTCGCTCAACGTCACCCGGCCGTTGGTGGTGGGCAACGAGCACGTGAACGACCTGGTGAAGTGGGACTTGGGAGAGGTCTGGTGCCACCAGCACGTCGTGATGAACTCCGACAGCTCTCTCGGTCGGGTGTCCATGCGGAACTGCGCCTCCCCGTCGAGCAGGACGTCGAGATCGTCGTATGGCGCCTCGACGAACTGCACGGTGCCCGAAGGATCGGTGTGGGTCTCCCCGACGGTCAACGGCACCGGACTGGCCACAAACTTCCCGAACCCGACGTCGACGAGCCACGGTTCGTCGAGCTCGACGCGGAGGGTCAGGTGGTCGTACGGCGGCCCCAGGCCGTCGGGCGTGTGCACGCGTGCAGTGTGGAGGGTGACCTCGAACCCGAGGTGCCGGAGAAGTGCTGCGAACCCACCGTTGAGCTCGTAGCAGAACCCGCCGCGCCGGCGGGAGACGAGCTTGTCCATCAGGGCGCTCTCGGCGAGGTCGATCGGCTCACCCAGGTGGATGCTCAGGTTCTCGAACGGGACGGTGGCGAGGTGGGCCCGCATCAACGTCGCTAGGGCCTCGAGAGTCGGAGCGGTTGGCCGGCTGGCGCCGATGCGTTCGAGGTAGGCCTTGGCAGTCGTGTCTTCCATTCCGACATCGTGCAACCTCAACCGCGGTCGAGGTCAACGACAGGCTCCAACTCGGTGGTTGAGGAGCGAGCGCTGCCGTGCGTTGGTTCCTGAGGAGGTTGCGCAGCAACCGTCTCGAAGGGCTCGAAACCACATCATCTAGTGGTTTCGACAAGCTCAACCAGCGGTGGTCGCGGTTGTCTGGCCCCCGCGGCACCTCGGTGGTTGAGGAGCGAGCGCCGCCGTGCGTTGGTTCCTGAGGAGGTTGCGCAGCAACCGTCTCGAAGGGCTCGAAACCACATCATCTAGTGGTTTCGACAAGCTCAACCAGCGGTGGTCGCGGTTGCTTGAACCTGGCGGCACCAGGGAACAAAGGTGAGCTGAGAGCCGTTCCCCGATAGACTGACAAGTCGTACAACTCAAGAGGGGCTGATTGGTTTCGACTGGGGACGTTAGTCCCAGGAGAAGCGGGTCGAGAAGCCAGCGTCATCTCGTAAACGTTCGCTGGAACCTATAAGTGCCGACTCAAATCGCACTGACTTCGCTCTCGCTGCCTGAGCAGTGATCGAAGGGTCAGACCGGGCATCCGTCTCCGTCCCGGACCCTGACCTCATTTAGGGGACTAGCTGATCGACTCCTGTCAGGAGGGTCGATCGGGACTTCATCCTGACTGGGCCCGTCGGCACACTGTTCGTGGGAGTGCCGGGGCCGAGAAAAGCGATATCACGAACTGCACCCGGAGAAGACCTGGTACGGCGCCACAGGACGCGGGTTCGATTCCCGCCAGCTCCACCATGGGCCCTCGCAGAGGAGCGAGGACTTCGCAGAAGTCAACTCAGCCGTTCCGGTGCGCCGGGACGGCTCGAGTGTTTCCGGGCTGAAGGTTTCGTCGTCCCGATCGACGGGCAGTACCCAGGCAGCCCGCCGTCGGGCACCTGAACAGGGGGACTCACTCATGAGCATCACCAAGCGCAAGGTCCGCTCTGCCGCCACCGCCCTGGCGGCCTTCACGTTGGTAACGGTGCCTGTGGTGCCTGCACAAGCCGCCTCGGTGCCCAGCTGTGTCAAGGCGACGGTCCACGACTACAAGCGCTATGACCGCGTCGACGTGAAGAACACCTGCACCAAGAGCTACTACATCAAGGTGCGCTGGGCCCACGAGACGGACTCACAGTGCGAGTGGCTCGGCGCCGGCTACGGCACCATGTGGTCGGAGCGGCAGTGGCCCGCCCGATACGACGGACTGCTGTTCTGCTGACACCCCGGCCCCAAGAGTATGGAACGCCCGTCGTGGTGTCCGCCTCGGCTGGCTGACGGTACCTACGCTTCGGTCACCGCCAGACGCTTGGTGATCCCGGTCGTGACCTTGTCCTGCAGGGTCTCCGAGGTGAAACCGAGGTTGTGCAGGATCTCCGCTGCGAGGCTCTCCTCGGTGCGGATCAGACCCAGCAGTGTGTGTTCCGTGCCGACCCAGTCATGGCCGAGGTCGGACGACGCCCGGAGTGCCTGCTCGATGGCCTCCTTGCTGTCCGTGCCGAAGGCGATGTGGCCCCGCAGCTCATTCGTCCCGGCCGGCGGCATCGCGTTCTCGATCGCGTCGCGGATTTCCTGCTCTGAGACGGCTTCCGCCGTCAGCACCTCGTACGCCAGCCCCTGCGGCTCCGCCAGCAGGCCGAGCAGCAGGTGTTCGGTGCCGATGAGCTCGTGCTTGTGCGCTCGGGCAGCTTCTTGTGCGAGTACGACGCTCTGCCGGTTCAGGTCGGTGAATCGCGCGAACGCGTGCGGCGCACGGCGTTGCCGGGCGACCTGAGTGGTTTCCCCGAGGGCGTCGCTGATCTCGTTCCACGACGCCCCACCCAGCTTGGCTTCGCTGACGTAGTGGTCGACGAGCTGGTCACCGAGGTCGGCAAGGGCCTGGGCACGTCGCCGCGCCTCAGTGATGCGAGCCAGGTCGTCGGCCTCTGGGAGTTCCTCGTACAGACGGGCTACCAGGTCCGCGAGGCTGACCTCGAGTGGGGTGGAGGAGTTCATGGTGTTGTCCTGTCCTCTGAGAAGGGCAACGAGAGAAGTGATGACCTCGCGGGCCGATGCGGTGTGAGCCTCGACGTGGCGCCAGTAGGACAGCACCTCGTCCACTGCCTGCTCCGGCGTGGACGCGCCGATGATCGCCGCTATACGTGGAAGTGGCACGCCGGCTGAGCGGAGCCGTGCCACCAGGCGTGCCTGCTCGACCTGCTCCGGGGCGTAGTAGCGGTAGCCGTTGCTCCGGTCCACCTCGGCCGGCGTCAGCAGTTCGAGCTCGTCGTACAGGCGGAGCGCCTTGGCAGTCAGCCCGCTCGCGCGTGCGAACTCGCCAATACTCAACACGCAGGTCATCCTCTCGCGTTCGGCGCGGGTGCGCCTGCATCGACCCTCTGCGTTGCCCCAAGGGGAAGGTCAAGCGCAAAGTCATCTGAGGTTTGCTACCACCCCGAGCACCTGGCAGCTGCGTGAATGTGAAGGTGCCCGTGAGGCGTTCTTGAGTCATTCCGGCACCCCGCCAGGGTGTGGCTGAGCCATACCGTTTCATGTGTCAGCGGTCACACAGATTCGGCGGCAAGCACCCGCTCTCCGGCCCGTGGCAATGGGCGATAGCGACTTGTGTCCACCCCTCGAGGAGTTGCAAAGATGACTGAGCTCACCGACGGCCTGCTCGATGGCAAGGTCGTCCTGATCAGCGGAGGAACCCAGGGCCTGGGCGCCGCCGTTGCCACTGCCGCGGCGCGTAACGGCGCCGACATCGCCGTGACTGGTCGACGAGAGGACGTCGGCGAGAAGTTCGCCGCCGGGCTTGCCGAGACCGGCACTCGTGCCCTCTACATCCACGCCGACGCGGCCGACGTTGACCAAGGACTGGCCGCCGTCGCTGCGACCGTGGAGCACTTCGGCCGGGTCGACTGCCTGGTCAACAGTGCCGGGTTGACCACCCGCGGCACCCTCCTCGACACGACTCCGGAGCTCTTTGACCAACACATCGCGGTCAACGCACGAGCCCCGTTCTTCCTGATGCAGGCCGCGGTCAAGGACATGGTCGCCCGCGGCGCGGGGGGCTCGATCGTCAACATCATCACGATGTCCTCCCACGGCGGACAGCCCTACCTGGCGCCCTACGTCACCTCGAAGTCCGCACTCGTCGGTCTCACCCGCAACGCCGCCTTCGCCCACCGCTGGGACCGGATCCGCATCAATGGCGTCAACATCGGGTGGACGGAGACGCAGGGTGAGGACGCGATCCAGCGGGAGTTCCACGACGCCGACGAGTACTGGCTCGAGAAGGCCGCAGCGTCTGTACCGATGGGAAAGCTCGGCCAGGTCGAGGAGATCGCCGACTTCGTGGTCTTCCTGCTCTCCGAGCGCAGCGGAGTCGTGACCGGATCCGTCATGGACTGGGACCAGATGGTCCCGGGCGCCCACGAGTGATCAGTCACGAGCAATCAGAGAGGTAGGGGACATGCGAATCGGAGTTATCGGCGTGGGCCGCATCGGCGCATTCCACGCACGCAACCTGGCCAGGCTGCCGGTGATCGAGGAACTGGTCATCGCCGATGCCGTACCTGAGCTCGCACGCAGCATTGGCGAAGAACTGAGCGCCACGACGGTTGCCGAGCCGGCGGACGTGTTGGCCTCGGGCGTGGACGGGGTGGTCATCGCCTCCTCGACGGCCACGCATCCTGACCTGATCCGCGCCTGCGTGCGGGCCGGTATCCCGACCTTCTGTGAGAAGCCGGTGGCGCAGCACGCCAAGGAGGCCGTGGCCCTGGGCGAGGAGCTCGAAGGCAGCGACGTCCCGGTGCAGATCGGATTCCCCCGCCGCTTCGACCCTGCCTACGTCACGGCCCGGGAAGACCTGCTCGCCGGCAGGCTGGGCTACCTGCACACGGTTCGCTCCACCACGTTGGACCCGGCCCCTCCGCCGGAGGCGTACATCGTCGGCTCCGGAGGCATCTTCAACGACTGCGCGATCCACGACTTCGACTCCGTGCGGTGGGCCACGGGGCAGGAGGTCGTGGAGGTGTACGCCGTGGGGTCGACCCAAGGTGTCAGCTACATCGCAGAGGCGGGGGACGCCGAGACCGCGACCTCGGTGCTCACGCTCAGCGGCGGCACCATCGCCGTGGTTTCCAACACCCGGGCCAACGGCCGGGGTCACGACGTCCGCCTCGAGATGCTCGGCAGCGAGGACTCGGTGGTCGCGGGCCTCGACGAGCGGCTGCCGCTGCGCTCGGCTGACGCCGAGGTCGAGTTTCCCGCCGGAGATCCCTGGCAGCTCTTCATGGACCGCTTCGCTGATGCCTTCCGTGCCGAGCTCACCGCGTTCACTGACGTCGTCGCAGGCACGCGGACCTCTCCGTGCACGGTCGCCGACGCCGTGGAGGCCGCCCTGATCGCAGAGGCCGCCACTGTCTCGTGGCGCGAACACCGCCCCGTCCGACTCGACGAGATCCGATGACCGACCCGAAGGAAGATTCGATGACTCAGCAGCACATCAATGTCGGCATCGTCGGCTTCGGCTGGATGGGGCAGGTTCACGCCAAGGCCATGAGCAGGGTGATGCAGCACTACCCCGATCTCGGCGTGACGCCCAGGCTGGTTGGTGTAGCGGACACCGCTGACGACGGCCGACTCGACTACGCCCGCAACGTGTTCGGGGTGCCGTTCACGACCTCCGACTGGAGCGAGCTGGTGGACCGCAGTGACATCGACCTGGTGTGCGTCGCCGGCCCGAACTTCACCCATCGCGACGTGGCAGTGGCCGCCGCCCAGGCCGGGAAGCACCTGTGGATCGAGAAGCCGGCGGGCCGCAACCTGGCTGAGACCGAGGAGATCGCAGCCGCGATCGAGAAGGCCGGCGTGTCCTCCGCAGTGGGCTTCAACTACCGGAACGCGCCCGCCGTCGAGCGGGCCCGGGACCTGGTGGCTTCCGGGCGCCTTGGCGAGATCCGGCACGTCCGGATCCAGATGCTCGGCGACTACTGCGCCCATCCGGATGGTGCCCTGACGTGGCGCTTCGTGCGGGAGCTGGCCGGCAGCGGCGTGGTCGGTGACCTCGCTTCGCACGGCATGGACCTCATCGAGCACATCGCCGGTCCCATCGACGCACTCCTGGCCGAGACCTCGACGTTCATCACCGAACGACCGCAGGCAGTCGGTGCAGCCTCCCACTTCTCCCGCGGCGCCGAGGGGCCTCGCCTGCCAGTGGAGAACGAGGACCACGTGGTCGCGCTACTGAGGTTCGCCTCAGGGGCACCCGGTGTCCTCGAGGCCAGTCGTGCCTCCGTGGGTGAGCAGAACGCCTACAGCTTCGAGATTCACGGCAGTACTGGCGCGATCGCGTGGGACTTCCGCCGCATGGGGGAGCTGCGTGAGTGCCTGGACCAGGAGTACCAGGCAGCGTCCTGGTCGACTCACTTCGTCGGCCCTGAGGATGGCGAGCTCTGCGCGTTCCAGCCTGACACCGCCATCCCGTTGAGCTACGACGACCTCAAGGTGGTCGAGGCCAAGCGGCTGCTCACGTCGGTCGCCACGGGAAAGGCCGAAGGCGCCACCATCGCCGACATGGTCAGGACCGCACGTCTGGTCGACGCCGCCCTGCGCTCCACCGCAGACAAGCGCTGGATCACGCTCTGAGATGACTGGAGAGATGACAACCATGGACAGTGCCACAGGTCAGCTTCTGATCGGTGGTGCCTGGATTCCGGGCGCCGGGCAGGTGGAAGAGGTTCACTCGCCGTACGACGGCCGTGTGGTCGGGCATGCGGCCATCGCCGATGCCTCCGACGTCGACAAGGCCCTGGCCGCCGCTGAACACGGCGCTGCAGTCTGGCGCGAGACTCCCGCCCACGTGCGCCTCGACGTACTGATGCGTGCAGCCGCCCTGGTCGAGGAGCGGGCCGAACAGATCGCGACCTTGTTGTCGGCTGAGAACGGCAAGACGATCACCGAGGCGCTAGGCGAGGTCGGCCGCGCGGGCGAGATGATCCGTCTCGCCGGCTACGAAGGGACCCAGCTCTACGGCGAGACACTCCCTCTGGACGCCAACCGAGGCACCGGTCAGGACAAGGTCGGGTTCACGCTGCGGCAGCCCTGCGGGGTCGTCGTCGCCATCACGCCGTTCAACTACCCCTCCCTGCTTGTCCTGCACAAGGTCGC
The DNA here is from genome assembly GCA_963742785.1 of uncultured Actinomycetota bacterium. GTDB lineage: Bacteria > Actinomycetota > Actinomycetes > Propionibacteriales > Nocardioidaceae > Marmoricola. The sequence goes on from CAVUNI010000004.1 coordinate 1,187,951, forward strand.
GCCGGCGCTTGCGGCCGGGAACGCCGTGGTCGTCAAGCCCGCACGCACGACACCCCTGACCGCACTCGCACTCGCCGAGGCGTTCGTGGACGCGGGCCTACCCGAAGGAGTCCTCTCCGTCCTGACGGGACCGGGCGGCGTGCTGGGAGACGCGCTGGTCTCCGACCCCCGTGTGCGCAAGGTGTCGTTCACCGGCTCCACGGGTGTCGGCGAGCACATCACCCGCACGGCCGGCGTCAAGAAGCTGTCACTGGAGCTCGGAGCATCCTGCCCCGTGGTGATCCTGCCCGACGCCGACATCGAGGCCGCGGCCGAGGCGGTCGCAGTGGGCGGCTACATCAACGCCGGCCAGGTGTGCATCTCGGTCCAGCGCGTGATTGCACATCCGTCGATCCACGGGGACTTCGTCGACGCGCTCGTGCCGAAGGTCAAGGCACTCACGATCGGTGACCCGTCCCGGAAGGACACCCGCGTGGGCACCCTGATCACCGACACGGAGGCCAAGCGCGTCGAGGCAGCGATCACGGCTGCCGTCGACGACGGCGCTCGGCTTCTCACCGGGGGCGAACGTGAGGGCGCGCTGGTCTCACCTGCTGTGGTCGACGACGTCGACCCGAATGCGCCGCTGAACCAGGAAGAGCTCTTCGGACCTGCGGTGGCCATCTCCAAGGCGGAGGACTGGACGGCAGCGATCGCGCAGGCGAACTCCACCGCCTACGGCCTGGGGGCCGGCGTGTTCACGGGCGACATCGCCGGAGCCGTACGCGCCATGCGCCAGATCGACGCCGGCGTCATCCACTTCAATTGGACGCCGCTGTGGCGGGCAGACCTGATGCCGTACGGCGGTCTCAAGGCCTCGGGCATCGGTAAGGAAGGCTTCCGCGCCGCGGTCTCGGAGATGACCGAGGTCAAGACGATCATTCTCCACGGGCGTCCGTGGTGACCACTCAAGGAGTCAACATGACCAGCAACCGCACCCTTCGCCTGACCAGTGCCCAAGCCCTGGTGCTGTACCTGTCCAGGCAGTACAGCATGGTCGACGGAGAGCGTCGTCGGCTGATCCCCGCGGCCATGGGCATCTTCGGCCACGGCAACGTGGCCGGGCTCGGCCAGGGATTCGACCAGTACTCCGCGGACCTGCCCTTCATCCAGGGGCGGAACGAGCAGGCGCTGGTGCACATCGCCTCGGCCTTCGCGAAGGCCACCCGACGCCGCGCCGTGCTCGCGGTCACGGCGTCGATCGGTCCCGGCGCGCTCAACATGGTCACTGGCGCCGGGTTGGCGACCGTCAACCGGCTGCCGGTGCTGCTGCTCCCGGGTGACACCTACGCCACCCGCCGGCAGGGGCCTGTCCTGCAGCAGCTGCAGCACCCGGTCGAGGCAGACGCCAGCGTGAACGACGCGTTCCGTGCGGTGTCGCGTTTCTTCGACCGCATCACGCGCCCCGAGCAGCTGTTGACCGCGCTCCCGGCGGCCATGCGGGTCCTGGTCGATCCCGTGAACACCGGTGCAGTGGTCCTCTCGCTGCCCCAGGACATCCAGTCGCACGCCCACGACTACCCGGCCGAGTTCTTCGCCGAGCGGGACTGGACCATTCGCCGCCCGCTGCCCGAACCGGCCGAGACGGCGTCGGTTGTCGAGCTCGTCAAGCAGGCACGCAAGCCATTGATCATCGCCGGCGGCGGAGTGCTCTACTCCGAGGCATCGGAGGAGCTCGAGTCACTGGCCGAGCAGGTCGGCATCCCCGTGGCCGAGACGTTCGCGGGCAAGGGCGCCGTACGGACGCGCGCCTGGTGGCAGCTCGGCGGCATCGGCCTGGAAGGAAACCCGGCGACCAACGAGATCGCCCGCGAAGCGGACCTGGTCCTCACCGTCGGGTCACGGCTGACGGACTTCGCCACTGCTTCGCACTCACTGTTCGCCAACCCTGACGCCCGTTTCGCCAGCATCAACATCGATGCTCGAGACGGTGACCGGCTGGGAGCCGAGTCGATCCTCGGTGACGCCAAGCTGACCCTCAAGGCACTGTCAACGGCACTGGCCGAGGACCACGTGTCCGGCGACCCCGCGTGGCGCGAGCGAGTCGAGGCCGCCACCTCCGCGTGGTCCCCGGTCCGCGCCGCGGCACTCGACGCGGACACGGCTGCAGACATCGAAGCGATTCGCCAGCAGACCGAAGATGTCGTTCCCGACACCGACGCCGTCCTGACCCAGGGGCAACTCATCGGGCTGCTCCAAGAGCACGCACAGTCCGGCGACACGATCATCGCGGCCGCGGGTGGCCCACCCGGGGACCTGCTGAAGGTGTGGGACGCCACCGAGGGCCAGGACTGCCACCTGGAGTTCGGCTTCTCGTGCATGGGCTACGAGATCCCTGCGGCGATCGGCGTACGACTCTCCAAGACCGATCCTCAGGAGCGAGTCATCTCCTTCCTCGGCGACGGCACCTTCCTGATGGCTCCCACCGAGCTCGTCACCGCCGCCCAGGAGAAGCTGCCCCTCACACTCGTGGTCCCGGAGAACCACGGCTACCAGGTCATCCACCGGTTGCAGATGGGCACGATGGGACGTGAGTTCGGCAACGAGTTCCGCTACCGCGAGGACCCGCTCGAGCTCGATGCGGACAAGCCCGCCGGACTGACCGGCGACTACTTGAACGTCGACCTGGTGCAGGTCGCCGCCGGACTAGGCGCCCGCGCCCTCCGCGCGACCTCGGCCGGTGAGGTTCGCTCGGCTCTCGAGGACACCCGGTCCGAGCAGCGCCCTGTCGTCATCGTGGTCCCGGTCATCCCGCACGCCGACTTGCCCTCCGCCGGTTGCTGGTGGGACGTGGCGCCCGCAGAGGTGGCGGACTCGGACACCGTGACCCGTGCCCGCACCGCTTACGAGACCGGCCTCGAGACGCAGCGGTGGCTCGGATGAGCAGCACCAGCTACGCCCTCGACCGCGGCAACCTCAAGGCCAGGTTGGGCAAGGGCGAGACGACGTACGGCACCTTCCTGGGTGCAGGAACCGCTGTCACAGCGGAGGTGTGTGCCGCCGCCGGTGTGGACTGGGTGCTGCTGGATCTCGAGCACGGCGGCGGAGGCGAGGAGCAGGCGAGGGGTGTGGTCCCCGCGGCCGCGTCGTACGGCGTACCGACCGTCGTCCGCACCGAGTCGACCGAGCGGATCCGTGCGGGTCGGCTGCTCGATCTCGGAGCCACCGGCGTCATGTTCCCGCGCATCGATGGACCGGAGGATGCAGCAGCCGCAATCAGCCACCTGCGCTACCCACCGCGCGGGGACCGAGGCGTCGCGACGTACAACCGCATGTGCCACTACGGGCTCGACCCATCCGCCCTGGACCGGTCCGGTGACGAGGTCCTCGGTGTCGTGCAGATCGAAACCGCACAGGCACTGGCGACGGTCGAGGAGATCGCCGCGCTCGACGGTGTCGACGTGTTGTTCGTCGGACCGCGCGATCTCTCCCTGGCGCTGGGGGTGCCCGGAAACCTGAAGGCACCTGGGTACGTCGCCGCGCTGGAACGAGTGCTCGCTGCAGCCAGGGGAAACGGCAAGGCCGCGGGACTACTGGTCCCGGACGGTGCCGCGGCAGCGACCATGACTGCGGCTGGCTGGCAGTTCCTGGCCATCGGGTCGGACACTACGATCCTCGCCAACGCGGTGTCGGCCGAGCTGCGACGTGCGGTGCAGTCCGCATGACCACCCTGTCCCGCACCGACGTCGTGGTGGCGCTGGGTGACGTGCAGTCCGAGCTGGTCCACGGGTACCTACCTGCGAGCGCGACGTTCGTCGCCAACCCAACGGCCGAAGACCTGCAGCGCGCCACCGGCGCGATCGCCCGAGCCGATGCACTGGTCGACAGCGACCTGCTCGACCGGACACCCCTGCTGAAGGTGGTGGCGCGCACCGGTGTGGGCGTGGACCGCGTCGACGTCGACGAGGCAACCCGGCGTGGCATCGCCGTGGTGGTGACCCCGGGCGCCGGCACGAATGCCGTCGCCGAAGGCACCTTGGCGATGACCCTGCACCTCGTGAAGCGGTTGCGGATCGCCTCTGCCTGCGTCGCCGAGGGGCGCTGGGCCGAGCGCAGCCAGATCTCCGTGGGCGATCTCGAGGGAGCCACGATGGGCATCGTGGGCTACGGGCGCATCGGTCGCCGGGTGGCACACCTCGCCCGCGGTTTCGGCATGACGGTCCTCGCGCACGACCCCTACCTCACTGAGAGCGAACCGGACCTGGTCAGCCTGGAGGAGCTGCGTCGCCGCGCCAACGTGATCACCCTCCACCTGCCGCTGACTCCCGAGACACGTCACCTGGTTGACGCCGAGTTCCTCGCGGGGACGCAGCCGGGCACGATCCTCATCAACTGTGGGCGTGGCGGTCTGCTGGATCTCGATGCCGCACACTCGGCTCTCTGCGAGGGGCAGCTGGCCGGGCTGGGCCTCGACGTCTTCGAGACCGAGCCGCCTGAGCACCATCCGATCTTCGACCGCGACGACGTCGTGCTGGCACCCCACCTGATGGGACTCAGCGTCGGCGCCACCCGAGCCACGTTCGCCGCAGCGGCGCAGGGCGTCGCCGACGTCCTGGCCGGGCGCCGACCCGCGGCCCTGGCGAACGCCGAATGGCACCCCGCCGACTGATCAGCACCCAGACCCACCAGACACCACGCACAGGAGACACGATGAACGAGCACGCCCGAATCGCCGGAGCCCCCATCAGCTGGGGGGTCTGCGAGGTCCCCGGCTGGGGGTACCAGCTGCCCGCCGGGCAGGTCCTCTCCCAGATGAGCGAGGTCGGTCTGGCCGCCACCGAGCTCGGGCCGGACGGCTTCCTGCCCGCTGACCCGACCGCGCTCGCCGCGACCCTGGCATCCCACCACCTCACCGCGGTCGGTGGCTTCACGCCCTTCGTCCTGCACCAGGCCGAGGTCGACCCGATGGTGGAGCTGGAGCGGCTGCTGCCCGGCTTCGTCGCCACGGCGTCCGACGTCATGGTGCTCTCCGCCGACTCAGGCCTGGCGGGGTACGACTCGCGACCGGAGCTTGACGACGCGGGCTGGAAGCGCCTGCTCAGCAACCTCGACCGGGTCGCTGCCCGCGCGCGCGACCACGGCATCAGGGCGGTACTGCACCCCCACGTGGGCACGATGGTGGAGACCAGCCCCGACGTGCAGCGGGTGCTCGAGGGTTCCTCGATCTCACTGTGCCTGGACACCGGTCACCTGCTGATCGGCGGCACCGACCCGGCCGAGCTCGCCGGCCAGGTCCCCGACCGGATCGCACACACACACTTCAAGGACGTGGACCTGGCGTATGCCAGGCAGGTAAAGGCTGGGCGCCTCACCTACACCGAAGCGGTCCGAGAGGGCATGTACCGGCCGCTGGGCACTGGCGACGTCGATGTCGCGGCCATCGTGAAGCACCTTCGTGGCCATGAGTACGACGGCTGGTACACCCTGGAGCAGGACACCATCCTCACCGAGCAGCCGCGCGGCGAGGGACCTGTGGCCGACGTCCGCACCAGTGTGGAGTACCTGCGCGGGCTCCTCGACTGATCAGGCGTCCTCGGCGCGCAGCAGGTAGGCGGGTTCGTTGTACGGCGTCACCACCTGCACCTGAGAGGGGATGGTCGCCGGACGACCAGGGATGACACCTCGCGCTTGAAGAAGCAGCCGACACGCACGCCTCATGTCGGCGCGGAGGTCGTGGTGCAGGACCGCCGAAATGCGCCGGGTACGCAACAGGCTTCGGTTGTCCCCGTCCAGGTCATGTGCGACGAACACCGTGGCTCTCATGCCCAGCTCGTCGAACGCCGTGAGGGTGGCCCGGTTTCCCCCTCCCGCGGAGTACACCGCGTCGATCCTGGGATGCAGGGCCAGGGCACCGCGGACAGCCACCAGCATCGTCCGATCCAGGCCGTCGGTGTCAGTCACCTCGTGGACCTTGCGCTTCGGTGCCAGCTCGGCCAACGTCTCGCGGAACCCGATCTCGCGCTCCTCCTCGCCCCTGAACGAGGAGTGACTCACCGTCACCAGTACTCCGCCGGTGAGGCCCGCCCAATGCGTGATCAGGTACGCCGCGGTGGCCCCCGCAGCACGGTTGTCGACTCCCACGTACGCCGCCTTGCGGCTCGAGCGAACATCAGTGACGAACGTGACGGTGGGAATCCCTGATACGGACAGCCGGTCCACGGCAGCGGCCACCTCAGGGGTGTCGGGTGCCTTCAAGATCACCCCGTCCGACCCGCGATGGGCGATGTCGTCGAGCAACGCCACTGCCGCCGCGGGATCGCTGTGCTCGCCCAACCGTGAGCGTGCGCGGACTACCGCCGGACGCAACGCCCTGAGCTCGGTCTCCAGGGCTTCGCGCGACGCGCTGGCGAATCGATCGGGCGCTTGCATGACCAGGTCCAGGATGAGCGTGCGTGCCGAAAGTTGGACTTGTTCGTGCTGGCGTTCGAGCTCTGCGATGGCCCGGTCGACCTGCGCCACCGTCTCCGGCCTGACTCCCTCGCGGCTGTGCAGCACACGATCCACGGTGGCTCGACTCAGTCCCGCCTGCGTCGCGATGTCGACCACACGATGTTGGCGACGTGCTCCCACCCGTCCTCCCTTCGGACCCGACCACACCGCTCCTGGGATGAGGCGGTCTTGAGGCATCTGCTGCGATCTTCCTGCCTCGGACCCCACTTAGTGTGACAAGACCAACCGGCACCACATCACCACCGGAGGCATCTGTGCCAGTTTCCCAAACCCAGACCCGCGAGGCGATGAGGCTGCGAACCGCTGACTGCAACCTCGACGAGTTCGTCCGGATCGTGGCCCAGCGCACCCAGCTCGCAGACTTCCCCCTGGCCAGCGACGTCGTGGACAACGTGCTGGTCTACGACGCCGCGCGTCTTCGTGACGAGGTCGGCGGGCCGGACGGCGAGGCGCAAGTTGCAGCCGAACTCGTGCGCGCGCTGACCGAAGGACCCGGCGTCGTGGCGATCCGTGGCGCCTTCCCGGAAGCGGCACCCGTCGACCGGGCGACCGCGGCCTTCGACGCGATCATCGCGGAAGAACGCGCCGCTGGCGGACCGGTGGGCGACCACTTCGCCACGGCCGGCGCCAACGACCGCGTCTGGAACGCGCTGGAGAAGTTGGCCGTGCGTGACCCGGCAACGTTCGTCGACTACTACGCCAACGACATCATCGCGCTGGTGTCCCGGGCCTGGCTCGGACCCGGCTACCAGGTCACCTCCCAGGTCAACGTCGTACGCCCCGGTGGCAAGGCGCAGGAGCCGCACCGTGACTACCACCTGGGGTTCCTGGAGAACGACGTCGTCGAGCGTTACCCGACCCACGTGCACCGGCTCTCTCCCGTCCTGACGCTGCAGGGCGCCGTTGCCCACTCGGACATGCCGGTCGAGAGCGGCCCGACGATGTACTTGCCCTACTCCCACCAGTTCGTTCCTGGGTATCTCGCTTGGAGGCTCCCTGCGTTCCGCGAGTACTTCGGAGAGCACTACGTGCAGCTGGCGCTGTCGAAGGGGGATGCGGTCTTCTTCAACCCCGCGCTCTTCCACGGAGCCGGAACCAACGTGTCGGCCGACATCCAGCGTGTGGCCAACCTGCTCCAGGTCTCCTCCGCGTTCGGTCGCGCCATGGAGGCGGTGGACCGCGAGCTCGTGACCCGCGCCGTGTATCCGGTGCTCGTTGACCGGAAGGCCGCCGGCGTCGCAGAGTCGGCCCTGCACAACGCCCTGGCCGCTGCTGCCGACGGTTACCCGTTCCCCACCAACCTCGACCTCGACCAACCTGTGGACGGACTCACCCCGGCATCGCAGTTCGAGATCGTCCGCGACGCCCTCACGGCGGGCGCCGCCCCCGAGGATGTGGTGACGCTGTTGACCGGCTACGTCGCCCGCCGCGCCAGCTCACCCAGCGCGCAGGCCTGACTCCGCCTCTGTGGGTCGTCCGGGTGCCAGACCGGCCAACCAGCGTGAAACGTGACATGTCGGCCCTTGCGCGGGACCGCAGTGGTCTGCTCCGGGCTTGTCTGTGTTCGACGCACAGGCAGAGACTGACCGAGACGGCGACCTCGATGGAGGTGGGCCAATGGACGATGAGCAGCGGGGAAGCCCGAGCGCGCCATCTGTTCCTGACCGCCACCGCCAGTTGCGAGACGCCGTGGAACAGTCCCAGGCCAGCAGGGAGATCCTGCTCGCCCTCGGCCGGGTCGACGCGGACCCGGACACGATCCTCGACGCGATCGTCGAGCGCGCGGCTCGGCTCTGCCATGCCGACGCAGCACAGCTCTATCTCGTCGACGGGGACCACATCCGGCTGTCGCGAATGACCGGCGCGAGCTCCGAGGAGTTCCGTGGCTACATCGAGAGCCACCCGGTGGACCGGAACAGGACCTCGTTGGTAGGCCGGGTCGCGGTGGACCGTCGTACGCAGCAGATCCCCGATGTGCTGGCGGACCCGTCGTACCAGCGCCTCGACCTGCAGCGCATAGGTGGGTACCGAACCCTGCTCTCGGCGCCGATGATGCTGGACGACGAGGTCGTCGGCGTCTTCTCCATGTGGCGGATGGAGGTCTCGCCGTTCGACGACGACGAGCTGCGGCAGCTCGACGAGTTCGGCCTGCAGGCAGCGATCGCACTGCGCCAGGTGGAGCTGTTGCGCGCCCTCGAAGCCAGGAGCGCGGAGCTGGCCACCAAGGTCGTGCAGATGGAGGCTCTCCGCGAGGTCGGCGAAGTGGTCAGCTCCAGCCTCGACCTCGACGAGGTGCTGCAGACGATCGTGACCAATGCGGTTCGGCTGACCGGGACCGATGGCGGCTCGATCATGGAGTACGTCGAGCAGGAAGACGCCTTCTCGGTGCGTGCGGCGTACGGCAGCAGTCAACAGCTGATCGATCGTCTCCGCGCGATCACCATCGCGCGGAACTCGACCCTCGTGGGACGTGCCGCGCTCGACGGCCGTCCGCTCGAGGTGGCGGACCTGGCCGTCGGCCCCCGGGACCCGCACCTGCAGATCCTCTACGAGGACGGTTGGCGCTCGGTGCTCGCTGTGCCGATGCTGCGCCTCGACCAGATGGTCGGTGCGTTGGTGATCCGCCGCAGGACGCCGGGCTCGTTCGACGCGGGTACGTTCGAGCTGCTCCAGACGTTCGCGAGTCAGTCCGCCCTGGCCATTCACAACGCCCGCCTGTACCGCGCCCTCGAGACCAGCACCGCCGAGCTCGAGGTGGCCAGCCATCACAAGTCGGAGTTCCTCGCCAGCATGTCCCACGAGCTCCGCACACCGCTGAACGCAGTGATCGGGTTCTCCGAGGTGCTGCTCGACCAGATGTTCGGCGAGGTCAATGAACGACAGGCCGAGTACCTCCGCGACATCTGGAGCTCCGGTCGCCACCTGCTCGAGCTGCTCAACGACATCCTCGACCTGTCCAAGGTCGAGGCGGGGAAGATGCAGCTGGAGAACACGCGGTTCCTCGTGGCGGACGCTGTCGCCCAGGCCGTGACCCTGGTCCGTGATCGGGCACAGCAGCACGGCATCCAGATGGAGGTCAGTGTCGCCGAGGACGTGGGCACGATCGAGGCCGACGAGCTGCGGTTCAAGCAGGTGCTGCTCAACCTCCTGAGCAACGCGGTGAAGTTCACGCCTGACGGTGGCGAGGTGCGCTTGCTGGCCAGCCGCAGCGAGGAGGGCCTCCTCGTGACGGTGACTGATACCGGCGTCGGCGTACCCCCCGAGGATCGTGAGCGCATCTTCGAGTCGTTCCAGCAGGGACGTCGGGGCGCGCCAAAGGAAGAGGGGACCGGTCTCGGGCTCAGCCTGACGCGGCGCATCGTCGAGCTGTTCGGCGGCCGGCTGTGGATGGAGAGCGCGGTCGACGTCGGCAGCACCTTCGGGTTCGCGATCCCGCTGGAGGCACACGCCACGTCCGCTGCCAAGGCCTCCGAGTCGGGCGAGGGTGAGCACCTCAGCCGGGTCCTGCTGGTCGACGACGACCGGGCGTCGCTCGACCTGCTTTCGGCCTACCTCGAGCCCTGGGCGGTGGACGTGGTGCGCTGCCACGACGGTCCCGAAGCACTGGTGGCCATGGACGAAGCCGCACCTGCCGCGGTGATCCTGGACATCCGTCTCCCCGGCATGGACGGCTGGGAGCTGTTGCGGATGCTCAAGGCGGATCGCGCGACCGAGCAGATCCCGGTCATCCTCGTCACCATCGTCGACGAGCGTCCCCGCGGCATGGCCCTGGGCGCTGCGGACTACCTCACCAAGCCGGTTGGCCGCGAGGACCTCATCCGGTCGCTCCGAGAGGTCGGCGCCCTGGGCACGAGAAAACGCACGTTGGAGGTTCCATGAACGAGATCCGCACCATCCTTGTGATCGAGGACAACCAGCTCAACCTCAAGCTGGTCCGCGACGTGCTCCAGCACGCGGGGTTCGCCGTGGTCTCCGCCCCCACGGGCGAGGAGGGTGTCAGCATCGCGACCGAGAAACCGCCCGACCTGGTGCTGATGGACCTGCAGCTACCCGGCATCACCGGGACGGAGGCACTGCGGCGTCTGCGCTCACACCCCTCCAGCCGCAGCGTCCCGGTCGTGGCCGTCACGGCGTTCGCGATGCGCAAGGACCGCGAACGCGCCAAGCAGGCTGGCTTCGACGGGTTCGTCGAGAAGCCCATCAGCACCCGCGCACTGCCGGCGCAGGTGGAGAGGTTCCTCGATGCCGGCCATGGCTGAGCCGGGGACGGTGTTGGCCGTCGACGACCAGCCCCAGAACCTGCGACTGCTCGAAGCGGTGCTCGTGCCTCGGGGTTACCACGTCCTCACCACCCACTCGGGTCCGGAGGCACTGGCGCTGATCGCTGCCGAGGACGTGGATCTCGTGCTGCTCGACGTGCTGATGCCGGGCATGGACGGGCACGAGGTCTGCCGACGTATCCGAGCGGACGAACGCACGGCGTACCTGCCGGTCGTGATGGTCACCGCGAGCGGCGACCAGGAGCGCCTGCGGGCGCTCGAGTCGGGCGCCGACGACTTCGTGACCAAGCCGTTCGAGCAGGCGGAGCTGCTCGCTCGCGTGGCCTCCCTGTCCAGGATCAAGCGCTATCAGGACGCGATCCACGAACAGGCACGCGAGCTCGCCCGCTGGAACGAAGAGCTCACCGAGCGGGTGCAGGCGCAGGTGACCGAGCTCGAGCGCCTCGGTCGGCTCCGACGGTTCCTCTCGCCGCAGCTGGCCGACCTGATCGTCGAGTCGGGGGACGAGTCGTTCCTCCAGAGTCATCGGCGCGAGATCGTGGTGGCCTTCTGCGACCTGCGCAACTTCACTCCGTTCGCGGAGGCCAGTGAGCCCGAGGAGGTCATGGGTGTTCTCGGCGAGTACCACCGGGCGCTCGGCGAGCTGATCCACCACTACGAGGGCACCCTGGAGCGGTTCACTGGCGACGGGCTGATGGTGTTCTTCAACGACCCGATTCCCTGTGACGACGCCCCCCAGCGCGCGGTCGAGATGGGGGTCGCTATGCGCACGGAGGTACGCCGGCTGGCCCGTCAATGGTCGACCGCGGGACACGAGCTGGCCCTGGGGATGGGCATCGCCCAGGGCTACGCCACGCTCGGCCGTATCGGCTTCGAGGGTCGCTACGACTACGCCGCGATCGGCAGTGTCACGAACCTCGCGGCGCGCCTGTGCGGGGACGCGGGCCCCTGGCAGGTGCTGGTGACGGAGCGCGTGCTCGCGGGCCTCGGCGAACCGGTCGCAAGCGAGCCGCTCGGCACGCTCCAGCCCAAGGGCTTCAGCCGCTCGTTCCGCGTCTTCGACATCACCGACCGGGACTTCCAGGGAGTAGAGCCATGACACGAGTGCAGGAACGACCGGTGGCCCCCGTGAGCCGCACTCTCGCCGAGCTCGACGAGACCGAGCGCAACCGCCGCTTCGACGAGTTGCAGGCGCTGATGCCGAATGTCTGGGAGCTGTTGCGGCGCGACGTGGACGACGAGTCGGTGGTGGTTGTCCCCTCCCTGAGTCGAGACGACGACACGTCCACTCGCACCGGCACGCTCAACCAGGCCATGGAGGAGCGGTCGCTGTTCCTGCTGCTGCTCCTTCGGCAACCGCGGCTGCGCATGGTCTATGTCACCTCGATGCCGATCTCGGAGTCGATCGTGGAGTACTACCTGGGGCTGCTGCCCGGGATCATCCCCCGACACGCACGGAAGCGCCTCACCCTTGTCTCCGTCAACGACGGCTCACCTCGACCGCTGAGCGCCAAGCTGCTGGAGCATCCCCGCCTGCTGCGTCAGGTCCGTGCGCTGATCCCAAACCCAGAGCACTGTCACCTCGTCGGCTACACCGTGACCACCGACGAGCGCGACGTCGCGCTGAGTCTCGGCATCCCGATCTACGGGTGCGACCCGCGGCTGTCCCGACTCGGTGACAAGTCCGGGTGCCGGCGCCTGTTCGAGGATGTCGGCGTACGCTACCCGATCGGGGTCGAGGACCTGCACAGCCAGGAGGAGATCGTCGCGGCCCTGCTGAGCATGCGCGCGCGGCACCCCCGAATGAGTGGGGCCATCGTCAAGCTGAACGACGGGGTGTCCGGCCAGGGCAACGCGGTGGTCGACCTGCACGGTCTCCCCGAGCCCGGGGCACTCGACGAGCGGGCCCTGCTCGAGGAGCGCGTGTCGTCCCTGCAGCTGGAGTCGGAGGACATGACGCGGACGACGTACTTCCAGCTGTTCGCGCAGGGCGGCGGGATCGTCGAGGAGCGCATCAGCGGCCAGAAGCTGCTGAGTCCCAGCGTCCAGCTGCGCGTGCTGCCCGACCGATCGGTGGAGCTGCTCTCGACCCACGACCAGGTGCTCGGCGGTGCCAGCGGCCAGAGCTACCTCGGCTGTGTGTTCCCCGCCGATCCGGCGTACGCGCGGATGATCGCAGCGGAGGCGCGTCCGGTCGCCGAGCGACTCGCCGAGCTCGGAGTCCTCGGCAGGTTCGCGATCGACTTCGTCGTCGCCCAAGGCGATGACGGGTCGTGGTCGTCGCATGCGATCGAGCTGAACCTGCGCAAGGGCGGCACCACACACCCGTTCCTGACGCTGCAGTTCCTCTCCGAGGGCTCGTACGACGCGGAGCATGGTCTCTTCACGACTCCGGGTGGCGACCACAAGCACCTCGTCGCCACAGATCACCTCGAGTCGCCCGTGCTCCGGACGCTGCGCGAGGACGATCTTTTCGACATCATGGTCCGCCACGGCCTGCACTTCGACCAGGCTCGGCAGACCGGGGTGGTGCTGCACATGATCAGCTGCCTCACCGAGCTGGGCCGGATCGGGCTGACCGCCGTCGGCGACACCCCCGAGCAGGCATGGGAGCTGCACCGGGAGGCCGAGCGGGTGCTCCTCGAAGAGGCCGAGGCGGCTGCCGCGGACCGGCCGGTGGTGGTCTGACGCTGATGGATCCCGACGCCGACCTGGTCTGGTACGTCGCATACGGGTCCAATCTGGCCAGTGACCGGCTGCGGTGCTACCTCGCCGGCGGGCGGCCACACGGCGGGCTCCGGACGTACGCCGGCGCGCGGGACCCGCGTGACCCGCACGAGATCCGCCCGGTAGAGCTCACTGGCGGGATCGTGTTCGCCGGGCAGTCGACCACCTGGACGGGTGGCATGGCCTTCTACGCCCCGGACGCCCTCGGACAGGTGGCTGCCCGGGCCTACCTGCTCACGGTCGAGCAGGCCAACGACCTCGTGGCTCAGGAGATCCGCAGACCTCCCGGTGGGGACCTGCGCCTTTTGGCGGATCGACCGAACTCGAGGCGACCCCTGGGTGGCCGCGCCTACGACACCGCGCTGCGGCTGGAAGACATCGACGGTCACCCGGCCGTGACGATCACCTCGACCCGGTCTCAGGAGCCGACCAGCCCGTCAGCGGCATACCTCTTGTGGATCTGCCGTGGTCTCCGCGAAGCATTCGACTGGCCGCCGGGACGGGTTGCCCAGTACCTGGGCCAGTTCCCCGGCGTACGGGAGACCTGGGCCGTGGAGGACCTGGTCGCACTCGCCAACTGCGTGGACCTGGACGCCTGATCCGCGCCCGTCGCCAATGTCGGGTCAGGCGAGCTCTTCCTTGAAGCCCTGGCGCCACGAGGGGTAGCGCAGCTCCCAGCCGAGCTCCCGCTTGGCCTTCGCGTTGGAGAAGCCGCGCCCCTCGGTCATCATCGACACCGCGACTTCGCCGGCGAGCAACCGACCCAGCCACTTGGGCACCCGCATCGGCGCCTTTGCGCCCGCGCACGCTGCCAGATAGGGCAGCCACTCACTGGCCGGGGCCGGTTCGTCGTCGACGATGTTGAAGGTGCCCTTCGCCTGCTGCTCGAGGGCGAGGACGGTGGCGCTCGCCGCGTCGTCGAGATGCACCCACGAGCTGTAGCCGGTGCTGCGTCCAACGAGTGGGAACTGCCGCTTGCGCACGAGCTCGACCTGGTCGTCGGTGGCGCCCGGTCCGTAGAGCGCGCCGTATCTCAGCACCGCGCCGCCAGCCTTCAGGACCACGTCCTCGACGTGACTGATCGCATCCATACCGACTTGCGCGCTGGTCCCCGTCATCAGGTCCAGTGGGTCCGCTTCGGTCTTCACCCATCCGCCCTCGCGGATCCCGTTCCAGCCGGCGTAGCTCTGCGCGACGAAGTTGGAGACACCGGACGCCTCGGCGGCGGCCAGCAGGTGATCCGTCCCCTCGGTGCGCAGCCGGTTGGTGGTGGCGAACCAGCGGTCGAAGTGCCTGATGTCGGCCTTGCCCGCGATGGCGGTCATCTCATGTGCGATCGCGTCCGGCTTTGCCGCGGCGACCGCCTCACCGACCGACTCCGCATCCAGTCCGTCCATCACGACGGCATCGGCGCCCAGCTGCTCCAGGGTCCTCAGCTTCCCCGGCCCTGTCGTCGTGGCCGTCACCTGATGTCCTCGGGCCACGAGCTGCGGCACCAGCCTCCTGCCGATGACCCCGGTTCCGCCTGCCACAAACACCCGCATGACCTTCACCCTTCTGGTTTCAGATTTCGTCTCCAATACCTAGGACACGAGAGCCCGGCCGTCTGTGACATGCGGGCAAGGTGAGCACAGTTCCGGGGATACGACGCCCGTCCGCTCTAGAGCTGGATACCGCGGGTCAGCGCGCCGTCCACCACGAGGTTGGTGCCACTGATCCGGCGGGCGAGGTGACTGGCAAGGAAGACCACCGGGCCGGCGACGTCCTCGGGAGAGCCCATGTGGCCAGACGGGTTGAGCTCCATGGCTGTCTTGAACAGATCCGGGTTTCCCGTCTCGATGCTCTCCCAGACCCCACCCTCGAAGTAGGTGTTTCCCGGGGAGACAGAGTTGGCGCGGATGCCCTGTGCGGCCAGCTGCATTGCCAGACCGTTGATGTAGCCGACGATCGCGGTCTTCGCAGTGCCATAGGGGCCCGAAGCGAAGTCCGACTCGCGTCCGGACACGCTGGAGACCGCGATGATCGAGGCTGCCTCACTCCTCTCGAGATGCGGCATCGCCGCCCGGACCAGGCGGACCGTGTGCATCAGGTCGACGTTGAGGCTGGCCTGCCAGTTCTCCTCGGTGTCGGGAATGGCGAGGGCACTGACGTTCGCCACGACCACGTCGAGGCCGCCGAAGGAGTCGGCCGACTGCTCCACCCACGCCGCGAGCGCTTCGGCGTCGCCAACGTCGACGGCGGTGCCGGTCACTTTGCCCAGTTTGCTCAGCGCTTCCTGGGTGGCGTTGACCTCGTCGGGGTTGCGGGCGCAGAACCCGACCTGCGCCCCCTCGTCCAGGAACCCCTCGACGATGGCGCGGCCGATGCCTCGGGTGCCGCCGGTGACCAGGACGCGGGTGCCGCTGAGCTTCAGATCCATCAGAGAAGGCCTTTCCTGAGCTGGGAGTGTGGCGGGGTCACGGCTGATTCACGGTTGCTTTCACCGTTACTTTCACCGTTACTTTCACCGTTACTTTCACAGGGCACCCAAGGACCGGGCTCGCGCGCGCAACTCGTCGTGCATTCCTTGGAAGGCATCGGCGGCCGGTAGCAGTGCCTTGGCCACCTTGACCGCGACGCTGTAGTTGGCGTCGACGACATTGGCGATAGGAGCCAGCGTGGTCTGGGAGAGCAGCTGGTAGGCGTCCATCGTGTGCAGGCCGCACAGCTCGCTGACCCAGTGCACGAGCTCGGCGTTGCCGATCCGCCAGGAGTCCTCCATCGGCCGGCTCGAGCCAATGGCCATCAGGTAGGTGTCGTTCTCGATCCGCGGCCAGCCCGGGGCACCGCCCTTGATCAGCTCGACGATGACCGTCGTGGTCATCGCACCTTCAACCGCCGTGCCGCACGCTTCCCCCTCGCCCTGGCGGTAGTGGCCGTCGCCGAGGGAGAACATCGCGCCTTCGACGTTGACACCGAGGAAGGCGGTGGAGCCGGCGCACATCTCGGGGGTGTCCATGTTGCCGCCGAAGCGGTCAGGCACCAGCGAGGAGCGCACCTCGCCGCCGGCTGGAGCCACGCCCACGGTGCCGAGCATCGGCTCGAGGGGCAGCTCGATGCGGTGGTCGCTGTGTCGTGCCGCGAACGCAACTGTCCTGCGGTCCCGGTCGAGCTCATAGATCCAGGTGGTGTCGGGGAGTGGGTCCTGGAGCGTGGTCACGCGGTCGGTGCTCGTCATCCCGCCGAAGAAGGGGATGGCTGCCGACGCCGCCCAGTCGCGCGCCGGCTCCACTGCTACCAGGTGAAGCGCCAGGGTGTCGCCCGGCTCTGCTCCTTCGACATAGAAGGGGCCGGTCTGGGGGTTGACGAATCGCAGGTCGACGTTGGCGGTGGAGAGGTCGTCCACGCTGCGCAGCACGCCACCGAACGCGTCGTCGGACCACAGCCGCAGGACGGCTCCCGGTTTGACCCGCATCGCCGGGGCGACGCCACCGAATGTGTATGCGTACTGCTCTCGGGTCGGCTCGTACTCGATGACGTCCATGCGCCGGAAATTACCTCAGCCCCTGCGAAGCCGTACATGTTCAGGACTCAGATCGCTCACGCTGGTCACTCCCAGCAGCGCGAGGGTGCTCGCGATCTCCTGCTGGAGAATGTCCGCGGCCCGCTGCACCCCTTGCTCCCCTCCGGCCATCAGGCCGTAGAGATAGGACCGGGCCACCAGGGCAGCACGGGCACCGAGCGCCACGGCCGCGACGACGTCGCCGCCGGAGAGGATGCCGCCATCGACGTACACCTCGGCACGGTCGCCCACCTCATCGACCACCGCGGGCAGCACCTCCAGCGGGGTGGGGGCGCGGTCCAGCTGACGGCCGCCATGATTCGACACGATCAGCGCGTCCGCTCCGGCGTCGACGACGGCGCGGGCGTCCTTCGCAGTCTGGATTCCCTTGACGATCAGCGGCCCGTCCCAGACGGAGCGCAGCCACGTCAGGTCGCCGATGGTCGCTGCGGGGTCGAACATCTTGCCGACCAGCTCGGCAACGGTGCCGTCGAAGTGGTGGAGCGACGCGAACTCGAGTGGCTCGGTGGTGAGCAGGTCGAACCACCAGGCCGGGTGCAGTGCGCCCTCGGTGAAGGTCCGCAACGACAGCGACGGAGGGATGGTCAGGCCGTTGCGTACATCGCGCAGCCGGGGCCCGGCAACCGGGGTGTCGACGGTCAGCACCAGTGCCTCGTAGCCCGACTCCCGCGCCCGCACTATGAAGTCCAGACTCGCCCCTCGGTCGCGCCACAAGTACAGCTGGAACCAACGTCGTGCGTCAGGCGCGGCGGCAGCGAACCGTTCGATGGACGTTGTGCCCATCGTGGACAACGCGTACGGGATGCCAACGTGTGCGGCCACCCGGACGACCGCCGGCTCTCCAGCGGTGTGCATCATCCTGGTGAACCCCGTGGGGCCGAAGGCCAGCGGGAGGCTCGCGGGCCGACCCAGAATCGTTGTCGAGGTGCTCACAGCCGAGACGTCCTGGAGCACCGTCGGCTGGAATTCGACCCGGGCGTAGGCCTGGCGCGATCGGAGCAGGCTGAGCTCCTCACCGGCGGCGCCGTCGGTGTAGTCGAACACCGCGCGCGGAGCGCGACGCCTGGCCAACAGGCGCAGGTCCGGGATCGACGCCGCGGTGGCCAGTCGACGTGCGGTGGGGCTGAGCGGCACGCCACGCGGGCGGAGCAGCGGCCTGAGCTCGGACCAGCGTGGCCGGCGTCGGGCGGTCATCCTCGAGTTCTACACGACGGCCGTCGCCACCGAAAGACACTCAAAGCTCGGCGGGAGCTCGTCGGTGCTGCCGGTCCGCCGTACTGGTGGCGGCTCACGGTCGCAGGGTGGCCGTGACGACGATCGGGGTCGATGGGGTTTCAGCGTCCCTCGTCCTCGGCTTCGCTGCCTACTACCCGTTCAGAACGCTCCTGCAGTGACCTCAACCGGCGTATCGGCCGAGTGTCACGGCCGGTGCGCCCAGCAGCCGTTTGGCCTCGCGGATTCCGCTGGTCATGGCGCCGTCGGCATAACCGAGCCGGGCGCTCTGCGTGTGCTCGCCCGCGAAGAGGAGGCGACCGGCGACGGGTGTTCCCAGCAGATCGAGGTCCTCATTGGAGGACCCCGGGGTGACATGGGTGTACGAGCCGGCCGCATAGGGGTCGTCGGCCCAGCCGGTCACCGTGACCGCCACCGGCTCGGGACACGGCGCGCCATGTGCCGCCGCCGCGAGCATGTCCGTCACCCAGCGAGCAGCCGAGTCTGGGGAGCCCCCATGCAGATGACCGTTGGCGGAGTGGAAGGTGTGGCACACCAGGACCGGGCCCATGCCAAAGGCATCGAGGTCGAAGACCCACGACGCAGGCTCGTCGGGTTCCGGTGGGAAGAGCACCAGGTGTGACCAGCCGGCCCCGCGCCAGAAGGGTTCGTCGAACCTCAGCACCACCTTCTCGTAGCGCCCGAAGCCGAGTCGGCGGATCGCGTCGACCCGGTCCGAAGGAAGCGGAGGGGCGAAGCTCGGCAGGTCGTTCTTGAGCGTCCCCAACGGAACCGTGACCACGACGTGCGAGCCGGTCTCGGTCTCCCCCGATGCGGAGGTGATGGAGACCCCGTGGTCGGTCAGGTCGACGCGCGCCGCCGGCCACACTCGTCGTACGTCGAGCCCGGCTGCCATCGCGTCGACCACGGAGACGTATCCGCCGTCGGGGAGGTCCCCGAAGTACTCCTCGTCGTACTCGTCCTGTGTCCACAACCACTCCAGAGACTGGTGCTCGGCCGCACCGGCTGCATCCGCCTCGACGTTCGCCCAGAGTCCTTGCCGCGCTCGCCGGAGACCGTCGCCCGAGAGCCCGGTCGTTGCGAGATAGGCATCGATCCCGTCGGCTGCCGAGGCGGCCGGACCCAGTTGCGCACGCAGCCCTTCGAGCGCTTCCGTGAAGCCCTCGAGCTCGACGTCCATGGTTGCCTCGAGGTCTGCGTGCGACAGCCACAGGCCGGTGGAGCAGTCGAAACCGGCGAGCATCGGCAGCGGGTTGCCGGCGCGACACTCGATGCCGACGGCGCTGGCGAAATGGCGTAGCCGGTTGCCGCTCGGGTGGTGCATCCAGGAGCCGCCGAGGTCCACAGCGCATCCCGCGAGGTCGACAGTGTGCAGCCGCCCGCCGATCCTGTCGCGGGCCTCGAGCACCACGCAGTCCACGCCGGCGTGCCCCATCGCATTGGCGACCGTCAGGCCCGCGATGCCCGCGCCGACCACCAGCACGCGCTCGACGGACCCGGCTATCCCTCCTGGGATCCCAGGGCCTCCGTCGTCGAAGCTGGTTGTCATCGCGGCCTGTCCGGTCGGTGCCCGGCGATTCTAGGTGGTGCT
Source organism: uncultured Actinomycetota bacterium (assembly GCA_963742785.1). Lineage (GTDB taxonomy): Bacteria > Actinomycetota > Actinomycetes > Propionibacteriales > Nocardioidaceae > Marmoricola. The sequence goes on from CAVUNI010000004.1 coordinate 1,207,833, forward strand.
CGGGGCTCCAACCGATGATCGTCGGCGCCTGGCTCTACGCTCGCGGCATGGCAGGCGTCCACGAGCTCAGCCGCACCGACGCGCGGCGCATCGCCGTACGGGCCCAGCTGCTGACCAAGGAGCGCCCGACCGACCTGGTCGAGACGGTGCGCCAGCTCTCTCTCCTGCAGCTCGACCCGACGCGTGCGATCGCGCCGAGCGCGGAGCTCGTGCTCTGGAGCCGGCTCGGGTCGGCGTACTCCCCGGCCGAGCTGTGGGACGCCGTCGACGAGCTGAGGCTGATCGAGCTCCGCGGGACGCTGCGGGTGGCAGGGGACATTGCGCTCTACCGAGCCGAGATGGCCGAGTGGCCAGGCACCGGCGACGTGCGTGGCTGGAGGCGAGCCCAGAGCGAATGGGTGATCACCAACAACGCCTGCCGACGCGACATCCTCGAGCGGCTGCGCGCCGACGGGCCGCTGACCAAGAGCGAGCTCCCCGACACCTGCGTCCAGCCATGGGCATCGAGCGGCTGGAACAACGACAAGAACGTCACCATGATGCTCGGGTTCCTCGTGCAGAAGGGCGAGGTGGCGGTTGCCGGCGGCACCGGACGCAACCGCCTGTGGGACCTCGCGTCGCGCGTCTATCCCGATGACCCCGTGATCCCGACCGAGGAGGCGCTACGGCTGCGCAACCAACGCCGGTTGAGCGCGCTGGGCATCGCCCGGGCGAAGGGGCCGGAGTGCCCGGTGGAGCCACTGGACGTCAGCGATGCGGGCGAGCCGGCGGTGGTCGAGGGAGTCCGGGGGGAGTGGCGGGTCGACCCGGAGCGGCTCGGGCAGCCGTTCGCCGGCAGGGCCGCACTGCTGTCGCCGTTCGACCGGCTCCTCCACGACCGCAAGCGGATGAAGGAGGTCTTCGAGTTCGACTACGCCCTTGAGATGTACAAGCCCGAGAGCAAGCGGCGCTGGGGCTATTACGCCCTCCCGATCCTGTACGGCGACCGGCTGGTCGGGAAGCTCGACGCCCAGGCCGACCGAAAGGCGGGCGTGCTCAACGTCGCGGCGATCCATCAGGACGTTCCGTTCAACAAGGCGATGACGTCGGCCGTCGACCGTGAGCTCGAGGACCTCGCTCGCTGGCTCGATCTCGAACTCGAGCTCCCGAACAGACCGGCCAGCATCAGGAGCGGTGCGCAGCTGTGACTCAGTACTAGCCCAGGCAGCGAAATCTACCTATTCAGGACTATTTCGTGCGATTACCGCCATAGATTGAGCACGCGGCACCGCACTCGTCATCCGACCAGCGGCAGTCGTCCCTTCCAGCTGAGGACTGCTCGTGCCGAGTGCCACCCTGCACCGTCGACTGATCGCGACCGCAACCGTCGCGCTCCTCTCCGTGGCCGGCCTCAGCGTCACCGCGTCGTCCGCCTCCGCCAGCATCCCGGACCCCGGGACGGTCGTCGCCTGGGGCTACAACTGCTGCGGCCAGACCGATGTACCCGCGAGCCTGCAGAGCAAGGACGTGACCGCTGTTTCCGCCGACTTCCAGCACTCGCTGGCGCTGACGTCCGACGGAACGCTCACAGGTTGGGGCAACAATGGCAACGGACAGGACGACATCCCCGAAAGCCTTGCCGGGAAGACGGTCACGGCGATCGCCGCTGGATGGTACGCGGATCTCGCGCTGACCTCTGACGGGAAGGTCACCGGCTGGGGAGCAAGCCCCTACGGCCAGGCGGACGTTCCCGCCAGCCTTGCCGGGAAGAATGTCACTGCCATCGATACCGGTGAACTCGGGAGCATCGCGCTCACGGACGACGGGCAGGTCACTGCCTGGGGCTACAGCTTCTATGGTCAGAACGACATTCCAGCCACTCTGGCGGGCAAGACGGTCACGGCCATCGCCGCCGGATCTGTCAACAACATGGCGCTCACCTCGGACGGAAAGGTCACCGTCTGGGGGTATCCCGGGTACGGCCAGAACGACGTCCCGGCCAGCCTCGATGGCGAAGTCGTGACCGCGATTGCTTCCGGCTACTACACCAGCATGGCGCTCACGTCAGACGGAAAGGTGACCTCGTGGGGAGCCGACTTCTCTGGCATGAACAACGTCCCGGCCGTCCTTGCCGACAAGACGGTCACAGCGATCTCGGCAGGCTATGAGCACGAGCTCGCGCTGACAAGTGACGGGACCGTGGTCGCGTGGGGCTCTGACGGTTTCGGCGAGACCAGTGTCCCCGCGGACCTCTCCAACGTGACCCAGATCTCCGCTGGCTACTACCACAGCCTCGCAATCGTTGGCGGAGACATCGCCCCGGGCGAGTTCAGCACCGGCGTCACGGCCACCGTCTCCGGCACACCGCAGGTCGGCACGGCACTGACTGCCGGCGCGGGCGGCGTCGCCCCGTCCGCTGACACCCTGAACTACCGCTGGTTCGCCGATGAAGTCGTGATCCCAGACGCCACCGACAGCACCTTCACGCCGACCAGCGCCCAGCAGGGCGCGGTGATCACCGTCGAGGTGACAGCGGTGAAGGCCGGTTTAACGGACTCGACCGACCTCTCCGACCCGACCGCCGCGGTGGCTGCGGGCACCCTTGGTGCGACCGGATCCGTCACGATCACCGGCACCCTCAAGGTCGGCGAGACGCTGACCGCCGTAGGTGGAGTTGTCACTCCGACACAGGACAGCCTCGAGTACCAGTGGTACGCCGACGATCTCGTCATCGACGGCGCCGACGCGTCGACGTTCACCCTCACAGACGCGCAGAAGCACAAGGCCATCTCCGTCAAGGTGACTGCTGTCAGGGCTGGCTACACATCACTGGCCGGCACCTCCGCGAACACGACCGCTGTAGCCACGGACCTGGCTCCCACGCTCGACCTGGGCGTGGCGACGTCGAAGCTGCGCCGCGGCCAGGCCACCAGGCTGACCTGGACCTCGGACGAGGCGAACACCCTCGTGGCCTCCGGTGGGTGGTCCGGTGCACGCAACGCGGCCGGGACCATGACCGTCAGGCCGACGAGGCTAGGCGGCTCGACGTACGTCCTGAGCGCCACCAACGGCAGCGGCACGACGGCTGCCCTGGTCACTGTGCAGGTCAGGCGCGAGGCAAGGACTCTCCGCGTCGCGGCCAGCAACGGCCGGCGGTTCCACAGGGGAACCGTCGTCACGACCGGGGGTCTCGATGCGCGCGAGCCCTTCGTCGTGCGCATCAACGGCGTCAGGGTCGCCACCGGCACCGCCACCCTGTTCGGCCGCGTCAACCGGACGATCGCCCTGCCGACAGCGACCCGGAATGGAAAGGCCACCGTCACCGTCACGGGCTCCGAGTCAGACCGCACCGGCAGGAACACCTTCAGGGTGTCGAAGAACTCGCTGCGAGCCCGGTGACGGTGACCAGCAAATAGGTCTCGCGGCCCGCACCCGGTAGCGAGCCGCAGGTAAATTCCCGCGTGAACAAAACGACGAGCGGGGAGGTCCGGCCATGGCACAGGGGAGCGTCAGCGACGAGGAGATGGCCGAGCTGGTTCGGCATGTGGAGGCAGCAACCTCCGCTTACATCCGCGGCGACATGAGCACCTATCTCACGCACATCTCCCATGCCGACGACTCCACCCTGATGCAGCCGACCGGCGGGGAACCGGTGCATGGCTTCGACGGCTCGGATGAGGCCAACGAGGCGCGGGCCCGCATGTTCCGGAGCGGCGAGGCGGACCTGGTGGTTTTCGCGACGTACACGTCTGGCGACATCGTCGTGCTCGTGGTGATCGAGCGGCAGCACGGCGAGGTCGCCAGCCTGCCGGACCAGGAATGGTCACTGCGCGTGACCCTGGTCTTCCGCCGCGACGAATCGGGGTGGTTGCTGGTGCATCGTCATGCCGATCCGCTGGTTCACGAGATCGGCATGCACCAGTTGGCGACTCTGGCCAGCGGCTAGCTCAGCCGCGCCGCGCAGCGAGCTCGGAGAGCGCCTTGATCGACTCCTCGATCAGCTGACGCTGCGTCTCGAGTCGGTGTTCCTCGCGCTCGGGGATCTCGACGCGTACGTCGATGTCGGTCTCCTCGCCTGCCGGGCTCAGCTCCCACGTGAAGACAAGGTCCGAGACCAGACAAGAGATGGTCACCCGACCGGGCGTGGTCGCGAGCCGCTGGTCCATCGGGAAGTCGGGATAGCCGTCGGGCCACATCGTGTAGACGTCGTCCGGCCCGGGGCGCACCGTCTCGATGCCCTGCCACCACTCGGGGAAGCGCGAGGGGTCGTGCACCAGCTTCCACACCTCTTCGACGGGAGCGGCTGCACGGGCGGTGAGGGCGAACTCTGGCATCCAACTCACCCCCGGGGCACGGTCGGGGACAGGAGAGTACGGCGCGCCTCGTCGATGCGGGCCAGCTCGCGCACCGGCTCGACCAGGCCGATCACCGGTGGCCGGCCGAGATCCACGAGGTTGGCCAGATAGCCGTCGGCCGTCGCCGAGTCGGCGTCCATGTCACTGGCTCCTAGAACCCGGTGCCAGGCCTCGGTGGACTCGTCGAGGCGGCGCACGGCCTCGGTCGCGTCTCCCTCGGCGGAGGCGATCAGCGCCTGCACGAAGGCGATCCGCGGGACGAGGGACCACGGCTGGTCGGCCCGACCCACCGGTTCCAGCACCGCCTGTCGCAAGGCCAGAGCTGCGCGTGCCGGGTCGCCGGCCAGGGCGAGCGCCTCGGCCAGCCGGAGCCCGGCAGTCGGCCTGCTGATCGGTGCCCTCCGGTCCAGCGCGTCGGCTAGGAGCTCGGCCGCCTCGGCGTACCGCCCGGCCGCGAGTGCGACCAGGCCCGCGTCGTGGGCCGCCGTGGCGACCAGGCTCGGGGATCCGAGCCGCTCGGCCAGCGGCTGGAGCCGGCCAACGGTCTCGGCTGCGTCTTCGTGCCGCCCGAGCCTGGCCAGGATGTGTGCGCGAGCGGCCAGGCAGCCCAGCTGGATGGAGGGCACACCGCTCGTTGCCGCCACGGACTGGTCGGCGAGGGCGAGCGCGCCCTCGTGGTCGCCGAGGGACGTCAGAGCACAAGCGGCGTGGGTGAGGATCGCGTAGGCCCGGTCGGGCAGTCGCGCGGACACGGCCTGCGGAGCAGCTGACCGGGCCACTTCGACGGCCTCCGCGAGACGCCCGCGCCGGATCAGACCCTGCATCCGGATCTCCACGATGTCTGAGCCGGTGAGTGCGTCGGGTGTGCCCGGGAGCAGCGCCTCCGCTTCGCTGAGCAACCGCTCGAAGCGCTTGCCCTCGCCCGCGACCGCGTCACCCCACGCCAGCCCCAACAGGCATTCGGTCAGCACGCGCGGATCGGCGTCGTCCGCGAGGAAGCCCTGAGCCGTGACGTAGGCACGCCGAGCGGCTTCAGGGTGACAGAGCACGGACCGGAACTGGCGTCCGCGGCGGGACCAGGCCGCTGCCAGCTCGGTTTCCGGCAACAGGGCCAGGGCACGCTCCCAGGCCTCTTCCATCTCCGTGAGCCTGCTCGCCCAGGCGCACACCTCCTCCAGCTCGAGCCACAGCTGTCCGTCCTCGGGGGCGAGCGCGGTGGCACGAGTCAGGAAGTCGGTCGCGGCGTCAAGGGCACCGACAGTTCGGGCGTCTGACGCGGCTGCTGCCCAGGCCCGGGCCGCCTCCTGCTGGCGGCCCGCGGTCTCCAGGTGATGAGCGACGTCGGCATGCTGATCCGGATCGACCACGGAGGCGAGCCGGTCGTGGAGCCGGGACGGGTTGCGGAGGTCGGCGTACACCGCCTCGCGCAGCAGGTCGTGCCGGAACCCCAGTCGGCCGGCCCGTCGTACGAGAAGTCCCTCGCTCGCAGCAGCGTCCTCCGCCTCGTCGATGTCCACGATGTCGAGACGCTCCAGCTCCGTCGGGGTCAGCGGTCGGCCGGCGACCGCGAGCGCGTTGACGAGCTCGGTTGCCGAGGGGGTGATGCGACCCGAGGAGGCGCGGACGGCGATCCGGAGGTTGGCGGGCGGGCCCTCGTCACCGGCGGCGACAGCCCGGGTCGACTCGACCGCCAGCAGCGGGTTGCCTTCTGCCGACGCGACCACGCGGTCCAGCGCTTCGTCGTCGAGCCGGTGCAGTGACGTTGCCAGGGCCGCGACCGCTCCGGGGTCCATCGGTGCCAGCGGAACCTGTGTCACGGGTACGCCGCGTCCGGCCAGGTCGGCAAGCATCGCGTTGAGCTCCTGGCTCTGGACCCCGTCGCGGAGGGTGAGCACGAGCAGCAGTGGCAGCCGGGCAAGGCGCCGACCGACGTGACCGGTCAGCCTCAGGCTGGCCCGGTCGGCGCGGTGCGCGTCGTCGAGGACGACCATGGTTGGCCGGTCGGCGCAGGACCACTCGACGAGACGAAGCACCGACTCGAAGACGCGCAGTCGTTCCAGCTCGGGCGCCGTCACCGTGGGCGGGGGACCCGGGTGGCCGAGTCGCGCTCCCAGGTCGCCCGAGAGCCGATTCAGCTCGAGCGGCCACGTGGCGGCGGCAGGCACCGGCGCGGACGTGGCGACGAGTCCGTGGCACAGCTCCAGCCAGGCGGCGAACGGCGTCTGGCCGGCGACGTCCACTCCGATGGCCACGCTGGTGCGACCTCCGGTCGCCTCGACGCGGCGCACGAGCTCCCCGACCAGGCTGGACTTGCCGATGCCTGCCTCTCCGGAGATCACGACGACCTGTCCTGCTCCGCGGGCCGCCGCTTTCCAGGCCCCGGCGAGGGCGGCGATCTCGGGCGCCCTGCCGAACAACCGCGTCGGCGCCGCTCCCTGCCCACCCGCACGCGCCTCGGCGTGAACCGCGCGAGTCGGTGGCGAGGGGCGAACGCCCAGCTCCGAGCGAAGTCGTTCGCTGAACTCACGCGACGCGACGATCGCCGTGGCTCGATCCCCGGCGAGGAGGAGACGTCGCAACAGGGCGCGATGGGCACCCTCGTCGTACGGCGCCTGTCGGCAGACCTGCTGGGAAAGGCGGACCGCCGTTGCCACGTCACCCTCGTGCTCGGCCGTTTCGGCACGCGCGGCCAGCTGTCCGACGGCGACGCTCCGATCCTGCTCCCGCGCCGCGGTGACCCAGTCGTCGTCGAAGCCGGGCAGCAGCTCCTCGCGCTCCTCGGCCGGCGAGGCATCGCGCACGTCGACCCAGGTGTCGTCCACGAACCCGAGAGAGGAACGGTTCGCTTCCAGGTACGTCGCTGCAGCTCCCCATGCCTGATGGACCGCCCACACCGCCGTGCGCAGGTTGGCACGGGCTCTGTCTGGTGCGGCGTCCGGCCACAGCCGGGGGGCCACCTCGCCGCGGTCGTGCTGCCCGGGGTGCAGTGCCAACCAGCCGATCAGGGCGCGGGCTCGCTCGCTGGTGGGCATCGCGACCGGGACGCCGTCGAGCTCGGCCCCCATCCGACCGAGAATCCACAGCCGAAGCATGGATCTCAGCGTAGACCCGCGATTCTGGGCATTGACGCTGCGTTGACGGAGCGAAGACGCCGTCTCAGGAGTCTCGTGCGACCACCAACCACAGATGGGAAAGCACCATGACCGACACACTTTCAAGCACCGAGACCCACGTCCCCCGCGAGGTCGACCCGGACCGACTCGACGCCTTCCTGGGTCAGGTCATCGGCGATCTCGGCGCCACCGTGAGCGCCGCGCTCGTCGTACTCGGGGACCGCCTCGGCCTCTACAACGCGCTACGCGGTGGGAACCCCGTGACCACCGACGAGCTCGCGCGCCGCACCGGAACGTCCGCCGTCTATGTGGCGCCGTGGCTGGCCAACCAGGCGGCCGGAGGCTACGTGGAGTACGACGCTGCCAGCGCAACGTGGTCGATGACCCCCGAGCAGGAGGCGGCCCTGGCCGACCCGGACAGTCCGGCTTTCTTCGCAGGAAGCATGCAGCTGGCCCTCGGCATCCTGCGCGACGTTCCCGAGATCGAGAACCGGTTCCGCAGCGGCGACGGCTTCGGCTGGCACGAGCACGACGGCGACCTGTTCGTCGGCACCGAGCGCTTCTTCCGCCCGGGATACGTCGCGAACCTCGTCGCGTCCTGGCTCCCCGCCCTCGAGGGTGTCGTCCCCAAGCTCGAGTCGGGTACGCAGGTCGTCGATGTCGGCTGTGGCCACGGCGCCTCCACGATCCTGATGGCACAGGCCTTCGAGCGTTCCCGGTTCGTGGGGATCGACTACCACCAGGAATCCATCGCGGTGGCCCGCCAACGCGCCCAGGAGGCCGGGGTCTCCGACCGGGTGCAGTTCGAGGTGGCCGATGCCGGTGACCTTCCCGCCGGCACCGCGGGTCTGGTCACGATGTTCGACTGCCTGCACGACATGGGCGACCCAGACAGCGCGGCTCGTGCCGCGCTCCGGGCGCTCTCCGACGATGGCACCTTCATGGTCGTCGAACCCATGGCGGGGGACCGGATCGAGGACAACCTGCACGCCGTGGGGCGAGTGTTCTACGCCGCCTCGACGCTGGTCTGCACGCCGTCCTCGCTGGCGCAGCCGGGTCAACGCGCCCTCGGTGCGCAGGCCGGCCCCGCCGTACTCACCTCGCTGCTCCGCGACGCCGGCTTCGGCCGCGTCCGGGTCGCCACCACCTCACCCGTCAACCTCGTCATCGAAGCCCGACCCTGAAGGAGAAAGTCATGACCACCACACCCAACGCAACCGACATCGCCACCCTGGCGCGCGCCATCGAGGCACGCGACGCGGAGACGATCACCGCCCTGTACGCCGCGGATGCCACCCTGACGGTGCTCGACCGCGACCACCCGCCGTCGAACCCGCAGGTCCTCAGCGGGCGTGAGGACATCGGCACCTACTACCGCGACATCTGCGGCCGCAACATCGATCACCAGGTGCGGGACGCGGTCAGCACACCCACCGGGCTCGGCTACACCCAGCACTGCGGTTACCCCGACGGCGCCCGGGTCGTCTGCACCACCGTCGCCTCCGTGAAGGACGGCCTCATCGTCAGCCAGACCGCCGTCCAGGCCTGGGACTGACGCACGTCAGCACGGCTGCGCTCGGGCGCGGCCGCTGCCGGCCGCAGGATCAGATTTGGGCCCAGCCGCGCAAGTCGTGTCGGGAACTGGTCCGTACCAGTTGTCGGACCTTGCCGACATATCGGACGGAGTAGTTCTCATCGGTGCGTTCCGCGACTAAAAACCTAATCAGGGCGTACAGGATTCGCCTCTCGGAGCACTATCGACGGGGACAAGATGCGTACGACGCGACGCTTGGCAACGCTGGCCGTGTTGGCTAGCTGCTTGAGCGTGACGGTCCTCGGAGCCTCGCCCGCCAGCGCCGACGTCGACTGCGCAGACCTCAAGACTCAGGGCGTGGCCCAGTCCTACCTCGACGGCCGCACAGGCGACCCCGACGGGCTCGATGCCGACTCCGACGGCCGGGCGTGCGAACAGAGCGACAACGGCTCGCACGGCAACTGGACCCTCGTCGCCCTCGGCGTGCTCCTCGCGGGTGGGCTGATCCGTCTTGCTACCGATGCGGACCGTCAGGAGCGCAAGCGTCTGGCGAAGGTACCCGCGGAAGCCGCGGAGGGGCAGGATCGCGAGCCGGTTCCTGCGCTCGCCGTCGCGAGCGTCGAACAGGTGACTGCCGACGGCATGCCGGTTCCCATCAAGACGAAGACGGTCTTCGCGCAGGGAACCGTCGGGACGCTCTCCGAGCTCGCCCGCGCCCTGCGTCTCGTTCCCTACGCCCAACGGATGTCGATGCTCGAGGAGCACGCACGCGCCCACGAGGCGGCGCCGCAGGACGTGCTGGACGCCCTGGCGCAACACACGAGCGACCTCGAGCTCCAGGGCTGGGCCCTTGCCGGCTACGACCCGCCCTGGTTCGTGCGGCCGATGTACTGCGACTGCGTCGGCGGCCTGCGCAACTACCGCCTTCGCACGGCCGACGACGGAACCCACTTCTGGGCCTGCGCCTCCTGCAACAGCCGGGACCGTCACACCTCCTGAGGCCGCCTCCTCACCACCCGGGCCGAGAACGCTCCGATCGCGCGTCTCAGACGTCAGTCCGTGGGTACCGGCGTCGTACATCCGCGACACCAGGAGGACCCATGCGCATCGGCTACTTCCTCTCCACCGAGGAGTACTCCCCGGCCGAGCTGGTCGAGCAGGCCCGAGCGGCCGAGCACGCCGGTTTCGACGGCCTGTGGATCAGCGATCACTTCCACCCGTGGAACAACGAACAGGGCAACAGCCCGTTCGTCTGGAGCGTCATCGGCGCGATCAGCGAGGTCTGCGACCTCCCCGTGACCACGGCGGTCACCTGCCCGATGATCCGGACGCACCCGGCGATCATCGCCCAGGCCGCCGCGACGAGTGCGGAGATGCTGGGCGGGAAGTTCATCCTCGGTGTGGGTTCCGGAGAGGCCCTCAACGAGCACATCCTCGGGACCGTCTGGCCCTCGGCAGACGTACGCCTGGAGATGCTCGAGGAGGCCGTCGCGCTCATTCGCGAGCTCTGGACCGGAGAGGTCGTCACCACCCAGGGCAAGCACTACCAGGTCGACCACGCCCGCATCTACAACCTTCCGGACAGCCCGCCCGACATCTACATCTCCGGGTTCGGGCCCAAGGCCACCGACCTGGCGGCGCGCATCGGCGACGGGTACATCAACACCGCCCCCGACGACGAGCTGCTCAGCGTGTTCAAGGAGAAGTCCGGCGGCAAACCGGCTCAGGCGGGCGCCAAGGTCGCCTACGCGCCCACGGCGGACGAGGGTTGGGAGCACGCCCATCGGCTGTGGCCCAACGCCGGGCTTCCGGGCGAGATGGCACAGGTGCTGCCAACGCCCGAGCACTTCGAGCAGGCCACCGAGCTGGTGACGATGGAATCCACCAAGGAGTCGGTCGTGGCGGGCAACGTCCCAGAGCAGCACATCGAGCAGGTCCAGAAGTACGCCGACGCCGGGTACGACGAGCTCTACGTGGCCAACATGGGCCCGCACTTCGCCGACATGATCGCCTTCTACGGCGACAAGGTGCTGCCGGCCGTCCGCTGACACGGGGTCCTTGAATGGACCGGGGGAGTGCGGGTACTGAAGGTCACATGGCTCTACGTCGCAAGTCCCCGTTGGCCGACATCGACGAGAACGAGATCGACGTCACGCACCGCAAGGAGGTGGCGGTCGGCATTCCCGGCATTGCCGTGTCGATGAAGCGGTCGCTGGAGAGCATGGGCGTGGTCCGCACGGCACGAACGCTGCTCAAGCTCAACCAGGTCGACGGATTCGACTGCCAGGGGTGTGCATGGCCCGACCCGGACCCTGACCACCGGCACACCGCGGAGTTCTGCGAGAACGGCGCCAAGGCAGTCGCCGAGGAGGCCACCACCGACAACTGCGAACCGTCCTTCTTCGCCGAGCACAGCATCGAGGACCTTCGGCAGCACACGGACTACTGGCTCGGTCACCAGGGACGGCTGGTCCATCCGATGGTGCGCCGTCGTGATGGCACCCACTACGAGCCGATCGCGTGGGACGAGGCGTTCGACCTGATCGGGGCGACGCTGCGTGAGTTGGCGCACCCTGACGAGGCGATCTTCTACACCTCGGGCAAGACGTCCAACGAGGCGGCGTACGCCTATCAGCTGTTCGCCCGCGCCTTCGGCACCAACAACCTTCCGGACTGCTCCAACATGTGCCACGAGTCGACCTCGATCGCGCTGGACGAGGCCATCGGGATCGGCAAGGCGACGGTCCATCTCCAGGACGTGTACGACGCCGACCTCATCGTGATCAGCGGACAGAACCCCGGCACCAACCACCCGAGGATGCTGACCGCCCTGGAGAAGGCGAAGAAGAACGGCGCGAAGATCCTCGCGATCAACCCGCTGCCGGAGGCAGGCCTGCTCCGCTTCCGCAATCCGCAGACCGCCCGCGGCCTCAGTGGTGTCGGCACCGGGCTTGCCGACCTACACCTCCCGGTCAGGATCAACGGCGACCTCGAACTGTGGCAGGCCTTCGGCGCGATGATCCTCGAGGCCGAGGAGGCGGCCGGCGACGACGGCAGCGTGCTCGACCGCGATTTCATCGAGCGGCACACGAGCGGCTTCGACGAGTGGCGGCGCGAGATCAAGAACCTCGACTGGGACAAGGTCGTCAAGTCGACGGGTCTGACCCGGGAACAGATCCGTCAGGCGGGAAAAATGCTTCTGGAGTCGAAGGGCACCGTCCACTGCTGGGCGATGGGCATCACCCAGCACCGCAACGCGGTGGCCACGATCAAGGAGTTCGTCAACTTCTCCCTGCTGCGCGGGGAGATCGGCCGACCCGGCGCCGGACTGTTCCCTGTGCGAGGCCACTCGAACGTGCAGGGCGACCGCACCATGGGCATCTGGGAGAAGGTTCCCGACCACTTCCTCGACACGCTTCGCGACGAGTACGGCTTCGAGCCGCCGCGCGAGCACGGGCTCGACACCGTCGACTCCATCCGTGCACTTCGTGACGGCAAGGCCCGGTTCTTCATGGGCATGGGTGGCAACTTCGTCTCCGCGGCTCCCGACACCGTCGTCACCGAGGAGGCGATGGAGCAGGCCGAGATGACGGTGATGGTGTCGACCAAGCTGAACCGTTCACACGTGCGGTGTGGCCGCACAGCGCTGATCCTCCCGGCGCTCGGGCGCAGCGAGCGGGACCTGACCGGCGGGATCGACCAGAAGGTCACGGTGGAGGACTCCCTCTGCTCGGTGCACTCCTCGCGCGGCCCGCTGAAGCCGGCCAGCAAGCACCTTCGTTCGGAGGTCGACATCATCTGCCGGATGGCGGAGGCGACGCTCGGCGACGACGGACCGGTCCCGTGGGCCGAGTACCGCTCCGACTACGCGACGATCCGACGCGCGATCTCCCACGTGGTGCCCGGCTGTGCGTCGTACGACGAGAAGGTGAACCAGCCCGGTGGCTTCGTGCTGCCGCACCCGCCGCGGGACAACCGCGACTTCCCGACCGAGACGGGGAAGGCCATCTTCACGGTGAGCCCGCCGGACGTGCTCTCGGTGCCCGACGGTCGGCTGCTGCTGCAGGGGCTGCGTAGCCACGACCAGTTCAACACCACGATCTACGGGCTCGACGACCGCTACCGGGGTATCTCCAATGGGAGGCGCGTCGTTTTCGTGCACCCCGACGACATCCGCGCGTTCGGCTTCAGCGACGGGGACGTCGTCGACCTGGTGAGCGAGTGGGAGGACGGCACCGAACGGTCGGTGCCGTCGTTCCGGATCGTCTCCTACGACACCCCGCGTGGCTGTGCTGCCGCGTACTACCCCGAGGTCAACCCCCTGGTCCCGCTCGACTCCACCGCCACGGGCAGCAACTGCCCGACCTCGAAGTCCGTCGTGATCCGGCTCGAGCGCGAGTCAGATGACCACGCCACGTCCACGGCCAAGGGCGCGCCGGTCGGCTCAGACCTCGGCCACAAGTCCGACGTACAGCCGGAGCACCTGAGCTGAGCCGTCGCTAGGGTGCGCCCATGACGGCCGACTGCCTGTTCTGCGCGATCGCGTCGGGGGAGACCGAGGCGGCGATCGTCTGGAGCGACGATGACCTCGTCGCCTTCCTCGACGTGCGGCCGCTGTTCAAGGGCCACACCTTGCTGATCCCACGCCAGCACGTGTTGACCCTGCCGGACCTGCCAGCCACGCTGCGCGACCCGTACCTGGCAGCGGCGCAACGACTGGCGAGCGCGATGGTCGACGCGCTCGGTGCGCAGGGTTCGTTCGTGGCGATGAACAACGTGGTCTCACAGTCCGTGCCGCACCTGCACTGCCACGTGGTGCCACGCACCAAGGGCGACGGGTTGCGCGGCTTCTTCTGGCCGCGCACCAAGTACGACGATGTCGCCGATCGGGACGCCTGGGCGGCACGGATCACGGCCGCACTGGGTGACTAGGTCCAGGGGGGCGCAGCGTGCTCCCCCCTGGACGTAGTCATCTACAGTGACCGGCGGCCACTGAGGCCAGAGAGCAACGAGCAGAGAGGACGAACGACATGGGTCGTTTCGACGGACGGGTCGCCATCGTCACCGGTGCCGCACGAGGCATCGGCGCCGGCATCGCCAAGCGCTTCGCCGAGGAGGGTGCCGCGGTCGCCGTACTCGACCTCAACGAGGAGCAGGCGCAGGCCACGGCCGACGGACTGGGCGGAACGGCCCCGGCGATCGGCATCGGCTGCGACGTCACCGACGGCGCCTCGGTCGAGGCCGCAGTTGCCCGTGTCATCGAGGAGCTCGGCGGCGTGCACATCCTTGTGAACAACGCCGGGATCACCCGCGACAACCTGCTTTTCAAGCTCAGCGAGGACGACTGGGACTCGGTCATGAACGTCCACCTCAAGGGCGCGTTCCTGATGAGCAGGGCGGTCCAGAAAACCTTCGTCGACCAGAAGTACGGCAAGATCCTCGGCCTCTCGAGCGTCTCGGCCAACGGCAACCGCGGCCAGGCCAACTACTCGGCCGCGAAGGCGGGAGTGCAGGGCTTCACCCGCACGCTGGCGCTCGAGCTCGGCAAGTTCGGCGTCAATGCCAACGCGATCGCGCCGGGGTTCATCGCCACCGAGATGACCGACGACACCGCCCGCCGGCTCGGCCTCGACGTCGAGGAGTTCCGCAAGATGAACGCCGAGGCCAACCCGGTCAAGCGCGTGGGCCACCCGGAGGACATCGCGGCCGCCGCGGCGTTCCTGTGCAGCGACGAGGCCTCCTACATCACCGGCCAGACGCTGTACGTCGATGGCGGCGCCAAGATTTAGAGGCCGTACGCCTGCCTGCGTATCGGAACCACCTCTAACACACTGAATTACTGCTAAACACTCGCGGGGCCTGCCGCGAACGGGCGGACCGCTTTGTCATGCTGGGCCGCATGCCGTCGCGCCCACACGTCCGAGGATCGAGCCCACGATCCACTCGATTGCTCGCCGTCGTCACGGCGCTCGCACTGAGCCTGACGCTCGCGGCCTGCGGAGGTGGCGACAAGGACAAGGACAAGAAGCCCGACTCGCAGCCCGTCGAAGGTGGCGCCAAGCTGGCGGCCCTCTGGCCGTTGACCGGCGAGCCGGTCACCGGGAGTACGCCGAAACGCCCGGTCCTGGTCACCAAGATCGACAACACCGCGAACAGCCAGCCCCAGCTCGGCCTGAAGAAGGCCGACCTGATCACCGAGGAGCTGGTCGAGGGCGGCATGACCCGGCTGGCGGTGTTCTTCTACCAGCAGCTGCCCGAAGTGGCCGGTCCGGTGCGCTCCATGCGCGCCTCAGACATCGGCATCGTCAAACCGGCCCACGGCGTGATCGTGGCGAGCGGGGCCGCGCCTCCGACCATCGGCCGGCTCAAGAAGGCCAATGTCACGTTCTTCACCGAGGGCGGCCCGGGTTACTTCCGCGAGGGCAGTCGGCACGCGCCGTACAACCTGATGGTGCACCTGAACCAGACGGCCAAGGCAGTGAGCAAGAAGGCCGTCGTACCTGCGAGCTACCTGCCCTGGGGCAAGGAGTCCGACTTCAGCGGCAGCCGGCCGGCTGGCAGCATCGACGCGATCTTCAGCCGCGGGCACACCACTCAGTGGCGCTATCAGGGTGGCAAGTACAAGAACCTGAACAGCTTCGCAGCCGACGGGGAGCAGTTCGTCCCGGACAGCATTCTCGCCGTGCGGGTGAAGCAGACCGACGCCGGATACCTCGACCCGGCCGGCAACCACGTGCCCGAGACCATCTACTCCGGGACCGGCAAGTTCCAGCTGTTCCACAAGGGCATGGTCGTCAACGGCACCTGGAAGAAGGAGTCGAAGAAGACGCCGATCCAGCTGAGCACGGCTGCAGGCCCGCTCAAGGTGCCGGCCGGCCACGTGTGGGTCGAGCTGGTCCCGACCGACAAGGACGGCGGGCGGGTGGCCTTCCGCAAGTAGCGAAGGTCAGGTCTGCTCGCTCCTGCCCAGGAGGTCGTCGGCCACCGGGTCGGTGAGCACCACGCCCTGCTCGGCGAGCGATCGGATGCCCTCGAGGATGAACAGGATCGCCGCTTCGATGCGCACCACCGCCTGCTTGGGGTCATCGGCGGTCGAGACGCTCTCGCCGGCGGCCGACATGGCGCCGAAGAAGATGCGGCTGAAGGTCTGTTTCATCGGCTCGTCGAGCTCGTAGGTGGACGCCTCGAGCACCGAGCCCACGATGTCCTGGACGATCCCGTAGCTGGAGCGCTCTTCCTGCTCGCGGAAGCGCTCGTAGCCGAGGATCGCCGGGCCGTCCTGGATCACCACACGCTGGTAGACCGGGTCCTGCACGATCTCGAGGAACTCCCGCAGCCCGGCCCGTGCCTTCTCCCACGGGTCCGTGGCACCGCGCAGGGCCGACTTGATCCTCTTCGACGCGTCGTCCTCCACCGAGGCGAAGACGGCCTCGAAGACCCCCTGCTTGCCGCTGAAGTGGTGGTAGAGCGCGCCCTTGGTGACCCGGGCCCCAGCGACGATGGAGTCCAGGCTGGTGGCGCCGTAGCCGCGCTCGCTGAACTCGGTGGTCGCCACCTCGACGAGCGCCCGCTTCGTGGAGGCGGAGAACTGCTGCCGCCGCGTGGCTCCCGGGACCTTGGGGAGGCTGGTGAGCAGCTTCTCTGCGTGGTGACGCGGCATCTTTGAAGTCTAGGAGACCGCGGACCCCAGTGTGGGTGAGGTCACGCCCCGACATGTTGGTGTCCGGCCCCTCAGTTACATACTCTGAGTACGTACTAGCGGTATGTGAACCATTCACGAGAGGTGCAGACCATGAGTTGGACCGCCTTCCACAGTCGTGGGGAGACCCTCCACGCTGTCGTCGACACCGCGAACACCGACCTCGACGGGATCCCGCCGATGCAGGTGCCCGGGGTGGCCGAGAACTTCACCGATGAGATCGACCTGGTCGGCGCGCTGCTGCTGAAGTGGCACGCCCGGCTCTCCGGGAACATCGAGCGGGCGCTGATGCGTCAGCCGATGGATCTCGAAGCCGCCGTAGCATCGGCGTGGCGGACCACCGCCGAGCAGCTGCCCGGCGTACGCCTCGTCATCGACCGGTGCACGCAGTGGCCCGAGTCCACCGAGATGGCCACGGCCATGCAGCGCGCCCGCGAGCGCGAGTGGATCCGTCTCGCTGCTGCCGCAGGCCTGGCCAACGACGAGTCCGCCCGCGCCAGCGCGGCCGGGCGCCGGGTCGAGGAGCTGGCCCGCGAGGGGCTGGCCTCCGACTTCGTCCCCGAGCCGCCAGCGCAGACCACCACCCGGCCGGCCGGTGACACGCCGACCGCCCAGGCCACGAGCGACGACGCACCCACCGAATCGTTCGTGGACCGGATCAGGGCGGTACTGGCCGCCTGATCCCCAGACTGACGCACCCCAGGCCCCCGGGGCTGTGGCCCTCCCTCCACACCCCTCCCTCCCACCCGGGCCTGGGGTTCGTCACGTTCGGCCCGAATCGTGTGGGCGTTACGATGCTGCGGTGAACAGCCAACAGACGGCGGGGTTCGGGACCCGTGTCCTGGAGGACACGCAGCTCGACGAACGCACCCAGACCACCGACAACGGTGACCACGAGCGCCTCTCCCACTTCGTCCCCAAGGACAAGCTGATGGACGCCATGGTCAACGGCACTCCGGTGGTGGCGCTCTGTGGGAAGGTGTGGGTTCCCAGCCGGGACCCGCAGAAGTTCCCGGTCTGTCCCGAGTGCAAGGAGATCTGGGAAAGCATGCGTGAAGGGAATGACGAGTGAGGCTGATCCAGCGCGCCGCAACGTCCTTGCTGGCCCTGGCGATGGTCGGCATGCCCGTCGCCGCCGCCGGACCGGCGCTCGCGTCCACGGTCGGGGGCTCGGCAGCCGCGGTGGCGCCGTGCCTGACCGACATGGCCGCCAGGATGCAGGGCCGAGACACCTCGGTCCCCAAGTGGCGCCAGCACTCCGACACCACCGCTGTCACCCATGAGGACCTCCAGGCACTGCCGGCCAACGAGACGCGCACCGCCTACGTGAACCGTGAGGTGCGGCCCCGTCTGGCCGCACGCGTGAACATCCCCGTCTATGTCCACGTCATCAAGGGCAAGCACAGGGGCGAGCGCAACCCGGCCAGCCGTGCGAGGGTCCGCGGGCTGATCGCGACGCTCAACCGGGGCATGGCGGGCGGCCAGAGCACCTTCAGTACGCCGCTTCGGTTCCGCTTCTTCATCAAGAAGATCACCTACACGAAGAACGAGGGCTGGTACCACGCCTACCTCTTCGGACCCCGAGACCAGGCGGCGAAGCGAAAGCTGCACCGCGGCAACGCCCGCACCCTCAACCTCTACATCAACGGCGGAGGTCCGAGGGGCACTCCGGTGCTCGGCTGGGCGCGCTTCCCGTGGCAGTACCAGAACACACCTGCGCTGGACAGCGTCAGCGTCAACGTGGCCGGACTGCGCGGCGGCAGTGCGCACGGTTACAACCTCAACGACACCGTGATCCATGAGACCGGCCACTGGCTCGGGCTCTACCACACCTTCCAGGGGGGCTGCAGCGCCCAGGGCGACCTCGTTGCGGACACTCCGTCGGAGGCGGAGCCCAGCTTCGGCTGCTCCGGTCGTCGTGACACCTGTGCGGCCGACCCCGGGTTCGACCCGGTCCGTAACTTCATGGACTACTCGCTCGACAGCTGCATGAACCGGTTCAGCGCCGGGCAGGCGCAGCGCATGGACGCTGCCTTCGAGAAGTGGCGGCGGTAACGGTTGCCTGACGGACCCACTCCGCCCCGTCCACCGCAGACCGACCTAGCTCCACCAGTAACGCTCGACCTCCCACCGGCCTATCCTGACCGCGCCGCGTGGGGTACCGCGACGAGCCTGCGTTCGTGGCAGTCGGGCTGCGCTGGCGGCGTACTTCGAACGAAGTCCGCGTGACTTCCTCGCCGTCGCCACCCCCGGCGCCGGCAAGACGACGTTCGCGCTGACAGTGGCGGCCGAGCTGTTGGCACGACGAGTCGTGGACCGGATCACGGTCGTCGCTCCGACCGAGCACCTGAAGACCCAGTGGGCGGAGGCTGCCGCGAAGGTCGGGCTCCCGCTGGATCCGAGCTATTCGGGACGCAAGGGCCGCACCAGCAGCGACTTCGTCGGCGTGGCGATGACGTACGCCGGGGTGGCTGCCAACCCGCTGGCACACCGGATCCGCACCGAGCGGTTCAACACACTCGTGATCCTCGACGAGGTGCACCACGCCGGTGACGCGCGTTCGTGGGGCGACGCCGTACGGGAAGCGTTCGAGCCGGCCCGGCGACGACTCGCGCTGACGGGCACGCCGTTCCGGTCGGACGTGAACCCGATCCCGTTCGTCACCTACGCCCCCGACGACGACGGGGTGCCACGGTCGGTCGCCGACTACACCTACGGCTACGCGCACGCGTTGTCGGACCACGTCGTGCGCCCTGTGCTGTTCCTGGCCTACAGCGGTCAGATGCAGTGGCGCACGCGCGCCGGTGACGAGATCGCGGCCCGGCTGGGCGAGCCGCTGACCAAGGACATGACCGCACACGCCCTGCGGACTGCCCTCGACCCGAAGGGCTCCTGGATCCCGTCGGTGCTCGAGGCCGCGGACCGGCGGCTCTCGGAGGTGCGCCGCCATGTGCCCGACGCCGGCGGTCTCGTGATCGCCACCGACCAGGAGTCGGCACGCGCGTACGCACAGGTCCTGACCCAGATCGCGGGGGAGAAGCCCACCGTCGTGCTGTCCGACGAGAAGGCCGCCTCGAAGAAGATCGCGAAGTTCACCGAGGATGAGTCCCGCTGGATGGTTGCGGTGCGGATGGTCTCGGAGGGTGTCGACGTCCCGCGGCTGGCCGTGGGCGTCTACGCCACGACGACCTCGACCCCGCTGTTCTTCGCCCAGGCGGTGGGCCGGTTCGTGCGGGCCCGCAAGCGTGGCGAGACGGCGTCGATCTTCGTGCCGTCGGTGCCGATGCTGCTGACGCACGCCTCCGAGATGGAGGTCGAGCGCGACCACGTGCTCGGCCGGAGGATCACCGACGAGGACGACATCTTCGCGGCCGAGGACGAGCTGCTGCGGCAGGCGCAGCAAGCCGAGGGCGCTTCAGGTGACGAGCTCGGTCGGTTCGAGGCGATGGGCTCGGACGCCATCTTCGACCGGGCGCTGTACGACGGAGCCGAGTTCGGCCACGCCGGGGAGGTGCTTGTCGGGTCGGATGAGGAGATGGACTTCCTCGGGATCCCGGGCCTGCTCGAGCC
Organism: uncultured Actinomycetota bacterium; assembly: GCA_963742785.1. Taxonomy (GTDB): domain Bacteria; phylum Actinomycetota; class Actinomycetes; order Propionibacteriales; family Nocardioidaceae; genus Marmoricola. Next base: position 1,228,083 of record CAVUNI010000004.1, read on the forward strand.
CGACCAGATGCGAGACCTGCTCCGTCACAGGCAGCGCCAGCGCGCCCGTCGTACGACTTCAGCGCCGGAGGCGCCGCGCGAGATGGCCACCCACGAGCAGCTGGCCGTGATTCGTCGCGAGCTCAACGGCCTCGTCGCGGCGTGGTACCACCGCACCGGCCAACCACACGGCGTCACCCACGCCGCGCTGCGCAAGGAGTGCGGTGGCCCGGCAGCCGCAGCGGCCAACGCCGTACAGCTCACGAAGCGGATCGAACTGCTGCGGGACTGGGCGACCAGGGGCTAGGGACTCCATGTGGCCTGTCGGAACTCCACAAATGTTGGAGCGGGACGTCCAGGTCGGCCTTTTCGACGTCACACGCCAACAATTGTGGAGTTGGGGCGGCGGGGATCCGGACTACTCGAAGATCCCCGAGTAGGCGTTCAGCGCCGGCTGGCCGCCCAGGTGTGCGTAGAGCACTGTCGAGTCCTTGCCGATCTCGCCGCTGGTGACCAGGTCGACGAGCCCGGCCATCGACTTCCCCTCGTAGACCGGGTCGATGATCATCGCCTCGAGCCGGCCGCTGAGTCGGATCGCATCGATCGTCGACTCGACCGGGATCCCGTAGAGATCACCGGCCCATCCCTCCAGGACGGTGATCTCGTGCTCGCGGAGGTCTCGCCCGAGCTCGATCAGCTCGGCGGTGTGGCGCGCGATCCGGGCGACCTGGTCGCGGGTCTTGTCCAGCGTCGCGGAGGCGTCGATGCCGAGCACACGTCGCGGACGTCCGGTCAGGTCCTCCAGCGCGGCGAAGCCGGCGATCATGCCGGCGTGCGTCGAGCCGGTCACGGTGCAGACGATGATCGTGTCGAAGAAGACCCCCAGGTCTTTCTCCTGCTCGGCCACCTCGAAGGCCCAGTTGGCGAAGCCGAGTCCGCCGAGGGGGTGCTCCGATGCACCGGCCGGGATCGGGTACGGCGTACCTCCGGCCGCCTCGACCTCCGCGATCGCCTCCTGCCAGGACTGCCGGATGCCGATGTCGAAACCGTGCTGGTCGAGCCGTACGTCGGCGCCCATGATGCGGGAGAGCAGGATGTTGCCGACCTTGTCGTTCACGGGGTCGTCCCAGTTCACCCACTTCTCCTGGACCAGCCGGCACTTCAGGCCGAGATGCGCGGCGACGGCAGCCACCTGCCGGGTGTGGTTGGACTGGAACCCGCCGATCGACACCAAGGTGTCCGCGCCCTGGGCCAGCACGTCGGGAACGATGTACTCCAGCTTGCGCGTCTTGTTACCGCCGAACGCGAGCCCGGAGTTGCAGTCCTCCCGCTTGGCCCACACCGACGCGCCACCGAGATGGGCGGTCAGCCGCTCGAGCTTGTGTACTGGGCTGGGTCCGAAGGTGAGCGGGTGTCGCGGGAACTCTTGAAGCTTCATGCGCCGAGTCTGGCGTATTCGCCCGCGGCTCATAACCGTCGGACGAGGGGTTTCGACAGGCTCAACCGGCGGGTGGTCGCGGTTGCTGGTCGGCGTACGGAGCGTGCCGGCCTGTCATCCCGCGACCACGGAGCCCAGCAGCGGCAGCACCCGGTGGGGCACCTGCGTCTCGAGGGCGATGACGGTCGAGCACCGCATGATCCCGTCGTGCGCCAGTACCCGGTCGATGACGCGTTGCAGGTCGGTGTTGGAGCGCGCCACGACCCGGCACCACAGGTCGCCAGGGCCGGTGATCGTGCACGCCTCGAGCAGCTCGGGGATGGTGGCGAGGTGTCGCCCGACGTCGTCGTGGCCGCCCTCGGTGCCCTGGCGGATCTCGAGGGTGAGGAACGCCGTGACCGGGTGGTCGAGCGCGGCCGGCTCGAGCTGGGGTCCCCAGCCGGACACCACCCCACTGGACTGGAGCCGGTCGAGCCGCGCCTGCACCGTGCCGCGCGCGACACCGAGTCGCCGGGACGCCTCGAGGACGCCGACGCGGGGCTCGGCGGCAAACAGTTCGAGCAGGGTGCGGTCGAGCTGGTCCATCACGAGCCTCCTGGCTGTGCAACTTGTCCAGTGTGTCAGCCGTGCGTTGCGCATATTGTCGCCCATCGCGATCCTTGGCGCATGAGTTCGCTGACCCCGGAAGAGATCCGCGCCGACCTGACCCTCGACCAGCTCAAGCAGCTGGTCGGCCTCGTGGAGTACGACGAGGAGCGGGACGTGTTCCCCGTGACCGGCTGGGACGCGATCGTGTTCGTCGCCGGGAACGCCACCCAGACCGCGCACTACTACCAGTCCGCCTGGGGCATGGAGCTGATCGCCTACTCCGGTCCGGAGCACGGCAACCGCGACCACAAGTCCTTCGTGCTTCGCTCGGGCTCGATCCGCTTCGTGATCAATGGTGCCGTCGACCCCGACAGCGAGCTGGCCGACCACCACCGTCGTCACGGCGACGGCGTGGTCGACATCGCGCTCGAGGTGCCCGACGTCGACCGCTGCATCGCCCAGGCGATCAAGGCCGGCGCGACCGTCGTACGCGAGCCGGAGGACATCACCGACGAGCACGGCACCATCCGGATCGCCGCCATCGCGACGTACGGCGAGACCCGGCACACCCTGGTCGACCGTTCTCGGTACGACGGGCCGTACCTCCCGGGCTACATCGCTGCCGAGTCGAAGTGGGTCAAGCGCGACGGTGAGCCCAAGCGGCTGTTCCAGGCCCTTGACCACATCGTCGGCAACGTCGAGCTCGGCCACATGGACGAGTGGGTGCAGTTCTACAACAAGGTCATGGGCTTCACGAACATGGCGGAGTTCATCGGCGACGACATCGCGACCGACTACTCGGCCCTGATGAGCAAGGTCGTCGCGAGCGGCAACCACCGGGTGAAGTTCCCGCTCAACGAACCGGCGATCGCCAAGAAGCGCTCGCAGATCGACGAGTACCTCGACTTCTACCGCGGCGCCGGTGCCCAGCACCTCGCCGTCGCGACCAACGACATCCTCGCCTCGGTCGACGCACTGCGCGCCAACGGCGTGGAGTTCCTCAACACGCCGGACTCCTACTACGAGGACCCCGAGCTGCGTGCCCGGATCGGCAACGTGCGCGCGCCGATCGAGGAGCTGCAGAAGCGCGGGATCCTGGTCGACCGCGACGAGGACGGCTACCTGCTCCAGATCTTCACCAAGCCACTTGGCGACCGCCCCACCGTCTTCTTCGAGCTGATCGAGCGCCACGGGTCGCTCGGCTTCGGCAAGGGCAACTTCAAGGCCCTCTTCGAGGCCATCGAGCGCGAGCAGGACGCCCGCGGGAACCTCTGAGCGCGGATAGTCCCGAGCGAACGGACCCAACTCACCGCCAGATCAGGGTCCGAACACCCGGGACTATCCGTTCTTGGTGAGGTCAGCTGACGTCGCCAACGGCGACCAGCTCCCCCTCCTCGGCTGTGTGTGGTGGCGGTACCGCGGCGCCCTCGACGAAGCGACGTCCGGCGAGCAGGATGCCCACGCCCACGAAGACGGCGATGGCGCCCATCCAGAACGGCGCGTGGATCGAGACGTTCTCGCCGAGCTTGCCTGCGGCGTACGGCGCCACGGCGCCGCCGGAGAACCGCACGAAGCTGTACGCCGCCGACGCGACCGGGCGCTCCACCGGAGCGGCACCCATCACGGCCTCGGTGATCACGGTGTTGTTGATGCCGAGGAACGCGCCGGCGACGATCACGCCCACGACGAGCGCGGCCTTCGAGTCGGTGAACACGGCCATGGCCGCGAGGTCGAGGCCGAACAGGGTCAGCGAGCCCAGCACGGTGGTCACCGAGCCGAATCGCCGCTGGAGCACCGGCGCGACCCACACCGAGGTGATCGCGAGCAGGATGCCCCAGCCGAAGAAGATGAACCCCACCTGCGAGGCGGTCATGTCCAGGGGAAAGGGCGTGAACGCGAGCAGGGTGAAGAACCCCATGTTGTAGAACAGGGCGGTCAGGGCGATGGTCAGCAGGCCGGGATACTTCAGCGCCCGGAACGGATCCAGCAAGGACGTACGCCGCTCGGCCGGGGGAGTCGACGGCAGGAAGAACGCGGTCGCCACGAGCGCGACTGTCATCAGGACGGCGACGCCGAAGAACGGGGCGCGCCACGAGATCGAGCCCAGCTGGCCACCGACGATCGGACCCATGGCGATCCCCAGGCCCAGTGCGGCCTCGAACAGGATGATCGCCTGTGCGACCGAGCCGCGGGCGGACACCACGATGGTGGAGAGAGCGGTCGCGATGAAGAGCGCGTTGCCCAGTCCCCAGCCCGCACGGAACCCGACGATGGCGCCGATGGTGTCGGAGGCGCCCGCGAGTGCCGAGAACACGATGATCAGGACCAGCCCGACCAACAGGGTGCGCTTGGCCCCGATCCGCGAGGACACCACGCCGGTGATCAGCATCGCCACGCCCATCACGGCCATGTAGCTGGTGAACAGCAGCGAGACCTGGCTCGGGGTGGCGCCGAGCTCGTCGGCGATCGGCTTGAGGATCGGGTCCACGAGGCCAATCCCCATGAACGCGATCACGCACGCGAACGCGACGGCCCACACGGCGCGCGGTTGCTTGAGCATGAAGCTCCTTCGAGACAGGTGGTGTGGCTCAGGGGTGCCTGAGCAGGTCGGACAGGACGGCCACCGCGGTGGCCAGCTCCTCGGGGGAGCGACCGGACGCCTCGATCCGCTCGGCCACGAGGGTGGCATTGCGGCGGCGTACGGCGGTGAGCTTCTGGCGGCCGTCCGCGGTCATCGAGACCAGGGAGGCGCGGGCGTCGTCGGGGTGCGGGTCACGCTGGACCCAGCCCTTCTCGACAAGGCCGTTGACGAGACCGGTCATGCTCGGCTGGCTGCAGCGGTCCGCCTGGGCGAGGGCGCCGACCGTGCTGGGGCCGAGCTCGTCGAGCAGGCTCATCAGCCGGATGCTGGCCGCCGGGAAGTCGAGCGAGTTGCGGCGTACTTCCCGGACGAGCCGCGCACTGAGCACGACGAGGTCGTTGCTCAGCTTCCGTACGGATTGGTTGCCCACGTCCACCACTTTACATAGGCAACCTATGCAATGTCGAACCTCTGCATGTGGTCGTCGTCACGTGGCTGGGTCACCATGGGCGGGTGCGATCGTCCCCAGGCACTGCCCGTCCCACGCCCCGCGGCGCGCGTGCGGTCGGCTGGCTGCTGGTGCTCTCGACGCTCACGTCGTGTGCCGGGTCGGGGGAATCGCCGAAGGCGGAGAACAAGCCATCGGCCACTCAGACCGCCGGACCGTGCCACCACCTGAAGCGCGCCGCTGCCCCTGTGGAACTGCACGGTGAGGGGAACGTGAGCCTGTGGGGCCTTGTCCTGGCGGCGATCCCCATCCGCGCAGGGGACGAGGTCAAGATCGTGTGGCGCATGACCGGGTCAGGGCCGATACTCCTGCGAGCAGTCTCTCCGCGGGGGCGCGTCGCACCGCTGGTCTGGGGTCCGGAGCCGCATGTGTCGAGCAGCTATACACGCCCCGGGGATGAGTGGGGCGCCGGCTACCGGTTCACCAGCCCGGGCTGCTGGCGTCTGCACGCCGAGCGTGATGACGGGGAGGCCGACGTCTGGCTGTACGTCGCGGCCTGAGAACTGCTTGGCGGCGTGCTCAGAAGGGAGGCTGTCCGGTGCCGCTGATCCGGAAGCGACCCCACGGGTCGACGTCCGACAGTCGTCCCGCCGCCTGTCCGTGTGGAGTCACCAGGGTGATCGTGGTGCCCGACGCCTGGTCGTCGTCCAGGTGCTCGTTGGCCGCGATCCGGCCCCACCAGTGGAACCGTCCGTCGATGGGCTCGAAGTGCCCGCGCAGTCGCACATCGACCTGTGCGTCGGCGATGACGGCGGGTCCGTCGTACAGCTCCCGGGGCTCGTGCGGCATCACGCCTCCTTGCCACGGAGGAGACTCAGGCTCCCCGCCGCGTCGATGCGTACGCCGTTCTCGCGCGCGATCCCCTCGAAGGCGTTCCAGATGAACGAGCTCAGGTGGCGGGACACCGCCGCCTTGCTCATCGTCCGGCGGCGCAGCCACCATTCGCCAGTGGAGAGACCGAGCCCGAGAAGGCCGTACGCCCACGGCTCGGACCCCGACGCGTCCACGCCGACCTCCGCCAGACCGTCGTTGAGGGTCCGCGCGAAGGCGGCCGCCACCATCTCCTTGCCGTCGGCGAAGGGGTCCAGGTTGTTCGGGTGCTCCACGAGCAGGAAGAAGACGTTCGGGTGCCGCGAGATCAGAGTGAGGTACTGCGTGCACGCACGCTCCACGCGTTCTCTCAGCGGCCGGTCGCTGGCCATGGTCGGGACGACGGCGTTCACGACCTCGTGGGCGCCCCAGTGGCCGACAGCACGGTAGAGGTCGTCCTTGTCGGAGAAGTAGCGGTAGAGCACCGGCTTGCTGACGCCGGCCGACGCCGCGATCTGCGCAATGCTCGCCGACGCCCCGTGCTGGTCAATCGCCGCGACCGCGGCTTCGACCAGCTCGGTGCGACGGCTCTCGCGATGGCCGTCCCAGCGTGTGTTGCGGCCGTCGTCTGCCGGTCCAGTTCTCGAGGCGGGGTCCTTGACGAGGCGAGGCATGTGTCCCACAGTAGCAATAACCGTTACTGAAAGTAACAGTTACTGCGATTCAGGAGGCCAGCCAGCATGACCGCCACCGCACGCACGGAAAGCCCAGAGGACTCGGACGCCCTCGCTGAACGACTGCTCAGGTCGTCGGCCCGACACTCCTACGATCCCGAGGTCGACATCGACTGGTCGGCGCCCGTCCCGGCCGACAAGTGGGGGATGCAGCCCGAGCGGATGTCCCTGTACGGCACCGACCTGTGGCACCGGCTCACCGAGGAGCAACGACTCGAGCTCTCCAAGCACGAGGCCGCCTCGCTCGCGAGCGTCGGGATCTGGTTCGAGCTCCTGCTGATGCAGATGATGCTGCGGGATCTCTACGACGACGACCCGACCGGCCCGCACATGCAGTACGCCCTGACCGAGGTGGCCGACGAGTGCCGTCACTCGACGATGTTCGGTAAGGCGGTCGCGCACTTCGGGATCCCGGCGTACGGGCCGCAGCGGCGCATCCATCGCCTCGGACGCCTGTTCAACACCGTCGTGCGCGGGCCCAGTGCCTACGCCTCGATCCTCGTCGCCGAGGAGACCCTCGACACCTGGCAGCGCGAGCTGATGAAGGACGAGCGCGTGCAGCCGGTCACGCGGATGGTCTCGCGCATCCACGTGCTCGAGGAGGCGCGACACATGACGTTCGCCCGCGACGAGGTGCAGCGCAAGATGCCGGGCCTTTCGAAGGCGCAGCTGGTGGTGCAGCAGAACCTGACCGCTCAGGTGTGCTTCATGATGGCTCGTGCCCTGGTCAACCCGGCCATCTACAGCGCCGTCGGCATCGACCCGAGCGAGGGCCGCCGTGTGGCGCTGGGCAACCCGACCTACCGCGAGACGATGCAGTGGATGGGTCAGAAGCCACTCGCCTTCCTCCGCGACAACGGTCTGCTGCCGAAGAGCCAGGAGCGCGTCTGGAAGGCCTCGCTGCTGTTGGGCTGAGGCTGCTGGTTTCACCGGCTGGCCGGTGAAACCGGTACTTGTTGAGTGTTGTAACCCTCGACAAGTGCATGTTTCCCCGGCTGACCGGGGAAACCGACTCCTATCTTGGCCCACACCCAAGCCAGTGGTAGTCATGGCGGGGTGAGTGCTTGGGCGATCGCTGACTACGTCGACGGGTGGGTCGACGGGTGGACCAGGTCGCGGGAGGCCGCCCGTCCCGAGGCCGTCGACGGTGGCTGGTACGTCGCCACCGGGACTCCCGAAGAACCGCAACGGTTCGTGCTCAGCGAGCCCACTCCCGAGCGTCTCGCTGCGCTCCTCGAGCAAGATCAGCCGCCCCTCACCTGCGTGAAGCTCCCCGGTGAACCGGCTGAGTGGTTTCCGCGTTTCGGCGAGGGTTGGGAGCCCATCCACGAGGGCTGTTTCATGACCCGCGCGCTCGGACGTCCTCCGGGACGCCAGGCGCCGTTCGGCTACCAGGTCAAGCTCGAGCCGGCGCCGACGCTCGTGACCGTGTCCGTCCTTGCTCCCGAGGGCAATGTGGTTGCCAGTGGCCGCATGGGCCTCGGTGCGTCGTACGCCGTGGCCGACCAGATCTTCACCGACGACCGGCACCGACGACTCGGCCTCGGCACGGTCGTGATGGCCGAGCTCGAGAAGCACGCGCTCGAGGCCGGGCTGGAGCGCGCCGTGCTCGGGGCGACAGGTGACGGGCGCGCGCTCTACGAACGGCTCGGCTGGGACGTGGGCGTCCCGATCGCCGGTGCGACCTACCGACCTGGCTGAGCGGGCAGGATCTTCCCGGTCACCTCGCCCAGCGCGATCCGGCCGCCGAGGCCCCCCGGGGCCGAGGCACGCAGGGTGACGACGTCGCCGTCCTCGAGGAACGTGTGGTTTCCCGCGAACGGCTCCTTGCCACCCCAGCTCAGCTCGAGGAACGACCCGCGCTGCTCGGGGTCGTCGCCGCTGATGGTGCCGCTCGCGAACAGGTCTCCGGGCCGGAGCGAGGCGCCGTTGACGGTCATGTGCGCCAGCATCTGTGCGGGTGACCAGTACATCGCGGCGTACGGCGGACGGCTCACCACCTCGCCGTTGAGCATCACCTCGAAGTCGATGTCGTAGCCGGCCGGCTGGTCGACCCGCAGGTACTCCAGGGGCTCGGGGTCCTGGCCAGGCAGGTCGACGCGCGCCGCGTCGAGGGCCGCGAGGGGAGTGACCCACGGACTGATCGAGGTCGCGAACGACTTGCCGAGGAACGGGCCCAGCGGGACGTACTCCCAGGCCTGGATGTCGCGGGCTGACCAGTCGTTGAGCGGCGTCACCCCGAACACGTGATCGGCGAATGCCGATGGCGGCACGGACTCACCGAGAGCGGTCGCGCCGCCGACGACGAACCCGAGCTCGGTCTCGATGTCGAGCCGCCGGCTGGGTCCGAAGGTGGGCGTCTCCTCGTTCGGCGCCTTCCGCTGGCCGTTGGGCCGGTAGACGTCGGTGCCCGAGACGACGACGGTTCCAGACCGGCCGTGATAGCCGATCGGGAGGTGCTTCCAGTTCGGGGTGAGCGGTTCCCCGTCGGGTCGGAACAGCCGCCCGATGTTGGTGGCGTGCTGTTCGGAGGCGTAGAAGTCGACGTAGTCGCCCACCACGAACGGCTGGTGCATCGTCACCTCCCCGAGCGGCAGGAGCAGCGGCTCGACCCTCTCGCGATGGACGTCCTCGGTCAGCACCTCGGTGAGCCACCCGCGCGCGACGTCCCAGGTCGTCCGACCCATCGCGAGGAAGACGTCGAGCCAGGGATGGTGCCATGCGGTCGCGAGATCAGGTCCCTCACCGGGGTCGCCGCCCAGCGCGGCCGCGGCCGACGCGTCGAGCACGAAGTCCCCGACGCGCACGCCGACCCTGGGAACCGTGCCTTGGGTGGAGAACACGCCATACGGCAAGTTGTCGACGTCGTACGACGACCCCGCCGCGCCCTCCACCCAGGTCATTCGCGCACCAACCCCAGCTCGACCAGGTCCTCGTGCGCCTCGAGCACGCTGCACGAGCCGAACGACCTGAACCAACGCCGAGTGCGAGTCGCCTCGTCGGGGTCGCCGAGGATCCGCTCAGCCAGCGCGACACCGTCGGTCTGGTCGAGCACCTTCGCCACGTCGTCGGGTCCACCACCGTCGAGGCTCGTGCGGGTGGCCAGCAGGATGTTGAGGAAACCGTGGTGCTCGAAGCCGGTCTCCGGATCCGTGTGCCGCACGGCGTTGTGCAGGCCCGCGGTGCACTTGAACGGCAGCTCGCGATCCAGAGCCGCCTCGATGCAGACGGCGAGCCGCTCAGCGCTGGGGAACAGGTCCGCGCTGACCCCGCCCGTGCGGAACTTGAGGTTGATCTCCCGGGCGGCGAGCTGGTCCAGCGCGGAGAGCCAGCCGTGCGTCGGACTTCTGTCGGGCACGGGAGGCTCCGCGAAGACAGGGACGTCGTCGAGCTGGTCCTCGAGCGAGTCGATGACGTGGATCAGGCGCTGCGCGTTGTGAGCGAGGTCCTCCTCGTCGCGCAGCGCGAACTCGATCGCCCGCAGCGAGAGGCCCTCCGACCGCGACACCCAGGTGACGGCCGGCTCGATGGCGCCCGCGCCGCCGGTGACGACGAGATTCACGCCAACTGCGGCCATCGGGGTCTCGACTGATCGCTCGCTGGCGCTCGCTGCTCGACCGCCTATGGCTGGCAGGCAGGCGGCGAGGTCGGCGACCTTGACGTCGCTGACGACGAAACCGCCGACCAGGTCGGCGTACTCCTCGTCGCGATGGTCCACATGGTCCGCGACCGCCTGCTCCAGGGGTGCGTTGCCGGGAGGGAAGATCGCGGCGTCGTCCACGAAGCTGTTCAAGAATGCAGGAATCGACACAGTTGCCACGCTAGAGCAAGGAACGAGAAGGTGAGGCCGTGCTCCTCGCTTTGCTCGTCAACGAGCCTTCGGCCACTCGGCCACGATTCGGCGAGCCCCCCACTGGGGGCTTTCGGCCGAAGGTATGGGGTGCTCGTCGATCGGACGCTCGCTAACCTCGGCTCGTGGCTTACTACAGACACGTGGGAGACATCCCGCGCACCCGGCACACGGCGTTCCGCGACGAGCAGGGAGCGCTCCGCTACGAGGAGCTGATGGGAGAGGAGGGCTTCTCCTCGGACTCCTCGCTGCTCTACCACCGCGGGGTGCCCTCGGCGATCGTGGACAGCCAGGTCTGGGAGCTGCCCGACCTCGCGACCACTCCGAACCACCCGCTGAAGCCACGCCACCTCAAGCTGCACGACCTGGCGGCGGGTGGCGACGCGGTGACCGGGCGACGACTCGTGATGGGCAACGGCGACGTGCGGATCAGCTATGTCGTCAGCGACGCCCCCTCGCCGTACTACCGCAACGCCGTCGGCGACGAGTGTGTGTACGTCGAGTCGGGGTCCGGCACGGTCGAGACGATCTTCGGCGAGCTCAGCTACCGCACCGGCGACTACGTGCTGATTCCTCGGGCGACCACGCACCGGTGGCTGCCGAGCGACGTCGATGGTGAGGTCTCGCGGCTCTACGCCATCGAGGCGAACAGCCACATCGCGCCACCGAAGCGGTACCTCTCCCGGTTCGGCCAGTTCCTCGAGCACGCGCCGTACTGCGAGCGTGACCTGCACGGGCCGGCCGAGCCACTTGTGCAGGAGGGCACCGACGTCCAGGTGTTCGTCAAGCACCGGGGGAACGGTCCGTCGGGTCTGGTCGGCTCACGCATCACCTACGCGACACACCCGCTCGACGTCGTCGGCTGGGACGGGTGCCTCTACCCGTACACGTTCAACGTGGAGGACTTCATGCCGATCACCGGCAAGGTGCACCAACCCCCGCCGGTGCACCAGGTCTTCGAGGGCTACAACTTCGTGGTCTGCAACTTCTGCCCGCGCAAGGTCGACTACCACGAGCAGTCGATCCCGGTGCCCTACTACCACTCCAACGTCGACTCCGACGAGGTCATGTTCTACGTCGGGGGCGACTACGAGGCGCGCAAGGGGTCCGGGATCAACCTCGGCTCGATCTCCATCCACCCGGGCGGCCACGCGCACGGCCCGCAGCCGAGCGCGATCGAGGCGTCCATCGGCGTGGAGTACTTCGACGAGCTCGCGGTCATGGTCGACACCTTCCGACCCCTCGAGCTGGGTGAGGCCGGGCTCGAGGTCGAGGACCCGGCGTACGCGTGGACCTGGGCAGGTCGTGGCCCCGGCAGCGACGGTCCCGACGGCGGCAGCGCTGTCTTCTCCAACTCCTGAGGAGCACCATGCCGACCTTCATCGCGTTCCTGCGTGCCGTCAACGTGGGCAAGCGCAAGTACCCCATGGCCGAGCTCCGCGATGCGCTGACCACGGCCGGCTTCGAAAAGGTCGAGACCCACATCCAGACCGGCAACGTGGTGTTCCGCACCAGCCTCCGGTCGCGACAGAAGGTCATCGAGGCGCTGGAGAAGGCGATGCTCGCGGACCGCGGCTTCGAGGTGCCGGTCGTGCTGATGACCCCCCAGGAGCTCAGTGAGGTGTACGACGAGGCGTGCGACTTCGGGGGCGGCAAGAAGCTCCAGGGCCACTACCTCAGCCTGCTGGCCCAGCCGCCGACCAAGGAGGGAACCAAGGCACTCGAGGCCAGGTCCGGTGACGGCGAGGACGTGAGGGTCGGAACAAGGGCGGTCCACCTGATGTTGAGCACTCGTCCGTATCACGAGGCCACCACCAGCAACGCAGAGGTGGAACGCCATCTGGGTGTCGCCACCACCCGCAACCTGACCGTGATCACGAAGCTGGCCGAGAAGTGGGGTTCATGACCGAGAACGCGACCGCATGGTGGCGCGACGCCGTCATCTACCAGATCTACCCGCGGTCCTGGGCCGACGCGAACGGCGACGGCATGGGTGACCTGCCCGGCATCACCGCCCGGCTGCCGCACCTCGCCGACCTCGGCGTGGACGCGGTGTGGCTCTCGCCCTTCTACACCTCGCCCCAGCACGACGCCGGCTACGACGTGGCCGACTACCGCGACGTCGACCCGCGCTTCGGCTCGCTCGCCGACGCCGACACGATGATCGCGCGGGCCCATGAGCTTGGCCTGCGCGTGCTGGTCGACATCGTGCCCAACCACTCCTCGAGCGACCATCCGTGGTTCCAGCAGGCACTTGCCGCCGAGCCCGGGAGCGCCGCTCGGGCTCGTTACGTGTTCCGCGACGGCACGGGTGAGCGCGGCGAGGAGCCGCCGAACAACTGGCTCAGTGTGTTCGGCGGCCCTGGCTGGACCCGCGTCACGGAGGCCGACGGCTCGCGGGGTCAGTGGTACCTCCATCTCTTCGACGTCACCCAGCCCGACTTCGACTGGACGAACCCTGAGGTCGGTGACGAGATGGAGTCGGTGCTGCGGTTCTGGCTGGACCGGGGCGTCGACGGCTTCCGCATCGACGTGGCGAACGGCCTCGTCAAGGCCGATGGGCTGCCCGACGCCCCCGCCAACGCGTCAGAGGTGGAACACACCGACGCGATGCCGATGTGGGACCAGCCCGGTGTGCACGACATCTACCGCCGTTGGCGCAAGGTCACCGACTCCTACGCGGTCGACGGCGAGGACGCCGACCGGATCCTGTGTGGCGAGGCGTGGGTGCTGCCGGCCGAGTCGCTGGCCCGGTATGTGCGCAGCGACGAGCTGCACCAGACGTTCAACTTCCCGTTCCTGATGACGCCGTGGATCGCCGCGGAGCTGCGCGCCGAGATCACCGCGTCATTGGCGGCCGTCGCGGAGTACGACGCCCCGCAGACGTGGGTCCTCTCCAACCACGACGTGGTGCGTCACGCCTCGCGACTCGGCTACCCGCCGGTCCCGGGTCGACTGCGGACGCCGGGCATCGGCGCGGGAGACCTGCAGCCGGATGCCGAGCTCGGTCTACGTCGCGCCCGTGCCGCCACGACGGTGATGCTCGGCCTGCCCGGGTCGGCGTACGTCTACCAGGGCGAGGAGCTCGGCCTGCCCGAGGCGACGCAGTTGCCCGACGAGGTGCGCCAGGACCCCACCTGGGAGCGGTCGGCGCACACCCAGCGCGGCCGCGACGGCGCCCGGGTCCCGATGCCCTGGGAGGGTGACGCGCCGTCGTACGGGTTCGGCCCCACGGACGCGTCCTGGCTGCCGCAGCCCGAGGTGTACGGCGAGCTCGCGGTGGATCGGCAGACCGGCGTCGACGGCTCGACCCTGGAGCTCTACCGCACCCTGCTACGCACCCGCCGCGCCCTTCGTCTCGGCCGGGGCGAGCTGTCCTGGGTCGACCTGGGCGAGGACGTGCTGGCCTTCGACGTCAGCACCGAGTCAGGGGTCGCCCTACGCGTGATCGCCAACCTCGGCGAGGACTCGATTCCCCTGCCCGAGGACGGTGAGGTGATCGTGTCCAGCGCGGGAGCCGATCTCGCAACGGGCCTCCCCACCGACACCGCGGTCTGGCTCCGGTTGGCCTGACGTCAGGCCGTGACGGAGCCTCCCGCGCTCGGTCGACGCCGGGCGCGGGCGTTCTCCGCGACGATCTTCATGACGTCGCGGTTCCAGTCGTGCTCACGGATCAGTCGGTAGCGCTCGCCGGCGACGCGGATGTAGGCATCGGCGCCCGTCTCGTTGCGTCCGCGTACGCCGGCCTCGTCGATCATCTCGACGACGGGGGTGTACTCCTCGTCGTACCAGCGCTGGGCCATGGTCGGCTGGTCGAAGTAGCCGCCTTCGTCGTGCATCAGGCGGCACGCCCATGCCTCGATCATCTCCGCGAGCCGGGGGTAGTCGGTCGGGTCCGTGCAGTTGATCGCCGCCCGGCGCTCGCCGGTCAGCGGCACCCGCTTGAGGAAGCGCAGGCCCCAGTTCTTGCCCTCGAGGTCCCTCCGCCCGCCGATGCCGTCGGTGTCGATGACGGTCTCGATCTCGGTGACGTTCGCGTCCATCTCGGTGGCTCCCTGGGCCCGCGCGACCGAGACCCGGTGGTGACCGTCGATCACGAAGTAGAGGTTGCCGAGCTTGTAGACGTCGATCGGTGGGAGGTACTCGCCGAGGCGGCTCTTCTCCGCGAGGGCCTCCCAGCGCTGCCGGCTGCGGTCGGACGTCGGCCGGAACCGCCGGTCGAAGTCCTTGACCTTGTCCACGGAGCCGACGATCTGGTCGAGCGGGATCAGCTGCACGCCCAGCCGGTGCTCGCCACGCCGGCCGAGGGCGTCGACGACCTCGCTGAACGACAGCGTCTCGGTGACCGTGTCGGGATCGCTGCGCATCCAGGTCGCGAGCTTGGACAGCGTCTGGTGCCGACGGACGCGAGCGAAGTCGAACTCGGCGTCTACCCGTGGGGAACCGGTGTCTCTCACCATGGCTCCATTCTCCCTGCCGTCAGGCAGAGCTAGCTGCCACCTGGGAGAGCTTGGGCGTGATGTCGACCACCTTCCACGGGATCACGTTGCGGAGCGTCGTCGGTCCGACCTGCCGGTCGGGCATCGTCATCCCGTAGGGATGGATGTGGCCGTGCAGCAGCCAGGTCGGCTCCAGCCGATCGAGGACGCGGTGCAGTGCCTCGATCCCGACGTGTGGCCCGTCCTGGGCGTCGCCCAGGCCACGGGGAGGGGCGTGCGTCAGGACCACATCGACCGGTCCGGCAGAGCGCGCCTTCCGCAGCAGCCGGCTGGCCCTGGCGCGGTACTGCCGCTGGGTGTACTGGTTCGGTCCCCGGCTGTACCTCACGCATCCGCCGAGTCCGGCGATGCGCAGCCCGGCCGCCCGGATGACCTCCTGATCGGCGTTGATCACGCCGTGCGGACGAGGGAACTCGCACATGGCGCCGTAGTCCAGGTAGTCGCCGAAGCGACCCCCACTAGAGGACTCGGCCTCCGGGTCGTGGTTTCCGGGGACGAAGACCATCGGGACGTCGATCGACGAAGCGATCCACTCGAGGTAGTCCCACGGCAGGTCTCCGGCTGCGAGCACCAGCTCAGGCGCAAGGTCCCGCAGGGTGCGTTCCTGCAGGTTTGTTGCCACCTCGTCGGCGACCACGAGCACCTTGACCATCTGTCGACACTAACGTGGCGCAGACGATCGTGCACCCGACGTTGACAGTGAATCTGTCAACGTCTTGGATGGCTCCATGGACCTGGAGATCCGGCTCGACGGCGGGGCGCTGTGGCTGACCCTGAACCGGCCCGACCAGTTCAACGCGCTCACCGGTGAGATGGTGCTCGGGCTCGTCGAACAGCTGCGCGGTGCGACGGCCCGCGACGACGTGCGCGTCGTCGTACTCACGGGCGCCGGCGACGCCTTCTCTGCGGGTGCCGACCTCGGCGGGGACAACGCCCAGGACAACTACGACGCCGGCTCAGTCGACGGTGCCAACATGCTGATCCGGGCCATCGTCGATCTCGACAAGCCCGTGGTGTGCGGGCTGAACGGGATCGTCGCCGGTGTCGGGATGTCGGCGGCCCTCGCCTGCGACCTGATCGTGGCCACCGAGTCGGCAGCCCTGACTCTCGCCTTCACCAAGATCGGGCTGATGCCCGACGGTGGCGCCACCGCGACGGTCGCTGCCTCGGTCGGGCGGGCGAAGGCGATGCGGCTGGCGCTGCTCTCCGACCTCCTCACCGCGCAGGAGGCGTACGACGCCGGGCTGGTCTCACACGTCTTCGCCGACGACGACTACTCCGCACAGCTGGAGAAGATCGTGCGGCGCCTCGCGCGCGGCGCACCGCTGGCCTTCGCCGCGACCAAGAAGGCAGTCAACGCCGCCACCCTCGGGAGCCTCGACGGCGCCTTCCAGCGCGAGCGCGCGGGCCAGTCGCTGCTGCTGCGCACCGAGGACGTCGCCGAGGGGATGAAGGCGTTCGCCGAGAAGCGCCGGGCGGACTTCAAGGGCCGCTAGCTCGAGAGGCAAGATGTGGTGATGACCACGATGGAGAACCTGCCCGAGGTGGTGTCGCACGAGGAGTGGCTCGCCGCGCGCCGCGAGCTGCTGGCGAAGGAAAAGGAGCTGACCCGCGCCCGTGACCAGTTGAATGCCGAGCGTCGGCGCCTGCCCATGGTCCGGATGGACAAGCCCTACCTTTTCGAGGGTCCGGACGGGTCGATCGGCCTGCTCGACCTGTTCGAGGGACGAAAGCAGCTGGTGATGCACCACTTCATGTACGGACCGGCCTGGGACGAGGGCTGCTCCAGCTGCGCGTCAGCCGCCGACGGCATCGGCAGGTTGAGGCAGCTGCACGTCCGCAACACCACGCTCGTGGCCGTGTCGCGCGCGCCGTACGCCAAGCTCGCCGCGTTCCGCGAGCGGATGGGCTGGACCTTCCCCTGGTACTCCTCGCATGGAAGCGACTTCAACTACGACTTCCACGCCACCCTCGACGACCGGGTCGCGCCCGTGCTTCTCCAATTCCGCACCGAGGCCGAGCTCGCGGAGGCCGGAACGCCATGGACCGGCGGACCGTGGAGGGAGAGCATGCGCGAGAGCGAGCTGCCGGGCATCAGCGCGTTCCTGCGGGTCGGCGAGGAGGTCTTCCACACCTACTCCACGTACGGCCGTGGCATCGAGGAGTTCCACAACGGCTACCACTACCTCGACCTCACCGCCCTCGGCCGCCAGGAGGCCTGGGAGGAACCGCAGGGACGTGCGGAGCCACTCGGGCTACAGGTCGGCGGGCCGGCGATGCGTCTGCCCGACGAGTACGACGCCTGAGCTCCGGGCGATGGTGCTACGGCGAGCCGGCGAGCAGGACACTCACGCTGACGCCGCGCGCGCTCGCTGAGTTCGCCGTTGCGGTCTTCTGGCCGCTGGCACCCGCAGCGACTGGGGTGTTGCTGTCGGTGAGCAGCGCCGAGATGTGACCGCCGGCCGAGCCGAACGTCTTCGCGCGGACGCTCTGCCCTGCAGGAGCCGTCCAGGCGCTCGTCGCGCTCGACTCGTCGGCCCAGTAGGTCACCAGCCAGCTCTGGCTCCCGACCGCGGTGATCGCGGGACTCACGTGTGCAACCCCCGCGCTGTTGTCGACCTTCGAGGCGGAGGCGGCGATGGGGTTGGTCATGCTGGTGTTGCGGTAGGCCACCACGGTGAGGTCGGACTTCGCGTACGCCGTGGACGTCACCCTGACTGCGCTCCCGGCGTCGGTCGCTGTCGCGATCTTGCGGTAGGCGCGCACCACGGTGCCGTCTCCGTTCCTGCTCTGGATCACGATCCAGCCGGCCGGGTCGGTGTAACTGGGCGTCGTCGTGTTGGCGGCGAAGAAGAGCACCAGTGCGTCTCCGGCTCTCACGCTGGCCGGAACGGTCACGGAATGACTGGTGCGGTTGCCGTTGGTTGCCGCCCCCGCGACGAACGTGATCGGAGTGGTGGCTGGAGGGGCAGTGGTGGTGGCGACCACCGTCTCGGTGTCAGAGTTTCCGTGGTCGTCGGTGACTGTGAGTGTCACCGTCCGGACGGCGCCGGTCGAGTACGTGTGCGACGTACTCACGCCGGACCCCTGGTTGCCGTCGCCGAAGTCCCAGGCGTAGCTCAGCGCTTCGTTCTCCGGGTCGGTCGAGTCGGCTGCGCTGAACGTGCAGTCCAGAGCCGCGCAGGTCGCCGTGGCATGCGCGTCAGGCGGCTGGTCGACCGCAGCGTCGGTAGTTGTGGCCACGACGGTGTCGGCGTCGGAGTTGTTGTTGTCGTCGGTGACGGTGAGCGTGACCGTCCGGGTGGCACCCGTCGAGTACGTGTGCGACGTACTGACGCCGGACCCCTGGTTGCCGTCGCCGAAGTCCCACGCGTAGCTCAGCGCTGCGTTCTCCGGGTCGGTCGAGTCGGCTGCGCTGAACGTGCAGTCCAGAGCCGCGCAGGTCGCGCTGGCGTGCGCGACCGGTGGCTGGTTCTCGCCCGGTTCCACCGGGTCGGTCGAGGTGGCGAGCACGGTGGCGGTGTCGGAGTTGCCGTGGTCGTCGGTGACCGTGAGCATGACCGTCCGCGCGGCACCTGTGATGTAGGTGTGCGACGCGGCCACTCCCGCCCCAGAGTCGGTCCCGTCCGCGAAGTCCCAGGCGTAAGTCAGAGGGTCACCATCGGCGTCCGTCGAGTCTGCTCCGGTGAACGAGCACCCCAGACCACTACAGGTTGCCGCAGCGTGCGCCTCCGGCCGCTGGTTCGGTGGCGGGACGACCGGCACCCGGTTGACCCACGTGTTCGCCACCGCACCGTTGAACTGGTCGGTCGCGCTGGAGATGACCGCTCCCGAGCGCGAGA
Source organism: uncultured Actinomycetota bacterium (assembly GCA_963742785.1). Classification (GTDB taxonomy): domain Bacteria; phylum Actinomycetota; class Actinomycetes; order Propionibacteriales; family Nocardioidaceae; genus Marmoricola. Next base: position 1,246,912 of record CAVUNI010000004.1, read on the forward strand.
CCTTGCCCCCGATGGCCGCCGGCTGGGTCGAAGGAAAGGCCAGCGTGCCCGACGCGCCGTTCGTCGCGGTGCTCACCGGCGCGACGCTGCTCCCGTATGCCGAGACCTGGACCGTGACCTTGGAGCCGAGGCGTGAACACGTCGCGCGATACCACTTGCCAGCGGTGACCTTGAGGCTGGATCTGGCGAAGACCTGCCCTGCGGAACCGCGCACCAGGCACGACGGATAGCCATAGTCGAGCTGCAGCTTGAACTGCGAAGCGTCTTCGTACAACCCTCGCTGGAACAGGTTGTCCCCATTGTCGATCGACCGGCCCGACGAGGTCGCGTTGAGCCGGAACACAGCGCCGTACTCGAAGTCGGCGACCCCTGGCGACAAGGCGTTACCCGATGTCGGCGTCACGCTGACCACCGCACGCGGATAGGTCCCGGACTTGACGTACGCCGGGAACTCGATCGCCTTGGTCGCACCGTCCGGGCCGGCCACCACCTTGGCGTTGCCGCCGCTGAGGCGGGCGACTGCGATCCTGACCGGTGTGTCACCGCCGACGCTGAACTGGCTGGAGCCCGTCACCGTCGTTCCCGTCGCTCCCACGACCGACATCGTCAGGCTGTTCGGGGTCGCGCCAGCTGCGTGCACTGCGCCGGAGGCAGCGGTGATCAGGAAGGTGAGGGAAAGGAGGACACCGAGATCGCGGGCCCCACGGTTCATGCCAGTCTCTCTCGGTAGCAGCGATCCCCGTGCGAGCAGATTACGACGTCCGCGAAAAGGCGCGCCACCGGGGAGTTCAGGAGCAGCTGACCCCGCAGCACCGATCGAGACCAGGGAAGGGGATCGCGTCGCCGCCCATGATCTCGAGCACAGCGCCCCGATCGACGCGGGGCGGATCGGGCAGGCGCATGGGGGACTCTCCTTCGAGGAGACCATCTCGCACGCACAAGGTCAGGCCGATCTTGCGCATCAACCGCACGGAGGCGTGGTTGGCCGGGTGCACCGTGGCCGTCGCGCTCGTGAACCCGTTGGCACATGCCGCCGTCGCAACGGCGTCGAGGAGCGCACTTCCGAGACCACGGCCGTGAAAGCGGTCCACCACCTCGAGGGCAACGTCCACGACGCGGTGGTCGGCTGCGGCGTACCGGCCGATGCCGACAGGATCACCGTGGATCGTCGCGAGCCACGCGAAGTGATCGCGGCCACCCACGTCCGCAAGACGCCTGATCAGGGCCGGCGGCAGGTGCGGCATTCCGGTGAGGTAGCGACGTGCACGGGACAGTTCGGACATACCGTCGAACACCTCGAGCAGCGGCTTTCTCTCGTCCGGACGCAGGGGGCGGAGCGCCGCTACCTGGCCGTCGTCGAGGCGCACCTTCACGTGGTCATGCCAGATCTGGTCTGTGGGCTGACGGAGCATGGGTCCTCCTCGGTGCACTCGCGCTCGACCCTGTGAGGGTGAACGCAGGACCTTCCCGAAGGCTTCCCCCGCTCAGCGGATGGTGACCCCAGCGTGACGCATCTCGGTCAGGGCCTTCTCCGTCGTCTCCGGTGCCACCCCGGCGCACAGGTCGAGCAGCACGCGGGTGGTGAAGCCGTTCCTGACCGCGTCGAGCACGGTCTCTCGCACGCAGTGGTCGGTAGTGAGACCGCATACGTCGACGCGCTTGACCTCATGGCTGCGCAGCCAGTCGGCGAGGGAGACGCCGTCGCGGTTCTTGCCCTCGAAGCCGGAATAGGCCGCCCGGTGCTCGCCCTTGAGGAAGATCGCGTCGAAGGGCTGCGGGTCCAGGTTGGGGTGGAACGCCTCGCCGTCGGTGCCGACCAGGCAGTGCACCGGCCAGGTGTCGACGAAGTCAGGGCTCTTCGACCAGTGCCCGCCGGGGTCGATGTGGTGGTCCTTGGTGGCCACGACCACGTCGTACGCCGGTGCCTTCGGGTCCTGACGGGTCCAGTGGTGCAGCAGGTCCGCGATGTCGCTGGCGACCTGGGCGCCCCCGACGACCGGGAGCGAGCCGCCCTCGCAGAAGTCGTTCTGCACGTCGACCACGATCAGCGCCTGCTTCATGGAGGGAGGCTACTCATCCGCGGGCTGGATTGTCAGGACCTGCCTAGTAGCCCTCGAAACGAGTCTCGATCACCGGGTCGCCCTTGGAGAGCTGCCGGGCCACGAGAGGCAGTTCGGAACGGGAGCGGACGTGCCGTTCGCGGGCCGTCTGCAGGTCCTCGCGGCCCACGATCTCGCCGTTGCGCACCAGCGGCACCAGCAGCGAGCGATCGTCGCCGTCGTTGTGCGCGGGCTGACCGACTCCGATGACCTCGGCCTGAGCCACCCCGTCCGGGGAGAGGCGGCGCAGGGCGTACTTGCGGCCGCCGACCGAGATCTTGTCCTTGCTCTTCTTGGCCACGCCGACCAGCTCGCCGTCGGAGCCCTCGCGAGCAACCAGCTTGTAGACGAATCCGCACGTCGGGTGGCCGCTTCCGGTGACCAGCTCGGTGCCGACGCCGTATCCGTCGACGGGGGCAGCCGAGAGACCCGCGATCGCGAACTCGTCGAGGTCGGAGGTCACGATGATCCGCGTCTTGGTCGCCCCGAGCTCGTCGAGCTGGGCGCGCACGCGGTAGGCCAGCAGGCCGAGGTCGCCGGAGTCGATGCGGACCGCGCCGAGGTCGGGCCCTGCGACCTCGACGCCGAGGCGGACCGCCTCCGCGATGTCGTAGGTGTCGACGAGCAGGGTGGTGCCCTTGCCCAGCGAGTGCACCTGAGCGCGGAAGGCGTCGGCCTCGGTGTCGTGGAGCAGGGTGAAGGAGTGCGCGCTGGTGCCGGCGCTCGGGACGCCGTACTCCAGTCGGGCGCGGAGGTTGGAGCTGGCGGTGAAGCCGGCGACGTACGCCGCGCGCGCCGCGGCTACCGCTGCCCACTCATGGGTGCGCCGTGAGCCCATCTCGATGCAGGGGCGCTCGCCCGCCGCCCAGGTCATGCGTGATGCGGCAGATGCGATCGCGGAGTCGTGGTTGTAGATCGACAGCAGCACGGTCTCGAGCAGCACCGCCTCGGCGAACGTGGACTCCACCACCGCGAGGGGGGAGTAGGGGAAGTAGGTCTCGCCCTCCGGGTAGCCCCAGATGTCGCCCCCGAAGCGGTAGTCGGCCAAGTAGGCCAGCGTCGGCTCGTCGACGATGCCCTCTTCGCGCAGCATCGTGATCTCGGGGTCGGTGAACCGGAACGACTCGATCGTGTCGAGCGCCCGCCCGACGCCGGCGACGACGCCGTAGCGTCGTCCCGGGGGCAGTCGTCGCGGGAAGAGCTCGAAGACCGAACGACGGTGCGCAGCGCCCGAGTCGATGGCCGACTGCAGCATCGTGAGCTCGTACTGGTCGGTCAACAGCGCGGTCGACCTGCCGGAAGAGGTGCTCACGGCATCACCATACGGATGTGCGCACAATAGGGCCGTGTCCACGTCTCCGGTCGAGCTCGACGAGCCTGAGGTCGACGACGTCACGTTGCTGGCGCGTCCCTGGGTGACCATCGTCTGGAACGATCCGGTGAACCTGATGTCTTACGTGACCTTCGTGTTCCAGCAGTACTTCGGCTACTCCAAGACCAAGGCGTCGAAGCTGATGATGGAGGTGCACGTGGACGGTCGTTCGGTGGTGTCCACGGGCAGCCGCGAGGAGATGGAGCGCGACGTACAGGCGATGCACGAGTACGGCCTCTGGGCCACGATGCAGAAGGCGGATGCGTAGCCAGTGAGCGGGTTCAAGCGGCACCGACGCAGTGGTGCCAGCGTCGCCACCTTCACGGTGTACGAGGCCGACCTGCTGCGCTCCCTCGCCGCCCAGCTGATCGAGTTGCTGCGCAACGAGTCGGCCACCTCCTCGATCCAGAGCGACCCGCTCGAGGACCTGCTCGACTTCTCCGGACCGACGACCGAGCCCGATGATCCCGTGCTCGCGCGACTGTTCCCCACGGCGTACCCCGACGACGAAGAGGCCGCCGGTGACTTCCGCCGGTTCACCGAGAGCACCCTGCGCGACGGCAAGGCGGATGCAGCGGCCGCGATCATCGACACCCTCGAGGAGGCCGGGCTGCCGCCCGAGCCCGAGGACGGGATCTTCATCGACGTCGAGCTCGACCGCGAGGCCGCGATGATCTGGATGCGCTCCTTCACCGACATGCGTCTGGCCATTGCCGTCCGGCTCGGTGTGGAGGACGACGACCAGGACTACTGGCTCTCCCTCCCCGAGGACGACCCCCGCGCCCAGGTCCACGACATCTACGACTGGCTCGGCTACCTCCAGGAGACCCTGGTCCGGGCCGCGAGCTGAGTAGTTCGGCCGCATTGCCCTCGGTGGTTGAGGAGCGAGCGCCAGCGAGCGTCTCGAAACCACCTGATCGAGTGGTTTCGAGACAGGCCCTGGCGGGCCTTCCTCAACCACCGAGTACGGGCCGAACCAGTGGTTTCGAGACGGGCCCTGGCGGGCCTTCCTCAACCACCGAGATATTCGGTGGTTGAGGAGCGAGCGCCAGCGAGCGTCTCGAAACCACCTGATCGAGTGGTTTCGAGACAGGCCCTGGCGGGCCTTCCTCAACCACCGAGTACGGGCCGAACCAGTGGTTTCGAGACGGGCCCTGGCGGCCTTCCTCAACCACCGAGATATTCGGTGGTTGAGGAGCGAGCGCCAGCGAGCGTCTCGAAACCACCAGTTCGTGTCCACAAGCGCCGTGAACCGCTCCCGCATCCACAGAGGCATGGCTACCTCCGCCAACCGAGGCAGGGGACGGGCACCCTCCGACGATGGGCTACGTCTACATCCTCGAGTGCTCGGACGGCACCTACTACGTCGGCAGTACGACGCACCTCGAGGCGCGCCTCTGGCAGCACCAGCACGGCCCGTTCGGAGCGGCCTATACCCGCCATCGCCGACCGGTGAAGCTCGTGTGGTGCGGCGAGTTCGAGACAATTGCGCACGCCTTCGCCTTCGAAAAGCAGGTTCAGGGATGGAGGCGCGCCAAGCGCGAAGCACTGATCAGGGGTGAGTTCGACCGGCTGCCGTCATTGTCATGGCGTCGGATGGATCGCTGACTGGTTCGACGAGGGTCATCCAGTGGTTTCGAGACTGCCCTTAATTCGGTGGTTGAGGAGCGAGCGCCAGCGAGCGTCTCGAAACCACGTGATCGAGTGGTTTCGAGACAGGCCTGGCGAGCCTTCCTCAACCACCCAGTATCGAGCCGAACCAGTGGTTTCGAGACGGGCCTTGGCGGCCCTCCTCAACCACCGAGTGGACTGGGCACGGTCGGGTCGGCTGATCTGTCTACGCTGGGGGCCGTGCTCACCATCTCCACAGCGGTCCGGGACGCGATCGTCGCGCATGCGAAGCGAGACCATCCCGACGAGGCGTGCGGGATCGTGGCGGGGCCCGAGGGCAGTGGGCGTGCAGAGCGGTTCGTGGAGATGGTCAACGCGGCCGGGTCGCCGACGTTCTACGAGTTCGACTCCATGGAGCTGTTCCGGCTGTACAAGGAGATGGACGAGCGTGAGGAGGAGCCCGTGGTGATCTACCACTCGCACACCGCGACCGAGGCCTATCCGAGCCGCACCGACATCGGCCTGGCGAGTGAGCCGGGAGCCCACTATGTGCTGGTCAGCACACGTGAGCACGGGAATAGTGAGGGACCGGTGGAGTTCAGGTCCTACAGAATCATCGACGGTGCGGTGACCGAGGAAGATGTCCGTGTGACTGACACGGTGACTGATCCTGGCACCGACGAGCCCCCGACCAACGAGAGCGAGTGACATGGCCATCGAGGTCCGTATCCCGACCATCCTGCGCACCTACACCGGTGGTGAGAAGTCGGTCGACGCATCGGGTTCGACGCTGATCGAGCTCATCGACGATCTCGAGAGCAACCACCCCGGCATCAAGGACCGTCTGATCGAGGCCAAGGAAGACGGGGAGAGCGACCTGCGCCGCTTCGTCAACCTCTACGTCAACGACGAGGACGTGCGGTTCACCGGCGGTCTCGGCACCGAGCTCTCCGACGGCGACCAGGTCGTCGTGCTGCCTGCGGTCGCCGGCGGCTGATGACGCGCTACGACAACCTCCTCGACTCGGTCGGCAACACCCCGCTCGTCGGTCTGCCGAGGCTGTCGCCGACCCCGGACGTGCGGCTCTGGGCCAAGCTCGAGGACCGCAACCCCACCGGCTCCATCAAGGACCGGCCAGCGCTGAAGATGATCGAGCAGGCCGAGAAGGACGGCGTACTCCGCCCCGGCAGCACGATCCTCGAACCGACCAGCGGCAACACCGGCATCTCGCTGGCGATGGCCGCGCAGCTCAAGGGCTACCGCCTCGTGTGCGTGATGCCGGAGAACACCTCCGAGGAGCGGCGCCAGGTGCTGCGCATGTGGGGCGCCGAGATCGTCTCCTCGCCGGCTGCCGGTGGCTCCAACGAGGCCGTACGCCGCTCGAAGGAGATCGCCGAGGAGCACCCCGACTGGGTGTTGCTCTACCAGTACGGCAACGAGGCCAACGCGCTCTCCCACGAGGAGGGCACCGGCCCGGAGATCCTCGCCGACCTCCCCGAGGTCACGCACTTCGTCGGTGGTCTCGGCACGACCGGCACCCTGATGGGCGTGAGTCGGTTCTTCCGCGCCCACAAGCCCGAGGTGAAGATCGTCGCCGCCGAGCCGAGGTACGGCGAGCTGGTCTACGGCCTGCGCAACATGGACGAGGGCTTCGTCCCCGAGCTGTACGACGAGTCGCTGATCGACTCCCGCTTCTCGGTCGGCCCGCGTGACGCCGTACGACGTGTCCGCGAGCTGCTCGACCAGGAAGGCATCTTCGCCGGCATCTCGACCGGGGCGATCCTGCACGCCGCGCTCGGCCAGGCCGTCAAGGCGGTCAAGGCCGGTCAGCGCGCCGACATCGCGTTCGTCGTGTGCGACGGCGGCTGGAAGTACCTCTCCACCGGGGCCTACGAGGGCACCATCGACGAGGCCGAGGACCGCCTCGAAGGCCAGCTCTGGGCCTGATCGACCACCCATGATCCCGCTCCAGATCGCGCTCTCCGCGCTGTGCCTGCTCAGCGCGTTGTGGCTCGTCGTGCTGCTCGTCCGCGACCGAACCCCGGACCGCATCCTGCTCAACGTCATGCTCGTGATCGAGCTCGGCCTCCTCGTACACCTCCTGGTCGGGATCGTGCGGGTGACCGGCGACGCCGGCGACGGTGTGTCGGTGTGGGAGTACATCGGCTACCTCATCGGCGCAGTCCTGTTCATCCCGGCGGGCGTGATCTGGTCGTCGGGGGAGCGCAGTCGCGGTGGCACCGCCGTACTTCTCGTCGCAGTGCTGCTCGTCCCGTTCATGTTCCTCCGGTTGGCCGACATCTGGGCCGCCGGTGGCTGACTCCACAACGCCCACCGGCACCGGTCACGGCTTCGGCCGTGTCCTCGTGTTCGTCTACGGCGTCTTCGCGGTCGCGGCCACCGGTCGCTCCACGCTGCAGCTGGCCACCAAGGCCTCCGACGCGCCGGTGCCCTATGTGCTGAGCGCTTTCGCGGCGGTCGTCTACATCGTGGCGACGTTCGCGCTCGCCACCAACCGGCGTCGCCTGGCGGTGGTCGCGGTCGGCATCGAGCTCGTCGGTGTCCTCACCGTCGGACTGACGAGTGCCCTCGAGCCGCAGGACTTCAAGGACGCGACCGTGTGGTCGGACTTCGGCGCCGGCTACGGCTTCGTCCCGCTCGTGCTCCCCTTCGTCGGCCTGTGGTGGCTGTGGCGCCAGGGCGCGATGGCGCGAGAGTGATCCCGAATTGACCCGGAAGACTGCGTGAGTTGAGTCGCTATTGGTCACAGTTCGCGGTGCGCTACGTCTAGCCTTGTGAACTGTGACTGACGCGCCGATCGGGATCTTCGACTCGGGCTTCGGCGGACTCACCGTCGCTCGGGCCGTCATGGACCAACTGCCCCACGAGGCAGTGGTCTACCTCGGCGACACCGCACGTCAGCCCTACGGTCCCAAGCCCATCGGCGAGGTCCGCGAATATGCCCTCGAGTGCCTCGACCATCTCGTCGACCAGGGCGTCAAGGCGCTCGTGATCGCGTGCAACTCGGCGAGCGCGGCGATGCTGCGCGACGCCCGGGAGCGGTACGACGTACCCGTGATCGAGGTGATCCTGCCCGCCACCCGCCGTGCCGTGGCCGCCACCCGGAGCGGTCGCATCGGCGTGATCTGCACCCGGGCGACGGCCCAGTCCCTCGCCTACGAGGACGCCTTCGCGGCCGCGCCACAGGTCTCGCTCACGACCCAGGCCTGCCCCAGTTTCGTGGAGCTCGTCGAGTCGGGGATCACCAGTGGACCTGAGCTCCAGGCCGTCGCCCACGAGTACCTCGACCCGCTCGCCGTGGCCGGTGTCGACACCCTGATCCTCGGCTGCACGCACTACCCCCTGCTCACCGGAGTGATCTCACTCGTGATGGGCGACGAGGTCACCCTGGTCAGCAGCGCCGAGGAGTGCGCGAAGGACGTCTATCGCACACTCGTCCAGCACGAGATCGAGCGCAGCGCGGGAGCGCCTCCCGTACACCGCTTCATGACCACCGGGCAGCCCGAGGAGTTCGCGACGACCGGTCGGCGGTTCCTCGGTCCCGAGCTCGACGCCGTGTCCCAGTTCGCCGGCGGCGCGTGGGTGATGTCTGGATGAGGCTGACGGTCATCGGCAACTCCGGTTCCTACCCCGGCCCCGAGTCCTCGGCGAGCTGCTACCTGCTCGAGGCCGACGACGACGTGCGCACGTGGCGGATCTTGCTGGACCTGGGCAACGGTGCTCTCGGTTCGCTGCAGCGGTACGCCGACGCGAGGGCGATCGACGGTGTCTTCCTCTCGCACCTCCACGCCGACCACTGCCTCGACCTGTGTGGCTACTACGTGATGCGCAAGTACCACCCCGAGGGCGCGCTGCCGAGGATCCCCGTCTACGGCCCCGCCGACACCGCGCGGCGGATGGCGAAGGCGTACGACCTCGATGAGGACCCGGGCATGAACGAGGAGTTCGACTTCATCCCCTACCGCACCACAGCGCTGCAGTTCGGGCCGTTCACCGTCACTGCGCGTGAGGTGGTCCACCCGGTGACGGCGTACGCCCTGCGGATCGAGGCGGACGGCCGGACCCTGGCGTACTCCGGTGACAGCGGTGTCTGTCCGGGCCTCGACGACACGGCGCGTGACGCCGACCTGTTCCTGTGCGAGGCGTCGTTCCTCGAGGGCGCGCCCAACCCGCCCGACCTGCACCTCACCGGCGCCGAGGCGGGGCGCACGGCCGCCCGCGCGGGGGCGCTGCGGCTGCTGCTCACGCACATCCCGCCCTGGCACGACCCGCAGGTGGTGCTCGGCGAGGCCGTTGAGGAGTACGACGGCAAGGTCGAGCTCGCGACGCCGGGCACGTCGTACGACCTCTGACACAGAATCTTCACTAAATCGGGGCCGGCCGGTCCGAAAACCGTTGGCGCCCTCCGGCATAGTGGCCCACATGATCTCTGGGACAGCTTCATGATCACGCTCGAGAACCTGACGGTCCGCTACGGCGCCTTCACGGCCGTCGATGACATCTCCTTCACGGCGTTGCCGGGGCGGGTGACCGGGTTCCTCGGTCCCAATGGCGCCGGCAAGTCGACGAGCATGCGCGTCATGGTGGGCCTGACCCCACCGAATGCCGGCCAGGCGACCATCGGTGGGCACCTCTACTCCGACATCCCCAACCCTGCGCGTCACGTGGGAGTGCTGCTCGACGCCTCGGCACAGCACGCCGGACGCACCGGTCGCGAGGTGCTACGGCTCAGTGCCGACACGATGGGCGTCGGGACGGCACGGGTCGAGGAGATGCTCGAGCTCGTCGGGCTCTCGGGCAACGAGGCAAAGCGCCGCATCCGCAACTACTCACTCGGCATGCGCCAGCGCCTCGGCATCGCCAACGCGTTCTTGGGCGACCCGTCGATCCTGATCCTCGACGAGCCGGTCAACGGCCTCGACCCGGCCGGCATCCACTGGATGCGCGGGCTGCTTCGACAGTTCGCGTCTCAGGGCGGCACGGTGCTGCTGTCCTCGCACCTGCTCCACGAGGTCGAGATGATCGCCGACGACATGGTGCTGATCGGGCGCGGCAAGATCGTCGCGCAGGGCACCAAGAGCGAGCTGCTCCAGACACGCGGCACCTACGTGAAGCCGGAGGACCCGAACTCCCTCCGAGAGGCGCTCCAGCGAGCAGACATCGACGCGGTGCCCTCGGGTGACGGCGGGTTCCGCTCCGAAGCGGAGCCGATCGAGATCGGTCGGGCCGCCGCCGCTGCAGGCGTCGTACTCATCGAGCTGAAGCCGGCCGAGGGCGCGGGCCTGGAGGAGATGTTCCTCCAGCTCACGGCCGACGACGCCCGCGACAGCATCACTCCGGAAGGAGCCACCGTATGACCACCGCTCCCGTGACCGGCGCCTCGGCACCCGGCACACTCGACATCTCCCAGACCACACGGGTTCCGCTCGCGCGGCTGGTGAAGGTCGAGATGCGCAAGATGCTCGACACCCGCGCTGGCATGTGGCTGATCATCGCCATCGTCGCAATCACGGCGCTGATCACCGTGATCTTCTTCTTCGCGGCCGATGACCATGACCGCACCTTCATCAACTACATGGGCGTGATGGCCACCCCGCAGGGCTTTCTGCTGCCGGTCCTCGGCGTCCTGTTGATGACCCAGGAGTGGAGCCAGCGCACCGGCATGGTGACCTTCACGCTGGAGCCGCACCGCGCCAAGGTGATCTGGGCGAAGGTCGTCGCGGCGCTGGCATTCGGCCTGGTTGCCGTCGTGCTCGCGATGGCGCTGGCCGCCTTTGCGACGGCCATCAGCGGCGCACCCGACGCGTGGAAGAACATCGGCTTCGACGATGTCGGCAAGTTCGCGTTGCTGCAGGTCAGCGGCGTGATGCAGGGCCTGGCGTTCGGGTTGATCTTCCTCAACACCGCGGCCGCCATCGTGACCTACTTCGTGCTGCCGATCGCGTTCTCGATCCTGACCTCGGTGTGGTCGGCGCTGGCCGATGCGCAGCCGTGGATCGATCTGGGCACCTCCCAGCAGCCGTTGTTCAGCGGCGACGTCATGACCGGCGAGGAGTGGGCACAGCTGCTCGTCGGCACGCTGATCTGGGTGGTGCTTCCGTTCCTGATCGGTCTGTGGCGGGTGCTTCGCGCGGAGCTGAAGTAGCAACGTCGGTCACCGTCGGTAGGGTCGCGGCCATGACATCTTCCGGGACCGCTTCCCGCGCCGATGGGCGCGCCGACGACGAGCTCCGCACGATCAAGCTGACCCGCCACTGGCAAGACCACCCGGCAGGGTCCGTGCTGGTCGAGTTCGGCCGCACCCGCGTCCTGTGCGCGGCATCGGCCTCGGAGGGCGTGCCTCGCTGGCGCAAGGGCTCCGGGCTGGGCTGGGTCACCGCCGAGTACGCCATGCTGCCCTCGGCGACCAACACCCGTTCGGACCGCGAGTCGGTCAAGGGCCGCATCGGCGGTCGCACCCACGAGATCTCCCGGCTGATCGGACGCTCGCTGCGTGCCGTCATCGACTACAAGGCGCTGGGGGAGAACACCATCGTGCTCGACTGCGACGTGCTCCAGGCCGATGGTGGCACCCGCACCGCGGCGATCACCGGTGCCTACATCGCACTCGCGGACGCTGTGGCTCACCTGAGGTCTCAGGGCGCGCTCGCGGGCGATCCGCTGACCAACTCGGTCGCTGCGGTCTCGGTGGGCATCATCGACGGTGTCCCGCGTCTTGACCTGCCCTACGAGGAGGACGTCCGCGCCGAGACCGACATGAACGTCGTGATGACCGGGGCGGGGTCCTTCGTCGAGGTGCAGGGCACCGCCGAGGGGGCGACGTTCGACCGCGCCGAGCTCGACGCGCTGCTCTCCCTGGCCGAGAAGGGCTGCGCAGACCTCACCCGGATCCAGCAGGAGGCGCTGGGCTCCTCCGGTGGCTGAGGTCTTCCTCGCCTCGCGCAATGCCAAGAAGATCGAGGAGATGCGCCGGATCCTCGACCAACACCTTCCGGGCATCAAGGTGCTCGGGCTGGACGACGTCGCGGCGTACGACGAACCGGTGGAGGACCAGCCGACCTTCGAGGGCAACGCCCTGCTGAAGGCGCGTGCCGGTCTCGCCGCGACGGGGCTGCCGTCGCTCGCCGATGACAGCGGGTTGTGCGTCGACGAGCTGAACGGCATGCCCGGCGTACTCTCCGCACGCTGGGCCGGCCGGGCGAAGGACGACCACGCCAACAACCTCCTGCTGCTCGAGCAGCTGGCCGACGTACCCGACGACCGACGCGGTGCCGAGTTCCGCTGCTGCGTCGCTCTGTGTCACTCCGGCGGCGAGGAACGGCTCGCGCACGGCGTCATGCGCGGCCGCGTCATCCGAGAGCTGCGCGGCAGCGGGGGCTTCGGCTACGACGTGGTGTTCGTGCCCGACGAGCAGGACGGCGAGCTCACCTCGGCCGAGATGACCGCCGAGGACAAGGATCAGATCTCCCACCGGGGCCAGTCGCTGCGCGCGATCGCCCCAGCGGTCGTGGAGCTGCTCGGCGCCTGAGCTTCACGCAGTTTCCGCGCGCACCCGCCTGCTGATGAACGAGCCCCAGATGCTCGCGAACAGGAACATGAAGAGCGAGTAGACCGCAGCCGGGACCGAGATCTCGGTCTCGTCGAGTACGTCGACAGCCACGAAGATGGCCAGCGTCGCGTTGTGCACGCCGATCTCCATCGACGAGGCAATGGCCTGGTCGTCCCGCACTCCCGCGGCACGCGGTACGACGTACCCGAGGACCAGGCTGATCGCACAGAACAGTGCAGCGGCGAGCCCGACGTCCGCGAGGTACTCGCCCACGTTCTCGCGCTGGTCGAGCAGGATGCCGAGGACCAGCACGGCCAGGATCAGGGCAGACCCGATCCGCACCGGACGATCCATCCGCAGGGCGAACGACGGCGCACGCGAGCGCACCAGCATTCCGATCGCGACCGGGATAAGCACGATCGCGAACACCTGCAGGACCTCGCCGAACGGCAGCGAGACGTCGTCGCCGCGCTCGAAGTAGTCGATCGCGAGACCTGTCACCAACGGCAGTGTGAAGAGCGCGATCACCGAGTTGATCGCGGTGAGGCTGATGTTCAGCGCGACGTCACCGTGGAACAGATGGCTGAACAGGTTGGCGCTGGTCCCGCCGGGCGAGGCCGCGAGCAGCATCATGCCGATCCCCAGCAACGCCGGGAGGTCCAGGAGCACCACGATCCCGAAGCAGATCGCCGGCAGCACGATCAGCTGGCAGACCAGTGCGACCGCGACCGCCTTCGGGTGCCGTCCGACCCTCCGGAAGTCGTCGATCGCGAGACCGAGCCCGAGGCCGAACATGATGATGGCCAACGCGATCGGCAGGCCGACGGTGGTGAGCGCGGAGTCCATGTCCGGACTGTAGTGACCACAGAGCCTCCCGGGGCCGGGAACGCGAGTTCAGTGTCGGAGGGGGGACTTGAACCCCCACGCCCGAAGGCACAGGTACCTAAAACCTGCGTGTCTGCCGATTCCACCACTCCGACTCGTGGCCGAGTCTAGGACCGCGAGAGGGCAGTTCTGGTTGCCCGTACGACGCCGAGCGGGCACTTGTGGTTGCTCGTCGTACGTCGAGTGGGCACTTCTGGTTGGCCTGCGCCAACCGAAACTGCCCGGTCGGCGTGATGGAGCCAACCGAAACTGCCCGGTCGGCGTCCTGGAGCCAACCGAAACTGCCCGGTCGCGAGTTGTCAGGCGGCGGTGTCGATGCCCAGGTCGCGGCGGAGCTTGGCGACGTGGCCGGTGGCCTTGACGTTGTACTGCGCCAGGGCGATCTTGCCCTCCTCGTCGACGACGAAGGTGGAGCGGATCACGCCGACGACTGTCTTGCCGTAGAGCTTCTTCTCCCCGAAGACGCCGTAGGACAACATCACCGAGTGGTCCGGGTCGGAGGCGAGCGTGATCTTCAGGTGGTCCCGCTCGCGGAACTTGGCCAGCTTGGCAGTGTCGTCGGGCGAGATGCCGACGACCTCGTAGCCCGCACCGCGTAGCGGCTCCAGGGAGTCGGTGAAGTCGCAGGCCTCCTTGGTGCAGCCCTCGGTCATTGCATTCGGGTAGAAGTACACGATCACCTTGCGCCCGCGTAGCTCCGAGAGCGAGACGTTCTCGCCTGTGTCGGTGGGCAGCGTGAAGTCGGGTGCAGTGTCGCCGGGGGAGAGGCGGGCTGGCTGGTCGCTCACTGGTGGTCCACTCCTGTTCGTCGTTCGGGGTTGTTGCGAACTACTTGCAGTAAGTACTCTGGTTCGCATGCACGTTCCCGACGGCTTCCTCGACGCACCGACCTCAATCGCGACCGGTGTCGTTGCCTTCGGTGGCGTCGCCCTGGCCCTGCGGGGTGCGCGCCGCGAACTCGACGACCGTACCGCGCCCATGGCGGGCCTCGTCGCCACCTTCGTGTTCGCCGGACAGATGATGAACTTCCCCGTCGCGGGCGGCACCAGCGGCCACCTGCTCGGCGGCGCGATGGCCGCGGTCCTCGCCGGTCCCTGGACCGCCGTGCTGTGCATCAGCACCGTGCTCTTCGTCCAGAGCCTGTTCATGGCCGACGGCGGGGTCACCGCCCTGGGCACCAACATCACGCTGATGGCCCTGGTTGGTGTCGGCGTCGGCTGGCTGGTCTTCGTCGGCGTGCGAGCCGTGCTGCCCAACAGGCTGGGCGCGATCGCTCCGGCCGCCGCGATCGGTGCCGCGGTCAGCGTCCCGGTCGCTGCGGCCGCGTTCTCACTGCTCTTCGCGATCGGCGGCACCGCGCCCGTCGCCACCAGCACGGTCCTCACGGCGATGGTCTCGTGGCACGTGGTCATCGGTCTCGGCGAGGCGGCGATCACTGCCCTGGTGGTGGCGTCCGTGGTCGCCGTACGTCCCGACCTCGTGTACGGCGCCCGTCGGGTCCTGCGCGCCCGGTCCCTGGAGATCCGCGAGCCGGCCGCCACCGGGGGTGGCTCATGAGCACGAGCACGCGCACCGGAACTCGTCGCTTCTTCGCGGTCTTCCTGCTAGCCGCGCTGCTGATCGCCGGGGTGGCGAGCTACTACGCCAGCTCCCATCCCGACGGACTGAACTTCGTGGCCGAGAAGACCGGCTTCATCGACAAGGAGAAGAAGTCCCCGACCGCCGACGGTCCGTTCGCCGGGTACTCCACCAAGGGCATCCACAACGAGCGCCTCAGCGGAGGGGTCGCTGGCGTCGCCGGCTGCCTGCTCGTCCTGGGCATCGGTGGCGGGGTGTTCTGGGCGTTGCGTCGCCGTGACGACGAATCCATCGACGACGATCGCGTGCCCGACAAAGCGGGAGTCTGACGCGTGGGCGCCGGGCACGGCCACCGGCTGCACTACCACGGGCACAGCGCCGTCCACCGCGCTCCGGCACACCTGAAGCTGGTCACGCTCGTCTCCTTCATGCTCGTCGTGGTGGCCACGCCGCGCGAGTGGTACGCCGCCTTCGCGGTCTACCTGCTGCTCCTTCTCGTCGTGGTCGGGCTGAGCCGCGTACCGCCCGTCTACCTGGCGAAGCGGATGGTCATCGAGACGCCCTTCGTGCTCTTCGCCGTGCTCATCCCCTTCATCGCGGAGGGTCCGCGCATCGAGGTGCTCGGCTTGTCGGTCTCCGAGCCCGGTGTCTGGGCCGCGGCGGCCTTGGTCGTCAAGGGCTCACTGGGCGTTCTCGCCGCACTGACCCTCGCGGCAACGACCGAACCGCAGGAACTGCTGGCCGGCCTTCGACGCCTGCGGATGCCCGACCTGATCGTGCAGATCATGGGCTTCATGCTGCGCTACCTCGACGTCGTGACCGCGGAGATGACCCGCATGACGACCGCGATGCGTTCGCGTGGCTGCGACCCGCGCTCCCCGCGCCACTGGCCGGTGCTGGCGCGCTCGCTCGGCGCACTGTTCATCCGGTCCTACGAACGCGGAGAGCGGGTGCACCTCGCCATGCTCGCCCGGGGGTACGACGGAACCATGCCTGCGCTCGAGCCGCACGAAGCCAGGCAGCACTCCTGATGCCGACCCCCGTGCTCGACGTCCGAGGCCTCGCCCACGCCTACCCCGACGGCCACCAGGCCCTGTTCGGTGTGGACCTCCACGTGCACCGCCGGGAGCGGGTCGCCCTGCTCGGGCCCAATGGCGCCGGCAAGACGACCCTCGTGCTGCACCTGAACGGCATCCTGACCGCCGGTGCCGGCACGGTCGAGGTCTCCGGGATGCCGGTGCAGAAGGAGAATCTCAAGGAGATCCGGGGCCGGGTCGGAGTGGTGTTCCAGGACCCCGACGACCAGCTGTTCATGGCCACCGTCCGCCAGGACGTGGCGTTCGGACCGGCCAACCTGGGTCTCCGCGGCGCAGAGCTGGATGCTCGTGTGACCGATGCGCTCGAGAAGGTCGGGATGGCCGAGTTCGCCGACCGGCCGCCGCACCACCTCTCCTTCGGACAGCGTCGCCGGGTGGCGGTGGCGACGGTCCTGGCGATGGAGCCGGAAATCCTGGTCCTCGACGAGCCCTCGTCCAACCTCGACCCGGCGTCGCGGCGCGAGCTGGCCGACATTCTCCGGTCGCTCGACGTGACGGTGCTGATGGTCACGCACGACCTGCCGTACGCGCTCGAGCTGTGCGAGCGGTCCGTCGTACTCCATGACGGACAGGTGGTCGCCGACGGCGCGACGTACGACCTGCTGACCGACCACGAGCTGATGCGCCGGCACCGCCTCGAGCTCCCCTTCGGGTTCGATCCGGCGACGATCCCGGGCATTGGTAACCTTCCTCACCTGAGCGCCCGACCCGCTGAATAGGCCGCGGGCTGCGCGCGAACCCGACAGGAGCCATGGCCAGTGTCCGACCAGGTGTCGTTGTCCCTCGAGAACGAGATCGAGCAGACCCGTGAGCACCTCGGTGCCACGATCGACCAACTTCTCTACCGCACCAGTCCCAAGACGATCATCCGTCGCGAGATCGCGTCGATCCGGGGCTTCTTCATGGACCCGAGCGGTGCGCCGCGGACCGACAACATTCTCAAGCTCGCGGGCGGTGCAGCCGGCGTCGTGGCCCTTTTCGTGATCGCGCGCAAGATCGTCAAGTGAGCAAGCGCAGCATCGCGGAGGTCACCGAGCCGACCGGGGAGAAGACCCCGATCCAGATGCTGCACGACCGCGTCCTCGTCGCCGTTGACCTGGACCCGGGGGAGCGCCGGTCCAGTGGCGGCATCCTGATCCCCGCCACTGCGGCGCTGGGTGGACGGAAGCTCTCGTGGTGCCGCGTGGTCGCCGCAGGTCCGCACGTGCGGACCGTCGAGGTCGGTGACCGGGTGCTGTTCGACCCCGACGAGAAGGCCGAGGTCGAGGTTTCCGGCGAGCTCTACGTGGTGCTCCGCGAGCGTGACATCCACGCCCTCGCAGCCGAGCGCCTGGGCGACACCCAGACGGGTCTCTACTTGTAGACCTAGCGGCGCGCTTCGGCGGAGTCGTTGCGGTGCTTCGGCACGGCCGTGGGACCGCTCGGGTGCGTGGGCGGAGCCTGGTTCGCCGTGGCGGGCGTCACCTGCTCCGTCGGTACGCCGTTCGCTGTGCCGATTGGTGTGACGTTCGATGAGCCGACCGTCGGCACGGTGAAGCAGAACGTGGTGCCGACCCCCGGAGTCGACTCGAAGCTGATCTGGCCGTGGTGTGCCTCGGCGATCGACCGCACGATGTGCAGGCCCAGCCCGGTGCCCTGGATCGCGTGCTCGGTAGCGAGCGTGGACCGGAAGAACTTCTCGAACAGCCGGTCCTGCTCCTCCCGCGGAATGCCCATGCCGGTGTCACGCACGGTGAGCTCGGCCACGTCGCCGGACACCGCCAGGGTGACGTCCACCTCGCCGCCCGGGTCGGTGAACTTCACCGCGTTGCTCGTCAGGTTCAGCACGAGCCGCTCGAGGTAGGCGGGGTCGCCCTCCAGGATGACCGGCTCGGCGGGCAGGTGCACGTCGAGGGAGACACGCCCCTTGTGCGCGGAGTGCGACAACTCCTCAGTGACCACCCGAACTGCGTCGCACAGATCGGTCTCGACCTGCTCCAGGGAGAGGTTGCCGTCCTCCACGCGGGCCATGGTGAGCAGGTCCTCGACCAGGGTGAGGAGGCGTTCGCCATTGCGGTCGATGCGCTCCACGAGCTGCTGCTGCTCGTCGGTCATGTTGCCGGTGTCGTCGGCGAGGAGCTCGGTGAAGCCGACGATGCTGGTCAGCGGCGTACGCAGCTCGTGGCTCACGGCCGAGACGAACTCGCCCTTGGCGCGGTCGAGGTCGAGCATCCGCTGGTTGGTCTCGCGCTCCTTGTCCAGTGCGAAGACCAGGGCCTGCTCGGCAGCGCGCCGGTCGGTCACATCGCGGACGACGCTCAGGTAGCTCATCGGGCTGCCGTCGTCGTCACGTACGGCGGTGACGCTCACGGAGACGGTGAGTCTGCTGCCGTCCTGGCGGACGTAGGTCCAGTCTCGGGTGTCTTGATCGGCGCCGTGGGCGACCGGGTGGGTCACCACGTCGTAGCCGGGCGAGACCCGCAGCTTCTGGGCGCGCGACAGGATCTCGCGGCTCTCGTGGAAGGGCATCGGGGTGGTTCGTCCGACGATGTCGTGGGAGACGTACCCCAGGAGCTGTTCGGCGCCGGGGCTGAACCAGGTGATGATGCCCTCGAGGTCAGTGGCGATGAACGCTGTGCCGGAGGCGGAGTCGAGCAGCTGCCCAAGCTGCACCTCGTTGTCCCGGATCTTGCGGAGAGAGTGGCGTAGATGGTTCATCGCCACCGAGAAGGCGACACAGGTGATGGCGCTGATCGCGACGAACGTCTGGGCGCTGGCGGCGATGTCGATGACCGACACCGGACCGGTGATGTCCATGAAGGGACCGCGATCTGTGCTCGTGAGCACGGCGAGTCCCAGTGCCACCGCCAGCAGCTCGATGTTGGCCCATCGATGGCTGAAGCGGGCGGCCGCCCACATCAGGAGCGGCAGCAGCAGGAAGGCGACCGGTTGTGACGGATCGGCTACCACACAGGCCGCGGCGCCGAGCGAGAGCAGGGCGAGGTGGCTGAGGACCTCGACGAAGGGGAGGCGAACCCGGTGCCTGGGGCGGCGCAGGAACATCGGGAGCAGCACCGCCTGCGCGCCCAGGTGGGTCAATGCGATCCACAGCATCGGCCGCCAGAGGTCGTGCTCACCGCTGAGACCGATGGTGCCGGCGACGATCACGCCTGCGGCGCAGCTTGCGAGCGAGATGGCGACCAGCCAGCGGAAGTAGTCCGCCCACGTGCGCAGCTCGGGGCGGTCGACCTCGAAGCCGGTCAGCCACCACAGCACGACAACGGCCTCGACCAGGTTGGCCATCGTGAACCCGACCGAGAAGACCAGCCCGCGGCCGGCGACCAGGCCGGCCGTGAGGAAGATGGCGGCAATCAGGACCAACAGGTAGCGCGCGTTTCGCCGGGGCGCAGAGACGAGCATGGCGGTCGCCAGCGCGGTGGCCGGCCACCACCGTGCGACGAGCATCGGGTCGGGAGTCTCGCGCAGCGCGTAGACGGCGACGGCGAGTGCGGACACGGCAAGACCAGCCGTCATCAAGCCACTCGCGCGTGAGCCGTGCACCGAAGGCGTCCTCGTCGTTCGTGATCAGGTCAGGACGGGTTGGCCCGGACGGACCCCCCGCACCCCTGACGGTAGGGCAGATAACGGGACCGATGGGCCGAAATTGCCTAATTCGGATGTGGAGAGCGGGTTCCGGTGCCGTTTAGCGCGAGGCGAGTACGCCGTACCCCTGCTCTTCGAAGGTGACGACGAACGTCGAACCCTGTCCCGGATTGGAGCGTGCGCTGATCCGGGCGCCGTGCAGATGGGCGATGCTGCGGGCGATCGAGAGGCCGAGTCCGCTGCCGCCGATGGCCTCGGACTGGGCGTGGGTGGCTCGGTAGAAGCGGTTGAAGAGCAGCGAGCGCTCCTCCTCCGGGATACCCACCCCGGTGTCCTGGACCTCGATCGCGTACTTCGGGCCCTCGGTGCGCACACGCAGCGTGATGTAGCCGCCATCGGGGGTGAACTTCACCGCGTTGGTGGCCAGGTTGGAGACCATCCGTTCGAGGTGCACCTCGTCACCGAGCACGACGACCGGCTCGGGCGGTACCTCGACGGCGACGTGCTGGCCGCGAACCGAGGCGTCGGTGTGCACCTTCTGGCGGGACCGGTGGATCACCTCGCGCAGGTCGACCGGCTGCTTGGCCATCTGCACGTCCAGCGACTCCAGGCTGGACAGGGTGAGCAGGTTGTCGATCAGCTCGAGCAGCCGATGGCTGTTGGTGTCGATCCGGGAGAGTGCCTCGTGCTGTGGGTCGTTCGTGTCGCCGTACGCGCCGTCGAGCAACAGCTCGAGGTAGCCGACGATGTTGGTGATCGGCGTACGCAGCTCGTGACTGACGCTGGAGACGAACGCGTCCTTGGTGCGGTCGATCTCGGTGAGGTGAGCGACCGCGCGACGCTCGGCCTGCAACGCCGTCTCCAGGGCGCTCTGCGCGCGGACGCGCTCGGTGATGTCCTCGGCCGTGCACAGGTAGCCCACGTTGGCGCCGCTGTTGTCGGTCATCGGCGCCAGCGTCATCGACATCGTGCGGATTTCGCCGTCCTTGCGGGTGTACCGCCAGTCGCGCGGGCCGACGTGTGGGTCAGTGCTGGCGAGGGCGACGTCGCTCAGCGTCGCGGGTACGCCGAGCAGCTCGGCCTGACGAGCGATCTCGTCGGGACCGTGGAACATGTCGGCCCTGCGTCCGAGCAGCTCCTCCTCGGTGTAGCCGAGCAGCGCCTCCGCACCCGGGTTGAACAAGGTGATCTGACCGTGCTCGTCGGTCTCGATGATCGCCATTCCGGTGGCGCCTGACACGACCCGGCTCAGCCGTTCGCGCTCGCTGACCACCTGGGCGGCGTGCTGTCGTGATCGGGCGACCGCCATGGCGAAGGGCAGGCACACCAGCGCGCACCCGAGCAGGAACGCCTGCTGAGGTGCGCTCTCGAGCTCCAGCGGGCGGTTGCGAAGAACGTCGAGAGCCGCGAACGGGCCACGGTCGAACTGGATCAGGGTGCTCGCGATGGTGGCCACGGCCACGAGTTGCCACAAGGCCTCACGCATGGGGGCTCGCAGCGCGCCCCAGCCGATCACCGGCAACACGAAGAACACCGCGCCGGGTGTCTGGGTGGGGACGAACGCTACGAGGGTCACCAGGATGGTGACGCCCCAGCGCACCCACCGTTCCTTGCGGCCGCTCTCACCGGGGTGACGGAACTCCTCCATGAAGAAGGCGAGCAGGATCAGCTGGGATGCCAGGTGTGTCGCCGCCGTGATCACGAACACCGCCCACGGCACACCGAAGCCGGCGACGGCCGAGGTGAGGCTGAACAAGGTTGCTCCCGCGATCGCGCCGATCGTCGCGGAAAGCGTGTAGCGGGCGAGGTCGAGGTCGTCGTTGAGGCGGCGGCCGTACCCCCACTTGACGGTGAGCACCTTGAGGGTCACCAGGCCCTCGACGACGATCGCGACGGCGTACCCGACAGCGACGCCCAGCGGGTAGCCACCGAGCGCGTAGGTCGCGAACACGAGGACGAGCAGGGCGGTGGCCATGGTCGGGACCTGTCGCCGCCCGACGTACACGAGCAGGCCGGTGACCAGGCCGACCGGCCACATGCCGCCGATGTGGGTTCCGTTCGGCGCGGAGAGCACGGCACCGAGTCCGAGAGCTCCTGCGAGCAGCATCAGGCCCGCGATGCGCGCATGCGGCGTCGTCGCCACCCTTCCTCCTGCCTCTCGAAGGACCCCCGACCTGTCGAGACTCAGACCAGTACCGACGCGAGTCATGACGGAGTTCGCGGGGTGATGCCGGTCTCACTAGACCAGTCTCGGCCCGCCGATGCTGGCATTGTCCGAAGATTCGCTTTTGCGGTGTCGCGCCGCGATTGTGCGCGCCCGCGTACCCAAGGGGGTAGTCCGAGGTCGAAAGCACCAGTCTGGAGCTCTCAGTGGTGCTTTGAGCCTCGGACTACCCGGCCACGACACAGCAAACGGCCGGGCGCCCCCCGGACACCCGGCCGCGCGGCTGGAGGCGGTCAGATCTGGTCGCGCCGCGCCTGCTCGGCCTCCCAGTCAGCCTGGTCAGGAGTGACCGTCTCAGGCCCCGGCGGAACCGGGTTGGCAGGTCCGCCGACGTGGCGTTCCCTGGTCTCCACGTGGGACTCGGGGTCCCTGAGTCGGGCGCCGTGCGGGCTGCCGTCGAGATCGGGCTGGTACTCCGACGAGCGGTGGTCGACGTCCGGGTCCAGCCGGTCGGCCTCGCGAAGCGAGTCCTCCTGCTGGGCACGCGTCATCTCGTAGGAGGTGCGCTGCTCGTCCGCGTGGGCTTCCAGCTTGTCGGCCTGCGCCTGCACCCGGTCGGCCTCGGCCTGCGCCTCCCGTGCGCGGGCCTCCTCCACCTGGGTCGTGGCAGCCGTCGCCGCGGCGTCCGAGCGCAGCTCGCTGGCCCGCTCACGTGCGACCTGGTCCTTCTTGCGTTTCATGGCAGTCGAGATCAGCGCGACCGCGAGAATCACGGCCAGCACGATCAGGATGATGACGAGCCACTTCATGTTTTCTCCCTCATTGCGGCGCCTGCACTGCACAGGCACCTGGTCCCCCCACCACCTCGGCCCGTACCCGGCCTGCGGAGCGCCGAAACAGAACATTTCGAGACCCTTCGGGCTCACAACGCGCTGGAGCCCGGGTCCGGGCGGCTCACGGGCACGCTCAACCCGCGCCCGGCTTCCTCCCGGTTTGTGGGTCTAGCGGTACGCCGAACGGCGGTCCTAGGCTGAACTGCGGCGTCCGGGCGGGGGCGCCATCCCGGAACTCAGGGGGAGGGGCATGGACCTTCCGCTGCTCGTGGCCGGACCCATCCTGCGCCGCGTCGAGCCCACCCTCGTGTCGGTGTGGCTGGCACTGACGAAGCCGTGCAACGTCGTCCTGCAGACCTGGGAGGGACGCGCTGAGACCGGCCGTCCGACCCCGCTGGCAGAGAGCCCCGCGACCCCGACTCTCCGGGTCGGCGCCAAGCTCCACCTCGTCGAGGTCACGGTGCAGATCCCCGAGACGTCGGGGGTCTCGTTCCAGCCGGACGCGCTCTACTCCTACGACGTCCAGATCACGCCGAACGGGTCCGGCACCACGCACACGCTGAACACGCTGCACCTGCTGGAGGAGGGGATCTTCGACGGGTTCCCGCGGCTCCCGCTCGGGTTCGAGCCAGGCCTGCTGCCCAGCTTCGCGCCACCGCCGTCGGAGCTGACGAACTTGAACATCCTCTACGGGTCCTGCCGCCGGCCGTTGCACCGGGACCCCGACGCCCTCGCCATGGTGGACGACCTGATCTTCGGTATCGACCCGGTCACCAACGACGGCCGCTACAAGGACCCGCGTGCCCGGCCGCACCAGCTGTTCCTCGGTGGCGACCAGATCTACGCCGATGACGTATCGATCATCCACATGCCGACGGTCATCGAGGTCGGTGTGGAGCTGATCGGCATCCAGTCCGATCAGCAGCTGCGCGACCCGGTGGAGCACCTCCCTGTCGACGAGGTGGCCAATCGGTTGGTCGGCGACCCTGAGGAGGTGAACCGGGACTTCCCGGGGGCGGCGTACGAGCCGAAGGCTGCACCCAGCGAGGAGGATCGACTGATTCCGGCGGACCGCGGGCACTGGCCGGAAGGACGCAGGCTGCGCAGCACGCTGATCGACGCGCAGCTGACCAGTACTGACGGCGACTCGCACCTGCTCTCCCTCGGCGACTTCGCGGCCCTCTACCTCAGCGTGTGGAGCGCGGCGGTGTGGGGCGAGGAGGTGATCGGCGCAGGCTGGGCACCCGACGCCAGCAAGCCGGAGCAGCAGGAACCGCTGCGCTGGGATCGTGAGCTGCCGGTGCTGGTCAAGGGCAAGCCGGAGACCGGGGCGATCGTGCAGACCGGCGTGCAGTTCCCGAAGACCATCGCGGGAAACCTCTACAAGATCCTCGACAAGGCACCTGAGCCAAGGACTCCCGACCAGCGCGCGGACGATCAGTACGAACATCAGCGGGGGCTCCGCCGGGCCTTCGCGGTCCACGCGGAGTTCCGCAAGAACCTGCCCAAGGTTCAACGTGCGCTGGCCAACGTGGCGACGTACATGATCCTCGACGACCACGACGTCACCGATGACTACTTCCTCAACCCGATCTGGCGACGCCGCGTGCTGACCCGGCGGCTGGGCCGCGCGATCCTCGGCAACGGGATGATCGCCTACGCGCTGTTCCAGGACTGGGGCAACGACCCGCTGGCCTACCGCGCCGGGCCGAAGGCTGAGCTGCTGCAGCGGGTGGCGCAGCTCTTCCCGCAGGGCGTCCAGAAGGGTCCGGACGCCACGGCGTTCGGACGGATCGAGCAGTTGCTCACCCACGACCAGCCCGAGCTGACCCAGACCCTCGACCGCCGGTTCTCGCCCACCGACCCATTGCTGAAGTGGCACTTCACGATCGACGGACCGAAGCACCGGGCGATCGCGCTCGACAACCGCACCAGGCGCAGCTATGCGGGGCAGAACGGACCACCCGGCAACGTCTCGAAGGAGGCGATGGTCGACCAGGTCCCGCTGCCGCCGCTGCCTGCCGGCCGGGAGATCCTCATCGTGGTCGCGCCGCTGCAGGTGATCGGTCCGCCTGTGCTCGACGAGATTGTGGCGCCGCTTTCGTACCGGATCTTCGACGCCGTGGCCGCGCGGAAGAAGAGCAGCCTGACCGACGCGTCGAGCCCGACCGGCCTGCGCCAGATGACCGGGACCAACCCGGACGCGATCGAGGCATGGGCCTTCGACGCGGTCACCTTCGAGCACCTGCTGGAGCGGCTGGAGCCGTACCGGCAGGTGGTGATCCTGTCAGGGGACGTGCACTACTCCTCGGGCACGGTGATGAGCTACTGGAAGAGCGACGCGGCCGAGCCCGCGCGCTTCGCGCAGTTCACCTCCAGCGGCCTCAAGAACGTGATGCCGCCGATGATCACGTTCGTCGACCCCGCCATCGCGCTGGCCCAACAGCTGGTCCGGCTGAACCTCGGCACCGAGCGGATCGCCTGGAAGGACGTCGACGACGACCTGGTGCTGCTGCCGGCCGGTGCAAACTTCGAGGACCTCAAGCCGGTGATGAAGTCACGCCTCAAGTCGGTGCCGGTGATGGTGCCTCCGTGGGGCTGGCCCGACCTCAACGACGCCGAGCATCCGTTCGACGTCGCCAAGACCACCCGGCTCAACCCGGCGCGGCCGCCCGACTGGCGCTGGCGGGTCAAACCGCTGCTCGACCAGCGCGACGAGGTCGAGCGGCCCGCAGGCATCCGGCTGCTCGATCTCGAGCCTGAGGTCGACGTACAGCTCGCCAACGGCTTCACGGCGTTCGAGGGCTACCAACGCGTTGCGGCTCGCCACCAGCACGCGCTCAACCGACTGCGCAACGCCCGACAGATCTTGTTCCGCGCCAACGTCGGCAGGCTGCGCTTCGAAAGGCCGCCAGCGGGGGGCGCGCTGGACGCGGTGCACGAGGTGTACACGACGTTCGCCGACCCCGACCAGCCGGCGGCCCTGGACGCCGAGCCCGAGGTCTTCCTAAAGCAGGTCGCTCCGCTCGGCCCGGTGGTCGAGGACCCGCCGACGCTGCTCCGTGAGAAGGCCATCGAGTCCTTCCTCCCGGGGGGTCCGTGATGGCCGAGCAGGAGACCAAGGACTTCTTCCAGCACCTCGCCAGCGAGTGTGTTGACCTCCTTGCGCAGGTGAGCGACACGCTCGCCGACCCGCTGGCGCGCGACGCGGTGCTGCAGGACCTCGGCGCCGCGCCGGGACCGACGGAGGCACCGTCCTTCTCCGCGGACAAGGTCGAACGGCTGAAGGCCTACCGCGACGACCCCCATCCGCAGGCGCAGGCCGCGGTGGAGGCGATCGCCGACATGGCCTCGCTGTTCGACGAGCTGATCTCGCTCGGGGAGTCGTGGTCGGGCGGCGCGGACGCAGTGGCCAACCAGGCCGGCCACTTCCTGCTCGAGCTGGCGGCCACCAACTACTTCCGGCTGCGCTTCCCGCGGCTGTTCATGGTCCTCCAGGCCGTCTCGACGCTGGAGGAGCTGAGCTCGACGTACGGCGCCTTCGGCAGCAACACCGGGGTCGACATCGGCAAGGCGATCTACGCCCTGTTGCGCTACATCTGGCAGCCCGGACGCTCGGTTGAGCAGCTCACCGAGGGCGCTGACGCGATGCCCGGCAAGCTCGAGGCCGGTGTCGAGTTCCTGACGCGCGTGCTGGTCGGGGTGCTCGCGTTCCTCGACAAGGAAGACGGGATCCGGTCGATGCACGACGTGCTGACCGGCTGGGACGCCAAGGGCATCGACATCGACTCGCCGGACCTGCCGCGCCGGTCCGACGTGGTGTCCGCGCGGATGACGTCGTTCTCGTTCGGGTCGGACACGACCGACCCGGCGGACCCGTCCGTCAAGGAGCGATTCAACGTCTCCACTGCGCTCCTGCACGCGGTGGAGGGCGGGCCGGGCGTGTTCCTCGCCCTCGGTGGCAGCTACACCTTCGAGGAGAAGATCGGCGACCGGTGGACGTTCTCGTTCAAGGCGCGCGCGGACGCCGGGATCGCGGTGCTGTTCGGCGGTCCCGAGATCTTCGAGGTCGGAGGGCCGGACAGCGGCGACTTCGCCATCAGTGCGGGGTTCGCCGCGACGCCGCCGGACGCGGCACCGGGTGAGACCGGTGTCTCGGACAAGACCTTCACGCTGAAGCTGGTCGGCAACACCCGCATCGACATCGGGCAGCTCGCGTTCGCGCTGACCCTGGACTCGACGCGTGGTGCCGAGGCCCTGGTCACCGTGGCGAACTCGGCACTCGTGATCGACGCCGCCGACCAGGACGGTTTCATCGCCGAGCTGATCGGCAACACCCCGCTGCGGCTGCCGTTCTCCGTGATCCTCGGCTACTCCTCCAGTCGCGGCCTGGTGCGCGAGTTCTCGCTCCCGCAGCCGGGCGCGCCCACGCAGCCCGCACCACTGACCGGTGCGGGCAACGTGGGGGCGCCCGTCTTCGCGCTGACCGTGCCGATCGGTCGTGCCTTCGGTCCGGTGACCGTGCACGAGATCGGCCTGCGGATGCGCCAGGGCCCGGCCGATGTCCCACTGGCAGAGCAGACCCAGAGCACGCTCGAGGTGGACACCTCGTTCAGCGCGCAGATCGGGCCGGTCTACCTCCGCCTCGACGAGCTCGGCATGGCGTTCACCGTGGACAGCGGTGTCCCGCCCGAGGAGCGCAACCTCCGGGTGCTCGACCTGCACTTCGACACCAAGTTCCCGCGCGGGATCGCAGTGAACGTCGAGACCCACCTCGTCGCCGGGGGCGGCGCGATCGCCCACGACCCCGACCTGGGCACCTACTTCGGCGTCCTCGACCTCGCCTTCCGGGGTGGTCTCACCCTGCAGGCGATCTGC
The DNA here is from genome assembly GCA_963742785.1 of uncultured Actinomycetota bacterium. Taxonomy (GTDB): domain Bacteria; phylum Actinomycetota; class Actinomycetes; order Propionibacteriales; family Nocardioidaceae; genus Marmoricola. Next base: position 1,274,581 of record CAVUNI010000004.1, read on the forward strand.
CTGGTCGCGACCAAGCAGGCCGACGGCACCAAGGGCTTCTCGCTCATCGCCATCCTCACCCTCGAGCTCGGGTCGCCGTGGCCGCTCGGGATGGGGTTCCACCTTGACGGCTTCGGTGGACTCCTCGCGTTGCACCGGACGTTCGACGAGGTGGCGGTGCGAGCGGCCCTCCCCACCGGACAGCTTCGCTACGTGCTGTTCCCCTCCGACCCGGTGCACCACACCGCCGAGATCCTGCACGCCCTCCAGACGATGTTCCCCGCGAAGCGCAACAGCCACCTCGCCGGCGTACTCGTGAAGATCGGGTGGGCCTCGCCGACGCTGATCCAGTTCGAGCTCGGCGTGCTCTATGCGTGGGGTGGACAGAGTCGGCTGATCATCCTGGGCCGGGTCAGCGCGATCCTGCCGCGCGCGGACCTCGCGATCCTCAAGCTGAACATGGACGCGGTCGGCATCATCGACTTCGACGCGGGCTCGTTCGCGCTGGACGCCGTGCTCTACGACTCCAAGATCTGCGACCGCTTCGTCCTGACGGGCGGGATGGCGATGCGGATGGGCTGGAAGGACACCGGCCCCGGCTTCGCGCTGTCGGTCGGCGGACTGCACCCCAAGTTCGCGACCCCCGCTGGTTTCCCGAGCGTCGCGCGGCTGCAGATCGCGCTGACCAATGGCGACAACCCGAAGCTGATCTGCCAGGCGTACTTCGCGGTCACGTCCAACACGGTCCAGTTCGGCGCCGACTGCTCGCTCTACGGCGCGGCGTACGGCTTCAGCATCACCGGCGACATCGGCTTCGACGTACTGATCCAGCTGCTGCCGTTCCACTTCCTCGCGGAGTTCCGCGCGAGCGTGCAGCTCAAGCGCGGCACCCGCAACCTGTTCAAGGTGTCCGTCAGTGGGGCTCTCGAAGGCCCCCTGCCGCTGCGGGTGTCGGGCAAGGCGTCCTTCGAGATCCTGTGGTGTGACTTCTCGGTCTCGATCGATGCCACGCTCGTCGACGGCGGTACGCCGAACGACCTGGTCCCGATCGACGTGCTCTCCGTGCTGGTCGACGCGCTCTCGCAGCCCCGGTCGTGGCAGGCGCAGCTGCCCATCGGGTCGAGCGCGATGGTCAGCCTTCGTCAGCCGGTGACCGACGGCGTTCTCTTGCACCCGCTCGGCAGCCTGACTGCTCGCCAGAACGTGGTGCCGCTCGGCCTCGACCGCGACATCGACCGGGTCGGCACCTCGACCCCCAGCGGTGACCGGCGCTTCGAGGTGACCCGTGCGGCGATCGGCGACCACGGGCAGGACCGGGACAGCATCCGCGAGCTGTTCGCGCCGGGCCAGTACTTCGACCTCAGCGACGACGACCGGCTCGCGGCCCCGTCGTTCGAGTCGATGAACGCCGGCGTGACCTTCGGCGACGGCGGCTACACGATGGGTACGCCGAAGTCGTCGCCGTTCGACTACACCGACATCACCATCGACGAGCACGGCGAGCCGGTGCTGGAGCCCGAGCCACACCACCAGGTGCTCGTGCTCGACCTGCTCCTGCTGGGCGCGGCCAGCAGGGCACCGGCCCGCCGCACCCTCAACCAGAGGTTCGCCGCGCCAGTCCGCGAGGGCGCACCGAAGGTCAACCCCGGTGGCTATGCCGCCGTCGACGAGGAGGGCCCCGCACCCACTGATGCGGGACTGACGTGGGTGGAGGCGGCTGCCCAGGCAAGGGAGGGGCGCTTCGTGGTGCCCCGAAGCGAGCTGGTGGGCTGATGACCGAGACCGACGCCGATCTCGTCTTCTTCCCGTGGATCCGGCGGGGAGCCTCCGCGGCGCTGCTCACGCCGGACACCAACGGACCCGACATGCCGGGCCTGACCACGGCGACCGCGTCGGTCGAGATCAACTCGAACGCGGCGCGGACGGCATCGACCCCGGTCACCGTGATGGGTCCGGGCCACGTGACGGGCCTCGACCGCCGCCAGATCGTGCGGATGGACCCGGCACCCGGGGCGGTGGCCTTCGAGTCCAACTACTTCCCGTTGATCGAGCTCGACGAGCCCGCGCTGCCCTGGCTGTTCACGCCCGCGGGTGCCAGTGCGCAAGGGCATCTGCGGCCCTGGTTGTGTCTCGTGGTCGTGCGCCAGCAGGACGGCGTACGGCTGGATCCGCCGCAGTCCGGGGGCCAGGCCGTGCTCAGCATCGGTGGACCGGCGAAGCCCGACGCCGAGCTGCCCGACCTGACCGACAGCTGGGCCTGGGCCCACGGGCAGCTGACAGCGAAGACGAGCGACGACCTCGCCGGGATCCTCGCCTCGGACCCGGCGCGGTCGGTGGCGCGGCTCGTCTGCCCCCGGGTGATGCAGCCCGACACCAGCTACCTGGCGTGCGTCGTACCAACCTTCGAGCTGGGGCGGAAGGCCGGGCTCGGGGACGACATCACCACCGCGGACGAGGAGAAGCTCGAGCCGGCGTGGAAGCCCGGTGGCTCGTCGGTCGAGCTTCCCGTCTACCACTCGTGGACGTTCTCGACCGGAGCTGGCGGTGACTTCCAGTCCCTGGCCCTGTTGCTGCGGGCTCGGCCGTTGCCCGACGGGATCGGCGAGATCGAGATCGACGTCGGCGAGAGCGGACTGCTCTCGGACGTCCCGGCGACTACGAAGCTCCCGTTGCGCGGCGCGCTCCAGCCGGTCGGCACCGCACCCCGGAGCTGGAGCGACCCGGGACTGCAGGCGACCTGGGAGCAGGCATTGACTCCGGTGCTGAACGCACCCGCGCAGGTCACGACCGAGGAGGATCCCCTCCTCGCACCTCCGTTGTACGGCGCTGCGCAGGCGGGTCTGGACTCCATCGAAGCGGCCCAGCCGTCTCGCTGGTTCGAGCAGCTGAACCTCTCCCCGGTCAACCGGGCCGTCGCCCGCCTCGGGACCATGGTCGTGCAGCAACGGCAGGACGAGCTGATGGCGTCGGCCTGGGACCAGGCGGCCGAGCTGCGCCGGGTCAACCAGCTCCTCCGGCAGAACCAGCTCGGCGAACGGGTTGCGACCAGCCTGCACACCCGCCACATCGAGCAGATGGACCCCGAGGTCGGCCTCCAGGTCCTGGCCCCGGCACGGGCACGGATGGTCCGCACCTCGACCGCTCTGGCCGAACAGTTCGCCGGCACCGGGCTGTCGCCGACGGTGTTCTCGACCGCACTGAGAAGGGTGGCCCGGCCACGCGGCGGACTGAACCGTCGCCTCCGTCGCGTCTCGACGACGCCGGTGAAGCTGACCACCAGGCTGTTGGTGCAGCTGCAGCCGCTGCAGGTGATGTCGCGGATCCTGCCGGGGGCGGGGGACACGGGGCCGGTCACTCTCGAGCGCGTCGCGCAGGGCTTCGGGTTCGACGTCACGTGGGGCGAGGCCACCGAGTCTGAGATCAAGGGGATGCCGAAGCGGCGGTTCTTCGCCTTCGTGCCGATGGGGGAACCGGTGCCCATGGGACCGGGTCCGGGGGAGCCGCCCGATCCACTGCCGCCGTTCCCGACCTTCCCGCTCGAGCCCCTGCCCGGGGTGCTGCAACCGTTGGACCAGCCACTGCAGCCCGGCGAGCCCGGCCCCCCGGAACCGCCCGAGCCGCCGGTGGACCCCAACCCCGACCCGATTCACCCGACCCATCCGCATCCACATCCGCACCCTCCAACCGGCTTCGACCTGGACAGCGCCGCGGCGCAGCTCTTCCGCAAGGTCGCTGCCGAGCACATGGCGCGGTTCAACCCCCCGCGCGCCATCAAGTCGGTGCAGATGCTCGACGGTGCCCTCGAGGCTGTCTTCAACGAGGTGAAGGAGCGCACCAGGCCCAGCGAGACATTTGCGCTGCGTGCCCGGGCGAGCTTCACCATCCCCGGACCCGATCGCGACAACGAGGCCGCGCTCGACCCGGTCGGCCTGTCGCCGTACTTCCCACAGCCGATGGTCGAGCCACTCACCGAGATCGCCCAGCGACTCGTGGTGCCCGGCCTCGAGCTCGTCCCACCGAACACGGTGGTGCCCCTCGAGACCAACACCACCTTCGTCCAGTCCTATCTGGTCGGCCTCAACACCGAGATGGGCCGGGAGCTGCTCTGGCGCGACTTCCCGGCCGACCTGGGCGCGACGTACTTCGACCGCTTCTGGGACGCGTCCTCCTCGCCGGGTCGAGCGCCGGACATCGACGACCTCGCTTCGTGGGGCTCGCGCCCACTGGGGGTGTCGGCCACCGACGAGGACTTCGTGCTGCTGGTGCGCAGCGAGCTGCTGCGCCGCTACCCCGACGCGATCATCTACGCCGTCAAGGGCGCCGAGGAGAGACACCCGATCTTCAGCGGCGGCTTCGCGCCCGACGTTCGGTTCTTCGGCTTCGACATCGACGCAGCCGACATCGGCGACTGGAACATCGTCATCCAGGAGCACCCGTCGGCGCCGCGCTTCGGCATCGAGGTCGACACCGACACCGGCACGGCCACCCACGTCGCCCCCGCCGGTGGAGACGCAGCCCTGACCGCAGAGGCAGTGCGGCAGCTCCCGGTGCGCATCACGATCCCGGCCACCGTCCTGATGAGGAGCGAGTGATGGCGGTCAAGGTCCCCGACCTGGGCGCGATCCTGGCCGCCAGTGGCGGCCCGCCCGGGCTGGATGCTGACGCGGGGGCGTCGACCCACCCGCTGGCGCTGTTCCCGGTGCGGCTGGAGACCCGCTTCTTCGGCACCGAGCTGCGCATCCGTGTCTACCCCGACAAGGTGCACCTCGACTCGCACGACCCCGCGCTGAGTGCCAACGAGCAGCTCTGGGGCCGCCGCTACTGGGAGCTCCACTGGGAGGCGGGATCCGACGACTCGAAGCTGCGCGAAGCGTGGCGGATGCTCGCGGGTCGGCTCGGTCCTGAGCGGGCGGCCTGGGTGGTGCGCGCGTTGACCCCGACCAACCCGTCCGACCGGCGCGCGGGTGCTCCGGCCTTTCCGGACCTCGGCGATCCCACCGCGGTAGCGCGGACACCGCTGGTGCAACTGCTGCCGGATCGCTGGGTCGCCACGGCGTACGCCGGAGGGGCGGCCGTGGCCGTCGCCGCCGGAAACGACATCGAGCCTGACCTCGCGATCGGGCCCGACCTCGAGGCCGACGTGACCATCGACGACGAGGTTCCCGCCGTCGACCAGGGGATGCTCTGGATGGTCGACTTCGAGCGGGCCGAGGACGTGGGGATGGCGCTGAGGATGACCCTCCCGACCACGGAGGTGGACGTGCTCCTCGTCGTGGGGACCAGCGATGGCGATCGATCAGCGGACGTGGCCGCCCAGCTCGACGCACACCACTTCACGGACGGGTTGGCGTTCCTGCCACCGGGTTCACCGACCAACAACACCGAGGTCGGGCGCACGCCGTACCAGTCACCAGACCCGAAGTTCGACCGCAGCTTCGCCGAGGAGCTGCTGGCGGGCGAGCCCACAGCTGGGAGCAACGCCGCTCGCACCCAGTCGGCGCTCGGGGTGCCCGGTTTCGAGCACGCCTCCGGAGCGGCCGACGAGGACGAGTCCGCCACCCGGGCGATGACGAGGGCGTTGTGGCCGACGACCTGGGGCTACTTCCTCACCCAGATGATCGGGTTCGACGGCACCGGCCTCACGGCCGCCGGGGTCGAGCGGGCGCGGGAGCACGCGACCGATCACGTCCGCGCCGGTGGCCCGTTGCCGGCGCTCCGTGTCGGGCGCCAGCCCTACGGCGTACTGCCGGTGACCTCGCTGGACCGCTGGGTCGGGGAGGGCATCGACGAGTCGTTCCGCGACCTGCTGACTCGGCTGCGGGACGCGGTCTGGCGACCCGCCACCTTCCGGGTCCCGCGGGTGGGGCGCACCGACGACGCGAGCGTGGATCTCGCCAGCGTGCTGGAGGCCGGCGGCCTGTCCGCGTCGTACCGCGTGCGCAACACGATGGGGCAGCACTTCCTCCAGCACCTGCGTGCGTTCCTGGGTGAGGACCTCGAGCCGTTCTTCGTCTGGCGAGGCCTCGTGGAGCTGACCACGCAACAGACGGCCCGGGTGGGTCTGGAGTTCGTCCCCGCCCTGGCGCATGCGGCGCACGAGGGAGTGGCCCGACCGGTGAGCGTGCCGCCGGTGGGCGAGCCGTCGTACGTCGCGGACCTGCTGGCCATCACCAACCCGGAGACGATCACCGGTCTGCCGGACGAGGCCCAGCCGCTGTTGCAGGTGCTCCTGCGCCACGGCCTGCTGCGGGAGTACGCCGAGGCGAGCGCGCGTGCCGTGGACGCCGCGAACCTCGCGCTGTTGCGGGACACCGAGCTGGTCGACCTCGTCCCGGGCACGGAGCCGACCCCGACGTGGTCGTGGACACGCAGCCAGCCGGTCGCGGGTGGGACCGCCGCCGACCGCTCCGAGGACGACGCGACCCTGGCCGACTTCCGCGAGGCGCTCGGGACCCTGTCGAGCACACCTGCCCCCACCCTCGAGCGGCTCCTCGCCGAGACCCTCGACGCGGCTTCGCACCGGCTCGACGCGTGGATCACCTCGCTGGCGACCCGGCGGCTGGCGGAGATGCGCGAGGCGCGGCCGAAGGGGCTGCGGGTCGGCGGCTACGGCTGGGTCGAGAACCTCCGCGCGGCGACTCCCGGACCAGAGGTCACGGGCATCCCTGACGAGCCCGGTCCGCTGGTCGCGCCGGCCGACGATCCCGGGTTCGTGCACGCGCCGTCGCTCAACCAGGCCAGCGCGGCCGCCCTCCTGCGCAACGCGCACCTCTCGCACGGCGGCGAGGAGGACTCGCCGTACGCCATCGAGCTGTCCTCAGCACGGGTGCGCCTGGCCAAGCAGCTCTTCGAGGGGGTGCGGCAGGGGCAGCCGATCGGTGCGCTGCTCGGCTACACCTTCGAGCGCAACCTGCATGACGCCCAGCTCGACGACCTGATCGACGACTTCCGGGCACTGGCTCCGCTGCCGGGTGCGTCCACCCCGACTGGAGTCCGCCGGCTGGTCGTCGACGGTCTCGCCCTGGCCCGGAAGTGGCAGGCCGATCCAGACGCCGTGCTCGCGCACGCGGACCCGCGCCACGAACGGGCCAAGAAGGTCCTCGACGCCCTGGAGTCCGCCGTCGACGCAGCGGCTGACGCGCTCAACGCCGAGGGCGCCTTCCAGATGGTCCGCGGCAACCTCGCCCGTGCGGCCTCATCGCTCGACGCGGTCTCCAGCGGGCAGGCACCTCCCCCAGATCTCGGCTTCGTGCGTACGCCGCGCACGGGCACCGGCCTGACGCACCGAGTCGCCCTGTTCCTGGACGCGGACGCGCCGGCGAACCCAGCCGGGTGGGCGGATCGCAACTCCTCGCCCCGTGCCTCGGCGGACCCCGCCCTCGACGCCTGGGCCGGACGGCTGCTCGGACCGGCCGACGGGGTGACCGCCCACGTCGAGGAGGTCTCCGCAGACGGCGAGGTGACGGCGACCCACGTCGTCACACTGACCTCGCTCGGGCTGACCCCGATCGACCTGGTCTGGGCCACAGGGGGCGTCGACGGCCCGCCACCGGAGGTGGTCGCGCGGTTGCTGGCCGAGGCCGGTGTGACCGGCAGGGTCGACCTGTCGCGGGCGGCCGGCGGCCTCGGAGACCTGCTCGAGATCGCCACCCGCGCCCAGCGGCTGCTCGCCGGCGCGCGCCCGCTCGACGGCGGCGACCTGCTGCCACCGCACGCGGACCCCGATCGCGGTCAGGACCTCGACGAGTTCGAGAGCCGGGTCGAGGTCGCCGAGCGCTTCCTCCGGACCGCCCGCGACATGCTCCGGGTGGCGGTCGACACCGGCACCGCCCTCCGCGAGGCGATGCTGGCTGCTGCGGCACTCGGGGTGCCGGGCGCGGTCCCGGCTCCGGAGACAGGTGCCGAGACGGCGCAGGCACGTGCGGTGCTGGCCGACCTGTCCCGTCGCCTCGACGGGGTCGCACCCGAGGGTGACCGGCTGGCCCAGCTGCTCGCCAGGCTGCGCACGGTCTTCGGCACCGGTTTCCTCGCACTGCCCCGCTTCACCGCGGCGAACGCCGATGACCTGTCCGACTCGCTGGCCGATGTGGCCCTCGGCGGGGAGGACCCGCTCGCGGCGTACACCTGGCTGCAGCGCATGGAGCGCGTCCGCCCTCCGCTCGCCCGGATGACTCGACCGCTCCGGCACGCACAGGTGCTCGGCCGCGCCGAGAAGCTGGACCTGCGGCTCGCGCAGGTGCCGCACGTCGACGGGCAGCGCTGGGTCGGCCTCGACCTGCTTCCGGGAACCGATCCGGTGGACGGTGCCGCCTCGCTGGTGCTGCAGTCCGCGCCCGACCGCTTCACCGGATCGCTGTGCGGCGTGCTCGTGGACGAGTGGACCGAGCTGGTCCCGAGCCGCAAGGAGACCACCGGAATCGCTTTCCAGTACGACCCGCCCGACGCCTCCGCCCCGCAGGCGATCCTGCTCGCCGTACCTCCAGTGGTGGGGGAGCCCTGGACGGTCGGCAGCCTCAACCGGGTGCTGCTCGAGACACTCGACCTCGCTCGACTGCGTGCTGTCGACCCGGCTGCGCTCGGCGACGTGGCCCACTTCCTGCCCGCGACGTACCTCGCCTTCAACGCCAATGGCGACGCCGTCTCCTCCGACCTCAACCTGCTGACCCAGGACGCCTGATGCCTTCCATCACCACCTGGTCCAGGATCGAGCCGCAGACGTCGGGTACGTCGATCCCGGGGACGCCCTCCGACGTGGACATCGGCTATGCCGCGCGCGTGCATGACCCGCTCTGGTTGCTGGCTCGGCAGTGGCAGGTGGGGGAGTTCCAGGGAGAGGACACTGGCACGCCCATCGTGGCCAGGTGGCGTGCGCGGGTCGCACCGATGACCCGCTTCGTGGCCGGGCCGATCCCGATCAACACCCAGCTCGACGCGCCCCGCTTCGACGCCGCAAGCGTGCCCCTCGAAACGCTTGTCGAGCGGCAGGGGGTGGCGGAGGACGGGCTGCGACGAGCGGTCGAGGACGGGCTGCACTTCCTGCGGATCCTCGGCCGGCAGCGGATGTTCAGCGATCCGTCGGACGCCTTCGTGTCGACGTACGCCGTGCCGGACCTGACCGACGATCAACGCGCTCTGCTCGACCCGGAAACGCTGGCGTACTCCGAGCTCGTCGCCGGACGCGCTCTCGACGCGAGACGGCTCCGCGCCGAGCTCGGCGACCCCGCGAACCCACACCTCGAGCCGGCGCTCGAGATCGACCCTGGCGACCGGGCCGAGGTGATCGAGGCCTACCGGGCCTGGATCACGTGGTCGGACACCCTGTTCAGCGAGCCCGGTGCAGGCGCGCCGCAGGACGGGCAGACCTGGCAGCCGGACCGGATGGAGCACACCTTCTCTCTCTCGACGCGGCTCGGCGACGACGTCTTCGGCGAGCGCACCCTCACCGCGCAGCAGTACGCCGACGGCGCCCTCGACTGGTACTCCTTCGACCTCAACGGCGACATCAACATGGGCACCGGCCAGGACGACCCGGGCGAGGTCGTCACCCGCACCGTCATCCCGGCACCGGTCACCTTCCACGGCATGCCGGCGCCGCGCTTCTGGGAACTCGAGGACGCCCGGATCGACCTCGGTGCCCTTCGACCGGGCGCCACCGACCTGGCCCAGATGCTGCTGGTCGAGACGCTCACCGGCTACGGCAACGACTGGTACGTGATCCCGGTCGAGCTCCCCGTCGGCTCGGCCGTCGAGTCGCGCTCTCTCGTGGTGACCGACACCTTCGGAGTGCAGTCACTGATCCGGCCGGTCGGTGACCGCAACCTGGGCGCGCGGGCGGGGTTCAGCATGTTCTCCCAGGCGATGCCGGTGGAGCCGGGTGATGCCAACGGCGTCGCGATCACCAACCTGTTCTTCCTCGCGCCCACGATCCGGCCGATCGAGGGACCTGTGCTCGAGGAGGTCATGCTCCTGCGCGACGAGCTGGCCAACCTTGGCTGGGCGGTCGAACGGCGACTGGAGAGCCCGCTGGAGGTGGGCATCGAGACCGCGAAGGACATCGTCGACCTGGCCCCGGCGCCGGAGGCGCCGCGCGAGGTGCCGGTCTACCGGCTGGCCACGCCCGTGCCGGCGCACTGGGTTCCGCTGCTGCCGGTGCGCGTCTCCGACGACAGCGCCGAGGTGCGGCTGGCGAGGGGTGCCGTGCTCGACCTTTCCGGGGTGCCGCGGGTGATCGAGTCCGAAGCAAGGATCCTCGATCCGGGGGAGGGGAGGCTGCTGATCCGGGAGGAGGAGGTCCCCCGCGAGGGCGTCGTGGTCCGGCGTACGTATCAGGCGGCGCGGTGGTACGACGGGCGGCTGTTCGTGTGGGCCGGCAACAGAGCCTCGGTCGGCGGTGGCGAGGCGTCCAGCGGGCTCGCCTTCGACGACCTCGACGGGTAGGAGGACATCGCGATGAACGACATCTTGAGCAGGCTCCTCGAGGCATGCAACTCACACGACCCGCAGCAGATGGCGGATCTGTTCACGGAGGACTACCGCAGCTCCCAACCGATGCATCCGGGGCGCGAGTTCCTGGGCCGGTCGCAGGTGCTGGAGAACTGGACGGCGGTCTTCGAGGGAGTCCCCGACTTCAAGGCGAGTCTCGTCGCAGGGACCCGCGACGGCGACACGGCCTGGGGCGAGTGGGACTGGCGAGGCAACCATGCCGACGGCACCGCGTTCGCGATGCGCGGGATCACGATCCTGGTCATGCGCGACGACCTCATCGCCGAAGGTCGCCTCTACATGGAACCGGTGGACAAGACCGAGAGCACCATCGAGGAGGCGGTCGAGGACCTCTACCAGCCAGGCGGGGGCTCGATCGACGTGTGACTCAGCCTCCCTCGACCAGCCTGGCCAGGCGGTCCAGCGACTGCCGCCAACCGAGGTCGTTGTCCTCGAGCGCGACCGCAGCGGGCAGGCCTTCGTGCACTGCGACGAGGTCGGTGCCTCCGCCGGCGTCGGTCAGGTTGATCGTGATGGTCATCGGCCCCGCCAGGTCGGGGTCGGAGGTCTCGAACTCGTCGATCTCGACGATCTTCTCGTCAGGGACGAGCTCTGCGAAGCGACCGCGGTAGGTGTCGGTGTGAGCGCTCGACTTGCCGGCCCGGCCCGGGTCGTCGTACGTCAGGGAGATGCGGAAGGACTCACCGTCGAACTCGTGCAGCTCGCAGGTCATGCCCGCCGGCACCTTCCAGAGCGGGATCGCGCCGGGGTCGATCAGGGTGGCGTACACCCGCGATCGCGGAGCGCGCAGGTGTCGGGAGGCCCGAGTGGTCGACATGACCCCCATGCTCGCGCATCGCGAGGCGGTTGCCGACGTCCGGGCAACTAGTCCACTTTCGCCCTCCTAGCACGTGTTCGCACGCTCGATCGGGCGCAAAATGCCCCCAGACGGGACCACTTCGTCCGGTGACGCCTCAGGGCGACTAAAGCGGGCTCAGACGACATATGCTCCACAGGCGGCGTCAGACAAACCCTTGCCAACTCGGTCCATGCCCGAGGGGGGACCTGGCCCAGCGGTTGCCCACCGCGCGCGGTCGAGGAAGGACGCCATGAAGTTGGAACTATCGGGGGACGAGTTGCTGACGCCTGCGGGGGTGGCGGCACTCCTATATGTCGATCCCAAGACCGTCACTAGATGGGCGGTCGCGGGCAAGCTCGATGCGATCCGCACTCCGGGGGGTCACCGGCGCTATCTGAAGTCCGACGTGATGGCCATCCTGAACGGTGTCCATCCCAACCAGAGCCTGGTGCACATCCCCGCACCCCGTGCCGGGGCACACTCCGCAGCCGCTGATGATCCCTCCGGCTCGTCCGGCCAGGATCAGGCCGTGGCGACAGCGCTGGAGTCCGAGGCTGCAGACGCCGCCGAAGCCGTCCTGGCGACGGCCGCGGCGGCTGCCGAGGCAGCCGACGTCGCTGCGATCGCCGCAGCCCGAACCCGGGGGGCGCGAGCACTGGCTGCCAACCAGGCCGCCGCCACCGTTGCCCGCGAGGCGGTTCGCACCGCCAAGCGAGTGCAGATCCGGGCCGAGGTCGCTGCGGCCCAGGTCGAGAGGGCTGCTGCCCTGGCTCTCGAGGATCTTCCATCCGGATCGATGTCAGGCGACGAGCAGGACGCTGGCCGCGCGGCCATCCTGCTCGCAGACACGGTTGAGGCGGCTGCGCTGGCCACGGCGCAGGACACTGCCGTCGCGGCGATGGTGGTGGCGAGTGCCGTCACCGCTGCTGCTGCCCAGGTGGCGCGCATGGTCTCGGCTGCCGACGACGCGTTCGCCCTCGAGGTGGCCAAGGCGGCAGAAGCGCTCATGTACCTGACCACGGCGACGGCCGAACGCGTGGCCGCGGAGACCCAGGCCAAAGCCACCAGCGTCGCGGTCGCTGCCCGAGAGGCTGCTCCGGCCCAGAACTGATCGGAAACGAACAGGGTCACAGTCCGATGGACTGTGACCCTGTCCTGCGATCTGCGCGTCAGCGCATCCGCGGTGCTGTCTTGTTGAGGCGGGTGAACGCGTTCCGCTTCGTGGCGAGGCTCAACGTCCAGTTCGTGACGCTGTTGTACTTCGTGTTGAAGTAGGCGAACGCCTTGCCGCCGTGGTTGACCATCTGGGTGTAGACCTTGCGCATCCATCGCGGCTGCCTCTTGGCGGCAGCGTCGCTGTAGCCGGTCTCGGCCAGACCCCAAGCGACATGGGTCTTCCTGGCCCAGCTCTGGATGGGCAGGAAGTAGTGGCGGTAGAAGTTCTTCCACTTGCTCTTGCCCGGGACGCCGTACGTCTCGTAGATGTCGAAGCCAGCGATGTCGATCTTGGTCCTGGGCCAGATGTTGGCCAGGCGGTACTGCGCGGCGCCGTAGAACTGGTGGTAGCCGGTCAAGATGATGGAGTAGCCGAGGTTGGGAGCCGTCGCGCGCATGATCGGCGCCAGGCGCTGCTGCATCGCCTTCCACTGCGCGATGTTGCCGTCGCCCTCAGGCTCGTGGTGCACGGCGACCCAGACCGGGCCGCGTACGGTCCTCATCTGTCGGGCAAGGCCCCTGGCCCAGGCGTCGCCTCGGCCGCTGGCCATCTGCGCCCAGGAGTACGGCGGCTTGAAGCTCAGCCAGGCCACGCGGTTGTGTGCGGCGTCGCGCCGAGCTGTCCTGGTGGCGGCCGCGATGTCGTGGCCGCCCCAGAAGGTCCGGTGCACGCCCATCGACTTCCTCATGCTCCGCTCCCACGCTGTGGGGTCGGTGTTGGATCCGTACGACGCGCCGACGTACGCGCCGTGGCTGGGGATGCCACGAGAACTGACGCCGGCGCCGTTCGTCATCTTGGCCGGCGCGGCATTCGACATGGCGGTGGGCCCGGACATCGTCAGCAGCGTGCTGGCGGCCACGGTCAGGCCCAGAGCCGGGACAAGGGTGCGGGAGAAGAATCTGCGATCAGACATGAGCATCTCGCTTTGCGGGGGTCGGCGACATGGACACCCACGGCAACCCCCCGTGCAACGCGCTGAGCGCGTGTACCCAACTTGCGTGAGTTGTCCGAATATAGAACAGAAAGGGTATCTCGTCAGCATTTTTCGAGATTGAGGTTCATTCACCCGAATCTGCTCGCCGGGAGCCACGCCCGCTGTCGTCCGGTTTGGGGTGCCCCGATCGAGGTGCTGCGCCGCGTCATCTGTTGGGGGTGAGGCAGCGAGGCGCCGCGCTGGAGAAGGGTGTGGAACGGAGGTCCCATGAGCGAGGACGTGAGTAGTGGCACTGCTCAAGCGGGGCCACAGAGCTCCAGGTTGCCCGTGCTTTTGGCTGCGGCGATGTTCGTGCTCGTCGTCGACACCTCGCTGATGAATGTCTCGATCTCCGCAGTGGTCAAGGACCTCGACACGACGGTGAGCGGGGTCCAGTCGGCGATCGCCCTCGAGGCTCTCGTCTCGGCCGCGTTCATCCTGATCAGCAGCAAGGTGGGCGACCTCGTCGGTCGCAAACTGGCCTACGTCCTGGGCCTGCTCGCCTACGCCACCGGCGCCCTGGCGATGACGCTGGCCCAGGACCTGACCACCATCATCATCTTCTGGGCGATTCTCGGAGGCCTGGGGGCCTCGTTGCTGCTGCCCGCCATGCAGTCACTGATCCACGGGAACTTCGAGGGCGCCGCCCGCAAGAAGACCTACGCCCTGGTCGGGGCTGCGGCGGCGATTGCAGCAGCAGTCGGGCCGCTCCTGGGAGGTTTCGTCACCACTTATCTGTCGTGGCGGGTGGGGTTCGCCCTCGAAGTCGTGGTCATCGCGGTGGTGCTCGTCAACATCAGGCTGGTCCGCGACGTGAAGTACACGGGGCCTCGACACATCGACCTGGTTGGCGCGGCTCTCTCCGTCGTGGGGATGGGCGGTGTCGTCCTGGGCATCCTGGTCTGGCAGGAAGGCGGCGAAGCAGTGGGGGCGTTCATCGTGACCGGCCTCGTCGGGCTCGTCGCACTTGGGTACTGGCTGGTGCGAGGCAAGCGCCAGGGCAAGCCGACGTTGCTCGACCCGGATCTGTTCCGCTTCCCGCACTTCAGGATCGGCATCTCGCAGCAGCTGATGCAACAGATCACCCTCGGCGGCGCCATGATCGTGCTCCCGATCTTCTTGCAGATGACGCTCGAGTACAACGCGATGCAGGCAGGGCTCTCGTTGGCCCCCTTGTCGCTCAGCATGTTCGTGGTGGCCCTGGTGGCGGGACGGGGCTCCGGAAAGCGTCGCTCGAGCACCATCGTGTGTGCGGGGTTCGCCCTGACCACGGCGGGAATGGCCCTGGTCATCCCGCTGGTGCCTCGGGCCGACTTCGGCTGGTGGCTCATCGGCCCCCTGCTGTTGGCGGGCTCCGGGTTGGGCCTGTTGGTGTCCCAGCTGAACAACTACACGTTGGCGCCCATCGAGGAGGACCGGGTCAGCGAGGCTGCCGGAGTGAACTCGGCCGGAGGGTCCTTCGGGCTGTCCTTCGGCCTGGCGGTCGCGGGCGGTCTCATGCTGGCAGCTCTCTCGCTCAGCTTCACCGACACGACTCAGGAGAGCACGGTGATTCCGCAGGACCAGCAGGAGCAGATCGCCAAGGTGCTCGAGGACGACGCACAGGTGATGAGCAACACCCAGATCGACGCCTTGGTGGCCGAGGAACCCGAAGCGGTCCGCAAGGAGATCCTCCGAATCAACACGCACGCGCGGGATCTCTCACTCCAGATAGCACTCCTGGTGTCCGTGCTCGCCAGCCTGATCGGGCTGCTCAACTCGTTCCGCATGATGCGCCTGCCGGAGATAACCCCAGCGGCCTCCGTCGAAGGCACGTCCTTGGGCTGAGTGCGCTTTCTGCCGAGGGCGGAGTAATCGGGCTTGACCTTGACGCTACGTCAACCCTCCACCATGTTCTGCATGACGAGAAACACAGCGATATCGGTCGCCGGTCTCCACAAGAGCTATGGCGACAACGAAGTGCTCAAGGGCGTCGACCTCGAGGTCCCCGAGGGGAGCGTGTACGCGCTCCTGGGGCCCAACGGCGCCGGCAAGACCACAGCAGTCAACATCCTTTCGACGCTGCTCACCGCCGACGCCGGGGAGATCCGCGTCGCCGGGTACGACGTCCAGCGGGAATCGGATCAGGTGCGTCGATCCATCGGCATGACCGGGCAGTTCTCGGCGATCGACGAGTTCCACACCGGTCGGGAGAACCTGAAGCTGATGGCCGATCTGAATCACCTCGACCGTGGCCGCGCGAAGGCGGTCATCGACGAGCTCCTGGAGCGGTTCGAGCTCGCGGACGCGGCGGGCCGCCGGGCCCAGACCTACTCGGGCGGGATGAAGCGCCGGCTGGACCTGGCGATGACCCTGCTCGGCTCGCCGCGGCTGATCTTCCTCGACGAGCCGACTGCGGGGCTGGACCCGCGGAGCCGGCGAGAGCTGTTGCAGATCGTCCGGGAGCAGGTCGCCGACGGTGTGACGGTGCTGCTGACCACGCAGTACCTCGACGAGGCCGACCAACTGGCCCACCGGGTGGGTGTGCTCGACGGAGGCCGGATCGTCGCCGAGGGAACACCCGCCCAGCTGAAGAGTCAGGTACCGGGCGGGCACGTGGAGGTGCAGTTCATCGACGCGGCTCGGCTGGCCGACGTGGCCGCCGTACTCCCGGAGGCGACCTTCGACACGGAGTCACTGACGCTGCGACTGGCCAACGACGGGGTGGCCTCCCTGCGCCGGCTCCTCGACCGGCTCGATGACGATGCAGTCGCCGGGCTGACGGTCCAGAGCGCCGACCTGGACGACGTGTTCCTCGCGCTCACCGGCCATGCGGCCGAGACCGAGGACCGGGCCGAGGACGAGAACGAGAACGAGAACGAGATGGAGGCAATCCGATGAGTACCCAAACGACGGCCCGGTCGACGAACACCCACGTGGTCCGCGACTCGGTCACCATGCTGCGCCGCAACCTGCTGCACTGGCGCCGCTATCCCTCGCTGGCGATCATGCTCGTCGTCCAGCCGATCGCGTTCCTGCTGCTGTTCGTCTACGTCTTCGGCGGCACCCTGGGAGCGGGGCTGCCCGGAGTTCCCGGTGGTGGCGACCGTGGTGACTACCTGGTCTTCATCACCCCCGGCATCTTGGCCATGGCCGTGGCCAGCGTGGCGCTCGGCACGGCGATCGAGGTGGCCTTGGACATGACCGGCGGGATCATCGCCCGGTTCCGCACCATGGACATCGCCAAGGTCTCGGTGCTCACCGGACACGTGCTCGGCGCCGTGGTCAAGACCATGTTTGCCGTCGTGGTGACGCTCGCGTTCGCGATGTTGATCGGCTACCGATCCGAAGGGGGGCCCGGTCAGTGGCTGACCGCATTCGCCCTCCTGGTGCTGATGGCGTTCGCGCTGACCTGGTTGACCGTCGGGCTGGGGCTCGCCGCCGACAGCGTGGAGACCGCGAGCAACACGCCGCTCTTCCTGATGATGCTGCCGTTCCTGAGCAGCGCGTTCGTCCCCACCGACGAGATGCCATGGGGACTGCGCCAGTTCGCAGAGCACCAGCCATTCACTCCGATGATCGACAGTCTCAGGGCATTGACCAGTGGTGAGAGTGCCGGGTCGGACCTTTGGCTGGCGATCGGCTGGTGCGTGGTGATCGCTGTGGCCGGCTACCTCTGGTCGCGGCGACTGTTCACGAAGGTCCCGACGAAGTAGAGGGACACTGGCCTCATGCTCACCATCGGTCAGCTCGCCTCACACGCCGGTGTCACGGTCCGCGCGGTGCGCCACTACCACGCCAAGGGGTTGCTGCCGGAGCCGGAGCGTGACAGCTCCGGCTACCGGCGCTACGACGCCGCAGCCGTGGTGGAGCTCATCAGGATCCGGACCCTGGCCGAGGCCGGCGTGCCGCTCTCCAGGGTGAAGGAGCTGCTGGTGGCCCACGACGAGGAGTTCGCGGCCGCGGTGGCCGATATCGACAGGCGCCTGCGCCTCGAGATCCGCGAGCGGCAGCGACACCGGGAACGAATCGCTCGGTTGGCGGCGGGCGACAGCCTGGCGCTGCCGCCCGATGCCGTCGCCTACCTCGATCGGCTGCGCGAGCTCGGCCTGCCGGACCGAATGGTCGAGGGCGAGCGGGACGCCTGGATCCTCATTGCGGCGCACTCGCCGGAGCGGATGTCGAGGTGGATCGCGGACAAGCGCGTGCAGATCGAGGACCCCGAAGTCGTCGAGCTCTACCAGCGACTCTGCGCCCTGGCCGACTGGCAGCCGGACGACCCGCGGCTCCCCGAGCTTGCCGACTGGTTGGCGGGCGTCTTCTCCAACACCGACTGGGAGTACG
The DNA here is from genome assembly GCA_963742785.1 of uncultured Actinomycetota bacterium. Lineage (GTDB taxonomy): Bacteria > Actinomycetota > Actinomycetes > Propionibacteriales > Nocardioidaceae > Marmoricola. The sequence continues at coordinate 1,292,413 of CAVUNI010000004.1, forward strand.
ACGAATCCGGCGACGACGAGATGGCTGCCGGGTTCGTCGATCTCGTGGATTCGATGTTCGTCGACGCGGTGCCGGCTGGTCGGCGGCTGTTGCAGCTCCTCGAGGAGCGCGGTTGGTCCGGGTGGACCCAGCTCGAGCCGACGACGGTCGACGCCCGCAGGTAGCACTGGACGGGCCAGGTCAGTAGGTCCTGACCCTGACCTGACCGTACGCCTCAGTCGCGTCCGTAGAGCCTTTGACCCGTGTGAGCGAGCCCGGGGACGGTCGAACGTAGCCCAGCGAGGAGCGTGGAGGCCTCGCAGCTGATCAGCCGTTCCGCGTGCTGACAGGTGTCGACTCCTTGTTGCCCATTGGCCGTGTCCCTTCCCGGACCACCGTCGAGCTGGTCGTTGCCCCGGCCTCCGAGGATCAGGTCGTTGCCGTTCTCCAGAACGGTGCCGGAGTCGTCCTCGAAGGGTGCGACGACATCGGCGCCGGGGCCGGCCAGGATCACGTCGGAGCCATCGGCGCCAGTGATGACATCGTCACCGGCGTCGCCGTCGAGTCGGTCCCTGTCCCCACCGCCGAGGATGAGGTCGTCGCCGCCACCACCCCTGCCCACGTCAGGTCCGCTGACGTCGTCCGGAGAGAACCCGGTGACCAGGGTGTCGCCGCCGGCGCCTCCGAACACTCGATCAGGTCCGAACTCGCCCTGGACCAGGTCGCGTCCCGGGCCGCCTGAGACGACGTCCGCGCCCTCCAGACCGAAGATGTCGTCGTCCCCGGAACCGCCGAAGATCCTGTCGGGGCCGTCCCCGGTCCGCCCACCCGCGGCGGCCACGTCGGCGAGATCGATGTCTGCCCCGTCGAGTACGTCGCGACCCGGGCCGCCGAAGATCCGGTCCTGGCCCTCGGAGCCGCAGACGATGTCGTCGCCGCCGCGCCCATCGATCACATCGTTGCCTGCGAGTCCGAGGATCACATCGTCGTGGGGTGTGCCGATCAGCACGTCGCTGCGCCGGGTGCCCACGAGTGTGGGCGTGGGCACCGATCCGTCGCTGGCGAGACAGGTGGGGAAGGTCGGCACTGAACCGCCCGCGGTAGCAGGAGCAGCAGGCAGCCCGACGAGGGCGACTGCGAGGGCGGCGTACGTGGCGAAACGTCTCATGATCTCGCTCCTGATCCGGTGGTTCTCGACGACGCTAGGGCGGTTCGGTGACCTGTCGGCAGAGGGCTGACCCGACCGCTGGGTCAGGGTTTTCCCCATTGCCGCGGTGGTGTCCGCGTGCCACGCTCACCGGATGAGCGGGCGCGCGGTCTCGGTCAGATGGCTGTGCGCAGCCGGCGCGCTCCTCTTCGCCGTCGTGACGACACTGGTCGGGGAGTCCCAGGGCGCGCCGACCCGCTTCCTGTTCCTCGACGGCACGGTCGGACTGCTGTTCATCCTGAGCGGTCTGGTGGCATGGTCCGCGCGGCCCGAGGTACGAACGGGACCCCTGCTCCTGGCGTCGGGGGTGCTGTGGTTCGTCGGGAGCTATGCGCCGACGACGTTGATGCCCGCTTCCGTACTGGGCTTCGCCTTCGAGCGCTACTACGACGTGCTGCTCGCCCTTCTGGTCCTGACGTTTCCGCGGGTGCCGCTGCGCGGACCTCGTGCCCTGGTCCTGATGGTCCTGGCGGGGGCGTACCTGGTGCGTACGGCGTTCCGGCTCTTCGTCGGTTGTTCGTGCACCGGAGAGAACCCGTTCGCGCTGTTCACGGATGACCGGATGTTCGAGCGGTCGCAGCTCGTCACCAGCTGCGTCATCATCGGCGCGGCATTGGCGGTGCTGGTGCTCGCCGGCCACCGGTTGCGCACGTCGAGTGCGGCAGCACATCGGTATCTGGCGCCCGTGGTGGTGTCCGGGTCCATCGCGGCCCTCGTGGCGGCGTACGACGCGTTCGAGCTGGTCTGGTTCATCGAGACCGACGGGCCGGTGTTCGAGCTCGGGGAGCCCGGGAACGAGATCCTCGCGTGGTCGATCATCGCCGCGGTCGGGCTGGTGCCACTCGGTTTCCTGATCGGTGCGTTGCAGCGACGCGGCGGCCAGGAGGCGATCGCCCGGATGGCCGTCGATCTCGACGAGGGCGCCGACGCGACTCAGCTGCGGGCGGCGCTGCGCCACGCCTTGGGGGACCCGACCCTGGAGCTGTACCTCCGCGACGGGGAACGGGGCTGGAGCACCGCGTCGGGTCCCGTCGCGGGCCTTCCGGCTAACTCCGAGAGTGCTTCGACCGTTCTCGCAGGCGAGGATGGACCGCTGGCGGTGGTCACCCACGACCCGATCCTGCGCGAGGACCCGGGCCTGGTCGCGGCCGCCGTGGCCGTGCTGCGGCTGGCGATCGAGAACGAGCGTCTGGGCCAGGTGGTCCGGGACCAGCTTGACGAGGTGCGTGCTTCGCGCGCGCGGCTGATCGAGGCCGCCGAGGACGAGAGACGGCGCATCGTCCGGGATCTGCACGACGGGGCACAGCAACGGCTGATCGCCGTTGCGCTGTCGATGCAACAGGCCAGAGAAGCGGCACATCGCATCGACCCGGACGCGCCTTTCGCGCACCGGGTCGACGACGCGATCACCGAGCTCCTGGCCGCGGTCGACGAGCTGCGCCAGCTCGCCCGCGGAATCCACCCTGCGATCCTCACCGAGGAAGGCCTGGTGCCGGCGGTCGCCGGGCTTGCCCGCCGTTCACCGGTGCCGGTGCAGGTGGACATCCGGATCGACGAACGACTGCCGTCGGTGGTCGAGGCCACGGCGTACTTCATCGTCGCCGAGGCACTGACCAACGTGAGCCGGCACGCCGACGCCCAGGCGGCGGTCGTCAGCATCGCGCGGAACAACGGCCACCTCGACGTCGAGGTACGTGACGATGGCGCTGGCGGGGCCGACGGGTCGCGCGGTTCCGGACTGCTGGGGATGGAGGACCGGCTCGACGCACTCTCCGGTTCCCTGGTGGTCGACAGCCCCGTCGGTGGCGGCACCCGGTTGAGGGCCGTGATCCCGTGCGCGTGATCGTGGCCGACGACTCCGCGGTGATCCGGGCAGGCGTGGCACGCATCCTCGGCGATGCCGGTCTGGATGTCGTCGGGGAGGCAGCGACCGCGGACGAAGCCCTCGAGGGCGTCGAGAGGCACCGACCGGACCTCGCCGTACTGGACATCCGGATGCCGCCCTCCGGCAACGCCGGGCTGCTCGCGGCCGAGACGATCCGCGACACCTACGGCGGCTCGACGGCGGTGCTGGTGCTCTCGCAGTACCTCGAACCCGAGTACGCGCTACGCCTGCTCGGGCCGGGTGCCGGCGGCGTGGGTTATCTGCTCAAGGAGTCCGTCGCCGTCGCCGACGAGCTCGTCGATGCCGCCCGACGCGTCGCTGCCGGGGGGTCGGCGATCGACCCCGCAGTCGTCGAGGAGCTCGTGCGCGCGCAGCGTCGCCAGGACCCGCTCAGCACGTTGAGCAGTCGGGAGCGCAGCGTGCTCGCACTCGTAGCCGAGGGACGGTCGAACCGCTCGATCGCGGACCGGTTGTTCGTCTCCATCAAGACTGTCGAGGGCGCCATCGCGGCGGCCTTCATGAAGCTCGGCCTCGACCAGGACCCAGGTCACAACCGCCGCGTGCTCGCGGTGCTGGCATATCTGGAACAGTCGCACTGACCTTCGGGAGTCGCCCGGGTTGGGCGCACCCTGCTTGGGTTCCGCGGTCACGCTTGCGGCAGTACTGCCCGGATGATCTCGGGAATGCGATGTGTCTCCATCTTCGAGGCGCATGCGGCGATGCCAATGGCTTGTGCCCTCTCCTGCACCGAGCTGTCGAGATGGGCCGAGAACAGGACGATCACCTGACTCGGCTGCTCGGCCAGAATCCGCTCGGCCACCTCGAGTCCGGTCAGGCCAGGCATCCGGTTGTCGAGGAGTACGACCGACGGGGTGGCCGGGGGATCGAAGTCATGGAACCTCTCCACTGCTTGCGGGCCGTCCTCGGCCTCGCCGACGACCTGGAATCCGCTCCTCTCGAGGACGACCCGGACGAGCATTCGTATGTCCGGCTCGTCGTCGACGACGAACACGCTCGGTTCTGCGGTCACGCTTGCTGGAGGACTCTCCGGATGATCTCCGGAAGCCGGGACGACTGCATCTTCGAGACACATGCGGCGATGCCGATGGCCCGTGCCCTTTCCTCTACCTCCGGATCGAGATGGGCCGAGAAAAGGACGATCAACTGACTGGGCTGCTCGGCGAGCATCTGCTCGGCCACCTCGAGTCCGGTCAGGCCTGGCATCCGGTTGTCGAGGAGGACGACCGAGGGAATCGGTGGGGGGTTGAGGTCCAGGAACCGTTCCAGTGCCTGTGGGCCGTCCTCGGCCTCGTCGACGACCTTGAACCCGTCCCGCTCGAGGAAGGCCCGGGCGAGCATGCGCATGCCCGGCTCGTCATCCACTACGAGGACGCTGGGCGCTATGGGGGCCTGCACGCTGACTGTCATAGTGGCCGTCAGCCTAATCCGTCACCACGGTCTGACAGGGCAACTCAACCAGGAAAATCGTCGACTCATCCCGGTGGTTTCCGCCACGCAGAGCGCCTACAGCCCGATCATCTCGGTGACGACCTCACCAACGGCCCTATCGGGGATAGCGGTCGCGGCCTGCTCGAGCACGAGTAGCCGTGCGCCCGGGATCTCGCGCGCGAGCGCTTCGCCGTTGCCGATCGGGAAGAACGGGTCGCGGCGACCGTGCACCACCAGCGCCGGGGCCGCGAGTTCCGACAGGCGCTCGCGCCAGCGCGGTTTGCAGTCGAGCCGGGCGAAGACCATGCCCAGCTGATTGGCCATCTGTACCGCGGGCTGGGTGCCCGGGGTGCGGTCCCACTTGCGCTCGGCAGTCGCACGCGCGGCGGCGGGGTCGTCACCGAGGATCTCCGCGCCTGCGGCGGCGAACTCCGCCACCGCGGCGCGGTCGGACCAGTCGGGCTTCGGGAGCGAGAACACCCGGTCCATCGTCGCCGCGTCATGGTCAGGCAAGTCGTCGTCGACCCTGCCCGGAGCGACCGGTCGCGTTCCGACCAGGGTGAGCGCCGAGAACGCCTCGGGGTGGTCGAGCGCAGCGACCTGGGCGACCATCCCGCCGACGCCGATGCCCGCCAGATGCGCCGGCCGGTCGTCGAGTTCACGGGCAAGCGCTGCGGCGTCATCTGCGAGTTCGCGCAGGGTGTAGGCCGGAGTGTCGGGGTCGACAGTGGTCGACGTACCGGAATCGCGCAGGTCATACCGCACGACGTGGCGCCCCCTGCGCGCTAGCGCCTCGCACAGCGCGTCGGGCCAGGAGAGCATGGTGGTGCCGCCCGCGAGCAGAACCAGCGGCGCCGCGGCCGCACCGAAGTGTTCGACCCCGAGTGCGACGCCGTTCGCCTCGACCGTCGTCATCACCCCACCGCCGTCGCGACGACGCCGCCGGAATTGCAGAGCAATCGGACCCCTGGATACATCGTCAACCTCCGTCGAACCAGGCGACTGGGGCCTGGCTCTGAAGGACGGACAACCGGCGGGGCGAAAACTCATCGGGAACGGTCCGGCTGCCCGAGCGGTCGGGTGGCAGCTGCCGTCCCGTGGTCAGTCCGTCTCACACGCCCGCTGCGCGTGGGCTCTGCTCCAGGTCGACGGTGTTGATGCCCGGGGTGTGGTCGGCAAGGGTGAACTCGACGAACTCGGTGTCGTCCTCGATGTGGGCATTGTGGCCGGGACGGATGTAGTAGGCGTCGCCGGCCGAGATGACCTCGGACTGGCCGTCGACGTACCTCATCGTCACGGTGCCCTTCAGGCAGTAGCCCCAGTGTGGCTCCTGGCAGGCGCCGCCAGGAAGGTCGGCGAACCACTGGGCGGTGTCGAGGCCGGCATTCCACCGTTCGAGGGCGATGGTCATCCCGCCCGCCTCGGCGCGGTGCTGTTGTCCGGCCCCGTCGATGTCGACGGCGAGTTCGGTGTTGTCTCGGGTGAAGGTTCCCATGGTGCTACTCCTCGGTCGGGGACCGATGCTCTCTCGGTCAGGACCTCGACCGTAGAAGTTGAACCCGGGTGCAAGGTCAAGGCCTTGACCTTGCATCCGAGTGCAGGGTTTACCGTGGTCATGTGCGGATCTCCGAGCTCGCCGAATCCGTAGGCGTACCGACGTCCACGGTGCGCTACTACGAGCGTGTTGGCCTGATGGCTCTCCCTGCTCGCACCACTTCCGGTTACCGCGACTACGGAGTGGACGAGGCCGCCCGACTGCTCTTCATTGCCCGGGCTCGGCGGATGGGACTGAGCTGCGATCAGATCACCTCGTTGCTCCCGGTCTGGGCCGGCACGAACTGCGGCGCCGCCCAAGATCGCGTCGCCCGGCTGATCGAGGAGAAGCAGGCGGAGATCGCCGAACGAATCTGTGAGCTCGAGGAGTTCGACGCTCAGCTCGACGCGGTTCGCGCGCAGCTCGAATCGGAGACGCCGCCACAGGCATGTCGGGCGGACCTCACCTGCTGCGTCCCGGAGTCCGCGGGCGTGCCGGTTGCCATTGAGCTCCAGCCGCTGCGCTGAGTTTCGTGGCGCACGTCTGCCTATCCTCGTCGTACGCCCATGGACCCAGCACGAGGCAGAGTTCGCACCCAATCGATCAGGCCCGGGCTCGCCTTGCGCCAACAGAAGAGAGACCTCCCATGCTCAAGGATCTGTCAGGTGTCGGCGCTCTTCAGGACGCCCTCACCACGACCAACGCCCTGCTCGCCGATGTTCTTGCCGAGCTCAAGGAGACCAACTCCCAGCGCCTCGACGAGGTCGCCAAGGAGCTGCGCTCACTGAACGAGAAGGTTGGCAAAATTCCTTTCACCGGGTGACCCACCCTTTGGAATGATGACTCGCTGACGCCTAGCCCGCGACAGCGGTGATGATGGTGCGATGACGACCTATTCCGGCACGAAGGAGTTCGAAGGCGCGACCTTCGTCATGGCGAGCTTCAAGGGCGCCACCCTGCGATTCTCCGATGTCAGCGGTGTGACGATGCGCAGCGTCGATGTGGGTGGACTCGACATCGACAGCCACGACCTGTTCTTCGGCAGCCTCTTCGTCAACGGGGTGGACGTGGTGCCGCTCGTGGATGCCGAGCTCAACCGGCAGTTCCCGGGCCGCGAGCTGCAGAAGGCGCAGACGCCAGAAGGCCTGCGCGAGGGTTGGGTCGCTGTGCAGTCCGCGTGGCAGACGACGGTGGCGGACACGCCGCCGGACCTGGTGGACGCCCACGTCGAGGACGAGTGGTCCTTGGCCCAGACCCTGCGGCACCTCATCCTGGCGACCGACGCCTGGCTCCGCGGCGGGATCCTGCGGATGCAGCAGCCGTTCCACGAGCTCGGCCAGATCTTCACCGGTGCCGCCGAGATGGGCTTCGACATGTCGATCTTCCGCGTGGACCCGTCGGCCTACGAGGAGATCCTCGCGGTGCGTGCCGAGCGACAGCTGATGGTGACCGACTTCCTGGCCACGGCCACGGCCGAGCTGCTCGCGGAGGAACGCGAGGACCCCTGGGGCGGCGGTGACTGGCATCCCAGCGTCGGTGACTGCATCCGCGTGATCCTGGAGGAGGAGTGGGCGCACCTGCGCTACATCCGACGGGATCTCGCTCGCCTGCGCTGAGCCGGAAGGAGCCAGCCAGGACGAGCGTCCGCCCACGTAGCCGCGATCCGCTGGACCTGCCGATGTGCGCTCACGCCGATCAGTGGAACGGCCGCAATGCGTCATACGAATTGTGGCCTCAAGACCACGATTCGTATGACGTCCGTGGCCAACCGAGCGATGACTATTTGCCTCGCCGGATGTCCTATCCATCGACCGCAGATCGTCGTCTTGCTTAGAGGCTGCCCACCGGCCGCTTCAAAGGCTCAGGGACCCGTCAGTGGACGGACGAAGGGAGACCGGGTGAACAACATCAGAGTCTTGGTGTCGGGGGCGAGCATCGCGGGTCCCGCGCTGGCCCACTGGCTGCGCCGACGGGGTGCTGAGGTCACCGTGGTGGAGCAGGCGGCCGGGCTGCGGCCGGGTGGGCAGGCGGTGGACGCGCGCGGGGTGGCCAAGGAGGTCATCCGACGGATGGGGCTCGACGCAGCGGTGCGGGCGGCGTGCACCGACACCGCCGGTGCCTACACGGTGGACGCGGACGGGAACGTGCTGGAGACCTTCCGCGCGGACGAGAACGACGGCGACGGGTACATCTCGGAGATCGAGGTCCTGCGCGGAGACTTCTCCCAGGTGCTGTATGACGACACCCGCGACAGCGTCGAATACATCTTCGGCGACCGGATCGCTGAGCTCACCCAGGACGCGGACGGGGTCGACGTCACCTTCGCGAGTGGTGACCGGCGGCGCTTCGAGCTCGTGATCGGCGCCGACGGGCTGCACTCGGCGCTGCGGGCGAAGGTCTTCGGACAGCGCGAGCAGTTCGTCCGTCACCTCGGGCTGGTACTGGCCTTCTACACCGTGCCCAACGAGTTCGGGCTGGATCGCTGGCTGCTCGACTACCAGGAGGCCGGGCGCTCAGCAGGGCTGCGGCCCATCCGCGACGCCAGCCGGGCGATCGCCATGCTGTCGTTCCCCGCACCCGAGTTCGACATCGACCACCGCGACATCGAGGCGCAGAAGCAGCTGTTGCGCGATCAGATGGCCGGCTTCGGCTGGGAGACGGCGCGCATCCTCGCGCACTTGGACGACACACCGGACTTCTACCTCGACCAGGTCGCCCAGGTGGTGATGGACCGCTGGTCCAGCGGACGGGTGGCTCTCCTCGGAGACGCCGCGTTCAGCGCCTCGCCGATGTCCGGCGCCGGCACCGGACTCGCCCTGGTGGGCGCCTACATGCTGGCCGGGGAGCTCGCCGCCGCCGGCTGGGACCCGGAGGCCGGGTTTGCCGCCTACCGGGAGCGGATGCGCGACTACGTCGAGGCCAACCAGGAGATCGGCCGGATGCACGTGCAGATGCTCGCCGCACCCGACCCGGAGGCCGCGCCGAGCCCGGAGCCCGACATGGAGGCCTTCACCGCCCTGATCGAGCGCGCGGTCAACGGCCCGGAACTGCCCGACTACGAAGGCGTGCCCGACTCCGGGACGACCGCCGGTCCGCCAATCACCTCTCCACCGGGGTCCGCCGGGCCCTGGTCCAGCCGGAAGGGCGGGTAGGTGTCGGTCAGCAGGGCGACGTACGCGGTCACCCGGTAGACCCACCGGTTCAGGCCGACCAGCAGGTCGAACAACGGCGCCGGGTAGCGGCCGGTGAACAGCAACAGCAGTCCGGCGGCCAACGTCAGCGCGCCGATCAGACCGCCGACGACGAAGTGGAAGCCGTCCGCGTCACCGAAGTGCCACGTGCCGGCCAGCACGCCCAGCACGATCAGGTGCGGCAGCGCCAGCAGCCACGACTTGACCAGCACCAGCCCGCGCGAGAGCCGCTCGGGGTAGGCGATGTCGAGGTCGGCCGGGTAGTCGGTGTGGTCCAGGGTGAACGGCGGATAACGGTCGGTGCCGATCGCAGCCGTCGCGTAGAACTGCACCCGCCAGGTCCACCGCAGGATGCCGACGTTGAGGTCGAACAGGCCGCGCGGGTAGCGGCCGGTGACCAGGATCGCGAAGAACGCCACCACGGTGAGCACCACGAAGACCAGCCACAGCAACGCGAGCACGACGAAGTGCGGGATCGCCAGGAACCACTTGACCAGCCAGAGCCCACGGTTCAGCTGCGGGTCCTTCGCGCCGACCAGGGTCACCGGGGTGTCGGGCCGGACGGCTCCCGGAGGCTGACCGGGCGCGGCCTGGCGGGGGACCCGCGGTCCCGGCGGCCTGGCGCCGTACACGACGAGCAGTGCGCCGCCGAGGATCAGGGCGCCGCCCAGCAGGCCGAGGCTCCATGCCAGAGGTGTGAGCCAGCCGAGGCGTCCGCCCGCGGACAGGTCGACTGCGACCCCCGGGGAGCCGTCGACGTTCATGACCACGGCGGTGTAGTTGCCGGGCTCGAGGTCCCAGGTCAGCGCCTGGGTGCCGGGGCCGCTCCTCTGTGCGGTCCAGAACCCCTGTTCCGTGGGAGCCGCGCGCAGGTCACCGCCGGTGCCACGCCGGGTCAGCGAGTAGTCGAACGGGTCGGTGCGCAGGTCGCTGATCTCGTCGTATGACGCGCTACCCAGGTAGCCCGCGACGTCGGCGCTCGGTGCGATCCCGATGAAGACGGCCGATGCGCCCTCGGACCGGGCGCTCAGCCGCACGGCGGCGAGGTCACGGTCGGCCCACCAGTCGTCGGGGCCGGCCTCGCCGAAGTTCACGACCTCGCTGGAGAGGGCAACCGTCTCGGTGGTGAGCTGCTCGGTCGGGGTGCTGAAGAACCCGTCGTCGTCGCGCTGGGTGGCCATCGCCCAGCCGAGGCCGAGGCCTCCGAGCAGCAGCGGGAAGCCTACGAGCGCGAGCAGGATGCCGATGACGAGGGGGACCGGGCGGCTCCTGCGTGAAGCGGTGCGGCCTGGTTCAGGTGGTGGGGTGTAGGTGGTCATGGTTGTGGTCTCCTTTCTCGTCGCCAGGCGACGTCATGACCGCGGGAGCTGAGTCGATCCACCACGAAACGGCGGTATCCGGAACGCACAGATGAGTTCCGGATACCGCAGCCCGTGTGTGTGACTACTTGACCTCGGAGCGGCGCAGGGAGAGCAGCCCGACGACGAGGGGAATGACGATCCAGATAGTCGTGGTGGAGCCGAGCATCGCCCACTCCCTACCGGTGTTCGTGGCGCCATCGAAAAGCACCACCTGCGTCGAGTTCCAGTCGATCCACGGCTGCAGGTCCTCGAACCACGAGCGCACCTGGGCCAGGAGGACGAGGATGCCTGGCATGACGAATGAGACGACGAAGTAGCCCACAATCGCGGCCGCGGAGTTGCGCAGCACGACAGCGAGGGTGAAGCCGATGGCCATGCCGACCAGGTCGCCGAGCACCATCTGGGGCGCCATGGACAACGAAATGTCCCACACGGTGTCGACGCCGGCGAGTGCGGAACCGGCCAGGTTGCCGAGGGCGCCCACCGCGAAGGTGACGGCCATGGAGCCGAGGCCCACCAGGACGGTCGCGATCGCCTTGGCGCCGATCACACGTCCGCGGCTCGGCACCACGGTGAACGTGGTGAGTCCGCTGCGCTGGCTCCACTCACTCGTGACGGCCAGGATCGCGATCATCGGCAAGATCACCGACATCGGGAGGCCGATCGCGCTCGCGAAGCTCTGGTAGGTGACGTCGCCGTCGGGAGCGAAGATGATGACCGCCCCGGTCGCGATGACCGACAGGACGCCGATGCTGATGAGCATCCAGAATCCCGAGCGGGTGTCGAACATCTTGCGCAGCTCGACCTTGACCAGCCGAGTGCTCTGGATGGGACGGGCGGTCCGGCGGACCGGTGCGGCCTCCGTGGAGGTGGCCGGCGGGACGATCGTGGCGCTCATGCCGCAACTCCTTCGCGTTGGGTGTCGGCAGTGAGCGACAGGAACATGTCTTCGAGCCCGGAGCCCTCGGCAGACCGGAGCTCGGTGAGGGCGATGCCGGCGGTCAGGGCCACGGCCCCGACCCGAGCGGCGTCGGCATCGGTGCGGACCGAGCCGTCGCTGGCGAGCGTGCTGGGGATCCCTGCCTGCTCGAGTGCGTGAGCGAGCTCGCGCGGTGACGTCGAGCGGGCGAGCGTCCCGGCCGCAGCCAGCAGTTCTTCCTTGGTGCCGGCCGCGACGATCTTTCCGTTTCCGATCACGACCAGGTCATCGGCGATGACCTCGATCTCGTGGAGCAGGTGCGAGGACAACAGCACCGTGCCGCCCTGGCTGGCGAAGTCCGTCAGCAGGTCGCGCATCCACCGGATCCCGGCGGGGTCGAGCCCGTTCGCGGGCTCGTCGAGGATCAGCACCTGAGGGTCTCCGAGGAGTGCAGTGGCGATACCGAGCCGCTGGCGCATCCCGAGGGAGTAGTTGCGCACCCGACGCTTGGCCTCGGTGGGGGTCAGACTCACCAGCTCGATCATCTCGTCGACCCGGGTGCGGGGCAGGCCCATGGTGTCGGAGGCAATGGTCAGGATCTCGCGTCCGGTGCGGCCGGCGTGCTGGGCCGAGGCGTCGAGCAGGACGCCCACCTCGAGGCCGGGGTTGGGGAGGTCGGCGAACCGGACGCCGTCGATGGTGGCCGAGCCGGACGTCGGGGCGGTCAGACCCACCATGACGCGCATAGTGGTGGACTTGCCGGCACCGTTCGGACCGAGGAAGCCGGTCACGCGACCGGACTGGGCAGTGAAGGAGACGTTGTCGACGGCGGTGAAGCCGGCGTACCTCCGGGTCAGTGACTCAACAGTGATCATGTGACAACCCTCGCCGCGTCGCGGCGTGCGCACATCGGCGTCGGGGCCGGACCCTCCTCGGCCGTTGGGAGGAGCGGGGTCTCGTTCTTTCGGTCGGTCCCCACCGCCGAGGCGGTCCCTAGGCTGGGCGGGTGATCACCAACGCCCTGCGCTCGCTGTGGGCCGAGCCCCGCACAGCCGACGCTCCCGAACGGGTGTCGCGCGACTGGGTGCTGGTCGGGGTGTTGATGGTGGCGGCGCTGCTCGAGGGAGTCCTCCGGGACGACGTCGTCTGGCGGCCGTTCGCGACGATCGTGGCGGTCGGACTCGCACCGGTGCTGTTGTGGCGGCGTACCCGGCCGTTGGCCTGTGTCGTGGTGGGCTTCGGCACCGCGATGGTGTTGGGGTTGGCGAGCCTGGCGGGCGGGCCCCAGTTTGTCGGCCTCAACACGATGATCTACGTCCTGGTGCTCGTCTACGCGCTGGTCCGCTGGGGCTCAGGGCGCGAGATCGTGATCGGGCTGGCGGTGGTGCTGGTCGCTGCGGTCATCGGTACGGTCGCCGACTACACCGGGCCTGCCGACGTCATTGGTGCGTTCGGCATCCTGGCGGCGGCGGCGGCGGGCGGAGCGGCGTTCCGCTACCGCGCCGAGAGCTGGCGCCGGGCGTTGGACCAGATCCGCAGCCAGGAGCGAGTCGGCCTCGCGCGCGAGCTGCACGACATGGTCGCCCACCACGTCTCGGCGATCGCTGTGCAGGCGCAGGCGGGCCGGGCGATGGCCGGGCAGCGACCTGAGGCGGGACTCGAGGCGCTGGCGGTCATCGAAGGGGAAGCATCGCGGACGCTGGCGGAGATGCGTTCGATGGTCCGGGTGCTGCGCGACGGAGCGCCGGCGGAGTACGCCCCCCAGCCTGGCGTCGCGGACCTGGTGTCCCTCGCCCGCCGCGACCCGGTCCCGGCCGTAGAGGTGGAGCTGGTCGGTGACCTGGCCGGACTTCCTCTTCAGGTCGATGCGGCGGTCTACCGGCTGGCGCAGGAGGCGCTGACCAACGCCCTGCGGCACGCCCGCAACGCCTCGCGTGTGGAGATCCGGGTCGCTGAGGGAGCAGGACGACTGCGACTTCGCGTGATCGACGACGGGCAGGTCGACCCGGCGCGGCCCGCGAGCCACGGCTTCGGGCTGCTCGGGATGACCGAGCGCGTGCAACTGCTCGGCGGCACGCTACGTGCCGGGCCGGCGCCCGAGGGCGGGTGGACGGTCGACGCCGAGCTGCCGACGGAGGTACGCCGATGACGGTGCGCGTGCTGGTGGCCGACGACCAAGATCTGGTGCGTACCGGCCTGTCCATGATCCTTGACGCGCAGCCTGGCATCAAGGTCGTCGGCCAGGCCGCCGACGGCCACGCCGCGGTCGAGCTGGCGCATCGGCTCCGCCCCGACGTGTGCCTGGTTGACATTCGGATGCCCGGGCTCGACGGCATCGAGGTGACCGAGCTCCTCGCAGGGCGGGGCGTCCCGGACCCTATGGCGGTGGTGGTGATCACGACCTTCGACCTCGACGAGTACGTCCACGGCGCGCTCCGGGCCGGGGCCCGAGGCTTTCTACTCAAGGACGCCGGGCCGGAGCTGCTCGTCCAGGCCGTGCATGCCGCCGCCGTCGGCGATGCCCTGATCGCGCCGAACATCACCCGGCGGCTGCTGGCCACCCTGGCCGCCAGGGAACCGTCGAAACGACGTACCCAACCGATCGAGCCGCTCACCGACCGCGAGGAGGAGGTGCTGGCGCTGGTCGCCCGTGGCCGTACGAACGCCGAGATCGCCGCCGATCTCTTCATCGGTCTCACGACCGCCAAGACCCACGTCGCGAGCCTGCTGGCCAAGATCGGCGCCCGCAACAGGGTCGAGATCGCGATGTGGGCCTACGACACCGGCCGGGTGGGGGACTGAAGCCGCCGTCCAAGTGGGCAAACAGAAAGGCCAGGACCCCGTAGGGCCCTGACCTGCTTCTTTGTGCGCCTGTTTGGCTCCGGGTGATGCGTGACGTGTTGGCTTCGCCAGTTCGTTGACACTCTGGTTCGAGGTTAGTCCTCGGTCTTGGTGATCGAGGCTCTCTTCTTGCGGACCTCCCCTCGGCTGGTTCGGGGCACGGTCTTGAGTAGCTGGTTGCCGTCCCAGACCTGCAGCACCTGTTCGGTGACGTGCACGTCGACGGGGTGGCCGGCGGCGGCCTTGCCCAGGCAGATCTGCTGCCAGGACACCGAGATGACTCCGTTGGAGCCGGCTCGTCGTGCCACCCATGCGTCCCCGGTGCGGTCGCTGACCGGCGACTGCGTCGGGGCCCTGGCCGAGGCCGGTTGCCGGTGGAACCGTTCGACCGGTGGCACCATCGCGATCGCCGAGTGCGGTCGACGCTGGTTGTACTCACCGACCCACTCATCGAGCTCGGCCTGCGCGGTGGACAGGTCGGCGAAGACCCGGTCGGTGCGGAACTCCGCGCGCAGCGTGCGGTGGAACCGCTCGATCTTCCCGGTCGTGGTCGGGCTCCTGGGCTGGGTCAGTCGGTGGGTGATCCCGTTCTCCCGACAGACCCGGTCGAAGAGCACCTCGACCGGTGGCCGGTTGAACCGTCCGGTGAACACCTTCCCGTTGTCGGTCAAGATCTCCTCAGGCACCCCGTAGGTCCGCATCGCCAGCGCCAGCCCGTCACAGACCCGCTGCGCGGTCTCGCGCACCATCAGATAGGCGCTCACACAGAAACGCGAATGGTCATCGACCCCGGTCAACGCCTTGACCCGGCGCCCATCAGCCAGCAAGAACCCACCCACGGTGTCCAGCTGCCACAGCTCCATCGGCTCACCGCGCTCCCACCGCTTCCAGTGCTCGCCACGCCGCCGCCGAGCCGCAGGCTCGATCAGACCCGCCCGCACCAACGCCCGGTAGATCCCCGACCGTGACGGCACCGGCTCACCAGGCCCAGCGGTGCGTTGAAGTTCATATAAGATCCGCCGCGGACCCCACCCCGGATGGGCCCGCCGCATCTCCAGGATCCGCGCCTCGACCACCCCACTCATCTGGTGCGGACACGAGACCGGACGACGCGACCGGGCCGCCAGACCCGCCAACCCGAAGTCCTCATAGCGACGCAGCCACGCATGCACCGACTGCCTCGAGACACCCCACTGCTCAGCGACCTCCGAGACCGACCGGCCATCGGAGAGCACCGCCAACACCGCTTGATACTTCTGCTCCTGCACGCTCAGCTCCATGAACATGAACCGAGTGTCAAGAATCAGCCGGAGCCACCGTCAAGCATCAGCCGGAGCCGTGTAAAGCAAGAACCCGAGCCAATCCGTCAAGGATGACCCGGGTCCATACAGCTTCTTTGTGCGCCATCAGGGACTCGAACCCCGAACCCGCTGATTAAGAGTCAGCTGCTCTGCCAATTGAGCTAATGGCGCGAGCGCGTTGAAGCGACTGGAACCTTAGCAGTCAGCTGAGGGCGGACGAAATCGAGATCGAGTGTCCTCGGCCACCCCGATTTGCGGCTCCGGCACTCGTGGAACATTGAGTCTTCAACTAGTGTTGACCAGGCATACTCGATCCCATCGGAGGTGTGCGCGATGCCTGCTGTGACTGTTGACGACCTGACCGTCCTGGACCGTCTGAAGACGCCCGGACTCGGTGACACCGTGCGTCCCGTGAAGCAGCTGATCGACGCTCCGAGCGGCTACGAGGGCGAGGGCTTTCCCGTACGACGCGCCTTCGCCGGCGTGGACCTGCGCGACCTCGACCCGTTCGTGCACATGGACCAGATGGGTGAGGTCGACTACGCACCGGGAGAGCCGAAGGGCACGCCGTGGCACCCGCACCGCGGCTTCGAGACGGTCACCTACATCATCGACGGCGTCTTCGACCATCAGGACAGCCATGGCGGCGGCGGCACGATCACCAACGGCGACACCCAGTGGATGACCGCCGGCAGCGGGTTGCTCCACATCGAGGCGCCGCCCGAGTGGCTGGTGCAGCAGGGTGGCCTGTTCCACGGCATCCAGCTCTGGGTGAACCTGCCGCGTGACGCGAAGTGGAACCCGCCGAAGTACCAGGACATCCGCAGCGGCCAGGTCGGGCTGGCCACGTCGGCCGACGCCGGTGCACTCGTGCGTGTCATCGCGGGTGAGCTCGGAGAGACGCAGGGACCTGGTTCGACGTACACGCCGATGACGATGGTTCACGCCACCGTCGAGCCGGGCGCGCGTCTCGACCTGCCGTGGAATGCGGCCTACAACGGGTTGGTCTACGTGCTCTCCGGAGAGGGCACGGTCGGCGACGAGCAGGTCGCCGTACGCACTGGCAACCTCGCCGTCCTTGGTGCCGGCGACTTCGTGACGGTGCAGGCGTCGGGAACCCACGAGAGCCGTACGCCGGCCATGGACGTGCTCGTCATCGGCGGACAGCCGATCCGCGAGCCGGTCGCCTGGGCCGGGCCGTTCGTGATGAACACCAAGGCCGAGGTGATGACCGCGTTCGAGGACTTCCAGAAGGGACGGCTCGGCACCATCCCCAGCGTGCACGGTGCGCCGACGACTCCGGTGAGCACCGACGACTGAGTCCCGGCCGCGCGCAAAGCCAACGGCCCTCCCCGGGTGCTCGGGGAGGGCCGTCTGCATGGAGCGGTTTGTCAGCCGCCGTAGACGGAGCGCACCCCGTTTCCGTCGGACGTGGTGAAGCTGAGGTCGGCAGAGGTCCCGTTGCACTGTGGGTAGTGCATGATCGAGGCCGAGTCGTACGGCGTCAGCGGTCGCCAGTTGTTGTCCTCGAAGCAGGTGCCGGCCTCTGGCCGGGTGTGCTCGTGGCGGAACCCGAGGGTGTGCCCGAGCTCGTGGCCGAGGATGTTGCCGGGAGTCCAGGAGCCCGAGTTCATCAGCGACGACGCGTTGACGAGGATGTTGGTCTCCGCGTCGGAGCTGCTGGGGAAGAACGCACGGGCGATGTACTCCGTGGTGTTGGTCGGCTCCACCGAGAAGAGCACCGCGTTGTTGCTCGTCGTGCAGTTGGAGTTGGCGGACGGCACATAGGTGAAGTCCACGCCGGAGGAGGCGTTCTCCCACAGGGAGGAGCCCTGGGCCATTGCGTTGATCACGTTGGTCTGCTGGGAACCGAACGCCGTGCTGACGCAGTACGTCAGGTTCTGTGCCTGGGAAGCGGACCACACGTCGTCCGTGCCGAACACGGTGTTCACTATGAGGCCGTTGTTGTGGGTCTGGCCATCGGTGGAGTTGACCATGCGGTCGTAGTACTTCTTCAGCTCGCGACGGTTCTTGATGGCCTCGTCACCGTTCACGATGTACTGCCGGTCGAAGTCGCGGTAGGTGGACGCCTCGAACTCGCGGAAGGTCGGGACGTCGGAGCGGTCGCCGTTGCTGCTCGGCGCGGCACCGGCCGGCGTGGCGGCCACACCGGCCGCAAGCACGCAGGTGGCGGCCACCGCCAGCTGACAGAGTCGACTGCGCTTCATCTGATTCCTCCATTCGGCTTGGCGCCGGCGATCTACCCGCGCCAGGGCACCGGGGCCGGGTACGACGCCCGGGGCCCGCATGCGCACCTCACGGCGAAACCCGAGATCACCGGAGGGGAGTAGCACATGAGCCGAAACACTTCTCGCGATCTGGCGCGGAGTACAGAAGATCTGTGGTTCAGATCGGTGTATTGCACAGAACCGCAGGCGTGGGGGCAGCGATGGGTGCCTGATCCAGTGGTTTCGAGACGGGCGCCAGCGCGCCCTCCTCAACCACCGAGGGGTAGCACAGGACCGCAGGCGCAGGGGCAGCGATGGGTGCCTGATCCAGTGGTTTCGAGACGGGCGCCAGCGCGCCCTCCTCAACCACCGAGGGGTAGCACAGGACCGCAGGCGCAGGGGCAGCGATGGGTGCCTGATCCGAGTGGTTTCGAGACGGGCGCCAGCGCGCCCTCCTCAACCACCGAGGGGAAGCATGAAGCGCAGGCGCAGGGGCAGCGAGGCTGCCTGATCGAGTGGTTTCGAGACGGGCGCCAGCGCGCCCTCCTCAACCACCGAGGGGAAGCACAGGACCGCGGGCGTGGAGGCAGGCGATCGGTGCCGTTCGGGTGGTTGAGGAGCGAGCGTCAGCGAGCGTCTCGAAACCACCTGATCGAGTGGTTTCGAGACGGGGGCCAGCGGGCCTCCTCAACCACCGAGGGGAAGCACAGAAGCGCACGCGCAGGGGCAGGCGATCGGTGCCGTTCGGGTGGTTGAGGAGCGAGCGTCAGCGAGCGTCTCGAAACCACCTGATCGAGTGGTTTCGAGACGGGCGCCAGCGCGCCCTCCTCAACCACCGAGGAGTAGCGCGGAACCCCATGCGCAGGGGCCGGCGATCGGGGCCGAGGGGAAGCACAGAGCCGCAGGCCGGAGAGATCCGGCCTGCGGCTCTGCGATGGGGTGAGTAACGGGACTTGAACCCGCGACATCCGCCACCACAAGGCGGCGCTCTACCAGCTGAGCTATACCCACCATGGGTTGTTGCGAGGCAAAAGTGTACCGGTCAGTCAGGGATGCTCAGAACCGGGTTTGTCCTCGCTCAGCGAGCCCTGGTGACGGGCGGCAATTCGCTTGGCCGTGGCCGAGTCGGGACCGGGCGACGGGACGAACACTGCCTCCCGGTAGTAGCGCAGCTCCTCGATGCTCTCGCGGATGTCGGCGAGAGCACGGTGGTTACCGCCCTTGGCCGGCGCGCTGTAGTACGCCCGCGGGAACCAGCGTCGCGAGAGCTCCTTGATCGAGGAGACGTCGACGATCCGGTAGTGCAGGAACTGCTCGAGCTCGGGCATGTCCCGCGCCAGGAACGCCCGGTCCGTCGCCACGGTGTTGCCTGCCAGCGGCGGCCGGCTCCCGTCGGGGCAGAACTCCTTGACATAGGCGAGCACCTGGGCCTGCGCGTCCTCCAGCGTGATCCCGTTGTCGAGCTCCCCGGTCAGCCCGGAGGTCTTGTGCATCTGTTGCACGAACTCCACCATCTGGTCGAGAGCCTCGCGTGGAGGCTTGATGACGATGTCGATGCCCTCGCCGAGCACCTGCAAATCGAAGTCGGTCACGAGCGCAGCGACCTCGATGAGGGCGTCTGCCTCGAGGTCCAGCCCTGTCATCTCGCAGTCGATCCAGACAAGTCGCTCAGTCACGAGGAAGGAGCCTACTCGCGCACATCCCGGGGGCGTCGTACGGCGTGCTGGGCGGTGTGTGAGGCCCTCCTACAGTGGAAGGCATGCTGCGATGGGTGGGGCTTGCCGCTCGCGTCGTCGTTGGCGGGGTCTGGCTGTGGGCCGGATTGCTGAAGGTCACCGAGCCTGAGGCCAGCGTGACCGCCGTGCGTGCCTACCAACTGCTGCCGACTGGAGCGGCAGACGGCGTCGGCAACGTGCTGCCCATGCTCGAGGTCGTCGTCGGCGCCTGCCTGCTGCTCGGCCTCCTCACCCGCGTCGCGGGCGGTGTCTCCGCGCTCCTGCAGGTGGCTTTCATCGTCGGGATCGCGTCGGTGTGGGCCCGCGGCATCTCCATCAACTGCGGCTGCTTCGGCGACGGCGGCCCGAACCCCGACGCGATCAGCAACTACCCCTGGGAGATCAGCCGCGATGTCGGCCTGCTCCTGCTGTCGCTGTTCCTGGTCTGGCGCCCGCGTACGCCGCTAGCCCTGGACAACCTGCTCTACTCCGCAACACCGGAAGGCCGAGATGTCGAAGAAGCAACGTGAGACCAGCCGCACCGCCCGCGCAGCGGCCGTCCGCAGGGCACAGGCGAGCCAGGAACGCCGCCGCCGTGTGGCGATCACCATGGCGGTCCTCGCCGTGCTGGCAGTGATCATCACGGCCGGCGTGCTCCTGGGTGGTAGCGGCGGCACACCGTCCACCGCCGCCACGAAGGTGCAGGCCCACGCCGACGGCCAGGCCCTTGCGGTCGGGACCGACCCGAAGGCCACCAAGGTGGTCATCTTCGAGGACTTCCTGTGCCCCTACTGCCGTGAGTTCGAATCCGCGTCCCGTACGACGCTCCGCGATGCCGCAGCAAGGGGCGATGCCTACGTCGAGTACCGCCCGTTCCACCTGCTCCAGGACGACTACTCGACGCTCGCGTTGACGGCCTGGGCCACCGTGCTGCAGCAGGGCACTCCGCAGCAGGCGCTGAAGCTCCACGACCTGCTCTTCGAGAACCAGCCCTATGAGTCGGACCAGAACAAGCCAGGCATCGACGACCTCGTCGCCCTGGCGAAGAAGGCAGGGGTGAAGGACAGCGCCGTACTGAATGCGATGCGCGACCCCAACCAGCAGTTCGTCGATGCCGCCGACACAGTGGCGACCGAGGCCGGCGTACAAGGGACGCCCACCGTGATCGTCGACGGCAAGCAGCTGAAGGGCTCTCCGTCGGAGCTGGCGGAACAGCTCGCGCAGCGGCTGGCGAAGTGAATGGGATGAGCGCCGGCACGTCCGCACCTCCTGACCAGGAGACCCCAGCCGAGCGCAACAACGTGCTGCTGGTGGTCATCGGTGCCCTGGTCGCCATCTCGGCCGTGATCGCGGGCCTGGTGATCTTATCCAGCGGCGAGGCACCCGCCGAGAAGCCGGAGTCCCAGGCGCCGGTGCGAGCCGGCGATGCGTCATTGCTCGTCGGGAAGGCGGACGCGCCCCAGAAGGTGCTTGTCTACGAGGACTTCGCAAGCCCGGGGAGCCGTCGGTTCGAGATCGCCTCTCGGGACTTCCTGCGCATCGAGGCCGCTCGCGGGAAGGTCCAGGTCGAGTACCGGCCCTTCGCCTCCAGTGACGACTTCTACGCAAACGACGCCGCGTCGGCCTGGTTGGCGGTGCTCTCGTCGGGTACGCCGCGCCAGGCTCTCAGCTTCCACGACGTGCTCTTCGACCGACAGCCGGTGCCAGGATCGACCGAGAAGCAGCCGTTCGAGTTCTGGGCGACGAGCGCGGGCATCGACGATTCGACGGTCCGGGACGCGCTGGCCGACCGTGACGCGAGACCGGTCGAAGCGGCCAACCGGACCGTGGCGGAGGCAGGCGTGACGCGCGCACCCGTCGTACTCGTCGACGGCAAGGCGCAGGCCGCCGCCTCACCCATCGAGCTCGCCGACAAGCTGCAGCGGCTGGTGCTCGCGAGGGACTGACCGACGTGCGGCATGCTGGCGCCATGTCCGCGCCCGACCTCACGGGATTCATCGCCCGCCTACCCAAGGCAGAGCTGCACGTGCACCACGTCGGCTCCGCGTCCCCGCGCATCGTCGCCGACCTGGCGACGCGCCACCCCGGCAAGGTGCCCAACGACCCGGAGGCGCTCGCCGAGTTCTTCGCCTTCCGCGACTTCGCGCACTTCGTCGAGGTCTACCTCGCCGTGGTCGACCTGATCCGTACCCCCGAGGACGTGCGGCTGCTCACCTACGAGATCGCCCGCGAGATGGCCGAGGTGCAGCAGGTGAGGTACGCCGAGCTGACCTGCACCCCGCACACCTCTGTGCTCACAGGCATCCCGATCGAGGCCTACACCGAGGCGATCGAGGACGCCCGGATGAGTGCCGAGCGCGACTTCGGGATCGTGCTGCGCTGGATCTACGACATCCCCGGCGAACTGGGAGTACCGGGAGCCGACGCGACCATCGAGTACGCCCTGAACCACGCCCCCGACGGGCTGATCGGTTTCGGGCTCGGCGGTCCCGAGGTCGGCGTACCCCGGCCGCAGTTCAAGCCCCACTTCGACGCCGCCCGGGCCGCCGGGCTCCGCAGCCTCCCGCACGCGGGGGAGACCACCGGGCCCGAGACGGTGTGGGACGCGCTGCGTGACCTCGGTGCCGAGCGCATCGGGCACGGCACCTCGTCCGCCCAGGACCCCGCGCTCCTGGCCCACCTCGCCGAGCACCGGATCCCGCTCGAGGTCTGCCCTTCCTCCAACGTCGCGACTCGGGCCGTTGCGACCCTGGACGAGCACCCGCTCCGTGCCTTCCGCGAGGCCGGTGTCGTGGTGACGATCAACAGCGACGACCCGCCGATGTTCGGGACGACCCTGAACCGGGAGTACGCAATCGCTGCGTCGCTGCTCGACCTCGACGAGTCCGGCCTGGCTGAGCTCGCGCAGACCGCCGTCCGTGTCTCGTTCGCCCCCGACGACGTGAAGGCGCGGATCATCGCGGAGATCGACGCCACCAGCCCGATGGGTGGTTGAGGAGCGAGCGCAACGAGCGTCTCGAAACCCAAAGATTTGGGCCCTGGACGCTCATACCGCCCAGGGCCGACTCCTTTGTACGACGGGCGGCGCCCGCTCCCCGGCACCGACACGCAGTCCGCGCCCTAGGGTCAAGGGATGAGCCAACGCCCCGACGCTCTCGACCACTGGCACCGCGTCGTCGAGACCTCTGATCCGACGCTCCTCGAGGACCTGCTCGACGAGGACTGCGTGTTCCGGTCACCAGCCGTGCACGCCCCGCAGGAGGGCCGGAACCAGACCACGACCTACCTCAGCGCCGCCCTGGTCGTTCTCGGCCCGACGTGGACCTACCGGCACGAATGGTGGGACGAGGAGTCGGCCGTCCTGGAGTTCGAGGCCGAGCTCGACGGGTATGCGGTCCACGGCATCGACATGCTCCGCTGGAACCCCGACGGCCGGCTCACCGAGTTCACCGTGATGGTGCGCCCGTTCAAGGGCCTCACCGCGCTGATGGAGCGGATGGCTGCCGAGCTGACGTCGCAGGCTGGCTGAGCGAACTCGGCTGCGGAGCGCCGTCCGTGGCCGTATGGAGGGCGGCCACGGACGGCTGAAGATTCCCAGGTCCTTGGGGGGTACTGGATCCGAGAACCTCTCCGCGCGAATCGTCACCCGGGAGGGCCCCAAGAAGCGAGTGTCAGTTTTGCCCGGTCTAGCCCCGTTGGCCCCAGACGGGCGGATCCGGCCGGATCATCAGGATTGAGGCGGGCGTCACTGGGTACGACTGATGCGTCACCACGTTCTAGGGAGGGACGCATGGGATTAATTCTGTGGATCATTGCCGTCGTGCTCGTCATCAGCGGGATCGTGACCCTCGTCCGGGGTCAGATGCTGTTCGGCATCCTGCTCATCGTCGTCGGCCTGCTCGTCGGACCAGGAGGCGTCAGCATCTTCACCTGAGCTAGCGGTATGCGCGGGTCGTCCCGGTTCCCACCGATCCTCGGCGTAGCCCAGCGCCACATGGCCCACTGACGCTATTGCCTCTGGCGGAGCACCGGAGCAGGTTGTGAGGGTGCCGAGGAGGTACCCATGCCAGACCCGAACCCGAACTCAGTCAGCACCACTTTCCAGGGGACGACCCTGCGAGCGTCCGATCCGGCGTACGACGAGGCCCGCCAGGTCTTCAACGGGATGATCGACCGGCGACCGGAGCGGATCCTGCGTTGCCACTCGGCCGAGGACGTCGTCGCTGCGCTGGCGGTCGCCCGCCTCGAGGGCCTACCCGTGTCCATCTATGGCGGCGGGCACGGTGTCACCGGGTCGGCCGTCGTCGACGGCGGCGTCTGTATCGACCTGCGTGGCATCAACGATGTCGACGTCGACCCTGAGGCGAGGACCGTCCGGGTCGGCGGGGGAGCCACGTGGGCTGCGATCGACGCCGCCACCCAGGAGCACGGACTCGCAGTCACCGGTGGTCGGATGTCGACGACCGGCGTCGGCGGGCTCACGCTCGGCTCGGGGAGCGGCTGGCTCGAGCGCGCCTACGGGTTCACCTGCGACAACCTGATCAGCGCCCGGGTGGTCACGGCCGACGGCCGCCTCGTCACCGCGTCGGAGCAGGAGCACCCTGACCTCTTCTGGGCGCTGCGAGGCGGGGGCGGCAACTTCGGGATCGTCACTGAGTTCGAGTTCCAGCTGCATGCGGTTGGCCCGATCGTCCTCGGCGGGCTACTGATGTACCCAGCGCAGATGGCTGGCGAGCTGCTGCGCTTCTGGCGCGACTTCATGCTCGACGCACCTGACGAGGTCGGCTGCGCCGTCGCCTTCATCACGGCTCCTCCTCTGGACTTCGTGCCCGAGCCGGTGCGAGGGCAACCCGTACTCGGTGTGGTCATCTGCTACGCCGGCGACGCGGAAGCCGGCAGGGAGGTGCTGGCTCCGATCCTCGAGTTCGGCCCGCCGGCCGTCAACATGGTGCAGCCGATGCCGTACGTCGCTGTCCAGCGACTGATCGACGACGGCAACCCGAAGGGCGCGCGCAACTACTGGTCAGCCGACTACTTCGACGGCCTGCCGGACGAGGCCATCGACACCTTGGCGTCCCATGCCACCAAGCCGCTCTCCCCGTTGACGCAGACCATCGTGGTCGCGGGTGGCGGCGCGATCGCCCGGGTTCCGGACGACGCGACCGCGTGCGGGGGACGAGAGGCACCGTTCAACATCCACTACCTGACCATGTGGACCGACCCGGCCGCCGACGACGCGAACATCGCCTTCATGCGGGACATGTCCACTGCGATGAAGCCGTGGACGACGGGTCACGTCTACGTGAACTTCATCGGCGACGAGGGCCCGGGACGGATCAAGGCGGCGTACGGAGCGGAGAGGTTCTCGCGACTGCAGAAGATCAAGCGCGTCTGGGACCCCGGCAACCTGTTCCGACACAACCAGAACATCCCGCCGGGCATCGTTTCGCAGCGCCAGGGCTGACCACCTGCGGCTGAACGGCGTACTCGCCCGCGCCAAGGTGATCCGCAGCTCGACCAACCGCTACTACCCGACGGCAACCCAGCGGATCGGCTCGATCGTGGCCAACGGCACGGCCCGGCCGGTGCCGGCGCCAGGGCAGTCGGTCACGATCCCTGGCGTGGCCAAGATCGAGGTCCCGCGGCCGGGGAAGACCGCGCGAGGCATCACCGTGGTCGGTGCCCGCGTCACGCTCCTGAGCGGGAGCGCCGCCAATACGGTGGTCAACGTGGCGTCGGCCAAGCTCGAGATGAAGGCCTACTGACCTCGAGGGCAGTCAGCTCGCGAGGGGAGCTCGCTGCCGCGGCACGCGGGGGTGGTCAACCGGCTCTGCCGGAACGAAGGCGGCGGCTCGAATCAGCATTGCGTAGGCACGGGTCTCGGAAACACCGTGCTCAGCCTTGATGGCCGCGATCTCCTCGCGGAGCGGCGCAGTATCCGAGGGGGCGTCCACGGTGCGGTGGATGCTGAGAATGGCCATGGCTCGGTACTCCTGCTCTGCAGTGAAGCTGCTCACAGTGCTCAACGAGCGGCCGGCCCAGACGACACGGGCGGGAACCCCTGCTTCGCGCGGTGCCCCACGTACGGGTCGCCGGTCCAGAACCCCCAGAGGGCTAGCATCAGAAACGACGACCGCCCAGGACCCGGGCTGTGCTCCCTCCTCAGCGACAGCACCGGCGCTCCGGAAACTCGGCAGCGCACTGACTACCGATCAAGAAGCAGGCGCGCGACTTGTCCTCTGCGCCTCGACCCATCACCGTCGTCCTGGTCGACGACTCGGAGGGGGTGCGCGACCTGTACCGATCGAAACTGGATCGAAGCGAAGACTTCCAAGTCGTGGGCGAGGCGGCGGATGGGCAAGAGGGATTGAGTGTGGCGCGGAGCCTCCAACCCGATCTGGTCCTGCTGGACTTCGCCATGCCGGTGATGGACGGACTGCAAGCCTTGCCTTTGATCTGCGCGGCGTGCCCGGCCACGTCGGTCGTGATGATGACTGCCATCGGGAACACGACGGGCCTGCGCGAGCAAACCAGAGCACTGGGGAGCGCCAGCTACATCATCAAGGGCACCCCGATGGCAGAGATGCTCCACGAGCTGCTTCGGGTCGTGCGGGGCGTGAATCCGGCCCCGCCCGAGTTACAAGCCACTTAGGGTCCTCGACGGACGACTATCGGCTGGCTCCTGGGGATACCCACGACGGCTTCTCGGTGCCCCTGGCAGGAGTCGAACCTGCGACCTAGAGATTAGAAGGCTCTTGCTCTGTCCAGCTGAGCTACAGGGGCTGGTGCACCCAAGAGTATGGGGGCACCAGGCCTCTGTTTCTCGTCCCCGTCGGTTCAGCGTGCCCTGACGGCGCGCGTCCGGGCCGACGTGGCGAGGACTCTCGTGCCACTGCGGGTAGCCGTGACGCGGACGCTGATGCGCTTGCGGACGTCAGCCTTCTTCAGGTGATAGGTCGACGCCTTGGCGTTGCGGATCGCGTGCCCGTTGCGCAGCCACTGGTAGCGAAGAGTCGTGGGCTTGTAGTTGTAGCGGCCGGAGGTGGTGCGCAGGACCGCACCCTTGCGCGTCGTACCGCGGACGACCGGCGCCTTGATGGCTCGCAGCCGGGGTGTGGCAGCGGGCTGGCTCGCGGCTGGTGCCACGGACTGGGCCGATCCGACCGGCAGCGTGATGTTCTCGTTGGTGTGGACCTGACCCGGCTGGGGGTTGAGGTACCAGTTGGGCTCGTTCTCGCTGCCGCCGCCGAGCCAGGCCCAGTTGTCGCCGTTCTCGTCGGTGCCCAGGATGCCGTTCTCGTACCAGCTCACGGACTTGGCGGGAAGGATGACGTTGTAGACACCGGTCTTGTCGACCGAGATCGGTGCAGGGACGATCGGGACGCTCGCGCCGTCGGTGTTCGAGGTCGGGGTGACGGTTCCCGCGACGGGCCGACCACCGCGGTCGA
This sequence comes from uncultured Actinomycetota bacterium, assembly GCA_963742785.1. Classification (GTDB taxonomy): domain Bacteria; phylum Actinomycetota; class Actinomycetes; order Propionibacteriales; family Nocardioidaceae; genus Marmoricola. The sequence continues at coordinate 1,319,471 of CAVUNI010000004.1, forward strand.
GCAGTCGGCCGGAGTAGTTGACCGGGACCGGGACCTGGAGGTCGATGTCGGAAACGGTCTTGCCGGCCGCGACCTGCACGGGGACGGCAGTGTCGGCGGTGAAGACGTCGCCGTACCAGTAGCCGTAGATCGGCTCGCCGTAGCTCACGCGCAGCTTGACCGGCACGCCGGCCGGTGCGTGCACGGTGAAGCTGCCGTTGGAGGCGACCGTGGTCTGCAGCGACTCGTCCTCGACGTAGGTGCCGTCACCCACGTGGGTGTAGACCTCGAGGGTCCGGTCGGGGCTGGTCTCGTTGAAGGTGACGGTCCCGGTGATGAGACCGCCGGCGGCCGCCGACGCGGAGGTGGCGGGCAGCCCGGCGAGGACACAGCCGAGCGTCAGAAGTGTGAACAGGACCCATCGAAAGGGATGAATCCGATGCTGCGCGGGGGAGTGCGACATATTGGGAGAGTAGGTGGAATAACGGACGCTGACGAACGTCCCGAAACACCCGTCTAGTCCGGTTCCCCCACAAAGGCATCATCTGCCGCAAGTGCGGGAATAGTGCGCTATCGATGTGCTTGGGGGCGTCAGCCTCGCAGTCGCGCCATCCACGCCTCGACCTCGTCGGGGTCGCGTGGGAGCGCCTCGGAGAGGTTGCGGACGCCGTCGGCGGTGACCACCACGTCGTCCTCGATCCGGATCCCGATGCCACGCAGCTCCTCGGGCACGAGCAGGTCGTCCTCCTGGAAGTAGAGGCCGGGCTCGACGGTGAGCACCATCCCCTCCTCGAGCTCGCCGCCCGGGTAGATCCCCGTGTCGGCGGCGGCGCAGTCGTGGACGTCGAGCCCGAGCATGTGGCTGGTGCCGTGCAGCGTCCACCGCGCGTAGATGCGGCTCTCGGGTGAGAGGGCCTCCTCCACGGACACCGGCAGCAGTCCGAGCCCGTCGAGCCCGTCGACGAGTACCGCCATCGCGGCCTCGTGTGGCGCGCGGAACGCAGCCCCGGGGCGGACGGCGTCGATGCCGGCTTGCTGGGCCTTGAACACGAGCGAGTACAGGTCGCGCTGCAGCGTCGTGAACTTCCCGTCCACCGGGAGGGTGCGCGTGACGTCGGCGGTGTAGAGCGAGGTCGCCTCGGCACCCATGTCGAGGAGCAGCAGCTCGCCGGGTGTGACCGGTCCGGAGTTCTCGATCCAGTGCAGGGTCGTGGCGTGCTTGCCACCACCCACGATCGAGTCGTATCCGATGTCGTTGCCCATGGTGCGGGCGCGGCGGAAGAAGGTGCCCTCGAGCCAGCGCTCGCCGTGCTCCAGAACCCGGTCCCACTCGCGCACGGAGTCCTCGAACCCGAGAGTCGTGATGTCGCAGGCGAGCTGGAGCTCACCCAGCTCCCAGTCGTCCTTGACCAGGCGTCCCTCCGAGAGGACCCGGGCGAAGTCCTGGTCGCGCCCTTCGTCGCCGGCAAGGAGTGCGTCGACCCGGGGGTCCGCTCCACGCAGTACACGGGTCTTGGCCGAGCCGGTGAGGCGGTCGCCGAGGGAGTCGAGATGGCGGGTCTCGATGCCGAGTGAGTCGGAGATCTCCTTCAGCGAGGGGCGCCGACCGGCCCAGAGCTCGCCGTACTGCCGGTCCCGGAAGAACTCGTCGGTCTCGCGTGAGCTCCGCGGTCGGGCGTAGAGGATGGCCTCGCCGCCCTCGATGACGAGCACCGCGTCGCTCGTCTGGTTGCCGCATAGATAGGTGTGCGCCGTCTCTGCGCGGAAGCGGTAGTCGGTGTCGTTGGCCCGCACCTTGAACCCGCCGGCCGGGATCACCAGGCGCTCGCCCGGGAACTGCTCGTTCAGCTTCTGGCGGCGGGCCCTGGCCCACGGCGTGATCGGGTGCGGTGGGAGCTCGAGTTCGCGGTCACCCCAGCCGGTGCGCATGAAGGCCGCGTAGGCCTCGGGCACCGGCGGATCGTGGCTCTCGGTGACGGGCTCGTGCGCGGCCGGCCCAGCCTCCGGTGCCGTGTTCTCCTCGGTGTCCAGCGTGTTGTCGCTCTGCCGTCTCGTGGCGTCGGTCACCCCGCCACTCTACGTGTCGGGGATCGTTACGCTACGCGCATGCAGAGACGCCGCAGCTACGCCGGTTTCACCATCGTTGTCTCGGTGGTGATGCTGATCGGCGCTGCCGTGATGGGGCTCGTCCTGCTGCTGTCCGGGGCCCCTGGAGCCCTGGTCACGGGGCTCGTGCTGGCCGCGATCCCGGTGGCTCCACTCATCTCCGTCTACATGTGGCTCGACCGCTACGAGCCCGAACCCCGGACCCTGCTGGTGCTCGGCCTCGGCTGGGGTGCGTTCGTGGCCACCTCGGCGGCGCTGGTGCTGCAGCTCTTCGACAGCCTGATCTTCGACAGCACCGACGCGTCCACCGCGACCATCGTCGCGCCGATCACCGAGGAGGCGGCCAAGGGACTGTTCATCCTGCTGCTGCTGATCTACCGCCGCCACGAGCTCGACGGCGTCCTCGACGGTCTGGTGTACGCCGGGATGGTGGGCATCGGTTTCGCCTTCACCGAGAACATGCTCTACCTGGCCTCGGCGTACATGGGCAACGACGGTCAGTCGGGAGGGATCGGCGGCGCCGTCGGCCTGTTCATCGTGCGCTGCGTCTTCGGCCCGTTCGCGCATCCGTTCTTCACCGCCTTCACCGGCATCGGCATCGGCATCGCAGTGGGGGCGCGCAGCAAGGGCGTGCGCATCCTCGCTCCTATCCTCGGCTTCCTCGTCGCGGTCGCGGCACACGCCGCATGGAACGCATCGCTGATGCTGGACGACGGCCGCAACGCCATCGCGACCTACTTCTTCCTGATGGTGCCGGCCTTCCTGCTGCTCAGCGGCTTCGCAGTGTGGTCGCGCCGTCGCGAAGGCGCGGTGCTCACCGCAGCGCTGAGCGACGCCGCGCAGCGGGGCTTCCTCGACCCGGCCGAGGTCCCGTGGCTCTCGCGGATCCCCGCGCGGCGCTTCGCCAGGAGGTACGCCGAGAAGGTCGGCGGACCGGCCGCGCGGCGCACGATGGTCGCCTACCAGAACGAAGCGGTCGAGCTCGGCTTCCTGCACAGCCGGTTCCTGCGCGGCGTACCACCGCCGGACTTCGCCGAGCTCGGGCAGGAGCACGTCGACGCGATGCGCGCGCTGCGACCGGGACTGCTGTGGCCGCAGCGCTCGACTGCGGGCCCCTCCGGCAGTCTGCCCTCCATCCCCGGGACCGGAGCCCACCGGTGACACACGCCGGGAACCTGTCGGGGGAACCGCCCGGTCGATCGCGCTGGAACGCGGGCTCCGCCCAGATGCTCACGACGTTGACGCAGCTGCGAACGGCCCTGCAGCGTGTCGACCTGCCGCTCGACCTGCCAGGTGTCGCCCAGAGCAGGGCCGAGCGCGTCGAGATCGTGGACCAGCTCGAGGACTACGTCCTGCCCCGGCTGAGGAAGATCGACGCGCCACTGCTCACCGTGGTCGGTGGGTCGACGGGAGCGGGCAAGTCGACGCTGGTCAACTCACTAGTGGGGGCTAGGGTCAGCGAGACCGGCGTACTCCGCCCCACCACGCGCTCACCAGTGCTCGTCCACCATCCCGACGACGCGGCGTGGTTCGACCAGCAGCGAATCCTGCCCGAGCTCGAGCGCACCAAGCGCGCGACCGCCGATCCCGGGGCACTGCAGCTGGTCGCCTCGTCGACCATGCCGAAGGGGCTAGCGCTGCTCGACGCGCCGGACATCGACTCGGTGGTGGAGCAGAACCGCAGTCTCGCGGCACAGCTGCTCGCCGCCGCGGACCTGTGGCTGTTCGTCACCTCGGCCGCGCGCTACGCCGACCAGGTGCCGTGGGGGTTCCTCAAGCAGGCCGCGGAGCGCAGCGCGGCGGTGGCCATCGTGCTGGACCGGACCCCGCCAGCCGCGGTCCCGGAGGTCAGCGGGCACCTCGCCCGGATGCTCACCTCGCGCGGACTCAAGGACTCGCCGCTGTTCACCGTCGCGGAAGGTCCTCTCGACGAACAGGGTCTGCTCCCGGCGACCGCTGTCGAGGACATCCGCGGCTGGCTGCACGACCTCGGCGCCGACGTCGAGGCGCGCAACGGCGTCGTCCGCCAGACCCTCGACGGCGCGGTGCGGTCGATCGGGCGGCGCACCTACGACCTGGCCGACGCGTGCCAGGCGCAGGTGGACATGCGCACCCGGCTCAAGCGCGATGTGGACAGCTCCTACGACATGGCCGTCGCCGACCTCGACGAGGGTTCCGCCGACGGCACCCTGCTCCGGGGCGAGGTACTGGCGCGCTGGCAGGAGTTCGTCGGCACGGGCGAGCTGCTGCGGAGCCTGGAGTCCAAGGTCAGCTGGCTGCGCGACCGGATCACCAACGCGGTCAAGGGCAAGCCCCATCAGGCCGAGCGGGTGACCGTTGCCGTCGAGTCAGGACTGCAGACCTTGCTCATCGAGCACGCCGAGGCGGCAGCCGAACGCATCGACGCCTCGTGGCGTTCGGTGACCGCCGGAACGCAGGTCCTCGACCGGTCGGACGTCGACCTCTCTCGTGCCTCGCGCGACTTCCGCGCCCGGGCCGAGCGGATGGTCCGTGACTGGCAGTCGGGCGTGCTCGACCTCGTCCGCAGCGAGGGCGGTGACAAGCGCACGACGGCGCGGTTCCTGGCCTACGGCGTCAACGGCCTGTCGGTGGCGCTGATGGTGGTGGTGTTCGCGTCGACGGGCGGAGTCACGGGCGCCGAGGTCGGCATCGCGGGAGGGTCGGCCGTCGTCGGCCAGAAGGTCCTCGAGGCGGTGTTCGGTGACCAGGCCGTGCGCCGCCTCGCACTGAACGCCCGCGAGGACCTGTCCAAGAGGGTCGAGGTGCTGATGGACCAGGAGCGCCGCCGCTTCCTCGACCTGCTCGATGAGCTCGACCTGCCAGCGGACTCCGCCGAGCAGCTGCGCGACCTGGCCCGCCAGGTCGACGACCTGCGCTTCGCCCCGAGGACCGCGTCGTGAGCGGGCTCGTCGCCGGCGCCCGCAAGATGCTCGGCCGTGGAGCGCCGCTCGACGCCAGGCTGGCTGGGCTGGAGCAGGCCGTCGGGGCGGCGCGTGGACGGCTTGAAGAGGCGGTCGTCGACCGGGCTGCTGCCGTCGTGGATCGTGCGGGTGCCCGGCTGCGGCGGTCGGCCGAGCAGACCGTGGTCGCGCTGGCCGGCGCCACGGGTTCCGGGAAGTCGTCCACGTTCAACGCGCTCGCGGGTCTCGACCTCGCCGCTGTCGGCGTACGCCGTCCCACGACGTCGTACGCCACGGCCTGTATCTGGGGCGACAACCCCGCCACCGAGCTGCTCGACTGGCTCGACATCCCGGAGCGCCACCGCGTCGTACGCGACTCGATGCTTGACCACGGCCACCAGGACAAGGCGCTCGACGGGCTGGTGCTGCTCGACCTGCCCGACCACGACTCCACCGAGGTCAGCCACCACCTCGAGGTGGAGCGACTGGTCGGCCTGACCGACCTGATGGTGTGGGTGGTCGATCCGCAGAAGTACGCCGACCTTGCGATCCACGAGCGGTTCCTGGCACCGCTGGCCACGCACCGCGAGGTGATGCTCGTCGTGCTCAACCACATCGACGAGGTGTCGCCGGAGGCACGCGAGCCGATGCTGGCCGACGTGCGGCGACTCCTGGAGCTCGACGGGCTCGGCGACGTGCCACTGCTCGCTACCTCTGCCACGACGGGTGAGGGGATCGACGAGCTCCGCCGTGTCATCGGTAAGCGGGTCGTCGACAAGGCAGCGACTCGCACGAGGCTGGCCGCTGACATCGCCGACGCCGCGGGCAGCATGTCCGCCCAGAGCGGCGACGCCGAGCCGCGCGATCTCGGGGCGAAGGACCGACGCGAGCTCGTCGACGCGCTCGCGGACTCGGCCGGCGTGCCGATCGTCGTCGACGCCGTGCAGCGCGCGAGCACCCTGCGCGCCCGGCGGGCAACGGGCTGGCCACTGACAGCCTGGGTCTCCCGTCTGCGCCCCGACCCGCTGCGTCGCCTGCACCTCGACCGGGGAACGCGTGGCAGCGAGGTGATCGCCGCGGCCAGGTCGTCGATGCCGGCCGCCGACTACATCCAGAAGGCGCGGGTGGAGACCACGGTGCGCACCATGTGCGACGACGTGTCGAAGGGACTGGCCCAGCCCTGGGCCCGCTCGGTGCGGCACGCGTCCACCTCGCGGTTCGCAGACCTCGAGGACCGTCTCGACCAGGCGGTCACGACGACCGAGCTCGGGGTGTCCGGGACGCCGGCATGGTGCCGCGGGGTTCGCGTGCTCCAGTGGGCACTGCTCCTGGTCGCGCTCGGCGGAGCGATCTGGCTCGGGGTGCTGGCCGGCATGTCCTTCCTGCAGGTGCCGGAGCCGGGGACTCCTGACTACCGCGGCTTCCCGATCCCCACACTGATGCTGGTGCTGGGAGTGGTCGCCGGTGTGGGGCTGGCGTTGCTCTCCCGGGTCCTGATCGCAGTAGGCGCGCGATCTCGGGCACGGAAAGCAGAGAAACGGCTGCGTGAGGCGGTCGCCAAGGTGTGCGAGGAGCTCGTGGTCGAGCCGGTGGCTGTCGAGCTGGCGGCGTACCGCGCCACGTGGGAAGGCCTGCGCCGAGCCCGCGGCTGACCGGTTCGCTTCCACAACCCTGGTCCCGGACGTCCTCGTCCACAGCTCGTCAGCTCGCCGTACACACCGATGTCGGATGCCGCTGGACTTGCCCCACACGAAGCTGATCAGGAGGCAAGGGGCATGAACGAGTCGTACGTGACGCTGCAGGGCTGGGTCGGGGCAGACGTGGACATCCGCGATGTGGGTGACACCCAGTGCGCGTCTTTCCGCGTCGGATCGACGCCGCGCTACAACCGCAACGGCAACTGGGTCGACGGCCAGACCTCCTGGTACACCGTCAACTGCTGGCGAGGCCTCGGCAAGAACGTCCACGACAGCATCAAGCGCGGCGACGCTGTCGTGGTGCACGGTCGCGTGCGGGTGGACGTGTGGGAGCGCGAGAACGAGCGCAACTCCGTCACCTGGATCATCGACGCGACGTTCGTCGGGCACGACCTCACCAAGGGCACCAGCAGCTTCGTGAAGACCGCACGGGCCAACCGCGACCCGCGCGAGAACGAGGCAGTGCGCGAGATGGTGCACGCCTACGAAGCCGACGGTCCCCAGCTCGACTCGGCCGGCGAACCTGTCCCGCCGGTAGAAGCGCCGGAAGAGGCAGGAGCAGCTTCGAGCGCCGCCTGACCCGTTTCGGCCGGACGGGGGTTGGACCCTTAGGCTGGCTGAACCATGGCTGAATACGTCTTCACGCTCCGCAACGTCCGCAAGGCCCACGGCGACAAGGTGGTCCTCGACAACGTCACTTTGTCCTTCCTGCACGGGGCCAAGATCGGTGTCGTCGGCCCCAACGGCACCGGCAAGTCGACCCTGCTCAAGATCATGGCGGGGATGGAGAAGGCCAACAACGGCGACGCGATCATCGACCCCGGCGCGACGGTGGGCATGCTCCAGCAGGAGCCGCCCCTGAGCGAGGGCAAGACGGTGCTCGAGAACGTCGAGGAGGCCGTCCACGAGATCAAGGGCAAGCTCGACCGCTACAACAAGATCACCGAAGAGCTCGCCGACCCCGACGCGGACTACGACACCCTGCTCGCGGAGATGGGCGACCTCCAGACCGACCTCGACCACTCCAACGCGTGGGACCTCGACAGCCGGCTCGACCAGGCGATGGACGCGCTGCGGTGCCCGCCGCCCGACGAGCTCGTCGACCACCTCTCCGGAGGAGAGCGTCGCCGCGTGGCACTCTGCAAGCTGTTGCTCCAGCAGCCCTCACTGCTTCTCCTCGACGAGCCCACAAACCACCTCGACGCCGAGTCGGTGCAGTGGCTGGAGGGTCACCTGGCGTCGTACCCCGGCGCCGTTCTGGCTGTCACTCACGACCGCTACTTCCTCGACAACGTCGCCAGCTGGATCCTCGAGCTCGACCGCGGCAAGGCCCACCCTTACGAGGGCAACTACTCCACCTACCTGGAGACCAAGAAGGACCGCCTCAAGATCGAGGGCCAGAAGGACGCCAAGCGGGCCAAGATGCTCGAGCGCGAGCTGGAGTGGGTCCGCTCCAACGCCAAGGCCCGTCAGACCAAGAGCAGGTCGCGTCTGGCGCGCTACGAGGAGATGGCGGCCGAGGCCGACCGGATGCGCAAGATCGACACCTCCGAGATCAACATCCCGCCGGGTCCGCGGCTCGGCGACATCGTCCTGGAGGCGCACGACGTGACCAAGGGGTTCGACGACCGCGTCCTGATCCACGACCTCTCGTTCACGCTGCCCCGCGCCGGGATCGTCGGCGTGATCGGCCCCAACGGCGTCGGCAAGACCACCCTGTTCCGGATGATCATCGGCGACGAGAAGCCCGACGACGGCGAGCTGAAGGTCGGCGCCACGGTGAAGATCTCCTACGTCGACCAGAGCCGCGGTGGACTCGACCCCAACAAGAACGTGTGGGAGGTGGTCTCCGACGGCCTCGACTTCATCAAGGTGGCCAACTTCGAGATGAACTCACGCGCCTATGTCGCCTCGTTCGGTTTCAAGGGACCTGACCAGCAGAAGAAGGCGGGCGTGCTGTCGGGAGGGGAGCGCAACCGGCTCAACCTCGCGCTGACGCTGAAGATGGGCGGCAACCTGCTGCTTCTCGACGAGCCGACCAACGACCTGGACGTCGAGACCCTGTCGTCGCTCGAGGACGCGCTCCTCGACTACCCCGGCTGTGCCGTGGTCACCTCGCACGACCGGTGGTTCCTCGACCGGGTGGTGACCCACATCCTCGCCTGGGAGGGCGACGACGAGGACTCCGGGAAGTGGTTCTGGTTCGAGGGCAACTTCGCGTCCTACGAGGAGAACAAGATCCAGCGCCTGGGTGCCGACGCAGCGCGGCCCCACCGCGTGACGCACCGCCGCCTGACCCGAGACTGATCACGGAGGCGGCCGCGGTCAGCGGATGTCGGCCTCTTCCGGCTTGTCGGTGAGGAGGCGCTCGCTGACCTCGTTGAAGATGCGCCCGAGGGCGGCGAAGTCTGTCTTCGAGGCCAGGTCGACCAGGTGCTGGCGTACGCCGCGCACGTGCGTGGGAGCGGCCTCGGCCAGCACACGCCGCCCCTCATCCGTCATCACTGCCTCCACCCCACGTCCGTCAGCTCGTGACGCCTCGCGGTAGACGAGCTTGGCCCGTTCCATCCGGGCAATCGTGTGCGTGACGCGGCTGCGGGAGTGGGACATCGCGTCGGCGAGGATCGCCATCCGCATCCGGCCGGCCTCCGCCTCCGACAGGCGGACCAGGATCTCGTACTCGCTGAAGGAGATCTGGTGTTCCTCCCGCAGCTCGCGGTCGAGCTGATGCTGCAAGAGCTCGGTGCCCATGATGTAGGCGCGCCACGCCCGCTGCTGATCGCTGGTGAGCCAGCGAACCTCGTTCCGAGATGCCATGGCGGGAGTGTAGGACCCACTGTCCGGAAATTTCCGAGACGGGGGAATATTGTCCCCGAGGTGTTAGTTGAAGGTTGTACTAATGCCGGTGCGAGACACGCACCGCATCAAGACGTGAAGGACTGAATTGCATGACAGTCACAGTTGACACCACCTTCGGCACCGACATCACCGCCGGCTCCTGGACCATCGACCCCAGCCACTCCGAGGTCGGTTTCACCGTGCGCCACCTGATGAGCAAGGTTCGCGGCCAGTTCGAGACGTTCGAGGGCAAGCTGACCACCGGCGACTCACTGCAGGAGACGCGTGCCATCGCGACCATCGACCTGAACACGGTCAACACCCGCGACGAGCAGCGTGACGCGCACCTGCGCTCCGCCGACTTCTTCGACGTGGAGAAGTTCGGCCAGATGACCTTCGCCACCACCTCCTTCGACGGCACCACCGCCGTGGGCGACCTGACCATCAAGGGCGTAACCAAGCCGGTCGAGCTCGACGTCGAGTTCCTCGGTCTCGGTCAGGACCCGTGGGGCAACCAGCGCCTCGGCTTCGAGGCCACCGCGGTCATCAACCGCAAGGACTGGGGCGTGGACTTCAACATCCCGCTCGACGGCGGCCGCGTCCTCGTCGGCGACAAGGTGAACATCCACCTCGCCGTTGAGGCCGTGCGCGACCAGGCCTGATCGCCGAACCTGGCACTGACACAACGCGAGAGGGCGCATCCGGAGTCCGGATGCGCCCTCTCGGCGTACTCAGGCCATGTCCTCAGTTCCCGTCAGGAGACGCGCTCCAGGATCATCGCCATGCCCTGACCGCCGCCGACGCACATCGTGATCAGGCCGGTCGACTTGTCGTGCCATTTCAGCGAGTTGAGCATCGTGTTCTGCAGCCGGGCGCCGGTCATACCGAACGGATGGCCCACCGCGATCGAGCCGCCGTTGATGTTGAGCCGGTCGATGTCGATACCGAGGTCCTGGTACGACGGCACCACCTGAGCCGCGAACGCCTCGTTGATCTCGACCAGGTCGATGTCGTCGATGGTCATGTCGGCGTGCTTCAGCGCCTGCTTCGTCGCTTCGACCGGACCGAGACCCATGATCTCGGGTGAGAGGCCGGTCACGCCCGTTGAGACGATGCGGGCCAAGGGGGTCAGGCCCAGCTCCTTCGCCTTGGTGTCGGACATGATGATGACCGCTGCCGCGCCGTCGTTGAGCGGACAGCAGTTGCCGGCCGTCACCACGCCGTCGGGGCGGAAGACCGGCTTGAGCTGGGAGATCGCGTCGTAGGTGACACCGGCGCGCGGGCCGTCGTCGCCGGTCACCATGCTCCCGTCCGGTCCGGCGACGGGGGTGATCTCGTTGGCCCAGAAGCCGTCGTTGATGGCCTTCTCGGCGAGGTTCTGGCTGCGGACGCCGAACTCGTCGAGCTCCTTGCGGTCGAGGTTGCGCATCCGGGCGACGTTCTCGGCCGTCTGGCCCATCGCGATGTAGACGTCCGGGATCTTCCCGTCGTCACGCGGGTCGTGCCAGTCCTGGCCACCCTGGGCGAACTCGTCTGTCCGGGCGTTCGCCTCCTCGAACCTCGGGTTGCGCGTGTCGGGGATGTGGTCCGACGTGCCCTTGGCGAATCGGGAGACGGTCTCGACGCCGGCCGAGATGAAGGCATCGCCCTCGCCCGCCTTGATCGCGTGGAAGGCCATCCGTGAGGTCTGTACGGAGGAGGAGCAGTAGCGCGTGATCGTGGTGCCGGGGATCTCGTCGTACCCGAGCAGCGTGGCCACGACGCGGCCCATGTTGTTGCCTGCCTCACCACCGGGCAGACCACAGCCGAGCATCAGGTCGTTGATCGTCGTGGGGTCGAGCTCGGGGACCTTGTCCAGGGCGGCCTTGATGATCAGCGCGCTCAGGTCGTCGGGCCGGTAGTCCTTGAGCGAACCCTTGTTGGCGCGGCCGATCGGGGAGCGGGCCGCAGAAACGATCACTGCCTCGGGCATCTGGTCTCCTGCTCTGTGGGTGAGCGACGCGAGCACGCCGCAGGGCACCCGCCAGAATAGGACACGTTCTACTGAGCTGGCTCTGTGCTCTTGCCCACTCACCTTACTGAGACGATCTGCGCGTGCCGCACACCTACGAGTGCCCGATGCGCTGGGCCGACATGGACCTTCTCGGCCACGTCAACAACGTGGCGTACCTCGACTACATCGCCGAGGCACGGGAGAACCTGTTCCCGGGCAGCCCGACTGTGCGCGCCCCCGTGACAAGCCAGCGGGTCGAGTTCGCCTCGCCTCTGGTGTTCCACCGACGCCCCGTGCTCGTGGACTCCTGGGTGACCGATGTGTCGGACGAGAGCCTGGCCCTCGCCCACGAGATCTACGACGCCCCCCGGGCACCGGACGGCGAGCGCACCGTCTACGCGCGGGTGTCCACAACACTCACGGCGCAACTGCCTTCGCTCGAGCACGACGTGCTCGAGGCGTTGAGGGCGCCGGACCACACCTGGCGCCCCATAGCGGACGAGCCCCGCTCCGGCGGGAGTCTCTACCACCTGACCGTGCGCCGTGCCGACGTCGACGAGCGCGGGTGCGCGCGCGACGTCGCCTTCTTCGAGTACTTCCAGGAGGCGCGAATCCAGTTCCTGATGAGCCTGCACACCCGTGGACAGCAGTGGAGCCACCACGTGGTTGCGCGCACGGACATCGACTTCCTCGAGCCGGCGCCGCACCGCCAGGAGCCGTACGCCGTCCGCTCGTGGATCGGCCACGTCGGGACCAGGTCGTTCACGATCCAGGCAGAGGTGCTCGACGGCGAGCGCGTGCTGGCCCGCGCCGCGGTCGTGATGGTCACCTTCGACATGGAGACCCAGCGGCCCACCGACATGACAGAAACCCAGCGAGAACGGCTCCTGCAGGAGCTCGCCTAGCAGGGATCAACCGCCCGGGCGCTCCTCCAGGTCTTCCATGGTGTTGATCATGAACTGCGCCGCGTGCGTGACGTACTCCCAGAACTGGGTGTCCTGCTCGGGTGTCAGGTCGGCCTCGTCGAGTGCCGCCCTGAAGTGGCGCAGCCAGTGGTCCCGAGCGGTCGGGGTGACCGCGAACGGGGCGTGGCGCATCCGGAGGCGCGGGTGTCCGCGGCGTTCGGAGTACGTCGTCGGGCCGCCCCAGTACTGCTCGAGGAACATCCCGAACCGTTCCTCGGCGTCGGTCAGGTCGGCCTCGGGGTACAGCGGCCGCAGCACCTCGTCGGTGGCGACACCCTCGTAGAAGCGCTTGACGATGCCGCGGATAGTCGGGCTGCCGCCGATCTCGTCGTAGAACGTGGCGCTGGAGGGGATGGACATACAGCCATTGTGCAGACCGCGGCTCAGCGAAGCTCGGCCAGGTAGCGTCCCGCGGAGTCCAGGTTGCGCCGCCGCGCCTCCCAGGTGACCCCGACGATCAGCAGGGCCAGGCCGACTCCACCGAGGGAGATCCAGCGCGGCACCGCGTCGGCGTACGGCTCCAGGTGACGGACGGCGAGGATCGCGGTGGTGCCAGCGCCGAGCACGAACGGTGCCGCGAGCCGCTGCTGCACGCCGATCCCGAGCACCAGCACTCCGCCCGCTCCGATCAGGGCGCCGCGCAGTGACACCGGCTCGTCCAGGGCGAGCAGGAGGCTCGGGAGCAGGGCGAGCGTCAAGCCGCTCCCCAGGACCAGGAAGCTGTTGGCCTCCGGGTCGGTCCGCAGCCGCCAGGCGCCCGCAGCGACGAGCAGTGCGGCGGCCGGGAGGGTGTAGAGCTCGGGAGCCTGCACGTCGATGGCCACGCGTATGACGGTCGCGACGCCCAGCACCGCGGCACCGAGCCAGCCGATCGGGGCGCGGTCCCGGTTGGCCACCGAGACCAGACAGATCGCGCTGCCGAGGATGGTCAGAGCCATGGCACTGGTGCGCTCGTCACCGGTGGCAAAGGTGGCCAGCGTCCCGATGGCCAGCGCTGTCGTCTCGAGGGTCACGCGAGGAATCGCGCGACGCGTGACCGGTGCTGCGACCAGACCCACGAGGGCGGCGTAGAGGGCGAGGGCGATCACGAGCGCATCGTCGTCCGCGCCCACCTGGACCCCCCACGCCACCACTGCCCAGGATCCGACCAGGACCGCGAGCGTCCCTGACACCGCCGCGGAGAGCACGCTGCCGGCCCGCTCACGCAGCACGAACGCGACGGCGAGGGCCGCGAAGAAGGCCGACGTGACGATGGCGATCAGCAGGTCGTTGGCGGCGGCAATGTAGAGCGTCAGGCCGGCCAGGTAGGCGGTCGTCGCACTGCCGGTCCACCCGGCGAAGGCGTCGCCGCGCACGCTCCAGGCGGCACCGGCTGCGATGGCCGTAACGACGGCGGCGGCCAGCGCGGCGCCCCACACGGGTGGCTCGAGGTCGATCACGAGCACCAGCGCGCCCAGGGAGAGGACCGCCGGGGTCACGGCTGCCAGGACATGGGTCGCGACGGCCCGGTGCTTGGTCGGGACCCGGCGGAGGAGAAGGACGAGGGTCGCGGCGATCGCGACACCCGCGAGGCCGGCTGTCCACGCTGCCGGACCGGCGTCGGGGGCGCGGAGCTGAGCGTCGATGGCGCTGGAGCCGTTGGGATCCAGCAGGGTCAGCGTCTCCCAGGGATCGAGCGCCAGCACCAGGCCGAGTCCGAGCACGCCGACCCCGGCGAGAGCCGTGGCCCCCAGCGCCCAGGCGCGTGGCGCCATGGCCGCGAGCAGCCCCAGCGCAAACAGGGTGACACTCTCGACGACACGGTCGCGCGTCTCGGTGCCGAAGGTCTCCGGTGCGTTCGCCAGCAGGACCAGCGCGAACAGCCCAAGGCCGGCAGCGATCGGGCGTGCCTCCTCGGGAACCTTCGGGAGGTACACGGCCACGGCCGCCAGCACAGCGGCCGCCAGGAGTGGCCACCCGCGAACGTCGGACCACCACTCACCGAGGCCCGCTGTCTCCAGGGCGCGTTCCCAGCCCACGAGGAGGAGTACCAGCCAGGAGGCCAGCGCCAGCCCGCCCATGCCGTACGCCGCCACGGGGAGGTGACGCCGCAGCAGTGCGAAGAGCAACGCGAGTACGGGGACCGCGATCGTCGTCGCCACGGCGGGGTTCTCGGCGAGCCATCCGTTGGTCGAGGCGAGCACCAGGGCTCCGACGACGGCGACCGCCTCGGCGCCGTACAGCCGGCCGACGACCTGGTCGAGCGCCCACGCGGCGACGCCGAGGCCCATCACCAGGAGCGCGAAGCCGACGAGTGCGCCGGTGCCGCGCCAGTCCAGTGAGTCGAGACCGGCGAGGCCGGCGGACTGGGCGCCCAACAGATCGACGGTCAGCATGCCCGCGACGACCAGCCAGAAGGTCTCCGCCGCACCGCGCAGGTCCTTGCGGGTCAGCACCACGGCGACGAGCGCCAGGAGAGTCGTGAATCCGAGCAGCACCAGGGTGCGACCGGTCAGGCCGAGCAGGCTCCAGGTGACCGCAACGAACACGATCGCAGCCACGAGCAGGCAGAGCGCACCCAGGGACAGCAGCACCACGGGCACTGACGCCGCCGGAAGTCGCCGTGAACGGACGGGCGCGGGAGCCCTCTTTGGGAACGGCGGCAGTGACGAGGTGGTCGGTGCCGATGCGGGCGCCGCCGCAGGGGCCGGGGCGACGGCCGAGCCAGAGAGAGCGCGGAGTTGCTCGACGATCCGGTCCGCGTCGACCATCACGCGCCACAGGTCCGTGGCCAGCGATCCGGTGAGCCGGAGCCCGCACGCCGGGCAGGTAGCGGACGCGTCGAGCGTCGCCCGGCAGTCGGGGCACAGCGTGGGGTCGACGAGTCTGCTCATGTCGACCATGTTCGCCCGACGGAGGCACCGATCGCGTCGGGCCCGCGACTCAACTCGCGCTGAGTACTCCTACTCAGGCGTCTCGGAAGCCGATGGCTGCTCGCCGGTGCCCTGCTGCCAGAAGAGGCGCTGGGGAACCTGCATCGGGATGCCCTCGTGATCGAAGCGCGCCTTGATCCGCTCACGCATCTCGCGGGCCACCCCCCACTGCTTCAGTGGGGCGGTCTTCAGCGTGACGCGTACCGTGACCCAGTCGGGAGCGAGTGCCTGGACGCCCCAGACCTCGGGCTCCTCGAGGATGACGTCCCGGTAGTCCTCGTCATCCCAGAGCCCGTGGGCCACCTCCTGGAGCACCCCCCGCACCTTGCGGAGGTCCTGGTCGTAGCTGACGTTGACGTCGAGCACCGTGCGGGCCCAGTTCTGACTGGCGTTGCCGACCCGCAGGATCTCGCCGTTGCGCACGTACCAGACGGTGCCGTCGACGTCGCGGACGCGAGTCACGCGCAGGGCCACGTGCTCCACCGTGCCGATCGCCTCGCCGAGGTCGACCTCGTCGCCCACGCCGTACTGGTCCTCGATCATCATCATCACGCCGGAGAGGAAGTCCTTGACCAGGTTCTGGGCTCCGAAGCCGATCGCCAGTCCGAGGACACCGGCACTGGCCAGGATGGGCGCCACGTTGAGGCCGAGCTCGGAGAGCACCATCACGAAGGCGATGCCGAACACCACCGTGGTGGTGACGCTCTTGAGCAGCGAACCCAGGCTCTTCGCGCGCTGGGCGCGTCGGTTGAAGCCGTGTGCCTTGCCGGGCAGGGGAGCGGTCTCCGCCCGTCGTACGACGCGGTCGATCGCCTTCGAGGCGACCCAGCGCACCAGGATCGCCCCGACGATGATGACGAGGATCGCCAGCGGCTTGCCGATCAGCCAGGTCGCCGTGTGGGCGAGGGTCTCGTTCTTGGTCCAGTCGTAGACCGTCGCGCACGTCCAGCTGCCGCTGTCCTCGCACGTGGCGGGCATGTCGAACATCCCGAGGGGGATTGTCCAGAGGACGGAAGTCAGCGGAAGCATGTGAGGGAGGCTACGAGGAGTGGACGAGGCTGACCAAGCCAAGAATCGCTATCCTGCGTGTGTGTTCACTCACGACTCGGTCCGCCGCCTCCTCCGTCCAGTCCTCGTGCTCGCCGGGGCGGTGTGGTTCGCGCTGGGCGCGCTGATCGCGCCCGCTTTCGCCGACACGCCCGAGGCGTGGGAACAGGCGCCGGACGTCTCACCCCTCGGATTCCTGCTGGTCCTGCTGATCATCCCGCTGGGTGCCGCGGCCGTGATCTCCCTGCTCGCGTTGCTGCCGACGCTGATCCACGACAGCGGGTATGAGCCCGGCCAGTCGTGGCGCGGCGACACCGAGTGGTTCGGTGGCCCGACGAAGGGCGTGAAGGCCACCGACTCGGTCACCCCCGAGCAGATCGAATCGAGCTCCAAGGACGCGGGAGGTACCAGTGGCCGTTGGTGACTTCTCCAGCGCACAGGAAGCCGAGATCGACCGGGCGATCCGCGCGGCGGAGACGGCCTGTCGCTTCGAGTTCTCCGTCTACGTCGGACCGTCGACAGGGGAATCGCGCCCGTTCGCGCAGCGGCTGCACGCCGCCCTCTCCTCGCCCGCCCGCAGCGTGCTGATCATGGTTGATCCCTCCTCGCGGCTTCTCGAGGTGGTCACGGGCTCCGTCGTACGCCGCTCGCTCAACGACGACGCCGTACGCCTCGCCGCAGCCGGGATGGAGTCCGCCTTCTCCGGCGGAGACCTGGTCGGAGGGATCAAGCACGGCGTCGGCCAGCTCGCCGAGGCAGCCCGGAAGCCGGCGACCCTGCACGAGTAGCGGTGCCAGTTTCACAACACCGGTAGTGAAACTGACGCGATGCGAACAAAGCTTTCGTATGTCGGTGCCAGTTTCACTACACCGGTTGTGAAACTGGCACGCCCTCAGCTCTCCCCGGCATCCCTCGCCTGACCGGCCAGGTAGCGCTCCACGTCTGCCGCACCTTCGTGCACGTAGCGCTTCGCGGCCGGGTTGGCGGGGGAGTCCTGTAGCCAGGCCCCGACCTGCTCGAGCAGCTCACGGGAGGCGAGGGGGCGCGGGAAGAGGTACTCCAGTGCGGTCGATGCGCGCTGCGTGCCCTTCTCCTCCCACAGCGTCTCGGCCTTCTCGAGGTACTTCTCCACGTACGGCTGGAGGAGCTCGTCCTGGCCGTGCTGCATGAAGGCCAGGACCACGCTGCGCTGCGTCTCGTTGGGGACGTCGTCGCGTACGACGGCGATCTCCCAGGCCTCCGCCTTCGCCTCCGCCGTCGGTCGAGCCGCCCTTGCCGCAGCGGCGCGTTCCCGGCCCGAGATGGTGTCGTCGCGCCGCAGCTCCTCGGCGATGCGGTCCCCGTCGGCGCGACCGGCGCGGGTCAACCCACCCAGCAGCGCCCAGCGGAGATCGGTGTCGATGACGAGGCCGTCGATCACGAGCGAGCCGGCGAGCAGGCCCTCCAGGTCGTCCAGCGCCGGCTCGGTGTGCGCCGAGAAGGCGAACGCTCGGGCGAAGGTGAGCTGGTGGTCGCTGCCCGGCTCGGCCTCGTCGAGCAGCCCGCGGATGCCTCGCTCCCAGGTCGCGCGCAGCTTGGCCCGGTTGGCCGGTGCGGACAAGTTGTGGGCAGCCTGTGCGGCGTACCCGGGGATCCGCGAAGAACCGAACGCGTCGGTCTCCGCGGCGATGTTGCCGAGGACCAGCTCCACGAAGTCGGTGGCCCTCATCTCGGCGTCGCGGGTCATGTCCCACGCCGCTCCCCAGCACAGGGCGCGGGCCAGGGAGTCGTCGAGGAGTGACAGCCCGGAGACCACGGTCTCGAGCGAGCGGTCGTCGAGGCGGATCTTGGCGTAGGTCAGGTCGCCGTCGTTGAGCAGCAGCAGGTCGGGCTGCCGGGTGCCGACCAGCTCCGCGATCGGGGTGGTCTCGCCCTCGACATCCACCTCCACCGACGTACGACGGACCAGGCGACCGTTCACGTCGTCGTACAGCCCGATGCCGATCCGGTGGCGTCGTAGGGTCGAGTGCTCGACGGTCGCGCTCTGGACCACCGAGAACGAGCTGTAGCTGCCCTCGGAGTCGACCTCGAACCGCGGCGTCAGCGTGTTCACGCCACTGGTCTGCAGCCACTCCTTGGCCCAGGAATCCAGCTCCCGTCCGGAGGCCTTCTCCAGCGCGCTGAGCAGGTCGCTGAACTCGGAGTTTCCGAAGGCGTGCTTCTTGAAGTAGGCGCGGAGGCCGACCAGGAAGTTGTCCAGGCCGACCCAGGCGACCAGCTGCTTGAGCACCGAGGCGCCCTTGGCGTAGGTGATGCCGTCGAAGTTGACCTCCACGGCCTGCAGGTCGTAGTTGTCGGCCGCGATCGGGTGGGTGCTGGGCAGCTGGTCCTGGCGCAGCGCCCAGTTCTTGCGGGCGTTGGTGAAGCCGGTCCACGACTCGTCGAAGGCGGTGGCCTCCACCGCGGCGTGGTAGCAGGCCCACTCGGCGAAGGACTCGTTGAGCCAGAGGTCGTCCCACCACTTCATCGTGACGAGGTCGCCGAACCACATGTGCGCCATCTCGTGCAGGATCACCGAGCAGCGGAACTCGTAGAACGAGGCGTCCTGTCGGCTGCGTGGGAGGTACTCGTCGCGCAGCGTCACAGCGCCGGCGTTCTCCATCGCGCCCATGTTGTACTCCGGCACGTAGAGCTGGTCGTACTTGTGGAACGGGTAGGGGAAGTCGAAGGCCTCCTCGAAGTACTCGAAGCCCTCGCAGGTCAGCTTCACCAGCTCGTCGGTGTCCATGTGGTCGACGAGCGACTGCCGGCAGTAGTGCCCCAGGGGGATCTCGCCGAACTTGCCGTTGTACGTCGCGAACTCGGCGTGGTACTCACCGGCGATCACCGCGGTGATGTAGGTCGGCATGCGCTCGGTCGTCGGGAACTCCCAGACCGCCTTGCCCTCACCGATCGGGCGCGGGTCGGGGGTGGGCGCGTTCGAGACGACGGCCCAGTCCTCTGGCGCCGTCACGTGGAAGGTGAACACGCTCTTGAGGTCGGGCTGCTCGAAGGTCGCGTACACGCGCCGGGCGTCCGGCACCTCGAACTGCGTGTAGGTGTAGACCCGGTCGTCGACGGGGTCGACGAAGCGGTGCAGCCCCTCCCCGGTGCGCGAGTAGGGACAGTCGGCGCGGACGACGAGCTCGTTGGTGTCCTGGAGGTCTGTCAGCCGGATCCGGTGGTCGGCGTACACCTCGGCGGGGTCAAGTGCCCGGCCGTTGAGAGTGAGCTCGTGGATCGTGGCACCGACGAGGTCTGCGAACGTTTCCGCACCGGTCTCGGTGCACGTGAAGGCGATGGTCGTCGTGGTGGCAAAGGTCGATTCGCTGGTCGTCAGGTCGAGCTCCACGGTGTAGGAGTCGACGCCGAGCAACTGGGCGCGGGTGTGCGCCTCGTCGCGGGTCAGGTTGGTTCCAGGCATGTTCGGCATCATTGCATCGAAGCCGGGCGTGTTCCCAACCGGAAAGACACCGGAGCCGCGTGCTCACTGGCGCTCATCGGGACGATCGCGAGTTTGTTGCTTTGTGCAACGGGAATGATCTGACCCACCATCGAGGTTTGGGTAGATATGACCAAGCAACAGGCTGACTTCTGGTTCGACCCGCGCTGTCCCTTCGCCTGGATCACCTCACGGTGGATCCTCGAGGTGGAGAAGGTGCGCGACATCGAGGTGCGCTGGCACGTGATGAGCCTCGCCTATCTCAACCGGGACAAGGACGTCTCGGAGGACTACCGCAAGGGGCTCGAGAAGGCATGGGGCCCGGTCCGTGTCGTCGCCGCTGCTGAGCAGAAGTACGGCGCGGAGGCGCTGCTTCCGCTCTACACGGCCCTGGGGACCCGGATCCACATCGAGAAGCAGGAGGTCTCGCGCTCGATGATCGAGTCCGCTCTCGAGGACGCCGACCTGGCCGTGGAGCTGGCCGACGCCATGGACGACGCGTTCTGGGACGAAGACGTGATCAAGTCTCACCACGAGGGCATGGACGCCGTGGGCGACGACGTGGGCACCCCCACGATCCACTTCAACGATGTTGCCTTCTTCGGTCCGGTGATCACCAAGGCGCCGCGCGGCGAAGCAGCGGGTCAGCTCTGGGACGCGTGCGTGACGCTTGCGTCGTACCCCCAGTTCTTCGAGCTCAAGCGCACTCGCAGCCGCGACCTCGACTTCAGCTGAGGATCGCGTCAGCCGCTGGTGGCCGCGACTGAGGTCGCCGCGACGACGCCTGCTGTCACGGCGGCCTGAGCGGCGGCGACTGCGTCGCGGACCGCCTTGGAGGCCCAGTCGCCCTCGGCGATCTGCTTGGCGCGTTTCTTCAGCTCTCGGGCCGGCATGCCCTCCCTGTCGACGACCTTGTGCGGGATGTCGAGAGAGGAGAGCAGGGCCACGATGGCGGCGGTGCGTTCGTCGGGCTCGAGACCGCGGACCAGGACGTCACCGAGCTTGCGGCGTACGTCGGCCTCGTGGCTGCTGTCGACCGCCGGCCAGCGTGTCGCCGGGAACAGACCCAGCACCTTGTCGTCCTGGCGCCTGAGGATCCCGTCGGCCTCGAGTCTGGACAGCAACGGCTCGCGCCGCTTGTTGCCCAGACGGCCGACGAGGTCCTGCGCAGTGCGCTCCTTCTCGGCGACGATGCCAAGCGCCTCGACCAGCACCGGGTCGGTCGGACCGGCGACGTCGGTCGTGTGCACCTTGGCGCGTGCCCACCTGCCCGAGCCCTTGACCACCTCGACGTGGCCACCCAGCGCCAGCTCCACCAGCAGCGCACCCCCGATGCCGGTGTCGAGGTAGGTGGAGTTGGTCAGCTTCCCGGACTCGTCGTCGAGCAGCAGGAGCAGCAGGTCTTCGGCGATCAGCATGGCCATGGGCAGAGCCTAGGTTCTTCCATCCCAAGGTCACGGCGTAGCGTGCCCGGCATGTCTGGCTCAGCACCACTCACCGTCCTGGCACGCTCCCTCGACCAGCTGGGCGACCTTCTGGTGCACGTCCGTGCCGAGATGCTGGACGGGCCGACTCCGTGCTCGGACTGGACGCTGGGGCAGCTCGCGGACCATGTCGTCGCCGCGCCCGCGAAGTTCGCCGTCATGGTTCGTGGCGAGCAGCCCGACTGGTCGGCTCAACCCCCGCACCTCGACGACGGCTGGGCGGCGGCGTTCCGCTCGTCGGCCGACGACCTGATGCACCTCTGGCACCAGGCACCCGAAGACGGTGATCCGGCCTGGCAGACCGCCGAGTTCGCGGTGCACTCGTGGGACCTCGCCCACGCCCTGGGCCGCTCGACGGGTGAGCTCGATCCCGAGGTGGCCGAGCAGGGCCTGGCCTTCATGAAGGCCAACCTCCGGGACGAGATGCGCGGCGAGGTGTTCGGACCCGAGCAACCTGCACGGACCGACGGTGACGCCTACGACGCGATTGCCGCCTTCGCCGGACGGACCGCCTGACCCTCCGCCCTGCCGTCACCGCCCGTGAAACCCCGTCGAGGGCGGCTACACCCGACCAATAGGCTCTCCGAATATGAACTTCACCCCACGAAACCGCGCGAGCGGCTCGCTGCGCTCGCGGGCGCCACGCTTCCGCGGGGACCCCGAATGAGCAGAGTCCTGTCCGCCGTCGCCTGGCCGTACGCCAACGGCCCGCGCCACATCGGCCACGTGGCCGGTTTCGGCGTGCCCTCCGACGTGTTCAGCCGCTACATGCGGATGGCGGGCCACGACGTACTCATGGTCTCCGGCACCGACGAGCACGGCACCCCGATCCTGATCGCGGCCGACGAGGCGGGGGTCTCCCCGCAGGAGCTCGCCGACGAGAACCACCGGTTGATCGCCGAGGACCTGGTGTCGTTGGGGGTGTCCTACGACCTCTACACGCGTACGACGACCCGCAACCACACCGCCGTCGTGCAGGAGCTGTTCACCGGCGTCTACGGCAACGGCTACTTCATCGAGAAGACCACTTTCGGTGCGATCAGCCCATCGACCGGACGCACCCTGCCCGATCGCTACATCGAGGGCACCTGCCCGATCTGCGACTACCCGAGCGCCCGTGGCGACCAGTGCGACAACTGCGGCAACCAGCTCGATCCCGCCGACCTCATCAACCCCCGGTCACGCATCAACGGCGAAGTGCCGGAGTTCGTCGAGACGCAGCACTTCTTCCTGGACCTGCCTGCGCTGGCCGACGCGCTGAAGGTATGGCTCGACGAGCGCGCGGCGACCGGGCTGTGGCGTCCCAACGTGATCCGGTTCAGCCAGAACATCCTCGAGGACATCCGTCCGCGCGCGATGACGCGCGACATCGACTGGGGCATCCCGGTGCCCCTCGACGGGTGGCGCGACAACCCGACCAAGCGGCTCTACGTCTGGTTCGACGCGGTCATCGGTTATCTGTCGGCGAGCATCGAGTGGGCGCGCCGTACCGGAAGTGAGGACCGCTGGCGAGAGTGGTGGAACAACCCGGAGTCCCTCTCCTACTACTTCATGGGCAAGGACAACATCACCTTCCACAGCCAGATCTGGCCCGCTGAGCTGCTGGCGTACTCGGGCAAGGGCGACCGCGGCGGCAAGCCGGGGGAGTACGGCGAGCTCAACCTCCCCACCGAAGTCGTCTCCTCGGAGTTCCTCACCATGGAGGGCAAGAAGTTCTCCTCGTCCCAGCGCGTGGTGATCTACGTCCACGACCTGCTCAGCCGCTACCAGCCCGACGCCTTCCGCTACTTCGTCGCCGCGGCCGGGCCCGAGAACCAGGACTCCGACTTCACCTGGGCCGAGTTCGTACGCCGCACCAACGACGAGCTGGTCGCCGGCTGGGGCAACCTCGTCAACCGCACGGCGAACATGATCGCCAAGAGCTTCGGAGAGATCCCGGCCGCGGGCGAGCTGACCGCGGCCGACCAGGCGGTGCTCGACAGCGTCGAGGCGGCCTTCGGGGTCGTCGGCGACCTGATCGGCCGACACCGGCAGAAGGCCGCGATCGGCGAGGCGATGCGCACCGTCGCCGAGGTCAACAAGCACGTGTCCGACTCCGAGCCCTGGAAGCTGAAGGGTGACGACGAGCGCGAGCGGCTCGGCACGATCCTGCACGTCGTGGCGCAGTGCGTCGCCGACCTGAACACGATCCTGTCGCCGTTCCTGCCCTTCTCGGCCAACGCGGTCCACGCCGTACTCGGCGGGACGGGTCAGGTCCAGCCGATGCCTCGGCTCGAGGAGGTCGACGACCTCGACGGTGGAGCCGGCTACCCGGTCATCACCGGTGACTACTCCGGCGCCGCACGCTGGCAGCGCACCCCGATCAAGATCGGGACACCCATCGCCAAGCCCACGCCGGTATTCACCAAGCTCGACCCGTCCGTGGTCGACGAAGAGCTCGCCCGGCTTGCCAAGCGACAAGTCTCCGACAGCTGACGGGAAGGATGTCCGCATGACGGCGCCGATGTACCTGCCCCGCTTCTTCGTCCGCCAGAAGCTGACGATGATGGTCAACCGCTACGAGATCACCGAGGCAAACCCCGACGGCTCGGTCGGTCGGCTGATGGCCATCGCCCAGCAGAAGCGGATGGCGTTCAAGGAGCAGGTCACCTTCTTCCAGGACGAGGGCCGCACGCAGCCGGTCTTCTCGTTCCAGGCGAGGCAGGTGATGGACCTGAATGCGGGCTACGACGTCCGCGACGCCTCCGGCCAGCCCCTGGGCAGCTTTCGCAAGGACTTCGGCCAGAGCCTGTTGAGCTCGACCTTCCACCTCAGCGGTCCGGGGCTGGAGGCGACCGGGCGCGAACGCAACCAGGTGGTCGCGATCCTGCGCCGGTTCATCGACCTCCCGTTCGCGTTCCACTTCGACTTCACCGACCAGGAGACGGGAGCCCCGGTGATGAGCTCGGAGCGACAGGCCTCGCTGCGTGACCGCTACACGGTCAGCGTCCCCGACGAGCGCCTCGACTTCCGCCTGGCGGCAGCCATGGCCGTCGGCCTCGACGCACTGATGGCCCGTTAGCCCGCCCCGATAACCTTCTGCGCATGCGCGTCCACCTGGGATCCGACCACGCCGGTCTCGAGCTGAAGGACCACATGGTCGGCTGGTTGAGCGAGCAGGGCTACGAGCCCGTCGACCACGGTCCGTTCGTACACGACCCGCAGGACGACTACCCCGTCTTCTGCCTGCGCGCGGCCGAAGCCGTCGTGGCCGACGAGGGCAGCCTCGGCGTCGTGATCGGCGGTTCGGGCAACGGCGAGCAGATCGCGGCCAACAAGGTCAGGGGAGTCCGCGCGGCGCTGGCGTGGAGCGACGAGACCGCCGCGCTGGCCCGGCAGCACAACGACGCCAACGTGATCTCGGTCGGTGGCCGGATGCACACGCTGGCGGAGATGACGAGGTTCATCGGGATCTTCCTGCGCACCGACTTCACCGGCGAGGCGAGGCACGTACGCCGCATCGGGATGCTCTCCGCCTACGAGTCGACCGGCGACCTGCCGCCACTGCCGGACTCCGCGCTGCGCCACGATGCCTGAAGGGCACACACTCCGCCGACTGGCCGACGACATCAACGCCGCCTTCGCCGGGCACCCGGTGCGGGTGAGCAGTCCGCAGGGCCGATTCGCCGCCGACGCCGCCCTTCTCGACGGACAGACCGTGCTCGGCGCCGACTCCTCCGGGAAGCACCTGTTCGTGGAGTTCGTCGGGGACCGCTTCGTCCACATCCACCTCGGGCTGATCGGCAAGTTCGACGTGCAGCCGGCACCGGCGACGGTCCCGGTAGGCCAGGTCCGGATGCGCCTCGAGAACGAGACGGCGTACGCCGATCTCCGGGGCGCCATCCAGTGCGACCTGGTCGGTCGTGAGAAGCACGACCTCGTGCTCGCTTCCCTGGGGCCCGACCCGCTGCGGCCGGACGCCGACCCGATGCTGGCGTGGCGCCGCATCAGCCGGAGCCATCGGCCGATCGGTGACCTGCTGATGGACCAGGCGGTGCTCGCCGGCGTCGGCAACGTGTATCGCGCCGAGATCCTCTTCCGGCACCGGATTCATCCGCTGCGCCCCGGCAAGACCTTGCGGGTCGGCCAGTTCCGCGCGATGTGGGACGACCTCGTCGGCCTGATGCAGGAGGGGGTGCGCACCGGCAGGATCGACACGGTTCATTCCGAGTACACCCCCGAGGCCATGGGCCGGCCGCCACGGGTGGACGACCACGGGGGAGAGGTCTACGTCTACCGGCGCACAGGGCAGCCCTGCCTGGTCTGCGACGCGAGGATCCGCACCGGCTTGCTGGCCGGTCGGAATCTGTTCTGGTGTCCGCGTTGCCAGCCCACGTTCCGTTCGCGCGCCGTACGCTAGGGCAACACAATTCGGACACTGGGGGAGAACACATTGGCTTACCGTGCGCTGCCCTTGCGCGGTCTCTCATTGCGTGTACGCCGCGAGATGTCCGTCTCGGATCGCCCGGCCCTGGTGTTCCTCGTGCTGCTCACGCTGTCGTGCACGCTGGCTGCGCTCGTGTACCCCACCTACATCCCGTCGACAGTGCTGCTCCTGCCGATGTTCATCGGCAGCCTCTGGCTGGGCCCGCGTTCGCTGCCGTGGTTCATCGTCTTCGTGTGCGCGTGCTTCTGCGTGCTGCTCGTGGACCAGCCGACGATCAGCCTGCGGGCGATCGGCCGCGCGGCGGTCACCTTCACCATCGCGCTGCTGATCATGGCGACCTCGTTCCGTCGAAGCCGCCTCGGCGTCTCGGGACCACTGGGTGAGTCGATGTTCGTGGACCTGCGCGACCGCATCTCCAAGCAGGGCAACCTGCCCCCGCTGCCGCGCGAGTGGCTGGTGGAGGCGGTGGTCAAGTCGGCGGGTGGCACGTCGTTCGCCGGTGACTTCATCGTGGCGAGGCGTTCTTCGGACGACAAGTTCGACCTGGTGGTGGTCGACGTCTCCGGAAAGGGGGTCGAGGCGGGCTCGCGATCACTGTTCCTCTCCGGCGCGTTCAACGGCATCGTCTCCGCGCTACCGGGAGAGCAGTTCCTGCCCGCCGCGAACAACTACCTGATGGGGCAGAACTGGGGCGAGGGCTTCGCCACGGCCATCCATCTTCATGTCGACCTGCCCACCGGCGCCTTCGAGCTGCGCAAGGCCGGGCACCCACCGGCTGTGTGGCTGCACGCGGGCTCGGGTCGGTGGACCGTGCTCAACTCCGACGGTCCCGCTCTCGGGCTGATCGAGGAGGCCGAGTTCGACGCCATCCGTGGCCACCTGGCCCCGGGCGACGGCGTGCTGCTGTTCACCGACGGCCTGGTCGAGACTGCGCGTCGCGACATCTCGCTGGGGATGGACAAGCTCGCCGGGCTGGCGCAGCGGCTGGTGCAGCGCGGTTTCGACGGCGGCGCGAAGGAGCTCATCGACTCGATGGAACAGACCAACGACGACCGGGCGCTCGTGGTGGTTCACCGGCGCTCGAGCGCCCCGAACGGTTCCTGACGTCAGTTCGTGACCACGGGGTCCGCTGTGGCACGATGGTCGCTGCTCCTCGCCGGAAACGGTCGAGGAGCATGCGCGGATGTAGCTCAATGGTAGAGCCTCAGTCTTCCAAACTGATGACGCGGGTTCGATTCCCGTCATCCGCTCTCAGGAGCCCCCGACAGACCCATGGGGACCTTCTGGCGGGGCGTAGCGTAGTGGCTAGCGCGCCTGCTTTGGGAGCAGGAGACCGCAGGTTCGAGTCCTGTCGCCCCGACTGTCACAAGACTGCCGCACGACCGCCCACGACCCGAACGCAGCACCGACCGACCAAGGAGAAACCCTGTGAAGAGCGCCGTCGAGACGCTGAGCCCGACCCGGGCCAAGATCACCGTCGAGGTGCCCTTCGAGGAGCTCAAGCCGAGCCTCGACGCGGCCTACCAAGCCATCGCCAAGCAGATCAACATCCCCGGTTTCCGGAAGGGCAAGGTCCCGCCGCCGGTCATCGACCGCCAGGTCGGTCGCGGTGCGGTCCTCGACGAGGCGATCAACGACGCGCTGCCCAAGCTCTACGTCCAGGCCCTGCAGGACAACGACCTGCAGCCCCTGGCCCAGCCTGAGATCGACGTCACCAAGCTCGAGGACAACTCCCTGTTCGAGTTCACTGCCGAGGTCGACGTGCGCCCGACCATCGAGGTTCCGACGTACGACGCCCTCAGCGTGCAGGTCGACGACGTGACGGTCTCCGACGACGACGTCGAGGAGCAGGTCGAGTCGCTCCGGGAGCGCTTCGCCACCCTCAAGGACGTCGAGCGTCCGGCCCAGGACGGCGACGTCACCACCATCGACCTCCAGGCCATGCGCGACGGCGAGCCCGTCGAGGGCGGCGAGGTCAGCGGCTACTCCTACAAGCTCGGCTCCGGCGAGATGCTCGAGGGCATCGACGAGGCGCTGCGTGGCCTCAGTGCCGGCGAGGAGAAGACCTTCACCTCCACGCTGCTCGGCGGCGAGCTGTCCGGCGAGGACGTCGAGGTGACCGTGAAGCTCTCGGCCGTCAAGGAGCAGGAGCTGCCCGAGCTCGACGACGAGTTCGCCCAGACCGCCTCGGAGTTCGACACGGTCGAGGAGTTGCGCGAGGACGTCTCGACCCGACTCGAGCGCGGCAAGCGCCTCGAGCAGGCCGCGGCGGCTCGTGACGCGGTGCTCGAGCAGCTGCTCGACTCCGCCGAGATCCCGCTCCCCGAGAGCGTGCTCGGCGAGGAGCTCGCCGGCCGTCGGCAGGAGATCGAGCAGCAGCTGATGTACGCCGGCATGACCATGGAGCAGTACCTCGACAACGAGAAGCAGACCGTCGACGAGTTCGAGGCCGACCTCGAGAAGCGGGTCCGCGACGCGATGGCCTCGCAGTTCCTGCTCGACGAGATCGCGAAGGCCGAGGAGATCGGGGTCGAGCAGGACGAGCTCACCGGGCACCTCATGCGTCGCGCGCAGCAGTCGGGCCAGAACCCCGACGAGTTCATCAAGCACATGGTCGAGCACAACCACATCCCCGAGATGGTGGCCGAGGTCGTGCGCGGCAAGGCCCTCGCCCGCATCGTCGAGGGCGCCACGGTCACTGACAAGTCCGGAAACGCCGTGGACCTGAAGAACCTGCGTCCCGACGGCAGCATCGGTGACCCCGACGCCGAGCCGACCGAGCCCACCAGCCCGGCTGACGTGGTCGAGGCGATGACCGAGCCCGTCGCCACGGAAGAGACGAGCGACACGAAATCCTGACCCGCGTGGGTCGTTGACCCACCCGTCGACTTCAGTGAACACTTGTTCACTGTGAGACGGGACCACGCGAGCACCCTGGATGCGGCCGCCCTGGCGGCCGATTACGCCGAAGACCTGATCGTCGGCACGGTGCGCGAGGTGCACGGTGCCGTCGCCGGTCGGGTCCACGGCATCAACGACCGGCTCAACGGTGGTGGCCCCACGGTCAGCCATCGACTGCACGACGGCATCTCGAAGGCCGTCTACGGCGGCATCAGGGTCGGGTTCAAGGCCGGCTCCAACGGGCTCCGGGCCGCGAGTCGGGCCGGGCTCGGCGCCGACATCGAGGCGAGTCCGCGCGGCCGGTTCGTCCGGGCCGCGGTCAACGGCCTGATCGGCGACCGGCTCCGCGACGAGGGCTCCAACTTCGTCTTCGACATGGGCGTTCGGGTCGACGGTCGCGACGTGGAGCTGGACCGGCAGGGCATCGCGGCGGCGTACCCCGGGGCCAGCGGCGATCTCGTGGTGTTCATCCACGGCCTCAGCGAGAACGAGGCGTACTGGAACCGTGCGGCGCGACCCAGGACCGAGTCTCGTCGTGAGGTGCCGGACAGACGCAGCTACGGCGACCGGCTCAGCGAGGAAGGCTGGACACCCGTATACGTGCGGGTGAACACCGGCCTGCCGATCGCGGAGAACGCGGTTGCGATGGCGGCCCTGCTCGATCGCCTGGTCCAGGCCTGGCCGGTCGACGTACGCCGCATCGCGCTCGTGGGCCACTCGATGGGTGGCCTGATCATGCGCGCGGCCTGCGCCGTGACCACCGACAGCGACTCACCATGGACCGACCTGGTCACCGACGTGGTGTGCCTCGGCACCCCGCATCTCGGCGCACCGCTGGAGCGGGTCGTCAACCGGGGAGTGAAGGTCATCGGGCGCCTTCCGGAGACGGCGCCGTTCGGACGGATCCTCGAGTACCGGTCCGTCGGCATCCTCGACCTGCGTCACGGCCTCGCCCAGGACGTGCAGAACCTGCCCAACGCCCGCTACCGGCTTGTCGCCGCAACCTTGACGCGTTCGCCGAGGTCACTCACGTCGAGCACCATCGGCGACTATCTGGTTCCCTACGCGTCGGCGATGGGGAGGCGGCGTGGTGGTGAAGAGATGTTCCCGGGCGCCGAGACCCTCCACGTCCCATCGGCTGATCACTTCGACCTGCTCAACCACGACGACATCTACGCTGCCCTTCGGGGGTGGCTCGCCAGTGATCCCGGCGACCGCTCCGACCCGCCGACGCAGCAGGAGGCAGCTCAGGCATGACCGACCCGACACCGATCTCGGCGACCCTGGAGATGAAGGCCAGTCCCGAGGAGGTGTGGCAGATCGTCTCGGACCTGGGGCGGATGCCCGAGTTCAGCCCCGAGCTGCGCAGGGCGTTCGTCATCGGCAAGCCCGGCGTGGGCGCCAACATCCTCGGCATCAATCGCCGCAAGGCGGTCATCTGGCCGACCACCTCTCGCGTGGTGCGCTGGGAGCCCAGCCGCGCAGTGGCCTGGAAGACCCGCGAGAGCGGTGCCACCTGGGTCTACGAGCTCGAACCGACCTCCAACGGGACGGCCGTGACCGCGAGACGGGTGCTTTCGAAGGTCACCATCGGGACGTCGCTTCTCGGGCCTGCCATCGGTGGTGTCAAGGGTCACGACGCCGAGCTGGCCGAAGGTCTCCGCACCACCCTCGAGCGGATCAGGACGACTGTGGAGGCGGGCAGTCCGACGGCCTGATACGAGACCCTGCCGTTCTGGCGAGTCTGCTGTGGGCGAACACAGGGGGTTTCCCCGTGAACATGTCCGGCACGCCGTCTAGGGTCGGACCCGTGACTGACAACTCCACCCCCGCGGACCAGACTCCTCCGCAGATGAACGGCGGAACGGCGGGCTACGGCCTCGACGACCACATCTACCAGCGCCTGCTGCGGGAGCGCATCGTCTTCCTCGGCTCCGAGGTGCGCGACCAGAACGCCAACGCGATCTGCGCCCAGCTCCTCCTGCTCAGCGCCGAGGACCCTGACGCCGACATCTTCCTGCACATCAACAGCCCGGGTGGCTCCGTCGACGCCGGCATGGCGATCTACGACACGATGAACTACATCACCAACGACGTCGCGACGGTCGGGATGGGGCTGGCCGCCTCCATGGGGCAGTTCCTGCTCTGCGCCGGCGCCAAGGGCAAGCGCTATGCGCTTCCGCACGCGCGGATCATGATGCACCAGCCCTCGGGTGGCATGGGCGGCTCGGCCTCGGACATCAAGATCCAGGCGCAGCAGTCACTGCACATCAAGAAGGTCCTCTTCGAGCTCATCAGCGAGCACACCGGTCAGCCCCTCGATCAGGTCGAGACGGATGCCGACCGCGACCGCTGGTTCACCGCCGTACAGGCAAAGGACTACGGCTTCATCGACCACGTGATCACCAGCGCTCGTGAGGCGGCCGACGAGGGTCGTCCGGCCCGCAGCAAGTGACCCCCTCCCCGTCGTCTACCCAGCCTACGAATCGAGCCAGCAGATGAACTACTACATCCCTCAGTGGGAAGAGCGAACCTCCTACGGCATCCGGCGCATCGACCCCTACGCCAAGCTCTTCGAGGACCGCATCATCTTCCTCGGCACCCCGATCAGCGACGACATCGCCAACGCGGTGATGGCACAGCTGCTGTGCCTGGAGTCGATGGATCCCTCGCGTGACATCCAGATCTACATCAACAGCCCCGGTGGCTCGTTCACGGCGATGACGGCGATCTACGACACGATGCAGTTCATCCAGCCCGACGTGCAGACGGTGTGTCTGGGCCAGGCCGCCTCCGCGGCCGCTGTCCTGCTGGCGGCGGGCGCCCCCGGCAAGCGGCTCGCCCTGCCCAACAGCCGGATCCTGATCCACCAGCCCTACACCGAGGGCACCTACGGCCAGTCCTCGGACATCGAGATCCAGGCCAATGAGATCCTCCGCATGCGTGAGCTCCTCGAGAAGCTCATCGCCGAGCACTCAGGCAAGACGCCCGAGGAGGTCAACATGGACATCGAGCGCGACAAGATCCTGACCGCAGACGCGGCCCTGGAGTACGGCCTGATCGACTCCATCCTCGAGTCGCGCAAGGCAGCCACTGTGGGCTGACCCCAGAACGTCACAGGCGGACCACTCCGGTCGTCGTGTCATCCCCCACGGAACACGATCTCGGAGTACGGTTTTGAAACTGGTCATGAGCAGCGAGTCGGACTCGGATCCGACCTGAAGAATGAGGGACGGATGGCACGGATCGGTGACGGTGGCGACCTGCTGAAGTGTTCCTTCTGCGGAAAGAGCCAGAAGCAGGTCAAGAAGTTGATCGCGGGTCCAGGTGTCTACATCTGCGACGAGTGCATCGACCTCTGCAACGAGATCATCGAGGAGGAGCTCAACGAGACCACCGAGGTGGGCCTCGACGAGCTGCCCAAGCCCCGGGAGATCTTCGAGTTCCTCAACTCCTACGTGATCGGCCAGGAGACGGCGAAGAAGTCGCTGGCCGTCGCGGTCTACAACCACTACAAGCGCGTCCAGAGCGGCGTCACGACCACGGCCACCAGCGCGAAACACTCGAAGGAAGACGTCGTCGAGGTCGCCAAGTCCAACATCCTGGTGATCGGCCCCACAGGTTGCGGCAAGACCTACCTGGCGCAGACGCTCGCCCGGATGCTCAACGTCCCCTTCGCCATCGCCGATGCCACCGCGCTGACGGAGGCCGGCTACGTCGGTGAGGACGTCGAGAACATCCTGCTCAAGTTGATCCAGGCCGCCGACTACGACGTGAAGAAGGCCGAGACCGGGATCATCTACATCGACGAGATCGACAAGGTGGCCCGCAAGGCCGAGAACCCGTCGATCACTCGCGACGTGTCGGGGGAGGGCGTCCAGCAGGCCCTGCTCAAGATCCTGGAGGGCACCACGGCCTCCGTCCCGCCACAGGGGGGCCGCAAGCACCCCCACCAGGAGTTCATCCAGATCGACACCACCAACATCCTCTTCGTCGTCGGTGGTGCTTTCGCCGGGCTCGAGCACATCGTGGAGCAACGCGTCGGCAAGAAGACGCTGGGCTTCACCGCCGAGATGCGCAGCAGCAACGAGACCGAGTCGGACGCGATGTTCGCCCAGGTCCGCCCCGAGGACCTGGTGAAGTTCGGCCTGATCCCGGAGTTCATCGGACGGCTGCCGCTGATCGCGAGCGTCAACAAGCTCGACCAGACCGCCCTCGTCCAGATCCTGACCGAGCCGCGCAACGCCCTGATCAAGCAGTACCAGAAGCTCTTCGAGCTCGATGGGGTCGAGCTGGAGTTCACCGACGACGCCGTCGAGGCGATCGCCGACAAGGCAATGGAGCGCGGCACCGGCGCCCGTGGCCTGCGGGCGATCATCGAAGAGGTCCTCCTCAACGTGATGTACGACGTTCCCTCGCGCGAGGACATCGGCAAGGTCGTCGTCACCGGCGAAGTCGTCTCCGACAACGTCAACCCGACTCTCATCCCCCGCGAGGACGAGCCGAAGAAGAAGAAGTCCGCCTAGAAGTCCCGGTCTCTCGCCCATCCCGCCGACGGACCCGGATCGAGAGGCACGAGATAGACCACTTCTGTGTCTCTGACCACACTGGACTGGACCGGTCGGCCGTTTAACTAGACCAGTAGGGCCCTTTACTAGACCACCACCGCAAATCGGGCGAAATCTACGTACGCTGGAACCGGACTTTTGGGGCGCACTCACTGCGCGCCCGGTGGGGGAACCAATGATGATCGCAGAGCACCGTCGGCCCTTCGCGGCCTTCCTGCTGGTGCTCGCTTTCGCCTGCGCGATCATGGCCAACGGCATCCGTGACCGGGTCGTCGAGGTGTTCGTCAGCTCCGGCGCCCCGCGCCCGCTGATCTCCGCCGTGCTCCCCGACATCGTGCTCGGCCACTCGCTGCGCAACTCGCCGCCGGCGCCACAGCCCGCAGCCGCAGCGGAGGTCGAGCCACCCGTCATCCAGGAGCGTGAAGTGACCTTGGTGACCTCGGGGACCGGGTCGAGCGCCAGCTCGTCCAACGCGACCACGTCACGCCCCAACGGCGGCGGACACCCGACCAAGAGCAACGCTGCACCGGTCAAGCCCGTGAAGGCGGCCGCCGCGCCGGCACCGACGTCGCCGGTGAAGGTCCCGACTCCCTCGGCACCCGCTCCAGTGCCCGCGCCAGCCAACCCATCGACCGGCGGCGGCACTGTCCGTCCGGGCGTCAACCCGACGCCTGGCCTGACCGGCGGTGACCCCAACGGCTCCGGGGAGGACCACGGACACCACAGCCACCACAGCCACCACAGCCACAACAACGGCCAGCCGGGCGACAAGAGCGACCGAGGCGACCGCAGTGATCGCGGCGACCGCGGCGACCGGGGCGACAGCAAGAGCGACAACCGGGGCGACGGGCGTCAGGACCGGGGCGACCGGGGCGGCGACCGGGGTCGTGATCACAGTGACCGCGGTGACCGAGGTGATCGCGGTGACGGGGGCCGGGGACACACGGACCGGGGCGACCGGGGCGACCGGGGCGGCGACCGGGGTCGTGATCACAGTGACCGAGGTGACCGAGGTGACCGAGGTGACCGCGGTGACCGAGGTGACCGGGGTCGCGACCACAGCGACCGAGGCGACCGGGGGTCCGACCGCGGCGACCGAGGCGACCGGGGGTCCGACCGCGGCGATCGCAACGGCGGGCACCACGGCGGCGGCAACGGGCACTGAGCCCAGCAGGCCCAGTCACTGACTACCGCTTCGGCGGTGGTTCCCCCAGCACGGCCTCCACGAGGACCTCGCTGTCCTCGGCCGCGACCAGCTTCAGGTCGCCCGTGATCGACCCCACGGAGCGCAGGTCACGCTCAGCGTCCCTGATCGCCTCGAGCGCATCGATCGGCGCCGTGATGGTGGCCTCCAGGACCGGCGTACGCATGCCGACCTTGGCGGTCGACTTGGCACCGCGCAGCCCTGCGAGTACGGAGGCGACTGCCTCGAGTCCGTCGGTGTCCGCGTCGGCATGGTCGCCGAGCTCGGCCTCGACCGGCCAGGAGTGCAGGTGCACCGAACCCTGCTGCCACCACGACCAGACCTCTTCTGTCGCGTAGGGCAGGAACGGCGCGAACAGGCGCAGCTGGAGGTGCAGGGCAGTCGCGAGAGCGGCGCGAGCCGACTCGTTGGCCTTGTCGGACTCCGGGTCGCCGGCGTCGCCGTACGCACGCTCCTTGACCAGCTCGACGTAGTCGTCGCAGAAGTCCCAGAAGAACCGCTCGCTCGCTTCTAGCGCCGTCGTGTAGTCGTAGGCGTCGAAGGCGCGGGTGGCCTCTCGCAACGTGCGCGCGAGCTTGCCCAGCAGAGCGCGGTCGACCGGCTCTGTCACGGCGGCGGGGTCGACGCGCGTGGCACCGACGCTGCCGAGGACGAACTTGGAGACGTTGAGGACCT
Source organism: uncultured Actinomycetota bacterium (assembly GCA_963742785.1). GTDB lineage: Bacteria > Actinomycetota > Actinomycetes > Propionibacteriales > Nocardioidaceae > Marmoricola. The sequence continues at coordinate 1,354,647 of CAVUNI010000004.1, forward strand.
TCATCGCCAGGCGGCGGCCCACCTTCATCTGCGACTCGTCGAAGGGGGAGTCCAGACCGGGGCGCGCCATCGCAGCCCGCCACCGGACTGCGTCGGCGCCGTATTTCTCCAGGACCTCGGTGGGCACGACCACGTTGCCCTTGGACTTCGACATCTTCTTGCGGTCGGGGTCGACGATGAAGCCCGAGATCATGGCGTGCGACCACGGCACGGCGTGGTTCTCGAAGCGTGCCCGCACCACCCGGGAGAAGAGCCAGGTGCGGATGATGTCGTGGGCATTCGTGCACAGGTCCATCGGGAAGACCCGCTCGAAGAGGTCCTGGTCCTCCTCCCAGCCACCCGCGATCTGCGGCGTGAGCGATGAGGTCGCCCACGTGTCCATCACGTCGGGGTCGCCGATGAAGCCGCCGGCCTTGCCGCGCTGGTCCTCCGTGTAGCCAGCTGGCGCCTGAGTCGACGGGTCGATCGGCAGCTCGGCCTCGCGAGGGAGCAGCGGGTGCTCGTAGTCCGGTTCACCCTCGCCGTCGAGGGCGTACCAGACCGGGAACGGGATCCCGAAGAACCGCTGCCGCGAGACCAGCCAGTCGCCGTTGAGACCGCCGACCCAGTTGTCGTAGCGGTGCTTCATGTGCGCCGGGATCCACTCGATCTCGGCGCCGGCCGCGACCATCTCGGCGCGCAGCTCGCTGTCGCGGCCGCCGTTGGTGATGTACCACTGGCGGGTGGCGACGATCTCCAGTGGCTTGTCGCCCTTCTCGTAGAAGTTCGCCATCCGCTGGGTGGGGGTGGGCTCGCCCTCGAGGTCGCCGCTCTCGCGGAGCAGCGCGACCACCGCCTCACGGGCGCTGAAGACGGTCTTGCCCTTGAGCTCCTCGTACGCCGCCGCGGCCGGCGTGCTCGCGAGCCAATCCGGTGTCTCCCGCGTCATCCGGCCGTCTCGCCCGATCAGCGTGCGGACCGGAAGCTGCAGCTCGCGCCACCAGGTCACGTCGGTGAGGTCGCCGAACGTGCAGGACATCGCGACGCCGGCGCCCTTGTCCGGCTCGGCCAAGGGGTGCGCCAGGACAGGGATCTCGACGCCGAACACGGGAGAGGTCACCGTCGTGCCGAACAGGGGCTGGTAGCGCTCGTCGTCGGGGTGCGCGACCAGCGCGACGACCGAGGGGATCAGCTCCGGGCGAGTGGTCTCGATGAAGACAGGCCCGTCGGCGCCGTGGAACGCCACCCGGTAGTAGTGGCCGGCGTACTCGCGGGCCTCGAGCTCGGCCTGCGCAACAGCCGTCTGGAAGGTGACGTCCCAGAGGGTCGGCGCCTCCTGCAGGTAGGCCTCGCCGCGGGCGAGGTTGCGCAGGAACGCGCGCTGGCTGACCTTCTGCGACTTGGGCCCGATCGTCGTGTAGTGCTGCGACCAGTCGACCGAGAGGCCGAGCGTGCGCCACAGGTCCTCGAAGACCTCCTCGTCCTGCACAACCAGGCGCTCGCACAGCTCGATGAAGTTGGGGCGGCTGATCGGCACCTGACGCTTGGGGTCGGGCTCCTCCGGCGCGGTGAAGTCCGGGTCGTACGGCAACGACGGGTCGCAGCGCACGCCGAAGTAGTTCTGCACGCGCCGCTCGGTGGGCAGGCCGTTGTCGTCCCAGCCCATCGGGTAGAACACCGTCTTGCCCCGCATCCGCTGGTAGCGCGCGACCAGGTCGGTGTGGGTGTAGGAGAAGACGTGTCCGACGTGGAGCGCGCCGGAGACGGTCGGTGGGGGAGTGTCGATGGAGTAGACGTCCTCGCGGGACCTGGTGCGGTCGAAGGCGTAGGTGTCGTCGGCCTTCCACTGCGCGGCCCACTTCGCCTCGAGGCCCTCCAGTGCGGCCTTGTCCGGTACGACGGCCGCAGGAGCTGCGGTCGTCTCTTCGGACAGGTCGGTCTGAGGGGCGTCAGTCATGCCCGAATCCTACGGAGACCCCTCGGCCTGCCGAAAACGAGATACCGGGTCGGGCGGCCGGGCCGCTCCGCAGACCGTCGACCTAGACTCGCCCCGATGGACGACACCCCTGATGGTCAGGCTGCACAGGCGCGCCTGGCCGAGACCTACGCCGAGGTCGAGGACGCGCTGCTGAGTCGCTGGCCCGAGACCAAGCTCGACCCGACCCTCGACCGCATCCAGGCGTTCATGGAGGTTCTCGGGGACCCGCAGCGGACCTACCCCTCGATCCACCTCACCGGCACGAACGGCAAGACCTCGACTGCGCGAATGATCGAGACGTTGATCGTCACACTCGGCCTCCGGGTCGGTCGGTTCACGAGCCCGCACCTGGAGTCGATGACCGAGCGGATCAGCCTGGACGGCGAACCGCTCGAGGAGGAGGCCTTCGTCCGGGCGTTCAACGACGTCGCGCCGTACACCCATCTCGTCGACGTCGAGTACGACCACCCGCTGTCGTTCTTCGAGACCGTCGTCGGGATGGCGTACGCCGCCTTCGCGGATGCCCCGGTCGACGCCGCCGTCGTCGAGGTCGGGATGGGCGGCGCCTGGGACGCCACCAACGTCATCGATGCGAAGGTCTCCGTGCTCACCCCGATCGCGGTCGACCACGCGAAGTACCTCGGCGAGACACCGGCCGCGATCGCCACGGAGAAGGTCGGGATCATCAAGCCGGGCGCCACCGTCGTGACGGCCGACCAGTCCGAGGAAGTCATGCAGCTGGTCGTGGAGAGGTGCACCGAGGTCGGTGCGACGCTCGCCCGCGAGGGAATGGACTTCGGGGTCACCAGCCGGGTTCCGGCGGTCGGCGGGCAGATGCTCAGCCTCCAGGGCCTCCGCGGCAGCTACGACGAGGTCTTCCTCTCGCTCTACGGAGCCCACCAGGCACAGAACGCCGTCCTGGCCCTGGCCGCGGTCGAGGCATTCTTCGGCGGCGACGATCCCCTGGACGCCGACGTGGTCAGGGAGGCGTTCGCGGAGGTGACCTCACCCGGGCGGCTCGAGATCATCCGGCGATCGCCCACGATCGTGCTTGACGCCGCGCACAACCCGCACGGGGCGGCCGCCGTCGTCGCGGCGCTGGAGGACTCGTTCACGTTCTCGCCGCTGATCGGCGTGATCGGGGTGATGGCGGACAAGGACTACGAGGGCCTGCTCTCCGAGTTCGAGCCGATGCTGGCACACGTCGTCTGCACGCAGAACTCGACCGACAGGTCGATGCCGTCCTCCGAGCTGGCCGAGGTCGCCCGCGGGATCTTCGGCCAGGACCGGGTGAGCGAGACCCCGTCGCTGGACGACGCGATCGACCAGGCCGCTGCACTCGCCGAGGCCGGAGGTGTCTTCGGCGAGGCGATCGGCTCTGGCGGCGTCCTGGTCACGGGCTCAGTCGTCACGGTCGGAGAGGCCCGGGCGATGCTGCGCTCCCGACGGGAGAACAGCTGATGCAGCGACGGCTCTGCGCCGCGATCCTGTTCATCGAGGCGATCGCGTTCGGCCTGAGCACGCCGGTCCTCGTCTCCCTCACCGACGTCAGCACGGCGACCGCACTGTGGGTCGGCCTCGGGCTGACCGTCGCGTGCCTGCTGGTGGCTGGGCTGCTGCGCTTCGCCTGGGCCTACTGGATCGGCTGGGCCCTGCAGGTCGCCGCGATCGCGGTCGGCTTCGTCGTCACGACCATGTTCTTCCTGGGTGCGGTCTTCCTGGCGCTCTGGGCGACGGCGTACTTCCTTGGCCGCAAGATCGAGGTCGAGCGCGCCGAGTGGGAAGCAGCGGGGGAGTACCCCGGGAAGGCTTGATCCCCGTCGGACCAGGGAACTAGGCGAGACCGCGGGCGATGTGGTCGAGCATGACGTCCAGGGTGGCGTTGCGCTCCTCGACCGGGGCCGAGGAGCGCGGACCGTGCACGTGCAGGGTCGCGAACCCGTGGACGGCCGACCAGCACACCACCTCGGCGCCGGGCCTGAGCTCGGGGGAGACCGCCCCCGTCGCCACCCCCTCGTCGAGCACCTGGGTGAGCAGGTCGTAGGGGTCGGTGTCCTCCTCGAGTCCGTCCTCGTCGGGGATCGCCGAGAAGGCGACGTCGAACAGGCCCGGCTCGCGGATCGCGAAGTCGACGTACGCCCGACCGGTCGCGCGCAGTCGGGCGGCTGCCCGGGCCCGGTCGTCAGAGTGGTCCTCGGCGTCGGCGGCGTCGAGCTCCTGCTGCATCGCCGCGCGCAGCTCCTGCATGGCGATCCGGGCGATCTCGGCGAGCAACGCCTCGCGGTCGGCGAAGTGCCGGTAGGCGGCGTTGTGGGAGACGCCGGCCCGGCGCGCGACCTCGCGCAGCACGACACCGTCGGGGCCGTGGGTCCGGGCCAGCTCGACGCCGGTGTCGATCAGGCTCGCCCGCAGGTTGCCGTGGTGGTAGCTGCTCACGGGACCATTCTAGCGATACATGTTGACAGTGGTCACATTGAGGTGCAGGCTAATGTTGTCACTGTCCACATCGTATTCATCTGGAGTCCCCCATGAAGGGAAAGCTCGCCATCCTGATCACGGTCTGCGCGGCCGTGCTCGCGATCAACCTCGACACCACGATCGTCAACGTCGCCCTCCCGACGATCTCGGACGAGCTCGATGCGGGGACCCGCCAGCTGCAGTGGATCGTCGACGGCTACAACCTCGCCTTCGCCGGCCTGGTGCTGGCCGCCGGTAGCCTCTCGGACCGCTTCGGGCGCCGGCCCGCCCTGATCGTCGGGCTGGTCGGCTTCGCCGCCGCCAGCGCAGTCGGCGCTGTCGTCACCGACGCCGGCGCACTGGTAGCAGCGCGGTTCGGGATGGGCGCCTTCGCCGCGCTGATCTTCCCGACCACGCTGTCGATCATCAGCAACACCTTCCCCGAGCGGAAGGAGCGGGCCGCTGCGCTGGGCGTGTGGGGAGCCGTCGTCGGGATCGGTGTCGCCGCCGGACCCGTCGTGGGTGGACTGCTGCTCGAGCACTTCGCGTGGGGCAGTGTCTTCTGGGCGCTGGTCCCGCTGGCCCTGGTGACGGCGGCCGCAGCTTTCGTGCTGGTGCCTGAGTCGCGCGACCCCGGTGTGCCGGCCCTCGACTTCCCTGGCCTGGGCCTGTCCGTGGTCATGCTGGGCACCCTGACCTGGACGATCATCGAGGCTCCCGAGAACGGCTGGTCCTCCGTCGCGACGTTCACCGGGTTTGCGGTGAGCGCGCTCGCCCTGCTGGCGTTCGTGATCCGGGAGCGTCGTACGTCGCACCCGATGCTGGACGTCTCCCTGTTCCGCGACCCTCGGTTCAGTGCCGCCAGTGGCGCGGTGACGATCACCTTCTTCGCGCTGTTCGGCTTCATCTTCCTGATCACGCAGTACTTCCAGTTCGTCCGTGGCTACGGGACGCTCTCGACCGGTGCCCGCATCCTGCCTGTCGCCGTGAGCATCGCGGTGGCGTCGGTGGCGGGAGCGCTGCTGGCTCCGCGAATCGGAACCAAGACCGTCGTGACCAGCGGGCTCGTCCTCTTCGGGGCGGCGTTCTGGTGGATCTCTACGGTGACCGTCGACGCGTCGTACACCACCGTGATCGTGCCGCAGATGGTGCTGATGGGCCTGGGTATGGGTCTGATCTCGACGCCGGCCACCGAGTCGATCCTGCTCGTGCTGCCGCCGGCGCGTGCTGGCGTCGGCTCGGCGGTCAACGACGCGACCCGTGAGCTGGGCGGCACGCTCGGTGTCGCGGTGGTGGGCTCCCTGTTCGCCTCCGTGTACGCCGACCACCTGGCCGGCGGGGCATTCGGCCGGCTGCCGGGGCACGCACTCGCCCAGGCGCAGGACTCGGTGGGTGCCGCACTCGCCATCGGTGGCGGCGACCCCGGCCTGGTCACCGCGATGCAGGACGCCTTCATGTCGGGGCTGAGCACCTCGTGCATGCTGATCGGGACGCTGTGCCTGTTGGGGGCCCTCGGCTCGCTGGTGTTCCTGCCCGGTCGGATCCGGCCGGTGCCGGAAACGATGGAAGCCGTCCCGGAGCCCGAGCCCGTCGGCGCCGTGGCCTGACCGTCCGGATCTGCGCGGGACGTCATACGAATTGGTGCCTATAGCGACCCATCCGTATGACGTCCCGCGGCTCGAGGTCGGGAGGTGGCCCACTAGGGTTTGCGCCATGTCGCAGCGCACTCTCGTTCTCTTCAAGCCCGACGCCGTCCGGCGGGGCCTGGTCGGCAACATCTTGTCCCGCTTCGAGTCCAAGGGGCTGGGCATCGTTGCCCTGGAGCTGCGACACATCGACGTCGAGCAGGCGGATGCGCACTACGCCGAGCACGTGGACCGCGACTTCTACCCGCCGTTGCGCGAGTTCGTGACCAGCGGCCCCCTCGTCGCCGCGGTGCTCGAGGGCGACGAGGCGATCGAGGTCGTACGCCTCATCAACGGCGCCACCGACGGGCGCAAGGCCGCTCCCGGCACCATCCGCGGCGACCTCTCGGTGTCCAACCGCGAGAACCTGGTGCACGGCTCGGACGGCGAGGAGTCCGCCGCCCGGGAGATCGCGCTCTGGTTCCCGGGGCTCTGACCTCCACGTCTTCCGAGGTCAGCCGGGGAAACCGCTGCCTCGCGCTCGCCGCGTGTCGTCGCGGGAACTGGACGTTTCGCTCCTAGTCTGCTGTGACGGGTGGGGCGCAATGCGTCATACCTCTTCCCCCAACACTGCACCTGCGAGGCGGATCGGATGGCCAACAGTCTCATCGGCCGCGACATGGCGGTGGATCTAGGTACGGCGAACACGCTGGTCTACGTGCGTGGCAAGGGCGTCCTCGTCGACGAGCCATCCGTGGTCGCGATGAACGAGCAGACACACGAGATCCTGGCGGTCGGCCACGAGGCGAAGCGGATGATCGGCCGCACGCCCGACGGCATCACCGCCATCCGCCCGCTCAAGGACGGCGTCATCGCCGACCTCGACGCGACCGAGCACATGCTGCGCCACTTCATCCAGCAGGTGCACCGGCGTCGTTACTTCGCCAAGCCGCGGATGATCATCTGCGTGCCGAGCGGCGTCACCGCCGTGGAGCAGCGCGCGGTGAAGGAGGCCGGCTACCAGGCGGGCGGACGACGCGTCTACATCATCGAGGAGCCGATGGCCGCGGCGATCGGCGCCGGCCTGCCGGTCCACGAGGCCACGGGCAACATGGTCGTCGACATCGGCGGCGGCACCACCGAGGTCGCCGTCATCTCCCTGGGCGGCCTGGTCACCACCCTGTCGGTCCGCACCGCCGGTGACGAGCTCGACCAGGCGATCGTCGCGTGGATGAAGAAGGAGCACTCCCTGATGCTGGGGGAGCGCACCGCCGAGGAGATCAAGATGACCCTCGGCTCCGCCTTCCCGCTCCCGCAGGAGCGCCAGGCCGAGGTCCGGGGGCGCGACATGGTCTCCGGCCTGCCGCGCACGGTCACCGTCTCCAGTCCCGAGATCCGGCGGGCGATCGAGGAACAGCTGCACGCGATCGTGGACGCCGTACGCACCACTCTCGACCAGACGCCTCCCGAGCTCGCCGGCGACATCATGGACCGCGGCATCGTGCTCACCGGTGGTGGCGCGTTGCTCCTCGGCCTGGACGAGCGGATCCGTCACGAGACCGGCATGCCGGTCCACATCTCCCACGACCCGCTGACGTCGGTGGCCCTGGGTGCCGGCAAGTGCGTCGAGGAGTTCGAGGCACTCCAGCAGGTGCTCGTCGCGGACCACAGGCGGTAACCGGGTGGCCAATCAGCGTCTGCGCAACGTCAAGGGCCCTTCGCTGGGTCGGCCCGTCACCGACGACGGGGGCCGCACCGGTTTCGGTCGCGACCGCGGCGGCTCCGCCAAGGTCGTCGTCGGGCTGCTCATTGCCGCGTCACTCACCGTGATCACGATCGACGCCGCCAGCGGTGACTCCTCGCCGATCAACCCTGCCCGCAACGTCGTCGGAAACGTGATCGGCCCGGTGGAGTCCACAGCCGCTTCGGCGGCCCGGCCGATGCGCGACACCTTCGGCTACTTCAGCAACAACAACAAGCTGCGTGGCGACGTTGCGCGCCTCTCGGCGCAGAACTCCAAGCTGCGTTCCCAGGTCGAGCAAGTCCCGCTCGACCGCAACCGCCTCGCCGAGCTCGACGGACTGACGAACGCCGCCAACCAGACCGGCTACGCACTCGTTGCCGCGCGGGTGGTCGGGATGGGTCCGATGCAGTCGTTCTCGCGCACGGTCACGATCGACGCCGGCACCTCCTCCGGGGTGCACAAGGACATGACGGTGCTCAACAACGACGGGCTGGTAGGTCGCGTGCTCAGTGCGACCCGCTCCAACGCCAACGTCCTGCTCGTCCTCGACACCGACTCCGTGGTCGGGGGCCGGCTCGGCTCCAACAACGAGATCGGCTTCCTGCGTGGCCGGGGCGTGACCAGCGACCGTGGCCGCCTCGACCTCGACCTCGTCGACCACTCGGTCTCCCCGGTCAAGGGCGACGTCGTCGTCACGTGGGGCAGCCAGAACGGCGTTCCTTACGTCGCGGGCATCCCCATCGGGAAGGTCGAGTCGGTGTACTCCACGCCTCGTGAGCTGGCCAAGCACGCGGTCATCGACCCGTTCGTCGACTTCACCTCGCTCGACGTGGTCGGGGTCGTCGTACCCCGCCAGACCAAGGGAGACCGCCAGGTGATCAACGGTCAGGGAGCCACCCGATGAACCTCTCGCGCTCCGCGCTCGTCGCCGTGCTGGTCGTCCTTGCCGTCACCCTGCAGACGGCGGTCTTCAGCCTCTTCGCCGTCAACGGCGTGGTCCCCAACCTCGCCCTCATCGTGGTGGTGGCCGCCGCCATCGCCCGCGGCCCGGCCTTCGGCGCCACCGTCGGCTTCCTGGCCGGCATGCTGCTCGACCTCGCGCCGCCCGCCGACCACGTGGCCGGACGCTGGGCGCTGGCCTTCGTGCTGATCGCCATCCTCGCCGGCCGCGTTCGTGCTGACGCCCGCCGCAGTCCGCTGGCCGGGCTCGCAACCGTTGCAGTGTGCTCGTTCGTGGCCACCTCGATCTTCGCGCTCAGCGGGGTCATCCTCGGGGACCACGCGCTCCCGGCGGGGGAGATGATGCAGGTCATCTCGATCGCGCTGCTGTACGACGTGGTGATGACGCCGCTACTGCTGCCGATGCTGATGAACCTGTTCGAGCGGACCCGACCGGCCGAATTGGCCTACTAGACCGTGACTCCCGACCCCATGTCCTGCTGCGCGCCGCCCCACGGGCACCTCGCTGCGTTGTCGTCAGTCGTCGATGCTGGCGCATCGCCTCCTTCCTCCGCCTTGCGATGCACTCCGTGGTGCGACGCTCGCGACGGACGAGGGTCGAGAGGCACGGTCTGACGTGGCCGCCGTCCTCATCCGGCCGAACGCCTCGGAGAAGAGCCGCCTGCGGCTGTTCGTCGTGCAGGCGATGGTGGTCGCGCTCTTCCTGACGCTGTTCGCCCGCCTCTGGTACATGCAGGTGCTCACCGGCGACGGCTACCGCGCCCAGGCCGCCTCGCAGTCGGTGCGTGACGTGGTCGTGCAGCCCGCTCGTGGCCTGATCGTCGACGACATGGGGCGCCCCCTTGTCGCCAACCGCAGCAGCTGGGTGGTCAGCATCGACCGAACTCTGGTGGGCAAGCTGCCGGAGGCCAAGCGTGAGGCGACCCTGAAGAAGCTCTCGCGCGTGGTCAAGGTGCCCTACGAGAAGATCCAGTCCCGCATGCTGCTCTGCGGCCAGCCGGACTCGCAGAAGGGCAGCTGCTGGAACGGCTCGCCGTACCAACCGGTCCCGGTGGCGCGCGACGTCCCTCAGAAGGTCGCGGTCAAGGTGCTCGAGCAGTCCGAGGACTACCCGGGCGTCCTGGCGCAGCAGGAGAGCGTGCGCGCCTACCCGTCGCCGTTCGGCGTGAACGGAGCCCACGTGCTCGGCTACCTCAGCCCGATCACCGAGGGCGAGCTCGACGAGGCGAAGAAGGACGACGACACCTCGGTCAACGGCGCCTCTGTCGTGGGGCGGGCCGGCGTCGAGAAGGCGTACGACGCGTGGCTGCGCGGCAAGCCGGGCTACAAGAAGGTGGCCGTCGACTCGATGGGGCGTGTGCTCGGCGACGGTGGCGAGACCGAGTCGACGCCGGGGGACACGCTCGTCACCTCGATCGACGCCGAGGTGCAGTCCTACGTGGAGAAGCAGCTCCACCAGGCGATGATGACCGCGCGCGGCACCTTCGACAAAGTGACCGGGCGCGACTACGCCGCCGACAGCGGTGCCGCGGTCGTGATGGAGGCCAAGACCGGGCGGATCGTCGCGATGGCCAGCCAGCCGACGTACGACCCCACCGTCTGGTCCGGCGGCATCACGAGCAAGGAGCTCAAGCAGCTGTACTCCAAGGACTCGGGCAACCCGCTGCTCTCACGCGCCAGTCAGGGACAGTTCGCCCCCGGTTCGACCTGGAAGCCGATCATGACGGTCGGCGCGCTCAACAACGGGTTCTCCGAGAGCACTCAGCTCAACTGCTCGTCGGGCCTGCAGGTCGGCAACCGGTTGTTCAAGAACTACGAGTCCGCGGCCTACGGCTACATCGACTTCGCCAAGGCCCTGGAGCTCTCCTGCGACACCTTCTTCTATCGGGTCGGGCTCTCCTTCTGGCAGAAGTACGGCAGCGACCCCGCCAACGTGAAGGCCAAGGACCCACTCGTCTCGATGGCCAAGGAGTTCGGCTTCGGCTCGGACACCGGCGGCGACGTCACGGGGGAGGCCAGCGGCCGGATCGCCGACCGCAAGTGGAAGCTGTCCTACTGGAAGGCCATGAAGGGCTACTACTGCAAGGTCGACAAGAAGAACACGACCGGCCAGCGGGACTTCCTGCACGTGTTCGCCCACGAGTTCTGCCTCGAGGGCTTCAACTACCGGGCCGGTGACGCGGTCAACTTCGTCATCGGCCAGGGCGACACCATGGTCACGCCGCTCCAGCTCGCCCGTGCCTACGCGGCGCTGTCCAACGGCGGCAAGCTGCTCGCACCTCGTGTGGCCAAGGCCGTGGTCAGCCCCGACGGCAAGCTGATCAAGGAGATCAAGCCCAAGGTCGAGCGCCGGATCAAGTCGAAGAAGTCCGCATTGGACTACGTCGACAACGCACTCAAGGGCACGCCGAAGGAGGGCACGCTCGCCTGGAAGTTCGGCGGCTTCCCGCTGGACAAGGTGCAGCTTCGCGGCAAGACGGGCTCGGCCGAGGTCTACGGCAAGCAGACGACCTCGTGGGTCGCGACATACACCAAGGACTACGTGGTCGTCATGATGATCACGCAGGGCGGCACCGGCTCCGGTACGTCAGGCCCCGCGGTTCGCAAGATCTGGGAGCACCTCTACGGCATCAAGGGCGAGAAGGTCCAGCCGAGCAAGGCCGCCATCCCCGGCACCACCCCGCCCGCAAGGCTCCCGACGTTCGCGCGCGACGGCTCGATCCTGCCGCCGCGCGACACGGGCGGCAAGGGGAGTGACCGATGACCGTCATGCCGATGAGTCGGCTGTCGATCGCCCGCAGCCGGGTCGCCGTACCCCGTCTCGACTGGCTGCTGTTCGGCACCGCCGGCCTGATCCTCACGATCGGCACGTTGCTGGTCTGGTCGGCGACATCGTCCAACGAGATCCTCACCCACGGCGACTCGACGGCGTACCTCCACAAGCACCTGGTCAACATCATGATCGGGCTGGTGCTCGCCGCCGCGGTGATGGCGACCGACCACCGCTGGGTGCGCATCATCACCCCGCTCGTCTACGGCGCCTCCGTCGTCGGGCTGGTGCTGGTCCTGATCATGGGTACGACGATCAACGGATCGCGCTCCTGGCTGATGCTCGGCGGGCTCTCGATCCAGCCGGCCGAGTTCGCCAAGCTCGCCGTCGTGATCGGCATGGCGATGATCATCGCCGAGCGGGTCGAGAACTCCCGGCAGCGTCGGGTCGGACTCGTCGACGTCGGCCTCATGGGCGTGATCGCCGGGATCCCGGCGCTGCTGATCATCATGCAGCCCGACCTCGGGACGATGCTCGTGCTCTCGGCCACCGTCTTCGGCGTGCTCGCAGTCGCCGGCGTCCCTCGTCGCTGGCTGGTCTCGATCTTCCTGATCGGGGTCACCGTGGCCACGCTGGCCGTGATGGCCGGCGTGCTCAAGCAGTACCAGCTCAACCGCTTCATGGCGTTCACCGATCCGGGCCTCGACCCCCGCGGTGCGGGCTACAACACCACCCAGGCCCGCATCGCGATCGGCAACGGCGGCCTGTTCGGTCAGGGACTCTTCGACGGCTCGCAGACCCGGTCGCGGTTCGTCCCCGAGCAGCACACCGACTTCATCTTCACCGTCGCCGGCGAGGAGCTCGGCCTCATCGGAGCCGGTGTCCTGATCCTGCTCTTCTCGATCCTGCTCTGGCGCGCGCTGCACATCTCCCTGCACGCCGACGACATGTTCGGACGGGTGGCCGCCGCCGGCATCGGCTGCTGGTTCGCCTTCCAGACCTTCCAGAACATCGGGATGTGCCTGGGGATCATGCCCGTGACCGGTGTGCCGCTGCCACTGGTGTCGTACGGCGGGTCGTCGATGTTCGCCTCGATGATGGCCGTCGGACTGCTCCAGAACATCGCCATGCGCGGAAGCATGGTCTCCCGGGCGACTAGGCCTCGGGCAAGGTGAACGTGAAGGTCGAGCCACCCTCGGGGTTGCGCCTCGCACGCATCTGACCACCGTGCAGCCCGACGATGCGTCGGGTCAGGGCGAGTCCGAGGCCGGTACCCGCCGAGCGACCCTCCTGCGGTCCACGGTGGAACTCCTGGAAGATCAGCTCCTCCTCGCCCTCGGGGATCCCGACGCCACAGTCGGTGACGTGCACGCGGATCCAGCCCGATTCGTCGTCGGGTTCGGAGGTGATCCGAATCCACGGCTGTTGGTCGGCGGCGGTGTACTTGATCGCGTTGCCGACCAGGTTGTCGATGAGCTGGCGCAGCAGCCCGGGGTCGGCCTGCACGCTGTGCTCGAGGTTGAGGACGAACTGCGGCTCGCTGTCGCCGGCCCAGTGGGCCCTGCGGCCGTCCACGATCTCGCTGGCCACGCCGTACAGCTTCACGGCCTCGGGGGCCAGCTGGCCGTTCTGGACGACGGTGTAGTTAAGCCAGTCCTCGATCACCTGACGCATACGACGGCTGGACTCCCGGGCCTTGCGCAGGGCGTCGTCGACGAGCTGGCTCTCCTCCACCGGGTCGCCGTCCTCGACGACCTCGAGCCACCCGTCGAGCACGGTGAGTGGTCCGCGCAGGTCGTGAGCCACCATGCCGGCGAAGTTGGTCAGCTCGCGCATCCGGGCGCGCTGGGCTGTCACGTCGTGCAGCAGCACCATGGTCGAGCGTTCGTCGGCGGTTCCGATCGGCTTGGCCGAGAGGTCGAGGATGCGGGCCGTCCCGTCGTTTCCCACCGTGACCTGGAGGGTCTTGGCGCGGGGGTCAGCAATGTCGACCCACAGCGCTTCGCGGAGCGCGTCGTCGTCGATCGGACCGCCGTCGGAGGCAGTGATACCGAAGTCCTTGGCCCAGTTGGCGGGCGTCCCCGCAGGGATGGGACGGCCGAGCAGCTGTCGAGCAGCCGCGTTGTACATCGAGACTCGAGAGTTGTCGACGATGACCACGCCGTCGGTCATCGAGTCGAAGACCGTCTCGAGCATCCGACGCTGGTTCTCGGACTCGGCGCCCTTGCGATCGAGCTCGGCGATCAGCGCACCGCGCTGCTCGCGCATCAGGGTCAGCAGCAGCGTGAACGCGGTGCTCGCGATGACCAGCAGGTCCATGATCGAGGAGGCAGGCAGCAGGCCCTGATACCCGAACTGGTTCTGCGGGAGGTAGCTCATCGACGCCGCGGCGAGGGCCACGGTCAGGGCGAGGTAGGCAGTGCCGCGCACGGTGAGCGTCAGGCCGCCCCAGATGCTCGGGATGATCAACAGCCACGAAAGCGGCAACGACGGGTCGTGGTAGCTGCCGTAGACGCAGGCGATTGCTGCCACCAGCAACCCCATACGGTTGAACCAGGGGGTCGCCGGGAGCGCGCCCTGGCGCCGCCCGTAGAAGATCACCATGAACGTCACGCCGCCCACGAAGCAGAACACGGTGTTGCGCAGGACCCACCACCACAGCACCTCGGTGCCGAAGGCGCTCGGGTGCAGGCTGGGGAACCCGCTCAGCAGCGCCAGCAGCAGCGAGGATCCGATGGCCGAGAAGAGCAGCGCGGCCACGTCGTGCGGGCTCTCCGGTGCCCAGCCGTTGTGGTTGAGCCGCCGTCGGTAGAGCCACGCCATCAGCAACGGCTGCGCCGCGCCGACGAGGGCCAGCCACGTCGAGTGCACCAGACCGTTTCCGAGCAAGACGGCTGTCACGGCGTAGACGACCACCATGAAGGCGAGGGTGAACGCGATCGTGCGCTTGCCTGCGAACCAGACTGTGGTCAGCAGCACGAAGCCCACGCCGCCCGGGGGCCAGACCTCGGCGATCCGCTTGTCGACGGTGAAGCTGTCCAGCCCCATGTAGGGGGCAATCAGGTAGCAGGCGGCCGCGAAGGCGAAGAAGGGTGCGATCTGGCGCTTGGACATGAGTACACGCGCGCCGTCACCGGTGTGAGTCGGCGCGCTATCTGCAGTCTCGGCTACGCGTCGCATTTGTCCCTTTTCCCCCCGATTAGTCTAGGGATTACCGAGACCAGCGTCTCGACATTGGACCGATTGGAAAATGTCGAACAACTGTGCGAACTCAGGCGGCGAGTGGGCGGGCCTGAATCCGGTCAGGCGCTGGGGAGGGTGACGGTGATCGTCGTGCCCGGGCCCTCGTTGCGCTGGGCGCTGATCAGACCGCCGTGGCGGCGCACGATCCGCTTGCACAGGGCGAGCCCCAGGCCGGACCCCTCGTAGGTGTCCTTGACCGTCGACGCCCGGCGGAACGGCTCGAAGATCGCCGCCTCCTCGCCCTCGGGGATGCCGATGCCGGCGTCGACGACGTAGAGGCGCACCCAGCCGCGTTCGCCGCCCGAGAAGCTGCGGATCGTCACCGACGGACGTTCACCCGGGAGGGTGTACTTCACCGCGTTGCCGACCAGATTGACGAGCAGGTGCTGCAGCAGCGTCCGGTCGGCCATCACCGAGTCCGGCGTACGCACCACGAAGTCGACGTCCGGGTGGTTCTTGACCAGGGCGTCCAGCACGGGCTGGAGCTCGACCGACTCGGGCTGCAGCACTCCCTCGCGGGCAACGTTGTAGGTGAGCCAGTCCTCGATCTCCTGCGACATCCGGTCGGTGGCGTGCCGCCCGCGCTCCAGCGCCTCGGTGGCCATCTTCGGGTCGCTCTCCATGACGTCCTCCGCGACCTCGATCCAGCCCTGGACCGCTGTGAGGGGGCTCTTCAGGTCGTGCGCGGCGACGGCAGCGAAGCTCGCCAGCTCCTCGATCCGGGCCTGCTCGGTGGTCACGTCGCGCACGATGGCGACCACGCCGTCGGACCCGGCGTACGTCACGCGAGCCAGCTGGACGGCCAGGATGCGCAGACCGTCCTCGGACCCGTCGCGGTTGTAGCCGTAGCTGAAGGCGGGTGACTCGGTCAGGCGGCGCAACCAGCGCGACGGCTCGGTGGTGAGCTTGTCGCGGCCCAGGATGTGCACGGCGGCCGCGTTGTGCAGCTGTACGACGCCCAGCGTGTCCATCAGGACCAGCGCCTCGTTGATGGACTCGAAGACGGTGCCGAGAAGACCGGCCTGGTCCATCGCCTCCTGTCGCCGGCGTACGACCTCGTTGGCCAGGTAGGCCCGCTGGTCACGCACCAGGGAGAGCAGCAGGACGATGAACACGAAGGCGGTCATCAGGCTGTCGAGCAGCAGGATGTTGGACAGGTCCGAGTCGTTGTAGGACCGGCTGGCCGCCGGGATGGTCTGGGCGGTGACGACCGCGAGCGTCCCGGTCAGGCTGTACGCCGCGGAGGTCCACGGGCCCATCGTGAGCCCGGCCCAGACGGCGGGCAGCAGCACGATCCAGGTGAGCGGGAGGTCGCTGAACGCGAACACGACGCCGAGCGAGACCGTCGTCACGACCAGGTTCACGTAGACGTCGAAGAGCCGGGTCGGGATCGCCTCGGTGCGGGGTTGCCGGGTGATCAACAGCATCACGCACGCGCTGCCCACGAACATGTAGGCGGTGCTCAGCCCAACCCACCAGAACAGCTCGAAGGTGCTGCTCGACAGCGACAGCCCCGGCGCCGGGCCCAGCGGCAGGACGACGAGGGCGCCCACGATGCACGCCTCGGCGAGCGAGACGATGTCGCTCGGACGATGTGGTGTGAGGTTGTCGTCGCCGATGCGCCACCGGTAGAACGCCAGCGTCACCACCGCCTGGAGGATGGTCGCCACACCCACCCGGGCCGCGACCGACCACTCGTCGCCGAGCAGGTAGTTCGTCACCACATGGACGGCCAGCGCCAGCGCGAGGGTCATCGCCACGATGCGGTTGCGCTGCGACCGCACCGGCCACAGCCAGGCGAGTGTCACCCAGAGGAACGCGATCAGTGCAGAGGCCCGGATCGAGCTCACGTCGTCCAGTCGGAGCGCGGTCTTGTCCTGAAGCACCAGCGTCCCGGGAGTGATAACCAGGCACACCAGCCACAGGCTCCACATGGCTCGGCTCGAGAGACGTCGGGAAGGACGCCAGGACATGGCGATGTCGCGCACCCGACCCCCCTTGGACGCTCGGGCATGAGCATGGTGTTCAGTGCTGGGCAGCACTACGTGCTCTGGGCAAACACGTACCCTTGGTCTCCCCCGATGGTGGAAGGTTCATGCATGGCCGTCTCAGCAGGTGAGTCAATCTTCGCCATGCTCGAACCCCATTTGTCGGGGGTCAGCAAGCCAATCCAATATGTCGGCGGGGAACTCAACTCTGTCCAGAAGCCATGGGCCGAGGCCGATGTCCGCTGGGCGTTGATGTACCCCGACGCCTACGAGGTTGGCCTGCCCAACCAAGGTGTGCAGATCCTCTACGAGATCCTCAACGAAAGCGAGGGTGTACTCGCGGAGCGGACCTATTCGGTCTGGCCGGACCTGGAATCGGTGATGCGGGAACAGGCAATTCCCCAGTTCACCGTGGATTGTCACCGTTCCGTCAGAGATTTCGACCTATTCGGGATCTCCTTCTCCACCGAGCTGGGCTACACCAATATGCTCACCGCCCTCGACCTCGCCGGCATCCCGCTGCACACGGTCGACCGCACCGACGACGACCCGATCGTGCTCGCGGGCGGTCACTCGGCCTTCAACCCCGAACCGATCGCCGACTTCGTCGACGCCTTCGTGCTCGGCGACGGCGAGGAGATCGTGCTCGCTATCAGCGCGGTCGTGCGGGAGTGGAAGGGCGAAGGGTGCCCGGGCGGCCGTGATGGCGTGCTCCTGCGGCTGGCGGCCAGTGGCGGGGTCTACGTGCCGCGCTTCTACGACGTGTCGTACGACGACCAGGGTGCTCTGGTCGCCGTGACGCCCAACCGACCCGGCGTACCCGACCGTGTGCGCAAGCACACCCTGATGGACCTCGACTCCTGGCCCTACCCGCGCAACCCGCTGGTGCCGCTCGCCGAGACGGTGCACGAGCGCTTCAGCGTCGAGATCTTCCGCGGCTGCACCCGCGGCTGCCGGTTCTGCCAGGCGGGCATGATCACCCGCCCGGTGCGCGAGCGCTCGATCTCCACGATCGGCGACATGGTCGAGAACGGCATCCGGAAGACCGGCTTCGAGGAGGTCGGCCTGCTGTCGCTCTCGAGCGCCGACCACTCCGAGATCGGCGAGGTCGCGAAGGGGCTGGCCGACCGCTACGAGGGCTCCAACGTCTCGCTCTCGCTGCCGAGCACCCGCGTGGACGCGTTCAACATCACCCTGGCCAACGAGTTCTCCCGCAACGGCCGCCGCTCGGGCCTCACCTTCGCACCGGAGGGCGGATCGGAGCGGATGCGCAAGGTCATCAACAAGATGGTGACCGAGGAAGACCTCATCCGTACCGTTGCAGCGGCGTACTCCCACGGCTGGCGGCAGGTCAAGCTCTACTTCATGTGCGGGCTGCCCACCGAGACCGACGAGGACGTGCTGGCCATCGCCGACCTCGCGCGGAAGGTGATCGCCAAGGGTCGCGAGGTCGCCGGCCACAACGACATCCGGTGCACGGTGTCGATCGGCGGGTTCGTGCCCAAGCCGCACACGCCCTTCCAGTGGGCCTCACAGCTCGACGTCGAGACCACCGACGAGCGGCTGCGCAAGCTGCGCGAGGACGTCCGGGCCGACCGCAAGTTCGGCCGTGCCATCGGCTTCCGCTACCACGACGGCAAGCCCGGGATCATCGAAGGACTGCTGTCTCGGGGCGACCGCCGGGTCGGACGGATCATCGAGGAGGCGTGGCGCGACGGCGCTCGCTTCGACGGCTGGAGCGAGCACTTCTCCTACGACCGCTGGGTCGGCGCCGCCGATCGAGTTCTGTCGGAGACCGAGGTCGACCTCGACTGGTTCACCACGCGCGAGCGCGGCTACGACGAGGTGCTGCCCTGGGACCACCTCGACTCCGGCCTCGACAAGGACTGGCTGTGGCAGGACTGGGAGGACGCCCTCGACCCCGACTCGGTCGACGTCGAGGACTGTCGCTGGACCCCCTGCTACGACTGCGGTGTCTGCCCCGAGATGGGCACCGACATCCAGGTCGGCCCGACCGGCCAGACGCTGCTTCCCCTCGCCGTCGTCTAGGCGTGCAGGTTTCCCCGGCTGACCGGGGATCCATGTACCTATCGGGTGTTGCAACCCTCGACAAGTGCATGTTTCACCGGCTGACCGGGGAAACCGCAGCCTTAGGCCACGGTCTTACTCCATGCGACGGCGCGCGTATGCCGAGCGGACACGGGTCGGCACGGGCTAGACCGCGACCCGGACATTACGGAACTGGTAGAGACCGGATAGTTGACCCGTCGGTAGCGTCCCGAGGACGTCCGGCGGCTGGGGAGGCCACCGGGCCGCATCGGGATCAGCTCGATGCGGTACTCAGATCCCGGGAGGCCCTGATGAGCCTGCGTCGCAGGACACTCACCGCCAGCGCCGCCGCCTTGGCGGCAGGACTGGCGCTCGTAACGCCGATGATCGCGCCCGCGTCAGCGGAGTCCGCCCCGTCCGGCGCGCGCAAGCTGGACGGAGGCGTGCTGATGCCGTTCCAGATCGCCGTCCGTGGTGGCACCACGTGGTGGACCGACGGCGCAGCCGGCACGATCACCCGGCTCAACGCCAACGGCAAGAGGGTGATCGCACACGTCGACGGTGAGATCGCAGGTGTGGCCGTGTCGGGCCAGAGGCTCGCTTACACCAGCAGCCCGAACAACTCCTTCCAGCGACTGGTCATCCGCCGACCGGGACTACGCGCGATCACCGCCAACCTGAAGGCCTACGAGAACAACAAGAACCCCGACGCCAACAAGACCTACGGCATCATCAGCGGCGGCAACGCCTGCGCGAGGCAGGCGTTGCGGGACGCTGACATCCCGGTGCGTTACATGGGCATCAAGGACTCCCACCCCTACCAGGTCGAGGCACTACCGGGCGGCGCGTGGGCGGTCGCGGAGGCGGCCGGAAACGCCATCCTGAAGGTCAACAGCGCCGGCCGGATCTCCACCATCGCCGTGCTCCCGCGCCAGGCCCACCTGTTCACCCAGCGGGACGTGAACCGGATGGGGCTCCCGGACTGCGTCATCGGCGTGAACTACGGCTTCGAGCCGGTGCCGACAGATGTCGAGCGGGACCGACGCGGCAACCTCTGGGTGTCGCTGCTTCCCGGCGGACCTGAGGACGGCAGCGCCGGATCGCGTGGCGCGATCTACAAGATCACCCCGGGCGGCGCCGTGATCCGGGTGGCCAGGGGCTTCGGGAGCGCCACCAACCTGGCCCTGACCCCGGCCGGCAAGCTCTACGTCGCTGAGCTGGCCAACAACCGGATCTCGACGATCCGCCGCGGTCACATCGTCACGGTCCGCTCGTTGCGCAGCCCTGTGTCGCTCGAGGCGACAAAGACCCACCTGTTCATCGGGCAGCTTGCAGAGTTCGGGGCGATGGGCCCGGTTCCCGGCACGGGCGCCGTTCGCCAGGTCCCGCGCTAAGGGGCACGACCGGCCGCGCCGGCGACGACGAGTCCTCGGGGCTCAGCCGTCGCCGGCGCGTCCTGGTTCCACCAGACCGCACTCCTAGGAGCTCGTTCAGCGAGCTGCCAGCTCGTCCTCGACGTACGCCGGTCGCGACAAGGCCAGACCGAGCAGCAGCTGCGGGACAGTGAGCACCAGCAGCGCGGTCAGGGGCACCGTCCAGCCGCCCGACAGCTCGTTGAGCTGACCGACCCCGAACGGGCCGATGGCGGCGATCAGGTAGCCGACCGACTGGGCGAACCCGGACAGCGCCACCGTGCCCCCCGGGGTGCGCGCGCGCAGCCCGATCAGCGTCAGGATCAGCGGGAAGGTGGCCGTCCCGGCGCCGATGACGACTGCCCACAGCCACGCGCCGCCGTGTGGAGCGAAGATCAGGCCGAGGTAGCCCAGCGGGTAGCAGGCCATCAGCACGCACATGACGAGTGTCAGGTCGTGCGTGCGCGCGACGAGCCACGGGATCAGGAACGACAGCGGAATACTGACGCCGGTGATGACGCCGAGCAGCAGACCCGCCGTGTGTGCGGAGAACCCCGCATCCTGGTAGAGCTCGGCGAACCAGCCGAAGATCGAGTAGGCCTGCAGGGACTGGAGCGCGAAGAAGAGGGCGAGCAGCCAGCCAACCCGGGTGCGGGCAGCGTCGAGGAGGCCGATCCGGCCCTCGACCTCCTCGGGCCGGCGGTCCTGCCCGATCAGGGTGATCCAGGGGACTACCGCGATGGCGGCCGTGAACGCCCAGACCAGAAGGCCCGAGCGCCATCCGTCGTACGCCTCGCTGACGGGGACGGTGAGCACCGACGCCGACGTCAGCCCGATCGCGAGGGCCGTGGTGTAGATGGAGGTCATCAGGCCGACCCTGTCGGGGAAGTGCAGCTTCACCAGCGAAGGAAGCAGCACGTTCGCGGTGGCCATCCCGGCGAGGGCGGTCAGCGAGAGCATCAGGAACAGCGGCACCGACGACACCGACGCCCGGCCGGCGAGTCCACCCACCACGCAGAGCAGCGCCACCAGGGTCAGCCGGTGCAGGCCGATCCCGCGAGCCAGACGCGGGGCCAGGGCGCCGAAGACCGCGAAGGCGAGCACCGGCAGAGAGGTGAGTACGCCGGTCTGCGCGGTCGACATCCCGAGCCCGTCGCTCACCTCGCCCAGGATCGGGCCGATGCTGACGGCGGACGGGCGCAGGTTGAACGCGAGCACCACGATCCCGAGGACGAGCAGCCCACGCTGGAGGCGGCTGCTGGTCCCGGATGTCACTCCAGCATCGTGCCGGAGAGGTGAGCGCCTGTCGGCGCCGGGTGCGAGGATCGCGACATGCGGGAGATCACCGACCAGCAGCGTCGGGCGCGGCTGGCCTCGCGTCATGCGCTGGCCAAGCGGGTGGCGTCGGTGGAGGAGGCCGTCGAGTCGGTCACCTGCCTGCACGCGACCGAGGCGCCGAGCGTCTACCTCTCTGTGGTCGCACGCTCCGACGCATCGCGCGAGGACATCGACCGGGCCCTCTACGGCGACCGCACCGTGGTCAAGCAGCTCGCCATGCGCCGCACCCTGTTCACGTTCCCGCGTGACGTCCTCCCTGCGGTGTGGGGGAGTGCCTCGGATCGCGTCGCCAAGCAGCTGCACACGCGAATGGCCAAGGAGATCGAGGCCCACGGGATCGCCAAGCGCGGAGACGTGTGGCTCAACCGGATGTTCAACACGATCCTGCGCACCCTCGGGGAGCTCGGGCCCTCGACCACGGCCGAGCTGCGCGAGGCGATCCCGTCCCTGGACCGCCGGATGGAGCTGGCGCCCGGCAAGGCCTATGGCGGCAACATTCCGATCGCTCCGCGGGTGCTCGGCACGCTCGGCGCCACGGGAAAGATCCTCCGTGGCACCAGCGAGGGCGACTGGCGCACGATGCGTCCACGCTGGACGCTGACCGAGGAGTGGCTCGGCGAGCCCGTCGAGAAGGCGCCCCCCGAGGCCGGTTACCTCGAGCTGGTGCGTCGCTGGCTGCGCAGCTTCGGTCCCGGCACCGAGGCCGACCTGGTCTGGTGGCTCGGCGCGACCAAGGCCGCCGTACGCCGCGCGCTGGCCGACCTCGACGCCGTCGAGGTGGCCGTGTCGGACGGCATCGGTTACGTGCTGCGGGATGACGTCGACGACGCGCCTGAGCCGGAGCCGAGCGCCGCGCTGCTGCCGGTGCTGGACCCGACCACGATGGGCTGGAAGCAACGCGACTTCTACCTCGAACCAGAGGACCGGCCCTACCTGTTCGACACCAACGGCAACGGCGGGAGCACCGCCTGGTGGTGCGGCCGCATCGTCGGCTGCTGGGTGCAGGACCCCGAGGGTGTCGTGGTGGTGGTGCCGCGGCGGGACCCCGGCTCGGAGGCACTGGCGGCGTTGCGCGTGGAGGCGGAGCGCCTCACGGCCTGGCTCGGCGGCGTCAAGGTCTCCACGGTCTACGCATCGCAGCAGATGAAGTCGGCCTTGCTCCCCTGACGCCCAAGGCGTGCCGGTGTCCGTCGGCGGCCGCCGCCCTGCATACACTCTGCGGGTCCGGGAAAGCCCCACGTCTGGGAGTTCAGATGACTCAGGAGGCCACAGGCCACCGCCACTTGGATGTGGTTGTCGTGGGCGGGTGCGGTCATGTCGGCCTGCCGCTGGCGATCGCGTTCGCCGACCGAGGCCTCGATGTCGGGATCTACGACATCAACGAGGAAGCGGTCAAGACCGTCGAGAGCGGCGAGCTGCCCTTCCAGGAGGCGAACGCGCAAGAGGTGCTCCAGAGCGTGCTCGACGCCGGCCGGTTGTCGGTCGGGACCGACCCTGGAGTGATCGCCGACGCCGACGTGGTCGTGGTTGTGGTGGGCACCCCTGTCGACGAGCACCTCAACCCCAATCCCCACGTGGTCACCCGGATGCTCGACGGGGCCATCCAGTACTTCAGAGCCGGTCAGCTGCTCGTGCTGCGGAGCACCGTCTACCCGGGCGTGACGTCCGGCGTCGAGCGGCTCTTCGCCAGCCACGGCCTCGCGGTCGACGTGGCCTTCTGCCCCGAGCGCATCGCCGAGGGGAAGGCGATGGAGGAGCTGTTCACGCTGCCTCAGATCGTCGCCGGGCGCACCCAGGAGGTGCGCGACCGTGCGGCGAAGCTCTTCCGCAACCTGACCGACACGATCATCGAGCTCGACCCCGAGGAAGCGGAGCTCGCGAAGCTGTTCACCAACACCTGGCGCTACATCAAGTTCGCCGCGGCCAACCAGTTCTACGTGATGGCCAACGACCACGGCCTCGACTTCGACCGGATCCGCACGGCGCTCGCGCACGACTACCCGCGTGCCGCAGACATGCCCGGCGCCGGTTTCGCGGCTGGGCCCTGCCTGTTCAAGGACACGATGCAGCTGGCCGCGTTCACGGACAACTCCTTCGTCCTCGGCCACGCCGCGATGCTGGTCAACGAGGGCCTGCCGCTCTACCTGGTCACCCACCTTGAGAAGAAGTTCGACCTGGCCGAGCTGAAGGTGGGCATCCTCGGGATGGCGTTCAAGGGGGAAAGCGACGACATCCGCTCGAGCCTGTCCTACAAGCTGAAGCGAATCCTCGAGTTCCGCGCTCTCGAGGTGCTCTGCACGGATCCCTACGTCACGGTCGACGAGTCGCTGGTGCCGCTGGAGCGCGTGCTCGACGAGTGCGACCTGCTTATCCTCGGGGCGCCGCACGCCGTCTACCGCGACCTGACGACCTCGCTGCCGGTGGTGGACGTCTGGAACCTCAGGGGTCGAGGCAGCGCCGTATGAAGTTGGGTGTCTCGGTAGTCATCCCTGCTTACAACGAGGACGAGGCGATCGTCCCTGTCCTCGAGCGCATCGTGGAGTCGGTGCAGTCCCAGTGCGAGGTACTGGTCGTGGTCGACACGCGCGAGGACACCACCATCCCCGTGGTGGAGCGGTTCGCCGCCGATGACCCGCGGGTGCGGTGCGTGATCAACACCTACGGACGCGGACCTGCCAACGCCATCCGCTACGGCATCGACCAGGTGAACAACCCGGTCGTGGTCGTGACCATGGCCGACGGCAGCGACGACCCACGCCAGATCGACGACCTGGCGCGGCTGGTCAACCGTGGGGTGGTCGTGGCCGCCGCCTCTCGCTACAGCGCCGGCGGACAGCAGGTGGGCGGGCCCGCCTTCAAGGGGCTGCTGTCCCGAGGTGCCGGACGGTCGTTGGGGGTGCTCGGCCGCGTCGGCACGCGTGATGCCACCAACAGCTTCAAGGCCTACTCGACGGAGTTCATCCGCGAGGTCGGCATCCACAGCCGCAGTGGCTTCGAGATCGGTCTCGAGCTCACGGCGAAGGCCCGCCGCCTGCGCCGCCCGGTGGCCGAGCTGCCCACCATCTGGCTGGACCGCGAGTTCGGCTCCTCCAACTTCCAGCTCAAGGCGTGGGTTCCCAAGTACCTGCGGTGGTACCGCTTCGCGTTCGGCCCGCAGCTGTCTCTCGACGAGGTCAAGCGACGCGCGGCACGGATCGCCGACCGCAACTACGAGAACGGATCGAAGGCATGAGCCCAGACACGAGCCCAGACACGAGCCCAGACACGAGCCCAGAGAAGCAGAAGGTCCTCGTCTCCGGCTCCGCCGGCTTCATCGGCGGCTACGTGGTCGAGGAGCTGCTGCGCCGTGGCTACAGCGTGGTGGGGGTCGACAACTACTCCAAGTACGGCCCAGTCGAGAAGTCGTACGACGACCACCCCGACTACCACTTCGTCGAGGATGACGTCCGCGACGTGCAGCTGATGACCAAGCTGCTCACGGACTGCGACCACTTCATCGCCGGTGCGGCGCTGATCGGCGGCATCTCCTACTTCCACGCCTACGCGTATGACCTGCTCGCCACCAACGAGCGCATCATGGCCTCGCAGTGCGACGCTGCGATCGAGGCTCATCGCAGCGGCCGGTTGCAGAAGGTGACCTACCTGTCGAGCTCGATGGTCTTCGAGGCGACCGAGCACTGGCCCTCGAAGGAGGGCGACGAGCGGAAGATCCCACCGCCGCTGTCGTCGTACGGCTTCCAGAAGCTCGCGGTCGAGTACTTCGCGAAGGCGGCCTGGGACCAGTACCAGCTCCCCTACACGGTCGTCCGGCCGTTCAACTGCGTCGGGATCGGCGAAGGGCGCGCCCTCGGCGACGTCGAGGTCGACTCCGGCAACGTCAAGCTGGCGATGAGCCACGTCGTGCCCGACCTCGTCCAGAAGGTGGTCAAGGGGCAGGACCCGCTGCACATCCTGGGGGAGGGCAACCAGGTCCGGCACTACACCTACGGCGGCGACCTTGCCAGCGGCATTGTCGAGTGCATGAGCCAGCCCGCGGCGTACAACGAGGACTTCAACATCTCGACGCCGGAGTCCACGAGCGTCCGCGAGCTGGCCGAGGTCATTTGGCGGAAGATCAACGGCGACGCACCGCTCACCCTGGTGAGCGACCCGGCCTACGAGTACGACGTCCAGAAGCGCGTGCCGGACGTCGAGAAGAGCAAGCGCGTCCTCGGCTTCGAG
Source organism: uncultured Actinomycetota bacterium (assembly GCA_963742785.1). Lineage (GTDB taxonomy): Bacteria > Actinomycetota > Actinomycetes > Propionibacteriales > Nocardioidaceae > Marmoricola. The sequence continues at coordinate 1,380,411 of CAVUNI010000004.1, forward strand.
TGCAACACGTCGCTCGACGAGATGCTGGACGAAGTCATCCCCTGGGTGACCCAGGCCGTCCTCGACGGTCGGCTGTAGCGGACCACCGCGCACGGCTCATCGCTCCGCTCCACGGGTGTAGGTCGGGATGTCGACCGGCACGAGACGAACCGTGAAGTGCTGCTGCCAACCCTGAGTCCCGTCGGTGACGAGCCGGATCGACCTCACCGGTGGCGGGATCAGCCGGCCACCTTGCTGCGCCCCCAGGAGGCCGGCCAGGTGCGCCGTCGTCGGTACGTACGGCGACAGCAGGAACTCGCTGCGCGCCATCGCCGGCACGAACCGCCAGACCGGCTTCGAGCCGTTGCTGAGGGTGAGCTCGATCTTCATCATCGGCGGGCGCCACAGGGTGCTGCGCACCCGACCGATGAGGGTCTTCTCGATCTCGAAGCTGGCCACCCAGCCACTCCGGGTGGGTGGGATCTCGATGGGCTCACCGAGCTCGGCGTGCAGGGTCCTGACCTTGCCGCGACGGACTGGCTCGGGAGAGGCCCGTCGGTGAAGGACGACGTACCTGGTGGTGGGGTCGAACCGGGTCAGTTGGTAGAGACCGGCCAGCGGCATCAGGCTGGGACCGTCTTCGAGAGTCGGTAGCCGCCCGTCGATGGACGAGAAGCTGAAGTAGACGTTCTCCGGTGCGTCCGGCCCGGTGAGGTGTTTCCGGTTCAGCTCCGCCAGCCCGGGGGTGTAGGCGGCGTAGCTCTGGATGACGGGTCGTGGGTTCCAGTCGACGCCCTGGGCCAGCAGGTCTGACTGCGCGATCGCGTAGACGTCGCTGTCGGAGGAGGCGCGCGGCATCAGTTGGTGGCGCCGGATGTCAGCGACCGCGTCGGCGTACCTGCGATCGAGGTGGCCCGGCGTCACAATCCGCTCTGCCACCGCTGCAGGGGCGTGCGCCAGTCGCGAGCCGGTCAGCCCGACGAGCGAGGCGATCGGATGCCAGCTCGCCGCCACGACGACGACGCCCAGAAGCGGAGCCAGCCAACGCGGCCGGGTCGCCAGCAGGACGATCACCGCCGCCACGACCATGAGTGCGGAGGCACCGGTCATGTCGTGGGTGCGGACACCGGCAGCCTTCAGCCCCAGGAACAGCGTCGCCGCGACCATCGCGGCCAGGAGGACGCGGTCGGCCGTCCGCAGATCGATGAGCCAGCAGGCGGCCAGCAGCACGGCACTCGCCGCCGCGAAGCCGAAGATGTGCGACAGCGGGGCACCGTTGGACATCGTCTCGGAGTACCCCGAGAGGACCCACAACGACGTCCTGGCGAAGTCGGGCAGCGCGCTGAGCGGCTGGTGCGCCAGCAACCAGAAGAACGGGACGGCCACGAGGCCAGCGCCCGCGAACGCGGCGAACGCGATGCGTCCCAGGCGCCATGCGAACACCGCCCCGATGGCGAATCCCAGCATGGCGAGCGGGGCGGCCGAGGCCTTGATCATCGGCAGCATGGGGAGCGGGACCGCCATGGCTGCAAGGCTGACCAGCTCCGGACGTGTCAGCGCACGGTCCCGGACCCGCGCCAGCTGCAGGAGGCGGGCCACGACCAGCAGGGGATAGGTCAGCAGGGGACCGTCCGGTGGGGCGTGGGTGAACGTCAGGTCGTCGTTGGCCATCACCGCACAGAGGACGAAGACGACAGCCACGAGCACACGCACCACCGGTCGGTCGGTGCGCGCCAGAGGTACGACGGCCGCGACGATGCCCGTCGCGAGGAGCAGGCCCGCGAGGATGGTGATCCACCAGATGTCAGGGTCGTAGTACGCGGAGGCCACCGAGGCGAGCGGGCCATAGCTGAAGACGATGTCCTGGCCGAAGGCCATGTGGTGGGCGACGGCGATGTTGAGTGCCATCCGCCAGGATCGGTCGATGCCGCTGCCTGGATAGTTCGCCTGCCAGGGCACCACGAGCGCGAAGATCGCGATCGAGAGGACGACGGGATACCACGAGATCGACGACAGTCGGCGACGAAAGTGAGCCGTTGCTCGGTCAGTCATCCGCTGTCGGGGTGCCGACCATGAACGCCTGCGCGCCCAGGAACCGCCACGCGAGCCGCACCTTCAGGTAGAGCCGGACGAGGGCCGGGTGGCTCGGCAGGCGGCTCTTGGTGGTGTACGGCAGGAATCGGGGGATGTTCAGCTCCACGTGGAACCCGGTGGCGTTGAACGCCTCGGCCAGCGCACGGTCGTCGACAGGTGTGATGTGGTCGAAGTACATCCAGTAGTCGCGGGCGCAGTAGCGGATGTTGGGCTGCAGCACGAGCAGCTTCCCGTCGTCGCGCAGCACCCGGCGCACCTCGACGAGGGTGGACAGGATCACCTCGCGCGGCACGTGCTCGAAGAAGTTGCTGATGAACACCCGGTCGACGGAGTTGTCCGCGAGGTGACTCATGTCGTCGGAACGGCAGATGACCGCCTCGACGCCGGGCGCCGCGCGCACGACCACATCCGGGTTCAGGTCGACGGCGAGGCGTCGTCCCGCCGAGATGTTGTTGACGAACTCGCAATGGCCTGCGGCGACGTCCAGGACCGTGGAATCCGGGGGCACCCACCTCTGGAAGAAGTCTGAGCAAAGGATCTTCCACAGGTCGGTGCGCTGGGCCTCTTCGTTGCCGAACCTGTTCAGGTACAGAGCCTGGAGGTCCTCGGATTCCGTGCTCATGGGGTCCTTGGAGGTCGGTGGCAGGGCTGAGTCATCCTAGTCGCGGCAGCCTCGTGGTCGTGGCACCCGAGGCCACTCCACGTGGCGTGTGCCACCCGGTTCGGCCGCGCCCCGCACATAGGATCGGCGGCGGTCAAACGGGATCGACGAAGTGAGGGAGAGCAGCCCAGGTGAGTCAGCGCCGCGTGCCCTCGGCCCCGGTCCTGGCGATCGTCGCGATTCTGGTTTGTGCCGGCGGGTACCTTGCCTGGCTGTCCAGTGACCTCTGGTTCCTGCTCGATGACTGGGCCTTTCTGCTGCACCGCAAGGTGACGCTGGCTGGTGACGAGTCCTTGCTCCGGCCGCACAACGACCACTGGGTGACCGTCCCCATCCTGGTGTTCCGACTGCTGTTCCACATCGTCGGCATGCACTACTACCTGCCTTACGCCATGGTCACGATCGGCCTGCACCTGGCGGTCTCCGCCCTACTGGCGCTGATGCTCTGGCGGGCCGGCGTCCACCCGTGGGTGGTGGTGCTGATGACGGGGATCGTGGCCTTTCTCGGCCCGGGGGGCCTGACCATCCTCTGGGACTTCCAGATGGTCTTCGTCCTGCCCACAGTCCTGGCCCTCGTGTGCCTCGTGCTGCTGGACCGCGGCGAGGCCATGCCGCGGTTCCCGGTGGCGGCGTGGTTGCTGCTAGCCGCAGCGCTGATGTGTTCGGGTGCGGGCGTCACGATGGTTGCCTGGGTCACGGCGTACGCGTGGCTCCGGCGCGGGTTCAGGCAGGCGCTCGTCGTCGGTCTGCCCCCGACGTTGCTCTACGTGGTCTGGTTCCTCGCCTACGCCCGGGGCACGTCGCCGGCTCCTCCGACTCCACCCGGGCGAATCGTGCCGTTCGTGGTTCGTGGTCTGACCAACCTCTGGGACCAGATGACACCGATCCCGTGGGCGGGGGTCGTGGTGCTCATCGTGATCACAGTCGTCACGGTGGTAGCGCGGCAGCACCAGCGGCTGCGAGTCTTCGCCGCGGCCAGCCTGTTGGCCCTGTTCTTCAACTTCCTGCTGTTGGCCCTGACCCGCGCCGGGTGGGGAGTGTCGGCCTCGACGTCTCCGCGATACCTGTACGTCGGAGTGCTGCTGACGTTGCCGGCGGTCGGGCTGACCCTGCAAGTCGCCTGGGAGCGACTCTCCGCCTATCCGCTCCCCAGGGCGATGGTCGGGATCGCTCTCGGGATCCTCGTCGTCGGCTCCGGGATCGTCGTGCTGCACCGGGCGGCGCTCGAGCAGGAGGATCTGGTCGAGGGCCTTCGTGGTCGCGTGGTCGCGTCTGCCCGGCTGGTGGAGAAGGGTGCGCCACTGCTGAACAAGAAGGCAGAGCCGCGCGTCGCTCCAGACATCGACGCAGCGTCGCTCGCGCGGCCTGGCATCAGGTCGCGACTGCCGCAGTTCGACCCATCGCGGGCGGATCTGCTCGGTGCTGCCGCGTACCTGCAGGTCGCGGTCTCCGAGGATCCGCTCGACCTTCCTCTGGCCGACGGCGTCAAGGTGACGAAGATGACCCCCGTCTCCACGGGGTCGGAGGCCGCGACCTGTCAGGAGCTGGAGGCCCGAGCGGGTGCCACGATCGACCTTCCGGCCACGTCGGGGGCGGAGGTCCGGCTGACGGTCGACCGGGATGTGATCCTGACCCAGCTGTTGCGCCGCGGCAGGAGCAGCGCCCGCTGGGTGCACGGCGTCGAGGCGGGCACCGAGATGCATGTCGGAACCACCGCCGCGCCCGCTCGGCTACGCATCAGCGTGCTCTCGGGAGAGGTCACCCTCTGTAGCGGCGGGGTGACCTTCCTCGGAAGGTAGGGTCACGCCTCGTGCGTGAACAGCCCGAGCAACGGCCGCCGCCGGTCCAGCGGCTGCGGGTGCGCTACGCCAAGCGCGGCCGGTTGCGGTTCACCAGCCACCGGGACTTCAGCCGCGCCTTCGAGCGCGCGGTGTTCCGGGCGCGGATCCCGATGGCCTACTCCTCGGGCTTCAACCCGCACCCGCGGATCTCCTACGCCGGCGCCTCGCCGACCGGCGCGGCGAGCGAGGCGGAGTACCTCGAGATCGCCCTCGCCGAGGTCGTCGACCCGGCGCGCGTCCATCAGGACCTCGATGAGGCACTCCCTGCCGGACTGGACGTGATCGAGGTCGTCCCGAGCGCGGGCGGCTCGCTGGCCGACCTGCTCGAGGCGTCGTGGTGGCGCTTGACGATCGACGAGGTCACCGCTGAGGAGGCGCAGGCGGCGGTCGACACCCTGCTCGCCACGGACGAGGTCGTGGTCGAGCGGATGACCAAGAAGGGCCTGCGCAGCTTCGACGCCCGGGCGGCCATCGCGTCGGTGGTGGTGGCCGAGCAGCCCGCCGATTCGCTCCCGGGCCAGAGCCCGTGTGCGATACTCGATGTGGTCTTGCGTCACGGCTCGCCGTCCGTGAGACCCGACGACGTTCTTGCCGCTCTTCGGCAAGCCTCCGGGCTCCGGGTCACCGCCGCGCTAGAGCAGCGACTGGCCCAGGGACCGTTGGACCATGAAGGCGGCACGGTGGGTGATCCATTGACACCCGACCGCGACGCGGCTGGGCAGTGAAGGTGACAGCTTCATTGCAGTGACACAGCCCGGCGACCGCGGTTGGTGCAGGGGACCGCACACATGACGCGATGCCGCGAAGGGTGTCGTCGCCGACCGAAAGCTTTTGTCGTACGCCGCACGCCCAACTCGCGCCGTACGCCGCGACCAGCACCATCACACGGGTGACAGCCGTGAGATGGGCATAGGAGCTCACCAGTGCCCGACAACGACGACACCAACACCAGCAGCGACACCGACCAGACACCAAGCCCGGGTGAAGCCCCGGCCGCCACTGACCATGCTGCCGACACGCCCGACACCGCTCAGCCGGTGAAGAAGGCGGCCGCGAAGCGGGCGGCGAAGTCTCCCGCCAAGAAGTCAGCCGCCAAGAAGACTGCCTCGAAGAAGACGGCCAAGTCTGCCGAGGCGAGTGAGTCGACCGAGTCGGCGGAGACCGCCGCCGAGAAGCCGAAGAAGAAGGCCGCAGCCCGCAAGAAGGCCGCCGCAAGCGACCCGGCTGCGGACGGAGACGCCGCGCCGGACGACGCCGCCGCACCGCCGATGGTGCTCTTCCAGGCACCCGAGAAGAAGACTGCGCCGCCCCGCAAGAGGGCCGCCAAGAAGACCACCCCCGCTGACCAGGGAGCCGACGCGGGCGAGTCCGAGTCCATCGAGTCCAGCGACGAGCCCCAGGCCAAGGGTGGCGGCGGCGGCAAGGGTGGCGGCGGCGGCAAGGGTGGCGGCGGCGGCAAGGGTGGCAAGGGCGGCAAGAAGAAGGCCGCCGGCGCCAAGGGCAAGGCCGCCGACCAGGGGCCCAAGTCCGACCAGGCCGACCAGGACGACGCCGATGCCGAGGAGCCGGATTCCGACGAGCAGGGCGACTCCGAGGACTCGGGTGACGGCGAGGGCGGTCCCCGCCGGCGTCGTCGTCGAGGGGGTCGTCGTCGTCGCCGTCCCTCGGACGGCAGTGGTGACGACTCGGACGACATCGATGACTCCGACGAGGAGTCGGATGACACCAGCGACGCGGACTCCGAAGGCTCAGAGGGTTCCGAGGGCGGCACTGGCGCTTCACGCCGGCGCCGTCGTCGTCGCCGCTCCGGGGACGACTCGGGTGGCTCGTCCGACGACTCGGACGCCACCGTCAGCCGGGCGCGCAAGCCGCGCAATCCCGAGGACGAGATCACCAGCATCGGCGGTTCGACCCGCCTCGAGGCCAAGAAGCAGCGCCGTCGCGAAGGCCGTGAGGCAGGTCGACGTCGCGCGCCGATCGTCAGCGAGGCCGAGTTCCTCGCCCGCCGCGAGTCGGTCGACCGGGTCATGGTCATCCGGCAGAAGGACGACCTGACCCAGATCGGCGTGATCGAGGACAAGGTCCTCGTCGAGCACTACGTCGCGCGCGAGTCTCAGACCTCCCTGATCGGCAACGTCTACCTCGGCCGGGTGCAGAACGTGCTGCCCTCCATGGAGGCGGCGTTCATCGACATCGGCAAGGGGCGTAACGCGGTCCTCTACGCAGGTGAGGTGAACTGGTCGGCCGTGGGCCACAAGGACGGCCAGCCCCGCAAGATCGAGTCGGTGCTCTCCTCGGGCCAGACGATCCTGGTCCAGGTGACCAAGGACCCGGTCGGCCACAAGGGCGCCCGCCTGACCGGACAGGTCAGCCTGCCGGGCCGGTTCCTGGTCTACGTGCCCGAGGGCAACACCTCCGGCATCTCCCGCAAGCTCCCCGACACCGAGCGCAACCGCCTCAAGACCCTGCTCAAGGAGATCGTGCCCGAGACCGCCGGCGTGATCGTGCGTACGGCGGCCGAGGGTGCCTCCGAGGACGAGCTGACTCGCGACGTCGAGCGGCTCACCGCCCGGTGGAAGGACATCGAGGAGAAGGTCAAGGCCGGCAAGTCGCCCCAGCTGCTGTACGGCGAGCCCGACCTCACCCTCAAGGTCGTCCGTGACCTGTTCACCGAGGACTTCGCCAAGCTGGTCGTCCAGGGTGGCGACGCCTGGGATCTCGTCGACGGCTACGTCCAGCACGTCGCGCCCGACCTGCGCGAGCGGCTCGAGCGCTTCGAGCCCGGTGACAACGGTAAGGACCTGTTCGCGACGTACCGCATCGACGAGCAGATCGCCAAGGGTCTCGACCGCAAGGTGTGGCTGCCCTCGGGCGGGTCGCTGATCATCGACCGCACCGAGGCGATGACCGTCGTCGACGTCAACACCGGCAAGTTCACCGGCTCGGGCGGAAACCTCGAGGAGACCGTCACCAAGAACAACCTCGAGGCGGCCGAGGAAATCGTGCGTCAGCTCCGGCTGCGCGACATCGGCGGCATCATCGTCGTCGACTTCATCGACATGGTCCTCGAGTCCAACCGTGACCTCGTGCTCCGCCGACTGGTGGAGTGTCTGGGCCGTGACCGCACCCGCCACCAGGTCGCCGAGGTGACCTCGCTCGGCCTCGTGCAAATGACGCGCAAGCGCATCGGCACCGGTCTGCTCGAGGCGTTCAGCCACGAGTGCGAGCACTGCAAGGGCCGGGGCCTGGTGATTCACGACCATCCCGTCGAACAGGGTGGCGGCAGGTCCGACGACGACGAGCCACGCGGACGCCGCAGCCGGGGCGGCCGCAACCGTGGACGCTCGGGCTCCGGCGACAACGGGAACGCGAACGGCGGCGGGGCGCCCGCGAAGCCGTCGCCGGCCGACCTGGCTCGCTCCAGGCGACACGAGAAGTCCGAGGAGTCCGAGCAGTCCGAGCTCGAAGAGCAGGACCAGCCGGACCAGGCGGAGCAGGCCGACGAACAGTCCGCGCAGGATGGCCAGCCCGACCAGACGGTCGTCGGCACGCCCTCGGGCAGCCCGCCCGAGCCGGTGACGGTCCCGTCCAGCGCGTCCGAAGAGCAGGTCGCCCAAGAATCGGCGGAGACGCCGGCCGAGACGTCCGAGCAGCCGCCAGCCGAGCCGTCCGCGCCCGAGCCCCCGCGCGTGGTGACCAGTACTCGCCGCCGCTCAGCACGTCGACCCGCCGGTCCGCCGGCCGCGGCCACCGAGGTCACCACCAACCCCGGCGACGGGAAGCAGGCGCCTCCGACTGCCGAGCCGGTGGACGTGCCTGTCGACCCGGCCGCGACCCAGGAGCCGATCGCGACGCCCGAGCCACTCGCCGACGAGGGCGACGTGAGCGCCGCTCAGGCGGATCCCACCTGGCCCGGCGACGTTTCGGCCGAAACGGCCGCCGACCACGGGGACGACGAGTCCGAGGGTGGCGAATCCGACGAGGGCGAGGACCACGGGAACGGCTTCTCGCTGATGCACGTGCCGATCAAGCGCAAGGGGTCGCGCAAGCGCTGACTCACGAGGCGATGGTCACTCGCGACGGGGTCGTTTTGACCCTGCGCCCGGCCAGCCCGTAAAGTTGACCCTTGGTGTGCTCATGCACACGTGTCGTCTGCGCGGAGCGCACCCCCTGTCGTCCGACCGGGTGGCTGTCGTGCCGTGCAGGCCCCCAGATTCAGACGCAGATTCAGACGCAGATTCAAGACGTTGTAACCCGAGGAGAGTGAGTCCGCCGTGTACGCAGTCGTGCGCGCAGGCAGCAAGCAGCAGAAGGTTGCCGTGGGCGACGTCATCGAGATCGACAAGATCGAGACCGGTGTCGGCGAGTCACTCACCCTCCCCGTGGTCATGGTCGTCGACGGCGACAAGGTCACGGCCTCGGGCCTGGACAAGGCCGGTGTCACCGTCGAGGTGCTCGGCGCCACCAAGGGCCCGAAGATCGTCATCCAGAAGTTCAAGAACAAGACCGGCTACAAGAAGCGCCAGGGTCACCGCCAGAAGTACACCCAGGTCAAGGTCACCGACATCACCGTCTGACGCACGCGTCAGCATCACCTCAAGGACAGCTCATGGCTCACAAAAAGGGTGCAGCGTCGACCAAGAACGGTCGCGACTCCAACTCCCAGCGGCTCGGCGTGAAGCGCTACGGCGGTCAGCTCGTCAATGCCGGCGAGATCATCGTCCGTCAGCGTGGCACCCACTTCCACCCGGGCAGCGGCGTCGGCCGCGGCGGCGACGACACCCTCTTCGCGCTCGTCGGGGGCAACGTGGAGTTCGGCGTCAAGCGTGGTCGTCGCGTCGTGAACATCGTCCCGGCGGGGGAGTGAACTTCCTCCGCTGACCGAGCATCACCACCGAGGGCGTTCCTGAGAGCATCAGGGGCGCCCTTCGCGGTTCCACCCCCGCTACCGATCACCAGCAGGAGAAGAGACCAGCATGGCCGTCCCGACGTTCGTCGACCGGGTGACGCTCCACGTCATCGCCGGGCGCGGGGGCAACGGCGTGGCCTCGGTGCACCGTGAGAAGTTCAAACCGCTGGGCGGACCCGACGGGGGCAACGGCGGCCCGGGGGGCTCGATCATCCTGCGCGTCGACCCCGACGTGACCACCCTGATCGACTACCACCACAACTCCCGGCGTCAGGCCGACAACGGCGGTCACGGCGCCGGTGGTCACCGCAACGGGTCCCACGGCGAGGACCTCGTCCTGCCCGTCCCGGACGGCACCGTGGTCACCGACCCGACCGGTGCGGTCCTCGCCGACCTGGTCGGCGCCGGCACCGAGCTGGTCCTGGCCCAGGGGGGCCGCGGCGGGCTCGGCAACGCTGCCCTGGCGTCGTCGAAGCGCAAGGCACCCGGCTTCGCCCTGCTCGGCGAGCCCGGTGACGACCTCGACGTCGGCCTCGAGCTCAAGGTCGTCGCCGACGTCGGGCTGGTGGGGTTCCCCAGCGCCGGCAAGTCCAGCCTGATCGCCGCCCTGTCTCGTGCCCGGCCCAAGATCGCCGACTACCCGTTCACCACGCTGGTGCCCAACCTGGGTGTGGTGAAGGCAGGTGACACCACCTTCACCGTCGCCGACGTCCCAGGGCTGATCGAGGGAGCCAGCGAGGGTCGCGGACTCGGGCACGACTTCCTGCGCCACATCGAGCGGTGCGCAGCCATCGTCCACGTCATCGACCTGGCCACCATGGAGCCGGGACGCAACCCGGTCGGTGACCTGGAGGTGATCGAGCAGGAGCTGCAGAAGTACGGCGGCCTCGAGGACCGCCCGCGCCTGGTGGCCCTGAACAAGCTCGACGTCCCCGACGGTCGCGACATGGCCGACCTCGTCGCGGAGGACATCGCGGCTCGCGGCTGGCCGGTGATCCCCGTCAGTGCGGCGAGCCATGAAGGGCTGCGCGAGCTGATGTTCGCGATGGCCGCCATCGTCGCTGCCCGGCGCGCAGAGTCGCCCAAGCCCGAAAGCACCCGCATCGTGATCCGGCCCCAGTCCGCAGGCCGCGGTGAGGAGTTCACGATCACGGAGACCGGTGAGGGCTGGCGGGTTCGCGGCGACAAGCCGGAGCGGTGGATCAGGCAGACCGACTTCAGCAACGACGAGGCCGTCGGCTTCCTCTCCGACCGCCTGAACCGGCTCGGCGTCGAGGCCAAGCTGGTCGAGCTCGGCGCCCTCGAAGGTGACCCGGTCCTGATCGGCCACCCGGACAACGCCGTGGTCTTCGACTTCAAGCCGGGCATCGACGCCGGCGCCCAGATGCTCGGGCGCCGCGGGGAGGACCAGCGGTTCAGCGAGTCCCGCACGGCCTCCCACCGCCGCCGCGCCATCGACGCCGACATGCCACACCGTGCCGAAGGCGAGACCAGGGCCGACGTCGCCCGACGCTACGACGAGGAGCACGGGCTGACCGACGTGGACTTCGGTGACGACGACGAGTGGGCGGACGAAGAGAAATGAGCCGTGCGTCCGTCTCCGGGGCCCAGCGCGTCGTGGTCAAGGTCGGATCGTCGTCGCTGACCACCGCTGCCGGGGGCATCGACCCCGAGCGGGTGCGGCTCCTCGTCACCAGCCTCGCCGGCGTACGCCGCAGGGGAGCCGACCTCGTCCTGGTGTCCTCGGGCGCCATCGCCGCGGGGTTGTCCCCGTTGGCGTTCAAGCGCCGCCCCCGCGACCTCGCCCGACAGCAGGCCGCGGCGTCGGTGGGACAGGGACTGCTGGTGCACCGCTACACCGAGGAGTTCGCCCGGCACGGCCAGGTCACGGGCCAGGTGCTGCTCACGGTGGACGACGTGACCCGGCGCAGCCACTACCGCAACGCCCAGCGCACCTTTGCCAAGCTGCTGGAGCTGGGCGTGGTGCCCATCGTCAACGAGAACGACACCGTGGCCACCTCGGAGATCCGGTTCGGCGACAACGACCGCCTCGCGGCGCTGGTGGCGCACCTGGTGCACGCCGACCTGCTGGTGCTGCTCTCCGACGTCGATGGCCTCTACGACGCCCCGCCGAGCGTGGAGTCGAGCCGGCTGATCCCGGAGGTCACCAACGTCAACGAGCTCGGTGGGATCCACCTGGGCCGCCCGGGCAGCGACGGCCTCGGAACGGGCGGGATGCAGACCAAGCTCGAGGCGGCCCGGATCGCGACCGGCGCCGGCGTCCCCGTCGTACTCACCAACCTGGAGCAGGCCCAGAGCGCCGTGGAAGGCGCTGAGACCGGCACGTTGTTCCATCCCACCGGTCGACGGCGACCCACGCGACTGCTCTGGCTGGCGCACGCCACTGAGCCCAAGGGGCGGATCGTCCTCGACCCGGGAGCGGTGCGGGCAGTCACCGAGCGGCGCGCGTCGCTGCTGCCGGCCGGCATCACCGGCGTGGGCGGCACCTTCGCCGCGGGCGACCCCGTGGACCTCGTCGACGAGGCCGGACTCGTGGTGGCGCGTGGCCTGGTCAACTACGACTCCGAGGAGCTCCCGGGCCTGCTCGGCCGCTCCACGCGCGAGCTGGCCCGCGAGCTGGGGGCGGCGTACGAACGCGAAGTGGTGCACCGCGACGACCTTTTCGTCTTCTGACACAGTCGTTCACCGAAGAATTTGCCGGTTTCACTGCCCCTCGCGGCCGAAATCGGACAGACTGGCGAGCACCGGGTACGGTGCCGTGCCGGGTATAGCAAGGGGGAGCGGTTGAAGACTCTCGTGCGTCACTGGCACGTGACCCTCACGCTGGCAGGCGAGCCCGTTGAACCGTTGATCGTGCGCGCCGCGATGCAGCGACTCAGCGAGCAACATCAGTTCCTCGACTCGGTCACGTCGACCAGCGATTCTGCGGAGATCCAGTTCTGGGACGAGGGCGAGTCGATGCTCGACGTCGCCTCGCTGGCCATGCGCGTGTGGAACGAGCACCGCGAGTCCGCCAACCTGCCCCGGTGGGAGGTCGTCGGCCTGGAGGTCCTGGAGAAGTCCGTCCGCGACGGCCGGATGGTCCTCGAGCAGCGCGCCTAGCGCCTGTCAGACCGCCCCGCCAAGCAACCCGCTACTGCTGGATACGCTGACGCCATGCCCGACAGCGCCCAGACAGGTGGTCAGACAGCTGCGTTCAGCGTCGTCGCGAAGCGTGCGCGTACGGCGGCCACCGAGCTCGCCCTGGCTACCCGGGACGTCAAGGACTACGCCCTGCGCGCGATGGCCGATGCCCTCGAAGCAGACTCCGAGGCGATCCTGGAGGCCAACGCCGCCGACGTGCTGGCCGCCGAGGCGGCTGGCACTCCCGCCCACATGGTCGATCGTCTCCGCCTCGACATCTCCCGCGTCGAGGGCATGGCCCAGGGGCTCCGGGAAGTGGCCGGCCTGCCGGACCCGGTGGGCGAGGTGGTCCGCGGCTCCACGCTGGCCAACGGCCTGCAGCTTCGGCAGGTCCGCGTGCCCTTCGGCGTGGTCGGGATCATCTACGAGGCCCGCCCCAACGTCACCGCCGACGCAGCCGGGATCTGCCTGAAGAGCGGCAACGCCGTGCTGCTGCGCGGCTCGTCGAGTGCGCGGCGCTCCAACGAGGCGATCGTGGCCGCCCTCCGGACTGCGGCCAGCGAGTACGGCCTCCCGGAGGACGTGGTGCAGCTGGTCCCCGGCGACAGCCACGAGTCGGTCAAGGAGCTGATGCGTGCGCGCGGACTCGTCGACGTGCTGATCCCGCGCGGCGGCGCGGGCCTGATCCGCTCAGTCGTCGAGGAGTCCACGGTGCCGGTGATCGAGACGGGCGTCGGCAACTGCCACGTCTACGTCGATGCCGCGGCCGACCTCGACATGGCAGAGCGGATCGTGCTGAACGCCAAGACCCATCGCACGTCGGTGTGCAACGCCGCGGAGTCGCTGCTGGTCCACCAGGACGTGGCGCAGGAGTTCGTGCCTCGTATCGTCCGTGCGTTGCAGGACGCCGGTGTCACCGTCCACGGCGACTCGTCCTTCGCCGAGCACGAGGGGGTCGAGCCGGCCACCGAGGAGGACTGGGGCACGGAGTACCTCGCCCTCGAGATCTCCGCGGCCGTCGTACCCTCCCTCGACGCTGCCATCGACCACATCCGCACGCACTCCTCGGCCCACTCCGACGCGATCGTCACCGACTCCCAGGCCAGCGCCCAGGCGTTCGTGGCCGCTGTCGACTCGGCGGCTGTGCTGGTGAACGCCTCGACCCGCTTCACCGATGGCGGCGAGTTCGGTTTCGGGGCAGAGATCGGCATCTCGACACAGAAGCTGCACGCTCGCGGCCCCATGGGCCTCCCGGAGATGACCTCGACGAAGTACGTCGTCACCGGGTCCGGCCACATCCGGTGAAGCTGCTCCTGCTGACCCTCGGGTTCGGCATCGCGTCGGCGATCATCCCGATCTTCAACATGGAGGCCTACATCTCGGTGGTGTACGCCAGCACCGACCAGGAGTCGGCGCTGGCGCTGGCCTTCGTGGGCTCCTTGGGGCAGAACATCGGCAAGCTGGTCTGGTTCTACGGCTCTCGTGGTGCCCTCGACATCCCCTGGCTCAAGCAGCGGATGGGCTCACCGAAGCGCCAGGCGCAGTTCGAGCGCTGGCGTGACTACGTGCAGGGTCGACCGGTGATGAGCGGCGTGCTCGTCTTCGTCTCGGCCGCGGTCGGCTTTCCACCGTTCTTCGCCATGGCCATGGTCGCCGGGACCCTGCGGATGAACGTGGTGGTCTTCTTCGTCGCGGGACTTCTGGGGCGCACGCTCTTCTTCCTGGCCTGGCTCCTCGGCGTGGGCCTGATCTTCCACTGACCAGTCCTGCCGCTAGGCTTTGCGCCATGTCGATCCTCCAGCTGGTGGCCCTGGCCTCAGAAGAGAGCGCCGGAATGGCGCCGTACCTCGTCGGCGGCGGGTCCCTCGTGCTCCTGGTTCTCTGCCTGGTCGCGTTGCTGTCCTTCGGTAAGGGACGCGAGCACTCCTGAGCGCCGCACCGACCACCCGCCGCCGACGAGTCGGCGTGATGGGTGGCACCTTCGACCCGATCCACCACGGCCACCTGGTCGCGGCCAGCGAGGTCCAGGCCTGGTTCGACCTCGACGAGGTCCTGTTCGTCCCCACGGGTGAGCCGTGGCAGAAGTCCGAGCGGGTCGTCTCCCCGGCCGAGCACCGCTACCTGATGACCGTGATCGCGACGGCCTCCAACCCTCGGTTCAAGGTGTCCCGTGTCGACATCGACCGCGGTGGTCCGACGTACACCATCGACACGCTGCGCGACCTCTCCTCGACGATGCCCGGCACCGATCTGTACTTCATCACCGGCGCCGACGCGCTGGCGGACATCTTCACCTGGCGCGACGCGGAAGAGCTCTTCGAGCTGGCCCGATTCGTCGGCTGCACGCGTCCCGGCTACCTGGTGGACCAGCGCACGCTGGGGGACATCCCGAGCGACCGCGTCACACTCCTCGAGATCCCGGCACTGGCGATCTCCTCGACCGAGTGCCGCGATCGCCGCGCCAAGGGCGAACCCGTCTGGTACCTCGTGCCGGACGGCGTCGTTCAGTACATCTCGAAGCACGATCTCTACGCACCCGCGACTGCGTCGCAGGAGGACTTTGCATGAGCACCCCGACATGACCGCCACTGAGCACGCTCTCGAGCTCGTGCACGCCGCCGCGCGTGCTGCCTCGGACAAGCTGGGCGAGAACATCCTCGCCTTCGACGTCAGCGAGCAGCTGGTCATCACCGACGCGTTCCTGCTGTGTTCGGCCCCCAACGATCGCCAGGTGAAGTCGATCGTCGACGAGATAGAGGACAAGCTCCGCGAGATCGGCGCCAAGCCCGTACGTCGCGAGGGTGAACGCGACGGCCGTTGGGTGCTGCTCGACTACGCGGAGATCGTGGTGCACGTGCAGCACACCGAGGAGCGCGAGTTCTATGCCCTCGAGCGACTGTGGCGTGACTGCCCGGTGATCCCGCTGCCAGCTGACGTCACCTCCGGCCGTGGCCGCTGAGCCGGCTGCGCCGACCGGTCGCCGCATCATCCTGGCCCGGCACGGCCAGACGGCGTGGAACGCGGAAGGCCGTGCACAGGGCCACACCGACGTCAGCCTCGATGACGGCGGACGTCGGCAGGCCGAGGCGATGGCTGCTGCGCTCGCCGACCTCGACCCCGCGCTGCTGGTCAGCAGCGACCTCGCGCGGGCCCGGGAGACGGCTGCCTTCCTGGAGAAGGCCACCGGGCTCACCGCGGTGGAGGATGCCCGTCTGCGCGAGTACGACGTCGGGGAGCGCGCCGGCCTGACACCCGAGGAGTTCGCCGAGCGTCTCGGGGAGGACGCCGCGCTCGCCTGGGACTCTCACGCCCACGTCCAGGCCCCGGGAGCCGAGACGATCGAGGAGGTCGCGGAACGGATCGTGCCGGCCACCTTCGAGGTCCTCGAACGACTCGCCCCGGGAGAGACCGCCGTCCTCGTGATGCACGGAGCCGCGCTGCGGATCGCCCTCACCGGCCTCCTCGGATGGCCGGTCTCGATGGCCGACACGCTCGAGACGATGGCCAACGGCGGCTGGGCGGTGGTGGTCGAGCACGGCGTCGGTCGACTGCGACTCTCGGCGTACAACCTGACCGCGGGGGACCCGCCCCCCGATTAGGAGTCGACAGCGGCCGCCCGCTAAGATTCCCGGCGTTGCCCGGGAGGGCGGCGTACCCATCTGGGGCTGTGGCGCAGTTGGTAGCGCACTTGCATGGCATGCAAGGGGTCAGGGGTTCGAATCCCCTCAGCTCCACCAGTGACAGGCTTTTCGGGCTCCGGGCGGGCGCAGTTGGTAGCGTCTGTGTCGTTCGTGGCAATGGCATGCAAGGGGTCAGGGGTTCGAATCCCCTCAGCTCCACCAGTGACAGGCTTTTCGGGCTCCGGGCGGGCGCAGTTGGTAGCGTCTGTGTCGTTCGTGGCAATGGCATGCAAGGGGTCAGGGGTTCGAATCCCCTCAGCTCCACCAGTGACAGGCTTTTCGGGCTCCGGGCGGGCGCAGTTGGTAGCGTCTGTGTCGTCCGTGGCAATGGCATGCAAGGGGTCAGGGGTTCGAATCCCCTCAGCTCCACCATCGACAGGTTTTTCGGGTCCTGCGCGGCGCGCGTGAGCGAAGGGCGGTGGCCGCCATGTTGCTGGTGGTCGGTGGGACCGGAGACCTCGGCGGGCGCGTCGTGCGTCGCCTGCGTGCGGAGGGCCAGGATGTTCGCTGTCTGGTCCGCCCCGGCAGTGAAGCCGGCGGACTCGAGGAGCTCGGGGTGCAGGTGGTCCGGGGTGACCTGACCGATCCCGAGAGTCTGCGCGCCGCGTGCGTGGGCATCACAACAGTGGTCGCCACCGCCACGGTGATCGGCCGAAGGCTGGCCGGTGCCCGGAAGCCCTCGATCCATGACGCAGACGAGGTCGGAATGGCGTCTCTGGTGATGGCGGCCGAGACCGCCGGCGCGGAGCGATTGGTCTACGTGTCGTTCGCTGGCGCCGACGCCGCGCTCGGCACCTCGCTCGAGCGCGCCAAGATCGCGACGGAGAAGCGGCTGCTCGCCGCGTCCCTGCGAGCGGTCATTGTGCGCCCCGACGCCTTCCAGGAGATCCACCTCGGCCCGCTCGGCCGGTTCGACATCGCGGCAGGGAAGGTCTCTGTGTTCGGCCACGGTGATTCCCGGCGACGCTGGGTCGGCACGGAGGACGTGGCAGCACTCGTCGCCACTGTCGCGGTCGAGTCGGATCCCCCGGAGATCGTGGAGTTCGGCGGGCCTGAGGCCATCAGCCGAAATGAGGCTGTCGCGATCGCGGAAGGCTTGACCGGTCGTCAGTTCAAGGTGCAGCGGATGCCACGGCCGATTGCGCGCCTCGCCATCAGGCTGCTCAATCGGCCGAACGATGCGCTTGCATCAGCCTTCGGCGGCGGTCTGCTTCAGGACCTCATCGAGTCGACCTGGGATGACGGGCCGCTGCGTCAACGTGGGATCACTCCGAGATCGGCCAGTGACTTCCTCCGCGAGCAGGTACGTGCGCTGAGCTGAGTCAGGTTCGGTACTGAGCCGTGATCGGACACTCGAAAGGCCCTCTGGCCCTTATCCCGACGTTGTTCAGGTAGTCGATAACGATCCCGTAGGACTCGAACAACCCGACCTCGGTATAGGGAACACCCTGGAGTGCGCAGTAGTCGCGCACCAGCGGCTGCACCTTCTTCAGGTTGGGCCGCGGCATGCTCGGGAACAGGTGGTGCTCGATCTGGTAGTTGAGTCCGCCCATCGCGAAGTCGACCAGCAACCCGCCCCGGACGTTGCGCGACATCAGTACCTGGCGATGGAAGAAGTCGATCTTCGCGGTCGGAGAGACGATCGGCATCCCCTTGTGGCTCGGCGCGAACGAGCCACCGAGGCAGAGGCCGAAGACACCCATCTGTACGGCGAAGAACGCCGCGGCCTTGGTGGGTGGCAGGAGAACCACCAAGGCCGCGACGTAGGTCGTGAGGCGCCCGGTCACCAGCAGGAATTCCAGCCTGCGATGCGGGAAGGGGCCGGGTGCCAACAGGGCGCGCATGCTCTCGGCATGCAGGTTGAGACCCTCGAGCGACAGGAGGGGGAAGAACAACCAGCCCTGTCGCTTCAGGAACCAGCGCCCGAACCTGGTGTCGCGGGCCTCGACGGCCGAGCGCGTGAACGAGATGGATCCGGGATCGATGTCCGGATCCCGCCCCTCCTGGTTGGGTGAGGTGTGGTGCCGGTTGTGCTTGCTCCTCCACCAACCGAAGGCCAGCCCGGCGAAGATGCCCGCGAGCAGGCGCGAGGTCCACTCGTTCCAGGCGGGGGACCGGAACATCTGCTGGTGGGCACCGTCGTGACCGAGGAAGCCGAACTGGGTGATGACGACTCCGAGCGCGGCGGCCAGGAGCAGCTGGAACCACGAGTCACCCACCGCCACGACGGCCCACCACAGGAGGCAGAACGACGTGATCGCGACTGCGATCTCAGCCCAGTAGAAGGCGTAGCGGCGACCCAGAAGTCCGCTCTCGCGAACCATCACCGCGAGATCGGAGTAGGCGTAGCGCGCATCCCGACGCGAAACACCCGTCAGGGGGGTCGCTTCGCTGGGTGGGGATGACATTCACGTGCCCCGATCTGGCCCCGGTGTGGACCGCACGAGTGAGGGTCAGCGCCCGTGTGGTGCGCGCTTGCCGGGGTCCGGGACAGGTCTGCGTTTCCAGTGAACCACGACGAGTGCTCAAGCGCACGGCGAGCCACGTCCCCATGGACGTGGCTCGCCGGCGTTGTCTCACGCTTCGATCGCTGTCCTTTCGCTCTCGTCGGTGCCGGTGACCTGGATCTTGCGCGGCTTGGCCTTCTCCGCCACAGGGACGGTCAGGCGCAGTACGCCGCCGTCGTAGCCGGCCTCGATCTGGTCGAGGTCCAGGTTGTCCCCGAGCACCAGCTGGCGGCTGAACCGGCCACGAGGTCGCTCGGAGGCGAGCATCTCCCAGTCGCCGTTGCGCCCGAGGCGCTCGGCGCTGACGGTCAGGACATTGCGCTCGACGTCGAGGTCGATGGTCTGCGGGCTCACGCCGGGCAGGTCGAACTCGATGACGAAGCGATCACCCTCGCGCCAGGCATCCATCGGCATCACGACGGGGCGGTTCGTGGTGCCCAGGAACTGCTGGGTCAGGCGGTCGAAGTCACGGAACGGGTCGGTGTTTCGCAGCAACATGGCTTCTCCTGATCCTTCGTCGGCGGTGACTGCCAGATCCTTCGTCGGCGGCTCACCGCGGCTATATTGGCTGTTACAGGTTTCTTATAACTCATGAGACAATCGAGTTCAAGACCCCAATCGAGGAGGCAACCCGTGGCCGCGCATGACGTGGGCGTGTTCGCCATTTCGGTGGCAGCGAACATGCTCTCGATGCAGGTACAGAACCTTCGCGTGTACGAGCGTCACGGTTTGGTCGACCCGGACCGTACGCCGGGCGGGACCCGCCTCTACAGCCAGGACGACCTCGACCGGCTCGCCCACATACGCGACCTGCTCGCGGAAGGGCTCAACCTGGCCGGCATCGCGCGAGTACTCGCGCTGGAGGCTGAGGTCGCGCGACTGGGTGCCGCCAACCAGCTGCTGAGGGCGAAGCGACCGGCCTGACGGCCTGAGCATGCGGGGGGACCTTTCGGGTATGGACCTGACGTGGCGAAGCGGTGGCCCGTTGTGGTGGTGCTCGCCCTGGTGGTGGTCGTCTCCGGTTGCCGGCCCTCGACGCCGAGCCAGAGCGGGTGGCAGAGCTCCGCGGAACAGGCAGTCACCGACATGGTCAGCGAGGTGGCCACAAGTCGCCTGACCGTCCAGCAGGCACTGCGCGACAGGTTCGTGGGCCGCTACCCGGTCGTCGTACTCACCTACTCGGAGGAGGCGGCGGGAAAGGCCGCCGACACGGTGTCCACCCTGCAGCCGCCACCAGCTGCGAAACCGGGCTATGACGAGCTGACCGGCACGCTCAGCGACGCGACCGACGTGATCTCGCAAGCCCGCATCGCGGTGGCTGACGGGGACGACGAGAAGAGCAGCCAGGCTGTCGAGGACCTGAGCAAGGTACTGAGGGAGCTGCATCGGCTGGAGGCCCGGTTGAAGGCGATGCAGTGAAGAAGATCTTCGCCGTCGCTCTCGGCATCCTGACCGCCATCGGCGGGTTCGTCGACATCGGCGACCTCGTGACCAACGCACAGGTGGGCGCCCGCTTCGGTCTCTCGCTGGCCTGGGTCGTGATCGTCGGCGTCCTCGGCATCTGCGTCTTCGCCGAGATGTCGGGGCGGGTGGCCGCGGTCAGTGGCCGTGCGGTTTTCGACCTGGTCCGTGAACGGCTCGGGCCACGGATGGGACTCGTGAACCTGATCGGCTCGATGGCCGTGACACTGCTGACGTACGTCGCCGAGATCGGCGGCGTCGCTCTCGCCCTGGAGCTGGTCACGTCGGTCAACGAGGTGCTGCTCGTCCCGTTCATCGCGTTCCTGGTGTGGGCCGTGCTCTGGCGTGCGCGCTTCTCGGTGATGGAGAACGTCCTCGGGCTGCTCGGCCTTGCGCTCGTGGTCTACATCGTCGCGCTCTGGCAGCTCGGTCCGGACTGGTCCCAGCTCGCCCATCAGTGGATCGCGGTGGCCAAGCCCGGCGACGAGACCTGGCTGACCTGGTCCTACTACGCAGTCGCCTTGTTCGGAGCGGCGATGACGCCGTACGAGGTGTTCTTCTTCTCCTCGGGCGGCGTCGAGGAGAAGTGGACGACCAGGGACATCGGCACGATGCGTGCGAACGTGTTCATCGGCTTCCCCCTGGGAGGTCTGCTCTCGCTGGCGATCGCCGGTAGCGCCGGCGTTGCCCTGGGACCCCTCGGCATCACCGTCGACTCGCTGGGCCAGGTCGGCCTGCCGGTGGCGGTGGCGCTGGGCAAGGTCGGGCTCGCCGTTGCCATCGTGGGCTTCGTCGCCGCGACCTTCGGCGCAGCCTGCGAGACCGGACTGGCGGTCGGCTACAGCATCTCCCAGTACTTCGGCTGGCAGTGGGGCAAGTACGTGCGCTCCGACGTCGCTGCGCGCTTCCACCTCGTCCTCGTCCTGAGCACGCTCCTGGCGGTCGGCGTGCTCCTGACGACGGTGGACCCGATCTTGGTCACGGAGGTTTCCGTGGTCTTCTCCGCGATCGCGCTGCCGCTGACGTACTTCCCGATCCTGGTGGTCGCGAACGACCCCGACTACATGGGCGAGCACGTGAACGGCCGCCTGGCCAACGCACTGGGCACGATCTTCCTGATCATCATCGTGGTGGCGGCGCTCGCTGCCATTCCCTTGTTGGCGCTGACCGGGATGGGGGCATGAGATGAACCGACTCGAGGGGCCTCTGGACGGTCTGCTGCACCTGATGGACCGGCAGGTCGTCGACGACGATGGACTGATGGTCTGCAAGTGCGACGACCTCGAGCTGACCGAGACGCCCGACGGCCGCTTCGTCGTGACCGCCCTGCTGGTGGGCGCTCCGGTGTTCGTGCCTCGACTTGGCCACTGGATCTACGAGCGGTGGCGGCGGCTCGGCGGAGCCCAGGAGGACCGGCACCGGCCGTACCGGATCGACCTCGACGATGTCGAGCGGCTGACGCAGGAGATCCGCCTGAAGCACGCGCGATCGAATGCCCTGCGGCGTCAGGACGAACCCCAGGCGTCCGTGCGCCGACTCGTGGGCAACCTCCTCGGGGCCTGCGTCATCGGCCCCGATGAGGAGCACCTCGGCGACGTCCTGGACGTGCGGCTGGAACCAACTCATGGGACCACCGACTCCGGCCTTGTCCTGACCAGCCTGCTCGTGGGTCGCGGACGTCCCGGCTCCTACCTCGGCTACGACCGTCAGGGGGACCAGGGGCCATGGCTCGTCAACCGCGCCGTGCGGCGGCTGCACCGACACAGCGGGATGGTCGGCGTCGAAGAAATCGACGACATCGACTGGGAAAGTCGTGAGGTGCGGGTACGAACCAACCTCAGCCCCATGACCCATGCAGGAACCATCGGAGAACCGGAGCGTGACAGATGACTGACGACGCCGAGCGTGCAGAGCAGATCGCCGACCTTGCCGCGGAAGCCGGCCTGACACTCGTGACCTCGGAGTCGCTGACGTGCGGCACCGTGGCCAAGACCCTGGGTGCCGGACCCAACGCGTCAGACTGGTTCCGCGGCGGCATCGTTGCCTACCAGGAGCCGGTGAAATTCGACGTGTTGGGCGTCGACGAGGGTCCGGTCGTCACGGCGCGGTGCGCCGAGCAGATGGCCCGCGGAACGCTGAGGCTGCTCGGTGGCGACGTCGCGGTGTCGGCTACCGGCGTGGGCGGTCCCGACCCGAGCGAGGGCAAGCCTCCCGGGACGGTGTTCGTCGCCGTGGCCACGTCCGACGACGTGACCGTTCGCGAGCTGTCCCTCGACGGTGGTCCCGACGAGGTGCTCGACCAGACAGTCTCGGCGTGCCTGGCGGTCCTCGAAGAGGTGCTTCGCGACCGCTGAGGCTCGGTCAGGCGGGGTGGTCGATGCGCAGCAGTACGCCGCGGTCGCCGTACTCCCGGACTTCGCCCGCCACCAGTCCGCTGCCCTCGAGGAAGGTCGCCGCGGCCGCCGCCTGCACGTGCGTGCCCAGCTGGATGATTGCCACGCCACCGGGAGCGAGGTGCGAGACGATCGCGTCGAGGCAGTCGCGGACGATGTGCAACCCGTCCTCACCGCCATCGATGGCCAGCAGCGGATCCTCGGGGAACCGTTGGGTCTCGGCACGCGGCACCCAGGGAGGGTCAGCGATGATCAGCGGAAACTGTTCGCCGGGCTCCAGTGACTCCGCGATCAGTCCCTCCCGCACGCTGACCTGCTCGTTCATCCCGGCCGCCTCCGCGTTGCGCTGTGTGAAGAACGCCGCCGCTGGGTTGACGTCGACACAGACCAGGCGACGGGTCGTTCCCACGACGGCGAGCAACCCGATCTGCCCAGCTCCGGAGCACAGCTCGAGCACCTCGCCCGCTGGCAGGCCAGGGATGAGGCCGGCAGCCCACCACGACTGCGCGGTCGTCCACGTACGCGGACGGAGGACGCGGTCGTCGAAGGCGATCTCGAGCCCGCCGAAGTCCACCCGCCCAGTGGATGGAGCGGTCTCCGTCGACTCGGTCACGTCACCGACCGCGGGATCGCCTTGTGGGTGCTGTCGCACCAGGGCTTGCGGGCAGACTTTCCGCAGGCGCAGACCGCCACGACAGGTCGGTTCACGTGGTGCTCGTCGCCGTTCTCGTCGACCACGGTGTCGGCGCCCCGGACGAGCAACGGTCCGCCGGGGCACACGCGCACGTTGATCTCCCGGCTCACGAGGCCGCCTCCAGGTCCGGTGCCCAGCGCTGGAGGAGCTCGCTGTTGCACAACGCGGCCAGATGGAGGCAGCACGCGGCTCCGAACAGCACGTCGTCGCGCAGGGATGGGTCGTCCGCGACCATCGAGCCGCAGATGTCGCGGATCGCGACCTGCTCGTGGACGGCGTCGGCCTCGACGTGCTCGTGGAAGTACGCCGCCACGACGTCGGGCAGTCCGACCCTTTCGACGCCGGCCGCGATCTTGCGCGAGGGTACCGAGCTGGTCGCCTCGAACGCGGCGAGATAGCCCATGGCCGCACCCCGCAACCGTCGGTTCAGTCCGAGCAGCGACATGACATTGGCCGTTGCGAGCGACAGTGCGGAGATCTCGTTGATGTAGGCGCCGTAGCCGCGGTCGAGGCCGGCCGCCTCCAGGGCATCGGCATAGAGAGTGGCGTGCAAGCGTTCGGGATCGCCGCCGCCGTACTCGTCGTACTGGAGCTCGGCGAGGGCGACCTTGGCTCGCCCGTCGAGACGGGGAAGCACGAACGACTGCGGGTCGGACTCCTTGAGCTGTTGCACGCTGCGCTCGCGCAGGAAGTCCAGCACCTGCTCGCGCGAGGCATCTCGATGGAGGAACGACGCAGCGGAGGGACCGTCGTCCGCCGCGATGAGCTCGAAGAGCTGCTCGCTCACGTCGCAGTCCGTGGGCAGGCCCTCGAGGATGGAACGGACGCCGTCGCGTAGCTCGTCCTCGAACCGACCCTCCAGCGTGCGACGCAGTCCGAGCAGTCTGACGTCCCACTCCCGGTCGTCAGGGACGCCGTCGAAGCCCCGGTAGTGCAGCTCGTAGAGGATCCAGAGCGCCAACTGGGCGTCAGGGTCGCCAAGAACCTGTGTGGGAACGACGGGGAGCGGCAGGGTCTCGCCTGCCGCGCCGATCAGCGTCTCGATGACGTGCCGGCTGATCGGCCCTCGCTCGAGGGGCAGCTGCATTTCGGGGTACCTCCGGTGAGTGGGTGCGCTCCCTGTACCCCGGTCGCGGCCAGATGCACATTACTTCGCCCACCCCGGGTAAAAGGCTGAGAGAACCACGGCGGCGAGTGAGGAGGCACACGTGGCTCCGCACGAGACACCAGGGGCGAGATGGTGGGTGCCGGACCGCCTGACCCCCGGGCTGCTGCGTGAGCGGATCGAGGAGTGCCGGGGCTGCGAGCTCTATCAGAATGCGACCCATGGAGTCGGCGGGCGCGGGCCACGGGACGCACCGCTCATGGTGGTCGGCGAGCAGCCGGGGGACAAGGAGGACGAGGCGGGGGAGCCCTTCGTGGGTCCGGCCGGGAAGCTGCTGGACCGGGCGCTCGACGAGGCCGGGATCGATCCCGGCACGGTATTCCGCACCAACGTCGTCAAGCACTTCCGCTGGGAAAGATCCCGGACCGGAAAGCGCCTGCACAAGGGCCCGACCCGCACCCACGTGGCGGCCTGCGGTCCGTGGCTGGTCGCCGAGCTCGACATGGTGCGGCCGCGCGGTGTCGTGCTGCTCGGCGCCACCGCCGGTCAGGCGATCTACGGGTCCGGTTTCCGGGTCGGGGAGTCCCGCGGGCAGCGCCTGGAGTGGCCGGAGGCCGCTGGAGACGGTCCCGATCACCATGCACCGGAGTGGGCGCTCGCGACCGTGCACCCGTCTGCCGTGCTGCGTTCACGCACGCGCGAGGATGACCTCGCCAGCCTCGTCGAGGATCTGCGGGTCGCCGGCAAGCTGCTCGCGAGCACGTCTTAGCCGATCAGCTCGCCGCGTTCTGGTCCGGGAGGCTGCCGTTCTCGACGACGTGCTCGGCCACGTCGCTCAGCTTCGTGTTGCTGTGGCTGGAGTAGCGGCGCAGCAGTTCGAACGACTGGTCCATGGTGAGGCCGTACTGGTGCATCAGGATGCCCTGGGCAACGCCGATCATGTGTCGTGAGTGCAAGGCCGTGCGCAGCCCGCTCGACATCCGCGCTGCCGTGAGCGCGTTGGTGGCGTGCGTCGCATAGACCTCGGCGACATCGATGTCGTCCCGGGTGAAGGCGCCTGCTGTGCCGGCGTACAGGTTGAGTGCGCCGAGGACTTCGTCGCTGGTGGAGAGCTCGATGCCGAGGATGGCGTTGACCCCGATCTTCGCGGCTCGCGGTCCCCAGCGCGGCCAGTCCTCGGAGTCGTCGAGCCGGTTCGACAACCGCGGTTCGCCGGTCTTCGCCGCCTCGAGACACGGGCCTTCTTCGAGCTCGTACTGCAGCTGGTCGGCCTCGCGGGCGACAGCGGAGGAGGCCGCCACGGTCTCTGTGCGGTTACGACGGCGGCGCAGCGTGACACTGGCCCAGTCGCAGGCCGGGACGACCTCGACGGCGTGCTCGACGACGCTCTGCAGCGTGGGTCGCTCCTCGCCGATCTGCATGAGGTCCGCGCTCACCTGCGCGAAGAACGAGGCAGACCGCGGCGTCGTCGCCATGCTGCCCCTTCCGAAGATCCCTCTCCCACGGCACGAGGATGCATGCGCTCTGGTCGCGTGGGCCCTTCGGTCATCCTAGTCGTCGACGACCCCGCGATCGCCCACGGGCCCGAGCTCCTTGCGCAGGTCACGGAAGATGCGGGACAGAAGACGGGACACCTGCATCTGGGTCACGCCGATGTCGTCGGCGATCTCCCGCTGGGTCAGTCCCTCGAAGAACCGGAGCTCAAGGATGTGGCGGTCGCGAGCGCTCAGTCGACGTACGAGGGGCGCCAGCGCGACGCGTGCCTCCGCGGCTGAGCGGTCGGCGTCCTCGATCCCGATCAGCTCGCCGAGGGAAGCCCCCTGTTCTTCGCCGACCGGACGGTCGAGGGAGGTCGGGCTGAAGCAGCCCTGGCCGTCCAGTGCCTCGCGCACATCAGCCGGATCCTCGTCGAGGTGACGGGCGAGCTCGTCGACGTTCGGGGGTCGCCCGAGGCCGGTCGTGAGATCTGCCTGGGCCCCGGTGAGCCGTTGCTGCAGCTCCTGGATGCGACGCGGCGGACGGACCATCCAGCCCTTGTCGCGGAAGTATCGACGTATCTCCCCGCGAATGGTCGGCACGCAGAACGACAGGAAGTCGTGCCCGGCACACGGGTCGAACCTGCGGGCCGCTTTCGTCAGGGCGAGGTAGGCGACCTGTTTCAGGTCCTCGGTCGCGATGCCGCGTGCG
Organism: uncultured Actinomycetota bacterium; assembly: GCA_963742785.1. Lineage (GTDB taxonomy): Bacteria > Actinomycetota > Actinomycetes > Propionibacteriales > Nocardioidaceae > Marmoricola. Next base: position 1,407,066 of record CAVUNI010000004.1, read on the forward strand.
CGGTAGCGAGTCACGACCGAGTCGGCGACCGGCATGTTCACCGCGGCCAGCTCGTTGGTCAGGTCGAGTCGCTCGTCCTCGTCGTGGCAATTCGCCAGCTGGCAGACGATCTGGCGAGTGCGCTCGGCACGGCTGGCGCGATCGCGCTCGGGCACAGCGTGCGTGGAGGAACTGGGCAGAGTGGAGAGTTGCGTGGAGAGGCTCATGGCTCACCGCTGTCGGATCAACCCCGCGCAGCACCGCGGGCGAGGGACCACCCGCCGTGGTTTCCAGCGGGCATCAACCCGAGTGACAACGCCTCTGCTCAACGCGATCACCCGATCAACCGCTGCCGGGCGACTACGCAGCCCGACAAACCGACCGTACACCTCACCAAGCGGACAGAACAGTCGTCGTCCATGCCTGGTTCGCCGGTGTGTGGCAACCTGCGATGAGGGTACGGGGGCAACGTCCACGTGCACGCCAGCTCGCGGGAGGACGTAGATGAGTTCAGGCCATCAGGACTCAGGAGACATCGCTGGCGCTCTCGGAGCCTACGAGACCGCGCCCGCGATCATGCTTGCCTGCGAGGGCGACGAGATGGTCCTCGCCAGTGCCAACGAGGCAGCGCGCCAGGCCCTCGGCCAGCATTGTGAGTTCGGCAGGCCGGTGCGCGAGCTTGTTCCCGAGGTCGTGGACCAGCTCAGCATCGAGTTCCTCGACGACGACGTGATGAGCACGGTCTACGCCAGCGGCAGGTCCATCACCAAGCCGGCATGCCGGGTGGAGGTGCGGGCGGAGGACCAGGAGCCGCTCGAGGCGTTCTGGGATGTCACCGTCAGTCCCTGGTTTGCCGATGACGGTTCGGTGCGCGGCGTCTTGGCGCACGGGGTCGACGTCACCGAGACGACTCACGCCCGGCAGACCGCGGCGGTCGAAGCTCGGCGTACGCGCCACGATGCCACTGCGATGCAAGACGTGATCACGCTCCAGGACGCCTTGCTGCCCCAGTGGCTGCCGGTCCTGCCGGGAGTCGAGATCGCCGGCCGCTACCTGCTCGCCCAGGGCAACGAGGCCGCCGGAGGTGACTGGTACGACGCGGTCGGGCTGGACGACGGACGCGTTGCCCTGATCGTCGGCGACGTGGTCGGTCACGGCGTTGCCGCCGCGGCCGCCATGGGACAGCTCCGGACCGTCATCCAGGAACGACTGACCAGTGGCGACGATCTCCGACAGGCCATGATCGCGCTGGACTCCTTCGCGCAGCATGTCCCCGATGCCAAGGCGGCCACTGTCTGCGTGGCCGTTCTCAACACGGCGACGGGCCGACTCGAGTACTGCACGGCAGGGCACCCGCCACCTCTGGTGGTTCGGCCCGAGGCAGCTCGGTCCCGCTTCCTGCGACACAGCGGGGGTGCACCTCTGGCCACCAGCGGTGAGATGGCCGTGGCCGAGGACCACGTCGACTGCGGAGACCTGGTTGTGCTCTACAGCGACGGCATCATCGCGCGGCCTGGTCGGGGCCTGGCCAGCAGCACCGTCGAGCTCGGCCAGGTCGCCGTCGACGCGGCGGCGGACCGCGACGCCCACGTCACGGCCGGTCCGGCCGACATGGTGTGCGAGCGTGCCCTCGAGCTCACGACCGCCAGGACGGGGTACGCCGACGACATTGCGGTCCTGGTCGCGGAGGTGACCGAACCACCCCAACCCCTCCACCTCGATCTTCCTGCCGACGACAGCGCCGTCTCCGTGGTGCTCGACGCACTCGCGGAGTGGCTGGAGTCCCTGCGGGTCCGGGACCTCGACCACATCGTCGTGCAGCACGCCGTCGACGAGCTGGTCAGCAACGTTGTCGACCATGCCTATCCGTCAGGCAGTGGCTCCGCGAACGAGCGAGGTCTTGCCGTCGATGCCGAGCTCCTCGCCAATGGCGACCTCAGGATTCGTTTCACCGACTCGGGACACTGGCTCGAGCCGCGCGCCGGTACCGACGGCGGGCGCGGGCTGCTGATCGTCCAGGGGATGGTCGACCGGCTGCAGCTCTCGGGCGACGACAGCGGCACGGTCGCCACCATCGAGCACCGGCTCAGTCGCCCGGCACGCATGCTCACCGGGGTGACGACCGCCGCGGGACGGCGTTGGGACCACGCGGCAACAGAGGAGCGGTTCAGTCTCACCGCGAACGGCGCCAGGCTCCGTCTGGCCGGCCCACTCGACCCCGTGCACGTCGACGAGGTGCGTGGCGCCTTGGCTGAGGCAGTCGGTACGGAGCCGGTGGTGCTCGACCTCGCCCGGGTCAGCCGACTGACCAGCGCGGCCGTCCAGGCCCTGCACGTGGCCCGACAGGGTGCCGCGGACCGGGGTCAGCAACTGGTCCTCTACGCGCCAGCCGGTACGACGGCCCAACACGTGCTCGAGCTGGTCAAGCTTCCCTACGTGCTCACCGACCCGGCGTAGCCGGACCGCCCCGGCCGAGTCCTCCCGCGCGGCCGATTTCGACGGCCTCCTCCCGCGACCCGACTGCGAGCTTGCCGAGCATGTCCGACACCCGGTTCCGGATCGTCTTCGGCGCGAGGTAGAGACGGGCCGCCACCTGCGACGTGGGCAGCCCTTGCACCATCAGCTCGAGGATCTCCAGGTCCCGCGCGTCGAGCATGGCGAGTGCGTCGCTGCGTGGAGCGGAGGCCGCAGCGGCAACGACGGCCGCACTCGCGCCTCGGCCGACCACGAGGGCACCACTTGCCGCCGAGTGCAGGGCCGCGAGCACGTCCTCCGGGTCGGCGTCCTTGAGCAGGTAACCGTCCAGTCCGCTCGCCAGGCTCCGGATCACGGTGGCCTCGTCGGCGTTCATGGTGAGGATGAGCACCCGCAGCTCGGGCCAGCGTTTCTTCAGGTCGACACCGAGGGTGATCCCGTCGCCGTCCGGAAGCTGGAGGTCGAGGACCGCGACCGCGGGCTCCATGTCGGGGACCAGCTCGCGCGCCTCGGTGAACGAGCGTGCGGTCCCGGCAAGGGCCAGCTGAGGATCCGACTGGATGAGTGCCGCCAATCCGGCCAGTACGACGGGATGGTCGTCGACGACCAGGACAGCGATCATGTCGAGACCCCCGGCCGCGTCGGCAGCCGCAGCTGCAACCGGGTCCCGCGTGCGTCGTCAGCGAACACCTCGAGACAACCTCCCAGCGACTCCGCGCGCTTGGCCAGGGACGACAGGCCGACACCCGGGACCACCGGCCCGCCGGCGCCGTCGTCGACCACGTCGACGAGCACCTCGTCAGGAGTGGTGCGCACCGAGACGCCGATGCGCGACGCCTTCGCGTGACGCAGCGCGTTGGTCACACCCTCGGCGACGCTGCGGTAGACAGCCACCTGCACCTCACTCGGGAGTACGACGGAAAGCCGCACGTCGAGGTCGAACGCGGGGCCGCCGGTCGTGCTCCGGAACGAGTGCACCAACCGGTCGAGTGCGGAGCCGAGGTCCCCGTCGTCGAGCACCGAGGGGGTGATCCCCGCGACGAGTCGGCGCAGGTCGGTGCGGCTGCGAGCAAGATCGGCGGACAGGTCGGTGAGCAGATCGGCCTGCTCGGGATCGCGCGTGGTCCGCAGGGTCGCCTGGACCCGCATGCTCATTCCGGCCAGCACCGGCCCCAGGCCGTCGTGCAGGTCGCCCAGGATCCGGGTGCGCTCGGCGTCCCGCTCGCGAGCGACGTTCCGGCGGGCATGCTCGGCCTCGACCGCCAGACCGACCGCCCGCGCGACGAGGGCGACAGTCGGGAGCAGCTGGGCGACCACACGCTGCTGCCGCAGCTCAGGCCCCTCGTTGTTGCCGTACTCGATGAGAAGCGCACCCACCTGGTCACCGCCGACCAGCAGAGGGTGCAGCACCCAGTTCTCGGGCAGCACGGGCTCCTCGTCTCCCAGCACGATGCGCGCCTCGCGGCTACCGCTCGCGGTCGCGACCATTCGCGCGGCCTTGCCGAGCAGATCGCGTGGCTCGGTCTGGGCGTGCAGGTCGGCCGTGATCTTCGCGACGTCGGATGGCGAGATGGTGCCCTTGCCGTAGCGGCGCGACAGGATCGAGCGTCGTACCCAGAGCGCGGCGGGACCAGCCATGGCGAGGGTCACCAACGCGCTGAAGGAGGCCGAGGTCCTGGGGGAGGGGAGCCGGGTCCAGCTGGAACCGAGCATGACCAGGCCACCGACCAGCGCAGCGGCCGCGGCGGCTGCGAGCGCCATCGCGAGGTCGAGCGCGTGCTCGTCGAGGGGGCGGAACTCGGATGCGAAGAACAGCCGCGCCGTCGCCAGAGCCGCCACCCACAACGCACCGCACGTGACGAAGTCCGCGACGTCCGGTGTCAATGCCCAGCCCAGGCCGGTGACCGTCCCACACACAACCAGGACGAGGATCGCCCAGGCGGTGCGCCGCCGCGCCTCCCGCGACTCGCTCTGGACCGCCCTGCCGATGGTCAGGTAGACCCCGGCGATCCCTGCGACCACGACGCTCCAACCGACTCCTCCCTGGTCGAAGAGGACGGCGACCGCGCCGACGACCGCAAGCACGGTGCCGAGGCGAGCGAACGTCGAGGGCAGCGTGCCGCGCATCGCCCACGGGATGCCGATCGCGACGGCCACGACCTGAACGCCGCTCAGTCCCGCTGCGGCGTCGTTGACGTCCGCTGCCGTCGGCATCCCAGACGCAGCGACTGCGGCCCAGACGATGTCGACCAGCGGGACGAGGGCGAGTGCCACCATCAGTCGACCGAAGCCCGATCCCGGGCGTCGGTCGAGGACCACTCCACCCGCAAGTGCGAAGGCCGGCCACCCGAGCAGGAGCATCACCGTCGGAGGGTCCTGGTGCAGGTTGCCGGTGCCGGCCACCACGCCGGCGCTCAGGGCGAAGCAGGCAGCCGCGGCGAACACCTCGAGGGTGACGCTTGCTGGTCGGGCGGTGCTCTCCGCCCACGACGTGGCCACATCGACAGCATGCGGCACGGAGGGGGCCGGCGATAGGTCACTCGCCGAGGGCAGGACACGGGCGGGACAACTGCGGGACACTGCGGGAGTTCCCCGGGACGGGCGGGGGCGTGGCGGATCTGGTGCCCGGGACATCGTCGAGACGACGGTGGTTCCACGGCCCGGACCCGCCGGTGCCACGAGACATCGGAGTCAGTCATGTCAACCAACACCAGTGCGGACAACCGCACTACGAGGTCGGTCTCGCTGCCGTCCGCGCCAGTCTTCATCGGTGCCGTGTACGCCGTCTGCGTGCTCGCGCTGTTGGCGGTCTTCGTCGGAGAGATCGTGTTCACAGACAAGGATCCCCACCGGGCCGAGGGACCGATCGACTCGATCATCTCGGTCGGTGCGTTCGGCACCGCTGCCCTCGTGATCGCCGTCGGCCTCGGTCTCTGGTTCAACACCAGCGCCGACCGCGCCCGGATCGGCGCTTTTGCCCTCGCGGCCTTGTCGATCATCAGCCTGCCCGTGTTCTGGTCGGGCGCCCCGGGCATCTTCGGTGCCGGTGCGGCCTGGCTGGGCGGTCTCACCCGCGGCTCCCGGCCCCAGGGCGGCGCCGCGCGGAACGCCGCCCTTGTCGGTGCGTTCATCGCCCTGCTCAACATGGTCATGACGGTCGGCGGAGTGATTCTGGCGGGGGTCATGTGACCCTCGCGATTCCGGCACCGGGTCGTCCGCGGCCCGGTGCCGTTCGTCGTACGGATCAGGCGGTCACGAAATCGGCGAGGTCGAGGTCGGCGCAGCGGCGCTTGTACTCCGCGACCGCGCCGGGCCAGTTGGTAGTGATCCGGCCGCCGTCCTCGTGGTACCAGTTCGCACAGTTGGCCCACACGCTCCCGGCCAGGCGGTCCTGGATCTCGGCGTCGTAGCGCTGCTCGGCCTCGGGGCGTACGGCGACCGAACGGGCACCCGTCTGCTCCGTGTGCCGAAGCAGGCTGGTGATCGCACCTGCCGCCGACTCGAGCATGTTGATGATCGAGGAGCCGCCGAGGTTGGTGTTGGGGCCGTAGACCACGAACAGGTTGGGGAAGTCGGGGACGCACAGACCGAGGTAGGCGCGGGCGCCCTCCTTCCACCGCGCGTGGAGATCCGCGCCGTCGGCGCCGGTGAACTGGATCGGTGCCAGGAACTCGGTCGCGGCGAAGCCAGTGCCGTAGATGATCACGTCGACCTCGTGCACGGTCCCGTCTCCACTGCGCACGCCCTCGGGCAGCACCTCCATGACCGGCTCGGTGACGACGTCGACGTTGGGCTGGACCAACGCGGGGTACCACTCGGTCGAGAACAGCAGCCGCTTGCAACCGAGGGGGTAGTCCGGCCGTAGCTTCTTGCGCAGCTCGGGGTCGCGGACCTGGGTGCGCAGCTGCACTCGCCACGACAGCTCCATCACCTTCTTCACGGGATTGCGACTGGTGAACGAGCGGTTCAGCTGCTCCGACATCACCCAGGTCAGGTTGCGGCCGAATGCCTGGGTGGCGGGGAAGCGACGGAAGGCCCGGTTGTGCGTCCGGGTGTACTCGCGGTCGGGTTTCGGCACGACGTACGGGGCCGAACGCTGGAACACCGTGATGTGCCCCGCCTCGGGCTGGATGCCAGGGACGAACTGGATCGCACTCGCGCCGGTGCCGAGCACGGCGATGCGCTTGCCGCGCAGGTCGACCGAGTGGTCCCACTCCGCGGAGTGGAAGGCCGGGCCGGCGAAGCTGTCCACCCCCGGGATGTGCGGGATCGCGGGCCGGGAGAGCTGGCCGACGGCGGTGATCACGATGTCGGTGTCGATCTTCTCGCCGGTGGCCGTCTCGAGGTGCCACGTTGCCGCCGTCTCGTCGTACGCCGCCGAGGTGACCTCGACGCCGGTGCGCACCAGGTCGAACACGCCTTGCTCACGGGCCGTCCGCTCGATGTAGGCGAGGATCTCGTCCTGGCGTGAGTAGCGGTGCGGCCAGCCGGGGTTGGGTGCGAACGACCAGGAGTAGAGCGACGACGGCACGTCGCACGCAGCGTTGGGATAGGTGTTCTCGCGCCACACGCCGCCGACCCCGTCGGCCTTCTCCAGGATCGTGATGTTCGTGTAGCCGGTCTGCTTCAGCCGGACTGCGGTGCCCAGTCCGCCGAAGCCGGCACCGATGATCGTGATCGAGGGTTGGCGCATGTGGGGACCCTAGTGCGGCCCCCGGGTGTGTCGCGCTCCGGTCTCAGGCCGGGCGGTCGTCCATCGTGGCGAGGAGCTGGCGACCTTGCTCGGCGTACTTGTGCTCGACCAGGACCTCGTAGCGCGTCGCGACGACCCGGGTGACCGAGGTGAAGTCACGCTGCCCGCGCGTGGCGAGGTAGCCCGCCATCGCCCAGACGAGGCCGAACAGCGCGCCGAACAGCATCGTCGAGACGATGATCGCGAAGGTGCCACCGCTGCCGAACAGGGAGACGATGAGGCCCACGAACAGGCCCATCCAGAGACCGGAGAGCAGTCCGCCCGCCGCGACCTTGCCGTTGGTGAGGCGTCCGGTGACGCGTTCGACCTGCTTGAGGTCCGTGCCGACGATCAGGCAGTTCTGCACGGGAAACTGGTTGTCGGAGAGGAAGTCCACGGCCCGCTGCGCCTGCTCGTACTTCTCGTAGACGCCGAGCGACAGCGGGTATTCGAGGGTGAGCGCGGAGGTGGGGATGCGGGAGTTCTGCTGCTGGCTCATGCCTCCAGTCTCGCAAACAACTGGTCGGCCCCTGAGTAGCCTGAGCCCGTGCTCGTGACCGCCTGCGTCTTCGCCACCCTCGCCGCGCTCCTGCACGTCTACATCTTCGTGCTGGAGTCGGTCCGCTGGGAGCACCCGTCGACGCGTCGAGCGTTCGGTACGACGGAGGAGACCGCGGCCATCACCAAGCCGCTCGCCTACAACCAGGGCTTCTACAACCTGTTCCTCGGGGTCGGTACCGCGATCGGCATCGCCCTCATGGACACGAACCGCGACGCCGGCGTGGCCCTGGTGGTCTTCGGCGTCGGCTCGATGCTGGCAGCAGCCCTCGTGCTGGCCACCTCGGACGTGTCGAAGCTGCGAGCAGCTGTAGTGCAGGGCCTCTTCCCAGCCCTGACATTGCTCTGCCTGCTCGTCTGGGCACTCGCCTGACGGGTCGGGCAACACGGTGACCACCGCTGGTTGAGCCTGCGTGAGGTGCGCGCCCACCGTGAGCACCGCTGGTTGAGCCTGTCGAAACCACGTTGCGCGAGGTGCGCGCCCACCGTGGCCACCGCTGGTTGAGCCTGTCGAAACCACTGATGCGCTCGATGGTTGGTCTCAGTTATCGATGAGCGTGGTTTCCGTAGGCCTCTGGTAGCGGTGCTGTTCCCCAACCACTTCGACCGGCCAGCGGTCGCTCAGCTCGACCGTTGTGGTTGCGGTCTTTGGGTGTCCAGAAGAGTTATCCACATTCTCGAATCTCCTATCGAAACTGTCGGTGCCCGACGCCTAGATTTGGGTCATGGACAGCACTGCGACCCTCACCCCCGCCGAGGTGATCGACCGTGTCCACGCAGCCCGCGCCACCGCCCACCACTCAGCCGTCGAGGAGCTCCAGCTCGCTGTCGAGTGGGCTCTGTTGCACCCCTGCCCGGCCGACGAGTTGCCCGCCGACTGGGGCGAGGCCAGCCTGTTCAGCGAGACCATCACCCCACTGGCAGGAGTTGGTGCCCCGCTGGTGGCTGAGTTCGCGCCCGCCGAGCTCGCCGCCGCCCTCGGCATCAGCCTGGACGCGGGCCGTCAGCTGGTCGCCGACGCCCTCGAGCTGACCTACCGCCTCCCAAGGCTGTGGGACCGGGTCCTCGAAGGCGCGGTGCCGGTGTGGCGGGCACGGGCGATCTCCCGCGAGACCCACGACCTCGGGGTGGACGCGGTCGCGTTCGCCGACCGCCTCATCGCCGCCACCCCCGGCAAGGTCAGCCAGGTCGACGCCACCCGCCTGGTCGAGGAGGCCCGGGTCTTCTACGACCCCGACCGCGCCATCGCCGACGAGGAACACGAACTCACCCGCCGCGGGGTCTGGCTCAAGCACCGCGGCAACCCCACCACCACCGACGTGGTCATGACCCTGGAGACCCCCCACGCCCTGGCGTTCAACGAGACCGTGACCGTGCTGGCCGCCGAGCTGCACACCCTCGGCGACACCGAGGACCTCGACCACCGACGCGCGACCGCGGTCGGGATCCTCGCCGACCCCCAATACGCCCTGGACCTCCTGACCCGCCCCGAAGGCGGCACCCCCACCACCGGTGCGGGCACCGGGGCGATGAACCTGTTCCTCCACCTCACCACCGCCGATCTCGAGGAAAGTGTGGGTGCAGCCTCGATCGAGAAGCTCGGCGCCGCCACCACCCAGCTGCTGCACGACTGGCTCACCCGACACACCGCCGCCGGTGGCAAGGTGCTGATCCGCCCGGTCCTCGACCTCGCCGATGACCGTGCGGTCGACCAGCACGACCCACCCGAGCGAATGCGCGAACACGTCATCCAACGCGACGCGCTCTGCGTGTTCCCCGGCTGCCGCCGCGACTCCCGGACCTGCGACATCGACCACATCACCGAGTACGTCCCCATCGACGACGGCGGACCACCCGGACAAACCCATCCCGACAACCTCGCCCCGCTGTGCCGCACCCATCACCGCATCAAGACCTTCACCACCTGGGTCTACAAGCGCACCGACGAGGGCACCTACACCTGGACCGCACCCACCGGACACCAATACGACGTCCACCCCTCCCCGCGCCGCCCACCACGACGCCCACCCGCCGCCCACCGCGAAGAACCTGACACCCCCAGACCCCGGCCAGCCCCAGCCGGGGCCACAGCCATGCCTTGCAGCCCGATCAGGTGGTTTCGACAGGCTCAACCAGCGGTGGTCGCGGTCTGCGTCCTGGTTCCGGAGTGTGGTTTCGACAAGCTCAACCACCGGTGGTCGCGGTCCGCGCCCTGCTCACGGAGTGTGGACTCGACAAGCTCAACCACCGGTGGTCACGGTCCGCGCACTGCTCAGGGAGTGTGGACTCGACAGGCTCAACCAGTGGTGGTCACGGTGGTCGGGAGCCAACTCGTCCTATCGTGGGGCCGTGGCCAAACATCCGAGCCAAATCAACATCTCGCCCGGCTTGAGCGTCGCGGCGCTGTTCTACGGGCTGTTCCTGCTGGTCGTGCTGGGGTACGGCGCGGCCGGGTTCGGCGTGGGCGTGATCGAGATCCTGGTGTGGCTCGCGCTGGTGGTGGGCTGGGTCACGCTGTGGATGTTCAAGCGCCGACGCTGAACAAGAGGCGCGAGACTCAGGTGATGGTCATCCCGCCGTCGACGGGGAGGGTCTGGCCGGTGATGTAGCCAGCGGCGGGTGAGGCCAGGAAGACGGCGGTGGCGGCGAGCTCGCGGGGGTCGCCCTTGCGGCCGGAGGGGATGCGGGGCCCTTGCGACTCGAGGTAGCCGTCGGGGTAGCTGTCGGTCATCTCCGACTCGAAGAAGCCTGGTGCGATGGCGTTGACGCGGATGCCCTTGCGGCCTGTCCACTGCTGGGCGAGGTCGCGGGTCAGGCCGATCAGGCCGGCCTTGGACGAGGCGTACGCCGCCTGCGGGAGCCCGGCGGTGGTGAGGCCGAGGACCGAGGAGATGTTGATGATCGACGAGCCGGGCTCCATCACGCGGCCGCAGGCCTGCGCCATCCAGTAGCAGCCGTTGAGGTTGATGTCGATGACCTGGCGGAACTGCTCGGGCGTCTCGCGGGTGGCGGGTACGGCGGTACCGACACCGGCGTTGTTGATGAGTACGTCGACCCGGCCGAACTCCTGCATGGCCGCCTCCACCAAGGCGGTGCACGCGTCCGGCGAGGCGACGTCGGTCTCGACGCTGATCGCTCGGCGGCCGGCGCCCTCGACGAGGGCAGCGGTGTCGGCCAGCCGGTCCACGCGGCGTGCGCCCAGAGCCACGTCGGCGCCGGCCTCGGCGAACCCCTGGGCGAAGGCGACTCCCAGGCCGGACGAGGCGCCGGTGACGATCGCAACCTTGCCTTCGAGCGAGAACAGGTCGGTGATGGAGGTCATCAGCCGATCATGGCAGGGGCGTTCAGCCGGCGAGGCTGCGGGCCTGCCAGGCCGAGCGGACCATGTCTTCGAGGTCGTGGCGCATCTTCCAGTCCAGGTCGCGGGCCGCCGCCTCGCCGCTGGCAACGATGCGGGCGGGGTCGCCGGCGCGGCGCGGGCCCACGTCGGGAGTGAAGTCGATCTCGGTGACGTTGCGGATCGCGGTCATGATCTCGGCGACCGAGCAGCCGGTGCCGCTACCGAGGTTGTAGACGGGCTGGAGCTCGTCGCGCTTCGACAACCGCTGCGCGGCGACCACGTGGGCGGCGGCGAGGTCGCTGACGTGGATGTAGTCGCGCACACAGGTCCCGTCGGGGGTGTCGTAGTCGTCGCCGTTGATCCGCGGGGTCTCACCGGCGAGCAGCTTCTCGAAGACGATGGGGAAGAGGTTGTGCGGGCTGGTGTCGTAGAGGTCGTCGGCACCCGATCCGACCACGTTGAAGTAGCGCAGCGAGGTGTGCAGCAGTCCCCGCGCCCGGCCCTGGTCCTTGATCAACCACTCGCCGATCAGCTTGGTCTCCCCGTACGGCGACTCGGGGCGCGTCGGCGTGTCCTCGGTGACCAGCTCGACGTCGGGGGTCCCGAACGTGGCCGCGCTGGAGGAGAACACAATCTTGTCCGCGCCGGTGCGCTCCATGGCCTCGAGCAGGGCGACAGTGCCGGTGACGTTCTGGGTGTAGGTGTGCAGCGGACGCTCGACCGAGACGCCGGCGTACTTGAACCCCGCGAGGTGTACGACGCCCTCGACGTCGTACTGCCGAATCGCGCGCTCGATCAGCTCGGTGTCGACGATGCTGCCCTCGACGAAGGGGACGTCGTCGTGCACGAACTCACGATGACCGCTCGACAGGTCGTCGACGACGACGACGTCGAGCCCGACGTAGTCGAACGCCCGGACCACGTGGGCGCCGATGTAGCCGGCTCCTCCGGTCACCAACCAAGACATGCATGTCCTCCTGCTGGGTACGTCGACTTCAGGAGGCACCGCGAGTAGTAACGTGCCTCTCGGTCCGATCTGATCCGGGAGGCTCGATGGTACTGGCAGCCGATCTTCGTCTCGACGCAAACTGGGTCGACTACTTGTTGGTCGCCCTCTACTTCGGCTTCGTCATCGGCATCGGCATCATGGCGCGCCGCTCGGTGTCGAGCAGCCTCGACTTCTTCCTCTCGGGCCGGTCGCTGCCCGCGTGGGTGACGGGTCTGGCGTTCATCTCCGCCAACCTCGGCGCCGTCGAGATCATGGGCATGTCCGCCAACGGCGCCCAGTTCGGCATTCCGACGGTGCACTACTTCTGGATCGGCGCCGTGCCGGCGATGCTGTTCCTCGGCGTGGTGATGATGCCGTTCTACTACGGCTCCAAGGTCCGCTCGGTCCCGGAGTTCATGCGCAAGCGGTTCGGCACCGGTGCCCACCTCGTCAACGCACTCAGCTTTGCGGTGGCTCAGCTGCTGATCGCAGGCATCAACCTGTTCCTGCTGGCCAAGATCGTCAACATCCTGCTCGGTTGGAACCTCTATGTCTCGCTCGTCGTGGCCGCGGCCATCGTGCTGTCCTACATCACCTTCGGTGGCCTCTCGGCGGCGATCTACAACGAGGTGCTCCAGTTCTTCGTCATCGTCGCGGCCCTGCTGCCCCTGACGCTCGTGGGGCTGCACCGGGTGGGTGGGTACGGCGGCCTCAAGGACGCCATCACCAAGACCGGCAACGACGTCGAGCTCCAGCTGAACTCCTGGCCGGGCACCAACCTGACCGGTATCGACAGCTCCTTCTGGTCGGTCGTCGGCATCATCTTCGGCCTCGGCTTCGTGCTGTCCTTCGGCTACTGGACGACCAACTTCGTCGAGGTGCAGCGCGCCATGGCGTCGAGCTCGATCTCGGCCGCCCAGCGCTCCCCGATCATCGGCGCGTTCCCGAAGATGTTCGTGCCGTTCATCGTGATCTTCCCGGGCATGATCGCCGCGGTGCTCGCCACCGATGTGGCCGAGGCCAAGGCATCGGGGGATCCCAACTTCGACTACAACAACTCGCTGCTCTATCTGATCCGCGACCTGCTGCCCAACGGAATGCTGGGAGTGGCGATCGCGGGCCTGCTGGCGTCGTTCATGGCGGGCATGGCGGCCAACATCTCGGCGTTCAACACGGTGTTCTCCTACGACCTGTGGGAGACCTACGTCGTCAAGGAACGCAGCGACGACTACTACCTGCGGGTGGGCCGGATCGCAACGGTGGCGGCGACGGTGATCGCGATCGGAACCGCGTTGTTCGCGCGGAACTACGAAAACATCATGACCTACCTGCAGACGCTGTTCGGGTTCTTCAACGCACCCCTCTTCGCGACGTTCATCCTCGGCATGTTCTGGAAGAGGATGACACCGGCAGCCGGCTGGACCGGCCTCGTCAGCGGCACTGCGGCGGCCGTGATCCTGGGCATCCTCAGCAAGGATGCGCTCGGTAACCTGTCGACCGGCGTCATCCCACTCGAGAGCCAGGGCGCTGCGTTCGCTGCAGCTGGTGCGGCGTTCATCGTGGACATCGTGGTCAGCGTCCTCGTGACGCTGGGCAGTCAACCCAAGCCGGAGTCCGAGCTTCGCGGCCTGGTGTGGTCGATGACGCCCAAGTCGGACTTCCACGACGAGGACGAAGGCGAACTCGCGTGGTACCAGCAGCCGACCAAGCTCGCTGGTGTCGGGCTCGTGCTCGTCATCATCCTCAACATCCTCTTCTGGTAGGAGCGCGTCATGGCAGACAACGACACGGGCGACTCATCCAAGCGCCACACGGCGGGCCTGTTCGACATGCGCATCATCATCGCGGCGCTGATCGGTCTCTACGGGCTGATCGTCCTGGTCACGGGGTTCTTCACCAGCGACAACCAGCTCGACAAGGCCGACGGGTTGAACATCAACGTAGCCGCCGGGATCGGCATGCTCGTCGTGGCCGCGCTGTTCATAGCCTGGGCCCGCTGGCGACCGATCGTGGTTCCCGTGGACACCCACCCCGACTCGGACGACCAGCCAGCAGGACACTGACCTGCTCGGCCGGCTCGCCCCCGCGCGCCGTCGCCTGATCCTCACCGCGATGGGGATCGGGCTCGTCCTCGTCGCGGGCGTGCTCGTGGTGGCCGTTGTCCGCAGTCTCGGCGGTGAGGACACCGCCGACCAGTCCCGTCCGGGGCCGGTGATCGTGGTTCCGGGGTACGGCGGCACGGCCAGCGACCTCGACCCGCTCGTCGCCCAGCTGCGCCGGGAGGGGCGCACGGTCGTTGCCTTCGAACCGACGCAGGGCGGCACGGGCGACCTGCGGGTGCAGGCCGGCCGCCTGTCCGAGCTGGCCACCAGCGTCATGGAGAAGGCCGGTGCCGACTCCGTCGACGTCGTCGGCTACTCCGCCGGGGGAGTGATCGCCCGGTTGTTCGTGCGGGACGAGGGCGGCGCGTCCGTCGTACGACGGGTGCTGACGCTTGGCTCGCCGCACCACGGGACGGAGGTCGCGGCTCTCGCCCAGGACGTGGCCGGTGGCTGTCCCGCCGCCTGCGAGCAGCTGACCACCGGCAGCGATCTGCTCCGCCGCCTGAACGCGGGTGACGAGACACCCGCGGGACCACGATGGATCACCGTCCGCACCGACCGGGACCGGACCGTGACCCCGACCGACTCCGCCGAGCTCGAGGGCGCTCTCAACATCGACGTGCAGGACATCTGCGAAGGGTCCACGACATCGCACGGCGAGCTTCCGGGCGACCCGGTCGTACTGGCCACACTGCGCAGCGCCCTCGCAGCCGGCGACCCGACAGCGCCGACTGCCGTTACTTGTTGACGTCCTTGCTCGCGAAGTTGGCCCAGGCCGCCCCGGCGAAGACGACCAGATAGGCGAGCTGCGCCAGCACCCCGTGCGTCAGGTCGCGCCACCGGATCGGGTCGCGGAACAGGTCGACGAACGCGAGCCAGTAGCGCGTGAGCAGGTAGGGCCGCAGGGACTCCGCCGCGTCGAGACCGAGCAGGACCGTCGAGGCGATCAGGAACCCGATCGTGCCGAGGGCAGCAGCCACGGCCGAGTCGGTCAACGTGCTCAGGAGCAGCGCGATGGCAGCGACCCCGAGCATGGCGAGCACGACGTACGCGAAGGCGAGGGCGGTGCGCTGGACCATCTCCGCCTCGGTGAAGGTGGTGCCCGAGACACTGACCACCCCCGTGGCCGGGGCGTCGCCGAGGAGCAACATGCCCTCGACGTAGGCGATCGCAGCGACGGCGAGTGTCGCGATGACGACGAACACGATCACGCTGATCAGCTTCGCCACGAGGACGCGCAGCCGCGACACAGGTCGCACCAGCAGGTAGCGGAGGGTGTCGGTCTGCACCTCGCCCGCAATCGCGTCGCCACCAACCACGGCGACGGCGACGGGCAGGAACAGCGGCAGCACGATCCCGAGCGCCGCCAGCGGGAACAGCGTCCCGTCGGTGAGGACTGCGGAGAGGAAGGGCGGACCCGTTCCGGGCCGAGGGCCGAGGTCGGTCAGCGCCAGCAGCACGGCGACCAGGGTCGGCAATGCGTTCAGCGCGGCGATGGTCACCCACGTCCGGGGCCGACGCAGCAGCTTGAGCAGCTCGACCCGGATCACGACGTCACCTCGAGCACCACTTGCTCGAGCGTGCGGCGCACCGGCTCCAGGCCAGTCACGCGCACGCCCGCGGCGACCAGCCGTGCGTTGAGCTCGGCCGTGTCGTCGGAGCGGACCACGACCTCCGTGGACCCGCGGTGCTGGACGCGTCCGTCGAGCAGGGCGACCGCCGCACCGACGTCAGGGGTGTGCACCCGCACCAGCCCGGTGTCCGCGCGGATGACGCTGATGTCCTCCTGGAGCACCAGACGTCCGCGGTCGAGCACGCCCACCCGCGTGGACATCTGCTCGATCTCGGCGAGCAGGTGGCTGGACAGGAAGATCGTGGTACCGCCGCGGTGGAGGCCGACGAGCAGCTCGCGGATATCCCGGATCCCCTGCGGGTCCAGGCCGTTGGTGGGCTCGTCGAGCACCAGCAACGGAGGTCGACGCATCAGCGCGGCAGCCAGGCCGAGTCGCTGGCGCATGCCCAGGGAGTACGCCTTCACCGGACGCCGGTCGCCCGGCTCCAGGCCGACCTGCTCGAGCACCTCGTGGATGCGCGTACGCCGGGCCGCGCGCCGAACCCGGGGTCCGGCAGCGGCGTCGAATAGCGCGAGGTTGGCGGATCCTGTCAGGTGGGGGTACGCGCCCGGGCCCTCGACGAGCGATCCCACGCGTGGCAGCACCGTTGCGGCGGCTCCGGGCATCTTGTGGCCGAAGATGTGCGCCTCTCCGGCGTTGGCCAGCACCAGGCCGAGGAGCATCCGCACCGTCGTCGTCTTTCCGGAGCCGTTGGCCCCGAGGAAGCCGTAGATGTCGCCCTCACCCACGTCGAGGTCGACCTCGTCGACCGCGCGGAGGCCGCGATAGGCCTTGGTCAGGCCGCGGGTACGGATCACCTCGCCGCTCAACGCGTCCTCACCGCCTTGCTCTGGATCTCGATCGCGGCCTGCCGGAGTGCTTCGGGCGTGATGGTGCCGGTGAGCAGGAAGTTCGAGCGGTCGCTCTCCACCAGGAGTACGGAGAGAGGACCCACCTCGGCTGCGACGCTTCCCTCCGACTCGCGCGAGTCGCGGCTGCGGGCCAGCTGCTTGTGCAGGTCGTGGGCTGCCGACCCGCGCAGGGGTACGGCGAGCAACGCGGTCGGCCCGCGGCCGTAGACGCCGACGGCGCCGAGACCCTCTTCGGCTCCGTGGCGGTCGAGGTCGATGACCCGGGAGGGCAGGAGGAACGGTGCGAACGCGTTGGCGCTGGCCACGGCATCAAGTGAGGGCGCCTGCTGGATGTCGGCCTGAGGAGCGAGGTCGAGGGACATCACCTCGTCGGACGGCTTGTCGGTGTCGAACGAGACCGCCTCGCTGGTGAACGTCGGGTGGGCCGAGTCGTCGGCGCCGTACACCTCGACCCGGAGCGGCACCCCGGAGGACCTGTCGGCCCAGACGTCCACTCGACCGATCGTCGAGATCTCGTCAACCGGGTCGAGTCGTAGCCCGATCGCGCTGCGACCGGCAACCCGTCGTGCCGGCAGTCGGCTGAGCTCGTCGGGCTGCGCGCCGCTGAACAGCCGACTGGCCAGAGTCGCCGGCACGATGTCGGTGTCGTCGGGTTCCCGGACGGGGGAGTAGGACACCAGCCGGGCGATGCCGGTCTCGTAGTTCCAGCGGATGGTCACGATGCCCTGGCGCAGCTGGTCGGACTCGCCCGTCGTACGCAGCCGGGCGACCCGCCAGTGCTTGGTGTTGCGCCACCACACGCGGAGCTCGGTGCGCTCGCCGAGGATCCGGGCGACCCCGCCGAACATCGAGCCGCCCAGGGGGAGGTCGAGGGCTCCCTGGGCGCGCACCTCGCCGGACCAGGCGATCGAGGTCGAGGTCTGCACGCGATGGGCGAGGGCGACCGCGCCGATGTCGGAGTCCGCGGCGGGGCGCAGCTTCAGGAGTGTCGGGGGCGCAGCGACCACCAGCGCCAGCAGCGCCACCACCAGCCAGCGCGCCGCGGGGACCATCTTCACAAGGTACGACGCGGCGCCGAACCGACCCATCGGACGATAGGGCTACGACCACACACGCGTGCACGAGTACGATGACCGCATGAGGCAGGTCCTGCTCCTTCCGTAGCCGCGTCGTCAGCTCGACGCGGCCGCCCCTCTGCGCGAGGGGCTTTTTCGTGCCCACGGCACGTGCACGCGAAACAGGACCGAGAAGGATGAAGGCGAGATGACTGAGCAGGACGAGAGCGAGACCCGGCACAGCTACGACGTGCACGCCACCGAGGCCAAGTGGCTGCCGGTGTGGGACAAGCTCGACCCCTTTCGCGCCGACGACGACAGTCCGCGCGAGAAGCGCTACGCCCTGACGATGTTCCCGTACCCGAGCGGTGACCTGCACATGGGTCACGCCGAGGTGACCGCGCTGCACGACGTGATCGCGCGCTACTGGTGGCAACGCGGCTACGAGGTGCTCAACCCCATCGGCTGGGACTCCTTCGGCCTGCCCGCGGAGAACGCCGCGATCCAGCGCAACGAGCACCCGGCGACCTACACCTACGCCAACATCGAGACCCAGGCGGCGTCGTTCAAGAAGTACGCCGTGTCGTTCGACTGGTCGCGCCGGCTGCACACCAGCGACCCGGAGTACTACCGGTGGACCCAGTGGCTGTTCCTGAAGCTGCGTGAGCGGGGCCTGGCCTACCGGAAGTCCAGCCCGGTGAACTGGTGCCCCAACGACCAGACCGTGCTGGCCAACGAGCAGGTCGTCGACGGCTTCTGTGAACGCTGTGGCGCCGAGGTCACGAAGCGCGAGCTGACCCAGTGGTACTTCAAGGTGACCGACTACGCGCAGCGGCTGCTGGACGACATGGAGGGGCTGGACTGGCCCGAGCGTGTGCTGACGCTGCAGCGCAACTGGATCGGCCGGTCGGAGGGCGCGCACGTCGACTTCCAGGTGACCACCGAGGGGACCGGTGCCACGCACACGATCCCCGTCTACACGACCCGCCCGGACACCCTGTTCGGGACCACGTTCATGGTGGTCGCAGCCGACGCGAAGCTGGCCGCAGAGATCGTCAGTGACGAGCAGCGGGCGGCGTACGAGGACTACCTGGCAGAGACACGCAAGTCCTCCGACATCGACCGGATGGCGACCGACCGGCCCAAGACCGGGGTGTTCCTGGGGGCTCACGCAGTGAACCCGGCCAACGGGGAGACAGTGCCGGTGTGGGCGGCCGACTACGTGCTGGCCGACTACGGCACCGGCGCGATCATGGCCGTGCCGGGACAGGACCAGCGCGACTGGGACTTCGCGAAGGCCTACGACCTGCCGATCGTCCGCACGGTACAGCCGCCCGAGGACTGGGATGGCGAGGCGTTCACCGGCAGCGGGCCGGCGATCAACTCCGCCAACGACAGTGTGTCGCTGGACGGCCTGCCGATCGACGAGGCCAAGCGCACGATCATCGCCTACCTGGAGGAGCAGGGGACCGGCAGCGGCGCCGTGAACTTCCGGCTGCGCGACTGGCTGCTGTCGCGACAGCGGTTCTGGGGCTGCCCGATCCCGGTGATCCACTGCCCGGTCGACGGCGAGGTCGACGTCCCGGAGGACCAGCTGCCCGTCGTACTGCCGGAGCTGAAGGGTGCCGACCTGAAGCCCAAGGGCGTCTCGCCGCTCGCCGCGGCCGAGGACTGGGTCAACGTCGAGTGCCCGAAGTGCGGGGGACCGGCGAAGCGGGACTCCGACACGATGGACACCTTCGTCGACTCCAGCTGGTACTTCCTGCGCTACTGCTCACCGCACGACGACACCCAGGCCTTCGACGAGGAGAAGGTGCGCCTGTGGATGCCGGTGGAGCAGTACGTCGGCGGTGTCGAGCACGCCGTGCTGCACCTGATGTACAGCCGGTTCTTCACCAAGGTCCTCTACGACATGAGGATGGTGGACTTCACCGAGCCGTTCACCGCGCTGCTGAACCAGGGCGTCGTGATCAACCAGGGCAAGAAGATGAGCAAGTCGCTGGGCAACGGCGTCAGTCTGGGGGATCAACTTGCGGACTTCGGAGTGGATGCCGTTCGCCTGACCCTGGTCTTCGCCGGACCACCCGAGGACGACATCGACTGGGCCGACATGTCGCCGGCGGGCTCGTTGCGGTTCCTGCAGCGCGCCTGGCGCCTGTCCGGTGACGTTGACTCCGCGCCTGACACCTCGCCCGACGGCGGGGACCTGGCGCTGCGCAAGGTCACCCACCACACGGTGCACGACGCGGCCGCGCTGGTGGATTCGCACCGGTTCAACGTGATGATCGCCCGGACCATGGAGCTGGTGAACGCCACCCGCAAGGCGATCGACTCCGGCTGTGGACCCGCCGACCCCGCGGTCCGCGAGGCCGCCGAGGTCGTGGCCATCCTGCTGTCGCTGGTCGCGCCCTACACGGCTGAGGAGATGTGGGAACGGCTGGGCCACGAGCCCACCGTCGCGAGGGCCGGTTGGCCGGTGGTCGACGAGGCGTTGCTTGTCGAGGAGTCGGTGACCGCGATCGTGCAGGTGCAGGGCAAGCTGAAGGCGCGCCTGGAGGTGTCGCCCGACATCAGCGAGGCCGACCTGGAGGCCGCCGCCCTGGCCGACGAGGCGGTGCAGCGTGCCCTGGAGGGCAAGCAGGTGCGCAAGGTGATCGTCCGTGCGCCGAAGCTGGTCAACTTCGTCGCGAGCTGAGCCGCGCTAGAGCTTGGCGACGGCCTCGGCCACCGGCACGTCACCGTTGAGCACGTCGAAGGTCTTGCCGATGGTGTTGTCGGCCTCGAGCACCTCGGCCAGTACGTGCGCCACGTCCCCGCGGGTCACCGATCCGCGTTCGAGGTCGCCGACCTGCACCTGACCGGTCGGCACGTCGTCGATCAGCCGGCCCGGCTTCACGATCGTCCAGTCGAGGCCGCTCGAACGCAGGTAGTCGTCGGCCGCCTGCTTGGCCCGGAGGTAGATCTGGAACACGTCGTCGGAGTCCGGGTCGGCGCTGTCCGTGCCCATCGAGGAGATCATCAGGTAGCGGCGTACACCTGCGGCCTGGGCGGCATCCGCGAGCATGATCGCCGCACCCTTGTCGACCGTCTCCTTCCGGGCCGCGTTGCCGTCAGCCCCGCCGCCGGCAGCGAAGAGCACGGCGTCTGCGCCACGGGCGATCCGGGTGATCTCTTCGGCGTCGGTGTTCTCCAGGTCGATCATGGCGGGCTCGACCCCGGCAGCCTGCAGGTCCGGCACGTGCTCCGGCTTGCGGATCATGCCGACGGCCTCGTGGCCAGCCTCCGTGACCAGCCGTCCGAACTGTCGAGCAATCTGTCCGTGTCCACCCGCGATGATGATGCGCATGTCTCGACCGTAGCGAGGTCGGCAAGCATGCTGCTCGCCCGGCGCTAACCTGTGCGCCATGCGCGTCGCCCTGGTCACCGACTCGACCGCGTCCCTGCCCGCCGAGACGGTCGCGGAGCGCGGGATCACGGTCGTACCCCTCCAAGTGGTCATTGGTGCCACGGCGTACGACGAGGGCGTCGACACCGGCGACGGGGAAGGGGTCACCCCGCAGATGCTGGCGGACGCCCTGAAGGAGTGGACCCCGGTGAGCACGTCCCGGCCGAACCCGGACGCCATCCTCGAGGTCTATGAGAAGCTGGCGGCGGAAGGTGCCGACGAGATCATCTCGGTGCACATCTCATCCGAGCTCAGCGGCACCTACGAGTCGGCCCAGCTCGCGGCCAGGCGGGCGTCCGTCCCGGTGACGCCGGTGGACTCGAAGCAGGTCGGGATGGGCACGGGGTTCGCCGTGCTCGCCGCCGCTGACGCGATCGCGGACGGGGGCGACGCCTCGCGGGCGGCGGACGCCGCGCGGACCCGTGCCGCGAACACCACCTCGCTCTTCTACGTCGACACCCTGGAGTACCTGCGCCGTGGCGGCCGCATGGGCGCTGCCGCTGCCCTGTTGGGGTCCGCCCTCGCAGTCAAGCCGATCCTCAAGGTGGAGGACGGCCGGATCGGTCCGTTCGAGAAGGTCCGCACCGCGGCCAAGGCACTCAGCCGGCTGGAGGAGCTCGCGGTGGAGGCCGCGGACGACGCCGAGGTCGACGTGGCCGTCGCTCACCTGGCGAGCCCCGACCGCGCGGCCGAGCTCGCCGAGCGGTTGGCCGACCGGCTCGAGAAGGGGCTCGGAGACCGCGAGGTGTGGCTCGGCGAGATCGGTGCCGTGCTGGGGGCCCATGTCGGCCCGGGCATGGTGGCGGTCGCGGTCTCGCGGCGTACCTGAGCACCCACACCGTCACGGGAGCGACGAGTTCTCCACAGGCCCAGAAGTCGTGCTTCCGGCCTGGTGCCGGGCTTCCTAGCGTCGGAGCATGCACAGGCAGTCACAGGAGGAGGTCGCTGCAGCGGCGCGACGCCGGCTCGAGCTGCTGGGTCGTGAGCTGGAGCAGGCCGGCCTGCGACGCGTCGACGAGGCAGACGTAGCTGCCGCGCCGTCGCTCCCCGAGCCGTCGCCGGTGATGCCTGCCGGCCGGCACGCCCGCCGGCGGTTCGCGCGCTGGGTCGGCGACCAGGTCCCCGACACCCTGCGTGGACGCACCGAGCTTTCGCTGGGTCCGGTCGTGCTGGTGGTGGCCCTGGTCGCGCTGGCGGTGACCGGGACGGTCTTCGTCGTGCTCCGGATGGACGGCGACAGCGAGCCGGTGCCGATCCGCGCGACCACCTCGGCCCCTGGCTCCGCCACACCGTCGGCGAAGGGAGCAGCCGGATCCGCTCCGGGCGCTGACGTGACGGTCGACATCGCCGGGAAGGTGCGTCGTCCCGGGGTGGCCAGGCTCCCCGCCGGTTCGCGTGTGGTCGACGCGTTGCGGCAGGCCGGGGGCGCAAGAGCTGGCGTCGACCTGAGCTCGCTGAACCTGGCGCGGGTCCTGGTGGACGGGGAGCAGATCCTCGTGGGCCGCGCGGCTCCGGCAGGTGGGCTCGCAGCGAGCGCGAGCACGGCTGCACCGGACCCGGTCGGGTCACTGGTCAACCTGAACACCGCCACCGCCGCGCAGCTCGACACCCTGCCGGGAGTCGGGCCGGTGACTGCGCAGAAGATCCTCGACTGGCGCTCCGCCCACGGAGCCTTCTCGGCCGTCGACGAGCTGCTCGAGGTCGACGGGATCGGCGAGAAGACCCTGGCCGACATGGCACCCCACGTCACGTTGTGAGCGACCCGGTCCGGGTCCACCCCAGTGGTGATCTCCGGACGCCTGTCCTGGCCGGCGTCGCATGGCTCTCGGCCGTTGCCGCCCTCCGGGCGCCCAGCTGGGTCCTGGTCGTCGGGCTGGCCGTCGGTGCGCTGCATGTGGTGCAGCGCAGGCGACGTCGTGACGAGATCCTGAGTCGGCTGGCCTGGATCGTCGCCGGCTGTGGCGTCGCGGGGTCGGCCCTGCTTCGTGCGGAGGCAGTCCATGCCAGCCCGGTCGAGGTGCTGGCCCGACAGGCAGCCTCGGTCGACGCCCGCATGGTGGTGACCTCGGACCCGGTGCTGCGGCGCGGTCGATTCGAGGAGTACGTCGTGTTCCGCGCCCGCACCGAGTCCGTCGTCGGCCGCGGAAGGCGGCACCAGGTTCGCGCCCCGGTGCTGGTCATCGCCGACGAGCGCTGGATCGACGTGGACCTCGGGTCGACCTTGCGTGTGCGCGGACGCCTGCAGCAGGCCCGCACCCGTGACCTCGCTGGGGTGCTGAGCTCGCGCGGGCCACCGGAGGTCCTGTCCGGACCGGGCGTCGTCCTCCGGGGCGCCGAACGCCTGCGGGACTCGATCCGGGCCAGCGTTGCCGGGCAAGGGGAGGGTCCCCGTGCCCTGGTCCCCGCACTGGTGGACGGCGACGACGCACGGATGCCCGACGAGCTGACCGAGGACTTCCGGACCGCCGGTCTCACTCACCTGCTGGCGGTCTCCGGCACGAACCTCACCTTGGTCGTCGGCTCTGTTCTGCTCCTCGCGCGATGGGCGGGTGTGCGGGCGCGAGGACTGGTCGCGGTGGGAGTGCTCGGGGTCGTGGGCTTCGTGCTGCTCGCACGCCCGGAGCCCAGTGTCCTGCGGGCCGCAGCGATGGGTTCGGTCGCCCTCGTCGGCATGGGCAGCCACGGGCGCCGACGAGGTCAGCGGGCCCTCGGCGCGGCTGTGCTGCTCCTCCTGCTCGTCGATCCATGGCTGGCGGTGTCGCCAGGCTTCGCGCTCTCGGCCCTGGCTACGGCGGGCATCCTCTGGTTCGCGCCCGGATGGCGCGACCGGCTGATGCGCTGGCTGCCGCGATGGGTCGCGGAGGCCATCTCGGTACCCCTTGCCGCGCAGCTCGCCTGCACTCCGCTGGTCGCGGCAATCTCGGGCCAGGTGTCGCTGGTGGCCGTGGTCGCGAACCTCCTGGCGGCCCCTGCCGTAGGACCGGCGACGGTGCTCGGGCTCGCCGGAGGGGTGATCGGGCTCGTGTCGGCCACGCTCGGCGGGTGGGTCGCGGTGCCGGCTGCCTGGTGTGCCTCGTGGATCATCGCGGTCGCCGTGAAGGGTGCGGACCTCCCCGTGGCGGCGGTCGCCTGGTCGTCCGGTCCGCTCGGCCTCGCCCTGCTGACCGTCGTCTGTGTGCTGGTCTGCCTCTTCCTTGGTGCGGTGCTGGCGCGGCGGGTCAGCACGCTGGCTCTGGGGTCGCTGATGGTCGGCGTACTGCTCGTTCCGCTCCCCACTCCCGGATGGCCTCCGCAGGGGTGGGTCATGGTGGCGTGCGACGTGGGGCAGGGGGACGGCCTTGTCCTGCACGCCGGACCTGGCTCGGCGGTTGTCGTGGACACCGGTCCGGACCCCGCCGCGATGGACGACTGCCTCCGCCGGCTCGACGTGCAGCGGATCCCTCTGGTGGTGCTCACCCACTTCCACGCCGACCACGTCGACGGCCTGGCCGGTGCGTTGCACGGTCGGTCGGTGGGGGCGATCGAGGTGACCTCTCTGGCGGACCCGCTGTCCGGCGCCCAGCAGGTGCGGGGGGTCGCGGACCGGGCCGGAGTGCCGGTCCGGACAGCGGCGTACGGCGAGACGGGGCGGGTGGGTCCATTGACCTGGCAGGTGATCGCGCCGTCGCACGAGCCCTCCGCCGGATCCGAGTCGCCTCCCAACGACGCCAGCCTCGTGCTGCTCGTGCGAACCCAGGGCATCCGGATCCTGATGATGGGCGACGAGGAGGGCGGTTCCCAGTCGCAGCTGATGCGCGACACCGGAGGAGTCCCGGCCGACGTCCTGAAGGTCGCACACCACGGCAGTGCCCGCCAGGACCCAGATCTCGTCCGCTCCACCGGGGCGCGCCTTGCCGTTGTCTCGGTCGGGCTCGACAACGACTACGGACACCCGGCTCCGTCGCTGCTCGCGCTGCTGCGTGACGCCGGGATGCGGGTCGCCCGTACCGACCAGGACGGCGATGTCGCAGTCGTCGTCGACGGCGGCCTCCGGGTGGCGGAGCGGGGAGCAGTGACCGGGGGAGTCCGACGGTGACAGGGTGGCGTCGTGGCGACGTACTCCTTCTCCCAGGTCGACGTGTTCGGCAGCCGCCCCCTCGTGGGCAACCCGGTCGCGGTGGTGCACGACGCGAGCGGTCTCGACGACGACCAGATGGCAGCCTTCGCCAGCTGGACGAACCTGTCGGAGACGACCTTCCTGCTCCCGCCCGAGGACGCAGGGGCCGACTACCGGCTGCGGATCTTCACCCCGTCCCGCGAGCTGCCGTTCGCGGGCCACCCGACCCTCGGGAGTGCCCACGCATGGCTCGAGGCCGGGGGAGTCCCGGCAACCGACGGCGTCCTCGTGCAGGAGTGCGCTCTGGGTCTCGTCGAGCTCCGGCTCGCCGATGACAGCCTGTCCTTCCGGGCCCCCGACTTCGTCCGTGCCGGTGACGTGGACGACGAGACGCTCGATAGGGCGGTTGCCTCGCTCGGCGTGGACCCGTCGCGGGTGGTTCGAGCCAACTGGATCGACAACGGCCCCGGTTGGCTCGGTATCCAGCTGGCCAGCGCCGATGACGTGCTCGGGCTGACGCCCGACTTCGTGGCGATGCGGGGGATCGAGGTCGGCGTCCTGGGGGCGCACGACGAGGCGGGGGCGACGGCTGCAGGTGCGGCATACGAGGTGCGTGCGTTCTGTCCCGCCTACGCCATCCCCGAGGACCCGGTGACCGGCAGCCTCAACGCCGGCTTCGCGTTGTGGCTGACCCGCGCCGGTCACTTGCCGCCGAGCTACGTGGCCCGGCAGGGTACGGCGCTGGACCGTGACGGGCGGGTGCAGATCAGCACCGACGACGCGGGTGCTGTGTGGGTCGGCGGCACCAGTCGCACGGTCGTCAGCGGCACGGTCGACCTCTGAGCCGGGCCTGTCGGAGCCACATGAGAGGCTGCCGACATGGCAAATCCCCAGCCTCAGGACGTGCTCGGTCGGCTGACGCTGGTGACCGGTCCGGAGGAGTTCCTGGGCGAGCGGGCGATCGGTGGCGTGCGCGCGGTGGTTCGTTCCCACGACGCCGAGGCCGAGTTCTCCGAGACCATGGCGGCCTCGTTGACGATGGCCGAGCTGGGTGACCTGGCCTCACCCTCGCTGTTCTCCGCCACGCGCTGCGTCGTCGTACGCGGCCTGGAGGACCTGCCCGAGGAGTCCGTTCCCGGGCTGCTCGACTACGCCGCCTCACCGGCCGTGGACATCGCCCTCGTGCTGGCTCACGGCGGCGGTCCCAAGGGCAGCGGCCTGCTCACCAAGCTGCGCAAGCTGGGCAGCGTCACCGAGGTGAAGTCCGCACCCCTCACCGCTCGCGAGTTCCCGGGGTTCGTGGTCAACGAGCTGCGCGCCCGCAACATGCGCATCGACCCGGATGCGGCCCACTTCCTGATCCAGGCCGTCGGCCAGGACCTCCGGTCGTTGTCGGCCGCCGCGAGCCAGCTCTCCAACGACTTCGAGGGACAGCCGCTCACCGTCGAGATGGTCAAGAAGTACTTCGGGGGCCGCGCGGAGGCCAAGTCCTTCGCCGTCGCCGACCACACGCTCTACGGCGAGGCGGCCAAGGCCCTCGAGGAGCTGCGCTGGGCGCTGGACCGGGGCACGGCTCCGGTGCTCGTGACCAGTGCGATGGCTGGCGGCCTGCGGAGCCTGGCCAAGTTCATGACCGCGCCTCGGGGGATGCGAAACAACGACCTGATGCGTGAGGTCGGCGTGCCCGGCTGGAAGCTGGACACGCTCCGCCGGCAGTCCCACGGCTGGGACGCCGACGGGGTGGGCCGGGCCATCCGGACGGTCGCGCGGGCCGACGCCGACATCAAGGGCCAGGCCAGCGACGCGTCCTACGCGCTGGAGAAGATGGTGCTCGACGTGGTGCGCGCCCGGCCACGCCGCTGACGCTGGGACCTACCTCAGAGCGAGGAGGCCTGCTTCTGGATGGCCGACTTGCGGTTCGCGGCCTGGTTCTTGTGAATGACGCCCTTCGAGGCAGCCTTGTCGAGCTGCTTGCCGGCGTCGTGCGCCGCGGCCTTCGCCTCGTCGGCGTCGCCCGCCTCGGCGGCCTCGCGGAACTTGCGAACAGCAGTCTTCAGACCAGACTTCACGGCCTTGTTGCGCTCGTGCGCAGCAATGGTCTGCCGGTTGCGCTTGATCTGGGACTTGATGTTCGCCACGTCAGGCTCGCCTCGTTCGGTGTGCTGAAGGTTTGGGGGTCGTCCGGACCGCGTCCAGACACGAAGGGAAACGATATCAGCGCCCGCCGGGCGCCCCAAATCGGCGAGATCAGCAACCGCAGCTGTAGTAGACGATGACCCACTGGCGAGGGTCAGCCCGCCGCCCAGTGGGTGATGTCGCGCGTGGACGCGACCGCCGTGCCTGCCGGTCCCGACTTGGCTCGGTGCACCATGGCGAGCGCCACGTCCTCGGCTCGCGTCGGCCGGACCCGGCCCAACACCGGCCCGAGGGTCCGCATGACGACAAGCCCGGCCTTCTCGCCGGGCCGCGACTCGGCGCGGTCGCCGTCGATGATCGAAGGCCTGAACGCGACGGTCGTGGCGATGCCGACCGCCGCCACGTCGCGCTCGGTCTCTCCCTTGACCCGGTTGTAGAAGACCCGGGAGCCGGCGCTCGCGCCCATGGAAGTCACGTGCAGGAAGCTGCCGGTGCCGGCCGCCTTCGTCGCTACCGCGAGAGCAACGACCGCGTCATGGTCGATCGCGCGAAACGCCTCCTGGCTGCCGGCCTTCTTGATGGTGGTGCCGAGGGCGCAGAAGGCGTCGCCGACGTGGGGGAGGTCGGGTAGCTCGGGAAGCTGGGCTGCCAGCTGCTCCAGCTTCGGACTGCGTACGTCGACCTCGCGTCGACCAACGCTGACCACCCGGTCCCAGGTGTCGTCCTCGAGCAGGAGCCGGAGCAGGTGTCCGCCGACGAGCCCAGTGGCTCCGGCGAGGAGGGCGGTAGGCACGGCGTCAGCCTAGAGGGTGTGTCGGGTCGCGAAATGGTGTTGAGGCGCGCACGAGGCTGAAGGACACTCGGCGGATGCCGAGCCTTTCCCGACCCCACGTGCGTTTCAGGGACTCCTTCCTGGCGGCGATGCAGGAGTTCATCGAGGAGGGGCGCGCCGGCGAGGACTCGATGATCGGCTGGGACCTCGACACCTTCGCCGACTCGTGGCACACCGAGGAGGGTTTCGCGTCGTACGTCGAGACGACCCTGGCCGAGGCCGAGCAGCCCCGGAAGCCCGGGTTCGTGTGCCAGACGAGCTGGTGGTGGACCGAGGGACACGAGTACCTCGGCCGGATCTCGCTGCGTCACGAGCTGAACGACCACCTGCGGGACTGGGGCGGCCACATCGGCTACGACGTGCGCCGCAGCCGGCGCCGCGAGGGCCACGCGACCCGGATGCTGGCCGCCGTGCTTGTCGAGGCTGCCGGTCGCGGCATCGACCACGTTCTGCTCACGTGCGACGCGGGCAACACCGCATCGCGACGCGTCATCGAGACCAACGGCGGCGTGCTCGAGGACCAGAGAGGCGAGAAGCTCCGCTACTGGGTGCCGACGACCCGCGCGCCTGCAGCGTCTGAGTTCGGTCGGCCAGTGCGTGCATGGGAGGATGGCCCTCGCTGAACCGACCCCAATTCGAGAGCAGTCCGTGCCCCTGAACACAGCCGCGCCCGTCCCCGGCGCGACCGACCCTGCGATCATCCGGAACTTCTGCATCATCGCGCACATCGACCACGGCAAGTCGACGCTGGCGGACCGGATGCTGCAGCTGACCGGCGTTGTCGACGAGCGGGCGGCGCGGGCGCAGTACCTCGACCGGATGGACATCGAGCGCGAGCGCGGCATCACCATCAAGAGCCAGGCCGTGCGAATGCCCTGGACCGTGCAAGAGGGCAACGACGCGGGGGCCGAGCCCGACACCTACGTACTCAACATGATCGACACCCCGGGCCACGTCGACTTCACCTACGAGGTGTCGCGGTCGCTCGAGGCGTGCGAGACCGCCGTGCTGCTGGTCGATGCGGCGCAGGGGATCGAGGCGCAGACGCTGGCGAACCTCTACCTGGCCCTGGGCGCGGACCTGCACGTGATCCCCGTCCTCAACAAGATCGACCTTCCCTCCGCCCAGCCCGAAAAGTACGCCGCCGAGCTGGCCGGGATCATCGGCTGCGACCCGTCCGATGTCCTGCAGGTCTCCGCCAAGACGGGCATGGGCGTCGAACAGCTGCTCAACGAGATCGTGCTCCAGACGCCGGCGCCGGTGGGGGACCCCGACGCCCCTCCTCGCGCCCTGATCTTCGACTCGGTGTACGACACCTACCGAGGCGTCGTCACCTACGTCCGCGTCATCGACGGGAAGCTCTCCCACCGCGACCGCATCAAGATGATGTCGACCGGCGTCGTCCACGAGATGCTCGAGGTGGGCGTGATCAGCCCGGAGCCGGTGAAGGCCGGCGACCTCGGCGTCGGCGAGGTGGGCTACCTGATCACCGGCGTGAAGGACGTCCGCCAGAGCCGCGTCGGCGACACGGTGACCAGCCAGCACCACGGCGCGACCACCCCGCTCGGCGGCTACAAGCATCCCAACCCGATGGTGTACTCCGGGCTCTACCCGATCGACGGCGACGACTACCCGACGCTGCGCGACGCTCTGGAGCGACTGCAGCTCAACGACGCAGCCCTGGCCTACGAGCCCGAGACGTCCGGGGCTCTCGGCTTCGGCTTCCGGTGCGGCTTCCTCGGGCTGCTGCACATGGAGATCGTCCGGGAGCGCCTCGAGCGCGAGTTCGACCTCGACCTGATCTCGACGGCCCCGAACGTCGTCTACAGGGTGGTGATGGAGGACGGCAGCGAGCAGCAGGTCACCAACCCGAGCGAGTACCCCAACGCCGGCAAGATCGCCGAGGTCCGCGAGCCCGTGGTGAAGGCGACGATCCTCAGCCCGAGCGACTACATCGGCGTGATCATGGAGCTCTGCCAGTCCAAGCGGGGGCAGCTCGAAGGCATGGACTACATCTCCGCGGAGCGCGTCGAGATGCGCTACACCCTGCCGATGGGCGAGATCGTGTTCGACTTCTTCGACCAGCTGAAGTCGAAGACCAAGGGTTACGCCTCTCTGGACTACGAACCCACCGGCGAGCAGGCTGCGGACCTGGTGAAGGTCGACATCCTGCTGCAGGGCGAGACCGTCGACGCGTTCAGTGCGATCGTTCACCGCGACGCGGCGTACTCCTACGGGGTCATGCTCGCCGGCAAGCTCCGCGAGCTGATCCCGAGGCAGCAGTTCGAGGTGCCGATCCAGGCAGCCATCGGCGCCCGGGTCATCGCCCGCGAGACCATCCGTGCGATCCGCAAGGACGTGCTCGCCAAGTGCTACGGCGGCGACATCACGCGCAAGCGCAAGCTGCTGGAGAAGCAGAAGGAGGGCAAGAAGCGGATGAAGATGGTCGGCCGCGTCGAGGTCCCCCAGGAGGCGTTCATCGCGGCACTGTCGACGAGCGCACCGACGGACAAGAACAAGAAGTAGCCGACGTGGGGCTGCCCGACGGCGTTCTCGGCATGGCCCGTCGAGGACCCGACTGGGCGGGCTGGGTCGACCGGCTGCCGGGTCTCCTCGAGGACCTGCTGGAGGAGTGGCAGCTCACCACCGACGGCTGGATGATGCACGGCTTCGTCGCCCTGGTCGCGCCGGTTCGTACGACGTCGAACCGTCCGGCGGTGCTGAAGGTGTCCTTTCCCGACGAGGAGTCCGAGCACGAGCACCTCGCTCTCCAGCACTGGCACGGCCGCGGCGCCGTTCAACTGCTCCGGGCCGACCCGCACCGGCGCGCGATGTTGCTCGAGCGGCTGCATCCCGAACGGCTCACCGAGGTGTGGGACCTGGAGGCGTGCGAGATCGTTGGCGCGCTCTACGCACAGCTGCACGTCCCAGCCCTTCCACAGCTCCGCCCCCTCACCGACTTCGTCGACCGATGGGCCGACGACATGGCCGTGCTCCCACGCAACGCCCCACTGCCGCGACGGATGATCGAGCAGGCTGTCTCGCTGTCACGGGACTTCGTGACGGACCCGGCGAGCACCGGCACGCTGATCCATGCCGACCTGCACTACGAGAACGTGATGGCCGCAGACCGCCAGCCCTGGTTGGCGATCGACCCCAAACCGATGAGTGGCGACCCGCACTACGAGGTCGCGCCGATGCTGTGGAACAGATTCGAGGAGCTGGCAGGCGATGTCCGCAGCGGTGTGCGGGCGAGGTTCCATGCCTTGGTCGACCACGCGGGGCTCGACGAGGACAGGGCCCGTGACTGGGTCGTCGTACGGATGATGAACAACGCCTGCTGGCGGCTCGAGGAGGACCAGCCGGACGTGGAGCCGGTAACACCGACGGACGAGTACCTGACGACGTGCATCGCGATCGCGAAGGCGGTCCAGGACTAGGACTGATGGCGGAGGTTGTCGCGACGCCCGCTCAGGAACGACTTCTCCGCGTCGCTGCCGGCCAGCTCGATCGCCCGGTCGTAGGCGTCGCGCGCCTCGTCGTACCGTCCCAGCCGGCGCAGCAGGTCGGCCCGGGTCGCGTGCCAGGCGTGGTACGACGTGAGTCCGAGCGGGTCGACCAGGGCAAGAGCGACCTCCGGCCCGTCGATCTCCGCGAGGGCGACCGCCCGGTTGAGCGCGACTATCGGACTCGGCGAGATGGCCAGCAGCTGGTCGAACAGCGCCACCACCTGTGACCAGTCGGTCATCGAGGCATCGATCGCGTCCGTGTGCACCGCGTTGATCGCTGCCTGGATCTGATAGGGACCGGGACGGTTCAGCGCCAGACACGCCCGCACCAGGCGGTGGCCCTCGTCGATCATCGCTGCGTCCCAGAGGGTGCGGTCCTGCTCGTCGAGCGGGACCAGCACCCCGTCGTGGACGCGTGCGCCCGCCCGCGAGTCGATGAGCAGCATCAGTGCCAGCAGGCCGTCGACCTCGGGCTGGCGTCCGAGGGCCGGGGTCCCCGACACCATCTCGCGCAGCTGCCGGGCGAGCCTGATCGCCTCGGACGTCAGCTCGGTGCGCAGGGCCTGTCCTGACGAGCCGAGGTAGCCCTCGTTGAAGACCAGATACAACACGGCCAGCACGGTCCCCAGCCGCTCGGGCAGGTCCTCCGCCCGAGGGATGCGGTAGGGGATGTGCGCGGCCTTGATCTTCTGCTTCGAGCGGGTGATCCGCTGCGCCATGGTCGTCTCGGGCACCAGGAAGGCCGCCGCGATCTCGGCGACCGTGAGGCCGCCGAGCAGGCGCAGCGTCAACGCCACCCGGTTCTCGGGCGCGAGCGCGGGGTGGCAGCAGGTGAAGACCAGCCGAAGCCGGTCGTCCTCCACCGGGCCGGTCGGCTCCGGTGGCTCGTCTCCCAGTCTCTCGTCCATGTGTGCGACCTCGGCGTACTTGGCCTGACGGCGCTTCTCACGGCGGATCCGGTCCAGCGCCTTGTTGGCCGCGACCGTGGTGAGCCAGCCGCCCGGGTTGGGCGGCACCCCTTCGACGGGCCAGCGTTCGGTCGCCACGACCAGGGCCTCGCCGGTGGCGTCCTCGGCGAGGTCGAGGTCGCCGAACCGGCGAGCCAGGCTGGCCACCACGCGGCCGTGCTCCGCGCGGAAGACCGACGCCAGGTCGGAGTCGTCGTCGATGCCCGGGGTCACGCGCTCTGGAACGGCCGGACCTCGACAGGTCCCTGGCAGGCTGCCGAGCCGCGCTTGGCGATCTCGAGGGCGGCATCCAGGTCGGGGGCCTCGATGACCCAGAAACCACCGAGCTGCTCCTTGGTCTCCAGGTAAGGCCCGTCGGTCACGAGGACGTCGGTCGCGGTCGCGTCGACGACGGTCGCCGTCGAGGAGCCCTCGAGGCCGCCGGCGAACACCCAGCTGCCGCTGGCCTGGATCGCCTCGTTGAAGGCGTCGACCTGGGCGTAGACCTGCTGCATCTCCTGGTCGCTCATCGCGGGGCGCCCGTCCTTGGGGTCGTGGACGGAAAGCATGTACTGCGTCATGTCGTTGCTCCTGTTCAAGGTGTCGGTGCGGTCCACGGCGGTACGGCGTACCGCCTCATCTTCTCGATTCCTCCACGAACGGGAGCCGGCGGATGCGACAGCTGCACGGATTTTCCTTGCGCCTGCGAGAAGAACCTTCCAATTCGGCGCCCAAACCCACGCAAAATGCCCATAATTGCGCTCCATGAGCACTCCAGGTCCGCATCCCCTCGCACCCAGAACTCCGGGCTGGTATCCGGACCCGGCCGGAACAGCGGGTCAGCGATGGCACGACGGCCAGGGCTGGACCGGGCAGGTCACCCACGTGAAGCCGGCCGAGCCACTCGGCCCCGGCTTCGCCCGGCTCGGGGACTGGCTCGGCCGACTGCTGGCGCTGTGCGCCCTGGGCGGCCTGCTGCTCACCGTCGCCGCCGTGTTCGCGTGGATGATCTTCTCGGCCTCGTCCTTCGACGCCTCCGTACTCAACAGCGCGTCGACGACCCCGGTCGAGCCGTCGAGCGGTGAAGAGCTGGGCGGAGCCTCACTGGCCATTGTTCTCGGCTACTGCTTCGGCCTGCTCCTGTACGCCGCGACCGGCATCACGTGGCTGGTCTGGCAGTACCAGCTCGCCGTCAAGGCACCCGGACCGCTGCGGCGCTCACCCGGGTGGCACATCGCGGACTGGTTCATCCCGTTCCTGTCCTGGTGGAGGCCGCGCGGCGACCTGGCTGACATCTGGGGCGCCTACTCCAAACGGGGCAGTGACCCGGCGCCCTGGTCCCTGACCGTCTGGTGGGGATGTCTCGTCGTGGTCCCGTACCTGATCCAGGTCTTCGTCGTCATCAGCGTCTTCAGGGCACCGACCGCCGGCGCCTTCGTCCACAACGCACTGGGATGGTCGGCTCTGTGGTGGTGCTCGATCACCGTGGCGGCCGTGGCGGCTCGCTCGGTCGTGCACAGCGTGAGCTGGCGGGCGCTGCTCTACTGGACCGACGCCAGCTGAGTCCGGCTTATCGGCTCGTCCGTTGCGGGTGGTCTAGCGGAGACGGCGTCCCTACGGGCAATGAGGACGCATTGTCTCCATAATCCTCGCGTGAGCATTCCGTCCACGCGGCCGCATGCCCCGGGGTGGTACACCGACCCCACGGGCAGGGACGGCCTTCGCTGGTGGGACGGTCAGGACTGGACCGGCCGGCGCGCGTTGCTGCCGCGCGAGGAGCTGCTCGAGCCGCTCGGCCCACGCTTTGCGCGGCTGGCTGACCTGCTCGGGCGTCTCTTGATCTTCAACGCCTGCTTCAGCCTGCTGACGTTGATGGTGGAGAAGCTCGAGCCCTACGAGCTGGTTGCCCAGGTGCTGGCGGTGGTCGCGCTGGGACTCGTCCTGGTGACCGGCGTCTTCTGGTGCGCCTGGCAGTGGCGCCTGGCAGTCTCCTCCCCCGAGAAGCTGCGCCACACTCCGCGTGGACACATCTGGGGGTGGTTCGTCCCGATCGCCAATCTCTGGCTTCCGATCCAGAACCTCAACGACCTCTGGCACGCCTACGAGCCACACGATCCGCGAGGAAGGGGACACGGGATCCTCCTGGTACTTCCCTGGTGGACGTGCTGGATCATGACGGCGGTCCTGGGCGCGATGGGGCTGCGCACCCTGCTCGGCGGCGAGGTCCCCGACAGTTATCTCGGCGTCGCATGGGCCGGCGCCGCCGTCCTCGCGTGGTTCGTGGTGCGCCGTCTCAGCTGGCGAGCGCTCTTGTACCACGCCGGACGGGCCTGACCCGGATACCGGTTTCGTGTGGTTCATACCGGTGGCCCGCAAGGGGACCAAAACGCGTGGTTTCGTTGCCACGGCCGAGCGGCCGTCGTACGTTCCGGACAACTCTTGAGTCGGGGGGACTTGACGTTGCTTGCCCAAGCGCGCCACCTGTCCAGCGCAGTCGCGGTGTTGATGCTCGCGGCTGTCTTGAGCGTGCTCGCGACCGCGACCCCCTCCAGCGCCGCCGAGACGCCCGTGTTCGTGCCGTCCGACGCGGAGACCGTGCCGGTGACCCACGCGAGTGACGCGATGGACGACCCGGCCATCTGGGTCCATCCGACCGACCCCAGCCGTTCCCTGTTGATCGGCAACGACAAGGGCGGCGGCTTCGAGACCTACGACCTCGACGGCAACCGCGTACAGCGCTTCGACGGCTCGTTCTTCGGCAACGTGGACGTGCGGCAGAACGTCACGGTGAACGGGATCGCCCACGACCTCGTCGGCATCGTGCACCAGGGCGTCCGCTTCTACACCGTCAACCCGGACACCCGCCTGCTCACATCGATCACCGAGGGCGCCGCTTCGATCGGGAACAACGGCGAGGGCTTCTGCCTCTACGAGAGCCCGGCCACCCCGACCACTCCGAGCAAGGTCTACGGCATCTCCGTCACCATCGGGGGCACGGTCAACGAGTTCGAGCTGACCGACGACGACGCCGACGGGTTGCTCTCGAGCACCACCGTCCGCACCTTCTCCGTGGGCTCGGAGGCCGAGGGGTGCGCGGTCGACGACGAGAGCGGGGCGCTCTACATCAGCGAGGAGAACGTCGCACTGTGGCGCTACTCCGCCGAGCCCAACGGCGGCACGGCCCGCACCGCGGTCGACGTACGCACCTCCGCGGGTGGCCACCTGATCAACGACATCGAGGGGGTGACGATCGCCGAGCAGCCCGACGGCAAGGGCTTCATCTTCGTCTCGGCCCAGGGCACCAGCGATCCCACCACGTCGTACTTCACCGCCTACCGCCGCGAAGGTGCGAACGAGTTCGTGAAGTCCTTCCGCGTCAGTGACGGCACCAGCTCGGACGACTGCGATCACACAGACGGGGTCGCGGCCACGACAGCGAACCTCGGGCCGGCATTCCCCCGCGGCATGTTCGTCTGCCAGGACAACAACAACGACGCCCCCGGCGGGGTAGGGCACCAGGACCTGAAGATGGTCCGGCTCGAGAAGATCGTGAACCTCGACGGTGGCGAGGAGCCCCCGCCACCGCCGCCACCCCCGCCGCCGACGTCGGTCTCCTTCGTGGGACAAGCGACGCGCAACGCCAACAGCACCGCGTTCACTGTGCAGGTGCCCGCAGCTGTGAGGCCGGGCGACGCCCTGCTGCTCTTCGCTTCGGCCGCGAGCGACCGAGCGTTCACCGGACCGGGCACGGGCTGGGTCCAGATCGGCAAGGTCACCGACGGTGAGGCGACCACGGTGTGGCGCAAGATCGCGGTCGCCGGGGACGCCGGCTCGACCGTGCGGCTCGCCACCGGGACCACCTACACCAAGGTGGGCATGACCCTCGCCGCCTATCGCGGCATCGACACGACCAACCCGGTGGTGTCCATCACCGGCGCAGGCGAGCCCGGGACCACAGCCACGCACCGGACGCCACTGGTGTCGAACACGACGGACGGCGCGTGGCGGGTTTCGTACTGGTCGGACAAGAGCGGAGCGACCACCGGCTGGACCGCACCCTCGGGCGAGTCGGTGCGCGCCACGACCGCCGGGTCCGGCGGAGGTCGGGTCGGCACCCTGCTCACCGACCTTCCTTCCGGTCTCACGGCGGGCACCCCGGCCTCGACCGGAGGTCTGGCCGCGACGGCCAACTCGAGCAACAGCACCGCGACCATGTTCACCCTTCTGCTCCGCCCTGCCATCGCCACGCCACCGGGGAACCAGCCACCCACGGCCCAGTTCACGCGCACCTGCACCGCACGGGACTGCAGTTTCGACGAGACCTCAACCGATCCTGACGACGGGATCGACTCCTGGGCCTGGGACTTCGGCGACGGTGCGACGAGCACCGACCGCGACGTCGACCACCACGTCTACGCCGAAGACGGCACCTACACGGTGAAGCTCACCGTGACCGATGACAGCGGTGTCTCGGACGAGGCGGAGGAGACGTTCACTCTCGGTGCGGCGCCGCAACCGAACCCGATCACCTTCGTAGGCCAGGCGACGCGCAACGCCAACAGCACCGCGTTCACGGTGCAGGTGCCGTCCACCGTCCAGACCGGGGACGCGCTGCTGCTGTTCGCATCCCAGGCCAGCACCACCGCACTCACCGGTCCCGGCGCAGGCTGGACCCAGATCGGCCAGGTGACAGACGGGGAGGTGACGACCGTCTGGCACAAGGTCGCGACGGCCGGTGACGCCGGGAGCACGTTGCGCCTGACCAGCGGCACGACGTACGTCAAGGTGGCGCTCACGCTCGCGGCCTATCACGGGACCGACACCAGCAACCCGGTCGCCAGCATCACCGGTGCGCCCGAGCCCAGCAGCACGACCTCTCACACGACACCGTCAGTGTCCAACGGCACCAACGGTGCGTGGCGGGTGTCGTACTGGTCGGACAAGAACAGCGCCACCACGGGCTGGACCGCGCCGGCAGGGGAGTCAAACAGGGCCACGACCGCCGGCTCCGGGGGCGGGCGGGTCAGCAGCCTGCTGACCGACTCCGGCGCAGCGCTGACGTCGGGTACGCCGGCCAACACCGGCGGCCTGGTGGCCCGGACGAACGCCGCCGCCAGCACCGCGACGGCCTGGACGATCCTGCTCCGCCCCAAGCCCTGACCGCGGCGGACGCGAGCAAAACGGGTGGACCTGCCTGAGAGACTCGCCCCATGGCGCAGGTGATCTCCGTGAATGCCGGCACGCCTCGCGAAGCGGCGTGGGCCGGCATCGGGCGCACCGCGATGGACAAGCAGCCCCAGTTCGGTCCCGTGCCGGTGACCCGCCGGGGTCTCGAAGGAGACCAGGTCGCGGACACCGTGCACCACGGCGGCGTCGACCAGGCGGTCTACGCGTTCGCCCGGGAGGACCTCGACTGGTGGGAGGTCGAGCTCGGCCGCGAGATCCGCAACGGCCAGTTCGCCGAGAACCTGACCACGCGAGGCCTCGACGTCAACGAGGCCGAGGTGGGGGAGCGATGGCTCGTCGGCACCGCCCTCCTCGAAGTGGCGATGGTGCGGATCCCCTGCAACGACTTCAAGAACTGGCAGCGGCTCAGCGGCTACGACGACCGGGCCTGGGTCAAGCGGTTCGCACTGCAGGCACGCCCGGGCCCCTACCTGCGCGTGATCCAGGAGGGTGTGGTGCAGGCCGGCGACGATCTCCGCGTCGTCCACCAGCCCGGCCATGGGGTCACGGTCTCCACCATGTTCAAGGCGCTGACCATCGACCACTCGCTGTTGCCGGAGCTGGCACGCGTCGAGAACCTGGCCGCGGTCGCGCGCCGCAAGCTCGAGTCGTTCGTGGGTTGATCCACCTTCGCCTATTGAGCAGTAACTCGATAGACTTTTCACATGAGCCGACGCCCGCCCGACTTCTTCCTGATCGGCGCACCCAAGGCGGGCACGAGCGCGCTGCACTCCGCGCTCGCAGCGCACCCCCACCTGTTCCTCAGCAAGATCAAGGAACCGAAGTACTACATGTGCGGCGACTCCCCGCCGCCGGCGTACAAGGGACCGGGCGACGCCCACAGCAACCAGGAGTGGATCTGGCAGCGCGAGCGCTACCTCTCGCTGTTCGACGGGGCGCCCGTGGGCGTGTTGCGTGGTGAGAGCACGCCGTTCTACCTCTACAACCGCGACGCCCGGCGCCGGATCGCTGTCGACAACCCCGACGCGAAGCTGATCGCGGTGCTGCGCGACCCGGTGGACCGTGCGTACTCGAACTGGATGCACTTGTGGATGGACGGGCTGGAGCCGCGTGCCGACGTGGTCGAGGCGGTGTCGCACGAGCAGAAGCGCGTCGATGCCGGCTGGGCACCCTTCTGGCACTACCAGGGCCTTGGCATGTACGGCCGGCAGGTGCAGGACCTCTTCCACCACTTCCCGCGCGAGCAGGTGCTGCTGCTGCGCTACAAGACCCTGGTCGACGAGCCCGACAACGCACTCAACCGGGTCTGCGAGTTCCTCGGGGTCGAGGGCGAGGAGATCGAGTCGATCCCTTCGGACAACTCCCGGCCCTACGTGCGCGACGGCGTCCGGGCGCGCACGGTCGGCCCGGTGATCCGGGCCGGCGCCACCGTGGGTGCCTTCCTGCCGCCCAAGGTGTGGCGCACGCTCAGCAAGCCGCTGATCAACCAGCTGCACAAGGGCGGTGGCCCGGCGCGCCCCAAGCTGACGCCGGAGCAGCGCGAGCTGCTTGTCGCGCCGCACCGCGAGGACATCGAGCTCCTGGAGAAGCTCACGGGGGAGTCCTTCGAGGAGTGGAAGTCCTATCGCGAGGGCAACTCGTTCGTGAGCAGGCGCAGCGAGGTCAGGCGCGAGTCAGCGTCGTGACGAGGTCGTGCGCGCCGTCGGGTCGAGCCAGCTCGAAGTAGAAACGGGTCGAGCCGTCGGGTTGGCGGACGGCACTGGCATAGCGCAGCGCACCGTCGGAGTCCGGCGAGCGCAGGACCGGTGCGTCGGGGTCGGGATGCAGGACACCGGTCGCATCGGCTCGGGCGATCGAGGTGGTCTCGTGCCAGTTGTCCTCGGCCGTCGCGCGCCCGTCGTACAGCACCACCAGCGGGTCGTGGGAGAGCACGGTCGTCACGCGGGCGCCGCGCGCGTCCCACTCGCCGGGGCGGGGCTCGAGCACGGTGCCGTGCCGGGTCCAGGCGAGGCCGTCGGTGCTGGTCAGGTAGGACGTGGACATCCGGTCCTCGTGGCCGGGCTCGGTGAGCGGGTGCTCGCACAGCCACATCTCCCACTGCCCGTCACGTTCGGTGATGACCGGGTCCTTGACTGCCACCTCGTCATCGCCGGGGAGCACCACGGTCCGGTGCCCGGTCGCCAGGTCCTCGGGACGGTCGGCGTCGAGGGCCTCTATCCACCAGTGCTTGGAGTCGGGGGTGGCGCAGGAGAGGTAGAGCCGCCAGCCACCGTCAGGACGCTTCAGCACCACCGGGCGCTCGAAGGACTCAGCGCCGAACTCGTCGCGGTAGACCTCGCACACCGGCTCGAAGTCGATCCCGTCGAGGGAGCGGACGACGACCGTGGCGACGCCACGACCGTCGGGCAGTGGGCGGCGTACGCGGTAGGCGAGGTAGGTCACGCCGTCGACCAGAACTGCCGATGCGGCACCGGCCCAGTTGCCGGGACCCTCACCCGGGGCCGGTACGACGACACGCGGATCGTCCAGCGCGGGGAAGGGGGTATCGAGCAGTTCCATGGCAATAGTCTACTTAATGACTCGGCTTTTTGGTGGTTGTGCTGGACCACCATGTCGGGAGCCGTCGATGCCTGCTCTTGACCGCGTGATCTAGGTTACTGCCAAGTCACCGCATTCCAGGTCCTCCACGGGGGCCTGTCCGAGCCCAGCCAGGAGACCCCCATGTCGCCCGTCAACACCGACACCTCCTTCATCGAGAATCGGGCGCCCAACGTGGCCGTCCAGTTCCGTGACCGGGTGCACAAGAGCCCCGACCGGGAGGCCTACAGCTATCCGGCGGAGGACGGCGCGCCCTGGACCTCCCTCACCTGGAAGGAGACCGGCGACAAGGTCGAGAAGCTGGCGGCGGGCCTGCTCGCCCTCGGCATCGAGTCCCAGCAGCGAGTCGGCATCGCTGCCGGCACGCGTGTCGAGTGGATCCTGGCCGACCTGGCCATCATGTGTGCGAGCGGCGCGACGACCACCGTCTACCCCTCGACCCACGCCGCGGACGTGGCGTACATCCTGTCCGACTCCGAGTGCCGGATCGTCTTCGCCGAGGACGAGGAGCAGCTCGCGAAGGTCAAGGAGCACCGGTCCGAGCTGCCGCACCTGGAGAAGGTCGTGCTGTTCGACGGAGCGGGCGACGGCCAGTGGGTGATCACCCTCGACGACCTGAGCGCCCTCGGCGAGAAGCACCTGGCGGAGAACGCCGACTCGGTGACGCAGGCCATCGACTCCATCGAGCCCGACCACCTCGCAACCCTGATCTACACCTCGGGCACTACCGGGAAGCCGAAGGGAGTGCGGCTCCGGCACTCCTCGTGGACCTATGAGGGTGCGTCCATCCAGGCCCAGCAGATCCTGACCGAGGACGACGTCCAGTTCCTGTGGCTGCCGATGGCGCACTCGTTCGGCAAGGTACTGCTCTCGACCCAGTTGGCATGCGGGTTCGCGACGGCCGTGGACGGTCGCGTGGACAAGATCATCGAGAACCTCGCCATCGTGAAGCCGACCTTCATGGGCGCCGCCCCGCGTATCTTCGAGAAGGCCCACGCCCGCATCGTCACGATGCAGGCCGCGGAGGGCGGTGCGAAGGAGAAGATCTTCAAGGCGGCCTTCGCGGTGGGCAAGAAGGTCGACCAGCTCGAGCGCGAGGGCAAGTCCGTGCCGCTGCCCCTGAAGCTGCAGCACGCGTTGTTCGACCGCCTCGTGTTCTCCAAGATCCGGGCGCGCTTCGGTGGCCGCGTGCGGTTCTTCATCTCCGGCGCTGCTGCGCTCAACCGCGACATCGCCGAGTGGTTCCACGCGGCGGGCATCCTGATCCTCGAGGGCTACGGCCTCACCGAGTCCTCAGCCGGCTCGTTCGTGAACCACCCCGACAACTACAAGTTCGGGACCGTGGGCCCGGTGGTCCCCGGCAGCCGCGTGCGACTCGGTGAGGGCGACGAGATCCAGATCGCCGGACCCGGTGTCATGGACGGCTACCACAACCTGCCCGACGAGACCGCCAAGACGCTCACCGAGGACGGCTGGCTGCGCACCGGCGACAAGGGGTCCCTCGACTCCGAGGGCTTCCTGACGATCACCGGCCGGATCAAGGAGCTGTTCAAGACCTCGGGCGGCAAGTACATCGCCCCGCCGGCGATCGAGGCCAAGTTCAAGGCGGTCTGCCCCTACGCGAGCCAGTTCATGGTCTTCGGCAACGAGCGCAACTACGTGGTTGCCCTGGTCACGCTCGACCCGGACGCGGTCGCGGAGTGGGCCAAGGAGAACGGCGTCTCCGGCGACTACTCCGCGATCGTGGCCGACGCCAAGACCCGCGAGATGGTCCAGGGGTATGTCGACCAGCTGAACCTCGAGCTCAACCGCTGGGAGACGATCAAGAAGTTCGAGCTGCTCGACCACGACCTGACCGTCGAGTCGGGAGAGCTGACCCCGTCGATGAAGGTCAAGCGCAACGTCGTCGAGGGCAACTACACCGGCCTGATCGACAAGATGTACGCGTAGCTACAGGAGACCGCAAGACGAGCCACAGCCGCCTCACATCAAGTGGAGGCACGATCGCTGGCATGACAGATTCGCACGAGGTCGAGGACCACGACCTGGGCCTCTCCCACGACCTGCCCAGGATCGTCCAGCGGAGCGGGCTGGGACGCCGAGGGCTCCTCACCCTGTTCGGAGGGGTGGGCGCTGCGGCCGTCGTGGCTGGCTGCGGCACCGACTCCACCTCCAGTAGTTCCTCGACCCCGAGCAGCGACGGATCGCGGCAGCCTCCGGGGGGCGGAAGCGACGCCGACGTCTCTGCGGCCGAGGGCGAGATCCCCGAGGAGACCGCAGGTCCCTTTCCGGGCGACGGCTCCAACGGTCCCGACGTACTCTCCGAGTCCGGCGTCGTCCGGAAAGACATCACCAGCAGCTTCGGCTCGGCGTCCGGGACCGCCGGCGGCGTACCCCTCACGCTCCGGCTCAAGGTCTACGACCTCAACGGCGACGACGCGACGATCCTCACCGGCGCTGCGGTGTACGCCTGGCACTGCGACCGCGAGGGGCGCTACTCGATGTACGACTCGGAGATCTCGGACGAGAACTACCTGCGCGGCGTCCAGGAGACCGACGACCAGGGCTTCGTCGAGTTCACCAGCATCTATCCCGCCTGCTACGACGGCCGCTGGCCACATGTGCACTTCGAGGTCTACGAGTCACTCGCCGAGGCCACGTCGGGAGGCGAGAAGCTTCGCACCTCGCAGCTGGCCTTCCCCAAGGACGTCTGCGAGCAGGTCTACGCAGCGGACGGTTACGAGGACAGCGTCAGCAACCTGCAACGCGTCTCGCTCGCGAGCGACAACGTC
Organism: uncultured Actinomycetota bacterium; assembly: GCA_963742785.1. Classification (GTDB taxonomy): domain Bacteria; phylum Actinomycetota; class Actinomycetes; order Propionibacteriales; family Nocardioidaceae; genus Marmoricola. The sequence continues at coordinate 1,450,322 of CAVUNI010000004.1, forward strand.
TTCGGTGACGGGTACTCGCTACAGCTGGCCAAGGTGACCGGCAGCGTGGACGAGGGGTACGTCGCGACGCTGAACCTGCCGGTCTGATCCGGGTCAGCGATGCACGCGGGTGACCCAGTACTTCGTCGCGCTGGGTGTCGAGAAGCGGGCGTTGGGCAGGTAGAGGCCGGTTCCCCATGCGGCGATGGTGGTCGGCACGTCGAAGCTGCGCGCGGTGATCGTGCGAACCAGGCGACCGCTCCGGCCGGACTTGCTCAGCCGTAGCACCGCCACCTTGTTGTCCTGGTTCTGGGCGACGTAGAGAGTGCGGCCGCGGCGGAGCATCCCGTCGCCGTTGGTCAGCAGGTAGCCGCGCAGGCCGACCCGCCGGGCCACGCCATTGCTGGGGTTGACGCGGAACAGCTTCCCGGTGACCGACTGCACCACCAGGAGTGCGCGGTTGCCTGGGGTGGTGCTGATCCCGTTGGCGTTGAACTCGTTGGCGACCTGGTGCCAGGCGCCGGTGAGCGGCACGCGTCGTACCCGTGCGTCGGCCGGTCGGCCCTGGCGCGGAGCGACCTTGTAGAGCACCGGCCGCTGGGAGTCGGTGAACCACGCGGCGTTCTTGTGCAGAACGACGTCGTTGATGAACGTCGACCCGGTGGCAAAGTCGTAGTGGGCCAGCCTGCGACCGGTCCGGGTGTTCACGACCTTGGCGTCGCCGTCGTCTCCGCCGGCAACCCAGAGCCGGCCCGCGCGGTCGAGCTTCAGTCCCACAGCAGGGGTGTGGTCGCCCTGGTGGATCACGTGGCCGCCGCCGGTGCGCAGGTTGGCCGAGTAGATGTCGCCGTCGGCAAGCGACCCGAGGAAGGCCCTCGAGCCCATGCCGGTCGCGATGCCCTCGGGCCGGAAGCCGTCGGGGAGTGCGATCCGACTGGGAAGCGGTGTTCGTTGCTTGGTCGCCACTTCGGCCGGCGCCACAGCGGCGCTCGTGGCGACGAGGCCGGTGGCGACCACAGGGACGAACAGGGTCCGGGTGAGCGTTCCGAGGTTCATTAGGGTTCCCTTCCTTCCATTTCGGACACGTTACCTCCGGACGCGCGCTGACTGTGGCTGAGAAGATGGCCGGGTGCCCTCCCCGTTCGGTGTCTACGTGCACGTGCCGTTCTGCGCGGTGCGCTGCGGCTACTGCGACTTCAACACCTACACCGCGACCGAGCTCGGGGGCGGCGGGTCGCAGGGGGCGTACGCCGGACACGCGGTCGCGGAGGTGGAGTACGCCGCCCACTCCCTGAGCCCGGACCGACCCCCGGTCGAGACCGTCTTCTTCGGCGGTGGCACGCCCACGCTGCTTCCGTCGTACGACCTGACGCGGATCCTCCGAGCGATCGACACGGAGTTCGGTCTGGTCCCCGGAGCCGAGGTCACCACCGAGGCCAACCCCGACAGCGTCACGCCGGAGAGTCTCGCCAATCTGCGCGAAGGCGGCTTCACGCGGGTGTCGTTCGGGATGCAGTCCGCGGTGCCACACGTGCTGGCGGTGCTCGAGCGGACCCACGACCCGGCGCGCGTCGACCAGGCGGTGCGCTGGGCGCGCGAGGCCGGGTTCGAGCAGGTGAGCCTTGATCTGATCTACGGGACCCCGGGGGAGAGCATCGCCGACTGGCAGGTGTCGATCGACGCAGCGCTCGCCAGCGGGCCGGACCACATCTCGGCGTACTCGCTCATCGTCGAGGACGGCACCCGGCTGGCCCGGCAGGTGCGCACGGGCGCCATCGCGGCGCCGGACGACGACGACCTGGCCGACAAGTACGCGCTCGCCGACGACGCGTTCCTCGCGGCCGGGCTGGACTGGTACGAGGTCTCGAACTGGTCGCGTGACGAGGAGTCGCGGTGCCGGCACAACGAGCTCTACTGGACCAGCGCGAACTGGTGGGGCGTCGGGCCGGGCGCGCACTCCCACGTCGACGGGCGTCGCTGGTGGAACGTCAAGCACCCCAGCGCGTACGCCGCTCGCATGGCCGCCGGCGAGTCCCCCGCACAGGACGGCGAGGTGCTCGACGAGTCGACACGGGCGATGGAGCGGGTGCTCCTCGAGGTCCGGCTGCGCGAAGGACTGCCGGTCGGCCTGGTCGACGCGGACCTCGCGGACGGTGTGGTGTCTCGCGGGCTGGCCGAGCGCCGGGGTGACCGCCTCGTGCTCACCCGCCGGGGTCGGCTGCTGGGGGATGCTGTGGTGCGGGAGCTCGTCTGAGGGTGCAGGTTTCCCCGGTCAGCCGGGGAAACCTGCACTTGTCGAGGGTTGGAACACCCACCAGGTGCATGGGTCCCTCAACAAGTCACCCGACTCTGGCCCCGATGCGTCAACATCAGTTGACATCACTCTCGTCGTCAACCTACATTGACACCATGACCACCGAGTCGGATCTCGCCACGGCCGCCAGTGCCTCGGACCCACGGGTCGGGCTGCGCGCCGTACGTGCGCTCCGCCGCCTGCTCGAGGAGCTCGAGCGGACGCAGGTACGACGGGCACGGCAGCAGGGCTGGTCGTGGGCCGAGATCGGCGACGTGCTCGAGGTGAGCCGGCAGGCCGTACACAAGAAGCACCGCAAGGACTGAGGGGACACCGGAGATGTTGGAGAGGTTCACCAAGCCCGCGCAGAGGCTGGTCGAGCGGGCGACGGAGATCGCGACCGAGTCGCGGGCGAGCCAGACGCGTCCCGAGCACCTGTTCGCCGCGCTGCTCTGGGACGACAGCTGCCTCGCCGTACGCGTGCTCGTCGAGCAGGGCGGCACGAAGCAGCGGCTCCGCGACGAGCTCGACCGGCGCCGGGCGCGGTACGTCGACGGGCTCGACGACGAGGATGCGGCCGCCCTCGCCAGCATCGGCATCGAACTCGAAGAGGTCGTACGACGGATCGGCGACGGCGACCCCGGGAAGCGTCGTCGCCGTCGCCCGAGGTTCTCCCGTGCATCGAAGAAGGTGCTCGAGCTGTCGCTGCGTGAGGCGATCGCGCTCAAGCACAACTACATCGGCACCGAGCACATCCTGCTCGGGCTGGTCCGTGAGGGCGACGCCATCGTGCGGGACGCCCTGCGGGATGCCGGCGTGGATGTGGACGCGCTGCGGCCCGCCATCGCCGAGGCGGTGCGTCGAGCGAGCTAGTCGTCGCCCTGGGTGACGAAGTCGATCAGCTCCTCGACGCGGCCGAGCAGAGCGGGATCGAGATCCTGGAAGCCGCGGACGCCCCCGAGGATGTGTTTCCAGGCGCGGGCGATGTCGGCCTGGTCGCGGTGCGGCCAACCGAACTGCTGGCAGACGCCCTTCTTCCACTCGATGTTGCGCGGCACCTTGGGCCAGGCCTCCTTGCCGAGGCGTTGCGGCCTGACTGCGGCCCAGATGTCGATGAACGGGTGCCCGACGATCAGCACGTGCTTGCCGATCGGTGACTTCGCGACCGACTGGGCGATCCGGCTCTCCTTCGAACCCGGCACCAGGTGGTCCACGAGTACGCCGATCCGGCGACTCGGCCCGGGCTGGAAGTCGCGCAGCTTCTCGCCGAGGTCGTCGACACCGTCGAGGTACTCGACCACCACACCCTCGATCCGGAGGTCGTCGCCCCACACCTTCTCGACGAGCTCGGCGTCGTGCCGTCCTTCGACCAGGATCCGGCTGGCCCGCGCGACGCGAGCCTTGACGCCCTGGACGGCGACCGACCCTGACGCCGTACGAGTGGGCGCCTGTGGCCCCTGGCGCGTCGGCGCGACCAGGACAACAGGTCGCCCCTCCAGCAGGAAGCCCGGACCCAACGGGAAGGTGCGCTGCTTGCGACGGCGGTCCTCGAGGGTGACCGTGCCGAGGTCGCGCTCGACGCGCACGATCTCGCCGCACCAGTCCGTCGTCACCTCCTCGAGCACGAGCCCGGGATCGGCGTCGATCTCGACGGCCCGGCCGTTCTTGGGCGTGCGCCAGTCGGTCGCGAGGACGTCGCTGCCGTATCGGTCGTGAGGGGGAGTGGTCACCCGGCCAACGCTAGGCAACCCGGGCCCGGGGGAGCGGTTGGCGCGCCCACGGGAATTCGCCGCCCTTGTGTTCCAACCCATCGCGATATATCGTCAACATATCGAGACAGTGTCGCGAAGGCTCGCTGAAGATGCAGAGCCCGGCACCAGAACGAAGGGAGATCTCGATCATGGGACACGGAATGTGGACTGAGAATGTTGAACCGGTCCGCCGCCAGCGCGGCGGACGAGGCCGGAGCCGCCACGGCGGCCACGGCCATGGACCGTGGGGCGGCCCCTGGGGCGGCCCGATGGGCGGACCCCCGCCCTGGGTGGCGCAGATGTTCGGCCCCGACTTCGGTGGTGGGCCGGGCGGACGCGGAGGTCGGCGTCCGAGGGTACGACGGGGCGACGTTCGCTCCGCGATCCTGGACGTGCTGGCCACCGGCGCCGAGCCGATCAACGGCTACCAGGTCATCCAGCAGATCGCCGACCGCACGGACGGCGTCTGGAAGCCGAGCCCCGGCTCGGTCTACCCGACGATCGCTCAGCTCCAGGACGAAGGCCTCGTCGAGGACGCGCCCGTGGGGCGCAAGGCGATCCAGCTGACCGACGAAGGCCGCACGTACGTCGCGGACCACCCCGACGAGATCGCCGCCGTCTGGGCGCCGTTCGCCGAGGAGGCCGAGGACGACGAGACGGTCAACTTCAAGCAGGTCATCGGCCAGACCGTCGGAGCCATCGTCCAGGTGGCCACGACCGGTTCGCCGGACCAGCGAGAGAAGGCCATCGAGATCCTCGGCGACACCCGACGGCGTCTCTACGGCCTGCTCGCCGAGGGGCCGGAGACCGCCGAGGACGAGTCGCTCGAGGAGGAGTGATGGACGCGCTGCGCCTCAGTGACGCCGACCGCGAAGCGGCTGTGGACCTGCTCGGTGAGCAGTACGCCGTCGGCAGGCTCAGCAGAGACGAGTTCGACGAGCGCAGCGATGCGGTGTGGTCGGCGAGGACCCGGGGCGATCTGGCTCCGATCTTCGCCGACCTGCCGGTCCAGTCGTCCCCACGACCGGGCCGGACACCGGCGCGGACACCGGGATTCACACCAGCGGGGGCGCCTCATCGCCCACGCTGGTGGCCGTTTCCCCTTGCGCCCGTGGTGATCGCGATGGTCGCGTTGACCGTGCTGACCCACGTGCCGTTCGTGCTCCTCCTGGTGGTGCTGTTCTTCTGCTTCGGGCGCTGGCGGCACGCTGCCTGGGGGCCCAGTCGTTACCAGGGTCGCTACCAGGTTCGCCACTAGCGGCACCACTGGCGGCGCCGCTCCCGTCGTCCTAGCGTGTGGGTCACCTGCTCGGGAAGGAGACCCATGTCGCAATCGACGACTGCCGAAACCCAGGAGCGCGGCCTCGCGAGGTTCGCTCAGCGGCTAGCGGGGTGGACCGAGAAGTGGTTCCCCGACGCTTACGTCTTCGCGCTCATCGGCGTCGTCGTCGTCTCGGGGGCCGCACTCGTCAACGGCTCCAGCCCGGAGGAGGTCGCCGAGGCGTTCGGCGGTGGCTTCTGGGACCTCGCGGAGTTCACCCTCCAGATGGCGATGGTCGTGCTCACCGGGTACGTCGTCGCGACCTCGCCACCCGTCGCGAAGCTCATCGAGGCGATCGCTCGCGTGCCCTCCTCGGCACCCGGCGCGGTCGCCTTCGTGTCGTTCATGTCGTGCGCCGTGTCGATGCTGAACTGGGGACTCAGCCTCGTGTTCGGCGGGTTGTTGGCGCGCGCCATCGCGCGGCGTACGGACCTCCGGGTCGACTACCGGGCGCTCGGGGCTGCGGCGTACATGGGACTCGGCGCCGTCTGGGCACTGGGCTTCTCCTCGTCGGCCGCCCAGCTGCAGGCGACCGCGGAATCGCTGCCGCCGGAGCTGCTGAAGATCACGGGCGTCCTCGACTTCGGCGAGACCATCCTCACCTGGCAGTCGCTGACGATGGCCGCAGTCCTGATCGTGCTGACCGTGGTGATCTCGTGGTTCTCCGCACCGCGGGGACGGTCGATCCGGACCGCGGAGGACATGGAGGTGGACCTCGACGACACGGTCGATCCCCCGCCTGTGGCCACCCGCCCGGGCGAGAAGCTCGAGCAGTCGCCTGTGCTACCGATGATCGTAGGGGCGATCGCGCTGCTGTGGCTCTTCTACCAGTTCGTCGACAACCCGTTCCTGACCGTGATCAGCAGCCTGGACACCTACCTCCTCGTCTTCCTGATCCTTGGGTTGGTGCTCCATGGGACCCCGCGCAGGTTCCTCGACGCCACCATGAAGGCCGTGCCGACCACGGCCGGCGTGCTCGTGACCTACCCGCTGTACGCCGCGATGGCGGCCGTTCTCACCCGAGCCACGGGACGCGGCGGCGCCTCGGTGTCCGAGCACCTCGCCAACCTGTTCACCGACCTCGGGGGCAGTGGTGGTTTCGCGATCGTGATCGCCATCTACACCGCGGTGCTCGGCATCCTGGTGCCCTCGGGCGGTGGCAAGTGGCTGGTCGAGGCGCCGTACGTGATGCAGTCGGCCACCGACGTGAACATGCACCTCGGGTGGACGGTGCAGATCTACAACGCTGCCGAAGCGCTGCCCAACCTGGTCAACCCGTTCTTCATGCTGCCGCTGCTGGCCGTCCTGGGGCTCCGGGCACGCGACCTGATCGGGTTCACGTTCCTGCAGTTCATGTTCCACCTGCCGGTCGTGCTGATCCTGCTCTGGCTGTTCGGGATGACCTTCGACTTCGTCGAACCGGTCCAGCCCTAGATCAGCGGCAGTCGCTTCGAGGACCGCGGCAGCTGTTCGTAGCCGCGGGCAACCGCGTTCGCGAGGCGCTCGCTCGGGTAGGGCCACTCGGCCGACTCGAGCGCCTGTCCCAGGGGTACGCCGCGCCCGGCCAGGTCGCGGATCGTCTCGGCGACGACCCCGATGTCGGAGCGCTGCTCCTGGACGAAGTCGCGGTCGACGGGTGCTCCGTGGCCCGGGACCACCACTGTGTTCGGTCCCACGAGGTTGAGCACCAGGTCGAGCGACGTCGGCCACTCCATCGGGAAGCAGTCGTCGCCGTACGCCGGCGGGCCCGACTCCTCGACGAGGTCGCCGGCGAGGAGGACGTCCGCGTCATCGAGCCGTACGACGAGATCGCCGCCGGTGTGGCCGCGTCCGGGATGCACCAGCTCGACGGCTCGGTCGCCGAGGTCGATCGCCGTCACCGAGGAGAAGGTCGTGTCTGCCGGGACGATGGGCGTCTCCACGATCTCGTTGCCGCGTGGGTCCGCGAGGGTGCGCTCCGAGCGTTTCGCCTCCTCGGCGGTCTCGAGGGTGGTGGCCGCGGTCGTCTCGTGGGCGATGACCGGTACCGCACCGTCCTCGAGGAACGCGGCGTTGCCGAAGACGTGGTCGAAATGGTCGTGGGTGTTCACCACCGCAACGACGGGACGCGTGGACACCCGCCGCACGTCGGCCAGTGTCTCGCGACCGGCGACCAGTGAGCTCTGGGTGTCGACGACGAGCAGTCCGGCCTCACCCTCGACCAGGACGACGTTGACGTCGTACCACTCGTAGCGGGCCACCCACACCCGTTCCGCGACTTCCGTGAACTCCGACACCCTTCTGAGCCTAGTATCCTTGGCACTCTGGACAGGTGAGTGCCAAGACGCGACGCGAGGGGGCGACATGCAGGAGGACCGCAAGCTCGCTGTGCTCCGCGCGATCGTCGAGGACTACGTCTCCACGCGCGAGCCCGTCGGCAGCAAGGCGCTCGTCGAGAGGCACCGGCTGGGAGTCTCGCCGGCCACCGTGCGCAACGACATGGCTGCACTCGAGGAAGAGGGTCTGATCGCCCAGCCGCACACCAGCGCCGGGCGCATCCCGACCGACAAGGGCTACCGCTTCTTCGTCGACCGGCTCACCCAGGTCAAGCCGATGTCGGCGGCCGAGCGACGCGCCATCGCGACCTTCCTCGAAGGTGCCCACGACCTCGACGACGTGATCCAGCGGTCGGTGCGCGTGCTCGCGCAGCTGACCCAGCAGGTCGCGATCGTGCAGTACCCCACGCTGGCCCGCTCCACGGTGCGCCACATCGAGCTGGTCTCGCTGAGCCCCCAACGCCTGCTGGTCGTACTGATCCTGTCGACGGGCCGGGTCGAGCAGCGCGTTGTCGAGATGGCCGGCGAGCTGAGCATCGAGACCCTCGGAGACCTGCGTGCGCGGATCCTCACCGCCGTGGTGGGCGAGCGGATCACCGACGCGGCCACGGCTCTCGGGGTGCTCACCCAGCAGGCGGCGCCCCAGGACAGCAGCCAGATGGCAGTGATCGCTGCCGCACTGGTCGAGGCGATGTCCAACGAGCGCAACGACGAGCGGGTGGTGGTCGGTGGCACCGCCAACCTCGCCCGGTTCGGCGAGGGGTTCGACCAGTCCATCAAGCCGATGCTCGAGGCGCTCGAGGAGCACGTCGTACTCCTCAAGCTGCTCGGTGAGGCGACCTCGCCCGACTCGATCACCGTCCGCATCGGCGCCGAAGGGCCCTACCAGCAGCTGGCCACGACCTCCGTGATCGCGACGGGCTACGGCCCGGGTGAGGAAGCTGTGGGGTCGCTTGGCATCGTTGGTCCCACCCGCATGGACTACCCCGGCTCGATGGCCGCTGTCCGCGCGGTTGCCCGCTACGTCTCAACCATCCTCGACGAAGCCTGATTTCAGGAGCGAAAGACACCACGTGAGCCAGGACCCCTACGAGATCCTCGGCGTCGCCCACGACGCCGATGCCGACGAGATCAAGAAGGCCTACCGCCGCCTTGCCCGTCAGCTGCACCCGGACGTCAACCCCGACCCGGCGACCCAGGACCGGTTCAAGGAGGTCTCCGCGGCCTACGAGGTGCTCTCGGATCCCGAGAAGCGGCGGATGTACGACCTCGGCGGTGACCCGTTCGGACGTGGCGGTGCCGGCCAGGGAGCGGGCTTCTCCTTCACCGACATCATGGATGCCTTCTTCGGCGGCCAGCCCGGGGCCCAGGGCAGGGGCCCGCGTCCGCGCACCCGCCGGGGCCAGGACGCCCTGGTCCGGCTCGAGATCGAGCTGGCCGAGGCTGCCTTCGGGGTGACTCGCGAGCTCAAGGTCGACACCGCCGTGATGTGCTCGGCCTGCCGCGGCAGCGGCGCCGCAGAGGGTTCCCGGCCGGTCACCTGCGAGACCTGCCACGGGCGGGGCGAGGTGCAGCACGTCCAGCGTTCGTTCCTCGGCGAGATTCGCACGCTGCGTCCGTGCAACGCCTGCCGCGGCTACGGCGAGATCATCCCGGATCCCTGCCGCGAGTGCTCCGGCGACGGGAGGGTTCGTTCGCGTCGCTCGATCACCGTGAAGATCCCTGCCGGGGTCGACACCGGCACGCGCGTCCAGCTTGCCAACGAGGGCGAGGTCGGCCCCGGCGCCGGCCCGGCGGGTGACCTCTACGTCGAGGTCCACGTGGCGCCGCACCAGGTGTTCACTCGCGAGGGCACCGACCTGCGCTGCCGAGTCACCATCCCGATGACAGCCGCGGCGCTCGGCACGACGATCCAGCTGCCCACTCTCGAGGCCGACGTCGCCGAGGCCGACTCCGACATGGAGCTGTGGATCGACCTCGTGATCAAGCCCGGCACCCAGTCCGGCACCGAGCAGACGCTGCGGGGTCGCGGCGTACCCCATCTCAGGTCGCAGGTCCGTGGCGACATCGTCGTCACCATCGACGTGGAGACCCCGGCACGGCTCGACGACCGCCAGCAGGAGCTGCTGCGGGAGCTCGCGGCGCTGCGCCAGGAGGAGTCGCCCGACGGCAAGATCGAGTCGCCGCACAAGTCGGTCTTCGGCCGGCTCCGGGACGCCTTCAACCCACGCTGACGTGTCGCTCCCCGTCTTCCTCGGCCCGGTGACGGGCGTTGCGTCCGGCGCGACGGTGGTGGTGGAGGGCGACGAGGCACGCCATGCGGTCGTCGTACGCCGCATCCGCGTCGGCGAACAGGTGGTGCTGGTCGACGGCGTCGGCACGTCCGCGACCTGCCACGTGGTCGCGACGAGCAAGTCCCGCCTGACTGCCGAGGTCGTGTCCGTGTCGGTGGTCGAGGCCGCGACACCGACCGTGACCGTCGTTCAGGCGATCCCCAAGGGCGATCGCGCCGAGCTGGCCGTCGAGGTGCTCACCGAGATCGGCGTCGATCGCATCGTCCCGTGGGCGGCCGACCGCAGCGTGGGGGTGTGGCGGGGAGAGCGGGCCGCCAAGTCCCTCGCGCGGTGGCGGGCCACCGCTCGCGAGGCCGGCAAGCAGTCTCGCCGAGCATGGCTCCCCAAAGTGACGGAGATGGCCAGCACCGCCGAGGTGGTGGGGCTGGTCGATGCCGCAGACCTTGCCGTCGTACTGCACGAGGCGGCGACGTCCTCGCTGGGTTCGCTGTCGCTCTCGGGAATCGCATCGATCGTGGTCGTGGTGGGACCTGAGGGAGGCATCACCGACGAGGAGCTCGAGGCGTTCGGAGCCGGTCACGTCGTACGCATGGGGGAGCCGGTGCTGCGCACCTCGACGGCGGGGGTTGCGGCAGTGGCTGCGCTCCTCTCGCGAACGGCCCGCTGGGCCTAGACACGTCGTTCACATCCCCATCGGCTTCGCGGGCCACTAGCGTGTCGCGGGTGAGTAGTGAGCTGCGGCCACGGCTCGAGGCGGAGTACGTCGCCGACACGGTCGGCCGTCTCGAGGCGCGCATCCGCGCGCGCTTCCCGGACCGCCGGCTCGGCAACGTCGCTGCCGAGCTCCAGTCGACGGTGCACGAGGTATCGGTCGGGTTCGAGCAGTCCAAGGCACGCCGGAGTCACGTGCGACTGTTCTCCCGCGCCGGGAGCACAGCCATCGTGTTGATTGCGATCGTCGCGTTCGTCCTGGCCATGCGTGACGCCTTCACCCGCGGGGTGGGGAACTCGGTCGAGTGGGTGCCCCTGGCAGAGAGCCTGATCAATGACTTCGTCTTCGCCGCGATCGCGGTGTTCTTCCTCTGGGCGATGCCGGAACGGCTGGAGCGTCGTACCCTCCTCGACCTGCTGCACCGCCTCCGCTCGCTCGCGCACGTAGTGGACATGCACCAGCTCGACAAGGACCCCGAGCAGGCGCGCTCGGAGTACCACCCGACCGACGTGAGCCCGCAACGCCGGATCATGGATGCCGAGGAGCTGCACCACTACTTCGACTACTGCAGCGAGCTGGTGTCGCTGATCGCGAAGACCGCCGCCCTGTGTGCCGAGCGCACGTCAGACCCGGTGGTCCTCAACACGGTCAGCGAGATCGAGACCCTGGGCGCCCAGATGAGCCAGAAGATCTGGCAGAAGATCTCACTGCTGCCGGCGCACTGACGCTGTCGGTTTCCCCGGTCAGCCGGGGATTCATGCACTTGGTGGGTGTTGCAACCCTCGACAAGTACATGTTTCCCCGGTCAGCCGGGGAAACCGACAGCACTATTCGATGGTGATGTCCTTCGTGTCCTGGCTGGTCCCCACACCCTCGCCGTCGGACTCGTCGGTGTCGTGGACGACCAGCGTGTAGTCACCTGGCGGGGCGGTCACGGTGAAGGAGTACGGCGCGAGGGTGCAACACTCCTCCGCCGTGGTGAACCCGTTGCGAACCACGGCGTCGCCCCGCTTGAGCTCCCAGACCACGTTGGCCTCGAAGGTCGCCGCGCGCCCCTCGACCGTGAAGCGGGTCGGGACGGTCGCGCCCTGGGCCGGCGAGTCGATGATCACCGGGGAGAGGACCGAGTCCTCGCTGGCGCGCTGCACCGGGTTGGCGGTGTTGATGCCCCCGATGTCCGGCAGCGGCTTGCCCTCGTAGGTGAAGGTGACTGGCAGGTCCTTGCCGGCCGCCTGGGTCGCCGTCCACGCAACGGCCTGGAGGGACATCTGGCCGACCTGCTTCCCGGCCTGGAAGCCCACGAGGTCCTGCGTGTCACCAGGTTCGCGGAAGTCGACAGTGATCGCGTCCGCGCCGACGCTCACGGCAGCGCTGAGCGACGGGCCCCGGAAGCCTCCCGCCAAGGGCCACTTCTGGTAGTCCGGATCGTTGGGACGGGCGCTGATGGCCTGGTTCACGGCCACCTGCACGTTGCTGCCTGTGGCCCCCTTGACCTCTCGGGTCTCCACGAAGAGGCGTGGTCCGCTGGCCGTGTCGCCGACGTAGTACACGGGGACAGAGACCGTGCGGGTCTCCGGCGCCTGCGCGGCGGGCGCCTTGTCGGGCCCGGGGCCGGCCGCCGGAGGGTTCGAGGACTGCTGCTGGGCGAGCCAGGTGCCGCCGCCGATGACGATGGCCGTGGCCGCAGCCGCGGCCAGGGTGATGGGCACCCAGCGCTTGACCGAGGGGCGACGCGCAAGAGCGCGGATCTGATCGGGACCACCCTCGGGGTGTACGTCGGAGACGGCGTCGTCGAGAATCCGGCGCAGGTCTGAGTCGTTGGGACTGGTCATGAGGTCTCCTCCAGCAATGGGGACAGGGAACGTCGCAGGGCATCGGCCCCTCGCGACGCGTGGCTCTTCACCGCACCGGGGCTGATCCCCAGCGTCTCGGCGATCTCGCGCTCGGACAGGTAGAGGTAGTAGCGCAGCGCGAGCACCTCACGCTGTCGCCGAGGCAGCCGCGCCATGGCGTCGACGACCGCGCGCCGGCGATCGCCCCGGAGCACGTCGTGGTCGGCGCCAGGTGCGTCGAGGGGCGCCTCGGGCTGGTGCTTGTGTACGACGCTGAGGTGGCGCAGCACGGACCTCGATCGGTTGACCACGGTCTGGCGCAGGTACGCCGGTACGTCGGCGTCACCCATGCGGTCCCAGCGACGGTAGATCGCCACGAAGGAGTCCTGCACGACCTCCTCGGCACGACCCACGTCGCCGAGCAGGAGCATGGCGAGCCGGACCAGCCGCACGTAGTGGGCGTCGTACAGCTGCTCCAGGGCCACGTCGGCGTTGGTGTCGATGGACACCCCCTCGATCAGTTGAGTCGTCACGTTAGTAGGACGTTCTGGTCATCCCGGGGGTTTACACGCCGGTTTCGCGTTCTGAGGCATGCTGGGCCCATGACTGAGGGGACCACTGATCCGGACTGCCTGTTCTGCAAGATCGTCGCGGGCGACATCGCCGCCGATGTGGTGCACGAGTCGGAGACCACCCTCGCCTTCCGGGACCTGAACCCGGAGGCCCCGACGCACGTCCTGGTCATCCCGCGCAGCCACTACCCCAACGCGGCGAGCCTGGCGGCGGGTGAGCCCGAGACCTCCGCCCATCTCTTCGACGCAGCGAGGGCCATCGCGGAGGACGAGGGGCTGGGCGAGGGCTACCGCCTCGTGTTCAACACCGGCGCGCAGGCCCACCAGACCGTCTTCCACGCCCACATGCACGTGCTCGGTGGTCGTGCCATGGGTTGGCCGCCGGGATGAGCGCACATCGGGCGGGGCTGGCAGGCAAACCTGAGGGCTGGCGGGCGAAGTATTGCCCGCCAGGGTCCGGTTTCCCCGGACGTCCGGGGAAACCGTCGTCCCTCGTCCTCTTCGCCCTCCTGACCCTCCTCCTCGCCGCCTGCGGCACGAGCAGCGGCCACGACGGGCACGAGGCGGCCGACTCTGCGCCGAAGGCGGACTCCGCCACCGAGTCGCCCCACGACGGCCACTCGGCCCAGGCCGCACCGATCAGGCACAAGCCACTCCGGGCGGGGGAGCGCCGGGTCACCGTGCGCATGCCCGAGAGCTACACGCCCTCGGCTCCGACGGGCGTGGGCACCGACGACTACCGCTGCTTCCTGCTCGACCCCGAGCTGGCCGACGACCAGTTCATCACCGGCTTCAACGTGCTGCCAGGGAACCCCGACGTGGTGCACCACGTGATCCTGTTCCGGGTGCCGGCCGATCTCGTCAGTGAGGCCGAGCAGATGGATGACTCGACCAAGGGCCAGGGATGGACCTGCTTCGGCAACTCCGGCCTGCGCAGCAGCGGTGAGGAGATCGACGACGCGCCCTGGCTGGGCGCCTGGGCCCCGGGCGGGAGCGAGCAGGTCTACGCCAAGGGCTTCGGCGAGGAGCTCGGCAAGGGCTCGCGGGTGATCATGCAGGTGCACTACAACCTCCTCGCAGGCATCAAGCCGGACCGGAGCGCCGCCGAGTTGCGGCTCGCCCCGACGACCAACAAGATCCAGACGCTCCAGACCCAGCTCTTCCCGGTGCCGGTCGAGATGCCCTGCCGTCCCGAGCACAGCGACGGCAAGCTCTGCGACCGTGCCGCCGCACTCGCCGACGTCAAGAAGCGCTTCGGTGACGGGCCGGGTTCGACGGCAGACCTGCTGCACTTCCTGTGCGGACCGGTCAACGCGGGCTCGGTGCAGTCGTGTACCCGAACGGTCAACCGCCCCGAGACGGTGCGCGGAGTCGCCGGACACATGCATCTGCTGGGCAAGTCGATCAAGGTCGAGGTCAACCCCGGGCAGGCCGACCACCGGACGTTGCTGAACCTCCCGGTGTGGGACTTCGACAACCAGGGCAGCAAGCCGGTCGCACCGGCGCGGCTGCAGGCCGGGGACACCGTCAAGGTCACCTGCCGGCACAGCCAGGAGCTGCGCGACCTGCTGCCGTCGTTCGAGGGCCAGCCGGACAAGTACGTGCTGTGGGGTGAGGGCACCACCGACGAGATGTGCCTGGCCATCCTGCTCGTCACCAGCCCCTGAGCGCGCTCAGCGGAAACGAACGGGCGGTCCCACGGGCCTCTCCCGTAGCATTGCGGGGTCAGAACAACCGATAAGAAGGGCCGCCCCCAACCGGGCATCCATGACTGAGACCAGCAAGACGGGCACCCTGGCCACGGGACCCACCCGGCGAGAGCCACAGGAAGAGACGCTGCACACCGTCGTGGTGCCCAACAGCATCAACATGGTCGCTCTGCTCGGACCCGGTGACGAGCACCTCTCGCTGATGGAGAAGGCATTCGACGCCGACCTCCACGTGCGCGGCAACCAGGTCACCCTGCGCGGCGTGCCCGCCGAGGTCGCCCTCGCCGAGCGCATGCTCGACGAGCTCGTCACCATCATCCGCACCGGCCAGGGCATCGGCCCCGAGACCGTCGAGCGCGTGATCACGATGCTCCGTGCGGAGACCACCGAGCGGCCGGCCGACGTACTCAGCCTCAACATCCTGTCCAACCGCGGGCGCACGATCCGGCCCAAGACGCTGAACCAGAAGCGCTACGTCGACGCCATCGACAAGCACACCATCGTCTTCGGGATCGGCCCTGCCGGAACGGGCAAGACCTACCTCGCGATGGCCAAGGCCGTGCAGTCGCTCCAGGCCAAGAAGGTCAACCGGATCATCCTCACCCGGCCGGCGGTGGAGGCCGGCGAGCGTCTCGGCTTCCTGCCCGGCACGCTCAGCGAGAAGATCGACCCCTACCTGCGGCCGCTGTACGACGCACTGCACGACATGCTCGACCCCGACACGATCCCCAAGCTGCTCGCGGCCGGGACGATCGAGGTCGCCCCGCTGGCCTACATGCGCGGTCGCAGCCTCAACGACGCGTTCATCATTCTCGACGAGGCGCAGAACACCTCGCCGGAGCAGATGAAGATGTTCCTGACGCGACTGGGCTTCGGCTCCAAGATCGTGGTCACGGGTGACGTCACCCAGGTCGACCTGCCCAGTGGGATCAAGAGCGGCCTGCGCGTGGTCGAGGAGATCCTCGACGGCGTCGACGACCTCAGCTTCAACCGGCTCACCGCCCACGACGTCGTCCGGCACCGCCTGGTCGGCAAGATCGTGGAGGCCTACGAGGCCTATGACGCCTACGACTCACGACCGCACGGTGACGCACGACGCGAGGAGCGCGAGCGCCGACCATGACCATCGAGGTGCAGAACGAGTCCGGGGTCGACATCGACGAGCTCCGCACCCAGCGCCTGGCCCGCTTCGTGATGGACCGCATGCGGGTTCACCCGCTGGCGGAGCTGTGCGTGACCGCGGTCGACGAGGAGACCATCGCCGAGCTCAACGTGCGCTGGATGGAGAAGGAAGGGCCGACCGACGTGCTGGCCTTCCCGATGGACGAGCTGCGACCCGGCCTGGTCAACGAGGAGCCCGAGGAGGGCATGCTCGGCGACCTGGTGCTGTGCCCGTCCGTCGCCGCCAAGCAGGCGAAGACCGCCGGGCACTCCACCGCCACCGAGCTCGACCTGCTCACTGTGCACGGGATCCTGCACCTGCTCGGCTACGACCACGCGGAGCCCGACGAGCACAAGGACATGTTCGGTCTCCAGGCCCAGCTCCTCGGCGAGTGGGTCGGCCACGAGGCGGATCGCGCCTCGATCGAACGGGCGTGAGCCAGAGATGAGCGGAGACAGTCCGGGCCTCATCATCCTGGTGGTTGCTCTCGTCGTACTCGCCGCAACGCTGACCACCGTCGAGGCCGCCCTCTCCTCGTTCTCCCGCGCGCGCGCACTCGAGCTGGCGCACGAGCAACGACCCGGTGCCGTCCGGCTGCTGCGGCTGCTCGACGACGCGGCGCACTACCTCAACTCGGTGCTCGTGGTGAGGCTGCTCGCGGAGACGTCGGCCGTCGTACTTGCCACGGCCATGGTGCTCGACCTGCTCGGACCCGACCGCTGGACCTCGGTGCTCGCCGCCGTCGGCCTGATGTTCGTGGTGCTCTTCATCGTCGTCGGCGTCGGCCCGCGCACCGTTGGTCGACAACGTGCGGAGGTGATCTCGCTCGCCACGGCCGGCGCCGTGCTGGGCCTCGGTCGCGCCCTGGGCCCGATCCCGCGCTTCCTGATCCTGATCGGCAACGCCCTGACCCCTGGCAAGGGGTTCTCCGAGGGCCCGTTCTCCACCGAGGCCGAACTGCGCGAGATGGTCGACCTCGCCGAGGCGTCGAGCGTCATCGAGTCCGGCGAGAGCAAGATGATCCACTCGGTCTTCGAGCTCGGTGACACCTCGGTCCGCGAGGTGATGGTGCCGCGAACCGACGTCGTCTACATCGAGCGCACCAAGACCCTGCGCCAGGCGATGTCGCTGTTCCTGCGTAGCGGGTTCTCGCGCATCCCGGTGGCGGGGGAGGACCTCGACGAGATCGTGGGCTTTGCCTACCTCAAGGACGTCGTCAAGCGCGTCTTCGACCGGCAGGCCGCCGAGACGACCGAGCACGTCGACTCCGTGATGCGCCCGGTGTTCCATGTGCCCGACTCGAAGCCGGTCGACGACCTGCTCCGGGAGATGCAGGCGCTCCGGAGACACATCGCCGTCGTCGTGGACGAGTACGGCGGCACAGCCGGCATCGTCACCATCGAGGACATCCTCGAGGAGATCGTCGGCGAGATCACCGACGAGTT
The DNA here is from genome assembly GCA_963742785.1 of uncultured Actinomycetota bacterium. GTDB lineage: Bacteria > Actinomycetota > Actinomycetes > Propionibacteriales > Nocardioidaceae > Marmoricola. Next base: position 1,467,707 of record CAVUNI010000004.1, read on the forward strand.
CGACACCGAGGATCCAGGGGTCCAGGAGCTGCCCGACGGTTCGAAGCGCGTCTCTGCCCGCTTCCCGGTCGACGACCTGGACGAGATCCTCGGCGGTGAGTTCGAGGACGACGACATCGACTCCGTCGGGGGCCTGCTGGCCAAGCATCTCGGCAAGGTGCCGATCCCCGGGTCGAGCGTCGAGGTGCAGGGCTGGCTGTTCGCAGCAGAGGAGGCCAAGGGTCGCCGCAACCGCATCGGCACCGTGCTGATCACGCCCGTGGTGCGTCAGGGGTCGTGGCCACCGCTGGTCGACGGCGACCGCAACGTCCCGCAGAAGCGGATGCAGCACTAGGGCACTAGGGTCTTCGGGTGACTTCACTCCCACCCGAGGACAACAAGCTCGTCGTGCTGGCCAAGGCCACCCGGGCGCGCACCGGAGCCGCCGAGGGTGCTGCGCTTCGCGATCTCGACGGGCGCACCTACGCCGGGGCGACGGTGGACCTCCCCTCGCTCCAGGTCTCCGCACTGGGTGTGGCCGTTGCGATGGCGGTCGCGAGCGGCGCGAAGGGGGCCGAGGCGGCCGTGGTCCTCGGCGAGACGGGAGTGTCCGCGGCCGATCTGGACGCCCTGAGGGACTTCGCCGGGTCCGGCGTGCCGGTGCTGCATGGAAGCCCGGACGGATCGGTGGAGAACACCACGCACAGCTAGAGCTGATACCGAGGCGACTCTGTCGCCGGGGAGTGGCAGGATCTGGCGTGACCTGATGGGGACTATGGTTGTCGAGAGCAACCAGCGGCAGAGAGGGACACACCGGCGTGACCGTCACCGTGGCAGGGGCGACGCAGCACCAGGACGCCGTACGACGTCTGCGCGCGTCGTACGACGCGATCACCCCAGGCGCACCCGTCCGGCTTGCCAAACGCACCTCCAACCTGTTCCGCCCACGCGACGCGATCGCGACGAGCGGGCTCGACGTCTCCGGGCTCGACGGTGTGATCAGCGTCGACCCCGACGCCCGCACGGCCGACGTCCAGGGCATGTGCACCTACGAGGACCTAGTCGACGCGACCCTGCCTTATGGACTGATCCCGTTCGTGGTGCCGCAGCTGCGCACGATCACCCTCGGCGGAGCGGTCACCGGCCTCGGCATCGAGTCCACCTCGTTCCGCAACGGGCTGCCACACGAGTCGGTCCTCGAGATGGACATCTTCACCGGGTCCGGCGAGGTCGTGACCTGCAACCCCGACAACGAGCACGCCGACCTCTTCGCGACCTTCCCCAACTCCTACGGCTCGCTCGGCTACGCCACCCGGCTGCGCATCGAGCTCGAGCCGGTCGCCTCCCATGTGGCGATGCGCCACGTCCGGTTCTCCGACGCGCGGACGATGCAGGACGCGATCGCGACGATCACCGATACCCGGCAGTGGCACGGCGAGCGCGTCGACGCCCTGGACGGCACCGCTTTCGAGCCCGGGGAGTACTACCTGACCCTCGGGCGCTGGGAAGACGCGACGGGGCCGACCAGCGACTACGCCGGCCAGCAGATCTACTGGCGCTCGATCCAGCAGCGCGAGATCGACCTGCTCACCACCTACGACTACCTGTGGCGCTGGGACACCGACTGGTTCTGGTGCTCCGGGGCCTTCGGCGTCCAGAACCCAGTCGTGCGCCGGTTCTGGCCGCGGCGATTCAAGAGGTCGGACGTCTACCACAAGCTCGTCGGGCTCGACCGGCGCTACGGCATCGCCGACCGGCTCGACCGCCGGGCCGGCAGGCCGCAACGCGAACGAGTGATCCAGGACGTGGAAGTGCCGGTCGAGCGGCTGGGGGAGTTCCTCGACTGGTTCGACGAGACCGTCGGGATGCGTCCCGTCTGGCTGTGCCCGCTCCGGCTCAGGGGCGAGACCTCCTGGCCTTCCTACCCGCTCGCGCCGGGCCGCACCTACGTCAACGTGGGCTTCTGGGGGGCCGTGCCAGTCGGCGACGACGCACCCCAGAGCCCGCTCAACCGCGCCATCGAGGCCAAGGTCTCCGAGCTCGACGGCCACAAGTCGCTCTACTCCGAGTCGTTCTACGACCCGGACACCTTCGACCGTCTCTACGACGGCCCCAATCTCGCTGCAGTGAAGCAGCGGTACGACCCCGATGCCCGATTGACAAGCCTCTACGACAAGGCGGTGCGACAACGATGACCCAGACCAACGACCTGACCCAGAACCGGACCGGTCCGCGACTCACGCTTGCCCAGGTGTTCGAGTCGCTGCTCAAGAGACCGGTCCCGGTCCGCTTCACGGCGTATGACGGCAGCAGCTACGGCCCCGAGGATGCTCCCGTGACCCTCGAGCTCAAGAACGAGCGGGGGCTGGCCTACCTGGTGACGGCGCCCGGCGATCTCGGCATGGCGCGTGCCTACGTCTCCGGAGACCTCGACGTCCACGGGATCCACCCGGGTGACCCCTACGAGGGCATGGTCCTGCTACTGCGCGCGATGCGCTTCCGCCGGCCGTCGCCTGCGCAGGTCGTCCAGCTGCTGCGCTCGATCGGCCTGGCCCACATGGTGCCCCCGGCCCCGCCGCCGCAGGAGCACCTGCCCCGCTGGCGCCGGCTGGTCGAAGGCTTCCGGCACAGCCCGGAGCGCGACGGCAAGGTGATCCAGCACCACTACGACGTGTCCAACCGCTTCTACGAGATGGTCCTCGGCCCGTCGATGACCTACACCTGCGCGGTCTACGAGACGGAGGACGCGACGCTGGAGGAGGCTCAGCACGCCAAGTACGACCTCGTTGCGCGCAAGCTCGACCTCAAGCAGGGCCAGCGGCTGCTCGACGTCGGCTGCGGCTGGGGCGGCATGGTGCGCCACGCCGCGAGGGAGTACGGCGTCCGCGCGCTCGGCGTGACCCTTTCCCGGGAGCAGGCCGAGTGGGCCCAGCACCGGATCAAGGAGGAGCACCTCGAGCACCTCGCGGAGGTCCGCCACCTCGACTACCGCGACGTGCAGGAGACCGGGTTCGACGCGATCAGCTCGATCGGTCTGACCGAGCACATCGGTGTCGACAACTACCCGGCGTACTTCGGCTTCCTGCGCAACAAGCTGGTGCCCGGCGCACGCCTGCTCAACCACTGCATCACCCGGCCGGACAACAGGCCGACGCAGACCGGGGCGTTCATCGACCGCTACGTGTTCCCAGACGGTGAGCTGACCGGCTCCGGCAAGATCATCACCGAGGCCCAGAACGCCGGGCTCGAGGTGCACCACGAGGAGAACCTCCGGATCCACTACGCGAAGACGCTCGGAGGCTGGTGCGCCAACCTGGAGGCCAACTGGGACGAGTGCGTCGCCGAGGTCGGCGAGGGCACAGCCCGGGTCTGGGGCCTCTACATGGCCGGCTCGCGGATGAGCTTCGAGCGCAACGAGATCCAGCTCCACCAGGTGCTCGCGACGCGCACGGACGACAACGGGGAGAGCGGGTTCCCGCTGCGTCCCAACTGGTGAGCTGGTCGTTGCGTTCCTGAGACGGTTCGGCGGTTCGTCGTACGTGAGACGACCCGACGGGAGATAGTGCCAAAGCCACCGAGCTCTCTGGAGTCCCCCATGTCCGTTGCGCCTGCAGCACGCGCACACGTCCTGGTGATCCTGCTGGCGGCACTGGCCACGGGTCTGCTCCCGGCCCAGGATGCCTTCGCGCGGGACGCGCGTCCGGCGCCGGTCGGCAGTGACCATTTCGCCACCGGTCAGCTCTACCGGGGCGACTTCCCCGACCCCAGCGTGCTCCGGTTCGGCAAGGTCTACTACGCCTACTCCACCACGATCTCGGGGCTGAACCTGCCGGTGATGACCTCACGCGACCTGGTGCACTGGCGAGCGCGTGGTGAGGGCCTGAGGAAGGTTGCGGCCTGGGCAAGGTCGCGGCCGATCGGGTCGCGGACCCACGCCACCACATGGGCGCCGACGGTGGCCCGCTTCCGGAAGACGTTCGTGCACGCCTACGCCACCCCCACACGCACTCGCCCGCGCAAGATGTGCATCTCGACATCGAGGTCGAGCTCGGCCTTGGGCGGGTTCGTCGACCGTCGTCGGTCACCGCTGATCTGCCCCAAGGCTCGTGGTGCCATCGACCCCGCCTTCTTCACCGGCGTCAACGGAGGCCGCTATCTGCTGTGGAAGCGGGAGCAGAAGCCCGGCTCGCCGAGCCACCTGTTCATCAGCCGCCTCTCCGGTGACGGGCAGCGGGTCATCGGGGATCCCACGCACCTGCTGACCACCCGCGGCGGGTGGGAGTCGCCGCTCATCGAGAACCCGGCGATGGTCCGCTACCGGGCGCACTACTACCTCTTCTACTCAGGTGGCTCCTACGCCGACGACTCCTACGCGACCGGCTACGCCCGTTGCGCCTCGCCGACGGGTCCGTGCACCCGCGTCAGCGCCCAGCCCCTGCTGGCCACCGGCGGCCGGGTGTCGGGGCCGGGCGGAGCGATGCCGTTCGTCGACCGCAACGCCCGGCTGCGGCTCGCCTACGCCGCCTGGGACATCGGCAACACCGGCTACCCCAAGTCGCCGGCCTGTCGCAGGACCGCCGCCGGTTGTCCGCAGCGCAAGCTGCACATCGCCACCCTCGGCGTGAAGGCGGACCACAACCTGGTGGTGGCCGGCCGTGGTTAGGAGATTCGCGATCGTCTGCCTGGTCTCGTTGCTGCTCGGCTCCGGCCTGACCGCAGCGTCAGCACGCACCGACCGGGCCCAGCCGGTGGGGAGCGACCCGTTCCGTGGCGGGTCGGCGTACTCCGGCGACTTCCCGGACCCGACGATCATGCGCATCGGCAGCACCTTCTACGCCTATGCGACGACTGTCGCCGCACTGAACCTGCCGGCGATGACCTCGGGCGACCTGCGGCACTGGACTGCCCGGCCGTCCTCCGACCAGGCTCATCCGTTCCAGAACGACGCGATGCCCACCGCTGCGCCGTGGGCCGAGCGCCGGTCCACGCCTGGCGGACGGGTGTTCTCGGCGACCTGGGCGCCGTCGGTCGTCCGCATGGGTGCCGGTCGCTTCGTCGCGGCGTACGCCGTGCCGCGCGCCAGCGACGGTCACCGCTGTGTCTCCCTCGCTCGATCGACCCACCCCCTGGGTCCGTTCGTGGACCGGACGACGAAGCCGCTCACCTGCCTGGGCAAGAACGCCATCGACCCGCAGATCTTCCGCGACCGGGGCGCGGTGTGGCTGCTGTACAAGGCGGCGGGGTCACCGGACCGGCTGATGGTGCGTCGGCTGACTGCGTCGGCCGCTGGGTTCGGGCCCACGAGCCGCAACTACGCGCTGCTCAGCCCGCGCACGCGCTGGGAGGGGTCGACCGTCGAGAACCCGGCGATGATCCGGTACGCAGGGCGCCTCTACCTGTTCTACTCGGCCAACGGCTACAAGTCTGCGAAGTACGCGACCGGCTACGCCGTGTGCCGCGCGGTGACCGGCCCGTGCAAGCGGATGGGACGGCTGCTGTCCACCGGGCCCTATCTCGCCGGTCCGGGCGGGGCGACGCCGTTCCTCGACCGTGCGGGGCGGCTGCGGCTCGTCTACCACGCGTGGCGGACCGGTCACGTCGGCTACCCGAGCAACACCAGCTGTTTGAAGAGCTCGGCCGGCTGCCCACAGCGACGGATGTACATCGCGATCCTGGGAGCGGGAGCCCGCGGCAAGCTGGTCCTACGCCGGCGATACTGAGCACCCAGTCCGGGCTAGCCTTCCCGGGTGACCTCCCGGACCCCCTACAACGCCGTCGTGCGCGAACGCACGGTGCTCAGCGAGCACCTGGTGCGCCTCGTGCTCGACGCGCCATCGGGCCTGGTGTCGACCGGCGTACCCGACGAGTGGCTGGCGCTGACGGTTCCGGGGCAGTTCCAGACCCGCTACTACACCGTCCGATCACTCGACGAGGAGTCGCTGGTCATCGACGTGGTCGTGCACGAGCAGGGCCTGGTCACCGAGTGGGCGCAGACCGACTGCGTGGGCCAGAGAGTGGGACTGGCAGCGCCGAAGGGCTCCTTCCAGCTGCCCTCCGACGCCGGCTGGGTGGTGCTCGCGGGAGACCTGACCGGGTTGCCGGCGATGGCCCGGATCGCCCAGACATTGACGGAGAGTGTCTCATCGCTGCCGATGACCATCCACGCGGAGGTCTCGGACGAGCCGCTGCGCGACTACGTGGCGGCGCCGGTCGAGTGGCACCACGCCGAGCCAGGCACCAGCGAGCTGGCGGCGATCGTGCGCGGTCTCGAGTGGCCCGACGGGCCGGGGTACTTCTGGATGGGTGGCGAGTCGGCGCAGATGCGTGACATCCGACGCCACCTGCGTCACGACCTCGGGTGGGACACCCGCCACTACGACGTGATGGGCTACTGGAGCGGGAGCCGCGGCCGCCAGACCCGTCGGGTCGACCCCGGTCCGATCTACGCCGCGGGGAAGGCCGCCGGGAAGTCGGACGACGAGATCTGGGCGGACTACGACGAGGCCCGGGATCAGAGCCGGAGGGAAGCATGAGCGAGGACGCGTTCCGCTCCGGGTTCGCCTGTTTCGTCGGCCGCCCCAACGCCGGCAAGTCCACGCTGACCAACGCGCTGGTGGGGAGCAAGGTGGTCATCACCAGCTCCAAGCCACAGACCACGCGCACCGTGGTGCGCGGCATCGTGCACCGGCCCGATGCGCAGCTGATCCTGGTGGACACACCCGGGCTGCACCGTCCCCGGACGCTGCTGGGCGAGCGCCTCAACGACCTCGTGACCAGCACCTGGTCGGAGGTCGACGTGGTCGGCGTCTGCTTCCCGGCCAACGAGAAGGTCGGTCCTGGCGATCGGTTCATCGTCACCGAGCTCGCCAAGGTCCGCCGCACCGTCAAGGTCGCGATCGCGACCAAGACCGACCTGGCCACCCCGGACCAGATCGGCCAACACCTGCTCGACATCCAGGCGCTGGGGGAGGAGACCGGCACCGAGTGGGCCGAGATCGTGCCGGTCTCCGCGAAGAACGGCGACCAGGTCGGCCTGCTCGCCGACCTGCTGGTGGACCGGCTGCCCGAGGGACCGCCGCTGTACCCGGACGGTGAGCTCAGCGACGCCCCCGAAGAGGCGATCGTGGCGGAGCTGATCCGCGAGGCGGCCCTCGAAGGTGTCCACGACGAGCTGCCGCACTCGATCGCCGTACTCGTCGAGGAGATGGCCCTCAAGGAGGGGCGGCCGGCCGACAAGCCGCTGTTGATCATCCACGCCAGCCTGTTTGTGGAGCGCGACTCCCAGAAGGGCATCGTCATCGGCCACAAGGGCTCCCGCCTGCGCGAGGTCGGTACGGCCGCCCGCGAGCAGATCCAGGCCATGCTCGGCACCCCCGTCTACCTCGACCTGCACGTCAAGATCGCCAAGGACTGGCAGCGCGACCCGCGGCAGCTCCGCAAGCTCGGCTTCTAGGTCGGGGAATTGCCTGACAGATGTCACGGTCGGGTCGTGACGCGCGAACTGAGGGTGCAGTGCTCGCGTCTTCGATGCTGGGCGCATGACACAAACCTCACTCTCGGAAAGACCCCATGCAGACTCCGGCGATGCCTTCGCCGGGATCCGCCTGAAAGGAGTCACCAAGGACTTTGGTGACGTCCACGCCGTACGTGGCATCGACCTCGAGATCATCCCCGGCGAGGTGGTCGCGTTCCTCGGCCCGAACGGCGCCGGCAAGACGACCTCGATCGACATGATCCTCGGGCTCAGCCAGCCGACCAGTGGCGACGTCAGCGTGCTCGGTCTCGCGCCACGCCAGGCCGTCGCGCGTGGCCTCGTCGCCGCTGTGATGCAGAGCGGCGGGCTGCTCAAGGACCTCAACGTCCGCGAGACAGTGCAGTACACCGCCAGCCTGTTCGCACACACCCGCCCGGTCGACCAGGTGCTCGCCGACGCCGGCATCACCGGCATCGCTGACCGGAAGGTAGGGAAGTGCTCCGGTGGCGAGCAGCAGCGGCTCCGGTTCGCGATGGCGCTGCTCTCCGATCCTGCGCTGCTCCTCCTCGACGAGCCGACGACCGGCATGGACGTCGAAGGACGGCGCGCGTTCTGGTCAGCGATCCGTCGCGACGCTGGTCGCGGTCGCACGGTGCTGTTCGCGACCCACTACCTCGAGGAGGCCGACCAGTACGCCGACCGCATCGTGCTGATCAGCCACGGCCGGATCGTCGCGGACGGCACCGGTGCCGAGATCAAGGCACTCGCCTCGGGCCGCACGGTCCGGGCCACCCTGCCCGACCCGGACACGGTTGCTCTTTCCGCGATCGACGGCGTCGACAGTGTCGAGGTCCGCGGCGAGACCGTGATCGTGCACGCGAAGGACAGCGACACCGTCGCCCGCCACCTGCTCACCCACACCGACGCGCGCGATCTCGAGATCGCTGCCAAGGGCATCGAAGAAGCGTTCCTCAGCCTCACCGGCGACCACGAACCTCAGGAGGTCCAGTGACCACGACGACCTTCGATCCCGACACCCGTCGGGTCCCGCCGATGGGCGGCTTCAACACCACCATGCTCCGGATCGAGCTGGCCCGGATGCTGCGCAACCGGCGCACGGTGATCATCACCCTGGTCCTTCCGGCCGTGCTCTACCTGATGATCGGGACGAACTCGTCCTACGGCAACGAGCCGTCGGGCAACGGCAACGTCTCGGCGTACATCCTGATCAGCATGGCCGCGTACGGCGCGGCGCTCGCCGCCACCAGCGGGGGAGCGATGGTCGCCACCGAGAGGGCGCTCGGCTGGTCGCGACAGCTGCGGCTGACCCCACTCTCGCCGGTCGCCTACGTCGCCACGAAGGCGTGCGTGGCCCTGCTGCTGGGGCTCGGCTCGGTGCTCGCGGTCAACGTCGTGGGCCTGGCCAACGGCAAGGCCGACATGCCGGTACACGTCTGGATCGGTGCCGCGCTGGTGGCCTGGCTCGGCTCGGTGGTCTTCGGCGCCTTCGGGCTGTTCGTGGGATACCTGTTGCCCGGCGAGAACGTGATGCAGGTGCTCGGCCCGCTGCTGGCCGCGCTCGCCGCGATCGGCGGGCTCTGGTTCCCGATCGCCCCCCACACCGTGATGGGCCACATCTCCGAGCTGACGCCGATGTACGGCCTGGCCGAGATGGCCAGGTGGCCGCTCCACGGCGGTGCTCCCCACGTCGCCTGGGTGCTCAACCTGGTGGTGTGGCTGGCCGTGTTCGTCGCGGGCGCGGCCTGGCGCATGAGCAAGGACACGGCCCGGGTCTGAGCCCGGTTACGGTGACGTCATGAGCACCACCCCCGTCGACCTGGGTCAGCCCGTGGGTCCCCGTCGATGGGGGTGGATGTTCGCCGCGATCTGGCTGTTCTACCTGCTCACGCCACTCGAGGCCGGCTGGGAGAAGCGCGACACTCTCGATGGCTGGATCGGCATGCTCGCCACGCTGGCCTTCGGCGCCGTCTACCTCGGCACGTTCCTGCTGCTGCGCTTCCGCCGACCGCCGGGTACGCCGTTCCGCGCGACCCCCAGCACGGCCTTTGGTCTGGGCATCCTCGCCACGGAGATCAGCCTCGGCGTCATCATCTGCCTGAGCGTCGGGCAGCCCGGCAGCGCCACCGCCGTCTACATCACGGTGCTCAGCATGATCTGCCTGCCGCCCCGGTGGGCGTGGCCGGTCGCCTTGCTGGTCGCAGTTGGCGCCTACGTCGCCACCGTCACGATCCCGGGCTGGGACGCCGACCGAGGCATCCTGTTCGGCGCGATCGCAGCAGCACTGGCCATCTGGGGCATCGGCCAGGCGATATCGCGCAACATCGAGGTGCTCGCCGTACGCGAGGAGAACGCCCGCCTCGCTCTGGAGGACGAGCGCAACCGGTTCGCCCGCGACCTGCACGACATCCTCGGTCATTCCCTGACCGTGATCACGGTCAAGGCCGAGCTCGCGCAGAGGCTCTTCGACGCCGACCCCGAGCGTGCGCGGACCGAGGTGCACGACCTCGAACGGCTCTCGCGCGATGCCCTGGCCGACGTACGCCGGGCCGTGGAGGGGTACCGCGAGCTGACCCTGCCCGGCGAGCTCGCCCACGCCCGTACGGCACTCGCGGCCGCCGAGATCGAGGCGGAGCTGCCCAACTCCGTCGACGACGTGCCCTCGGACCGGCGGGAGCTGTTCGCCTGGGCCATCCGTGAAGGCGTCACCAACGTGATCCGGCACAGCCACGCGACCCGCTGCAGCGTCGTACTCCATCCCGACCGCGTGGACATCCGAGACGACGGCGTGGGCCCCGGCAGCGAGGGTGGTGGCCACGGGTTGCGGGGACTGCGCGAGCGCGCGAGCGCGATGAACGGCACCGTCGTGACGAGAGCGCTCGACCCGGGTTTCTCCCTCTCCGTGGTGCTCCCGTGACCGAAACCATCAGGCTGCTGCTGGCCGACGACCAGGCTCTGGTCCGCGGAGCTCTGTCCGCGCTGCTCGGACTCGAGCGCGACCTCGAGGTGGTGGCCGAGGTGTCGTCGGGTGACCAGGTCCTCGAGGCCGTCCGGCAGCACCACCCCGACGTGGCACTGATCGACGTGGAGATGCCCGGCATGGACGGCATCGAGGCCACCGCGGCGCTGCGCGCAGAGTTCCCGGAGGTGCGGGTGCTGATCGTGACGACCTTCGGCCGACCTGGCTTCCTGCGTCGCGCGATGCAGGCGGGTGCCTCTGGCTTCGTCGTCAAGGACACGCCTGCGACCCAGCTCGCCGATGCCGTACGCCGGGTCCACGCGGGCCTGCGCGTCGTCGATCCGGTGCTGGCGACCGAGAGCCTCTTCGCCGGGGAGTCGCCGCTGACCCTCCGGGAGACCGAGGTGCTGCGCGCCGCGCGGGGCGGGGCGGCGATCTCGGCCATCGCCCGGGTGCTGTTCCTCTCCGAGGGCACGGTGCGCAACCACCTGTCCTCGGCGATCGGGAAGACCGGCGCGGCCAACCGGGCCGAAGCGGTGACCATCGCGGACGGCAACGGCTGGCTCTGACGTCGGCGTTCCCTTCCCTACTAGCCTGTCGCCGTGACGTGGGACGAGCTCTACGACGACGCGGCGCGCGAGCGTGTCGTCGAGGAGCCGGCCAAACGGGTGGACGCCCCCGTGCGCACCCCGTTCGAGCGCGACCGGGCGCGCGTGGTCCACTCGGTCTCGCTCCGACGGCTGGCCGCGAAGACCCAGGTACTCGGTCCTCAGGCCGATGACTTCGTGCGCAACCGGCTCACCCACAGCCTCGAGGTCGCCCAGGTGGCCCGCGACCTCGCGCACCCGCTGGGCTGCCACCCCGACGTGGCCGAGACCGCCGCGCTGGCCCACGACATGGGGCACCCGCCCTTCGGGCACAACGGCGAGGTGGCGCTCGACGAGCTCGGTGCGAGCTGCGGTGGCTTCGAGGGCAACGCCCAGACGCTGCGCATCCTCACCCGGCTCGAGGCCAAGACCTCCGACGAGCAGGGCCGGTCGGTCGGGCTCAACCTCACCCGGGCAACCCTCGACGCGTGCACCAAGTACCCCTGGCCACGGGTCTCGACAAGCTCGACCGGCGGAAGTGGCAAGTTCGGTTTCTACGCCGACGACGAGCCGGTGTTCGACTGGATGCGCCGAGGCGTCGACGGCGCCCGCCGGTGCATCGAGGCGCAGGTGATGGACTTCGCCGACGACGTCGCGTACTCCGTGCACGACCTCGAGGACGGCATCGTCGGTGGCCGGATCGACCTCGACCTGCTCGACCGGGCCGAGGAGCGGCAGGCCACCTGGCGGACGGTGCAGGAGTGGTACCTCCCCGACGCGACCTACGAGGCCCTCGAGGAGACCTTCCGGCGGCTGCGTTCGGTGGCCTCATGGCCCGGATCGTCGTACGACGGGAGCAGGCGTGCCCTGGCCTCCCTGAAGAACCTCACCAGCGACCTGATCGGCATCTTCTGTGGCAGGGTCCATCTCGCCACCCAGGCCGCGCACGGTGAGGGACCGCTCGTGCGCCACCAGGGCGACCTGGTCGTGCCGGTCGAGACCCAGCAGGAGATCGCCGTGCTCAAGGGCGTCGCGGCCCACTACGTGATGCGCGCGCAGGACCGGCTCGACCTGATGGAACGCCAGCGCGCGTTGCTCCACGAGCTCTTCGAGGCGATCTGGGTGCGGGGGAGCGACGGGCTCGACCCGGCCTTCCGTCACGACTTCGAGGAAGCGTCGGACGATGCCGCCCGGACCCGCGTGGTGATCGACCAGGTGGCCAGCCTCACCGATGCGTCCGCCGTCTCCCGGCACGCCAACCTGGTTTCAGGTGACCGAATGGCGCGCGAGAGGCTTGGGCCATGAGGACAAGCAAGTCCGGGAACGAGCCGTTGGTCTGGCTGCCCTTCGACCCCGACCGGCTCGGGAAGCTGCCCGACAACCTGCGCTACGAACGCATCGACCCCGACAACCTGCCCGACAGCGCCGCCGAGGTCGAGTTCTACGTGCTCGCCTACCGCTTCCGCGCGAAAGATGGCGAGGCGCTGGCCACCCTGCCGAAGCTGCGCGTGGTGCAGACGCTCACGGCCGGCGTCGAGCACGTCCGGCGATACATGCCCGAGGGCATCCCGCTGTGCAACGGCCGCGGCATCCACGACACCTCGACCGCCGAGCTCGCGGTCGCGCTGATCCTGGCCAGCCTGCGCGGCATCCCCGAGTTCGTCCGCGCCCAGGAACGCGCCGATTGGGCGTCGGAGCCCCGCGAGTCACTGGCCGACAAGCGGGTGCTGATCGTGGGCTACGGACAGATCGGCGCGGCGATCGAGAGGCGGATAGAGACGTTCGAGGCCGAGGTGACGCGGGTCGCGCGGAGTGCCCGGGACGGCGTACACGCCATCGACGAGCTGCCCGACCTGCTGCCGGACACCGACGTCGTCGTACTGATCGTGCCCGGGACCGAGGAGACGACGGGGCTGTTCGACGCCCCGATGCTGGCCCGGATGAAGGACGGAGCGCTGCTCGTGAACGTTTCCCGCGGCCCGGTCGTCGACACCGACGCCCTGCTGGCGGAGCTGCAGAGCCGGCGCATCCACGCCGCCCTCGACGTCGTCGACCCCGAGCCGCTGCCCGGGGAGCACCCGCTGTGGCAGGCCCCCAACCTGCTCCTCGTGCCGCACGTCGGCGGCAACAGCTCCGCCATGTGGCCGCGGGCCTACAAGCTGGTGCGTGAGCAGCTCGAGCGGTTCGCCGCTGGTGAGGAGCTCGAGAACGTGATGACTGGCGACTACTGACCACTGCCCCGTTGCGCAACGGAGCTGGGTCAGGGGAGGTCGCCCTTGATCGCGATGTTGTCCTGGAAGTGGAGGCTGTCGGGGTTGAGCTGGTCGCCCGGGTCGCTGGAGCCGCCGGTCGCAGCCTTCACCTTCTCGGTGGCAGCCCCGGCCGCCTCGGTGAGCTTGTCCTTGACCACGGGCGCCTTCTCCTTGGCCAGGTCGGTGGCCTGGTGCGCCTTCTCCTGCAGGCGCGGGTCGTTCTTGACCTTGTCGAACCCGGTGCGCAGCTGCTCGTAGCGCTCGCGCCCGGCCCTGCTGCCGAGCACGTAGCCGATGCCGCCAGCAATCAGCAGTGGGAGCCTCTTGATGATCATGATTTCTCCTTCTCGGAGCCGTCAGGCTCCGCCTTGTGTTCACCGGATGCAGCCGCCTGTTTGCGGATACGACGACCCAGTGCGATGTCCTTGTCCCTCTTCTTGCGGGCCTTCTTGATGTTGCGGGTGTCACGGGCCGGGAGCTGGATCTCCTCCTCGGCCGCGATGCCCGCCTGGAGCTGTCGGCCGCGTTCGAGCTCCGCGTCGAGCTCGCCCCCGAACAGCAGCGCCAAGTTCGTGATCCACAGGAACAGCAGGGCCACGATCACGCCGGCCAGCGATCCATACGTCTTGTTGTAGCTGGAGAAGTTGGCGACGTAGAAGGCGAACCCGACCGAGGCGAGCACCCAGATCAGGATGGCCACGCCGGCGCCCACCGAGATCCAGCGGAACTTCGGCTGCTGGACGTTCGGTGTCGTGTAGTAGAGCAGGCCGACGACCAGTACGACGATCAGGGCCAGGATCGGCCACTTCGCGATGCTCCAGACGGTGAGCGCGGTGTCACCGAGACCGACCACGTTGCCGATCGACTCGGCGACGGGTCCGGAGACGATGAGCATCAGCAGCGCCACAGCGGCGAGCAGGACGGCTATGACGGTCAGCACCAGCATCACGGGACGCAGCTTCCAGAACGGACGTCCCTCGTCGATCTCGTAGATCCGGTTCATCGCGCGTCCGAAGGCGCCGACGTAGCCAGAGGCCGACCAGAGCGCAGCGACGATGCCGATGACGAGCGCGATGCCGGCTGAGTTGGACTGGGCGATCTGGTCCAGGGCGGGCTTGATCGTGTCGGTGAGCATTTCGTCGGAGACCAGTGGCTTGAGCGTCTCGATGACCTTGTCGACTGCGTTCTGCCCCTGGCCGATCACCCCGAGAAGGGAAACCAGGGCCAGTGCGGCGGGGAAGATCGCCAGTACGGCGTAGTACGTCAGCGCGGCGGCGAGGTCAGTGCACTGGTCCTCGCTGAACTCGTGCATGGTCTTGCGCAGCACATAGAACCACGAGCGCTTGGTCAGGTCGCCCGGGTCCTCCGGCTTGCGGGGGTCGTCGGGGTCGGGGGTGGTTGGCTCGGTGCGGTCCAAGCCTTGCCCTTCGCCCTGCCGAACATCGGCGCTCATGATCGTCGCTTCAGCCAGATGAGCAGGCCGATGCCGAGCACGACCGCGGCAGCAGCGCCGAGAACCTCGGGACGTGGCTTGCCCGTGTCCGTGGTGGCGCGCTCCTTGACGTCGGCCACCTTCTCCCGCGTCTGCGCCTTCACGTCGAGCTTGTGCCCGAGTTCGTCGACCGTCTGGGCCAGCTGTTCGCGCTGGCGCTCGATGTCGGCCTGGATCTGCTCGGGTGTGCTCATGAACGCTGTCCCTTCACCGTGGCGATGTCTTCCTTGACCCCAGCAACCGCGCGCTCGGGCACGGGCGGCGTCGCCTCCTCGACCTCTTTCTTGCCCATCAGGGCCAACACTCCAGCACCAGCGAAGAGCACGACCGCCACGATCAGCGCGGCTAGCCACCCGTCCATGGCGAGGGAGAGTGCCAGGACCGCCATCGCGATCAGCGTCGCAGTCCCGAAGAACGCCAGCATGCCGGCGGCGCTGAACATCCCGATCCCGATCCCGGCGCGTTTGCCCTTCTCGGCCACCTCGGCCTGCGCGAGCCGCAGCTCGGAACGGATCAGGTCGGGGACCTGTGTGGTCAGATCGTGCACCAAGGCCCCGAGTGTGGGGTCGGACCCGCTAGGGGTGTGCGTCACGGTGGGCTCGCTCATACGAGACCCGTTGCCATTCCAGGGTGTTTCAAACCCGCCCTGTGCCCGCCGGAGTCGTCGGCCGCGGCCCGTAGACTCCGCAGCGTGGCGGGACGGATCCGGGAAGACGACATCGCAGAGGTGCGCGAGAAGGCACGCATCGACGACGTCGTCTCCTCCTATGTGACCCTGCGCAACGCCGGTGGCGGCTCGATGAAGGGCCTGTGCCCGTTCCACGACGAGAAGTCACCCAGCTTCAACGTGACGCCGGCGCGCGGCATGTACTACTGCTTCGGGTGCGGTGCCGGCGGCGACGTCATCAAGTTCGTGATGGAGATGGACGGGCTGGGGTTCACCGAGACCGTCGAGAGGCTGGCCGAGAAGGTCGGCGTACAGCTGCGCTACGAGGAGGGCGGCCCGGCCCGCCCCCGCGGAGGTCCGCAACGACCCCGGCTGATCGATGCTCACCGGGTCACGGGGGAGTGGTACGCCGAGCAACTGGCCACCCCAGAGGCACTGACCGCCCGGCAGTTCCTCGACTCCCGCGGGTTCGACGCCGACGCGGCCGCCCATTTCGGCGTCGGCTTCTCGCCCCGGGGCGGAGAGGTCCTGCTCAAGCACTTGCGACAGAAGGGGTTCACCGACGAGGAGCTGGTCAGCTCGGGGCTGATCGGCCAGGGGCGCGGGCTCTACGACCGCTTCCGGGGCCGGCTGATGTGGCCGATCCGAGACAGCAGCGGCGACACGATCGGGTTCGGGGCACGGCGGATCTTCGATGACGACACCATCGAGGCGAAGTACCTCAACACCCCCGAGACGCCGATCTACCACAAGAGCCAGGTCCTCTACGGCATCGATCTCGCCCGCCGCGAGATCGCGCGCGCCAGTCAGGCCGTGATCGTCGAGGGCTACACCGACGTGATGGCCTGCCACCTGGCCGGGGTCAAGACCGCGGTGGCCACCTGCGGCACCTCGTTCGGCGACGACCACGCCCGCGTGATCCGGCGGCTGCTGCACGACCACGACGAGTTCCGCGGCGAGGTGATCTTCACCTTCGACGGCGACGAGGCCGGGCAGAAGGCCGCGATCCGGGCCTTCGAGGGTGACCAGATCTTTGCCGGCCAGACCTACGTCGCGGTCGAGCCGACCGGGCTCGACCCGTGCGACCTTCGTCTGCAGCAGGGCGACGCCGAGGTCCGCGAGCTGGTGGCGCGCCGCGTGCCGCTCTACCGCTTCGTGCTCGCCAACGTGGTGCAGCGCTACGACCTCGACCGTGCCGACGGGCGGGTCGACGCCATGCGCGAGGCCGCGAAGCTGGTCACCGCTATCCGCGACCGTTCCAAGGTGGACGCGTTCTCCCGTGAGCTCGCCGGCATGATCGGCATCGAGCCGCTGGACGTGCAACGCGAGGTACGCCGCGCCGCCGCGCGGGCCTCCGGTCCGGCGCAGTCCGCGCCAGGTGCCCAGAGACCGGCGGCCGAGCTGCCCGACCCGCGCGACCCGAGGCTGTTCCTCGAGCGCGAGACCCTCAAGCTCGTGGTGCAGTACCCCGCGGTCGTTGGCCGGTTGACCAAGGACGTCGCGGGGGACGACTTCACGCACGGCGCCTATCGCGCGCTCTGGCTGGCCGTGGACGCTGCAGGTGGTCCTTCCGCGGCGGACGACCACTGGGCCGCGACTCTCCGGGACGCCCAGACCGATGAACGCCTCAAGTCGCTTGTCAGTGCCCTGACGGTCGAGCCTTTGCGCCGGGAGCCCGACGAGGCCTACGTCAGGATGCACGCCGACCGACTCCGTGAGCTGTCGGCCAAGCGCCGGATCGCCGACGTGAAGTCGCGTCTCCAGCGCACCAACCCGGTCGACCAGGCCACCGAGTACAACAAGATGTTCGGCGAGCTGGTGGCGCTCGAGGCCCACGCGCGCGCCCTGCGCGAACGGGCCTTGGAGAACCAGTGAGACTGCGGCCTCGCGGCGGGGGAGTACCCGCCGACGTCCTCTCACGCGCCGGACTCTCTCGCGGGGAGAAGGTGCTGGCGCACGCCCAGTCCAAAGACGGGTCGTGGCTGCTCGGCACCCGCCGGCGGTTGGCCGTGGTCTCACCTGACGAGGCGAACCGCCTCGCCTGGGAGCAGATCGAGGACGCGGCCTGGGACAACGACGCATCGCTGCTGCGGATCACCACGATCGGGGAGTACGGCGAACCGCGGCCGTCATACACCTTCGAGATGCAAGACCCCGCCCTCCTGCTGCAGCTGTTGCGCGAACGCGTGACCGCCAGCATCGTGCTCCAGCGTCGGGTACCCGTCCGCGGCCAGCTCGGCCTCACGGTGATCGGTCGCCGTAGCCCCGTCGGCGGCGTGGTGGAGTGGATGCACGCCTACGATCCCGGGCTTGACCCCGTGGATCCAGAGGTCGCCGCCATCGCCGACGAGGCGCTCGCCCAGGCAAGGGCCGAGGTCGGCGACGACACGAACTGATCACCGCTGGTTGAGCTTGTCGAAACCACACGGCTTCGGTGCGAAGGTCGGCCGCAACCCATAGGTGGTCGAGCAGTTCGCTGACCTCGGTGGTTGAGGAGCGAGCGCCAAACAGCGCTTGTCCTGAGGAGGTCGCTCAGCGACCGTCTCGAAGGGAGCGTCTCGAAACCACGTGACCACCCCCGGTCGAGATTGTCGAACCACAAGGCGGTACGACGAAGGCTCGGCCGCAACCCATTGGTGGTCGAGCAGCGAGCGAAGCGAGTGGGTAGTCGAGACCACGCGCCGCTCGCTTGATTGTCCACAAATCTCGGTTCCCCCTTGCATCCGCACACCAGTTCGCACTACAATTCGCCGTAGGCAGCCCCGCCGGACGCACACCCTCGTGTGCTCGACCAGGAGTGGGCCGTTGACCTCAGAACCGATCGACCCGGGTCGTGCCGACCACCCGGTGCTCGAGTTCGCCCACCGGCTGCACCGAACGGCTCGATGCGCTGTGCGCGGCGCCGGTCTGGTCGATGACCCCCGACCAGCAGCGCGAGGCGTTGAAACAGCTGGCCCGTGCAGAGGCCCAGGTGGAGGCGTTGCGGCTGCGGGTACTGGCCGAGGCCGAACGCTCCGGAGCCGGTGCCGAGCGGGCCGCAGCCTCGGTGGCGGACTGGGTCGCGATCGAGACCCGACAGACCCGGATCTCGGCCCGCTCCGACCTCAAGCTCGCCACCTCCCTCGAACAACACCCCACACTCGAGCGCGGCGCTGGAGTCCGGTGCGGTGAACCTGGCCCAGGCACGGGTGATCGTGACCGCCCTGGACCGCCTCCCGGCGTCGGGTGAGTTTGCTGTGAGCGCTGAGCAGCGTCAGGCGGCCGAGCAGCACCTGGTCGACCTCGCGAAGCATCACGATGCGAAGGCGCTGGCGGTGCTGGGGCGGCGGCTGTTCGAGGTGATCGCCCCGGACCTGGCCGACGCCTACGAAGGACAGGTGCTGGCCGAGCAGGAAGCCACCGCCGCCCGCCGGGTGATGTTCACGCTCCGCGAGGACGACGCCGGCAGCTGCCACGGCCGGTTCCGGATCCCCACCCTGCACGGCCAATGGCTGAACAAGATGATCCTCGCCCTCGCCTCACCGACCCGGTCCACACCCAGCGACCACGACCGGGACAGCGAGGAGACACCTGCCCACCGAGGTCCGCCACGGCCACGCGCTGTGCCAGCTGATCGAGGCCATCCCCGCCAAGTCCCTGCCCAAGGCCGGCGGCACCTCGGCCTCCATCGTGGTCACCATCACCCTGGACCAGCTCACCGCCAGACTGGATGCCGCCGGGGTCTGCCAACTGGACACCGGCGGCCAGATCACCGCCGCCCAAGCCCGACGGCTGGCATGTGACCACGGGGTCATCCCCGCCGTCCTCGACGGCAGGTCCCAGGTCCTCGACCTCGGCAGGAAGCGCCGCTTCCACACCGAGGCCCAACGCCTCGCCATGACCATCCGAGACCAGGGCTGCACCGCCCAGGACTGCGACCGACCACCCTCGATGTGCCACGCCCACCACGACACCCCCTGGAGCATCGGTGGCACCACCGACGTCGCAACAGGGCGACTCCTGTGCGGCCACCACCACCGACGAATCCACGACCCCCACTACCGCCACCAGCACCAACCCAACGGCAAGATCACCCTCCACAGGCGCACGTGACAGGGGTCGGATCCAGAGCGCCGAACCGGGTCTGCTACCCGTAAACCAGTCAACCCGCGGCAGTTGAACCCGATTTAGCGATGCCCGCCGCACTTGCTAGTGTTTGCGGGCGCGAGCCCATTGTGGGCGCGGTCCCCTGTAGCTCAATTGGCAGAGCATTCGGCTGTTAACCGGAGGGTTGTTGGTTCGAGTCCAACCGGGGGAGCCACACGGAGCCCTGATCCTCGTGGATCAGGGCTCTCGGCTTTCCAGGGGTGGTTCGCGGGTTTCGGTCGTCGCATTCTCTCAACAGCATGGTGGCCGACGAGCCGGGTAGAGCACCGGCATGACCTCACGCATCGCACAGCTCACCATCGACGTGCACGACATCGACGTGCAGGCGCGGTTCTGGTCGGAAGCTTTGGGCATGACGGCGGACGTCGGCGACGACGGCGCGGCCAAGCTGTACCCACCGCAGGACGCTGCGGCGCCGGTGCCAACGATCTGGCTGCAGCCGGTCGCGGAGACCAAGCAGGAGAAGGTCCGCGTTCACCTCGACCTGCGGCCCGATGACGGCGACGTGGGGCGCGAAGTCGATCGGCTGATCGCTCTTGGTGCCAGCCGTGCCGATGTCGGGCAGACCGGCGAGGAGGGGTTCACCGTGTTGGCGGATCCCGAGGGCAACGAGTTCTGCGTGTTGCACCGAGATCCGCGCTAGCGGGTCAGTCGCCCCAACCCATCGGGAACACCTCGAACGGTGCTGCGAACGCAGCGCCGAGGCGCTGGCCCGTGCCGCGCGCCATCCCCTCCAGGAACTCGCGCGGGTCCCAGTTCTCCCAGCCCAGGCCATCGATGTACGCCGCATGCGCCTTCAGCGACTCCACTCCGGCGTCGAAGGTGTCGGTCGTGTCGACGGCGTGGCTGGAGTTGGGAGAGCCGAACGCCCACACTTCACGTACGCCGCCCCACGGCTCGAGCTCGCCCTCGAGCTGCTCGGGGAAGACCCACCTGTTGCCGGCATCCCGCACGGCATCGACGACCGCCTTGCCCACGGCGATGTGGTCGGCCTGGTTGAGGTTGCGACCGCCCCAGGTGTCGCGGAAGTTCCCGGTCACCACGATCTCGGGGCGGTACTTGCGCACCTCCTCGGTGAGCAGGCGACGCATCGGTACGCCGTACTCCAGGATGCCGTCGGCCTGGCGGAGGAAGTCGACCGTCTCGACACCGACGATGCGCGCCGACTCGACCTGCTCGGCCTCGCGCACGACCCGGCACTCGTCCGGTGTCATGCCGTCGATGCCGGCCTCGCCGCTGGTGACCATCGTGTAGCCGACCCACTTGCCCTGGCCGGTCCAGCGCGCGACCGCGGCGGCGGCGCCGAACTCCATGTCATCGGGATGCGCCACGACGCAGAGCGCGCGCTCCCAGTTCTCGTCGAGAGGCTCGAGGGGCGGGGGCGTAGGAGCGTCCATGCGCCGAACCTACGCCCAGCCGCCAGCCCAGCGCGGGAGATCAGTGCTGGAGATCAGTGCTGGAGATCAGTGCTGGAGATCAGCGCGGGAGGGTGAAGCTGAACCGGCTGCCGCCAAGGGGATTCGGATCGACCCAGATCGTGCCGCCGTGACGCTCCACGATCTGGCGGCACGCAGCCAGGCCGATGCCGTGGCCCGGACTACCACTGTCCACGCGCGCGAACATGGAGAAGATCGACTCGCGGTGCTCCGCCGGGATGCCCAGCGCGTTGTCGGTCACGGTGATCAGCCAGTCCGCCTCGCGCTCCACCACCTTGACCTCGCAGTGCGGGCTCCTGTCGGGGTGGCGGTACTTCAGCGCGTTCTGGATCAGGTTCTGCAACACCTGACGGAGCCGGAAGGGGTCAGCGAGGACCCTCGGGCTGTCGGCGTCGACCACGATCTCGGTGCCGTCCTCGGTGGCCAGCCCACCGAGGTCATGGCGAACCACCTCGACAAGATTCGCGACCGACACGCTCTCGCGCAGCTGCGCTCCACCGACCCGCGAGAAGTCCAGCAGCGAGTTCACCAGCTCCGACATCCGGTCGGCCGCCTGGGTGATCCGGGCGGTCCACTCGCTGGCACTTGCGTCGAAGACGTCCGCGTACTTCGCATCGAGCAGCTCCATGTAGCCGCGGATGGTGGCCAACGGTGCCTGCAGGTCGTGGCTGACGAGCATGGCGAAGGCTTCGAGGTCGGCGTTGGAGCGCTCGAGCAACGCCTTCTGCTCGCTCAGGACGCGGTTGAACTTCTCGATCTGCGCCGCAGCCTCGACCTCCTCGGTGAGGTCCGCGACGTGGGAGACGAAGTGCAACGGCCGGCCCCGTCCGTCCCGCACCAGCGAGACCGACAGGTCGGCCCACACGGGGTAGCCGTCGGCGTGCAGGTAGCGCTTGCGCATCCGATAGCTGGTGATCTCGCCAGCGACCAGCTGATCGAGGTACTTGAGGTCGGTGCCGAGGTCGTCGGGGTGGGTCAGCTGCTGGAAGTCGAGCTGCACGAGCTCCTCGGGCGAGTGCCCCAGGATCTGGCACAACGCCTGGTTGACGCGTAGGAACTTGCCGTCGAGGCCCACCAGCGCGATGCCCACGGGGGCGTTGTCGATGGTGAGTCGCCAACGCTCCTCTGCTGCGGCAAGTGTGGGCATTCGTCAACTGTAGGGGCGCTGCTCGGGCCCGCCGTCCATATCCGGACATGGCGGGCAGTGTCCGATCGCGCCTTCTCGAATAGGGCCTGAGCACGCGCGGCTCTACCCTTGGGCGGTGAATGAGAGCACTACGACTGCGGTCGCCGGTTTCGACGAGCTGGGACTGGACCCGAGGGTCGAGAAGGTCCTCCGGGAAGTCGGTTACGAAACCCCCACACCGATCCAGGCCGAAGCCATCCCGCCGCTGATGGCGGGACAGCACGTCGTCGGTCTCGCGCAGACCGGCACGGGCAAGACCGCGGCGTTCGCGCTGCCGATCCTCTCGCGCATCGACCTCTCGCAGAAGTCGCCGCAGGTGCTCGTCCTGGCCCCGACCCGCGAGCTCGCCCTGCAGGTCTCCGAGGCGTTCGGCCGCTACGCCACACATCTCAAGGGTTTGCACGTGCTCCCGGTGTACGGCGGACAGGGGTACGGCGTGCAGCTGTCGGCCCTTCGTCGCGGCGTACACGTCGTGGTCGGTACGCCGGGCCGGGTGATGGACCACCTGGAGAAGGGCACCCTCGACCTGAGCGCACTGCGGTTCGTCGTACTCGACGAGGCCGACGAGATGCTCAACATGGGGTTCGCCGAGGACGTCGAGACCATCCTGGCCGGCACCCCGGAGGACAAGCAGCTCGCGCTGTTCAGCGCCACCATCCCGGCCCAGATCCGCCGCATCATCAAGCGGTACGCGCCCGGCGCCACCGAGATCACGGTGAAGTCATCGTCGGGCGCGGCCACCAACGTCGTGCAGCGGTACCTCAAGGTCGCTCACCCGCAGAAGCTCGATGCCCTCACCAGGATCCTCGAGGTGGAGAACTTCGACGGCATGATCGTGTTCGTCCGCACCAAGAACGCGACCGAGGAGCTCGCCGAACGCCTTCGTGCCCGGGGGTTCGCGGCCGCGGCCATCAACGGTGACGTGGCGCAGATCCAGCGCGAGCGCACCATCGACCAGCTTCGCAAGGGCAAGCTCGACATTCTCGTCGCCACCGATGTCGCCGCGCGCGGGCTCGACGTCGAGCGGGTCAGCCACGTGATCAACCACGACATCCCGACCGACACCGAGAGCTACGTGCACCGCATCGGGCGCACCGGGCGAGCCGGTCGGAGCGGGCAGGCAATCTCGTTCGTCACCCCGCGCGAGAACTACCTGTTGCGCGCGATCGAGAAGGCGAACCGGACCACGCTCGAGCAGATGAACCTCCCCACGGTCGAGGACGTGAACGCGTTCCGGGTCGCCAAGTTCACCGAGGCGATCGGGCAGGCGCTGAGCGACCCGCAGCTGGGGATCTTCCGCGAGCTGGTGCAGTCGTACCAACAACAGAATGACGTGCCGGCCGAGGACATCGCTGCGGCGATCGCCGTACTCGCTCAGGACGGTGAGCCGTTGTTCCTCGAGGACATGCCCGAGCCACCAGCGCACGAGCGTCGTGAGCGCCGCGAACCCGCCGGCGGGCTGGTCAGGTGGCGTATCTCAGTGGGCAAGCGTCATCGGGTCGAGCCGCGGCAGATCGTCGGGGCGCTCGCCAACGAAGGCGGGCTCAAGCGCGCCGACTTCGGCCGCATCGACATCAAGCCGAACTTCTCCCTCGTCGAGCTCCCGCCCGACCTCTCCCGCGAGACCCTCGACAAGCTCAAGGACACCCGGATCTCAGGCATCCTGATCGACCTCCAGCGCGACAAGGGCCCAGCACCTCGCTCGGGGCCGCCGAAGCGGTTCAACGACCGCGGCCCGCAGAAGCCGAGCGGGAAGAAGCCACGTCACAAGAGCTGAGCGTGCCCTCGGCCCTGCTCAATCGTTGATCCGGCGACACCAACCCCGGAGGCAACGTGCGCCGCATCTTCTTCGCCCTGATCAGCCTGTTCGTCGCGACATCGATGGCACTCGCCGCCGTTCCCGCGTCCACGGCCGCCGACAAGTACCCGGTGAGCTACAACTTCCTGAGCAGCGCGATCCTCGCAGGCACCCAGATCGACGCCAATGCTCCTGGCTCGAACATCTGGGACTGCAAGCCCACGAGCCGGCACCCGCGACCCGTCGTCCTCGTGCACGGCACGGCCGGCAACAAGAACACCAACTGGCAGACCTACGCACCGCTGCTGGCGAACAACGGCTACTGCGTGTTCGCGCTCACCTACGGGGTCTCCGCGGGTACGCCGAAGGGGGTTGACCAGTTCGGCGGGCTCGACAAGATCGAGACCAGTGCCGAGCAGCTCAAGGCGTTCGTTGCGAAGGTTCGTACGGCGACCGGCGCACGCCAGGTCGACATCCTCGGCCACTCGCAGGGCACCCTGATGCCGAACTACTACGCGAAGTTCCTCGGCGGCGCGCCGTACATCCACAGCTACGTCTCGCTCGCCCCGCTCTGGCACGGGACCAACCTCGGTGCCCAGGGCCAGATGAACCAGTCGATGAACGTCTACTCACCGTCCGCGACCGAGACACCCGGCTGCGCCGCCTGCAGCCAGATGGGCACCGACTCGGAGTTCATGCAGAAGATGCGCGCCGGAGGAGTGGCGGTGAAGGGGATCACCTACACAAACATCGTCACCAAGTACGACGAGCTGGTCTCGCCGTACACCAGCGGCATCGAGCCCGGGATGCGCAACATCACCGTCCAGGACAGCTGCGCGACCGACTACACCGAGCACTTCGAGATCGCGGCCGACCCGGTGGCAGCGGGGTACGTGCTCAACGCCCTCGACCCGGCGCACCCGCGTCCGGTGCCCTGCACCGTGGTGCTCCCGTTCGAGGGACCGGTCGCCTGACGGTGCGCCGAGTGGCGTGAGCCGGCCCGCCCTACCGGGTCGGTAGGCTCGGCCGCTCCGGGGAGGTAGCTCAGTCGGTTAGAGCAGAGGACTCATAATCCTTGGGTCGCGGGTTCGAGTCCCGCCCTCCCTACAAGTGCTGAATTTCCGGGCAGGAACTCTCAGGTCTTCTTGGCCGCCTTCGGCTTGGACCCGACGTTGCTGGCCGCCGTAGCGCCGATCGCCGTGCCGAAGAAGGCATAGACGGACAGCATCACCTTGAGCCAGTCGGGCGACCCGTTGCTGGCCGCGCCGAAGGCTGCCTGGATACCGCCGATGACCAGGCCGATCGCTGAGTACGTCGAGTACAACGTCTTGCGAGTGTTGGCAGGGAGGATGTCGGTGAGCAGATTGGCCATGTCGGTTCCTGTTCTCGGCGACGTTGGCGGACGTAGCCACTGTTACAGGGGGTGGGCGGGGCTTCCGGCAGGCTCAGCGGATCGTCAGTCGTTTCGTGACCACCACGGGCTCCGTGCTCCTGGTGGCCGGGATGCGGAACTTGTAGGTCCGCGTGCCCGGACGCAGGCCCGTCAGGATGGCGCTCGCGCCACCCCCACGGATCGGCACCACGCGCACGAGCTTGCCGCCGGTGCGGACCTGGACCCGGTTGTTGATCCCGGAGAGCCCGGCTGCCCGCATCGTGACCCGCAGGGCCAGGCGCCGCGCGCCCGGTGCGGCCGACATCCGGATCACCGGCTTCGTCCTGACCAGACGCGACCACGGAGTGCGGATCTTCAGCGTGGTGTATCCCGGACGCGTGACGCGGATCCGCGCCCGCACGCGCTTGCCGAGGTCGGCGCTGGTGAGCCGGTACACACGGCCGGTGGCACCTGGTACGGCGGTCCCGGTGTGCACCCACTGCACGTGCGTCTGCACGCCGCGCCCCGCCTTGATCGGAGCCAGCAGCAGGTTGTGTCCGGGAGCCAAGGTGCCGGTCACCGTCGGTGTGCTCGCCAGCGCCAAGGTGCCCGGTGCCACCGGCCTGGCGGCCGCTGCCGCGATCCCGAGGGCGGCGTAGCCGGCCTTCGTCGCGGTCACCTTGACGGTGATCGCCTTGCCCACGAACGACGGGTCAAGTGCCAACGTCGGGGAGGTGGCGCCCGCAACCGCAGTGCCGTTGGCCATCCACTGGTAGCCAATCGCCGCGGGTGCCGGGTCCCACGCCCCGGGCTGCGCGGTCAGGGTCGAGTCCACGCGCGGGTCACCGGCGATTGTCGGACGAGCCGTGTTGCTCAGGACACCTGGCTGCACGGCGACGGTCGCGGGGGAGACCGCGGACGTCGCTGGGTAGCCCATGGCGGAGGCCGTCACCCTGACGCTGAGCTTCTTGCCCTTCAGAGCCTGGGTTGCCGTGGTGGTCGAGCCGGTTGCCCCGCTGATCGCGGCGCCGTCGGCCAGCCACTGGTACTTGTACGTCGTGCCGGTCGCGCTCCAGGTGCCGGGGGTCGCGGTCAGCCTCTGCCCGACCTTGGCCGTGCCGGTGACACTCGGGAGCCTGGTGTTGGCGAGGCGTACGTCGTTGAAGTGCACGAACCCGCTCGGCCAGCCCCTGCTCGCGCGAGTGATCTTCGCCCAGGAGAAGTCACCGCGCCAGCTGTCCATCGAGACGATGATCTCGTTGGCGGAGATGACCTTCTCGACGTACGCCACGTGGCCGGCGGAGCCCGCCGGGTAGACCCCGGCCTTCCACCAGGCCACCGACCCTACGGTCGGGGTGCCGTTGGTGATCGTGCTCATCGAGGTGCCCCAGCGGGTGGCGTTGCCTCCACCAGTCCACGGCCGGGAGTTGGCCAGGCCGCTGCGCACCATCCGGTACGCCGCGTAGTTGGTGCAGTTGTGGCCCGAGTACATGCGCCAGTACATCGTCGAGTTGACCTTCGAGTACCCGGCATCGGGCATCCCGAGCTTTGCGCAGCCGGTGTAGCCGACGCAGAGGGTGGTCACGGTCGCCGAAGCGGGACCGGCTGTCGTCGCGACGCCGGCACCCGCGAGGAGCACGGCACACAGCCCGGCGATGAGACGTCTGGGGAAGGAAGACACTCGAGGGATTGTAGGGACAAAAGTTGGCTAGAGTGACAGAAATGACCACGGGTCAAGACGACACGCCGGTGTCCACGCTTAAATTTCAACGGTGTAATTCGTCGGATGCGTGCCGTCAGGGGTCGTGAAAGCATGACGACATGGACAACGTGAGGCCCATCGAGACCTGGCTGACCGACATGGACGGGGTCCTCGTGCACGAGGAGGACCCGATCCCTGGAGCCAAGGAGTTCGTCGAGGCACTGAAGGCCTCCGGCAAGAAGTTCCTGGTGCTCACCAACAACTCGATCTTCACCCCGCGCGACCTGCGCGCCCGGCTGATCCGCAGCGGGATCGACGTGCCGGAGGAGGCGATCTGGACCTCGGCGCTCGCGACCGCCGACTTCCTCGCCGACCAACGCCCGGAGGGGTCGGCGTACGTCGTGGGTGAGGCCGGCCTGACCACTGCGCTGCACGACGTCGGGTATGTGATGACCGACCGGGATCCCGACTACGTGGTGCTCGGCGAGACGCGCACCTACTCCTTCGAGGCGATCACGCGAGCCATCCGCCTGATCGACGCCGGCGCCCGGTTCATCGCCACCAACCCGGACGCGAGTGGTCCGAGCATTGCGGGGAAGCTCCCCGCGTGCGGCTCGGTGGCCGCCCTGATCAGTACGGCGACCGGCCGGCAGCCCTACTTCGTGGGCAAGCCGAACCCGCTGATGATGCGTAGCGCGCTCAACCGTCTCGAGGCACACTCCGAGACGACCGTGATGATCGGCGACCGGATGGACACCGACATCATCAGCGGTCTCGAGGCTGGCCTTCGCACGGTGCTGGTCACCACCGGATCAACCTTGCCCGACCAGATCGACACGTTCCCGTACCGCCCCACGCGCGTGATCGACTCCATCTCGGACCTCGTGGAGCTCGCGCAGCAGCCCAGCGGCGAGATGTGAGGAGCCGGGTCAGCTCTCGGTTTGCTCGGCGGGCGTGTACTCGGGGTCGACTTCCTCGGCGATCTTCGCCAGCAGCAGCTTGGGGGACGCCGCGAAGTACGGCGTGACCGACGCCTCGAGCGCAGCCTCACCCTGAAGCTCCGACATCTCCGCCGGGATGACGATCAGGCACAGTTTCCGACGGTCAGAGGTGGTCAGCATGATCACGTGGCTGTCGTCGCCCTTGGAGAAGCCCGTCTCGATGTATCCGCGGGCGGTCGGGACTCGCTTGGGCGCATCCGGCCAGTCGGGCGGGGAGTAGAGCGCGCGCACGATGCGGGCCCGCTCGGGCGGGAAGTTGTCGACGAGGTCACCCAGCTCGGCGGCCAGGTTGCGGCTCTGAGGCCACCAACCGCCGTCGAGTGGATGCGGGCGCTCGGGATCCGACAGGCGCAGTCGGAGCGGCACCCGTGTCGTGGTGGTGATGGTGGAACGTTCGGACGATGTCATTGGTGCGCCTCTCGGCCGGCCCGAAGGCTCCACGCTGGAGGCTGCTGAACGGTCACAGACAAATCTACCTTGTGCCTGCGCAGGACTTCACCAAATGGCCGCCCGCGACAGGACTTTGAGCCTTGTTGCGGGTGCGGTGGCTCGCGCGCGGGACGCCGGGAACCGGGGCTGAGTGCGCCTACGATCAGCCGGTGATCAAATACCTCGGCTCGAAGCGGGTGCTGGTGCCCGTGCTCGGGGAGATCGCAGAGGCGGCCGGTGCACGCACCGCGGTCGACCTGTTCACCGGCACGACCCGGGTGGCCCAGGAGTTCAAGCGCCGGGGGATCGAGGTCACTGCGACCGACCTGGCGTCGTACAGCGAGGTGCTGAGCGACTGCTACATCGCGACCGACGCCGACGAGGTCGACCGTGCGGCCCTGGTCGCGGAGCTGGCGCGGCTCAACGGACTGCCCGGGGAGCCCGGCTACGTGACGCGGACGTTCTGCGAGCAGGCGCGCTTCTTCCAGCCGCACAACGGGGCCCGCATCGACGCGATCCGTGCCGCGATCGAGCTTGACCATCCCGGGGGACCGCTGCGGCCGATCCTGCTCACGTCACTGCTGATGGCGGCCGACCGGGTCGACTCGACGACCGGCCTGCAGATGGCCTATCTCAAGAGCTGGTCGCAACGCTCCCACCGCGACCTCGAGCTGCGGGTGCCCGAGCTGCTGCCCGGGGCCGGCCACACGGTCAGGGGAGACGCAGTGGTGACGATCGACCAGCTTCCGGGCGTGGACCTGATGTACCTGGACCCGCCGTACAACCAGCACCGCTATTTCACCAACTACCACGTCTGGGAGACGCTCGTGCGCTGGGACGACCCCGTCCACTACGGCATCGCCTGCAAGCGCGTGGACGCCCGCGACGACGCGGGCACGCGCAGTGTGTTCAACAGCAAGCAGGACATGCCCGCTGCGATGGCTGACCTGCTCGGCCGGGCGCGGGCCGAGGTGCTGGTCGTGTCCTACAACGACGAGTCGTGGATCAGCCCGGAGGAGATGACCGCGGCGCTGAGGGAGGCCGGGCGGGCGTGCGTCGAGGTGGTCGCCTTCGACTCCAAGAGGTATGTCGGGGCGCAGATCGGCGTCCACAGCCCCACCGGGGAGAAGGTCGGCGAGGTCAAGCGCCTGCGCAACGTCGAGTACCTGTTCCTGGCCGGTGACTCCGATCGGGTCGGGGCGGCGACGGCGGCCATCGCAGAACGCGCCGCCCGGCGCGCCAACGCGTGACGCGCGGCAAAAACAGCAATCGTTGAGCAAAGCTCGTGATGACTCCCAACAATGGAGCCCTATGACAGTGCAGGCTGCGGCCCTCGAGCTGGCTGATGAGACCGCGGGCCCCGACCGGTGGAATCAGTTCGCCTGGTTGGGACTCGGCGCTGTTGCCTACTTCGCGCTCGGGGTGCTCGGCCGGGCCACTATCGCCGACGGCGAGGTCGTGACCCTGGTCTGGCCGGCCGCTGGGGCCGCGATGCTGCTCTTTGGTCTGGCGCCTCGACGTCTCTGGTGGCTCGCCGCGGTCCTCATCGCGGCGACCACCGTCGCCCTGAACCTGTTGACCGGGGCCACCGCCACCCAGGCAGGCATCTTCGTGGTCTCGAACATCTCCCAGGCGATCTTCGCCGTCCTCATCCTGCACGCGCTGGCACCACGGTTGCGGGGCGCCGGAGGGGAGCAGCCCCTGGAGGAGCTCCGCGACTTCTACCCGGTCCTGACAGCGTCCATCGTCGGTGCGCTCGTCGGCGCGGCCATCGGCGCTCTCGGTCGCGGGCTGTTCCTGGACATCTGGTCCTGGACCGACCTGGTGGTCTGGTGGGGGCGCAACGCCACCGGGTGCGTCGTTGTCGTCACCACCGTTCTTCTCGCGATGGCGCTCTGGCCGGCGCTGCGAACTCCCTCGGGTCTTGCGGCGCTTCGTACCGACCTGAGGATCCGCGGTCTCGAGGCGACACTGCTCATGGCGCTCACCGGGGCCATCTACATCGGTGTGTTCGGGGTGTACCCCTCGCTGCCCGTGGCCTTCCCCCTCCTGCTGCCCACGGTGTGGGCCGGGCTGCGGTTCAGCACCCTGGCGGTGGCGATCCACAGCATCGCGGTCTGCACCATCGTCGTCGTCTTCACCATGAACGACCTGGGGGCGTTTGCGTCCGTCGGGACCTGGAACGAGGAGGTGCTGGTCTCCCAGCTCTTCATCGGACTCGTGTTCTGCCTGGGCATCCTGCTTGCGCTCGGTCGCGGCGAGAGGCTCTCGCTGAGCGCCACCCTGTCGTCGGAGCAGGCCGTCTCTGCGACCCAGACCGAGGTGCTGTCGACGATCATCGACTCGATGCACGACGGTCTGAGCGTCATCGACGAGGACGGGGAGGTGTTGCGCCGCAACCCGGCCGGGGCCGAGATGATCCGCACCGAGCCCGACAGTCTCAACAACGTGCGCGAGTCGCCGTTCAAGATCATGGGCGGCGACGGGCAGGTGCTGGGGCCGGCCGACTACCCCTGGGTGCGAGCCACCACCAAGGGCGAGAACGTCGTCGACCAGGACATCGTGCTGGTCTTCGACGACGGCTCGCCCTCCCGCACCCTGGCTGTCAGCGCGCGACGGCTGCCGACCCTCAACGAACGCGGAAAGCGTCAGGCCGTGGTGATCTACCACGACGTGACCACCGACCGCGCGCAGCGCTCTGCGCTCGAATCGTTCGCTCGTGTGGTGGCGCACGACCTGCGCGGCCCGCTGGGCGTCATCGACGGATGGGCCGAGCTCCTGGAGCACGACCTGGAGGGGGGCGACGCCCTACCCGGGGAGGCAGTCGCACCGAAGGTCGAACGCATCAAGGCCGCCGCACAGGGGATGCACCGGCTGATCGACGACCTGCTCGGCTCCTCGATCTCCCGTGAGCAGCAGCTTCGCAGCAGCGTCGTGGAGCTCGAGGCCATGGCCCGCTCGGTCGCGGAACAGCAGGCGTACGTCACCACCGGCCGACCCCCGGTGATCGAGGTGGCGTCTCTCCCCGATGTCTTCGCCGACGCAGCGCTCGTGCGGCAGCTGCTCGACAACCTGGTCGGCAACGCGGTCAAGTACGTCACGCCGGGAGCGGTTCCCCGGGTCACGATCGCCAGTCGCGAGGTCGGTGACCGGGTCGAGGTCACGGTCTCGGACGAGGGGATCGGGATCCCGGGACCGGAGCGGGACCAGATCTTCGAGGCCTTCCACCGGGCCCACGCCGCGCAGGAGTACGACGGCCACGGGATCGGTCTGGCCGTGTGCAAGAAGATCGTCGAACGCCACGGCGGCCGCATCGCCGCGCGGGCCCCACTCGGCCCCTGCGGCACCCGGATCGTGTTCACCCTGCCGGCCGTCCGCGACCTCGGCTGAGTGACCGGTTCGGCCGTTCTGGGCCCGAATTCGCGCTAAGAAAAAATTGCCCGAAGAAACCTATTCGTTACGAATGTGTAGAACGCCCCTTTTTAGGTACCTTTGGCACACGCCGGGGGAGCCCGCGGGGGGCACCTCGGCGTCTCAAAACCCGGCCGAGGGACACTCCAACCACGGCGCGTGTCCCTCGGCCGGGTCCCCGCCCACCCTTTCTGCGCGCCGACCGGCGCCAAACCGTCGCGAAATCTGCCCTGGACTCAGTGACCCTCGGCGTGCGCGGCGTCGCGGATCTCACCCACGAGCTCCTCGATGACGTCCTCGAGCGTGACGACCCCGGCGACCATCCCGTCGTCGCGGACGACCTTGGCCATGTGGGCCCCCTGGGCCTGCAGGGTCTGCAGCGCGCTGACCAGGGTGTCCGAGAGCTGCACCTCGGCGAGTGGGCGGATCCATTTGTCCTCGACGACCCGCGCGCGGCCGTGCGGGTCGGCCTGGATGACGTCCTTGATGTGCAGGTAGCCCACCAGCTCACCGTCGTCGCCCACGACGGGGAACCGCGAGTACCCGGTCTGGGCGCAGGCCGCCTCGACGTCGGTCGCGCGAGCCCCCTTCGGCACCGTCTCGAGCTGGTCGAGGGGGAGCAGGACGCCCTCGACGGTGCGGGAGGTGAAGCCCAGGGCGCCGGCGAGACGCTCGTACTCGCCCTCGTCCAGCATGCCCTCGTCGTGGGACTCGTCGACCATCGCCTCCACCTCCTCGAGGGTGAAGGTGGAGATCACGTCGTTGCGTGGCTGTACGCCGAAGAGTCGGACGACCCCGTTCGCGACGGCGTCCAGCCCGTAGACGATCGGCTTGAGCAGGGTCACGATCGCCACCATGGGTGGGCCGAGCACCATCGCCGCGCGTTCGGGTCCGGCGAGCGCGAGGTTCTTGGGCACCATCTCTCCCAGCACGACGTGCAGGTAGACCACGCACGCCATCGCGAGCGTGAACGCCACCGCGTGTAGCCAGGCGTCGGGCAGGCTCATGGCCTCCGCGACCGGCTCGATCAGGTGCGCCAGAGCCGGCTCGGCGACCGCGCCGAGGCCCAGTGAGCACACCGTGATGCCGAACTGGCAGGCGGCGATCATCTGGGAGAGCCCTTCCATCGCCCGCAGCGTCGTGCGGGCGACCCTGGAGCCGGCGGCCGCCTTCGGCTCGACCTTCGTACGACGGGCCGAGACCAGCGCGAACTCCGCACCGACGAAGAACGCGTTGCCGAGCAGCAGCACGAGGCCGAGCCAGATCGCTGCCTGGGTGCTCATGATCCACCCCGTCCGGAACCCGAGTGGGAGGCTGACCCAGGCCCCGCGTCAGGCCCCGAGTCAGACTCCGAGTCAGGATCCCGCACCAGGCGCTTGATCGACAGCCGGTCGACCCGGAGCCCGTCCATCCGCTCGACCCGGAGCTGCGCGAACTCCTCCACAGCCTCCTCGTCGTCGTCCTCGGGGATGACCACCGGCAGCGGCACGGTCACCTCGTCGCCGCGCTTCGGGATGCGTCCGAGTTCGCGGACCAGCAGGCCGGCCACCGTGTCGTAGGCCTCGTCCTCGGGCAGCGCGAGCCCCGTCGCGTCGGCCACCTCGTCGGGGCGGAGCAGCCCCGAGATGATCCACGAGCCGTCCGGTCGCTGGCGCAGGCGTGAGCCGTAGCGGTCGTGCTCGTCGGCGATGTCTCCGACGATCTCCTCGACGACGTCCTCGAGCGTGACCACACCGGCCGTCCCGCCGTACTCGTCGGAGACGATCGCCATCTGGAAGCCCTCACCCCGCAGCAGCGACAGCAGTGGGTCGAGCCGCAGCGACTCTGGGACGACCGTGGCCTCCACCATCACCTCGCGCACCAGGGTGTGGGCGCGCTCGGAGCGGGGGACAGCGACGGCCTGCTTCACGTGCACCGAGCCCACCACGTTGTCGGAGGTGCCCTTGATCACCGGGAACTTCGAGAAGCCGGTCGAGCTGGAGAGCTCGATGACCTCGGTGACCGGGTCGCTGGCGTCCACGCAGGCCATCTGCACGCGCGGCGTCATGATCTCGCCGGCGGTGCGGGGACCGAACGCGATCGATCGCTGCACCAGGTGGGCGGTGTCGGTGTCGAGCGTTCCCTCGCTGGCCGACCGGTTGGTGAGCGACGCGAGCTCGTCGGAGGACCGGGCCGAACGAAGCTCCTCCTGGGGTTCCACCCCCAGGGCGCGCACGATGCCGTTGGCCGAGCCGTTGAGCAGCCGGATGGGCCAGGTCATCACGGTCGTGAAGCCGCGGATGAACCCCTGGGTCCGGCGGGCGATCGGGAAGGGGACGGCGATCGCGAGCTTCTTGGGGACCAGCTCACCGAAGATCATCGTGGCTACGGTCGCGAGCACCAGCCCCAGCGTGACGGAGATGCCCGGGACGGCGCCGCCCGGCACGCCGACCGCCTCCAGGGGCGTCTCGAGGAGGCTGGCGATGGCCGGCTCCGCGAGGAACCCGATGATCAGGTTCGTCAGGGTGACGCCGACCTGCGCACCGGAGAGCTGGGTGGACAGGCTTCGCAGCGCCGTACGCACGCCCTGCGCCTGGCGGTCACCCTCGGACGCGGCCTTCTCGACGGCGGCGCGGTCGACCGCCACGAAGCTGTACTCGGCCGCCCCGAAGACACCGCACGCCAGGACCAGGCCCACCGAGATCCCGAGTAGCACCCATTCCATGCCGCCCATTGTGTCGGGTCTGCCTCCAATCAGTGCGGGACACCCACCCGGGAACCGTGAGAGGGTCGGAAGTCGTTGGACCAGTGAGGGGGTGGCGCCCGTGCTGCGGTTGTCGGGAGTTGCGCTCAGTCACGTCGGTCTCGTGCGCAGCGGCAACGAGGACTCCGGCTACCTGAGCCCGACCTGCATGCTCGTTGCCGACGGCGTCGGCGGCGCCGCTGCGGGTGAGATCGCGTCCGCGACCACGGCGTACGTCGTCTCGGCCATGTCCATGGCCTCCGTCGAGACCGACCCGTTCTCGCTGCTTCGTGCCGCGATCCGTCTCGCCCAGGAGCAGATCGCCGTCGGTGTACAACGCGACGCCTCCCGGTCCGGCATGGCCACCACCCTCAGCGCAGTGGCCACCGATGGCGAGCGGTTTGCCCTGGCCCACGTGGGGGACTCGCGCGGCTACCTGTTCCGGGACGGGCGACTGACCCGGGTGACGCACGACCACACCGTCGTGCAGCGCCTGGTCGACGGGGGCTCGCTCGCTGAGGAGGATGTGCCCTACCACCCCTGGCGCAGCGTCGTCACCCGCAGCATCAACGGTGACGTGGCCGAGGAGGGCGACCTGGTGGAGCTGCACCTCGAGGTCGGCGACAGGGTCCTGCTCGCCAGCGACGGGCTCACCGACCTGGTCCCCGATCGCGAGATCGAACGGATCCTCGGCCTCCACCACGACGACGCCGCGGCCGACGCACTCCTGGAGGCCGCGCTCGCCGCCGGTGGCCGGGACAACGTGACCTGTCTCCTGGCCGCGGTGATCGACGGCCAGCCGGTCGCGGCGGAGGGCGTGCTCGTCGGCGCAGTGCGCGACCCCCGCAACGTGGTGGATGCCGCTG
Organism: uncultured Actinomycetota bacterium; assembly: GCA_963742785.1. Taxonomy (GTDB): domain Bacteria; phylum Actinomycetota; class Actinomycetes; order Propionibacteriales; family Nocardioidaceae; genus Marmoricola. Next base: position 1,503,204 of record CAVUNI010000004.1, read on the forward strand.
CGGTCCGGATGCCGCACAGTGCCTGAGCAGCGGGCGACTGCGTGCGAGAATCCGCCGCATGAACACCCCACGGAATTCTGCGAGGAGCTCGCTCCGCTCGCGCGCGGCGCAACTCCGCGGGGACCCCGATGAGTGATCTCGATCGCCCGCGGCTCGAGGGATCAGTGGCCGTCCGCGACGGACGCCGGCTGTCGTTCGCCGAGTTCGGGAACCCGCGAGGCGCGGCGATCGTGTGGATGCACGGCACGCCCGGAGCGCGGCGACAGATCCCGGTCGAGGCGCGCCTCTTCGCCGAGGAGAACGACCTGCGCATCATCGGGGTGGACCGTCCCGGCATCGGCTCGTCGACGCCGTACCTCTATCCGAGCATCCTCGACTGGACCGGTGACCTCGTAGAGCTGTGCGACGTACTCGACATCGACACGCTCCGCGTGATCGGGCTCTCCGGTGGCGGTCCCTACGCGCTGGCCGCCGGTGCGGCGATGCCCGACCGGGTGCACGGGGTGGGCGTGCTCGGGGGAGTGGCTCCGACGAAAGGTCCCGACGCCATTGCCGGCGGACTGGTCACCCTGGCGCCGTACATCGCGCCGATCCTGTCCCTGACCCGGGTGCCTCTCGGCTTCGTGATGGCGCAGTTCATCCGGCTTGTGCGACCGATCGCGGGTCCGATCATCGACGGGTACGCCGCGATGCAGCCGCGCGGCGACAAGGAGCTGTTGGCCCGCCCGGAGTTCCGGGCGATGTTCCTCGACGACCTGCTCAACGGGGCCCGGTTCCAGGTCAGCGCCCCGCTCGCGGACGTCATCCTGTTCACGCGGCCGTGGGGCTTCGACGCCGCCGATGTGCAGGCGCCGGTGCACTGGTGGCACGGCAGCTCCGACCACATCATTCCGCACGCCCACGGCGTACACATGGCCAAGCGGTTGCCGCATGCCCACTTCACCACCATCGACGGGGAGTCCCACCTCGGCGGACTGGGCGCCGCCACGGAGGTACTGAGCCAGCTGATGGAGCTCGGTCCTCGCTCAACAGCCCGGTCATCTGCGACATAACAGACACGCCGAAACGTCCGAAGAGCGCGTTTGGCTGGCGTGGAGGCCCTCCGTCAGTCACAATGGGCTCACAAGTTCACACGAGCACCACCACACGACGGTGACCGACCGTTGCTCCACTTTCGAGACCGCTGGGGAAGGCGTATCTCGACGCCGGAGCAAGAGGAGGTCCGTCGTGACTCGAACAGCGACTCGTGGAGTGCTCTACGTCCACTCGGCGCCGTCCGCGTTGTGCCCACATATCGAGTGGGCCACCGGAGGCGTACTTGGCGTCGCCCCACAGATGGAGTGGACCCCTCAGCCCGCCCAGTCAGGCAGCTACCGCACTGAGTACTCCTGGGCAGCCGATCCCGGCACCGCCGCCGCCATCACCTCGGCCCTGCGTGGCTGGGACCAGCTGCGCTTCGAGGTGACCGAGGAGAGCACGACCAGTACCGAGGGCGCCCGCTTCTCGGCAACGCCCGCCCTGGGTGTCTTCCACGCCGTGACCGGCCTGCACGGCGACATCATGATCCCCGAGGACCGGCTCAAGGCCGCCGTCGTGAAGGCGGCACTCGGCGAGACGACCCTGCCACTGGAGATCGACAAGCTGCTCGGCAAGCCGTGGGACGACGAGCTGGAGACCTTCCGGCACGCCGGCGACGGGGTCGCCGTGCGCTGGCTGCACAAGGTTGTCTGAGCCCTGCGCGTGAGCCTTCAAGCCGGATAGTCCGAGGTCGAAAGCACCACGCGGAGCCCCGAGGTGGTGCTTTTGGCCTCGGACTATCCCTCAATGCGGGCCGCGACGTACTCCACCAGGTCCTGGACCCGCACGAAGTACTTCGCGTCCTCGTCCTCGATGCGTACGCCGAAGTGCATGGCGGAACCCTCGAGGATCTCCACCATCGCCAGCGAGTCGATGCGTAGCTCGTCGACGAAAGTGCGTTCGAGACGCACCTCCGCGACCGGCAGGTCGGTCACCAGGTTGACGATCTCGGCCAGTTGCGCGAGCACGTCGGGGGACCCCGTCACGGGTCCGTCAGCCTGCACAGACATGCCGTCAGGCTATCCCCACGGACCCCAACAGCCCCATGACAGTGGGGAATTCGCGATTTCCGAGGACCGGAGGCCCACATGTCGGTGGGTGATGATCAAAAGTGGAACCAGTTCTGGTTGACTGCTGCCTCGAGGCGCCCCAGGTCCGGCCCGAGGAGATCGCGTGGAGCAAGTCCGAGACACATCTGTGGAGCTCCAACGGATCACGATCCATGGTCACGAGCGCGCTTTCGTGAAGATGGGCGAGGGTCCCGCGCTGTTGCTCCTCCACGGTCTCGGCTGCGACCACACCACCTGGCTCCCGGTGCTCCACGACCTGGCGCGCCACTACACGGTGATCGCCCCGGACCTGCTGGGCCACGGCGTGAGCTCCAAGCCGCGAGCCGACTACTCGGTCGGGGGCTACGCCAACGGCATGCGTGACCTGCTGACCGTTCTCGGCATCGACAAGGTGACCGTCGTCGGGCACAGCTTCGGCGGCGGCATCGCGATGCAGTTCGCCTACCAGTTCCCCGAGCGCACCGAGCGGATGATCCTGGTCGCTCCGGGCGGCCTGGGCCCCGAGGTGTCACGGTTCATCCGGGCCGTGACGCTGCCCGGCTTCCACCAGGCGATGGGCGTCGCCACGCTGCCTGGCATCCGCCACGCAGGCAAGGCGGGCCTGCGGGCGCTCTCAAGGTCGGGTCTGAGCAGCACGCGCGACCTACACGAGGTCGCCGAGATCTACGAGTCGTTCAAGGACCCCCACGCCCGTGCGGCCATCCGCCACGTGGTGCGCGCGGTGGTCGACATGAAGGGCCAGATCGTCACCATGGTCGATCGGGCCTACCTGACCCAGGCGATGCCGATGCTCGTCGTGTGGGGGAGCGACGACGCGGTGATCCCCGTCAAGCACGCCGAGAACGCTGCCCGCATCGCCCCGGGTGCAGTCGTCGAGGTGCTGCCGAACAGCGGCCACTTCCCGCACAAAGACCACCCGGACCGCTTCGTGAAGATCGTGCAGAGCTTCGTCAAGGCGACCCAGCCTGCGTCGTACCACCGTGGGCGCTGGCGCTACCTGCTCCGCAACGGCCCCACCGAGCCGGTCAACCGTGCCGAGGCCGGCGAGAGCCCGATGGCCCCCGTCTCCCGGCTGCCCCGGCGTCGCGGGGCCTGAGGCTGGGTGCCGGTTTCCCCGGCTGACCGGGTATTCCTGCGGCTTGTCACGCCGGGACCGCGGCCACCTCGCGTCCACAATCCTCACGTGACACGCACGGGTCCACAGGAGCCGATCCGTCCAGGGCGGGCCGTGTGGAGCTACGACAACCTCGTCCAATGGCCCACGCTTGGCACCCCCGCTGTCCTCCTCCCTCCGACCTCGTCATTCCTCGTCCTGTCGACCCAGACGGGCGGTCGGGCCCGACGAAGGGTCAGGCGAGTGGGCCGCGCTGGAGGCGTACCTCGCCGGGCCTCTACGTGCCGGACACGGTGGATCCCGCCCTGGTCGAACAGCGGATCCTCGAGGCAGCCCAACGCCTGCCGCCCGAGGGAGCGGTTTCCGGGTGGGCCGCACTCCGAATGGCCGGCGGCGGCTTCTTCGACGGGCTGGAACCGGACGGTCGTACGCCGAGACCGGTGCGCCTGGTTGTTCCGCCAGGTCGGAACCTCCGCGTGGTTGGCCCGACTGTCGTGGGGCGCGAGCGCATCGACGCCTCGGAGATGCTGACCCTGCACGGCGTTCCGTGCACTTCACCCCTGCGCGCGGCCTTCGACGAGGCGCGCCGCAGTATCAACCTGCGCGAAGCGGTCGTCGCCGTCGACATGGCACTGGCGGCCGATCTCTTCAGCCTTGAGGAGTACGTCGCCTACGCCCATGACTGCCGGCACTGGCCCGGTGCGCGGCAGGCACGAGCGGCCGGACGCCTCGCCGATCCACGCAGCCTTTCTCCCGGTGAGACGCGGATGCGGCTCATCTGGGTGCTGGATGCGGGTCTAGCTGCTCCCAGGTGCAACTGGCCGATCGCCGACCTCGACGGGCATCGGCTGGGCAAGCCTGACCTGCTCAGTGAAGAGCTGGGCGTGGTGGGGGAGTTCAACGGAGCTGAACATCGCACGCGAGCGCGCCAGGCCATGGACGTCAGACGAGAGGATGCCTTCCGCGGTGCCGGTCTGGAGTGTTTCGCCGTGGTCGGCCGTGACCAGTTCGACATCCCACTGGTGCTCAAGCGCATCCGGTCGACCTGTGAGCGTGCGCACACTTCGCGGCGTACTCGAGGCTGGCTCATCGCGCGCGACCCAGGCCCGCCATGAGGTCGCTGCTTGTCACATCACGACGGTGGTCGTCGGGGGAAGGGAGTCCTCACGTGACAAAGTGACGGTTTCCCCGGCTGACCGGGGAAACTTGCAACCTCAGACCGGCGGCCCGATCCGACTCTCCTGCGCCGACAGGTTCCGACCCGTCGCCACGGTCACGATCAACCCGAGAACGACCAGGATCGCGCCGAGGCCCTTGAGCAGGGGGTCGAGGTCCTCGATCGCGGGCACGGAGGCCACGATGCAGAGGATCCCGAGCACCACCGGCACCACCCCACGCCGGGTCGCCGTTCGCCAGGCAGGTGTCACGCGTCGCCGCCTTCCTGCTTGACGTCGGCGACGGCGGTCGGGTCGTCGATGCGGTACTTGGCGAAGGCCTCGGCGACCACCTCGGGCTTGACCTCGCCACGCTCCGCCAGTGCCCGCAGCGTCTGTACGACGACGCTCTCGGCGTCGACCTGGAAGAAGCGCCGAGCTGCCGGCCGGGTGTCGGCGAAGCCGAAGCCGTCGGTGCCGAGCACGTGGTAGTCGCCCGGGACCCAGTGCGCGATCTGCAGGGGTACGGCGCGCATGTAGTCGCTCACCGCCACGAACGGACCCGCAGCGACCTCCAGCGCGCTGGTGACGAACGGGGTCTTCGCGTCCTTGTCGGGGTGGTTGAGGGTCCACTTCTCGGCCTCGACCGCGTCCCGTGCGAGCTCGTTCCAGGACGTGACAGACCACAGGTCTGCGGCGACGCCCCAGTCCTCGGCGAGCAGCTCTTGCGCCTTCTGGATCCACGGGAAGCCCACGCCGGACGCGAGCAGCTGCACCCGCGGAGCCTCGCCGTCTCCGGAGACCTCCGGCGCGTCGGCGTAGTGGTAGATGCCCTTGAGCAGGCCCGCGACGTCGAGGTTGTCGGGCTCCTTGGGCATCACGATCGGCTCGTTGTAGACCGTGATGTAGAAGATGACGTTCTCACCCTGAGGATGCTCGTCACTCGTGGTGTACATCCGGCGCAGACCGTCCTGCATGATGTGCGCGACCTCGTGGGCGAACGCCGGGTCGTAGTGGACGACCGCCGGGTTGGTCGCAGCCAGCAGCGGTGAGTGACCGTCGGCGTGCTGCAGGCCCTCGCCGGTCAGCGTGGTGCGGCCCGCTGTCGCGCCGATCAGGAACCCGCGCGCCAGCTGGTCGGCCATCGCCCAGATCGAGTCACCCGTGCGCTGGAACCCGAACATCGAGTAGAAGATGTAGAACGGGATCATCACCTCGCCGTGGGTGGCGTACGCCGACCCAGCGGCCGTCGCCGACGCCATCGCGCCGGCCTCGGAGATCCCCTCGTGGAGGAGCTGGCCGTCGGTCGCCTCGCGCCACTTCAGCAGCAGCTTGCGGTCCACCGACTCGTAGCGCTGCCCGCCCGGGTTGTAGACCTTGGCGCTCGGGAACATCGAGTCCATCCCGAAGGTGCGGTACTCGTCGGGGGCGATCGGCACGATGCGCTGGCCGATCTCCTTGTCCTTCATCCAGTCCCTGAGCTGGCGTACGACGGCCATCGTGGTGGCGATCTTCGCCTTGCCGGAGCCCTGCTTGAGCTCGTCGTACATCTCGTCGCCGGGCACCTTCAGCGGCTTGGCCCGCACCACCCGCTTGGGCAGTGAGCCGCCGAGCTGACGCCGGCGCTCCATCATGTACTCCATCTCGGGGGAGTCCTTGCCGGGGTGGAAGAACGGCGCCGTTCCAGAGTTGTCGTAGGCCTCGTCGATGTCGCGGTCGCTCATCGGCAGGTAGAGCCGGTCGCGGAACTTCTTGAGGTCGTCCTTCTTCAGCTTCTTCATCTGGTGGGTGGCGTTCTTGCCCTCGAGGGCCTCGATCGTCCATCCCTTGATGGTGTGCGCCAGGATCACGGTCGGCTGGCCGACGTGCTTGCTGGCAGCGTCGAAGGCGGCGTACACCTTGCGGTAGTCGTGGCCACCACGCGGCAGCTTCTCGATCTGCCGGTCGCTCATGTGCTCGACCATCTTGCGCAGCCGCGGGTCGGCGCCGAAGAAGTGCTCGCGGTTGTAGGCACCATCCTCGACCGAGTAGGTCTGGAACGCGCCGTCGGGGGTGCTGTTCATCTGGTTGACCAGGACGCCGTCTACGTCACGGGCGAGCAGCTCGTCCCACTCACGACCCCAGATCACCTTGATCACGTTCCAGCCGGCGCCACGGAAGTTGGCCTCGAGCTCCTGGATGATCTTGCCGTTTCCGGTGACCGGTCCGTCGAGCTGCTGGAGGTTGCAGTTGATGACCCAGGTGAGGTTGTCCAGCTCCTCGCGAGCGGCGACGCGGAGCGCGCCCAGGGACTCCGGCTCGGCCATCTCCCCGTCGCCGAGGAAGGCCCAGACGTGCTGCTGGGAGGTGTCCTTGATGCCGCGGTTCGTCATGTAGCGGTTGAACCTGGCCTGGTAGATCGAGTTGATAGCGGTCAGGCCCATCGAGACGGTGGGGAACTCCCAGAACTCCGGCATCAGCCTGGGGTGGGGGTACGACGGCAGGCCCTTGCCGACACCGTGCTGCACCTCCTGACGGAACCGCATCAGCTGCTGCTCGGTGAGCCGGCCCTCGAGGTAGGCGCGCGCATAGATACCGGGGGAGCCGTGGCCCTGGATGTAGACCTGGTCGCCGCCGCCGGGGTGGTCCTTGCCCCGGAAGAAGTGGTTGAAGCCGACCTCGTAGAGGCTCGCCGCGGACTGGTACGTCGCGATGTGGCCACCGACCTCGAGGCCGGGGCGGTTGGCGTCGGAGACCATGACCGCCGCGTTCCAGCGGATGAAGGCGCGGATGCGGCGCTCGATCTCCTCGTCGCCGGGGAACCACGGCTCGCGCTCGGGCGGGATCGAGTTGATGTAGTCGGTGCTGCGCAGAGCCGGTACGCCGACCGCCTGCTCGCGCGCCCGTTCGAGGAGCCGGAGCATCAGGTAGCGCGCGCGGTCACGACCGCGGTCCTTGACCAGGGCATCGAAGGACTCGAGCCAGTCCTGGGTCTCGTCGGGGTCGATATCGGGCAGCTGGGTCGGCAGGCCCTCGTGGATCACGGACGTGCGCGGGGTCGCCGCGGACGGCCCGGTGGTGGTCTTGTCGGAGTCGCTCACCGGTCAATCGTGTCACTACTCCGAAGCACAGGAAATTTACCGATGAGTACACGGGTCACAGCCGTCGCATGGTGGACACGGGACGCGTGGGGTTGCGCCCGGCTGCGAAGTCCAGTGGACTACCTCCCACCGGGCCCCGGTGAACCGTGGACGCCCGATCAATGAACGAACCGAGTGGAGGCAGACAGTTGAGCCCGAGCGCAGGCGGCGCGGACGTCCAGCTGGGGGACAGGCTGGGGCTGAAGCCCGGCTTGGTAGTGCAGGAGCTCGGCTGGGACGAGGACGTCGATGACTCAGTCCGCGAGATGATCGAGAACGCCATCGACTCAGACATGGTGGACGGTGATCACGGCGATGTCGTCGATCTCGTCGTCCTGTGGTGGCGTAACGACGACGGAGACCTCGCCGACGCGTTGATGGACTCTCTCGCTGACCTCGTCGGCGGTGGAGCGATCTGGTTGCTCACCCCGAAGGTGGGTCGTCCCGGTGCTGTGGACGCCGCCGACGTCGCCGAGGCAGCGCCGATCGCGGGACTTTCCACGACGACGACCGTTGCTGTGGGTAAGGAGTGGACGGCGACACGTCTCGTGGCGCCCAAGAACCGCTAACCCAACAGCACAGGAGGCATCCGCCCGATGTTCCAGCAGCTCGGCCAGCAGGCTCTTCGTCAGGCCCGGATGGTGAAGGTGATGGCCACCTCCGGCGTCATCCGCCCCTACGGCCCTCGCACCCTGGCGGGGATCGGCAAGACCATCTTCGACTGGGGCATCGGGTTCGCCGGCGGCATCGGCGCCCTCGCGATCCGCTCACCCAAGGCAGTCGGTCTCGTCGACGAGCTCGGTGAGCTCACCTGGGGCGAGCTCGACGAGCGGTCGACCCGCCTGGCCCACGGGCTGAAGGACCTCGGTGTCACGGAGGGCGACAGCGTCGCCGTCCTGTGCCGCAACCACCGCTACTTCGTGGACGTCTCGACGGCTCTGTCCAAGCTCGGCGCGGACATCCTCTACCTCAACACCGCCTTCTCCGGCACCCAGCTCGGTGAGGTGTGCAAGCGCGAGAAGCCGGCGGCGATCGTCTACGACGAGGAGTTCATCGAGCTGATCGACAAGTCGGGCGTCGACCTGCCGAAGGTGATCGCCTGGCACGACGGCGACGCCGGCGACGTACCCCTCGTCGAGGAGCTGATCGAGAAGGGCTCCACCGACAAGCACCCGGTGCCGGAGCACACCACCCGGCCGGTGATCCTCACGTCGGGGACCACGGGTACGCCGAAGGGTGCGCCGCGCGGTGAGTCCGGCATGGACGGCGCGGTCGCACTGCTGTCGAAGATGCCGTTCCGGACGAACGGGACGACCTACATCGTGGCGCCGCTGTTCCACACCTGGGGCTGGGCGCACCTGAACATGGCGATGCTGCTCGGCTCGAAGATCGTGCTGCGCCGCAAGTTCGATCCGGCCGACTGCCTGAAGACCATCCAGGAGCACGACGCCGACGCACTGATCGTGATCCCGGTGATGATGCAGCGGATCATGAAGCTCTCCGAGGACGAGCGCTCCGGTGACTGGTCGAACCTGCGGGTCGTGGCCGCTTCGGGCTCGGCACTGCCCGGCGACCTGGCCACCGACTGGATGGACGCGTTCGGCGACAACCTCTACAACACCTACGGCTCGACCGAGGTCGCGTGGGCCACGATCGCCCAGCCCAAGGACATGCGTGAGGCCCCCGGCACGGCCGGCAAGGCGCCGTACAACACCGTGGTGAAGATCTACGACAACGACGGCAACCCGGTGAAGGACGGCGAGTCCGGCAGGATCTTCGTCGGCAACACCATGCTCTTCGGCGGCTACACCGGTGATGAGGCGGAGAGCAAGGAGATGATCGACGGCCTGATGTCGAGCGGCGACGTCGGCAAGCTCGACGAGAACGGCCGTCTGTTCGTCGAGGGCCGCGACGACGAGATGATCGTCTCCGGGGGCGAGAACGTCTTCCCCAAGGAGATCGAGGACTGCCTCGCACGCCACGACAACGTCCAGGACGCCGCTGCGATCGGCGTGGACGACGACGAGTACGGCAAGCGGCTGCGGGCCTTCGTGGTCAAGGACGGTGACGTCGACCCAGATGAACTCCAGGAGGCGCTGAAGAAGCACGTCAAGGACAACCTCGCCCGCTACAAGGTGCCGCGGGAGATCATCTTCCTCGACGAGCTGCCCCGCAACGCGACCGGGAAGGTCCTCAAGAAGGACCTCAAGGAGTACGACGAGGAAGGCAACCCGGGCGACTCGGATTCCCCATCCGATGCTGGGTCCGAATCTGGGGACTCCGATGCCAAGGCGGAGTCAGGGGACTGATGTTCGGCCTGTCGCTTGCGGCTGGCAACATGTCCGCATGACCTTGGCGATCGGGGACAAGGCCCCGGACTTCACGCTGCGTGACCAGCACGGCCAGGACATCACCTTGTCGTCGTACGCCCGGGGCAAGGCCGTGCTGATCGTCTTCTACCCGTTCGCCCTCAGCGGCGTGTGCACCGGCGAGCTCACCGGCCTGCGGGACCGGCTCGGGGACTTCGAGACCGACCACTCCACCCTGGTCGCGGTGAGCTGCGACCCGATGTACACCCAGCGCGCCGTGGCCGACCGGGACGGCATCTTCTTTCCGCTGCTCAGCGACTTCTGGCCGCACGGGGAGACGGCCAAGGCCTACGGCGTTTTCGACGAGATCTCAGGCGGTCCCAAGCGGTCGTCGTACGCCGTCGACAAGGATGGAATTGTCCGTTGGTCGATGCACAACGCGAAGGGCGAGGGGCGCGATCTCGACGCTCACGCGAAGGCCCTCGCCGATCTGGTCTAGTCAATCCTGACCATTTTCCGACATTCACTTGGAAGGCGCTCGCCCGTGCGGCACTCTTTGGTTGTCGCGCCGCTGGTGACCCGAGACGCCAGCGGCGCGACTTCGCATTTCCGGGCTCAGGCGACCTCGCATTTCCGGACTCATGGGGCACGCAAAGACCCGCTCCCGTAGTCTGTCCGCGCCCCGAAATGTCCGGGGTCCCAAGCAGTGTCCCGGGGCGTATAGCTCAGCGGTAGAGCACCTCGCTTACAACGAGGTGGTCGCAGGTTCGATCCCTGCTGCGCCCACCCGGTCGTGCGCTCGGAAGGCAGCCCTCGGTGTCAGACGCTCTCTACCTCGTTGCCGGACTAGCCATCCTCCTGGCCGCACTGCTGCCGTCGGTCCTGAGCCGGTTCGCGCTCTCCCCGCCGATGGTGCTTCTCGCGGCCGGGATGGCCATGGGCCTGCTGCCCGTGGGCGGCGACGAGCTGCTCGACCCGGTGGCCAACCGCGTCATCGTGGAACAGGTCACGCAGTTCGCAGTGCTGCTCGCGCTGATGGGTGTCGGACTCGCCCTCGACCGGCCGCTCCGGTTGCGTAGACCCGGCGACTGGCTCCGGTGGTCGGCGACATGGCGCTTGCTGTTGGCTGCGATGCCGTTGACCATCGGCGGGGTGTGCCTGCTCGGCTGGTGGGGACTGGGCCTGGCTCCGGCGACTGCCCTGCTGCTCGGTGCGGTGCTTGCGCCCACGGACCCGGTCCTGGCGGGCGACGTCCAGGTGGGCGGTCCCGACGTGGAGACCCAGGAGGAGGACGAGAGCGACGAGCGCCACGAGGTGCGCTTCGCACTGACCTCGGAGGCGGGGCTCAACGACGGTCTGGCCTTCCCGTTCGTCTACGCCGCGATCTTCCTGCTCGAGAAGGGGGACCCTTCCTCCTGGCTTGCTCGCTGGCTCGCCTGGGAGGTGGTCGGCAAGGTTGTCGTCGGGTTCCTGGTCGGTGCCCTGGTCGGCTGGCTGTTGGCAACCCTCGCGTTCCGGGCCCGGCGCCTTTCGCTGCGGCTGGCCGAGCAAGGTGAGCCCCTGCTCGCACTGGCTGCGCTCGCCACGTCGTTCGGCGCGGCCGAGCTGGTCGGCGGATACGGCTTCATCGCGGTCTTCTGCTGCGGCATGGCCGTGCGCAACGTCGAGCGGGGTCACGACTACAACCGCGAGATGCACGGTGTCGTCGAGCGACTGGAGCGGCTGCTGACGTTGCTGGTGCTGCTCTGCCTGGGGATGGCGATGACCCGAGGGCTGCTCGATGCCCTGGACTGGCGCGGTGTCGTGGTCGCCCTGGCACTCGTCCTCGTGGTCCGGCCGGTCACCGGTTTGCTGAGCCTGCTGCCCTTTGCGAAGAGCGGTCACGGCATGGAGCACCGGGAGCGCCTCGTCACCGCCTTCTTCGGGGTGCGTGGGGTGGGCTCGCTGTTCTATCTCGCCTACGCCGCGGGGCATGGGGACTTCGATGAACTGCGCTGGCTGTGGGCCACGGCCGCCCTGACGATCGCTCTCTCGGTGATCGTGCACGGCGTACTGGCGAAGCCGGCCATGGCCTGGTTGGAACGCGCAGGGGAAGAGCGTTCGGGCGGGTAGGGGAGGCTCCGCTCCAGGTTCGCGGTACCAGACCCATTCCGGCGCCCACGACGCGTGGCTAGGGTGGCGACGAGCCGCCTATTGATGGGAGCCATACCCGTGATCGTGCCGTTCTCTGCCGCCGACTTCCTGCACCGAGCGCAGGCCGTGTACGCCGAGCGCGTCGGCATCGTCGACGAGCCCGACCAGCCTGCAGACTCCCTGGGTGAGCTGACCTACGCGCGCGTGGGTGAGCTCGCACGAGCCCAGGCGGCGAAGCTCGACGAGCTCGGGATCGAGTTCGGTGAACGCGTCGCCTACGTCTCGCACAACAGCGCCCGCCTCTACACCGCCTTCTTCGGGGTCTCCGGCTACGGGCGGGTGCTGGTGCCGATCAACTTCCGGCTCTCGGTCGACGAGGTGAAGTACATCGTCGAGCACTCCGGTGCCCGGGTCCTCTACGTCGACCCGGAGCTCGAGGACGCGCTCAAGAGCGTCGAGTGCGAGCACAAGTTCGTCATCGGCAACGACGACGAGATGTACCTGGAGGGCAAGGACCCGCAGCCCTGGGAGCACGAGGAGAACGCCACCGCGACCATCAACTACACGTCGGGCACGACGGCGCGCCCCAAGGGCGTGCAGATCACGCACCGCAACATCTGGACCAACGCGGTCACCTTCGCGCTGCACGCAGGTCTCACTGACCGCGACGTCTACCTGCACACGCTGCCGATGTTCCATGCCAACGGTTGGGGCATGCCTCACGCGACCACCGGGATGGGCATCAAGCAGATCGTGATCCGCAAGATCGACGGCGCTGAGATCCTGCGTCGCGTCGAGAAGTACGGCGTGACGTTCATGTGCGCCGCTCCTGCCGTCGTCGCCTCGGTGCTCGATGCTGCCGAGAGCTGGGAGGGCGAGATTCCCGGTCGCGACAAGGTGCGGATCATCGTCGCCGGTGCGCCGCCGCCCACCAAGACGGTGGCCCGGGTCGAGGAGGAGCTCGGCTGGGAGTTCATGCAGATCTACGGGCTGACCGAGACCTCGCCCGTGCTGACCGTCAACCGCACCCGGGCCGAGTGGGACGACCTCTCGGCGGAGGAGCGGGCCACGCGGCTCACCCGCGCGGGACAGCCTGCCATCGGGGTGACGCTCAAGATCTCCGACGACGGTGAGGTGCTGGCCCGGTCCAACGTGGTGCTCGAGGGCTACTGGCAGCAGCCGGAGGAGACCGAGGCCGCGCTCGGGGACGGGTGGTTCCACACCGGCGACGGCGGCGTGATCGGCGACGACGGCTACCTGAGCATCCAGGACCGCAAGAAGGACGTGATCATCACTGGCGGCGAGAACGTCTCCTCGATCGAGGTCGAGGACGTGATCTTCTCCCACCCCGACGTCGCCGAGGTCGCGGTGATCGGTGTCCCCAGCGAGAAGTGGGGCGAGACCATCAAGGCGCTCGTGGTGAAGACGGAGGGTTCCGAGCTCACCGAGCAGGAGCTGATCGACTACTGCAAGTCGAAGGTGGCCCGCTTCAAGGCCCCGTCGTCCGTGGAGTTCCGCGAGGAGCTCGCCCGGACAGCGACCGGCAAGCTGCAGAAGTTCAAGCTGCGCCAGCAGTACTGGGAAGGTCGCGAGCGGCAGGTCAACTAGTGACCACCACGTTCCTGGTGACGTCGTTCGTCATCTGTGTCAGCCCGGGCACGGGAGCCCTGTACTCCATCGCGGCCGGTCTCACGCGCGGCGCCCGCGCGGGGGTTCTCGCCGCCTTCGCCTGCACCCTCGGCGTGGTGCCGCACGCGGTGGCCGCCATCACCGGGCTCGCGGCGCTGCTGCACGCCAGCGGTGTCGCCTTCGCCGTCGTGAAGTACGCCGGCGTGGCCTACCTCGTCTACCTCGCCTGGGCGACTTGGCACGACACCGGTGCGCTGTCCATCGAGCGCGACCAGGGCCACCGCTCGGCTCGTCAGGTGATCGCGGCCGGCATCACGCTCAACCTGCTCAACCCGAAGCTGACGGTGTTCTTCTTCGCGTTCCTGCCGCAGTTCGTGCCGTCTGGTGCCCCGCACTCCTTCGCCCGCATGGTCGGCCTCAGCGCGGTGTTCATGGTGATGACCTTCCTGACGTTCGTGGCCTACGGCTTGCTGGCAGCGGCCACCCGGGAGCGGGTGCTGAGCAGGCCGAAGCTGCTGACGCGCCTGCGGAAGGTGTTCGCCGCCTGCTTCCTCGCCCTCAGCGGACGCCTGGCCCTGGAGTCTCGATAACCTCGCCCCATGCCGACGCTGGGTGAGGTCATCGCACTACTCGACGAGTGGTTCCCGCCGCACCACGCCGACGAGTGGGACGCCGTCGGGCTGGTGATCGGGGACCCGGCGGTCGACGTACGCCGCATCCTGCTTGCTGTCGACCCGGTCGCTGCAGTTGGCGACGAAGCGGTCGCGGACGACTCTGACCTGCTCATCTGCCACCACCCGCTGTTCCTCAAAGGGGTCCACGGTGTTGCCGCCACCGACCCCAAGGGACGTCTCGCCCACCGGCTCCTGACCAACGGGTGTGCGCTGTTCACCGCGCACACCAATGCCGACTCGCCAGCGGGCGGCGTCTCCGAGTCGCTCGCCCTGGCTTTGGGGCTCGAGCACGTCCGGCCGTTGGAAGCAGACTCCGCTCCGCCGCTGGACAAGATCGTGGTGTTCACGCCCGTCGATGCGGCCGAGCGCGTACGCGCGGCGCTCGCGGACGCAGGAGCCGGCCGGATCGGCGCCTACGACCACGCCTCTTTCAGCTCGCCGGGCGAGGGCCGCTTCCGGCCCCTCGAGGGAGCACGGCCCACGATCGGCGAGGTCGGACGCGCGGAGGTCGTCGAGGAGGTTCGGGTCGAGACGGTGTGTCCGCGAGCGCTCCGAGGAGCTGCAGTGGCCGCGATGCTGGCCGCCCATCCCTACGAGGAGCCGGCGTACGACGTGGTCGAGCTGGCCGCGCTCGAGGAGCCGGACCGCGGCTCGGGACGTGTCGGTCGTCTGTCGTCGCCGATGACGCTTCGGGAGTTCGCAGCCCGCGTAGCCGACGTACTCCCCGAGACCGCGCACGGCGTACGCGTCGCAGGCGACCCCGACCGGCGTATCGAGACTGTGGCGGTGTGCGGCGGTGCCGGGGACTTCCTGCTCGACCTGGCGCGCGCATCGGGCGCCGACGTCTACGTCACCTCGGACCTGCGGCACCACCCGGCCTCGGAGCTGCGCGAGCACACGGCCGCCCCCGCACTGGTCGACATCGCGCACTGGGCGGCCGAGAGCACCTGGCTGCCGGTGCTCCGGGATCGGCTGGTCGAGGCGCTGGGCGATACGGTGGAGGTGCGCGTCAGCGCCACGAACACCGACCCGTGGACCTTTCGGTCCTGAGAACAACGCCAGACCCAGGAGATCGTTCTGAAAGCCGACCCGTTCGTCCAGCTCAAGTTGCTCGACGTCCAGGAGCTCGACTCCAGGATCGACGCGCTGACCCATCAGCTGGGTTCGATCCCGGAGACCGCTCAGCTTCGTGAGCTCTCGGCTCGGCGCAAGACCCTCGACAACGAGCTGCGCGACCTCCGCGTCGAGGTCGACGACATCACGGCCGAGCAGAGACGTGCCGACGCTGACGTCGAGCAGGTCAAGGCACGACGTGTTCGCGACCAGGGGATGATCGACGCCGGCCAGATCAAGGACCCGAAGGCACTCGAGCGGATGCTCGGCGAGCTGCAGTCACTGCACCGCCGGATCAACGATCTCGAGGACGTGGAGATCGAGGTGATGGAGCGGCTCGAGGAGACGCAGCGTGCCCTCGACCAGCACAGCACCGATCTCGTGGCCCTGGACATAGAGAACACGAACGTGCAGGCGGCGTACGAGAAGAGATCGCAGGACCTCGAGGCTGAGCTGGACACCGCGAAGGGCGAGCGCGCCCTCGCGGTCGCCGGGATGCCAGAGGAGCTGTTGTCGCTCTACGAGAAGCTGCGCGCGCAGAAGGGCGGCGTGGGCGCCGCTGCACTGCGTCGGCGCGAGTGCGGTGGTTGCCGGCTCACCCTGAACGCCTCGGACCTCGCGATCATTGCCAAGAAGGCCTCGGACGAGGTGGTGCGCTGCGAGGACTGCAACCGGATCCTGGTGCGCACCGGAGAGTCCGGCCTTTGACCGCGACGCACCGGCGGGTGATCGTCGAGGCGGACGGTGGTTCCCGTGGGAACCCCGGACCATCGGCGTACGGCGCCGTACTGAAGGACGCCGAGACCGGCGACCTGATCGCCGAGCGTGGCGACGGCATCGGGATCGCGACCAACAACGTGGCGGAGTACCGCGGCCTGATCGCCGGCCTCGAGCTCGCCGCCGAGTACGCGCCGGGAGCAGAGATCGCGGTCCGGATGGACTCCAAGCTCGTCGTCGAGCAGATGAGCGGCAACTGGAAGGTCAAGCACCCCTCGATGAGGCCGCTGGCCATCGAGGCGAAGAGACTCGCCCCGGCCGGCACGTCGTTCACGTGGGTGCCGCGTGCCGAGAACACCCACGCCGACCGACTCGCCAACGAGGCGCTGGACGGGCTGCGGGATGCGACCGGCATGCTGGACGGCTCCTCGGCGGTCGCGGAACCCGGACCAGCGGGTGCTTCTCCCGAGGAGGTCCTCGCCGAGAAGCCCGAACGCGGGTGGGGGCCACCCCATGGCAAGCCGACCACCCTCATCCTCGTCCGCCACGGCGTGACCGACGCGACCAAGGGCAAGCTCTTCTCAGGTGGTCTCGCCAGCAGCAACCCGCCGCTGAATGAGGAGGGCCGTGGTCAGGCCCGGGCGACGGGGGAGTGGTTGGCCCCGCTGTCGGGCACCTTCGATGCGCTGATCAGCTCGCCGGTGCGTCGTACCCGTGAGACGGCGGAGGTCCTCGCCGAGTTCTTCGACCGCGAGATCGTGGAGGAGCCCGCCGTCGCGGAGATGGAGTTCGGCACCTGGGACGGGATGAGCTTCACCGAGGTGCACGAGAAGTGGCCGGACGAGCTCGGGTCATGGCTCGGCGACCTCGAGTCCGCGCCGCACGGTGGCGAGTCCTTCCGGGCCGTGGAGAAGCGAGTGCTCGAGGGACGCGACCGCATCGTGGAGTCGTACGCCGGGCAGACCGTTGTCGTGGTCAGCCACGTCACCCCGATCAAGACACTCGTCGCGGACGCCCTCGGTGCCCCGCTCGAGGCGGTGTACCGGATGGAGCTCGCACCGGCCTCGGTGTCGGTCATCTCCTACTTCCAGGGCGGCCCCGACGGCAACATCCCGATGGCCAACCTGCGCCTCTACAACGCCCGACCGACCGAGATTTTCGGGTAGTCCGAGGCCGAAAGCACCATTGCCGCGATGGAAACGGTGCTTTTGACCTCGGACTACCCGGTCTTCTGGCCTATCTCTTCCGGCCGACGACGAACGGCGTGCCGGGACAGTCCGTGACCTGCCAGCCGGCCGCGGGTCCCTGCTCGGCCTCGAGCTCGTGGATCAGGTCTCCGGTGACCCAGGTGCCGGCGGGGCACGCAACCACACGACCGGCCCGGTTGACCACGACGCAGCCCTCGTCGAGGTCTCCGCGTTCGTCGACCAGCACGAACAGGTGCTGCTCGAACCAGCGCGCGAGGACGTCCACCCCCGCGACGCCGAGGAACCGGTCGTCCGAGGCGAGCGGCGCGGTGAAGGTGAGGGTGTACTGGTCGGTGCAGAGGTAGTCGACGTACGGACCGGTGATGCCGCGCTCCCCGGTCTGCTGCGGCCGCTCGAACCATGCCAGCGTCGTGTAGTCGCGGAACGCCACCGAGTCGGGGTTCACGTCGGCCGCCAGCCGGTTCGCGGCACCTGGCGACTCGTCGGGACCGGCCAGCCACCACTCCAGCCAGAACGGCTCGTCGGTGAGGACGTACGGCGCGACCACCACACCGGCTCCCGCAAGGGGAGGGTCGGTCGAGGCGAGGAGCTTCAAGCAGTGGCGCTCGATGGCGAGGCCGGAGCGACGAGGCTCTGCCACCGACAGCGGGCCGATGGCCAGGGACGCGATGGCAGCGACGTCCGCGAATCGTTCCTCACAGAACGTCGTGACGTCCTCAGCCAGGGTCTTAGTCGGGTCGTTCATCGGGACCTCCTCGCCTCATGGTGCAACGGACGCAGCGCCCGCACGAGCTGGTGGACGTGGTTCTCGAGCAGAGACCGTGCCAGAGGTCCGTCACCCTTCCCGACAGCGAGAGCCAGCTGCTCGTGAGAGCTGGCCGCGTCCTCGTGGGCGTGCGCGTGCGCATGTGCGAGCCAGAGCAGCGGACCGATCTCTGCCTGGAGCATGATCTCCTCGCGCGCGAGCCGGGCCGACTGGGCCGCAACGGCGAGCTCGAGGTGGAAGGTGCCCTCGGCACGCAGCCACTCGCTGGCGACGCGGCCGTCGCGCACGGTCGGCGCCAGTGTCTCGAGCCGTGCCACGTCGCCCGCGTCCGCACGCTGCGACGCGAGGACCGCGCAGGCGCCACCGACTGCGGCGTAGTGGTCGCCGAGGTCGCGCAGCTCGCCCTGGCCCAGGCCACGCAGCCGGTCCAGCAGCGCCGCGCGCCCACCGTCGGCGGGCGAGCAGACGAACGATCCGCCTCGCCGACCTCGACGAGTCTGGATCAGTCCCGCCGAGCGCAGCATGCCCAGCGCCTCGCGCACGGTCACGGTGGCTACGCCGAGACGTTCGGCGAGCTCGGGTTCCGCGGGGAGCAGCAGCCCGTCGGGCAGCACACCGAGACTGATCGCATCGGAGAGGCGGCGCCGGATCACCTCGGCGCGACCCGCGGTCTCGAGCGGTGCGAAGATGGCGGCGTACGTGCCGAGGCCCATGGAGAGGTCAGCCACGTCCACCTCCCTTCGCCCGGTGTGTAGTCCGCTCGCAACGATCTGGACAAGACCCTTGCCCTCAAAACATATGGGGCCATAGGTTTTGGTGCCAGACCGACGGTACTGCGACTAACGGCGGCAGCAGCGACCGCTAGGAGGCACATGTCCTCGTCATCGACGACCGACACCACTCCCGTGGCGACAGCGCCTGCGATCCGTCTGGACGGGCTTCGCAAGGAGTTCTCGGGCCGGCCTCCTGTGGTCGCCGTCGATGACGCCAACCTCAGCATCAGGTCGGGCGAGTTCTTCTCGATGCTGGGACCGTCCGGCTCGGGCAAGACCACCGTGCTCCGGATGATCGCCGGCTTCGAGCAACCGACCAAGGGCACCATCGAACTGGCCGGCGAGGACGTGACCGGTCGACCGCCGTACGCCCGGGACGTGAACACGGTGTTCCAGGACTACGCGATCTTCCCGCACATGAGCGTGCAGGAGAACGTGGAGTACGGCCTGCTGGTGAAGAAGGTGGGCAAGGCCGACCGGCGCAAGCGGGCCCAGGAGGCACTCGAACAGGTGCGCCTCTCCACCCTGGGTGATCGCCGTCCCACGCAGCTCTCCGGCGGGCAGCGCCAACGCGTCGCACTTGCCCGCGCGCTGGTCAACCGTCCCAAGGTGCTGCTGCTCGACGAGCCGTTGGGCGCGCTCGACCTCAAGCTGCGCGAGCAGATGCAGGTGGAGCTCAAGGAGATCCAGCGGGCGGTCGGAATCACCTTCCTGTTCGTCACCCACGACCAGGACGAGGCGCTCACGCTGAGCGACCGGATCGCGGTGTTCAACGAGGGCCGCATCGAGCAGGTCGGTACAGCCCGGGAGATCTACGAGCAGCCGGCCAACGCCTTCGTCGCGGGCTTCGTCGGCACCTCCAACCTGCTCCGCGGCGAGCAGGCGGAACGCGCCACCGGCCGGAAGGGCACGTTCGGCATCCGCCCCGAGAAGCTGACGATCGTCGCGCCGGGCAGCGACCACGACGAGAGCGAAGGGTCCGCCGCCGGCACCGTTTTCGAGGTCGTGTACGCCGGCCCCGTAACGCGCTTCGTCGTCGACCTCGACGGCGGAGGACGGTTGATCGCCCTCGAGGAGAACGGCAACCGCGCCAGCCACGACGAGCTGCGCCGCGGCGATCCCGTCGAGCTGCTCTGGCACCGCGAACATCTGCTCGAGGTCCCCGAGGACAGCGCTACCACGGACAGCACGACCGATGACTCATCCACCACACAAAGGAGTTCCCAGTGAGAACGACCATGAAGCTCGGCGCCGCGTTCGCGTCCGCCGTCCTCGTCCTGTCGGGCTGTGGGTCCGACGACAGTGGGTCCTCGGAAAAGAAGGGTGCGGGTGGGTTCACCGTTCCCGACATCAAGCCGCTGGACAAGCTGGGCGACGCCGAGGGTGAGGTGAGCGTGCTGGCCTGGCCCGGTTATGTCGAGGACGGCACCAACGACCCCAAGGTCGACTGGATCAGCGACTTCGAGAAGGAGTCCGGCTGCGACGTCACGATCAAGACCTTCGGCACCTCCGACGAGGCAGTGCAGCTGATGCGCACCGGCCAGTACGACGTGGTGTCGGCGTCCGGTGACGCCACCCTCCGGATGATCGCGGCCGGCGACGTCGCGCCGATGAACACCGACCTGCTCACGAACTACAAGGACATCTTCGAGAGCCTCAAGGACCAGCCGTGGAACTCGGTCGAGGGCCAGATGTACGGCGCTCCGCACGGTCGTGGTGCGAACCTGCTGATGTACCGCACCGACCAGGTCAAGCCGGCACCCGACTCGTGGTCGGCCGTCTTCGACGACTCCTCGAAGTACTCCGGCAAGGTGACGGCGTACGACTCACCGATCTACATCGCCGATGCAGCTCTGTACCTGATGAAGACCCAGCCGGACCTGGGGATCAAGGACCCGTATGCGCTCGACGAGAAGCAGCTCGACGCGGCCGTGGACCTCTTGAAGAAGCAGAGCGCCGACGTGGGTGAGTACTGGGCCGACTACCTCAAGGAGATCCAGGCATTCAAGAACGGGTCGAGCGTCATCGGCACCACCTGGCAGGTCATTGCCAACCTGGCCCAGGGCGAGAAGGCTCCGGTCGAGTCGGTGCTGCCGAAGGAGGGCTCCACGGGCTGGTCCGACACCTGGATGGTGGGTGCCAAGAGCGAGCACACGACCTGCGCGTACAAGCTGGTCGACCACCTGGTCTCCCCGAAGGCCAACGCCGCGATCGCGGAGTACTTCGGTGAGGCGCCTGGCAACAAGCTGGCCTGCCAGGAGACGGCGGACCCGAAGCACTGCGACACCTTCCACGCCGAGGACGAGGACTATTTCTCGCAGGTGCACTACTGGAACACGCCGATCTCGGCGTGCCTCGACGGTCGGGAAGACGTGAAGTGCACCGACTACGCGGAGTGGACCAAGAGGTGGTCCGAGATCCGCGGCTAGGACGGCTCGCCGAACAGGGGACGGAATGAGGCAACGAAGGACGCCGTTCGCGCTGCTTGCTGCGCCGATGACTTGGCTGGTGGTTGCCTATCTCGGCGCACTGGCGATGATCTTCGCGACGGCGTTCTTCACCACCGACCCCTTCACCAACAAGGTCGTCACGACCTTCACGACGGAGAACTTCAAGGAGCTGTTCTCCCCGACGTACCTGAAGATCATCGGGCGCACGCTGCTCATCGCGGCGCTAGTGACGATCCTCTGCATGGTCATCGCGGTGCCGTTCGCGTTCTTCATGGCGCGAGTGGCACCGCGACGGATGCGCGCGATCCTGGTCGCGGCTGTGCTGGTGCCGCTGTGGGCGTCGTACCTGGTCAAGGCGTACGCCTGGCGCGCGATGCTCCAGCCCGAAGGGGTGATGGACTCAGTGTTCGGAGGCACTCCGGGCTACGGCCTGATCGCCGTAGTGCTGACGCTCACCTACCTCTGGCTGCCGTACATGATCCTGCCGGTGTACTCCGGGTTCGAGCGGCTGCCCGAAGCACATCTCGAGGCGTCGGCGGACCTCGGCGGGAAGGCAGGTTCCACGTTCCGCAGGATCGTGCTGCCCTCGCTGAAGCCCGCGATCATTGCCGGGTCGATCTTCACGTTCTCGCTGAGCCTTGGTGACTACATCGCGGTGCAGATCGTCGGCGGCAAGCTGCAGGTGCTCGGCACGGCCGTGCGTTCGAACATCGTGCTCGACCTGCCCTTCGCGGCGGCGCTCGGGACGGCTTCGGTGCTGATCATGGTCATCTACCTGATGCTGGCCGGCCGGGCCGGAGCTCTGGACAACCTGTGAGCGGGAGCGTGTCATGAGAATCGGCACCGGCGGGAAGGTGGGGCTGTGGATCCTGGCCGCGGTCGTGCTCGCGTTCATCTACATCCCACTTGCAGTGGTGACGATCAACTCGTTCAACGCCGACCGCACCTTCGGCTGGCCGCCGCCGTCGTTCACGACCGAATGGTGGTCAGTGGCTGCCCACGCGCAGGGACCAAGGGATGCGCTGTGGACTTCGGTGAAGGCAGGTCTCGGTGCAACGGCGATCGCACTCGTCCTCGGCGCGCTGCTGGGCCTGGCGCTGACCCGCTTCGACTTCTTCGGCAAGCGGGTGATCAACGTGCTCGTGATCCTGCCGATCGCCCTCCCGGGCATCGTCACCGGTGTCGCCCTGCAGTCGACGATCCAGAACGTGCTGCAGCCGGTGTTCGGCATCAACGCGGGTCTGTTCACGATCATCGTCGGTCACGCGACGTTCTGCATCGTCGTGGTCTTCAACAACGTCGGCGCCCGGCTCCGGCGGCTCGGTGGCTCGCTGGAGGCGGCCTCGGCCGACCTCGGCGCGAGGCCCTTGGAGACCATGCGCCGGATCACCTTCCCGTTGCTTCGGTCGTCGCTCGTGGCCGGTGCCCTGCTTGCCTTCGGCCTGAGCTTCGACGAGATCGTGGTGACCACGTTCACCGCAGGCCCGGGGACCCCGACCTTGCCGATCTGGATCTTCGACAACCTGTTCCGGCCCAACCAGGCGCCGGTGGTCAACGTCGTGGCCGTCGTGCTCGTGCTGATCTCGATCCTGCCGGTATGGGCCGCGCAGCGCTTGGGCGGCCAAGGGGCAGTGGAGAGCCGGATCTAGAGCTCCTCGACGACCACGTCGAGCTGGTTCTCCGCGGGGTCGAGCTCGACCTTCCAGCCGAGGTCGGTGATCGCGTCGGCAAGTCGGGCGGGGCTCGCTGGGGAGGCGCCGCTCTCGAGCAGGGCGCGGACGAGACGGCCCTTGGTGGCCTTGTTGAAGTGGCTGACCACCTTGCGCTGCGAGCCGACCTGCTGGAGGACGCGTACGGATGCGACCCGGCGAGCCAGGTCCCGCTCGGGTCGCCAGAAGGAGGTGTAGGTGCTCGACCGGAGGTCGACGACCAGGCCGTTGCCGGCTGCCTCGCGGACGACGGGGTCCAGCACGCGGCGCCAGTGGCCGGAGACCACGCCGAGGCCGGGCAGGTTGACACCCCCCGCCAGGCGATACGACGGGATCCGGTCGCCGGGTCGGACCAGCCCGAACACCGACGACGTGACCGCGAGGGAACGGGTGGCGCGCCGCCGTGCAGCCGCGTCGAGGGTCGTCAGGTCGAGGGCCTCGTAGAGCACGCCGGTGTAGATCGAGTCGGCCCGCGCCGTGGGTGCGGTCAGCAGCTCCGCGTTGCGGCGTACGTCGGCGGCCTGGGTGGGTCCGAGGCCGAGCACCTGCATCGCGCGATCGGGGTCCGCGCGGCAGAGCGCGACGAGAGTGGTCAGGACCTGTTCGCGGGCCCGGGTCAGCGACGGGAAACCGAGCCGGTAGAGGTCGAGTGCGGCGCCACGACGCGGAACGGCCTTGCCCTCGGAGGGGGGAAGCAGGATCAGCACGAGCGCCACCCTAGGCTGGCGCCGGGTCCGGGAGACGAGGAGGTGCGCGTGGCTACTCGCGTGCTGCGGGCGAAGGATGCGGCGTACCAGGAGCTGCAGTCGGGGATCGAGGCCATCCAGCAGGAGCTGCACGTCCAGCCGGGGTTCCCGCGCGAGGTGCAGTCGGCCGCGGAACAGGACGCGACGGAGCCGCGGCTGCCCGACCTCGACCTGACCCATCTCGAGTTCGTGACCATCGATCCTCCCGGGGCGATGGACCTCGACCAGGCGATGCACCTCGAGGCAGAAGGGGACGGCTACGTCGTGCACTACGCGATCGCCGACGTCATGGCCTTCGTCGTGACGGGGGACCCAGTCGACCGTGAGTCGCACGAACGCGGGGAGTCGCTCTACGGCGCGGACAGCAAGGTGCCGCTGCATCCCCAGGTGCTCAGCGAGGGCGCCGCGTCGCTGCTGCCCGACGAGGACCGGCCTGCCTTCGTATGGACGATCGCCCTCGATGCCGACGGTGAGATCACAGAGGCGAAGGTGGAGCGAGCCCGGGTCCGCTCACGCGGCAAGCTCGACTACGCCGGTGTGCAGCAGAAGATCGACGCGGCCCCCGCCGGCTCCACCCTCGCTCTGCTGAAGAGGATCGGTGAGCTGCGGATCGCCAAGGAGGCCGAGCGCGGCGGAGTCTCGTTGCCCATGCCGGCTCAGGAGATCGACCTGGCCGGCGACCAGTACCGCCTCGAGTTCCGCGAGATGCTCCCCGTGGAGACGTGGAACGCGCAGCTCTCGCTCCTCACCGGGTTCGCTGCGGCCTCGATCATGATCGACGGCAAGGTGGGCATCCTGCGGACGCTCCCGCCCGCCCCGGAGGACGCGGTCCGCCGGCTCCGTCGTACGGCGCGGGCGTTGGGGATCGACTGGCCGAACACGATGAGCCACCCCGAGTTCATCCGGTCGCTCGATCCCTCACGGCCCGCGGATGCCGCGATGGTGGCGGCCTGCACCACCCTCCTGCGCGGCGCTGGGTACGCCGCGTTCCGTGGCCGCCTCCCCGAGCAGACCGAGCACGCCGCGCTGGCGTCGTCGTACGCCCATGTCACGGCGCCGCTGCGCCGCCTGGTCGACCGCTACGGACTGGAGATCTGCGCCGCACTGTGTGCTGGGAGTGACGTGCCGGGCTGGGTGCTCGAGGGCATGGACGACGTACCGGACCTGATGCGCGACTCGAACCGGAAGTCGCACACCTACGAGAACGCGGTGCTCAATCTGGTCGAGGCGCTGACCCTGCGCAGCCGCGTCGGGGAGAGGTTCGAGGGAGTCGTGCTCGAGGCGACGCACGACGACGAACGCGAGGGCACAGTGATGATTCGTGAGCCGGCTGTCGAGGCGCCGGTGGCCTCCAGATCGCCCCTGCCGGTCGGCGAGGACGTGACCGTGACCCTCGCGGAGGCCGACGCGGCGACCCGCAAGGTGCGCTTCACCCTCTGATAGGCCCTATCCTTGGCGGGCGGATGGGCTGGCCGGGCGGCCGCGTCACCCTCGGGGGTGTCGAGGAAGGTCCGGGCTCCATAGGACAAGGTGGTGGGTAGCGCCCACCCGGGGCAACCCGCGGGATCAGTGCCACAGAAAACAGACCGCCGTCGTCTCCGGTTCGCCGGGGACAACGGTAAGGGTGAAACGGTGGTGCAAGAGACCACCAGCGCGGCGGGTGACCGTCGCGGCTAGGCAAACCCCACCTGGAGCAAGACCAGACAGCGAGCGTTCGAGGGTGGTCCGCCCGAGCTCGCGGGTAGGTTGCTGGAGGTTGCCGGCAACGGCAGCCGGAGATGGATGGTCGCCAACCGTGTCGTCGAGAGGCGGTACGGCGAACAGAACCCGGCCTATGAGCCAGCCCATCCGCACCGGGCCTCTGACCTGCGGTTTTGCAGTCAGGTGGCATCTACTGTGGCCAGAATTTCCAAGGACACCCTCGATCACTGACCTGCTGCGGTCGTCCTCGTCGCCAATGAGATGTCCGAAGGTGTCCCAGGTCTCCATTGCGGACTTGTGGGCCCAGTAGCGCCTGGAGCACCTTGATGGACTGCCCGCCGCGGATCTGGACAGATGCGAAGTAGTGACGCAGATCGTGTGGGTGGCCTGCACTCCGATCATCTGAGCTGCCGCCTGCCACGCAGACGACCCACTACGCCGCGAACCTGATGGCCATCACCCCCAAGTCCAGCTGGGGCTGGGTCAAGGCGCTGCTGCACAGCGTCTATGACCAACCCGACGCTGATGCGGTCCACGCCCAGTTCGACCGGATCATCGACAGCCTGGTCGAGAAGCTCCCCACGGTCGCCGAGCACCTCGAGAACACCCGTGCGGACCTGCTCGCCTTCACCTGCTTCCGCAAGGAGATCTGGCGCCAGATCTGGTCCAACAACCCCAACGAGCGGCTCAACCGCGAGATCCGTCGAGAGCCACTCGTAGTAGCCCGAGGTCGAGACATTCAGGATCCGGCACGCCACCGCGACGGGGAACCCGTCGGCGGCAAGCTCACGAACGAGCCGGAAGC
The DNA here is from genome assembly GCA_963742785.1 of uncultured Actinomycetota bacterium. GTDB lineage: Bacteria > Actinomycetota > Actinomycetes > Propionibacteriales > Nocardioidaceae > Marmoricola. The sequence goes on from CAVUNI010000004.1 coordinate 1,529,471, forward strand.
CTGTTTTGGGAGGACGTTCTCCCGAGCGAAGTAGGCACTGGCCCGCTTCAGGATCTCGATCTCCATCGCCTGGGTGCGGTTCTCCCGACGAAGGCGGACCAGCTCGGCCTTCTCATCGGTACTCAGGCCTTCGCGTTTGGCCTCGTCGATGTCGGCCTGCGCCATCCAACGACGCAGCCCTGACTCAGCGATCCCGAGATCTTCGCGATCTGCGCGATCGGCTTCTCCCGCAGCCGCGCGAGCTCCACGGCTCGACGACGGAACTCCGGGTCCTTGGGTGCCGGCATGGCGGACTCCTCTCCGAGGCGATTCTCGCCTCAGCATCGGTGTCCGGGAAACCGGTTGCAGGTCAGTTTTCTAACACTGCGGTCGGCAACTCAGGGATTAAGCCATCCGGATGGGTGTCGCTCCAGGCTTGCCCATCCCAATAGCGGTGCCCGCCGGGCACTGCGGGGTCTCGGTATCAGCCCATGACCCGGTCGCCGATGTTGGTCATTGGACTCCTGATTGAGCTCTGGGTGTATCCCCATGCTGAGCTCTTGCCGCGGCCTCCGTCGGAGTAGCGCGTCTGCGTGGGTTGGCACGATGCCGATGCGTTGGGGTGAAGGAAGTCGGGTGGGATGGTAGGCATGGCGGGGCTGCGAACGGGCGACGACTTGTGTGGCTTCGGATCAGGCGTCTTCGAAGCCGATCTTTCCGCTGGTTCGTGCCGCCGTCAGGCGGTAAGGCTGTGAAACCTCGGAACTCGTGGCAGGGTCAGCAGGTTCCCGAACCACTGCAGGTGAGTAACCGTCCGCGGTCGCGTCGTCATGACGTGAGCACAGTGCAGCGTGGCCATGGACCAGGGGTAGTCGGATGGTGAAGGTGCTGCCCACTCGGAGTTTGCTCTCTACGGTGATGGTTCCACCCATCAGCTCTGTGAGTTGCTTGCAGATCGCGAGGCCCAGCCCGGTACCTTCATAGCGTCGAGTGGTGGAGGCATCGACTTGGTGGAAGACGTCGAAGATCGACACTTGATCCTGTTCGGGGATGCCGATGCCTGTGTCGTTGACGACGAACTCCACGCACTCGTCTGCCTGTGCGCTGTGCACGTCGAGGCCAACGTGCCCTTGGTGGGTGAACTTGAGTGCGTTGTCGAGCAGATTGGTCAGTATCTGGAACAGGCGGCCTGGGTCGCCGACGACGATGTGAGGCACGGATGGGTCGAGGTTCCACTCGAATCGGGTGTCGTTTTCGAGCGCTCGCTGCTCGTAGACGTCGGCGGCATCGGCCATCATGGCGTGGAGGTCGAACGAGGTCGAGACCAGCGACAGCTGCCCGGCCTCCATGCGCGAGAAGTCCAGGATCGACTCGACCAAGGTCTTCAGCAGGGCTCCCTGGCGGTGCATCTTCTCCAGGAGAGTGAGCTGTAGCTCGTCCAAGGTCGTGTCTTCGAGGATCTCCGCGGTGGCGAGCACCGTGGTGAGTGGCGTGCGGATCTCGTGGCCCATGTTGGCCAGGAACAGTGTCTTGGCTTCCGAGGCTGCCAGCGCTGCATCGCGTGCGGCCTCCAGTTCTGCTGCGAGTTCCTCGAGGTCGCTCACGGTGCGAGCTCGTTCGACCGCGACGGCGGCATGCGCTGCGAGTGCTTCGAAGATCTGGACGTCCTCTGGGCCGAATGTCTCCTTCTCGAACGAGCGGTCGCGGACCACGAGCACGTATTGGTCTGAGCCCACACCGCGCAAGCGGGCGGCTAGGCCGTCGCGAGGTGTAGCCAGCAGGTGTACCTGGATTGGCGAGGCGGGCATGTCGCTGCGGGTGTGTCGAGGCTTCTGGTACTCCACGACACCGGCATCCAGGGCCGTCCACCACCATGCGCCGGGTCCCTGCAGCTCTAGTGACCGGGACCGCAACGAGCCGTCCTCGATCGCGTAGTACCGCAAGGCGTCGTTCTCGGTGATCTCGACCAGGAAGGCGTGCTCGGCGTGCATGAGGTCAGCCGCTTCCGCAAGCATGATCTCGATGACTTGCTCCCAGGAGCGCGCGGAGGACGTGCGTTCGACGAACCGGTAGAGGAGCTGGGTCTGGGCGTGCCCGCGGGCGAGTGAGATGTATACGCGATAGCCCAGGACCAGGAGCACGACGACGACTGCCAAGAGCGGTAGCGCCGAGGGCTGAACCAGCACGAGGGTGGCCACAAGCAGGGCGACGCAGGTGTTGATGAACGCGGCTACGGTGCCCGACCGGAGCGCTTCGTGCAGCACTTCGCCGTCGAAGGCCCCCTCGGTCAGGCTGATGGCCGCCGTCACCGCGGCGGCGGAAATGAGGTCAGTGACGAGTACCGCTACGAGAACGGCCAGCCAGCCGGTGAGTGAGAGGGGGTCACCACCGTTCAGGATCGCATGGTAGGTGAGCGCTCCCAAGGCGGCTTCAAGAGCGAACATGGCGGCGTTGAACGCCAGTTTGACGCCTCGCATGCGTGCTGCCACGACGAGCGCGAGCACCGCGCCGACGACGTAGGCAGTGACGTACTGCTGCGGCGCGAGGAAGGTCAGGCCGAGGACGGCTGGGATTTCGCGAAGCGTGTGCCCATGAGCGTTGCGCTGGGTGGGTAGGTGGATGACCACGACCTCGGCGAGGGCAAACACTGGCAGTAGCGCCAGCCAGCTCAGATTCGGTACGGCCGCCCCTGGATCCGCTAGCAGTCCTGGCGCCGTGATCAGCACGGCCACGCTTGCCATGGCTGCAGCGAGCAATGACGTGCTGATGAGTGGTCGCCGTGGTTGGCGGTGTTCAGATCCTGAAGCCTGCGGGACCTCGGCTGCGCTGGGTAGACCCGGTTGGTCTACCGGAGGTCGCTCGGCGTCCATCGCGAGTCACGCCCCGAACTGGCGCTCCGTACCGCCATCGACGGGGCGAGGGATGACCTGTCGTTGGACTGCGCTGCTGCTGGTTCGTCGAAGACCATCACACACGCTCCTCTCTACCGGTGGTCACGCTGCATCCCCGCAGGCGATCTGTACCGCGGCGCCGCCACCCACTTTAGACAACGGTGGAGTGATTTGCCGGATTACTGACGATTGCCGACCTCGCAGGTTCAGCCAGGGTGCGAGAAGCGCGGCGAGATGACTCGATGCTGTCAAGTCCAGAGTTCCCCCGGACTAGTCCGCCGCGTGGAGTCTGGGTACAGGACCGTCACTTATGGGCGATTAGAGGCACTATCTCCGATTAGAGGCATTGAAGCCTCTTAGGAAGTATCCGGGGGGATATATCGATGAGCATTACATGGAAGAGGAGCGCACCCGCCGTCGCGCTGGGAGCGGCTCTGTTGACGTCGATGACGGTGAGCCCGGCGCTCGCCAAGGCGTCCAAGCCCGACCCTGCGGGACAGGAGCTCAGCGGCGTGTCAGGGGGTGTCGTGGACTCCCAATGGGGTGACGACGACACCAAGGAGGGCAAGCAGGCCTCGCGAGGCAGCGGTTCATGGGACGCCTCTAAGGACCTGGGCTCGTTGTACTCGCTGACCAAGAGCATCGGTGCGCAGGATGCATGGCTGCGCGGTGTCACTGGCAAGGACGTGACCGTCGCCCTGATCGACACGGGGGTGGTGGGTGTCCCAGGTCTCGACAAGGATGACAAGGTCATCGACGGTCCTGACCTCTCCTTCGAGAGCCAGAGCGCGGGGACCCGCTACCTTGACGGGTTCGGCCATGGCACGCACCTGGCGGGCATCATCGCCGGTCGGGACGAGGGGTTCGACCCCAAGAAGCCGCAGAGCACACAATTCGCCGGCGTCGCTCCCGATGCGAAGCTGCTGAACATGAAGGTCGCCACCGGGGACGGCGGTGCTGACGTCTCACAGGTCATCGCCGCAATCGACTGGGTTGTTGAGCACCGAGAATATGCGGGTATGCACGTTCGAGTCATCAACCTGTCCTACGGCACGGCGTCGCAGCAAGCCTGGAGCGTGGACCCGCTGGCGCGTGCTGTCGAAAACGCATGGAACCATGACATCTTGGTGGTGGCGGCCTCCGGAAACGATGGGCTGGCGGCGCCCAGCCTGCTGATGCCTGCGGTCGACCCAAACATCCTGGCTGTGGGGGCCAGCGACCACCGTGGCTCCGCGGCGGCTTCTGCCCAGGTCGTGGCCGACTTCACCAATGGCGGTAGCGCGGAGCGACACTCGGACGTGCTGGCGCCGGGCAAGTCCGTGGTGTCGCTGCGCGTACCGGGTTCCTACGCCGATGTCGCCCACCCCGAGGGGCTCGTCGCCGGGGACGACACCGGCCGGTACTTCCGCGGCAGTGGCACCTCGCAGGCGGCTGCCGTGGTGTCCGGCGAGGCGGCGCTTCTCTTCAGCGCCCAGCCGAAGCTGACGGTGACGCAAGCCAAGGCTGTCCTGATGGAGACGGCCGTTCCGCTCACGCAATCGAACACCGCACAAGGTGCCGGCGTGACGAACATCGGCGCGGCCGTCGCTCTGGTGAAGTCAAAGGGCGTCCTGCCTTCCTCCACGAGGAGCCTGCCGTCATCGACCGGCCTGGGATCGCTCGAGGCATCTCGAGGAGGAGAGCACGTGGTGGATCCCGAAACGGGCGACGCACTCACAGGGGAGATTGACGCTCTGGGTTCTCCTTGGCGACCGCAGGCCTGGGCGTCAGCCGAGGCCACTGACACCGCATGGGCCAAGGGAGTGTGGAACTCCAAGACGTGGACCGGTACCAAGTGGGACAAGAAGCAGCTTCAAGCAGCAGCCTGGACGGGCGTTTCCTGGACCGGCGTTCCATGGGAATCCCACGCCTGGTCGGCCGACCAGTTCCAAGCGCGGAGCTGGCGCGGTGACAGCTGGAAGGCGCGGAGCTGGCGCGGTGACAGCTGGAAGGCGCGCAGCTGGCGCGGGAACCCATAGGCGCAGAAGCCGGCGGTCAAGGCGCGGATGGCTGTACGCCGCACCAATAGGTCTGAGGACGACGAGCGCCGCCCGGCGGACCAATGCATCGCCGGGCGGGCTCTTTCAGCCTCATCGTTGTTGCGACACCGATAGTGGCCGCCAGCACAGATGCAGACGCTTCTTGGGCAATGGTCGAAGAGTTGCTGTTCAGTCAGTACCGGTCCTGGCAGCAGTGTCAGCTCTCGGGGGTCAAGCAGTTGTCAGCATCGCCCGGCCCTCTGGCGCTTCGGCCGGGCCCTCGACGATGTGGTCACGGAGCCAGAGCCTTCCGCGATCGCCAACCTGGTCAGTTCGGCATCGCCGACTCGTAGAGCCTGTGTCCTGCGGGTGGAAAGCGTCGTCGCACCATCCGGCATGTGTTGCTTAGGTTGGTAGTCCAGCGCGAGCACCCCGCCCCGGTTGCAGGAACCCCGGATCTGGGCCATCTCGGGTGCAGGATCCTTCCATAAGTACAAGACGTGGTTGGCCATGCCGATGTCTGCAGGTTCGCTGGCGCTGAGCGCCGGCACGCACCTCCCTCGAGAAGCCGCAGCCTACCGGCGGTCACAGCCGACTGATTGCGCCTTCGGGACCGGACAACATGACCGACGACAGGTCGACGCCCCAGACCCGCGCGTCTGGAAATGTGCAAGCACCGCTTCTAGACCGATCCCGGGTCCAGGACCGAGCTCGGCGGCGCGCGAGACCACTTCTTCATGATGGGCCGTCGCCTGTTGCACCACCATCTGCTGAGGTCCGCGTTTACCGGGCGCCATGCCACGCGCGACGACCGCGCCCAATAGCCCCAAGGGTGACCGAACTGTTGCGCAAGACCCACCACCGCATTAGCCGAGAACGTGACGTGCTCTTCCGCCTCTCGCCCGGGCCGCCAGCTACGGCCAGATCGCTCAAAACCTGTCGGTCAGTGAGAACACGGTCAAGACGCACGTAAAGCCGTGTACGTAAAACTTGCGACAGACGAACCGCGGGAAGCCCGGGCGAGACACGCATCCACGGCCTGATCTGAGTCTGGGTCAGCCACTGCACAATGATGACTTATGTCGGTGTGCCGATCTGGCACAATCCACCGCGGCTGAGCCGGCGTTGCGCGTCAGCTCTCTGCGCGGGGAGTGCTCAAGGTCGCGACCTCGCACAGCGGAGAGCAGGGTTCATCCGAAGTCGGGCAGAGACCGGATCCGAACCCCGCTCAACGGCCATCGACTGAGTCCGGCGCACCGGTCTACTGTGGCCAACATTTTCAATCTTCACCATGGTCGGCCAACGTCCCGAAACGCGTTTGCGCAGGTCAGACGCTATGTCCACCAACGGCCGTCGATGCTCAATCACGCGGGGATCCTTCCCGGCCTATGAGCCAGCCCATCCGCACCGGGTCTCGGACCTGCGGCGCGCAGCCAGACCACCCGCGGCCCCCGGGGGGTGGGCACAACGGGTGGCTACTCCCGAAAGAGTGCCCGCACCGTACTGCGGTAGCGGTTGGCCACGAGCCAGAATAGGTACCCGCACTAGACAGGTTGGCGACACCGGACGCGACTGGTGCTACTTTCTGCGAAGACAAAGAGGCCGTCCGCGCCCCAGTCGGGGGATGGAGCGTGGACGGCATTTTTGTGCCCTCGCGCCCGGCAGCCGCGCGTCTTCCGCAGCTGAGCTGGAACAGGCCGGAGCCGCCCGCGCGGGGTTGATTCGCACGGACGGCCCCGGTGTCACTGTGACCGGTCTGCGGGCGGCACCCTCATGGAGGGATCCGGGCACGCTGCCCGTCTGGTGACACCCCACATGTACCCCGCTGGGGTCTGATTAGTCCTCTTTCTCGCGACGACGTGACCGATGGGACGGGTGGGTCGTTTGGCAACCACGAGCCGCCCAAGGCCAATCGGGGTTGATGAGTCTTGGGCGGCTCCACCACGCCTGGGGCCATGAAGCGGCCAGATAGACCGAGATCGGCCTCACGAGCCGGCTCCGGCGTGTTGACCACAGCCGGATGCTCGCTCAGGCTTCGGGCATGCCTGGCGCAGCTGCTCCCATCGGGTGGATCCGCGAGATCGTGCTGAACACCCCTGACCCGCCAGCGCTCGCCGCGTTCTGGGCACAGCTCGTCGGTGGGACACCGACCGAGTGGTACGACGGCTGGGTCACGCTCGAGCCGCCGCCACGCGGTCAACGGCTTTCGTTCCAGCGCAGCGAGACGGCTGGTGACGGCGGGACGCACTTCGACGTACTCGTCGACGACCTCGAGCCGGCACATCGCGCGGTGGAGTCAGCAGGCGGGGCGTTCATCGAGGAACGATCGTCACAACGACCGGGGCCGGACGGTGAGCCGGTTCCGTGGCGCGTCTTCGCGGACCCCGACGGCCACCTCTTCTGCCTCGTGGTCCGCTGACGTCTCCCCGGGACGTCATACGAAGTGGTCGTCAGAGCAGCCTGTCGTCAGAGCAACCAGAACGTATGAGTCCGCGCGATTCGCCCGCCTACTTCTTGTTCTTCTTGCCCTTCTTGCCCTTGCGGGTGCGCGGGTCGAGGGCGGCCGCGGTCGAGGCTGCGCGGTCGGCCGCCTTGCGGGCGGACTTGCGGGCACGCGTTGTTTCCTTCTCCAGCTGCGCGAGGCGCTTGGTCAGCTGGTCGGTTACCTCGCGAACGACGCGGTCGGCGGTCTCCCGAACGATCTGCTCGATCGTGCTCGCGGAGAGCTGGGTCGAGCCGGCGCTGCTCTTCTTGGCGGGTGCCTTCTTGGCGGGCGCCTTCTTGGCGGGCGCCTTCTTCGCAGCGGACTTCTTCGCAGGTGACTTCTTGGCGGACGCAGTCTTCTTGCCAGGGCTCTCCTTGGCAGCGCTTTTCTTCGTGGCGGACTTCTTGGCGGCCGACCTCTTGGCGGCCGACTTCTTCGCGGGTGTCGGCGAGGTCGCTGCCGCCTTCTTCGGTGTAGGTGTGCCCGGACCGGTGCTGTCGCTGGTTGTCATACGTGCCTCCCTGTGCTGGCGGCGTACGACGTGGTTCGCCCTACCGCGTTGCCCCTAGCCTGCCCGACGGAGCGCGAGTACGGCACCATGAACCACCACAACTGCCCGGTCGGCGTTGCGAGGCCAACCAAAACTGCCCGGTCGGCGAGCTACAGGAGACGGGTGACCTGGACGTCGACAAACATGCGGGAGGTGCCGGTGCCGGAGAAGATGCCGGAGAGGGGCTTGACGTCGTTGTAGTCCCGGCCGGTCGCGACGATCACGTGCCGGTCGCCCGGTTCGGTGTCGTTGGTGGGGTCGAAACCGCGCCAGGCGTCATCCCACCACTCGACCCAGGCGTGCGACTCGCCCTTGGCAGGTACGCCGATCTCGGGCTCGCTCTTCGGATGCAGGTAGCCCGACACGTAGCGAGCGGGGATGCCGACAGACCGCAACGCTCCGATGGCGATGTGCGCCATGTCCTGGCAGACGCCGGACCGCTCGGCCCACGAGTGCCCGGCGAAGGCGTCGACGGTGGTCGAGCCGGAGACGTACTTGACCTCGTTGTAGACCAGGGCGCAGATCTCGCGGGCGGCCTCGCTGGGCGTGGCGCTGCGGTCGGCGATCTCCCTGGCCAGGGCGCATAGGTCGTCCTCGGGACGCACCCGGTCGGGCAGGGTGAGGAACTCGGTGTGCACGTCGGCGGTCTCAGGGCTGCGAATCTCCTCCCACGTCATGGTCGGAGGACCAACCGGCGTGCGGTCGGTGTGGACCGTGGCCGAAGCCGTGACCGTGAGCGAGGTGTGCGGGTCGAGGACCTCGAAGGCGGTCACCTGTGCGCCCCAGTAGTCCTTGTAGGTGTAGACCCACGGCGTGGGGGAGACCTCGACGCGCGAGTGGACGACGATCTGGCCGGGCAGGGTGAGCGGCGTCAGGCGGGCCTCGTTGAAAGACGTGTTCGCCTTGCCGTCGTACTCGAAGCCAGTCGTGTGCGCGATGCGCAGCTGCATGTTCACGCCCTCACCCCGTGCCACTCGGTTGCCTCGGCGCCGGCGAAATATCGACGGGAGATCGCGTCGGTCGCCAGCGCACAGGTGCGCTGCAGGCGCTCCATCTCGCTGGGCAGCTCGGAGACGAAGTCGCTCAGCGAGCGGTACTCCAGCTCGGCGCGGGTGCGGCCGAGCAGTCGCAGCGCCTCGTTGGGGAAGCCGGCGCGGGTGCCGGACGACTGCAGCCGCTCCAGGCATCGCTCGGCCTCGCTCAGGCCAAAGACCACCGATCGCGGGAAGAGCCGGTCCAGGAGCAGGAACTCTGCCGCACCTCGCTCGGTCTCGAGACCCTTGTAGGTGCGCAGGAACGCCTCGTAGGCGCCGCACGCACGCAACGAGGTTCCCCAGGCGGCCCCCGAGGTGATCGCGGCGGTCGCGACCAGTCGCGAGGTCATGTCGGCGCGCTCGATCGAGCGGCCGAGGACGAGGAACTGGTAGCCCTCGTCACGCGTCATGGTCGCTTCGGCGATGCCGTTGATCATGGCGGCCCGGTCGCGCACCCAGCGGAACGCGACCGGTGGCCGCATCGAGCGGAAGTGGCCGGACGGGACGGCGCGGTACGTCGTGTTCAGCGCCTCCCACATCGAGGTCGACAGCGTCTCGCGAGCACGGCGCGCACTCTCCCGGGCCGCGGCGAGCGTGGCGGCGATCGAGGCAGTCGAGCCGGTGTCGTAGGCCAGCACTCGCATGACCTCGGTGGTGTCGAAGACCGCGTCGTCCTCGTCGACCTCGACGCCCATGATCGACAGCAGGCTGCGACAGGTCGACGCCTCGTCGACACCCGGGTCCTCGAGGATCAGCTGGGTCTGTACGTCGAGGATGCGCGCCGTGTCCTCGGCCCGCTCGACGTAGCGACCGATCCAGAACAGCGATTCGGCGATCCGGCTCAGCATGCTGGTGCCGCCTTCCCGGTTCGATCCAGTGGTTTCGAGACGCTCGCTTGCGCTCGCTCCTCAACCACCGAAGAAGGCTGCTGTTGCTGTTGCTGCTGGTCCTGCTGCGAGGAGAACGAGTCGAGCGCGGGACCGACGTCCTGGGGTGCCGTGTGCAGCTCGATGCGCTCGGGCTCCGTGCGGGCGCCGGCGCGACCGTGGCCGGCCAGCACCCAGGTGTCCTTGGATCCGCCGCCGCGCGACGAGTTCACGATCAGCTCACCCTCGCCCAGCGCGACCCGGGTGAGACCGCCGGGCAGCACCCAGACGCGGTGGCCGTCGTTGACCGCGAACGGACGCAGGTCGACGTGGCGCGGCCGCATCATCCCGTTGACGTACGTCGGGACGGTGCTCAGCTGGATCACGGGCTGGGCGATCCATGAGCGCGGGTCGTCCATCACCTTGCCCCGCAGCTCGTCGAGCTCCGCCTTGCTCGCCTGCGGACCGATCACGATGCCCTTGCCCCCGGACCCGTCGACCGGCTTGAGCACCAGCTCGTCGAGACGGTCCATGACCTCCTCGCGGTGGTCGGCGTCGCCGAGGCGCCAGGTGTCGACGTTGTTCAGGATCGGTTCCTCGTCGAGGTAGTAGCGCACGAGGTCGGGCAGGTAGGTGTAGATCAGCTTGTCGTCGGCGACGCCGTTGCCGACCGCGTTCGCGATCGTCACGTTCCCTGCGCGGGCGGCGTTGAGCAGACCCGAGCAGCCGAGCAGCGAGTTGCTGCGGAAGTGCACGGGATCGATGAACTCGTCGTCGACACGGCGGTAGATCACGTGCACCGGCTCGAGGCCCTGCGTCGTACGCATCATCACGCGACCGCGCCGGCACTCGAGGTCGCGACCCTCGACAAGCTCGACGCCCATGGTGCGCGCCAGCAGCGCGTGCTCGAAGTAGGCGCCGTTGAAGACGCCGGGGGTGAGGACCACGACGTTGGGGTCGGTGACACCGGCCGGGGCCGCCGCACGCAGCGCGGTGAGCAGCTTCTGCGGGTAGCCGGCCACGGGACGGATCCGGTGCTCCGAGAAGGTCTCGGGCAGGGCTGCCGCGATCGCCCGGCGGTTGGTCATCACGTAGGAGACACCGGACGGGACGCGCACGTTGTCCTCGAGGACGCGGAACTCGCCGTCGTCGTCACGGATCAGGTCGATGCCGCTGACGTGGACGCGGACACCGTTCGGCGGCTCGATACCGGCGGCGGCGCGATGGAAGTGCGAGGAGGTGGTGACGACCCGTCGCGGGACGATGTTGTCCTCGAGCACCCGACCGGCGTCGTAGACGTCGTCGAGGAACTTCTCGAGCGTGTGCACCCGCTGCTGGACCCCGGCCTCGACCTTCGTCCACTGGTCCATCTCGATGACGCGCGGCAGCACGTCCAGTGGGAAGGCGCGCTCCTCGCCGCCGATGTCGAACGTGACGCCCTGGTCGAGGTAGCTCGACTGCAGCGCCTCCACCCTCGACTGCAGCTCTGTCTGCCCCATCTCCTGGAGGGAGGGCTGCAGCTGGCTGTACGGCGTACGGAGCTCGACGCCGTCGATGTCGTACATCTCGTCGTACGCCGCGCCCATCCCGGTCGCGTAGTCCTCGAACATGCTGGTCACCGAGCGACCATAGCGAGAACGTGTTCCCGGTGTGGCCGGTCTCAGCGCCGTCAGGGGAGCGTGAGCACCTCGGCCCCGTCGTCGGTGACGACCAGGGTGTGCTCGAACTGGGCGCTGGCCTTGCCGTCGCGGGTGACGACGGTCCAGTTGTCGTTCCACATGTTCCACTCGTGGGTGCCGAGGTTGAGCATCGGCTCGATGGTGAAGGTCATGCCCGTCTCGATCGTGTCGTTGTAGTGCCGGTCGTCGAAGTGCGGGATCACCAGGCCGGAGTGGAACGCACTGCCGATGCCGTGGCCGGTGAACTCGCGGACCACGCCGTAGTCGAACCGCTTCGCGTAGGACTCGATCACCCGGCCGATCACGTTGATCTGCCTGCCGGGCTTCACCGCGTTGATGGCGCGGCGCAGTGCCTCACGGGTGCGGTCGACTAGGTCACGAACCTCCTGCGAGACGCCGGGGGTGAGAAAGGTCGCGTTGGTGTCGCCGTGGACGCCGTTGAGGAACGCGGTGATGTCGATGTTGACGATGTCGCCGTCCTGCACGACGTAGCTGTCCGGGATGCCGTGGCAGATCACCTCGTTGACCGACGCGCACAACGACTTCGGGAAGTTCTTGTAGCCGAGCGTCGAGGGGTAGGCGCCGTGGTCGCACAGGAACTCGTGGCCGATCCGGTCGAGCTCGTCGGTGGTGATGCCGGGGGCGACGTGCGAGCCCACGAGGTCGCGAGCCTCGGCCGCCAGCTTGCCGGCGACGCGCATCCGCTCGATGGTGTCGGAGTCCTTGACCTCGGAGCCGGTGAACGGCGCCGGGCCGGGCTTGTCGACGTACTCCGGACGCGGGATGTGCGCCGGCACGGGCCGGCGGGCGGAGATCCTCCCAGGGGCTATTGCAGTCACGAGCCCGAGTGTAGATTCCGCCGCATGAGCGACTACTGGTACTGCCTGAAGCACCACCGGGTCGAGCATGAGAACCTCTGCAATTACGCCGACCGGCTGGGTCCCTACCAGTCAGAGGCGGAGGCCTCACGGGCGCTGGAGAAGGTCAAGGAGCGCAACGAGGAGTGGGACAACGACCCTCGCTGGAACGACGACGTGACCGAGGACTGACCACAACGCTCTAGGCACGCTCTAGGCTTTCGCCCGTGGCGCGCGCGAAGGTCTCCCCGTGGGGTTTCGTGGGCATGAGCGGTATGGCGTGTGTGCTCTTCCTCGACCTCGGCACCATCGCCGTGGCTCCTTGGTGGGTGACGACCCTGTTCCTGCTGCTGTGGCTGGTCCTGTTCGCCCTGGCCGCGCGCTGGTTCGTACGCCACCCCGGCTGGGTGCCGTGGCTACCGCTGATCGGACTCGCGGTCTGGCTGCCGACGATCGCGATCGGCACCCGAAACCTCGGCTGGGGCTGAGTGCCGAAGCTCAGCGCTTCGGGCGAACCCGGAGCACCGCGTCGTGACCATCCCCGTTGGAGGTGGTGACCAGCAGGTCGCCGTTCGCCAGGCTGGTGACCGAGCGCAACCGTCCGAAGTGGCGGAGGGCCGGCGGCGTGCGCACGCCGACGAAGCGTCCGGCCGCGTCGAAGCGCATGAACATCACCTTGGAGGCCTTCAGGGCCGCGACCGCGAGCGTCCCGCGGTAGGCCTGCCACCTGTCGCCCTTGACCCACGCGATGCCGGACGTGGCCACCGTGGGCGAGCCCGAGCGCCAGCGTGCACCGATCTGGGTGCCGGGCAGGCCCTGGTCGGTCATCGAGACGTTCTCGTTGTAGCCGGGCACAGGGTTCCAGCCATAGTCGCCGCCGACCTTGAGACGGTTCATCTCGTCGTCGCGGTCGGGTCCGTGCTCGGCGGACCACATCGACCCATCCGCACGTTGGGCCAGCCCCTGGACGTTGCGGTGACCGAACGTCATCACGTAGCGGCGGTTGCGTGACGAGGAGTTGAAGAAGGGGTTGTTCGACCACGGTGCTCCCGAGAAGCGGTTCAGGCGCAGCGTCTTGCCACCGAGTGAGGAGAGGTTTCGTGGGTTGGTCCCGACGGTCGCGTCGCCAGTGCCGACGACCATCGAGCCGTTGCGGGCGATCATCAGGCGGCAGCCGCCGTGTCGGCCGCTGGTGACCGGAAGTCCGGTCAGCAGGCGGCGTACGAGAGTCGCGCGCAGCGGCCTGGTGCCGAACTTCCAGGCCATCACGCGGATGTCTCGTCCGCCACCCGAGGTGCGGCTTCCCTGGCAGGTGTAGAAGCGGTGGTTCCTGGTGAAGGCCGGGTCGACCACCAGTGACATCAGACCCGTCTCGCTGCCCACCCAGACGGTCGAGGCGGGGAATCGCACCCGGCTCACGTGGCCTCCCGGCGACCACAGCAGCAGCCGCTTCGACGCGCGCTCGGTGATCAGCAGCCGGCCAGCCGAGATCGGCTTCACGTCCCATGGCAGGTCGAGGCCGCGAACCATCCGGGTCACCCGGAGCGCGGGGACCTTGGGGGCGGCGACCTTCGTGGCACGCGCCTCCGACGTGTCGTCGGTGGAGGAGGAGTTCGCGGGCAGGGCGGGGAGCGTCAGGGCAACGGTGCCGACAGCACCGGCTACCACGAGAACGATGCGTCGCATGAGCGACGGTAACCCGGCCAGACCCGAAGCCGGCGCCGACCGGGAAACCCTGGTTCTCAGGCCATGAACCCGACGGGGTCGTAGGAGAGGCCGGGGAAGAGCGTCGGCACGGACCGGTCCGGGAAGCGCCGGCTGACGATCTCGCCGAGCACGTTGCGGTAGTCGGTGGTCACCTTGAGGTCACCGTCGCTCTGCGCGCTGGGGGCCAGGCCCGGCCAGTTGCCGTAGTACTGACCGCCTTTCACCCCGGCTCCGGCGACGAGCATCATGTTGCCCCAGCCGTGGTCGAAGCCCTGGCTGCCGTTCTCCGCGACCCGACGGCCGAACTCGGAGATGGTGACCAGCGTGACCCGCGAGCGCAGCGCGCCGAGGTCGTCGAAGAAGGCCTTGACTGACTGGGCGAGGCCGTCGACGTTGCTCTGCATCGAGCCCCACTGCACGGTGCCGTAGTTGGTGTGCAGGTCCCAGTTGCCAGCGTCGATGGCGATCACGTCGGTGCCGAGATCGGCGCGGATCAGCTTGGCCGCGTTCTTGAGGGGTTCGGCGAACGGGCTGGCGTTCCACACGGTCGGATAGGCAACGGCCGAGTCCGCTGAGTTCTTCAGCTGCTGCCCCGGCCCCTTGGAGATGTTCAGCGCCTCGGTCGCGCCGCTGGCGAGCGGGCCACTGAAGCCGTTCCAGGCCGAGGCCAGAGAGGCGTAGCGACGGGTGGCGTCGGTGCCCTCCGCGCCGGTGACCTGCAGCCCGCCGAGGTCGGCGGTGGCGAGCACGGGGCGCGGGCCGATCATCGCGGTCGTCGGGAAGTTCATGCCGAGCTGTACGGCGTCGAGCGTGCCGCTGCCGAGACCGATCATCCGGTTGATCCACCCCGACCGCGTCGAGGATCCGGGGTCGGCGTCCTCGACCTCCTCGATGGCCGAGAAGTGGGAGCGGTTGGCGACCGGGAGGCCCACGGCCTGGACGGCCGCCAGCTCACCGGAGGCCCACAGCGGCGCCAGCGGCGCCATCATCGGGTGCAGCCCGAACATCGGGTCGGCGCACAGCAACGTGTTCACCGGTACGGCGGTCGTGGGACGTGCCTGGTAGTAGCCCTGGTCGCCGTGCGGCACGACGACACCCAGGCCGTCGATGCCGCCGCGCAGGCTGATCACCACGAGCGTGTTGCCGCCCGGCGTCCCCGCGAACGTGGACTGCATCATCGCGTCGCCGAACATCTGCGTCATGGCCATGGTGCCGCCAAGGGCGGCCGCGCTCCGGAGGACCGAGCGGCGCGACATCTGCGACCGTGCGAAGTCGCGGCAGCAGGCGTCGCCCAGAGACTTGGCGGGTCCGTTCGGGTCGGCGTGGGCAGAGTTGGCAGTCATCAGTGGCCTCTAGTCGGTCATGTGGTCGGGAGTGTCGAGCAGCGCCATCACCAGGCGCGGGAACAGCCAGCCGCCCAGGCTGTGTTTGGGAGTGACGAGCGTCGACGCGGTCACCACTGCCCACGACTCGGGTCCGGTGACGGCCTGGGTCGCGGCCTTCTGCAGGCGAGCGTCCGCCGCCCGTCCCAGCCACGTCTTGCACAGGTGGTCGACGTAGGCGTCGAAGCGGATCGAGGCCGTCGGCAACCACGAAGCGGCGGGGCGGAACGTCGCGTCCTTGGGCCACCAGCCGCCAGCGTGGTTGTGGTGCATCTCGTAAGACGCGAAGACACGTGACGCCGAGGACCACAGTCGACCGGTGACCGGCGGGCCGTCGGGTCGCGGCCAGGAGAAGAGCGGCGCGCTGCCGTGCGTCCAGTTCGCGTGCCGGGTGTACGAGCTGTCGCTCTTGGGCCCTTGCACGTCGATGTCGAGGACCCGCGCGGTGGCCACCAGGTCGGCGACCGGCGTCCGCGCCTTCTGGCCCTCGGAGGTCAGGAACTCGGGGTGCGCGGCCAGCGCTCGCAGCACCGCCTTGATGTCGGTGCCGGACGCCAGGTAGACCTCCGCCAGCGCGTCCACGAGCTGCGTCGACGGATCGTCGGAGACGAAGTACGTGGCCAGCTTGCGAGCCAGGTTCTTCGCCGTGGCTGGGTGGTTCGCGAGGTACTTCAGGTAGGCGATGGTGGCCGCCTGGCCGTCGGCACTCGTGTTCGGGTGACTGAAGTCGAGCACCTGCACGGCGCCGGTTGTGTGCTTGTTCGGGTCGTACGACGCGGCGAAGGTGGTGCCCCAGTCGACGGTGTAGCCGGAGAGCAGCTTGGCGGAGTCCTTGACCATCGCCTCGGTGTAACCGGCGCCACGACCCACCGTGTGCAGCTCGAGCAGCTCACGACCCTGGTTCTCGTTCGGCTTGTTCTTCACCGACTTCCAGTTGTCCAGGTAGAACCGCATCGCCGGGTGCAGCGAGCATGCCACCAACAGGTCTTCGAACCGGCCGAGAGCGTTCTCCCTGATGGTCTTGTCGTAGTCGAAGCGGTGGACCCAGGCGCGGTCGTGGCCGACCGGGATGTGCAGGTTGGTCGACCAGAAGTCGGTCATCGTCTCCAGCACGGTGCGCTCGGAGTAGACCCGGCGCAGGATGGTCCAGTTGCCGAGGTCGTGGCCGTACTCCCACGCCGCCTTGGTCTTGGCCCGGTCAGTGTTGTACTTCTCCAGCGGGGTGCGCCGCAGGAAGTCGAACCACCCGTCGACGTCGACGGTCTTGTTCGACTCGGGGACGGACGTCGGCGCGAGCTGGGCATCGAGCCAGGACTCCGGCGTGCCGGCGGTGCGCAGCTGCTTGAGCGCCTTCTGGGTGAACCCGGTCCCGAACCGGTTCAGGAAGAGCCGCTCGCGCGACGTGGCTGCCAGGCCCGCCGGTTGGTAGCTGGTCGCGGGCGGGTTCGAAGGCGCCGGGTTCGTCGGGGGAGAAGGCTGGTTCGGGGGCTTCGGTGCCGGTTGCGGCGGCGGGCTCGGCTTCGGCTTGGGTTTCGGCTTGGGTTTCGGCTTGGGCCTCGGGTGGTGCTTCTTGTTCCTGACCGGGTGCCGACGCTTCTTGCGCTTCTTGCGCTTCTTCTTGGTGCTGAAGATGGCCATCAGGGTCCCTGCAGAGGCGTGGGGCGGTCAGTGCCCCCATGGTGGCAAGCGATCACCACCAATGTGCCGAAACGGCGGAAATAGGCCTAAAAGGGACAGAATTCGTTCAGAAGGTGTGCTCCGGCCCGGGGAAGGCGCCGGACCGGACCTCCGCGGCGTACGCGCGCGCGCCCTCGAGGAGTACGCCGCGCACGTCGGCGTACTGCTTGACGAAGCGGGCCATCTTCCCGCCGCGCAGCCCGAAGGCGTCCTGCCAGACCAGCACCTGGGCGTCGCAGTCGACTCCGGCTCCGATGCCGATCGTCGGGATGGCCAGCTCGCTGGTGACCTTGCCGGCCACGTCGCCGGGCACCATCTCCATGACCACCGCGAAGGCGCCCGCGGCCTCCACTGCCCGGGCGTCGGCCAGGATCCGCTCGGCAGTGTCGCCACGGCCCTGCACCCGATAGCCACCGAGCGCGTGCTCGCTCTGCGGAGTGAAGCCGATGTGCGCCATCACCGGCACGCCGCCCCGGCTCATCAGCTCGATCTGCGGCGCCATCTCGCGCCCGCCCTCGAGCTTCACCGCGTGTGCGCCGCCCTCCTTCATGAAGCGCACAGCAGTGTCGTAGGCCTGTTCAGGTGAGCGTTGGTAGGAGCCGAAGGGCAGGTCGCCGACCACGAGCGACCGCTTCACCGAGCGAGAGACCGCACGGGTGAGTGGGATCAGCTCGTCCACGGTCACGGGCAACGAGGTCTCGTTGCCGTACACGTTGTTGGAGGCGCTGTCGCCGACGAGCAGGACCTCGACCCCCGCCTCGTCGAAGATCTGCGCGGTGTACATGTCGTAGGCGGTGAGCATCGAGAACCGCTCGCCGCGTTCCTTCATCTCGCGCAGGTGCTGGGTGCGGACCCGCTTCGTGGGTGTCGCCGCCGGCTTGCTGCCGCTCCCGTAGGGGGCCGTCTCTTCGGTCGGTGAGTTGCTCATCATCGAGCTCCTTGGGCTGTGACTCGAGGCTTCCCGATTGAAGTCCCCGGACCATCCTCAACGCTAGACCCCGGTGCGGCACCGCGTGGTGTCTCGTCGGTCACAGCCCCAGATAGACGCACCCCGTATCAGGCACGTGTCCCGGGACAGGTCGCCGGTCTGGCCTATCGGAACCCGTTCGCCGCCTGAGGCGACGCAGGTGTCGGCGGCCGCGGCTAGCGTCGGACCCATGGCAAGACTGCTGCCCGAGCTGCTCGTGACGGACCCGGCCGCGCTGCGGGCGTGGCTCGAAGAGCATCACGCGACGTCGCCCGGCGTGCGGCTGGTGCTGACCAAGAAGTACGGCGCGGACACCACGATCACGTGGGCGAGCGCGGTCGAGGAGCTGCTCTGCTTCGGCTGGATCGACGGCCAGGCCGGCAAACGCGACGAGGGCAGCTACACCGTGCGCGTCACCCCGCGCCGCCCCAAGGGCAGCTGGTCCCTGCGAAACGTCGCGCTCGTGGCGACGCTCGAGGAGCAGGGCCGGATGACCGACGCCGGGCGCGCTGCGGTCGAGGCCGCGCGCGCCGACGGTCGGTGGGACGCGGCGTACGCCGGTCCGGCGACCCGCCAGGCGCCCGACGACCTGGCCGCGGCGATCGCGGCGGAGCCGGACGCGCAGGCGATGTTCGACGTGCTCACGAGCGCCAACCGGTTCGCGCTGATCCATCGCGTCGAGAGCATGAAGCGCGCTGAGAGCCGAGCCCGCAAGATCACCGAGATGGTGGAGATGCTGGCGTGCGGCGAGACGCTCTACCGACAGAAGGCGGGTCACCCCGGACGGGCAGGCCAGGGCGCCGACGCCCGGCAGTAGGGTCGCCCCCCACAAAGCGGGAGTAGTGCGCTCTCGGCGATCAAAGCGCGTCGTCAAAGTTATCGTCTTCATGGCGTCGGAACCCGGATGCCTGGTGCCGGAGCGGGTCAGGAGCTGGCCAAACTTCCACGCCCAGCCAGTTCGCGTCCTACCGGCTCCCTTCTGTTGTCAACCGGTCCGGCGTAGCGTCTTGCCCGCGGGTCCGGGAAGTGGCTGATCCGAAGTGTCGATGTGCGGGGGCAGGTCGGCCGCGCTGGAATGAAGAGTCGCCCCGCAGTGCCCTCCCGGGCCCGTGCCAGCTGCCTGTTCGGCGTCGGTCAGGAGTTGGCGGTAGATGGCGTCGGAGATGCGGCGCTTGAGGCACCGGAGCGCCTCCAGCGGTTTCTTGCCCTCGGCTCGCTTGCGTCGGTAGTAGGCACGGCCGTCGGTGTCGAGGCGGATCTGGCTGATCGCTGCGATGTGGATCATGTGGTTCATCCGCCGGTTCCCGGCCCGAGAGAGCCGGTGGCGGTTCTGCTCGCCGGAGGAGGCATCCAGCGGTGCGGTGCCGGTCCAGGACGCGAACCTGTTGCGGTCGGCGAAGCGGGTGACGTCACCGACGTCGGCCAGCACCCGGGCCGCCACGACGGGTCCGACGCCGTGGAGGTCCATCAGGTGGGAGCCGCGGGCGAGCACGATCGCTTTGAGCTCGGCGGTCGCTTTCTTGATCTTGGCCTCGACCGCGACCAGCTCGGCCAGCTCCTCGGCAGCGATCCGGCGGCGGGTCTTGCCGGCGATGTCACGCGGCCGAACTTTGGCCAGCATCGCCTTGGCCTGGCCGGTGGTGATGTCGCGTTTGGCCTGCCCAGGCAGGAGTTCGGCCAGCAGGGCCTGGAGGCGGTCGACGGTCTGGACCCGACGTCTGGTCAGTGCTTCGCGGCGGTCGGTGAGCATCCGCAGGGCCTCGAGCTCGCCGTCGAGCTGGAGCACCCGCAGGGTCGTGGTTCGGACCGCGACCATCGCGATCGAGTGGGCGTCACGCGCATCGGTCTTGCGGTTGTGGCCGGTGTCGAATAGCCGGACCCGGGCCGCGAGCTTGGCCGGGACATCGACGACGCTGCTCGCCGTCCTCGAGGAGGCGCTGCGCCAGCGGCCGGCCGGCACCGTTGCTGCCCTCGACCGCCCAGACCCGCTCCGGCCAGGCCTGCGACGTACTTGCGCATCGCTGCGTAGCCGGCTCGGTCGGTGGTGAAGCGACCTGAGCCCAGCAGCTGCTCGCGATCGTCGACGACCTCGATGGTGGCCGACAGCTTGTGGGGATCGACCCCGATGATGACGTGCTCCATGTGCTGCTCCCGCCTGTTGCTTGGATGTGGACGGCGAGGTGGGCATTGCTACTACGAGCAGGGCAGTCCCTTCTTGAGCCACGCCTCGTCACGGTGACCGAGCGGGACGCAGACCGATAGTGAGCCACACCCTCGAACCAGGTGGGCAGCCGCATGGAGAGCTTCCCGCCGATCACCTGGACCGAGTCTGGCCAGACACCGGCCCTAACGGAATCGTCTAGTAGCCGCGTGTCGGCGCTCGTCGGCGGCCGAACAAGCAGCCGTTGAGCAGGCACTCCTGGTTCGCCGAGATGCTCGACCCGATTTTCGGGCGACGTACCCGATGCTCGGTCGAACACTCGGGCACGGACGACGGCGGGAGGGCACATCACGCGCCCGGCCGAGCCGTCGTCTTCCGGATCGTGAGGGTCGCGGGGACTACTCCTGTCGAGGGGCGCGGGGTGCCCTCCTCGAGCCGGTGTCGTAGGTGGTCCACGGCCAGCTGGCTGAGCTGGTCTGTGTCCTGCCGGATGGTGGTGAGGCTGACGTGGGCGTAGCCGGCGGCGGCGATGTCGTCGAAGCCGGCGACGGACATGTCCTCGGGCACGTGGAGGCCGCGTCGGATGAGCGCGTGCATGAGTCCGAGAGCGCAGCGGTCGTTGAAGGCGGCGACGGCCGTGGGCCCGTGGCCTGCGGTGCGCGCAAGGATCTGGTCGGCGGCGTGCGCTCCGGACTCCTCGGTGAGCCCGCCGCTCAACGACGCTGGCTGCAGGCCCCACCTGTCCATGGCGGCCCGATAGCCGCGTCGGCGCGGTGCCGCTCCCGGCGCTTTACCGCCGTCCAGGTGCGCGATGCGTTCGTGGCCGAGTCCGTGTAGATGGTCCACGAGATCTTCTACTCCGACGGCCTCATCGGTCCTGACCACGTCGACCGCAGGCACTCGCAGCTGGCGAAGCACCGAGACCGTGGGCAGTCTTCTGGCGAGCTCTGCGATGTCGCGCGATGCGAGCTGCGAGCCGATCAGCACCACTGCCTCACATCGCTCGGACAGGACGGCGCGCACGGCGTCGGACTCGGTCCTCCTGGGGCTGACCCCGCTGAGTACGACCTCATAGCCATGGTCCCCAGCAGCGGCGTAGATGCCGTCGACGACCTCGGCGTGGAAGTCGTGGCCCAGCCCGAAGACGACCCCGAGCATCCGGGTCCTGGATCGCCCGAGCCGGCTGGCCCGACGGTCGGGCTGGTAGCCGAGCTCCTCAGCCGCCGCCAGGACGTGTCGGCGCGTGCTGTCTGAGGCCCCGGGGACTCGGCGGAACACGATCGAGACCAGCGCGCGCGAAACGCCGGCGCGAGCCGCCACGTCCTCCATGGTCGGGTGCTCCGAGTTCATTCACACAGACTACTAGAGCGCTCCAGCAAAGGTCTTGACGTACGCCGCGATCGGCACGCAGACTTGGTACAGCGCAACTAGCGCGCTCTAGTTCCAGGAGAACCCATGACCACTCATCGACGACGCCCGGTCCGGTTCGCGCTCATCGGCGCCGGTCGCATCGGCACCCACCACGCCACCGCCCTCACCCGCCACGTGCCGGATGCCGAGTTGGTCGTCGTGGCGGACCCGTTCGGCGACGCGGCCGAACGGCTCGCCGGGCCGCTCGGTGCCGACTCAACGACCGACATCGACGCAGCCTTGGCCGATGACCGCGTCGAAGCGGTCGCCATCACCTCGACCTCCACCGTCCACGCCGACCTGGTGCAGCGCGCCGCAGCGGCAGGCAAGGCGGTGTGGTGCGAGAAGCCGATGGCGATGAGCGTGGCCGAGGCCGACTCCGCGGTCGCGGCCTGCGAGGAGGCTGGCGTACCGCTGCAGGTGGGCTTCAACCGCCGCTTCTCCCCGGACTTCGCGGCTGCCCACGAGATCTTCGCCGCCGGGGGAATCGGCACCCCGCAGCTGCTGCGCTCGCTCACCCGCGATCCCGGGCTGGCCAACCCCGGCGCGGTTCCGCCCTGGACCATCTTCACCCAGACGCTGATCCACGACTTCGACATGCTGCTCTGGTTCAACCCGGGCAGCCGCCCGGTCGAGGTACATGCCTACGCCGATGCCCTGGTTGCGCCCGACTTCAAGGAAGCCGGCCTCCTGGACACGGCCGTGGTGACCATCCGGTTCGACAACGGCGCCATCGCCACTGCCGAAGCAAGCTTCTCCGCGGCCTACGGCTACGACGTCCGCGGCGAGGTCTTCGGCTCGGCGGGCATGGTCACGGCCGGAACCCCCGCCCAGCTGTCCACCACGCACTGGACAAACGCCGGCAAGGCCCAGCCCACGTCGTGTCAAGACACCGAGCTCATGCGCGACTCCTACCGAGCCGAGCTGGAGGTTTTCTGCCGGGTCGTCCGCGACGGGGAGCCGAGCCCGGTCACCGGCACTGACGCACGCGCGGCCCTCGAGGTCGCCCTGACCGCGGTTGCCTCAGTTCAGCAGGGCGCCCCCGTGCGTCTGGATGCCTCGGCGGCGGCCCATGCCTGAGACGGTCACGACCATGGCACCCGAGAGGGGTCGGGTGGGCCCGTTCACCCTGGCCGTCTCCTCAGAGATGGTCTTCGTCGACCTACCCTTCGCGGAACGGGTGCGGCGCCTCACCGCCCTCGACGTCCAGGTGGAGATCTGGGACTGGACCCGACACGACCTCGACACCCTAGAGCAGCTCCGCGACGAAGGTGCGGTCTACTCCTCCATGACCGGCTACGTCAGCGGAGGCCTCGTCGATCCCGACGCCGTCGAGGACCTCCTCGCCAGCGCAGCGCGCTCGATCGAGGTGGCCAAGCGACTCGGCATCCCTCGGCTGAACCTGCACGGCACCGGGCTCGACTCCCAAGGGCTCCCCGAGGTGCCGGTGGACTCCGTCACCGGCCCCATGTGGGTCGCGGCCGTCCGGACCCTGGAACGAGTCGCACACCTGGGCGAACAGCACGACGTCACCTTCGTCCTCGAGAACCTGAACACCGCCGTCGACCACCCAGGGGTCCCGTTCGCCCGCGCAGAGGACTGCCTCGGACTGGTGCAGGCCGTGAACAACCCACACCTGCGACTCATGCTCGACCTGTACCACGCCCAGATCGGCGAGGGAAACCTCATCGAGCTGTGCCGACGCGCGTTGCCGTGGATAGGCGAGATCCAGGTAGCCGACGTCCCCGGCCGATGCGAGCCCGGCACCGGCGAGATCGCCTACCCGGCGATCGCCACCGCTCTCAAGAACATGGGATACACCGGCACCCTGGGCATGGAGGGATTCGCGAGCGACGACCCGGAACAGGCCGTCCGCCGCTTCCGAGACACTTTCACTTTCTGACCCGGACCGGACGCGTCAGAGCAGCTCCCACTGCATGTGTCGCACCTCCTCGGCTCGCGGCCGCGGCGCGTGCTCATGCCGATGCGAGTTCATGCGTTTCGCGAGCTGCAAAAAGGTTCACACATCCGGATCCGGACGCTCAAGCACCCGCGCCTTACCGGCTCCCTTCTGTTGTCAACCGGTCCGGCGTAGCGTCTTGCCCGCGGGTCCGGGAAGTGGCTGATCCGAAGTGTCGATGTGCGGGGGCAGGTCGACCGCGCTGGAATCAAGAGTCGCCCCGCAGTGCCCTCCCGGGCCCGTGCCAGCTGCCTGTTCGGCATCGATCAGGAGTTGGCGGTAGATGGCGTCGGAGATCCTCCGCTTGAGGCACCTGAGCGCCTCCAGTGGCTTCTTGCCCTCGGCTCGCTTGCGTCGGTAGTAGGCACGGCCGTCGGTGTCGAGGCGGATCTGGCTGATCGCTGCGATGTGGATCATGTGGTTCATCCGGCGGTTGCCGGCGCGTGAAAGTCGGTGGCGGTTCTGCTCGCCGGAGGAGGCATCGAGCGGTGCGGTGCCGGTCCAGGACGCGAACCTGTTGCGGTCGGCGAAGCGGGTGACGTCGCCGACGTCGGCCAGGACGCGCGCGGCCACCACGGGTCCGACGCCGTGGAGGTCCATCAGGTGGGAGCCGCGGGCGAGCACGATCGCTTTGAGCTCGGCGGTCGCTTTCTTGATCTTGGCCTCGACCGCGACCAGCTCGGCCAGCTCCTCGGCAGCGATCCGGCGGCGGGTCTTGCCGGCGATGTCACGCGGCCGAACTTTGGCCAGCATCGCCTTGGCCTGGCCGGTGGTGATGTCGCGTTTGGCCTGCCCAGGCAGGAGTTCGGCCAGCAGGGCCTGGAGGCGGTCGACGGTCTGGACCCGACGTCTGGTCAGTGCTTCGCGGCGGTCGGTGAGCATCCGCAGGGCCTCGAGCTCGCCGTCGAGCTGCAGCACCCGCAGGGTCGTGGTTCGGACCGCGACCATCGCGATCGAGTGGGCGTCACGCGCATCGGTCTTGCGGTTGTGGCCGGTGTCGAACAGCCGGACCCGGGCTGCGAGCTTGGCCGGGACATCGACGACCTGCTCGCCGTCCTCGAGGAGTCGCTGCGCCAGCGGCCGGCCGGCCCCGTTGCTGCCCTCGACTGCCCAGACCCGCTCTGGCCAAGCCTTCGCATAGGTACGCATCGCTGAGTAGCCAGCTCGATCGGTGGTGAAGCGACCCGAACCCAGCAGCTGCTCACGATCGTCGACCACCTCGATGGTGGCCGACAGCTTGTGGGGATCGACCCCGATGATGACGTGCTCCATGTCCTGCTCCCGCCTGTTGCTTCGATGTGGACGGCGAGGTGGGCATTGCTACTACGAGCAGGGCAGTCCCTTCTTGAGCCACGCCTCGTCACGGTGACCAGACGGGACGCAGACCGATAGTGAGCCACACCCTCGAACCAGGTGGGCAGCCGCATGGAGAGCTTCCCGCCGATCACCTGGACCGAGTCTGGCCAGACACCGGCCCTAACGGAATCGTCTAGTAGCCGCAAGTGAGGCGCGCGATCAGGAGGAACGTCACCAGATGGGGTGTGGCCACGGACGCGCGGATCCTGCTCGTGACTCACGTCCGCCGGTGGAACCTGACCTTGCCGCCGGGCAGGCGGGTGACCTCGTAGCGGGGGTCGTGGATGCGGCGGTGATGGTGAGGGCATAGCAGGCGCCCGGTGTCGACGCTGGTGCGCCCGCCGTCGGACCAGGGGATCTCGTGGTGGGCGTGGCACAGTCCCGGGGGTGTTTCGCAGTACTCGGCGGTGCAGCCCGCGTCGCGGACCCCCATCGCATTCCGCATTGCCTCGGTGTGCAGGCGGCGTTTTCGGCCGACGTCGAGGACCTGGCTCTTGCCCCCCAGCACCATCGGGATCATCCCGGCCGTGCAGGCCAGACGTCGGGCCTCGGTGGCGGAGATGCGGCCGCCGGTGTCCAGGGTGCACACCCCCGCGGCGTCGAGGTCGGCCAGCAGCTGGTCCAGGGTCATGGTGACCACCAGCGTCGCCGAGCAACCGCCAGTCATCGGCAACGCCTCGGCCGGGTAGGTCTCGATCAGCTGGGTGAACGCGATCCCGTGGCGCACCGGGGTAGGGAGGTCCGGATCGATCCCCGTCAAGGTGGTGCCAACGGCTCGGCTGGGCGCGGACAGCGCGAGGACCATCTTGGTGAGCATCTGCCCGTGTCGAGCCGGGATCCGAAACCGGCCGTGGGTGGTGCCCTCGTCGTCCTCCCACATCACCAGCGTGGTCCGTCGCAGCGACTGCGCTTCCTCGGCCTCCAGCGCCTTGCCTTCGAACTTCTCGGCCAGCTCGGGGGCGATCACTTCGAAGACGTGCTTGCCCAGGAACCGCAAGTCCTTGGCGTCGTGGTGTGCGGCGAGCTCGACCATGTGGGCCTCCGCAGCCGTGCGCTGCTCGGCGGTGACCGCGAACTCCCCGCTCCGGGGCAGCCGCTCGAGTGCCGCCACGATCGCGCGGGCCTGGGCGATGTTGACCCCACCGGCCGCCAACGCCGATGACAAGATCCGGTGGTGCTCGAGCTCCTCGGCCAGACGCAGATCGGAACGGGCCTCGCGGCGTACCTGCCGGGTCTCGATCGCCACCCAGTCCGCTGCGGTCGCGGCACCGGACGCGACGGTGGCCTCGGACTGCTCGGCCTCGGCCAGGAGCCGTAGGCTCAGAGCCTCCAGTCGGGCCCGGCTCTTGGCCAGTCCCACCAACGCCTCGCGCTTGTCCCGCGCCGACATCGACATCACCGGGACATCGACCAGTGAATCCAGGCGGCAGGCCAGCCGTTGCGCGAAGTCGACCACCGGATGCTGGTGCTCGACCGGCTGGCTGCTCATGAGTTAATTCAACCAGCCGCCACCGACAGAAAAGCGCCTCTGACCTGCGGTTTTGTTCATCATGCGAGATGTTCGCTGAGGTCTTCTGTGGCCTCGGCGTCGTCATGCCGCCGACACGTCGGGGTGGTTTCGAGACGCTCGCTGGGGCTCGCTCCTCAACCACCGGTGAGGCCGCGCTCGCTCCTCAACCACCGGTGAGGCCGCGCTCGCTCCTCAACCACCGGTGAGGCCGCGCTCGCTCCTCAATCACCGAGGGCATGATCTTGGGGTCGGAAGGGACTCAGGCCAGGTCGGCGCCGTACTCCGCGAGCAGTTCTCGCAGCACGGAACGATGGCACCGGGTCTCGACCTCGCAGTAGCAGCCGACAGACACGGCGGAGGTGTGCGACAACGTGACGAGCAGGTCCAGCAGGTGTCGGGCGCCCGGGGTCGACATCTCCTTGCGATAGCGCCGGGTGAAGACTGCCCACTCGGCCTCGGTCTCTGCGGCCAGCGCGAACGACACGAGCTCCGCGCTCGGTGCGAGTTCCGGCAGCCAGGTGTCGTAGAAGTCGCGACTGGCGAACTCCGTCTTCGGTACGCCGCGCGGTGGCCGTCGTACGGTCCCGATGCGCACGCCCTCGCCAGGCTCGCGTGGCGTCCCCAGCCTGACGACGCGGAGGCTCATGGCTTGGTGTAGTCGCGCTCGACGGTGGCAATGCGCACGGTGTAGTCGGCGTACCACGTCGTACGGCCGCGCTCCTGCGCGACGAGGTGCTCGGCCACCTGCTTCCACGCAGCTGCGGCGGCGTGGTCGACCCAGTAGGAGACGGTGATGCCGAGCTCGTCCCCGTGGGCCGACTCGTGACCCAGGTATCCCGGCTGCTGAGACGCGAGCTCGTCCATCCGCGCCGCCATCCGGTTGTAGCCATGGTCCCCGGCCGTTCGGGTACTCGTGAACACGACGGCGGTGTACGGCGGCTCGGGCGTGCGGGCGATGGAGGAGTCCACGTGGACATTGTGGAGCAGCGGTTCTGTCAGACTGGCGAGGTGGACTTCTCCTCGGCCTACGCCCACGGATTCGCCAGGATCGCCGCCTGCACGGTGCCGGTCAAGATCGCCGACCCGAAGACCAACGCCGCCACGGTGATCGAGCAGGCGCGCGAATGCCACGAGGACGGGGTCGCGGTCGCGATCTTCCCGGAGCTCGGCCTGACCGGCTACTCCATCGATGACCTCTTCCTGCAGGACACGTTGCTCGAGGCAGCCCACACGGCGATCGGTGATCTCCTGGAGGCGACCAGGGAGCTGCGACCAGTCCTGGTCGTGGGTGCGCCGATCCGCAAGGGGCTGCGCGTGTTCAACTGCGCGGTGGTGATCCACGGCGGCCAGGTGCTCGGCGTCGCACCCAAGTCGTTCCTGCCGACCTACCGGGAGTTCTACGAGGCACGGTGGTTCGCCTCGGGCGCCGACCAGCGAGGCGAGTCCATCCGGGTTGCCGGACAGGACGTGCCCTTCGGCCCCGACCTGATCTTCCGGGCAACCGACGTACCCGACCTCGCGCTGTTCGTGGAGGTGTGCGAGGACATGTGGGTGCCGGTCCCGCCGAGCTCGCACGCCGCTCTTGCTGGGGCGACGGTGCTGACCAACATCTCGGGTTCGCCGATCACGATCGCCCGGGCCGAGGACCGACGCCAGCTGGTGCGTTCGGCGAGCTCACGCTGCTCCGCTGCGTACGCCTATGCAGCCGGGGGGCAGGGCGAGTCCAGCACCGACCTCTCCTGGGACGGGCAGACCATGGTCTACGAGTGTGGCCAGCTGCTGGGTGAGGGCGAGCGCTTCCCGTCGGGTCCCCAGCGGACCGTGGTCGACATCGACCTCGAGCGCATCCGGCAGGAGCGCATGCGGCAGGGCACCTTCGACGACAACCGTCATGCCGAGGCGCTCGAGCGGTTCGTGGAGGTCGAGTTCTCGCTCGACCCGCCGGTCGGCGACATCGGTCTGCTGCGCAAGGTGGACCGGTTCCCGTTCGTGCCCGACGACGTCGACCGTCTGGCACTGGACTGCTTCGAGGCCTACAACATCCAGGTCTCCGGGCTCGAGCAGCGGTTGCGGGCGATCGGCCAGCCCAAGGTCGTCATCGGGGTGTCGGGCGGCCTCGACTCCACCCACGCGCTCATCGTGGCTGCCAAGGCGATGGATCGCCTGGACCGTCCGCGCAGCGACATCCTCGCGTTCACCCTCCCGGGCTTCGCGACCGGCGACACCACCAAGTCCTACGCCACACGACTCTCCAAGGCACTCGGCGTCACCTTCGAGGAGATCGACATCCGGCCGGCGGCGAAGCAGATGCTCACCGACATGGGACACCCCTTCGCCCAGGGCGAGGAGGTCTACGACATCACCTTCGAGAACGTGCAGGCCGGCCTGCGCACCGACTATCTCTTCCGAATGGCCAACCAGCGCGGCGGGATCGTGCTCGGCACCGGTGACCTCTCCGAGCTCGCGCTCGGCTGGTGCACGTACGGCGTCGGCGACCAGATGTCGCACTACACCGTCAACTCCGGAGTCCCGAAGACGCTCGTCCAGCACCTCATCCGTTGGGTGGTGGACAGCGAGCAGTTCGGTCCGAGGGACGACGAGATCGGCGAGCTGCTCACCGAGATCGTCGGTCAGGAGATCACCCCGGAGCTGATCCCGACCCGCGAGGGGGAGAAGGCCCAGGCGACGGAGACGTCGATCGGCCCCTACGCCCTGCACGACTTCACGCTCTTCTACGTGCTCCGGTTCGGCTTCAGGCCCAGCAAGATCGCGTTCCTTGCCGAGAAGGCGTGGTCGGACGCGACCGTGGGGGACTGGCCACCGAACTTCCCCGACGATGGCCGGCCCGAGTACGCCCTTGGGGACATCCGGGCATGGCTCGAGGTGTTCATCAAGCGGTTCTTCGCCAGCCAGTTCAAGCGGTCGGCCCTGCCCAACGGGCCGAAGGTGAGTGCCGGTGGCACCATGTCGCCGCGGGGTGACTGGCGGATGCCGAGTGACGCAGGTGCGGACGCGTGGCTGGCCGAGCTGGAGAACGTCCCGAAGAGCTGACTGTCGCCTCAGCCGCCGTGGGCGTACGCCTGGGCGGGGTCCGAGGAGAGGTGTTCGTGGACGCAGGTCCAGGAGCCGCCCTTGCGCCGCAGCACGATCGTCTCCCGTTCGAACACCTCGTCCTCCGCGCCGTCGAGCAGGCGCGTGGTGTGGACGTCGTGGGTGAAGACCGCTGTGTCGCCGTACTCCTGGATGCGCTGGTTGCTCGACTCGCACTCGAGCACACGGAAACCGGCCTCACGCTCCCAGGCCCGCCACATCCTCTCGTAGGCCGCACGCGACTCGATCCGTCCGGAAGTGTCGTGGAAGAGGAAGGTCGCGCCGGGATCGAAGTGGGCGAAGTACGCCTTGGCGTCGCTGGACCGGAACGCGTCGACGAGCGAGTTGGCGAATCCGAGCGGCGTCTCGACGATGCGCGGTGGGACGTCAGCCACGGGGGCGGTCCTCCTCGAGCTCGGCGACTGCTTCGCGGTCGGCCTTGCGGTTGCGAATGATCTGTTTGTGCGACGAGGCGTTCGGGTCCTCCACAACGGCAGGGACCTCCGCCTCTCGTGTCGGCACCCAGCGCGGTCCTTCGGGGCCGAAGACATAGCGCGGCTCCGGGATGAGGAACAGCATCGTGAGGTAGATGACCGCGGCCAGGCCGATCGCCACCGGCAGGCTGATGTCGACGCCACCGGCGGCGTTGCGGAACGGGCCCTCGATCAACGGTGGGTAGTTCGCGAACAGCAGACCGGCAACCGCGGACGGGATCCAGGCCACCATGCCACGCCAGTTGACCCCGTTGTCGAACCAGTAGCGCCCGCCGCGCATGCCCAGGTTGAACACCTGCAGGTCGGTGGCGCTGTAGTGGGCGCGGCGTACGACGTAGCCGATCGTCATGATGATCATCCAGGGCGTGGTGCAGATGACGATTGCGCCGATGAAGGCGTTGACGCTGTCGATCAGGTCGAAGGCGAGCCGGCCGACGAGGATGAAGACGAACGCGATCGCGCCGATGAACAGTGACGCCTGCACCCGGCTGAACCGGGGGAACACCGAGGAGAAGTCGAGTCCGGTGCCGTAGAGCGAGGTGATGCCGGTCGACAGCCCTCCGAGGAAGGCGACCACCATCAGGAGCACGGCGTACCACAGGGGCGAGGCAGCGATCAGTCCCACGATGTAGTCGTCACCCGTGACCAGGGTGGCTGTCACCACCCCGAAGAGGAACGGCACGAGTGTGGCTCCCTGGGCGCCCAGGGTGGCCAGCATCAGCGACCGAGGGGAGGTGCGCTCGGGGATGTAGCGGGACCAGTCGCCGAGGAAGGCTCCGAACGAGATCGGGTTCCCCATGACGATCAGCGCCGACAGCACGAACGTGGGCCAGAAGGTTCCGAGGGCGTAGGCGTCCGGACCCGGGTTGAAGCCGAGGTCGATCTCTCCGGCGTACGCCACGGCGCCGAGCGCGATCAGGACGGTGTTGCCGATGACGACGACCTTGTTGACCAGCAGCATGAACGCGTAGCCGTAGACGACCACGACGATCACCAACGCACCGAGGAGCGCGTAGAGGAACCCGCGCAGGAAGTCGGAGTCGGGGACGTCGAACAAGCGGATCAGCCCGCCGACCAGGGCGTCGCCGCTGACCCACACCGAGATCGAGTAGAAGGCGATCGCGGTGAGCAGCGAGAGGAACGAGCCCAGCACGCGACCGCGCACGCCGAAGTGGGCGCCTGAGGACACCGCGTTGTTGGTGCCGGTCAGCGGGCCGAAGAGACCCATGGGCATCAGGAACAGCGCGCCCACCAGTACGCCGACGACCGTGGCGGCCACGGCCTGCCACAGCGACAGGCCGAGCAGGATCGGGAAGGTGCCGAGGATGACGGTCGCGAAGGTGTTCGCGCCGCCGAACTGGATCCGGAACAGGTCGAACGGACCGGAGTGCCGGTGCTCTGGCGGGATGGTGTCGATGCCGTGCTGCTCGACCTCGGTGGCCTTCGGCCGCCGGATCGGCTGAGCGGGGACGTCGGGACTGGTCATGGCTGCTCCTGCTGGGCTGGCCGCTGACGCGGGCAGAAAGGGTGTCTGGGACGCTAGGCCAAGGTTTACTCATATGCAATAGTTGTTCTCCATGAGAGTCAAGAACGTCATCGACCTCTCGGTCCCCGTGGACGCCGGTACGGTCGTGTATCCCGGTGACCCGGCTCCGCACTTCGAGGTGCACAGCACCATCGGCGACCAGGGGTTCAACCTGCTGCAGATCCATCTCGGATCCCAGTCGGGCACCCACATGGACGCGCCGTACCACTTCGAGACCGACGGCCAGCGCATCGATGAGGTGCCCGTTGACCGCTTCGTGGGAACCGGTGTCGTCGTCGAGGCGACCGACCTCGACGCACGTGGCGAGATCACCTGGGAGCACGTGTCCCCGGTCGCGGACCGGATCGGGCCCGGGAGCATCGTGCTGCTTCGCACGGGCTGGAGCCGGCACTACGGCTCGCCGGCGTACTTCGAGCACCCGTTTCTCGGCGCGGACGCGTGCGAGCGGATGCTCGACCTCGGGGCTCGCACCTTCTGCATCGACGCCATCAACATCGACGAGACTCCCGACGACACCCACCCCGGTGTCGGCTTCCCGAGCCACCACCTGATCTCGCGGCTGGATGGGGTGATCGGGGAGAACTTCCGCCTCGATGATCTCCCGGCCGGCGACTTCCTGGTCGCGTGTACGCCGCTACGGCTGACCGGCGCCGACGGCGGGCCCGTGCGCGCCGTTGCGATAGAACTGGGGTCATGAGCGGCAGGAGGACGCACCTGGCCGTCCACAATCCCGATCGACCAGCGGTCCTGATCGGCGCCAAGCTGCGCAACGCCCGCAAGCTGCGCGGCCTCACTCTCGACCAGGTGGCACAGTCCGCCGGCCTGACCAAGGGCTTCGTGAGCCGGCTCGAGCGCGACGACGTGTCCCCGTCCGTGGCCTCGCTCGTCGCCGTGTGCGAGGTGCTGGGGCTGCGCGTCGGTGAGCTGTTCGACCCACCCCAGACCGCCGTCATCAGGGCCGGGGAAGGAAGGCGGATCAACTTCGGCGGCGAGGGAGCTGTCGAGCGACTTGTCACCCCTGGCACCCAGAGCGCGCTCGAGGTGATCCACTCCGTCATCGAACCCGGCGGCACGGGGGGCGAAGAGCTCTACGTGCTGGCGTGCGACGCCGAGTGCGCCTTCGTGCTGTCCGGCAGCGTGGAGGTCGTCGTCGAGGGTGGCTCGGAGACGCTTGGCCCGGGCGACGCGATGACCTTCTCAGGAAGCTCGCCGCACACCTGGCGCAACCCGGGAGACGCCGACTGTGAGGTGCTCTGGATCCTGGCGCCGGCTCCGTGAGTGCTGCTTGCTTTACCTCGATTACTTGATCTAGAGTAATCGGAGTCAGGGCAAGGAGGGACCACCATGAAGCGACCGGCGAACGCACTCGCCCTGGCTGTGCTGACCCTGCTCTACGAGAAGCCGATGCATCCCTACGAGATGTCACGCACCCTGCGGCACCGCAGCAAGGAAGCGAGCATCAAGCTCAACTACGGGTCGCTCTACGCCGTGGTGGAGTCGCTCGCCAAGAAGAACCTCGTGCACGCAGCAGGAACCCGTCGCGAGGGCAACCGTCCCGAGCGCACCACCTACGAGCTCACCGAGTCAGGCGAGCAGGCGATGCACGACTGGCTCGGCGAGATGCTGCGCGAGCCGACGTCGCAGTTCACCGACCTCGAGGCGGCCCTGTCCCTGATGGGTGCCCTCGACCCGGACGTCGTCGAGGACCAGCTCCGCCACCGGCTCGAGACCCTCACCAAGCAGAGTGCGCAGCACGCCGGAATCAGCAAGATGCTGCCCGACGACTTTCCCGAGATCTTCACCGTCGAGGGCGACTACGCCCAGCACATGCGCGCGGCCGAGACCGAGTTCGTGCGGGGTCTGGTCGAGAAGATCTCGTCCAACAGCCTCGGCGGGATCATGATGTGGCGCCGGCTCCACGAGCTCCGCGAGAGCGGGCACGACGGCGAGGAGGTCCAGCGCAAGCTGGCCGAGGAGTTCCCCGGGGTCATGGACTGGGAGCCCTGACCCTCCCGTAATCACCCAGACGCATCCCACAGACATCGCACAGATGAAAGTGGTCCCCGGCCGACTGCCATCGACCGGGGACCGGAAACCCGAGTCGCTCGCGACCCCGGCTCACAGTCACAGGGTACGACGAGCGGCTCCTGATCGAAGGAGCCACACATGGCAACCACACCTGCCCTCGTGGAGGAGGACGCAACCTCCCGACGGGGCCTGGCGACGGGCATCCTGATCGTCGCCGCGTTCATGGACCTGGTCGACGTCACGATCGTCAACGTCGCCCTGCCATCCATCCGTACCGACCTGCACGCCACGTCGGCCCACCTGGAATGGGTGCTCAGCGGGTACACGCTGGCGTTCGCGGTGCTGCTCATCACCGGTGGTCGCCTCGGCGACAACCTCGGACGCCGCACCATGTTCCTGGTCGGCGTGGCCGGGTTCACCGCCGCATCGCTGGCCGCATGTCTCGCGGGCAGCGGCGAGGCGTTGCTGCTGATCCGCGTGGTGCAGGGTGCCTTCGCGGCCATGATGGTGCCGCAGATGCTCTCGACCATCCAGGTGCTCTACGCGCCGCGCGAGCGAGCGGCCGTGCTCGGCATCGTCGGTGCCGTCAGCGGTACGGCGGCGGTCATCGGGCCCGTCCTCGGTGGCTGGCTGGTCACACACGACGCCTTCGGGATCGGGTGGCGCAGCATCTTCCTGATCAATGTGCCGGTGGGCGTGGTGCTGTTCGCGCTGGCCCTGAAGTTCGTGCCGAACACCAGGTCAGCGCGCGCGCAACGCATCGACATCCCCGGCGTTCTGCTCGCCACGCTCGGGATGCTGCTGCTCGTCTTTCCTCTGATCCAGGGGCAGTCCCGAGGCTGGCCCACGTGGACCTGGGCGATGCTCGCCGGGTCGGCAGTCGCGGTGGCGGCCTTCGTGGTCAACCAGCGAGCCACCGAGCGGCGTACGGGCTCGGCCCTGCTGCCGATGCACCTCTTCGCCAACCGGGGCTTCAGCGCCGGGCTGGTGACGCAGGCGGTCTTCCAGGGTTCGCTGGCCGGTTTCTCGCTGGCGACCATCGTCTACGTGCAGGCTGGTCTGGGATTCAGCGCCTTCGACGCCGGCCTGATGCTGCTGCCGTTCAGCGTGGGCGCCTTCGTGGGCACCGGTGTCTCGGTGCCGCTCGGGCTCAAGATCGGCAAGACGGTCTGCCTGGCGGGTGCCCTGATGCAGGCAGCCGGCGTGTGGTGGGCGATGAGCATCGTGCAGGACAAGGGCGACGCCCTGACGAAGTGGAGCATGGCCGCTCCGATGGCCGTCGCCGGGGTCGGGCTGGGCCTTCTCGTCGTGCCGCTCGTGGACATCGCCCTGGCCACCGTCAAGGAGTCCGACGCGGGCGCTGCGTCCGGCACCTACGGCACCTTCCAGCAGGTCGGCGCAGCCCTGGGGATCGCGGTCATCGGGTCGGTGTTCTTCGACCTCGTGGACCAGTTCACGGCTGCATCGCTGCGAGCCGCGGAGGTCCAGGCCGGGTGGTGGGTGATCAGTGGGTTCCTGCTCTGCGCTGCGTCCACGGTGTTCCTGCCGGACCGGGAGAAGGTCCAGGAGCACGCCCGCGTCCAGGCGGAGCTGCTGGAGTCGGTGGCGCCGTAGGCTCGCGCCATGGCGAGCCCACTCCTCGTCGTCCAGCACCAGGACGACTGCCCTCCGGCGCTGGTGGGTGAGTGGCTGATCGGGGAGGGGTGCGAGCTCGACGTACGACGCCCGTACGCCGGCGACCCCCTCCCCGACGACCTGTCCGGGCACAGCGCCTTCCTCGTCCTGGGCGGGTCCATGGGCGCCGAGGACGATGTCGAGCACCCTTGGTTGCCGCCGACCAGGCAGCTGGTCCGCGACGCGGTTGCACGTCGTGCGCCGACCCTGGGCATCTGCCTCGGCCACCAGCTGATCGCCGTCGCGCTGGGAGGCGAGGTGGCCCGCAACCCTCGAGGGCAGCAGCTCGGCCTGCTGCCGATGGGCTGGACCGACACGGCCCGTCAGGATGACCTGATGCGCGGACTGGTCGGCACCGGCCACGGCATCCACTGGAACGACGACATCGTGGTCCGCGCTCCGGAGGGCACCGTCGAGCTCGCGCGGGCACCGGAAGGCGAGCTCCAGGTCGCGCGCTTCGCGCCGACCGTGTGGGGCGTGCAGCTGCACCCAGAGGTCGACGAGCCGATCCTGCGCGCATGGGCCGAGGAGGACCCTGACCGGTATGCCGAAGGCGTGCTCGAGGACGTGCTGGCCGAGATCGGGGCGGCCCGTCAGGGGCTCGAGACCGGTTGGCGACCGCTCGCGCAAGGCCTCACGGCTCTCCGCTAGCGTCAACCCCATGGGTAAGCAGGAAGACTTCGTTCTCCGCGCTCTCGAGGAGCGCGACGTGCGGTTCGTGCGGCTGTGGTTCACCGACGTCCTGGGCTACCTCAAGTCGGTGTCGGTCGCTCCCGCCGAGCTGGAGAACGCGTTCAACGAGGGCATCGGATTCGACGGCTCGGCGATCGAGGGGTTCGCCCGCGTCACCGAGGCGGACATGCTCGCGCACCCGGATCCGGGGACCTTCCAGCTGCTGCCGTGGCGCGGGGAAGGCCCGTCCACCGCGCGGATGTTCTGCGACATCATGATGCCCGACGGGTCACCGTCGTACGCCGACCCGCGGTTCGTGCTCAAGCGGACGCTCCAGACGGCGGCCGACAAGGGATTCACCTTCTACACCCACCCCGAGATCGAGTTCTACCTCTTCCAGGGGCGGCCGGGCGTCGGCGAGGACCCGATCCCGGTCGACCGCAGCGGCTACTTCGACCACACCGCGCAGTCGCGAGGTTCGGACTTCCGCCGCGAGGCGATCAACATGCTCGAGTCGATGGGCATCTCGGTGGAGTTCAGCCATCACGAGGGTGGGCCGGGCCAGCAGGAGATCGACCTGCGCTACGCCGACGCGCTGTCGACGGCCGACAACATCATGACCTTCCGCACCGTTGTCCGTGAGGTTGCGCTGAGCCAGGGCATCTGGGCCAGCTTCATGCCCAAGCCGTTCACGACCCACCCGGGCTCCGGCATGCACACCCACGTGTCGCTCTTCGAGGGTGACACCAATGCCTTCTTCGAGGCCGGCGCGGAGTACCAGCTCTCCAAGACCGGCCGGAACTTCATCGCCGGCATCCTGCACCACGCCAGCGAGATCACCTGCATCACCAACCAGTGGGTCAACTCCTACAAGCGGCTGATCGGTGGTGGCGAGGCTCCGTCGTACATCTCGTGGGGCCACAACAACCGCTCCGCGATGGTGCGGGTGCCGATGTACAAGCCCAACAAGGGCCAGTCGACCCGCATCGAGCTGCGCACGATAGACGCGGCCTGCAACCCCTACCTCGCGTACGCCGTGGTGCTGGCGGCCGGGATGAAGGGGCTCGAGGAGGAGTACGAGCTCCCGCGCGAGGCCGAGGACAACGTCTGGTCGCTCAACGACCGCGAGCGCAAGGCCCTCGGCCTCGAGCAGCTGCCGAAGAACCTCCACGACGCGATCAAGATCGCCGAGGACTCCGAGCTGCTCGCCGAGACCCTCGGCGAGCACGTCTACGAGTTCTTCCTCCGCAACAAGCGTGCGGAGTGGGAGGAGTACCGCGGGCAGGTCACCGCCTTCGAGCGCGACCGGATGCTGCCCGTCATCTGACGCCCACCGAGACCACTCACCGTGAGTGCGTACGACGGCCGCGGCCGCCGCTGGTTGAGCTTGTCGAGACCACTGGATCAGGTGGTTTCGAGACGCTCGCTGGCGCTCGCTCCTCAACCACCTTGGATTGAGTGCTACGACGGCCGCGGCCGCCGCTGGTTGAGCTTGTCGAGACCACTGGATCAGGTGGTTTCGAGACGCTCGCTGGCGCTCGCTCCTCAACCACCGTGGATTGAGTGCTACGACGGCCGCGGCCGCCGCTGGTTGAGCTTGTCGAGACCACTGGATCAGGTGGTTTCGAGACGCTCGCTGGCGCTCGCTCCTCAACCACCGTGGATTGAGTGCTACGACGGCCGCGGCCGCCGCTGGTTGAGCTTGTCGAGACCACTGGATCAGGTGGTTTCGAGACGCTCGCTGGCGCTCGCTCCTCAACCACCTTGGATTGAGTGCTACGACGGCCGCGGCCACCGCTGGTTGAGCTTGTCGAGACCACTGGATGAGGTGGTTTCGAGACGCTCGCTGGCGCTCGCTCCTCAACCACCTTGGATTGAGTGGTACGACGGCCGCGGCCACCGCTGGTTGAGCTTGTCGAAACCACTGGATCAGGTGGTCGCGAGACGCTCGCTCCTCAACCACCGAGTCCTGAGTACTCGAGCCCCCGACCTGAGTATCTGTACGGATGTCGGTGCTCCCGCTCCGACGGCAGCGTTGGCGCATGGCAACCAAGCGCACACTCTCGGGCGCCTTCGCGCTCCCCACCGCCCTCGAGACCGACATCCGCCTGTGCGAGTCCGGGGTCAGTGTCACCGTCCACGGTGAGATCGACGTCCACACCGCCCCACAGCTGCGGGACCGGCTCGACGAGGTCCTGAGGCAGGAGGAGGAGCGGGTCGTCGTGCACCTCGACGACGTGACCTTCATGGACTCGACCGGCCTCGGCGTGCTGGTCGGCGCGCACAAGGCCCAGGTTGCCGCCGGACGAAGCCTCGAGCTCGTCTGCAGCGAGCCGCGAGTGCTCCGCATCGTGCGCCTCGCCGGCCTGCACCGCGTCCTCACCATCCACGGTGCGTCTGCCTGAGCGTCCGATGCGGGTGTGGTCGCGGCGCGCAGCCGTGACGATAGATTCCGGGAGTGGCATCACGAGGGGACATCACCCAGGGCGCGCTGGTGCGGCTGGGCTTCCTCGACCCGGATCGTGCCCACTCCCTGCTCCAGGGTCTTGGTGAGGTCGCGGCACCGATCGTCCCGCTGATCGGCCGCAGCGCTGATCCCGACCAGGCGCTGGCCGCGCTGATCGCACTCGCCGACGCGGTCGACGACCGGGAGAGGCTCCTGCAGGAAGTGGCCGACGACGAGGGCACGTCGATGCGGCTGCTCTCGGTGCTCGGCGCGAGCCAGGCGCTCGCAGACCACCTGCGTCGTCACCCGGACCACTGGCACGAGCTGTGCGACCCCACTCTCGGCTCGACCCGTCCTCCGGCGTTCGCCCTGCGCGCATCGCTGATCCGTTCCGTGGGCGCCGACCCCGACGATGCGCATCCGGTGGCCACCCTTTCACAGCGCGAGGCGGCGGACGCGCTGCGCGTGGAGTACCGCCGGCTCCTGCTGCGTCTCGCGGCCCGCGACCTCACCCACCACCTGGGGGTCGACGACGCTGCGGCCGAGCTGGCGGACCTCGCCGCCGGCACCCTGGACGCCGCCCTCGCCGTGGCCCGCGCCAAGGTCGGGCTCGAGGAAGCTTCCTCATGCCGCCTCGCGGTCATCGCCATGGGCAAGTGCGGTGGTCACGAGCTCAACTACGTCAGCGACGTCGACGTGATCTTCGTGG
Source organism: uncultured Actinomycetota bacterium (assembly GCA_963742785.1). Classification (GTDB taxonomy): domain Bacteria; phylum Actinomycetota; class Actinomycetes; order Propionibacteriales; family Nocardioidaceae; genus Marmoricola. The sequence continues at coordinate 1,568,619 of CAVUNI010000004.1, forward strand.
CCGAACCCGCGCAGGGGCACGACGAGCAGCCGGCACTTCGGGTCGCGACCCAGCTCGCCTCGACCCTGATGCAGGTCTGCTCCGAGAACACCCGGGAGGGCACGATCTGGCCGGTCGACGCCAACCTGCGCCCCGAGGGCAAGTCAGGTCCGTTGGTGCGCACCCTGGGCAGTCATCGCGGGTACTACGAGCGCTGGGCGAAGACCTGGGAGTTCCAGGCGCTGCTCAAGGCACGGCCGGTTGCCGGCGACCGCGACCTCGGCCGGGAGTACGCCGAGGTCATCGGACCCCTGGTCTGGTCGGCGGCCGAGCGCGACGGCTTCGTCGAGGAAGTCCAGTCGATGCGGCGGCGGGTGCTCGACCACATCCCGGCCAGCCATGCCGAACGACAGCTCAAGCTCGGCTCCGGCGGACTGCGCGACGTCGAGTTCGCCGTACAGCTGCTGCAGATGGTGCACGGCCGTTCCGACGAGAAGCTCCGGTCGCCCACGACGCTGAGCGCCCTGGCCCGGCTGACCGAGGGCGGCTACGTGGGTCGCGAGGACGGGCGGGCGCTGCATGACGCCTATGCGTTCCTGCGCACGCTGGAGCATCGCATCCAGCTCCACCAGCTGCGCCGCACGCACGTGATGCCCGAGGACGAGGCGTCGCTGCGCCGGCTCGGGCGTTCGCTCGGCTACAGCAAGGAACCAGTGCGCGAGCTCGACAAGCAGTGGCACTTCCACCAGCGTGAGGTGCGCCGGCTGCACGAGAAGCTGTTCTACCGTCCGCTGCTCTCTGCAGTGGCTCGAATCAGCGGCGACGAGGCGCGCCTGAGCCCGGAGGCAGCCAAGCAACGGCTCGCCGCCCTCGGTTACGAGGACCCGAAGGCAGCCCTGCGTCACCTCGAGGCGCTCACCGCCGGCGTCACGCGCACCGCGCAGATCCAGCGCACCTTGCTGCCCGTGATGCTCCAGTGGTTCGCCGACGCCCCCGATCCAGACGCGGGCCTGTTCGGCTTCCGCCGGATCTCCGAGGCACTCGGCTCGACGCCGTGGTACCTCCGGTTGCTGCGCGACGAGGGCGAGGCCGCGCAACGGATGGCGCAGGTGCTCGCGACCAGCCGCTACGCCACCGACCTGCTCGAGCGCGAACCGCAGGGTGTGTCCCTCCTCGGCGAGGAGGAACGGCTGGAGCCGCTGACCCGCGACGCCGTGCAGAGCGAGATGAACTCGGCCGCGGAGCGGCGCGACGACGCCGAGGAAGCCGTGGCCGCGATCCGTGGCGTTCGTCGCCGCGAGCTGCTCCGGATCAGCGTCGCGGACCTGTGCGTGCCGTTCGGAGTCGCCGAGGTCGGCTACGCGCTCACCGACCTCACCAGCGCGACCCTGGAGTCGACTCTCGCTGCGGTCATCCGATCCGTGGAGAAGGCGCAAGGCGAGTCGATGCCGACGCGGATGGCGATCGTGGCGATGGGACGCTACGGCGGCTACGAGCTCGGTTACGGCAGCGACGCCGACGTGATGTTCGTGCACGACCCCCTTCCCGACGCGGACACCGCGCTCGCCGCGAAGATGGCCCAGGCCGTGGCCAACGATGTACGCCAGCTGTTGTCTGCCCAGTCGCGCGACCCCTCTCTCGATGTCGACACCTCCCTCCGGCCTGAGGGTCGGCAGGGACCGCTCGTGCGCACGCTGGACGCATACGCCGCCTACTACGACAAGTGGTCGGCCGTCTGGGAGGCCCAGGCCCTTCTTCGCGCCGCGCCCATCGTCGGCGACCCCGACCTGTGCGAGCGGTTCCTCGAGCTGATCGACCCGCTGCGATTCCCCGAGGCCGGGCTACGCAACGACGACGTCGTGGAGGTACGCCGCATCAAGGCCCGCGTGGATTCCGAGCGCCTGCCCCGCGGCGCGGACCCCGCCATGAACTTCAAGCTGGGGCGCGGCGGCCTGTCCGACGTCGAGTGGACCGTGCAGCTGCTGCAGATGCGGCACGCCGGCGAGATTCACGAGATGCGCACCACCAAGACGCTCGAGGCGCTGCAGGTCGCTGTCGAGCACGGGCTGCTCGACCTGAGCGACGCCCACGGGCTGGCAGAGGCATGGCGGTTCGCCAGCCGGGCGCGCAACGCGACCGTCCAGGTGCGGGGGAAGCCGTCCGACCAGCTGCCTCGTGATGCCCGTGAGCGGGCCGCGGTCGCGGCCATCCTGCAGTACGAGCCCGGGCACGTGGACGAGATGGTGAACGACTACCTGCGGACGGCCCGGCGGGCCCGGGGGATCGTGGACCGGATCTTCTGGTCCTGAAGCAGAGACCTTCATCTGCTCTGAAATAAGTTATGATCTTCATATGGCTGAGCTGAAGCATAGAACTTCGCTGGCGACGCTGATCGGCGATGTCGTCCGCTCCCGGAACGCGGCCGACCGTTCCGGACTGCACGGTCAGCTCACCGGCGTGCTCGAGCGGGCCAACACCCACCTGCGGCCCGTCGTACCCCTGAGGATCACGGTGGGCGACGAGTTCCAGGGCTGCTTCGCGACGCTGGGGGAGGCTCTCCATGCCTCGCTGTGGCTGCGGCTGCACCTCGCCCCGGCACAGTTGCGCCACGGGCTGGGGTGGGGGGCGGTAGCCGTGCTGGCAGACGAGCCCCGGGTCGAGGACGGACCGGGATGGTGGGCGGCGAGGGCGGCCATCGAGGCCGTCAAGACCGACGCGGCGAAGGCCGGCACCCGGCTGCAGCGCACGGCGTACCGCCGGGCCGAGGAAACCGAAGGACCCGACCCCGCTCCGGTCAACGCTGCGCTGATGTGTCGGGACCAGATGATTGGCTCGGTCTCGGAGAGGTCGTTGCGACTGCTCCGTGGCACCGTCGACGGGCACACCCAGGCACAGCTCGCCGACGACGAGGGCATCTCGGCCTCGGCGGTGTCGCAGCGGATGCGCAACGACGGGCTGGTCGTGATCCTCGCGGCCGACGAACTACTCAGGGGTGTGCAATGAGCTGGATCGCAGTGCTGCTGATCGGCGTGGCCATGGCCGACCTCGCCCACTCGATCCGTCCGGTGCCACTCGTCAACGAGATCACGGGCGCGGCCGTCGCCGTGTGGGCCGGGCTGTTCGCCGGCCTGACCGACTGGCCCGACCTCCTGGCGCTCGCGGTCATCGCCGGGCTGGTGGTGCTGTGGGGGCAGACGGTGACCCGTGCGTTCGGCGGTGACCGCGCCTGGGTGCCTCTTCTCGTCCTGGGTGCGAGTCTCGTCCTCGGGGTGCTCTGCACGGCCTGGGCCGGCCCGGCCGGCGGGCTGTTGGGCGAGTGGCTCGAGTCGACGCAGGTGCCGGCGCTCCAGAGCGTGTCGCCCGACCGGGCCCTGCTGCTGGCCGGGGTCTTCCTGGTGCTGCTGAGCACCGGCAACGTCGTGGTCCGCCTGGTGCTCTCCGCCACGGGCACGACCAACCCGACGCGTTACCCCCTGGCTCCGGACGAGCCGCCGCTCAAGGGCGGCCGTCTGCTCGGGCCGATGGAGCGGGTGCTCATCGTCGGCCTCGGGCTGTCCGGCCACCTGACCGCCGCGAGCATCGTGATCGCCGCCAAGGGCCTGTTGCGCTGGCCGGAACTGCAGGCCAAGCCGGACCAGGCGGACGCGCGGGTGTGGGACGTGCATCGCGTGACCGAGTACTTCCTCGTCGGCAGCTTCGTCAGCTGGCTGGTCGCACTCGGCTCGCTGGTGGTGCTGGCGCGCTAGCTGTCCTAGGCCTGGACGGGGACCGGATAGATGTTGTCGTAGGGGTGTCCGGCGCGTTTGTGAATGCGTTGCACCGCGTCTGCGTCCGGCGCCTCGGACAGGCAGAAGACCATGCCCGACTCGGGGTCGGCCCACGCGTGCTTGAAGTTCACGCTCTCGTCGTCCTGGATGGCCAGGTCGGCGTTGTGGGCCTCGAGCAAGGCTTCCGCAGTGACGCCTGCCATCTGTGTGTGCACGTCCATGAACTCAGGCATGGTCCCCCTCTTTCGTTGGTGGGTGCAACCACTGTGCGTCCATCGACCCCGCCCCCGCAACGAGGCGGGGGTGGTGGTCGATACCGGCTCGGGTGTGCCTCACTGGTGCGCGAGTACGACAACGGCCAGGTCGCGGTCGGTCATCTTCCGGTACGCCGCGAACTGGCCGCGGTTGGCCTTGTTGCAGATCGCGAACAACCGCTCGTAGTCGGAGTCGTCGGGCCGCACCGCGATCGCGGTTGCGGGCCAGCGGCGTACACCCACCTGGACCTCGACGTCGGAGTTCGCCTCCAGGTTGAGCAGCCAGGCAGGCGGCCTGCGATGGCCTCCGTTGGAGGCGCACACGAGGAGCCGGTCGCCGTCCTTGCCGTAGACGAGGGCATTGGTGCGCGTCTGGCCGGACTTCCGGCCGGTGGTGCGCAGCATCAGTGCGGGCATGCCGAGCAGGATGCGGTGGCCGATCAGGCCGTGGGTGTGCTCGTAGATCGCCTGGTGCAGCTTCAGGGCGTCGACGAACAGGCGCTTGCGGCTGGGGAGCGACGGCATGGGTCAGACGAACCTCGTGCTGGGCTGGCGAGGGTCGTGCGCCTCGACGAGCTTGACCCACGAGTGCGGGGAGTAGATCGTCCGCTCGTCGGGCGTGGTGATGTGCAGCGCGCCGCTGCCGTCGAGCGAGTACCGCGCCCGGTCGTCGAACTCGGTCGTCTCTCCGGAACTGAACTCGACGCTGAAGGCCATGGTCGGAGCCTCGCACGCGCACGGCGAGAAGGTAAGCCTCGGGTGGCTGGTCAGGTCGGCTGGTAGCCCGGCCTTCCCGCGGCCGACCACTGTTCCCAGAGCTCGAAGAACTCCTCGCCGAACGGGTCCTCGCCCCGGTTGCGCATCGACGAGCGCCGGATGCTGAAGTCGAGTGGCGCCAGCTCAACCGCCGCGTCGAAGTGCCGCCGGGCTGCCTCGTCGCGACCGTCGCGGTGCAACCAGGCAGCGAGGCGACGCTCGGCGCGGGCTCGGCGTACGTCGTCGTCGGGCTCGGTGTCGGCGCCCGCGTCCGGTACGACGCCCTCGCGGACCCACGTCCGCAGTGCCTCGTGGTGCCGCTCGGAGTCGACCTCGGTGAAGTCCTTGAACGTGTCGTCGCCAGGTGCGATCGTCGGCGCCTTCGCCACCCGACCCTCCTCGTCGAGCCACACCGTCGAGGGCACGTTGACGATCCCGAAGACGTCGGAGAGGTGATGGTCCGGGTCGAGGACCGGGGGGAGGCTGGCCTTGCCGGTCCAGTGGCGCACCCGCTCCTCGTCGTCGTCCAGGGCCACGGCCACCAGGTCGAGACCCAGGGGTTCGAGCTCCTCGGCCAGTGCGTGCCAGGCCGGCAGCTCGTAGCGGCAGCCGCACCAGGTCGACCACGCGACGACCACGGTCCGACGCCCGCGACGAGTCAGGTCGACGGTGCTGCCATCGGCATCGGCAAGGCTGAGCTCGGGAGCGAGGTCGCCACGGCGCACCGTCGTACCGCCCGGCTCGCCGAGGACCGCCACCGAGTCATCACCGTCGACCTCGACGGCGAGCGGCCGGCCGAGAGCGCTGGCGAGCTCGGCCAGGGTCAATCGCTCCCCGAGCGAGGCTGGGCGGCAAACGTCACCGCGGCACAACCCGTAATCCTGCACCTCCCAACCGGTCGCCGCGAGCACACTCGGGCGATCCAGCACCAGGTCGTCGTCGGTCCGGGACACCTCGATCGCGGTCGAGGTGTCGCCGAGGTGGAGGAGCAGCCGCATCCGGAGAGAATAGAACAGGTTCTTGTTCGATGAAGCCACGGTGTTCCGTCTCGGTAGTTGAGGAGGGCCGCCAAGGCCCGTCTCGAAACCACCTGATCAAGTGGTTTCGAGACGCTCGCTGACGCTCACTCCTCAACCACCGAGATCGAAGCGGCGTCCGAACGGACAGATGGGCGGTGGGAAGCGGCTCAGCGAGCGATCCGTTGCGCACCCGTCGACAGAGCGGCGAGCTGTGCTCCCCATGCGTGAGCTCGTTCGAGCTCACCTGGCAGCAGCGGACCCTGCGTGTCATCGACGTAGAAGCTCTCGGATCCGACGATCCGACCGAGATGGCCACGTCGTACCTGCTTGCCTGCCGCCTTGGCTGCCGAACCGGGGAGCTTCTTGACCTTGGCGACCCGAGTGTCGAACGTGGCGACGTCGGGGTCGGACTCGGGCAGTGCCTCGAGCCATTCGCGAATTCCTTGCGTCTCACGCCCTTCCGTGGCGCCGCGCTCGATCGCGTCATGACGCGTCGTGGTCCGGCTCATGGAGAAGGCGTGCGTCGGGCCCCCCACCACGAGTAGGTCGATGTTGGCCGGCAACCTCGCGGGTGCCTGGTCGACGTTGACGACCATGGTTGCGTGGCCGAGACCACAGGCCACGGCCTCGGCCACGGCTCGGGTGTTGCCCCACATCGACTCGAAGACCACCAGTGCGTTCATGTGGTCGAACGTACGGCGACGTCCGGGCGGGCCCGTAGGGGAGATGGGCCATCGGTCATGTGACCAACGGCCCTACTGACGCCGCGCACGACGAAGCACCCTGAGACAAACGACAGACTTGGGAGGCCACCATGAACAACGTCGAAGAACTCGAGTACGCAAAGTGCCGAGGACTGCTCGCGGGCGGCGTGTTCGGTCGCGTCGCCGTGTGCACGGACGACGGCCCTCGGATCCTGCCGGTCAACTACAGCGTCGTCGGCGAGTCGGTCGTGTTTCGCACCTCCGCATACGGCGTGGTCGCGACCCACGACTGGAAGTCCAAGATGGCCTTCGAGGTCGACTACGTGGACTACGGGGAGCAGCGCGGCTGGAGCGTCTTGGCGGTCGGCCGCGGGCAACGCGTCGTGGACGAGGACGAGCTGGCCCGGATCAAGCGCACCTGGGACCCGCACCCCTGGGCCGGTGGAAGCCGGCCGCTCTACGTCCAACTGCCGTGGACCGAGCTCACGGGTCGCCGTCTCGGCAACGGCTGGACGCACGACAACGAGATGCCGGTACGCCGGCAGCTCTGACCGGAGATCCCGATGCAACGCCATGACGCATGGTCGCGCCGATGACTAGCGTCCAGCTCTTCTGGCTGCCGCTGGGGGCCGGTGAGCACACTGGCTTGGTGCGTCTCAGCGGCCGCGTCTACGAGGCGCTCTCCGCCCGTCATGACAGTCGGTCGCCCCAGGCGCTGTACCACTCCGCGCTGCGAGTCGTACTCGACGGCGCGGAGTTCGTGATCGAGATGGCACCCGTCTGGTCCAACAGAGAGCCCGATCGCGGCGTGGTCGGTGTGGGAGCGGTCGGACTCCCGTGGCTGGGGCGGTTCCGGCTGTTCCGCTACGAGGTTCGGTGCTGGCGCGACGGCCTTGTCCCGGATCAGGCGTACGCCGTCGACAGCCCGCGTGAGGTGGTCACCGACCGGGTCCGAACCGCTCGACTCCTGCAGGCGGTCGCGGACTTCCCGACCCACACGTGGGGTCTCGACGAGCTGGGCACGGGGGAGATGTGGAACTCGAACTCGCTCGTCTCCTGGTTGCTGGCCAGCAGTGGTCACGACGCCGAGTCGATCGCGCCACCATCGGGTGCCAGGGCGCCTGGCTGGAACGCCGGCCTCGTGGTGGCCGCGGCCTCACCAACGCCCGTCGCATGACCTCGTCACGTGTCGAGTCAGGCCGCGGGGGTCCCAGCTCGGACGACCTGGTCCGGTCGCCTGGTGCTTCCGGCCCGGCGCACCTGTGTGCCAGCCGTGCCCTCGAAGACGGCCTGCAGGTCCTCGAGCGCGCCGATCGCGGCACGGGCACCCGTGGCCCCGACGAAGTCGCAGACAGCTTTCACCTTCGGACCCATCGAACCGGCAGGGAACCCCAGCAGGGAAAGGTCATCGACGTAGATGTCTCCGATCGAGCGCTGCGCATGGGTGCCGAAGTCCGCCATCACGCTGCGCACGTCGGTCAGGACCAGGAACAGGTCGGCGCCCAGCTCCTTGGCGATGAGGGCGGCAGCGAGATCCTTGTCGACGACGGCGTCGACGCCCGTGAGCCCATCTCCCTCCTCGACCACGGGGATACCGCCACCTCCGGCAAGCACCACTGTGATGCCGCGCTGAAGCAACAGGGCGGCCGTGCCGGCCTCGAGGATTCGTTGCGGCGCGGGAGACGCGACGACGCGACGCCAGGTGTCGCCATCGCGCTTGAAGATCCAGCCGTGTTCCCGGGCGAGCTCCTTCGCCTCGGTCTCGGGGTAGGTCGAGCCCACGAACTTCGTGGGTTCGGCGAATGCTGGGTCGTCTGCACTGACAACCGTCTGGGTCACCAGCGTCACCACCGGGTCGACCAAGGTCCGTCCGATGGCCTGCTGGAGCCAGTAGCCGATCAGGCCCTGGGTCTCGGCCACGAGGTCAGCCAGAGGGTACGGGCGGGTCAACGAGCGGTCCGCTGCGCTCTCGAGCGCGAGCAGGCCGACCTGGGGCCCGTTGCCGTGCACGAGGAGGACTTCGTGGGCGCGTGCGATGTCGGCCACCGGGCCGGCCACATGAGCCACCTGGTCGACCTGGGGCGCCGAGTCGGGACGCTGGCCCCGGGGGAGCAGGGCATTGCCACCCAGGGCGATGACGACGCGCACGGTCAGGCTCCGAGGGTGGCGACCATGACGGCCTTGATCGTGTGCATCCGGTTCTCGGCCTGATCGAAGACGATGGAGTTCTCGGACTCGAAGACTTCATCGGTCACCTCGAGCTCCGCCAGACCGGTCTTCCGGAACAGCTCCTCGCCGACCTCGGTCTCCCGGTTGTGGAAGGCAGGCAGGCAGTGCATGAACTTCACCTGGGCGTTGCCGGTCTTGTCGAGGAGCGCGCGGCTCACCTGGTACGGCAGGAGCTCGTCAATGCGCTTGTTCCACACTTCCTCGGACTCACCCATCGAGACCCATACGTCGGTGTAGACGAAGTCGGCGCCGTCGACGCCGTAACCGGGATCGTCGGTGTGCGTGATGCGCGCACCAGTCGTCCTGGCGATCTCCATTGCCGCCTCGATGACGTCGGGTGGGTTGCGCAGGCTGACCGGTCCGACCATGCGCACGTCCATCCCCATCATTGCGCCGGCGATCAGCAGCGAGTTACCGACGTTGTTGTGGGCGTCGCCGAGGTAGGCGAAGGCGATGTCCTGGTCGGGCTTGGTGGTGTGCTCGCGCATCGTGAGCATGTCGCAGAGTGACTGGGTGGGGTGCCATTCGTTGGTCAGCCCGTTCCACACGGGCACACCTGCGTTGGCGGCGAGGACCTCGACGGCCGCCTGCGAGAAGCCGCGGTACTCGATCGCGTCGTACATGCGACCCAGGACCCTGGCCGTGTCCTTGACCGACTCCTTGTGGCCCATGTGGGATCCGGAGGGGTCGAGGTAGGTGACATGCGCACCCTGGTGGTGCGCCGCCACCTCGAACGCGCAACGGGTCCGCGTCGATGCCTTCTCGAAGATGACGGCGATGTTGGCGGCGGCCAGCTGCTGGCGCTGCGGTCCGCTGGCCCACTCCAGCTTGAGGTCCCGCGAGAGGTCGAGCAGCGACAGCCACTCCTCCGGGGTGAAGTCGAGCTCCTTGAGGAAGCTCCTGCCGTTCAGGTCGGTCTTCATCTCAGGCCACAGCCTCTCGCTCGATTGGACATGTCATGCAGCGCGGCCCCCCGCGTCCGCGCCCCAGTTCGGAGCCCACCACCGGGATGATCTCGATGCCTTCGTCGGTGAGATACCGGTTGGTGGTGGTGTTGCGTTCGTACCCGAGGATCACTCCGGGCGCGACGGCCAGGAAGTTGTTGCCGTCGTCCCACTGCTCACGCTGGGCACCCATCTTGTCGATGGGGGTGCGCAGCACGCGGACCGAGTCCAGCTCGAGCGCCGCGGCTACGGCGGCGAAGAGCTCATGGTTCTCGTCGATCGTGAAGTCCCCTCCGGTGCCCTTCGAGGTGAGCGTGAAGGACCGAAGCTCTTCGGGTAGGTAGGGATAGACGCTGAAGGCGTCGCGGTCGACCATCGTCATGGCCGTGTCGAGGTGCATGAAGGCACGCTCGCGCGGCAGCTCGACTGCGATCACTCGATCGACATCCCCGCTTGCGAACAATTCGCGGGACAGGGTTTCCACGCCTTGCGGCGTCGAACGTTCGCCCATGCCGATCATCACTGCGCGGTTGCCGATCACAGTGACGTCACCACCCTCGACGGTCGCCGGGTCGTGGGGGATCGAGTCGTTGCCGTAGAGGAACGGGAAGCCGGCGTCGCGGAACATCGGGTGGAAGTTGTAGACGACCCGCGAGTTGATGGTCTCGCGTTTGCGGGCCGGCTTGGCCATCGGGTTGATGGACAGACCGCCGTAGACCCAGGCTGCGTTGTCGCGCTGGAACAGGTGGTTCGGCAGCGGACGCAGCAGGAAGTCGTCGTCCCGCAGGTAGTCCATCAGCAGGCTCGGCTCGTGCAGCTGGTCGGCGACATCGGACTTGAGCACCCCGCCGATCAGGCGCTCGGCCAGGAGACTCGCAGGCGTCGAGGCGACGAGCTCGTCGAGGGGTTTGTCGAGTGCGGGGCCGAACCGCGTCGCCGTGGTCAGGCGGTCCTGGAGGAACTCCCGGGCCCCTGGTTGGTCCAGTGCCTCGGCGAGGAGTACGGCGAAGTGGTGGACCTCCACGCCCTGGGACCTGAGCTGCTCGACGAAGGAGTCGTGCTCCGCTCGCGCCCGAGCGGCCCACATCACGTCGTCGAAGAGCAGCTCGTCGACGTTCCCCGGGGTGAGCCGGTCGAGCTCGAGGCCGGGACGATGGACGATGACCTGCTTCAGCTGGCCGACCTCGGAGTCCACGTGGAAGGTCATGACGTGTACTCGGGGACGGCGGCGGGCTCGGTCATCGACCCACGCTGGGAGAGGTAGACCGGGATGCCCAGGAGTGCGGCTCCTCCGGCCATCAGGAACGGACCCCAGACGACGTACCAGTTCTCGCCGCTGTTGCGGGAGTACCAGACGAAGGCGAGTGACATCACCAGCGAGACGACCGCGACCCCAATGTCGAGAGCGAAGTGCGGGGTCGGGCCGCGCTTCCGGTCGGTCAGCCGCCACTTGAGCTGGGCGAGCGCCGAGGCGGCGTACGGGATGGCGGCGGTGATGCCGGTCATCAGCACGAGGGTGGTGAACACGGTTGCCCCGCTGGATCCCAGGTAGCTGATCACGACGGCGACCGAGGCCAGCGCCGTGGAAGCGATGATGCCGAAGGCAGGCACCCCGCGATCCGAGAGCGACCCGAAGATGCGGGGGAAGAGGCCGTCCTTGGCGGCGGCAAGGGGCATCTCTGCGCAGATCATCGTCCAGCCGTTCAGGGCGCCGAGACCGGAGACGATCACGGCGGCGGCAACGATGTACCCGAGCCAGGTGCCCCCGGCCATTGAGTCGGCCGCGGCCGAGTAGGAGGCCTGGTTGCTGTCCTTGGCCAGGACGGCGGCCGGCAGGATTCCGAACACCGCGATCAGCGAGAGCATGTAGACGACTGCGCTGGCCAGCGTGCCGTAGATGGTCGACTTCGCGACGTTGCGCTCCGGGTTGCGCACCTTCCCGGCGGCGACTGCCGCCGTCTCGACACCGAGGTAGCTGAAGAGGCAGATGGCCATCGCCCCCCCGATCGCGGACAGGTTGGTGTCGCCGCTGGTGTTCCAGGGCGTGAAGTTGCCGGCGCTGACGAAGAGCAATCCCACGGTGGCCATCAGTGCCAGGGGGATGAACTTCAGGACTGTCGTCCACAGCTGGATCACACCCGCGTTGCGGACGCCGGAGAGGTTGATGGCCGCCGGGATCCAGAGGCCGACCAGGGCGATGGCGATCGAACCCATGGTGCTGCCGCCCTTGTTGACGAACTTCTCCACGTAGAACACCCAGCCCACGACGATAGCGGCGTTGCCGGCCCACGCCGTGATCCAGTAGAGCCACGCCTGGCTGAATCCGAAGCCGTTGCCGAACGCGGCACGTGCGTAGGCGTACGGGCCGCCCTCGGCAGGGATGCGTCGCGACAGCACGGCGAACATGAATGCCAGGGACACGGCCCCGACGGTGGCCAGGGCCATGGCGACCAGGCTGATGGGGCCGTACGACGCGATGGCGTACGGAAGGCTGAAGATGCCGACGCCGATGATGCTGCCCATGACCAGACTGGTCGACTGGGGCAGGCTCAGGCGTGAGGTCTGGGCAGGCGCGGGTGTCGCGGGCCGCCCGGTGAGTTGCGTAGTCATGACTCCTCCTCGGTGTCTCCCCCATGGCATCGGAGTGCGAGGAGCGGGGATACGGCCGCAAGGCCCGAGACCGTCCGCCGAAGGTCCCGAATGGGGCGATGGAGGGGAGAAGGTCCCCTGACCGGGTGCCGGTGGACCCTGCCGTGCGACCGCGGGCGCGCGCGAGCCTGAGGGCACGCACCCGACAGATGGGCAAGACCTTGGACAGTCACATCCTCCCGGCCGACGTACTCCTCTCGGACGGGACCATCGCGCTGATCCGCCCACTGCGGGCCGACGACGTCGTGCAGCTGCACGAGCTGCACGAGGGCGTCTCCGACGAGTCCCTGCGGCGGCGCTTCTTCGCAGTCGGTCGTGCCGCTGCTCACCAGTACGTCGACCACCTCGTGCGCGACCGCCCGCTGACCCTGGTCCTCGAGCAGGAGGGCCGAGTCCTGGCGGTGGCCACCGCAGAGCCGATGAGCCCCGACACCTCCGAGGTGTCGTTCCTCGTCGAGGACGGCCGCCATGGCCTGGGCATTGGCAGCCTCCTGCTCGAACACCTCGCGGCAGCGGCCCGTGGACTCGGCATCGCCACGTTCGTCGCGGAGGTGCTGCTGGAGAACCGCGCCATGCTCGACGTACTTTCGGATGCCGGATTCACCCTGACTCGCAAGGTGGACGTCGACGTCGCCGACGTGCGACTGGACACGAGAATGACGGCCGGCGTGCAGGCAGTGGCTGATGCGCGCGACCGGCGGGCGGAGGCGCGGTCCCTGCATCCGTTGCTCTACCCCCGCAGCGTGGTGGTGGCTGGCGTGCGCAGCGACGGTCAAGGGATCGGTCGTGCCGTGCTGGACAACATCCGCGCCGGCGGGTTCACCGGTCGCCTTCACGTGGTGCATCCGCGAGCCACGGTCATGGACGGTGTCCCAGCCTTCGCTTCGTTCACTGAAGTCCCAGGGCCTGTCGACCTGGCGATCATCGCGGTTCCGGCCGAGCGGGTCCTTTCCGCGGTGGCTGACGCCGCCGACGCTCGGGTGCCGGCCGCGGTTGTGATCAGCTCCGGGTTCCAGGAGCTCGGGGAGGACGGTGCCCGTCTTCAGAGGGGTCTCGCCGAGCTGGCGCGGTCACGCAGCATCAGGCTCGTGGGGCCCAACTGCCTCGGCGTGATGAGCAACCACCCCGACATCGCGCTCAACGCAACCTTCACCTCGTCCGTCCCGCCGACTGGCGGGCTCGCCGTCGCCACGCAGTCGGGGGGTGTGGGCATCGTCCTCACCGACCTCGCGCGCGAGCTCGGCCTGGGGATCGGCTCCCTCGTCTCGCTGGGCAACAAGGTGGACATCTCGAGCAACGACCTCCTGGCGACCTGGACCGATGACCCCCAGGTGACAGCCGGCGCGCTCTACCTGGAGTCCTTCGGCAACGCGCGCAAGTTCGCCCGCGTCGCTCGACACTTCTCCGAGCGCAAGCCGCTCATGGCTGTGGTCGGCGGACGGTCGGACGGTGGCCGTCGCGCAGGGGCTTCGCACACTGCCGCCGCTGCCACGCCCGCGGTCGGAGTCGCGGCCCTGTTCGCACAGGCCGGGGTCATCGGTTGTGATGACGCCGACGACCTGGCGGAGACCGCCCTCCTGCTCACCCGCGAGCCGTTGACCAGAGGCCCTCGCCTCGGGGTGGTGAGCAACGCCGGTGGCATGGGTGTCCTGGCAGCAGACGCGGCCACAGCCCGCGGACTCGTCGTTCCCGAGCTCTCCCCGCAGACCCGCAACACGATCGCCGGTCACGTGCTCGGCACGACCGGCACGTCCAACCCGGTGGACGCCGGCGCAGCGATCGCGCCCGACGCGCTGGCCGCCATGGTCGAGGCCATCCTCGACTCGGGGGAGGTGGACGCCCTCCTCGTGGAGCTCGTGGTCACCAGCCTCTCGGACCTGGACCCTGCCATCGACGCAGTCGCGGCCGTCCGCACCCGGCATCCCCAGCTCCCGGTGGTCCTGGTCGTTCAGGGAATCGGGCGTGTTCCAACAGACGCAGGTGGGCTGACCACGTATCGCTCGAGCGCGGCCGCTGTTCGTGCTCTCGGACGAGCTGCGAAGTACGCCGCCTGGCTGGCCGAGAGAACGAGCGATGTCGACTCAGACCTTGCCGACGCGGGCGAATCGGTGTCGCTCGGGTTGTTGCAACGACGATGTGAACAGGCGGCCGCCATCCTCGCCGACGAGGCCGGCCCCGACGGTTGGGTCGGCGCAGCCGTCGCCGGACGTCTGCTCGAGAGCTACGGGCTCCAGGCTGCGGGTGGTGTGGCCCATGGTGCTGTGACCGTGGCCGGGCTGGCGGAGTCGATTGGCTTTCCGGTGGTCGTCAAGGTCGCCGATGGAGATGTCGTCCACCGCACGGAACGCGGCCTGGTGCGCGTGGGCTTGGGCTCGGTCGACGCCGTGAAGAAGGCGGTGACGTCTTTCGAACGTGAACTGGGTCGAGTGGACGTACCAGTCCTTGTCCAGCCCGTTGTCTCCGGCGTCGAGCTCGCAGTCGGCGTCGTGCGCGACCCGTCCGTCGGGCCGCTTGTGATGGTGGGCGCCGGAGGCGTGAACACCGACATCCTCGCCGACAGGGTCTACCTGCTGCCGCCCTTGCAGCCCAGCGACGTCCGGCGAGCACTGCGGGGGTTGCGGTGCTGGCCCCTGCTCGACGGATTCCGGGGTTCGACCAAGGTCGACGTCGATGCACTGGTGGAGGTCGTGGTCGCGTGTGGTCGCCTCGCCGAGGAGATCCCTCTGGTGGCCGAGGTGGACGTCAACCCAGTGATGGTCTCGAGCGCGGGATGCGCGCTGGTCGACGTCAAGCTGCGGCTCGCACAGACCCTCTCGACGCCGGCGGACGAGCCGAGGCAGCTGCGTCGTACGACGTGACCCTGCCGCGCTCAACCCGGCGAGCACGACAAGTGTCGGGGGTTGTGAAGCGGCAGGGCGAGGGCTTCAGCGGACCAGGACGTCGTCGAGCGGCCTTCGCGGAGTCCGGGGGAGCGTGGCACGCGCGATCTCCTGCCATCCGACGCGGACGAGCACCTGCGGGTGCGACATGCCGGCGAAGACGCCGTCGTACAGCGCCTGCCGTGTCTCGGCGACCTCGATCACCTGACTGAGCGGCACGATCGACAGGCCGGCGCGGGTGGCCCGCAGCCACAGGGAGCTGAGTGCCTGACCGGTCTGCAGCCAGGCGGTCTGGTCGTCGTTCGCGGTGCAGATCGCGATCAGTCCGTCGGAGCTCTCGACCAGCCGTGGGCTGGGCAGAGTGTCGAGGTCCGCGGCGAACCGGTTGGGACGATGGGCAAGGCGGCTCGACCTCGGCGGTGCAGCAGCCGTGGCGGGAACTCCGTCGGTGCGGCTCCGCTCGATCCAGCTGGCCTGCTCATCGGCGTACCGCGCGTCGGAAGCCTGCAGGGTCATGGCTCGGTCCAGCATCAGCTCGCAGCGGAAGCGGGCGGTGACATCGGTGACAGGCACGCCGCGGGCCCCCCAGCCCGCGGCGGCCTGGGCGAGCGCGGTGAGCTGCGAGTCGGGGACCGGCCACGAGGTGAAGCGGCGGCGGTCCGTGCAGCGCTGCTCCAGGTACTGGAGTCGCTTCACCGCGTCGCTGGGGGCGCGGCCGCGTGAGAGTCGGATCCGTGCCAGCAGGTCGTGGTCGGTGACCGCAGGGGCCAGCTCGAAGGTCGGCGCCAGTCCCATCGCCCGGGCGGCCTCGAGGGCATGGTGAAGGGCGGCACCGCAGCTGATCATCAGGTTGCGTCCGTCAGGATCGGAGAACTCGAGCTGCCGCGCACGGTCGGCGTACAGCTCGATGGTCGTCTCGTCCACGATGCGCCACAGCCAGGGTTGGCTGTTGTGGACGCTCGGGGCGCGGCAGGCGAGCTCGAGCACTTCTCGTGCGCGTGGGTGGGCAGGGGCTCTCATCTCAGCGCACGCTGACCGTGCTCACACCGGCGACGGTGCTGGCGGCCACCTGGGCGATCGAGCGGTCGAGCTCGGTCTCGGGTCCTTCGATGTCGACGGCGCCGTCATTGACCTCGACGAGCCAGTCGGCGTGTCCCAGGGAGACGAGCATTGAGTCGATCTCGCACCCGATCGCATCATCGGCGCGGGCTCGTACTCTGACCAGGTCGCTGCGGCTGACCATGCCGACGAGTCGTCCGTCGTCGTCGACGACGGGGAGGCTCTTGAGGCCGGTCGAGGTCATCAGTTCCGCCGTTTCTGCGATGTCGGTGGACTCGTGGACGGTGACGGCGTCGCGGGTCATCAGCTCCGAGACGAGTTGCGCCTGCGTGCGGTGACCATCAAAGGGCGGTCGCATGTGGGTTCTGACGTCGGGCGCGAAGGCGTCGCGGATGAAGTCTGCCTCGCCCACGACGCCGCACAGTCGCCCCTCGGTGTCGAGGACCGGCAGAGAGGAGATCTGGCGCTGCACCAGCACCGTGGCGGCACGCTTGATCGCGGTGTCGACGCTCACCGTCGCGGGCTCTCGCGTCATCACGTCCTGTACGAACATCTCTCTCACCACTCCCGGTCGAGGTTGTGCTCCAAGCCTGACGTGTGCTGGACCGTGGGGTCAGGGACGAAAGTCCTGACTCGTCGGGCCGATGGCATCGACCGTCGGCGAGACAGCGCGACAGCGACTAGATTCGTTGGCATGGCAGACGAGGGCGGTGGCGCGACACCCGATCAGATTCGGGTGTACCTGCTCGACGACCACGAGATCGTGCGGCGGGGCCTCAAGGATCTGCTGGAGAGCGTGGGAGACATCGTCGTCGTGGGCGAGTCGGGCCTTGCCGCCGAGGCGACGCGTCACATTCCCGCCGTGCGTCCGGACGTGGCCATCCTCGACGGGAGGCTCCCGGACGGTTCCGGGATCGACGTCTGCCGGGAGATTCGTTCCCGCGACCCCAGCATCGCGGTTCTCATCCTCACCTCGTACGACGACGACGAGGCGCTCTTCTCGGCCATCATGGCCGGCGCCGCCGGATACATCCTCAAGCAGGTGGGTGGCAACGACTTCATCGAGACGGTGCGGCGGGTAGCCGCCGGCCAGTCGATGCTCGACCCGGCCGTGACAGCGCAAGTGCTCGAACGGGTGCGCAACGGCCCGACGGCGGACCCGGCTCTCGAGCAGCTCACCGACCAGGAGCTACGCATCCTCGAGCTGATCGGGGAGGGCATGACGAATCGCCAGATGTCCGAGGCGATGTTCCTCGCCGAGAAGACCGTCAAGAACTACGTCTCCTCGATGCTGGCCAAGCTGGGGCTGGAGAGCCGGACCCAGGCGGCGATCTTCTCGCTCAAGCATCCGCGGGCCTGACGCCGGATGCCGGATCGCGACCGTCCCAAGGTCACCGACGCCGACTTCGAGGACCTGCTGCGTGAGGTGCTCGCCAGGGTCAACGGGGCCCTGGACGAGCAGGCTCGGCTGCGGCTTCTTCTCGACGCGGTCGTGTCCATGGCGGCCGACCTCAGCCTCGACGGGGTGCTGACACGGATCGTGGAGATCTCCCGCGAGCTCACCGGGGCGCAGTACGCCGCCCTGGGTGTGTTGGGGTCCGGCCCCAAGAAGGGGCTGCGCACCTTCGTGCACCAGGGCATGACGCCCGTCCAGGTGACGGAGATCGGTGACCTGCCGACGGGGCACGGGATCCTGGGGTTGCTCATCGACCGACCGGAGCCGCTGAGGCTCCATGAGATCGCCGCGCACCCCGAGTCCTACGGGTTCCCGGCGGCCCATCCGCCGATGCGCTCCTTCCTCGGTGTCCCGGTCCGGATCCGCGACCAGGTCTTCGGCAACCTGTACCTCACTGAGAAGACCGGTGACACCGACTTCACCCAGGAGGACGAGGACGTCGTGATCGCACTGGCTGCTGCGGCAGGCGTCGCGATCGAGAACGCCCGGCTCTACGAGGAGGCGGGTCGGCGGGAGGCGTGGCTCGAAGCCACGGCCGAGATCACCGCGCTTTTGTCCGGCTCGCACGCTGGCGACCAGGCGCTGCAGATGATCGCCGACCGTGCCCGTCAGGCCGCCTCGGCCAACGTCGCCTGGATCGTGGTGGGCACCACGGACCGGCTGTCGCTCCGTGCCGTGTCCGGTCCCGAGGTGAAGCTCTCGGACTTCGACCGGTTTGCACAGGAGACGTCGTTGTCGAGCGAGGTGTTGCGCACTGGCGAACCGGTCTCCACAGAGAACATGGACGAGGACCCGCGGGCACTCGCAATGTCTCAGATCCCCGGCTGGCCCGTCGTGGGACCTGCCATCGTGGTTCCCCTTCGTGCAGGTGACGACGTCGTCGGTGCGCTGGCGTTGGCATGGGCACCCGAGCACGCTGAGGACTACTACGCCGTCGATGCGCGGCTTCCCGCGAGCTTCGCCGAGCAGGCAGCCCTGGCGCTGCAGGTGGTGCGTTCCCGGGAGGCAGAGCAGCGGTTGGTGCTCTTCGAGGACCGCGACCGCATCGGCCGCGACCTCCATGACCTCGTGATCCAGAGACTCTTCGCCGTCGGGCTGAGCCTGCAGAGCATCAGCCGGATGACCGATGTCCCGCAGGTGACGGAGAGGGTCGAAACGGCTGTCGACGACCTCGACGCCACGATCAAGGACATCAGGCGCTCGATCTTCGCCCTCGGTGCATCGGAGAGCGCGGCCGACATCCAGACCGAGGTGACCCGGATGGTCGATCGTGCCGGCGCCACCTTGAAGTTCCGTCCAACGCTCGAGTTCGACGGTCCGGTGCGAACCATGGTTGGGGAAGACGTGGCGCCCCACCTCCTCGCCGTGCTGGGGGAGGCGCTGTCCAACGCCTCCCGGCACGCGGGGGCAACGAGGATCGACGTCCGGGTACATGCCGGGAAGTCCCTCGACCTCGTGGTCGCGGACAACGGTGGTGGCCTTCCGCCCGGTGTACAGGAGAGCGGGTTGAGCAACATCCGCGAGCGCGCCGTCCTGCTCGGTGGCTCGTGCGTTGTCGACTCCTCCACCGAGGGGACCACGATCACGTGGTCCGTGCCCTTCGGCTAGGTGCCGCGATCAGACATGCAGAAGGCCGGCCACCGCGGGGTGGCCGGCCTTCTGAAAGGTGCGGCTCAGCGGAGCACTGGGTAGCGCTCGACGACCTCGTGGCGAGACCACCAGCGACCCAGACCCCAGGTGTCACCGGCGCTGACCAGAGCGAGGGCAACCAACGTGATGGCGCCGAGGATGTGCTCGTCCAGGACCGGGTTGTTGGCCGGAGGCAGGGCGACGGTCCACATCATGACGTACAGCAGGCCACCGGCCACGGCCGCGAACCGCATGGCCACCCCGAAGGTCAGGGCGATGCCGATGCCGAGCAGCGCCAGCATGAACAACGTGTCTGCCCAGCCTGCCCCGGCGATGGAGTTGTAGAAGCCCTTGAAGGGACCGTCTGCGCCGAAGGCGAGGAACCCCTGCGTGGGGCTGCCGCCGTGGATCCAGGCAGCGTCGCCGAAGCGGTCGACGGTGCCGTCCTCACCGACGCCGGTCGAGTAGCCGAGAGCAATGAGCTTGTCGAAGAACGCCCAGAGGAACGTGAGTCCGAACGCGATTCGCAGCACCGCCAGAACCTGGCGGGCCGGAGTGGTGAGTCGGGGGGCGGAGTCGCCTGTCACGGCGCCCGTCGTGGTCGTAGCGTGCTCGGCCCGGTGGTGGGCCGGGACCTCGAGATGGTCCATGGGGCTGTGTCCTGTGGGCATGACCCGTTCCTCCTGGTCTGAATGTTTCTCTTGTGTCTTCAGACTTCCTCCGGGCACCGGGTCTGCGTCAGGGCACATGGTCCCCACTGACGAAGTCAAAGGTCACGGCTGCCGGGCTGCTCAGTCCCAGGGGGCGCTTCAGCTGGGGTCAGGTCTGTCCGGGTGTGGGTGCGCCCGGCCGCTCGGCGGGCTGGAACAGCTCGATCAGGTTTCCGGCGGGGTCGGCGAGCAGGATCTGGCGTCCGCCCGGACCCGCGACCAAGTCGCTGCGGAAGGACAGACCCGCAGCGTCGAACCGGGTGATCTCGGCATCCAGGTCGTCGACGACGAGGTGGATTCGGTTGCGGCCGGCGGAGGCGGCGTCCTCAGGGGTGGCGCGGGCGCCAGAGCTGGCTGGTCCGGACAGCAGGAGCCTGAGCGGGCCGCGAATCACGTCGGCGAAGGCGGGTGCTGGGTTCGTGTTCAGTGTGAAGCCAAGGTGGGTGGTGTAGAAGTCGATGGCCGCCTCCACATCGTCGACGATGTAGCGGACACTGGCGTGCTGGTCTGTCGCGGTCACGGTGGAACCTCCTTATTGGTTGGCCTAGGTGAGGACGGGCAGCAGGTGCCGGATGCGTCTGTCGATGTCCGCCGCCGTGCGTTGGAAGGCCGCGTAGCTGGCCCGGTCGGTGGCACTCGCCGTCGTCGGGTCGGGGATGCTCCAGTGAATCCGCCGCGGCTGGTGAGGGAACCCGGGGCATGCTTCGCGAGCCTTGTCGCACAGCGTCAGTACATGGTCGAACCGCTGGTCGGCAATGGAGTCGAGGTGTCGCGGTTGCTGGCCGGTGATGTCGATACCGAAGTGGTCGCCCAGGACCCGAACGGCGTTGGCGTGCAGGTGCGGTCCAGGTCGGGTGCCGGCGCTGGTGACGGCGACCATGTCGGCCGTGTGGTGGCGCAGTAGCGCTTCGGCGATCGGTGAGCGGGCAGTGTTGCCAGTGCACACGAACAGGACGGCGGTAGGTCGCGATCCGTGTCGGCCGCTCCGGGCGACAGGAGGTGCGGTGTTCCCGCGAAGCGCTGGGTGCAGCGCGGCGCCGGTCTGGGCCAACGCGTCCGCACAGTGCTCCAGATCCAGGTGGTAGTAGCGTGTCTCGGCCGTCGAAGCTGCTTCGCGTGGCACTGACCAGCCCACCGTCGCGCAGGAGGCGCAAGTGATACGAGACCAGGTTCTGTGGCTCACCGACCCGCGTCACGAGTTCGCGGACGCGGTAGTCGCTGCCGGCGAGGGTGGTCAGCAGGTTCCAGCGCAGCGGGTGGGCGGCCAGCCGGACGAACGCCGGTGGCGCGGCTACATGACCCGAGGGCACCATGCCACGACAATACATCAAACATGTTTGATCGATCTTTGTCTGGTTGTCGACGGATGGGCAGCGCCCACCGCGCCCTCGGTGACATTGTGAGCGCGTGGTTGCGCGCGCATCGACCGACCGGGCGACGTTTCTGTTCACTGACGTCGAGGGTGCGACGATGCTATGGGAAGACCATGCGGCCGACATGGAGGCTGCACTGGCCCGCCACGACACGCTTCTGCGTACGGCGTTCTCCGACCATGGTGGACAGGTCTTCGCCTCCGATGGCAACGGCTTCGGAGCGGTGTTCGACAGTCCCGAGGACGCGGTCGATGCCGCGGTGACCGCGCAACGTGCCCTCGCCGCCGAGACCTGGCCCGGCGACCTGCGACTGCTGGCAAGGATGGGCCTCGAAACGGGTACTGCCCGCGAGCGTGACGGCAGCTACCTCGGCCCTGTGCCGAACCGTGCGGCACGCATCATGGCGGCGGCACACGGAGGACAGGTCCTCGTCGGTGCGCGAACAGCGGCACTGCTCGATGGTGCCGAACTCGTCGACCTCGGCGACCACCGACTGCCCGACCTGCCGCGGGCCGAGCGTCTGTTCCAGGTGTTCGTCGACGGCGCTCCGGCACAGTTCCCGGCGCCACGCACCCGGGATGCGCAGCGCGGCAACCTCCCGATGCCGGCCACGAGCCTCATCGGTCGCGAGCAGATCCTCGCCGACCTGATGGAGCTGGTGCGCGCCCACCGGCTGGTGACTCTCACCGGTGTGGGCGGTGTCGGCAAGACACGTCTCTCGGTCGAGGTGGGTACGTCGCTCGCCGACGAACATCCCGACGGCGTGTGGATGGTCGAGCTCGCACCGCTCACGGATCCAGCTGCCGTTCCGGCCGCGATCGCGACCACCATGGGCGTCACACCAAAGGCGGGAACACCGTTGATCCAGACTTTGGTCGACGCGCTGTCCGGGCGGCGCGCGCTCGTCGTACTGGACAACTGCGAGCACGTCGTCGACGTCGTGGCAGAAACAGTGCGCGAGCTGCTCGCGCGGACCACGACCCTGCGCGTCCTCGCCACCTCTCGCGAAGCCATCGATGTGCCCGGCGAGCAACGTCGGCTGGTGCTGCCGCTCACGCTCGACGGGGGAGTGAGCTCACCTGCGGTGACGTTGTTCGTCGAGCGGGCCCGAGCCCTCCAGTCTCGTATCGATTTCGCCGACCCTGACACGGCCGCCGCTGTCGTCGAGGTCTGCCGAGGCCTGGACGGGCTTCCGCTCGGCATCGAGCTCGCTGCGGCGCGAACCATCTCGATGAGCCCGATCGACATCCGCGACCGGCTGGACGACCGGTTTCGCATCCTCACGGCTTCTCCACGTGCGCCCCAACGTCAGCAGACCCTGCGGAACGTGGTCGCGTGGTCGTACGACCTGCTCGACGACGACGAGCGATCGCTGCTGTGCGCCACCGCGGTGTTCGCGGGTGGCTTCGACCTCGCAGCGATCACCGACGTGATCGGGAGCGACGACGATCTGGTCGTGCTCGACCTGATCGACTCGCTGGTGCGCAAGTCGCTCGTCACCGCCGACAACGCAGCCGGGACGGGGCGCTTCGTGGTGCTCGAGACGATCCGGCAGTTCGTCGAGGACGAACTGACCGAGTCCGGCACGATCGACGCGACCCGCGACCGGCACGCCGCACGCTTCGCATCCGAGGCAGTTGTTCGCTGGGCCCACTGGAACGGCCCGGAGTGGCGGGACTGCGTCGACTGGCTGGAGGTCGAGCTCGCCAATCTTCGCGCCGCCTTCCGGTGGAGCCGGGGACGGAACGACTTCGAGGCCGCGGCCGACATCGCCGCCCACGCGGCACTCATGGGTGCATCGATCCAGTTGTTCGAGACCGTCGGCTGGGCCCAGGAGCTCCTCGAGGACGCGACCCGTGCGGACGTCCGCCACCTCCCGCGGCTGTACACCGGCGCCGCCTGGGGCTGCTTCACGGGCCGTCCGGCCGAGGCCGTCGTTTCCGCGCAGAAGGCGGCAACCCTCGAGAACGACCCGCGGTACGAACCGTGCGAGCCCGGGATGTCGGGCCTGATCGAAGCGCTCGCCCAGGTGTACGACGGCCACCTGGATCGCTATGTCGAGGCGGCCCAACGCGTGGCACTGCTCCCCGGCAACGCGCGAGGCTGGGGCCTGTCGCTGCTCCTAGACGGCCTGCAGGCATCCGGCCGCGTCGACGAGGCGCTCGCGCTGACCGATGAGGCCATGGCCGCCGCGCGCGCACTGGGCAACCCGTACTTCATCGCCTACGCGTACTGGACCTCCGGCAGCGCCTACGCGAATGTCGATGCCGAGGCAGCGCTCGCCCTCTGGCGCGAAGGCCTCGACTACGTGCACCAGCACCGTGTCGACTTCTTTGTCGGTTTCATCGCGCGCGACGCGGCGCGTCTCCGACTCATCGACGCCGACCCTGACGACGCGCTCACCATGTTCGACGCGGCGATCGACGCGTTCCAGCAGGCGGGCAACGTCGCCCAGCTGACGATCACCCTCGCCAGTGCGACCGCGCTGTTCGAGCGCATCGAGAGGCTCGAGAGCGCCACCACCTTGTATGCCGCGATCGTGCGCCAGCCCGGCAGCTCACACCACGTCCCGGATCTACCCGTGCTCGCTGGTCGTCTCGCCGCGAAGCTCGGTCAACCTGTCTTCGACTCGTACGGTGCCGCAAGCGCGGGGATGGATCTCGGCGATACCGCGCAGTTCGCTCGCCGCGAGATCCAGCGAGCTCTCGTCGAGCTCCGCAAACACGCGGCGAATCGTGAGGCCCGACCGGGCGGGCTCAGCAGACGAGAGGTCGACGTACTGCGCCTCGCCGCGCAGGGCCACACGACGCGGGAGATTGCGGAGCGTCTCTTCATCTCGGCGAAGACCGCGGACCGCCACATCCAGAACCTGTACACGAAGATCGGCGCGTCCAACCGTGCGGCCGCGACGCGTTGGGCGTTCGAGCACGGAGTCGTCGACTGAACCCAGGAATTGGGGAGTTCTCCGGATGAGGGGTGGGGTGCCTCGGGCGAAGGATCGCTGGTAGTCACCATCCCGCCTATCAAGGAGAACATCATGATCCTCGCCACCACGAAATTCGCAGACTGGGACCGCTTCTGGTCCGTCTTCAGCACCGGCGGCGCCGAGAAGCGCGCGGAGCACGGCTGCAAGGGCGCGCTCGTGTTTCGCGACGCCGCCGCCCCGGACAGCGTGTGGGCCGTCTTCGACTGGGACGACGCCGGCTGGGAGAGCTTCGTGAGCGACCCGTCGGTCCCGCCGGTCATGAAGGAAGCCGGCCACCTGATCAAGCCGTACACCCTCCAGTTCCACGGCGCGATCGAGGCCTGAGACCGCGATGACTACCTCGAACACCGATCCCATCAAGGTGGGGGTGATCACGGACCTCACCGGTCCCCTGTCGTTCATGGGCATCGCGAACGCGAACGTGGCCGACATGGTCGTCCACGGCATCAACGAGAGGGGAGGGCTGCTCGGGCGACCGCTCCAGCTGATCGTCGAGGACAGCGCCACCGACGACGAAGCAGCACGGGCTGCCGCAACCAGGATGGTCGACGAGCACGATGTCGACGTCGTACTCGGTGGCATCTACAGCTCGACGCGACAGGCGATCAAGGGCCCCGTGGTGGAACGGGCACGGAAGCTCTACATCTACCCCGAGCAGTACGAGGGCCAGGAGTGCGACCCGCTGATCTTCTGTACCGGCCCGGTGCCGGCGCAGCAGATCGAGCCGCTGTTCCCGTGGCTGATGGAGCACACCGGTGCGAAGACCTTCTACCTGCCGTCGGCCGACTACATCTGGCCGCACGTGCTCAACGCGAAGGTGCGTGAGGTCGTCGCCGAGCGCGGGGGAACCATCGTGGGCGAGGAGTACCACCCCCTCGACCACATGGACTACGACGCCACCGTGGATCGCATCATGGCGAGCGGCGCGGACGTCGTGTTCAACACGATCGTCCCGCCTGGGCTTACGCCGTTCCTCGGACGGCTGCACGAAGCGGGGTTCACGCGGAGGGGAGGACACATCGTGTGCACCTACTTCGACGAGAACTTCCTGAACCTCGTGCCCGCCGGGCACGTTGAGGGGCTCTACGGCTGCCTGGACTACTACCGTCAGGTCGCGGATCCGTTCAGCACCGCCCTCCTGCAGGAGTACGAGGGCCGCTACCCGGGCAGTGCCCAGTTCACCGCCGGAAGCGCGTGCACGGGCATGTACCGCGGCCTCCGGCTGTGGGCGGCGGCGGTCACCGAAGCCGGCTCACTCGACACCGAGGCCGTCGTCAAGTCGCTCGACACGGCGAGCCTCGCGGAGGGACCGGGAGGCCCCGCCGAGATGGTCCCTGGGCAGCACCACCTGCGACTGAACATGTACATCGCGCAGGCGCGCGGCGGTGTGTTCGAGGTGGTCGAGAACCTCGGCCGGGTCGATCCCAAGGAAGCCGTCGTCGGGCGAGGCTGACGACGTTCAGTGGCCGCCTTCCACCCCGTGTGGGAGGCGGCCGCTTGCTGCTGTGCGAGGGCAGCTGTGCGGGTGCCAGTTTCACTACCGGAGTAGTGAAACTGGCACCGACATACGAAAGTTTTCCGAACATTGCGTCAGTTTCACTACCGGAGTAGTGAAACCGCGGCGCCTCGTGGCCGGCCTGCTAGCGTGCCGTGGGGCCAACCAAGGGGAGCGATTCGTGGACCGACTAGATGCCCTCGACTACGGCCTGGCTGAGCTGCGTCAGGTGATCGGCACTCTCGACGACTCGGTCATGGACGCTCCGACCAACTGCGAGCCGTGGACCGTACGCCGGCTGGCCAGTCACGTGTTGAACAACCAGCTGGTCTGGGCCGGGCTCGTCACGGGCCAGCAACTCGTGCCGCTGGAAGTCGCCATGGGCGCCGAGCCTATCGAGGGCGACCTCGTGCCCGTCGCGGCCGAGGTCAGCACTCGTGCCATGGAGATGTGGCGCACCGACGGGATCCTCGACGCCTTGCACACGACCCCGTTCGGTGAGCTACCCGGGTCCGTGGTCATCGACTTCGCGATCATCGATGCAGTTGCCCATGCGTGGGATCTGTCCACGAGCGTCGGTCGCACCCTTGAGTTCGATCCGGCCCAGATCCCCGTGCTCACCGATGTCGTCGCGACCACCTGCACCGACGCTGCGCGAGAGCACGGCTTGATCAAGTCGCCTGCCGAGGTTCCGGCCGATGCGACCGACACCGAACGGTTGATGGCCGCCGCGGGCCGCGGCAGCCGCCGACCCTGATCGGCGGAATGACATGAGTGAGGTCGTGTCCTTCACGCAGATGAAGGACGGAACCGCTGAGGACTACGCGCTGCTGGGTCGGCTCGAGGTCGAGGAGATGACGTCATTTCCTGACCGGGTCCTGGGCTGGCTGCTGACGATGGAGGACTCGGCGGGCTACCGAATCAGTCGCCTGGAGCACTGCCTCCAGGCTGCGACACGAGCGCACCAGGCCGGCGAGGACGAAGAGACGGTCGTCTGTGCACTGCTGCACGACATTGGTGACCATCTCGCGCCGGCGAACCACTCGGAGGTTGCTGCGGCGGTACTTCGGCCGTACATCAGCGAGAAGAACTACTGGATCGTGAAGCACCACGGTGTCTTCCAGGGCTACTACTACTTCCAGCACGTCGGCATGGACCCGAACGCGCGTGACCAGTGGCGCGAGCATCCCCACTACCAGGCGACGGTCGACTTCTGCGAGAACTACGACCAGAACTCGTTCGACCCGGCGTACGACTCCGAGCCCCTGAGCTTCTTCGAGCCGATGGTGCGTCGTGTCCTCGACGAGGGCCGTCGGCGTACCTGGGCCTGATCGCGCCCTGCCCGCTGGTGACAGCCCGCCCTGTCTAGGCCGCGCACGAGCGAATGGTTCCTTCGCGCGCGCCGTGCTACTAGCGTCAGAAACTGGTCCGCAGCGACCTGACGCACTCGGGTCGCCCGGTCGAGGCTCGAACAAGGAGATCGACCATGTCAGAAGCCATAATTCTCGAGTTCAGTGGCGTCGGTGCCGACAAGTACCGCGAGGTCAACGCGGCCCTGGGCATCGACCCGGACACGGGCGAGGGGGACTGGCCTGACGGTCTGCTTGCTCATACCGGGGCTTCGGGCACCGACGGCCTCGTGGTCTTCGAGCTCTGGGACTCGAAGGAGTCGCAGGCGGCGTTCATGGGTTCTCGTCTGGGGCCGGCGCTGGGCGGGGCGGGACTGCCCGAGCCGTCACGTGCCGAGTGGCTGGCCGTGGAAGGGCACCACGTCTCCTAGTCACACGCGGGATGGGGCGTGAGAGTGTCAGGCCCGTGAACGAGCCAACGACCGGGCCGCCTCGCGACCCACACGCCGACGGTCCGACCCCGGGACCGTTCTCCACACTGCTGGGGTTCCGCTACGTCAGCGTGGATGCCGTCGAGGCAGTGGTCGAAGCAGACCCCCTACCTGAGCACTGCAACGGCGCCGGCATCGTCCACGGTGGCCTCCTCGCCTCGCTTCTCGACACCGCCACTGGCTGGGCGGTGCACACGCGCGTGCCCGAGGGAGTGGCTGCGCCTCACGTTCATCTCAGCGTCCAGTACGTGCGCGCGGCAGTGCCGGGGGAGACGTTGGTCTGTCGCGCCCGCTGCATCGCCGTCGGCGGACGCATCGGCTCAACGGAAGCCGAGATCATGCAACGTGGCGCGGTGGTGGCCAGGGGCGTCGGGACGCATGCCGTCCTGTCCGGCTGACGCGCAGGAAGGTCCTGGACGATGTGGTGGTTGAGGGCAGCATGAAGAAGATCGGGTTCCTGTCCTTCGGCCACTGGTCGCCCACGAGCGGCTCGCAGACGCGTACGGCATCTGACGCGCTGCTCCAGTCCATCGACCTCGCGGTCGCGGCAGAGGAGCTGGGTGTCGACGGGGCGTACTTCCGGGTGCACCACTTCGCGCGGCAGCTCGCCTCGCCGTTCCCGCTGCTCGCCGCCGTGGGTGCACGCACGAGCAGGATCGAGATCGGCACCGGCGTGATCGACATGCGCTACGAGAATCCGCTGTACATGTTCGAGGACGCCGGTTCCGCCGACGTGATCGCAGGTGGGCGGCTCCAGCTCGGGATCAGCCGCGGCTCACCGGAGCAGGTGGTGGACGGATTCCGGTACTTCGGCCACGTGCCGTCGGACGGGACCGATCACGCCGACATGGCTCGTGAGCACACGCGGGTCTTCCTCGAGCTCTTGAAGGGGGAGGGGTTCGCTGAGCCGAACCCGCGGCCCATGTTCGCCAATCCGCCGGGCCTGCTCCGTCTCGAGCCGCACTCGCCGGAGCTGCGCGACCGTATCTGGTGGGGTGCCGGCAGCCGAAAGACCGCCGAGTGGACCGCCGAGCAGGGCATGAACCTGATGAGCTCGACGCTGCTCACCGAGGACACCGGCGTCCCGTTCCACCAGCTGCAGGCCGAGCAGATCCAGATGTTTCGCGACGCCTGGGCGGCCGCCGGGCACGAGCGCACGCCGCGCGTCTCGGTCAGCCGCAGCATCTTCCCGATCGTCAGCGACCTCGACCGCGCGTACTTCGGCCGCGAGACCCGCAGCCAGGACCAGGTCGGTCAACTGGATGGGGGCCTGGCCCGCTTCGGCAAGACGTACGCCGGGGAGCCGGACCAGCTCGTCGCCGACCTCGCCGGCGACGAGGCGATCGCGGCCGCCGACACCCTGCTGCTGACCATCCCCAACCAGCTCGGCGTCGACTACAACGCCCAGGTCCTCGACAGCGTGGTGCGTCTCGTCGCTCCCGAGCTCGGCTGGCGTTGACTCCGGCGCGCTGACCGCGCCAGTCGCTCCCAATGGTGGCGGGAGAGTCCTAGCGTGTGCGCGTGACTCGAACGGGAGGGACTTCGTGGACCTGACCGGTGAAGCGGTCCGGACCCGGATCCCTCTTCGCATCAGGCGAGATCGCAAATAGGCTCACGGGCAGCGCGTGATCGGGATTTCCGGCAGAGGAGGGCGAGATGTCTGAGCCTTCGCAGTCCTCGGTGTTGGTCGAGCGACTGGTGTCGGTCAACCCGGGCCAACCGTGCAGCCAGCAGGTGATCCTCGACGAGGTTCGTCGGGTGATCCTCACCGGCGCTGCGCCGCCCGGGACCCCGATCCCGCTCGAGGCCGTCGCCCGGTTCTTCGCCGTGAGTGCGATCCCGGTACGGGAGTCACTGAAGACCTTGATCGGTGAGGGTCTGGTCGACCACGAACCACGCGGTGGCTACCGGGTCGCCCGGATCACGCGTGACGAGATGCGGGAGTTCTACGTCATTCGCGAGGTGCTCGAGGGAGCGGCGATCCGGTTCGCCGTCGAGCGTGCGAGGCCAGCCGACGACGAGGCCGCGACGGAGATCCACGCCGTTCTCGGGGCTGCCGTCGCGGCGCGCGACCCCCGCGCGTACCACCGGGAGAGCCGACGGTTTCACATGGCGCTCCTCGCACCGTCGGGGATGCAGCGGTTGTTGCACATGTTCGAGCTCGCTTGGAACGTCACCGAGCCGGGGCAGCCGATGGCCATGGTGGGGGAGTCGCAGATGGATCGCATGCACGCGGATCATGCGGCGATGCTCGCCGCGTTCAAGGCCCGCGACGCGGACGAGCTCGTGCGGTGCTCGCGCGAGCACTACAGGCGGTTGGAGAAGGCGGTCGACACGGCCTGAAGCTCCCGCTCGCGCGGCCCATATATCTCGGATATATGGCTGTGACCGGTTCTACCGCGACGGATGTGTGACTAGCGTCACCGCCAATGGTCGCGAGTGCGATCAGGCCAAGAGCGAAGCGGAGAAGAGACCGTGAGTAGAACAACCATCGACGAGCCGGCTCCCCCGAGCTCGGTCCACCCAGCCGGTGTCGGCGTCATCAAGCCGGGATACCACTCGCGGCTCACCAACGACGACCTGGCGCCGCTGCGGGACCAGAACTGGACCTGGTACAACATCTTCGCGTTCTGGATGTCGGACGTGCACAGCGTCGGCGGGTACGTCACCGCCGGCAGCCTCTTCGCCCTGGGTCTCACGAGCTGGCAGGTGTTCATCTGCCTGATCGTCGGCATCTCCATCGTCCTCTTCTTCGCCAACCTCGTGGCCAAGCCGAGCCAGCGCACCGGTGTGCCGTTCCCGGTGATCTGCCGCTCCGTCTTCGGAGTGGTGGGCGCCAACATCCCCGCGATCATCCGCGGTCTGATCGCCGTGGCCTGGTACGGGATCCAGACCTATCTGGCCTCGTCGGCCCTGGACATCCTGGTCGTGCGCTTGTGGCCCGGGCTGGCGGAGTACGGCGACGTGACCCAGCACGGCTTCCTCGGGCTGTCCTACCTGGGCTATGTCACGTTCGCCATCCTCTGGCTGCTGCAGGCGGCCGTGTTCTGGACCGGCATGGACACGATTCGCAAGTTCATCGACTTCTGTGGGCCTGCGGTCTACGTGGTGATGATCCTGCTCTGCGGGTACCTCCTGGTGAAGGCTGACTTCAACGTCAACCTCGACCTGTCGGACCAGCACCTGACCGGGACCGCGGTGATCTCGACCATGTGCGCTGCGACAGCCTTGGTCGTCTCCTACTTCTCCGGACCCATGCTCAACTTCGGTGACTTCTCCCGCTACTGCAAGACCTTCGAGGGCGTCAAGCGCGGCAATTTCTGGGGTCTGCCGGTCAACTTCACGATGTTCTCCCTGTTGACCGTCCTCACCGCGGCCGCGACGCTTCCGGTCTACGGGGAGCTGATCACCGACCCGGTGCAGACGGTGGGCAAGATCGACAACACCTTCGCGATCGTGCTGGCGGCGCTGACCTTCACCACCGCGACCATCGGGATCAACATCGTCGCGAACTTCGTCTCGCCCGCGTTCGACTTCTCCCACGTCAGCCCGCAGCGCATCAGCTGGCGCACGGGGGGCATGATCGCCGCCGTCGGGTCGGTGCTGATCACGCCCTGGAACCTGTACAAGAACCCCGACACCATCCACTACACGCTCGACACCCTGGGTGCCTTCATCGGTCCGCTCTTCGGTGTCCTGATCTGCCACTACTACCTGGTCCACCGCCAGAAGGTCGCCGTCGACGACCTCTTCACGATGGACGAGTCCGGCGTCTACCACTACCAGAAGGGCTTCAACCCTGCGGCAGTGTGGGCCACAGTGATCGCCGGAGCCGTGGCGGTGGCCTGTGTGTTCGTCCCCGGCATCGACAAGGCAACCGACTACAGCTGGTTCATCGGTTGTGGCCTGGGGCTCGCGGTCTACTACGTGCTGGCTCGCGCTACCGGGATCGACAAGACGATGGATGCCCGTGAGGGCTCCGACGTGGTGGTGGGCTGACCATGCAGATCCGGGTCATCAATCCCAACACCACGTGGTCGATGACCAACCTCATCGGCGACACTGCCCGGTCCGTGGTCGGCCCCGAGGTGCGCGTCGAGGCGGTCTCACCGTCGATGGGCCCGGTCTCGATCGAGAGCCACTACGACGAGGCGCTCGCGGTGCCCGGGATCCTCTCCGAGATCGCCCGTGGTGAGGCCGAGGGCGTCGACGGTTACGTCATCGCCTGCTTCGGCGACCCAGGACTGGAGGCCGCTCGCGAGCTCGCGAGCGGACCCGTGGTCGGGATCGCCGAAGCCGCGATGCGTACGGCGATGTATCTCGGACGTTCCTTCAGCGTGGTCACCACCCTCGGTCGCACCCGCGGCCGCGCGTGGGACCTCGCCGAG
Organism: uncultured Actinomycetota bacterium; assembly: GCA_963742785.1. Classification (GTDB taxonomy): domain Bacteria; phylum Actinomycetota; class Actinomycetes; order Propionibacteriales; family Nocardioidaceae; genus Marmoricola. The sequence continues at coordinate 1,600,735 of CAVUNI010000004.1, forward strand.
ACGTACGGCGCGTCCCGGGCATGCCGCGGCGTGCACGCGTGCGAGATCCCGGTGCTCGAGCTCGAGACGTCCCCGGGCGCCCGGGAGCGGATCACGCAGGCATGCCGGGAGGCGCTGGCCCTCGACGAGTCCGACGTGATCGTGCTGGGTTGCGCCGGCATGGCCGATCTGTGCGCCCACGTGTCACAGGAGATCGGGGCTCCGGTGATCGATGGCGTCGCCGCAGCGACGGTCGTGGTCCACGGGCTGATCACGCTCGGGCTGCGCACCAGCGACCTGGGGGAGTACGCGCCCCCAGGGCCGAAGGCCTACCAGGGCCTGCTGGCCGGTTTCGGCGCGGGCGCGAGCGACGAGAGCGACACGCACCCAGAGGTCGTCGACGAGCACGCGAAGGAAAGCCGCAGCCAGCCGCGCGCCTGAGCGCGTCGATGAGCGTTCACGCTGGCCGGGCGACGGGCGTCCGGGAGGTCATACGAATTGTGGCCTCAAGGGCACGATTTGTATGACGCATCCGTTGGCTGAGCCCAGAGCGCCGAGAATCCGGACACGATCAGATGTTGTGAAAGTGAGTAGGACACGTGCATTGACCTGCGAAACCTTCCCTAGGAATGACGATGGGGCCGCGCGGTGGGCCGCGCGGTGGGCCTGCGTGGGCCTCACATCATCGCCGCTACGGTCCAGCGAGTCAGTTCGGGGTCGGTGTCATTGACGGTCTGCTTATGGTTCCGAGTAGCGCTTCGCATGCCACTGAGGTGTGCTCGGAGGTCCACGAAACCTCGGCGCGTGAGTAGAAAGCCCGGGTCTGCTCCGTTTAGTCCATTTTGTTCGAGCACATGGTCTCGGTGACTAGCGCTGCCGCGAGGAGCCCCCCGAGGACCTGAGCCACGATCGCAGTCAGGACCGGCCGAAGATCCGTCGCAGGAGGCCGGGGTTGTTGCTGGATTCGCTCGCGTCGGTCTCTGCCGTGCTCGCCGGGACACCACTGTCCAGCGGGAACCCGCGCCTTGACGCTCGCGATGTGTTGGCCGCAGCCGGACCACGTGGTCCTGCCGCACGTCTTGCATCGGACTGCTCGGCACATGAGGTGGTCTCCGTTCAGCTGTGGGAGAAGCGGATGTCGGGCAGCACCCGGGTCAGCCAGCGTGGTGCCCACCAGGCTGCCCGGCCGGTGAGGCGCAGCAGTACGGGTAGGAGGACGAGCCGGACCAGGAACGCGTCGAGGAGCACGGCGACGCCGAGCACGATGCCCATCTCCTTGGGCGGCAGCGGGCCGGACAGGGCGAAGGTGAAGAACACCGCAACCATGACGGCGCCGGCCGCGAAGATGACTCGGCCGGAGTGGGCCAGCGACCCGACCATCGCGTCCTTCGGGTCGCCGGAGTGCTCGAAGTGCTCCTTGGCCGAGGCGAGCAGGAAGACGGTGTAGTCCATCGCGATCGCGAAGATCATCGCGAAGAAGAACACCGGCGCCCAGGCGTCCAGGAAGCCTTGGGACTCAAAGCCCATGAACCTGGCACCCCATCCCTCCTGGAACACTAGGCGCGCGACACCGAAGGCGGCGGCGGTCGAGAGAAGGCTGGCCAGGGTCCCGAGCAGAGCGATCAGCGGTGCCTGGAGGGCGATGAGCAGGAGCAGAAAGCCGAGCGCCAGGATGACGCCGATGACCAATGGGGTGGAGTCGTCGAGCTGGGTCTTGAGGTCGAGGTTCTCGACCGCAGCTCCTCCGACGTAGGCCGAGGCGGGCAGGACTGCGCGGAGCCGGTCTACGGTGTCGCTCAGGGCGGGGTCGGACGGGTCGACGGTCGGCACCGCCTGGATCAGGGCGTACGGGGATCCGTCGGCTGCCGGCGTCGCGGGCATCGCGGGCATCGCGTCGGCGATGCTGGGGTCGCCGGCCAGGACCCCTGAGGCGGTCGTGGCGTCGGTCTTGTTGACGACGATGGTGAGGGTGCCGGGTGCGCCGTCGCCGAAGGCTCCTTGCACCAGGTCGTAGCCCACGCGGGCGGAGGAGTCCTCGGGCAGCACCGCGATCGACGGCATCGCGGTCCTCAGACCCATCACCGGGGCGGCAAGCGCGAGGAGCACGACGAGAGCGGCCAGCCCGAAGGCGACCGGGCGCTTCCAGAGCAGCTCGCCCCAGGCGGCGAACTTCGGGGAGCGGTGCTCACCGGATCGGGACCAGGGGAGGGAGAGCTTGTTGATGCGGTGGTCCAGCTTGGCGAGCACCAGGGGCAACAGGGTGAGGGTGGCGGCGAGCACGAAGACGACCGAGAGCATGATCCCGCCGGCCATCGAGCGGAAAGACGGTGAGGGCACCAGCATCACAGCGGACAGGGAGATGAGCACGGTCGCCCCGGAGAGGAGGACGGCCTTGCCGGCGGTGTCCATGGTCTCGGCGACCGCGCGCTGGGGCGTGCTTCGGGCGCGAGCACGGGCGGCGCGGTAGCGGACGACGAGAAACAGTGCGTAGTCGATGCCGAGAGCGAGCGCGAACATCATCGCGAAGTTCATCGCCCAGATCGAGACCGGCACGAACTGGTTGATCACCACTAGGGACCCGGCCGAGGCGACGAGCCCCGCGAGCGTGAGGATCAGCGGCAGGCCGGCCGCAACCAGGGCGCCGAAGGCCAGGACCAGGATCGCGAGCGTCACCGGCCAGGAGTAGAGCTCGGACTTCAGCATCGCCGACAGGTTGGCCTCGTTGAAGTCCGACCAGAGCAGCGAGGCCCCGGTCGGGTTCACCTGGATCCCCGAGGTGGAGAGGTCCTGAACGGGCCCCTTGAGATCGTCGGCGGCCCGGACCATCTCGTTGGGATCGGCGTTCGCGCCGGCCAACAGAACCGCGGTGGTGCCGTCCTGGCTCAGGGATGTGCCGGGTTGGGGCTGGACCACGTCGGCGATGCGGGGATCCTCTTCGAGTAGGGCGGTGGCGCTGGCGATCACCTCTTGGCCCTGGGGCGAGGTGAGCGGGCCGTCGGTCGAGTGCACGACGACCTGGATCGCCGTCGAGGCGTTGCCGCCGAAGTGTTCCCGGGCGAGTTCTCGTGCCGTGACGGAGTCGGAGCCGTTCGCCTGCCACCCGGCGCCAGAGAGTTCGGACTCGACGCGGGGCGCGAAGGCACCGAGCCCGACGATCACCAGCAGCCACACGACCGTCGTGAGACGGGCGTGGCGGGTGACGGCCACACCGAGACGACCGAGCGGGCCAGGTCGGTAGCCCAGCCCAGGCTCAGGCTCGGGTGCGCGGGAGGAGTCGCTGCGGACGGCTGTGGAGGACATGGGTTCTCTTTCGTCGGTTCAGGCGAGGGCGGGGAACGCGCGCGCCGCGGTGTAGACGGCGACGGCGAGGACGAGGACGGTGAAGGCGAGCTGGAGGTGCGGGGACTCGGTGCGGCTCGCGAGTCGGGCGCCTACCACGGCGGCCAGCGCCGAGGCGGCTGTCAGCACCAGGACCACCCACCAGTCCGGGGAGAGGCCGGCTCCGGTGCGAACGACGAGGGCGGCGGCGCTGGTCATGGCGATGACGACCAACGAGGTGCCGGCGGCGTACTCCATCGGCAGGGCGAGGGCGAGGAGGAGTGCGGGAACTACCAGGAAGCCGCCCCCGACGCCGAGGAAGCCGGTCAGGAGCCCGACCACGGTCGCGGTGATGAGCACCCTGAGGGCCCTGGGGCACTGGCACGCGAAAGTCGGGCTGAACGTGATGATCGGGTCGTCCAGCGATCCACGCCTGGGTGTCCCGTCCGGGCCGCGCAGGAGCCGCACGGCCATGACGACGGCGACGAGCAGCATCAGGGCCGCGAAGCAGGCAAGCAGGACCGGCTCCGATACGAGGGCAGACGCCTTGGCACCGATCACGGCACCACCGAGTGCTACGGCACCGAAGGCGGCACCGCGGGCGAGCAGGACGTGGCCGGCGCGGTACGCCGTGACGGCCCCGATCAGGGAGGTCACGCCGACCACCACCAGTGACCCGGTGGTGGCCTGCGCAGGGCTCTGCCCGAGGGCGTAGACCAGCACCGGCACGGCCAGTATGGAGCCGCCGCCGCCGAGCGCGCCGAGGCTCAGCCCGATCAGCGCGCCGGCGAGGATCGCGGCGGCGACCGTGGTCACGCGTCGGGGCCGACCAGGTGCAGGCCAACCTCAGTGGCGTTCTCGAACGAGTCGTTGATCGCGACGATGGTGCGTCCCGACGCGTCGAGGATCGACGCGGCGACCGCGGCGCGGTATCCGCTCGCGCAGTGCACCCACACCTCACCCGCGGGCACCTCCGCCGCGCGGTCCAGCAGGTCGTGCAGCGGCACGTTGACGGCTCCCTCGATCCGGGCCGCAGCGAACTCCTCCTCGCGGCGTACGTCGAGGATGACGACTTCGCGGTGGTGCCGGACCTGCGCGAGGTCCGCGAAGACGCCCGTGGGGAACGAGGCGACCTCGTCGGCCCAGTCCGCCGGTGACCCGGTGGCGTGCGCGGCGGGGCGGTCGATACCGATGCGCACCAGTTCGCGCTGGGCCTGGGCGACGTCATCGGCAGTCTCGCCAAGCAGCGTGAGCGGTGTTCCCCACGGGATCAGCCAACCGAGGTAGGTGGAGAACTTTCCCTCGATCCCGAAGTTGAGGCTGCCCGCGACGTGTCCGGCCGCGAAGGCCGTGCGGTTGCGCAGGTCCACGACCCACTCGCCGTCCTCGATGCGGCGACGTACCTCGGTGGGGTCGGCGACGCTCGGGGGGCTGAGGTCGGGCTCGGAGGGGCCGGCCGCGTTGGCGGGCATCATGTGCGCGTAGTACGCCGGGAAGTCGCCCAGCCCGTCGAGCAGCTCGCGGACGTAGGTCTCCTCGTCCTGGGTCAGCACCGGGTTGGAGGTCTTCTCCGTACCGATCGTCGACTCGGTGGCGTCGCTCTGGGTGGCCGCGCAGAACGACCCGAACCCGTGGGTGGGGAATACGTCGGTGGCGTCGGGAAGCAACTGGACGAGGTGGTGTGCAGACGCGTGCTGGCGTCGGCTGAGCTCTTCGGTGTTCTCCTCGCCGAGCAGGTCCGGGCGCCCGGTCGCACCGAAGAGCAGCGAGCCTCCGGAGAACACTCCGTTCGACGTCGCGAGGTCGAGCTCCTGGGCCGCGGCCACGTCGGTCAGCACGTAGGAGAGGTGGGTGAAGGTGTGGCCCGGGGTCGCGACCGCGACCACTCGCATCCGCTCGCCCACGGCCACGACCTGGCCGTCGCGGACCGGGGTGCGCTCGAAGGAGACGTCGTCGTCGGCGTTGACGACGTACGCCGCACCGGTGCGCTGCGCAAGGGCGAGGCCGCCGGTGACGTAGTCGTTGTGGATGTGGGTCTCGAAGACGTGGGTCAGCTCGACGCCCTCCTGGCCGAGCAGGTCGAGCACCCGGTCGATGTCGCGCTGCGGGTCGACCACGAACGCGACCTCGCCGTCGTGCACGAGGTAGCTGCGGTCACCGAGCGAGGGCGTCTCGATGGTGAGGACGGTCGGTGCGGTCATGGGTGGGCTGTTCCCTTCCGTGGCTGCGGCTATCGGTCGTAGGAACCCCCTGGGGGGTTGCGCTACGACGCTAACAGAACCCCCCGGGGGGTTGTACAGTTGGGGCCATGACCGACTACACGCTGTCCATCACCAGCGAGCGTCCCTACGAGGAGACGGTGGCTGCCGTGCGCGAGCAGCTCGCGGAGGCAGGCTTCGGCGTGCTGACCGAGATTGACCTCAAGGTCACGCTAAAGAGCAAGCTCGACGTCGACATCGAGCCGCAGATCATCCTGGGCGCCTGCCGACCAGAACTCGCCCACCAGGCGCTGCAGGCGGAGCGGTCGATCGCCACGCTACTGCCCTGCAACGTCGTGGTCCGCTCGGTCGACGACACGATGACCGTGGTCGAGGCCTTCGACCCGGCCATCATGACGACGTTCGTGGACGAACCGAGCGAGACACTGCGTGCCGTGTCCGAGGACGCCCGGGGCCGGCTCGCCTCAGCACTGGAAGCCCTGTCGGCGCCTGACACCGCAGAAGGGAGCGAGTGATGGACCTCGAACCCACCGAGATCAAGGCGATCATCACCCGGATGAAGCGCGCCAACGGTCACCTGGCCAGCGTGATCCGGATGATGGAGGAGGGGTCCTCATGCGAGGACGTCCTCACCCAACTGGCCGCGGTCAACAAGGCACTCTCGCGTGCCGGCTACGCGATCGTCGCCACGGGTCTGCAGCACTGTCTCGAGGACGGCGACGGCCTCGAAGGCGTCGACATCAAGAAGATGGAGAAGCTCTTCTTGGCGCTCGCATAGGTGCGTCGATCAGCGCCGGCCTTTGGAAGGTCCGAAACCACGAAGGCCCCGGCTGTTGCCGAGGCCTTCGTTCGTCGGGATCAGCGAATTCGAGCTCTCCTCCTATATGTCGTAGTAGAGCTCGAACTCGTGCGGGTGCGGGCGCAGCTGCACGGGCAGGATCTCCTGGGTGCGCTTGAAGTCAATCCACGTCTCGATCAGGTCCGGCGTGAAGACGTTGCCGACGGTGAGGAACTCGTGGTCGCGCTCGAGGTTGTCGAGCACCGCGTTGAGTGAGGTCGGCACCTGGTCGATCTCGGCCATCTCGTCCGGCGGCAGCTCGTAGATGTCCTTGTCGATCGGGTCCGAGGGCTCGATCTTGTTCTGGATGCCGTCGATGCCGGCCAGCAGCAGCGCCGAGAAGGCGAGGTAGGGGTTCGCCGACGGGTCAGGGCAACGGAACTCGATGCGCTTGGCCTTCGGGTTCGATCCGGTGATCGGGATACGCACACACGCAGAGCGGTTGCGCTGGCTGTAGACGAGGCTGATCGGCGCCTCGAAGCCGGGCACCAGACGGTGGTAGGAGTTCACCGTCGGGTTGGTGAACGCCAACAGCGAAGGCGCGTGCTTGAGGATGCCGCCGATGTAGTGGCGCGCCATGTCGGAGAGGCCGGCGTACCCGGTCTCGTCATAGAACAGGGGCTCGCCCTCGTTCCAGACCGACTGGTGGACGTGCATGCCCGAACCGTTGTCGCCGAAGATCGGCTTCGGCATGAAGGTGGCGGTCTTGCCGTTGCGCCAGGCGGTGTTCTTGATGATGTACTTGAACTTCATCACGTCGTCCGCGGCCTGCAGCAGTTCGGAGAACCTGTAGTTGATCTCGGCCTGGCCGGCGGTGCCGACCTCGTGGTGGGCACGCTCGACCTGCAGACCGGAGTTCTCCAGCTCGATGACCATCTCGTCGCGGAGCTCGCCGAAGTGGTCGGTCGGGGCGACCGGGAAGTAGCCACCCTTGTACTTCACCTTGTAGCCGCGGTTGTCGTTCTCGAACGCGTCACCTGTGTTCCAGGCGCCGGCCGAGGAGTTGATCTCGTAGAAGCCGGTGTTGGCCTTGGTCTCGAAGCGCACGTTGTCGAAGACGTAGAACTCGGCCTCCGGCGCGAAGAACGCGGTGTCGCCGATGCCGGTGCTCGACAGGTAGGCCATCGCCTTGCGCGCGATGTTGCGCGGGTCGCGGGAGTACGCCTCGCCGGTGATCGGGTCGTGGATGAAGAAGTTGACGGCCAGCGTCTTGGCGGCGCGGAAGGGGTCGATGTACGCCGTGGTCGGGTCCGGGAACAGGGACATGTCTGATTCGTGGATCGCCTGGAAGCCGCGGATCGAGGATCCGTCGAAGTTGAGGCCGTCGTCGAAGACAGACTGGTCGAATGACGAGACCGGCACGGTGAAGTGCTGCATGATGCCTGGCAGGTCACAGAAACGGACGTCGACCATCTCGACGCCCTCGTCCTTGATGAAGCTCAGCAGCTCTTCGCTGTTCTGGAACATTCGTCCTCCTTGGCCGCCGGGGCGACCGCATGAATTCGGTGAGTAGCCGCGCGCTCGACGTTGCGCCCGCGACGATGCGAAACCTACGGATGGGCCGTTGCACGACCGTATCGACTTTGTTTCGCGGATGTAACGCTGGTCCGGTAGATGGGTGCGGCTAGGGTCCATGCGTGCCCGAGTACGCCTCCTGGCCCCGGCGGATCATCGCCCTGGTCATCGACTGGATCGCCTCCACCCTCGTCACCATCGGGATCGTCGGGCTGGGTGACTACTCGCAGCGGGGAGGTACCTCGAGCTGGGTGGTGCTCGGCGTCTTCGCGGTCGAGGTCTCGTTGTTGACCGTGCTGGCCGGAGGGTCCTTCGGCCAGCTGCTCACCAGGATCCGCGTGCTCACCACCGACGGCCGGCCGCTGAGCCTGCTGGTCGCGATCGCACGCACGCTGTTGATCTGCGTGGTGATCCCGCCGCTGATCTTCAAGGCGGACAGCGGCCGAGGTCTGCACGACCTGTGGACGGGGTCGGCGGCGTACGTCCGCTGATCAGCGCTCCTCCGGATCAGGTCCGTACGCCGAACGCCCGCCGTCGACCGGCACCACCGCACCGTTGACGAATCCTGCGTCGGGGGAGAGCAGGAACGCCGTCACCGCCGCGACCTCGCTCGGCTGCCCGGCGCGGCCAACGGGGTGCAGTCGCGCGACCTGCGCCTCGACCTCCGCAGCACGGGCCGGGTCGGCGGCCAGGTATTCCTCGTAGCGCTCTGTCGTGATCGAGCCGAGCGCCACTGCGTTGCAGCGCACTCCCTGAGGCCCGTGGTCGACGGCCACCGCGCGGGTCAGTCCCTCGATCGCAGCCTTGGCCGTCGCGTAGGCCAGGGCGCCACGGACCGGCCGCTGGGCCTGGTGCGAGGTCACGTTCACGATCGCACCGGGACGCCCGGCTGTGAGGAACGTGGACACCGCGACGGAACAACCGACGACCGCGGGAGCGAGGTTCGTCTGGACGAGCTCGAGCACGGCTTCCGCGTCGTCGGGGAGGTCGGCATCGCGGAACACGGCCGCGTTGTTGACCCAGCCGCTGAGCGCGCCGTGGTCCTCGGCCAGTCGAGCGGCCTCACGCGCGACGTCGGGGTCGGCGGCGCTGCCCACGACCCGATGCACGCCGGGTGATTCGTCGATCCAGGCGACGGCGTCGGGGTCGAGCTCGATCACGACGACGTTGCCGACCGTGGCGAGACGTTCTGTGATCGCCCGTCCGACACCACGGCCGCCGCCGGTCACGACGTACGACGGACCCATGGCTCAGCGTCCGCGCAGGTTGCCCCGCATCCCCTTCATCGAGGTGGGCATCGGGCCCTTGGGCATCGGGATGTTCGAGCGGTTGGCATCGAGGGCCTTGATCCGCATGAGCACGTCGGTCATCTGGGCGGGCTTGATCTCGCGCCCGAGCTTGGTGACGTGCTTGGTCAGCTTGGCAAGGGGTACCTGTCCCGGGTCGTGGCCGACCAGGACCTCGTGGATCGGAGTGTCGGCGGCGACCCGCTCGTGCTTGCGTCGCTCCGAGGTGAGCAATGGCCGCAGCCGGTTGGGGTTGCCCTCACCGATCAGCACGATGCCGGGCGGGCCGACCACCCGCGTCACGACGTCCTGCTGCTTGGTGATCGCGATCGCGGGCTCGGTCTTCCAGCCGCGCTTCAGCATGCCCAGGGCTGCCGCGGCGGCACCTGGCTTGCCCTCGATCTGCGTGATGGCTGCGCGCTGGGCTCGGCGACCGAAGATGATCAGCGTGCCGAGGAAGCCGGTGAGGACGCCGAAGATGGCGGAGAACACGACCGTCCTGAAGAGGAGCAGCATCACCGCGAAGCCGGCCAGCCCCGCGAGCAGGAAGACGCCGAGCAGGATCCACCCGATCCGGGGATCGGAGTCCTTGGTCATCGTGTAGCTCTGGCGGATCTGCTTGATCCGACCCGGCTTCTTCGGTGCCTTCGGGCCCTTCGGCTTCTTCGGTTCCTTCTTCGCCATGTCGCGTGGTGCCTTCGTCGTCCGTCGGGTGTGGGGGGAAGCGCTCAAGTGTCTCAGACCGTCGCGTCGGCGCGTGCCTCCATGGCCTGCTTGTAGAGCCGGCCGGCACGGTACGACGACCGCACGAGCGGTCCGCTGAGGACGCCGGCGAACCCGATCTCCTCGGCCTCGGCCGCCATTTCGACGAACTCCTCGGGCTTGACCCAGCGCTCCACGGGGTGGTGGCGCGCCGAGGGGCGGAGGTACTGCGTGATGGTGATCAGCTCGCACCCGGCGGCATGCAGGTCGACCAGCGCCTGGTGGATCTCCTCACGGGTCTCGCCCATGCCGAGGATCAGGTTGGACTTCGTGACCAGGCCGAAGTCACGAGCCTGGGTGATCACGTCGAGCGAGCGGTCGTAGCGGAAGGCCGGTCGGATCCGCTTGAAGATCCGCGGCACCGTCTCGACGTTGTGGGCGAGCACCTCGGGGCGGCTCTCGAAGACCTCGCGGAGCAGGTCTGGCTCGCCGTTGAAGTCCGGGATCAGGTTCTCGACGCCGGTCTCGGGGTTGAGCTCGTGGATGGCGCGCACCGTCTCGGCGTACAGCCAGGCACCGCCGTCGGGCAGGTCGTCGCGGGCCACGCCGGTGATGGTGGCGTAGCGCAGCCCCATCGTCTGGACCGACTCCGCGACCCGTCGCGGCTCGTCGCGGTCGAGCGGCTGGGGCTTGCCGGTGTCGATCTGGCAGAAGTCGCAGCGGCGGGTGCACTGGTCACCGCCGATGAGGAAAGTCGCCTCGCGGTCCTCCCAGCACTCGTAGATGTTCGGGCAGCCAGCCTCCTGGCACACGGTGTGCAGTCCCTCGGACTTCACCAGGCCCTGGAGGTGCTGGTAGTTCGGACCCATCTTCGCGCGGGTCTTGATCCACTCGGGCTTGCGCTCGATGGGGGTCTCCGCGTTGCGGGCCTCGAGTCGGAGCAGCTTGCGTCCCTCGGGGGCTGCCCCGTTTGCTGCTGGGCCAACCGAGGAGCGCCCCGAGATGCTCCGGGCAGCTTGTTCTGGCGCTTGAGTCACGCCCGCCACTGTACTTCGGAGGGTCTCAACAACAGTGATCGGCCCTTGCTTATTGGTAACCAAGTAGTTACCTTTTTTCAGTGGACGTCTTTGCCGCGTTGGCCGACCCGGTACGCCGGTCGCTGCTGCGCTCGATGACGTCGGGTCCGGCCCGGGTGGTGGACCTGGCGTCGGGGCGCTCCATCTCGCGCCCGGCCGTCAGCAAGCACCTGCGGTTGCTGACCGAGGCCGGCCTGGTCACGGCTACGGACCGAGGTCGGGAGCGCCACTACGGGCTCACCCCGGAGGCCCTCTCGCCGGTGGCCGAGCTGCTGGCGGACCTGTCCGGGTCGACGGCACGTCCGCGTCTGGGCACCCCCACGCTGGACGCTCTCGAGACCGAGGTGCGGCGTACGACGCGCGACCGCCGCCGCGAAGGCCGAGACCCAGCAATCCCGAGCGAGCACGAGGAGACCGCATGAGCGTCGAGCCCACCGGAAAGATCACCACCGAGGGTGGTCGGAAGGTGCTGACCATCACGCGCGAGTTCCGGGCACCGATCGAGGACGTCTGGGCAGCCGTGACCGAGTCGGAGCGCCTGGCGCGATGGATCGGCACCTGGACCGGGGACCCGGAGTCCGGGCGGGTGGCGTTCCTGATGACGGCCGAGGGTGCAACCGAGCCCGGGGACATGGACATCCGCGAGTGCGACCCGCCCAGAGTGCTCCGCGTGACCTCGCACGTGGGCGAGGAGGAATGGCACCTCGACCTCCTGCTGGAGGAGACCGACGGGGTCACCGTGCTCACCTTCGAGCAGCCCGACATCGACCCCGCGGCCGCGGAGAGCGTCGGGCCCGGCTGGGAGTACTACCTCGATCGACTCGTCACCGCTGAGTCGGACGGCGACATCGCGTCCATCGACTTCGACCGCGACTACTACCCGGCGATGCTCGAGCACTATCGGGAGCAGGCGCGCTGACACTCACACGTCGCGGCGGTTGAACCAGACCACCGACACGACCACTGCAATCGCGAGCAGGACGCCGAGGAAGGTGCCGGACTCGAGGTGGGTCATCGTCTGCGTCGAGCTGCATCGCTCCCCGGGCGTGCACTCGATGCTGGCGTCGAAGTACGTGTGATGGATGGCCAGCCAGCCGAGCGCGTTGTTGCCCAGGGACCAGCGGCCCGAGCCGTCGAAGGGCAGCAGGTTGACGAGGATCTCGCCCCCGATGCTGTAGACGAACAGCAGCGCGAGGGTCGCCACGGTGTGGCGGAAGATCATGGTGAGAGCGAAGCCGCCGAGGGCGGCCCCCATCGCCAGGGCGGTCGCGCGGACGATGTGCCAGGCCACATGGCTGACGTCCCTGGAGGGCACGTCGATGCCACGCGACTGCGCCACGAGGCCGAGAATGAGCCAGAACCCGGTGATCACGACCAGCGCCACGGCGCCCGCTCCCAGGGTGACGGCACCCGCCTTTGCCAGCCACACGCGGATGCGCCGCGGCACGAAGAGGAGCTGGTTGGTCAGCGACCCCGACGACCAGTCGGCGCCCGCGAACGTGCAGCCGGCGATCACCATCAGGCTGACCACGATCATGGCCAGCGGCAGGCCGAGACCATCGATGGAGAGCGCGTGCCGCAGGCTCAGCTGATCGCGCGGGTAGTAGGCCTCGGGGCCGGGGACGAGGGCTTCGGCGCAGTCTTCGGCGGTGGCCGAGGGGCCCAGGAAGTTCTCCGGCGCGGCGCGGCAGGCACGGACCTCCTGCTGGATCTCGGCGCGCTGGCCCTCGAGGTCTGCCTGGGCGGCAGCGTCCGTGCGGTCTGCCCGGGTCAGCGGCCTGGTGTTCCAGGCGGTGACTCCGGCCAGCAGCACGGCGAGCACCACGGCTGCGAGGACGAGCAGCGCGATCGCGCGCCGGGACCGGAACCGGGTCAGCTCGACGGCGAGCAGCCGCATCAGGAGCCCTCCTCGGCGGAGGACCCGTCCGCGGTGGGCCCGTCCTCTGTGGGCTCAGTCTCGGTGGCCGGGACCGCTTCAGGGTGCCGCCGGCCGGTGAGCTTGAGGAAGAAGGACTCCAGCGTGGGGCGGATCGCCGACAGCTCGTTGACGTAGATGCCCTTCGCGGCGAGCAGCTTGGTGATCTCGTCGGGGCGGTCGTGGCCCTCGACCTCGAGCAGGTCGCCCTGGCGCGTCACCGTGTAGCCGGCCGCCTCGAGGAAGTGTCGGGCTCCCTGCGGATCGGGTACGCCGACACGGGTGCGCGACACGTTCTCGCCGAGCAGGTCCTCGACCCGTCCGCTTGCCAGCAGACGTCCCTCGCCGACGATCGAGACCGAGTGGCACACCTGCTGGACCTCGGCGAGGATGTGTGAGCTGAGCAGCACCGTCACGCCGGACTCGCCGAGCTCGCGGATCAGCTCGCGGATCCCGCGAATGCCTGCCGGGTCCAGCCCGTTGGTCGGCTCGTCGAGGATCAGAAGGTCGGGACTCTTGAGCAGGGCGGCCGCGATGGCGAGCCGTTGCTTCATGCCGAGCGAGTAGGCGGCGTACGCCTCCTTGGCGAGGTCCGCGAGGCTCGCCTGCTGCAGCACCGAGTCGACCGTCGTGCGCGGCACGCCGATCGAGCGCGCGAGCAGGGTCAGGTTCTTGCGCCCGGAGAAGGTGGGGACGAACCGCGGCTCCTCGACGATCGCGCCGATGCGGTTGATGACCTGCGGCAGGTGGGCCGGGACCTGGAGGCCGAAGAGCCGCATCTCTCCCTTGGTGGGGCGGGTGAGCCCGAGCAGCATCTTGATGGTGCTCGTCTTGCCCGCGCCGTTGGGACCGAGGAATCCGTGCACCCCGCCGGTGGGAACGTTCAGGTCCAGCCCGTCGACGCCCACGATGCGGCGGCCACCCGATCGATAGACCTTCCGTAGACCGGTGGTCTCGATCACGAGGTCATTCATCGGTCGTGGACACACCCTTCCGCGCGGCTGGATCTCGGCCGTTCCCCAGCATGGCGTAAGGCGCAGTCAGCCCAGCGGATTGAGCACGGGGACACGCAGGTCCCCGGGGGTGCGGCGTCCAGGTTCTGGACGGGCCTCGTAGTCGGGAGTGCTGTCGTACGGCGACCACGCGAGCAGCGCGCCCAGGTGCTGCTCCACCAGCGGGAGCACCTCGGCCACGGGGACGTCCCGGCCGAGCTCCTCGGACAGGGTCGTGACGCCGGCGTCGGCGATCCCGCAGGGCACGAAGCGGTCGTACCAGGAGAGGTCGACGTCGCAGTTGAGCGCGAACCCGTGCATGGTCACGCCGCGGCTCACCCGGATGCCGATGGCGGCGATCTTGCGCTCTGGGCGCTCGGCAGTGGCCTGCAACCAGACGCCGCTGCGGCCAGGCACCCGCGCAGTGGTGACGCCCAGGTCGCGGCAGACCGCGATCAGCGCCTCCTCGAGGCGGCGCACGTAGTCCACGACGAGCACGTGGCCGGGCAGCCGCACGATCGGGTAGCCGACCAGCTGGCCCGGCCCGTGGAAGGTGATCTTGCCGCCACGGTCCACCTCGATCACCGGAGTGCCGTCGTTGGGCCGCTCGTGCGGCTCGGTGCGCTTGCCGGCCGTGTAGACGGGGGAGTGCTCGAGAAGGAGCACCGTGTCTGCGCCGCCGGCGACCACGTCGGCATGCACCGCGCGCTGGCGGTCCCACGCCTCGAGGTAGTCGGTAGGCCCGTCGGTGAGCTGCTCGAAGACCAGTTCCTTCACCCCTCGAGGCTATCTCGCTGCCCCGGAGATCAGCAGAGCGCCTGTGGACAACCGACCGCAGTGGGCGGACTGGCGGCAGGGTGGAGGAATGCGCCTGTTGCTGGTCCTGGTGGTGCTGGTCGCCGTCACGGTTCCGTCGACTCCTGCGCTCGATGCCCGACCTGTGGCTGCCTCGCGGGCCGACGTGCTGCACGCGCTCGAGGTGCTTCACGGGTGGGACGACCGGCGCACGCGGGCCTGGTCGAAGTCGGACCCGTCGGCCCTGCGTTCGCTCTACGTGCCGCGTTCCGCTGCGGCTCGGTCGGACGTGCGGCTGCTGCGCGCCTACACCGCCCGCGGGCTCGTCGTACGACGCATGGTGACGCAGGTCTTCGGCGTCGTGGTGCTTCGTCGCGATCCCGATCGGCTGGTGCTGCGCGTGCGCGACCGGGTCGCCGGGGGCATCGTGGTCAGACGCGGCCGGGTGTGGGCCTTGCCGAGCACTCGTCCCGTCGTACGCCGCCTGGAGTTCCGGCTCGTGGGGGGAGCGTGGGCACTAGCGACTGGGTGAGAGCCCCTCGCGCAGCACGGCGCCGACGTCCGGGTCGCGATGGACGAAGCCGCTCTCGAGCAGGCGAGCCGGCACACAGTTCACCGAGCCGAGCAGCTCGTTGGCCATGTCACCCGCGGCCGTTCGGATCACGAAGGCGGGCACCCGGACGAACGCGGGCCGGCGCACCTGGTGGGCCAGCTCCTTGGTGAACTCGGCGTTGGTCGGCGCGTGCTCGGCGCACAGGTTGACGGGGCCGGAGAGGTCGGACTCGGCGAGGTGCATCACGGCGTCGACCCAGTCGCGCGCCGAGATCATCGGCACGTACTGGCTGCCGTCGCCCAGTGGCCCGCCCAGACCGGCCTTGAACTGCAGGCGGAGGACGCGGAGCGGCTGGCTGCGCCGGTCGTAGATCGGCGAGGTCCGCAACACGACCACCCTGGCTCCGGCTTCGTGTGCAGGTTCGGTCGCCGCCTGCCACGCCCGCGAGACACGGGTCAGCAGGGCATTGCCGCGCGAGGCGGTCTCCTCGCTGACCACCTCGTCGCCGTGGTGGCCGTAGACGCCGATGCCGTTGCCGGCGAGGAAGGCCGGCTTGGTCTCGCTCTCGGCGATCGCCTCTGCCAGGACGCGGGTGGTGGTGACGCGGCTGCTCATCAGGTTCTCGGCCCACCTCTTCGAGTGGGGGTTGCCGGCCGTGGGGGAGCCCGCGAGGTTCACCACGACGTCGTGGTTGTCGACGACCTCGTGCCCGAGCGGGTTGGCATAGGGGTCCCACCTGACCTGGCCCGGCCCCGGCGCCCGTCGTACGAGCTGGGTGACGTCGTGGCCCAGCGTGTGCAACCGCTCGCGCAGCCGGGTCCCGAGAAAGCCGGTCGAGCCGGCGATGAGGAAGCGCATGGCTCCACCGTCGCATGCGGCCGGTTGGTCTCACACCCGTTGCGGTCCCGCTGGTCCCGAGGAATAGGCTCGCTCCTGTGAGTGATTTCGATGTCGTCGTCCTCGGTGCCGGCCCCGGTGGGTACGTCGCCGCCATCCGCGCGTCTCAGCTCGGGCTCAAGGTGGGGGTGATCGAGAAGCAGTACTGGGGAGGCGTCTGCCTCAACGTCGGCTGCATCCCCTCGAAGGCGCTGCTGCGCAATGCCGAGCTCGCGCACATCCTGGCGCACGAGAAGGACAAGTTCGGGATCACCGGCGACGCCTCCATGGACTTCAAGCCGACCCACGCGCGCAGCCGCGAGGTCTCCGACTCCATCGTCAAGGGCGTCCACTTCTTGATGAAGAAGAACAAGATCGAGGAGATCCACGGCTGGGGCACGTTCACCGACGCCAAGACCATCGAGGTCAAGGACGACGACGGCGAGACCCGCAAGATCACGGCCGACAACGTGATCATCGCGACCGGTGCGACGACCCGCCTCGTGCCGGGCACCGAGCTCTCCGACAACGTCGTCACCTATGAGGAGCAGATCCTCAGCGACCAGCTGCCGGGCTCGATCGTGATCGCCGGGTCCGGAGCGATCGGTGTCGAGTTCGCCTACGTGATGGCCAACTTCGGCGTCGACGTCACGATCGTGGAGTTCCTCGACCGGATGGTTCCGACCGAGGACGCGGAGATCTCCAAGGAGCTCGCCAAGCACTACAAGAACCTCGGCGTGAAGGTGCTGCTCAAGACCAAGGTCGAGAAGATCGAGGACACGGGCGACAAGGTCAAGGTCACTGTCAGCAAGGACGGCAAGGAGGAGGTCCTCGAGACCGACAAGGTGCTGCAGGCCATCGGCTTCGCGCCGCGGCTCGACGGCTACGGCCTCGACAAGACCGGTGTGAAGACGAGCGACCGCGGAGCCATCGAGGTCGACGAGCGTGGCCGCACCAACGTCGACGGCGTCTGGGCGATCGGCGACGTGACCGGGAAGCTGATGCTGGCCCACACGGCCGAGGCGATGGGCATCGTCACCGCCGAGACGATCGCCGACCACGACACCATCGAGATCGACTTCGACATGATCCCGCGGGCGACGTACTGCCAGCCCCAGATCGCGTCATTCGGCTACTCCGAGGCCCAGGCCAAGGAGAAGGGGTACGACGTCAAGGTCGCCAAGTTCCCGTTCTCGGCCAACGGCAAGGCCAAGGGACTCGGTGACACGTCCGGCTTCGTGAAGATCGTGGCCGACGCCGAGTACAACGAGATCATCGGCGCCCACCTGATCGGCCCGGACGTCACCGAGCTGCTGCCGGCGCTGACCCTCGCGCAGAAGTGGGATCTCACTGCCGACGAGGTTGCGCGCAACGTCTTCGCCCACCCGACGCTGTCCGAGGCGGTCAAGGAGGCCATCGAGGGCATCGCGGGACACATGATCCACATGTGACCCGTTCCGGCTAGAGCGAGAACCGGGTCGCGTTCAGGAGCCAGAACAAGCTGGCGAGCGCGCCCACCCCTGCGAGCAGGAACCAGGCCGTCGGAGTCCTCCGCCTGCCGATGGCCCGCCACGTCCATGCGATGCCGATCAGCAACGCCACGGCGAACAGGGCCCAGCCGAGAGCGCCGTACTGCTGCCACGCCGCCGACCAACCCGTGATCCGTCGCCCCAGGCCGTCGTACACCTGGCCGCCTGAGGTGAATGCGCGGTTGCTGGAGAGGTCGACCACGGTGATGAAGCCCGCCATCTGGACCGTCATGAAGGCGTAGAGCGAGGCCAGCACACCGATGAAGATCTGCAGCACCGGTGTGCTTTCGCTGCGCACGCGCGGCGGCGACGACTCGTAGTAGGACACACCAGTCATTCTCCCCCTTAGGGGGAGTAATCGTGTGCACCCCGACATACCTGACTAGACCTGTTGCCGCCCGGTCGGGTCACACGTCGAACTTGCCGGCCTCCAGGCGGGCCTTGACCTCGGAGAGGAATCGACCGGCGTCGGCGCCGTCGACCAGCTGGTGGTCGTAGGTCAGCGCGAGGTAGACCATGTGTCTCACGGCGATGGTCTCGCCGAGGTTCGGGTCGTCGATCACGACCGCGCGCTTGACCACCGTGCCCGGGCCGAGGATGGCCACCTGCGGCTTGTTGATGATCGGGGTGTCCCACAGCGCACCGACGCTGCCAAGGTTGGTGATCGTGAAGGTGCCGCCCGACAGGTCGTCGGGCCCGATCTTGTTGGTGCGGGTGCGCTCGGCGACATCGGCGATCTTCTTGGCGAGTCCGGCGATCGACAGGTCGCCGGCCTCCTTGACCACCGGGGTCAGCAGACCCTTCTCGGTGTCGACGGCGAACGCGATGTTCTCGCTGTCGTGGTACGTGACCTCGCCCGCCTCCAGATCCAGGGTCGCGTTCAGGGCCGGGTGACCCTTGAGTGCGTCGATGGTGGCCTTGGCGAAGAACGGCAGGTACGAGAGCTTGACGCCCTCCCGTGCCAGGAAGTCGGCCTTCACGGAGTCGCGCAGGCGCGCGATGTTCGTGACATCGACCTCGACCACCTGGGTCAGCTGCGCCGAGTTCTGGAGGGATTCGACCATCCGCTTCGCGATGACCTTGCGCAGCCGGCTCATCGGCTCGGTCTTGCCCCGCAGGGGGCTGGGCGTCGAGGCGGCGGGGGCAGCCGACTTCTCGGCCGCGGCCGGTGCGGCCGGTTCCTCGTCCTTCGACGACTCTGCTGCGGCCAGAACGTCCTGCTTGCGGATCCGTCCGCCGACACCCGTGCCCTTGATGCTCGCCAGGTCCACGCCGTGCTCTGCAGCCATCTTGCGCACCAGCGGGGTGACGTAGCTGCCGCCGTCGCTGGACGACGACTGCTCCTTGGCCGGCTCTTCCTTGGGCTCTTCCTTTTGCTTGGGCTCTTCCTTTTGCTTGGTCTCCTCCTTCGGCTTCTCCTCGGCCTCGGGCTCGGGCTCCTCGTCCTTGGCTTCCTCGTCCTTGGCCTCTGGCTCCGGCTCTTCGTCCTTGGCGTCTGACTCCGGCTCTTCGTCCTCGGCCTCTGGCTCCGGCTCTTCGTCCTTGGCCTCGGCCTCGGGCTCGTCGTCGCCGTCGTCGCTGGACCCACCGGACCCGTCGCCGATGATGGCCAGTACGGCGCCGACCTCGACGGTCTCGTCCTCGTCGGCCTTGATCTCCTGCAGCGTGCCGGCGACCGGTGAGGGGATCTCGGTGTCCACCTTGTCGGTGGAGACCTCGAGCAGGGGCTCGTCGACCTCGACCTCGTCGCCGACCGACTTCAGCCAGCGGGTGATGGTGCCTTCGGTGACGGACTCGCCCAGCTCGGGGAGCTTGACCTCGGTACCGCCTCCGCCGCCGCTCTTCTTCGGCTCGGCGGGCTTCTGCTCCTCCTCCTCGTCGGCCATGGACTCCTCGGAGTCCTCGGAGTCGTCGGAGTCCTCGTCAGTGTCGTCGTCGGAGGAGTCGGAGGAGTCGTCGTCGGACGAGTCGTCCTCCGACGAGGAGTCTTCCTTCTCGTCGCCGCCGGTCTCCTCGGCTTCGTCGGACCCGGACTCCTCCGACGAGGACTCGTCGGACCCGGAGTCCGAGCCGCCGCCCTCACCCTCTTCGCCGATGATGGCGAGCTCGGCGCCGACCTCGACGGTCTCGTCCTCCTCAGCCTTGATCTCCAGCAGCGTGCCGGCGACCGGCGAGGGAATCTCGGTGTCGACCTTGTCGGTGGAGACCTCGAGCAGGGGCTCGTCGACCTCGACGGTGTCTCCGACCGACTTCAGCCAGCGGGTGATGGTGCCTTCGGTGACGGACTCGCCGAGTTCGGGGAGCTTCACGGGTGTCGACATCGGTTTCCTTCGCTCTTCGTTCTTGGTCCGGTTCGAGGCTAGTCCAGAGTCCAGCAGGTCAGGTGTGGGCGTGCAACGGTTTGCCCGCCAGAGCGAGGTGGGCCTCGCCCAGGGCCTCGTTCTGGGTGGGGTGCGCGTGCACGAACGGCGCGACGTCCTCCGGGTACGCATCCCAGTTGAAGATCAGCTGGGCCTCCCCGATGAGCTCACCGACGCGAGCGCCGACCATGTGTACGCCGACCACGGGGCCGTCGGTCACACGCACCAGCTTCACGAAGCCCTGGGTGGCGAGGATCTGGCTCTTGCCGTTGCCGCCGAGGTCGTAGGTCAACGTCTCGACGGCGTCGCCGTGGCGCTCGCGGGCCTGCGCCTCGGTGAGCCCGACCGACGCGACCTCGGGCTCGCAGTAGGTGACGCGCGGGATGCCGGTCTCATCGATGGCGGCGGGGGAGAGGCCGGCGATCTCCTCGGCCACGAACACGCCCTGCTGGAACCCGCGGTGGGCCAGCTGGAGGCCGGGGACGATGTCGCCGACGGCATAGATGCCCTCGACGCTGGTGCGACAGCGCTCGTCGGTGGTGACGAAGCCGCGGTCCATCGCGACGCCCTGCTCCTCGTAGCCGAGAGCATCGGTCACCGGTCCTCGACCGACCGCCACGAGCAGGAGGTCGGCCTCGAACGTCTTCCCGCCTTCAACGGTCAGCGTGACCTTGTCGTCGGTCGTCTTGAGCGACTCGAAGCGGGTGCCGGTGGAGAAGGCGATCTTGCGCTTGCGGAATGCCCGCTCCAGGGCCTTCGACGACTGCTCGTCCTCGGCGGGCACCAGGTGGGGCAGTGCCTCGATGATCGTGACCTCGGCACCGAACGAACGCCACACGCTGGCGAACTCACAGCCGATGACTCCACCGCCGAGGACGATCACCGATGCCGGCACGGACTCCAGCTGTAGCGCCTGCTCTGAGGTGAGCACCCGATTACCGTCGATGTCCAGGCCGGGTAGCGAGCGCGAGTAGGAGCCGGACGCGAGCACGACCGTCTTCCCGACGTACGACGCGCCGCCGACCTCGACCGTGCGCGGACCCGTCAGCTTGCCGGCGCCCTCGATGACCGTGATCCCGCGGCCCTTGATCAGTCCGCTGAGGCCCTTGTACAGCCGGCTCACGACGCCGTCCTTGTAGGCGTTCACCCCCGGCATGTCGATGCCGTCGAGGGTCGCCTGGACGCCGAACTTCTCCGACTCTCGGGCCGCGTCGGCGACCTCGGCCGCGTGCAGCAGTGCCTTGGTCGGGATGCAACCGACGTGCAGGCAGGTGCCGCCCAGCTTGTCCTTCTCGACCAGGGCAACGCTCAGGCCGAGCTGCGCCGCGCGTAGCGCGCAGGCGTACCCACCCGACCCTGCTCCCAGGATCACGACGTCGAACTGGTTGCCCTCGCCTGAGCCGTCCGGCACGTCTGCCTCCACTCCCTCGAACTGTCCTGCTTTATCCAATCACCCCGCCGGTACTAAGCCGACAACACGTCGTGTTCGCGGGTGGCTCCGACCCCCGATGCAGCACACTTGGGCCCATGGGTCTGCTCGATCGCTTCCGACGACGTGGCCGCGGCACCGGCTCGACGGGCGCCATCGTGCGCGGATCGGACGACGAGGACCAGCAGCACCTGCTGGAGTGGATTCGCGCCCGGCGGGGCGTGGAGGGATTCGTCGAGCCGCGCACCACGGTCACCGACGTGACGCTGCTGCTGGTCGCGCACGACGGTGAGTGGACCCGCCGCCGGGTGCCGTCGGTGGAGTGGGCCCACAAATTCGCGAACCGCAACGGCGTCCCGTCGTACGACGCGGGGCTGGTGGGCATCCCGGACCGGATGCGCGAGTACAACCGGGTCCAGAAGGAACGCCTCAAGCAACAGATGGACAAAGACCTCGGGGAACCCGGCACCGAGTCCTAGGCCCCGAGCTCCTCGTCTTCGTCAGTGGTCGTCTCGGCAGGCTGACCCGCCAGTGCGGCGACGTACTCCACGAGGGTGGTGATGCCGTATCCGGTCGCCCCCGACGGGACGTGTCCCCAGGGCCCACCCGTGTTCCAGGCCGGGCCGGCGATGTCCAGGTGCGCCCACGGACGGTCGGCCACGAACTCCTCGAGGAAGGCCGCGGCGAACAGGGCTGAACCCCAGCGCACCCAGTTGTGCTGCAGCACGTCTGCGACCTTGCTCTCGGTGCGGACCGCCTCGCGGGTCTCCTCGGGGATCGGCAGCCGCCACAGCATCTCGCCGCTCGCCTCGGCGGCCACCGAGATCGCCGTCGTCGTCTCGTCGTCGCCGAACACGCCCGCGACCTTCTCGCCGAGCGCGACGATGCACGGGCCGGTGAGCGTGGCGACGTCGATGATCGCGTCGGGCTCGTCCTCGGCCGCCATCGCCAGCGCGTCGGCCAGGACCAGGCGTCCCTCGGCATCGGTGTTGGTGACCTCGACGGTCTTGCCGTTGAACATCGTGAGCACGTCGCCCGGACGCATCGCCGACCCGGACACCATGTTCTCCGCCATCGGGGCGTAGGTGGTCACGGCGACGGGGAGCTCCAGGGCAGCGACGGCGAACGTCGCCGCTATCACTGCTGCGGCTCCACCCATGTCGTACTTCATCGTCGCCATCGAGTTGCCCGGCTTGATGTTCAGGCCACCGGAGTCGTAGGTGATGCCCTTGCCGACGAACGCCACGCTGGCGCGCGCGTCCTCGGGGGCCCAGGTCAACTTGACCAGGCGGGGCGGGTTGGCCGAACCGAGCCCGACCGCGAGGATTCCACCGCAGCCGAGCTCCGCCAGCTCCTCCGGGCCCAGGACCTCGATCGCGACCGTGGGCTTGGAGCGACCGGCTCGCTCCTTGCCGAGCTTCTGGACGCCCTCGGCGAACAGCTCGGGGGTCAGGTCGTTGGGTGGCGTGTTCACCCAGTCGCGTGCGCGATGGATCAGGCTCGCCACCGTCTGCGCCTTCTCCAGCGCGGCAATCGCGTCCTGCCGCCGAGCGGCGTCGCTGAGAACGGAGACATCGGCGACACCGGAGTCGTCGGAGCGCGACTTGTAGCACTTGAACGAGTAGGTGCCGAGCAGGAACCCCTCGGCCACGGCGGACACGTGCTCGGCGTCGTGGGCGGGGAGGGCCAGGGCGACCGACGCGGCGTTGCCGACGTTGCGGGCGGCTACGCCGGCGGCGCGGCGGACCCGCTCGAGCGTGAGTGAGTCACGATCGCCGAGTCCGATGACGAGCAGCTGCCCGGCCTTGATCGTGTCGCCCGTCGGCACCCGCAACACCTCGCCGGCTCCACCGCGGAAACCCATCGAGGTGAGCATCGGCTTGAACCTGCGGCCGTACTCCGAGGCGACGTCCTCGGCACCTGGGCACGGGACGAGGTCGCCCTTCGAGGTCCCCTTGGAGATCTGGGCCACGCCGATCACCACCAGGTCGGTGCGGGTCTTGGCCGGGCTGCCCTTGCGGAGCGTGTACGTCGTCACGGTGGGTCATGCTAGGCGTTGCCGCCCGGCGGAAGTGACTCGTGTCGCTGCGGTAACTTGCCGTGCATGTCTCTGAAGAGGTCGCCCCTCCACGACCGGCACGTCGCCCTCGGGGCGAAGTTCGCCGAGTTCGGCGGATGGGAGATGCCACTGGAGTACTCGACCGGCGTGCTGAAGGAGCATGCCGCAGTCCGCAGCTCTGTCGGCATCTTCGACGTGAGCCACCTTGGCAAGGTCGTGGTGCGCGGGTCCGGGGCCGCGGTGTACCTCAACCGCTGCCTGAGCAACGACCTCGACCGGATCGGACCGGGCCGGGCGCAGTACACCCTGGCCTGCGACGCGACCACCGGCGGCGTTGTCGACGACCTGATCGCCTACTACCGCGACGACGACCACGTCCTGCTCGTGCCCAACGCGGCCAACTCCACGGAGCTGACCCGGCGGTTCGAGGAGGGCGCGCCCGACGCGGTCTCCATCACCGACCACCACGAGTCCCAGGCCGTGCTCGCAGTCCAGGGCACCAAGTCAGACGAGGTGCTGTCGGCCCTCGGCCTGCCGGCGGGCCACGACTACATGTCCTTCGAGGTGGCTCAGTTCCAGGACCAGGAAGTCGTCGTCTGCCGCACTGGCTATACCGGAGAGCGGGGCTACGAGCTGATCGCCGACAACGCCGTGGCACCGGCGCTGTGGGACGCGCTGGTCACGGCAGGGGAGGCCCACAACATGCTGCCGTGCGGCCTCGGGGCACGTGACACATTGCGCACCGAGATGGGATACCCGCTCCACGGCCAGGACATCAGCCTCGACGTCACGCCGAACCAGGCTCGCCTCGGCTGGGCGGTCGGCTGGTCCAAGCCCGAGTTCTGGGGCAAACAGCCCCTCCTCGCCGAGAAGGAGGCCGGGGTCCGCGTGACGTTGCGCGGCCTGGTGGCCCAGGGTCGGGGGATCGCGCGACCCGGGATGAGCGTCAAGGTGACTCAGGACCTGCCGGTCGGTCACGTCACCTCCGGCACGTTCTCCCCGACGCTGCGCAAGGGTGTGGCGCTCGCGCTGATCAACAGCCAGATCCAGGTAGGTGCCGAGGTCCTCGTCGACGTCCGCGGACGCCCCGAAGTCTTCGTGGTCACCAAGCCACCGTTCGTCGAGACCGGCGTACGAGAGTCCTGAAGCCCGGCACCATCGACCCAGACCAGAGAGGCATCGCAGTGACGAACACTCCCGAGCCCGCCTTCGGAGCATCCGTGCGCCGGCCGGACCAGATCCCCTGGTGGTGGCAGCTGCTGGACGCCGACGGCCGGGTGATCAATGCCGACCGGACCGAGTTCCCCACCCGTAGCGACGCCGAGACGTGGCTGGGGGAGGCCTACCCCGAGCTCGCCGACGACGGTGTCTCGGCCGTCACGCTCTTCGAGGGCGACCGCGAGGTCTACGGACCGATGTCGCTCGAGGCCGGCACGCCCTGATCAGCGCGGAGCGCCGCCGATCTTGACCTTGGGCTTGGGCATCCGCAGCCAGCGCAGCTGGATGGCGCGCATCATGGTGTAGAACGTCACGCCGCGGGTCGACTCGTCGGGGAACTTCTCACGGACCTGCTTCTTGATCCTGAAGAGCAGCCAGACAGTGTCGACGCCGACGGCGAGGAGGGTCACGGCCCAGAGCTGACTGGCGAGGCCCACGGCTCCGGAGTACTGGAGCACCATGATCGCCACGAGCAGTGGCAGCAGGAACTCCGCGATCGAGACGCGCGCGTCGACGTAGTTGCGGATGAACCTCTTCACCGGCCCCTGGTCGCGGGCGGGGAGGTATCGCTCGTCCCCGGTCTTCATGCCCTCGCGCACCTTGGCGTTGGTCTCCGCCCGCCGCTCGCGCAGCACCTTCTTGGCGGTCCCCTTGTCTGTCGCGCCTTTGGCGCGCTGCTTGCGGAGGGCTTCCGCCTCCTTGCGCGTGGGGGTCGGTCGTCCCTTTGCGCCGGGTCCCTTGTTCTCGGGGCTGTCGGTCGGCGAGCTGTCGGTCTTGGTACGGCGGAACACGGGTCCTTCTCGAGGGGAGAGGTGGCGGGAGGTGAGGAGTGGTCAGCCTACCGGTCGTGCCGTCGTGCGGGCGGAGTCAGGTTGCGCCCGCTCGACCCTCGTTCGACTGGGCGTCGTTCGGTAGGTTGTGGCTCATGAGCCTCATGAAGCGAATGAGCCTGATCTTCCGGGCCAAGGCCAACAAGGCGCTGGATGCCGCCGAGGACCCGCGGGAGACCTTGGACTACAGCTACCAGCGGCAGGTCGAGATGTTGACCAAGGTACGACGCGGCGTGGCCGACGTGGCCACCAGCCGCAAGCGCGTCGAGCTCCAGATGAACCAGCTGAAGACCCAGTCCGACAAGCTGACCGCGCAGGCGCAGAAGGCACTGGACATGGGGCGCGAGGACCTGGCGCGCGAGGCTCTGACGCGTAAGTCAGGGGTCACCGGGCAACTGAGCGACCTCGACGCTCAGCACACCCAGCTCCAGGGCGAGGAGGAGAAGCTCACCCTCGCCGCCCAGCGCCTCCAGGCCAAGGTCGAGGCCTTCCGCACGAAGAAGGAGACGATCAAGGCGACCTACACCGCCGCCGAGGCGCAGACGCGGATCAACGAAGCCTTCTCCGGGATCTCCGAGGAGATGGGCGACGTGGGCCTCGCGGTGCAACGTGCCGAGGACAAGACCGCGCAGATGCAGGCGCGGGCCGGTGCCATCGACGAGCTGATCGCCTCCGGTGCGCTCGACGACGCGAGCTCCATCAACCGCGGCGACGACATCAGCCGCGAGCTGGAGTCGATGAGCTCCCAGGCTGACGTCGAGGCCGAGCTCGCGGCCCTCAAGGGCAACAGCCCGCAGGCCATCGACGCTCCCGAGACACCAGCGGCGCCGAAGCTCGAGGCCGTGACGGATGATCCCCCGGCCGAGAAGGGGCAGCAGTCATGATCGTGCGGATCCTGGGTGAGGGGCAGCTCGAGGTGGCCGACGACCAGCTCGAGACGCTCAACGAGCTCGACGCGGCCGTCGAGTCGGCTGTCGAGGCCGGAGACACCGACGCGTTCACGGCCGCACTGACCTCCCTCCTCGACGGCGTACGCCGCGCCGGCCAGCCGCTCGCCGACGACGCTCTCGAGGACTCCGACCTGATCCTGCCGCCCGCGGACGCCACCATCGAGGAGGTCCGCGAGCTGCTCAACGACGACGGGCTGATCCCAGGCTGAAACTACCGACGCCCACCACTCGTTCTCCAGACATGGCCCGTACCCGCTTCGCCCCTGACACCGGACTCACCGTCCGGATGACCGCCGTGATGTTCCTCCTCGGCGGGCTCCTGGTGGCTCTGATCGTCGGGCTGATGTACGCCTTCCCGAGCTACGCGATCCTGATCGGCCTGATCGGCATCGGCATCGCCTTCTTCCAGTGGTGGAACTCAGACAAGTCGGCGTTGCGCGCGATGCGGGCACGCGAGGTGACTCCCGAGGAGGCGCCCGAGCTGCACGGCATGATCGACCGCCTGTGCGCGATGGCCGACATGCCGAAGCCCCGCGTGGCGATCGCCGACACCCCTCTGCCCAACGCCTTCGCCACCGGACGGTCGCCGAACAGGTCAGCCGTCTGTGTGACCACGGGGATCCTGCACACGCTCACGGCCGAGGAGCTCGAGGGCGTCCTCGCCCATGAGCTCTCCCACGTCGCTCACCGCGACGTGCTCGTGATGACGGTCGCCGCGTCGGCGGGCATCATCGCCGGGATGGCCATGCGCGGTGCGCAGTTCGGTGGACTCTTCGGCGGACGCCGGAGCAACAACGACAACGGCGGCGCGATCGGGTTCGTCATCGTCCTCGTCGTCAGCCTGGTCGTCTACGCGGTCAGCTTCCTGCTGCTTCGTCTGCTGTCTCGCTACCGCGAACTCTGTGCCGACCGCTCCGGTGCCTACCTGACGCAGAAGCCGGCGGCGCTCGCCTCGGCCCTGACCAAGATCAGCGGCCAGATGAACGCCGTACCCGAGCGCGACCTGCGTGCGGCGCAGCCGATGAACGCCTTCTTCTTCACCCCCGCGATCCGCGGTCTCTCGGTCGGCACCCTCACTGCGACGCACCCGCCCCTGGAGCAGCGCCTCGACCAGCTCGCCAGGATCGCTGCCACCCTCGGCCAGGAGCTCTAGGGCTGATGGGCTGATGGGCTGATGGGTCTGTGGGACGCGCTGCGCGGACAGTCGAGACCGCGCAAGGCGAACCTCGATGCCCTGTTCGCACTGCCCTCGGCAGCCCTCACCCTGGAGGCATCCCTCGGCCTTCACCCCACGGGCGCCGGGGCGGTGTGCTTCCGGGCCGCGGAGGGGATGGCGTCGTCCACCACCCAGCAGGAGGCGTCATCCCTGGTCGCCGTGGACGGCGGACCCAAGACCGAAAGCAGGGTCGACGAGTACGGCTTCACCTGGCTGACCGTGCGCACCGACCCACCCGACACCGGGGAGCTGGTCACCGAGCTGCACGCGGTCAACTCCGCCCTCGAGGTCCAGGGGTTCGGTCCGGGTCTGCTCTGCTCCACGATCGGGTTCGGCTCGGCGGCGGCGGCGACCGCGTTCGTGGTCTACCTCTACAAGCGGGGCACCTTCTACCCGTTCTGCCCGACGGGTCCGTCGAGTCGCGACACCCTGATGGAGCGGCAGATCCGGGACGTCATCGGGTCTGACCTCGCCATCGAGGAGGACACGTCGCGATGGATGCCGATCTGGGGCATCCAGGGCACCTGACCGGGTCAGTCCCGGTGCGACTTGCCGGGGAGGTCGAGCATCCGCTGGAGTGCCACCTTGGCCCAGCGCTCGGTTTCCTCGTCGACCTCGATCACGTTGACCAGCTGTCCGTCGGCGAGTGACTCCAGCGCCCATACCAGGTGCGGGAGGTCGATCCGGTTCATCGTGGAGCAGTAGCAGACGGTCCGGTCCAGGAAGACGATGTCCTGCTCGGGGTGGGCGTCAGCGAGGCGCTTGACCAGGTTGAGCTCGGTGCCGATGGCCCACGACGACCCGGCAGGCGCCGCCTCGATCGTCTTGATGATGAACTCGGTCGACCCGACCAGGTCAGCCTTCGTGACGACCTCGTGGCGGCACTCGGGGTGCACCAGGATCCGTACGCCGGGAATGGTGGCCCTGAGCTGGTCGACCACCGTCTCGGAGAAGCGCCCGTGCACCGAGCAGTGCCCCTTCCACAGGATCACCCGCGCGTCGCGCAGCTGCTCGGCGCTCAGTCCGCCACCGGGCAGGAGCGGGTTCCACACCACGCAGTCCTCGAGGTCGAAGCCCATCTCCAGGACTGCGGTGTTGCGACCGAGGTGCTGGTCGGGCAGGAACAGCACCTTCGTGTCGGGACCCTTCTGCTCGAAGGCCCACTCCATGGCCGCCTGCGCGTTGGAGGAGGTGCACACGGCGCCGTCGTGCCGACCGCAGAACGCCTTGATGTCGGCCGAGGAGTTCATGTAGGTGATCGGTACGACGACGTCGGCGATCCCCGCGTCGGTGAGCGCGTCCCAGGTGTCCTCGACCTGGGCGAGGCGCGCCATGTCGGCCATCGAGCACCCCGCCGAGAGGTCGGGCAGCACGACCTCCTGCTCGGGCGAGGTGAGGATGTCGGCCGACTCGGCCATGAAGTGCACGCCGCAGAAGACGATGTACTCGGCCTGGGGCCGTGCCGCCGCTTCCCGGGCCAGCTTGAACGAGTCGCCGGTGACGTCCGCGAAGGCGATCACCTCGTCGCGCTGGTAGTGGTGCCCGAGCACGAACACCCGCTCCCCGAGCCTCTCCTTGGCCGCCCGTGCGCGGGCCACCAGGTCGGGATCGGAGACGGCGGGGAGGTCGCCGGGGCACTCCACTCCGCGCTCTGAGGAGCGGTCGGTGCCGAGTCCCAGCGGGAGCAGGGGAAGGTCGACGGTGGTCATGGTCGAAAGTGTTTCACGGGGTCACATGAGTGCGTCGTGGTGCAGGTAGGGCGTCGGAGGGCGCATGCCCCGCAGGGCGAGATAGCCCGACAACGACACCGATAGACGAGCAGCCAGACCGACGTCGACGGCCCACTCGTTGGCCTGGGTCACGTTGCCGACGGTGACCGACGAACCGGGCGGATGTGCGGCGAGCGCCTCCCAGAGCAGCAGCTGGGCGGTCCGCCCGTTGGTGGCGCCGAGCAGGCATGGTCGCAGGTCCGCGTCGAGGTAGACGTAGCCCGAACCCGTGGTGTGGTCGGTCACGAGCAGCCGGTGCATCGACGCGAGCAGCGGGTGGTCGACCCCGTGTGCCGCGTCGCGCCGCTGGCGGTCGATCGAGTCCATCAGCTCGAAGTCGGACGGAGTGCCCTGGCGAACGTGTTCGACCACCGGGATCTGGCTGCGGTCGACCTCGCCCCTCAACGTCATCTCCGGGTGCAGCGAGAAGCCAGCCAGCCGGTAGCGGCGGTAGGCCTTGGGGTCAGCGCTCGACGCGAACATCGCGCGCAGGCAGCCGCGTGAGTAGGTGAGCGCGGCATCGAGGAGCGGACGGCCGATGCCCGACCCCTGCAGCCCCGGCCGTACGTAGAACGACGCGAGCAGCCACAGCAGCTCACGACGGAACGACACGACGAACCCGACCTGGTCGCCGTCCCTCTCGGCGACCCAGCACCCGTGGGGATCGTGGGCGAGCAGGTGGTTGGTACGGGTGACCCACTGGCTGGCACGGACTGGAGTCCGCGCTTGCGCCGGGGGCTGGTCGGTTGCTGCGGTGTAGCGCTCGGTGCCGGCATTCGCCTCGGCGGAGAGCACCTCGGACGTGGGGATGTCCTCCGGGCGCATCGGCCGGATCACCACCTCACCCATGCCCCCGACCCTAGTGAGCGCCGGTGACACGACAGGATCCCGGCACACGGCAAGATGTCGCGCATGCGCGTCGTCTTCGCCCCGGACAAGTTCGCCGGCACGTTGAGTGCCGTCGAGGCCGCCGCCGCGATGGCCCGTGGCTGGGCGCGCCGATCACCGAACGACGTCCTGGTGCAGGTCCCGATGTCCGACGGCGGCCCCGGGTTCGTGGACGTCCTCCACACTGCGCTGGCTGGTGACCTGCACGCGACCACCGTCACCGACCCCTACGGAGAGCCGACCCCGGCCGCGGTGCTGGTGGTCGGCGACACGGCGTACGTCGAGAGCGCCCAGGCCGTCGGGCTCCACCTGACCCCGCCGAAGGAGCGCGACCCCGAGCACGCACATTCCCGCGGGCTCGGGGAACTGCTCGCCGAGGCGCTCGCCACCGGTGCCGCACGGATCGTCATGGGGCTCGGCGGGTCGGCGACGAATGACGCCGGTGCCGGCATGCTCGCGGCGCTGGGCGCAACCGCGCAGGGCGGCACCCTCGATGCCGGTCCCGCGGGCCTGGCCGATCTCACCGAAGTCGATCTCGAGGGAGTCCGGAAGAGGTTCGCCGGGGTCGAGCTCGTGATGGCCAGTGACGTCGACAACCCGCTTCTCGGCATCAACGGCGCCACCAAGATCTACGGCCCTCAGAAAGGCCTGCCCGAGGAGCGGCTGGTGACGGTCGACGGCTGGCTCCAGCGGTTCGCGGAGGTGACCGACCGCAAGCTTGCCGGGCAGAAGGGCGGTGGAGCTGCAGGTGGACTGGGGTTCGCGTTGATGCTGCTGGACGCCACCCGGACTCCCGGAGTGACCCTGGTGGCGGAGGCCGTCGGATTGGGGGATCACCTCGCGAAGGCCGACCTCGTGGTGACCGGAGAAGGAGCCTTCGACTTCTCGTCACGCTCGGGCAAGGTGCCGTACGGCGTCGCCGAGGTGGCCACGCGCTCCCTGGTGCCCTGCATCGCGCTGGCCGGCCAGGTGCTGATCGGCTCGCGCGAGATGCGTGCGCTGGGTGTCGAGTCGGCGTACTCGATGGTCGACCTGGTGGGGGAGGAGCGCGCCCTGGGCGCCCCGGCCGACGCCCTCGCCGACCTTGCCGAGCGGACGGCGCGCACCTGGTCGCGCTGATTGCTCGGCGCGAGTGGGATTCGCGACGGAATGACGGGGAATAACCGTCAGTGTGCGACCATTGGACCCGTAGGACGGCACACCTCGAACAGCACTGGAGAGCCCATGACCGAGCAGGTCGACACCGCTCAGCAGACCCACACCGACGCCATCAACGTCACTGACACGGCGTCATCGAAGGTCAAGAGCCTGTTGGAGCAGGAAGGTCGCGACGACCTCCAGCTCCGCATTGCCGTGCAGCCGGGTGGCTGCTCGGGACTGCGCTACCAGCTCTTCTTCGACGAGCGCACCCTCGACGGCGACGTGGTCACCGACTTCAACGGTGTGGCCGTGGTCGTCGACCGGATGAGCGTTCCCTACCTCCACGGCGCGACCATCGACTTCGTGGACTCGATCGAGAAGCAGGGCTTCACGATCGACAACCCCAACGCCACGGGTTCGTGCGCGTGTGGTGACTCGTTCCATTGATCGCGACCGCGCCAGCGGGCGCGATCGACGGTGGTTGAGCAGCGACCGCGACTGAGGAACGAAGTCGCGACGGAGCGTGTCGAAACCTGGCGAGCCAAACGTCCACAGCGACCTACACACCTCTGAACAAGGCAACGAGAGGCGGTGCCCCCGGCTGGGGCACCGCCTCTCGTTCTCTTTGAGTGGGCTCAGTCCAGATGCAGGTGCAGGCGCGAGGCGAGATGCGCTGCTGCCTCGCTGACCTCGATCTGGGGCTTCCCGACCTCGGGGGTGTACTCGTCGTAGTCGAGGGACGGGGCCGGCGTGGTGACGACAGAGTCGTCGATCCGTTGGCGGGGCAGGGCGATGTGGGTCTCGCAGGCAGCGGCGTCGTCGTGCATCTTGCCGGCGGTGTCCGCATCGTCGTAGGCGAGGCGCTCATAGCTCATGTGCCCGACGCTAGGGGCTACCAGCGGGTACTCATACGCGTACGCCTCGGTAGGCTGCAGAACTCACGAAGATCTCACCTGGCCGAAACGTTTCCGACATACAAGGACATCCATGTCGCTGCTCATTGCGGGCTCGATCGCCACCGACCACTTGATGAACTTCGGTGGCAAGTTCGCCGACTCCCTCGTGGTCGAGCAGCTCGACAAGCTCTCCGTCTCCTTCCTCGTCGACGACCTCGAGATCCGTCGTGGTGGCTGCGCCGGCAACATCTGCTTCGGCCTCGGCCGGCTCGGGCTGCGGCCGGTGCTGGTGGGTGCGGCCGGTGAGGACTTCGGCGACTACCGGTCATGGCTCGAGCGGCACGGTGTGGACTGCGATTCCGTGCGGATCTCCGAGGACCTGCACACAGCCCGCTTCGTGTGCACGACCGACGCGACGATGGCGCAGTTCGCAAGCTTCTACCCCGGAGCGATGAGCGAGGCTCGCCTGATCGAGCTTGGTCCGATCGCGGAGCGGGTGGGTGCTCCGACGTTCGTCCTGGTCGGCCCGGACGACCCGCAGGGGATGGTGCGCCACACCCAGGAGTGCCGCCAGCGCGGCTACGCGTTCATCGCCGACCCCAGCCAGCAGCTCGCCTTCGGCGAGGGGGAGATGATCCGCGAGCTGGTCGACGGCGCGGCGTACCTGTTCTCCAACGAGTACGAGTCACACCTGATCGAGTCGAAGACCGGGTGGACCGCCGACGAGATCCTCGAGCGAGTCGGTACCCAGGTGATCACGCTGGGGCCGGACGGCGTACGCATCGTCGGCCGCGACCAGGAGAAGGTCGAGGTGCCTGCGGTCCCGGGTGTGGCGGCGCTCGAGCCGACCGGTGTGGGCGACGCCTTCCGCTCCGGCTTCCTTGCTGCGCTGGAGTGGCGACTCTCGCACGAGCAGGCCGCCCAGGTCGGCTGCGTGCTGGCGGCGTACGTCGTTGAGCAGGTGGGCACGCAGGAGTACACCTTCACCCCCGAGCAGTTCGTGGCGCGACTCGCGGGGGCGTACGGCGACGCGGCCGCCGACGAGGTCCGGCCGCACCTGGTTGCCTGACCCTTTCGGTGGTTGAGGAGCGAGCGCCAGACAGCTCTTGTCCTGAGGAGGTCGCGCAGCGACCGTCTCGAAGGGAGCGTCTCGAAACCACCTGCTCGCATTCGTCGCGACCGATCGGTCTCTGTGGTTGATCCCACGCACCGGGTGAGTGCGATCAACCACACAAGACGACCAGTGGTTTCGAGACGGGCCGTGGCCGGCCCTCCTCAACCACCGAGAGCGGTGGGTTGCATGCGACCCCTTGGTGATTGAGGAGCGAGCGCAAGCGAGCGTCTCGAACCACCGAGAGCGGTGGGTTGCATGCGACCCCTTGGTGGTTGAGGAGCGAGCGCAAGCGAGCGTCTCGAAACCACAGGATCAGGTTCTCGACAGGCTCAACCGGCGGTGGCAGGTGGCTAGTGGGTCCGCCGCACCACATACGTAGGCACACCGTCGGCGGCGACCTCCTCGCCGGCGTACTCCTGGGCGCGCATGCGACACCAGGCCTCCACGTCGACCCGCGCAGCGGGATCGTCCGCGATGACTGCCACCGTGTCGCCGACCTCGATGTCGGCAACGGCCTTGGCCAGCTCGATGATCGGTCGCGGGCAGGAAACCCCTCGGCAGTCGAGCTCGACCCTGCTCATGAAGGGACTCCGGAATCCTCGCGAAGCCGCGCGACCACCCCGGGCAGCTCGCCGGCCAAGCGGTGCACCTCGGCGGGGTCGGTGTCGCGGCCCAGCGAGACGCGCACGTTGCCGTGCGTGAGCGCTCCCATCGCGGCCAGTACATGGCTCGGCTCGAGGGTGCTCGCCGTGCAGGCGGAGCCGCTCGCCACGGCGAAGCCGAGTCGGTCCAGCGCGGAGACGAGTGCCTCCCCGTCGACGTACAGGCACGAGAACGCGACGAGATGGGGGAGGCGCTCACCTGAGGCCAGGAACACCTCGGTGTCCGGGATCGCCCTCGCCGCGTCGGCGAGCATCGCGGTCAGTGCGAGGTGCTCGCCGGCAAGCCGGTCCCGGTCGTCCAGGCTGGCCCGAAGCGCGGCGGCCGCCGCGAGGGCGGCAGGGACGTTCTCGAACCCGGTGGCGCGCTCGTCAACACGGTCGTCGCCGGGGAAGGGGTTGCGCCAGCGCGCCGCCTTGCGGACCAGCAGGACACCGACTCCCGCCGGGCCGCCCCACTTGTGCGCCGAGACCGCCGCGGCCGCCCAACCCGGCGGGAGCGGGAGGTGGCCGGCCGACGCACACGCGTCGACGAAAAGCGGCGCCTCGGTCGCGTCGGCGACCTCGCCCACCGGCTGGCAGACACCGACCTCCGGGTTTGCCGACTGCACGGCGACGACGGCCGGTTCGCCGTGGGTCTCCACGCTCGCGGACACGGTCTCGCCGGCGACGCGGCCGTGTCGATCGACGGCGATCGTCTCGAAGCCCCCTCCTCGACCCGCGTGCCAGGCACCGGCCTGCAGGACGGCGGAGTGCTCCACGCTCGAGGCGAGCAGCAGGTTGCCGTGGCGGGCCCGCCCGGCCAGCAGCCCCAACACACCGAGGTGGCACGCATGGGTGCCGCTGGGCGTGAACGTCACCTCGTCGGCACGGACGCCCAGGCACTCGGCGACGACGGCCCGGGCGTTGTCGAGGATCAGTCGCGACTCGCGGGCGGGACGGTGCAGGCGGCGCGGGTCGGCGTACGCGCGATCTACGGCCTGGAGCAGGACGTCGCGCGCAGCGGGGTGGAGGGGCGCACCCGAGGCGTGATCGAGGTACGTCGGAACAGGGGCGTCCGAAACGTCGCCTTGCGGGGCGAAAGCACCTTCGTTCACAGGGCGAAACCTACCCGCGCCCTGCTCGGCGATCGGGGGCCTGTCAGTAGTAGGGTTTCGTTGACCGAAGTTGGCTCTGCTGTCCGAGAAGACGTCGTCTGCTTACGAAAGGGCTCGTCTGTGAGTCTGCAGCTCCCCTCGCGCTTCCGCCGCGCGGCGCTCGGAGGCCTGATGGCCACGACGTTGCTGCTCCTGAGCGGCTGCTCGCAAGAACAGGAAGGCTCGATCAAGCGCCTGGCCATGCCGGTGGCATCCACCAAGGAGGCCCCCCTCATCCATGACTTGTGGATGTGGTCGTGGCTGGCGGCCATGGTCACCGGGGTCGTGGTCTGGGGGCTGATCATCTACGCCTGCATCCACTACCGCCGACGCAGCGAGACCGAGATCCCGATACAGACGCGCTACAACCTCCCGATCGAGATCTTCTACACCCTTGCCCCGGTCATGATGGTGATCGTCTTCTTCTACTTCACCGTCGACACCCAGAACAAGGTGCTGCACACCTCTGCCAACCCGGACCAGAACGTCACCGTCGTCGGCCAGCAGTGGGCCTGGACCTTCAACTACAACCTGGGCTACGACAAGGACAAGAAGTCCTACGAGCCTGACGGTTCCGGCGAGGTGGTCTACGAGGGCGGCACCACGGCCGAGCGGGCGACCCTGTGGCTGGTCAAGGACCAGAGCGTCACGTTCAACCTCGACTCACCCGACGTGATCCACTCGTTCTGGGTCCCCGGCTTCCTGTTCAAGATGGACGTCGTCCCGGGCCGCCAGAACCACTTCACGCTCACACCCACCCGCGAGGGCACCTTCGAGGGCCGCTGCGCCGAGCTGTGCGGCGTCTACCACTCGCGGATGCTCTTCAACGTCAAGGTCGTCGACCAGACGGCGTACGACGAACACCTGCAGGACCTGGCTGACCAGGGCAACACCGGCCCGGCACTGGGCGCGTCCCAGAACGCCCGGACGCCCGGTCTGGTGAACGACGACAGCACTGGAGGAGAAGAGTGACCGCCGTCTCCGACGCCCCCTCGGGCGCACGTGTCGACGCACCGAGCCCCACCCTGGGCACGCAACTGGTGCGGATCATCACCACCACCGACCACAAGATGATCGGCAAGCTCTACCTGGTCACCTCGTTCGCGTGGTTCCTCGTGGCAGGCGTCATGGCGCTGTTGATGCGCTCCGAGCTCGCCTTCCCCGGGCAGCAGGTCGTCAACGACGAGATGTACAACCAGCTCTTCACGATGCACGGCACGATCATGCTGCTGCTCTTCGCGACCCCGCTCTTCATTGGCTTCGCCAACGTCGTGATGCCGCTCCAGATCGGCTCTCCCGACGTCGCCTTCCCGCGACTGAACATGCTGAGCTACTGGTTCTTCCTGTTCGGCAGCATCATCGCGGTCTCCGGGTTCCTCACCCCTGAGGGTGCAGCCGACTTCGGCTGGACGGCGTACACGCCGCTGTCCAACGCCGTCCGCTCACCGGGCGTGGGCGGCGACCTGTGGGTGATGGGTCTCTGGCTCGCAGGTCTGGGGACGATCCTCGGAGCGGTCAACTTCGTGACCACGATCATCTGCATGCGCGCGCCCGGCATGACCATGTTCCGGATGCCGATCTTCACGTGGAACACGCTGGTGACCAGCCTGCTCGTGCTGATCGCGTTCCCGATCCTGGCCGCCTCGCTGCTCGCGCTGGAGGCCGACCGCAAGCTCGGGGCCCACGTCTTCGACGCCGGCCACGGCGGAGCCATCCTGTGGCAACACCTGTTCTGGTTCTTCGGCCATCCAGAGGTCTACATCATCGCGTTGCCGTTCTTCGGCATCATCACCGAGATCCTGCCGGTCTTCAGCCGCAAGCCGATCTTCGGCTACATCGGCCTGGTCGGCGCGACGCTCGGCATCGCGGTCCTGTCGGTCGCGGTGTGGGCCCACCACATGTTCGTGACCGGCGCGGTCGACCTGGCCTTCTTCTCGGGCATGACGTTCCTGATCGCAGTGCCAACAGGCGTCAAATTCTTCAACTGGATAGGCACTATGTGGGGCGGGTCGATCAGTTTCGACACGCCCATGCTCTGGTCGGTCGGCTTCCTGGTCACCTTCCTCTTCGGTGGCCTGACCGGTGTCATCCTGGCCTCCCCGCCGCTGGACTTCCACGTCTCGGACTCCTACTTCGTGGTGGCTCACTTCCACTACGTCGTGTTCGGGACGGTCGTGTTCGCGATGTTCGCCGGCTTCTATTTCTGGTGGCCGAAGATGACCGGCAAGATGCTGGACGAGCGGCTCGGGAAGATCCACTTCTGGCTGCTGTTCATCGGCTTCCACACCACGTTCCTGATCCAGCACTGGGTGGGCGTCGAGGGCATGCCCCGTCGCTACGCCGACTACTCCGCGACCGACGGCTTCACCCGGCTCAACCAGATCTCCACCATCGGTGCGTTCCTGCTGGCCTTCTCGACACTGCCGTTCCTCTACAACGTCTACCGGACGACTCGAACACCCGAGGTGAAGGTCGACGACCCCTGGGGCTGGGGCCGCTCGCTCGAGTGGGCCACGAGCTGTCCTCCACCGAGGCACAACTTCGTCACCATCCCGCGGATCCGCTCCGAGTCGCCCGCCTTTGACCTCCACCACCCGGAGATCGCCGCGCTGGAGTACGAGGACAACGAGGGCCTGGGCGACGACGAAGGTCTCGCAGATGCGCCAGACACTGAAGGCCGCGGCGAAGTCCTCGGCGGGGAAGGTGACCGCCGATGAAGGTCGAGGCCTGGATCTTCGCGATCTGCAGCATCTTCGTCCTGGTGGTGACGCCGGTGTACTGGTTCGCCAGTTATGACTGGACCGGTACCAGTGCGCTGGTGATGACCTTCCTGCTCACCACGCTGATCACCTTCTACCTCGGCTTCCACGCCAAGCGGATGACTCCGCGACCGGAGGATCGCAAGGACGCGGAGATCGCCGACGGGGCGGGGGAGCTGGGCTTCTTCCCGCCGTACAGCTGGTGGCCGCTGTGGTGCGGCATGTGCCTCGCTGCGATCGCGCTGGGAGTGGCGGTCGGTTGGTGGATGGTGGCCATCGGCATCGTGCTCGGCGCGATCGCGCTCTCCGGCCTGATCTTCGAGTACTACCGCGGTGAACACGCGCACTGACGCACCTGCGCCACTCTGGGGTTGTTCGACCCCGCCTGTCGCACCAGTGGGCCGCCAGACGTGATCAGAGACACGGCGAAACTGGACCGTCTCGTAATCGGTGCGTTGTTACGCTGAAGAGGTCTCGTGATCCCCTGCCACTGACTGCGGAGTACCCATGTCCACCCGGACCCTTTCCACGCGCCTCTCCATTGCCGGAGGAGCTGCTGCGCTCGTGCTGCTGAGCGCCTGCTCCGGCTCGGTCACGGGCGGTGACAAGGACTCTGCCGACTCCACCGGCGACACCTCGCAGGCGGCACAGAAGAAGTCCCAGGCGGAGGTCACCAGCAGCATTCCTGCCGGCGCCCGCCGCGTGGACATCGACCGCAAGCTGAGGCTGCGGGTCGCCTCCGGCACCTTCGAGGAAGTCCACGTGACCGGCCCCAAGGGCGGGATCGTCGAGGGCCGCCTCTCGGCTGACAAGACCCGGTGGGTCTCGCAGACGCCGTTGCAGGCCGCCTCTCGCTACAGCGTCACCAGCACCGCGGTGGACGCCGAGGGGCGGAAGTTGGGGTTCGAGTCCGGCTTCCGGACGCGGACGCTGACGCTGGACGAGCAGACCTACCCGAGCTTCGTGCCGGTGGACGGCCAGACGGTCGGAGTCGGCATGCCCGTGATCATCCGGTTCGACGTACCAGTGACCGACAAGGCCTCGATCGAGAAGCACCTCAAGGTGATCAGCCAGCCCGCCCAGGCCGGCGCCTTCCACTGGGTCAGCGGCCAGGAGGTGCACTGGCGCCCGCGCACCTACTGGCGTCCCGGCACCGACGTGACCGTCAACGCCGACATCGGCGGCGTCGCCGCCGGCAACGGGATCTACGGCCAGACCGACCGCCACATGAAGTTCCACGTCGGCGACGCGATGGTCAGCAAGGTCGACATGAACTCCGACCAGATGCGGGTCTTCCGCAACGGCAAGCTGGTCCGCACGATCCCGATCACCACCGGTCAGCAGCCCAAGTTCACGACCCGCTCGGGCATCAAGGTCATCGTGGAGAAGTTTCGGCACAAGCGGATGAGCTCCGAGACGATCGGCATCGACCCCAACAGCGCCGACGGCTACGACCTCGACGACGTGGAGTACGCCATGCGCGTGACCTACTCCGGTGAGTTCGTGCATGCAGCGCCCTGGTCAGTGGCCTCCCAGGGCAACTCCAACGTCAGCCACGGCTGCACCGGGATGAGCACCTCGAACGCCGCCTGGTTCTACAACCTGTCCAACGTCGGCGACGTCGTCGAGTACACCGGCACCGACAAGGGCATGGATCTGACCAACGGTTTCGGCGACTGGAACTCGTCCTTCGCCGAGTACCGCACCGGCTCGGCTCTGAGCTGAGCCAAAGCCCTCGCGCCTAGCGGGTCTCCTCCAGCGCGTGCAGCGCCCGCACGGTCTCCGACGTGCGCACTTCGCCGCTGTCGGGGTAGGTGCCGAAGAGAGGGTCAGCCGTGCCCGAGGAGGTGACGGTGAACGAAGCTGGACTGCCTCGTTCTTGGTCTATCGGGGGCCGTTGACGCGGCTGTCCTCGAGGGAGTGCAGCGCCCGCACGGTCTCCGACGTGCGCACTTCGCCGCTGTCGGGGTAGGTGCCGAAGAGAGGGTCAGCCGTGCCCGAGGAGGTGACGGTGAACGAAGCTGGACTGCCTCGTTCTTGGTCTATCGGGGGCCGTTGACGCGGCTGTCCTCGAGGGAGTGCAGCGCCCGCACGGTCTCCGACGTGCGCACTTCGCCGCTGTCGGGGTAGGTGCCGAAGAGAGGGTCAGCCGTGCCCGAGGAGGTGACGGTGAACGAAGCTGGACTGCCTCGTTCTTGGTCTATCGGGGGCCGTTGACGCGGCTGTCCTCGAGGGAGTGCAGCGCCCGCACGGTCTCCGACGTGCGCACTTCGCCGCTGTCGGGGTAGGTGCCGAAGAGAGGGTCAGCCGTGCCCGAGGAGGTGACGGTGAACGAAGCTGGACTGCCTCGTTCTTGGTCTATCGGGGGCCGTTGACGCGGCTGTCCTCGAGGGAGTGCAGCGCCCGCACGGTCTCCGACGTGCGCACTTCGCCGCTGTCGGGGTAGGTGCCGAAGAGACGGTCAGCCGTGCCCGAGGAGGTGACGGTGAACGAAGCTGGACTGCCTCGTTCTTGGTCTATCGGGGGCCGTTGACGCGGCTGTCCTCGAGGGAGTGCAGCGCCCGCACGGTCTCCGACGTGCGCACTTCGCCGCTGTCGGGGTAGGTGCCGAAGAGACGGTCAGCCGTGCCCGAGGAGGTGACGGTGAACGAAGCTGGACTGCCTCGTTCTTGGTCTATCGGGGGCCGTTGACGCGGCTGTCCTCGAGGGAGTGCAGCGCCCGCACGGTCTCCGACGTGCGCACCTCGCCGCTGTCGGGGTAGGTGCCGAAGAGACGGTCAGCCGTGCCCGAGGAGGTGACGGTGAACGAAGCTGGACTGCCTCGTTCTTGGTCTATCGGGGGCCGTTGACGCGGCTGTCCTCGAGGGAGTGCAGCGCCCGCACGGTCTCCGACGTGCGCACTTCGCCGCTGTCGGGGTAGGTGCCGAAGAGACGGTCAGCCGTGCCAGACGAGGTGACGGTGAACCAGTAGTGCTCGTTCTTGTAGTGGTGCAGCCGGTGGTTGCGCCACACCGCACGGAACGCCTTGCCTCGCGGCCGGTAGTCGCTGTGCACGAGGTAGTGCACCCACTCGTAGTTGAACATCAGGGCGCCCACGGCCACCAGGAACGTGGCACCGGCGGCCTGGCCGGGGAAGACGAACAGCGCGAGCACGACGTACGACGGGAGCAGCCAGAGCTCGACCTGCCACGGGATGAAGACCAGCGGGAGCACGCGGGGGTCGGCGTGGTGGGCGCGGTGCTTGCGAGCGAGCAGTGAGTCCACCGGCAGGCCGACGAGCTTGCGTGGCTTCCAGTGCAGGATCACCACGTGGATGACCCACTCGATCACCGGGAAGAAGGCGACCAGCGCCACGGGCACGATCAGCTCGGTCCAGCTGAAGGTCGCCAGCGTCGCCCGGTAGACGCATGAACCGACCAGAAAGATGCCGATCAGCCAGGGCGAGGGGTGCCGCCAGAAGGCCCCCCAGGCCCCGCGGAGGGACTGCGAGGTGCGTCGGGAGCCGGTGATCCGCTCCGAGGGCTCCGGGCGGTCCTGCGCCATCCGCTGCTCGTCAGCGGCAAGGCGTTCCCGGGCCTTGGCCTCGATCTCGGGGCTGGGCTTGCTCATGGTGGTCCTTCCGTGCGGCGGGGATGCTGCGGTCAGGTGTGGCAGGTCAGCTGTCGAGCAGGGCAAGCAGTTGTGCGAGGGCCTCGGTGGTCGGTCGCAGGAGGTCGTCGGCCGCGGCGTGGGCGACCTCACGGTCACCGGAGGTGATCGCCTCGGCGAGGGCGCTGTAGCCCTCGGCGTTCTCGACCTCGGCCTCCATCACCGGTCCAAGCGCTGCGATCGCCGGCTCGTAGGCCAGGCGGAGGCTGTTGAACAACAAGCGGAAGACGATCGAGTCCGCGGCGTCGACCACGGCGTCCCAGAAGGCCAGGGCGGCGTGCTGGCGGGCCTCTGAGCCCTCGGCGGTGTCCAGGGCCGCCACGGCGGCTCGGAGAGGCTCGGACGCCGCCGCTCCCGTCGTCTCGGCGGCGAGGGCGGCCACGGACGGAGCGATGGCCTGCCGGGCCTGCAGGATGCTGCGCCCCACGGTCGGGTCGAGGTTGCCGTCGCGGACGAGCAGCCGGGGGAGCAGGTCGAGACCTGCGGAGGTGCGGTAGTCGCGCACGGTCGTGCTCCCGCCGTGGCGCACCTCAACAAGACCGACCTGGGACAGCCGCTGGAGAGCCTCGCGTACGGCGGGGCGGGAGACGCCGAG
This sequence comes from uncultured Actinomycetota bacterium, assembly GCA_963742785.1. GTDB lineage: Bacteria > Actinomycetota > Actinomycetes > Propionibacteriales > Nocardioidaceae > Marmoricola. The sequence continues at coordinate 1,642,994 of CAVUNI010000004.1, forward strand.
GACCTCGGCCAGCCGTCGCTCGCTCGGCAGCGGGTCACCTGCACTGAGCTCGCCGTCGACGACCTCGCCGAAGAGCTGGTCGAAGACGTCCTCGGGGACAAGGCGGCGCGCGACGGGTTTGAGGGCCATGGCTCCACCTTGGTTGGCTACACGTCAGGTGGTCAAGTGGTCAGACCACTATCTGGACGAGCGCGTTCGGCGGAGCCTGCGAGGCCGAACAGAGCGCGAAGGGTTGAGGAGAATCGGCTCAGGTCCGAAGCGAAGCGAGGAGCGGAGCGACACGTCTCGAAACCAAAGAGGCCCGGCGTGATGCCGGGCCTCTTTCGCATGAGGTGGTGACTACTCGTGCCGGCTCAGGTGCTCGTCAGCGATGTCGTGCCGGCCATCGAACTGGTGGCCGTCGGCGGCGTGGCCCTCGAGCGGGGCGTCATGGGCCTGCTCGAGCTCGGCGTGGTGATGCGCGTCCGCGATCTCGGCCTTGGTCGGCTTCTGGATGTTGTCGCCGTACCAGAGCTTGGAGAGCCGTGCCCGCACCTTGTCCTTCCTCGCCGTCGGCGAGGCGACCCCGTTGACGTCGGCCTCCGAGTCCGGAGCGAACACCACGTCGCGTTGCCGTGAGGTCAGCGTGTAGGCCTCGTCGGCCGGCAGCGGGATGTGCTTCTCGGTGTAGCCGCCTTCTGCGTCGCGCATGATCACGCCGCTCTCGAGCCCGTGCAGGATCTTCTCGTTGTCCGCCCGTTGCAGCGAGATGCACCATCGTCTGGTGATGATGAACGCGATCACCGGGCCGATGAACACGGCGACCCTGTTGAAGTAGGTGATCTGGTTGATGCTCAGCTTGAGCTTGAGCGCGATGATGTCGTTGCCGCCGGCCATCCAGCAGATCCCGTAGAAGGTCATCAGGGCGACCATCAGGGCAGTCCGGGTCGGGGCGTTGCGCGGGCGCTGGAGCAGGTGGTGCTCGCGCTTGTCACCGGTGATCCACGCCTCCAGGAACGGCAGCATCATCAGGATCGTGAACATCAGCCCTGGCAGCACGATGATCGGCAGGAAGACGTTCCACGACAGGGTCATGCCCCAGAGATGGGTCTCCCAGCCGGGCATGATGCGCAGTGCGCCGTCCGGCCAGCCCATATACCAGTCGGGCTGCGAGCCCGCCGTCACTTCTGCTGGGTTGTAGGGCCCGAAACGCCAGACCGGGTTGATGGTCATCAGCGCCCCCATCACGGCCAGCACGCCGAAGACCGTGAAGAAGAACCCTCCGGCCTTGGCCATGTAGACCGGGAGCAACGGGTAGCCGACGACGTTCTGCTCGGTGCGGCCAGGCCCGGGCCACTGCGTGTGCTTGTGGTAGACGAGCAGCAGCATGTGCGCCGCGATCAGGGCGAGCAGGATCCCGGGGATCAGCAGCACGTGCACGGTGTAGAGCCGCGGAATGATCGAGTCACCCGGGAACTCCCCGCCGAACAGGAAGAACGACATGTAGGTGCCGACCACCGGCATCGACTTCATGAAGCCGTCCGCGGCTCGGATGCCGGTGCCCGAGAGCAGGTCGTCGGGAAGCGAGTAGCCGGTGAAGCCCTCGAGGGTGCCGAGCAGCAGGAGCAGGCTGCCGACGACCCAGTTGAGCTCACGGGGCTTGCGGAAGGCGCCGGTGAAGAACACCCGGAGCAGGTGGACCATCATCGCCGCGACGAAGACCATGGCCGCCCAGTGGTGCATCTGCCTCATCAGCAGGCCACCGCGGACGTCGAAGGAGATGTTCAGGCTGGAGGCATAGGCCTCGGACATGTGGATGCCGCGAAGCTGGTCGTAGGAGCCGTCGTAGACAACCTCGACCATGCTCGGCCGGAACCACAGGGTCAGGAACACACCGGTGAGGAGCAGGACCACGAAGCTCCACAGGGCGATCTCGCCGAGCATGAAGGACCAGTGGTCGGGAAAGACCTTGCGCAGCTGCTTCTTGGCAATTCCGGCGAGCCCGAGGCGGTCGTCGGCCCAGGTCGCGGCGGCACCCACCTTCGAGGGCTTGCCCGACTTGCTGGGCTTCCCTCCGTTGGTGCGTGCGACCGACTCAGTGCGACTCATTTTCCGTCACTCTCCCGGCTCATCGTTGTCCCGCTCCCAGAAGCTGGGGCCGACCGCCTCGGTGAAGTCACTGGTGGCGATCAGGTAGCCCTCCTCGTCGACTGCCAACGGTAGCTGTGGCAGGTGACGGGCGGCAGGGCCGAAGATGACCTTGCCGTTGTCGGCGAGGTCGAAGGTGGACTGGTGGCACGGGCACAGCAGGTGGTGCGTCTGCTGCTCCCACAGCGAGATCGGGCACCCGACGTGGGTGCAGATCTTGGAGAAGCACAGGACCCCGTCGACACCCCAGTTCTCGCGGCCCTTCCAGGGCTTGATGTCGTCGGGCTGCATCTTGACGATGATGACCGCGGCCTTGGCCTTCTCGGTCTGGAGCCTGACTCCCTCGTAGACCGGCTCGCCGTCCTTCTCCTCGAAGAACACGGCGGGCTCACCGTTCACCAGCTGCCCGATCTCCATGAATGCGGGCTTGATCGGCGAGCCGTCGACGTCCTGTACGACGCGCATGCCCTTCTTCCACACCGTGTGGTAGAGCTTGTCGCCGGGCAGCGGGCCGAGGTCGCGCAGGGGAATGATCGCGACGAGTCCCAGGGCGCCGGCCGCGCCGAGCAGGGAGTTGCGGATCAGCGGGCGACGGGCGATGCCCGACTCCTCGGTCCCCTGCTTGAGGATCTTGAGCGTCTCCTCCTTGTCCTCGTCGGAGGAAGAGCCTGGGTGGCGGTACTCGATGATCTCGTGGTCGCCCATCAGCTTGCGGGCCCACTGGATGGTGCCGATCCCGATGCAGAGGAGCGCGCCACCGAGGGTCAGGCCCAGAGCCACATTGGAGGCCCCGAGACCGAGGATCGTGTCGGGGTTGTCGCCGATCTCGAAGTAGAAGTAGGACACGCAGAACAGCAACGTGAAGATCGTGGAGAGCCCGAAGAGGGTGGCGACCTGACGCTCGGCCCGCTTCTCCAGGTGCTCGTCGACGTCGGTCGGTCGGTACTCGTGCGCCGGCAGACCGGGGTCGGCGAACGGCTCGTGCTCGATCGTGGAGAGCTCGTGCTTGTCGCTCATGGCGTCTCCTTCTTCTTCTTCGAGCGGGCCGGGTTGGCGGCGATCCACACTGCGAAGGCCACCAGCCCACCGATGCCGACGAGCCAGGTGAACAGGCCCTCGGAGACGGGTCCGAGCGAGCCCAGCGTGAAGCCGCCGTAGTTCGGCGTCTCCTCGTTCTTCTTCAGGTAGGCGATGATCTGCTTCTTGTCCTCAGGGGTGAGCACCTCGTCGGAGAACACCGGCATCTGTTGGGGGCCGGTGAGCATGGCCTCGAACATGTGCTTCTCCGAGACGCCCTTGAGCCCCGGGGCGAAGCGACCACGAGGCAGTGCACCACCGGCGCCGGCGAAGTTGTGGCAGGCCGTGCAGTTGGTGCGGAAGAACTCACCACCGCGGACCATCTCCTCGTTGCTGACCCCGGAGGTGTCGTATTCGTCCTTCTCCGGGACTGATGGACCTGGGCCCAGTGAGGCGACGTACGCCGCCAGCGCCTCGATCTCCTCCTGGTCGTAGACCGGGGCCTTGCGCAGGGCCTGGCCACCCGGTTGCGCCATCGGCATCCGGCCGGTGCCGACCTGGAAGTCCACGGCCGCCGCTCCGACTCCGATCAGCGACGGGCCGTACTGGTTGCCCCTCGAGGTCTGGATGCCCTCGGCGTTCTTGCCGTGGCAGGATGCGCAGCCGACCAGGAAGAGGGCACGGCCCTTGGCCACCATGTCCTCGTCGGCGGAGCTGGACTGTGCGGTGGCGGGGGAGAGGGCGCCGGACACGAACGCCGCCGTGCCACCGGTGACCAGCAGGCCGAGCAACAGGACGAGTGGTGCTGCCATGCGGCTTCGACGTCCGGCTGAGAGACGGCCGACGGTCCGGCGGATCAGGCTCGTGATGAGTCGCACCAGTGCGTCCTTAGTGGTCAGTGCTACTTGATCAGATAGACGGTCGCGAACAGGCCGATCCAGACCACGTCGACGAAGTGCCAGTAGTACGACACGACGATCGCTGTCACGGCTTGTTCGTGGGTGAATCTTCGAGCGACGAAGGTGCGACCGAGCACGAACAGGAAGGCGACCAGGCCCCCTGTCACGTGCAGGCCATGGAACCCGGTGGCGAGGTAGAACACGGTGCCGTAGGCGGAGGAGGGGATGGTGACGCCCTCGTGGACGAGCTCGGCATACTCGAAGGCCTGACCCGCGATGAAGGTCGCGCCCATGATGTAGGTGAGCACGAACCACTCGCGCAGCCCCCACAGCTTGACCTGGTGGAGCTTGCCGGTGCGGCCGACGAACCCGTCCTCAGCCCTGAACACGCCGAGCTGGCAGGTCACGGAGGAGAGCACCAGGATCGTCGTGTTCACCGCGGAGAACGGGACGTTGAGCTTCTCGGTCTCCTGGGCCCACAGCTCGGGGCTGACAGCCCTGATCGTGAAGTAGGCGGCGAACAGCGCCGCGAAGAACATCAGCTCGCTGGAGAGCCACACGATCGTGCCCACGCTGACCATGCTTGGCCGGTCGTCGTGCCCGTGGAGCCGGGATGCCGGGATAGCCGTTGCTGTCGCCACGCGGACATTATTGCCTCACTCGCACCAGACGGCATCCCTACCCCCGGTGTTTCGCCGAGTTGTCCGACTTAACCTAGGAGGGTGCCGCCTTTCTCGCCCTCGGCGGTCTTCACTGAGTGGGGACTCTCGCCGGTCCTCTTCGTGCTCCTGGTGTGGGCCTGCGGGCTCTACCTGTACGGCGTGTGGCGGCTCCACGACCGCGGCGACCGCTGGCCGATCGGGCGGACGCTGTCCTTCGTCGTCGGCGGGATGGGGTCGTTCTTCTTCGCCACGAGCTCCGGGCTGGCGACGTACGACACCACGCTGCTGAGCGTGCACATGGTCCAGCACATGATCCTGTCGATGGCGGTGCCGCTGTTCTGCGCCCTCGGCGCGCCGGTGACCCTGGCGCTGCGCACACTGCCGAAGCGACCGCGCGCCTGGTTACTGACGGTGCTCCACTCCCGGGTGGCGAAGGTGCTGACCTTCGCGCCGCTCACCTTCCTGCTCTACGTGATCAGCCCGTGGGCGCTCTATTTCACGGGCTGGTACGACGCGACCCTGCATTCCAGCGGGCTCCACGAGCTGATGCACCTGCACCTCGTCGTCGTCGGGGCGCTGTTCTTCACCCCGCTCCTGGGCGTGGACCCGGTGCCCGGACGGGTCAGCCACCCGTTCCGGCTGCTGCTCCTGATCCTGACGCTGCCGTTCCACGCGTTCCTCGGCGTCACGATCATGAGCCAGACCGACCTGATCGGCGGCGACTGGTACCCCTCGCTGCACGCCTCGATGCCATGGCTGCCCGACCCGCACGACGACCAGCACCTCGCCGGCGGGATCCTCTGGGGCGCGGGCGACCTGGTCGCCGTACTGCTGGTGGGGGTGCTGTTCGTCCAGTGGGTTCGTGCCTCGATGGCCGAGGCGCGACGCGAGGACCGCCGGCTCGACCGCCTGGAACGGGCCGCTGCGAGCGCGCCGACCAGCGACGGGGACACCCCGGTCAACCGGTAGCATCGGCCGCGTGACCAGCCAGACCGAATACCTCAAGGTGCTCGTCTACAGCGACGACGTCGACACCCGCGAGCAGGTGATCCTGGCGCTCGGCCGCCGGCCGCACCCCGACCTGCCCGAGCTCGAGTACGTCGAGGTGGCCACCGAACCCGTCGTGATCCAGCAGATGGACGCCGGTGGCATCGCCCTTGCGATCCTCGACGGCGAGGCCGTGCCGGCGGGTGGGATGGGCATCGCGCGCCAGCTCAAGGACGAGATCTACCGCTGCCCGCCCGTGCTGGTGCTCACCGGACGGGTCCAGGACAACTGGCTGGCGACGTGGTCGCGCGCCGAGGCCGCCGTGTCGCACCCGCTGGACCCGATCGAGCTCGCCGAGACCGTGGTCCGGCTGCTGCTCCAACGGGTCCCCGCCAAGGCCTGAGGCCGTGGCGACCGACCCCATCAGCTTCCGGGCGCGCCGATGAGTGGGACCACCTGGCCCGAGATTCTCGGGTCACTGATCAGCCGCGCCGACCTCAGCACCGATCAGACCGCCTGGGCAATGGGGGAGATCCTCGCCGGCGAGGCGAGCGCCGCTCAGATCGCCGGATTCGCCGTGGCGCTACGCGCCAAGGGCGAGACCATCGACGAGATGGAGGGCCTGGTCGCGGCGATGTACGCCGCCGCGACGCCGCTGGTCGTCGAAGGACGCGTGCTGGACGTGGTCGGCACCGGGGGTGACCGGTCCTTCTCGGTGAACATCTCCACCATGGCCGCCATCGTCGCGGCCGGTGCCGGCGTCACCGTCGTGAAGCACGGGAACCGGTCGGCCTCGTCGAAGGCCGGCAGCGCGGACGTGCTCGAGAAGCTCGGCATCCGGCTCGACCTGCCGGCCGCCGACGTCGGTCGCGTAGCCACCGAGGCCGGCATCACGTTCTGCTTCGCCGCTGCCTTTCACCCGGCCCTGCGCCATGCCGCGAGCGCGCGTAGCGACCTGGGGGTCGGGACGAGCTTCAACTTCCTCGGGCCGATCGCCAACCCCGCCAGACCCGACGCCCAGGCGATCGGCTGTGCGGACCGGCGGATGGCTCCGGTGATGGCAGGCGTGTTCGCGCGCCGCGGCGTGGACGCCTGGGTGTTCCGGGGGGACGACGGCCTTGACGAGCTGACCACGACCACCACCTCGAGCGTGTGGCTGGTGAGTGACGGCGAGGTGGTCGAGCACACTCTCGACCCGGCTTCGCTCGGCATCCCGCAGGGGACCGCCGAGGGGCTGCGCGGCAAGGATGCGGCGTACAACGCAGACGTGGTGCGCCGTCTGCTCGCAGGTGAGGCCGGACCGGTGCGTGACGCCGTACTGCTCAACGCCGGCGCGGCCCTCGCCGTGCACGCCGCCAAGCCCGGGTCACTCGAGGATCGCCTCACAGACGGCATCAGCCGCGCCACCGAGGCGGTCGACTCCGGTGCGGCCGAGGCGACGCTCGAACGCTGGGTCGCTGCGACCCGCTGAGGTCACAGTTCGAGCGACCAGGAGCCCGTGGCATCGTCGAGCTCGAAGCCGAGCCCGAGTCTCCCGTAGTAGGCCCCGACCATCTGGGCAGGTGTGACCACTCGGTGGAATCCGCGTGCGCGGAGTCGCGAGCTGCGGCGCCACACGAACTCTCCGGGTGAGAAGTCGCGGTACCGAGGGGTGACGTAGTCGAGCTGTACCTGGGCGACGCCGTCGCCGTCGTCACGGATCAGCACCACCCCGACGGTCTCGTCGCCACGCAGCACCAGGAAGGCGAGTCGTCCGGGAGCCGAGCCGTCCCAGATGAGGTCCGGCTGGAACGCGAGGATGTCGGCTTCGTGGATGCGCAGCACGTGGCGCAGGTACTCGTCATTCGCACCCACCTCGAGTACGTCGTACGACGCCTCGTCGTGCCGCGTGCTGACCAGCTTGCGGATGTGCCACAGGTTGATCAGCGTCACCGTCAGGTTCATCGCCACCAACGGCCAGATCTCGAGCGCCACGTTGAAGCCGGTGAGCACGACGCTGGCCAGCAGGTTGAGGACCCGGAAGCGCAGCACGCGCGTCTGCAGCAGCGAGAAGATCAGCAGCGCCGAGCCGCACCAACCAACCAGATCGAGCCAGGACATTCCCGCAGACTATGCGCGGCCCAGGGTCACGACAGCCTCTGGGTCTCGCCGGTGTCGGCGGACCGGAGCATGGCCTCGGCGACCTCGACCGTGTGGGTCGCGTCCTCGATCGTGACGATGCGACGGTCCTCGCCGAGCACGGCGTCGCGGAACGCCTCGAGCTCGACGAGAAGTGGCTCTCGCTTGGGGATCGCGTAGCGGATGACATCACCCTGGACGACCCCGCGGAATGACGCCATCGTGTCCCACGAGACCGGGGCGAGCCCGTTGGAGAAGAACGTCAGGTCGGCGGTGATGGTGTCGGCGACGAGGGTTCCCCGTTCGCCGGTCACGACCGTGACCCTCTCCTTGAGGGGGGAGAGCCAGTTGACGAGATGGTTGACCACGGTCCCGTCGGAAAGGGTGCCGACCGCGGCGACGAGGTCCTCGTGCTGGCGGCCGGACCTGTGCGCCGTGCGGGCGGAGAGGGTGGCGTAGGGACGCTTCGCGACCCAGGCGGTCAGGTCGACGTCGTGCGTCGCGAGGTCGAGTACGACGCCCACGTCGGCGATGCGCTCCGGGAAGGGACCCTGTCGTCGCGTGGCGATCTGGTAGAGCGCACCCAGCTCGCCGGTGCCGAGTCGCCTGCGCATCTCCTGCAGTGCGGGGTTGTAGCGCTCGATGTGTCCCACGCACGCCACCAGGCCCTTCGCGACGAAGGCCTCGGCGATGCGGCGCGCGGCCTTGGCGTCGGGGGCCACGGGCTTCTCGATGAGGGCGTGCACGCCGGCCTCGGCGAGTTGCATCGAGACCTCCTCGTGAGCCGTGGTCGGTACGCAGACGACGGCCAGGTCGAGACCGCGCGAGAGCAGCTCGTCGACAGTCGCGACGAACGACAGGTGCTGGCTGGTGCGGTCGGTGAGCGGCTCCGGATCGGCGATGCCGACCAGCTCGACACCGGGCAACGTGTTGAGGACGCGCGCGTGGTGGCGGCCCATCTGGCCGAACCCCACGAGCCCGGCACGGAGGTCAGCCACGGCTCGACCCCTCGTTGACGGCCGCCACGACACGGGCCACCTCGTCGTCGGTCAGCCCGGGCCGCATCGGCAGCGACAGGACCTCCCGGGTGGCGCGCTCGGTCTCGGGCAGCTCCACGTCCGTCTCGTACGCCGGGAGCCGGTGGGTCGGAACGGGGTAGTAGACGGCGCTGTCGATGCCCCGTGAGTCGAGACGAGCCGCGAGCTGGTCCCGGTCGGTGGCGCGGACGGTGTACTGGTGCCAGACCGGCTCGGCCTTCGCTGCGACGACTGGGGCGACCACGCCCGCCAGCTGCTCGTCGTACGCCGCGGCGACGGCTCTGCGCTCCTCGTTCCAGCCGCCGAGCTGCCTGAGCTGGACCCGGCCCATCGCGGCGGCCAGATCGGTCATCCGGTTGTTGAGTCCCGCGATCTCGTTGCGGTAGCGCTGCTCCATGCCCTGGTTGCGGAGCAGCCGGACGCGGCGGGCCGTCTCCTCGTCCCGGCAGACGACCATGCCGCCCTCGCCGGTGGTCATGTTCTTGGTGGCGTAGAAGCTGAACGCCGCGACGTCGCCAAGAGCACCAACCGGCGTCCCGTCGTACGACGCGCCGTGGGCCTGTGCGGCGTCCTCGAGCACGAGCAACCCGTGTCGCTCGGCCACGCCCTCGAGCCCGTCCCAGGGGGCCGGGTGGCCGTAGAGGTGCACCGGGATCACGGCCGCTGTGCGCGACGTGACGGCCGCCGCGACCGAGTCGGGGTCGAGGCAGAAGGTCTCCGGCTCGATGTCCGCGAAGACCGGTGTCGCGCCGGCCATCACGACGGCGTTCGCGGTCGCGGCGAAGGTGAACGACGGGACGACGACCTCGTCGCCGGGACCGATGCCTGCAGCGAGCAGGCCGAGGTGCAGGGCACTGGTGCCGGAGTTCACGGCCACGCAGATGCGGCCGCCGACGAGGGCGGCGAACTCGTCCTCGAACGCGGCGACCTCCTCGCCCTGGACCAGGCGGCCGCTGCGCAGGACGCGCATGACCGCCTCGGTCTCGTCGTCGCCGACGTGGACGCGGACCGCGCGCACCCGTTGCGGCTCGGGCTCAGTCATGGTCCCCACCTTCGCGCAAGTGGCCGTCGGACTCCACGAACAACGCGCCGGTGACCGGGCAGCGCCACCGTCCGGCGCTCTCGTCGACGAGCCGACGCCCGGCCGGCCCGACCCAGCCGATCCGCCGCGCCGGCGTACCGACCACCAGCGCGAAGTCGGGCACGTCGTGCACCACGACAGCTCCTGCGGCGACCATCGCCCACCGGCCGACCTCGACCGGCGCGACGCAGACCGCGCGGGCACCGACCGAGCAACCGTGGCGCAGCGTGACGCCGACCGACGCCCAGTCCGAGGTGTCGACGCGCGAGTCGTCGGGGCGGATCGCACGCGGGTACGCGTCGTTGGTCAGGATGGCGGCGGGGCCGATGAACACGCCGTCCTCGACCAGTGCTGGCTCGTAGACCTGCGCGAGGTTCTGCACCTTGACGCGGTCGCCGAGACGAGCCCCGGCGCCGACGTACGCGCCGCGACCGATCACGCACTCTGCACCCACGACGGCGTCCTCGCGGATCTGGGCGAGGCCCCACACCACGGTTCCCTCACCGATCTCGGCGCGCGGGGACACCTCGGCACCGGGATCAATCCGGGGCACGACGTCGTTCCCTGGCCGGCACTGGCTGTCCGAAGGCACCCCACCACATGAGTGCGGAGCTGGCCGCGGCCACGACGATGGTCAGCAGGAGCGAAGGTTGCACCCACGAGCTGGAGTCGACCTGTGGGCTCTCGCGGACCTCGAGCTGCAGCGCGTACGCCGGAGCGATCGTCTGGGCCGTCACGAAGAGCAGGAACAGCAGCATTCGCATCGGCCCACGCAGATCACGTCCCGCGCGGTCGAGCGCATGGGCGGCGAGCAGGACGATGCCCATGGCGACCGGCAGTCCGTAGCGGCCCTGCCACGCTCCGCGGTACTGGTCCCAGGACTGGACCGTCGTGAGGTAGGGGAACAGCAGCACGGTCGCAACGACCAGCCCGATCGCGATGCGGGCTCGGGTCGTCCCGTAGCGGATCCCGAGGGTGGCGACCACGCCGAACAGGATCAGGTAGCACGCGTAGACGGCAGGGTGGCTGGCGTCGTCGCGCAGCGGGAACGCCGCGATCGCCTGGAGGACCCATGCAGGCAGTTGCGTGGCCGCGGCGCCGATGCGGAAGCCCAGGGTGGTGTGGATCTCCTTCTCGACGCCCAGCTTGAGCGCGTCGACGGCGAGGACCCACGCGGTGGCCTGCAGCGCGCTCACCATGACCAGCGCGGCAGCTCCCAGCACGATTGGCCGGCGAAGCAGGGTGCGGATCCGATCTTGCTGGGGGCGAACGGCCAGGAGCACCACCGCGAAGGCCACCAGGCACCACAGAGGACCGAGCGGTCGCAGCGTGGCCAGGACGGCACCGGAGACACCGGCGAAGACCGCCAGCCGGCGGATGTGCTCGGGAGGAGCCAGGAGCAGGCCGATGAGTGACATCCACAGGGCCAGTGCCGACATCATCTCGACGCCGTTGGGGGCAGCGATCGCCGAGCTGTAGATGGCCACCGGGGTGCAGGCGACCGCGATGCCGAGGTAGGGCCAGCGGCTGCGCGCCCAGGTCGATGCCGCCAGGGCCGCCATCGCGACGAAACCGGCGGCCAGCAGGGCAGTGGCGATCCGCATCGCGTAGAGCGCAGCGGTGCCGTCGAACGGCTTCGCGGCCGTGCCGATCACGGCGTAGAAGAGTGGGTGGTAGCGGCCGGCACCGCTGGCGACCACGCGCTTGTCACCGGCAGGGGTGCCGATGCAGTCGCTGTCCTTCGTGTACTTCAGGTACTGGCACTCGCTGCGGGCAGCCTCGACGACGTCGGTGGGGACCTTCAGGAACGCGCCGGTGCCCCGGGTGGCGACCACGGGGTCCACGCCCCACTCGCCGCGGGCAGCGGCGGCGGCCCGGTAGGCGTGGTCGTACTCGTCGCTGCCGGCGAACGGCGGCATCACCAGCACCCAGATCGCGAACAGGCCGCAGAGCCCGAGCAGCATGGCGCCTCGCGGGCGCACCGTGTTGCCGGTCGCGGTGACGGGGCTTGCGGCGCCCTCGTCGACCTCGACCCGCTGGCTCATCGACTTCCTTCCTGGATGTCGAGCTGCATCGCCGATACCAGGAAGTGCAGCCCGCTGAGCAGCGGGGCGACCGCGAGCAGCACGGTGCCCGGGCTGGCAACTGGCGGGCCGAGGGTGTTGACCACCGTGAAGATGCTGAAACCGATGCCGATCGCCACCAGGAACAGCCCGGTGAAGAACATCAGCGCCACCGCCGAGAACGACTGCAGCACGTACTTCCACCACATCCGGTGCCAGAACCCCCGCCAGAGCATTCTGAGGAGACGGGGCGCGACCCGACCGACCTTGAGGCCCGACACCTCGGTGCCGTAGACCGCCGGGATCGGGACGTCGCGGGCCGGGACCCGCAGGACGTTGAGCTTGATCAGGAGGTCGTTCTCGAACTCGTACCGCTTGGCCAGCCGGTCGAGCTGCAACCGTTCGAGCGCCGTGCGGTGGATCGCGGTGTAGCCGTTCTGCGGGTCGAACAGTCCCCAGTAGCCGGAGGCGGCCTTGGTCAGGAACGACATGCCGATGTTGCCGACGACGCGCAGCTTGGGCATCCCGGCGAACGAGCCCTCGCCGTAGAAGCGGTTGGCCTTGGTGAACTCGGCCTCACCGTCGGCGATGGGATCGAGCAGCTTCGGGAGGTACGCCGGATCCATCTGCGCGTCACCTGCCATCACCACGGAGACGTCGCAGCCGAGCTCGAGAGCCCGCTTGTGGCCGTGCACGATGGCGCCGCCGACGCCCTGGTTCTCGGGCAGCCGGTACACCTCGAGGCGGGGATCGCCCACCGCCTTTGCGGCGGTGGAGGTGTCGTCGCTGCTGGCGTCGTCGACGACGATGATGTGGTCGACGTATTCCGGTGCGGTCGCGACGACCGTGCCCACGAGGAGCTCCTCGTTGTGGGCCGGCACCACGACTGCGATGCGCATGTCCCTGTACACGGAAAAGCCTCCTCCTGTCCGTACGAGGATAGGGATACGAGAGGCCCGATGTGGTCCGAATTGCCACGTCTGCACGATCTGGCTGCGCTCAGGGGCGTCCGGTCGCTAGTGTCAGGCCGCATGGCAGCCGGGCGGGTTGGTCCGCTTCCGGGTGGACGCCTTCCCTGGGTGATGGTCGTTCTCGCCCTCCTGGCCACCGCGCTGTGGGTGGTCCCCGTGGTGGTGACCCGGGGTCACGGGTTCGACGTCAGCGACGAGGGTTCCTACGTGCTCTCCTACCGCTGGTGGGACTCCGACTCACGCAACTTCAACGGGGCGCAGTACCTCTACGGACCTGCCTTCGAGGCGCTCGGCTACAGCGTCGCGGGTCTGCGGTTGGTGCGGTTGGGCACCGTGCTGGTGGCACACGCCGCCTTCGGATGGGCCTTCATGACGTGGCTGCGGGACCGGTTCCCGGCCGCCGTACCTTCGCGCGCTTGGGTCGCGGCGGGGGTCGCAGTCCTCGTCGCCGCCGGCGGCGTGACGTACGGATGGCTGCCGCTCAGCCCCGGTTACAACGACGTCGTCGCACTGGGCTGTCTGGTCGTCATGGCTGTCTTCTTCCGGTGCTGGAGCTCGGTCCTGCGCTCTGGCCGGCTGCCTGTCGGGCCGGCGCTGGTGCTGCCGCTCCCGGTGCTGGCGATGGTTCTGGCCAAGTGGTCCTCGGCGGTCGTCGTGCTGTTCTTCCTCGTCGTGGTGTTCGTGGCCGCGGCCGTCGCGCTGAGGCCACGTGGTTGGGGACGTTTCGTGGCGGCAGGTGTGGCCGGCACTGCGGTGACTGTGGCTCTTTTCCACCTCCTCGTGGCTCCGCTCGGAACGGTCGTCCCGCCCCTGGTTGCGGTGAACCGTCTCGCAGCCGGGTCCTCGCACACGGCTGGTGCCCTCGTGGACCTCTATGTGAGCACCGCCAAGGAGACCTTGGGGCGCACGATCGCCCTGCTTCTGGTCGTGGGAGTCCTGGGGCTGGTGGCCGCTGGCCTGGCACGGACCGGGATGCGTTCGGCCGCCCGGTGGGTCGTGGTGGCAGGCCCGGTGCTGGTCATCGGCGTCATCGCTGCCGCCGGTGGGTCTCCGTGGCCCGAGGGGGGTGGCGTCGGGCTGGACGACTATGCCGCCGGGCTCGTCGCGCTCGTGGTTGCCACAGCTGTGGCGCTCGGCATTGCCACGCTTTGCTCACGTGGCACTACGCCTCGGGATCGAGAGGGCAGCACGCGGGAGGTCCCCGTCGTACTCGCGATGCTCCTGCTGCTCCCGGCTGTCCAGGCTGTCGGTTCGGGGAACTCCATCGCCAGCCTCGCGGTCAACGTCGCAGCCTGCTGGTTGGCCTTCATCCTCCTGTCAGCCGTGCTGATGCCTGCCACGACCGTCGCGCGCTGGTTCGCCGTCGCCTCGGGGGTCGCGGTGGTGGTGCTGTGTGCGTCCGTCGGGGCCGACGGCGTGCTGATGCATCCGTACCGGACGACGCCCTACGACTCCTCCGACCGCGCTCTGGGCGGCGCCGGGACGCTGGGCTCGATCGCTCTGCGCTCGACGAACAGAGCCGAGCTCGATGCCGTTCGCCGCGCGATGGCACCCGTCCCGCCCGGACGACGACCCGTCGTTGCCCTCGACGAGGTCGCCGGGCTGGTACTGCTCACCGAAGGGCGGCCGCTCGGCGAGCCGTGGAGCTCCGCCAACGCCCCCGATCGACTCGCTGCGGGAATCCGTGCGGCGTGCCGCCATGACTCGTGGACGGGGGTCGACGAGCCGATCGTGCTCGCATGGCGTTCGGTGCCGACGATCGTGACCGACGCGTTGGCCACGTGCGGCGTACGACTTGACCCCGAGCACTACCGGGAGGTCCGTCTTCCGGTCGAGGACCGGTCCGTGCGGATCTACACCCCTCGGGGCTAGGCCACCCGTGGGTCAGTCGAGGCCGAGGGAGAAGGCTGACTCCAGGTCGTGCTGGGAGTAGGTCCGGAACGCGATGTGCGTCTCGGTCTCCATCACCCCTGGGACCTTGTTGATCGAGTCGGCCACCACCCGTGCGACGTCCTCGTGGTTGCTGACCCGCACGAGCGCGATCAGGTCGATCTGGCCGGTCACGCTGTAGACCTCGCTGACGCCCTCGAGGGCGGCAATGGCTTCGGCCACCTCGGGAATGCGGGCGACGTCGGCCTTCACGAACACGATGGCGGTGATCATGAGGTCAACGTATCGCCTCACGATCGGGTCCTCACCGGACAGGTTGGTGAACCGTCGCGAGCGACCGGCGCTCGTCGAAGGGCACCAGCATGGTGCGCGACGCCTCCACCGCATCGTGGATCGCGAGATGTCGGGTGGCGCCGCGGACCGGGCAGGTCCATTCACCGTCGACGTGCACCAGCCGGACCCCGGGTTGTTCCAGCCAGCGCAGGATCTGCTCGGACTCCTCGGCGCTCGCCGCGGGGGTCGGTCCGGGGCCTGGGGCCACCTCCTCCGCCGACTCGCGCAACTGGGTCACCCAGACACCGGCGTGCGCATCCTGCGGGATCACCCCGGAGGCCGCGAGGCGTCCGTGGCGTACGACGTGCACCGCCCAGCGGCGGTCGTCCTCGCGGCGGGCCGCCACCAGCTCGGAGCACGACGAGAGTGAGCCGAGTCGCTGGGTGCGTGAGGCGGCCCGCACGAACGCGGAGAGCCGGTCCCGGTGGACACCGGCCTCCTCGAACCGTTCGTCGTCGGAGAGTCTGCTCATCCGCGCAGTCAGCACCTCGACGACGTCGTCGGCCTGGTGCAGCAGGGTGTCGCGGACCTCTGCGACCAGGTTTGCGTAGTGGTCGACCGAGGCGCTCCCGTCGCACGGGGAGATGCACCGACCCATCTCGGCGAGCACGCACGGCGACTTCAGCGGAGTGATCGGGAGCCGGTCGCTGCACTGCCGGATGGGGAAGGTCTCGTGCAAGGCGGCCAGGCACTTCTCGGCCGTGCGGCGGGATGCGAACGGGCCGAGGTAGTCGGCACCGTCCTCGGCCACCTTGCGGACCAGGGAGAGCCGAGGCCACGGCTCCACGGTGAGCTTGAGCCAGTGCATCTTCTCGGGGTGTCGGCTGCGCCGGTTGTAGCGCGGCTTGTGGGCCGCGATCAGCCGCAGCTCGCGCACGCGGGCCTCCAGGGGTGTCGCGCATTCGATGCCCGTGACAGAGGCGGCCAGGCTCACCATCTCGCCCATTCGTGAGCGGGTCTCCGACGCAGTGAAGTAGGAACGCACGCGAGTGCGCAGGTCACGGCTGGTGCCGACGTAGAGCACACGCTGCTGCTCGTCTCGGAAGAGGTAGACGCCGGGGGAGTGCGGCAGGTGCTCGGCGAGGTGCCGCTTGCGGCGTACGGCGGGGCTGACGCGCGAGCTGAACGTCTGGAGCTCCTCCAGCGTGTGCACGCCCAGCCCACCGAGGCGCTCCATCAGCCCGTGCAGGACATCGACCGTCGCACGGGCATCGGAGAGGGCGCGGTGGTTGGGAGTGGTGCTCGAGCCGAAGACGACGGCCAGCGAGCTGAGCTTGCAGTTGGGCGCATCGTCACGCGTCACCACCCGCCGGGCGAGACGCGCGGTGTCGAGCACCTCGAAGCCGGGCCAGGGTCGTCCCTGTTTCTCGGAGAAGTGCTTCAGGAAGCCGACGTCGAACGGCGCGTTGTGGGCCACCAGGACGCTGCCCTGCGCGAACTCGAGGAAGGCCGGCAGTGCCGACTCGATCGTCGGGGACGAGGCCACCATCGAGTTGGTGATGCCGGTCAGGACAGCGATGAAGGGTGGGATCGAGGTGTGCGGGTTGACCAGGGTCTGGAACTCGCCCAGCAGCTCGCCGCCGCGCACCTTGACCGCCCCGATCTCGGTGATCATCGAGCCGGCCTGGGCCGATCCGCCCGTCGTCTCGAGGTCGACGACGCAGAAGGTGATGTCACGCAGGGGGCGCCCGAGCTCATCGAAGCTCATCTGCGCTGACCACCTGCTCATGTGTTCGACGCTAGGGAGCGGGACCGACAAAACCGTGCAGGCGCGTCCGACGCGCCGGAGTGTTGTCGTCAGTCGAGGAAACTGTCAGTGGGGGCTGGTGGAGTGCGAGACACCAGCTTCCCCGGCAAGGATGAGGAGATCGGCCATGAGCGTGCGCATCGACTGCGACAGCTGCCTGGTTCGTGGGCTCGCGTGTCACGACTGCGTGGTGACGGTCCTGCTCGGCCCGCCGCCCGAGCTCAGCTTCGACAGTGAGGAGCAGCAGGCCCTCGAGGTCCTTGCGGAGTCCGGCCTGGTGCCGCCGTTGCGGATGGTGACCCCGGTGTCCGGGCCCGAGGTCGAGTCCGCCTGAAGCCCGCTCGCACGGTTCGCGTGGTCGTCCGCCTGGGGGCGCTGTGGCCGATGTGCCCGGTTGGGGCTGGTGCGACCCGACGTGGCCGAAAACACACCATCCCAGCGCGCTGCGCGTTGGCGGTCTCGGCGGATCTTTCCTAGGGTGACGGACTTAGTGCCCCTGCACCAGCGCGCCGACCGGGCGGGCTCAGGGGCAGCGCCGAGTCTGGAACAGATGCCCTCGGGGGAGACATCTGAACCGGAGCCGGGGACCCACGTTTTCTTGGGGTGAATCCGGCAAGACCCGCCACGACCGTGGCGGATCTCGCTGGTAGGGCGTTCTTTGGGCCCGAATCCGTCAGCTGACCTGGTAGGCGTAGAGACAAAGAGGAGACCGACCGCTCGTGTTCGACGGCCGGAAACGCCACCATGCCCGCACCGCTGCAGCCGTAACCGCGGTAACCGCCACGCTGAGTCTCGGACTCACCGTCAGCCCCGCCGCTGCAGCCCCCGACACCAACGACATCGACTCCGCACAGGCCAAGGTCGACAAGCTGTCCGCCAAGGCCGAGACGGCGGAGCAGCGCCACGCGAAGGCGGCGTCCAAGCTCTCCAAGGCCAAGGCCCAGCTGCGGACGACGACTACCAGCCTGCGTCACCACGAGCGCCTCATCGACGCGCTGCGCGCGCAGGTGGCCGGCACGGCCGTCGACGAGTACGACGGGACGAGCGGCACCGCTGTGCCCACCGCCTCCGTACCGCTCGATCCGCAGGTGAAGAAGGACTCCGAGGCCCTGCTGGCCAACGTTGTCCTCGTCAGCGAGGATGCGGGCGCCCGCGGCGACGCCCTCGCCCGGTCGAACGCACTGGTCGGGCAGCTGAGCGACCGCAGGGCGCTGCTGCGCAACAAGATCGACCTGCTCGCCCGTGGGGAGGAGGCCTCCCGCAGCATGGAGCGCACCGCTTCCACGCGCGAGGACAAGGCGGCCGCCAGGCTCGCCGACCTCGAGGCGCAGCGGATCGCCGCTCTCGGTGGTCCGGCCGTGGCGTACGCCAAGGCCCAGGTCGGTGACTCCTACGTCTACGGGGCCGCCGGACCGGACGCGTTCGACTGTTCCGGCCTGACGATGGCGGCCTGGAGCCAGGCCGGCGTCAGCCTGCCGCACAGCTCGTCGGCGCAGTACAGTTCAGGTCCTCACATCTCCGAGAGCGAGCTTCAGCCCGGTGACCTGGTCTTCTACTACAGCCCGATCAGCCACGTCGGCATGTACATCGGCAACGGGCAGATCGTGAATGCGCTCAACCCTGGCGCTGGAGTTCAGATCTCCGGACTGCACGACATGCCGTACGTCGGTGCAGTCCGCCCCGGCTGACCGTCATCACAGCAGAGCCGCTCGTCCCTCCGGGGCGGGCGGCTTGCTGCTTGTTCTGACGCTGCTCGTCGCGCTGCTGGGACTGACGGCGTGCGACCGCGAGGTCGACATCAACCCCCCGCACGCGTCCAAGGACTCCTCGGCGCAGCGCGCGGACGAAGCCCAACAATCGCTCGACCAGCTGGTCCGCGCTGTCGAGGGCGGCTCCCGGGAGGATGCCGTCACCACCGCGACCGATGACTCACGTGACCTGCTCGGCTGGGTGTACGACAACGCCGCCGCCCTGCACATCGGTGACTTCACTCTTCGCTACGTCGACGAGGGAGCACCGCTCGACCAGCGCGAGCAGATCGACCTCGGTCCGGACGCTTGGCGGGGGACCGTCCAGCTGACCTTCCGCTACGACGGGTTCGACGAGACGCCCGCGCGGATCGAGACCAGCGTCGCGTTCGTGCCAGCGGGCGATTCCGTCCGGATCGCCTCCTTCGGCGGCGGGGACGCGCGTACTCCGCTGTGGCTGGTCGACCGCCTCAGCGTCGTACGCACACCTCGGACGCTGCTGGCCGTCGCGGCCGGACCACCGGGTCGGTACCCCCGCCTGATGACCCGTGCCGTCCAGCAGGTATCGCGCGTGCTGCCGGACTGGAAGGGCCCTCTCGTGGTCGAGGTCCCCGAGTCGAGCGAGCAGCTCGACGCGGTGCTCCAGCCGCAGCCGGGGGAGTACGACAACATCGCCGCCGTCACCACGACGGCCGACGGGTCGCTCGCTTCGGGTGCGCCCGTGCGAGTCTTCGTCAACCCGGTGGTCTTCGGCCGCCTCAAGGAGCGCGGGGCCCAGGTGGTGATGAGCCACGAGACCACCCACGTCGCGACCGACGCGACCTTCGCCTCCATGCCGAACTGGCTGCTCGAGGGCTTCGCCGACTTCGTGGCCCTGGACGGCGCGGGCGTCCCGGTCGACCTCGCCGCGGGACAGATCCTCGCGCGCATCCGCAAGGAGGGGCTCCCGGACGGGCTGCCGACGAGAAGTGATCTCGATCCCACGGCCAACGAGCTGGGAGCCACCTACGAGGAGGCCTGGCTGGCCTGCCGCTTCCTCGCCCAGGAGTACGGCGCGCGGGCCATGGTGCGGTTCTACCGGACGGTCAACGGCGGCTCGTCCACGCAGCAGGCGTTCCGCAGCGTCCTCGGCACCTCGCAGCAGGACTTCGTCGCCCGGTGGCGTGACGACCTCGCTCGCCTTGCCGGGGTGGCACGCTGAACGACGTGACGTCCGCGCCCACTTCAGCGCCCACCTCGGAGCCCACATCTGCGCCCGGCCCCAGCAGGACCCTGTGTCTGTGGATGGTCTGCCTGTCAGCACTTGTGTTCGCGCTGCTGTGTGCGTTCCTGGTGCCGTGGTCCTGGGTGCCAGGTGGTCACCTCGTCGACGTGCGACCCAACGACGTGTTCTCCGACGCACAGATCCGTCGCAGCGAGACTTATTCGTCGATGCAGCGTCATCTCGGCTGGGCGTCGCTGGCGCTCTCCCTGGCCGTCGCGCTCGTGCTCGGGCTGACGCGCCTCGGTGCGAAGCTGGTGCGCCTGGTTCCCGGGCCCTGGTGGGTCAAGGCGCTCGTCGGCACGCTGTTGGTCCTGCTCGTGGGGGAGCTGGCCACCGCACCCTTCGACCTCGCGTTCCGGAGCAACGCGCTGGAGTACGGGCTGACCCGCCAGTCGCTGGGCGGATGGCTGCGTGACCAGGCAACCTCGCTGCTGGTCTCGTGGGTCCTCGCTGGAATCAGTGTGCTGGTCGTGCTGGTCCCGGCACGACGGTCGCCGCGGCGCTGGCCGTTGTACGCCGGCGCGGCGGGCGCGGTGCTCACCGTCATCGGCTCGTGGGTCTACCCCGTAGTGGTCGAGCCGCTCTTCAACCACTTCACCCCGCTGCCGCACGGGAACCTGCGCACGGAGATCCTGGCGCTCGCGGCGAAGGAGAAGGTTCCGGTCTCCGACGTGCTGGTGGCCGACGCGTCACGTCGTACGACGACTCTCAACGCCTATGTCTCCGGACTCGGGGGCACGCGGCGGGTGGTGCTCTACGACAACCTGGTCGACGACGTCCCCGAACGGGAGACCCTCGTGGTCGTGGCACACGAGCTGGGCCACGCCCGTCACCACGATGTGCTCAAGGGCACCGTGCTCGGTGCCACCGGGGTGGTCTTCGGCAGCGGGCTGCTCGGTCTGCTGCTCTCGCGCCGGCGGCTGCTCGAGCGGGCGGGCGTCACGGATGCCGGGCAACCGGAGGTGGTGGCCCTGCTGCTGGCGATCGCCGCAGTCGGAACGCTGGTGGCGAGCCCGGTCGAGAACACGATCAGCCGGGCTGTCGAGGCTCGGGCCGACAGGGCGTCGCTCCAGGCAACGGACGACTATCGAGGCTTCGAGCGGATGCAGGTGCAGCTGGCCACCCGCTCGCTGAGTGACCCGGACCCGCCCTGGCTGAGCCAGTTCTGGTTCGGGTCCCATCCCACGGCGCTACAGCGCATCGGGATGGCACGTGCGCTGCAACGGCAGCGCTAGTCAGAGTAGGTAGGGCGGGCGGTCAGCAGGTGGCGGTCGTGCTGCCCTTGCTGGAAACGGTGCCGCAGGTCTTGGAGAAGGCGCCCTTGATGACGCCTCCGAACAAGAAGACCATCGCGACGATGAGCGCGGCGATGCCGGCGACCAGCAGGCCGTACTCGACGGCGGAGGCGCCGTTCTCGCTGCGGCGTCTGGTGATGTTGCGGAAGAAGTCGATCATGGCTGTTCCCCTCTGGAACTGTGTGAGCTGTTCGGTGGTCCGGATATGCGCCCGGCCCCGCCGGTTCGGCGTGACCGGGCGCTCTCCGTGTCGGTAGCTCACCACCCCCCGGCAGTGCGGACGCGATGCTCTCTCGCGCCCACTGAGGAGCCACCTTCACACCCGCACTCCGTGGCAGCGCAGGCTGTATCAGGGGCTTCGGCGTCAACGATCGGTGGACCTGGTTGACCGCTGGCACCGAAGCCAAAAGCAGAGTTACGAGCTTCGCGAGGCAGCGTCAGGAAGCGGCGCGCCACGCGGGTCCTGGAGACCCGAGCGACGAACCCGGGGCATTCTGAGCAGGTTGCCCCGGGTCCGTCGATCTCGACGGGTCAGCAGGTGGCGGTGGCGGAGCTGCCCTTGCTGGAGATCTGGCCACAGGTGCTCGAGAAGGCGCCCTTGATGACGCCTCCGAACAAGAAGACGATGGCGACGATGAGCGCGGCGATGCCGGCGACCAGCAGGCCGTACTCGACGGCGGATGCACCGTTCTCGTCGCGGCGGCTGAGGATGGTGCGGAAGAACTCGAGCATGATGGTCCCTTTCGTCGGAACTCGGTGGGTTTCAATGTGAGGCCGATTGGTGGACCCACTAATGAAAGTATGACGAAAGCGGACAGATCCGGCATCAGACTTCCGGTTTGACCGGAGTGACCTATTTGGGTAGTTATTTCCATAGTCCGTTTGGGCTATGCCGGGGACTTGGGGGCATTGCGGGCCGCTCGGCCGGTCGAGGACCTGGCTCAGGCAGGCGGCGTGACCGAGGAGATCAGGCCCAGGCGCATCGCCGTGACCAGTGCCTGTGCCCGGTTGGCGGCGCCGAGCTTCTCGTAGATCCGGCCGATGTGGCTCTTGGCGGTCGACTCGCTCAGGTAGAGCCGCCCGGCGATCGCACTGACGCCCAGTCCCTCCGAGAGCAGCTCCAACACCTGGCGTTCGCGGTCGGAGAGCCGGGGGGCACCCGAGCTCATCCTGCGCACCATCGCCTCCGCGAGCCCGGTGCACGTGAACGTCAGGGGTGCCACCGAAGCCTGGCGGGCAGCGCGGATCACGCTCGAGGTCGGCGCGTCCTTCCCGACGAACCCCGAGGCGCCCGCGTCCATCGCGGCGAAGAGCTGCTCGTCACCGGCGTACATGGTGAGGACGATGAGGCCGATCTCGCGGTTCTCCTTGCGCAGCGTGCGCACCACGTCGAGGCCGGACCCGTCGGGGAGGCGCACGTCGGTGACCACGACGTCCGGCACGAGTTCCTGGGCCAGCGCGATCCCGTCGGCGACTGAGCCGGCCTGCCCTGCGACGTCGAATCCCTCGGCCTGGGTGAAGGCGCCTGCGAGCCCCTGGCGGATCAGCTCGTGGTCGTCGATCAGCAGGACTGTCGTCATGGGTACCCCCGGTGTCGGCCCCGGGCCTCCTTCGGCAGGCTAGCGGTTGCTTCGGGGGCGGTGTCGCGCGACGGCGAACCGACCCGCACCGTGACGTGGGTACCGGGAAGCTCAGGACCGGGCTCGGTGATGACGATGTTGGCTCCGATGGTGCGTGAGCGCTCCTTCATGATCTTCAGACCCTGGGAGTCGCTCCGCGGTGCGTGCCGGTTGGTCCCGTCGTCACGCACCTCGATCTCGGCGTACGGCGAGCGCACGGTGCAGCTCAGCCACAGGTTGGACGCCCCGGAGTGCTTGCGCGCGTTGGCCATCGCCTCCTGGGCGATGCGGAGGAGCTCGAACTCCACGTCGGTGGGCAACCGAGGCCCCTTCTCGTCCAGGGTCACGTGCACCGCCATCGGGGACGTGGCACTGACCTGGTTGGCGTACGCCGACAGGCTCTCCCCGAGTCCGGCGCTGGAGGCGAGCTCATGCCTGAGGTCGAAGATCGAGTGCCGCAGCTCGGTGACGACGCGGGTCACCTCCGCCCGCAGCTGGCTGATCTGGGCCTGCTGGTCCGGGTCGGAGGCGATGGCGGCGAGGTTGTCGACGAGGTAGCCGAGCGAGGCGACGTCCTGGGCGACCCCGTCGTGCACCTCACGCGCGATCCGCTGGCGTTCCTCGCTGGTGGCGGTGTCACGCACGCGTCCGAACAACAGCGCGGCCTGCAGCTGAACGGCGTGGCGTCCCAGACGGCTGCGCAGGTCCAGTGCGTCAGTGGACTCGATCTCGTGCAGTGTCTCGAGCACGAGCACCGCGATCATCTCGTCGTTGGCCATCAACGGGATCGCCACGTGCTTCTCGCGGAGCAGCATCGCCTCGTACTCCCAGCACTTCGCGGAGAGCACCTCGGCCCAGGACATGGCACCGGGGAGGGTTCCCGCGGAGTACCGCAGTGGCGACATGGAGCCGTTCGAGGCCCTGACGAACACACCGGCGCTCCTGGCGGGAACAATCCGGTCCGCCTCGTCCATGATCTGCTCGGAGATGCCGACGGCGTCGAGGCCGCCACTGAGCTTGCCCGACAGCGCCTCCAGCCTCCGGATCAGTCCGACGGCGCTGCGGTAGGAGGCGTCGGCGTCGGTTGTGTTCAACGCCCGCCGCAGCGCAATGCCCATGATGCCGATGCCGACCGCGGTGCACAGCCACGTGAACGCGCTTGCCGTGAACTCCCGGTCCCAGCGTTGCTCGATCGCGACCCAGGCCACGAGCAGCACGCCGGCCTCGGTGGCGATCACACGCAGCAGACCCGTTCGCCCGCGGTCGACGGCGCCGATGAGCACAGGGATGACGAGGTACGGCGCCACTGTCGCCTGGTCGGGGAACATCAGCACGGCGATGACAGCCACCACGCCACCCTCGATGATCGCGACGGTGGTCTCGGAGACCCTTCGTGTCACGGCCACGGACTGGGCAACAGAGGCGGTCAGGATGATGAACAGGGCGCCGTCGAGGTACCGCTGGCCGGCCACCACGGCGAGCGAGGTGAGGGCAGCGACGGTGAACACTCGAGCCGCAAGGGCGACCCGACCAACGTCGGTCACAACTCAGAGTTTGCCCGAGAAGTTGTTCATGATGGAGATACCCGCCGGACCGAGCACCGCGATAAAAAGACAGGGCAGGATGCAGAAGATCAGCGGGACGAGGATTTTGACCGGCACCTTCTGCGCCGCTTCCTCGGCCCATTGGCGGCGCTTGACCCGGATCTCGGACGACTGGACGCGCAGTACCTGCCCTACCGGGATGCCGAATGCGTCCGCCTGCACCATGGCGCTGACGAAGGAACGCAGGTCGGCCAGGTTCGTCCTGCTGGCGAGGGACCGCAGTGCCTCGGAGCGTCCACGGCCGATCTGCATCTCCTGCAGCATGCGGGAGAACTCCTCGGCGAGTGGGCCATCGGTGTTCCTTGCGACCTGCTGGCAGGCGGCGTCGAACCCGAGACCGGACTCGACCGAGATGGTGAGCAGGTCGATTGCGTCGGGAAGGGCGCGCTGGAGCTTGTCGGAGCGGTCATAGGTCTGCTGGTAGAGGTACATGTTCGGGGCGTTGTAGCCCGCCAGTGAGGCGACCACGACGATGCCGAGCGTGGGCAGGAAGCCCACTCCGAACAGCATGGCCAGGATCAGCGAGACGACCAGGGCCACGCCGAAGCCGACGACCTTGCCGGCCATCACCCGTTCCACGGTCCAGCCGTGGGGGTTTCCGGCAAGCTCGAGCCGCTCGCGGATGCGTTCGCTCGCGTCCTCCGGGGTGAGGCGTCGACCCATGCGCTGTGTCCGGGCCAGGAGGGGGAAGAGCACGCGGTCGCTGAAGCTTGCCTCGAGGTCCCCCTTCATCTCCTCGGGCGCGGCAGTGATTGCCTCCAGGACGGCGAGGGACCGGTTGACGCCGGTCTGCTCCTTGAAGATGCCTCCGACGGCGCCGAAGACCAGCAGCATTGCCAGGAAGATCATCGCGAAGGCGATGATGACTACGGGACTCATCAGACATCCACCTTTGCGACCTTGGCCATCCAGAAGATCCCCGCGGCGAGCAGGATCGACATGGCGGCGACGAGGATCCAGCCGATCGTCGAGGTGTACATCGGCTCGACGTACTCGGGCCTGGACAGGGCGAGGTACGCAAGGAAGCCCGGTGGCAGGCCGCCGAGGATGTAGCAGGAGAGGCGACCTTCGGCCGACAGTGCGCGGACGTGGCGGCGGAGGTACTCCCGCTCCCTCAGCGTGGCGGCCACAGTGAGCAGCAGCTCGGCCAGGTTGCCGCCGACCTCGCGCTGGATCCGGATCGCCATGACGACCCACGCGAAGTCTCGGCTCTCCATCCGCTCGGCCACGCCGTCCATCGAGTCCTCGAGGGTGACACCGAGGCGGGTCTCGATCACCACGCGTTGGAACTCGCCAGAGATGGGTTCGCTCCCCTCGCGGACGATCGTGTCGATGGACTGCGCCAGTGACAGGCCCGCCGAGAGGCTGCCGGACATCAGCTGCAGGGTGTCGGCGAGGCCCGACCCGAAGGCCTTGAGGCGTCGTCCGCGCTTGATCTTGAGATAGAGGGTCGGGCCGACGAGGGCGACGACGAAGGCAAGAATGCCCAGGAAGATGTTGCCGGTGCCGAGGAGAAGTCCGACCAGCGCACCGCCGACGGTGATGCCGGCGCGCATCAGGAGCCACTCGGACGGACGCAGGTCCAGACCCGCCTTGTCGAGCGCGGACGCGATCCGGGCCTCGAGGTTCTTGTTGTTGGCCAGAGCCTTCTCGGCTGCCTGCCTCGCCTGCCCAGCGAGGGCAGTGGGTGGCGCCTCGTCGCGACGCGGGCCGACCTGGCCCGGCACGGCCATGACGCCGTACGCCGCGACCTGCTCGGACAACGTCAGGTTCAACGCCGGCTTGTTGCCGGTGAGCGCCAGGATCGCGATCAGACCCATGAGGCCGACGCCGATGGCTCCGACTCCACCGAGCACGACGTTCTTCGAGACGTTGAGCTTGCCTGTCGTCACGCTCTTTGGCGCAGCGGCTGCGGCTTTCTCGGCCGCGATGTCGGCGGCAGCGCGCACGGGGACGTACGCCGTTGCGGTGTACGTGTCCGCGGCGGTTGGGACGCTGACCTCGACGTTGGAGCTGGTGCTCTTGATTCCCGGCGGAAGCTGCGCTGTCACCACGACCTGGTGCGCGAGCGCATCGGCCTCGCGGGAGAACGCGGCAGTCAAGGCGGCGGGGTCGGCGGCCGTGAGCACGGTGCCCTTGCCGGCGCTGGCGATCGAGTTGAGCGGCGCGTTCGCCTCGTCACCCTGCTGCAGGGAGACCACGTCCACGCTCGCGCCTGACTTCTTCACCGCGTCGAGGACATCAGCGAGGTTCGTGTTGGTGGTGTCCTTGCCGTCCGAGAGGATCAGGATCTTGCGCTGACCGGCGTTCTCGCCCGAGGGTCCAGCGGCCTTGAGCGCGCCGAGCACTCCGTCGTACAGCGCGGTCTGGAGGGTCAGGGTGAGTCCGTTGATCGCAGTGGTCGCCGCTGTCCGGTCGAGGGTAGGCGCGACCAGCACCTTGACCGTGTCATCGAAGGTGACGACGCCGACGTTCACGTTGTCCGGGACGGTCGAGAGATACGCCAGCGCGGCCTTCTTGGCCTCGGCGATGCGCGCGCCCTTCATGCTGTTGCTGGTGTCGATCGCGAGGATCGATGTCCGCTGCACGTCTGTGCTGGAGGACGCGGTTGCGGCCTCCGAGTCGACGGCACTGCCGTCGATCTTCACCTCGACCTTGTCGAAGTCGACCGCGTCGGTGCCGGGAACCGACACCAGGAGGCGGACGGCGCCCTTGGTCGGCTGGGCGTGGTCGATGACCGCGCCGTCGGCCGCGTGAGCGGGTGCGCCCAGGAACACGCCGATCGAGAGCAGCCCCAGGAGCAGCCCCGCCAGCGTGCGCGCGAGCCGGCGAACGCCTCGGGTCATCGGAAGTCCTGGGTGGTGGCAAAGGCGCGAGGGTCGACGGTGACGTTGTTGTGCTGCATCTTCTCCAGGAACTTGGGTCGCAGGCCGGTGGCCTTGAGACTGCCGAGGGACCGGCCCTCGGAGTCGAAGCCCGCGGAGTTGTCGAACAGGAAGATGTCCTGGAGCGTGATGACGTCACCCTCCATGCGCTCGACCTCGGTGACGTGCGTGATCCGGCGGGTGCCGTCCTTGAGTCGTGCCTGGTGCACGATCAGGTCGACCGCAGAGGCAACCTGCTCGCGGATGGCGCGGATCGGCAGGTCCATGCCGGCCATCAGCACCAGCGTCTCCAGTCGTGAGCACGTGTCGCGAGGCCCGTTGGAGTGGACCGTACAGATGGAGCCGTCGTGACCGGTGTTCATCGCCTGGAGCATGTCCAGGGCGGAGGAGTCACGGACCTCACCGACGACGATGCGGTCGGGGCGCATACGCAGCGCGTTGCGGACGAGGTCGCGGATGGTCACAGCGCCCTTGCCCTCGATGTTGGCCGGGCGGGACTCGAGCCGGACGATGTGGTCCTGCTTGAGCTGGAGCTCCGCAGCGTCCTCGATGGTGACGATGCGCTCGTCGGAGGGAATGAACGAAGAGAGGACGTTGAGCGTCGTGGTCTTTCCTGCGCCGGTACCGCCGGAGACGACGACGTTGAGGCGTCCCCGGACACAGGCGTCGAGGAAGTCGGCCGTGCGCTCGCTCAGCGAGCCGAACTTGATCAGGTCGCTGACCGTCAGCGGGTCGGCGGAGAACTTACGGATGGTGAGCGAGCTGCCGTCGATGGCCAGCGGCGGCACGACGGCGTTGACACGGCTGCCGTCGGGGAGGCGGGCGTCGACCATGGGCGAGGACTCGTCGACGCGACGGCCGATGCGGGAGACGATCTTGTCGATCGTGCGTCGCAGGTGTGCCTCGTCCTTGAACTTGCCGTCGACCTTGGTCAGCTTGCCCTTGCGCTCGAGCCAGATGTCGAAGGGACCGTTGACCATGACCTCGGCGACGTCGTTGTCGCGGAGGTAGGGCTCGAGCGGTCCGTATCCGAGGATGTCGTCCGCGATGTCCTGGGTGATGCGCTCGCGGTCGACCCGGGTGAGCGGACGGTTGGTGGCGGCCAGTACGTCGGCGAGCACGGCCCGCACCTTGGTGGCGAGCTCGTTGGCGTCGAGGTTGGCGTCGTACAGCTGGGGACCGAGCTGCTGGAGGAGCTCCGTGTGCACGTGCTCCTTGAGGTCCTCGAACCGGTCACTGGCCGCGGTGGACTTCGGTGAAGGCGCGGCCTTGTTGTTCGCTGCGCCGGTGCGGGCCTGGCCGGATCCGTTCGATCCCTGCCCCGACGACGCTTGCCCGGACGACGCCGGGGTCGACTTCGGCGGGGTCGTCGTCGCAGGCGACGCCTGCCCGGCGTGGGCGCCGTGGGCCGGGGTGCTGGTCTTGGCGGGCGTAGCCGCCGCGGGCGCGTCGATGGGCACGTCCGCGCGACGCTTCGGAGCGGGCTTGGCTTCGCCGTCCTTGGCCTCGTCGGCGCCGTCGGGCGTGGTGGTCCTGTTCAGGGACGCCAGGCGTTCGCTGAGGCTGCTCATCGCATTTCTCCTTGGCTACTTCTTGCGCCCGAACAGGCCACGCTTGGACGGCTCGGTCGACTTCGCGGCCACGGCGTCGCCGGCGAGCCGGGCGGCGAACCCGGTGATCGTCTTCGACACGGGGTGGTCCGGCTTTGACAGGACGATGGGCTGGCCGTGGTTGGTGGCGCTCGCGACGGCGGGGGAGCTGGCCAGGGAGATCTCGACCTTGACGCCCAGGATGTCCTCGACATTGCTCAGGGACAGGCCGACCTCTTCGTCGGCACGGTTCAGCACCAGGTGACGGTTGCCCGGCACGAGGTTCAGCAGGTCGAGCGTCTCCATGGCGACCTTGGTGTTCTTGATCGTCGGGACGTCGAGGGTTGCCACGATGATGCACTCGTCGGTCTCGTCGAAGGCGCCGAGCACCTGGTCGTCGAAGCCGGGCGGTGTGTCGATCACGACGAAGTCGAAGTGGCGGCGGAGGATCTGGATGACCCGGCGTGCAAGTGAGGCGGTGACCAGGTCACGGCCCTCCGGATGGGTCGGGGCGGCCAGGATGGTGAGCCCGTTCTCGTGCCGGGTCAGGAGCTTCTGGAGCAGCGCGAAGTCGAGGTCCTCCTCGGACGCCGCGGCTTCGGTGATGGTGTGCTCGGGGATCAGCTGCATCGTGATCGCGACGTCGCCGAAGGCGAGGTCCAGGTCGACCACGCAGACGTCCATGCCGCTCTTGGACAGGGCGACGCTCAGGTTGACCGCCATCGTGGTCTTGCCGACACCACCCTTGGGCGAGAACACCATGAACACCTGGCCGTTGCGCTCGCCCTCGGCCGTGGCGGTCGGGCCGTGGATCGCCTCCCAGGTGGTCCTGGCGCGGGTGACGGCACTGCCGAGCGCGGCGTGGTCGTCCGCTGCCACCACGGCACCGATCCCCGCCTGCATGGCCTGTGCGTAGACCGGAGTCTCGAGCTCGAGCCTGGTGAGCACGACCGTGATGCCCGGCTTGGTGCCTCGGATGCGCTCCGCGAGAGCAGTGGCCGTGGCCATGTCGAGCGTCGGACCGATCACGAGGGCGTACTCGCCGCGCCCGTTGAGCCATGCGTCGACCTCGTCGGGACGTGCGACGACCTGGACCCCGCCGGGAAGTGCAGCAGTCAGCACTCCGGCGGTGGTGGAGTCGGGTTCCACGAGGATGGGCATGGGGGTCCTTCTGGGTTTACCGGGGTCAGCGGAAGAGGGTGGTGGAGGAGACACCCTGGGAGGGCGCGACCTGGGAGTCGGTGTTCAACAGGCCGAAGGCGAGCTCACCGTTCGAGCTGGCGAAGAGCACCTTCTCGGCCTCGGCCTGGGAGACGGCGAGGGTGAGCAGGGTCTTCGGAAGCTGCTCGGTGGTCTGCGCGCCGCTCGGGTCGGTCGTGGTGGTGGACACCACGGTCGTCGTACCAGCCGCGATCACCTGGATGTTGGGCAGCAGGAGGCGCGTGTAGGAACCGCCTTCGCCTGACGCCGTCAGGAAGATGGCCACCTTGTCGCCGGGGTTGACGAAGCCGGCAACACGCGAGGGGTCCGAGAGGTTCGTCGAGATGGCGATCTTGCCCTTGGGGATGGCCAGACCGTTGCTCGAGCCGGTGGCGCCGAACTTGGTGGAGATCAGCTGCTCGCCCGGGTACATGTTGGTGACGGCGATCTTGCCGGCGACCGTCTCGGTGCCGGTGAGCGCGTCGGGAAGCAGGTCCTTCTTGGAGACCGACCCCGACTGGATCTTGCCGGCGGACTGGGCCGCCTCGACCGTCTCGCCAGCGGCGATCGGCTTGACGACGCGCAAGACCTGTACGGCGTCGTAACGCTGGTCGGCGCGGGTGTCCGCACCGCGCACGTACAGGAACACCAACAGGGTGCCGAGCGCGGCGATGACGGCTGCTACGAGAAGCAGTACTTTCCTGCGGTCCATGAACGGTGGCCTTTGCTAGTCCGTGGCGGAGCGCAGCCCTTTTCAGCCCACGACTCCCGTGTATCGCCGTGCGACGACTTGCGTTGCGCGGCATGAGACAGATTGCCGTAATTGGGTCCGTTTTGTGGGCGAATTTCGAGACTGCTACAAAATTTGGGCAAATAACCACTCAACGGACATAGAGCGCATCGACGTCATCGCGGTGTTCCCGCATGACGACCCCGCGTTTGAGCTTGAGGCTGGGGGTCAGCTGACCGCCCTCCTCGGTCCAAGCACTCGCCACGATGGCGAAGCGCCGGATGGACTCGGCCTTCGAGACGGCCTTGTTGGCCTCCTCCACCGCAGCCTCGATCTCCGCCCGCAGGTCAGGGTCGTCGACGAGGTCGGAGACGTCCTTGGACTTGCCGTGCTCCTGGGCCCAGGTGGGCAGCGTCTCGGGGTCGATGGTGACCAGGGCAGCGATGAACGGCTGGCCGTCGCCGACCACGATGCACTGGTCTACAAGCTGGTGCGCCCGCAGGCGGTCCTCGAGTACGGCGGGAGCCACGTTCTTGCCACCGGCAGTGACGAGGATCTCCTTCTTGCGACCGGTGATCCGGACGAAACCCTCGTCGTCGATCTCACCCACGTCGCCGGTGTGGAACCACCCCTTGGCGTCCTTGGCCTCGGCGGTCGCATCGTCGTTCTGCCAGTAGCCGGCGAAGACCTGACCGCCCCGGAAGAGCAGCTCGCCGTCGTCGGCCACGCGCACGCTGGTGCCCTGGAGCGGCCGACCGACGGTGCCGATCTTCTGCGCGTCGGGGAGGTTGGCGGTCAGCGCGGCCGTGGTCTCGGTCAGTCCGTAGCCCTCGAGGACGTTGACCCCGATGCCCCGGTAGAAGTGGCCGAGGCGGTCACCGAGGGGTGCGCCACCCGACACGGCGTACGCGCATCGGCCGCCCAGCGCCGCGCGGAGCTTGCCGTACACCAGGCGGTCGAAGACCTTGTGCTGGGCGCGCACGACCAGGTTGGTGCGGCGGCTCTCGATGCCCCGCGACCAGGCGATCGCCACGTCGGCGGCCCGGTCGAAGATCTTGCCGCGACCGTCGGCAACGGCGCGCTGGGACGCGGTGTTGAACACCTTCTCGAAGACCCGGGGGACGGCCAGGATGAACGTGGGGCGGAACTCTGCGAAGTCGTCGAGGAGCTTCTTGATGTCGGACGAGTGCCCCATCCGCACCCGCGCCTTGACGCAGCCCACCTGGATGATCCGGGCAAAGACGTGGGCGAGCGGGAGGAACAGCAGCGTGGAAGCTTCGCCCTGCCCGTCAGATGGCGCGAACAGCTCGTCGAGCTCCTCGAGGGCGACGGTGAGCTCGAACATGAAGTTGCCGTGGGTGAGCTTGCACCCCTTTGGACGCCCGGTCGTGCCGGACGTGTAGATCAGGGTCGCGAGGTCGTCGGGCCCTGCCTGCGTACGACGCTCCTCGAGCTGCTCGTCGCTCACGTCGTGCCCCAACGTCATGAGCACGGTGATCCCGTTGCCCTCGATCGACCACACGTGATGCAGCTCGGACAGGTTGTCGCGGCCCTCCTTGACGCGGGAGCCGTGCTCGGACGTCTCCACGAAGGCAGCCCGGGCGCCGGAGTCCGCGAGGATCCACTCGATCTGGGCGGAGCTGGAGGTCTCGTAGACCGGCACGGTGGCCGCCCCGGCGAACCAGATGGCGTAGTCCAGCAGCGTCCACTCGTAGCGCGTGCGCGAGATCAGCGCGACCCGGTCGCCGGCCTCGATGCCTGCAGCGATCAGCCCCTTCGCCACGGCCCGGACTTCCTCGAGGAACTCCGCCGCGGTGACGTCGGCCCAGCCGCCCCTGGCACGGCGCGAGAAGACCACTGCCTCAGCGTGGTCGGTGCCGTTCGTGACGACGTCGTCGGTCACGTTTCCTGTGGTCGGGACGCTGACCTGCTGAGCGGTGGAGTACTCGCGCACGCTGTACCTCAAGTCCTGGCTGGTGAGGGGTCTGAACTGCACCTGCACGTTACTCGTCGCCGCCGTCGAGCGGCGCCCGGGACGGTGATCTCGACAGGCTGCTGTTGGGCTAGCCTTGGACGCCCCCGGACGGATCGACGACAGGACGCAGACAACATGGCCGAGCAGACCACGTCCAGCATCGTCATCGACGCCCCCGCGGCCGAGGTGATGGCCGTGATCGCCGACTTCCCCGCCTACCCGGAGTGGGCCCAGGGCATGAAGCAGGCCGAGGTCGTCGAGGAGGGCGCCGACGGCCGCGCGGACAAGGTTCACTTCGAGCTCGATGCCACCCCGATCAAGGACTCCTACACCCTGTCCTACGACTGGAAGGGCGACTCCTCGGTCACCTGGGAGCTGGTCGAGGGCCGGATCCTCAAGTCCATGGAGGGTGCCTACGTGCTGCAGCCCTCCGGAGGAGGGACCGAGGTCACCTACCGGCTGGCCGTCGACATCAGCATCCCGATGATCGGCATGCTGCGCCGCAAGGCCGAGAAGGTCATCATCGACACCGCGCTGAAAGGGCTGAAGAAGCGCGTCGAGTCACTGCGCTGAGGCGCTTCGGATCCCCGTGACCGCTCGCATCATCCTCTTCACCGGCAAGGGTGGAGTCGGCAAGACCACGAGTGCCGCAGGCACCGCAGCGCTCGCTGCGCGGGCCGGCCACCGCACCCTCGTGCTCTCCACCGACGCGGCACACTCGCTGGGCGACGCCTTCGGGCTCGTGGTGGGACGCGAGCCGACCGAGGTGGCCCCCAACCTGTGGGTGCACCAGGTCGACGCACAGCGTCGCTTCGAGCGGTCCTGGGGCGAGATCCAGGGTTACCTGATGTCGGTCCTCGACGCCGCCGGCGTCGACCCGATCACCGCCGAGGAGCTGACCGTCATCCCGGGCGCCGAGGAGGTGCTCGCGCTCCTCGAGCTGCGCAACCACGTCGTGAGCGAGCAGTGGGACGTGGTGATCGTCGACTGTGCGCCCACCGCCGAGACACTGCGGCTGCTCGCCCTGCCGGAGGCCCTGGGCTGGTACATGACCCGCGTCTTCGGCGTGCAGCGACGGGTCGTGAAGGCCCTGCGACCGGTGCTAAGCCGGGCGGCCGGGGTCCCGATGCCGGAGGACTCGGTGTTCGACGCGGTCGAAAGGCTGCACGCCGACCTCGAGCAGGTGCAGCAGATCCTCACCGAGAAGGACGCGACCGTGCGCCTTGTGCTCACCCCCGAGACCGTGGTGGTGGCGGAGGCACGCCGATCACTGACGACCCTGTCCCTCTACGGCTACCGGGTCGACGGCGTGATCGCCAACCGGGTCTTCCCCGAGGGCGGAGGGGATGCCTGGCGCGAGAAGTGGGTGGCCGCTCAGCAAGGGGTGCTGACCGAGGTCCGACAGTCGTTCGCCGACCTGCCGATCTGGCGCTCCGGCTACCGCGATGACGAGCCGATGGGGTTCGACGCGCTCGCGAGCTTCGCCGAGGCGGCGTACGACGGACACGACCCGCTCGCCGTCCCCGAGAGCGGAGAAGGACCCCTCACGATCAGCCGCACCAGCACCGGCGCGGTCCTGCGCATCGCGCTCCCGTTCGCCCAGAAGCAGGACGTGGATCTGGCCCGACACGGCGACGACCTGGTCGTCACGGTCGGGTCCTACCGGCGCCTGCTGTCCCTGCCCGCGGCGCTGAGCCGGCACACGGTGACCGCGGCTCGCGTCGAGGACGGCGCCCTGCAGGTACGGTTCCGGTTCGAGCAGGAGGAACAACCGTGAGCGACACACAGGGCCCCCCAGAGGGCGGGCCGGAGGGTCATCCCGGGCCGGATCCCGAGGAACAAGCCGAGTCCGGGCCGCACGAGCCCGTCGGCAGCGTGGGCGAGGAAGCCGCGAAGCTGCTGGGCGCGCTCTCGGAGTGGGCGCGTGACCAGGGCACCGACTACGCGGGCACCGCGGCCGGCGCCGCGAGCTCGTTCGCGCACGCGGTCCAGGACGTCAGCGAGCACATTGCCACCGACAGTGAGGACTGCCGCTACTGCCCGGTGTGCCAGGCCATCCACTTCGTTCGTCAGACCAGCCCCGAGGTGCGGGCGCATCTCTCGGTGGCTGCGAGCTCGTTGATGCACGCTGCTGCGGGAATGCTGGCGACGCAGGCCAACGGTCAGTCGACCTCTTCGCCCGTCGAGAAGATCGACCTGGACGACTCCAACTGGGACGACGAGCAGTGAGCCTCACGGTCGGGGCCTCCGCCTCCAACCTGGCGAGACGCGGATGACGGCCATCGGGGTCGACATTGGTGGCACCAAGGTGCTCGCCGCTCTGGTCGACCCGGCGGGCCGCGTGCTCGACACCGAGGCGACCGAGACGCCCGGCCACGGGGAAGGGCTCGAGCGTGCCACCCCTGCCGAGGTCGAGGACGCGCTGGTCGACGTCGTGGGTCGGCTGTTGGCCGTGCACGGCCGTTGTCCCGTGGGAGTCGCGGCAGCTGGCTTCGTCGACCGCGATGCGCAGAGGGTTCGCTTCGCCCCCCACCTGCCTTGGCGCGACGAGCCGTTGTCGCCCCTCCTGACCAAGCGGTTGGCGGGTCGCATTCTCGGCGACGTGCTCGTCGACAACGACGCCACGGCCGCTCTGTGGGCCGAGGCCCGCTTCGGCGCGGCACGCCAGGTGCGGGACGCGGTGATGATCACCCTCGGCACGGGGATCGGCGGTGGGCTGCTCGTGCACGGGAGGCTGCACCGCGGGACGAACGGCATGGCCGGTGAGTACGGGCACATGCAGGTGGTCCCCGACGGACGACCCTGCGAGTGCGGCCGCAAGGGCTGCTGGGAGCAGTACTGCTCGGGACGAGCCCTCGCCCGTGCTGCGGCCGAGGCGGGATCCGATCTCTCGGGTCCGGCTCTCACGACGGCGGCCCGCGAGGGCGACCCGGTGGCCCTTTCGGCGTACGAGCAGGTGGGCCGCTGGCTGGGCTTGGGCGCCGCCAACCTGGTGGCCGCGTTCGACCCCCCACTCGTGGTGGTGGGTGGTGGCGTCTCGGCAGCAGGCGACCTGTTGCTGGGCACGGCGCGCGAGTCCATGGCGGGCAGCCTCGTGGGTGCCGGCTACCGCGACCTGCCCGACCTGATGGCCGCCGAGCTCGGCCCACTCGCAGGCGTGATCGGCATCGCCGACCTGGCCAGGACGGCCGGCCGGATCAGGCGCGTCGGTAGGTGGGGGCGAGCTCCGTCGCGAGTTGCTCGAGGAAGAGCCCGACGTCGGTGACGATGCCGCGGGCCTGTGAGGAACCCCGGTCGGCGAGCTTGGTGACCGTCGCCGGGTTGATGTCGACGCACACCAGCGGCACTGAGGCGGGGAGGAGGTTGCCGGTCGCGACCGAGTGCAACATGGTCGCCACCATCAGGCAGAAGCCGGCATCGGTGAGCTCGGCCCGCATCGCGCGCTGACCCTCGATGACGTCGGTGTAGACGTCGGGCAGAGGACCGTCGTCACGCACCGAGCCGACGAGCACGAACGGCTTTTCCTGGGTCACCAGGGCATGCATGATCCCGCCCGTCAGGACGCCCTGCTCGACTGCGGCCCGGATCGACCCGGCCTTGCGGATCGTGTTGATCGCCCGGATGTGGTGCTCGTGCCCGTGCTCGACCCCCTGCCCCTGGGCGAGGTCGATGCCGAGGGAGGTGCCGTAGAGCGCCGACTCGATGTCGTGGGTGGCCAGGGCGTTGCCGGCGAACAGCACGTCGACGTACCCCGCCTCCACCAGCGCGACCATCGCGGGCGCCGCACCGGTGTGTACGACGCCGGGACCTCCGACCCAGAGCACCTTCTTGCCCGCAGCCTTGGCCTCTCGCATGCCGTCGGCGACCTGGCGCACCAGGACGGCCTGCGGCTTCTCGCTGGAGACCTCGGACTCCATGAACCCGAACGAGCCCTCGGCCTTCTCCGAGATCGGGACGGCCACCTTGATGCCTGCAGCGCCGCAGACGACCCTCATCCCGGCCTGGACGTCGGCCATCGGCAGGGTGCGGACGCCTAGCTGGTCGCCCTCCCCGTCGACGATCAGGCCGCAGTCCATCTCGGGGTTCTGCACCAGGATCCAGTGCCCGCCGATCCGGACGTGGGTCTCGAGGTTGGTGCTGGAGTAGAAGCCGTCAGGGAAGACACCGTCGAGTTCGGCCACGGCGACGTCGGCCTCGCCCGGATCGACCATGTTGACCCCGTGGATCTGCAGGCGCATCAGGATCCGCTGGAGGGTCTCCTCCTGATCGGCAGACACGTTGATGCGGGCGTACGACGGGTCGTCGGAACCGTGTCCGATGTCGAACTGCTCGACCCGGTAGTCGCCGCCGTACTCGCCGATGTCGTTGAGCACCTTCGACAGGGCCGCCGTGTCGATCAGGTGTCCCCGGATCTCGACGATCTCGTTGTGCGCCACGTGCTGCTGCCCTCCCTGCTCGTGCGAGGCGGGCTACAGGACCGCCCCGTCGTCGTATTCGTCGCCGGCGCCAGGCCTCATCGAGGCCACCAGGTAGACGAAGCCGCCGACGAACCAGACCATGAGTATCAGACCCAGCCAGGTCGGCAGGTTCAGCCCCGTCATCAGGGACACCAGCACGAACGTCGGCACCCCGAACAGCCCCAGCCAGGCGAGCAGGCGGGGTGGGTCCGGACGTGGCAGGGGCGGGGGAGGCGGTGGGACGTAGTGGCCCTCCGGCTCGCGAAGCTCGATCGGCTCCTCGTCGGGGAAGACCCCCCGCGGTGACGGCGGGACCTCGATCTCCGGTTCGTCGATCTCCTCGCCGAGGTCGAGGCGGTCGCCGTAGTTCTGCACGATCGCGCGCCAGGTGGCGTCGTCGGCCGAGACGCCACCGGACAGGTCGTCGTGGGCGCCGCCTGTCGGCTCGTCGTCGGGTTCGGGAGGCGTGGCCACGGCTCGTTCAGCCTCCGGCCGGGACGCCGGCCACACGCTCGATGAACGACACCGAGCCCTCGAAGATCTGCTGCGCGTCGTTGTCCAGCGTGGCCACGTGGTAGCTGTTCTCCAGCATCTCCTCGCGGACGTCGCTCGAGCCGACCGACGACTGGATGGCGCGACCGCTCGAGGGGTCGACGACGTGGTCCTCGGTGGAGCGGAATAGCAGGATCGGGCAGACCACCCGGTTCAGGTCGGCGCGCAAGGCCTTGTAGGCCTGGAACATCGAGTCGGCGGCGCGCAGCGGCGTCTTGGTGTAGCCGTGCTCCTGGACACCGGGCTTCTTGATGTCGTTGGCAATGCCGGGCATCGCCGGGATGACGTGCTTGAGCACCGGGAGGAGCTTGACGTCCTTGCGCTCGGTCGTCACCGCCGGGTTGACGAGCACCAGGCCGGCGACGCGATCGGGATGGTCGGCGGCGATGCGGAGGGCGAGGGCACCGCCCATGGAGAGTCCGCAGACCACGACCGTGTCGACCTGGTTGGCCAGTGCCTCGAAGGCCCGCTCGACCTCGCCGTACCAGTCGGCCCAGGTGGTCTTGTTCATCTCCTGCCAGCTGGTGCCGTGCCCGGGCAGGCGCGGCAGCGACACGGCGTACCCCTTCGCGGCGAGGTGTTCGGCCCACGGCTTCATCGATGCCGGCGACCCGGTGAACCCATGGCTGAGCAGGACGCCGACACGTCCGTGAGGGGACTCGGCGTCCCCGTCGGAGACGAAAGGCTCGGCGAGCGGATCGACGGACAAGGGCACACTCCTGGCTGTTCTGCAGAGCTGTCGTGAGGGGGGCGCGGCAATCGTGTCACGCGTTCCTAGGACGGGCTAGGGTTCGACCGAGAGAAGGAGGTGGGCTGGTGTTCTACTGGTTCTTGAAGTGGATCGCCATCGGTCCACTTCTGCGGGTGGTCTTCCGCCCGCGGGTCTCGGGCTCGGAGAACATCCCGGACGAGGGTCCGGCCATCCTTGCCAGCAACCACCTCTCCTACGCCGACTGGCTGTTCATGCCCCTCACCCTGGCCCGGCGGGTGACGTTCGTGGCCAAGGCGGAGTACTTCAACACCCCGGGCATCAAGGGCTGGTTCCAGCAGAAGTTCTTCTCCGGTGCGGGCCAGGTGCCGATCGACCGGTCGGGTGCGTCCGCGGCCGAGGGTGCGATGACGGCGGCCAAGAGGGTGCTCGACGAGGGTGACCTGTTCGGCATCTACCCCGAGGGCACCCGTTCACACGACGGCAAGCTCTACCGCGGCAAGACGGGCGTGGCCCGGCTGGCGCTGGAGACGGGCGTCCCGGTGATCCCCGTCGCCGTCGTCGGCACCGACGTGGTCGCCCCACCCGGCAAGAAGTTCGGCACCTTCACGCGGCCGATGGTCCGGTTCGGCAAGCCCCTCGATTTCTCGCGCTACGAGGGCCTCGAGAACGACCGCTACATCCTGCGGTCGATCACCGACGAGATCATGTACGAGATCATGCGGCTCTCCGGTCAGGAGTACGTCGACATGTACGCCTCCGTGGCCAAGGAGGAGCAGAAGAAGGCCGACAAGAGCTCCGGGACCGGTGAGGCGTCGGCCGGTCCTGACACGAAGGCCTCCTGACCCGATGACCTCGGCTGTCGGTCTGGAACCGCACGGCCCCGTGCAGGACACCATGCTGCGGGCGCTCGGCATCCTGCGGTTCCTGGTGCTGTTGAACGCGATCGGCATCTACCTGTTGCGCTACGACAGCTACGACCACCCCTTGGTGGGCGCCCTGGTGATGGTCGCCCTGGTCGCGTGGACCGCCTTCGCCGTCTGGGCGTACGCCGCGCCGGCGCGCCGTACCCCGTTGCTGCTCGTGGCCGACCTTGCTGTGGCCGTCGCGGCGATCGGCCTCTCGCCGTACGTCAAGGGCGAGGGGCTGAACGCGACCCTCCCCGGGTTCTGGGTGATGGGGGTCGTGCTGGCCTGGGCGATCCTGTGGCGCTGGGTGGGCGGCCTGACGGCTGCAGCGGTCGTGTCGATCGCCGACATCAGCATCCGTGAGGACTTCACCCAGAAGGCCTACGGCAACATCTTCCTGCTCATCCTCGGTGGGGCCATCGTCGGCTTCCTCTCCGGCCTGCTTCAGCAGATGGCCCGCCAGCGCGACCTGGCCGAGCGGGCGGCGGCCACGGCGGCGGAGCGCCAGCGACTCGCGCGCGTCGTCCACGACGGGGTGCTGCAGGTGCTCGCCCTGGTGCAGCGGCGGGGTCCCGAACTCGGGCCTGGCGGCGCCGAGCTGGGTCGGCTGGCCGGCGAGCAGGAGGTCCGGCTCCGCGGACTCGTCCAGCAGGACTCACGTGAGCTCGTCGCCCCGTTGGGCGACCAGGACCTGGCCCAGATGCTGTCCGGGTTGCAGAGCGCCCAGGTCCACGTGGCGGTTCCTGGCACACCGGCGGTCCTCGCTGCCGAGCCGGCCAACGAGGTGATGGCCGCCGTGGAGTCGTGCCTGAGCAACGTGCGCCACCACGTGGGCAGGGACGCCGAGGCGTGGGTGCTGCTCGAAGAGCTCGACGACCGCTGGGTCGTCTCCGTGCGCGACGACGGGCCTGGCATCCCGGACGGGCGCCTGGAGGAGTCCGCCGCCGAGGGTCGTCTCGGCGTACACCAGTCGATCGTCGGTCGGTTGCGCGACCTCGGCGGGAGCGCGACGCTGCACTCGGCTGTCGGGCAGGGCACGGAGTGGGAGCTCGCCGTACCCCGGAGCGTGGGCCGGCCGTGACCATCCACTCCGAGCACCCGTTCCTCGATCCGGAGAGCGACCCGGTACGCCGCCTGCGCGGGCGCATCGGCGGGACGGTCACCCTCTGGACGAGCGGCACCGACCCGCGTGCCGGACTCACCGTCTCGTCGACGATGGTGGCCGGCGGCGAGCCCGGCCGGATGCTCGGGCTGCTCGACCCCGACTCCGATCTGCGCGACGTGCTCGGCGAGACCGGTCGGGCCGTCGTACACCTGCTGACGTGGGAGCACCGCGACCTCGCCGAGGCCTTCGCCGGACAGCTGCCCTCGCCGGGCGGGCCGTTCCGGATGGGCGAGTGGGAGCAGATCTCGCACGGCCCACGGCTGGTGACGGCGCCCTCGTGGGCGACGGTCGAGCTCGAGTCCGCCGAGCCGGTCGGCTGGTCCGACCTGGTGATCACCCGCATCGTCGACGTCGTGCTCGGCGAGGACGTGGAGCCGCTCGTGCATCGACGCGGTCGCTACCAGCGGCCGGTGGCGGAGAAGTAGGGCGGCGGGCTCGATGGCTCTGATGCCGACTTCGCGTACCTCTCGAGTCCTGGTGCTGGCTGTTGTCTGCATCGGACTGCTCGCCGGCGGCTTCATCTGGTACGCCCAACGCGACTCCCACGCTGAGGTGGTCAGCGAGTCGTCCAAGTCGGGCGGGTGGAAGACCATCGAGTACCAGGGTGTCCGGGTCGACATCCCCGCCTCCTGGGAACCCACGGACACCGATGACTGCGAGTTCAAGTTCGAGCGTTGGGCACCACGTGACGAGGCGGAATGTGATGGGGACGGTGGCGTCGCCTTCTACGCTTCCGCGACCTTTGACCCGGCACACGGGCCCGGTGTCAGTCGAACCGACCGCCCTGACAGCCCTGCCTGGGAAGGGTATTCGTACGCCGGGGAGTTCGCCGTGTACGCGTCCGACGACGACCACGCCCTGGTCCAGAAGGTCGTGGACTCGGCACGTTGACCAGCAACTCGATCCGCCCGGACGCCGGTGCCGACGTACTCCTGCGGCTAAGGTTCGCCGCGTGACGTCGGATGCAACCCCAGGACCAGGCGAGCAGCAGCTGCGGGTCATGGTGGTCGACGACCACCCGATGTGGCGCGAGAACGTGGCCCGCGACCTGACCGAGGCCGGCATGCACGTCGTCGCGACCGCTTCCAACGGGACCGAGGCGATCACACGCTTCCCGGCCGGGCGCCCCGACGTGCTCGTCCTCGACCTCCAGATCCCCGACCCAAACGGGGTTGCCGTGACGGCGGAGGTCGTCCGGCAGAACCCGGCTGTCCGGGTGCTGATCCTCTCGGCGAGCGGCGAGCAGCACGACGTGCTCGAGGCGGTGAAGGCCGGTGCGACCGGCTACCTGGTCAAGTCCGCGTCGCGCGGCGAGCTCATCGACGCCGTACGCCGGGTCGCCCTGGGTGACACCGTGTTCACGCCGGGGCTGGCCGGGCTCGTCCTCGGGGAGTACCGCCGCTTGTCCGACACGCCTGCGGACGGCAAGGACGACACCCCGCGGCTGACCGAGCGAGAGACCGAGGTACTCCGGCTGGTGGCGAAGGGGATGTCGTACAAGCAGGTCGCCGAGCGACTCGTGCTCTCGCACCGGACCGTGCAGAACCACGTCCAGAACACGCTTCGCAAGCTGCAGCTGCACAACCGGGTGCAGCTGGTGCGCTACGCCATCGAGCAGGGACTCGACGACGACGCCGACGCCTGACGCGCCGGTCAGGGACGCCTCGCAGGCGCGCCGTGGGGTGGGGACGCGCCCGGGAAGAACCAAGCGTTGGGTAGCGTTGAGTCCACAGACCGGAGAAGGAGCACCACATGGGTCAGGGAACTTTGCTGTTCCGCGCATCGCTCGGTGACGTGCTGCGTGCCGAGCGGATGCGTCAGGGGATGACGCTGCGCGAGCTGTCGTCCTCTGCCCGCGTGAGCCTGGGCTACATCTCCGAGATCGAGCGTGGCCAGAAGGAAGCGTCCTCCGAGCTGCTCTCCGCCCTGTGCGAGGCGCTCGACGTACCCCTGTCCGGCGTACTGCGAGACGTCAGCGACCAGGTGGCCGACGAGGAGCTCGCGCTCGAGGCCCTCGAGGCGCCTGCCGCGCCCGGTGGGGTTGTCGCCTCCGCCGCCTGAGTCGCGGCGCGCGGGCTGGCGGTTTCCCCGGACGTCCGGGGAAACATGACCCTGGCAGGCAAAACTTCAGGTGCCAGCCTCCAATTTCAACGTGCAGCCCTGCCGGATTTGTCACACGTGGATCCGGCCTCCTGCCAGGACAGAGTTGATGTACGCGGCGGTCTGGTCTGGGCGGTAGAGGTCGGCCCAGGTGATCCGGATGCAGCGCCAGCCGGTCAGTCGACAGATCCTTTCCTCGCGCTTCTTCTCTCGCAGTACGGCGTCGACGACGCTCTCGCCATCTCGGCGATGCTTGAGGTACTTCTCCTTGCCGTCGAACTCCAGGAACACACCGAGCTCCGGCCACGCGAAGTCAACGCGGGCGATCAATTTTCCGCTTGAGTCGCGGATCTCATATCCGGTCTCCGGGGCGATGACGCCACGTCGCCAGAACATGTACCAGCTCCGCGACTCACCTACCGACTCGCAGCGCGGATTGGCCAAGCTGACGACGAGGTCGGTGTTGAGCGTGTCCCGCCACAGCTTCATCGCCTGTGAGCCTTTGCGGAGAAGCGACTTGGACGTGGCGCCGGCATGCAGCAGG
Organism: uncultured Actinomycetota bacterium; assembly: GCA_963742785.1. GTDB lineage: Bacteria > Actinomycetota > Actinomycetes > Propionibacteriales > Nocardioidaceae > Marmoricola. Next base: position 1,686,270 of record CAVUNI010000004.1, read on the forward strand.
TGGTCGAAGACAGGCAGACAGTGCTCGACGTCAGCGATGGTGGTGAGATCAAGGGCCGTTCGGGTCGGAGAAGTGACCTGGACACTGTCGAGCTCCACGATGTCTGTGGGCAGCAGCAGTCCCCGATGTTGCACGACGCCGGCTTCACTGCGCCCTCCTCGGCCGTCGATGCGCGTCACGTGCACGCTCGCAAGCGAAAGCTCCCACGAGGGCGCACCATGAGCGACGACCGCCGTCGTGTGCGAGAGCGTGAGTTCGGTCTTGGCAGTACGGAGCACGGCCATGGCTCGTATGCGATGTCGCTCGGTGGCCGAGAGGGCTTCCCAATGGTCGCGGAAGACGTAGCTCCCATGACGGACTCGGTGGATGACTTTCGCGCGCATGGATCGGGCGAGATCTTTGTCGGTGTACCCGAGCGCGAGCACCTCGCGTCGAAGGAAGAGTCCGTGTCGGTCGCAGATGGCGTGGAGTTCGTCGTACATGCCACGAGGGTGCGCACCCGGGCGCAGTATCCGCGGCCACGTGACGGCCGCCTGTGGATGGGACCGAAGTTCACCGATCCTGTGCGTACGAAACGGTCAGGGCTGCCTGCCTAACCCGGAGGCAGGAGGGGGAAGCATTGCCCGCCAGGGTCCGGTTTCCCCGGACGTCCGGGGAAACCGGCGTCGACTCAGGAGACCCCCGCGCCCTTCTCCAGGGCCGTCAGCTCCTCGTCCATGTACGTCAGCAGGTGCTGCAGGTGGGGCACGCTGCGCCGGCAGCCGGTCAGGCCGAAGTCCATGTCGTCGGCATAGCTGTTGCAGGTGATGTTCAGCGCCATCCCGTTGATTGGGATCGACAACGGGTAGGACCCGGTCATCTTCGCGCCGTTGAGGTACTGCACCGACCGGGGTCCCGGGACGTTGCTGATGATCAGGTTGAACGGCGGCCGGATGATGCCCTGCATCCGCAGCATCGGGGTCACGATCGACGGTGCCATGCCGAGGGCGCTCATCGCCATGATCTGGAGCGGGGTCATCGAGCTCAGCGCCTCCTTGCCCGTCTTCATCGACGCGTGGATGGCGGAGAGGCGGTCGGCCGGGTCGTCGAGCTCGGTGCCGAGCTTGACCATCACCGAACCGACTGCGTTGCCGCCCTCGCCCGAGGCCGACTGCGACTGCTTGGCGTTCAGCCCCACCGGGACCATCGAGACCAGGCCGGTGTCGGGCAGCGCGTTGTGGTCGATCAGGTACGTCCTGATCGCGCCGGAGCACATCGCCAGCACCACGTCGTTGAGCGTGGTGCCGCTGGCCTTGCCGATCGCCCGCAGGCGTTCGATCGGCCAGCCCTGGGCGGCGAAGCGACGCGACCCGGTGATGGTGGTGTTGAACATCGTGCGCGGCGCGTAGAGCGAAAGCGCCGACGTCTCGTTGCGCAGGCCGTGCTTGATCGTCTTGACCAGCGCGGACGGCAGGCCCGCTGCGTCGGCGGTGATGCCGAGGGCCGAACGCAACGCTGACATGGGTACGTCGGCGAGGTTGTGCTCCGCGTCCTCGCGGACCTTCTCGGACTTCTTGCCGGGCTGGGTCGCCCACATCGCGGGCATGTCGCGCTTGTCGGGGTCGGTGGTCATCACGCTCTGGAGCAGGCGCATCGCCGAGATGCCGTCGACCAGGGAGTGGTGCATCTTCGTGTACAGGGCGACGCGACCGTCGCGCATGCCCTCGATCAGGTGCGCCTCCCAGAGCGGGCGCTCGCGGGCGAGGCGGGTGCTGTGGAGGCGTGAGCACAGGTCCAGCAGCTCGCGGACGCGGCCCGGCTTGGGCAAGGCGCTGTGGCGGAAGTGGTACTCGAGATCGAAGGCCTCGTCCTGTGTCCAGGCCCACTGGCCGGCCGTGGTGATGCCGCGAGTCGGCCGCTTGAGGAACAGCGGCGCCATCTCGTCGACCTCGGACATCTGCTCGTAGATCCGCCGGGCGTAGTCGCGCGGAGCCCCCTCCGGCTTCTCGAACAGCTGGAGGCCACCCACGTGCATCGGCATCTGCCGGTTCTCGGCGTACAGGAATGCCGCTGACGTCGGATCCATCGGAACTGCCACAGTTGTTCCCCTCTCACAGGTGATCCGATCCTCGCTTGTCCACCCACGAATCAACAAACGCACCTCGGGTCGAGTGGGACGTGAACGGCCGAGGTGTGGCGGAGAACACCGGGTATAGGTTCGGCAGGGACCTGATCAGGGCCGAACGAACGGCCGGGCAAGCACACGGAGGTCCCATGACACAGACAGCCACGCGGTCCGCGGGTCACGACTACGTGATCGTGGGGGCCGGCAGTGCCGGCGCCGTGCTCGCGGCCCGGTTGAGCGAGGACCCCGAGGTCCGGGTGCTGCTCCTGGAGGCGGGACCGGAGGCCGAGGCCGACGAGATCTCCATCCCGGTTGCGTTCTCCGCGCTTTTCAAGACGCGCTGGGACTGGAACTACACCACCACCGAGCAGAAGCAGCTGCACAGCCGCCGCGCGTTCTGGCCGCGGATGAAGGCCCTCGGTGGCTGCTCCTCGATGAACGCGATGATCTACATCCGCGGCCACCGGGCGGACTACGACACCTGGCGCGATGAGTACGGCGCAAAGGGGTGGGGCTACGACGAGGTGCTGCCGTACTTCATCCGAGCCGAGGGCAACACGAGGCTCGGAGCGCCGTACCACGGGCAGGAGGGGCCCCTGCACGTCGAGGACCGCCGCTACACCCACGACCTCACCCACCTGTGGGTCGAGAGCGCGGTCAGCGGCGGCCTGAAGCCGACCGACGACTTCAACGGCGCCGAGCAGGAGGGGGCGGGCCTCTACCAGGTGACCTGCAACAAGGGACGGCGTTGGTCGGTCAACGATGCCTACCTCACCCCGGCCCGGAAGCGCGCCAACCTCGACGTGGAGACCGGGGCGTTCGCGACCCGTATCGAGGTCGAGGGCGAACGCGCCGTCGGCGTCACCTACCGCGCGCACGGTCGCGAGATCACGGTGCACGCGACGCGAGAGGTGTTGCTCTGCGGGGGAGCCGTGAACAGCCCGCAGCTGCTGATGCTCTCCGGCATCGGACCGGCCGCCCACCTGCGGGAGCACGGCATCGACGTGGTCGCGGACAGCGCCGGGGTCGGACAGCGGCTGCAGGACCATCCGGCCATCCCGATGCTCTGGTACACGCGGGGGATCTCCGACCTCGCGGACTTCAACAACGTGCGCAACCTGTTGCGGTGGAAGACCCGAGGGACCGGACCGCTTGCCTCGAACGTCGGCGAGGGTGGCGGCTTCCTGCGTACCCGCGACGACCTGGACGCGCCCGACATGCAGTACCACGTCGCACCGGCGGGCTTCTACGACAACGGGCTGCACGAGCCGACGCAGCGGATGTTCACGGCAGCACCCACACTGGTGTCCGTGCGGAGCCGGGGTTCACTGCGTCTCCGGTCTGCCAACCCGTCGTGGCACCCGGAGATCGACGCGGCGTACTACGACGACGGGGCCGACCTCGACGCCATGGTGGCCGGCATGAAGCGGCTCTGGGAGATCTGCACGCAAGGCCCTCTGGCGCGGCACCTCGACCGTCCCTGGCAGCTGCCCGACAACCCCGGTGACGAGGACTTCGTCGAGCACGCCCGCAACTGGACACAGACGCTCTACCACCCGGTCTCGACCTGCGCGATGGGCACCGGCCAGGACGCCGTGGTCGACCCGGAGCTGCGAGTCAACGGCATCGACGGGCTGCGGGTCGTCGACGCGTCGGTGATGCCGGTCGTGCCACGCGGCAACACCAATGCACCCACCGTCATGATCGCCGAGAAGGCGGCCGACCTGATCAGGAGCTCACGATGACCACCGAGGTCTCACCCGACACCGAAGCCGTCACCCGGCAGACCTTCGACTCGCTCAGCCCCATCACCGGTGACGTCGTAGGCACCCATCCCGTGCACACGACCGAGGAGGTCGAAGCCGCCGTCGCGCGTGCACACGAGGCAGCGGCCTGGTGGTCCGCCTTGTCGTACGACGAACGGGCCGACCTGCTCACGAATTGGAAAGGCGTCATCACGCGCCGGATCGCCCAGCTGGCCGACGTCGTACACCAGGAGACCGGCAAGCCGCACAGCGACGCGACCCTGGAGGCCGCCCTCGCGCTCGACCACATCGCCTGGGCGGCCAAGCATGCCAAGAAGGTGCTCGGCCGCCACAAGGTGCCCTCAGGCATGGTGATGGCCAACCAGGCCGCCACCGTGCAGTACCAGCCACTCGGGGTCGTCGGCGTGATCGGCCCGTGGAACTACCCGGTGTTCACGCCGATGGGCTCGATCTCCTACGCTCTCGCCGCCGGCAACGCCGTCGTGTTCAAGCCGAGCGAGCTCACGCCCGGCGTGGGCCAGTGGCTGGCCGCCACGTTTGCCGAAGTGATCCCCGACCACCCGGTCTTCCAGGTCGTCACCGGCCTCGGCGAGACCGGTGCGGGCCTGTGTCGCGCCGGTGTGAACAAGGTGGCCTTCACAGGTTCGACCGCCACCGGCAAGAAGGTGATGGCAGCCTGCGCGGAGACCCTGACACCGGTCGTGATCGAGGCTGGTGGCAAGGACGCCGTGCTGGTCGACGAGGACGCCGACCTCGACGCCGCTGCCGACGCAACTCTCTGGGGCGCGTGCTCCAACGCCGGACAGACGTGCACGGGTGTGGAGCGGATCTACGTCCACGACCGTGTCTACGACGAGTTCCTATCACTCCTCGTGGACAAGGCGCGCGACCTGCGTGCCGAGGACAGTCCCGAGTCGAAGATCGGCCCGATCACGATGCCGAGCCAGCTCGGGATCATCAGCTCACACATCACGGACGCACTCGCGCGGGGCGGCCGCGCGGTGCTCGGCGGGCCTGACGCGGTGGGGGAGCGCTTCGTGCAGCCGACGATCCTGGTCGACGTACCCGAGGACTCGTCAGCGGTGCAGGACGAGACCTTCGGCCCGACGGTGACGGTCACGCGGGTGCGGGACATGGACGAGGCCGTCGCGAAGGCCAACGGCACCCGCTACGGGCTCGGGTCGACGGTGTTCGCGAAGGCGCGCGGCATGGAGCTGGCCGAGCGGATCCGTTCGGGGATGACCTCGGTCAACGGCATGATCACCTTCGCGGCGATCCCGTCGTTGCCGTTCGGTGGCGTCGGCGACTCGGGCTTCGGCCGGATCCATGGTCCGGACGGCCTCAAGGAGTTCACCTACGCCAAGGCGATCGCCCGGCAGCGGTTCAAGCCGGTGCTGGCGCTGACCACGTTCTCGCGGACTGAGAAGGCCGACAACCAGCTGACCCAGATCATCACGATGCTGCACGGCCGTGGATCCACACTCGAAAAGTAGTGCGCGTGAGCACCTGACGCGCTACGGGGCGGCGGCGGCACCGCACCTCGAGCTCGCGATGACGCGGAGTCGCACCTCGCTGCGCCAGCGACGGGCACGGCTTCGCGCCAAGTCATGGCAGGTCGCCCAGTGTGCGGTCGCGGCAGGCGTCGCCTGGACCGTGGCGACGGAGGTCTTCGGGCACCCCCAGGCGATCTTCGCGCCGATCGCCGCCGTTGTGAGTCTGGGCACCTCCTACGGCCAGCGACTGCGGCGGGTCGCCGAGGTCTCGGTCGGCGTGGCGATCGGTGTCGCCGTCGGGGACGCGATCACGGGATGGGTCGGGTCGGGTGGCTGGCAGATCGCGCTCATCGTCGGACTCGCCATGTCGACGGCGCTGCTCCTGGACCAAGGCGTGCTGTTCGTGAACCAGGCGGCGATCCAGGCCATCTTCGTCAGCGTGCTGTTGCCGTCCCCCGGCGCCGCCTTCACCCGCTGGACCGACGCGCTGATCGGTGGCGGTGTCGCTCTCGTCGCGGCGGCCGTCGTACCTCGTGCACCGCTGCGCCGCCCCCGCGAGCAGGCGGCCGTGGTCATGCAGAAGATCTCCGCGTTGCTCCACGCCGCCGCGGCGAGCATCCGCGACGGCGACGTGGACCGGGCCCTGGAGGTGCTGCGTGACGCGAGGTCGACCGACGAGCTGATCTCCGAGCTCCGGGCTGCGGCCAACGAGGGCCTGTCGGTGGTGCGTTCCTCGCCGTTCCGGCGACGCCACCGCGGCCGGGTGCGTGCGATGGCCGAGCTCGTCGAGCCGCTCGACTTCGCGCTGCGGAACACCCGGGTGCTCGTACGACGGGTCGCGGTGGCCGCCTACCGCCACGAGCCCATCCCTGCGTCGTACGCCGCCATGCTCGACGACCTCGCCAACGCCACCGACGCCATAGCCGACGAGCTCGCCGCGGGACGGGCCGCCACCGCCGTGAGGGACCGCCTCGTGGAGCTGGGTCGGGCCACCGCCCAGGCCGAACGCTCCAGCGACCTCTCCGGCGAGGTGGTGCTCGCGCAGGTCCGCTCGCTCATCGCCGACCTGCTGGCCGTCACGGGCATGGACCCCCTCGCCGCGACCGACCAGATCCCGCCGCTCGTGGGCTGAGTGGGGAGCCGCGTCCTGATGGTTGGCGTCCGAACCCCACAAATGTTGGCTTGGGACGTCGAAACAACCGCTCTGGACGTTCCAAGCCAACAATTGTGTAGCCGCGCAGCGGCGCACCAGATCCCGCCGCTCTCGGACTAGAGCTCCCGCACGACCGAGTCGACCACGGCAACCAGGTCACCGCCGGTGTGCTCGGCCACGGCGCGCTGCCGCTGGTAGGAGGCACCGCGTCGCGGGATCTCCTCGACCAGGGCCAGGTCGTCGGCGCACCCGAGGCGCTCGGCGACCGGTGCCAGGTGCTCGAGGAGGCCGCGGAGGTCGTCCTGCATCAGGCACTCGTTGGAGTGCTCGTCGAGGATGATCCAGGCGTCCAGGCCGTAGCGGGCCGCGCGCCACTTGTTCTCCTGCACGTGCCACGGCGGCATCGTCGGAAGCGTCTCGCCACGGCTGAGCCGCTCCGAGAGGTCGACCACGAGGCAGTGCGTCAGGGCCACCAGGGCCCGCATCTCCCACAGCGTCGAGACCCCGTCGCAGACCCGCACCTCGAGGGTGCCGAGCCGGGGTGCCGGCCGCACGTCCCACCGGATCTCGTCGATCTCCTCGATGACCCCGGTGACCATCAGGTCGTGGGCGTAGGCCTCGAATTCGGACCAGTTGTCGAACTGGAACGGCAGGCCGGCGGTGGGCAGCTGCTGGAACATCATCGCCCGGTTGCTCGCGTACCCGGTGTCGGTGCGAGCCCAGATCGGGGAGGAGGCCGAGAGCGCCTGCAGGTGGGGGTACCACTTCAGCAGGCTGGAGACGATCGGGATCACGTGGTCACGGGGTACGCCGACGTGCACGTGGACACCCCAGATGAGCATCTGGCGCCCCCACCACTGAGTCCGCGCGATCAGCTCCTCGTAGCGGTGCCCCGGCGTCAGCAGCTGGTGGGACCACTCGGCGAACGGGTGGGTGCCGGCGGAGTAGAGATCGACCCCGAGCTCGTCGGCGCACGGTCGCACCAGGTCGATGAGGTGGGCCAGCTCCGCGAGAGCCTCGTCGGTCGTACGACAGATGCCGGTGGTCAGCTCGACGGTGTTGCGCAGCAGCTCCTTGTGGATCCGGGGCTGTGGTCCGTGCCGCGACGTCACCAGGTCGAACAGCTCGGACGCTGCGTTCACCAGGTCGCGGGACACCTTGTCGACCAGGGCGAACTCCCACTCGACGCCGAGCGTCGGCTCGGGGGAGTCCGCGAAGTCGATGGGCACCCGCTCATCGTTCCACGGTCAGCAGATTGATTGGTCTTCGGTTGAGTTCGATCAGGGAGTCTGGGTGTCGCTGGCGACCATGGCCCGTGCGAAGGACCCGTCGGCGTTGCGGTACCCACGACCGCCGATCACGTAGACGACGTACGAGCCGCCGCTCTTCTCGACCTGGAGGTTGACGTGCTTGTCGACGAGCCCGGCGAACTCCTGGCCGTTGGTCTCGACATCGCCGTTGCCGTCGAAGTCCGCGTCGGCCTTGTCGCCCTGAGTGTTCTGGGGACCGAGGTCGAGCGTCGTGGACCCGAGGCAGAAGCCCGGACCGCAGGCCTTCCAGATGCCGTCGACCTGCACCAGCCTGGGTCCCGGAGGTGTCGGGCTCGGGCTCGGCTTGGGCGTCGGCTTCGGGGTGGGCTTCGGAACAGTGGCGGGACGCGGCGGGGTCGCCGGCTTCGGTGCGGGCGCCGGCGCGGTGGGCTTCGGGTTCGCGGCGGCCTGCTTCTTCGGCTTGGCCTTGCTCTTGCTCTTGGCCTTGGTCTTGGCCTTCTCGACCGGCGGGGGCGGAGGCGAAGGTACGGCGAACACACCGGTCTGGTAGCCGGCCTGGAAGGACAGCACCAGCTGGACGTAGTAGTCGGAGTGGTTGTAGCGGAAGGCTGCCCGCGCCACACCGGCCTGGTCGGCGAGGCTGCCGCCGGCGCCGCACAGGTAGACAGCAGAGCCGAGGGCGCTGTCGTCGATGTCGTCGGGGTTCTTCACCTTGTCGCCGTCACCGTCGCGCGCGACCGAGCGCCACGTCTCGGGCAGGAACTGCATCTGGCCGACAGCCCGGTCCCACACCTTGTCGCGGTCCAGGGTGCCGTTGTCGCTGTCCTTGATCGCGGCGAAGTCGCCTGCGCCGTCGAGCTGAGGCCCGCGGATCTCCGGGCGCGACACCCCGTCGGCGCCCAGCTGGGAGCCGCCGAAGCGACCGTGGTTCGACTCGACCCGGCCGATGGCGGCCAGCAGCGTCCAGGAGATCTGGCAGTCGGGTGCGGCCTTCGCCATCACCTTCTCGGCGTGGTGGTAGGCGCGCAGCGCGGCTTGGGGTACGTCGTTGGTGCCGGTGCTGCTGATCTTGAAGAACTGCTTGTCGCTCCGGGTTCCTCGCGAGCCCTCATGGGCGCCGCGGGTGAGCAGGACCGTGCCCGGAAGCACCGGCTGCGGAGTGGTCAGCTGCCAGAAGAAGCCGTGCGCTGTCGTCGTCGCATCGGACGAGTGCTGCGCGGCCGCCGTGACCTGGTTGGCCTCCCCGGAGGCGTCCATCGCGCTGAGTCCGGTGACGCCCAGGACGGACAGGACGAGCGGGCCGACGAGCAGCCAGACGTACTTCATTTCGGGGGACCTTCGTGGGGGGTTTGGGCGACAGGTCAACCCTATGGAGGAAATCGGACTCACCGGACCAGAAAGGTTTAAACAGTCCAAAATAGGCCTAACTGGGCCAATCAAACTAGACCGGTTGGGGTCAGCGGTGGGCTCGTAGCCGGGTGAGCCAGTCCAGATGCATCCCGTCGAAGGGTGCGGTCCGGTCGGTGACGGCTGTCACGACGTCCTGGCAGCTGCTGATCGCGTGCTCGATCACGTCGTCGGGGTAGCCCAGCGCCACCCGGTGGGCGGCGAACTCGTCCTCGTCGTCGACCCAGATGCGACCGGTCGTCCCCTGGATCACGTCGAGGTCGAGATCGACGGCCCGCACGAGGTCCTCGCCGTGCCATACCGCGGGCGTGGCGATGTCGACGTAGGTGTCGAAGGGGCGCTTGGGGTCGTTGCCGTAGAACGTCCCGAGCCACCAGGCATCGTGTGGCACCAGGGTCACGTGGTCGGCGGTGGCGTAGAAGGCCCGCACCGGGCTGGCCAGCAGCGTCCCCTCCGCGATGCCGATCCAGGTCCCGTGGGCGTCGACGCCCAGCTTGAGACCGTCGAACTCCCAGTGCGGGTCGTCGGGCCACTTGCGGCACTCGACGCGCACGGGGCGCGAGGACCGGCTGGGCCCAGATGACATGGAGCCGAGGATACGTTGGGCCCCGTGGCTCACCGGACCGTCCCGACGTACGACGACATCCGCGCGGCGGTGGCTCTCGTCGCCCCTTGGGTACGCCGCACGCCTCTGCTCGAGATCGAGGTCGAGGGCCGACCGGTGACGCTCAAGCTGGAGCTGCTCCAGCACTCCGGATCGTTCAAGGTGCGCGGCGCCTTCAACAGCGTCCTGTTGGCACCGGAGCAACCACAAATGTTGGTGGCCGCGTCGGGAGGCAACCACGGCCTCGCGGTCGCACACGTCGGCCACCGCCTGGGCATCCCCACGAGGATCTTCGTGCCGCAGGCCGCGCCGGCGGTCAAGGTCGACGCGATCGCTGCTCTGGGCGCCGAGGTCAACCGGACCGGCGCCACTTATGCCGAAGCCCTCGTCGCGAGCCGGGACGCGGCCGACCAGCCCGGTGCGCTCGCACTACACGCCTACGACTCGTTCGGGACCGTCACGGGCCAGGGAACGCTGGGCGTGGAGCTCGGCCAGCAGCTGCCGGACGTGGATACGGTCCTCGTCGCCGTCGGAGGCGGCGGGCTGTTCTCCGGGCTCACCCGGGGACTCGCCGGGTCACACCCCGCCGCTCGCGTCGTCGCGGTCGAGCCCGAGGACTGTCCGACCATGCACAGCGCTCTCGAGGCGGGGGAGCCCATCGACGTGGAGGTCGGTGGGCTCGCCGCCGACGCGCTGGGAGCCTCACGGCTCGGCGACATCGCGCTGGCGACCGCCATCGAACACGGCACGACGTCGCTGCTGGTCAGCGACGACGAGATCAACCACGCGCGAGGGTGGCTGTGGCGCGAGGCGCGGGTCGCGGCGGAGCCGGCAGGGGCAACGGCGCTCGCGGCGCTGCTCGCCGGCCGTTACGCGCCGCAGACCGGCGAACGGGTCTGCGTGGTGGTCTGCGGTGGCAACGCGGACCCGTCCAACATCTGACGGGGGAGCACTCGCCCGCCGTCAGGACGCGGTGGTCTGCCCGGCCGTCGCTCGCCAGCGAAGTCTCGTCCCCGGCGCGAGCCCCGGCCACAACCGGCCGCGGAACCGGCCGACAGGCATCAGCAACAGGACGAGGGCGGTCAGCTTGAGGAGTATCCCCAGAGCCGCGGCCACCGCGTAGAGGTACGGCGAGGCGGGGAACGGCTGGATGCGCGCCACGCCCAGCACGCCGCCGGCGGCCATCCCCCAGGAGAGGGACACTCCGTAGACGCCTATCGCCGTGATCACGCGCAGGGCGCGGCCACGCAGCGCGTCCCACAGGTACACCAGCGCATAGTCGGTGACCTTGTCGCGCACCCCGCGCGTCTCGAGCTCGGCGGCCAGCAAGACCCCGGCTGACACCAGCGGCAGCGCGACGAGGCCCTCCCAGTAGATCTTGTAGCCGTCGTACGCCTCGGTCATGGACAGGACAACCGCGCCGGCAGGCACGGCCAGGACGCTTGCCGCGGCCAGCCACGTCACCACCCGGCGCGGTGGGCTCAGGTAGTCCTCGACGCTGACACCAGGTCGCAGGCTGCCTGGCTGGTTCCCCGAGACGGGCTGGAGGAACTGGCGCAACACCAGGTAGGGGCCGAGGATGCCGGCGCTGACGACTGCCGCGACGACCATCGACTTCGTGTCCGACTGCGAGAGGAAGGGTCCGTGGCGCATCAGGAGCGTCTCCAGGGTGAAGAACACGAGGAAGCAGCCGACAGCCCGGGTCGGCCGCCAGACCAACCTCGACAGCACCGCCTCGGCCTGCGGACCGGCGGTGAGCCGGCCTTCGTCGGAGTACCCGAAGTCGATCCCGGCGCTCCTGCCGAACCTGTGCAGCACGGCGGCCGCCGGAAGGAGCTGAGGCAGCATCAGTACTGCCCCTACCAGCAAGATCACCCACAAGACCGAGTCGCGCACCGCTGGAGCATAAAGGGGATGTCAGAGACATTCAGGCTATTCGCGGCATCTGACGCGGTCAGGCGACGGGCGGCGCCTCGAGGATGACCGACGGCGGGTCGTCCGGAGCATCCTCCGGGTTGACCTGCTCGCCCACCTCGACCAGGCCGGCCCCCAGCGCGGTGGCCATCGAGGCCAGGTTGTGCCGCTTCACGCTGGCCCGGACGGTGTGGTCGGGCAGCTCCTCCCTGACCCCGTCGAGGATCGCCCGTACGAGCTCCCGGCCGCAACCGCGGCCCAGGGCGTCGTGGGCGAGCCGGTAGTAGAGGTTCAGCGTCCTGGGCGCGGCCGTCAGTCGTACGCCGCCCCAGCCGACCAGGCGCCCGCTGCCGAGCTCGTCGACCGCGAGGTACCCGAACCCGAACTCGGTCCAGTCGAGGAGGTAGGAGGCCAGTCGTTCCCGGCACTGCTGCTCGGTCGGCATGCTGGCCGGCGCGTGCACGTAGGTGCGTGGGTCGGAGTGCAGCGCGATGAAATCGTCCAGGTCCTCAGGCAAAGGTCGTCGCAGGCGTAGGTGTTCGGTCTCCCGCTCGAACGGCACGGTCCCATCCTGCCAACGCGGCGTGACCAAGCGTGGGACGTCATACGAAGTGGCTGCCACGGCGACCAGTTCGTATGACGTCCTGACGGATCAGTGCTTCCGTGCCGGCATCGTCTTCGGGGCGAGCTTGGCGACGATGTCCTGGTAGCGGGAGCCGGTCAGCTTGGCGAAGTGGTGCATCGCGTGGGCGTCGATGCCGACGAGCACGCGGGCCTTTCCGGCCAGGGCGCCCTTGATGATGATCTGGGCTGCCTTCTCGGCCGTCATCCGGGCCAGCTTGTTCTCGAAGAAGGAGTCGATGGACTCGGCGTCCTGGCTGGGGGTCTTGCGACCGTTGCGGGCGATGCCGGTCTTGATGCCGCCGGGGTGCACGCAGGTGACACCGACCGGGTGGCCGTTGATGAGCATCTCCTCACGCAGCGCCTCGGAGAAGCCGCGGACGGCGTACTTCGTCGCGTTGTACGCCGTCTGGCCGGGCATGCTGACCAGGCCGAAGAGGCTGGAGATGTTCACGAGATGGCCGTCGCCGGAGGCGATCAGGTGCGGCAGGAACTCCTTCGTTCCGTTGACCACGCCCATGAAGTTGACGCCGACGATCCAGTCGAAGTCCTGGTAGCTCATCTCCTCGAAGTCACCCGTGACGGTGACTCCGGCGTTGTTCACGACCATGTTGACGCGGCCGAATTGCTCGACGACCGCCTGGGCATGCGCGGCCACGGCTGCGCGGTCGGAGACGTCGACGACGTCGCGGCGCAGCTCGCGGACGCCGGCGGCCTTGAGCAGGTCGACGGTCTCGGCGAGCCCCTGCTCGTTCCAGTCGGACACGGCCAGCAGGGCGCCCTGTCGGGCCGCGATCAGGGCCATCTCTCGGCCCATGCCGGAGCCGGCGCCGGTGATCACGACCACCTTGTCGTCGAGTGTCTTCACGCTGCGTGCTCCTTAGTGGTGGCGTCGTCGCGGGAGGTCACGACGTACTGCTCGGGGTCGAACGTCCGCAACAGCTCGCGGAACTTGAACGTCGTGCGCGGCCACAGCGTGGTGTTGCGGCCGTGCGAGTCGATGTACCAGCTCGCGCAGCCGCCGGTGCTCCACACGGTGCGCTTCATCCGGCGCTGCACGTCGGCGTTCCAGGCGTCCTGCGCCTCGCGCTTCGGCTCGACGGCGCCGATGCCGTGCTCGCCCATCTGCTGGAGGGCCGAGCGGATGTAGGCGATCTGGCTCTCGATGATGAACACCATCGAGGAGTGCCCGAGGCCGGTGTTGGGGCCGACTATCTGGAACAGGTTGGGGAAGCCGCTGATGGTGGTGCCCTTGTACGCCGCCATCCCGCTCTCGCGCCACGAGTCTGCGAGCGTGCGCCCGTCGCGACCCTTGATGTGCTCGGAGATCGGCTGCTCGGTGGTGTAGAAGCCGGTGGCCACGATGATCGCGTCGACCTCGTGCACGGTGCCGTCGGCGGTGACGATGCCGGTCGAGGTGATCTCGCGGATCCCGTCGGTGACGAGTTCGACGTTGTCCTTCTCGAGGGTGGGGTAGTAGTCGTTGGAGATCAGGATGCGCTTGCAGCCGATCTGGAAGTTCGGCGTCACTGCTGCGCGCAGGGCGGGGTCGGAGATGCCGCGCTCGATGTTCTTCAGTGCGAGCTTCCTGGCCGGCGCAGCCAGCTTCGGGTTGATGGTGAAGCCCGGCACGAAGCACTCACGCCCCCAGTAGATGCCGGTGCGGTAGGCCCGCTGCACGAGGGGAAGGTGCCGGAACGCGAACCGCTCGACGCGGGTGTAGTCGCGGTCGTTGCGCGGCATCACCCACGGCGCCGTGCGCTGGTAGACGTCGAGGTGCGCGACCTGCTTGGCGATCTCGGGCACGATCTGGATCGCCGAGGCGCCGGTGCCGATGACGGCGACTCGCTTGCCGGTGAGGTCGTAGTCGTGGTTCCAGCGGGCCGAGTGGAAGATCTCGCCGCCGAAGGAGTCGATGCCGGCGATCTCGGGCAAACGCGGCTCGGACAGACCGCCGGAACCGGTGACGACGATGTCGGCGACGACCTCGCCGTGGTCGGTGCCGACGTGCCACACCTGCTCGGCCTCGTCCCACGCGGCGTCCTCCACGGTCACACCGAAACGGAACCGGTCGAGGACACCGGCCTCGCGGGCGGTGCGCTCGAGGTAGGCCTGGATCTCGGGCTGGGGGGAGAAGGAGCGCGTCCAGTCCGGATTGGGCGCGAAGCTGAAGGAGTAGAGCTGACTGGGCACGTCGCACGCGGCGCCGGGATAGGTGTTGTCACGCCAGGTGCCGCCCACCGAGCCACCCCTGTCGACGACGAGGAAGTCGGCGTAGCCGTGCTCGTCGAGCTTGATAGCGGTGCCGAGGCCGGCGAATCCCGCGCCGACGACGAGCACGCGGACCCGCTCCGGCAGGCTCTGCCCCTCGGTGGCGGGCTGGACGGTCGTGGAGGTCATGGGGAACACCGTGCCAAGATACTGAACGACCGTCAATAGCATTGTTGACATCAGTTCAGTAAGATGCGACACATGTCTTCCACCCGGGTACGGATGAGTCCCGACAGCCGACGCGAGCAGCTGATCGAGCTGGGCGTGCGCCTGCTGGCCACGCGTTCGCTCGAGGACCTCTCCATCGAGACGCTGGCCGACGAGGCCGGGATCTCCCGCGGGCTGCTCTACCACTACTTCGGCGGCAAGCAGGAGTTCCACACCGCGGTCGTACGCCGCGCGGCCGACAACCTCTTCGCCGTGACCGCTCCTGACGGCGAGGGCAGCGCGCTCGAACAGCTCGCGGGGTCGCTGGCGCGCTATGTCGACTACGTCGTGGAGAACTACCAGGGCTACGTGTCGCTGGTGCGCGGGGCGGCAGGTGGCCACGAGGGCCTGCGCGAGATCTACGAGGAGTCGCGCGAGGCCCTCACCGGACGGCTCTTCGAGGGGCCGGTCGCCGAGGAGGCTCGACACCTGGGCCTGGTCGACACCCCGGCGGTCCGACTTGTCGTGCGCGGGTGGTCGGCCTTCACCGAGGAGGTCGTCGTGGACTGGGTGCGCGACCCGCGCGGGATCAGTCGTGAAGAGCTGCTGCAGACGCTCGCGGCGTCACTGCCGGCGATCCTGGCCCCGCAGGCGAGCGGCTGAGGTCTCGTCTGTCCGCTCGCTTCGCTCGCTGCTCGACCACCGCAAAAACCCACAGCTTCATCGCGACGAACCGCAGCACCGTCACCGCGAGGTTCGCAACCGTCAGTACGACGACCTCCAGCGCCCGGCTCGGGGACGTCAGGGCGTGCAGCAGCCACAGCGACCCGGAGGTCGCAGCAAGACCGGCCGCGAAGATGGCCAGACCCTGCACCTGATGGCGTACGACGTCCCGTGGTCCGCGCACGCCGAAGGTGAACCGCCGGTTGGCCGCCGTGTTGGCGATGGCAGTGACCAACAGGGCGGTGAAGTTGGCCCACCACGGCGTCATCGACGTGCGCAGCGCGAGGTAGAGCCCGACGTACACGAGGGTCGAGCACACCCCGATCCCCAGGAAGATGCCGAGCTGCATGCCGAGGCGTCCGCGACCGGCCTCGGAGCTGGTGCGGCCGAGCCGTTCGCCGATCTCGCGCAGCGGCAGCGTCCCGCGGACGAGGGAGCGGCCGAGCCGGACCATGCCCTTGAGGTCGTCGACCGTCGTGCGTACGAGGTCGACCCTGCTGTCGGGGTCGTCGACCCAGTCGACAGGGACCTCGTGGATGCGTAGCCCGACACGCTCGGCGACCACCAACAGCTCGGTGTCGAAGAACCATGCGTTGTCCTCCACCAGAGGCAACAGCTCACGCGCGACATCCCGCCGGATGGCCTTGAACCCGCACTGCGCGTCGGAGAACCGCGCCCGCAGGGTCCGGCGCAGCAGCAGGTTGTAGCTGCGCGAGATGAGCTCCCGCTTCGCGCCCCGCTCGACCCGCGAGGCGCGGGAGAGCCGGGATCCGATGGCCAGGTCGGAGTGCCCGCTCACCAGTGGGGCGACGAGGGGAAGCAGCGCCGCCAGATCGGTCGAGAGGTCCACGTCCATGTACACGAGCACGTCGCTCTCCGAGGCGGACCACACCCGCTTGAGGGCGCGGCCGCGCCCCTTCTCGGAAAGGTGGACCACCGAGACTTCCGGGTTGGCATGGCTGAGCCGTCGGGCGATCAGTGCGGTCTCGTCGGTACTGGCGTTGTCGGCCACGGTGATCCGGAAGGGCCACGGCATCGTGCGCAGGTGCTCTAGCACTCGCGCCACGGATGCGGCGAGCTGCACCTCCTCGTTGTGGACCGGGATCACCACCTCGATGACCGTCGCGGTGGCGCGCGCCGTCCCATGCCCGCCAGGGGTGGCGGGCTGGAGCAACGCGCTCACTGGATGCCGTCCGAGAGGTCGTAGAGCGTAGCGCCGTCCACCGTGCTGGCAGTGAAGTTGTCCGCGACCCACTGCGCGATCTCGTTGCTGCTCGCGCTGCTCATGCCGCCGCCCGTCCCACCGCTGCCGATGAACCAGTGGATCTGGCCGTCGGCGACGTACTGCTCGAACTGCGCCAGGGTCGGGCTCGGGTCGCTGCCGTTGAAGCCGCCGATCGCCATCACCGGCTGCTCGCTGGCGAGCTGGTAGCCGGCTGCGTTGTTGGCGCCGACCGCGGCGGCCGCCCAGGTGTAGGAGTCCGCGTCGCTCTGGAGCAGCGCTGTCACCTCGGCGCTGGAGGTGCTGCCGTTGAGCAGGCCGCCCATGCCGCCGGGCATCCCGCCGGGCATCCCACCGGCGCCGCGGGTGGTGCCGGGCTGGCCTTGGACGGTTCCGGTGTTCTGGCCGGGTGGCGGACCCAGCTGGCCGCGCGGTCCGCCCCCGCCGCCGGGCATCCCGCCGGGGCCGCCGTTGCCTGTCGACGGCCCGGCGCTCGGGATGGAGCCGCTGTGCGGCGTGGAGGCCGTGCTCACGGCGTACGCCGCCGGACCGGCCAGGGTGGCCGCCAGAGCGCCTGCCGCTACGAGGAGCGCGAGCTTGCGCGGCAGGTGCGCGATCCCGGCCAGGGCGAGAGCGGCCGCCAAGCCGACGAACACGACGAGCCACTTCAGCCAGGGGACGAATCCCTCCGCGCGGTCCAGCAGGTACCAGCCGAGCACCGAGGTCATGGCCATGCTGAAGGCGAGGATGCCCGTCGCGACGTACGACGAACGGTGCTGCCACAGCACCCAGGCGCCGATGCCGACCAGTGCCGCGATCGCCGGGGCGAGGGCGACGGTGTAGTAGGCGTGGAAGATGCCGGCCATGAAGCTGAAGGTCAGTGCCGTGGCGAGCAGCCAGCCGAGCCAGAGGGTCAGGGCCGCGCGGAGACGGTTCTGACGCCGTCCGAGCCACAGCGCCGCCCCGCCCAGGACCAGGGCCGCCGGGAGCAGCCAGGCGACCTGGCCGCCGATCTCGCTGTTGAACATCCGGAACAGGCCGGTCTCCCCCCAGCCGCCGCCGGGACTGCCGCCGACCGAACCGGTCTCCTCGCCGCTGAGGCGGCCGAGCCCGTTGTAGCCGAGGGTCAGCTCGAGGATCGAGTTGTTCTGTGAGCCGCCGATGTAGGGACGGCTCGCGGCCGGCCACAGCTCGACGACCGCGATCCACCAGCCACCGGCGAGCAGCATCGACCCGAACGCGACGAGCAGGTGGCACAGGCGCCTGCCCCAGGGGGTCTGGGCGAACAGCAGGTATGCCAGTGCGAGGGCGGGGAGCACGAGGAAGGCCTGCAGCATCTTCGTCAGGAAGGCGAGACCGACCAGCGCGCCGCCGAGGGCGAGCCAACGGACCGGGTGGCCAGCGCCCTTGGGCAGACCGCTCGACTCGATGCCGCGCAGGGTCGCGGCCGCCGCGCCGACCATCAGCAGCGTGAGTAGTGCGTCCGGGTTGTTGAAGCGGAACATCAGCACCGCCACCGGGGTCAGCGCCATCACGGCTCCAGCGATCAGGCCCGCCGCGGGTGAGCCCGTCGTACGTCGGACCAGGCGGTGCAGCAGCCCGACAGTGGCGACGCCCATCAGCGCCTGGGGGACCAGGATGCTCCAGCTGGAGAGCCCGAAGAGGCGGACGGACAGCGCCATCGGCCAGAGCGCGAGCGGCGTCTTGTCGACGGTGATCGAGCTGGCGGCGTCGCTGGAGCCGAAGAAGAACGCCTTCCAGGACTCGGAGCCGGCCTGCACGGCGGCGGAGTAGAAGGTGTTGGCCCAGCCGCTCGCACCGAGTCCCCAGAGGTAGAGGAGACCAGTTGTCAGCAGCAGGCCGAGGAAGGCGGGCCGTGCCCAGGCCGGGTCGTCCATCGGTCCACGCCAGAGCCGCTCCCATCGGTTGGGTGGCGCTCCAGGGCGACGGAGCTGGTCGGAGGGGAGGGCCTGGCCCTCCCGGGATGTGGGCCGGGGAAGGGTGCTGGTCGTGGTCATGCCCTCACTGTCGACAGCCCGCCTGCGGCGACGGTGTGGCCGCTCTGTGCTGTGCCTGTGAGCCTGGAGAGCGCCCAGCGCCAACCCTCAGGCCGGCAGCGTGACCGTGAACGTAGTGCTGCCCGGCTCCGACTCCACCGCGGCGCGTCCGCCATGGGCCTGGACGATGGCGGCGACGAGGGAGAGGCCGAGGCCGGCGCCGCCGCTCGCGCGGGTGCGTGATGAGTCGCCGCGCGTGAATCGCTCGAAGGCGTGGTCGGTGAGTCCGGCGGGCAGTCCCGGGCCGTCGTCGTGGACCCCGATGGCGATTCCGAAGGCCACCGGCTCCGCCGAGACCGTCACGATCGTCCCCGGCGGTGTGTGATGACGGGCGTTGCTCAGCAGGTTGGTGACCACCTGGTGCAGGCGTTGTACGTCGCCGGTGACCGTCACCGGCTCGTCGGGGAGCCGCAGCTGCCAGCGGTGGTGCGGTGCCAGCACGCGAGCGTCGCCCACCGACTCGAGCAGCAGTCGTGTGACGTCGACCTCGGTGCGCTCGAGCGGCCGGCCCGCGTCGAGACGTGCGAGCAGGAGCAGGTCCTCGACCAGCGCGGACATGCGGTCGGTCTCCGTCTCGACCTTGGCCAGGGCAGTTCCGAGGGCGACAGGGTCGTCCGGCGTACGACGCGAGAGCTCGGCGTACCCGTGGATCGTGGCCAGCGGCGTACGCAGCTCGTGGGAGGCGTCGGCGACGAACTGGCGCACCTGCAGCTCGCTGCGGTGGCGGGCGGTCAGTGAGGTCTCCACGTGCTCGAGCAGCGTGTTGAGTGCGGAACCGACCTGTCCCACCTCCGTGCGTTCGTCGGTCAGGCGCTCGGGCACGCGCTCGGTCACGCCGATGTCCCCGGACTCCAACGGCAGTACGGCGACGGCGTGTGCGGTCGCGGCCACCTCGTTGAGCGGGCGCAGCTGGCGGCGTACGACGAAGGTGCCCGCCCCGGCGGCAGCGAGGACGGCGAGCAGGCCGAGCAGCGCCTCCCACCAGATCAGGCTGGCGAGGATGCCGTCGACCTCATCGCTGGGGAGACCCATCACGATCTTGCCGTCGCTCACCCTCTGTGCGATGACGTGGTAGTCGCCGAGGGCCGTCAGGTGAACCGCATGCACGCTGCCGTCGGCCGGAATCCTGTCGAGCTGGTCGGTGACCCGGCTGGAGGTGGTCTTGCGGAGGACCCGGTTGTCGTCGCGCGTCCCGATGACGAAGGTGTCCGGGTCGCCGTTGTCCGGGTAGAGGCCCGTGACCGTGCCGAGCTCGGTGCCCAGGCTCGGTCCCGGTCCACCGATGGGTCCGGCGTTCTGTGGCGGCCCCATGACACGGTCCAGGCTCTTGTGCACCTGCTCGTCGAGACGGTCATAGAGGTAGCTGCGCATGGCCACCGTCGTCACGGCGCCGATGAGCACCGAGGCCACCGCGACCAGCGCCACGGCCGTGATCACCAGCCGGGACGTCAGCGAGCGGGGACGCCTCATGTCGTCGGCTTCAGCACGTAGCCCGCGCCCCGCATCGTGTGGATCATCGGCGGGCGACCGGCGTCGATCTTCTTGCGCAGGTAGGAGATGTAGAGCTCGACCACGTTGGCCTGGCCGCCGAAGTCGTAGTTCCACACCCGGTCGAGGATCTGCGCCTTGCTGAGCACCCGGCGAGGGTTGCGCATCAGGAAGCGCAGCAGCTCGAACTCGGTAGCAGTGAGGCTGATCTCCTCGCCGCCGCGGCTCACCTCATGGCTGTCCTCGTCGAGGACGAGGTCGCCGACGTGCAAGGTCGACTCGCTCTGCGCCTGCCGGGCGCCAGCGCGCCTCATCAGCGCGCGCAGCCGAGCCACGACCTCCTCGAGCGAGAACGGTTTGGTCACGTAGTCGTCGCCACCCGCCGTCAGGCCCGCGACACGGTCCTCCACGGAGTCGCGGGCGGTGAGGAAGAGGACGGGTACGTCGGTCTGGTCGCCGCGCAGCCGGCGGAGCACCTCCATGCCGTCGAAGTCGGGCAGCATCATGTCGAGGACGACGGCGTCGGGGCGCTGCTTCTTCGCGGTCGACACGGCCTTCGTCCCGGTGAGAGCGACCTCGACCTCCCACCCTTCGTAGCGGAGCGCCATCCGCAGCAGCTCGGCGATGTTCTCCTCGTCGTCGACGACCAGCACACGCAGGGGTGTGCCGTCGGGGCGGGTGAGATCGGGTGCAGCGCTCTTCATGACCACCACTCTGGCCAACCGGTCACGGAGGAGTCCATGAGGTTGCTGTGCGTTTCCTGTGAACGCGAGCGAGGTTTTCGTGGCCGGGTCACAGGACAAACACAGGATCCGGGAGCACCATGGCAGCGTGAGCGACGTACCTCCCGAGTCGCGCCCGGAACAACCTCCGGCGCCCGACTCGACCCAGACGCGGGTGATCCCGCCCGACCGGGAAGCACCCGGGCCGAAGGAGCGCTTCGTTGACCGGCTGTGGTCCTTCCGCGCGGTCATCGCGGTCGCGCTGGCGTCGGTGATCCTCGGCGGGCTCGGCGGGGCCGCCCTGGCCAGCGCCGGGGACGACCACGATCGCCGCGACAGCCGATTCCCGGGCCGGATGCAGCAACGACCTGGCGGTCCGATGATGCCCCCCGGGGAAGGCCGTCGGTTGCAGCCGCCCGGGAGCCAGCAGTGGCAATGGGGCGACGGTCCCGGTCGGCGGGGCATGGGTCAGCGGCAGTGGAAGCAGGAAGGTCCGAGCCAGCGGTTCCCGAGCGGCGTACCCACTCCCAAGGCGAAGCCCACCCCACCCGGCTGACGGCGAAACGGAGGGACTTGTCGAGGGTTCCATGTACTTGGTGGGTGTTCTACCCCTCGACAGGTACCGGTTTCCCCGGCCGACCGGGGAAACCGACGCCCCCAAACCCAAAGTTGGCCCCACCACCAGCACCGGGGAGAATGGCGACGCTGTGCGTATCCACTTCCCTCCCGACCTGCCGGTCTCGGCCCGTCGTGACGACATCGCGAAGGCGATCGGTGACCACCAGGTGGTGATCGTGGCTGGCGAGACCGGGTCGGGGAAGACGACGCAGCTGCCGAAGATCTGCCTGGCGCTCGGGCGCGGCGAGACGAAGATGATCGGGCACACCCAACCCCGCCGGATCGCGGCCCGCAGTGTCGCGGAGCGCATCGCGGAGGAGCTGGACACCGAGCTGGGTGCGACCGTCGGCTACCAGGTGCGGTTCACGGACCGTACGTCGAAGCAGAGCCGCGTCAAGGTGATGACCGACGGCATCCTGCTCGCCGAGCTCCAGCACGACCGCGAGCTCGCGCGCTACGACACGCTGATCATCGATGAGGCCCACGAACGCAGCCTCAACATCGACTTCATCCTCGGGTACCTGAAGCGACTGCTGCCTCGGCGCCCCGACCTCAAGGTCGTCATCACCTCCGCGACGATCGACCCGGAACGCTTTGCCGCGCAGTTCGCCGACTCCCACGGCCGCCCGGCCCCGATCATCGAGGTGTCGGGGCGCACCTACCCGGTGGAGGTTCGCTACCGACCGCTGCTCGAGGAGTCGTACGACGACGACGAGGGTGAGCCTGTCCTCCGCGACCAGACCGAGGCCATCGAGGACGCCGTCGCAGAGCTGCTCGTCGACACCGCGGGGGACATCCTCGTGTTCCTGCCGGGCGAGCGTGAGATCCGGGACACCGCGGACGCCCTCAAGCACAAGGCGGAGGGACCCAAGGGCTTCGACATCGTCCCCCTCTACTCGCGACTCTCCTCCGCCGAGCAGCACCGCGTCTTCGAGCGGCACACCCGCCGTCGCGTCGTCCTCGCGACCAACGTCGCCGAGACCTCGCTGACGGTCCCCGGCATCACGTCCGTCATCGACACTGGCCTGGCGAGGATCAGCCGCTGGTCGGTGCGCACCAAGGTGCAGCGGCTCCCGATCGAGCCGATCAGCCAGGCATCCGCGCAGCAGCGCTCCGGTCGATGCGGCCGTGTGGAGGCAGGCATCGCCATCCGGCTCTTCAGCCAGGAGGACTTCGACGGGCGGCCGGAGTTCACCGAGCCGGAGATCCTGCGCACCTCGCTGGCCAGCGTGATCCTGCAGATGACCTCGCTGGGGCTCGGCGAGGTGGAGCGGTTCCCGTTCGTGGACCCGCCCGACCAGAGGGCGGTGCGGGCCGGCGTACAGCTGCTGGAGGAGCTCGGAGCCCTGGTCTCGACGGGCTCGACCGGCGGAAGAGGCCGCGGCGACCGGCCGCGCCTGACCGGCACCGGACGCAAGCTCGCGCGGCTGCCCATCGACCCCCGGATGGCGCGGATGATCATCGAGGCCGACCGGCTGGGCTGCCTGCGCGAGGTGCTGGTCATCACGGCGGCGCTGTCCATCCAGGACCCGCGCGAGCGACCGGTCGAGCAGCGGACCCGTGCCGACCAGCTGCACGCCCGCTTCCGAGACCCGCGCTCGGACTTCCTCGCGTGGCTCAACCTGTGGCGCCACCTCCGGACCAAGCAGAAGGAGATGGGGTCGAGCGCGTTCCGCCGGATGTGTCGCGAGGAGCACCTGAACTACCTGCGCGTGCGCGAGTGGCAGGACTTCGAGTCGCAGTTGAGACAGGTGGCGAAGCAGGTCGGTCTCAAGCCGGGGCAGCCGGCCGACGTCCCTGACGCGGACGGCATCCACCAGGCACTCCTGAGCGGGTTGCTCTCCCACATCGGGCTCCGCGAGTCTTCGACAGGCTCAACCCAAGCCCGAGGCGGCGACTACCTGGGCGCGCGGGGCACCCGGTTCGCGGTCTTCCCGGGCTCCGGGCTGTTCAAGTCCCAGCCCGACTTCGTGATGGCCGCCGAGCTCGTGGAGACCTCCCGCCTCTGGGGTCGGCAGAACGCGGCCATCGACCCCGTCTGGGCCGAGGGCCTGGGTGGAGACCTCGTCAAGCGCACGTGGTCCGAGCCGCACTGGTCGAAGAAGCGAGAGTCGGCCCTGGCCCACGAGCGCGTCACCCTGTACGGCGTGCCGCTGGTCGCCGACCGCGTCGTACCCATCGGGCGCAACCAGCCCGATGTCGCCCGTGAGCTGTTCATCCGGCACGCGCTGGTGCAGGGGGAGTGGCGGGCCCGGCACCGCTTCTTCGATACGAACCGTCGCCTGCTCGAGGAGGCGGCCGAGCTCGAGCACCGTGCTCGCCGCCACGACATCGTCGTCGACGAGGAGACGCTCTACGACTTCTACGACGCCCGGGTGCCGGCCGAGGTCGTGTCGGGCGTGCACTTCGACACCTGGTGGAAGCAGGAGCGCCGCACGCGACCCGACCTGCTCACGTTCGACCCGGAGATGCTCGTGCACGAGGGTGCCGTCCTGGACGAGGGCGACTTCCCGGACGAGTGGCACGAAGGCTCGCTCACGCTCCCCCTCCGCTACCACTTCGAACCCGGTCACGAGACCGACGGGGTCACGATCGACGTGCCGCTCGCCACCCTGAACACCGTCGGCGCCGCACCCTTCACCTGGAACGTGCCGGGCTTGCGACACGAGCTCGTGACCGCGCTGATTCGCTCTTTGCCCAAGCAGCTCCGCGTCAACTTCGTCCCTGCCCCCGACGTCGCACGACGTTTCCTGGAGGCCGTCCCGCCCGGGGAGGAACCCCTGCTGGAGGCACTCTCTCGCTACCTGCGCTCGCTGTCGGGAGTGCACGTGCCCCGAGAGTCGTGGGACGTCGAGAAGGTGCCCGCGCACCTGCGGCCGACGTTCCGGGTCATCGACGAACAGGGTGCCGAGGTCGGCGCCGGCAAGAACCTCGAGGCCCTCAAGCAGCCGCTGCGTCCGTCCTTTGACCGGGCGATGAAGCAGGCCGCGGAGGAGTCCGGGATGGGCGCGACCGGCCAGACGGCGTGGACGTTCGGGACCATCGAGCCGTCGTTCACCCAGACGCGTGCGGGCCACGAGGTGCACGGTTACCCGGCGCTCGTCGACGAAGGCAGCACGGTTGGCCTGCGGGTGGCCGCCTCCGCAGAGGAGCAGGAGGCCCAGCACCGGCTCGGCGTACGACGGTTGCTGCTGCTCAACGTCGCATCGCCCGTGACCACGTTGGTTGGCGCGCTGGACAACACCTCGAAGCTGGGTCTGGCTGCGTCGCCGTACCCGAACGTCCGCGCACTGATCCAGGACTGCGTGGTCGCCGCCGCCGGCGAGCTCGTGGACCAGGCCGCGCCTGTCCACGACGGCGTCGCCTTCGAGAAGCTGCTCGGCCGAGCGACAGCAGAGCTCGCCGACAGCTCGACCGCGGTGCTGCACCAGGTGCTGCGGGTGCTCGCCGAGTGGCGACCCGTGGACAAGGCGCTCCACGGGCGCGTCGAGATGGCGATGCTCCCGGCGATGACCGACCTGCGTGCACAGCTGGCGGGCCTCGTGCACGACGGGTTCATCGGCGAGGCGGGAGTCTCGTCGCTGCGGGAGTACCCGCGCTACCTCAGGGCAATGACCGCACGCATCGAGCGACTGGGCGACACCGCGCGCGATCGTGAGCTGATGGACCGCGTCGACGAGCTGCAGCGGGCTTGGCAGCACCGGATGGACGCGCTGCCGGAGGGAAGACCTCCCGGCGTGCAGCTACGCAGAGTGCGCTGGATGCTCGAGGAGTACCGCGTCAGCCTGTGGGCACAACAGCTCGGCACCGCGCAGCCGGTGTCGGACTCGCGGATCCGCAAGGCGCTGGGCTGAGTCAGCCCTGCAGGTAGGGCTGGGCCGCAGCGAGGACGGCGTCGAATGTCTCTCGGGGGAGAGCCGCGCCCTCACGTCGTACGCCGGCGGGGTCGACCCGGAGCAGCCGGTTCAGCCGCACCTCGCTCGGACGCCGCTGGGCGTCCCACGCGCCGACGCCGATGTCCATCCACTCGCGTCCGTCGCGATGTTCCTGCGCCGCGTCGGCGTCGTGATCGCGCGAGGTGAGCTGCAGCGCAAGCAGCTGGTCGCCCTCCCCACCGATCACGAGCACGGGGCGGTCCTTGCCCTGCGACGGGTCGTCCTCGTAGGGGACCCACGTCCAGACCACCTCGCCGGGGTCAGGCCGCCCGTCGGCCTTCGGTGCGTAGCGAAGTCGCGGGACCAACGGGTTGCGGAGCCTGATGCGCGGAAGCCGCAGAGCCATCGCGTCACCTCCGCGTGGAAGAAGTAGAGCGTCGGGCCGGGAGCGCCTCACGGCGCGTGGCCGCTCGGAGCGGCTTGTGTTGGGACCCGGGGCTGCCGCGGCCCGACGCGGGGCCCACTGTACAAGCCACGGCCACGTGATCAACCGAACTCGGGGTGGTGATTTTCACCCGATACGTGCTAGCCGAGCGATCCGGAGATCTCCAGGTGCGCGGCACGCTCGAGCTGGTCGGCCAGGGTGATCAGGCGAGATGCCGACACGGCGCTGGCGTACGACGACACCTCGGCACTCGCCTCGATGGGCTCCTCATGCACCCGGCCTGCCGCCGCGACGCGCGCGAACGCGGCGGCGCGGAAGAGAGTGTCCGCGAAGTCGCCGACCACGACACCGCTGAGCACCTGGTCGACGAGCGCGCGGACCTCGTCGGGACCGGGCGGCTCGACCACTCCGGAGATCACCTCGGCAACGGGCACGTGCGCCCGGCCACGGTCGAACTCGGCGGCCGCGGTCAGCGGGTCGGCGTACACCCAGCTGCGGAGCAGGTAGAGCCGCCACAGCGCTCCCGCCAGCGAGTCCGCCTGGGCACCCGCCCACAGCTCGGCCAGGGTCTCGAGACCCTCGGAGTCAGCGAGGTGCACCACCCGGTCGACCAGTGCCTCGTCGGCCTGGCCGCGCGCTCCACGCACCAACGCGTGGGCGGCCCGGTCCGCGGCCTCGCTCATCGTGGCGGGGTCGACGTCACCCTCGATCGCCTCGAAGGCCTGGGCGCCCGGCAGCTTGGGGCGATGGTGGTGCCGGTCGGTGCTCATCCGGGGTCCCCGACGAAGCGCGCATCAATAGGCGCGCTCTCCTCTGGCCACATCTGGCGCTTCGTTGGGGTGGTCATTGGCCCATCTTCGCTGACGCGGCCTTGACCGCAAGCTCCATGGGGTCCTGGCCGGGTTCGTAGTTGTGGTCCTGGCCCTCGTGGTCGATCTTCAGCAGTGTCATCCGGCTGCCGGCGTACACGACCCCGAACTCGTGGAAGTGACCCGCACCGGCTTGCGTGTAGCTCACCAGGTAGTACCACCCCTTGCCCTTGGCTACCGCGACATCGGTGATCGGACGAACCTTGACGTTCGCGTACTTCTTCGAGGACATCGAGCGCAGTGTCTGCGTGCACTCGTTGTGCCAGGCCTCGAGGACCTTGCCTGCTCGAACGGTGTTCTGCGCGTCGGGGAACTCCGCGACCTGCTGGCCGGCGGTGTCCTTACCCGATGTGCCGGTCGTGTAGGAGCGCTCGATGACGTTCATGGCGCCGATCGACAGGGTGTCGAACTGCTGGCACAGACCGAAGTTGGTCGGACCAGGCACCGTGGTGCGGCGTTCGGTCCAGGGAGAGGTGTCGTTGAGCTGCGGGAAGTCGGCCGCCGCCAGCAAGGCCGCCTCCGGAGTCCCCGGCGTGGTGGAGGGCTCGTCGGAAGGTGACGATGTCTCCGACGGCGTCTCGCTGGGCTCTTCAGAGTCGGTGGGCGTGGGCTTTGGCTTGGAGGACGTGTCGCGCTTGTCGGGCTCGTCGTCCTTGCTGATGGAGCAGGCCGAGAAGGCGCCGCTGAGGAGGAGTCCGAGCATGGCGGCGGCGACAGTGGCCCCACGCTTCCTGGTCGTTGGCATGGCGCCAGCGTAGAGGTCACCTGCACGCGGACACCGCGCGTCACAACGGTGTGGCGTGTCCCGATATCGTGGCGACGCTGGATGGCGCGGAGATGACTGAGAGGTGCGTTACCTGATGCTGGTGAGGTCCTCGGTCCGCCGAGGAGTGGCGGCTGTCGTCATCCTGGCCGCGGTTGCGGCCGGATGCGCGTCGGAGGACGACCCGCCCAAGGCCAAGCCGTCACCCACTCCCACTGCCCCCGAAGAGGTGACCTTCGCGGTCTACGGCCCGCAGGCGGTGACCGACGCCTACAAGCAGATCGCGGCCGCGTACTCCGTCCAGCACCAGAAGACGAAGATCGTCGTGGAGCACTACGCCACGCACAACCAGGCGATGGCTGCCTATCAGGCGGCGCTCGACAGAGGCGATCCACCGGACCTGTTCCTGATGGACCACGACGACCTCTCGGGGCTCATCGAGCAGAAGGCCGTACGCCGCGTCGACGACCTGCTCGCCGAACGCGAAGTGGACTTCGGTGACGGGTACACGCGCAACGGGCTCGAGGCGTTCAGCATGGATGCCGCGTTGCAGTGCATGCCCCTCGACGTCTCTCCACTGGTCGTCTACTACAACCCCAAGCTGATCGAGCTCGACCGGATCGCGGAGCCAGGCAGGAACCCGGTGTCCCAGGAGGACGGCTGGTCCCTCGACGAGTTCGGGGCCGGCGCCCTCCAGGCCCGGAGTCCCGGCGTACGCGGGCTCTACATCGAGCCGGACCTCGAGCAGTTCGCCCCGTTCATCTGGTCCGGCGGTGGCGAGGTCGTCGACGACACCGACGAGCCCACGCAGCTCACCCTGTCCGACGGACCCGCGGCGAGCGCGATGGAGAAGCTGCTCGAGCTGGTGCGCGACCCGGCGCTGACGTTCAACGAGGCGGCCCTGCGCCGACGTTCGGCCCTCGATCGGTTCAAGGCCGGCAAGCTCGGCATGCTGCTGGGCTACCGCGACCTCGTCCCCGAGCTCCGGGAGCAGCCGAACCTGACCTTCGACGTGATGCCCCTGCCCAAGATCTCCAGCGCCGCAACCATCGCGACCATGTCGGGCCTGTGCATCTCGTCAGCGTCCAAGCACACCGACGCGGCCGCCGACTTCCTCACCGACGTGGTCTCCGACGCCGGGGCAACCATCCTGGCGAGGACCGGGTACGTGATGCCCTCCAACCTCGACGTCGTCAACAGCGAGGACTTCCTCCAGACCGGCCAGCGACCGCTGCACTCCGGCGTCTTCACCCGTGAGGTGCGCGACACCCAGCTGCTGCCCAGCAACCCGCGCTGGCCCGTGGTCCGACGCGTGACGGCGCGGGACCTGACCCAGCTGTTCTACGAGCCGGTGATCCAGCCCCTCGAGGACCGGCTCAAGGCCATCGACGAGGCGTCGATCGTGCTGTTCGACCCGTCCAAGGCGACCCCGAGCCCCAGCCCGTCGACGAGTCCCTGACGGTCACTCGGCCACGGACTCCGTCGGGTTTTCTTTTGGGGGCTGCTTGGGCGGCTGCTTGGGGTGCAGGATCGCCTCGGTGATCATCGGCGCGGTGATCTCGATCTGCCAGGCGCGCGCCCCGAGGCGTGCGAGCTCCTCGGCGACCGCGTGCTCGACGTCGGGTCCGGAGCTCGCCGGCGGCTTCCACAGCACCCGGCGCAGGTAGTCCGGCGTCAACAGGTTCTCGACCGGGACCTGACGCTTCTCGGCGAAGCTGTTGACCAGGGCGCGTGCGGTGGACAGGCGCGCCGCGGCGGCGGGATCGCGTTCGGCCCAGACTCGCGGGGCCGGGGGACCCTCGGAACGGATCGTCAGCGGCGGCAGCTCGTTGTCCCTGAGCTCCCGCGCCCGGGTCAGCGCCGCCAACCACTGGTCGGAGTAGCGGCGCGCGCCCCGGCCGTGGAAGCCGGAGGTGTCGAGCAGGGCCGAGACAGTGGTGGGCATCGTGTTGGCCGCGGCGATCAGCGCCGAGTCGGGGATCAGTCGTCCCGGAGTGGTGTCGCGCTGGGCGGCGATCTCGTCGCGTGCGGTCCAGAGCTCACGTACGGCGGCGAGGGCGCGCCGTCCCTTGGCCTTGTGGATGCCGGACGTACGCCGCCACGGGTCCTGCCGAGGCGGTGGGACGTGGTTGATCAGGTGATCGAACTCCTCCTGAGCCCAGCCGTCCTTGCCCGACTCGATCAGGCCTGCGGCGATCACGTCGCGGAGCTCGACCAGCACCTCGACGTCGAGGGCGGCGTACTCGAGCCACGGCTGTGGCAACGGCCGCCGTGACCAGTCCACGGCGGAGTGCTCCTTGCGCATCGAGCGGCCAAGGATCACCTCCACCAGCGTGGCCAGGCCGACCCGGGGGTAGCCCAGCAGTCGCGCCGCGTGCTCGGTGTCGAACAGGGCGGTGGGCACCAGCCCCACCTCGCGCAGGCACGGCAGGTCCTGGCTGGCGGCGTGCAGGATCCACTCGGCGTCGCCGATCGCGTCGTTGAGGGAGGAAAGGTCGTCGAAGACGGTGGGATCGATCAGGGCGGTGCCGGACCCTTCGCGGCGTAGCTGGATCAGGTAGGCCCGGGGGGAGTAGCGGTAGCCGGAGGCACGCTCGGCATCGAGCGCGATCGGTCCGCTCCCGGCAGCCACCCGCGAGACGACGTCGGCCAGGCCCGCCTTGGTGTCGGTGATGGCGGGCAGTCCGTCGCGCAGCCGCAGCAGCGGCACCGAGGGCGGAGCCGGTTCGTCACGCTTTGCTGGTGCGTCGGGGCTCTCGTCTGTGTTCTTGTCTGGGGGCTCTGGTTGCTCGGTGGTCGGACCCGACATCAGCCGCCACGTTGCCCACGTCTGGAGGGCATCGTGGCCACGCCCTCGGGCACCGGCGGAAGTCCGACCGCGGTGCACAACAGCTCGCCCCACGCCTCCACATGGGCGCTGAGGTCCCCGGTCGGCGACCAGGAGGCGCGGATCTCGAGCTGGGCGGTCGCGGGCTCGTCGGCCATCCCGCCGAAGCTCTCGGAGCTGACGCAGGTGACGCTCCCTGACGGCACGGCGTATTCGGCCCCGTGAGCCTCAAGCGCTTCGGTCAGCCAGCTCCACCCGACGCCGGCGAGCATCGGATCGCTGACCAGCTCGGGGTCGATCTCGGCGCGCGCGTAGGCGACACAACGGAAGGTGCCCTGCCAGGCGTCGTTGCCGGCCGGATCATGGAGTACGACGATGCGGCCCGACCCGACATCCTCGCCCTCGACCGTGACGTCCGCCGACAAGGCGGAGGCGAACGGAGCGATCCTCTGGGGTGCCGGCATCTCCTCGACGAAGAGCTCGACGCGGAACTTTGCGGCTCTCATCTGGGTCACCGCACGACGAAACTCCGGCGGAGACGTCGGTGGCTCGATGCGGGGTTGCTCGGGTGCCGCCATGCCTTCAGATTAGGCCGACCGGCTAATCCCGGGGACAAGACTCGCCGCCTGACCTGCGAAGATCGGCGCATGCCCGCTGCTTCCGCCACCGATCCGGCGCTGCATGACTCGGCCTTCCTGCGGGCAGCACGGAGCGAGCCGACGCCTCATACGCCGGTGTGGTTCATGCGCCAGGCCGGACGCTCACTGCCGGAGTACCTGAAGATCCGCGAGGGCGTCAGCATGCTCGATTCCTGCATGCGGCCGGATCTCGTCGTGGAGATCACGATGCAGCCCGTACGCCGCTACGGCGTCGACGCGGCCATCTTCTTCTCCGACATCGTGCTGCCGATCAAGGCGGTCGGCGTCGACCTCGACATCGTGCCCGGGGTCGGTCCCGTCGTGGCCGAGCCGGTGCGCACCATGGCCGACGTCGAGGCGATCCCGGACCTGACCCCCGACCACGTCCCCTACATCACCGAGGCGGTGCAGGGACTGGTCGGAGAGCTCGGTGCGACACCGCTCATCGGTTTCGCCGGAGCGCCGTTCACCGTGGCGTCGTACCTCGTCGAGGGTGGGCCGTCCAAGGAGCACGCACGGACCAAGGCGCTGATGTTCGGGGCACCCGAAATCTGGGCGGCCCTGATGCGCAAGATCTCCGGGATCGCGGCCGCCTACCTCGAGGTCCAGGTGGAGGCGGGCGCCTCCGCGGTGCAGCTCTTCGACTCCTGGGCGGGCGCGGTGACGCGCGACGACTACCGGACGCACGTCCAGCCGTGGTCGACGCTGGTCCTGGAGCGGATCGGCGCCACCGGGGTGCCGCGTATCCACTTCGGTGTCGGCACCGGCGAGATCCTCGACCTGATGGGCGACGCTGGTGCCGACGTCGTCGGCGTCGACTGGCGGGTGCCCCTCACCTCAGGGATCGATCGGGTCGGCGGTCGCGCCGTACAGGGCAACCTGGACCCGACGCTCGTCTTCGCCCCCACCGAGGTGATGCTCGAGCGGGCTCGCGAGGTGCTCGAGGCCGGCGCGGCGGCGCCGGGTCACATCTTCAACCTCGGTCACGGCGTGATCCCGTCGACTGACCCCGACCAGCTGGCCAGGCTCACGCACTTTGTGCAGGAGCACTCCCGGCGCTGAACCGTCCCCAGCGGCGGCGTACGACCAGCCAGAGCGGTACGCCGAGCAGGAGCATCAGCACCGCGAACGGGATCACCGCGCCCACGGCGGTCAGCAGCAGCACGGTCGCCCCCTTGAAAGCCGTCCAGCCGCCGTCGAGGCCGGCCAGGAACCCGCGGGCCTCGTCCTCGCGCGGAGACCCGTCGCCCGACCTGCTCAGGTAGAGGTTGATCGTGCTGAGCGACGTCTGGTCCGCGAGCCACGCCTGCTGCGACTTCAGCGAGTCGAGATCGGCCTGCCGGCGCGCGAGGTCTGACTCGATCGCGATGATGTCGCCGAGCTTCTCCGCGCGGGAGAGCAGGTTCTCGATCTGGCGGATGCTGCGCTCAGCGGCGCGCACCCGGGCATCGTTGTCGATCACCTTCGTGGTGACGTCCTCGGACTTCCGGCTCTGCTCGTCGACCTCGCCGAGCTCGCCGAGCGCGTTCATCGCCTCGGAGAACCTTGCGCTCGGGACCCGCAGGGTCATGGTGGTGTCCGCCATCCGGCCGTGCTCGTCGCTGCTGCTCTGCTCGTCTGCAACGGTGCCGTTCCAGGAGGTCACCAGGCGCATCACCTTGGCGCGGGCCGTGCTGACGGTCTTGGCGTGCAGCGTGATCTGGCCGGTCGAGATGACCGCACGCGAGAGCGGATCGACGGCGGCCGCTTGGCGGAGGCCGCTCTCGAGATTGCCGGCCGCCGGGTCCGCCGGCTTCTGATCGGAGCCCTCGTCGGCCACAGTGCTGGCGGCACCCCCGGTGCTCGTCGCGTCCATCGATCCAGATCCCGTGTTGCGCCCTCCCAGCACGAGCATCAGGGCGACCACGCCCACCAGGACCACGAGGGGGATGGCCACCAGGGCCCGCTTCTTCGTCATGGTCCTGTGACGCAGCTGACACCGCATCGGTTCCCGGTCGCCCTGTGCCACGCTGTCGTCGTGCCTGAACGCAGCAGACCGGTCGTCGCTGTCGTCGGTGGCGGGGTGTCCGGTCTGGCGGCAGCTCACCGGATCCACCATGAGCTTCCGGACGCCGACGTGGTCGTGCTCGAGGCCTCGTCAAGGGTGGGCGGCAGCCTCCGCACCGCGGAGGTGGGCGGAGTCGTCGTCGACGTCGGCGCAGAGGCGATGCTCAACCGGCGACCAGAAGCTGTCGCCCTGGCCCGGGAGGTCGGACTCGGCGACGACCTCGTGCACCCGGCCACCATCTCGGCGAACCTCTGGAACCGCGGTCGCCTCGTCCCGATGCCGCGCACGCTGATGGGGGTCCCGGTCGACCTGCGCGCACTCGACGGGGTGATCTCGGCGAAGGGCCTCGCCCGTGCCGCGATGGACGCGGTCCTGCCCCCGACCGACCTCGGAGACCGTGACATCAGCGTCGGCGACCTCGTCGAGGAACGCCTCGGAAAGGAGGTCGTCGACCGGCTCGTGGAGCCGTTGCTCGGGGGCGTCTACGCCGGCCATGCCCGCGAGATCTCCGCCCGGGCCGCCGTACCTCAGCTGGTTGCTCTTCTGGACCGCGACCGCTCACTCACCCGAGCGGCTGCCGCCGCCACGTCTGCGCCGTCCGAGGACGCGCCGCCCGTCTTCGCCGGCATCCGTGGGGGAGTGGCTCGGCTTCCCGAGGCCCTGATGCGGGCGTCGGGCGCCACCATCCGCACCGGTGCGACGGTTCGCACCCTCGCGCGTCGGCCCGCCGGTGGGTGGAACCTCGTGGTCGGCTCCACCCGCGACCCCGAGGTGGTGCATGCGGACGCGGTGGTGCTCGCCACCCCCGCCCGCGCGACCGCCCGTCTGCTCAGCGACGTCGCGCCCGCGTCGGCGCTCGACCTGGGCCGGATCGAGTACGCGTCGATGGCCATCGTCACGCTGGCGTTTCCGGCGCGCGCGTTTCCCGAAGTGGCCGGTTCCGGCTTCCTGGTGCCGCCCGTGGACGGCCGCGCAGTGAAGGCCTCGACGTTCTCCTTCGCCAAGTGGGACTGGGTGCGCTCGGCCGGTTCCGGCTCCGGCGACGCCGACGCCATCCTGGTCCTGCGCTGCTCCCTGGGTCGTCATCGCGAGGAGCGGGCACTCCAGCACACCGACGAGGAGCTCGTCGAGATCGCCCTCCACGACCTCACCGACGCGATCGGGTTGTCCGTGCGACCCGTCGACTCCCATGTCCAGCGGTGGGGTGGCGCGCTGCCGCAGTACGCCGTGGGCCACCTCGATCGTGTGGCCGCCGTTCGACGCGAGCTGGAGACGTTGTCCGGGCTGGCGGTGTGCGGCTCGGCGTACGACGGGGTGGGGATCCCCGCCTGCATCGCGTCGGCGGAGCTGGCCGCTGCGAAGGTCGTGCAGGACCTTGCCACAATGGAGTCATGACCACGACCGGCCGCAAGAAGGCACGCGAGCTCAACGACACCATTCGCTACACCATGTGGTCGGTGTTCCGGTTGCGTGACGTCCTCGGTGATGAGGCCTACCGCAACATTGAGGCGCGCGAGGTCGAGGAGCTGCTGACGAAGCTCGCAGCCGACGACGTCGTCACCCGCGGTGTGTACGACCTGAGTGGCCTGCGTGCCGACGCCGACGTGATGGTCTGGTGGCACGCCGAGGAGATCGAGAAGCTACAGGACGCCTACCAGCAGTTTCGCCGCACGGTCTTCGGCCGTCGTCTGGACCCCGTGTGGTCACAGGTCGCGCTGCACCGGCCGGCGGAGTTCAACAAGAGCCACATCCCGGCGTTCCTGGCCGACGAGGATGCGCTCGACTACGTGTGCGTCTACCCGTTCGTGCGGTCCTACGAGTGGTACCTCCTCGAGGACGCCGAGCGGCGGCGGCTGCTCGCCGAGCACGGTCAGATGGCCCGCGAGTACCCCGACGTGAGGGCCAACACCGTCGCCAGCTTCGCCCTCGGGGACTACGAGTGGATGCTGGCCTTCGAGGCCGACGAGCTGCACCGGATCGTCGACCTGATGCGTCACCTGCGCGGCTCGGAGACCCGGCGACACGTGCGCGAGGAGGTGCCCTTCTACACCGGGCGCCGGCGTACGCCGACAGAGCTGGTCACCGCGCTGCCCTGAACGCCGTACCTCCAGCGATGAGTTGGCCGGCTGCTGCGGGTCAAAGGTGTGACGTCGATGAGAGGGGCACACCATGCCAACCTTCCGGACCACACTGCTGCAGAGCGGCAACAACGTGGGAATCGAGCTCCCCGAGGAGCTGGTGCTCGGCTTCGGCGCGGGTAAGCGGTTGCCGGTGACCGTCACGCTCAACGGCTACAGCTATGGCTCGACCGTCGCCGTGATGGGCGGTCGCTACATGGTCGGCGTCAGTGCCGCCCATCGCTCGGCCGCCGGGGTCGCCGGCGGAGAGCAGCACGAGGTGACGATCGTGCACGACGACACACCGCGCACGGTGGCGGTGCCCGACGACCTGGCGACAGCACTCAGGCAGGGTGGCGTCAGGGAAGAGTTCGACCGGCTGGCCTACTCCCGCCGCAAGGAGCACGTGCGCGCGGTCGAGGAGGCCAAGGCGCCAGAAACACGACAGCGGCGGATCGACAAGATCGTCGACGGGTTGCGTTAGGCCGCTTCAGTCACATGAGTAGGCCGGTTTCACTACCGGAGTAGTGAAACTGGCGCCGTGCATACGAAGTTTTCCGAACATCGCGTCGGTTTCACTACCGGGGTAGTGAAACCGACAAGCCGCCTCAGGCGTCCTCCGGACCATCCTCCGGCTCCAGCGTCAGGCTGATCGAGTTGATGCAGTACCGCTGGTCGGTGGGGGTGCCGTAGCCCTCACCCTCGAACACGTGGCCCAGGTGCGAGCCGCAGTTGGCGCAGCGCACCTCGGTGCGGGCGCGGCCGAACGACTTGTCCTCGATGTACTCGACCCGGTCCTCGGCGAGGGGGGCGTAGAACGAGGGCCAGCCGCAGTGGGAGTCGAACTTGGTCTCGGACCGGAACAGCTCGGTCTTGCATGCGCGGCAGCGGTAGATGCCGACCGTCTTGGTGTCGGTGTACTCACCGACGAACGGCGCCTCGGTGCCGGCCTTGCGCAACACGCGGAACTCGTCGGGCGACAACTCCTCGCGCCACTCGGCGTCGCTCTTCTTCACCTGGTAGCTCATGCCTCCACGGTAGTGACCCCCTCAAGTGACCCAACTCACGAGAACTTGACGTCCTCGGTGTACAACTGTTCACTGGCACATACGGCGGACTAACCAGGAGGAACGTTCACGCATGCTCGCTGAGAGGGTCTCGTGGTCAGGGGTCCGCAAGATCGGATCCCGCCTGACCACCCCACTCCACCCGGACGACTACCTCTCCCTGATCAACCCGCTGTGGACCGCGCGCGAGCTGCGCGGCCGCATCGAGAAGGTGATCCCGGAGACCGACGACGCGGCGACGATCGTGATCCGTCCCGGCTGGGGCTGGAGGCACGACCACAAGCCCGGGCAGTACGTCGGCATCGGGATCCAGGTCAAGGGCAAGTTCCACTGGCGCTCCTACTCGGTGTCGTCGGTGCCCAAGCGAGACGGCCGCACCATTGCGATCACCGTTCGCGCGATGCCCGAGGGATTCCTCTCCTCGCACCTGGTCAAGGGCCTCGAACCGGGCACGATCATCCGACTGGCCGAGCCCAACGGCGACTTCGTCCTGCCCGAGCCGCCTCCCAAGAAGATTCTCTTCCTGGTCGCAGGCAGTGGCATCACTCCGGTGATGGCGATGCTCCGCACGCTCGACCGGCGCAAGACGATGCCCGATGTGGTGGTGGCCTACAGCTCGCCCACCAAGGAGCGGATGATCTTCCGCGACGAGATCGTCGAGTTCAGCGAGCGTCACGAGAAGCTGACGCTCCACGAGCAGCACACCGACGCCGACGGCATGCTCGAGATGAAGGACCTCGAGCGGATCTGCCCGGACTGGAAGGAACGGGAGACCTGGGCCTGCGGTCCGGCCCCGATGCTCGACGCGGCTGAGGAGCACTGGAAAGAGGCGGACCTCGAGGACTCGCTCCACCTGGAGCGGTTCACCCTCGAGCTCGGTGGCGACGGTGCCGAGGGCGGCACCATCACCTTCCGGAACTCCAACAAGACCACCGAGGCCGACGGCGCCACCACCGTGATGGAGGCCGGCGAGGAGGCCGGGATCGGCATGCCCTACGGCTGCCGGATGGGCATCTGCCACACCTGCACGCTCACGCTCGTCGAAGGAACCGTGCGCGACCTGCGCAGCGGTGACGAGACCTCGGGACCCAACGAGCCCATCCAGACCTGCATCACTGCAGCAGCCGGTGACTGCACGCTCGACATCTGACACCCGTACGACGACCCCAGGAGGACCGGCATGGCTATTGCCGACGTCAAGGAGTACACCCACCTCAGCGACGAGGACGTGGAGGAGCTCGGACGTGAGCTCGACGCGATCCGTCAGCAGATCGAGGAGTCGCGCGGCGACGACGACGCGGCGTACATCAACCGGATGATCACCATCCAGCGACGCCTCGCAACGGCCGGTCGCATCACCCTGTTCGCCAGCAAGTGGAAGCCGGCCTTCTTCGCCGGCGCCGCGATGCTCGCCGCCGCCAAGATCCTGGAGAACATGGAGATCGGCCACAACGTGATGCACGGCCAGTGGGACTGGATGAACGACCCCGAGATCCACTCGAGCACGTGGGAGTGGGACACCACCCAGCCGGCTGAGCAGTGGAAGCACTCGCACAACTACGTCCACCACCAGTTCACCAACGTGCTCGGCCACGACAACGACATCGGGTACGGCATCCTGCGGATGGCGCGTGAGCAGAAGTGGAGCGTGTTCAACCTCGGCCAGCCGGTGTACAACGCGCTGCTCGCGTCGCTCTTCCAGTGGGGCGTCGCGCTGCACGACCTCGACATCGAGGCCATCCGCAAGCGCGAGAAGGACCCGAAGGTGATGAAGAAGCAGCTCATGCAGATCGGCCGCAAGGTGCGCCGTCAGGTCGGCAAGGACTACATCTTCTTCCCGGCATTGACCGGTCCGGCGTTCCTGCAGACGGCGGCCGCCAACGGACTGGCGAACCTGACACGCAACCTGTGGTCCTACATGATCATCTTCTGCGGGCACTTCCCCGACGGGGCGCTGCACTTCACGGAGGAGGAGCTCGAGGACGAGACCCGTGCGGAGTGGTACCTCCGTCAGATGCTGGGCTCGGCGAACTTCACCGGCAGCCCGCTCCTGCACATCGCGTCGGGCAACCTCGGCTACCAGATCGAGCACCACCTGTACCCCGACCTGCCGAGCAACCGCTACGCGGAGATCAGTGAGAAGGTCCGCCCGCTCGCCGAGAAGTACGGGATCCCCTACACCACGGGTCCGCTGTACAAGCAGTACGGCCAGGCGCTGCGCACGATCACGAAGCTGTCGCTGCCCAACCGGTTCACCAAGCCCGCCCGGCACGACTACCCGGAGACCCCTGAGGTTCCGCGGGGTCGCCGCAGCGACGCCGAGCGCCCGCCGCGTGCCACCGAGACCGGTGTGTGGACCTCGAAGGCCTCTGCATGATCGACCAACCTGCCGTCGGCCTGGACATTGCCGGGGGTGACATCCCGTTCGCCAGCATGGGTGACCTCGGGCTCGACAAGCGCAAGGTCGCGCAGTGCGCGCTCAGCAGGATCTGTGGGGTCTGCGCCGAAAGCCTCGGGCGACCGGTGGCATTCCTCGGCAGCGAGGCGGAGGCGGAGCGCAACGAGTTCCACTTCCCGCCGACGCATGTCGCCTGCGCCGAGGTGGCCATCGAGGTCTGGGGGGAGTCCAGCGCCGCGCTCGGACACCCGGCACGGCCGTCGTCCTGGGCAGTGGTGACCACGTCGGGGTTCGAGTACATCCGACCCACCCACGAGTGGGAGGACCGGCGAGCGGTCTTCGCGCCGAACTCGGTGATCGACGACCGGAGACTCCCCGTCGCCTGACCTCCCCGCGGGATCAGCGAGAACTGAGCAGCACCGGCAGTTCACGTACCCCGAAGACCGCGGAGTGGCGGTGGAAGTCGAGCTCCTCGGCCGGCACCGCCGGCCGAACGTCGGGAAACCGGCGGACCAGAGCGGGAAGGGCCGTCTCCAGCTCGATTCGGGCCAGCTCGGCGCCGAGACAGCGGTGCAGGCCGTGGCCGAACGCCAGGTGCGGAGCCGCGGCTCGGCCGAGGTCGTGGTCGGCGGCACTGAGAGAGCAGATCACCACGTCGTCGCGTTGGACGGTCACACCACCGACACGCGTCTCGGCTCGGGCGAACCGCGGGAAGGCCACCTGTACGACGCTGAGCCGGCGCAGCAACGCGTCGACCTCGGGATGCGGCTCGTGCGCCGGACCCTGTAGCGCCTCGAAGGCGTCGCGGTCGTCCATCAGCTCGAGGGCACCGAGAGCGAGCATGCTGGCCGTGGTCTCCAGCCCACCGGTGATGAGGCCGTCGATGACGCCTGCCAGCTGCGCATCGTCGAGATCGGCGCCTGCGGCAGACACCAGCCGGGCGACGACTCCGGGCTCCGGGACCGTGCGGGCGCGCGCCACGACGTCGCGCAGGTGTTGGTTCCATCCGGTCACGGCGGCGAGCGGGGCGACGACACCACTCCCCAGGTCGAACCGGTCGGCGCGCAGCCCGAGCAGCGTTGCCCGGTCTGCGTCCGAGATCCCGAGCAGGTCACAGATCACCAGCCACGGCACCGGTCTGGCGAAGTGCGCGAGCAGGTCCACGCGACAGTCGCTGTCCGACTCCTGGTCGAGTACGTCGAGCTGGTGCGCCACGATCTCGTTCACTCGTGCCTGTCGCGAAGCCAGGCGACGTGCCGTGAACTCCGGTGCGAGTAGCCGTCTCAGCTCGGTGTGGTGCGGCGGATCGGTGGTTCCGAGTCCGCCGGGATCCAGCTCCTGACCGAGACCGGGCCGGCCGACGAGGTGCCCGAAGTCGTTGCTGAACGTGCGGGAGTCGGCGAGCACGGCGCGCACCTCGTCGTACCCGGTGACCAGCCAGCCGCTGGCACCCAGAGGGAGCCGGACTCGGCGAATCGGGGCACCCTCCAGCAGTTCCGGAACCGGGTCGAGCCCAGTGCGATGCAATGCGATCCGCACGTCCTCGGGCAAGGAGTCCAGCAGCCGTCCGGACGGACGCAGCCGGGGCGGGACGCGCGGCCACAACCACACGAGAAACCGGAAGACGGGCGCGCGCACCAAGGCCGGCAGGCGAAACCCCGGGGTCGGTCTCATGGCACTCGGCGATCTCCGATGTTCACTGCGCAAAGGTGAATGCTGGTGACCCTCGGAGGCTATCGTTTCCCACGTGCTCGGGTGAGGGGAGGAAGCCCGTGCCCGCCATGCCCGCGGACCTGCGAGTCGAAGGGCTCACGGTCTCGTATCCGGACCAGGGCCAGGTGGTCCAACCCCTGCAAGACCTCTCGTTCACGGCACGCGACGGAGAGGTCGTCGTGGCGATGGGGCCCAGCGGCTGCGGCAAGACGACGCTCCTCTCCGTCCTGGCCGGGTTGCTCACTCCCGACAGCGGAACGGTCACCTTCGCCGGACGCGAGGTCACCGACATGTCGGGCCCGGCACTGCTCGACCATCGCCGTCACACCGTCGGCATCGTCTTCCAGGCCTTCAACCTGGTGTCGAGCCTGACCGCGGTCGAGAACGTGATGGTGCCTCTGCTCCTGACCGGCGTCCGAGCCCGGACGGCGCGCAGGGAGGCACTGGACCTTCTCGACGAGGTTGGGCTCGCCGACCAGGCGGGCAGGCGGCCCGGTCGGCTGTCCGGTGGGCAGCAGCAGCGGGTCGCGTTCGCCCGTGCCCTCGTCGGCCGCCCTGCCCTGCTCCTGGCCGACGAGCCCACTGCCCACCTCGACCCCGACCAGGTGGACAACGTGCTGCGGCTGGTCTCCGACCTCCGGTGTGCGGGCCGGCTCGTGCTGGTGGCCACTCATGACACCCGGTTCGGCGAGGTGGCCGACGCCTATGTGCGGCTCGGCCCCACAGGGCACGCGCCCAAGGTGGTGCGCCAGCGCGTCGGGAACGAGTTCCCGACGTCGACTCCGAACGCCCGCAACCCAGAAGTGGACCAGCCAGAGGTGGGCCAGGAGGTCGGGCCATGATCCTGATCACTCTGCGCGACATGCAGTGGCGAGCGAGGAGAGTCGTGCTGGGGTTCTCCGCCACGGCGCTCGTGCTGGCGATGACCGCACTGCTGGGCGCGTTGCACGACGGGTTCCTGCGCGAGACCGACCGCACGATCGACTTCTTCGGGGCAGACCAGTGGCTGGTGGCCTCGCAGGTGGCGGGTCCGTTCACCTCGAACACCCCGGTCCGTACTGCCCTCGTTCCGCAGGTCGAACGTGATGCGGGGGTGCGTGCAGTCACGCCCGTCGCGATCTTCCGGCACGTCGTGCGTGGGGTCGATGACGGTTTCACCGACGTGAACGTCATCGGCTACC
Source organism: uncultured Actinomycetota bacterium (assembly GCA_963742785.1). GTDB lineage: Bacteria > Actinomycetota > Actinomycetes > Propionibacteriales > Nocardioidaceae > Marmoricola. The sequence continues at coordinate 1,727,791 of CAVUNI010000004.1, forward strand.
AGCCGGGCGCCATCGTCGTACCGCACCCCGTTTCAGGTCGTACGCCGGAACGCGTGGGCGAGGCGATGGTCGATTCGCGGATCGACGTACAGATCGGTACCCCGCTGCGGCTGGCAGGCCGGCCGCTCAAGGTCGTCGGGAAAGTCCAGGGTCTGACCTACAACGGTGGTACGCCGACGATCGTGGTCACCTTGCGTCAGGCCCAGGTCGTCGCCTTTGACGGTCGACCGCTCGCCAGCGCCCTGGTGGTCGAGGGGTCGCTGCGTGAGGGCGTTTCCGGGCTGAACTCGATGACGTCGGAGCAGGTCCGCGACGACCTGCGCCGACCGTTGTCGGTGGCCACCAGCGCGCTCGGCCTCGTCGCGGCCCTGCTGTGGGTGGTGGCCGCGGGGATCGTCGCGATGCTGGCCTACCTCTCGGGACTGGACCGGTACCGGGACTTCGCGGTCTTCAAGGCCCTCGGGGCCACCACGCGTCGACTGCTCCTCGGCGTGGTCTTCCAGGGTGCGCTGGTGGGGCTGTTGGCCTCGGCTGCGGCGGTCACGCTGGCCTTCGCGCTCGCACCGTTCTTCCCGGTCGACATCGACCTGACAGCAGCCGATGCGGTGAGCCTGGTGGTCGTTGCCTTGATCGTGAGCGTCGTGGCCGCCGTGCTCAGCGTGCGCGGCCCGGTGGGAGTCGACCCGGCAGAGGCATTCGCCAACGCGTGAGGCGCACCGCCTAGATTGTTGGACATGCCTGCTGCAGCAGCCGAGGTCGTCGCGGATGGTGAGCCGGTCAGGGTCTCGAGCCCCGACCGCCTGATCTACCCGGCGACGGACTCCACGCCCGAGATCACCAAGCTCCAGGTCGCTGAGTACTACGTGTCGGTCGGCGAGGGCATCATGCGCGCCCTCGGGGACCGGCCCACGGCCCTCGAACGGTGGACGACCGGGGTGCATCCCGGCATCAAGCTGGCGACCGGTCGCGGCGACAAGAGCGACGCCTTCTACAGCAAGCGCGTGCCCAAGGGCGCTCCGTCGTACGTCGAGACGACGGGTGTGACCTTCCCGAGCGGACGCACGGCCGACGAGGTCTGCGTCGCCAACCTCGCCACCATCGCGTGGTGTGCACAGATGGGCACGATCACCTTCCACCCGTGGCCGACCCGCTGCGGCGACAACGACCACCCCGACGAGCTGCGCATCGACCTCGACCCGCAACCGGGCACCACGTTCACCGACGCGGTGCGTGTGGCCGGGGTCGCCCGTGAGCTGCTCGAGGAGCTGGGGATAACCGGCTACCCGAAGACGAGCGGCAACCGCGGCGTGCACGTCTACGTGCGCATCGAGCCGCGCTGGGACTTCGTCGACGTCCGGCATGCCGCGATCGGCTTCGGCCGGGCGCTCGAGAAGCGTGACGAGGGCGTGACCACGAAGTGGTGGAAGGAGGAGCGGGGCGAGCGGATCTTCGTCGACTTCAACCAGAACTGCCGGGACCGCACGATCGCGTCGGCGTACTCCCTGCGCCCGCAGCCGGGTGCGCCGGTGTCCACGCCCGTGACCTGGGACGAGCTGGCCGGACTCACCGACCCGCGGGTGTTCAACCTGTTCTCGGTCCCGGAGAGGATGGCCGACGGTGACCCCTGGGACGGCATCGACGACACTGCCCATTCGATCGAGCCGTTGCTGCGTCTCTACGAAGAGTCCGGGGAGGGCGAGGCCAACTACCCACCGGACTACCCCAAGATGCCGGGCGAGCCGCCGCGGGTGCAGCCCTCGAAGAAGGTCGCCTCGCACTGGAACGAGCAGGGCGAGCGGATCGAGGACTGACCGCGCGATGTGGACGTACTGCTCCTGCGGGGAAAGACACTGGGGGCGCTACGGCGCCGCCGGCCTGTTGCTGACCGACCCCGGGCGCACCGGCGTGGTGCTGCAGAAGCGCTCACGGATGGTGCACTACGGAGGCACGTGGAGCATCCCGGGCGGCGCGATCGAGTGGCGGGAGGACGCCGTGCACGCGGCGTTGCGTGAGGCCTACGAGGAGGCCGGGGTGGAATCGGGCAGCGTGACCGTGATGGACACGATCGCCGGCACCGACCACGGCGAGTGGAGCTACACCTACGTGCTGGCCACGTCCGAGCGACCCGAGGACCCTCGCCTTGGGACGTCGTGGGAGGCCGACCGCACCAGCTGGGTCGACCTCGACCGTGTGGCCGCACGCCGGTTGCATCCAGGACTGCGTGCGGACTGGCCACGGTTGCACGACCGCCTGCAGGAGGGCGCGCCGGAACGGGACCTGGCATGACGAACGGCGAGCCACCACCGGGCACCGGCAGTGACCCCGCCGTGCTGTTCTCGCGTTACCTCGACTTCTACCGGGAGAAGTCGATCGAGAAGGTGCTCGCCCTGCCGACCGAGGAGCGGATGCTGAGCAGGGTGCCGTCACTGTGGACGCCCCTCCAGCTGCTCCATCACCTCGCGCACATGGAGCAACGCTGGTTCGTCTGGGGCTTTCTGGCCGAGCCCGTGGCGGAGCCGTTCGGCGACCAGATCGAGGGGCTGTGGGCAGTCCCTCCGAACCGCGATGTCGACCAGGTCGTCGTGATGCTCCGCGCGACGGGGGAGCGGACGCGATCGGTGCTGTCGTCGCACCCACTCGACAGCGTGGCCGCGGTGGGCGGTCGGTTCGACGCCGACCCGCCCACCCTCTCGTGGATCTGCTTCCACGTGCTCCAGGAGTACGCCCGGCACGTCGGCCACCTCGACATCGTGGTCGAGCTGGCAGGCGGTCAGACCGGAGAGTGACGCGTCACTGGCGAAGGTGAACAACGGCCTGCCAGGCCGGGTCGTGCATGTCATGGACGGATACCGTCCCCTGGTCCCAGGAGCGCGCCACTTCCTTGATGGTGGGCAGCAGGCCGCTGGTGCTGTCGACGTACAGGTGCAGGGTGCGGACGCCGGCCACGCTGAGGTGGGCCACCACCTGGCCTTCGTTTCCGAGTCGGGCGGCCAGGCGGTGTTCGAACGAGCGGAGGGCCTCGATGGTCTCGTCGTCGGGCAGGCCGCTCTCGGTCCTGCCCTGGTACGGCACCGAGACGGCGACGTAGGTGTCCAGATGCGGCGCCGTCACCGGGTGCAACGGTGAGCGCACCATCACCAGCAGTGGGCCCTCGGGGGTCTCACCGCTCAACAGCACCCACCGAGGCTGGCCGTCGGGGTCGAGGCGCTGCCGCTTCAGGTCCTGTACCACGGCCCGCAGTGCGGCCAGTCCGAAGCCGTCCAGCGGCGGGAACTCGACGGGCTGGACCTCTCCCAGCCACAGCTCGGTGTCGATCTCACCCACCGCCGCGTCGAGCGCCAGGAAGGTGACCTGGGCACGCGTCTCCTCGGGAAGGTCGGCGAACGCGGGATGGTGCACCAGTACGTCGAAGCGGCCCTCGTTCATCCGCGCCGCCACCGAGATCCGAGCGAAGTCGACGTCCGGGGTGCCACCCGCACTGAGAACGATCGACTCGGGATCGGGTGCAGCGGGCCGAGAGTCGACGTAGGACCAGGTCTCGTCCGCCTCCGGTGCCGCGAGGACAACCCGACGTGCGAGTGCGCGGAGGGTGGGGTCACCTCCCGGGCTGATCACGAGCACGTGCTCCGAGGTCTCACCGGCTGCCAGTTCCCAGGCCAGCTCGCCGAGGGAGTGCACCCGTGCCGCCATCGTGCGGGCAAAGTCGTCGGGATCGAGGTGACCGTCGATGCTCTGCTCGGCCAGGGTGCGGCCCTCCGAGGACCACCAGTCCCAGAAGGCGGCGTACGGGTGCGCGGCTCCCGTGGAGCGACGCCGGAACGGCCGCAACTCAGAACCCGGAGATGCCTTCGCCCTCGCCGGCCTGCTCGTCGAAGTTCTCGTGCTCGAGGAGGTGCAGCACGGGAACGCCGAGCTTGCGGCGGGCGCGGGAGGTCCAGTCGACGTGGAAGAACTCGGTGACGATGTGGGGGCGGGTCAGGATGATGACCTCGCGGGCGTCCACCTCGGAGACCTTGGCCACCAGGGCTCTCATCGGGTCGTTGGTCACCGGTTCGCCCAAGGCTTTGCCGCCGGCCTTCTCGATGGCCTCGATGGTGACGTTGACGCCTTCCCTGCAGGTGTCGAGCAGCTCCTTGCGCAGCCCTTCGATGTCGGCGTCACCGACGGCGACCGCCGGGGTGGAGAGCACCTCGCCGGTGGCCAGGGAGCCCATCGCGCTCTCCACGCGTGACGATGCGTCCTCGACGGGGAGCAAGACGTGGTAGATGACCTGATCCTCGATCTCGTCGTGGAGGCTGCGCAGGTTGGTGGCGTCCTTGGCCGTGAAGGCCTGCTCGACCAGCAGCACGACGTGGTATTCGCTCATGACTCACCTCCCGAATCCATACCGAGAACTTTAGTCAAGTTGTAGCTCACTGGCTGCTCCAGCTGGTCGTATCCGCAAGACTCCGGATCGCGGTCGGGGCGCCACCGCTTGAAATGCGCTGTGTGTCTGAATCGTCGACCCTCCATCGCGTCGTACTTGACCTCCAGCACACGCTCTGGACGAACCGGCGTGAACGACAGGTCCTTGCCGGCGCTCCAGCGGCTCTGCGTGCCCGGCACCCGGTCGGGGTTGGCGATCGCCCACTCCTGCCACTCGCCCCAAGGGTGGTCGGCGATGTCGACCTCCAGGGGTTTCAGCTCCTCGATCAGCTCGGCACGCCGGACTTCGGTGAACGAGGCCGACACCCCGACGTGCTGCAGCTTCCCCTCGGCGTACAGCCCCAGCAGGAGCGAGCCGAGCAGTGGCTTCTCAGGAGTCGAGGTCTTGTGCAGCCGGTATCCGGCCAGCACCACGTCGGCCGTGCGCTCGTGCTTGATCTTGAGCATCGTGCGCGCGTTCTGCTGGTACGGCGCTCCCATCGGCTTGGCCACCACGCCGTCGAGACCGGCGCCCTCGAACTCCTGGAACCAGGCCTCCGCCTCCGCGGTGTCCGTCGTCGTGCGGGTGAGGTACGTCGGACCGGTCAGCCCGGCTAGCTCATGTTCCAACCTGGCCCGTCGGACCGAGAACGGCTCCTCCACCAGCGACTCGTCGCCGAACGCCAGCGCGTCGAACGCGACGAAGGACGCCGGCGTCTTCTCAGCGAGCATGTTGATGCGCGACTCGGCTGGATGGATGCGCTCCTGCAGGATCTCGAACTCCATCCTCGGACCGATCGCCACGAACAGCTCACCGTCGAGAACGCAGCGCTCCGGCAGCTGCTCCCGGATCGCCTCGACCATCTCAGGGAAGTAGCGGGTCAGCGGCTTGGTGTTGCGCGAGGTCAGCTCCACCTCGTCGCCGTCCTTGAAGAGAATGGCTCTGAACCCGTCGAACTTGGGCTCGAACGACAGCCCTTCGTCGAACTTCGCCGGGTCGGGGATCCCCTTGACGGACTTGGCGAGCATCGGCTGCACGGGTGGCATCACAGGCAGGTCCACGTGTCGACCGTACCCGGGTTTCACAGGGAGGCCGTAGGACATACTCGGCCCATGGGTTACACCGTCACCGACCTGCTCCGGCTGACCCACGGGTCGGTCTCGCTCGCCGACCACGACCCGGCTGACACCTCGGGGTTCGATGGCACCAAGAAGCAGGCGGAGAAGGCCCTGCGCGAACTCGGGCCCGACCTCACCGAGCTGCAGGAGCGGATGTACGCGCAGGCCTACACCGGTGGCCGTCGGCGGGTTCTGGTCGTGCTGCAGGGCATGGACACCTCCGGCAAGGGCGGCGTGATCGACCACGCGCTCGGGCTGCTGAGCCCCAATGGCTTGTCGGTGAAGTCGTTCAAGCGGCCCACCGACGATGAGCTGGCCCACGACTTCCTCTGGCGCGTGGACAAGGCGCTGCCCGGTGCCGGTCTGGTGGGCGTCTTCGACCGTTCGCACTACGAGGACGTGCTGGCCGCCCGGGTGCACCAGCTCGCTGACGAGAAGGAGATCGAGCGACGCTACGGCGCCATCAACGAGTGGGAGAAGAAGCTCGTCGACGAGGGCACGGTCATCATCAAGTGCATGCTGCACATCTCAGCCGAGAAGCAGCGCGAACGCCTGCTCGACCGGCTCGACGAGCCCGAGAAGCGCTGGAAGTTCAAGCCGTCCGACGTCGACGAGCGGGCCAACTGGGACGACTACCGGAAGGCCTACGAGATCGCGCTCGAGCGGTGCAACACCGATGCGGCGCCGTGGTACGTCGTGCCGGGCGACCACAAGTGGTACCGCAACTGGGCCGTCGGGCAGCTTCTCCTCGAGGCGCTGCAGGGCATGCAGCTCGAGTGGCCGGAGCCGGACTACGACGTCGACGAGCAGCGCGCACGGCTCGAGAACGAGGGCACGAAGTCTTGAAGCAGGTGCGGGCGACCCGCTACGTGACACCGTTGCGGGAGGGCGGGTCGCTGCCCGGGCTCGTCGAGGCCGACGACCTCGGCACGTACGTCTGCAAGTTCCGTGGCGCGGGCCAGGGACTCCCCGTGCTGGTGGCCGAGGTGATCGTCGGCGAGCTGGCGCGCCGGCTCGACCTGCGTACGCCGGAGCTGGTGGCGCTGGATCTCGAGCAGGCGATCGCGCGCTACGAGGCGGACGAGGAGGTGCAGGACCTGCTCAACGCGAGCCTGGGCCTCAACCTCGGCGTGGACTTCCTGCCCGGCTCCTTCGGCTACGACCCGACGTTCGAGGTCGCTCCGGACGTCGCCGCCCGGACGCTGTGGCTGGACGCGCTCGTCGCCAACGTGGACCGCAGCTGGCGCAATCCCAACCTGCTCGTGTGGCACGGTGACCTGTGGCTGATCGACCACGGGGCTTCCCTCTACTTCCACCACGCCTGGCGCGGTGGCATCACCGACCCGGCTCGTTTCGCGGCCCAGCCCTTCGACGTCAATGACCACGTCCTCGGCAGGTACGCCTCCCAAGCTGCTGCCGTTGACGGCGAGCTTGCCGAGCGGATCGACGACACGTTGCTCGAGGAGGTGCTCGCCAAGGTGCCTGACGAGTGGCTCGAGCTGCGCCCGGGTGCTGACAGTCTCGACGACGTGCGGGCGACGTACGTTGCCTTCCTGCGCGCCCGCCTCGACGGCGCGCGGGTCTGGGTACCGGGCAGGGCGGCCGCATGAAGCCCTACCAGTACGTCGTGCTGCGCTGCGTGCCGCGCGTGGAGCGTGAGGAGTTCGTCAACGTCGGAGTCGTCCTCTACTGCCAGAGGGACGAGTTCCTCGACGTTCGGTGGGAGGTCTCGCGGGAGCGGCTCGCCATCCTTGCCCCGGGTGTCGACGTCGACGCGGTCTGCGACGGCCTCGAGTTCGTCGACGCCGTCTGCCACGCGGACCCGGCCGCCGGCTCGGTCGCGGCTAAGGACCTCGGGACGCGGTTCGGTTTCCTGCGGGCGCCGCGCAGCACGGTGATCCAGCCGAGTCCCGTGCACGGTGGGCTCACCGACGCCCCGGCCGCCGAGCTCGAGCGCCTGCTCATCGCGCTGGTGCGGTGAGGACGACCTCACCCCCCCTTCCGTGCTTCGAGGACCGATTGCATCGCCCGCGACATGGCGGCATCGGCGCCCACGCTGACACCCTGGCCTGGCAGGAGTGGCGCGGTCCACACGGTCGGCCAGATCGATCTGTCGAGCCGGACGTCGCACCGGCCCTCGGTGATCCGGCAGACGAGCAGGTCACCGACCGGAGCCCCGCCAGCCCAGTTGCCGTAGACGCCGGGGACGCCGGCGATGAGGGTGAATCGTGTGTCATCGAGCCACTGGACGAACCACATCTGACCGGATTCATAGCCCGCGGGTACGCGGAGTTCGACCCGCTCGCCAGTGTGCGGATCGAAGAGTTCGTCGAGCTCGGAGTCGTTCACCGTGAGCCTGCCGACCGAGTTGCTGCGGGTGCCAGGGTGTCCTTCCGTGTGGAGCAGCCCGCCGGTCTCGGCCGAGGGGCCGACGACCAGGGCGCGGCTGACTCCGCGGCGTGCGGCGGCGACTTCGGCCTCGTCGACGGGTTCGAGCACTCCGGTGTCCACGTCGTACCGGAGTGGGGAGCCGCCCTCGTCCAGGAAGACCGCTCGACCGGCAATGGCGAGGACAGTCGCCGAACCCCCCTCGGGCACCTCGATCGGCTTACGGTCCAGCACGACGCGACTTCCCGAGTCGTAGACCACCAGCTCTGGGTGGTCAGGGCGCTGATCTGGGTACGCCAGCCAGGCCAGCAGCGAACCACCCGTGTCGGTGACCACCCAGTCGCGTGGCATACCGGCGGGCCCGCTCACGGCCCGGGGTCTTACCCGCAAGGCGATGGTGCTGCCGATTCGTTCCACGGTCCTGCCGTCGGTGAACCAGATGCCCCCGTCGATCGTGGTGAGCGCCGCGCCGTCGTCGGTGACGGCCACGGACAGGAAGTCGAGTCCGGTGTCGATCTCGCGGTTGCCGAGGTGCAGGGTCTGCTCCTGACCGTAGGTGATGGGGCGGATACCGTGCTCTTCGACCTTCCTGGGTGGCTCGGGAGGCCTCGGCTTCTCGACTGATTTTGGCTCGTCACGGAGGTCCCAGACCACAGCCGGCACTCCCACGGCCAGGGCCACGGCCAGGACGCTCCCCGCCAGGGCACCGAAGCGGCGGCGACGCAGACGCTTCTCGCCAACGGACACCAGCGCGTGCACGTCGAGCTCAGGTGGCTCGACCGCGTGGGCGTGCCGGGCGAGGCTGTCGCGGAGTGAGTTCGTCATGGCGTCACCGTCCTGCCCTCCGCCTCGGTCGTGAACACGTCCGCATCCGCCCGGGTGCGCAACCGCGTGAGCGCGGCCGAGACCTGGCTCTTCACTGTCCCGATGGAGCACCCCATGAGCTCGGCGGTCTGGGCCTCCGAGAGGTCCTCGTAGTAGCGAAGCACGATGGACGCGCGCTGCCGAGGCGGCAGGAATGCGAGCTCCTGCCACAAGCCGTCGCGGAGCCCGGCGCCGTCGACCGGATCGGCGGTCGGTGTTTCGGGCAGGGCCTGTTGCGGTCGTTCGTGGAAGGACCGGCGCCGTCGCCAGCTGATCGCAATGGTCACGACTGCCTTGCGGGCATAGCTCGTGGCCTTGCCGTGGTCACGGATGCGCGACCACGCGACGTAGGTCTTCACCAGCGCCTCCTGCACCAGGTCCTCCGCCAGCTGGTGGTCACCGACGACCAGGTAGGCGGTTCGGAACAGTTCTGCGGCGTGAGTGTCAGCGAAGTCGGTGAAGGCGGCCACGTCTCGTGGATCTCGCACTGCCATGCCGGCCCCCTGACTGGCGCCCGGTGAGTCGGCCCGGCCGACCCCTTGTCCATTAGACGCTTCGAGGACCGCAAAAGGTTGGGAAGTCCGGGGCCCCTGGGCTAGTTGGCGGAGTCACCGCCACATGGGACATACCTAGTCAGACAGGCACCAACTCGACGGCCCCGACGGCGTACCGCGCCAGGATCGTGCGGGCGAGCTCCGGGTCCGAGCCGAGCGGTTCCGAGACCGCAACCGCACCCGCCTCGAGGGCGAGCTCCGCGGCACGGTCGGGCAGGAAGCCCGGTGCCAGGAACATCGACGCGACGGCCACGTGCCGACGCCCCTCTGAGCGGAAGGCGCGGACTGCCTCACCGGTGGCCGGGGGAGCGGTCGACGCGAACGCCGCCGTGACAGGCAGCTTGTGCCGGGCACCCCATACGCGAGCGAGCCGGCCGATGGCCTGGTTCGCCAACGGGTCCGACGATCCGGCGGCGGCCAGCACGAGGGCGTCGAGCTCACGCACTCGCGCCATCCGCAAGGCGTCGCGCAGCCGACGGTCGAGTACGTCGAGGAACGTCGACTCGAGGCCGAGGATGTTCGTCACCCGGATCTGGAGGCCAGGGTGGCGCTCGGTGGCATCGGCGACGTGGTTCGGTACGTCGACCTTGGCGTGGTAGGCCTCGCTGAGCAGCAGCGGTACGACGACGATCTCGTCATAGCCCGCCTTGACCAGCTTGTCGACGACCTTCTCGAACCGGGGTCGGGACAGCTCGAGGAACGCCGGCTCGATACGCAGGTCGGGGCGCAGCTTACGGGTCTCGGCGACGAGTGCCTGGATGGTGGCGGCCGAACGTGGGTCGCGGCTGCCGTGGGCGAGGGTGATTAGGGCTGGAGCGGTCATGTCGATCCGTCTCCCTTCGAGCTCGAGCGTCGGACCACGTCGTCGTTGGCGTGGTCCTCGGCGGGGATGGGGGCCAGAGAGGTCATTGATGGATCCCGCATTCGGTCTTGTTGCTGCCGACCCAGCGGCCACTGCGGGCGTCCTCACCGGGTGCGACGCGCTGGGTGCACGGCCAGCAGCCGATGGAGGGGTAGCCGTCGTACTGGAGCGGATTGACGAGGATGCCGTTCTCGGCGATGTACTTCTCGACGTCCTCGTCCGACCAGCGGGCCAGCGGGGACACCTTCACCTTCTGCTTCTTCTCGTCCCACCCGACGACGGGTGCGATCACCCGGTTGTGGGTCTCGGCTCGGCGAAGGCCGGTGGCCCAGGCGTCGTACCCTGCGAGGCCCTCCTTGAGAGGCTGCACCTTGCGCAGCGCGCAGCACAGGTCCGGGTCGCGCTTGAACAGGTCCTTGCCGTACGTCGCATCCTGCTCGGAGACCGACTGGACCGGTGTCAGGCTGATCAGGTTGACCGGCATCGTCGCCTCGACGGCATCGCGCGTGCCGATCGTCTCGGCGAAGTGGTAGCCGGTGTCGAGGAAGACGACGTCGATGCCGGGGGAGACTTTCGAGGCGATGTCCGAGAGCACGGCGTCGCTCATCGAGGAGGTGATGCAGAACCGCTTCCCGAACGTGGCAACGGCCCACTCGATGATGTCCTCGGCCGGAGCCAGCTCGAGCTCCGCGCCGACGTGGGAGACGATCGCGCGCAGCTCGTCGGTGCTGCTTCCCTCGGTCTCCGAACCGCGGCGCGCGCGGGCAGCCAGGGTGTGGGGGGCGGTCATCGGACGTCCCCCTTCGCGTGTGCACTTGCCGGGGGACGCAGCTGACCGATCATGGACAGCTTGAACGCCCGCAGGCACGACCGGCACTCCCACGCACCGTGGGGCGAGCCCTCTTCGGACTCGTGCGGTCGCAGCTCCACGTCACCGCAGTAGGGGCAGTGGAACGGAACCGCGCGGGCACTCATACCGGCGCCCCTCCGGTGAGGGCCTTGTCGCCGCGCAACAACTCCTCGTCGGCCTGTGTCACCCATTCGGCGAAGCTCTCGCCGGGGCTGCGGTCGACCAGGTAGTTACCGACGATCGTGGTGATGTAGTCGTCGAGCCCGACGCTGGTCACCTTGTGGGCGCGCAGCTTCTTGCCGAAACCCGCGTTCAGGCCGAGCGCACCGCCGAGGTGGACCTGGAAGCCCTCGACCTGCTCGCCCTCGTCGTCCATCACGAGCATGCCCTTGAGGCCGATGTCGGCTACCTGGGTTCGGGCGCAGGCGTTCGGGCAGCCGTTGACGTTGATGGTGATCGGAGTATCCAGCGCAGGGAAGCGGCGCTCCAGCTCGCTGACCAGGTCGATCGCACGGTTCTTGGTGTCGACGATCGCGAGCTTGCAGAACTCGATTCCGGTGCAGGCCATTGTCGAACGACGCCAGTTCGAAGGACGTGCGTCGAGGTCGATCGACTTCAGGTCTCCGACCACCGACTCGATGTCGTCGTGGGCCACCCCGAGGAGCACCACCTTCTGGTGGGCCGTGAGGCGCGCCCCGGCGAGGCCGTAGCGCTCCACGATGTCGCCGAGCCCGAGGAGGGTCTCGCCGTTGATCCGACCGGCCACCGGCGCGGCGCCGATGTAGAAGGCGCCGTCCTTCTGGGCGTGTACGCCGATGTGGTCGTCGCCGCCCGGCGTGGGCTCGGGAGAGGGGTTGTCGACGAGTTTCTTCTCCAGGTACTCGGTCTCGAGCACCTCCCGGAACTTCTCCACGCCCCAGTCGGCGACCAGGAACTTCAGCCGGGCACGCGAACGCAACCGGCGGTAGCCGTAGTCACGGAAGACCGACGTGACGGCCTCCCAGGCGTCGGGCACCTCGGCGAGGGGAATCCAGACGCCCAGCTTCTGCGCCAGCATCGGGTTGGTGGAGAGACCGCCGCCGACCCACAGGTCGAAGCCGGGGCCGAGGTCGGGGTGCACCGTGCCGATGAACGAGACGTCGTTGACGGCCGGCACGCAGTCGTGGCTGGGGTGCCCGCTGGCGGAGGTCTTGAACTTCCGGGGGAGGTTGGAGAACTCCGGGTTGCCGATGTAGCGGCGCTTGATCTCCTCGAGCGCCGGCGTGGCGTCGATGATCTCGTCGGCGGCGACACCGGCGACGGGCGAGCCGAGGAACGGGCGAGGGGAGTCGCCGCAGGCCTCGATGCTGGTCATGCCGGCGTTGTCGAGTCGCTCCCAGATCTCCGGGACGTTCTCGATCTCGATCCAGTGGAACTGGATGTTCTGACGGTCGGTGATGTCCGCCGTGCCGCGAGCGAAGTCGGTGCCGATGCTGCCCAGGGCCCGGAGCTTGGCGGTGTCCAGCAGCTCGCCGTCGCTGCGCACCCGGAGCATGAAGAACTCGTCGTCGAGCTCCTCCTCCTCGAGCATCGCGGTCTTGCCGCCGTCGAAGCCGGGTGCGCGCTGGGTGTAGAGCCCCATCCAGCGGAAGCGACCGCGGAGGTCGGCGGGGTCGATGGAGGAGAAGCCACGCTTCGAGTAGATGTTCAGGATGCGCGCGCGGACGTTGAGCGGGTTGTCGTCCTTCTTGGACTGCTCGTTCTTGTTCAGCGGCTCGGTGTAGCCGAGCGCCCACTGTCCTTCGCCACGCTTCTGGCGGGCTCGTCCGGAACGGCCGATTCGTCCCTCGTTCGGTGCCGTCGAGGTGCTAGTCATCAGTCAGTGTCCTGGTGTTCGGGGAGCCGGCGGGGCGTCGTACGGACTGCGTTGTCTTCGACGCTGCGGCGGCCAGGCTTGTGAATCCGGGAAGGGTTCAGAACCGGCGATGACACATCATGCTGCGCGTACGACCGAGGTCCACGTGGCGTCGAACCACGAGCCAGGTAGTCGTGTCAGCAGCGATCATGCGTACGAGTCTCATCTTCCGGACGCCCGTTCCACAAACTCGAATCTCATGTCGTGAGACGGCTGTCCATATTTTGGATCGGCGCCCAGCGGCCAGACCCGGGCGGAAGAGGGTCACCTAGTCTGGCCCCATGAGCGACGCGACCACCCCAGACACCTCCGCTTCAGGCGTGGAAACCAGCCCGGAATCCGGCTCGGGCACCCTCGCCAAGACCGCGTCCGCGGCCTACGACGCCATGCTGGAGGTGATTGCCGCGGTGGAGCCGCGTGTGGCGGAGGCCACACGCAAGGAGCTCGCCGACCAGCGCTCGTCCCTCAAGCTGATCGCATCCGAGAACTACGCCTCCCCGGCGGTGCTGCTGACCATGGGCACCTGGTTCAGCGACAAGTACGCCGAGGGCACGGTCGGCCACCGCTTCTACGCCGCCTGCCAGAACGTCGACACCGTCGAGGCGCTCGCCGCGGAGCACGCCCGCGAGCTGTTCGGTGCGCCGTACGCCTACGCGCAGCCGCACTCCGGCATCGACGCCAACCTGGTCGCGTTCTGGTCGATCCTGGCCAACCGCGTGGAGACGCCGGCCCTGGAGAAGCTCGGTGCCAAGAACGTCAACGAGCTGTCCGAGACCGACTGGGAGGAGCTGCGGCACGAGTTCGGCAACCAGCGCCTCCTCGGGATGGCGCTCGACGCCGGCGGGCACCTGACCCACGGCTTCCGGCCCAACATCAGCGGCAAGATGTTCCACCAGCAGCAGTACGGCACCGATCCGGAGACCGGCCTGCTCGACTACGACGTGGTGGCAGCGAAGGCCCGCGAGTTCAAGCCGCTCGTGCTGGTGGCCGGGTACTCCGCGTACCCGCGCCGCGTGAACTTCGCCAAGATGCGCGAGATCGCCGACGAGGTCGGCGCGGTCCTGATGGTCGACATGGCTCACTTCGCCGGTCTGGTGGCCGGCAAGGTGTTCACCGGTGACGAGGACCCCGTGCCGCACGCTCACGTCACCACCACCACGACGCACAAGTCCCTGCGCGGTCCGCGTGGCGGCCTGGTGCTCGCCCAGGAGGAGTTCGCCGGGGATGTCGACCGCGGCTGCCCGATGGTGCTCGGTGGCCCGCTGTCGCACGTGATGGCCGCGAAGGCGGTGGCGCTTGCCGAGGCCCGTCAGCCCTCGTTCCAGACCTATGCCCAGAACATCGCGGACAACGCGAAGTCCCTGGCCGACGGCTTCCTCTCGCGAGGCGCGAAGCTGGTCACCGGTGGTACCGACAACCACATCGTGCTGCTCGACGTGTCGGCGTACGGGCTCACCGGACGACAGGCCGAGTCGGCGCTGCTCGACTCGGGGGTGGTGACCAACCGCAACTCGGTGCCCAGCGACCCCAACGGGGCCTGGTACACCTCCGGCATCCGCTTCGGTACGCCGGCACTCACCACCCGTGGCTTCGGCCACGACGAGTTCGACACCGTCGCTGACCTGGTCGTGGAGGTGCTCTCGAACACGACACCCGGCACCAACAAGGCCGGGGCGCCGTCGAAGGCGACGTACAACCTCGCCGACGGGGTCGCGGACCGCGTGCACGGCCGGGCGCAGGAGATGCTCGACAAGAACCCGCTCTACCCGGGTCTCGAGCTCACCTGACCGAAAGCGCCTGCCGCCCGCCAATTGACGGCTTCGGGTGGACGTGACGTGGATCACCCGATTTGATGTATGGGTCCGGAACGGCCTTGTCGCCAGGCTCACGGCGGCCACGACCCGAAGAGGTCTTCGCATGACTACTCCAGCCGACGCGGCGGCCGACGCCGCACCGAAGCGCACAGACCGCACGCACTACCTCTACATCGCAGTCGTCGTCGCCGTCGTGCTGGGCGTCGCCGTCGGAATCCTCTTTCCTGACTTCGCGGCGGAACTGGCGTGGATCGGTGACGCCTTTGTGGCGCTGATCAGGATGATGATCCAGCCGGTCATCTTCTGCACGATCATTCTCGGCGTGGGCTCCGTGCGGAGTGCCGCCAGTGTGGGCAAGGTCGGCGGCCTGGCCCTCGGCTACTTCATCGGCATGTCGACGATCGCGCTCGCCATCGGTCTGGTGGTGGGCAACCTGATCCACCCCGGAGAAGGCCTGAACATCTCCGACTCGGTGGCCAAGGAAGGTGCCGCGCAAGCCGCGGGGTCAGGCTCCACGACGGAGTTCATCGTCGGGATCGTGCCGGACTCCCTGTTCTCCTCCCTCACGTCCGGAGATGTGCTGCAGACCCTGCTGGTGGCCTTGCTGATCGGTTTCGCCCTCCAGTCCATGGGACGTGCGGGCGAGCCGATCCTGGTGGGGATCGGCTACCTCCAGCGTCTGGTCTTCCGCGTGCTGGCGATGATCATGTGGGCCGCTCCGGTCGGCGCCTTCGGCGCCATGGCTGCAGTGGTCGGCGAGACCGGATGGGAGGCCATCAAGAGCCTCGCCATCCTGATGGCGGCGTTCTACATCACCTGCTTCCTCTTCGTCTTCGGCGTGCTCGGCACCCTCCTGAAGCTGGCGACCGGCGTGAACATCCTCAGCCTGTTCAAGTACCTCGCCCGAGAGTTCCTGCTGATCCTCTCGACGTCCTCCTCGGAGTCCGCACTGCCGCGGGTGATCGCGAAGATGGAGCACGCAGGTGTGGACCGCACCACCGTCGGCATCGTGATCCCGACGGGCTACTCCTTCAACCTCGACGGCACCGCGATCTATTTGACGATGGCGTCGATCTTCATCGCAGAAGCACTGGGCGACCCATTGTCGATCGGGGAGCAGATCTCGTTGCTGCTGTTCATGATCATCGCCTCGAAGGGTGCCGCCGGCGTGACCGGCGCTGGTCTTGCCACCCTCGCCGGAGGCCTCGCCTCGCACCGCCCGGAGCTCCTGGACGGCGTCGGATTCATCGTGGGCATCGACCGGTTCATGTCCGAGGCCCGCGCCCTGACGAACTTCGCGGGCAACTCAGTGGCGACCGTGCTGGTCGGGCACTGGACGGACACCTACAACCGTCCCCAGCTCGACCGGGTGCTCGCCGGCGAGGACCCGTTCGACGAGAGAACGATGCTCGACGAGGACCACTCGGAGGGCGAGCGCACCAATGTCATCGAAGGCGTCGACCGGTCCGAGCCCGGCACCAGGGAGAACTGACGCTCAGGCGGTCGCGTCGACGAGATCGAGGCTGAACCGCGCGATCGCCGCCCGTTCGGCCGCCACGTGGTGCAGCTCTGGCGTGGGAGCGCTGTCGAGGTACTCGAAGGGCATCGTCGACAGTCCCGTGAAGATCAACAGATGGAGTGCGTGCGAGCGGCGTACGACGTCGGCCGGCACGTCGCAGCCCTCGGCACGCAGTCCGTCGACGTACGCCGGGACTATGGTCTCGTCGACCGCAGGGAGTGTGTCTGCCGGGCGCTTCCCGACCTGCACGTCGCCCACCAGCAGTTGGCCGAGGTCGAAGCCGATCGGGCTGGGGGCCCAGAAGCCGTAGTCGATCAGCACGAAGCCGTCGGAGTTCGCCCGCGCCAGCAGGTTGTTGGGGCACGCGTCGCCGTGGGCCGAGGCGATGGGCATCGCGGAGAGCTCGTCGGTGTACGCCGCTGCCCGGTCGGCCGCCGTGAGCAGGCGCGAGCGCAGCTCCGCGTCGAAGGCGCCGGCCACAAGCGGGTGCTGCCAGATTCCCTCGTCCCGGAGCATCGGGAGCACCTGTGCTGACAGGCGCCCATCGAAGTAGGTCTGCACCAGCCAGCCGAACTCACCCACATCCCGGAGCGGCTCCACCCGTGCGCTCCCTGCCAGGCGTCCGAGCAGGTGTGCGGCGCGGGCGTACCGCGCCAGGTCCCACTCCGCGGCAACGACCGGGACCTCCTCGAGCCACACCGCATTGGACTCGTCGTCGATGTCGAAGACGCCAATGGCCCTGGGCATGATCAGGCCGTCCGGCAGGCGGTCGCGCAGGTCGGAGCGATAGGCGAGCGCTTCGGTCCGCCAGGGGACGCCGGCCGCAGCCATGGCGCGGAGCTCCTCCGGCACTTCCGCGAAGAAGGGGTGCCGGGCCCAGGACTGCACGTGCTTCACGAACACTCGGAATGGCCGCTCCGTGTCGCCCGTACGCGCACGGCCCTCTACCCAGTGGCGTCCAGCTGTCGTGATGGCCGGGATGTCGTAGTCGACCTCCTCGGTGCGGGACTCCAGCACCACTGTCTCGCCGGGGTCGCTGCCGAGGAGGTCAGCCACCATCAGGGCGAGCTGCTCGTCCGACACGTCGGCTGGTCCGAGTGCGCTGCGGTCGTGCATGTCGACTCCTGATGGGCTGTTGCTCCGCGAGGTCGGCACCATCATCGCCAACGAGGCCGGGGCGGGCCATGCCACGCCGCAGATCCCTCCAAGGGGGCTGGACCGGTTGCCGGACACCGGAACGAGGGTCAGCCTGAGGACATGGGTCGGTTCGGTGCGGGGATCGCGGTAGCCGTGTCGCTGCTGGCGCTGGGGTGCCGGTCCACCAGCACGGACGACTCTCGCGACCAGCCGGATGCGGCCGGACCGGCGAAGTCCTCGACGCTGGCGTTGACGTCGCCGCGCGCGGTGCATCAGGCCACCAGGTTGGCGGACGGATCCGTCCTGTTCACCGGCGGATGCTCCGAGCCCGGTTGTGGTGGCTTCGACGCGTCCCGTACTGCTGACGTGTTCGACCCCGCGAAACAGGCGTTCATGAGCGGGGCCACCATGGGCACGGCGAGGGCGAGCGGCACTGCCACGCTGCTCGCGGACGACCGCGTGCTCCTCGTCGGCGGCTACCCGGGCGAGGGCGCCGCGCCCACCGCGCACGCCGAGCTCTTCGACCCAGCCTCGGGTGAGTTCGTTCCCGTCGGACCACTCGCGACCGGGCGGGCGGACCACAGCGCGACGCTGCTGCCCGACGGGACGGTGCTGGTGGCCGGTGGGTTCGACGAGCTCGACGGGGCGCTGGCGTCGACGGAGATCTTCGACCCGGAGCGGCGTACCTTCCACGGCGGCGCGTCCCTGAGCGACCCGCGAGCCGCACACCTGGCGGTGTCGGTAGGTGCCCGCCTCGTCCTCATCGGCGGTACGCGCGACAGCATCGGGCTCGCCACCACCGACGTGCTTGCCGACGGGCGGTGGTCGCCGGGCCCCCACCTGAAGGTGCCTCGCGTGAAGATGGGCGTTGCCCGCATCGACCCCGGTCGCGTGTGGGTCGTCGGCGGTGCCACCGACGTGGAAGGTCGACATCGCCTGGCGTCGACGGAGATCCTCGACCTCGCGAGCGGTCGGGTCGCGGAGGGGCCGGCCCTGCTGGTCCCGCAGTACAAGCTCGAGGGAGCAGTCGTCGAGCTCGAGGACGGGCGCGTCGCGGTGGCCGGCGCCGACACTGTGGAGGTCTTCGATCCGCGCACCAACGCCCTGGTCGACGTCCCCGAACCGCGCCTGGGCGAGAGGTCGTTCCGTACGGCGACCCCGCTCGACTCCGACGAGATCCTCGTGGCAGGCGGGTACGACCGCGACATCGTGCCGACCCGGCAGGCCGCGATCGTCCGGGTACCGCCGCGCTAGCTCACCAGGGAGCGGTAGACGTCCAGGGTCTGCTCGGCGATCGCGGGCCAGCTGAAATGATCCTGGGCGCGCCGTCTGCCCGCCACGCCGCGCAACCGTGCACGGTCAGGGTCGCTGACTGCGTCGACCAGGGCCGCGGCAAGGTCGGCGACGTAGCGCTCGGGGTCCAGAGGAGTGCCGGTGCCGTCGGTCGCCTGCTCGATGGGCACCAGCCAACCGGTCTCGCCGTCGACGACCACCTCCGGAATGCCGCCAGTCGCCGTGGCGACGACCGCCGTCTCGCACGCCATCGCCTCGAGGTTGACGATGCCGAGCGGCTCGTAGATGGACGGGCACGCGAACACCGTCGCCGCGGTCAGGAGGGCGACCACGTCCGCGCGGGGCAGCATCTCCGCGATCCACACCACGCCGTCGCGCTCGGTGGCGAGGCCGTCCACGAGGCCACGGACCTCTGACTCGATCTCCTTGGTGTCGGGAGCACCGGCGCAGAGGATCAGCTGGACGTCGGGAGGAAGCTGCGCGGCCGCACGCAGGAAGAGCGGGAGACCCTTCTGACGGGTGATCCGGCCGACGAAGATGACGCTGGGCCGGTCGGGGTCGAGGCCGAGCTCGCGCACCCGGTCGGGATTCTCGACTGGTTGCCAGTCCTCGGTGTCGATGCCGTTGTGCACGACCTGCACCCGGGCCGGATCGATGCCGGGGTAGCTGCGCAGGATGTCGGCACTCATGGCAGCGCTCACGCCGATGACCGCGTCGGCTGCCTCGTACGCCGTCCGCTCGGCCCAGCTCGACACGGCGTACCCGCCACCGAGCTGCTCGGCCTTCCACGGCCGCATCGGTTCGAGGCTGTGTGCCGTCACGACGTGCGGGACCCCGTGGAGCAGCTTCGCCAGGTGGCCAGCCATGTTGGCGTACCAGGTGTGCGAGTGCACGACGTCCGTGCCGGCGCAGCCTCCGACCATCTCGAGGTCGACACCGAGGGTACGAATGGCCGGGTTGGCCTTGGCGAGCTCTGCCGGATCGGCGTACCCCGCCGTACCGGCCTCCTCCCGTTCGCGGCCAAAGCAGTGCACCCGGGCGTCGACGCCGTCCACGGCGCGCAGTGCCCGGACCAGCTCGGCGACATGGACACCAGCACCCCCGTAGATCTCGGGCGGGTACTCCTTGCTCAGCACGTCGATCCGCATGAACCCAAACATAGGGCCTCGCAATGTGGCGCCCGTCACCACTACGTTCGTTGCATGAGTCGCTCAACCAGCAGGAAGAACGTCCTGGCGATCGTGCTCGCGGGCGGGGAGGGCAAGCGGCTGATGCCGCTCACCGCCGACCGGGCGAAGCCCGCTGTGCCGTTCGGCGGCATCTACCGGCTGATCGACTTCGCCCTGTCCAACGTCGTGAACTCCGGCTACCTCAAGGTCGTCGTGCTCACGCAGTACAAGTCACACAGCCTCGACCGCCACGTCACGACGACCTGGCGGATGTCGACGCTGCTGGGCAACTACGTGACGCCGGTGCCGGCGCAGCAGCGCGTCGGCAAGCGGTGGTACCTCGGCAGCGCCGACGCGATCTACCAGTCGCTCAACCTGCTCACCGACGAGCGACCGGACATCGTCGTGGTGGTTGGCGCTGACCACGTGTACCGGATGGACTTCTCGCACATGGTGGACGCGCACGTCGAGTCCGGCGCTGGCTGCACCGTCGCGGCGATCCGGCAGCCGATCGACCTCGCCGACCAGTTCGGCGTGATCGACCTCGACCCGAAGTCCCCGGACCGCATCCGCGCCTTCCTCGAGAAGCCGAAGGACCCGGAGGGCCTGCCGGACTCGCCGGACGAGGTGCTGGCCTCGATGGGCAACTACGTCTTTGACGCGGCTGCGCTGACCGACGCCGTGACCCGCGACGCGCAGCGCGAGCGTTCGAAGCACGACATGGGCGGCGACATCGTCCCGTGGTTCGTCGATCGCACCGAGTCGGCGGTCTACGACTACAAGGACAACGAGGTTCCCGGCTCCAACGAGCGCGACCGCGGCTACTGGCGCGACGTCGGGACGATGCGCTCCTACTATGCGGCCCACATGGATCTCGTGGCTCCGCTCCCTGTGTTCAACCTCTACAACAATGCCTGGCCGATCTACACGAGTCACGGGCCGCATCCGCCGGCCAAGCTGGTGGAGGGCCACGCCGGTGAGTCGATCTCGACGTTCAACTCCATCTTCTCGCCGGGCGTCGTCGTCACCGGCGGCACCGTGAGCAAGTCCGTGCTCTCGCCTGCCGTCTACGTCGACGAGGGTGCCGAGGTGTCCGACTCCGTGCTGCTGCCTGGCGTGACGGTGGGGGCAGGAGCCGTCGTGCGCAACGCGATCATCGACAAGAACGTCGTGGTCCCGCCCGGTGCCGAGATCGGGGTGTCCGAAGAGGACGACCTCGAGCGCGGCTTCGTGGTCGACGAGGGCCTGACGGTGCTGGCGAAGGGTCAGGAGGTCCCGAAGCCGTGAACGACTCCCGAGCAGGTCAGCCGGCCGAGCCGTCTGATCTCGTGGACGTGCCCCATCTGGTGACGGCGTACTACACCGGCGTACCCGACCCCGACGACGTCGACCAGCAGGTCGCCTTCGGCACGAGCGGCCACCGCGGGACGTCACTGAAGACGTCCTTCAACGAGACCCACATCCTTGCGACCACGCAGGCGATCTGCGACTACCGCCGTGACCAGGGGTACGACGGACCGCTCTTCCTCGGCCGCGACACCCACGGGCTCTCCGAGCCGGCGTGGTCGACGGCGCTGGAGGTGCTCGTCGCCAACGACGTCACCGTGCTCGTCGACGACCGCGACGGCTACACACCGACACCCGCCGTGTCGCACGCGATCCTGCGCGCCAACCGCGGCAAGGACTTCCAGTCGGGCCCGGGCCTGGCCGACGGGATCGTGGTGACTCCGTCGCACAACCCGCCTATGGATGGCGGCTTCAAGTACAACCCGCCACACGGTGGCCCGGCGGACTCCGATGCGACGAGCGTGATCGCGAAGCGCGCCAACGAGCTGATCACGGGTGGCCTGTCCGTGGTCAAGCGGATCCCGTTCGCGCGAGCCCGAGCCGCGGCATCGTCGTACGACTTCATGGGGACGTACGTCGACGACCTGCCGGCCGTCCTCGACATCGACAAGATCCGATCGGCGGGGATCCGCATCGGGGCAGACCCGCTGGGTGGCGCGAGTGTCGGCTACTGGGGAGAGATCGCCGATCGGCTGGGCCTCGACCTGACCGTCGTGAACCCGCTGGTCGACCCGACCTGGCGGTTCATGACGCTCGACTGGGACGGCAAGATCCGGATGGACTGCTCATCGCCCTCCGCGATGGCTTCGCTGATCAGCCGCAAGGACGACTACCAGATCGCGACCGGCAACGACGCCGACTCCGACCGGCACGGCATCGTCACGCCGGACGCGGGACTGATGAACCCGAACCACTTCCTGGCCGTCGCCATCGGCTACCTCTTCGGCGGCGCACGTCCCGACTGGCCCGAGTCGGCGCAGATCGGCAAGACGCTCGTGTCCTCGTCGATGATCGACCGGGTCGCGGCGTCGCTGGACAAGCCGATGGTCGAGGTGCCGGTCGGGTTCAAGTGGTTTGTGCCCGGCCTGATCGACGGCTCGTTCGGCTTCGGCGGCGAGGAGTCCGCCGGGGCGTCGTTCCTGCGCCGCAACGGCAGCACGTGGACCACCGACAAGGACGGCATCATCCTCGCGCTGCTGGCCTCGGAGATCCTCGCGGCAACGGAGCGATCGCCGAGCGAGCACTACGCCGACCTGGTCGCACGGCACGGGGAACCGGCGTACGCCCGCATCGACGCTGCCGCCAACCGCGAGCAGAAGGCCAAGCTGGCGGCGCTCTCGCCCGACGACGTCTCCGCCACGGAGCTGGCAGGGGAAAAGATCACCGCCAAGCTGACCAAGGCCCCCGGCAACGGCGCCGCCATCGGCGGGCTCAAGGTCACCACCGAGTCGGCCTGGTTCGCCGCCCGCCCCTCCGGGACCGAGGACGTCTACAAGATCTACGCCGAGTCGTTCAAGGGAGCCGACCACCTCCAGCTCGTCCAGGACGAGGCCCGGGAGGTCGTCTCCGCCGCCCTGGGGTGAGGTTGCCGGTTTCCCCGGCTGACCGGTGAAACCTGTACTTGTCGAGGGTTGGAACACGCACTAGGTACATGAATCCCTCGACCAGTTTGCGCCCTTCACGATCTCGCAGTCGCATGTAGCGCCACATGTCTAGTCGTACGACGCGAAGTCGCTTGTGTGGTTGATCGGCTGCACGTGGTGACGCGGATCAACCACACAAGCCGACGTCCGGACGTCATACGAACAGGTCGTCATAGCAGCCAACTCGTATGACGTCCCGCGCGCTCAGACGACCGGCGTCGTCCGATCGACGATTGCCTTCAGGTCTGTCCCGGGAGGGAGCGTCCCGAGCGTCCCGTTGTAGTCGCCACCGAGCCGAGTCGCGCAGAAGGCGTCGGCGATGCCCGGGGGAGCGAAGCGCACGAGCAGTGAGGCCTGGAGGCAGGCCGCCATCTGGCCGGCGAGGCGCCTCGCGGAGACCTCGAGCGTGGTGGTGTCGGCGAGCATCGACAGCACGCCCTCGATCGCGCGGTCGAGCCACGGGTTCTCGCCCTGGGCGAGGCCGACCTCGGTCAGCCAGGCCTCCAGCACCTCCGGCTCGCGGCCGAGTGCCCGCAGGACGTCGAGTGCGTTGACGTTGCCCGACCCTTCCCAGATGGAGTTGAGCGGCGACTCACGGAACAGCAGAGGCATGCCGGACTCCTCGACGTAGCCGTTGCCACCGAGGCACTCCAGCGCTTCGGCGACCATCATCGGCGTGCGCTTGCAGACCCAGAACTTCGCCAGAGGCAGTGCGATCCGTCGGAACGCCGCCTCGTGCGGGTCGGTCCGGTTGTCGACGGCGGCGGCGAGCCGGATCGCCAACGCCGTCGCAGCCTCCGACTCCACGGCCAGGTCTGCGATCACGTTCTGCATCAATGGCTTGTCCGCGAGCAGCCCTCCGAACGCCGAGCGGTGGGCAACGTGCCATGACGCCTCCGCGAGCGCACTCCGCATCAACGCCGACGAGCCGAGCACACAGTCGAGCCGAGTGGCTGCGACCATCTCGATGATCGTGCGCACGCCCCGTCCCTCGTCGCCGAGACGCTGGGCCCAGGTGCCGTCGAACTCGAGCTCCGACGAGGCGTTGGAGCGGTTGCCGAGCTTGTCCTTCAGCCGTACGACGTCCAGCCGGTTGCGCTCGCCGGACGGGAGCACCCGTGGCACCAGGAAGCAGCTCATGCCGCCGGGTGCCTGGGCGAGCACCAAAAACACGTCGTTCATCGGGGCGGAGGTGAACCACTTGTGGCCGTGCAGGGTGTACTCGCCGTCCACCGATGTCGGTCGCGCCTCGGTCTCGTTGGCGCGGACGTCGGAGCCACCCTGCTTCTCCGTCATGCCCATCCCGGCGAGGGCGCCGGACTTCTCTGCGAGCGGGCGGAGGCCCGGGTCGTAGGACCGAGCGGCCAGCTTGGGCGTCCACTCCTTGGCGATGGCGTCGTCGACGCGCAGGGCCGGGATGGCGGCGTACGTCATGGAGATCGGGCAGCCGTGACCGGGCTCGGTCTGCCAGGCGAAGAAGCCGGCCGCGCGGCGTACGTGGGCATGCGGGTCCTCGGACTCCCAGGGTGCGGCCTGCAACCCGTGGCCGACTGCGCGTTCCATCAGCCAGTGCCACGAGGGGTGGAAGCGCACCTCGTCGATGCGGTTCCCGTAACGGTCGAACGGCACCAGCTCGGGGTGGAACTCGTTCGCGAGCATCCCCTGCTCGCGCGCCTCCGCGGAGCCGGCTTCGGTGCCGAGGTCCATGAGTGAGGCGAGCGTGTCGGCCGAGCCATGACGCTCGACTGCCTCGACCAACGCGGCATCGGAGGTGACGGTGTTGTGCCCCACGAGCGGGGGAGCCTGGTTGCGGGCTACCCGGTTGTCGATCGTCATGGCCTTACCGTAGTTGTCATGGCAGCCGAAAGCAGTTCGCGGCCACGCGCGCGGACGCTTTCATGGGACACCGTCCGGAGCACTGTGTGGCGGCTCGTCGTGTCCACGGTGGGCACCTGTATGCGCAACCGGGTCACCGGCCTGGCCGCCGAGGCAGCCTTCTTCGCGGTGCTCTCCCTGCCGCCGCTGATCTTCGCCCTCGCGGGTTCGATCGGCTACATCTTCGCCCAGTTCAGCGACAGCCAGATCAACGAGGTCCGCGACACCGTGCTGTCCCTCGCCGGCCAGGCGCTGACCCCCCAGACGGTCAACAGCATCATCAAGCCGACCCTCAACCAGGTGCTCCAGGGTGGTGGTCGCTACGACGTCGTCTCGATCGGCTTCATCCTGGCTCTGTGGTCGGGGTCGCGGGCACTCAACGTCTTCGTCGACACCATCACGATCATGTACGGCCTCGGCGGACACCGCGGGATCGTCCAGACCCGCGCGCTGTCGTTCTTCCTCTACGTGCTCGGGATGATCACCGGCGTCGTCACCATCCCGCTCGTGCTCGCAGGCCCGACGCTGATCGCCAAGTGGATACCCGAACGGTTCGAAATCCTGAACCAGCTGTACTGGCCCACTGTGCTGGTGCTCGGCATCCTGTTCCTCGCGACGCTCTACCACGTGTCTGTGCCGGTGCGGACTCGCTGGCGCTACAACCTGCCGGGCGCAGTGTTCACGATGTTCTGCTGGGTGTTCGGGTCGGCGCTGCTGCGCCTGATCCTGGTCGGTACGGCGAAGGGGTCCACCTCGATCTACGGGCCACTCGCCGCCCCGATCGCGGTGCTGCTGTGGCTCTACCTGCTCTCGATCGCGGTCCTGATCGGCGCGGCCCTGAACGCCTCGTTCGACCAGATCTGGCCACAGAAGGAGCTCACCTCCGCACGTCTGGAGCGACTCAAGCGGCTCAAGCTCGAGAACGTGCTGCCCTGGCGCTCATCGCTGGAGAGCGCCGCCTCGAAGGAGGAACGGTCCGCGGAGGCCAACGATCCGGCCGCGGAGGAGTCGCCGCCCCCCGGGCCGGCCACGGGCAAGAAACCGAGCGCCTGAGGCCGCCTCGGCTCTCACGGCGCGATATTCCGGTGCAGGGGGGCCCGGTGCGACGTAGATTGCCGTCATGGAGGCCGTTCCTTGACCGCGGTGCGCGTTCCTCGTCACGAGGAAGAAGTCGGCTGCGTGCTCATCTGCGAGATCGGGGTTCTCGTCGTCCTCACCGACGTCGGGCCGGTACGCGCGTCGTACGGCGCCCGCATGCTCGGACAGATCGCGCGCGATCGGACCCGGGTGCCTGAGCCGGGGGAGTGGGTCACCGTTCGTCGTTGGTGCGACGGACCTGTGACCGTCGAACGCGCCCTGTCGCGACCGCCGAAGGAGACGCTCGCCACCGTCCTGCCGATGCGCCCTCGACCCTGAGGGTCGCTCCCGTGGCACGCTGCACCCGCGTGCCATGCTTCACCCGTGGGAAACGTGACCCTGCCGACCCCCGTCTTCCTGGCCGGCGGCGCCTTGTGCCTCGTCGCCGGCTACCTCGTCGGCTCCGTCGTCGGACCCGACACTCCCCAACGCACCACCGCCACCGTCGTCAGCTTCGATCCGGGCAGCGCGAAGCTGTGCCTTCAGGGTGACGCCGTCAAGGACCAGGAGGGGGTCGACTCCTCCGGCCACCTCTGCGGCACCCTGCGCCGTACCCCCAACTCAGCTCTCCCGGCCAAGGGCGACGACTTCCGCTTCGTCTCCGTGCGCACCTCCGGTGAAGCCGGCGGCAAGACCCAGCAACAAGTCGTCATCTATGGCGACGTGGTCGACTAGAGCCCGCGGTGGCCGACGACGAGACTGCCCGTGGCCAGACCGGCCTGCTGAAGCTCCCTGTTCCGCACCGGTCGCCCTGGCGACAGCTGTTGCTGCGACTCGCGATGGCCATCGGGATCCTGACCTTCACGGTGCTGCTCGTGTACTTCGACCGGGACGGCTACATCGACCAGACCGACCCGGAACACGACTACACCGTCAACCTGATCGACTCGATCTACTACACGACGGTCACGCTGAGCACGACCGGCTACGGCGACATTGCCCCTGTCACGCCCGGTGCCCGACTCATCAACGCGTTCGTCATCACGCCGTTACGCATCGCGTTCCTGGTGCTGCTGATCGGTACGACGCTCGAAGTACTCGCCTCACAGGGGCGAGAGATGTTCCGGGTTGCCCGATGGAGGAAGCACATGGACAAGCACGTCGTCATCATCGGCTACGGCACGAAGGGACGCAGCGCCGTCGACACCCTGGTCAACAACGGCACGTCGCGGGACTCCGTCGTCGTGGTCGATCCGGGCTCGATAGCCCAGGAGGAGGCTCACGCCGATGGCCTGGCCGTCGTCCAGGGCGACGCGACCCGGCGCGAGGTGCTCCGCCGCGCAGGCGTGGACCGCGCGCAGCAAGTGATCATCACCACCGCCCGCGACGACACCACCGTGCTTTCCACGTTGACGGTGCGACAGCTCAACCCCGACGCCTACATCGTGGCTGCGGTTCGCGAGCAGGACAACGTGCAGCTGGTCCGGCAGAGCGGCGCCGACTCGGTCATCACCTCCTCCGAGGCCGTCGGCCGCCTGCTCGGGCTAGCCTCCTTCTCGCCCAACCTCGGCTCGGTGATGGAGGACCTGCTGACCCACGGGGAGGGACTGGAGGTCGCCCAGCGCGACCTGCTGGTCAGCGAGGTCGGCAAGGCGCCGCAGTCGTTGCCCGACCAGGTGATCGCGGTCATCCGCGACGAGAAGGTCTACCGCTACTTCGATCCGACGGTCACCCTGCTGGCCCGCGGCGACGAGCTGATCGTCGTACGCCCGGCCAAGGAGCTGCCCTGGGCGCCCCGGCCGGGCACCCACAACGAGGACGCCAGCGCCGACGAGGCCTGAGCTGTCCACGTGACCCGCTTCACACCTCCTCGTAGGCTGACCACGTGAAGCAGGCTGCCAAGCGGGTCGCGGTGGTGACGGCGGGATGGATCCTGCTGGTCATCGGCATCGCAGCCATGCCCTTGCCAGGCCCGGGTCTGTTGATCACATTCGGCGCCGTGGCGCTGCTCGCGACGCAGTACGAGTGGGCCGAACGCCGCCTCGAGCCGGTCAAGAAGGCCGCCCTTCGCGGCGCCGCCGACAGCGTGAAGAGCTGGCCGCGGATCGCGCTCTCGACGGTGGGCGTCGCCTGGCTGATCGGCTTCGGCGTGTTCTGGATCGTCCACCCGCCGGCCCCGTCGTGGTGGCCCATCGACGACAAGTGGTGGCTCTTCGGCGGCTGGGGCACCGGGTGCACCTTGATCTTCTCCGGCATCGTGGCCGGGGTACTGCTCGTCTACAGCTACCGGAACTTCCGTGAGATCAAGGAAGCGCAGGGTGCCGAAGCTGTCTCCGTCGACTGAGGTTCGCCTGCACCTGCCCGGAGGAATGCGATGACCATCCCCGCCTACGTGGCGTTCTTCACCGTCGGTGGAGTACTGGCGGTGGTCGGACTCCTCGTGGCGCTCGCCGCGCCGGCGGCCGGGGTACTCGTCGTCCTCGTCGGCGTCCTCCACGTGGTCGTCGGCATGGTGCTGCGCAACCGCGGACGTCGCCGCAGCACGGCACCCTCCTAGACGCGTGAGAGCCCGGACCAACGCGACCCTCGCGCGGGCGGTTACGTGATGTGCCGTCTTGGTCTAGTTCACCCGGGCCGCGTAGACGTCGATGTTTTGCCCCAACTGTGCCCCGTGATTCACGATGGTCGCGGTCGAAACGACGGCCAACGACGCTTGGCCGGACGAAAAGGAGCGCGAGATGCGGACGATGTACGTCGCGGTTGTCGAGGTGGCCACCCGGCATGAGGTCGATCTCGACGAGGCCATGAGGCAGCTGGCCGACTACCGACCCGCCATCGGCACGTCACCGCGTGGTTGGGCCGAGGTCCAGATGAGTTTCATGGCGACCGGCCTGGCCCACGCGTGCACGAAGGCGGCTGCGGTCGCCCGCGCCGCGACTGGCGCCGAGTCGATCGCCTGCACGGTGATGACAGAGCACGAGTACATCGCCCGGCGCGGACTCGAGCCCGGTCATGACGCCGGTGGTCGGCACGCGGCCTACGGCGAACGACTGATGTCCCTGCCGCGACAGACCACGCGGTCGGACGCGACCTGAGGCCGCTCGCTCAGCCGGCCTCGCCGGCATAGCACTCTTCGACGCTGCGCAGGCGCGCCAGCTCTTCACCCACCCGGGGGGCCCAGCTCTCGCCGGTCCAGTAGCGGTGCAGGTTGGGCCTTACCGGGTCTCGGTACCAGCCGGCGGGCTGGTCTCGCATGTCACGCATTCGTCCCCCAAAATCGTCTACCACCACGAAACGACGTCTGGGGAGCGTTGTCACGGACCGGGGAGGTTCCGTGGGCGCGTTGTCCTGATTAATCCACTTATGGTGACCACCATGCGGACGAAACGGGCTCCTACAGGTGGGACCAGCACGGCGGATCGCCGTTGGGCAGCAGGAAGCCCCGGTGACTGCGTAAGTGACCGGGGCTTCGCCGCTGACGTTGGGGCTGTGCTCAGCCAGTGACGACCCAGGGAGTGACCGAGTTGGACACCTGGTTGAGGGTGCCGCCGTCGCGGGTCGGGGCGTCGTAGAGGATCTTGAGCGCGGAGTCGCCCTCGCGGAGTCGGTAGCTGAGGTGCGAAAGGCGGATGTACTTCGGCGACTTCAGGCAGCCTCGCGCGATCCGCACCGAGACGGAGTCGGCGGCGTAGTTGATGTGGTGTGAGACGGCGCACCGGCGCCCATTGGTGCTGCCACTGAACGCCTGGCCCTGGGGCCGGGCGTGACGGGTCTCGAGGCTGAAGAACGCCGCTTGGTGGTTGTTGCCCTCGACCGTGTACTGGAAGCTGGCGTACTGCCGTGGGACCGAGAGCTGCCGGTAACGCATGTACATCACGACCTGCGTCGCCGTGTGCTGGATCCGCGCGAAGACGATGTCACCCTCTGCGCCACCGTCGCGGTGGTACGTCTCGTTCCAGTCGTCGTCCAGCGTCAGGGTCATGACATCCCGCGAGGGATCGACGAGGTCGCGGGTGTCGGCGTTGGCGTGCGGGGCCATCAGCACGATGAGTCCGGCCACCAGGGCAGTGATGAGCGTTCGACGCACGGGTTCTCCATCCAAGACACCGGGCAGCCGAGAGCGGTCCGGGATTCGGGGCACACTTCATCACGCCCGAGTGCTCGTGTCTTACGATTTCAGAATCAGGATAAACCATTCTATTTCGGACGTGTGCGTCTTGTGTCCTGATACCCGAAGCCCCGACCACCACTGGGGTGACCGGGCCTCGCTGTGACGTCTTCGGGTCAGCCTGTGACCACCCACGGGGTGACCGAGTTCGACACCTGGTTGACGGTGCCGCCGTCCCGCGACGGGCTGTCGTAGAACACCTTGTCCGAGGAGGGGTTGATGCGCTCGTGGTAGCTGATGTGTGTCAGGCGCACGTACTTCGGTGAGTTCAGGCAACTGCGCGGGATCCGCATCGAGACCGAGTCGGCCGCGTAATTGATGCGGTAGGACAGCCGGCACAAGCCCCGTTCACCGAAGGCGAAGGCGTCGCCCTGGGGCTTGCCATGGCGAGTCATGATCTGGACGTCCGCTGCCGACTTGTTGTTGCCCTGGATCGTGTAGACGTAGCCGGCGTACTGGCGAGGGACCGTGAGCTGCCGGTAGCGCATGTAGACGACGACCTGGGTCGCGGTGTGCTGGATCCGCGCGAAGGTGATGTCACCCTCTGCCCCGCCTTCGCGGTGGTAGTTGGACACGTCGCCTTCGTCGTTCACCGTCGCGGTCATGACGTCGCCAGTCGGGTCGACGAGGTCGCGAGTGACCGCCTGGGCCGTCGGGGTCATCAGCACCATGAGTCCTGCCGCCAGGGCAGGAATGATTGTTCTGCGCACGGATTCTCCATCCCAAGACACCAGACGCCCTTGTGCAGTCCGGGTTCTGGCACACCACACCACAGCCGAATCGGCCTGTCCCGCGAACGCACAGATCACAGGGACCGCTGGCGCCCCGCGGGGGGTAAGCGAGAGCGCCAGCGGCGTATGCCGCCCAGCCGGCCGTGCGCTGGACTGAACCCCCTCTGCCGACACCCTCTGCAGGGCGCCGGGGTGAATGTGGAAAGCCGCCCGGCGCGACCCAGAGGATCGGCGGGCGGCCCAGGCTCCGGAGGCGCCTCGGGTTACCTCCGAAGCTGGGACAAATCATGCGGCAGACGTGGGTCCCGGCGCGACTGACGCAGCTTCGCGGTCTAGTTGAGACCGGCGTGTCGTCGCGGCTCAGCTGGAACGGGAAGGCCGCCCACTGACCTGGGCACGGTCAATGGGCGGCCCCGCTCCCCAAAGGCGTCTCGGGTCACCTGCGGGAGCAGACAAATCATGACTCAAGAGCACGAACAGCGCGAACAGTCGGATTCTCCGGTCTAGTGCGCATAACGCACCGTGTCCCGCGACCTCGACGGTCGTTGAGTCCTGTGAGTCCTGATCGCCGCCCCAGTCGGTGATCAGGACATCTCGGTTCCGGGGCATCCGGGCTGACGGTGGAACCCACGGATTCGGGGTACCGGCCATCCATGAGCACATCCCCACTTGCGCCCCACCCAGGTGAGGTGCCGAAGGAGACGCCGCCGCTGCCGGACCCCGAACCGGAGTCCGAACCGGAGCCGCGCTGAGGTCAGGAAGTCAGCTTGTGGGAGTCGAACTAGAGGGCGTGGCGCTGTCTCGGGCACGTCGCGCGGTTCGCTCGGCGGTCACTGACCCGACGATCACGCGGAGCTGCTCCGGCACAGCCTGGACGCGCCCGCCCTTCTGGATGTAGCCGTTGGCCCCCAGGTCCATGGCCTTCTGTGGCATCCCGCTCGAGTCGCCGAAGGCGGAGAGCATCACCACGACGGCGGTGGGGCAGGCCTCACGGATCAGGGGCAGTGCCTGCAAGCCGTCCATGACGGGCATCGCAATGTCCAGCAGCACGACGTCGGGCTGGGAAGCCTGGACCGCGGCGACGCCCTGTTCGCCGTCTGCGGCCTCGGCCACGACGCGGAACGCGGCGGCACGCTCGAGCGACAGGCGCAGGAGATCGCGCAGGTCCTCGTGGTCGTCGACAACGACGACACTGATCGGGCTGGCATCAGGCATGGGCGAGCTAGTCATGGGCATGTGGGCAACTAACGTCGGGAACGCTCAACGCTAAGCCCGCCATCGCGTCCACGGGCCGGAATTGCTGCAAAATTTCTTGGGCGGTCGGGTGGAAAGGCCGCCCGCGCCCGTGGGGGATGGTGCGCGCGGGCGGCCGTCTTGGGGCCGGCGCTACTCGCCTGCTCGCGGCTGGACGATCGTGGCCGCGAACTCGCGCACCTTCAGGTGGGAGCCGGACGAACCCTCGACCAGCATCTCGAATGCGGTGTCCCTGTTGACGTCGTAGCTGGCCATCAGCAACGCGAGCGCTTGCCCGATGACCTCCCGCGGGCCGAGCAACTCGATGATGTTGTCGACGTCAGATGACATGAGAAACCCCGGTCTCCGCGGTTTTCGCGAGTATGTGCGCGGTACCGGGGTCCGGGGCAGGTCACCAGTCAACCACGGATTTCTACGGGGGGTCCAAGTCGATGGCCGCCGTCCCGCGCCATGGACCGTTCGTCCGGGCACTGAGCGGCGTACTCACTCCGCGCGGATCGTCGGATCAATCGTCTTGGCGATGTCCCAGGCCTCTGGCTCGCGCTGGGACGGCACCCTGATCGAGACGGAGTAGGTACCGCTGCGCGGCTTGGCCCCGGCCGCCTCGATGTTCCGAGCCTTGAACGCGCGGACGACGGCTTGGGCGGCGGAATCGGAGGAGGCGTAGAGCAGCACGGATTCGCCGTACGCGCGAGAGTGGCTTCGGGGGCCAACATGGAAAGAGACCCGAAACGGGGCCTCTCTGGGTTGTCTCTCGTGGGCGATTCTGGGTTTGAACCAGTGACCTCTTCCGTGCAAGCGGCAGAGCCGCGCTACCGCAGCGCCTGTGTTTCTCGTGGGCGATACTGGGTTTGAACCAGTGACCTCTTCCGTGCAAGCGGCAGAGCCGCGCTACCGCAGCGCCTGTGTTTCTCGTGGGCGATACTGGGTTTGAACCAGTGACCTCTTCCGTGCAAGCGGCAGAGCCGCGCTACCGCAGCGCCTGTGTTTCTCGTGGGCGATACTGGGTTTGAACCAGTGACCTCTTCCGTGCAAGCGGCAGAGCCGCGCTACCGCAGCGCCTGTGTTTCTCGTGGGCGATACTGGGTTTGAACCAGTGACCTCTTCCGTGCAAGCGGCAGAGCCGCGCTACCGCAGCGCCTGTGTTTCTCGTGGGCGATACTGGGTTTGAACCAGTGACCTCTTCCGTGTCAGGGAAGCGCGCTACCGCTGCGCCAATCGCCCCAGGGTGGTGCTCATATGTAGTTCGAGGTGGGTACGGGATTCGAACCCGTGTTGACGGATTTGCAGTCCGTTGCCTCGCCTCTCGGCCAACCCACCGCGGAGGCTTCGGCTTCTCTCCGAGCGGACGACGAGGCTCGAACTCGCGACCTCAACCTTGGCAAGGTTGCGCTCTACCAACTGAGCTACGTCCGCCTGCTACCGCCGGTTCCCCCGCGGCTGCGAAGGAAACCATAGCCGAAGTGCCCGGTGGCACAAACTTGGGCCTACCCGTGCGCGGCGGGCACCGCTGACCCCTCGACCACGCCCGTTAATGTCGTTGGCATGCACGCTTGGGTCAACGGCCAGATGCTCACCGATCCGCTGTCGCCGGCCATTGTCGTGACCGATCACGGTCTCACTGTCGGCGACGGGGTCTTCGAGGCGATCAAGGTGGTGGACGGCCAACCGTTCGCACTCACGCGCCACCTCGAGAGGCTTGCGCGATCGGCCGGCTCGCTCGGACTTCCGGGACCCGACCTCGAGCAGCTGCGTCGTGCTGTCACCGAGGTGCTCGACCAGGAACCTCTTGCACTGGGGCGCATCCGGATCAC
This sequence comes from uncultured Actinomycetota bacterium, assembly GCA_963742785.1. Taxonomy (GTDB): domain Bacteria; phylum Actinomycetota; class Actinomycetes; order Propionibacteriales; family Nocardioidaceae; genus Marmoricola. The sequence continues at coordinate 1,761,567 of CAVUNI010000004.1, forward strand.
CTATACCGGCGGACCGTCGCCGCTGGGATCCGGAAGGGGAGACGCGACACCGACGACCGTGGTGGTCGCCGCCCCGATGGATCCGGCAGCTACGACGACCGCGGCCGTCACGGTGCCCTGGCCGCGCAACGAACGGGGGGCGCTGGCCGGCGTCAAGTCCACGTCGTACGCCGAGAACGTGGTGGCCCTTGCCGAGGCCGCGAAACATGGGGCGAGCGAGGCGGTGTTCGCGAACCTGGCGGGCCACCTGTGTGAGGGGACGGGCTCCAACGTGGGCTACGTCGTCGACGGAGAGGTCCGGACGCCCACCCTCGAAGCAGGGTGCCTGGCGGGGGTGACCAGGGCCCTGCTCCTCGAGTGGTACGACGTCGTGCAGATCGACGAGCCGATCGAGGTAGTCGACTCGGCCGAGGAGATCTTCCTGATGTCCACCACACGTGACGTGCAGGCGGTGCATCGCTGGAACGATCGTGACCTCGAAGCCCCTGGCCCAGTCACCCGCAAGCTCATGGAGCTATGGGCCACCCGGGAGGCAGAGGACGTGGACCCGTGAGGGCCGACGGACTCAGGTCCGAGCGCTGAAGGTCAGCTGGCGAGAAGCTGGGCGAGCTCGTCGTCGAAGTCGACGAAGGCGCTCTCCTGGCCGTCCGGCACCGACTCCATCATCGAGTTCACGAAGGTGGTGACGCTGCGCGAGCCGGCCTGGACGAGGAGCTCACCGTCGGGGGAGCACAGTTCGATGATCACGACGGCGCTGCCGTTGGAGCTGAGGCAGGGCCAGACGTGCACGTCGCCGTCGCCGCTGGGCTCGTAGAGTCCTTCGACGAGCAGTTCCCGGCCGAAAGTCCAGAGGACTTCCTGCACGCCGGTGCGGAACACCATCGTCACGGCGTACGGGTCGGCCGGGTCAAAGACCAAGTCGGCATCGATCGAGGTTGCTTCACCCTGCGGGTCCACGAACTCGAGTTCGACGTTCTCGGTGACGACCTGAGCGGTCTTCGTCTGCTTCATCGGTTACTCCCCTTGTATGTCCGGGATTTCCCTCCAGAGATCCCTTCGCGCCCTCCACGCGATGGGTTGATTCTGCGCACGGTTCTCGCTGTGTGATAGAGGAAGTTCCTAAATGTCCGTTTAATCCCCTGAGTGGTCTACATTTCCTGAGCCACTGGTCTATTTTGGCGTGTCATTGGTCTAGTCAGGTAGAGGCTGGGATGTGACTGCGGACCAGGTGCGAGGTATGGCGAGGAGGCCTCGATCGGGGCACGCATGGACCGCAGCCGGATTCGGACCGGACCGGTCGCTGCGCTAAGGTTTCCCGCGCATCGTCCGGACCCATCCGGGCCGGCGAACCCGAGCACAACCCGGGGCGATTGGCGCAGTGGTAGCGCGCTTCGTTCACACCGAAGAGGTCACTGGTTCGAACCCAGTATCGCCCACCCAACAGACAGAGCGCCCCAAGCACGAGCGGGGCGATGGGCGCAGTGGTAGCGCGGCTCTGCCGTCTGCACCCAAGAGGTCACTGGTTCGAACCCAGTATCGCCCACCCAACAGACAGAGCGCCCCAAGCACGAGCGGGGCGATGGGCGCAGTGGTAGCGCGGCTCTGCCGTTCTGCACCCAAGAGGTCACTGGTTCGAACCCAGTATCGCCCACCCAACAGACAGAGCGCCCCAAGCACGAGCGGGGCGATGGGCGCAGTGGTAGCGCGGCTCTGCCGTCTGCACCCAACAGACAGAGCGCCCCAAGCACGAGCGGGGCGATGGGCGCAGTGGTAGCGCGGCTCTGCCGTCTGCACCGAAGAGGTCACTGGTTCGAACCCAACATCGCCCACCCAACAGACAGAGCGCCCGCACGCAGTTATCCGTTTGCCGGGCCAATGCGAGGCGTCGATACGATCGCCGGGTTCGACTCCCACCACTCCCCAGGAGCTACCTGTGTCCCAGATCAACGTCGTCCTCGTGCACCCAGACGCACGTGAGGACCGGACGGTGGCGACGGGCACCAAGGCGTGGGAGCTCTTCCAGGACACCCCTGAGGTCATCGCCGCGCGCGTCGGCGGCGCGCTGCGCGACCTGGCCCACGAGCTCGCCGACGGTGACGAGGTCGAGCCGGTGGCTATCGACAGCACCGACGGCCGCGACATCCTGCGGCACTCGACCGCACACGTGATGGCCCAGGCCGTCCAGGAGCTCTTCCCGGAGGCGAAGCTCGGGATCGGGCCGCCGGTCGAGAACGGTTTCTACTACGACTTCGACGTCGAGATCCCGTTCGTGCCCGAGGACCTCGAGAAGATCGAGACCCGGATGCGCAAGATCGTCAAGGAGAACCAGCGGTTCCAGCGTCGGCCGATCACTGACGACGACGCTCGGGAGGAGCTGGCAGACGAGCCCTACAAGCTGGAGCTGATCGGGCTCAAGGGATCTGCCGCCGATGCCGCCGAAGGTGCCAGCGCCGAGGTCGGGGCAGGCGAGCTGACGATCTACGACAACGTGAACCGCAAGGGCGAAGTGGCCTGGAAGGACCTGTGCCGGGGACCACACCTGCCCACGACCAAACGGATCCCCGCGTTCAAGCTGATGCGATCCGCCGCGGCGTACTGGCGCGGGAACGAGAAGAACAAGCAGCTCCAGCGCATCTACGGCACCGCCTGGGAGAACAAGGAGGCGCTCGACGAGCACCTCCATCGCCTCGAGGAGGCCGAGCTGCGCGACCACCGCAAGCTCGGCCGTGACCTCGACCTGTTCAGCTTCCCGGACGAGATCGGCTCCGGGCTCGCGGTCTTCCATCCCAAGGGCGGCGTACTCCGCAAGGAGATGGAGGACTACTCACGACGCCGGCACGTGGAGTCCGGCTACGAGTTCGTGAACACCCCGCACATCACCAAGGGAGCGCTCTTCGAGCTGTCGGGCCACCTGGACTGGTACGCCGACGGCATGTACCCGCCGATGAAGCTCGACAACGACATCGACTACTACCTCAAGCCGATGAACTGTCCGATGCACAACCTGATCTTCCGTGCACGCGGCCGCTCCTACCGGGAGCTGCCGCTGCGGCTCTTCGAGTTCGGCACCGTCTACCGCTACGAGAAGTCCGGCGTCGTCCACGGAATGACCAGGGCCCGTGGCTTCACCCAGGACGATGCGCACATCTACTGCACGCGCGAACAGATGAAGGACGAGCTCGCCAGCCTGCTCAGCTTCGTACTCGAGCTGCTCCGCGACTACGGACTCGACGACTTCTACCTCGAGCTCTCCAGCAAGAACCCCGACAAGTTCGTCGGCGACGACGCCTCCTGGGAGGAGGCGACCCGGACTCTGGAGGAGGTGGCCACCGCTTCGGGTCTCGAGCTCGTGCCCGACCCGGGTGGCGCGGCGTTCTACGGCCCCAAGATCTCGGTGCAGGCGCGCGATGCCATCGGGCGCACCTGGCAGATGTCCACGATCCAGCTGGACTTCAACCTGCCTGAGCTCTTCGACCTGCAGTTCGCCGCTTCGGACGGCAGTCGTCAGCAGCCGGTGATGATCCACCGTGCGCTGTTCGGGTCGATCGAGCGGTTCGTCGCCGTGCTCACCGAGCACTACGGCGGCGCCTTCCCGCCGTGGCTGGCACCGGTGCAGGTCGTGGGGATCCCGATCGCGGAACGCCACAACGACTACCTCGCCGGGGTGGCCGAGAAGCTGCGTGCCCAGGGGCTGCGGGTCGAGGTCGACGACTCCGACGAGCGGATGCAGAAGAAAATCCGCAACGCGCAGCTGCAGAAGGTGCCGTTCATGGTCATCGCCGGGGACACCGATGTCGAAGCCGGGGCGGTGAGCTTCCGCTACCGCGACGGTCACCAGGACAACGGTGTACCGGTCGACGAGGCGATCGGGAGGGTTGTCGAGGCCGTGACCACCCGGGTGCAGGTGTGAGCGGCGAGACGCACCAGGACGGCATCGGCGAGCCCGACGCTCTCGACCGCCTCTGGACTCCGCACCGGATTGCCTACATCCGCGGGGAGAGCAAGCCCACGGACGACACCGAGGGACAGTGCCCGTTCTGCCGAATCCCGTCCCTTGACGACACCGAAGGACTCGTCGTACGCCGGGGCGACTCGGCGTACGTAGTCCTCAACCTCTTTCCCTACGCACCGGGGCACCTGATGATCTGCCCCTACCGACACATCGCCGACTACACCGAGACCTCCGACGCGGAGGTCGAGGAGATCGGTCACCTCACCAAGCAGGCGATGCAGACCCTTCGCAAGGTGTCGGCCGTCCAGGGCTTCAACGTCGGGATGAACCAGGGCGCGGTCGCTGGCGCCGGCATCGCGGCCCATCTCCACCAGCACGTCGTGCCGCGCTGGCTGGGTGACCAGAACTTCATGCCGATCATCGGCCGCACCAAGACGCTGCCAGAGCTGCTCACCGAGACGCGCGAGCTCGTGGCCGAGGCCTGGGAGGACCGGGTCAGCTGACGAGGTGGGGGTGCTCCGCCGCTCGCCCCTGGAAGCTGAGGATCGCCGGGTTCATCACCTGGCCCTCGCGGATCTCTATCGCCCGGTGGATCGTCTCGTTTGCGTCCCACGAGTCCGGTCCGGCCATCACGACGGGCAGGAACGGCAGGATGGCCTCGCTGTTCTCCCAGGTCGCCGAGTTCCACAGGTACGACGGACTGTGGTCCACCCCGTAGTAGTCCACGGAGTCGCCGACGGTGAACATCGGCTCGTCGAACGTCGTGGGCCGCGCCCACTCGAAGCCCATGCCCTCGTCGCAGGACACGTCGACGATGAGGCTGCCTCGACGGAAGGCCGGGAGGTCGGCCAGCGTGAGGAACGTCAATGGGGCGTCGGTGTCCTGGAGCGTGCAGTTGACGACGATGTCGTTCTCTGCGAGGTACCCCGCCAGCGGCACCCGCCCGCGGTCGGTGATCACGTGGCTGAGGTACGGCGGTTCGCGGTCGTGGTCGAACTGCCTGATCAGCACCCGGTGGATCGGGGACCCGACGGCGGCCACGCCCCGGTTGGTGAGCACGGCGATGTCGTGGACCCCGTGCGCGTTCAGGGCGGTGACCGCCCCTCGGGCGGTGGCGCCGAACCCGATCACGACCGCACTCAGTCGTCGTCCGTAGTCCCCGGTGGAGCCGGTCAGCTCGAGCGCCTGCAGCACCGAGCAGTAGCCGGCGAGCTCGTTGTTCTTGTGGAACACGTGCAGGCCCACCGAACCGTCCACCGTCCAGTGGTTCATCACCTCGAAGGCGATCATGGTCAGGCGTCGGTCGATGGCGAGCTGAGTCATGACGGGGTCCTGGACGCAGTGCGGCCAACCCCACAGGACCTGACCGGGGCTCATCAACGCGACATCCTCGTGCTGCGGCTTGGGCAGGACCACGACGTCGGAACCGGCCAGGATCTCTTCGCGGCTGGCGAACCCGGCCACCGAGTTGGCGAGCTCACTGTCGGAATACCGGAAGCGGGCGCCGTACCCGTGCTCGAGTGTGATCCGCTGCTGCAGCGCCCGCGGGATGCGCACCAGGTGGTCGGGATGCAGGGGGAGCCGGCGCTCGTTCTCCTTGGCGGACGACCCGATGACGCCCAAGCTGAGCGGCGTCGGGGTCACTTCTTCTTGGGATCGTGCAGACGGTCGTGCTCGTTCTGCGCGTCGTTGCGCTTCTCGGCGCGCTTCTCCTTGATCGACTTGCCGGACTTCTTGGACATGGTCTTGCGCGGCGACTTGTCGCTCATGGGGACTCCCAGATCGGAAGCCTGACTGGCTCCGTAGTTGCGACGGTACGCCGCAAGAACGACATCGACGTCGGTTGCCACCCGGAAGCGCTGATTCCCGCGCCTTTTGAACCGGTCTGGCCCCTTGCCGGGCCCGAAGGGCGGGAGGAGCGTGGGTCTCACCGGCGGTGCCGCTGGGGCACCGCCCCGGTAGAGGGAGGACGGCGTGCACGCACGTTCGATCACCATCATGGGGGACCCACAGAAGATCGACTCGGGGATCGCCTTCGTGCGGGACGAGGTGCGGCCGAAGATCACCGCCATGGCAGGCTGCACAGGCCTGTCGATGCTCGCGAACCGGGAGTCCGGCCACTGCATCGTGACCAGCGCCTGGCGCGACGAGGAGTCGATGCGGGCCAGTGATGCCGGTCTGCAGGCAACACGGTCGCGCGGAGGAGAGATCCTCGGCGGGGAGCCACGGGTCGAGGAGTGGGAGGTCGGCGTGATGCATCGCGACCACCAGGCCCCCGAGGGTTCCTGGTGCCGCGTGACGTGGTCCCAGCTCGAGCAGGGCGACACCGACACGGCCATGCAGGGCTACCGCACCCACGTGCTCCCGCGCCTGGAAGCCATGGACGGCTTCTGCAGCGTGAGCATGCTCATCGACCGGATGACCGGGCGGGGCTGCGGCACCGTGGCCTTCGAGTCCCAGGCCGCCTGCGAGGCGACTCGGGACCTGGCGGCAGCGCTCCGGGCTGACGGAGCCAGGGCCTTGGGCGCTGCCATCACCGACGTCGTCGAGTTCGAGCTCGCGATCGCGCACCTGAGGCTGCCCGAGCTGGTCTGAGCTGGCCCGAGCTGGCCGAGCCCGCCTGACTTGCGGTCAGGCGGGCTCGAAGCTTGCGAGGAGCGCCTCGAGGGCGGCCTGGTCGGGGCCCACGAACTCCGGCCCGTCCGGCGCCTCGACCAGCGCGCTCAGCAGCTCGTCGTTCAGCCCGATCGCGGGCGGCAGGTGGGAGCTGAAGATGCCGGACGGCTCCAGATCCCGGATGGCTGCGACGTTGGTCTCGTACTTCGACTTGTCCACCCAGTGCACCCATGGGCTGTCGATGGCTGCCCACAGCAGTTGCGCCGTACGCCGGTCGTCGTCGTCGATCGCCCGGGCGTCTCCACCGGTGGCGAGCTCGGCTGAGGCCACGGGCGCACCGAAGCAGTCGGAGGAGAAGAACGCGCCGGTCTTGCTGTCCTGGAAGCCCACGGTCGCGGGGTTGTCGAACAGTGGCGGCCGGTGACCGGTGAGCTTTCGGTCACCCACATCGAGGGAGTCGCCGGGGTTGACGAACTGCATCCGGTGCAGCGGCATCTCCCACTGGGTCGACATGATCCCGACGCCCATGAAGGTGGTGACCACCTTGGCGTTCGGTGCTGCGTCGAGCAGGTCCCACAGCCCGCCGGTGTGGTCGCGGTCGGGGTGGGTGATCCAGATCCAGCGGACGTCGACTGGATCGATGGCCTTGGCCAGGTCGGCGACGAAGTCCTTGTCGGATGTGCTGAGGCCGGTGTCGACGACGACCGGTTGCGCGGCGTGCAGGACGAATGCGTTCACGGGTAGGTGGCCGATCCCGGGAATCTCGGCGCTGTCACCGAGAACGGTGACGTCCTGGTTGATGCGATGTACTTCCATGAGACTGCCTCCTGAGGATCAGAACGGAACTTCGGTGTTGAGCAGTCCCGCACCGGTCGCCCGACCCGACACAGTGCGGCAGAATTCGATGGCGTCCATGCGGATGGACTCCGTGGGTTCGCCGGGCAGGTCCGATGACCACTGTCCGCCGGCCGGACCGGTGAGCTCGAGCTTGTAGGCACGCCCGTGCCGGGTCGCCCACTCACGCACCACGTCGTCGACGATGACCCCGTCGTGGTCCTTGGTCAGCTCGAGTTCCTTGCCGGTCGCCTGGGCGAGATCGATGCGGTGCATCCAGGGATCCCGGGTGAGGATCACGTCGAGCATGTAGCCGATGGTCCACAGCTCTTCGGCCCCGTTGACCACCTGGGGCTCCGGGAGGGTCCGCCTGCGGATGAAGGCGGGTGTCAGACGTCGGCCGCGGGCGGCTCGCGGGGCCACGCGGCGGGCCTCGGCGACGAGCTCATCCGGCGACCGGTCTTCGCGTTCCCTGACCTGGATGGCGGTGAGCGAGTCGACCATGGCGCCGCCACGCGTGGCCTGTTCGGCCTTCGCCAGCTTCTGCTGGCGAGCCATCTCGCGAGGGCCGGCGGCCATGGCGGCCATGCCGACCAGGTGGCAGGCGAGCTGACGGATGTCCCAGTCGGGACAGTCGGTGGGCTTTGACCAGTCATCGGGCGCGAGGGCCGACAGGGCGCCTACGGCGCGGTCGTACTCCGCGGCGGCGAGCTTCATGGCCTCAGGGCGCCGCAGCATGGGACGTCGCGGGGCCGTCGACGCTGGTGGGGGAGACGTGGTGGTCATCGTGCCTTCCTTCGGGAGGGTCGGCTGGCTTGTTCAGGAGGAAGGTCGACGGCGTCGGCCCACATGTCGACTGCACGATCGAGGAGCCCGACATACCGGGTGCCTCCGGGGTCGTTGGCGTGGTGCTGGTTCACGAGACCCGCCAGGACCGCGATCCAGAGGTCGAAGTCGTCCTGGGAGTCGATCCCCCGGTCGCGAAGGAGGTCCCTGCCATGCTCGAGAACGCGGACGGCCGGCGCGTAGGCCTCCGCGCTCGGCTCGAAGCCGGGGAGGATCCGCACATCCATGAGCTGGTGCCGTGCGAGGTCGGCGGTGGCGAAGTCGTAGAAGTGTCGCGCCATCAGCCGCACGGCTGCCCGAGGCTCCGCCGGCAGTTGCTCCGCGACATCGTTCATCTCGCTCTCGTACTCGGACCAGGCCGACCCGAACATGGCGTCGTAGATGGCGTTCTTGGAGTCGAAATGCGAGTAGAGGGACGGAGCGCGCATGCCCACGTGTTCGGCGACATCCCGCAACGTCAGCGAAGCCAGGCCGTTCTCACGGGCGAGAGCCCAGGCTGCGTTGACGATCTCGAGCCGCGTTGCCTCACGACGTTCGGCAACTCGATCACGATTAGGAGTAACTAACACAGTTAGGAGAATGCTCCTTGGCGTTGTCGATGTCAAGACCCCCGACCGCACCCGATACCGTGCTCGCGACATGTTGGACCGGTTCAAGAGCTTCTGGCAGGGCGTCATGCTGGCGCCCTTCGTCAACCTCTTCGTCAGGCTCGGGATCAGCCCCGACGTCATCACCCTCGTCGGGACTGCCGGCGTCGCGGCGGGTGCCCTGATCTTCTTCCCGCAGGGCTACCTGTTCGGTGGTGTCCTGTTCATCACCATCTTCATCTTCAGTGACCTGATCGACGGCGCGATGGCCCGCAAGATGGGGCGTACCTCGAAGTTCGGGGCCTTCTTCGACTCCACGCTGGACCGGATCGGTGACGCCGCCATCTTCGGCGGTCTGGTGCTGTTCTTCGCCGGCCCGGGCGACGACTATCTCTATCTCTGCGTGGCGCTCTACTGCCTGGTGATGGGTGCGGTCACCTCCTACGCCCGCGCTCGCGCCGAGTCGCTCGGACTCAAGGCGGAGGGCGGGATCGCGGAGCGCGCCGACCGAACCGTCGCGATCCTGCTCGCAGCCGGGTTGAGTGACTGGTGGAACCTCCCGATCCTGTTGGACGTGACACTCTGGGCGCTCGCCGTGGCCATCACGATCACCGTCCTCCAGCGCATGTGGATGGTCCGCAAGCAGACGCTCGAGTCCGTCCCGGAGCCCTGACCGCCGGAGTCGCTCGGGGACCGGTCCCGGGTACGACGTGACACCCGCCCGGACGTAGCATCGCGGTATGGCAGCGATCCCTTCCTCGATCCCGCAGAGCTCGCCCGAGACCGGCACGTCACGCGTCAAGCGCGGCATGGCCGAGATGCTCAAGGGCGGCGTGATCATGGACGTCGTCACCGCCGACCAGGCGAAGATCGCCGAGGACGCCGGGGCCGTCGCTGTGATGGCGCTCGAGCGGGTGCCGGCCGACATCCGTGCCCAGGGTGGCGTCTCGCGGATGAGCGACCCGGACATGATCGACGGCATCATCGAGGCCGTCTCGATCCCGGTGATGGCGAAGGCCCGCATCGGCCACTTCGCGGAGGCGCAGGTTCTCCAGAGCCTCGGTGTCGACTACGTCGACGAGTCCGAGGTGCTCACACCGGCCGACTACGCCAACCACATCGACAAGTGGGCGTTCACCGTGCCCTTCGTCTGTGGTGCCACCAACCTGGGTGAGGCGCTGCGCCGGCTCACCGAGGGTGCGGCGATGATCCGCTCCAAGGGCGAGGCGGGCACGGGTGACGTCTCGAACGCTGTCACCCACATGCGCACCATCCGCCGGGAGATCCGGCGTCTGGGCTCGCTGTCGACCGACGAGCTCTACGTCGCAGCGAAGGATCTTCAGGCGCCGTACGAGCTGGTCAAGGAGGTCGCGGAGAACGGCAAGCTGCCCGTCGTACTCTTCACGGCCGGAGGCATCGCCACCCCGGCAGACGCGGCGATGATGATGCAGCTCGGCGCCGAGGGGGTCTTCGTCGGCTCCGGCATCTTCAAGTCGGGCAACCCGGCCCAGCGAGCCGAGGCGATCGTCAAGGCGACCACTTTCTTCGACGATCCGGACGTGGTGGCGAAGGTGTCACGCGGGCTCGGCGAGGCCATGGTCGGCATCAACGTCGAGGAGCTCCCGGCGCCCCATCGGCTTGCCGATCGCGGCTGGTAGCCCTGACTGGTATAGCCCATTTAGGGTATTTGTCCGATACAGGAGTAGTTGTCCGTATTTTCAGTCACGATTGCCTCACATCGCGAAAGCGATCAACCCACCAAGTCCCGGTGGGGTGCCACCGCGGGGGAGGCACCCCACCGGGTCGTTGGTGCGCCGTCATTCGGCGCCCTGGCTCCAGTCCGGAAGCTCTTGCACGGTCCAGCCGTTGCCGTCGGGGTCGCTGAAGCTCACGAAGCGGCCCCAAGGCTGGTCGTCGACACCTTGTGCCTCGACGCCACGGGCCTGGAGATCGGCCAGTGCCTCGTCGGCCGACGCCACCACGACCTGGATGGCCTGCAACGATCCGGGCTCCATCTGACTGAGTCCCTTGCCGAAGGCGATCGAGCACGCCGAACCAGGCGGGGTGACCTGGACGAAGCGGATGTTCTCGTCGACGGTCTGGTCGTGGTCGACCGACCAGCCCAGCGTGTCGCCGTAGAAAGCGCGCGCTCGGTCGACGTCACCGACCGGCATGATGATCAGCTCGACGCGGTAGTCCACCATGGCAGTTCTCCTTGTTCGGGGTCATCTCTTGGCACCAACGGTAGGTCCGTATCAGGAACGGATCGTTCCTGATGCGTGAGTGCATCGGGCCGCTCATAGACTTTCTTACGTGCCCACTCCCACTATCGGCGTCCTGGCGCTCCAGGGCGATGTCCGCGAGCACCTTGCCGCACTCGAGCGTCTCGGTGTCCCGCACCACGCCGTACGCCGGCCTGCGGAGCTCGAGGCCTGCGATGGCCTGGTGATTCCGGGCGGGGAGTCGACCACCATGGCCAAGCTCGCTCGCATCTTCGAGCTGTTCGATCCGTTGCAGAAGCGGATCGGAGCCGGGATGCCCGTGCTCGGGACCTGCGCCGGCATGATCATGCTCGCCGAGCGCGTGGAGGACGGGACTGTGGGCCAGGAGACCCTGGGCGGGCTCGACATCACGGTGCGGCGCAACGCGTTCGGCCGGCAGGTCGACTCCTTCGAGGGCGACCTCGACTTCGCCGGTCTCGCCGACCCCGTGCACGCGGTGTTCATCCGGGCTCCCTGGGTCGAGTCCTTGGGACCGGGCGTGGAGGTGCTGGCCCGCGTCGAGCAGGGGGAGGCCGTCGGTAGGATCGTCGCCGTCCGGCAGGGGCCGTTGATGGCCACGTCGTTCCACCCCGAGGTCGGGGAGGACGCCCGCATCCACCGCCTCTTCTGCGACCTCGTCGAAGCGAGCAGGGAAGGAACGCGCTGATGTCAGGCCATTCCAAGTGGGCGACGACCAAGCACAAGAAGGCCGTCGTCGACGCCCGACGCGGCAAGATGTTCGCCAAGCTGATCAAGAACATCGAGGTCGCGGCCCGGATGGGTGGCGGCGACCTGGCTGGCAACCCGACGCTCTACGACGCCGTTCAGAAGGCCAAGAAGTCGTCGGTCCCCAACGACAACATCGACCGTGCGGTCAAGCGCGGCTCCGGCGCCGAGGCGGGTGGCGCCGACTACAGCACGATCATGTACGAGGGCTACGGCCCCAACGGTGTCGCGTTCCTGATCGAGTGCCTCACCGACAACAAGAACCGTGCGGCGATGGAGGTGCGTACGGCGATGAACCGCAACGGTGGCTCGCTGGCCGACCCCGGCTCGGTCTCGTACATGTTCAACCGCAAGGGCGTCGTGATCGTGCCCACGCAACAGGAGGGCAGGGACGTCGGCGAGGATGACGTGCTCGAGGCCACCCTCGACGCGGGTGCAGAGGACGTGAATGACCTGGGCGAGTCCTTCGAGGTGGTCACCGAGGCGACCGACCTGGTCGCGGTGCGCACTGCCCTCCAGGCAGCCGGCATCGACTACGACTCCGCCGAGGCGTCCTTCGTCCCGAGCATGCAGGTGGAGCTCGACGAGGACGGCGCCGGCAAGGTGTTCCGGTTGATGGAAGCCCTCGAGGACCTCGACGACGTGCAGAACGTGTTCGCGAACTTCGACGTCTCCGACGACGTCATGGCTGCCCTCGACGCCTGATCAGTCCCGGCGCGTCGTACCCGGTGCCGGCGGTCCGCACGGTTAGCGTTGGTGCGAACAGGTGTTCGGACGATCCCCGGTCACCTCAGGGCCACCCAGTCGCGAGGAGCCAGCATGCGGGTGCTCGGCATCGACCCCGGCCTCACCCGGTGCGGGGTGGGAGTCGTCGAGGGGTCGGTCGGCAAGCCGTTGACGCTGGTGGACGTCGGCGTCATCCGCACGGGGGCCGACCAGCCCATCGAGGAGCGCCTCTGCCAGATCGAGGCCGGGCTCGAGCGGTGGCTGGACGCGACGCGACCCGACGCGGTCGCGGTCGAGCGGGTGTTCAGCCAGCACAACGTGAAGACCGTGATGGGCACCGCCCAGGCGAGCGGGATCGCACTGCTGGTGGCCGCACGCCGGGGGTTGCCGGTTGCCCTGCACACGCCGAGCGAGGTCAAGGCCGCCGTCACCGGCAGCGGTCGCGCCGACAAGGCGCAGGTCGGCGCCATGGTCACCCGCCTGCTGCGGCTCGCCGAGACGCCGCGGCCGGCGGACGCCGCCGACTCGCTGGCCCTGGCGATCTGTCACATCTGGCGTGGGGGAGCGGCGAGCAGGATCGAAGCAGCGTTGGCGGCCCACGCAACGGGCCCAGCCGGAAGGGGAGTACGTCGATGATCGCGTTCGTGCGCGGCCGGGTGGCCACACTGGGCCTGACGTCCGCCGTACTGGAAGTGGGGGGCGTGGGCCTGGAGCTCCAGTGCACCCCCGACACCTTGGCCGGGCTGCGCACCGGGGCCGAGGCCACCCTGCCCACGAGCATGGTGGTCCGCGAGGACTCGATGACGCTGTTCGGCTTCGCTGACGAGGACGAGAAGCAGATGTTCGAGCTGGTGCAGACGGCGAGTGGGGTCGGGCCCAAGCTGGCCCAGGCGATGCTGGCCGTGCACCGGCCCGAGACACTCCGGCGGGCCGTGTGCAGCGACGACATCAAGACCCTCACCACTGTTCCCGGCATCGGGCAGAAGGGCGCTCAGCGGATCATCCTGGAGCTCCGTGACCGGATCGGACTCCCCGGCTCGGTCTCCAGCCCGGCGCCGCAGCAGCGCACCGCGGGTGCGCACGACTGGCAGGGACAGGTGCAGGCCGGCTTGGTCGGACTCGGTTGGTCGACGAAGGAGGCCGACCGAGCGATCATCGAGGTGGCTCCCGAGGCCGAACAGATGGACACGCCCGACGTCGCCCGGCTCCTGCGCGCCGCGCTGCAGACACTGAGCAAGGCCTGAGGCCCGAGGTGAGCCGATGAACGAGTCAGAGCTCGACGAAGCCGAGCTGGCATACATGACCAGTCGTCCGCTCACGACCGTCGACGCCGATGGCGAGGAGCGGGTGGTCGAGGCGGCGCTGCGGCCTCGAACCCTCGACGAGGTGATCGGCCAGGAGCGGGTGCGCGAACAGCTCTCGTTGCTGCTTGATGCCGCCCGCGCGCGCCAGGCGGTTCCCGACCACGTGCTGCTGAACGGCCCGCCCGGTCTCGGCAAGACGACCCTCGCCATGATCGTGGCCGCCGAGATGAGTGCGCCGCTGCGGCTGACCAGCGGCCCGGCCATCACGCACGCCGGTGACCTGGCTGCGATCCTTTCCGGCCTCAACGAGGGCGACGTCCTCTTCGTCGACGAGATACACCGGATGTCGCGGCCGGCGGAAGAGATGCTCTACATGGCCATGGAGGACTTCCGTGTCGACGTGGTCATCGGCAAGGGGCCGGGTGCCACGGCCATCCCGCTGGAGATCCCGCCCTTCACGCTGGTGGGAGCGACGACACGGGCCGGCCTGCTGCCGAGCCCCCTGCGGGACCGGTTCGGCTTCACCGCCCACCTGGAGTTCTACGAGCCGGAAGACCTCGAACGCATCGTCCGGCGCTCGGCTGGCCTCCTCGAGGTCGAGCTCCGCCCGGACGGAGCCACCGAGATCTCGCGCCGGTCGCGAGGCACGCCGCGGATCGCCAACCGGTTGTTGCGGCGAGTGCGCGACTTCGCAGAGGTGCGCGCAGACGGGGTCGTCACTCGCGACCTGGCGCGGGCGGCACTCAAGCTGTTCGAGGTCGACGAGTCCGGGCTCGACCGTCTCGACAGGGCGGTCCTCGACGCGCTGTGCCGACGCTTCGGCGGCGGCCCTGTCGGGGTGAGCACTCTGGCCGTAGCTGTGGGCGAAGAGCGGGAGACGGTCGAGGAGGTGGCCGAGCCGTTCCTGGTCCGCAACGGCCTGCTCGCCCGCACCCCCCGGGGACGAGTGGCCACGGGGGCGGCCTGGCAACACCTTGGCCTGGTCACGCCCGAGAACGCCTGGAACTCAGACCTGACGCTCTTCGAGCCGGAGTCCGAATGACCGGGTAAGGCCGGTTACACTTCACTTTCGGTGCCTGACCGGGCTTCGCAGGGCTGGTCCCGCAGGAGTCGGCGCACCCAAGGACCTGTTCCCTCGTATTGGAGACTTGTGACGTGCCTGCCTACGCGCAGCTGCTCGTAATCCTCGTGGCGTTCCTCGCCTTCTGGGCCATCGTCATGCGCCCTGCGCGCAACCAGCAGAAGAAGGTGCAGCACCTTCAGGAGCAGCTCGAGGTCGGGCAGAACGTGGTGCTGTCCGCGGGGATCTTCGGGACGATCCGCTCGTTGACCGACACACGGGCCGAGATCGAGGTGGCCCCCGGCACCGTCATCACGGTGGCCCGCCAGGTCGTCGTACGCCGCGCTGAGGAGCTCGACGACACGACCCGGCCCGACTCGACGGAGCCGACCGACCCGACCGGTCCCACCGGGGCCGAGGACTAGGAGAGCCAACACCGTGGCGAAGAAGACCCCACGTCCGGGACGCACGCTGTTGATCTTCGGGTTGACGATTGTGGTGCTCTACGGGCTGGCGGCCCTCGGGCAGACGTGGAAGCCGCGGCTCGGGCTGGACCTCGAGGGCGGCACCCGGATCACGCTGTCGGCGATCCCGACGGAAGGCGCGATCACCCAGGCCAAGCTCAAGCAGGCAGTCAGCATCGTCGACGCCCGTGTGAACGGCAGCGGCGTCTCTGAGGCAGAGGTCTCGACCCAGGGCGACCGCAACATCATCGTCGAGATCCCCGGCCGGAACGCCTCCAGCCTTGTCGACGCGGTCAAGCGCACGGCCCAGCTGAGGTTCCGCATCGTGGCCGGCCAGCCGCAACCCGGCACCCCCGCGCCCAGCGGGTCCGCGAGTCCCAGCCCGTCCGGCAAGGTGTCACCCTCCGCCAAGCCGAACTCCAAGAAAAAGGTCCAGAAGGCCACCCCGGGTAACCCGCGGCCGGCCCCGTTCGCCAAGCCGAAACCGACACCCTCGCCGTCCGCTCCCGCTCCCTCCGCACCGGCGTCGCAGGCACCGCAGCCCACCGCCGAGGGCGCCTCGGTCGACGACCCACTGGCGTGGTCGGAGAACCCAGGCCAGGAGTGGCTGCAGAAGTATGCCGAGTTCACCTGCCCGCCCAAGGGTGAGACCTCGGCCCCCGTCGCGGACCGGGCCGACCAGCCCCTCATCACCTGCAACGACGAGGGTCTGAAGTTCCTGCTGTCGAAGGCAGTGATCGAGGGCACCGAGCTGAAGTCGGCGTCTTACGGCATCCCCCAGAACGGCACCACCTACGCCGTCAACCTCGGGTTCAAGAGCTCGGCTCGCGACAGGTTCGGCGACGTCTCGACGGCCCTGAACCGCAACGGCGGCACCTTCGCGATCGTCCTCGACGGCCAGGTGATCTCCTACGCCGGCGTCAACGAGCCGATCCTGGACGGCAACGCCCAGATCACCGGTGACTTCAGCGAGGCCGAGGCCCGTTCGCTGTCCAACTCGCTGAAGTACGGCGCTCTTCCGCTGAAGTTCTCCACGAGCGTCGAGACGATCGGCCCCTCGCTGGCCGGCAACCAGCTGTCGGCGGGCATCTACGCAGGCATCATCGGCTTGGGCATCGTGATGATCTACTGCCTGCTCTACTACCGCGGGCTCGGACTCGTCGTGATCGCGTCACTCATCGTCGCCGGCATCACGACCTACGGGATCGTGCTCGTCCTCGCCAAGGCTGCGAACTTCACGCTCACGCTGCCCGGCATCGCCGGTCTGATCGTTGCCGTCGGCATCACCGCGGACTCGTTCATCGTCTACTTCGAACGAATACGTGACGAGATGCGAGACGGCCGGTCGATGCGTGTCGCGGTTGAGACCGGGTGGGCCCGCGCCAGGAACACCTGTCTGGCCGCTGACGCCGTCTCGGTCCTCGCCGCCGTCGTGCTCTACATCTTTGCCATCGGGGTCGTGCGTGGATTCGCCTTCGCACTCGGCATCAGCACGCTGATCGACGTGGCCGTCTTCTTCTGGTTCACCAAGCCGGTGATGACCTTGCTGGCTCGTCGGACCTTCTTCAACAGCGGCCATGCGCTGTCCGGCCTCTCGGCGGAGACCCTCGGTGTGGACGACATTCCGAGCAACGTGCGCCTCGCGGGAGGGGGAGCCTGATGGGCAAGATGAGTCGTCTCGGAAACGCGCTCTACGAGGGCGACACCTCGATCGACTTCGTCGGCCGCAAGTGGCTCTGGTACACGATCTCCGGGATCATCGTCCTGCTCGCCGTGGCCGGCCTCTACTTCAAAGGCCTGAACTTCGGCATCGAGTTCGAGGGCGGCGTCGAGTACAAGGTGAGCCTGCCGGCCAACGAGGTCACGCAGGACAACGTGGACAAGATCCGCTCAGCCGTGGCCGAGACTGGCATCGATGCGGCCTCCTCCCCGATCGTGAACACCTCGGGCGAGTCCATCCGGGTCCAGACCGAGACGCTCAACACCGACGAGACCGCCGAAGTCGCCAACGTGATCGCTGAGGCGGTAAACGTCGATCCCCAGGACGACATCTCCACACAGGACGTGGGCGCGAGCTGGGGCGAACAGGTCGCCAAGCGTGCGCTGACCGGCCTGCTCGTGTTCCTCATCCTCGTCGTGCTGTTCATCTGGGCCTACTTCCGAGAATGGAAGATGTCTGTCGCGGCGATCGTCGCCCTGGCGCACGACCTGGTGATCACGATCGGCGTCTACGCGCTCTCCGGGTTCGAGGTCACGCCCGCCACCGTGACCGGCGTGCTCACGATCCTCGGCTTCTCGCTGTACGACACGGTCGTCGTCTTCGACAAGGTCAGGGAGAACACCAAGAACCTGCGCCGGAGCCGGAGGACGTACGCCGACCTGGCAAACCTTGCGGTCAACCAGACCCTGGTGCGATCCATCAACACCACGATCGTGGCCCTGCTGCCGGTGGGGGCGATCCTCTACGTCGGTGTCTTCACCCTCGGCTCCGGGGCGCTCAAGGACCTCGCCCTCGCACTGTTTGTTGGAATGGCCGCCGGGGCCTACTCGTCGATCTTCATCGCCACGCCGCTCGCGGTGCAGCTGAAGTCCAACGAGAAGGAGATCACCGAGCAGGACAACCGGGCGAAGGCGCGGGCCCGTCGCGAAGTCGACCGCTACGCCAACGTGCCGGTGTTCACCGACGACATGCCCGTCACCGACGTGGACGACGACGACGAGTCCGACCTGCCCGTCCGGGATGACTACGAAGACGACACCCCTGCTCGGACGCCACGGCGCCCGGAGGCGACGGGGTCGGGCCGGGTGGTCCCGACCGCCAAGAAGCCCTTGCGGGACTCCGGTTCGTCCGGCCGCACCCAGCCGACGCGCCGACCCCGTTCCAAGCGCGGCAAGTGACCGTCCGATGGCGCTGAGCGAGGCGGAGGGCCTCAGCGAGCTGATCCGGTCGCGCGTGCGCGACATCCCGGACTTCCCCAAGCCGGGTGTGACGTTCAAGGACATCACCCCGCTCCTCGACGACCACGTTGCGTTCACCCTGGTGGTTGACGCCCTGGCGAGGGCCGGCCGGGACAGCGACGGGGCAGTCGTTGTCGACAAGGTCGTCGGCATGGAGGCACGCGGCTTCATCCTGGCGGCTCCGGTCGCGCTTTCCCTCGGCGTCGGGTTCGTGCCGGTGCGCAAGCCCGGCAAGCTCCCCTGGAAGACCCGTGCCGTCAGCTACGACCTCGAGTACGGCAGGGAGACCCTGGAGATGCACACCGACGCCCTCGACGCGGGCGAGCGAGTGCTCGTCATCGACGACGTGCTCGCCACCGGCGGAACCGCCCGGGCCACCGCCGACCTGATCGAGCAGGCGGGGGCTACGGTGCACGGGCTCGCGATGCTCCTCGAGCTCAGCTTCCTCCCCGGTCGTGAGGCTGTGGGCGACCTGTCGCTCACCGTGCTGCACACCGTCTGACCTCGAACGCTCCGCCCTCTCCGGAGCCCGCCTAGACTTGCCACGTCGTCGAGGCGCGCCGGAAGGAGGGACGCATGGCCGAAGACCGAGTAGTGGCGGACCCCAAGGCTGACGGGGCTGCCGAGAACGACACGCCGCCGGAGCGTTCCTCCTCGCTGACCGGCCGTGGCGTGCGCGCGCGCCTGGCCCGGATCGGCACCACGAAACAGGTCGGCAACCCGGTCCTGGAGCCGCTGTTCCGCACGGTCCGAGCCAACCACCCGAAGGCCGACCTGGCGCTGCTCGAGCGGGCCTACGACATCGCCGAGAAGCATCACCGCGGCCAGACGCGCAAGAGCGGCGACCCCTACATCACCCATCCGCTGGCCGTCACGACGATCCTGGCGGACATCGGCATGACCGAGCCGACGCTGGTGGCGGCGCTCCTGCACGACACGG
Organism: uncultured Actinomycetota bacterium; assembly: GCA_963742785.1. Lineage (GTDB taxonomy): Bacteria > Actinomycetota > Actinomycetes > Propionibacteriales > Nocardioidaceae > Marmoricola. The sequence continues at coordinate 1,780,841 of CAVUNI010000004.1, forward strand.
TCGAGGACACGGCGTACACGCTCGACCAGCTGCGCTCCGACTTCGGGGACGAGGTCACCCTGCTGGTCGACGGCGTCACGAAGCTGGACAAGGTCAAGTACGGCGACTCGGCGCACGCCGAGACCATCCGCAAGATGATCGTCGCGATGAGCAAGGACATCCGCGTCCTGGTCATCAAGCTCGCCGACCGGCTGCACAACATGCGGACGCTGCGCTACGTCAAGCAGGAGACCCAGGAGCGCAAGTCGCGCGAGACGCTCGAGATCTACGCCCCGCTGGCCCACCGACTTGGCATGAACACGCTCAAGTGGGAGCTCGAGGACCTCGCGTTCGCGACCATGCACCCCAAGATCTACGACGAGATCGTGCGCCTGGTCGCCGAGCGCGCGCCATCGCGCGACCAGTTCCTCGCCGAGGTGATCACGCAGGTCGAGAAGGACCTGCGCAGCTCCAAGATCAACGCGCGTGTCACCGGACGGCCGAAGCACTACTACTCGATCTACCAGAAGATGATCCACGGCGGACGCGAGTTCTCCGACATCTACGACCTGGTCGGCATTCGCATCCTCGTCGACAGCGACCCGGAGTGCTACGGCGTCCTCGGAGTCCTGCACAACCGCTGGAACCCGCTGCCCGGCCGGTTCAAGGACTACGTCGCGATGCCGAAGTTCAACATGTACCAGTCGCTGCACACGACTGTGATCGGCCCTTCCGGCAAGCCCGTCGAGATGCAGATCCGAACCATCGGCATGCACCGCCGGGCGGAGTACGGCGTCGCCGCCCACTGGAAGTACAAGGAGGACGTCAACGCCGGCACCGAGGGGAAGGCAAACGACGCCGCCGACTCCGACATGCAGTGGCTGCGCCAGCTCCTGGACTGGCAGAACGAGGTGGAGGACCCGGGCGAGTTCCTGGACTCTCTGCGCTTCGAGATCAACAGCGCCGAGGTCTTCGTCTTCACGCCCCGGGGCGACGTGATCGGGCTGCCGATGGGCTCGACCCCGGTCGACTTCGCGTACTCGATCCACACCGAGGTCGGCCACCACACCATCGGCGCCCGGGTCAACGGCCGCCTGGTGCCGCTCGAGTCGGGACTCGAGCACGGTGACGTGGTCGAGGTGTTCACCTCGAAGTCTCCGAACGCTGGACCCTCGCGCGACTGGCTCCAGTTCGTGAAGTCGCCGCGGGCACGCAGCAAGATCCGGCACTGGTTCACCAAGGAGCGCCGCGAGGAGGCCATCGAGCAGGGCAAGGAGCAGATCGGTCGGCTGCTGCGCAAGGAGGGCCTGCCGCTGAAGCGGGTGATGACCCACGAGTCGCTCACCCAGGTGGCCAACGAGCTGCGCCTCGCGGACGTGTCCGCGCTCTACGCCGCTGTCGGCGAGGGCAACCTCGGCGCCCAGACCGTGGTCCGCAAGGTCATCGAGGTCTCCGGTGGCGACGAGGGGGCAGCCGAGGACCTCGCCGAGGCCGTCACCATCACCCGTCCGCGGCGACGGAGCTCCGCAGGTCACGACGCCGGCGTGGTGGTGAAGGGCGCGTCCGACGTACTGGTGAAGCTCGCCCGCTGCTGTACGCCGGTCCCGGGCGACGAGATCCTCGGCTTCGTGACCCGTGGGGACGGGATCTCGGTCCACCGCCGCGACTGCACCAACGCCACCTCGCTCCTGAGCCAGCCCGAACGGCTGGCCGAGGTCGAGTGGGCACCGAGCTCGCAGTCGACGTTCCTGGTCCAGATCATGGTCGAGGCACTCGACCGCGCGCGGCTGCTCTCCGACATCACGATGGTCCTCTCGGACCAGCACGTGAACATCCTCTCGGCCACCCTGACCACCAACCGTGACCGCGTCGCCAAGAGCCGCTTCGCCTTCGAGATGGGCGACCCGAAGCATCTCGGCGTGATCCTCAAGGCCGTCCGCCAGGTAGACGGAGTTTTCGACGCATATCGCGTGACCCACTAGGCAGTCTGTGGTTGCGGCCGCAAGCCCACGCTGATCGCGCTCGCGCACTCGGATCGCTTCCACTGATTGTTGGCCGCTTCTCGGCTCACGGTCCCTTGCAGTTACGCCGACAGGGCAGTTTTGGTTGGTTGGAACTCACCGAGAGGGGGTTCTGGTTGCTACGTGCGCTGATTGACCAACCAAGACTGCCCGGTCGGCTCAATCTCCCTTCGGTCGATGCTCGCTGCGCTCGCAGGCTCAGCTGAACTCGCTTGCAGCCTTCCTCGCCATCTCGAGGAACTGCTGGCGCGAGGCCAGGTTCTCTTCCAGCTCCTTGACCTTGCGGTCGTCACCGGCGGTGCGCGCCTTGTCGAGGTTGGTCTCGATGTCGGAGATGGCGCGCTCGAGCTGGCCGAGCATGTCGTCGGCGCGGGCCGACTTCTCCGGGTCGCTGCGCTTCCACTTGTCGTCCTCGACCGAGCGGATCGCCTGCTCGACCTTGCGGATCCGGCCCTCGAGGGTCTTCATCTGGTCGCGAGGGACCTTGCCGGCGGCGTCCCACCGCTCGGCGATGTCGCGGAACGCCTTCTTGGCCGCCTCCAGGTCGGTGACCGGCACCAGGGCCTCGGCCTCGACCAGCAGCTCCAGCTTCTTCTCGGCATTGGCCGCGAACTCGCGGTCCTGCTCGGCGTTCGCTGCCTCGCGCGCCCCGAAGAAGGTGTCCTGGGCAGTGCGGAACCGCTGCCAGAGCTCTTCCTCGACCTCACGCGGCGCTGCGCCGGCGGCCTTCCACTCCTGCATCAGGGTCCGGTAGCGGCTCGAGGTCGGCCCCCACTCGGTAGACTCGCTCAGCTCCTCGGCCTCCTTGAGCAGCCGTTCCTTCACCACCCGGGCGCCCTCACGCTTCTCACCGAGCTCGGCGAAGTGGGTCTTCCGGCGCCTCGTGTACGACGTCCGCGCGCTGGAGAACCGGTGCCACAGCTCGTCGTCGCGCTTCCGCTCCAGCCGGGGAAGCGCCTTCCACTCCTCGAGCAGGTCGCGCAGCCGGTTGACCCCGTTGCGCCAGTCCTTGCCCTGTGAGATCTTCTCGGCCTCCGCGACGATCTCCTGCTTGCGCGTGTTGGCCTCTTCGAGCTTGCGGGCGCGGTCCGCGCGTCGCTGTCCCCGTTGTACGCCGATCAGCGGGCCGAGCGCGTCGAGACGGGCGGCGAGCCCCACGACATCGCCGACGGCGTTGGGCTCGACCAGCTGAGTGGCGACCTTCTTGATCGACTCGGTCGCCTCGTCCGGGCTCAGTGCGCCGGCCCGGACCCGTTGCTCGAGCAGCTGGACCTCGAAGGCCAGGGCGTCGAACCGCCTGGTGAAGAACGCCAGCGCCTCCTCCGGCGTGCCCTCCGGGTACTGACCGACCGCGCGTTCGCCGTCCGTCGTACGCACGTAGACAGTGCCCTCGGAGTCGACGCGGCCCCACTGGGTCGCCAGTTCGCCGGCCTGTGCGCTCTCGCTGACGGGTTGGCCCTGGCCGTTCCCGTCGGGGGAGTTGCCCTGCGCGGTCACGTTGCTACACCTGCTTCTTCGTCGTCTGGAGCCTCGCGTACTTAGGTTAGGCCGCCCTCATCGTAGCCATGACCGGGCAGCACTTCGGGGACAGTAGGCTGGGGCTTTCCCCCACCCCCGACGCAGGAGACGAGACGGTGCTGATCGCAGGCTTCCCGGCCGGACCGTGGGGCACCAACTGCTACGTCGCGGCCACCGGCCCCGGCAGCGAGTGTGTGGTCATCGACCCCGGCAAGGACGCTACCGAGGGAGTACAGCAGGTGGTCCGCGAGCACAAGCTCAAGCCAGTGGCCGTCCTGGTGACCCACGGGCACGTCGACCACATGTGGTGCGTGGCGCCCGTTGCGGGAACGTACGACGCGACCGCCTGGATCCACCCCGACGACCGGCACCTGCTGGCCAACCCGATGGCTGGCATGTCCGCCGAGACGACGGCGATGCTGCTCGGCGGCAAGTACGAGTTCGCCGAGCCCGACCGCGTCGAGGAGCTGGCCGACGCCCAGACCCTCGAGCTGGCCGGCCTGAACTTCGTGGTCGACCACACCCCGGGCCACACCGAGGGCTCGGTGACCTTCCGTACGCCGTACCCTTCGACAAGCTCAGGACAAGCGCGACAAGAGGTCTCCGAGGTGATGTTCTCCGGTGACCTGCTCTTCCAAGGCTCGATCGGGCGCACGGACCTCCCGGGCGGCGACCACCCGACCATGCTGCGCAGCCTCCGCGACAAGGTCCTCACCTTGCCCGACGACATCGTGGTGCTGCCCGGACACGGTGAGCAGACCAGCATTGGCGTTGAGCGGGCGACGAACCCGTTCCTGCTGGACCTGATGGACGAGGACCAGCACCAGAGTCCCGCGACCCGAGGGCTCTGAAATGAGCCGCATCGGCCCGCTCAGCGGGTTTCCCGAACTGCTGCCCGCCCAGCGTCACGTCGAGCAGCAGGTGCTGGCCCGCCTCGCCGAGACCTTCGAGCTGCACGGCTTCGCGGGCATCGAGACGCGCGCGGTCGAGTCGCTCGACCAGCTGCTGACCAAGGGCGAGACCTCGAAGGAGGTCTACGTGCTGCGGCGGCTGCAGGCCGAGGAGGGCGACACGGGCCTTGGTCTGCACTTCGACCTCACGGTGCCGTTCGCCCGCTACGTGCTGGAGAACGCCGGCAAGCTGGAGTTCCCGTTCCGCCGCTACCAGATCCAGAAGGTGTGGCGTGGCGAGCGGCCGCAGGAAGGCCGGTTCCGCGAGTTCACCCAGGCAGACATCGACGTCATCGGGCGCGACACCCTGGCCTTCCACCACGATGTCGAGGTCGCTCGCGTGATGCTCGACGCGCTGCGCGGTCTCGACTTCTTGCCCGGCTTCCGGCTCCAGGTCAACAACCGGAAGCTGATCCAGGGCTTCTACGCCGGTCTCGGCGTCCAGGACACGGCCGCCGTCATGCGCGCGGTCGACAAGCTCGACAAGCTTTCCGAGGAGCAGGTCCACGCCCAGCTGGTCGAGGATGCCGGCCTCACCGTCGAACAGGCCGACCAGTGCCTCGCCCTGGCCAGGATCAGCGCAGCGGACACCTCCTTCGTCGAGCAGGCGCGGTCGCTCGGCGTACGGCATGAGCTGTTGGACGAAGGCCTCAGCGAACTGGCCGCCGTGGTCGAGGGCTGCATGCCGCTCGTGACCGACCGGGTCGAGATCGTGGCCGACCTCAAGATCGCGCGCGGACTCGACTACTACACCGGCACCGTCTTCGAGACCCGCCTGACCGGCTACGAGAGCCTGGGCTCGATCTGCTCGGGCGGCCGGTACGACGCGCTCGCCAACGACGGCCGCACCACCTACCCGGGAGTGGGCATCTCCCTGGGCGTCAGCCGGGTGCTCGTCCCGCTCCTCGGCCAGGGTGTCGTGACCACCGACCGATCGGTACCGAGCGCCGTCCTTGTCGCGGTGGTCGACGAGGAGAGCCGAACGGCCAGTGACCTGCTGGCCGAGCAGCTTCGCCGCAACGCGGTGCCCTGTGAGGTCGCGCCGTCCGCCCAGAAGTTCGGCAAGCAGATCCGTCACGCCGAGCGGCGCGGCATCCCTTACGTTCTCTTCCCGGGAGCCGATGGAGCGCCAGCCGAGATCAAGGACATCCGCAGCGGCGACCAGGCCCCGGTCGACGTCAGCACATGGACGCCCCCGGTCGAGGACCTGCGTCCCCGTATCTCCACCAATGTTCCCGAGGAGCCGCACCAGTGATCCGCACCCACGACGCAGGCAGTCTGCGGTCCACCGACGTCGACAGCGAGGTCACGCTCGCTGGTTGGGTGGCGCGCCGCCGGGACCACGGGGGAGTGGCCTTCATCGACCTGCGTGACGCCAGCGGGATCGTCCAGGTCGTCATCCGCGACGAGGCCGTCGCGCACAACCTGCGCAGCGAGTACTGCCTCAAGATCACCGGTACCGTCTCGACGCGCCCGGAGGGCAACCAGAACGCCAACCTGCCCACCGGCGAGATCGAGGTGATCGCGACCGACGTCGAGGTGCTCAGCGAGGCTGCCGCGTTGCCGTTCCCCATCGACGACCACGTAGAGGTTGGGGAGGAGGCTCGCCTGAAGCACCGCTACCTCGACCTGCGGCGCAGCGGCCCCAACGCCGCGCTGCGCCTGCGGAGCAAGGTCAACCGTGCCGCCCGCGATGTGCTCGACCAACACGACTTCGTCGAGATCGAGACGCCGACCCTGACCCGGTCTACGCCCGAGGGCGCTCGCGACTTCCTGGTCCCGGCTCGGCTCAGGCCCGGTTCCTGGTACGCACTGCCGCAGAGCCCGCAGTTGTTCAAGCAGCTGCTCATGGTGGCCGGCATGGAGCGCTACTACCAGATTGCGCGCTGCTACCGGGACGAGGACTTCCGAGCCGACCGCCAGCCGGAGTTCACCCAGCTCGACATCGAGATGAGCTTCGTCGAGCAGGACGACGTCATTGCGCTGAGCGAGGAGATCCTGACCGCGCTCTGGGCGCTGATCGGGTACGACGTGCCGACACCGCTACCTCGTCTCACCTATGCCGAGGCGATGGCCCGCTTCGGCACCGACAAGCCCGACCTCCGGATGGGCCAGGAGCTCGTCGAGTGCACGGAGTTCTTCGCCAGCACGCCGTTCCGGGTCTTCCAGGCGCCGTACGTCGGCGCGGTGGTGATGCCGGGCGGCGCAGCTCAGCCCCGCAAGCAGCTCGATGCGTGGCAGGAATGGGCCAAGCAGCGAGGAGCCCGCGGTCTTGCCTATCTCCTCGTGAAGGAGGACGGCGAGCTCACCGGTCCCGTGGCCAAGAACATCAGCGACGAGGAGAAGGCCGGCATCGCGGCCCACGTCGGCGCGGAGCCAGGCGACTGCATCTTCTTCGCCGCCGGCGCACCGAAGAGCAGCAGGGCGCTGCTCGGCGCCGCGCGCCTGGAGATCGGGCACAGGGGCGGTCTGATCGACGAGGACGCCTGGAGCTTCCTCTGGGTCGTCGACGCGCCACTGTTCGAGCCAGCTGCAGAGGCGACGGCCGCCGGCGACGTGGCGGTCGGCAGCGGTCAGTGGACCGCTGTGCATCACGCCTTCACCAGCCCCAAGGACCTCGAGAACTTCGACCAGGACCCGGGCAACGCGCTGGCGTGGGCCTACGACGTGGTCTGCAACGGCAACGAGATCGGTGGCGGGTCCATCCGTATCCACCGCAGCGACGTGCAGAAGCGGGTGTTCGCGCTCATGGGCCTCGACGACGCGGCCGCGCAGGAGAAGTTCGGCTTCCTCCTCGACGCCTTCGCCTTCGGTGCCCCGCCCCACGGCGGGATCGCTTTCGGCTGGGACCGCATCTGCGCCCTGCTCAGCCACACCGACTCGATCCGCGAGGTGATCGCGTTCCCGAAGAGCGGCGGAGGTTTCGACCCGCTCACCTCGGCCCCGGCCCAGATCACACCGGAGCAGCGCAAGGAGGCGGGCGTGGATGCCCGCCCAACCCCGCCCAAGGTGCCCACCGAGGGCGAATAGTCGCGCTCTGGTAACAATCGCGCTTCCTTCGTGCATCATCACTTAACCGAAACCACCCGTTGTGCCTAGGGTCACGTAGTTCAGTCGGCTGACTGGGTGATTTTGTCGGCCCCGCTACAGGAGCGGGCCGCACCGAGGAGGAATTACGTGAGAAGCAAGCGGATCTTCGCCGTGGGGGCGGTGGTCGCCACCCTGGCCCTAGTCGGCACAGCGTGCTCGACCCCAGACGCCGAGAAGGGCAGCAGCGACACGAAGACGTCGCTGACCACCGGTTGGAACCAGCCGTTCTACTCGTACAACGACAGCACCGCGAACGGCAACGCAACTGCCAACGCGAACGTCAAGTACCTGATGACCGACCAGTTCTTCTACTTCGACGCCAAGTCGGAGCTGCACGCCAACACCTCCTTCGGCACCTACGAGAAGACCAGTGACGACCCGCTCACGGTCAAGTACACCGTCAGCGACGACACCAAGTGGTCGGACGGCACCCCGGTCGACGCCGCCGACTTGCTGCTCGTGTGGGCCAGTCAGAGTGGCGCGCTCAACACGGCTCCTGAGGTCAAGACGGACGACGAAGGTGTCCCATTGACCCCCAAGGGCACGGTCTTCTTCAACAGCACCGGCCCGGGCCTCGCCCTGGTCAAGGACGTCCCGGAGATCTCGGACGACGGCAAGTCGCTCACGCTGAAGTACAGCAAGCCGTTCGCCGACTGGCGCTTCGACATGTGGCTGTACGTCCCCGCGCACATCACGGCCGAGAAGGCGCTGGGCCTCTCCGACGCGCAGGAGGCCAAGGACGCGCTCATCAAGGCGGTCCAGGACAAGGACAACGTCAAGCTGGAGAAGATCGCGAACTTCTTCAACACCGGTTTCGACTTCCACGAGATGCCGACCGACAAGGACCTGGCCCTCTCCAACGGCGCCTACCTGCTGAAGGACTTCAAGAAGGACCAGTTCCTCACCCTGGTGCCGAACCCGGACTACAAGGGTGAGCACAAGGCGTCGATCGACACCATCACCGTTCGCTACAACGGCGACCCGATGTCGCAGGTCCAGGCGCTCCAGAACGGTGAGATCGACCTCTTCTCCCCGCAGGTGACCACCGACGTCGTCAAGGCGGCCGAGAAGGTCAAGAACGTGCAGATCAAGGGCGGCTCCGAAAGCACCTTCGAGCACGTCGACCTCAAGATGGCCAACGGAGGTCCGTTCGACCCGAAGACCTATGGCGGCGACGCCGAGAAGGCTCTGAAGGTCCGACAGGCGTTCCTGCACGGCGTGCCGCGCCAGGAGATCGTCGACAAGCTGATCAAGCCGATCAACCCGGAGGCCGAGGTCCGCAACTCGTTCATCGTCGCTCCTGGCTTCCCGGGGTACGACGAGATGATCGCCCAGAACGGCTCCGCCGACTACGGCACCACCGACCCGGCGCAGTCCTTGAAGCTGCTCAAGGAGGCCGGTGTCAAGACGCCGGTCGACGTGCGGATGCTGTTCGACAAGGCCAACACCCGTCGTCAGAACGAGTTCCAGATCATGAAGCCGGCACTGGCGAAGGCCGGGTTCAACCTGGTCGACCTGTCCAACCCCGACTGGGGCACCCTGCTCCCCTCTGGGAAGTACGACGCACAGTTCTACGGCTGGCAGGCCAACAACACCGGCGTGTCCGGTGACCAGGCCATCTACTACACCGGGGGCCAGAACAACTTCGTCAAGTACAGCAACAAGAGTGTCGACACGGCTTGGGACCAGCTGGTCCAGGAGTCTGACCCGGCCAAGCAGTCCGACTTGTCGATGCAGATCGAGACGCAGATGTTCAAGGACGCGATCGGCCTGCCGATCTTCCAGTTCCCGACCGCAACCATCTGGAACAAGACGCGGGTCGAGAACGTCGACCCGGCGCTCCTGCTGCCGACCATGTACTACGGCTTCTGGAAGTGGAAGGTTCCGTCGAGCTGACCGGGGCTCTGGACATCGTCACCTAGTACGAGTGTGGTGGGTACTGTCGCCTCGCGGCAGTACCCACCACGCACGTCCCGCAGCAAGAGCCGTCATCAAGGTCAGGTCAGTACCAGATGGTTGTCTTCTTCATCAAGCGCCTCCTCACGTCCATGCTGGTGGTGCTCATCTCCACGCTGGTCATGTATGTCCTCGTGGACATCTCGATCGACCCGATAGCCGACCTCCGCGTCAGCAACGCCTTCAACAAGCAGGACCTGATCGACCAACGCATCGCGATGCTGAGGCTCGACGAACCCGTGCTGACGCGCTACTTCTCCTGGCTGAAGGGGGCGTCGGGCTGTCTCTACGGCCAATGTGATCTCAACGAGAACTGGCTGACCCACCAGAGCGTGACCAGCCTGTTGAGCGGTGCCGTCCTGACCACCATCCAGCTGGTCGGCGTGGCAACGATCTTCGCCATCGTGCTGGGCGTCATGGTCGGCATCGTCAGCGCCCTGCGCCAGTACACCGGTTTCGACTACTCGATCACCTTCCTGTCCTTCCTGCTGTACTCCCTCCCGGTGTTCTGGGTGGCGGTGCTGGCGAAGGTGTTCCTGGCCATCGACTTCAACGACTTCCTGGGAAGTCCAAATCCCCAGCTGTCCCCAAAGTTCGTCGCACTGGCCGGTCTCCTGGTCGGGTTGACAATTGGCGGGGCCACACCGGGGGCTTGGCGCACACGCCTGCGCAACGCCGCGATCGCCGCAGTGGCAATGGTCATCCTGCTCGAGTACCTCAACGCCACGAACTTCTTCGAGGATCCGCAGCTCGGCATCGTCCTGATCGCCCTGCTGTCTGTCGGTTGGGCTCTGGTCATCACCGAGCTGAGCACCGGCCTCCGCAACCGGAAGGCCCTCTACTCCGCGCTGTCGGTCGCTGCTCTCGGGACGGCCCTCTGGCTGCCGATGCTCTACCTGTGGGACTGGGCCAGCACCGCCGGCATCCTCGGCTGGCCGCTGGTGCTGGGACTGTTGGTGGTGGCTCTCGTGGTCAGCGCCGGCATCGGGTACGCGTGGGGTGGCCCCGACCGGTCCCGTTCAGCTCGTACGGCGGCCCTGACGGCGATTCCGGTCTCCGGGCTCCTGTTCATCGACCGGGTGTTGCAGAGCTGGCACGCCTACACCACCAACGGCCTGATCAAGGGCCGACCGATCGCCACTCTCGGAAGCGAGACGCCGAACCTCCAGGGCGACTTCTGGATCGAGACGATCGACACCGCCACCCACCTGCTGCTGCCGACCGCGACACTGATCCTGATCTCCTTCGCCTCGTACACGCGCTACACCCGCGCCTCGATGCTGGAGGTGATGAACCAGGACTACATCCGCACGGCCCGGTCCAAGGGGCTGACCGAACGCACGGTCGTGATGCGGCACGCACTGCGCAACGCCCTGTTGCCGCTGGCCTCGATCGTGCCGATCGACATCATCACCCTGCTGGGCGGAGCAGTGATCACCGAAACGGTCTTCGGCTGGTTCGGGATGGGACGCCTGTTCGTGGTGTCCCTGACCGCGAACCAGCAATATCCGGTGATGGCCTACATCGTGATCGTCGGCATCCTGGCCGTGATCGCCAACTTCGTCGCCGACCTGATCTATGCCGTCCTCGACCCAAGGATCCGGGTGGCAGCATGAACCACCCCACGAAACTGTTCGCGAGAGGACGCTTCGCGTCGATGGGGCTCACACTTCCGCGGGGACCCCGATGAGCACTCCACTGGAACCAACGGGCGGGATCGACACCGGCGAGACGGTCGAGAACGCGATCGAGCTCAAGGACGTCGAGGGGCTCTCGCAGGGTCAGATCGTCCGCCGGCGGTTCTTCCGGCACCGCGGCGCGCTGGCCGGACTCGTGACGATCGCGCTGATCGCCGTGCTGGCATACACCTCGATCGGTGCCTTCGGCCTGAACGGTTGGTGGAAGTGGGACCCGGTCACGCCCAACGACGTCCAGAACGGCGGCACGCCCACGCTCAGCCTCCCGACGTGGCTCGGCGGCAGCGGCTTCGCGATCGGTGACCACCCCCTCGGACAGGACGAGATCGGACGCGACACGTTTGCGCGCACCATGAAGGGCGCGCAGACCTCCATCAACGTGATGGTCGTGATCAGCCTGCTCGCTGCCATGATCGGTATGACCATCGGTGCCCTGGCTGGTTACTTCCGGGGCTGGGTCGACCAGGCGCTGATGCGGTTCACCGACCTGTTCATCACCTTCCCGCTCATCGTGATCGGTGCCGTGCTCGGAAAGGTCGCCGGTGGCGGCGGGGCGTTGTTCCTGGCCCTGGCTCTCGGTGCCATCAGCTGGACCACCCTCGCCCGCCTCGTGCGAGGAGAGTTCCTGACCTTGCGGGAGCGCGAGTTCGTCGACGCCGCCAAGGTCGCGGGCGCCAGCAGTGTCAGGATCATGCGCAAGCACATGATCCCCAACGCTATGGGCGTGATCATCGTCAACACCACGCTCCTCGCCTCCCAGGCCGTGCTGCTCGAGACGGCGCTGAGCTATCTCGGCTTCGGGATCAAGTCACCCGATGTGTCCCTGGGCACGATGATCTCGGAGTACCAGTCGGCCTTCGCAACACGACCCTGGCTGTTCTGGTGGCCGGGCCTGTTCATCGTGATGATCGCCCTGTCGGTGAACTTCATCGGTGACGGCCTCCGCGACGCCTTCGACCCGCGCCAGAAGCGGGTGCCGTCGGCACGAAAGATGGAGCGGGCACGCGTGCGCCAGGAGAAGGAGCCAGCGAGCGAGCCGACGGACACTCCCGTGGACGGCGGGGCAGACCGATGATGCGCACTGACCTGCCGGTCACCTCAGGCGAGCAGCGGGAGGGTCACGGCGGCGACCCCCAGCACAGCGATGGCCACCGAGGTCCACACGTGCCACCCGGTGCGCAGACCGGGTTGCTCGAGCCTCGGATCGGCCAGATAGCCAGCTGCTCGCAGCTCCTCCTGCCGTTCGGCGACCGCGGCAGCAGCCTGGCTCACGACGCCGCGACTGCGCTTGCGACCGACCGGCGCGTCGGCACCCCAGGCGACCACCCTGCCGTACGGCGTGTGGATCCGAAGTCCGTAACGCCCGTCGACCGACTCCACGGCCGGCCACGGGATCTCAATCGTGCGCAGAGTGTTGGCGACCCGCACACCACCGTCGGAGACCTCCACGTGGGGCTCCCAGAACACCGCCCAGGCGAGTACGCCGACCAGGGCGATCGCTCCGCCGTACGTGAGGACGGCATCCAGGCCGTACGGCACGGCCGTCCCCAGCGCGAGCACGCACGCGACGACCATGGCCACGGCGAGCGCCTGCGAGGAACGCGACCTCAGCACCTCGGTCGTACCCATGGCGCCACCCTGACAGATGCCCAAACGAAATCTCGCACCTCATCGAGAGGCAACTCGTGAGCACACCAGCCATGGATCCCCTGGGCGTAGGCGCACGGCACGCACGCCAGCCCACGGTGCAGGACGACGAGGGGCCGGTCCTCGAGGTGCAGGACCTCAACGTCTCCTTCTTCGTCGACGGCGAATGGTTCCCTGCGGCCATCGACATCAGCTACCACGTGGACGCCGGCGAGGTGCTCGCGATCGTCGGTGAGTCCGGCTCCGGCAAGACCCAGTCGTCCATGTCGCTCCTCGGCCTGCTCCCGGTGAACGGTCGCTCCACCGGCAGTGCCAAGCTCAAGGGCCAGGAGCTGGTGGGCCTCAAGGGCGCCGCCCTCCGGAAGGTGCGCGGACGCGAGATCGCAGTCATCTTCCAGGAGCCCATGACGGCGTTGAACCCCGTCTACACGATCGGCTTCCAGATCGTGGAGACGATCCGCTCGCACTTCGACCTGGCTCCGAGCGAGGCGAAGACGCGGGCCATCGAGCTGCTGACCCTGGTCGAGATCCCCGAGCCCGAGCGTCGCTTCGACGCCTTCCCCCACCAGCTGTCCGGTGGTCAGCGCCAGCGCGCGATGATCGCCCAGGCGCTGGCGTGCGAGCCGAAGCTGCTCGTGGCCGACGAGCCGACGACAGCGCTGGACGTCACCGTGCAGGGCGAGATCCTCAAGCTGATGCGAGACCTGCGTGAGCGGGTCAATGCCGGAGTCGTGCTGATCACCCACGACATGGGCGTCGTGGCCGACATGGCCGACCGCATCGTGGTGATGCAGCAGGGTCGCATCGTCGAGGCCGGAACCGCCGACCAGATCTTCAACCACGCGCAACATCCCTACACCCAGCAGCTGCTGGCGGCGGTGCCGCACTTCGGTGCGGTGAGTGCTCAGGAGATGGAGGAGCGCACGGCCCGCGAACAGGCGAGCGCTGCAGCCGAGACTCGCGAGCCGATCATGGTGGCGGAGAACCTCGTCCTCGAGTACCCCAAGCGAGGCAATCAGCCTGTGTTCCGGGCGGTCGACGACGTGTCGCTGACCATCGGACGAGGCGAGGTCGTCGGTCTGGTCGGGGAGTCCGGGTCCGGCAAGACGACGATCGGGCGCGCCGCGGTCGGGCTGCTGCCGGTCGCCGGCGGCAGGCTCGACGTGGCGGGAGTGCAGATGTCCGGCGCCACCGCCAAGGACCTGCGCCCGCTCCGCGACCGGGTGGGCATCGTCTTCCAGGACCCGGGGTCCTCCCTGAATCCACGGTTGCCGATCGGCGAGTCGATCGGTGAGCCGCTCTACCTGCACCGCAAGATGCGGGGCAAGGCGCTCAGTACCGAGATCGAGAACCTGCTCGACGGCGTGCACCTGCAGCGTGGCTTCCGGAACCGCTATCCCCACGAGCTGTCGGGTGGCCAGCGGCAGCGTGTCGGCATCGCCCGTGCCCTGGCCCTGCAGCCCGACCTGCTCGTCGCCGACGAGCCCACGTCGGCGCTCGACGTGTCGGTACAGGCCAAGGTGCTCGACCTGTTCCAGGAGCTCCAGCGCGAGCACGGCTTCGCCTGCCTGTTCATCAGCCACGACCTGGGTGTCGTCGAGATCCTGGCGTCCCGGATCGCGGTGATGTACATGGGCAAGATCGTCGAGCTCGGTGACCGTGACCAGATCGTGCGCAACCCCAGGCACGAGTACACCCAGCGCCTCGTCTCGGCGGTACCCGTGCCCGACCCGGCAGAGCAGCGGCGACGCCGTGAGGCGCGCGACGCGATCATTGCCGAGACCGGGATCCACTAGGCAGCGGACGGCGTACGCCGAACCGGTCGGCATCCCCGGATAGGGTCGAGGCGATGGACGGCCTCTTCGCCTACGACGACCCCGGTGCGGCCCGCCAGGGCACCTCCGGAGGTTCGCTCGGCGGCAACACCCACGCTTCTGCCCCGCTCGCGGTGCGGATGCGTCCGCGCGACCTCGACGAGCTGGTCGGTCAGGCGCACCTGCTCGCCCCGGGAGCCCCGCTGCGCCGCCTCGTCGAGGGCGACCAGCCGATGTCGCTGCTGCTCTGGGGACCCCCCGGAACGGGCAAGACGACGATCGCCTCGATCTTGTCAGGACAGACCAACAGGCACTTTGTCGAGGTCTCCGCGGTCGCCGCCGGGGTCAAGGAGGTCCGGGAGGCGATCAACTCCGCGCGCAACCGGCTCGCCTCGGGGGGCCGGGAGACGGTGCTGTTCGTCGACGAGGTGCACCGCTTCACCAAGGCCCAGCAGGACGCACTGCTGCCGGGCGTCGAGAACCGCTGGGTCACGCTGGTCGCCGCGACGACCGAGAACCCGTTCTTCTCGGTGATCTCCCCGCTGCTCTCGCGCTCACTGCTGCTGACCCTCGAGCCACTCACCGACGACGACGTGCGTGGCGTGGTCGAGCGTGCCCTCACCGACCCGCGCGGCCTCGACGGGCAGGTCACGCTGGAGCCGGAGGCGCTCGAGCACCTGGTCCGGCTCGCCGGCGGCGACGCGCGACGGTCGCTGACCTACCTGGAGGCGGCGGCTGGAGCGGCTCTGTCGCAGGGGGCCGACGTCGTGGATGTCGCAACGACTGAGACGGCGGTCGACCGGGCAGCCGTACGCTATGACCGGCAGGGCGACCAGCACTACGACGTCACCAGTGCGTTCATCAAGTCGATCCGCGGCTCCGACGCCGATGCCGCGCTGCACTACCTCGCGCGCATGGTGGAAGCGGGGGAGGACCCGCGGTTCATCGCCCGCCGGCTGGTGATCCTCGCCAGCGAGGACATCGGCCTAGCTGACCCAACGGCCCTGACCACCGCTGTCGCCGCGGCCCAGGCCGTGCAGCTGATCGGGATGCCCGAGGGGCGTCTCAACCTCGCGCAGGCGGTGATCGCGCTGGCGCTGGCACCCAAGTCCAACGCCGTGATCAAGGCGATCGACGCCGCCAGCGCGGACGTGCGTGAGGGCAAGATCGGGCCGGTGCCGTCCCATCTCCGCGACGCCCACTACGGCGGTTCGAAGAAGCTCGGGCACGGCGAGGGCTACCAGTACTCCCACGATGCGCCCTACGGCATCGCCGAGCAGCAGTACGCGCCAGACGTGATCGCCGACGCGGAGTACTACCAGCCCACCAACCTCGGGGCGGAGAGTGCCCTGAAGGAGCGGTGGGAGCGGATCCGCCGGCTGATCCGGGGCAGGTAGGGTCGGGGCCCATGGGAACGCCCGTCCTCGTCGGCTGCTCGGTAACCGTACTTCTCGTCCTCGCCAGCCTGCTCGCGGTGGTGCTGCGCGGCCGCGCCGAGTCGCGTCGCGAGCTCGCCTCCGCCCTCGCCGAGACGGCCGAGCTGCGCCGGCGGCTGGACGCGCTCTCCGAGCAGCTGGAGCGGACGACCGCGCTCGAAAACGCGCGATCCGCGGAGGCGGCGTACGTCATCACCGACGCGGGCACTCCACGGCCGGAGCCGACGGTGCCCGATCGCGTCGTACTCAGTGCGACTGTCGGCGAACCGCTCGTGAAGGCCGTCTCGTTCGGCCACGGCGTGCGGCGGGCACTGTCCGCGGAGTCACGCAACCGGATCTGGTTCGAGATGCGAAGAGAGGTACGCCGCGCCCGCAAGCAGCGTCGCCGGGAGATGAAGGAGGCCTGGCGCCGGATCAGGGCCGAGGAGCGAGCAGAAGCAATGCGCGAGCCGGCCAGCGCCGCATGAATCGCACGTTCTGGTTCGTCGCCGGGGCGGGTGCCGGCGTCTACGTGATGGTCAAGGCGCGCCGTGCGGCCGAGACGTTCACCCCCGAGGGGTTGCGCGACCGGCTCTCGGGCCTCGGTGTCGGTGCGCACCTGTTCGCCGAGGAGGTGCGCACGGGCATGTCGGAGAAGGAAACCGAGTTGCGCGACCGACTCGGGTGGACGCTAGATGGACCGCCAGAGCTGGAGACGGTCCCGCGATCGCGCGGGGTCGAAGAACTGGAGGACACGGACTGATGGACACCGCCCAGATCCGCCGCCGCTTCGTCGAGCACTTCGAGGCAGCCGGTCACCAGGCAGTGCCCTCCGCATCCCTGCTGGTGCCGGACCCGACGCTGCTGTTCGTGAACGCGGGCATGGTCCAGTTCAAGCCCTACTTCCTGGGTCAGGAGACCCCGCCCTACAAGCGGGCCGTGAGCGTGCAGAAGTGCGTGCGCACGCCCGACATCGAGGACGTCGGCAAGACCACCCGCCACGGCACCTTCTTCGAGATGTGCGGCAACTTCAGCTTCGGTGACTACTTCAAGGAAGGTGCCATCGAGTTCGCCTGGGACCTCGTCACCAAGCCGCTCGCCGACGGCGGCTGGGGGCTCGAGGAGAGCCGACTGTGGCCGTCGGTGCTGCACGGCGACGATGAGGCCCTGGCGCTGTGGATGAAGGTCACCGGCCTGCCCGAGACCCGCATCGTGAAGCTCGGCCGCAAGGAGAACTACTGGTCGATGGGCGTGCCCGGACCGGGTGGACCCTGCTCGGAGATCCTCTACGACCGCGGCCCGGAGTACGGCCCGGACGGTGAGTTCGAGACCACTGAGCGCACCGCTATGCCGACCGAGCTCGAGGACCGCTACCTGGAGATCTGGAACCTGGTCTTCATGCAGGACGAGCTCAGCGCGGTCAGGTCCAAGGAGGACTTCGACATCGCGGGCCCGCTGCCCAAGCGCAACATCGACACCGGCATGGGTCTCGAGCGGGTCGCGTTCCTGCTCCAGGGTGTCGAGAACATGTACGAGATCGACGTGATGTTCCCAGTCATCGAGAAGGCCGAGGAGCTCACCGGTCGCAAGTACGGCGCCGGTGGTTCTCAGGGCCACGACGACGACGTGCGCTTCCGGGTCGTCGCCGACCACGTCCGCAGCTCGATGATGCTCATCGGCGACGGCGTGACCCCGGGCAACGAGTCGCGCGGTTACGTGCTGCGCCGCCTCCTCCGCCGGGCCGTGCGTTCCATGCGGCTGTTGGGCTACGAGGACCGTGCGCTGCCCGAGCTGTTCCCGGTCAGCCGCGACAAGATGGCCGAGACCTACATCGAGCTGCACCGCGACTGGGATCGCATCTCCACCACGGCGTACGCCGAGGAGGAGGCGTTCAGACAGACGCTGCGCACCGGTACCACCATCTTCGACACCGCAGCCACCGAGGTCCGGTCGGGCGGCGGTTCGGTGCTGTCAGGTGACAAGGCGTTCGCGCTGCACGACACCTACGGCTTTCCGATCGACCTCACCCTCGAGATGGCCGCGGAGCAGGGGCTGGAGGTCGACGAGACCGGTTTCCGTCGACTGATGAACGAGCAGCGCGAGCGCGCCCGGGCCGACGCTCGTGCGAAGAAGGGTCAGCACGGGGCTGGCAGTGCCTACCGCGACATCGCCGACAAGATCGGCCATCCCGTGGACTTCACCGGCTACTCCGACGTCGAGAGCGAGGGCTCGGTCAGCGGCATCGTCAGT
The DNA here is from genome assembly GCA_963742785.1 of uncultured Actinomycetota bacterium. GTDB lineage: Bacteria > Actinomycetota > Actinomycetes > Propionibacteriales > Nocardioidaceae > Marmoricola. Next base: position 1,799,178 of record CAVUNI010000004.1, read on the forward strand.
GGCGAGACTACTGTGGAGTCGGCCGGCGAGGGCTCGGAGATCGAGCTGGTCCTCGACCGGACCCCGTTCTACGCCGAGGGCGGCGGCCAGCTCGCCGACCAGGGCGTCATTCGGCTGGAGAACGGTGCACTGATCGAGGTCTACGACGTGCAGTCGCCGATCACGGGGCTGATCGTGCACAAGGCGCGCGTGCTCGACGGGGAGGTGCTCGTCGGCAGCCACGCGCAGGCGCTCGTCGACGTCGAGCGCCGCCGGTCGATCAGCCGTTCGCACACCGCGACCCACATGGTGCACAAGGCCTTCCGCGAGGCGCTCGGCGAGACAGCGACCCAGGCGGGGTCGGAGAACGCTCCGGGACGGTTCCGCTTCGACTTCTCCGCCAGCGGTGCGGTGCCCGAGTCGGCGATGGTCGACGTCGAGGCGCGTGTGAACGACCTGGTGATGGCCGACCTCGGCGTGCATGCGGAGGTCATGACCCAGGAAGAGGCTGTCCGCTCGGGTGCGATGGCGCTGTTCGGGGAGAAGTACGGCGACCAGGTGCGCGTCATCTCGGTGGGCGACTGGGCCCGCGAGCTCTGTGGTGGCACGCACGCGCAGCGCTCCGGACAGCTCGGCGTGGTCAAGCTCCTCGGCGAGAGCTCGATCGGATCCGGCGTACGACGTGTGGAGGCGCTGGTCGGCGGCGACGCCTACCGATTCCTTGCCCGGGAACACGTGTTGGTCGCCCAGCTCACCGAGGCGCTCAAGGTGCGCCCCGAGCAGCTGCCTGAGCGCGTCAACGACCTTGTCGACCGCCTGCGGACGGCCGAGAAGGAGATCGAGAAGGTCCGCGTGCAGCAGCTGCTGGCGTCGGCCGGGCAGCTGGTGGGCCAGGCCGAGGACATCGGCGGCGTGTCCTTCGTCGGTCAACAGATCGAGGGTGCCGCGGGAGGTGACGTGCGCACGCTCGCCCTTGACATCCGAGGCCGGATGCCGGCCGACCGCCCGGGCGTCGTCGCGATCATCGGCTCGTCCAACGGCAAGCCGTCCGTCGTCGTCGCCACGAACGACCGTGCGCGGGCGGAGAGCATCTCCGCCAACACGCTCGTCCGTGCAGCCTCGGAGGTGCTCGGCGGCAAGGGCGGTGGCAAGGACGACGTCGCCCAGGGCGGTGGCACCGACGCCAGCAAGTCCGGCGAGGCACTCGAGGCCATCCGACGCACCCTCGCTGCGGGCCGGCCCTAGAACGGCATGGAGGCCCAGCTACGCGGCGTGCGACTCGGGCTCGACCCCGGCGACGTCCGGATCGGGGTGGCGAGCAGCGACCCTTCCGGCATCCTCGCCACGCCCGTGGAGACCGTCCAGCGGGGTGCGGGTGATCTCGACCGGCTCGCTGCGCTGGTCGATGAGCTCGGCGCTGTGCGTGTCTACGTAGGCCTGCCTCGTTCGTTGTCCGGGGGCGACGGACCCTCGGCCGGTAAGGTTCGAGCGTTCGCGCGTGAGCTGGCGGCTCGTCTGGAGCCGGTCCCGGTCAGGTTGTGCGACGAGCGACTGAGCACCGTGACTGCGGAGAGTCAGCTGCGGAGCCAGGGACGCAAGGGCAAGAAGCGTCGGGCGGTGGTTGACCAGGCTGCCGCCGTCGTGATCTTGCAGGGAGCCCTCGAACGGGAACGGCAGACAGGCGCGTACGCCGGTGAGCCGGTCGCGTCCGAGGACATGAGCGAGTAGGACGGACTACGCGTGCAGGAGGACGAGTACCACGACGAGCCCGAGGCGTACCACGGGTACGACGACGGGCCCGACGAGCACGTCGAGGAGGCGCACCCGCGTCGCCGACGCGGCCGTGGCTGCCTGCCGATCCTCCTGGTCCTGGTCGTTCTCGGTGCCGGAGTGTGGTTCGGCGGCCGTTACGCCTTCGATGAGCTGAGCTCTCGCTTCGGTCCCGCGCCCGACTACTCCGGAACCGGCTCCGGCAGCGTGCTCTATCAGGTCAAGGATGGGGCGACGTCCGCGGACATCGGTCGCGAGCTCAAGGCCAAGGACGTGGTCAAGAGCGTGGATGCCTTCAGCGAAGCGGCCACGAAGGACGACAAGTCCCGCAACATCCAGGTGGGCTACTACCAGCTGAAGAAGAAGATGCCGGCCAGCGAGGCCCTGGCGATCCTGGTCAACCCCGACAACCTGATCCAGAGCCTGGTGGTGGTGCCCGAGGGCGCGCGGGTGCGCCAGATCGTGAACACCATCGTGGCCAAGACCGACATCTCGAAGAAGGCCGTCACGGCTGCGCTCGCGAACCCGAAGGCGATCGGACTGCCGGCCGAGGCAAAGGGCAACCCCGAGGGCTACCTGTTCCCGGCGACCTACTCCGTCCCACCCGGGCAGACCGCGGTCGGGCTGATCAAGCAGATGGTGGCCAAGAGCGTTGACGTCAACCAGGCGCTCGACCTCGACACGAAGGCCGCGGATGTCGGTCTCACTCCCGAGCAGGTGCTGACGGTGGCAAGCATCCTGGAGTACGAGGCGAACAGGGGCGAGGACTACCCGAAGGTCGCGCGCGTGCTCTACAACCGGCTCGGCAAGGACATGCCGTTGCAGCTCGACTCCACGGTGGCCTACGTCAGCCAGCGCGAGGGCGACGTCTGGACCACGGCGGCGGAGCGCTCCAACACCTCGGCGTACAACACCTACGTGCACCCCGGTCTGCCTCCGGGGCCGATCGGCTCACCGGGAGAGGCGACGATCAAGGCGGCGCTGGCTCCGGCCGACGGCAAGTGGCTCTTCTTCGTGCCCGACTACGAGGCCAAGACCACGCGGTTCTCCACGACGCTCGAGGAGCACAACAAGTGGGTCGCGAAGCTGCGGGAGTACTGCCGCACGAGCGAGGACTGCTGAGCGATGCAGCCGCCTCGTCGCTGCGCGGTCGTCGGTGCACCGATCGCGCACTCGCTCTCGCCGGCGCTGCACCGGGCGGCGTACGCCGCGCTCGGACTCGACTGGACCTATGGCGCAGTCCTCGTCGACTCGGCCGGGCTGGAGAAGTACATCGACGGTCTCGACGAGTCGTGGCGCGGCCTGTCCCTGACGATGCCGCTCAAGCGCACCGTCGTACCCCTCCTGGACACGAGTGACGACTGGGTCCGCCTGTCCGGGGTCGCCAACACCCTCGTGATCGACCCCGGCAGCCGGCACGGCTTCAACACCGACATCCCGGGGGCAATCGCCGCCATGCAGGAGCGGCTGCCCTCCCCGCCGGAGTCAGCCGTCGTGCTCGGTGGCGGCGCGACCGCGACCTCGGTGCTGCTGGCCCTCGCCGAGCTGGGTTGCAGGGCTGTCACCGTGCTCGTGCGCGACCCGGCCCGCGCCGAGGAGACCGTCGCCGTCGTGAGCTCCCATCCCAACGCCCCGGAGCTGACGGTCCGCACGATCGCGGACGTCGCCCGCGTGGAGGCCGACCTCCTGGTCACGACGATCCCCGCGGAGGCGCAGACCCCTGAGCTGCTGGCGGCGTGCGCCGACGTGCCTGCGGTGTTCGAGGTCGTCTACGACCCATGGCCCACGCCATTCGCGCAGGCGGTCCTGGACGACGGCCGACACCTGGTTGCCGGACTCGACCTGCTCGCGCACCAGGCCGTCGGGCAGGTGCAGCGGATGACCGGACAGCTCGTCGCCGTGGACCTGCTCCGGGAGGCGGGCGTCACCGAGCTGGCGCGCAGGGCTGTGCGGATCAACCCCGGACAGCCCTGACCATCCCCTAGCCTTCGCGCATGGACTGGCTCGAACCCGCACAGCTGCAGGCTGGCGCGGCATGCCTGGCGGCGTGTGCGGCCCTGGGGTGGTTCGTGCCGATGCTGATTGCCCGGATCCCAGAGCCCGAACCCGCGGCACTGCCGGCCGTAGCGGCGGACGAGGGCGACGCCGTCGAGCCGGCTGCCGAGCCGACTACCGAACCGGCGCCTGAGCGGAGACTCTTCGACCGCTCGCTGCCACCGGCGCCGGACAAGGTGCCCTACGCCGAGATTGCCGCCGCGCCACGGCTCGCCGTCTGGACGGCCGCTTGGTCCGGGCTGTTCGGGGCCGCGTTCGGAGCCGCGCTCGGCTGGACCGGCGCATTGCTCTACCTGGTCCCGCTGGTGCCCATCGGGGTCGCCCTGATGATCGTCGACTGGCGCACCACGATGCTGCCGACGCGGGTCATCCACCCGACGTACGTGCTGCTGGCAGTACTGATCCCGCTGGCAGCGCTCGTGGACCGGGACCTCGACTCGCTGTACCGAGCCGGCTGGGGATGGCTGGTCATCGGCGCGTGGTTCTGGGTGTTCTGGTGGCTGTTCAACGCGTGGGGCTTCGGAGACGTTCGCCTGGCTCGCGTGCTCGGCCCGGCGCTTGGCTACCTGGGCTGGTATGAGCTGCTGATGGGCCTCGCGTTCATCCTGTTGGTCGGTGGCATCGGTGGACTGGCCATCGGCATCGTGACGCGTGACCTGCGCCGCCGGGTGCCCTACGGGCCCTTCATGCTGGTCGGCTCGGCCCTGGCCGTCGTCATCGGTCCGTGGCTGGCCCAACGCCTCGGCTACTGAGTCGAGGTCGGGTCATGCCGTGGCGGGCTCCAGGACGTCATACGAAGTGGTCGCTGGAGCAGCCAATTCGTATGACGCAGCACCCGGACGCGACGCCCGATTTCACCGCTTCGGCGATCGCCGTCGTGGCGGCCAGTTGAATGCCGCCGAGGGCGCTGCGGAGAAAGCAGGCTCCGGTCTCGGCAACCGACGGGCCTCCGGCCGCGTGAATCCCGCGTGAAACACTGGCCCCATGCTGCGCTGGCTCACGGCCGGGGAGTCCCACGGCCCCTTGCTCACCGCGATCCTCGAAGGCCTGCCTGCCCACGTGCAGGTGACCTCCGTGGACATTGCCGATGCGCTCGGCCGGCGGCGGCTCGGCTATGGCCGCGGGGCGCGGATGAAGTTCGAGCAGGACGAGGTGCGCTTCACCGGTGGCGTGCGGCACGGCCGCACGATGGGCGGTCCGGTGTCGATCGAGATCGGCAACACCGAATGGCCCAAGTGGGAGCAGGTGATGGCGGCCGACCCGATCGACCCAGTGGAGCTCGAGGCGCTCGCGCGCAACGCCCCGCTCACCCGACCCCGCCCAGGCCATGCCGATCTGGTGGGAATGCAGAAGTACGACTTCGACGAGGCCCGCCCGATCCTGGAGCGTGCCTCCGCCCGTGAGACGGCGGCGCGGGTCGCACTCGGCCGGGTTGCCTCGGCGTTCATCGAACAGGCCACGGACGCCCGGCTGGTCTCCCACGTCGTGGAGCTGGGCGGTGTGCGGGCTCCGGCCGGGTCCGTGCCAGCTGCCGACGACGTCGCCAGGCTCGACGAGGACCCGGTGCGTTGCCTGGACCCGGACGCCTCGAAGCTGATGGTCGAGCGGATCGACCAGGCCCACAAGGATGGCGACACCCTCGGGGGCGTGGTCGAGGTCGTCGTGCACGGCCTCCCGCCCGGACTGGGCTCGCACGTGCACTGGGACCGGAGACTCGACTCCCGACTCGCCGGCGCGCTGATGGGCATCCAGGCGATCAAGGGTGTCGAGGTGGGGGACGGCTTCGAGCTGGCCGCAACGCCCGGCTCGCAGGCCCACGATGAAATAGTCAGCGAGGACGGCGTCATCCGTCGTACGTCGGGACGGTCCGGGGGCACAGAGGGTGGCATGTCCACCGGCGAGGTGCTGCGCGTTCGTGCCGCGATGAAGCCGATCTCCACGGTGCCGCGTGCTCTGCGTACCGTCGACGTCGCGACCGGGGAGGCCACCGTGGCCCACCACCAGCGCTCCGACGTCTGCGCCGTGCCGGCGGCTGGGATCGTCGCAGAGGCGATGGTGGCGCTTGTCGTGGCCGATGCATTGCTCGAGAAGTTCGGCGGTGACTCGGTGACCGAGACGAGGCGCAACGTGCAGAGCTACCTCGACGTGGTGCGCAACAAGTTCACCCAGCGATGACAGCGGCACCCAGGGTCGTCCTCGTCGGAACGATGGGGGCGGGCAAGACCACGGTGGGTCGTCACCTGGCCCAGCTGTGGCGAGTCGGCTTCCGCGACTCCGACCAGGACATCGAGGCATCCCAAGGACGTTCCGTCTCGGACATCTTCGTCGACTCCGGTGAGGCGGAGTTCCGGGAGCTCGAGCGGGCAGCCGTAGCGGCAGCACTCGCCGAGCACGACGGCGTCCTCGCCCTCGGAGGCGGCGCTGTCCTCGACGAGTCGACCCGCGACCTGCTCGCCGGGAACCTGGTGGTGTTCCTGCGCGTGGGACTGAGTGACGCCGCTCAGCGCGTCGGCCTGGGCGTCTCCCGGCCCCTGCTGCTCGGCAACGTCCGCGGACGGATCAAGCAGCTGATCGACGAGCGCACTCCGGTCTACGAGTCGGTGGCCTCGCTCGTGGTCGATACGGACGGCCTGTCCGTACCCGAGGTGGTTGAGCGCGTCCGGGCCGCAGTCGAGGATGGGTCCCATGCCTGAGGACCGGACGCGGGTGCACGTCGACGGCGCATCCCCCTACGACGTCGTCGTCGGTCACGCCCTCCTCGACGAGCTGCCGGCGCTCGTCGGTCCAGAGGCCAAGCGGGTCGCTGTGCTCTACGACGGCGACCTCACCGGGCTCTCGGCGTTGCTGCGGGTGCCCCTGCTCGATGCGGGCTACGAGGTGACGGGCGTCCCGCTCGTGCCACCCGGCGAGGCGTCCAAGTCCTACGCCTCGATCGAGAGCTGCTGGGAGCTGCTGGGCGAGGCCGGGTTCACCCGTTCCGACGTGGTGGTGACCTTCGGCGGCGGCGCGACGACTGACGTGGGCGGTTTCGTCGCCGCTACCTGGCTGCGCGGCGTGCGTGTCGTCCACGTGCCCACCACGTTGCTCGGCATGGTGGATGCCGCCGTTGGCGGCAAGACCGGCATCAACACGAGCACCGGCAAGAACCTGGTCGGGTCCTTCCACGAACCGGCCGGCGTCCTCTGCGACCTCGACCTGCTCGAATCCCTGCCGCGAGCCGAGCTGGTCTCGGGCCTCGGTGAGGTCGTCAAGTGCGGGTTCATCGCCGACCCGCAGATCCTGGGCGTGGTCGAGGCCGATGCGTCCGCGGTCCTGGACCCCGCGTCACCACAGCTGCGCGAGATCATCGAACGCGCGATCCAGGTGAAGGTCGAAGTGGTCACCGGCGACCTCAAGGAGACCGGCGGGCGTGACGGCCACCCCGGGCGAGAAGTGCTCAACTACGGGCACACGATGGCGCACGCTGTCGAGAAGGGCACCGGCTACCAGATCCGGCACGGTGAGGCCGTGGCCCTTGGCATGGTCTACGTGGCCGAGCTGGCCCGGCTGGCCGATCGGCTCGACGAGGCGACGGCTCAGCGGCACGCCGACGTGCTGGCGTCCGTCGGACTGCCCATCCGGTACGACGAGCTGCCCTTCGAAGAGCTGCTTGCCACCATGCGCGTGGACAAGAAGTCCCGCGGCGCACAACTTCGGTTCGTGGTGCTGGATGGCCTGGCGCGACCGGCCATCCTCGCCGATCCGGACGAGCAGCTGTTGCGTGCGGCGTACGACCATCTTGGAGGTTTGTGATGAAGGTGCTCGTGCTCAACGGCCCCAACCTCGGGCGGCTCGGTCGCCGGCAACCCGAGATCTACGGCAGCACGACGCATGCCGAGCTGTCCGAGCTGTGCCAGGGCTGGGGCCGCGACCTCGGACTCGACGTCGAGGTGCGGCAGACCAACCACGAGGGTCAGATGCTCGACTGGCTCAACCAGGCCGCCGATGACCCGACGCCGGTGGTGCTCAACGCCGCCGCCTGGACGCACTACTCGTTCGCGTTGCTCGACGCCTGCGCAATGCTGGTGGCGCCGCTCGTGGAGCTGCACATCAGCGACCCGAAGGCACGGCCGGAGGAGTTCCGGCACCACTCCGTGGTCACGGCGTACGCCGCCAAGGAGATCGTGGGCCAGGGGATCGACGGGTACCGCCAGGCACTGGAGTTCCTCGCATCCAGCTGACCTTCAGGTCCGCAGCTTCTCGTCAAAGAAGGCCAGCACCCGGTCGACGCCCTCCTGCTGCCGGTGCAGCGTGAGGGTCGAGTGCTCACGTCCCTCGAACTCGACCTTGATGAAGGCGTCACCGAGCTCGCGGGTCAGAGTCTCGAACCGTTTGCCGACCGCGAGGTCCTTCTTGTAGCGCAGGCCGAGGACCTGGCACCCCGCAGCAGCACGTTCCTTGACCGCGGCGAGGTCGGAAGGGGTCAGGTTGAGGTCCCTCGATCGTTTCGGGCCGACGGCGAACGGTGAGGAGGGTTGCGCCAGGACGGGCGCCGCGACGGAGGTGTCCACCATCATGGCCAGCGCGTAACCGCCGGTGAAGCACATGCCGAGGGCGCCGACGCCGGGACCATCGAGCTCGTCGTGCAGCTCGCGCGCGAGGCTCCGCAGCCACCCCGCCACCGGAGACGTCACACCGGTGGCCAGCTTCGTGAACTCGCGACTCACACAGACTCTGCCCAGGGTGCGGGCGATGGTGACAGCGTTCTTCGGTGCCTCGGGAGTGCCGAAGAGGTGCGGCATCACGACGGTGAAGCCGGCCGCGACCACCTCCTGGCCGAAGCCGATCACTTCGGGCGTGATGCCTGGGATCTCGTGGATGATGACGACCCCGGGACCGGTGCCCTTGCGGTAGGTCGGGTGGCTCACCCCGGCGAAGGAGTGCTCGCCAAGGGTCCAGCTCTCGAGGAGAGTCATGGCGGTGATCCTGCCATTGGCGGCGCATGGCAGGCTGCGTGGGTGAAGGCCTTCCGTTGTCGCGTCTGCGACAAGCCCCTGCATTTCGAGAACTCCAGATGCGTCTCGTGCGGCACCCGCCTCGGCTTCTCCCGCGACGAACGCGCGATCGTCCCTGTCGACGAGAAGGGCCGGTACGTCGACGCGGAGGGCCACGAGTGGCACGTCTGCCGCAACCTGACCCTGTCCGGCTGCACCTGGCTCGCCACGGACGAGGGTGGCCAATGCTTCAGCTGTGACCTAACCCGGACGCGACCGCACGATGACGACGCAGTGGGGTTGGCCAACTTCCCGGCGGCTGAACGGGCGAAGAGACACCTCGTCGTGGAGCTCGACGGTCTGGGTCTCCCGGTCGTCGGCAAGCACACCGACCCGGAGAACGGGTTGGCCTTCGACCTGCTCAGCAGTGTCGAGGAGAACGTCGTGATCGGGCACGCCAACGGAGTGATCACCATCGACCTGGCGGAGAGCCGTGCGGCCCACCGGGAGCAGGTGCGCGAGCAGCTGGGTGAGCCCTACCGGACGATGCTCGGCCACTTCCGGCACGAGGTCGGCCACTACTACGAGTGGCAGCTGGTGCGCGACGACGAGACGGTCGCAAGGTGTCGGGAGCTGTTCGGCGACGAGACCGCGGACTACCAGGGCGAGATCGACAGGCACTACGCCGATGGCCCGCCAGCGGGCTGGGAGTCGTCGTACATCTCCAGCTATGCGACCATGCATCCCTTCGAGGACTTCGCCGAGACCTGGGCGCACTACCTGCACATCTGCGACACCATCGAGACTGCGTCGGAGTACGGGCTCGCCACCGTCGGCAATGTGACGTCGTTCAGCAACTTCCGCGACGTGGTGGTCGGGATCTGGGTGCCACTCAGTGTTGCCCTGAACATGATCAACCGCAGCATGGGCCACGACGACCTCTACCCGTTCGTCATCCCCGCTGGCGTGCTGGACAAGCTGGACTTCGTCGCGTCGCTGGCGGACGTACGCTGAGTCGTGCCCTCGTGGATGTCCCGCGGCAGAGTCCTGGTTGCTGCGGCCGGTCTCGTGATCGGTCTCGTCGTGGGTTTCCTCATTGGTGGGCCTGCGGACGTCCTGAACAGGGCGGCGACTGCCACTGACGACCTCTCATCAGGATCGCCGCTGGCGTTGGGGCCCATCCGGGTGGTGCTCGAGGGACCCGTTGCCGGAGCGGACTTCGAGCTGCCCGTGTACAACTCCACGAAATCCCGCGTCGATGTGACCCTGCTGGCCCTCGAGGGCGCTTCGTCCAGCTTGAGGAGCGACACCAGGCGCGACATCGCGCCCGGCGAGTGGACCGTCCTCCCGTTCGCGGTCTCCCCCAACTGCGATCGCCGGGGGAGGAGTCCCATCTCGTCGGCCAGACTGCGTCTCCGCACCGCGGGCGACCGCTCGGAGACCTCCGTGCCCCTACCCGAGCAGGGCAAGGTGCTGCTCGACTATCAGGCGGCCCTCTGCACGGTGGGGGCCACCATCGGGCCGAGCCGCCTGGTCGGTGTCTGGATAGTCCAGGACGTCTACGGCCCCGACACATATCTCTCCGGGCTCCACCTGATGCGGTTCGGCCGCGACGGCTCATTCGCCGCCGATCCTGAGGGGGGTCTGGACTCCAGTGACGTCGGGGTGAGAGGTCACTATCTGCTTCGCAATGAGCTGCTGACCATCGAGGTGGACGGCGGCTACGGCTGCGAGGCCGGAACGCACGCCACCTGGAGGTTGGCGCTCGACGACAACGACAACCAGCTGATGTCGATGGTCTGGATCAACGGCGACTGCCCCGATGGAGCCCCTGGCGACCTGTGGGTCGCACGCCGCGTCCTGCGTCCGGCAGGAATCCCCAAGCAGCCCTGAACCTGCCTCTCGGACTGGTGTGACCACGCAGGTGGCCGCCTCGACTACCTGCTCTAGCCCGGCTGTCGGTCGACGTGCGTGAGAGAGGCATGATCGTCTGAGGTCTCGGACGCGAGGAAGGGATCGATGATGCAGCCCTCACCAGAACTGGAAGATCTCGTGTCGCGATGGTTCGACGCCGCGACACGAGGGGACGCGTCGCTGGTCGATGCGTTCGTGTCCGCGGATCCCGACACGTGCGTGATCGGCAGCGACCCGGACGAGTGGATTCGCGGCGGTGATGCGGTGGCCGACTTCCTGCGAGGCGAGGTGACGAATGCCGGTGGCAACGTCAAGTTCTCCGCAGAAGGGACCCAGGCCTTCGAGGAGGGCACTGTCGGGTGGATGACCACCCGGCTCACGATCACGCTGCCGGACGGCGGCCAGGTCTCACCCCGCTGGAGCTCCGTGGCTCATCGCGAAGGTGACACCTGGCGCTTCGTCCACACGCATGCTTCGATCGGAGTCCCGAACGACGACGTCGGATGGGTCTATCCCGACTGAGTGCAGCGCCGACAGGATCAGACCGGCGTCACCACGGCGTCAGACAGAACCGGAGCGCCGTCGCGGTCGCCATCACCGGCAACCGTGGCCGTGACGACGACGCCCTCGTCGGCGTGCCAGCCCAGGACCCGGATGGTCTCGCCCGGGAAGACCACCCCGGCGAAGCGAGCGTTGAAGGCGCGCACCTTCCCGGTGTCGCCGCCGAACAGCTCGTCGATCACCGTCCGGAGCACGATCCCGTAGGAGCACAGCCCGTGCAGGATCGGGGCCGGGAAACCGGCGGCCTTGGCGAACTCGGGGTCGGTGTGCAGGGGGTTGCGGTCGCCACACAGTCGGTAGAGGAGCGCCTGCTGCGGGGTCACGTCGTACGCCGCGTCGCAGTCCGGCTCCCGGTCGGGAACCTCGACCTTGGTCGACGCGCCCCGGTCGCCGCCCCAACCTCCCTCGCCCTTCACGAAGATCGAGGACCGCACCGTCCACAGCGCGTCCCCCTCGGCCGACAGCGCCTGGCCCTCCTGCCAGATCACCGCCGCCTTGCCCTTGTCCCACACGTCGGTGATCCGGGTACGCAGCGTCGCCGAGCCGAAGGTCGGCAACGGCGCCGCGACCTCGATCTCCTGGCTGCCGTGCACCACCTGGGACAGGTTGATGTCGCACCCGGGCAGGTCCAGTGGCGGGGGGTCGGTCTCGTGGAAGGTAGGCGCCACGATGCCGAAGCTCGGCAGCACCTGGAGGTCGTCGTTGTCGAGGCTGTACCTCAGCGCCGACGGGTCCACGTTGTCGCCTGGCCTCGAGCCGGCACCGACGGCGAGGTGGTAGAGCAGCACGTCGGAGGACTCCCACGAGAACGTGCGGTCGGGCAGCTGGGCGCCGATGGCCACATCAGGGTTGATGGGCATCAGGACGCCTCCGTCTCCACGTCGGTTGAGCTTGTCGAAACCACGTCTACGCCCGCCGAGGAGGAATTGGCGATGTCCTCGGCAGCGAGGTAGCCGAACACGATCGCGGGCCCGATGGTGGCTCCCGGACCGGCGTAGGTGTTGCCCATGACCGCGGAGGACACGTTCCCTGCGGCGTACAGACCCTCGATGACGGTGCCGTCGGGTCGCAGTGCCCGGGCGCGCTCGTCGGTGACGAGCCCCCCCTTGGTGCCGAGGTCACCCGGGACGATCTTGACGGCGTAGAACGGCCCGTGGTCGATGCTGTGCAGGGACGGGTTGGGCTTCACGGTGGGGTCGGAGTAGTACTTGTCGTAGGCGCTCTCGCCGCGGTGGAAGTCCTCGTCGACGCCCGAAGCCGCGAACCCGTTGAACCGCTCGACCGTGGCGCGCAGCGCGTCCGGTGGTACGTCGATCTCCTGGGCCAGCCCCTCGAGGGAGTCGGCCTTCTTGATGGTGCCGTGCTTGTACCAGCGACCCGGGAACGGCTGTCGTGGTGACAGGCCGGCGAACAGGTAGCGGTTGCGGTAGCGCTGGTCGACGATCATCCACGCCGGCACGTGGGAGACGCCGGTCGCCTCGCCCTTGTAGATCTCGTGCACCGCCTCGACGTACGGCAGTGCCTCGTTCATGAACCGCTTCCCGGCGGCGTTCACGATGATCGAGCCCGGCAGGTTGCGCTCGGCCAGACAGAACCACGGACCCCGGGGGAGCGGGATGGTCGGTCCCCACCAGGCATCGTCCATCAGCGCCACGTCGGCGCCGGCGTCCATCCCCGCCACGTGCCCGGCTCCGGTGTTCGACTCGGCACCCGTCGTCCAGTCGATGCTCGTCGGCTTCGGCCCGAACCGCTCGCGCAGCTCCAGGCTCTTCTCGAACCCGCCGCTGCCGAGGATGACGCCACGCGTTGCACGGATGGTGCGCTCGACGCCCTGGCGCATCGCCGTCACGCCCACGACACGACCGTCCTCGACGACCAGGTCGCGCAGATCGGTGCCGTACTCCACGGGGACACCCGCGTCAGCGAGTCCCTTGCGCAGACCGATGGCCAGCGCGTTGCCCATCGCGTACATCTTCTTGCCGCGCAGGCTGCTCACGATGCGTCTGAAGATGATCTTGACCATCGTGATCGGGCCGCGGATGGTGCGCATCCCCAGGCTGATCTTGCGGAAGTCGGCCTGCGTCACGATCAGGTTGGCCGGCGCCTTGCTGTACGGCGGGTGCAGGTGGGCCAGCTCGTCACCGAGGAAGCTGCAGTCCATCGGGACCGGCTCGACGCTGCGCCCGCGGGCACGACCGCCGGGTGACTCGGGCAGGTAGTCGGAGTACTCCGGCACCCATGCGAAGCGCACGGGGGTGTGGTCGCGCACGAAGTCCATGACCTCCGGGCCACGGTCGATGAAGGTGTCCCGTCGGACCTTGGGCACCACGGCGCCGACGATCGACTCGAGGTAGCGCTTGGACTCCTCCGGGTCGTCAGCCTCGCCCGCGGCACGCAGCGCGTAGTTGCCCGGGATCCAGACTCCGCCACCGGACCGTGCAGTCGACCCGCCGAAGTAGTTGCTCTTCTCGATGAGCAGCGTGTCGAGCCCCTGCCGGGCAGCCGCGAGGGCAGCGGTCATGCCGGCGCCACCGGCACCGACGACGACCACCTCGTAGGAGTCCTTCATGGCGCAAAACTGTAACAGGTTCTATTGTTGGGGCCATGCTCTCCGACGACGTACGCCGCACGGTCGCCGACGCACTCAGGGACGCCGAGGTCGAGCGCGGACCGATCCCACCGCTGCGCGAGACCTGGCCCGACATCGACGTCGTCGACTCCTACGAGATCCAGCTGTTCAACATCCGCCGCCGCCTCGAGTCGGGTGCGCGCGTGAACGGCCACAAGGTGGGGCTCTCCTCCCGGGCCATGCAGGAGATGATGGGCGTCGACGAGCCGGACTACGGCCACCTCCTCTCGGACATGGAGCTGCCAGGAATTGGACAGAGCGCGGACCATCCGGTCGACGCGAGCCGCTACTGCTACCCGCGCGTCGAGGTCGAGGTCGCGTTCATCCTCGGCGAGACGTTGCCGGGTGAGGGCTGCACCGAGGACGACGTCATCCGGGCCACCGAGTACGTCGCCCCGGCGATCGAGCTGATCGACAGCCGCATCCTCGACTGGAACATCCGGATCGCCGACACCATCGCCGACAATGCATCGTCGGCGGGCTACATCCTGGGCCCCGACCGGATCCGCCCCGAGGACGTCGACCTGAAGTCCATCGAGGCGGTGCTGATCCGAAACGGCGAGAAGGTCGCCGAAGGCCGTTCCGACGCCGTGCTCGGCAACCCGGTCACCGCTGTTGCCTGGCTGGCTGACAAGGTCGCGTCGTTCGGCGTGACCCTCGAGAAGGGGCACGTGATCCTGCCCGGCTCGGTGCACCGCGCGATCGACGTACGACCGGGCGACGACTTCGTGGCCGAGTTCCAGGACTTCGGCTCGGTCCACCTCTCGTTCGGTGGTTGAGGAGCGAGCGTCAGCGAGCGTCTCGAAACCACTGGCTCAGAAAGGAATGCGATGACCAAGAAAACGGCCGCCATCGTCGGACCCGGCAACATCGGTACCGACCTGATGTACAAGCTCCTGCGCAGTGACGTCATCGAACCACGCTGGATGATCGGCGTCGACCCGGAGAGCCCCGGCCTCGGGCGCGCCCGCGACAAGGGCCTCGAGGCAAGCCACGAGGGCGTCGACTGGCTGCTCAAGCAGGACGAGCTGCCCGACCTGATCTTCGAGGCGACCAGCGCCTACATCCACCGGGAGTACGCCCCGCGCTACCAGGAAGCCGGCATCCGCGCCGTCGACCTGACGCCGGCGGCGGTCGGCCCGGCGGTGATCCCGGCGGTCAACGGCGACGAGCACGCGAGTGCCGACAACGTCAACATGATCACCTGCGGCGGCCAGGCGACCATCCCCATGGTCGCGGCAGTCTCGCGGGCCACTCCGGTCTCGTACGCCGAGATCGTCGCGTCCGTGGCCTCGCTCTCGGCCGGGCCCGGTACCCGGCAGAACATCGACGAGTTCACGAGGACGACGGCCAAGGGCGTCGAGACGATCGGTGGCGCCGAGACCGGCAAGGCGATCATCATCCTGAACCCGGCCGAGCCCCCGATGATCATGCGCGACACGATCTTCTGCGCGGTCGGGCCCGAGGTATACGAGGAGGGCCAGGACGCCGTCGCCGAGTCGGTGCACAGGATGGTCGAGGCGGTGCAGCAGTACGTTCCCGGCTATCGGTTGCTCCAGGATCCCCAGTTCGACCCACCGACGCCGTACACACGCGGGCAGACGAAGGTCAGCGTCTTCATCGAGGTGGAGGGGGCCGGCGACTTCCTGCCGCCGTACTCCGGCAACCTCGACATCATGACCGCCGCGGCGACGCGTGCCGGAGAAGGGATGGCCCAGATGGAGGCGCAGTCATGACTGTCTTCGGCAACCCCGAGCTGAACGAGCTCGACCGCACGTGGTCGGACGACCTGGACATCCGGCTGACCGACACCTGTCTGCGGGACGGCTCGCACCACAAGCGGCACCAGTTCACCGGCGACGAGGTGCGCTCGATCATCGCCGCCCTCGACGCAGCGGGAGTACCGGTGCTCGAGGTCACCCACGGTGACGGGCTGGGCGGGTCGAGCTTCAACTACGGCTTCTCGAAGACTCCGGAGCAGGAGCTCATCAAGATCGCCGCGGAGACCGCCAAGCGCGCCAAGATCGCTTTTCTGATGCTCCCGGGGGTCGGCACCAAGGACGACATCCGTGCGGCGCAGGACAACGGTGGCTCGATCTGCCGGATCGCCACCCACTGCACCGAGGCGGACGTCTCCGAGCAGCACTTCAGCCTCGCTCGCGAGCTGGGCCTGGAGACGGTCGGCTTCCTGATGATGAGCCACACCCAGCCGCCCGAGGTGCTCGCGAAGCAGGCGCGGATCATGGTGGACGCCGGGTGCCAGTGCGTCTACGTCGTCGACTCCGCCGGCGCACTGATCATGGAGGGCGTCAGCGACCGGGTCTCCGCGCTGGTCGCCGAGGTCGGCGCCGAGGCCACGGTCGGCTTCCACGGCCACGAGAACCTCGACCTCGGCTGCGCCAACACCGTGATGGCAGTACGTGCAGGCGCCACGCAGATCGACGGGTCGGTCCGCCGGTTCGGCGCAGGTGCGGGCAACACTCCGCTCGACGCGTTCGTCGGCGTGTGCGACAAGCTCGGCTGGAAGACCGGCGTGGACTTCATGAAGATCATCGACGCCTCCGAGGACGTCGTACGCCCCGCCATGCCGGAGGAGTGCCAGCTCGACCGGATGACGATGATGATGGGGTACGCCGGCGTCTACTCGTCCTTCCTCAAGCACGCCGGCAACGCGGCGGAGCGGTACGGCGTCTCCGGAGCGCGCATCCTCGCGATCGCGGGGGAGCGCAAGCTGATCGGCGGCCAGGAGGACCAGCTCATCGACATCGCCCTCGAGTTGCGCGCCAAGCAGGACGCGAACGAGTAGTCAGTCCGGCTTGGCCCAGTGGGTGCGAAAGGTGTCCACGCCTTCGCCGCTGAGGTCGTCGAGCGCCGCCTTGCGTCCTGTCGCTGCCATCAGCAGGGACATCTGCGGGCCTTCCACGAGGGGGCCGCTGCCGTGCGTCCAGTCGCTGTCGGTTGCGCGCAAGGAGAGGCCGCTGATGCGACTCTTGGCGCGGATCAGGGTGTCGGAGTTCTTGTAGAAGTCGAGCACCTTCTGCACCGCGTTCGTTGGGTAGGCGTGCTGGATGCCCAACGGCCACCGGATGTCCTCGGCATGGATGAGCGTCTCGCCGAGCCACGTGACCCTGGGCCCGGGCGGCGACTTGGTCGAGTGCTGTTGGGCACGGAACTTCTCCAGCGTCTCGGCCGGAGTGGCCCCGGTGTGGGTCTGGATGCCGTCCTCCGCGAACTTCGGGAAGTTGAAGCCGGACACCATGAAGCCCGCGAAGAACTTCGGCGGGGTCATCTGCGCGGTCGAGGTCATGTGCGCGAGCACCTGCTCGACGGTCCATGCCTCGCACAGCGAGCCGGTGGCCCACTTCTCGGTCGGGAGCTGGGCCAGGTCGTCCGCCAGAGCGCCGCGCTCGCCGGCGATGGTCTCCCACATGTCCGCCATGTGGGCACGCTATCGGCTCCGCGCCGCTCGAAGGACGAGAAATGTCACCCGATATCGATAAGCGAGGATCCTCCGGGTCTCGGCCCCAGGCCTCTACATGTCGTGGACGGATGACTAGAACGTGTTCTAGTATTGCGGTCAGGGAGACAACCACTGTGTGAGGAGTACCCATGAGCCAGGCGGTTCTGGACGCTGTCCGTGACCTGCTGCCGACCCTGCGCGAGCGGGCCGACGAGGCAGAGCGGCTGCGAGTGGTACCCGAGGCGTCGATCAAGGAGCTCGAGGAGACCGGGTTCTTCCGGCTCCTGCAGCCCAAGCGTTTCGACGGTCTCGAGTCCGACCCGATCGACTTCTACACCGCGGTCCGCGACATCTCGGGTGCATGCGGCTCCACCGGCTGGGTCTCGAGCGTGGTCGGCGTCCACCCGTGGCAGGTCGCGCTGTTCGCCGACGAGGCGCAGCAGGCTGTCTGGGGGAACGACACCACCACGCGGTTGAGCTCGTCGTACGCCCCCACCGGCAAGGCCGTGCAGACCGAGGGTGGTTTCACCCTGTCGGGCAAGTGGAGCTTCTCCTCCGGCTGTGACCACTGCACCTGGGTGCTGCTCGGTGGCCTCGTCTTCAACGCCGAAGACCAGGTTGTCGACTTCCGGACGTTCATGGTCCCGCGAGAGAACTACGAGATCATCGACGTCTGGGACATGGTCGGCCTCCGCGGCACCGGCTCCAACGACATTGTGGTCAAGGACGCGTTCGTCCCCGAGGCGTTCACGCTCTCGATGAGCGACACCGGCCGCTGCTTCGGCCCCGGCCAGGAGCAGAACACCTCCGATCTCTACAAGCTCCCGTTCCACTCGATCTTCACCGGCACCATCACGACGCCGATCATCGGCATGGCCATGGGTGCCTATGAGGAGCACGTGGAGATGCAGCAGAAGCGCACGCGTGCGGCGTACCTCGGTGAGAAGGCGTCCCTCGACCCCTTCGCCGCCGTGCGCATCGCACGCGCGTCGAGCGAGATCGACGCAGCCTGGGCGCTGCTCGTGAACAACATCCGCGAGGAGCAGGCGTTCATCGCCAAGGGGGAGAAGATCCCGCTCAAGACCCGGCTGAAGGTACGCCGCGACCAGGTGCTCGGCAGCCAGCGCGCCATCGACGCCATCGACTCGCTGTTCGAGGCCTCGGGTGGGCGGGCGCTGGCCAACGGTACCTACCTGCAGCGCGCATGGCGCGACGCCCACGCCGGCCGGGTGCACGCGGCCAACGACCCCGAGCGCGCCCTGCAGATGTACGGCGCCCACGAGTTCGGCCACAAGATCGACCCCGGGATGTACTGATGAACACCCCACGAAATCGCTCCGCTGGCGCTCCACGATTCCGCGGGGACCCCGGATGAGGGATGACTTCTCCAAGGAGGCGACCCGCCGGTCTGCCAAGGCCGGCGAGATCACCCTCAACTACTACGAGGCGGGACCGCTGGTCGCGACAGGCGCAACCGCCGGAATGGGCGGCGGACTGCCGCTCGTGATGCTCCACGGCGGCGGACCCGGTGCCTCGGCCTGGAGCAACTTCGGCGCTGCCCTTCCTGGGTTCGCCCAGCACTTCCGCACCCTGCTGATCGACCAGCCCGGCTTCGGCGCCTCGGACAAGCCCGAGGTGGTGGGCAACTACTACCGTCACTCCGCCGAACACGTCTTGCAGCTGCTCGACGAGCTCGCCATCGACCGGGTGCACCTGCTCGGCAACAGCCTCGGCGGCGGCACGGCGATGCGCCTCGCCCTCAGCCACCCCGACCGCGTGGGCCGACTTGTCTTGATGGGGCCTGGGGGACTCTCGCTCAACCTGTTCCACGCCGACCCGACCGAGGGTGTGCAGCGGCTGATGGACTTCTCGGCGAATCCGACTCGCGAGGCCCTGCGAGCGTTCATCTCGACCATGGTGGTCAACCAGAAGCTGGTCACCGACGAGCTGGTGGAGGAGCGCTTCGCGGACGCCACCGCGCCCGGCGCCCAGGCGGCGATGGCCTCGATGGGGATGTCCTTCTGGAACCCCGAGACGGCCGAGGACGGCATGCTCTGGCGCGAGGCCCACCAGCTTCGCAAGCACACCCTTCTCACCTGGGGTCGCGAGGACCGGGTCAACCCGCTCGACGGTGCGATGGTCGCCCTGAAGCTGATCCCGAAGGCGACGCTGCATGTCTTCCCGAACTGTGGGCACTGGGCGCAGATCGAGGCGGCCGACGAGTTCTGCGAGGTGGCCACGCACTTCCTGGCCCGACACGTCGAGAAGCCCCCGAAGGAGAGCTCATGACGATCGACATCCGCAGCATGGGCTACATCCGCGTCGCAAGCACTGACCTCGAGAAGTGGAAGCAGTTCGCAGGCAAGGTCCTCGGGCTCGGCGAGGGCCGCGGCCCAGACGCGGAGAACCTCTACTACCGGATCGACGAGGTCTCCGCCCGGCTCGTCGTCTTCCCCTCCGACAAGGACGAGCTGTCGTGCGTGGGCTGGGAGCTGGCCGACCACCCCGCCCTGCAGGAGGCGCGCGAGCACCTGCAGAAGGCCGGCGTCGAGTTCGAGGAGGCCACCGAGGAGGAGCTCGCCGAACGACGGGTGCAGGAGCTGATCCGGTTCCGCGACCCGTTCGACAACGTCTTCGAGCTGTTCCACGGCATCACCTACGAGTCACGACCCGTCGTCACGCCGTACGCCGCCACGTTCGTGACCGGCGACCAGGGCATGGGACACGTCGTGATCCCGGTGAACGACGACGTCGAGGCGCTGCGCTTCTACACCGACGTGCTGGGGTTCCGTCTGCGTGACTCGATGAGCATGCCGGGGGAGTTCGTCGGAAAGGAGCCAGGCTCCAAGGTCTGGCTCCGGTTCCTCGGCGTCAACCCGCGGCACCACAGCCTGGCGTTCCTGCCGATGCCCAACCCGAGCAAGTGTGTGCACGTCATGTTGGAGGTCGACAAGCTCGACGACGTAGGCCGTGCGCTGGAGCGGGTGCGCAAGCACAAGGCGCCGCTGTCGGCGACTCTCGGCCGCCACATGAACGACCAGATGGTCTCGTTCTACGTCAAGTCCCCGGGCGGGTTCGACGTCGAGTTCGGCACCGAGGGGCTGCAGGTCGACGACTCCCGGTGGGTCGCGCGGGAGAGCACCGCGGTGTCCTACTGGGGCCACGTCTTCGGCGGGCAGTGACACGGACGGATGGGCTCTTTGGTATGACTGCACCCATGCCGTCCGACCCTTCCCCGGAGATCCCCGACGGGATGCGTGGCGATGCCCGCGAGACCTGGCCCAGCCGTGAGCTGATCGACTCCTTCCTCGGTACCGGCTTCGACTTCGAGCTCCGGCTCGGAGAGCACACGCCGATCCCGATCGACGATCCAGAGGCTGCCGAGCGGGCCCGCACGTTCCGCGACGTACTCGGCATCTTCGCCACCGGCGTCACCGTGGTGACCTCGATGTCGGGTGACGAACCCGTCGGCATGACCTGCCAGTCCTTCTCGAGCGTCTCGCTCAACCCGCCCCTGGTGATGTTCTGTCCGGCCAAGACCTCGCGGGCGTGGCCGATGATGCGCCAGGCAGGGTTCTTCTGCGTCAACTTCCTCTCCGTCGAGCAGCGCGCCATCTCGAACGGGATGGCCACCAAGGGACCGGAGAAGTTCCAGGACGTCGGCTGGAGGCCCGCATCCTCCACGGGCGCCCCGCTCATCGACGGGGTTCTCGGGTACGTCGACTGCACCATCGACCAGGTCCACGAGGCGGGCGACCACTACATCGTGATCGGCCGGGTGCAGGAACTGGCGTACGGCGACGGCCGCGAGGACGCCTCGGCCTCGGAAGTTCCGTTGCTCTTCCACCGCGGCGCCTACACCCAACCGGAGTAGTTCTTTGGCACGCTGAGTGCCATGCCTTCCCCCGAGGCCTCGTCCGACTTCACCGAGCGCCTGTTGAGACGCTTCCTGCTGCTGTGCGAGAACCCGCGCACCCAACGGCGTGCGCTCGCGCTAGTGCGTGGAAGTGTCAGCAACGCCCGCGCCGGCAGGCGTTTCTACGCCCTGGTGAACCGGGTCGTGCTCAACCCGGTGGCGCGCGCGATGGGCATCGAGACGTCGGCGGTCCGGATGGAGCTGGTCGGGTCGCAGCTGATCGGGCTGGCGATGATCCGCTACGTACTCAAGGTGGAGCCGATCGCGTCGCTGTCCGTTGACGACCTGGTGCCGTTGATGGCGCCGCCCTTGCGTCAGGCGCTGGGCATGTCCGGCGCCGCCCCTTCGTGCAGCTGTCATCAGGAGCTTGCCGTAGTTCCCTGGTAGGCCTGTGGATTGCCGTTCGACGCGACCGTCGGTGCGGATCACCCTGTGCGGATGGATCCCATCCTGCCGTTGCACCCACTGCACTCGCTCCTCCCGCTCGACAAGCCGTTCACCCCGGCGACGGCGCGGACCGTAGGGATCGAACGGCGACAGCTGGAGCGGATGTTGGGGGAGGGGCACGTACGCCGGTTGCTGCGTGGCGTGTACGCCGCCTCGACCGCGCCCGACACCGTCGACCTCAGGGCGGCTGCCGTCGGCCTGCTCCTCGAACGGCGCCACGTCGTCGTCGACCGCACGGCTGCCTGGGTCCACGGGGTTGGTCTCGAGGATGGCGTTCGCCTCGACGTCCTCGCCCCCGGACGGACACAGCGGACCTCGCTCGGCGGCCGTCGCCACCTGGTCGCGCGAGACCTGGTGGCTCTTCGCGGCGTTCGTCTGACGACACCGTTGCGCACAGCCCTCGACCTCGGCCGCGTGCTCGCACCCGGCCAGGCACTAGGGGCGATGGACGCACTCTTGCGCGGCGGCACGTTCACGCACACCGAGCTCCTCGCCGAGCTGTCTCGACTCAACGGCCACCGCGGGATCGCACAGCTACGTGGGCTCGCTGCCCAGGTGGATGCACGCTCTTCGGGTCTGGCCGAGTCGATGTTGCGGTTCCACTGGCACGCCGCCAACCTCCCCTCCGCAGTCCCGGGAATGCCCGTCGCGGCGGGTCCCCGGCTGGTGCGCCTCTCCCTCGGGGTCGCGCGCCGCCAGTTCGGCGCCGTACTCGCCCACCAGGTGTCGGCGGCCGATCTGGTCGCCCTGGAGGGAGCCGGCTGGCGCGTCGTCGTGCTCGCCGAGCAGCGCGTCCTCCACTCCGACCCCACCATCTGGGTCCACCACCTCGAGCGCGAGTTCCACCAGCACCTGCTCGCCCAGGCTGAGGCCGATGCGGGGTGAGGGGGGTGCCGAACCGGATAGTCCCGAGTGAACGGACCCTCTTGAGGCCCCAATCAGGGTCCGATCACTCGGGACTATCGGTGGTTTGGGCCCATGGCTGAGTCCGAGTGGAGCGCCAGGTGCGTACGACCGCTGGACCTCGTTGCTCCTGCCCGAATCGATCCGACGGGCCAGAACGGACCTACCAAACGGCAGGCGGCAGGCCCGCGGTTCAGACAGACCTCCGCGGGCCTGTACGTCCCGAGCTCCGTCGATCCCGGCGATGTGGATCAGCGCATCTTCGAGCAGGCGCACCGGATCCGCAGCTACGGAGCGATCACCGGTTGGGCTGCGTTGAGATGGCGTGGCGCGGCGTACTTTGACGGCACTGAACGCGGGGGCACGATGACGCTGCCCGTGCCCCTGGTAGTCGGCAAGGCGCGCCTCGCTGCGGATTCCCGTGTGGTGATCAGCGAGGCACAAATCGCCCCCTCGGAGCGAACGTGGACGGGTCGCATCTGGTGCGCGACCACGCAGAGAGCCCTCTTCGACGCCATGCGACACGCACGGAACGTGCGGTCCGCGGTCGTCTGCATGGACATGGCCGCAGCCGCCTGGCTGATCTCGGTTGGCCTGATGAGTCGGTACGTCGAGCGCCGGCCGGCTTGGACTGGCGTGCCTCTCGTGCGCGAAGCGCTGGCACTGGCATCGAACAGCAGCCGATCTCCGCGGGAGTCGCGCTTGAGGCTCATCTGGGTTCTGGACGCGGGGCTGGTGCCACCCCTGTGCAACGTTCCGGTCTTCTCGCTCGATGGAACCCTGCTCGGCTATCCCGATCTCTTCGACCCGGTCGCCGGAATGATCGGGGAGTACGACGGGTCGGACCACAAGTCGAGCGACCGCCACCGCCGCGACGTGGAACGGGAAGCAAGGTACCGGGATCATGGACTGGAGTACTTCACCGTCGTCGGTGGGGACATGCTGCACCGCACCAAGGTGGTCGACCGCATTCATCGGACGCGAGGCCGAGCACTCTTTGCGCCGCCCGAATCGCGTCTCTGGACGCTCGAACCTCCGGCGTGGTGGGTCGGCGAGGACGACCTCGACACTCATCTCGTGCGCACGCAGGAAGCGGCGTACCTCGTGAGGAATTGAGCAGAACCGGATAGTCCCGAGCAAACGGACCCTCCAGCCGACCGATCTGGGGTCCGTTCACTCGGGACTATCCGGCTTTAGTGATCCCCCGCCAGCCCAGAGATCGCCTCGTGCATGGTCAGGGTCCGCCGGGCGGACTCGACGTGGAGGTTCTCGATCATCCGGCCGTTGTAGGTGACCACGCCCGAACCCGCGCCGTCCTCCCAGGCCTGCAGGATGCCGCGGGCGTCCTCGACTGCTTGTGAGGAGGGGGCGAAGGCGGAGTTGGCGCCGTCGACCTGGCCGGGGTGGATCAACGTCTTGCCGTCGAAGCCCATCTCCCGTCCCTGCTGACATTCAAGAAGGAAGCCCTCGGTGTTCTTCACGTCGTTGTAGACGCCGTCGAGGATCGCCTTGCCGGAGGCCCTCGCCGCGAGGAGCGAGAGACCGAGCCCGGCGAGCAGGGGCTGGCGGCCCGGTACGTGCTCGGCGTACAGCTCCTTGGCGAGGTCGTTGGTGCCCATCACCAGCACGGTCAGCCGGTCCGACGCTGAGGCGATGTCCTCGGCGTGCAGCATGGCGTACGGCGTCTCCAGCATCGCCCACAGCTTGGTGTGCTCGGGGGCGTCGTGGCCGGCCATGGCCTCGACGAGGTGGAGCACCGCGTCGGCCGAGTTCACCTTGGGTACGACGATCGCGTCCGGGCCGGCCTGGCATGCTGCGCGAAGGTCCTCGGAGTGCCACTCCGTATCCGCCGCGTTGACCCGGATCGTGACTTCACGCGACCCGTACTCGCCCGACGCCACCGCCGCGCAGGCCGACGAACGGGCATCGACCTTGGCATCCGGCGCGACCGCGTCCTCGAGGTCGAGGATCAGCCCGTCGCAAGGGATCGACTTCGCCTTCTCCAGCGCGCGCTCGTTGGACGAGGGCATATAGAGAACCGACCGGCGCGGGCGGAAGGCTTCCAACGTCATGAGGCGTCCGAGAGAGCGTCGTACTGCTTCTTCAGCTCCGGGTCGATCTCGGCCAGCTGCTCGGCCAGCTCGACCATGACAAGGCACTGCTTGAGAGAGGCGTCGTCCTCCATCTTCCCGTCGAGCATGACGGCGCCCGTGCCGTCGCCCATCGCCTCCACCACGCGCCGCGCGTGCGCCACGTCCTCCGGTGACGGGCTGAATACCTTGTTGGCGATCGCGATCTGCGTGGGGTGCAGCGACCAGGTGCCGACACAACCGAGGAGGAAGGCGTTGCGGAACTGGTCCTCGCACGCGACGACATCCGTGATGTCGCCGAACGGCCCGTAGTAGGGGTAGATCCCGTGCATTGCGCACGCGTCGACCATCCGGGCGATGGTGTAGTGCCAGAGGTCCTGCTGGTACGTCGTGCGCCCCGAGGCGTGGATGGCGTCCGTCTCCGACGACTTCGGGTCCTGGCGCACCAGGTAGCCCGGGTGCCCACCGCCGACCCGGGTCGTCTTCATCCGCCGGTCGGCCGCGAGGTCGGCCGGGCCGAGCGAGAGCCCCTGCATCCGCGGCGAGGCGCCGCAGATCTCCTCGATGTTCACCATGCCTCGGGCGGTCTCGAGGATCGCGTGCACCAGGATCGGGCGATCGAGCCCGGCCTTCGCCTCGAGCTGGGCGAGCAGGCGGTCGACGTAGTGGATGTCCTCGGCCCCCTGGACCTTCGGAACCATCACCACGTCGAGCTTGTCGCCGATCTCGGCAACCAGCGTGGTCAGGTCGTCCAGGCCCCACGGCGAGTCGAGCGCGTTGACCCGCGTCCACAGCTGCGTCGGACCGAAGTCCGTTGCCCGGGCGATCTTGACCAGGCCCTCGCGCGCGGCGAGCTTGTTGTCGGCCTTGATCGCATCCTCGAGGTTGCCGAGCAGTACGTCGACCTTGCCGACCATGTCCGGGATCTTCGACGCCATCTTCTCGTTGCTCGGGTCGAAGAAGTGGATCGCCCGGCTTGGTCGAGCAGGGATCTCGCGGAGCGGTGTCGGTGCTCCGACGGCGAGAGGGGCGAAGAAGTCCTTGGCACTGCGCATGTGCCGGACGCTAGCAGCGCGTCCGGGCGCAGAGGTATGACGCATCCCACGCTCCATGGCAACGTGTTCCCGTGCACAGGTCAGCGCGAGCCCTCGTCCTCGTCGAGGGAGCCAGCGACAGGGCGGCACTACTCGCACTTGCAGCGCGCCAGGGTCGCGACCTGGAGGAGGAGATGGTCGAGGTCGTGAACCTGCGCGGCGCCACCAACGTGGGTCACTTCCTCCGGGACCTGCAGTCGACGGGCCGGCGACCACGTCTCGCCGGGCTGTACGACGCACCCGAGGAACGCTACTTCCGCCGGGGTCTCGAACACGGTGGCTATGGACCCGTCCCGGACCGCGCGCGTCTCGAGGAGCTGGGGTTCTTCGCCTGCGAGGCGGACCTCGAGGACGAGCTGATCCGCGCACTCGGCGCGCCCGCCGTGGAGGCGGTCATCGAGGAGCAGGGCGAGCTGATGTCGTGGCACATCCTGCAGCGGCAACCAGCGCAACGAGCCCGCGCGGTGGAGGACCAGCTGCACCGCTTCCTCGGCACACGATCGGGTCGCAAGAGAATCTACGCGCGGCTCCTCGTCGAGTCGCTCGACGCCGATCGGGTTCCCGCTCCGCTCGCGGCGGTGCTCCAGCAGGTTTGATCCGTCGTTCAGGGCAGCAGTCGTGCCCGCGCCACGTGCGCCGGTTCCCACAGCCGACTAAGGGCGTGCGCCCGCTTGAACACCAGCTGGGCGTCGTGCTCCCACGTGATCGCGATGCCGCCATGCAGCTGCACGGTCTCCGAGGCGACGTGGTCCAGGGCGTCCGAGCAGTAGGAGCGGGCCACGGCAGCGCGTCGGGACAGGATCTCGGCACGCTGCTCCGTCGGGTCCTGGACGTACGCCGCCGCGGCCGCGCTCGCCCCCCAGGACGCGGACCGGGAGGACTCGACGAGCACGAGCATGTCGGCCATCCGGTGCTTGAGCGCCTGGAACGACCCGATGGGGCGGCCGAACTGCTCCCGTTCCTTGCTGTAGGCCACCGTCATGTCGAGACCGCGTTGCGCCGTCCCTACCTGGAGTGCGGATGTCAGCGCAGCGGCGATGTCGCGCAGCGGTTGCTCGTCCACAGCGCCGACCGGGCGGCCGCTCCCGTTGACCGTGCCGAAGCGCAGGGTCTGGTCGAGCGACTCGACGGGTGTGACCGACGGCTCATCCAGTACTTCGAGCATGCCCTCGTGGAGCCGCAGAACGGTCTCAGCAGCCGGTGCATAGAGCACCAGCTCGTCGAGGGCGAGCGTGGCCGCCCCACCTGTGGCGATCACAGGCAGCAGGGCGGTCTTGGTCTCGTCGTCGGCGTGCAGGAGCACTGCTGACGTGGCTATCGCGGTCGCGAGGAGTGGGGACGGCGCCAGGTTGCGCCCGAGCTCCTCGAGGACGAGGGCCGTCTCGACGAGCGAGGCACCGAAGCCGTCATACTCCTCGGGAATCGGGAGCGCAGCGACACCGACCTGCTCGCACATCGCCTGCCACAGCGACTCGTCGTACCCGCTCTCGGACTGCATGGCTGCGCGCACGGCCGAGCTGTCGCTGCGCTTGTCCAGGAGCGAGGAGACGATCGCGGCCAGTTCGTCCTGCTCGTCCGAGCGCGCGAAGTGCATCAGAAGGCCTCGTGGAGTGTCGCGGCGATCCGGCCACGGTGGTACGCCGCATCGCCCCAGGCGCCGACGAGCGCACGTACCCGGTTGATCCAGAGTCCGAGGTCGAACTCCGCCGTGTACCCGATCGCGCCGTGCACCTGGAGGGCTACCCGCGAGGCGAGGTAGGCGGCGTCTCCGGCTGCAACCTTGGCGGCGGCGACCGACCGAACCCCGGTGGTTGAGCTTGTCGGAACCTCCAGCGCAGCGCCGTGGACCAGTGGCCGCGCGAAGTCGAGCGCGATCCGTACGTCGGCGAGGCTGTGCTTGATGGCCTGGAACGAGCCGATCGTGCGCCCGTACTGCTTGCGCTGTCCGACGTAGTCAACCGAGTCCGCGAGCAGCCGTTCGCCACAACCCAACAATTGTGCGGCCGCGGCGAGGGTGGCCCGGTCGAGCGACTCGTCGTCGAACGGCTCGGCACCGGTCACCTCGACCAACCGGCGGGTGGTGTCGACGGACGCGTGGGCCGCGCCGGCGGTCCCGCTGAGCAACGTGGCGACGTCGGCGTCGAGCGCGTACGGCGCGAGCGGCGGGGCAGCCGCGGTGACCATGGCGCCGTCAACCTGGGGAGCAAGCGCCGACGACTCGATCCACGGACCGACGGCAAGCTGGTGGCCGAGCACCTCGAACGCCACGACCAGGTCGACCAGGGTGCCGCCCAGGCCACCCTCGTCCTCCGACGCCACGAGTGCGGTCACGCCCTGGTCGGCCAATCGCTTCCACAGCGCCTGTCCGGGCGCGTGGTCACCGTTCGCCCACGATCTTGCTGCAGCGACCGAGTCGGCCTTGGTCATCAGCTCGGTCAGCGACTGGGCGAACCCGGTCTGCTCGGGAGTGAGGCGGAAGTCCATCAGGGCTGCACCTTCTCCACGC
Source organism: uncultured Actinomycetota bacterium (assembly GCA_963742785.1). GTDB lineage: Bacteria > Actinomycetota > Actinomycetes > Propionibacteriales > Nocardioidaceae > Marmoricola. The sequence goes on from CAVUNI010000004.1 coordinate 1,827,475, forward strand.
GGGCCTCTCGGGGGAGGCCGAGGATCCGCTCGGCGATCACGTTGCGCTGCACCTCGTTGGTGCCGGCGTAGATCGGCCCCGACAACGAGAACAGGTAGCCGTCCATCCACGGGCCACGCAGCTCCGAATCCGGCCCGAGCAGGTCGAGCGCGGTCTCGTGCATCGCGACGTCCAGGTCGGACCAGAAGACCTTGTTCACCGAGCCGGCGTACCCGATCTGACCGCCGTCGACGAGCCGCGAGACAGTGCCCCACGTGTACAGCCGGTAGGCCTCTGCACCCAGCCATGCGTCGACGACGCGGTCACGGAAGTGGGGAGGAGACCCCTGCTCGCGCCAGAGCGAGACCAGCCGGTCGGCGGTGGCGCAGAAGCGACCGGGGGAGCGCAGTGAGAGCCCACGCTCGTTGCCGGCCGTGCTCATCGCCACCGACCAGCCCTGCCCGGGCTCGCCGAGGACGTCGCTGTCCGGCACGAACACGTCGTCGAAGAACAGCTCCGCGAAGCCGGGCTCGCCGTCGAGCTGCGCGATCGGCCGCACGGTGATGCCCTCGGCGTCCAGCGGGAAGCAGAAGTACGTCAGGCCGTGATGGCGCTGCGACTCCGGGTCGCCGCGGAAGAGCCCGAAGCCCCAGTGTGCGTACGCCGCCCGCGAGGACCACGTCTTCTGGCCGTTGAGCACCCAGCCGCCTCGTGCGTCGTCGCGCTCGGCCTTCGACCGCAGCGAGGCGAGGTCGGACCCCGCCTCGGGCTCGGACCAGGCCTGCGCCCAGATCTGCTCACCGGTCGCCATCGAGGGCAGCCAGCGGTCCTGCTGCTCCTCGGTGCCGTTCTCGAAGATGGTGGGGGAGAGCAGGAAGATGCCGTTCTGGCTGACCCGTCCGGGCGCACCGGCGCGGTAGTACTCCTCCTCGAAGATCACCCACTCCACGAGCGAAGCCCCGCGACCGTGGTACTCCTCGGGCCAGCTGACCACGGCCCATCGCGCCTCGGCGAGCTTGGCCTCCCACTCCTGGTGGGCGACGAACCCGTGGGGCGTGTCCATCGAGGGAAGCGGCTCGCCAGGCACGTTGGCGGCAAGCCATTCCCTGGCTTCGGCCTGGAAGGCGAGCTCGTCCGGTGTCAGATCGAGGTTCATCCGCGCCCCTCTGCGGTTCCTGAGGAGCCGAGGAACGAGGCGTCTCGAAGGGCGTTCTTGAGGACCTTGCCGCCGAGGTTGCGGGGGAGGGCATCGACGAACTCCACCTGCCTCGGCACCTTGAAGTTCGCGAGCCGCTCCTTGGCGAAGTCGATCACGCCGTCGGCCGTCAACGAGTCGCTCGCCCGCACGACGTACGCCTTGCCGATCTCACCCATGCGCTCGTCGGGTACGCCGACCACGGCCACGTCGTTGACTCCCTCCAGCCGCATCAGCGCCTGCTCGACCTCGGCCGGATAGACGTTGAAGCCACCGGAGATGTACATGTCCTTGAGCCGGTCGGTGATGGTCAGGTTGCCGTTGCCGTCGAGCGTCCCGACGTCCCCGGTGTGCAGCCAGCCGTCCTCGTCGATCGCCTCTCGCGTGGCCTCCTCGTCGTCGAGGTAGCCGAGCATCACGTACTCGCCGCGCAGCAAGAGCTCGCCCTCCTCGCCGATGCGCGCCTCCATTCCCGGGATCGCGCGACCACAGGTGTTGGCCACCACCTCGGCGTCGTCCCCGTCGCGGCACATCGTCGCGACGACGGCCTCGGTCATCCCGAACGCTGTCACCACGTTGTCGATCGCCAACCCCTCGGGCGCCGCCGCGCGCATCCGCTCGATGAGCACAACGGGCACGACGGCCGCTCCGGTGACAGCGAGACGCAGCGAGGACAGGTCGTAGTCGCCGCGGTTCGGGGCGGCCAGCAGGGACTGGTAGAGCGTGGGTGCGCCAGGGAACACCGTGATGCGGGCGTCCTGGATCAGCTGCATCGTCTCGTCCACGTCGAAGGCCGCGACCGGGTAGAGCGTGGCTCCGGTGAGCAGCCCGACCACGATCCCGATCTTGTAGCCGAAGGAGTGGAAGAACGGGTTCACCACGAGGTAGCGGTCGTCGGAGGTGACCCCGCCGAGGCTGCCCCACGCGTCGGCGACACCGATCGTCTGCCGGTGCGCGCTCATCGCGCCCTTCGGGCGCCCCGTGGTCCCGGAGGTGAACAGGATGTCGGCCACGTCGTCCGTAGCGACCGCGTCGGCACGGGCCTCGATCTCCTCGGCCGTGACGTGCGCGCCACGCTCACGCACCGAGGCGAGGTCGTCGACATCCAGGACCTCGCGGACCGAGGGCAGCGCGCTCGCTGCCCGCAGGTCGGCGATCTGGGTGCGACCGAGGAAGCCGTCGGCCACGACCACGAGCGTCGCCCGGGTGCGGTCGACGATGTCGGCGACCTCATGCCCGGTGTAGCGGCTGTTCGCCGGCACCAGCACGCCGCCGGCGTACGAGACCGCCAGCGCGGCGACCGCCCACTCGATGCTGTTGGGGGCCCAGACCACGACCCGGTCCTTGGGCTGGAGCCCGAGGACGAGGTAGCCCTGGGCCGTCGCACGGACCTGGTCGAGCAGGCGGGTGAAGGAGAGGGTCCGCCCCGATTCGACGTACGCCGGATGGTCGCCGTGGCGCTCCGCAGCGGCGTGCAGCACCGCCGGAATGGTGCGCGGCGAGGACGGCATCTCGACTCCCTTCTCGTCTCGCGTTGGTTGAGCTCGTGGAGACCAAGCAAGTGCTTGGTAGGGTACCCTACGGACATGGATCTCTCCTACGGCCCCGAGGACGAGGCGTTCCGCGCCGAGGTCCGATCGTGGCTGGAGGAGGCGCTCTCCGGCGAGTTCGCCGAGCTGCGTGGGAAGGGCGGACCGGGCCGCGAGCACGAGGCGTACGACGAGCGCGTGGCCTGGGACCGGCACCTGGCGAAGCACGGATGGACCTGCATCGGCTGGCCCGAGGAGTACGGCGGCCGCGGGCTGCCACTCTTCCAGCAGGTGATCTTCCACGAGGAGTACGCCCGCGCCAACGCACCTGCGCGCGTGAACCACCTCGGCGAGGAGCTGCTCGGACCGACGCTGATCGCCTTCGGCACGGACGAGCAGAAGCAGCGCTTCCTGCCGAAGATCGTCGCTGTCGAGGAGCTGTGGTGCCAGGGCTACTCCGAGCCCGGCGCCGGCTCCGACCTCGCCAACGTCTCCACCAAGGCGCGCCTGGTGGACGACCAGTACGTCATCGACGGCCAGAAGGTGTGGACCTCGCTCGCCCACGTGTCCGACTGGTGCTTCGTCGTGGCCCGCACCGAACCCGGCTCCGAACGGCACCACGGACTCTCCTACCTCCTCGTGCCGATGGACCAGGAGGGCGTCGAGATCCGCGCCATCAACCAGCTCACGGGGACCTCGGAGTTCAACGAGGTGTTCTTCACCGGCGCCACCACCGACCGCAGCAACATCGTCGGGGACGAGGGCGACGGCTGGCGCGTGGCGATGGGCACCCTCGGCTTCGAGCGCGGCATCTCGACCATCGGCCAGCAGGTCGGTTTCCAGCGGGAGCTCGACTCCCTGTTGGACGTCGCCCGAGCCAACGGAAGCTACGAAGACCCCGTGCTCCGTGACCGTCTCGCCCGGGCCCAGGTCGACCTCGAGGTTATCCGGCTCAACGCGCTACGCACTCTCAGCGAGGAGCAGGCCCCCCAGCAGGCCAGCATCTCCAAGCTCTTGTGGGCCGGCTGGCACCGGACGCTCGGGGAGCTGGCGATGCAGGTCCGCGGTCGCGACTCGCTGACCACAGGGACCGGCTACGACCTCGACGAATGGCAGCGGATGTTCCTGTTCACTCGCGCCGACACGATCTACGGCGGGTCCGACGAGATCCAGCGCAACGTCCTGGCCGAGCGGGTGCTTCGCCTGCCAAGAGAACACAGACCGAGGGAGGCCAGATGACGGCAACACGACCAGAGCAGCCCACGCCGGACTACGTGCCGGCCCACGGGCTCCTGAGCGACAAGGTGGTCGTCGTGACCGCCGCGGCCGGGGCGGGCATCGGCGCCGCCGTCGCCCGTCGGGTGCTCGAGGAGGGCGCCCGGGCCGTCGTACTCGGAGACACCCATGAGCGTCGGCTCGGCGAGGCCGAGCAGTCACTCGGCGACGAGTTCGGAGCGGAGAAGGTGCGCGCTCTCTTGTGCGACGTGACCGACGAGGAGCAGGTGCAGGCGCTGATCGATGCCGCCGACGAGTTCGGTGGCGTCGAGGTGATGATCAACAACGCCGGACTCGGTGGCACCGCTGCGATCACCGAGATGACCGACGACCAGTGGGGCAGAGTCATCGACATCACCCTGACCGGCACCTTCCGCTGCATCCGGGCCGCGTCCAGGAAGATGATCGAGGCCGGCACGCGCGGTGTCATCGTCAACAACGCCTCGGTGATCGGCTGGCGGGCCCAGGAGGGTCAGGCGCACTACGCCGCGGCCAAGGCGGGCGTGATGGCACTGACGCGGTGCGCGGCCCTCGACGTCGCCGCGCACGGCATCCGGGTCAACGCGGTCTCCCCGAGCCTTGCGATGCACCCGTTCCTGGCCAAGGTGACCTCCGACGAGCTGCTCGCCGAGCTCAAGCAGCGCGAGGCGTTCGGACGTGCGGCCGAGCCGTGGGAGGTGGCCAACGTGATGGTGTTCCTGGCCAGCGACTACTCGTCGTACCTCACCGGCGAGGTGATCTCTGTGAGCAGCCAACATGACTGAAGCCACCATGACCCGCCGCGAGCAGCTGCTCGACATCGCCGCCAAGCTCTTCGCCGAGCGCGGGTTCAAGAACACCACGGTGCGCGACATCGCAGACGCCGCCGGCATTCTGTCGGGCAGCCTCTACCACCACTTCGACTCCAAGGAGGCGATGGTCGACGAGCTGCTCGACTCTTTCCAGACCGCGCTCTGGCGGGAGTACGACGCCATCGAGGCCTCCGACCGGACTCCGAAGGAGAAGCTCGAGGCCGTCGTTCGAGCATCCTTCGACGCGATCGACCACAACCACAGCGAGGTCGCGATCTTCCAGACCGACGCGGCCTACCTCGCTACGTTCGATCGATTCGCCTACCTCCACGAGCGCAACGTGCGCTTCCGCAACCTCTGGACCGGTCTGCTGCGCGACGGCGTCGAAGCCGGCGAGCTTCGTGCCGATCTCGACGTCGAGCTGGTGTACCGCTTCCTGCGCGACACCGTGTGGGTCGCCGTCCGCTGGTACCGCCCCGGCGGTGACCTCGAGCCCCACCAGGTCGCCGACCAGTACCTCCACATCCTGCTCGAAGGTATTCAAGATGGCGACCACGCTGGTTGAGGAGGTCGCTCAGCGACCGTCTCGAAACCTCGGATCGGGTGGTTTCGAGACGCTCGCTGGCGCTCGCTCCTCAACCACCGAAAGGACGGACCCACATGGCTGAGGCCTTCATCGTCGACGCGGTGCGCACCCCGGTCGGAAAACGGGGCGGGTCCCTCTCCGGGATGCACTCCGCCGACCTGGGAGCCCACGTGCTCAACGCGCTGGTCCAGCGCACCGGCATCGACCCCGGAGCCGTGGACGACGTGATCATGGGCTGCTGCGACACCATCGGGTCCCAAGCCGGTGACGTCGCACGCACCGCCTGGCTGGTGGCCGGCCTGCCGGACCACGTGCCGGGGGTGACCATCGACCGCCAGTGCGGCTCATCCCAGCAGGCCGTGCACTTCGCGGCGCAGGGAGTCATGTCCGGCACCCAGGACCTCGTCGTCGCTGGCGGCCTCCAGAACATGTCAGCCATCCCGATCTCGGCCGCCATGCTGGTGGCGCAGCAGTACGGCTTCACGACGCCGTTCGCGGAGTCGCCCGGCTGGGTCGGACGGTACGGCGAGCAGGAGGTCTCCCAGTTCCGGTCGGCGGAGATGATCGCCGAGAAGTGGGACATCAGTCGCGAGGAGATGGAGGAGTTCGCTCTCGCCTCGCACACGCGCGCCCGCACCGCCATCGACGAGGGACGGTTCAAGAACGAGATCGTGCCGGTTGCCGGCTTCGACACCGACGAGTGCCCCCGGGACACCTCGCTGGAGAAGATGGCAGGCCTCAAGCCGTTGGCCGAGGGCGGCCGCATCACCGCCGCCGTGGCGTCACAAATCTGCGACGCTTCCTCGGCGATGCTGATCGCCTCGGAGCGGGCGGTCGAGCAACACGGGCTGACGCCGCGAGCGCGGGTGCACCACCTGTCCGTACGAGGTGACGACCCGATCTGGATGCTGACCGGCCCGATCCGCGCCACCAGGCACGCGCTGGAGAAGACCGGGCTCTCCGTCGACGACATCGACCTGTTCGAGTGCAACGAGGCGTTCGCGTCCGTCGTACTCGCCTGGTCGCGGGAGGTCGACGCACCCCTCGACAAGGTCAACGTCAACGGCGGCGGCATCGCGCTCGGTCACCCCATCGGAGCCACCGGCACTCGCATCATGGCCACGCTGCTCAACGAGCTCGAGCGCACCGGTGGCCGCTACGGCCTCCAGACGATGTGCGAGGGCGGCGGACAGGCGAACGTGACGATCATCGAGCGGTTGGGCTGACGCGACCTCCTAGAACGCCGTCGCCAGCACGTCACCGAACAACGTGTGCTCGTCGGCCACCGACGGGTCCATCCCCTTGCTGCGGAACCACGCACAGACGTTCGCGCAGTCGCGCAGCAGGAAGTCCATGCCCTTCGGGTTAGCGACGAGGTCGAGCACCTGCGGCAGGTCGATGATGACCAGCCGGTTGCCAGCAGCCAGCAGGTTGTACGCCGACAGGTCGCCGTGCACGATCCCGTGCTGGGCCATCATGGCCAATGCGTCGCGCAGCTGGTCGAAGTAGCTGCGCAGGAGCGCCGGCGAGGGTCGTGTCTGCGCCAACCTCGGCGCGGTCTCGCCGTCGTGGGTGATCCACTCCATCAACAGCTCGGTGCCGTCGATCTGGACCGGGTAGGGAACCGGCAGCCCGGCCAGCCAGCAGCGCTTCAGCGACTCCCACTCGGCGTTGGCCCAGTGCCCGGCGGCGACTGCGCGCCCGAACGCAGTGCCCTTGGCGGCGGCGCGAGACGCACGGCTGTCGCGCCCGCGACGGCCCTCGGTGTAGATGACGTTCCGGTGAAAGTTGCGGTGCTCGCTGCTCCGGTAGCGCTTGGCGGCCATCACGACCGATGGTCCGTCGTCGACGGCACGCTCGAGCAGGAAGACGTCGGCCTCCTTGCCGGTCTTGAGGATGCCGAGCTCGGTGTCGACTGCGGCGCGGTCGGTGATGACCCAGTCGGGTCGGGGCTCGGGTCCACGGCAGAGCGGTTCGACGTCGTACCAGGTGGACCAGCGTTGGTTCTCAGCGTCCGGTTCGTCGTACGACCTGAAGTCGAAGACGAAAGCCGGATCGATGTCAGCGGCAGGAAAGCCCTGCGAGGAGTTCATTGGTGCTCCGGGTGTGAGAGAGGTGGTCTGCGGACAGGCCAATGACAGTCGTGGACATGCCGCACCTCCTCTGGTCACGTGCCGGAGCACAAGGTCATCTGAGTCCGATGATGAGCGACCTCTGCACGAGGCGCAACTGATTTATTCGTTCGACAGACCCCTGCACCCGGCGCACCCTGTGGAGATGCAGACGGAGCAGGTGCTCCGTGTCGAGGAGTACGACGCCGACGACGCGGAAGCCGTGGAGGCCGGTCGACGGATCCTCGACGCGGCGCGCGCGGTCGACGCCCCCTTCCTGCCTCGACTGACCCCGTTCCGCCACACGATGAACCTGCGACACGGATGGGACGGCAGCCCGGAGCTGCACCTGCTCGTCCATGCAGACGGACAGCCGGTGGCGATGGCCGATGTCGAGCTCGGCGAGTGGGACAACCGCGACGTGGCCTGGTTCTACCTCGTCGTCGACCCCGCTCACCGTCGCAACGGGCACGGATCTGCGCTGCTGTCCGCGGTCATCGACGTCGCACGCCGGCTCGGCCGGACCAAGTTCGGCTTCGCCTGGTGGGAGTCGCCGGCGACCGAGGCGTTCGCGCAACACCACGGTTTCAGCTGGGCCTCCCAGGAGGTGTACCGCGTCGTCGCACCCCTCGAGCTCCCGCCGGGCTTGGTCGACGACGTGTACGCCGAGGCGGCGACGCATGCCAGCGACTACGAGCTGGTCCGCATCGAGGGCCGTTCGCCCGAGAACCTGTTGCCGGTCATATCCGAGATCACGGCGGCGATCAACGACGCGCCGCTGGACGATCTCGACATCGAGGACGAGGTCTTCCCGGTGCAGCGGATCCGCGACTACGAGAGCGCGACCCTCGACTCCGGGCACCGGCTCTACCGGATCCTCGCCCGACACCGGGGCACCGGGGAGGCTGCCGGCCACACGGTCGTGGCCGTCGACACCGAGACTCCGACACGGGCCCACCAACACGACACCGCTGTGGTCGGCTCCCACCGCGGCCACCGGCTGGGCCTGCTGCTCAAGGCGGACATGATGCGCTGGCTGGCCGAGGCTGAGCCGCAGGTGACCACCATCAGCACCTGGAACGCCGAGTCGAACGGTCACATGATCGCGGTCAACGAGCGGCTCGGATACCGCGCCATCGCCCGGGAGCTGGCGTACCAGGCGCGACGCTGACCTCCTACGAAAGCTGTCCGCGCCACCACTCGACGGTCTCCTTCGCGGCGATGTCCAACGGCGTCGGTGCCAACCCGAGGAGCCGCTCGCTGCGAGCGGAGTCCATCACGAACGCGCTGGTGAACTGGTACGACGTCTCGGCCAGCTCGCGCGACTCTCCGTGAACCAGACCGACCACCCGCAGCACCCACGCAGGCAGTGCTGACAGCCGGGGAGAGGCGACGTCTCCAGCCGTGGCGAACGCCCGGGCCAGCTCGCGCTGGGTCGGCGCCGGAGCTGTCGGCGCGTGCAGCACCTGCCCCCAGACCGCGGGCGTCTGCGCGGCCCGGATCATCGCCCGCGCGAGGTCGGGCACGTAGGTGAACGAGTGCGGCACGTCGAGCTTCCCGACCATGGTCACGCGACGTCCTGCCAGCACGGCGGGAACCAGTCGTTCCCCGGCGTGGGCCATCCGGACGAGCGGGCCGTAGAAGTCCGAGGCCACCACGCTCACGTTGGGCGTTGTGTGGACGGCCCTGGCGCGCAGGAGCTCCGCGCGGACGCCGAGCTTTCCGCGTGTGGCGTCACGGGGGAGGTCCTCGGTCATCGGGCCGTCGACGGGTCCGTAGGAGTAGAGGCTCTCGGGGAACACGACAACCGCTCCCGCACGACCGGCGGCGTCCAGCACCACCTGCTCCGCGGCGGGGAGCTCGGCTCGCCAGGTCTTGGCGGAGTACGCCGAGCCGTGGATGCAGTGGTGTACGGCGGTGGCGCCGTCGAAGTGCCCGGCGAGGCCGTCGGCCCGGGAGACATCGACCTTGCGTCGGTCGATCGACGGGTGCTCGGGCCCGCTGCCCGAACGGGTGAGGAGCCGCACCTGGTGGCCGGCATCTGCCAGCTGCAGCGCGATGGTGGAGCCGACGGGGCCGGCACCGGTGACGACGTGGAGCTCGGGAGAGATGGACATGGTGTGCCTTTCAGATGTTGAGGAGCTGAGAGAGCACTGCTCTCGAAATCAACTGTGCGGTCTGCACGACGCAGAGTCAAGAGCACTGCTCTCTTTTGTGTTCTCCGCTCACTCATCTGGCATGATGGGTGCATGCCTGACACGAACACCCCACGCCAACGGGCTCGCGCCCAGACGCTCGAGGACATCACCACGATCGGTCGGCGGCACCTCGCCACCGAGGGGGCCGCGGCGCTGTCAGTACGTGCGGTGGCCCGTGACCTCGGCGTCGTCTCGTCGGCGATCTACCGCTACGTGCGCAGCCGCGACGACCTGCTGACGCTCCTGGTCGTCGACGGGTACAACGAGCTCGGGGACGAGGTGGACGAAGCCGAGGGGAAGGTGGCGAGCGACGACTTTCGAGGTCGCTTCCTGGCGATCGGTCGGGCCGTGCGCAACTGGGCGCTTCGCGAGCCGGCGACCTACGCACTCCTGTTCGGCAGCCCGGTGCCCGGCTACCAGGCGCCCGCCGAGCGCACGACTGGCCCCGGGACGCGCGTGATCACAGCTCTGATCCGGCTCTGGCAGGACGCGCACGCGGCGGGTGTCGTGCGTCCGACCGACACGAACCCTCGTGTCTCACGTGGCCTGTCGGCCGATGTGAAGCGGATCCGGGACGAGTTCGGGATCACCACGCCCAACGACCTGGTCCTGCGCGGAGTGCTCGGCTGGGCGTCGCTGTTCGGGTGCGTCAGCTTCGAGGTGTTCGGCCAGTACGGCGCTGACACCTTCGGTGCGGTCGACGACCTGTTCGAGCACCAGCTGAAGCTGCTCGCCGACACGACAGGGCTGCCCGCGTAGTCATCAGACCAGCTGTTCCGACGTACGACGGAGGCAGTCGGCCGCCTGCGTGACGACCCGGCCGATCAGCTCCTCGCACGAGGGCAGGTCGTCGATCACCCCGACCACCTGTCCGCTGGCCAGGACACCGGCGGAGGCGTCGCCCTCGACCAGGCCGGCCTTGAGCATCATCGGGGTGTTGGCGGCGAGCGTCATCTGGGCAAGCGTGCGGCCCTGCTCCTTGCGCATCGCGCGACCGTCGGCCGCGAGCTGGCGCCACGACATGCCACTCATCCGCTTGAACTCCACGGTGCGCCGCATGGTCGGGGCGAGACGCTTGACGGCGCTCGACTCCTCGACCTCCTCGACGAGGTCGGTTCGCAGCATCCGGTGTGGCATCCCGTCGACCTTGGTCGTGACGACCGTGCCGTTGAGGTCTGCCTGGAGGTAGCGCTGCTTCACGGCCTCGGGGACCGTGGAGTCACGGGTGAGCAGGAAGCGTGTGCCCATGCCGATCCCTGCGGCACCGTAGGAGAGCGCGGCTGCGAGGCCGCGACCGTCGAAGAATCCGCCTGCCGCCACGACCGGGATGTCGACGGCGTCCAGCACCGTCGGCAGGAGCAGCGTGGTCGGCACCGTGCCGGTGTGGCCGCCGCCTTCGCCGCCCTGGATCATCACTGCATCGGCACCCCAGGCTGCGACCTTCTCGGCGTGACGGGCGAGGCCCACACTGGGCATCACCACGATGCCCTGGTCCTTCAGCTTCGCGATCAGCTCCTGCTTCGGCGCCAGGGCGAACGATGCGACCTTGACGCCGTGCTTGATCAGCAGGTCGACACGCTCACCGGCGTCGCCGCCGTCGGCGCGCAGGTTGACCCCGAACGGTTGGTCGGTGCGGCTCTTCACCTCGAGGATGGCGCGCTCGAGCTCCTCGATCGTCATCGTCGCGCTGGCGAGGATGCCGAGGCCACCGGCGTTGGCCGTGCCGACGACGAGGCGTGGACCTGCGACCCAACCCATCCCGGTCTGCACGACTGGATGGCGTACGCCGACCAGCTCGGTCAGCGGCGTACGGAGCAGCTGGTCGATCACGGTGCCTTCTCCTCCACCGGGGGCACCTCGCGGTCGCGGAGCGTCTTGGGGTCGAGCATCTCCCGGATCAGCATCAGCTCGCCGGGAGAGGGCTCACGGGTCTGCGGCACCTCGCCCGAGGCATGGATCTCGAACGCTGAGGCCGCCTGCACGTCCTCGACCGTCACTCCCGGATGCACCGATACGAGCTGCATCGTGTGCCCGGGGCCGTTGAAGTCGAAGACGCCGAGGTTGCTGACCACTCGGTACACGTTGTGGAAGCGAGTCGCTGCCGGACCCGCCGCCTCGGCGCGGGTGCGCCCGACGCCGGAGACGATGTCGACCGCGTCGACGAAGACGCGTGCGGAGTGCTTCGGCACCCAGTAGGAGGTCTTGTTGTTGACGGTGTTGCCGGGAGCGCCCCGGACACCGAGCAGCTGGCGCTTCGGCTTGGCCCACTCTCCGATGGCGGAGATGTTCTGGTTGCCCTCGCGGTCGACCTGGGTAGCGCCCATCATCACGTGCCGCTTGCCGAAGGGGACGACCGACTCGAGCACCAGCCGGAACGGCATCCAGCCCTCGACGACGTCCTGCGTGACGCCCAGCGGGGGAGCGCCCTGCAGGATCCGGGACTCCCCGTCGGTGATCATCAATAGCGGATTCGAGGTGAGCTTCGCGAGGCGTGCTCCGAGGCTCGGGAGCAGGCCCATCGGGCTGCCCATGATCTCGCCGTCGTCGGCGAAGCAGTCCGCGATCGCGACGGCGCAGTACTCCGCGCGGGTCACGTCGTCGCTCATGACTCCTCCTTCGCGGCTGTGTCTGCTTGAAAGCGAGCCACGGCGTCCTGGTAGTCCTGCTCACTCCCGGACAGGAAGCGTTCCTCGAACGCGGTCCATTCCTCGGGGGTCTTCGCGGCCGTGGCGTAGGCCTTCTGGAACTTCTCGTCACGCTCGTAGGTCGGCGTGCAGGTGGTGAAGTGCGCCCCTTTGGGCGTCTCGACGACGCCGGCGACCATGGTGCGGTTGATCAGCATCGTCTGGATGGCTGCGTCGACGGTCATGCCGGCGGTGTCGATGACCTGCTCGGTCGACACGTAGGCCTCCTTCGCCGCCATGCAGAACAGGTCGTCGAAGTAGGGGTCGGGGCCGAGGTACTGCGCGTTGCCGAACTGGTCGGCACGGTTCATGTGCACCAGGGAGACGTCCAGCTCGAGGGCGGGTACTGCGACCAGCGTCTCCCCGTCGTCGTAGGGACTGGTGACCGTTCGCAGCGTCGGGTCGTTCTCGAGTACGGCGGAACCGAGCCCGGCTCGCATCGGCAGGAACGGGACCCGTTGGGCAGCTGCGCGCAGACCGGTCTGGAACATGCCCTCGTCCCACTCGCGGAAGGACGCGGTGGCCTCCTGGCGCGCGCGTGAGAACAGCGGTTCCAGCGGGATCGAGTCGAGCGTCGCGAAGGCGAACACGACCCGACTGGCCTTGCCCGCCTGGAGAAGGAGACCGACGTCCGGGCCGGCGTACGAGACGATCGTGAGGTCCTTCAGGTCGCTGCGCAGGATCTCGCGGACGAGCGCCATCGGCTTGCGGCGCGAACCCCAGCCGCCGATGCCGACGGTCATCCCGTCCTCTATGCGGCCGATGACGTCCTGGGTGGACATCACCTTGCTGGGCATGCTCACTGCTTGCCTCCCCGGGCCTTGTCGGTCCCCGCGCCCTGCTGATTCACAAACGTGTCGCGGAGCTCGTCGGAGACCCCGGCGAGGTTGAGCTCCATCGTGAAGCCCTGCTCGAACCGGTAGCTCTTGTTCACGTCGATCGGGTCGATCCCGTTGAGCGCCTCCTTGGCCATCCGGATCACCCGGGTGTCCTTGCGGGCGATCTCGCGGGCGACGCCCAGAGCCGCCTCGTCGAGCTCGTCACGCGGGACCACCTCGAGGACCGAGCCGTGCTGCACCAGGTCGACGGCCTGGATGTTGCGGCCGGTGAAGTACAGCGTGCGCATCAGGTGTGGCGGCACCATCCGGGCCAGGTGGGTGGCGGCTCCCAGGGCGCCGCGGTCGACCTCGGGGATGCCGAAGAATGCGTCGTCACTGGCGACGATGCAGTCGGCGTTGCCGACCAGCCCGACTCCACCGCCGACGCAGAAGCCCTGGACCGCGGCGATCACGGGCACGGCGCACTCGTAGACGGCCCGGAAGGCGGCGAAGCAGCCTCGGTTGGCGCCGATGAGGGCTTCGAAGCCGTCGGTCTGCTGCATCTCCTTGATGTCGACGCCGGCGTTGAAGCCCTTGCCCTCGGCGCGCAGCACCACGACATGCGTGGCGAGGTCCTTGCCGGCCTCGTCGAGCGCGGCGGCGACGTCGTACCAGCCTTGGACGGGCAGTGCGTTCACCGGTGGGTAGTCCATCGTGATGACGCGGACCCCGTCGTCCTGGAGCGCGGACGTCACACCCATGCACCCTCCTGGTGCTCGCTGATTGAGCTTGTCCGAATCAACCAAGCATTTGCTTGGTACTCTACACGGGTGTCGATCTCCGTGGACCTCTCAGGCCGTGTTGCCCTCGTCACCGGCGGCAGCCAGGGCATCGGCGCGGGCATCGCCGCCGTGCTGGTCCGCGCCGGCGCCACCGTGGTCACGTGCGCGCGCTCCGCGGTCGAGAGGCCTGCTCCGGGGACGACCCATCTGCAGTGCGACGTGCGCGACCCCGAGGCCGTCGCAGCGCTCGTAGCAGCAGTTGTGGCCGAGCATGGCCGCCTGGACATCCTGGTCAACAACGCGGGCGGGTCGCCGTACTCACCAGCGGCGGACGCCTCGCCGCGTTTCGTCGAGAAGATCCTCGGACTCAACCTGACCGCGCCCTTGCTGGTCGCCCAGGCCGCCAACGCGGTCATGCAGCGCCAGGGGAGCGGGGTCATCGTGAACATCTCGTCGGTCTCGGCCCTGCGGCCATCACCCGGCACCGCGGCGTACGGCGCTGCCAAGGCCGGCGTGGACAGCCTGACCAGGTCGCTGGCCGTCGAGTGGGGCCCGAACGTCCGCGTCAACAGCGTCGACGTCGGCCTGTGCCGCACCGAGCAGACCGCCGACCACTACGGCGGCGATGCCACCGTCCGGGCGATCGAGGACACGATCCCGCTCGGGCGGATGGCCGAGCCCGCCGAGGTGGGCCAGGTCGTCGCGTTCCTCGCGTCGGACCTGGCGAGCTACGTCTCCGGAGCCTCGGTGGAGTGCCACGGTGGCGGCGAGCCGCCCATCTTCTTGCACGTCGTACAGAAGGAGAACCAGTGATCCTGCAAGGACGCATCGCGATCGTCACCGGCGCCGGCCGGGGCATCGGCCGCGCCCACGCCCTCGAGCTGGCCCGGCAGGGTGCGAAGGTCGTAGTCAACGACCTCGGCACCTCCGGCTCCGGCGAAGGGTCGGCCCCGGAGGTCGCCCACGAGGTGGTGGCCGAGATCGAGTCGCTCGGGGGCGAGGCTGTCGCGAACGGCGCCGACGTGGCTGACTTCGAGCAGGCCGCGGCGATGGTCCAGCAGGCGATCGACACCTTCGGCGGGCTCGACGTCCTGGTCAACAACGCGGGCTTCGTCCGGGACCGGATGCTGGTGAACACCTCCGAGGAGGAGTGGGACGCCGTGATCCGGGTGCACCTCAAGGGACACTTCGCGCCGCTCCGGCACGCCGGCGCCTGGTGGCGCAGCGAGTCCAAGGACGGGCGCCAGCCGGTGGCCCGGGTCATCAACACCTCGTCGGGTGCGGGGATGCAGGGCTCGATCGGGCAGACGACGTACTCCGCAGCCAAGGCCGGCATCGCTGGGATGACCCTCGTTGCCGCTGCCGAGCTCGGCCGCTACGGCGTCAACGTGAACGCCATCGCACCCGTGGCGCGGACGCGCATGACCGAGGGCGCGTTCCCGGAGATGATGGCCGAGTCAGAGCACTCCTTCGACGCGATGGACCCGGCCAACAACTCACCGATCGTGGCCTGGCTGGCTTCCGAGGACTGCGACATCAGCGGCCGCGTGCTGGAGATCGAGGGCGGCCAGATCTGTGTCGAAGAGGGCTGGCGGCACGGGCCGAGGCAGGACATCGGTCGACGCTGGGAGGCCGGCGAGGTCGGGGACGCCGTACGGACGCTGATCGGGCAGGCAGCAGCGCCCGATCCGGTCTACGGGACCTGAGGTCAGCCCCAGCCGCCCTGGTGGAACCCGTTGGGGCCCTGGGTGTGGCTCCGCATATCCGCGTCACCGGCAGCCTGGTGCCGCATCCGGTCGAAGTCGTCCGGTTGTTTGCGACCGCGGCGGATCTCGCGCACGGCGAAGAACGCGAGAGCGCCGAGGATGGCGACCCAGATCAGAATCCAGACGATGGTCGGCATGGCCGCCTCCGATGTGATGGTGAGCACAGGGTACGTCGGGCACCGATCGGGCACCCCCACATCACGCAACGACCGCCCCGCTAAGTTTGGGGGACGTCGGCCACCCAAGGCGCCCGACAACCCGGGCGACGACGAGGAGACCCATGACCCGCTTCACCGCGAGCAACCGCTCGTCAGCCACGCTCAAGTCCTCCCGCAAGGACGTGTGGAGCGCGCTGACCGATCCGGAGCTGCTGCCGAGGCTGACGCCCTACCTGCATCGCATCGACGTGGAGGGCGACCGCTGGACCTGGAACGTGGCGAAGGTGCCGATCCTCGGCAAGTCGCTCGGCACCACCTTCACGGAGGTGATGACCTTCGATGAGCCGCACCGCATCGGGTTCACCCACGACAAGGCCAAGACCGACGAGAACAGCGGCGTCGAGGGGGAGTACCTCCTCGAGGAGGCGGGTTCGGGTTGCCGCGTGTCCATCGACCTCGGCGTCACCGTTGACCTCCCGTTCCCACGCGCCACCAGGCGAGCCGTGGAGGGAACGATGCGCGCCGTGATGGCCGGCATGGGACGACGCTTCGCCCACAACCTGCTGCGCCACCTGGGGGAGTGACCATGCGGATCCTCGTCCTCGGCGCGACCGGCTATGTCGGCTCGCGCCTCGTACCGGCGCTGCTCGACGCCGGGCACGACGTGGTGGCCGCCTCCTCGTCGATACCCGACCCGGACCGCTTCGCCTGGGGCCACGACGTCGACTGGGTGCGGTGCGACGTCACCGAGGAGACGGCTGTCCGCTCGGCCGTGCGAGATGTCGATGCCGTCTGCTACCTCGTGCACTCGCTCAACGTGCGCGGGTTCGTCGACCGTGACCGGTCCGGTGCCGAGGTAGTCCGCGACGCCGTACGCGACAGCGACGTACGCCGGGTCGTGTACCTGTCCGGACTGGTGCCCGACGTGCCCGTCGAGGAGCTCTCACGACACATCTCCTCGCGACTGGAGGTCGAGCAGGTTCTCGCCGAGGCGGCGAGCGAGCGCTGCTCGGTGCTCTCGCTGCGCGCCGGCGTGGTGATCGGCGCCGGCTCCACGTCGTTCGAGGTGATCCGTCAGCTCTCGACCCTGCTGCTCGTGCAGCCGGTGCCGAGCTGGCTGGAGCACCGGATCCAGCCGATGGCGGTCAGCGACGTGCTCAGGGCGATGATCGAGGCCTTCGCCGACGACCACCTGACCGGTGCCATCGACATAGGTGGACCGAACGTGCTGCCCTACTCGCGCCTCCTCGCTGAGTGCGCCCGCGCCTCGGGACTCTTGCGGGTGCGCGTGCCGACGCTGCCGGTGCCCGCTCCGCTCGTGAGCCTCGGCACCGCGGCGATGTGCGCCGCACCCTTCTGGACCGTCAGCGCGCTCATCGAGAGCCTGCGCCACGACATGGTCTGCCGCCCGGGGGAGACCTGGGTGCCCAAGGACGGCGAGCCCCTCCTCGGCGTACGGGAGGCGATGTCGCGGTCGCTCGCTCCGGAGGGAAGTACGCCGGAGGCACCCCTCGCCAGCGACCCGGACTGGACCCGGATGCGCGCCCCGATCTTCGACGAGCTGCACGCACCTGCCACCGTGCGCGCCGGGGCCAGCCTGGTTCTGAAGCGGGTGCGGGGGTTGCTGTCGCTGCTGTAGGGGCTGCCGGTTTCACAACACGTGTTGTGAAACTGGCACGGTGCGACCAATACTTCGTTCGCATCGTGCCAGTTTTGGTCGCTCGATCACGAGACCTTTAGTCGACGTCCGCGCGTTAGCTGCTCGCGGATACGACGCCCAGTCTGAGCCGGCCGATGGAGATCGGCCCAGATCAGCCGAATCATGAGCCACCCCGTCAGCTCGCGGAGCAGATCCTCACGGCGCTTCTCACGTACGACGGCCTGGTCGGCCGTCTCTCCTTCGCGAAGCCATCGCAAGTACTTGGACAGCCCGTCGAACTCGCCGAACGTGGCGTACTCGGGCCATGCGAAGTCCGTGCGACCGACGAGCACACCGTCACGGTCGTAGACCTTGAACTGCAGCTCGGGTTCGGGCAGGTGCTCTTGCCAGCAGAGGTGGCGGCTGAGCGACTCCCCGGCTGACTCCGCACCTGGGCGGACCAGTCGTACCGTGACTTGAAGCTTGCGAGACCCCTGGCCCAGGAACCGTTCGAAGGCGGCATGGAGCTGCTCCATCGACGCAAGCTTCTGATCGACAAGGCCGTCCAACGTCACGAGGCCGGATGCGACGGTCGACAACGCGGCGGTCTCGAGCGCCGCTCGCAACGGGTTGAGCACGACCACGCCATCATCTCGGTCCTCCGTCTCGGCGTCGTGATGGGGCATCCGGTGGTACACGACATCGTGCGTCGTCCGCGCGATCTGATTGTCCAGACATGTCACGTGGAACTTGGAGAGGTCGGGGTTGTGCAGTCGCAGCCCGTGTTCGACCGCGGCGCTGGTGTGGCTGAGAGCCAGTGGGCTGTCGTGGGAGCGCAGGACGGCGTGGCAGCCGAGCTGGTGGCGGCGCAGTTCGTCCGCGGCATCCCACACCGGGGCGGGCACGTAGGCACCGTGTCTGACCTTCGCCAAGTAGTTGGCCCTGACGCCATTGCGCAGGTCGCGGTCGTCGTACCCAAACTCGAGAGCCTCCCGTCGCAGGAAGACGTGGTCGGAGTGAAGTGCAAAGAGCTCGTCCATGCGGAGACCATCGCCGCTTCGGCGGGGAACGCGATGCTCAGATGCGCGGGCTGTGGATGGGCGGTGGATACCCGGCCCTTGTGCGCGTGAAGTGGGTGTCGAGCGAACAAACCTGGCAACCTGCGAATGAAGCTTCGTTCGCACTCTGCCAGTTTCGCAACACGTGTTGTGAAACCGGCAGCCGCTACCGCCGCAGCAGCCCCTTGGCCACGTGGGTGACCTGCACCTCGTTGGAGCCGGCGTAGATCATCAGGCTCTTGGCGTCCCGGGCGAGCTGCTCGACGCGGTACTCCGCCATGTAGCCGTTGCCGCCGAACAGCTGCACGGCCTCCATCGCCACATCGGTGGCCACGCGAGACGAGTAGAGCTTCATCGCGGAGGCCTCGGCGAGATCCAGCGACACCTCGCCCCGGCGGGCGGCGATGCCCTTGAAGACCATGTTCTGCACGTTGATCCGGGCGACCTCCATCTCGGCGAGCTTGAGCTGGATCAGCTGGAGGTCGGCGATCGGCTTGCCCCACAGGGTGCGTTGCTTCGCGTAGTCGACGCACAGACGCAGGCACTCCTCGATGACGCCGAGTGAGAGCGTCGCGATGCCGACGCGCTCGACCATGAAGTTCGCGCGCGCCGAGTCCCGCCCGTCCCCGGAAGAACCCGACGAACCCTCGAGCAGCCGGTCGCGGCCGAGCCGCACGTTGTCGAAGAACAGCTGGCCGGTGGGCGAGGAGTTCATGCCCATCTTCTTCAGGGGCTTGGACTGCTCCAGTCCCTCCATGCCGCTGTCGAGCACGAAGGTGAGGACGGGCTGGTCCCTCCGGTCGAGACCCGACCCGTCGTCGAGCTTGGCGTAGACGACGAGCGTGTCGGCGTACGGCCCGTTGGTGATGAAGGTCTTCTGGCCGTTGAGGACAAATTCTTCTGCCACTTGTCCTGAGCTCGTCGAAGGGTCGGGCTTGACCGTCGTACGCATGCCGCCGAAGGCGTCGGACCCGGCGTCCGGCTCGGTGATCGCCCAGGCGCCGACCTTCTCGAAGGTCATCAGGTCGCGGGCCCAGCGCTTGCGCTGCTCGACGGTGCCGTTGGCGTTGATCGTGCCGGCGGCCAGTCCGATGGAGACCCCGATCGCGGCCGGGATGCCCATGGAGACCTTCACCAGCTCGATCTGGGGAATGACGGCGAACGCCGGGTCCATGCCCTCGCCCGGCTCGCGTTCGTCATCAGGCTCGATCGACCGATCGAAGCTCTCGCCCGCCATCGTGTCGAGGCCGAAGGTGGCGAAGAACTTCCGGATCAGGTCGTACGGCGGAAGGTCGCCGTGCTCGAGCTCGTCCTGCAGCGGGCGGATCTCCTGGTCGACGAAGGACCTGACTGCGTCCCGGATGGCCAGCTGGTCCTTCGTCCACGTGAACATGCGCCCGAGAATAGGGCTTGAGGACTAGATCCTTTCGATGATCGTTCCCGTCGCCATCGCGCCACCTGCGCACATGGAGATCAGCGCCCGGTTGCCGTCGGTGCGCTCGAGCTCGTGCAGCGCAGTGGTGATCAGTCGCGTGCCGGTCGAGCCGACGGGGTGGCCCAGCGCGATCGCGCCGCCGTTGACGTTGGTGCGTTCCAGGGGCGCTCCGGTCTGCTGCGCCCAGGAGAGCACGACGGATGCGAACGCCTCGTTGACCTCGAACAGGTCGAAGTCGTCGAGGATCATCCCCGTACGTTCGAGCAGTCGCCGGGTCGCGTCGATCGGCCCGTCGAGGTGGTAGTAGGGGTCCGACCCGACCAACGCGTGGTCCGCGATCCGGGCACGCGGCGTCAGCCCCAGTGACTCGGCGAGGTCGGAGTCCATCAGCAGCACCGCCGACGCGCCGTCGCTGATCTGCGAGGACGTTCCGGCGGTGTGCATGCCCTCGGGGAGCACGGTCCGCAGCCCGGCCAGCCCCTCGAGCGTGGTGTCGCGCAGGCCCTCGTCGACGGAGACCACGCGGGTCTCGCCAGTGGGCTTGCCGCTCTCCTTGTCGATGACGGGTGCGTCGAGCGGGGCGATCTCACGCTCGAAGCGGCCCTCGTCGACGGCGATGCGCGCCTTGCGCTGCGACTCGAAACCCCACGACTCGAGGTCCTCGCGGGTGAGGCCCCGGTTCTTGGCGATCCGGTCAGCGCCCTCGAACTGGTTGGGCATGTCGATGGTCCACGACTCCGGACGCGGGTCACCGGCACCGGCCGGGACGTTGGCGCCGAGGGGGATCCGGCTCATCGACTCCACACCGCAGGCGATGCCGACCTGGATCGTGCCGGCCTTGATCATGTCGTTGACGAGGTGGGCGGCCTGCTGGCCGGAACCGCACTGCGCGTCGATCGTGGTCGCGCCGGTCGGCTGGGGGAGCCCGGCGTGCAGCCAGGCGCGGCGCACCATGTCGTTGGACTGCTCCCCGGCCTGGGTGACGCAGCCACCAACCACCTGCTCGACCAGCTCCGGGTCGACGCCGGAGCGCTTGAGCACCTCGCGCTGGACGAAGCCCAGCAGCTCACCGGGGTGTACGCCGGCCAGGCCGCCGTTGCGCTTGCCGAGGGGAGTGCGGACAGCGTCGATGATCACGGGGATTCCCATGTGACAAAACTAGAACACGTTCTCATTCTCGGCAACGTCACACCAGTTTTCATGGCGTCAACCCTTCCAAAACAAACCGAGAGTATGTAACCATCACCACTAGAACGTGTTTCAGATTTGATGGAGGATTCCCCTGTGACCGCATCGCCCGCCGTGCCCACCGGCTTCGACCCGACCGACCCGTTCCTGTGCGAGGGGGCGATCCCGTTCGAGGAGTTCCTCGTGCTGCGGCAGACCGCCCCGGTGTGGTGGGTCGAACAGAACAACGAGGCTGCCGCGGGCTTCTTCGACGGCGGCTACTGGGCGGTGAGCAAGCACGAAGACGTCGCTGCGGTGTCCAAGAACAGCAAGGACTTCTCCAGCCAGGAGAACGGCGCCATCATCCGGTTCAGCCCGGACATGACGCGCGACCAGGTCGAGCTGCAGCAGATCATGCTGATCAACCAGGACCCGCCGATCCACACCAAGACGCGCCAGCTGATCAGCCGCGGTTTCACGCCCCGCTCCATCGGCGCACTCCACGAGGTCCTGATCGGCCGGGCCAACAAGATCATCGACGACGCCCTGGCCAAGGGCGAGGGCGACTTCGTCGAGGACGTGGCAGCCGAGCTGCCACTCCAGGCGATCGCCGACCTGCTCGGCGTACCGTTCGAGGACCGGCGCAAGCTGTTCGACTGGTCCAACCAGATGCTCGCCGGCGACGACCCTGAGTACGGCGGGCAGCCCGACGTCGCCGCCGCGGAGATCCTCGGCTACGCCATGGAGATGGCGGCTGACCGGAAGGTCAACCCTCGCGACGACCTCATCACCAAGCTCGTCCAGGGCGACGTCGACGGCGAGCCCCTCAACGAGGACGAGTTCGGCTACTTCGTGATCATGCTCGCTGTCGCGGGCAACGAGACCACACGCAACGCGATCACCCACGGGATGAAGGCGTTCTTCGACCACCCCGACCAGTGGGAGCTGTACAAGAAGGACCTCCCCAAGAGTGCGACCGACGAGATCATTCGCTGGGCCACTCCTGTCACCGTCTTCCAGCGCACCGCCCTCAACGACGTGATGGTGGGGGAGCAGCTGGTCAAGAAGGGCCAGCGCGTCGGGCTGTTCTACGCCAGCGGCAACAACGACGACGACGTCTTCGAGGACCCGCGCTCGTTCAACGTGCTGCGCGACCCCAACCCGCACCTGTCGTTCGGCGGCCATGGCGCGCACTACTGCATCGGCGCCAACCTCGCCCGTCTCGAGGTCGAGGTCATGTTCAACGCGATCGCCGAGCGGATGCCGAACATCGAGAGGACCGGTGACGCCGTCCGGTTGCGGCACGGCTGGATCAACGGGATCAAGCACCTCCCGGTCAAGTACGCCTGAGGGCCGACACCGGGGTTCGTTCCCGGACGTGTCGTCCACGGAGCACCAGGACCACACCAACCGCGCTGACGGCCAGCCCTGCCACCGCGACGAGCGTCACCGGGACACCGAACATCAGGAAGGCCCACAACATCGTGGTGGGCGGGGTCAGGTACAACAGCGTGCTCACGACGGTCGCACCCTGCGTCCGGGCGACGTGCACGTACATGACGTAGCCGCCGAGACTGGCCAGCACGATCAGCCACACCACCGCCAACCAGAAGTCAGCTGATGTCGGAACCGTGGCCCGTCCGAAGGCCACGGCCAGCCCGACGAGCAGGCCGGCGGTGATCACCGACTGGATCATGATCGTCTGGAGGACGCCGTCAGGCGGACCCAGTCGCCGGTCGAGCACCGTGCCGGTGGTGAGGCAGAGCATCCCGGCCGTTGGCAGCAGGTAGGCCCACAGCGGCGCGCCGGAGGCGCCCAGGTCGCCGGACACCACGATCACCACACCGACCAGGCCGAGGACCATCCCGACCCACATCCTCAGCGTTGTTGCCTCACCCAGCAGTCGCCCGGCGACGGTGGCCACCAGGAGTGGCTGCAGGGCGGCGATCAGGGCCGCCGTTCCGCCCGGCACGCCGTGGGCGACGCCCTCGAAGATGAAGAGCAGGTACGCCGGCTGGCAGAGAACTCCGACCAAGGCCTGACGACGCCAGCTCGACCAGCGTGGCCAGGGCATACCGAGCGCCCTGCAGGCACCGACGAGGAGCAACGCCAGCAGCAGGAAGCGCCAACCGAGCAGCGTGAGCGGATCCGCACCGGCCCGGCTCGAGAGCTCGGCACCGATGAACCCGGAACTCCACGTGACGACCAGCGCCACGTCGGCCACGCCAGGGGAGCGCACGACGCCAGGAAACTGCATGGCTCCATGTAAACACACCGGTCGGTATACTCGCAGTACACCTCAACGAGGAGAACCACGATGACCACGATGACCGCCGAGCCCACCCTGACCCCCGCCGCCCGACGGATCCTCGACGCTGCGACCGACCTCTTCTACGGCCGTGGCATCAACAGCGTCGGCGTGGAGCTCATCGCCGAGCACGCCGGCACCACCAAGAAGACGATCTACGACCGGTTCGGTTCCAAGGATGGCCTGGTGGTGGCCTACCTCGAGGCTCGTGCCCGCCGCTGGCAGGCCCACGTGACCGACCGCCTCGCCGGAGTCGACGGGGGAGCAAGCCGCCGGGCAGTGGCAGTGCTCGATGCGCTCGAGTCGTGGCTCGAGGTGGCGGAAAGGGGTTGCGGGTTCGTCGCAGCGTTTGCCGAGCTGTCCACGTCCTCCGAGCGCGCAACGGTGGTCGTACGAGCGGAGAAGCAGTGGATGCGCGAGCTCTTCCACCGACTCCTCGAGGAGGGTGGCATCGAGGACCACGGTTCGCTTGCCCGGCAGCTCGCCCTGGTGCTCGAGGGCGCCATCGTCGAGTCGACGGCAGGCGGCTCGCCGTACGCACTGGACGACGCCCGAGCGGCGATGCGCACGCTGCTCGGCGACAGCTGACTCAGGCGGCCGGGCCCTCGTCGCGCAGCTTCTGCACGCTCGTCATCGCCTCACGTAGCTGAGCCAGCCAGTCCTCGCTGTGCTCTCCCACCAGACGGACGCACCAGGCCAGGGCGTCGGCCCGACTTCGCGCCACTCCTGCCTCGACCAGGGTGTCGAGCACGACCCGCTCGTGCTGGCGCAGCCGCGTCATCACGGGAACGGCGAGGTGGGTGAACACAGCCTTCTTCGGTCCACACTCGGCACCCCACGCGACCTTCTTGCCGAAGCGGTGCTCGGCCTCGCGAGCGATCGAGATCCGCTCGTCCCGGGTCTCCTCGCGGAACCGGGAGATCCGGCCGCGCGCGGCCTCGGTCGCCTCCGGCCCGTCCGGCTCGCCCTCGACACCCTCGGGCGCCGCCAGCGTGCCGATGACCAGGATCTCCTCGCGGTCGACGGTGACCTCGGCCGGACCCGTGAACCAGGCGTCGGGCAGACGCCCCTGCAGCCACCCGGACACCTCTCCCTTGTCTGCTCCCATGACAACGCTCCTCCACTAGTTGTAATGAAGTAATCATGTAACGCCTGAGGGCCGCGCGCAAGGCCCTCCGCTCTCAGCAGAACCGCCCGGGGCAGAAGCGCTGGAACCCGGTCGGTCAACACCGGAGGCTGGCAGCACCCCACGAAACAGGAGGCACCCATGAGCGACCCGCTGCCGGCCGGATCCCTCGACGACCAGCTCACCGCACGCCTGCTCCACCAGCGGATCATCGTGCTGGGCCAGGAGGTCGATGACCAGATCGCCAATCGGCTCTGCGCCGAGCTGTTGCTGCTGTCCGCCGAGGACCCACACAGCGACATCAGCCTCTACATCAACTCACCGGGAGGCTCGGTCTCGGCCGGACTGGCGATCTACGACACCATGCGGCTGATCCCCAACGACGTCAGCACCCTGTCGATGGGGCTCGCAGCGAGCATGGGCCAGTTCCTGCTCTCGGCCGGCACCCGCGGCAAGCGTTACGCCCTGCCGCACTCCCGGGTGCTGATGCACCAGGGCTCCGCAGGCATCGGCGGCACGGCGGTCGACATCGAGATCCAGGCCGAGAACCTCGAGCACACCAAGAACGTGATGATGCGCCTGATCTCCGAGCACACCGGCCAGCCCCTCGAGAAGGTGGAGCGCGATGCCTTGCGCGACCGGTGGTTCACCGCGGAGGAGGCGCGAGAGTACGGCTTCGTCGACCAGATCCTCAGCGACGTCGCCGCGGTCACGCCGGCGCGCCCGTCGCGCATGGTCGGACTGGGGGTAGGACGATGAGCAGCTACACGATCCCGAGCGTCATCGAGAAGACCCTGCACGGCGAGCGGGCGGTCGACATCTACAGCCGGCTGCTGACCGACCGGATCATCTACATCGGGACCGAGATCGACGACGGCGTCGCCAACGTGGTCATCGCCCAGCTGTTGCACCTGGAGTCGGAACGTCCTGAGTCGCCGATCAACCTCTACCTGAACTCTCCGGGTGGCTCGGTCACGGCGAGCCTGGCCATCTACGACACGATGCAGTTCATCAGCTCCCCGGTGCACACCACCTGCGTCGGCCAGGCGGCCAGCAGTGCCGCCCTGCTCCTCGCCGGTGGTACGTCGGCAAACCGGATGGTCCTGCCGCACGTACGTGTCGTGCTCCACCAGCCCTCGACGGGCGGCCAGGGTGCCCTGCCGGACCTCGCTCTGCAGGCGAAGGAGATCGTGCGCCTGCGCGCGGAGATGGAGTCGATCCTGGCCCACCACACCGGGCAGAGCGTCGAGCGGCTGCGCGAGGACACCGGCCGCGACCTGGTGCTGAACGCGCAGGAGGCGGTCGACTACGGGTTGGTCGACGGCATCCTGGACAGCCGGAAGGCGGTTGCCTGAGTCCAACGGGAAGAAGCGGCTGGTCATCACAGTTGCCGCAGGCATGACCGATCTCGTCGATGCGTCCATCGCGGCGCTGCGCACCAATCACGACCAGCTCGCGGACCTTGTCAGCTCGGCCAGTCCCGATGACCTGAACAGGACGAGCGGTGCCACGGAGTGGAGCGTTGCCGACGTACTCTCGCACCTCGGCAGCAGCTCCGCGCTGTGGCTGCGCCGGCTGCGCGCCGGAATCGACGGTGTAGAGGTCGGGGAGATCGACAACCACGCGGTATGGGACCGCTGGAACGCGATGGTCCCCGCGGCGCAGGCCGCAGCCTTCGTCGAGCACCACGGCGCGTTCCTCGAGACGTTGGAGTCCCTCGACGCCGAGCAGCGCAACGCAGTGCGAGTCGACCTCGGTTTCATGCCAGCCCCGGCGCCGCTGTCGCAGGTCGTGGGGATGCGGCTGGTCGAGACGGCCAACCACGCGTGGGACGCCCGAGCGGGTCTGGACCTCCACGCAGGGATCGAGGAGAGCTCGGCCGCGCTCGTGCTCGAGTCCTTCGCCGGAGACCTGTCCTTCATGCTCGGCTTCTCGACCAAGCCTGACCAGCTGGGCGAACCGGCGGTGGTCGCTGCCGACGGTTACGCGCTGCGTATCGACGACGCCGTCAGGGTGACGGCGGGACCCGCTGAGAACGCCACGGCTGAGTACCACGGTTCGCTGGAAGGCATTGTGCGGCTGATGAGCGGCCGACTGCGGCCAGAGCGGACACCCGAGGGTGTCGAGGTGACCGGCAACGTGTCCCTCGACGACCTGCGGCGGGTCTTCCCGGGCTACTGATCGGCGGTCAAGCCGCGAGGGCGAGCGGTCCGGTCGGACGGCTCGGAGCGGTCAGCAGCGTGCGCGTGATCCGGGCCGTCAGGTCGACCAGGCGTAGGCCGAGGGCACCGGCGACAGCACCGAGGATCTCCGAGCTGGGCTCCTTGCGCCCGCGCTCGACCTCAGACAGGTACTGGGTGGAGACGCCGGACTCCTCGGCCACGTCGGCGAGGGTGCGCTCCTGCTGATGGCGCTCCTCGCGCAGCTCCCGGCCGACGGCCTCCCGCCAGAGGGGTTCCACTGCGGTGTCGTCCGGACTCTCCTGGGGCGGGAACGCGATCACTTCTCCCATGGATCGAGACTAGGCCGGTCGTGGCCGACCTGCTGCCGGCGTTCGCCGTGGGCGTAACGGGTGGTCATGATGAGCCCATGACCAGCAACGATGTCGTCGTACGTCCCATCGAGCCAGCCGACCACGACGCGTGGGAGCAGCTGTTCCACGCCTACCGCACGTTCTACGAGTACGACCGAGGCCAGGACGTGGTCGATCGCGTCTGGGAGTGGATCCACGACGACAGCGTCGAGGTCAACGCCCTGGTCGCCGGAGCTCGACGGTCAGGTGGTCGGGTTCGCCCACCACCGAGAGTTCGCACGGCCGTCGTCGGGCAAGCGCGGCCTCTTCCTCGATGACCTGTTCACCGACCCGGACGTGCGCGGGAAGGGCGTCGGCCGCGCACTGATCAACCGCCTGGGGGAGATCGCTCAGGAGCGTGGCATCAACAAGGTCCGGTGGATCACCGCGGCCGACAACGCCACGGCGCAACGGCTGTACGACGACATGGCCGAGCGCACGACCTGGGTGACCTACGACTTCAGGGTCTGATCGAGGGACACGGACTCGTCGCGCAGCGCGTCCACGTCGACCCGCTGGCCCACGAGCTGGCGCACCTGTGTGATGGCGTCCCAGTCGTTCGCGTGCATCCCGGCGACGACGAGATCTCCGCGCAGCCACCAGGCCGTGAACTCGCGTCCGGGCACATCGCCGCGCAGCACGACCTCGTCGTAGCCCTCGGGGCCGGGGTTGCCGACGTACTCCATGCCGAAGTCGTACTGGTCGGTGAAGAAGTAGGGCAGAGCGTCGGCGACAGCCTCACCTCCGGCCAGGTTGGCGGCGGCCACCTTGCCGTGCTGGATCGCGGTGTCCCAGTGCTCGACGCGGATCGGGTGGCCTAGGACCGGGTGGTCGACGTTGGCCACGTCACCTGCCGCGAACACGTGCGGATCCGAGGTGCGCAGGTGCCCGTCGGTCCTGACGCCGTTGTCGACCGTCAGCCCGGCAGCCTCGGCGAGCTCCACGGCCGGCGTCACTCCGACGCCGACCACGAGGTGGTCGCAGGTCAGGGTGCTGCCGTCGCCGAGGGTGAGCTCAGCGCCGTCGCCGGAGGCAGTGATGCCGGTGACCTGGACGTCGGTGCGCAGGTCCACGCCGTGCGCGCGGTGCAGGTCCGCGAAGACCGTGGCCACCTCCGGGCCGAGCACGCGGACGAGCGGCAGCTCCAGGGCTTCGAGCACGACGACCTCGGCACCGGCTTCGCGGGCGGCGGAGGCCACCTCGAGGCCGATCCAGCCGCCGCCGATGATGGCGATCTGCTTGCCGGGCTGGAGCTTCTCGCGCAGCCGGGTGGAGTCGTCCAGGGTGCGAAGGTAGGTCGTCGGCACGCCGCTTGCGTCCGCGAGGTCGAGGTGTCGGGGACGCGCCCCGGTCGCGAGGAGGAGCTGGTCGTAGGCGAGGTCATCCTGTCCGACGCGTACGGTGCGGCCGGCCAGGTCGATCGACTCGACGTGACTGCCGGTGCGCAGGTCGACCTCGTTTTCGGCGTACCAGTCGGGCGTGTGGACGAACGCCTTCTCGGCCGGGTCCTTGCCCATCAGGTAGGCCTTGGACAGCGGAGGACGTTCGTACGGCGCATGCGGTTCGTCGGTGAGCAGCACCAGCGGGCCGTCGTACCCCGAGGAGCGGAGCTCACCAACGGCAGTGCCCGCAGCGAGCCCGCCGCCGATGACGACAATGGGATCGGTCATCGTCCAGACCTCCGGTCGCGTGTCAGGGACAGGAACTCCGCACGCGCTGCCGGGTCCTCACGCAGGCGACCCCGCAACATCGACGTGACCGTAGTGGCGCCGTCGGCGCGAGCCCCGCGCATGCTCATGCAGGTGTGCTCGGCCTCGATGACGACGCCGACACCGCGCGGCTCGAGCCGGTCGGTCAGGTGGTCTGCGATCTGGGTGGTGAGCCGCTCCTGAGTCTGCGCGCGGCGCGCGAAGAACTCGACGGTGCGAGCGAACTTCGAGAGGCCCAGGATCCTATCGGCGGGCAGGTAGCCGACGTGCGCGACACCCGTGAACGGCAGCAGGTGGTGCTCGCACAGCGAACGCACCGGGATGTCCGCGACCAGGACGAGCTCGTCGTAGCCGGCGGCGTTGCTGAACGTGGTCAGGTCGAACTCGGGGACCGTCAGCATCTCGGCGTACGCGTGGACCAGCCGGCGCGGCGTCTCGAACATGTCCTCGGTGTCGATCGGAAGTCCGAGGGCGGCCAGCATCTCCGTGGCTGCGCGCTCGGCGGCGTCGAGGTCGACGGCCGCCGACTGGTGAGTGATCCGGGGGCGCCAGCGCGGCTCGACCGCGGGTGCCGCTGCCTGCGTCATGAGACCTCCTGCTGGACCCGGCTTTCTAAAAGACACTATCGTGCACGTTAGAAGGTCGGGGGCAGTCCGTCAAGGTGGCTAGGCGAGCTGTTCGGAGCCGACCACCCACATCGAGAAGAACTGGGAGCCGCCGCCGTACGCGTGGCCGAGGGCCCGCCGGGCGCCGTCGACCTGGTGCTCGCCGGCCGCGCCCCGGACCTGCAG
The DNA here is from genome assembly GCA_963742785.1 of uncultured Actinomycetota bacterium. Taxonomy (GTDB): domain Bacteria; phylum Actinomycetota; class Actinomycetes; order Propionibacteriales; family Nocardioidaceae; genus Marmoricola. The sequence goes on from CAVUNI010000004.1 coordinate 1,857,152, forward strand.
GGCGGCCTCGGCGAAGCGGAGCATGCCGCTGGCGCCGATCGGGTTCGACGAGAGCACGCCGCCACTCATGTTGACCGGCAGCTTTCCGTCGAGTGCGGTCGCGCCCGACTCGGTGAGCTTCCAGCCGTCGCCCTGCTCGGCGAACCCGAGGCTCTCCAGCCACATCGGCTCGAACCAGGAGAACGGCACGTAGATCTCGGCGCAGTCGATCTCCTCGACCGGGTTGGTGATGCCGGCCTGCTTCCAGATGGCGGCGGCCGCGTCGCGTGAGGCCTGCGGGTTGACCTGGTCGCGCTCGGCTGCGGTGGTGGCTTCCGAGCGCATCACGGTGCCGTGGATCCAGGCCGGGTTCGGCGAGGACTTCGCGGTGTCCTCGTCGACGATGACCAGCGCACAGGCCCCGTCGGACGACGGACAGGTCTCGTCGTACCTGATCGGGTCCCACAGCATCTGTGAGGCCAGCACCGACTCGACGGTGGTGTCCTTGTTCCTCAGGTGCGCGTAGGGGTTCTTCAGAGCGTTCTGCCGGTCCTTCGCGGCAACGATGGCGCCGATGTGCGTGGGCGCCTCGGAACGACGGATGTAGGAGCGCACGTGCGGAGCGAAGTATCCGCCGGCGCCAGCGTGCACCGGCATGTTGAACGGCACCGGCACCGAGAGCGCCCACATCGCGTTGGACTCCGACTGCTTCTCGAACGCCATGGTCAGTACTCGCTTGTGCACGCCCGCCTGGACCAGCGAGCTCGCCACGACCGCGGTGGAGCCGCCGACCGAACCGGCGGTGTGCACCCGCAGCAGCGGCTTGCCTGCTGCACCGAGCGCCTCGGCGAGGAACAGCTCGGGCATCATCACGCCCTCGAACAGGTCCGGCGCCTTGCCGACGACGATCGCATCGATGTCGTCGAAGCCCAGGTTGGCGTCCGCGAGCGCGCGGTCGATCGCCTCGCGGCACAGGCCGGCGATGGACACGTCCTCACGCTTGGCCCGGTGGTGGGTCTGGCCCACGCCAATGACTGCTGCTGGAGCCTTAACCACGCTACGGCCTTCCATCACAAGCCTCCTGTCATCACGCACACGAGGTTCTGTTGCAGGGCCGGTCCGCTGGTCGCGTGGCCGAGCACCTTGGTGGCCTCGCCGCCCCACACCTTCTTGGCCGCCTCGCCGAAGCGGATCAGGCCGCCGGTGAACATCGGGTTCCCGGAGAGCGGTCCACCCGAGGGGTTGATCGCTACGTCGTCGGCCAGGCCGAGCTCCTTGCGCACGATCAGCTCCTGGTGGCTGAACGGCGCGTGCAGCTCGGCGAGCTCGACACCGTCGAGGTCGGACTTGCCGGCAGCGAGGGCGGTCGACGGAGAGCGGGTCAGGTCGCGGGTGCCCATGCTGATCGGGTCGACGTACGTCGCGAGGCTGGTGATCCACGCCGGCCGCTCGGACACATCACGGGCCCGGTCGTCGGCGGCCAGCACGATCGCGGCGGCGCCGTCCGTGACGGGAGCGCAGTCGTGCTTGCGGAGCGGGTCGGCGTACATCGGGCGGCTCAGGAGCTCGTCGACCGACGAGCCACCCTTGCGGATCGCGTACTCGTTCTTCTCCGCGTCGGTGAGCGACCGGTTGACCACCTCGGCCATCGAACGCTCGTCCCACAGGCCGGCGTCGATGCCTGCTCGTGCCTGCAGTCCGGCGAGCGACACGGTGTCGGGCCACAGCGGCGTCATCGTGTACGGGTCCAGCTGGAGCGCGAGGGTCCGACGGAGAACACCCGCCGAGCTCTTCCCGAAGCCGTAGACCAGGGCGGTGTCGACCTCACCGGTCTGGATCTTCACCCAGGCCTCGTAGAGCGCCCACGCGGCGTCCATCTCGACGTGGGACTCGTTGACCGGCGGGATCACCCCGATGGCGTCGACGGCCTGCACGAACGAGAACGACCGGCCGGCGAGGTAGTCCGAGGACCCCGAGCACCAGAAGCCGATGTCGCGGCGGGTCCAGCCGGTCTGCTCGTAGCACTCCGCGAACAGCGGGACCAGCATCTCCACGCACGTGGGCGACCCGTCGAACTCCTTCATTTGTCGCTGGGCGAACCCGACGACGGCGACGTCTCTCATGTCATCCCCTCAGAGGTGCTGCTTGTAGGTCTCGTAGTCCGCGTCCGGCTCGTCCAGCGGGCGGAAGTGGCTGATGTTCTCGATCGTGGTGCCCCATTCCTCGCGCGGCTTCCAGACCGCCGCGACCCGCATGCCCATCCGGACCTCTTCGGCCGGGATGTCGAGGATCAGGTGCAGGAAGGCGATGTCGGCGCCGTCGAGCAGGACGTACGCCGAGACGTACGGAGGCTTGATCCGCTGGCCGAGGAACGGCACGTTGACGATGCAGAACGTGGTGACCGTGCCCTTGTCGGGCAGCTCCACCTCGTCGGTGGTCGGGGTGCCGTCGGCCGGGCACGCCGAGCGCGGTGGGACGTAGACCTTCTCGCACGTCGGGCAGCGCTGGCCGAGGATCCTGCCCTCCGCGAGACCGCGGTAGAAGGCCGACTCCTCGGGGGAGGCGGCGTAGAGGTAGTCGAGCTCGACGGGGGTGATCACGCCGGTGACATCTCCGTCGGTTGAGCTTGTCGAAACCTCAGGTGGTTTCGAGACGCTCGTTCCTCGCTCCTCAACCACCGAACTTTCGGTGGTTGAGGAGGGAGCGCTAGCGACCGTCTCGAAACCACCTTCGTCAACGGGCTCAAAGCATGCGATGTCGGTGATCGCCCCGACCCGCTCCTCGGCCCAGCGCACCTGGACGCGCATGCCGGTGCTGACGTCATCGGGGGAGGAGACGTCGAGGGCGTGCAGGAACGGCACGTCGGCGCCGTCGAGGGTCACCAGCACGAACGCGAAGGGTCGGTCGAAGGGCTGCGCGGCGACCGGCTCGGACACCCAGGTCCACGACGTGACAGTCCCGGCGGGCTCGACCTCGACGAAGTCGGTGGTGGGTTCGTGGGTGACGGGGTCGAACTCCGGCGGCGGGAGGACGACCCGCCCGTCCGACGTACGACCCGCGATCAGGGTCGCGTCGCGGAGCCCGGTGAGGAATCGGCCGATGACCGGACCAGTCGAACGGGTGTAGTCAAACGCTACGGTGACCGGTGCTGACAGAGTTCTTGTCATGGTCCGAAAGTAGAACACGTTCTACTATTCGGCAAGCACCCCGCCCCGGCAAAGGAGACGCGCGATGAAACTTGGACTACAGCTCGGCTACTGGGGTGCCCAGCCTCCCAAGGGCGTGGGCGAGCTCGTCGCCGCGGCTGAGGACGCCGGTTTCGACGCGATCTTCAGCGCCGAGGCCTGGGGCTCGGACGCCTTCACACCGCTCGCGTGGTGGGGCAAGGACACCTCCCGCGTCCGGCTCGGCACGTCGATCGTGCAGATGTCGGGACGCTCCCCGACGTCCATCGCGATGCACGCGTTGACCCTCGATCACCTCACCGGCGGCCGGGTGATCCTGGGCATGGGCGTGAGCGGGCCGCAGGTCGTCGAGGGCTGGTACGGCCAGCCCTTCTCCAAGCCGCTCGCCCGCACCCGTGAGGTCATCGACATCGTTCGCCAGGTGCTCGCTCGCGAGGGCCCGGTGACCAACGACGGTCCGCACTACCCGCTCCCGTTCCACGGCGAGGGGTCGGTCGGGCTCGGAAAGCCGCTGAAGTCGATCGTGCACCCCCTGCGGGCGGACATCCCGATCTGGCTCGGAGCCGAGGGACCGAAGAACGTCGCGCAGACCGCCGAGATCGCCGACGGCTGGATCCCGATCTTCTACACGCCCAAGACGGCCGGGATGTACCAGCCCTGGCTGGACGAGGGCTTCGCGCGTGAGGGTGCACGCCGTACGCGGGACGACTTCGAGATCGCCGCGACGTGCCACCTGCAGATCACTTCGAGCGACGAGGAGCGGCAGGGGGTCATCGATGCACTCAAGCCGACGATCGCGTTGTACATGGGCGGGATGGGAGCGAAGGAGCAGAACTTCCACAAGAACGTCTTCGACCGGATGGGCTACGCAGCCATCACCGACGAGGTGCAGGAGCTGTTCCTGGCCGGCAAGCGCGAGGAGGCGACGGCGCTGATCCCCGACGAGCTGGTCGAGGAGATGCACATCGTCGGCGAAGCGGGCTACGTGAAGGAGCGTGCCGCCGCGTGGGAGGAGACCGGCGTGACCACACTGCTCCTGAGCTGCCGCTCGGCCGACGAGGTTCGCCAGGTGGCGGAGACGGTGGCCTGACGTGCCCGAGCGCAACGTCCTGGGTGAGGAGCTGCAGCCGTGCGGCACGGACCCGCTCACCGGATACTTCCGCGACGGCTGCTGCAACACCGGGCCGGAGGACCTCGGGAGCCACACCATCTGCGCCGTTGTGTCTGCCGAGTTCCTCGACCACCAGCGCAGCATCGGCAACGACCTGTCGACACCCAACCCGCTGTTCGACTTCCCGGGACTCAACCCGGGCGACCGTTGGTGCGTCACCGCCGTGAACTGGGCGCGAGCCCACGGCGCTGGTGCCGCTGCGCCGGTCGTGCTCGCGGCGACCAACGAGGCTGTCCTCGAGCTGGTGCCGCTCGACGTGCTGCAGCAGTACGCCGTGGACGTGCCCGGTGACCTGAGCGGCTTGGAGCCGTAGGCGGGCTGTCGGTTTCACTACCGGAGTAGTGAAACCGACGCGATGTTTGGAAAGCTTTCCGAACATCGCGCCAGTTTTGTATGCGCGAGGCGGCCTTTGTCCGTGGGCCGAGATCAGTCGGGCGGGTTCTCGATCGGCTCGAGAACGGCGATCGGGATCGTCCGTCCCGCCCGCTCGGCGAACTTGGCCACCTCGGGGGCCGCACGCAGTACGACGTCGTTCCAGGTGGCGTCGCGCTCCTCGCCCAGCAGCTCGCGCATGGTGACCTTCAGGTGCTTGGCCCTGATCTGCACGTCGGCCACCTCCGCCGCGCGCAGGTTCTGGAACCAGTCAGGGTCCTCCCGCGAGCCTGAGCCGGTGCCCCACACCAGGTAGCCCCCGTCGCCGGTGTCCAGGTAGCGCACGCACGTGGGCCGCGGGATGCCAGTACGACGCCCGGGCGTCGTGATCATCAAGACGGTCACGGCCTTGCTACCGCTGGACAGGCGCCCGTCGAGGGTTCGGTACATCCACACGCCGATCACGTTGCCCATGCGCGTGAATCTGCGCTTCGCGGTGCTCACAAGGGGACCTCCTCAGCCGGCCGCCACGACGACGCGGGTCTGGGTCTGCCGGAACGCTCGCGGAGCGACGCCGAACCGGGCGACGAACGCCTGGCGGAGGGTCTCGCCCGAGGCGAAGCCGCACCGCCGTCCGACCTGCGCGACGGGCAGGTCCGTGGTCGCGAGGAGCCGGGCCGCGATCTCCAGCCTGATGCGGCGCACGGCAGCCCCCGGTGGTTCTCCGACGTTGTCCCGGAACAGCCGGTTGAGCTGGCGCTCGCTCACCCCGACGTGGCTGGCGAGCGCTCCGGCGCTGAGGTCACCGTCGGGCTGAGCGACGACGTGGTCGAGCACCTGTCGTACGACGGCGTGGTCCGGTCGTGGCGACGAGGTGAACATGCTCATCTGGGCCTGGTTGCCGGGCCGCTGCAGGTAGGTGACCATCCCCATGGCCACCCAGCGCGCGAGCTCGGCGCCGTGGTCCTCCTCGATGAACGAGAGGGTCAGGTCCAGGGCAGAGGTCACGCCGCCTGAGGTGGCCACGCGACCGTCGCGGATGAAGATGGGCGAGGCGTCGACCGAGACGGCGGGATAGCGACGCTTCAGCTTCTCGGCGTACATCCAGTGCGTCGTTGCCCGCTTTCCGTCCAGCAGCCCGGCCTCGGCGAGCACGGTTGCTCCGGTGCACACGGAGCCGACCCGGCCGGCGTCCTCGGCCAGGCGGCGTACGTGCCGCACGAGCGCCCTGTCCTTGGCAGCGGCACTGTGGCCGAGGCCCCCGGAGACGACAACGGTGTCGGCACGCGGCACGGCGCTCAGCCGCGCGTGCGCTCGCAGGCTCAGTCCCGAGTCGCAGTGGACCTCGCCGCCGGCCACGCTCGCCAGGACGACCCGGTAGGGCGGATCGGCGCCCAGACGGTTCGCCAGGTCGAGGGTCGAGGTCACCGAGGCGATGTCGACCAGCTCCGACCCGTCGTACGCCACCACGACGACCTGATGAGCGTTCATGACCCCAGCGTAGGCCCGGAGATGGGGAGTCTCGCAGTGTCGTTGGGACAGGCTTCCCAGAATTCCTGCCAGGCTCGGCCGCGCCTGTTGTGGCGCGATGTCGGCGTTGCGACGCTCCTTCCATGACCACACAGAACCCGGCTACCGCCACTCTGACCCAGGTCGACGCCAGCGGCTCGCGCAGCAAGCTGGCCTTCACCCTGCACTTCGTCGAGATGGTCGTCGTGATGTTCATCGGCATGGGCATCTTCAGCGGCCTGACCGCGCTCGCGTACGCCGCCGCGGGAAGCAGCCTGTCCGAGCAGTCCGGTGCGCTGCGAATCATGCTGATGGGCGTCAACATGGCCGTCCCGATGGCCTTGTGGATGGCCTTCCGCGGCCACTCCGCCGGCCGCAACGTCGAGATGGCCGCGTCGATGCTCGTCCCCAGCTTCGCTGCGGCGGTCCTGGCCTGGTCGGGTGCCGTCGACACGATGACCGCCATGGGCATCCAGCACATCGTGATGATCCCCGCCATGCTCGGCGTGATGCTCTGGCGCTACCACGAGTACGCGCACCGTCACCACACCCGGTGAAGCGCTAGCCCGTCTGCACACCCTGCTCACTGAGAAGCTGCTCGCGGCAACCTCGGTCAGTCGGACTCACCCTGGGGTGGACGCGGGCTGAAGTCGCCTGCGTAGTAGCCCCGGTGCTGCCGGATCGGTCCGGTGAACACGCCAGACTCGATCTCGATGTCGATTGTTGCGGCCATGGTGCTCACCTCCCGTTGTCGTTTGCCTGCACCCATGTAGACCCCCGCCCGATGCCGAACTCATCGCTCCGCGAGAGGAAACAGAGCATGAGATTTCGGCGCGCGCGCCGGGTCAGTGCGACCGGGTAGTGAGCGGCACAACTAGACGAGCGACGGCAACCGTCCCGCGTGCACATCGCGGCGGAGCGACCGGTCGAGGTCTCGGAAGAAGCAACCGGTGAGGTGGCCGCCCGCGATGGTCAGCGCGGCGTTCCCCAGGCGGGCGACGAAGCCGCCGACCGTGGCGTGAGCCTCGTAGCGCAGAGCAGTCGCCCCTGGGTGTCGCCCGGTCGCCAGCCTGACGCGGAGGTCCACCTCCAGTCGGCCGCATCGTCCCCGACCCTCAACGTGTACCCGTAGTGCCGACCCGGGGTGCAGGTCCTCGATGGAGAACGCCCCGCGGTAGGTGTCCGCAACCGGCCCGACGCGAGCCGCCAGCGTGGCGGCGTACTTGCCGGTGTCGAGAGGCACCAGCTCCTCGCAGCCGGGGATGGTCGCACGCAGCACCTCGCTGTCGTGCAGCGCTGCCCAGACGTGCTCGACCGGCCTGGGTACCTGTCGCTCGCCGCTGAACCGCATCGTCGTCTCCCTCGCACCCGATGATTCTTCGTCGTGGCACTAGGAGACCTCAGGCGCAAGTCGTCCCACATCCCCCGAGAGGCTGACTTCGAACTAAGCCTTGAGGATGACTCCGGGTACAGCAAGTGTCTTTTGGTGGTGGTGCAGCCCACGCCATTGTCCAAGGGCTGACGAGTGGGCACACGCCGGGTTAGCGTGCCCGGGTGAGACGGGCACCACACGAGAACGTCGCGACCGTACTGGTCGACCCGCGCGTTCTCGCGGACCTCGAGCTCGAGCTGATGCCGCTCGACCTGCGACTGTGGCCCGTGCGCACCGCGCCGATCTGTGAAGACGGGCCGCGGACCGCGTTCCAGATCCGTCGGACCCTGCTCATGAAGCACCGCGGGGAGTGGGACCTGGCCGCCAACTGGACGCCGGTGTGGATCGGTTTCGGGTCGACCTGGCTGGACGGCGACGAACCGCTGCCCTGGCGCGCACACCAGGCCCTGTGGCGAGCCCTGGACGCGTATGCCGAGCACGTGCGCTTCCATCGCAGGCTCGGCGGAGTCAGCCGCCTTCCGGTGCCCGAGGAAGCACCTCGCCGAATGGCGTGACGACGCTCAGTGCAGCGTGTAGCCGCCGTCGGTGACGAGCACCGTGCCCGTGGTGAACGAGGCCGCGTCGCTGGCCAGGTAGACCACGCTGGGCGCGATCTCCTCGGGCGTCGCGTACCGCTGCATCGGCGCATCGTCGATCCAGCGCTGACGGAATCGCGGCTCATCGACCGGGGCCATCTCTGTCTTCACGTAGCCAGGGGCGATGGCGTTCACGCGGATGTTGTGCGGCGCCCACTCCGCTGCCAGTGACTTTGTGAGCTGGTGGACGGCGGCCTTCGAGGCGTTGTACGCCGGCTGCCACTGCGGACGGTTCACGATCATCGCGGAGATCGAGCCGACGTTGACGATCGAACCGCCGCCCGCCTCGACCATGTGCGGTGCCACGGCTTTCGACATCCGCCACAGCCCGGTCACGTTGACGTCGAAGACCTCTGCGAACTCCTCGTCCGGCACCTCGAGTGCCGGCCGGTGGAAGCAGATCCCGGCGTTGTTGACCAGCACGTCGATGCGATCGTGGGCCGCGATGGCCTGGTCCACGATGCGGTGCACGTCGTTGGAGTCGGTCACGTCCCCGGTCGCGACCGTCGTACGACGCCCGGAGTGCTGGGCGATCTCGGTAGCCGCCTCACGGTTGCGGTCCTCGTGCCGCCCGACGACGACGACGTCCGCACCTGCGTCGGCGATCGCCTCGGCGAAGGCGCGGCCCAGGCCCCGGTTGGCACCCGTGACGAGTGCAGTGCGGCCCTCGAGGCTGAACGGGTTCGTCATCGGTCCTCGCCGTTGACGACGACGACGGACTTCATGCTCATGGGATCCGAGTCGCTGTTGAGGGCTGCCTCCACCTCGTCGAGGCCGAACCGTGCGGTGACCAGCGCGTCGAGGTCGACCCGCCCCGCTGCCACGAGCGAGATCGCGACCGGCCAGGTGTCGACGTACCGGAAGATGCCGGTCAACGTCACCTCGCGCACCTGGAGGTCCTGCACGGGCAACGAGATGTGCTCGTCTCCGTGGCCCACCATCACGGCGGTGCCGCCCGGCCTGACGGCCCGGAGGCCGTCGAGCAGAGCCGGGGTCGCCCCGGAGCACTCGAGGAACACGTCCGCATCGAGGTCGGCCGGGTCGAACCCGGAGGTCGGGTCGACCGTCCTGGCCGAGGCGAGCTCGGTGATCCGTTGCCGCCGTGACTCGACGGGGTCCGAGACGACGATGTCGGTAGCGCCCATGGCTCGCGCGGCCAACGCGGCGACGGCGCCGATCGGCCCGGCGCCGGTGATGAACACGCGGCTGCCTGCCGCCGTGCCCCCCTTCCGGTTGGCCCAGATCCCGACCGACAGCGGCTCGAGCAGCCCGACAGCGGCATCCGACAGCGAGTCCGGCACCGGGTGGGCGAAGTCGGCCGGCAGCGTCACGAAGTCGCAGAAGGCGCCATCGATCGGCGGGGTCGCGAAGAACTCCATCTCCCGGCAGAGGTTCAGGTGTCCGGTCTTGCACGCGCGGCACCGGCGGCACGGACGTTGCGGCTCCAGCGCCACCCGCTCGCCGACGCGGGTCGGGTCCACCGCCGAGCCGACGGCGACGACGGTGCCGCCCACCTCGTGGCCGAGCACCAGTGGACCCTCCACCACCATCGACCCGATCCGGCCGTGCTTGTAGTAGTGCACGTCCGATCCACAGACACCCACCGAGCCGATGCGCACCAGCGCCTCGTCGGGGCCGGGCACCGGAACCGGCCGCTCCTCCAGCTTGATCGTCTGTGGCCCGGTCAGCACCGAGGCCCGCATCGTGGTGTCCACGCCTGCCATCCTGCCTCGACCGGCTGGCGTGTGACGAGTCCGTTTGCCGTCTCAGGGCGCCCGATTGCGGACCGGAGTCCGACCTTTCATGACCGGCGAACCAGTGGTTTCGAGACGCTCGCTGAAGCTCGCTCCTCAACCACCGACCCCTGGCGATTGCCCATTTCTGGAACACGTTCTAGTCTCGCGGGCATGAGCGACACCCTCCGGACCGGCACGCACAACGGGCACACGATGGTCGCGGCGCTGAAGCGTCACCGCGACAAGCCCGTGATGTACCTGGGCGACACCACCCTGACCGGCGGCGAGGTGGCCGACCGGATCAGCCAGTACATCCAGGCGTTCGAGGCTCTCGACGCCGGCGCCGGCACTCCCGGGGCGCTGCTCGCGCTGAACCGGCCCGAGGTGCTGTTCATCCTGGGCGCAGGACAGACGCAGGGCTACCGGCGTACGTCGCTGCACCCGCTCGGCTCGCTCGACGACCACGCCTACGTGCTCAACGACGCCGAGATCACGACGCTGATCATCGATCCCGTACCGATGTTCGTGGAGCGCGCACTCGGCCTGCTCGAGAAGGTCCCCGGACTCATCCAGGTGCTCACCATCGGCCCGGTGCCCGACGAGCTGGCCCACATCGGCAAGGACCTGGCCGCGGCTGCGGAGACGTTCAGTCCGCAGCCGCTCGAGGCCGTCCTGTTGCCGCCCGACCACATCGTGTCGATCACCTACACCGGCGGCACCACCGGGAAGCCCAAGGGAGTCATCGGCACCGCGCAGGCGATGTCGACGATGACCCAGGTGCAGCTCTCCGAGTGGGAGTGGCCGGAGTCGCCGCGGTTCCTGATGTGTACGCCGCTGTCACACGCCGGCGCGGCCTTCTTTGCGCCGACCGTCATCAAGGGCGGGTCGCTCTACGTGCTCCCGCGGTTCGACCCGGCCGAGGTGCTGCGGACGATCGAGGAGCAGAAGATCACCGCCACGATGCTGGTGCCGTCGATGCTCTACGCGTTGATGGACCACCCCGACTCGAAGACGCGTGACCTGTCGTCCCTGGAGACGGTGTACTACGGCGCATCGGCGATCAACCCGGTGCGGCTGGCCGAGGCCATCGAGCGGTTCGGGCCGATCTTCGCCCAGTACTACGGGCAGTCCGAGGCGCCGATGGTGATCAGCTATCTCGCCAAGGGGGACCATGACGAGAAGCGACTGTCGTCGTGCGGCCGACCGTCGGCATTCCTCCGCACGGCTCTGCTCGACGAGGACGGCAAGCCGGTCGCGCAGGGGGAGCCGGGGGAGATCTGCGTCGCCGGCCCGCTGCTCGCGGGTGGCTACTGGAAGCTGCCCGACGAGACCGCCGAGACGTTCCGCGACGGCTGGATGCACACCGGCGACGTGGCGCGCGAGGACGAGGACGGCTTCTGGTTCATCGTCGACCGGACCAAGGACATGATCGTCACTGGCGGCTTCAACGTGTTCCCTCGCGAGGTGGAGGACGTCGTCGCCGAGCACCCTGCGATCGCCCAGGTCGGCGTGATCGGCGTACCCGACGAGCGGTGGGGCGAGGCGGTGACCGCGATCGTCGTACTGCGTGAGGGAGCGGAGCTCACTGACGACGTCGTCGCCGAGATCAAGGAGTCCGTCAAGCAGCGCAAGGGCGCGGTGCAGTCACCCAAGCAGGTGATCGCCACCGACGCACTGCCACTGACCGCGCTCGGCAAGCCCGACAAGAAGGCCCTCAGGGCGCAGTACTGGGGTGACCGGGAACGCAGCGTCGGCTGACGATGCTCGCGTCCTGAGTGTGGCGACGCGCGGGCGAATGCCCGCAGGTGCAGGACGGCGGCAGCCTGCCCGCTGAGGGGACGGACGGAAAAAGTTCGGACATTTCGGTTCCGGAATGTCCGATTTATCCGTATTCTATGGGTTGAGCCAACCCCAGGCCTCGGACGGGGTGGCGGACCAGAACCACAGTTCACCTTCGCCCCGGAGGCCAGTATGCCCGCCCGTTCGATGCGCCTTGTGTCCTCGCTCGCCGCGACCTCGATGATGGCCACCCTCGCAGTGGCCACGGCCGCCGGCGAAGCCAACGCCGTCCCCACGCGCCAGGAGACGATGAGCAACGGAGACTTCGACCTCGGTGGTGCGGGCTGGTACGCCCGTGGCACCAACACGAAGGTGAGCATCATCAAGCGGGGTCGCAACGGCAGCAAGGCCGCTCGCCTGACCAACCGCCGCCCCGGCCCCGCGGCGCTGGGCAGCCGCGCCGGACTCGTCCGTTCCGCGAAGTCAGGCCAGCGCTACACGGTCTCCGCCTACGTGCGCTCGAGCCAGGCGGGGGCCCCGGGTCGCATGGTCCTGCGAGAGACCGACAACGGCGTGAGCGTGAAGCAGACGGCCAAGCGCTTCCGCGTGACGCGTGCGTGGCGCAAGGTCGTCATGACGGCGACCACACGCGGCACCGGCACGGACCTCAGCGTGCAGGTGCTGCTGAACCGTCTGCGCGCGGGACGTTTCCTGCTGGTCGACGACGTCTCGGTCCTGAAGTGGGTCGCGCCCGCCGCCCTACCCACGCTGCCCACTCTTCCGATCCCGATCCCGATCCCGACTCCCACGCCTACTCCGACCCCGACACCGACTCCCACACCGACTCCCACACCGACTCCCACACCGACTCCCACACCGACTCCCACACCGACTCCCACACCGACTCCCACACCGACTCCCACACCGACTCCCACACCGACGCCTGGCCCCACGGACCCGCCCGGCACCATCGCGGGGCACCTGTCCAACGGCTGCGCGTACAACACCCGCGGCATCCCGGGCAGCTGCGGCGCCTACCTCGGCAGCGCCTACGGCTCGAACAGCGACCCGACGCCCTGGGAGTCGTCGATGGACCAGACCCTCGGCGTACGCCGCACCTACTGGGGCGGTACCCAGGTCGACAGTGCCGTCGCCACCGCCAAGACCGACCTCGCCAAGCACCGGCTCCCGTGGATCAGCTTCAAGCTGCCGTACGGCTGGGCCGACATGGCCGCAGGCAGGGGTGACGCCTGGACGCTCGACCTGGCGACCAAGCTCAGCAAGCTGAACGGCCCGGTCTGGCTGGCGTTCCACCACGAGCCCGAGGGCGACGGTGTCATGAGCGACTGGACAGCCATGCAGGCCCACCTCGCGCCCATCGTCCGCGCTGCGGCCCCGAACGTCGCCTACTCCATCGTGCTGACCGGCTGGAACCAGCTCTACGGCCCCACGCAGTACAGCCTCGACGCGCTGTGGCCCAAGAACACCACGATCGACCTGCTCGGGGTCGACACCTACGAGAAGCTCGGCACCGTCAAGGACGGCAAGGAGCAGACCAAGGCCACCAACTTCGACAAGGACTACTTCAAGCCCTTCGGCGACTGGGCCAAGGCCCACGGTGTCGCCTGGGGTGTGGCCGAGACCGGCTACTGCGACCGGGCATCCGAGCTGGACCCCCAGTGGGTGGGCCGGACCTATGGCCTGCTCAAGGCGCAAGGCGGCGTGGCGTTCACCTACTTCAACACCACGCTGAACAGCGCGCACTCGTGGGCGATCACGACCGACCTCAAGAAGGGCCAGTTCACTGCGGCGATCCAGGACAAGCCGACGCTCTGAAGGCAGTATCGACTGACTCGATGACGGCCTGACACACGCGCCGTTCGGGAGTGTGCTTTGGTTTCCCCGTGACGCGTGTGGAGGCCGACTACCTGGTGGTCGGTGCCGGTGCCAGCGGGATGGCGTTCACGGATGCCCTGATTGACCACTCCGACGCACGCGTCGCCATCGTCGACCGCCGCGAGGGCGTCGGAGGGCATTGGCTGCAGGCCTATCCGTTCGTGCGTCTGCACCAGTCGTCCACCTTCTACGGCGCTGCCTCGACGCTGCTGGGTGGCGGGCGGATACAGGTGGATGGGCCCGAGGCGGGACTCCACGAGCGGGCCGACCAGCCGACCATCTGCGCCTACTACGAGGACCTGCTGACGGACAGGATGCTCGGGTCGGGCCGAGTCGAGTTCTTCCCGAGCTGCGATTACGTGGGGGACCGCACCTTCGTCTCGAACGTCTCGGGCCAACGCTTTGAGGTGCCGGAGCAGTGCCGGGTCGTCGACGCCCGCTACCTCGCACCCGACATCCCGGCGGAACTGCCGCCGCGGTTCGGTGTCGCCGACGGTGCGCGGGTGATCCCGGTCAATGACCTCGTGCGCGTGGAAGAGGCTCCGAGCCAGTACGTGGTCGTGGGCTCGGGCAAGACCGCGACCGATGCCTGCATCTGGCTGCTGGCGCGAGGGGTGGACCCCGACGCGATCTGCTGGGTGCGGCCCCGCGAGCCGTGGATGCTGAACCGGGCGCTGATCCAGCCGGATCCAGCCATCTATCTCGGCATGGTCGCCGACATGATGGAGGCGGCGGGGTCGGCCGCATCGTTGGACGACCTGTTCCTCGGGCTGGAGGACGCCGGCATCATGCTGCGCATCGACCGCTCGGTCACGCCGACCATGGCCAAGGCGCCAACCCTCGGGAGGTGGGAGCTCGAGAAGCTGCGCACCATCGAGGACGTCGTACGCCTTGGCCACGTCGACACCGTGAGTCGCGGCAGAATCGACTTCGCGGACGGTTCGGTCACTGTTGCGGAGGATGCCGTGGTCGTGAACTGTGCGGCAGACGGCCTGAAGATGCCGCCGCTGGTGCCGATCTGGGGGCCGGGGAAGATCACGGTGCAACCGATCAGGGCCGGGTTCCCGTGCTTCGGGGCGGCGCTCGCCGGGTACGTCGAGGCGACCCGCGAGGACGATGAAGCGAAGAACCGACTGTGCCCGCCGTCGTCGTACGGGAACACCCTGGCCGACTGGGCGAGGATGAACGTCCTGGGCCTGCGGAACTCGATGTCATTCAATTCAGAGCCTGACATCAAGGCATGGACCGACCGGGTCGCCCTCAACCCCTCGAGGATTCCACCGGAGCACGCCGGATCCCCGGAGCTGGATGAAGCGTTGGACCGCCTCCAGAGCAATGTGGGAGCCGGGGTGGCCAGGCTTGCCGAGCTGAGCGATCAGGTTCCTGGCCCGCCGACGACGACCACGACCCGCCCCACCGCCTGGCCGGATGCCAGGTAGCGCAACGCTGCAGGTGTCTGGGCCAGCTACGGACCGTACAGCGGGCTTTTCGCACCAGCGGCGATACTCACTCCATGCAGCCAATGGACTTCGACTTCGCCGGTCCGGTGATCGAGTGGCGAGGCCCTGCACCGTTCTACTTCGTGCGCATCCCTGAGGAGGAGAGCGGGGACATCAAGTTCGCTGCCAAGGGGCTGGAGTACTGGGGGCAGGTGCCGGTGCTGGTGCGCATCAACGACGTCGAGTTTCGGACGGCGCTGTTTCCCAAGGACGGTCGGTACTTGATCCCGTTGAAGGATGTGGTGCGCAAGTCGGTCGGCATCGAGGTCGACCAGGTGATCGCCGTGGAGTTGAACGTGGGTCGCGACTAGGCGTGCCCGAGCGACAACGCTGGCGGACGCGCTCAGTTCGCGTCAGTGCAGGGGGTGCGACGAAGCCATCTGCGGCGTCGGGCCCTGGTCTGTACCGGACGGGGCCTCTGGCACACCGCACAATCTTCTCTCCCGCACCCACTCTGCTCACCACCGGTCATGAGTTCCAACGCCTTGTCGAGGTACTCGTCCGCGAGCCCGGCGACAAGGTCGAGGCGTCCTTCACCGACCGCAGCGTTGACTTCCCACGCGTAGGTGTCGTGCAGCTCCTGGAACTGAGCATCGTCGCCCATCTGGCCTGCCTCCAACCGGGCGACCTGGCCCGCCGTGCATGGTCGAGTCGCCACCCCCAGTGTGCGCCTCCTCCGTCCCGCTGTCAGCCGATCATCGGCCGGCGTCGGGAGGCGTCTTGCGCATCAACGCCCATGCATCGGCCACCGGGCCGATGTGTTGCAGCTTGTCGGGGTTGATGACCGAACGGATGACCTGGATCCGGCCCCCGAGCACGTCCAGCGCCAGCACGTTGATCACCCGGCCGGAGCGGTCACGGAACACCGCGCCGGGCTGCCCGTTGACCTCGTGCGGCTCCACCTGGAGTCCGGCGTCGGCGAACCTCCGACCCAGCCCCGCGAACATCCTCGCGACGTTGTCCAGACCCACGACCACCCGCATCCACTGGGGAGCCTTGCCGCCGCCGTCGCCGTACACCTCGACATCGGTGGCCAGGAGCTCACGCAGCTCGTCGACGTCTCCGGCGGTCAGGGCGTCGAAGAAGCGTGCGGCGAGCTGTTCGCGCTCGCGCCGGTCGACGTCGAACCTGGGCCTGCCGTCCTCCATCTGTCGGCGCGCCCGCGACGCGAGCTGTCGGCACGCGGTCTCGGACTTGCCGATCACCTCGGCGATCTCGCTGAACGGGAACGAGAACACGTCATGCAGCACGAAGACCGCGCGCTGCTCGGGGCTCAGCCGCTCGAGCAGCAACAGCGCAGCCATCGAGAGCGAGTCGGCGAGCTCCGCGACGTGCTCGGGATCGTGGTACGCCGGGGTCTCGTCGTCGGTCAGCAGCGGCTCGGGCAACCAGTGGCCGACGTACGACTCGCGGCGAACGCGCGCCGACCGCAGTACGTCGATCGAGACCCTCGTCACCACAGCCGCCAGGAACGACTTGAGCGAGATCGGGGGAGTGCTGCTCGCGTGGTAACGCAGCCAGGTCTCCTGAACCGCATCCTCGGCCTCGCTGACGCTGCCGAGGATGCGGTAGGCGATCGAGAACAGCAGCGGTCGCAGCTCCTCGAACTCCTCTGCGCCCACGTCCTAGCCCTTCGCCAGGCCGTGTCGGAAGCCCTGCCGCCAGGACGGCCAGCGCAGCTCCCACCCGAGCTCGCGCTTCGCACGGGCGTTGGACGAGCCGCGCGTGCGGGTCAGCATCGAGACGGCGACCTCACCGGCGGCCAGCCGGGCCACCCAGACCGGCAGCCGCATGGGTGGCTTCGCCCCTATGCAGTCGGCGAGGTACGGCAACCACTCCGAGGCCGGGGCCGGCTCGTCGTCCACGATGTTGAAGACTCCACGGGCCTTCTGCTCCAACGCCAGGACGGTCGCGGCGGCCGCGTCGTCCAGGTGCACGAACGAGGTGTAGCCGGTGCCGCCGCCCACGATCGGGAACTGTCGCTTGCGCACCATCGGGAGCATGGCGTCTGAGGCATCGCCGTAGAACCCGCCGTATCGCAGCACGGTGCCGTCTGCCTTCTGGACCGTCTCCTCGAGGTACCGGATCGCGGCCAGCGACTCTCGCTGCGCCTTCGGCGGTTCGGGGTCCAGCGGGTCCTCCTCGTCCTTCACCCATCCGCCGGAGCGGATGTTGGGCCAGCCGGTGTAGCTCTGGGCCACGACGTGCTCGACGCCGGTGGCCTGCGCGGCGGCGAGCAGGTGGTCCAGGCCCTTTGTGCGTAGGCGGTTGGTGAGTGCGAACGACCTGTCGAAGTGCTTCGGATCGAGGTTGCCGGCCAGTGAGGACATCTGGTGGACGATGGCATCCGGCTCGGCCGTTGCCACCGCCTCGCCAACCGCGGCACTGTCCAGCCCGTCCACCACGACTGCGGTGGCACCCAGGCTCTCGAGCCCGGCAGCCTTAGCTGGGTTCGTCGTCGTTGCAGTCACCCGATGGCCGCGCTCGACCAGCTGTGGGATCAGCCGCCGCCCGATGACGCCGGTGCCGCCTGCGATGTAGACATGCATCGCTCTCATCCTCTCGGTTCGACCATCTCTTACCCCCGAGTCGAGACAGCACCCCGAAACGTGACAGCCGAGCGTTGTCCACGACTGGCGATCGTGGCTCAGTCCTCGATTCGCGCCTCACCCCGTCGTTTCAATGCGTCGAGTCCGGCCCTCATGGCCTGCTGCTTCTCGGGTGAGTGACCGACCCAGTCGGCAATCTCCCCCACGACGCGCAGCGGCTCGCGGCTGCGGAAGGATTGCGTCGGATTGCCCGGGAACTTCTTGTCAGTGACGTTGGGGTCGTCCTCGAACTCACCGCTCGGCTCGACGATGTAGATGCGCCCGCGGCCCTCGCCCGCGGCGAGCTCAGCGCCCCAGGTCGCCGCGTCGAGAGTGGCGGTGAAGTAGACGTAGTTCATCAACCGGCCCTCTTCGTAGTTCGACTCGCGGCCGGGCGCCAGCATGTCGCCCGCTGCGAGGTCGGCCTTCGTGCCGTGCAGGTACACACCGGCCTCGTAGAGCTCGAAAGGCACCGGCTCACTGGTCGCGCTCATGGGACGAGACTATGGGCCGCGTCACCCTGGTGTTGAATGCATTTGTGCGTGGAAGCGCTCGAGCGCTCGCTGCGGTGTTGGCCGCCGTGACGGTGATGACTTTGGTCAGCCTGATCGTGTTCTTCGGGGTGGGTGAGCCCTGGGGCACTCTGAACGATGCGGGCAATGCCTTGATGGCCCTGCTGTGCGGGGGGCTTGCGGTACTGCTGTACCGGGCGACGTCGGTGGTGGCCACGTCAGTGGCGGTCCTGGGGGCAGCTGTAGGCCTGCTGGGCTCGTACCTCGTGATGACTGACACGACCGGGTACTTCCTGGCCGGCCTGGTGTCAGCCGCCGGGTTCGCGCTCATCGGATCCTGGCTCGTTGTCCTCGGTCGGGCAGGTGGAGTGCCGGCTGCGCTGCTCGCCCAGGTCGTAGGCGTGGTGATGGCGATCGGACTCGTCAACGTCCCCGGGATCCTGCAGGGCTTCGATGACCTGGAGTCAGCCCCGTGGTGGATCCTCGCCGCGGAGATCAGCTGGGCCGGTACCTACCTGCTGCTGCCGTTGTGGGCGCTTCGTTGCGCACGTGCCCCTCTCGTGCAGGCATCAGTCCCAGGGCCCCCCAACGGCGCGGCGCACTGACGCAGCGCCTGACTGTCCTCAGGCACGGGCGATTCGGCTACAGGCGGGACGCGCCCTCCCAGCCGGTGCTCGGGGCCTTGAGACCGAAGTACGCGCCCAGGGTCGGGGTCACGTCCATCGTGTGTGCCTTCGCGGAGCGTGCGACACCCTTCTTGACCGCAGGCGATCCACCGGCGATGAAGAACGGGATCGGCTCGCTGGCGGGATGCCCGTGGTTGCCGGGGATCGGGTTGCTCTGCGGACCCGGGTCGCTGAACCTCCATCCGGCCTTGCAGTACGCCAGCAGGTCGCCGGCCTTGGCGCCCAGTCGCAGCGATGGCGTCTGGTCGATGATGTGCGCCTGGAAGACGCCGGCTGTTCCCTGCGCCAGCGTGCGCATCTTGGTCAACGCGGCCGAGCGGCCGGACGCGGGGCCGGTCCAGTAGACGAGGTCGGCCCCGCCGTTCTGCGCGATCTCGAAGTTCCCGTTGAGGCCGGCGTCGGCGTTGAACACCGAGGTGAGGCTGATGGTCTGGTGCGGCAGCGACCAGTCCATCGAGTGGTCCGCGAGCACCAGGACCAGGGAGGAGGCCCACTTGCCGCTGTTCTTGAGCATGTCGACGAACCGTCCGACCTGCACGTTGGTCGAGGTCAGCGCGGCGGTGCGGGCCGCCTTCAGCGTCGTACCGGTCAGGTCCGAGTGCCCGACGCGGTCGACGTCACCGAGGTTCACGAACACCAGCGCCGGGTCGAACTCGTCGACGATGGCGAGTGCGGCGTCCATCGTGGCGGCATCCGGGGCGTGTCCGGAGACGGGGATGACCGGGAACGGCTCCCAGCGGTGCGTGGCCCGGTCGCCGAAGACCGAGTAGAGGTACTCCTTGGACAGGACCGTGCCCGTCGTACGACCAGAGGCGTTGAGCTGCTCGATGATCGTCGTGACAGTGATGTCGTCGGCGCGGCTGCAGTCGCGTACGGCGCCCTCGGTGCGGTCGTAGATGCTGTTGGCCGGTACGCCGTTCCGGGCAGGTCGGCAGCCGGTCATCATCATCACGTGGTTGGGGATTGTCTCCATCACCGGCAACGAGCGGGCGGCGGGGTACCAGGTGCCGCCGTCGCGGAGCGCCTTGAGGTTGGCCATGTCGTCGATCTCGCCGGGACGGCAGCCGTCGACCACGATCACGTAGGCACGCTTGCTCGGAGCAGCGGCGGCACGAGCAGCGCCGGGAGCCGAGGAGAACGCAAGGGTGGCGCCGGAGACGCCGGCGACCTTGAGCAGGGTGCGGCGGTCGGTCGTCGGGGGAGTGGTCATCAGGCCACCGGTCCGTTGACGGCGTGGATCGTCTGACTGCCGGCCGTGGTCGCCCACGACTGCGTCCACGTGAGACCGGTTGCCTTGTCGGCCCGGTCGCCGATGACGAACCAGTCCATCTGCGCGCGCTTCGCGGTGATGTCGAGTACGGCGAAGCCGTGGTCGTCGAAGTTGAGGTACTTGATGTGCGGGTTGTTGGCCTTGAGCGTCTCCTCGACAGCGATGCTCGTCGTACGGCGAGGGGTGCCGGTGATGTCCTTGAGGTTGTTCGAGGTCACCGACGTGGCGACGAACTCGACGCCGACCGAGTTGCGGGTCCCGGCGTACGTCGCCTTGTCGGCCGGGAGGTCGCATGCCCACCCCGAGTGGATGTCGCCGGTGATGAACAACGCGTCGGTCACGCCGTTGTCGCGGAGGTGCTCGAAGACCTCACGGCGGTCGTCGGTGTAGCCGTCCCACTGGTCCACGTTGTAGGGCTCGCCCTCCGGAGGAAGCAGTCCGGCCGTGTCGTTGATCGGCTTGATCAGGTCGCGGGGAATGCCCGCGAACGTCACCGGCGCGATCATCACCGGGTTGCCGACCAGCTTCCACTGGGTGGCCTGCCGCGTGAGCGAGTCCTTGAGCCAGTCCAGCTGGGCACGACCGGTGATGGTCCGGTCAGGGTCGGCCGTGGCCGGGTCGACCTGCACGGTGAGCTGCTCGTCGCGGTAGGTGCGCAGGTCGAGCATGCTGATCTCGACGAGGTCGCCGTACCGCAGCCGGCGGTAGATCTGGGTGCCGTCGCCGAGCGTGGCGGTGCCGTTGAGCCGCACCGGCATCCACTCGTCGTACGCCTTCTGCCCGGCCGCGCGACGCGCAGCCCAGTCGCCCTCACCGGGGTTCTGGTTGACCGCGCCGCCCTTCCAGGCGTCGTCGGCCGACTCATGGTCGTCCCAGGTGGCGATGAACGGGTACTTCGCGTGCAGGCGCTGCAGGTCGGGGTCGAGCTTGTACTGCGCGTGCCGCTGCCGGTAGTCGGTGAGGTTCAGGATCTCGTGGGCGGGCGCGTGTGGGCGGATGTCGACGTCGCCCTGGCCGTAGCCGTACTCGCCGGGGCCGTACTCGTAGATGTAGTCGCCCAGGTGCAGGATCGCGTGCAGGTCGTTGCGGTTCGCGAGGTGGCGGTAGGCGCTGAACCAGCCGGCCTGGTAGTTGGCGCAGGAGACGACACCGAGCCGCAGGTTGGGCGGCGACGCGCTGGCGGCGGGTGCCGTACGGGTGCGGCCGACGATGCTGCGGACCTTCCCGAAGACGAAGCGGTAGTAGTAGGTGTGGTCGGCCTGCAGCCCGGTGACGTCGACCTTGATGGTGTGGTCGCGCGCCGGACCGGTCTTCACGTCGCCCGAGCGCACAATGCTGGTGAAGGCGCTGTTGGTGGACACCTGCCAGCGCACTGTGACGTCAGGCCCTGTCCCGGAGCCCGGCTTGCTGGCCGAGGTCGGCGTGACCCGGGTCCAGATGACGACGGAGCGCTGGCGCGGGTCACCGGAGGCGACTCCGTGGGCGAACTGGGCGATGGGCATGTCCCTCCAACGACCGCCACGCCCCGGCGTCATGGTCACAAGCAGGGAGGTGAGCGTCACAGAGGATGAATTCACCTCTGGTTCACCAGGGAGAGGCTCAGGCCTCGGGCGGGCCGTCCTCGTCGGCGGGGGAGCCCCGCTCGAGCTCCTTGCGCTTCGCCTCGATGCGTTTGCGCTCCTTCTTCTCCAGGTCGCGCTGGATCGAGAGCGTGGAGTCCTCCCGCGTTGTCAGCAGCTGGAGGAGCCGGCCACCACTCACGATGGTCACGAAGATCGGCCACGGAAAGGTGTCGGCCCCGGTGAAGAACCAGATCGCCCAGCAGATCAGCGTCGGGGTGAGGAAACCGAAGAACGCGCTCTGGAGCTGCTGCCGGTAGCGGTGCTCGGCCTCGGCCCGGTAGTCCCGCGCGCGCGTCGGCACCAGGTCGGAGCGCAGCACCAGGTCGTCGATGATCGCGGGCAGCTCGCCGAGGGTCTTGGACCTGGTCACCTGGTCGCTGCGTTCGTCCAGCTCTTCAGGCGTCAGCCGGCCCTCGGAGTACGCCGTCCCGAGCAGGTCGTTGACCACGTCGCGGTCGCGGTCGGACGCGCGGAGTCGCGCGTTCGCCTCGTGGCGGGGATCGACGGTGAACCGATCCCAGATGCTTCCCCCGGACATGGGCGTCAGCCTATGCGTCCGGCAGCTCGCCCGGCAGGATCGACCAGCTCTCCATGTCCGCACGGTGGTCACCGTTGTGGTGGACGGAGCGCAGCACTCCCTCGAGGGTGTAGCCAACCTTCGCTGCCACCCGTGACGATGCCGGGTTGTCGACGGAGATGAGCGCCGTCACGCGCTTCATCCCCGCATCGAACGCCCAGCGGGTCAGCTGGCGAAGGGTCTCCGTCGCGGCACCGCGACCGCGTCCCCACGGTGCGATGGCGTAGCCCAGCTCCACCTCCAGACCCTCGCGATCGATCGGGCCGGTGACGGCGTACCCGACGTACTCGTCGCCGTCGAGGATCGCCCAGCCCGCCCGGTACTCGCCGTCGAACTGCGACAGCCACTTCGGGAGCCAGCCGTCGGGCATGGGATCGGGAGTGCGGGTGAAGGCCAGGACCTCTGGGTCGCGCATCGTCTCGAGCAGCGCAGGGACGTGCTCGTCGGCCAGGGGCTCGAGCCGGATCGTGGTCACCGTATGACGCTAGAGCACCCGCGCACGATGCGCGGTCACCATTTCCGGTGCTGCTGGGCTCGTCTCCCTCGGTGGTTGAGGAGCGAGCGCCAGCGAGCGTCTCGAGACTCCTGGATTCCCCTTCCACAGCAGGGGGTTCTCGACCGAGAACTGTCAGTGGTCACTGATTGAATTCAGGGTATGACGACGTCCCGGGCCGAGCTGGACACAGCCACCGCGGTGCTGGCGTTCGCTCGGGACAGTCGGGTCGCGGCGGACCGCGCCGAGGCCGATGTCCTGCTCGCGGCGGTGACGTGGGCCGAGCAACACCCGCCGGAGTCGATCCACGACGCCGCGACATGGGCGACCCGTGGTGGTGACTGCCCGATGCCACTGGCCGGTGAGGGCGCGCCGTTGGTGGCGGAGTTCTGCATCGCCGAGTTCGCCGCAGCCCTCGGTCGCTCCACCGATGCGGGACGTTCGAAGCTCGCCCACAGCCTGGAGCTGAAGTACCGCCTGCCCCGGCACTGGCAGCGGACCCAGTCCGGCACGCTCGAGCCCTGGCGAGCGTGCCGCATCGCCGCAGCCACCATCGGGCTGAGCCCGGAAGCCGCGGCGTACGTCGACACCCAGTTGGTCGCATTCGCACACAGGGTCGGTCCAACGGTCCTCGACCGTCTCGTCGAGCAGGCCGTTGCCCGCTTCATGCCGGAGCAGGCCGAGGCCGACGCACAGAAGGCTGCCGAGGACCGGCACGTCACCTTCCACCACCACCAGGTCTCGCTTTACGGCACCACTTTCGTCCAGGCCGAGCTCGACCTGGCCGACGCGCTCGACCTGGACGCGGCTATCACCGCCGACGCCGAGGCGTTACGACTGGGCGGGTCCACCGACTCCCTCGACGTACGCCGCGCCATCGCCGCTGGACGACTCGCCCGCCGTCATCTCGGTCTCGAGCTGGCGGCGCCGCCCTCCGACGAGATCCCGGGTCCTGCGAGCAAGTCGCGCCAGGTGGTCCTCTACGTGCACCTCTCCGAGGCAGCGATCACGGGCCGCGCCGGCACTCTCGAACTCGCGCAGGTCAACAACCACCATCGCACCGTGCTCGCCGACCAGGTCCGCACCTGGTGCCATGATCCCGACGCCAGCGTCGTCGTCAAGCCGGTCATCGACGTCGACGAGCACATCGGTGTCGCCGCCTACGAGGTTCCCGCGCGACTGGCAGAACAAGCCGAGGTCCGGGACGGCACCTGCACCTTCCCCTGGTGCACACGACGGGCCATCGAGTGCGACTCCGAACACGTCATCGCCCACGCTGACGGTGGCACCACCTGCTCTTGCAACATCGCGCCCTTGTGCCGACGACATCATCGGTTGAAGACCCACAACCCATGGACCTACACCGTCATCGACCCCGGCACCTACCTGTGGTCCAGCCCGCACGGCTACCAGTTCCTGCGTGATCGACACGGCACCACCGACGTCTCCCGCGACCGTCCTCCACCGCGCACCGCCGATCCGCCCGCAGCCTGACCGCGGCGCGCGGATGGCGGGGTGGTCTCAATGGGTCAGCGCAACACTTCCTTGATTCGAGGAGGTTGTGATGGCGCGTGGTTATCGGAGGTTGTCGCTCGCGGATGAGGATGAGATCTGGACGCGGCTGCGAGCTGGCCATGCGGCCAAACCGACAGCTCGTGCTTTGGGACTGTCGACGGGGACGGTGCGGGCCTATCTGGTGCGGTGTGGCGGGATCCGGCCCGATCCGCGGCGACGCTCACCGGGTCGGTTGAGCTTTGCTGAACGCGAGGAGATCTCTCGTGGTCTGGCAGCCGGCCGGTCGCTGCGTGCGATCGCGGCCGGGCTGGGTCGAGCCCCCTCGACGGTGAGCCGTGAGGTCGCCGGCCGCGGTGGCCGATACCGGTACCGGGCCGCGAGAGCGGACCAGATTGCGTGGTCGCGCTCGAGGCGTCCCAAGGTCTGCAAGCTGGCGACCAACCCAGCCCTGGCTGGTGTGGTGGCCGAGAAGCTCACAGACCGGTGGTCGCCCCAGCAGATCGCCGGCTGGTTGAAGACCACCTACCCCGAGAATCAACAGATGCAGGTCTCCCACGAGAGCATCTACCGCACCCTGTTCACCCAGTCGCGCGGTGCACTCCGCAGGGAACTCACCGCGCATCTGCGGACCCTGCGAGTGATCCGACGGCCTCAAGGAACCCGGCTGCCCGATGGCCGTGGTGGCCGCCCGGGGATCCTCAACATCTCCCGACGACCCGCCGAGGCAGAGGACCGGGCGGTGCCCGGGCATTGGGAAGGCGACCTCGTCTTCGGCAAACACATGAGCCCGGTGGCCACCCTGGTCGAACGCTCCACCCGGTTCGTGATGCTCATCGAGCTGCCCGGAGGCCAACACAAGGCCGACGTCGTCGCCGACGCCCTGGCCGCCAAGATCACCACCCTGCCCGCGGCGCTGACCAGGACCCTGACCTGGGACCAGGGCCACGAGATGGCTCAACACATCCGGTTCACCCAGGAGACCGGTGTCGAGGTCTACTTCTGCGATCCCAAGTCACCCTGGCAGCGCGGCAGCAACGAGAACACCAACGGGCTCCTGCGCCAATACCTACCCCGGACCCTCGACTTCCGCACCCTGACCCAGACCGACTTCGACGCCATCGCCGACCAGCTCAACGGACGTCCTCGACAGACCCTCGGCTTCAAGACACCATCACAAGCACTAGCCGAGGTGTTGCGTTGACCGCCTGAGCCCGCAGGCATGTCCGGATGGATCTCTGTCAGCGGACGTACCCGTTGATGAGCAGGCGCTGTGTGGTCACGTGGGGGTAGGGCCGGTTCGGGTACTGATGAGCCAGGTCATGGTCGCGATGCCGCCGAGTACGACGCTGAGGCCGAAGGGCGCGGTGAGCCCTTGCGCCGCCGCTGCGGCGCCTCCGGCCAGGGCGCCAGCTGCACCGGCGACGGCCGCGCTGGTCTGCGCGGCTGCGGCTACCCTCCCGAGCAGTTCGCGGGGGACGAGGCGGTAACGCAGGCCGGCCGCGGCCACGTTCAGGACTCCGAATGCCGCGCTGGTCGCGACGATGACACTGGCTGCCAGCCACAGGTGCGGGGCGAGGAGCAGGAGTCCCGGGCTGAACGCCGTGACGGCTGCGGACCAGCCGATCGCGGCCCGGTGCCGCCGTCCGGCCACGAGCCGGTCCGCAAGCAGAGCACCGGCCAGGCCACCGCCGGCGCCGAGCGCCAGCAGCGCTCCGAAACCGGTCGGCCCGAGGCCGAGGCGTCCTTTGGCGTAAAGGACGAAGACGGCGAACCAGGCGCTGTCGGCGAGTGCGATGACGGCAACGACGAGCACAAGGGCCCGCAGGACCGATTGACGACTCAGCCAACCCAACCCGGCTTTGATGCTGCTTCCCGCTGTCCGGTCCGCGGGGATCACCGGCCCCAGCACGCGCAGTACGGCGACGGGCAAGGAGAGCACGAGCAGCACGGCGAAAGCCGTCACGGCGCTGCTGGCGACGAAGGGCAGGGCTGCGCCGGCGCCGAACAGCACACCGCCCAGCACGGGTCCGAGGAACTCGTTGCCGATGAGGGCGCCGGCGTTGAAGTGACCACTGGCGCGTTCCAGCTGGCCCTTGGCGACGAGGCTGGGGATGACGGTCGCTGCGGCAGTGTCGCGGAGCGTCTCGGCGACGCCGAGCAGAAACGCGGCCGCGAGCACCACCGGCATGCCGGCCTGTCCGGTCAGCAACAAGACGATCAATCCGGCCAGGACCACAACGCGGACAGCGTCGGCTGCCGGCAGGATGAACCGGGCCCCGAAGCGGTCGGCCATGCTGCCGGAGGGCAGGCCGGTCAGCAGCCACGGAAGGCCACTGACCGCCCCAACCGCACCGACCAGGAAGGGGTCGTCCGTCAACTGGGCGGCGAGCAGTGGAAAGGCGGCCAAGCGGATCCCGTCACCGAGATTCGCAAGCCCGGCGGCTGACCAGTAGGCCCAGAACGGACCACCAAGTCTCATGCGGCTCAGCCTAGGACCCAGCTATGACCCGGCGTCGCCGCAGGGACACCGCCGCTGTCGAGATCGTCTCACCGCAACACCAAGACGCCCAGCGGCAGCATGAAGACTCCGCGCCCGGCGCTCTTAGCGCCCGGCGGTCTGTCCGGTTCTGCAGCTGCGGGCGTGCGCGAGTCGGTAGGAAACTGTGCCGGTCTCGATAATGTTGCCGCCGAAGGTGCGCCGGTCGACGATGGCGGCGCAGAGCCTGGGGTTGGTGAAGGTCTCGGTCCAGCCGCTGGAGCTTCTCACCGTAAGCGGTGGCGGGCACTCCTTTCGTCCGCCATTACCCTCGCCGAAGACCGACGACCGGATCTCGGTGCGTCCGGTCACCTCGACGTGACCGACAAGCGGCGGTGAGGCGCAGGTGGTGACGAGATGACGACGAGGATCGGTGGCTTCGTCAGTAACAACTCGGGGCTGGCCGGACAATACCTGTGTATGAGCACCTCGGATACTGCCACCGAATTCACCCGTTCCTGGGTGCGAGATGGCCCGCGTGTGGCGGCGTATGCGCGGCGCCACGTCGCGGCAGACGACGTCCAGGACGTGGTTGCGGAGACGTTTCTGCAGGCGTGGCGACGCTGGGAGGTGGTGCCGCAGCCGCCGATCGCGTGGCTTGTCGGGAGTGCTCGGAAGGTCATCGGCAACCATCTGCGAGGCAAAGGACGCAGGGACGCGCTCCAAGACCGCCTCATCCTCCTGAATGCGGCCGCGTGCTCGGCAGCAGATGCCGGCCTGCTGGCCACAGAGCGCATTTCGGCGCTCGACAGCCTCTCCTCACTGCCCGAGGATCAGCGCGAGGCCTTGCTGCTCGTGGCTTGGGACGGGCTCACGCCTGACGAGGCAGCGGTCGCTCTTGGCATCCGGAGCGGAGCGCTCCGGGCGCGGGCTCACCGGGCCCGCAAGGCGCTCGAACGCACGGGCATGACACAGACATCCGGCACGGCAATTGCCGCGGCCCTCAGCGAAGGTGGCATCCGTTGATGACGACCCAGGACCAGATCGCCAAGCTCGCGCCGCCCCTCGAGTCCTTCGAGCCGGGGTGGTCCCGCGAAACCCTGGCCACCATCCTCGCTGAGGGACCGTCACCCGCGCGGAGCAACCGTCGCTCTTGGCGCACGACTCGGCGTCGTGCTGCCGCACTGATCGTCGCCGGTGTAGTGGCCCTGGGCGCTGGCACGGCTGTCGCAGCGGGCGGGCCTGTCGAGGTGATCAAGAACGCTCTGCTCGACTTCAGCAACCAGCCCAACACCTCAGCCGGCGGCCTTGGCCGGCTCCATGACCCCGAGCTGATCGCGAAGTTCCGCACCAAGAACGGCATCTTCGCGTTCTGGGTCGCCACGTCCTCGAACGGACAAGTCTGTTACGCCGACGCCAACGGCACCTGGGACGGCGAAGGACTCCCTACCAAGAGTCAACTCGACTACGGCTGCGGCGGCGTCCTCGTCGACTCCGCTGATCCCGATCAGACGACCGACCTCACCCGCCCCGAGCAGCTCGGCGGCTTCTTCAAGGACTCCGACGGACCGCTCGTCTACGGCATCTCTCCATACCCGAACGCTGTCTCCGTGCGCGTCCAGGGTGTCGGGGTAAATCGAACTCTGCCGATCCGTAGCGACTCCCACGGCTTCGGCTCGGCCATCCCGGAGGCGTCCCGCGCCACCGCCATCACCCTTACCTTCCTCGACGAGACCGGTCGCGCTCTGGGGCCCGAACCCACTCGATGGGTCGCACCCGTGGGCTGAGACAGTGACGTGCCAGAGGCTGCTGCCAAGAAACAGACCTCCTCGCACACACCACACAGGCGAAATGTGCGGCCGCCGATCGACACGTCCGTACACGGAATGCGGCAGATCCGGATGCCTGGGGGTCTCGCGGTCCGGTGACCCTTGGTGCCTGGGTGACACTGGCAGGGTGCGGCTGCACCACCGCTGGGACGACGACGATGGTCCCGAACCTGACCTGACCGATCCCGCGACGGCCGCGGCGCTGACCGGAGCCGCTCGCGGTGTGCGCATGGTCAAGCTGATCCACCTGGCTCTCCTCGCTCTAGGGATAAGCCTGCTCGCGCTCGAGCTGCTCCTCCGGGTGGATTGACCCTCGTCAGAGGTCACGTATCACCGGTCGTGGCGTCTAGGTCCCGTGTCAGCGGCAGATTCGGATAGTCCGATGCACTCGGACCCCGTTCGAGCAGCCACAAGGGTCGGTTCGCATCGGAATATCGCGCTTGGTCGGGTAGTCCCTACCGAACGGACGCCTTGAGTGTCTCTAGGAGGGTCCGTTCATGCGGGACTATCCGGCACACCGCAATCGCGGTCGGCCGAAGACGTCCTGCCCGCACATCGGCTGCTTGTTTCATTGCGGGTAGGACCGGGCCTGGCAAGGCTGGGTCTAGGCGTCCGGCTCGTCGCTCTCATTTCGGCTGCCCACGCTGGTCGTGTGGCTCTCATTTGGCCTGCGCGGGCCGGACGTCGCTAGGGCCAGGAGAGGCTCAAGAAGGGTTTGTCGCACTCGAAGCAGCGTTGCCCTCCCGGTTCGACAGCCAGTGATGGATCGAGCATTGGAGGACGGCGATGGGTTCCACATCAGAGCGGGTGGTCATTGGGATGGACCCGCACAAACGCTCAGCGACCATCGAGGTGATGACTGCCGAGGAGGCTGTGGCTGGTGGTGGCCGGTTCGGCACTGACCGCGGCGACTACGCCGCGATGCTGCGCTACGGCCGGCGGTGGCCAGATCGGGTCTGGGCGATCGAGGGCTGCGCCGGCATCGGCAAGCACATCGCCAATCGGCTCCTGGCCGATGGTGAACAGGTCGTCGATGTCCCACCCAAACTCTCTGCGCGCACCCGGGTCTTCGCCACCGGCCAGGGACGCAAGACCGACGCCACCGACGCGCACTCTGTCGCGTTGGTCGGCACCCGGATGGCCGTCTGCGTCCGGTGGTCAACGACGAGCAGCTGGCGATCTTGAGGATCTTGGTCGACCGTCGTCGCTCACTGGGCGAGGACCTCACCCGGATGGTCTACCAGCTGCACCAGCTGCTGTTGGAGCTGATCCCCGGTGGTGCGAAGAAGGACCTCTCAGCTCGTCAGGCCAGGGCACTACTCGCGAAGGCCCGTCCCTGCGACGTCGCTGGCAAGAATCGTCGCCGGGTCGCCGCGGAACTGACCAGTGACCTCGAACGGATCTATACCCGCAAGAAGGCAGCCAACAAGGAGCTCGCCGAGTTGCCCGAAGCAGACTGGCAACGGGCTGCTTGACCTGCCCGGGATCGGCCCTTCGGGCGCCGCCCGGCTCTTGGTAGAAGTCGGCGACATCACGAGGTTCCCGAACAAGGCGCACTTCGCGTCGTGGAACGGCACCGCACCCATCGACGCCTCCTCCGGAGATCAGGTCCGACACCGGCCTCACGAGGAGGGAACCGCCAGATCAACCGAGTGCTGCACATCATGGCCCGAGTCCAGATCCGCAACCCCAGCGAGGGACGGGACTACTACGACCGCAAGAAGGCCGACGGCAAAGCCCCGATGGAAGCGATGCGCTGCGTCAAACGCCGGCTCTCCGACATCGTCTTCCAGCAGATGCTCAACGACGCCATGAAGCACGAGGCGACGGGCCCGGGAGGGCAAACGGGAAACGACTCTGACTCCAGCGCGACCGGCTCACATCCCAGCGCCATGTCTTTGGACAAGGCACTTCCGGACCCGTCATCAACCAGCCTAAGACACCACGCGCGACTGCTTCTTGACACAGAAGGGAGCCTTGGATCGGATCGCGGCAGATTGTCTTCATCCCTCCGGGCGCGGTCCACGGTTTTCGGACCGGTCCCGACGGGGGGCGACTGCTATGCCTTTGGCCGTCGACCGTCGAAGCCGCGTTCTTCGGCTGACCAAGGCTCTTGGTCACCACACGCCCGGCGCGTGTCCACGACCACACCGCACTGGTCTCGGCATGTCCGCTCGGATCGCGGCAGATGAGTGCACACCCGCTCAGGTCCCGGTGAAGTCCGGCTTCCGTTTCTCGGCGAACGCCCGAGGGCCCTCTTTCGCGTCGCTCGAAGCGAACACGGCGGCACCCACCTTGGCGTCGTCCTGCCAGCACTCGTCCTCGTGCTTGCCCTCCGAGTCGCGCATCGTCTTCAGCACCGCCTGCACCGCCAATGGGCCGTTGGCCGCGATCAGCGCGGCGATCTCGTGCGCCTTTGACAGCGCCTCACCATCGGGTACGACGTGCCCGATCAGGCCGATCTCCTTGGCCTCGGGAGCCTTGATGTGCCTTCCGGTCAGCAACAGGTCGGCGGCCACCGTGTAGGG
The DNA here is from genome assembly GCA_963742785.1 of uncultured Actinomycetota bacterium. Taxonomy (GTDB): domain Bacteria; phylum Actinomycetota; class Actinomycetes; order Propionibacteriales; family Nocardioidaceae; genus Marmoricola. The sequence goes on from CAVUNI010000004.1 coordinate 1,888,402, forward strand.
CAGCTGACGCACCAGCCGTACGGCGGAGCCACCCAGCGGGTAGAGCCCCCACTTCGGCTCCGAGACGCCGAACCGTGCCGACTCCCCGGCAACCCGGATGTCAGTCGCCTGGAGGATCTCGGTGCCGCCCGCGATCGCCGGCCCCTCCACAGCGGCGATCAACGGCTTCTTCACCCGGTAGCCCTTGAGCAGCGACGGGATCACCGACGGGTCGAACTCACCGGACTCGAACCGGTCGGAGGGGGAGCTCGAGGACATCGCCTTGAGGTCGGCGCCCGCGCAGAAGTAGCCCCCGGCACCGGTGAGGATGACCACGCGGACCTCGGGGTCCTCGTTGGCGCGCACCCAGGCCTGCTCCATGATCGCGAGCATCTCGCCGGAGAGGGCGTTCCGCGCCTCCGGACGGTTCATCGTGACCACGAGTACGTGGTCCTTCAGCTCCACCAGGGCGTGCGGCTGAGCGTCGTCGGGCGCGGTTTCGGTCATGGGGGCCATGCTAGTCAGAAACAAGAACGTGTTCTAGTCTTGCGGGATGGCCCTGAACATTGCAGACCTGTTCGAGCACGCCGTGGACGCGGTCCCGGACAACCCCGCGGTCAAGGTCCTGGACCGCACGATCACCTACGCCGAGCTCGAGTCGGAGTCCAACAAGCTCGCGCACTACCTGGCCGCGCAAGGGATCGGCGAGGGCGACCACGTCGGTGTCTACGCCAAGAACAGCATCGAGCACGTGATCGCCGTACTGGCAGTGGTGAAGATCCGGGCGGTCAACATCAACGTCAACTACCGCTACGTCGAGGGAGAGCTCAACTACCTCTTCGAGAACGCGGACGTGGTGGCATTGATCCATGAGCGCCCCTACGCCCCTCTCGTGGCGGCGTGTGCGCCGAAGCACCAGAAGCTGAAGACCTTCATCGCGATCCCGGACGCGCTCGATCCCGACAACGACGCGGACCTGTCGTCCTTCGGCGGGCTCACGCTGGAGGAGGCTCTCACGGGACACAGTGACGAGCGTGACTTCCCGGAGCGCAGCAACGACGACCTGCACATCATCTACACCGGGGGCACGACCGGCTTCCCGAAGGGTGTGATGTGGCGGCACGAGGACTTCTGGCGGGTGCTGGGAGGCGGCATCGACTTCTACACGGGCGAGCCGCTGTCGGAGTTCGACCAGTCCAAGCAGGCCACCGAGCCGCGGATGATCACCTTCCCGCTGAGCCCGTTGATGCACGGCGGCGCCTTGGCCAGCCTGCTGATGCACCTCTTCGCCGGCCACCTGACGATCCTCGAGCCCAAGTTCGACGCCCAGCGCACCTGGGAGGTCATCGAGCGCGAGAAGGTGCAGATGATCTTCATGACGGGTGATGCCATGGCGCGGCCACTGATCGAGGAGTACGAGAGCAGGGCCTCCGCCGGCACGTCGTACGACGCCACCAGCCTGTTCGTGATCGCGAGCAGTGCCGCGATCTTCAGCCCACAGGTGAAGACGCGGTGGATGGGCGCCTTCCCCGACGGTGTCTTCACCGACTCGGTCGGTGCCTCGGAGACGGGCTTCCAGGGCATGGGCCTGCAGGACAAGAAGCACATCAGCAACGACGGTCCCGTCGTTGGACTGGGCCCCAACAGCGTGGTCATCGACGACGACAACGTCGTCCTCGACGTCGCCAAGGACGTCGGGAAGACCGGGCGACTCGGCCGCGGCGGCTCCGTGCCGATCGGCTACTACAAGGACCCCGAGAAGTCGGCCAAGACCTTCCTCGAGATCGACGGCGAGCGCTACTCGGTGCCGGGCGACTTCGCCCGCATCGAGGAGGACGGCAAGGTCACCCTGCTCGGCCGCGGCTCCAACTGCATCAACACCGGGGGTGAGAAGGTCTACCCCGAAGAGGTCGAGATGGCCATCAAGGGGCACCCCGACGTGTACGACGTGCTCGTGGTCGGCGTCCCCGACGAGAAGTACGGCCAGTCCGTGACGGCCGTGGTCCAGGCGCGCGAAGGAGCGGAGGTGCAGCTGGAGGAGCTGCGGAACTTCCTGCGCCAGCACCTCTCCGGCTACAAGCTGCCGCGCGCCATCACCCTGGTCGAGGAGATCCCGCGCAACGCCACCGGCAAGGCGCAGTACCCGAAGGCGAAGGAGCTGGCGATGGCCTCGTTCGCCGCCAAGGTCGCCACCTCACCGACAGGAGCCTGAAGCATGCGTACCGAGCTCTGTGACCGGTTCGGGATCGACTACCCGATCTTCGCTTTCACCCCGTCCGAGCACGTCGCCGCCGCGGTCTCGCGCGCCGGCGGTCTCGGAGTGCTGGGCGCCGTGCGGTTCAACGACCCCGAGGAGCTCGAGCAGACGCTGACGTGGCTCGACGACAACACCGACGGCAAGCCCTACGGCGTCGACATCGTGATGCCGATGAAGATCCCCACCGAGGGCAAGTCGGTGGACCTCAAGGCGATGATCCCCGAAGAGCACATCAGCTTCGTGGAGCAGACGCTGCAGAAGCTCGGCGTACCCCCGCTCCCGGAGGGTGAGGGTCGCGAGGGCGTCCTCGGCTGGTTGCACTCGGTCGCGCGGTCGCACGTTGACATCGCACTCGCGCACCGTCCGGTGCTGATCGCCAACGCCCTCGGCTCTCCGCCGGTCGACGTCATCGAGCAGGCGCATGCAGCCGGCGTACAGGTGGCGGCGCTCGCCGGTGCCGCCAAGCACGCCCTCTCGCACGTGAAGAACGGCGTCGACATCATCGTCGCGCAGGGCTACGAGGCGGGCGGCCACACGGGCGAGATCGCCAGCATGGTGCTCACGCCGGAGGTCGTGGACGCGGTCGGTCCGAACGTCCCTGTCCTCGGTGCCGGCGGCATCGGCTCGGGCCGTCAGGTCGCGGCCTCGCTCGCGCTCGGCGCCCAGGGCGTGTGGACCGGATCGGTGTGGCTGACCACCGAGGAGTACGCGAACCTCAACACCAACAAGGGCATGACCGAAGCCTTCCTGCGCGCGAGCAGCGCCGACACCGTGCGCACCCGCGTCTACACGGGCAAGCCGGCGCGGCTGCTGAAGACGAAGTGGACCGAGGCGTGGGCCGAGGAGGGCGCGCCGGAGCCGCTGCCGATGCCGTTGCAGAACCTGCTGGTCTCCAACGCGCACAACCGGATGAACGAGCACGGCGACCCCGACGTGATCTCGATGCCGGTGGGCCAGATCGTCGGACGGATGAACGAGGTCCGGTCCGTGGCCGACGTGATGGGCGAGCTGGTGCAGGGCTTCGAGGAATCGGTCGCGCACCTGGAGAAGATCCGGGGCTGACCCTCAGTCCGCTGGCGCCTCCGGCAGGTAGGGATTGCTGATCGTCGCGGCTGCGCCGAGTCGGTCCAGCAGGAGTCTGAGCGGGGACCAGTTCTCGCGACCGAGACGGGTGACGGCGTACGTCGTCAGGACCACCCCCGGTTCGGGGAGTCGGAGCACGCGGATGCCGGGCGTCGTGGGCCGGGCCACGGGGAGCAGCCCGATGCCGTGTCCGGCGAGGATCAGGTCATCGACGAGCTCGAGGCTGTCGATCTGGTGGCGGATCCTCGGTGTGAAGCCCGCCAGGGCCCCGAGAGTTCGTACGACGGCCTCGTCCGCGGTGTTGCGCGAGTTCACGATCCACGGCCGGTCCGCCCACGACGTGAGGTCCGCGATCCCGCTCTTCGGCGCCTCCGCTGCCGGGACGCCGAGACCCCACGGAGTGCTCCACAGCCGTCGGGCGCTGTGCAGGGGCCCCGGGGGTGAGGGGGTCAGGTTGTAGTCGTAGGTGAGGGCCAGATCGAGATCGTCGTCGGTGAGGAGCGCGAGGGACTCCGCCGGCTCGTACTCGTGGATGAGGACCTCGAGCTGTGGGTGCTCGTCCTCGAGCGCGTTGAGAATGGGCAGCAACGACGCCCGGATGGCGGTCGCGAATCCACCGATCCGGAGGCGACCTGCTGGCTCCGCGCTGGGGTCGAGGTCCAGCTGGGCAGCATCGACAGCCGCCAGGATGGTGACCGCATGGTCGGCGAGGCGGTGACCCGCCGGAGTCAGCCGCACGCGACGCCCTTCAGGCTCGACCAGGGGTGTCCGCACTTCCTTGGCCAGCGCAGCGATCTGCTGGGAGACCGTCGAGGTGGTCAGGCCGTGGGTCTCTGCCACGGCGCGCATCGATCCGAGCCGGGAGAGCTCGAGCAGCAGGTGCAGGCGGCGCACGTCCATGCGAGCATTGTCCATGATTCATGAATGGTATGTCCATGAATCTCACGTGGACGTGAACGGTTTTCTCGACTTCACTGGAGTCATGACAGTGCAAGCCGCTCCTCACACCGAAGCCCGCACCGGTGCCTTCATGGCGCTGACCGCCATGTTCAGCGTCCAGATCGGGCTCGCCGTGTCCGTGGGGCTGATCGACCGGATCGGTGCCGAAGGAGCAGCGTGGCTGCGTCTGTTCTGGGCCGGGGCGCTGATGTTGTTGCTCGTCCGTCCGAGGCGCTCCGACTTCACCCGCCGCTCGCTGGTGGCCAGTGTGCTGCTCGGCGTGGTCACGGCCATGGTCACGCTGCTCTTCATGGCGGCCCTGGCGCGGCTCCCTCTCGGCGTGGCCAGCGCCCTGGAGTTCCTCGGCCCGCTGGGCGTCGCCGTCGCCCGGGGTGCCGACCGTCGTACCAAGATCCTGTGGCCGCTGTGCGCGGGTGTCGGGGTGCTCCTGCTGACCCAGCCCTGGACCGGCGCCGCCGACCCGCTCGGGGTGCTCTTCGCGCTGGCTGCGGCCTGCTGCTGGGCCGCCTACATCCTGCTCACGCAGAGGGTGGGCGACGAGGTCGCCGGCATCAAGGGCCTCGCCGTGTCGATGCCCGTGGCCGCCCTGGTCGCGACGGTGGTCGCCGGTCCCGCGGCCCTGGGCCGGATGGATGCGCAGCTGTGGCTCATCGGCCTCGGCATGGCCCTGCTGCTACCCGTGGTCCCGTTCACGCTCGAGCTCCTCGCGCTGCGACGGCTCACCACTGCGGCGTTCGGCACCCTCATGTGCCTGGAGCCCGCGATCGCCCTGGGTGCCGGACTGTTCCTCCTGGGCCAGGTCCCCGGACCGCTGGCGATGGTCGGCGTCGCGTTCGTGGTCGCCGCCGGCATCGGCGCGGAGCGCTCCGGCGCGCGTCGCGCGGTCCCCGATCCTGACCCCGTTAATGTGATGCCCTAGGAATTGTCAGCAATCGAGGGCGGAAATCGGGTGGGTATCCCTCAGCGTGTCGTGCGTCAGCTGTCCCAGCGCCTCACCTCGAGGAAGGGCACACGCCGCGACCTGCTGCCGGTCGCGGAGATCCTGCGCGAGGCACGCCGCCTGGAGGTTGCCAGCAACTCTGCCGAGGCCCTGAACCTGCTGGACGCGTCGCTGGTGGACCGTCCTCACAACCTGCGCATCCGGATCGAGCGGGCCACACTGCTCGGCCGCATGGGCCACTGGCCAACTGCTGCCGAGGCCTGGGGCCATCTGGTCGAGCACCACGCCACGGAGCTGAGACCGAAGCAGTGGTCCCATGCGGTCATGGCGCAACGCCTGATCCCGGACCCGACAGCTGCGGAAGCCGTCCTCGAGGTCGCCCGGACTCACTTTCCGGATCATCCGACCATGCTGCGGCTGTGGGCTGAGCTCGCCATGATCCGGGAGGACTGGGAGAGCGCCGCGGACCGGTGGGCGGCGTACCACGAGCTCCGCCACACCACCATCGCGTCGTCGGCGGTGGTGTTCCCGAAACAGTCGCCGACGAGCGACTGGTACGAAGCCGCATGGCAGGAGGTGGCCCAGGTCCTGCATCGTCGGGGAATCCCGCGGCAGGCACCGTTCACCGCCGGGTTCTACCTGGCGATGGCACGGGTCCTCCTGTCCAGCGGGCTCGACGCCGACTCCGGAGCCCTCCTCGCGGCGTGGCTCGACGCCTCCGAGGACGCGGTCGAACCCGGCGAGCTCGACGACGTACGCACCATCGAGCGTGTCCTGACCGGCGTCCGGCTCACCGGGAACGACCACTTCCCCGACCAGGTGTCGCCCGAGGATGCGGTCCTCCTCTCGGCACTGCCAGCCGCACCCGCAACGGTCGACGGACTGGGGCCCTTGAGACTGATCCGGGTTCCAGCCGGTTCCACGATCGAGACGTCGCTGCGCTCGACGCGGTTCATCAGCCTGGTGAACCTGGATCGCCACGTCAGGCGGGTGGCGCGCGCCGACGGCTGGCCAGACGCGGCCACCGAGCTCGACCCGCTGGTTCGCCGCGCCCGTCACTGGTCCACCAGGTACGGCGAGAAGTACGCCGTCGAACCACACCTGCCGGCGTCCACCCTGGCCGACGCCATGTACCTGACGATCTACCACGAAGCCAGCGAGCTGGCCCCGATGCTTCGGCTCGCAGACGACATCGCCGGCGCCGACACGGACGCGCCCGTCGTCATCGAGGTTCCGAACCTGGTCTTCCGCTACCTCAGTGGGTCGGGTGACTACTTCAGCCTCATCTACCTGTACTTCGCACTGATCGAACGCGGCGTGAACGCCTTCCTGTGCTACGTCGAGCACGGGCCGGTCCCCGAGGAACCGCGAAGCGTGTCGTTCCGACCCCGCTGGCGCCTCGCCAAGAGGCAGACGGTGCTCGCGCCGTCCGAGCAGCGCCGCGGCCGCGGGCCGAACGCTCGCGTCGCCCTCGTCCCGGCGGGCATCCGCGCCTTCCCCGCGCTTGCTGCCCTCCTTCCTGGGTCGACCGTGTACGAGTCCGGATCCGTGGTCGGCGAGTACGCGTATGACCGCCACCACCCGCGTACGCAGGCGATCACCGCCAACGCAGCCCTCCACCCCCGCGACCCGGAGCTCCCGTCCTTCGACTACACATTGACCAGGACCGCACGGCTTGCCGGCCGGGGGCTTGCCACGAGTGACGACCAGCCGCTGGACGGCGTCGTCGAGGAGACCCCGCCGATCGGGGGTACCTGGGCGCAGTGGCTGCATCGGACGACCTTCGAATTCGTGGAGCACATCGCCCGACAGGCGACCGTGGACGTGACGCGGCGGCACATCGCGGAAGCCCATGTCGCCGACTACCTGCTGCCCGAGGGGGTTGTGGTCGGTGATGCCGTGCATCGCGCAGGTGGGCGAGTCATCCTGCACCCGCACTCGAGCAACCCCGTCCACATCGACGTCCGCGACCCGGACACCTTCGACGAGGTCGAGGCCATGACGCATGCCGGAGCCCGCATGTGGCGGGAACAGTTCCCGGACAAGGTGGTCAGGCACGCGCCGGTCGCCGTCGCGAGCCCGACCCACCCACGGTCCTTCTCGGCCGGGCAACCGCTCTCCGTCGTGCTCTTCGGAGGGATGGCCATCATGGGAAGGACACCGTGGATCGACCTCGACAGACATGCCGAGACGTACACGAACCTCTTCGACGGTCTCGCCGACCTCCAGCGACGCCATGCCATCGACGTCTACTTCAAGCCCCGCGGTACTTCGGGGGAGACCGAGGAGTGGCTGTTCCACACCGTCGGGCGTCGCGCCCAGTGGCGTCCGACGTACACCCATGCCCGACGGCTCGACCTGCCCAACCAGGTGTTCGTCTCGGTCTCGGTGGGCACCACGGCGCTGCTCGAGGGGCTCGTCGCCGGGTCACCGGGCATGATCGTCCGCGACTTTCCCGTCCGTGACTACACCACGCTCGCAGCACCAGACTTCCCGGTCCTTCACCACAGCGAGGCGCTTGCCCTGTTGGAGAAGATGACGAGCGCGAGTGAGTACGCCAACCTCGTCGCCGACGAGATGGCCTTTGCCCGCCATGAGCTCGGGTTCAACCCTCAGCCCTGACGCCACGTAGGAGCAGGTGGTTTCGAGACTGGCCTGGCGGCCCTCATCAAGCACCGAGCAGGTCCTTGCTCCCGTTATGGGCCGGGATGGGCTCCCCGATCTCTTGCGACTCCTTGACTCGGGGCCGGGGCAGTGTTGGTAGTTAGAGCATGAGCCTGACCCGAGACCAGCTGGTCGCCATGCACCCCTACGTCGTCGACATCCCGGACGGGAAGCTTGCGGAGGGACCATCGTCGCTCCCCACGAGCGTCGCCGACTTCAAGACCACGAAGGCCGACGTCGACGCGATCTTCGAGACCCATCTGCCGTCGTTCCTTGCGGGTCACGACGCCCCGGTGCCACTGGTGATCTGGGCGCACGGCGGTCTGGTCGGGAAGGAGGCCGGCCTCGCCGTCGCCAACCTGCAGATCGAGTGGTGGAAGGCGAACGGCGCCTTTCCGGTGCACTTCGTGTGGGAGACCGGGCTTGCGGACTCCCTGTGGGATGCCGTGAAGGACAGCCTCCCGGGCAGGGCACGAGGGTTGGTCGACGACGCCAAGGACAAGGCCGTCGAGGTCGTGGTGCGAGCCGTGCCCGCGTCCAGAGCCACCTGGGGTGCGATGAAGACGACCGCCGCGTTGGCATCCGAGAAGGAGAAGGGCGGTGCGTGGTACTTCGCGACCAAGCTCGGAGAGTTCGTCAAGGCCAACCCCGGGGCGATCACCGTCCACGCCGCCGGACACAGTGCGGGCTCGATCTTCCACTCCTACCTGGTGCCCGAGATCCTCGCGGCCGGTGTGCCGACCCTCGCGTCGCTCGACCTGCTCGCCCCTGCGGTCCGGGTCGCAGAGTTCAAGGAACGGGTCGTGAAGAAGTCCGTCCTGAACAAGATCGAGCGGCTCGCGATGTTCACGATGTCCGAGGCGTTCGAGAAGAAGGACACCTGCATCGGTGTCTACGGCAAGTCGCTGCTCTACCTGATCCGGGCGTCCCTGGAGAAGGAGCCGAAGGCGGAGATCCTGGGACTGCAGGAGTGTGTACGCCGGGATGACGACCTCGTGAAGCTCTTCGATGCACCCGGCTCGGGGTCGAAGGGGGAGGTGATGTGGTCAAAGACCGTCGGAGGCGGCGCCTTCTCCAGCAGCACGTCGACCAGCCATGGCGGCTTCGACAACAACGCTCCGACGATGAACAGCCTGGCGCGACGCGTCCTCGGGCGTGAGGACCTGGCTCTCGAGTGGAAGGCCGGTGCCGCTCGTGGACTCGGCGACTCAGTCTGGCCGACCGAGGACGAGGCCTATGCCTACATCGCGGCGAGGGAGGCGGCCACGGCACCGACCGGAGGAGGTCGCAGGCGGGCCCTCTGCATCGGCATCGACAGCTACCCCGCGCCCAACAAGCTCGACGGCTGCGTGGCCGACGCGGAAGCCTGGAAGGCCGCCTTCGAGGAGGCCGGCTTCGAGGTCGAACTGCTGACCAACAGGAAGGCTACGCGGGAGCGCATGGTCGAGATGATCAAGGAGCTGGTCGTGTCCAGTCGTTCCGGGGACGTCCTTGCCCTGCAGTACTCCGGTCACGGTACGACGATCGAGGATCTCGACGGCGACGAGAAGCCGGAGTTCGAGGGAGACACCGCACTCGTCGACGAGGCCATCTGCCCGGTCGACTTCACGTCGGGGAACCTGCTCATCGACGACGACCTGGGCGAGATCTGGGACCTGTTGCCAGACGGCGTGAGCCTGACCATGTTCTTCGACTCGTGCCACTCGGGTGGCAGCCAGCGTGCGCTCGTGCTGGAGGTTCCGACAGCCACGAGCGCCAAGGCCCGGTTGGTCAGGATGACACCCCGGGCGGTGGAGGCGTACCGGAGGAAGCGCGGCGCCCGAAGGTCCCGACCGTCCTCCGGGGACAACGAGCGCGGTGTCTTCTACGGCGCCTGCCAGCCGAACGAGGTCGCCTGGGAGAGCAACGGACAGGGTGACTTCACCCGGGTTGCGGTGCCGCTCCTCCGCGAGGCATTGTCGGGCTCGAGCAACCAGGAGTACTTCGAACGCGTGACGAAGGCCCTGGGAGCGCGGCGGAAGCAGACTCCGGTGCTGCTACCGACCCATCTGGCCGCGCGCCAGCTCCTCGGCAGCGCCGCCCCGGAGCGGGCCGTGGTCATCCCCGAGCTGATCACCGGGACGGTGACCCAGCGCGACCAAGCGGTCGCAGCTATCCTCCGCGGGGTGGCCGACCTGATCGACTCCTGACCGCATCCTCGGAGTACGCCGTGATGCGCGGCCACCAGCCCGGTACGGCCTCGCGGTAGTGCTCGTAGGACGCGCCGAACTGTCGGGCCAGCGCAGGTTCCTCGTAGCCCCGAACGAAGGTCCAAACGGACGCCGCGAAGATCAGCAGCCACCACAGCACCCCGGTGCTGCGGAAGACCAGTGCCTGGCCGCCGATCACCACCGCGACCGCGAGGTACATGGGGTTGCGCACGTGGCGGTAGAGGCCGCCCACGACCAGTGCCTCGGTGGGCGCGACCGGGGCAGGTGTGCCTGATCCTTCGGTGACGAAGCGAGCGAAGCACGCGATCACGGCCGCGAGGCCCAGCGCGATGAGACCGACGCCCAGCACCTCTGGCACGCCGACGCCGACGTCGGGACGGTCCCACCCGGTGATCAACCAGGGGACAAGACCGGCAGTCGTCCCCGGCGCTATGAAGAAGAAGACCACCGTGAAGACGGCAGCACGGTTCATCCATCAAGGGTAGATCGTGATGCGCCGAGTTGATGCCTCATGCGGAGTACGACGTGCCTCGCTCCGCACGCTCCCAGACCAGCCCGTCGCCCAACCCTTCGGTCTGCAGCTCACGCTTGAGCACCTTGTTCGTGGCGGTCCGGGGAAGGGCGTCGAGGATGCGGACGAACCGCGGCCACTGCTTGGGACCCAGATCCGACTGCGCCGCGAGGAACTCCTCGAACCCGGCCGGATCGAGCGAGCCCACGAGGACCAGCGCAGCGACGAGCTGGTCGCCGGAGGTGGGATCGGGTACGGCGTACACCGCGGCCTCGGCGATCGACGGGTGTCGCACCAGGATCCGCTCGATGGGGGACGCCGTGAGGTTCTCGCCGTCGACCCGCAGCCAGTCGGCGGTGCGGCCCGCGTAGTAGACGAACCCGGCCTCGTCGCGGTAGGCGAGGTCACCGCTCCAGTACATCCCGTGGCGCATCCGCTCCGCCGTCGCCGCCTCGTCGTTGTAGTAGCCGGCGAACTGACCGGTGCCGGTCGTGTTCACCAGCTCCCCGGTCGCATCGTCGAGGTTCACCACGCGACCGGACTCGTCGAAGCTCGCGCGCGGACACTCCTGCTGGGTCTCGGGGTCCAGGACCGCGACGCCTTCGAGCGGCACCCCCAGCGAGCCCGGCGGCGTGCCCGGGATCCGGGAGATCACGACGGCGTTCTCGGTCGAGCCGAACCCGTCCACGACACGGCACCCGAACCGCTCGGAGAACGCCGCGATGTCGCGGTCCCCGGCCTCGTTCCCGAACGCGATGCGCAGCGTGTTGTCGGCGTCGTCCTCGTGTGCGGGTGTGGCGAGCACGTAGGACAAGGGCTTGCCCACGTAGTTCATGTACGTCGCGCCGTAGCGGCGTATGTCGTCGAGGAAGCCGCTCGCGGAGAACTTCTCGGCGAGCGCGATCGTCCCTCCGCAGGCCAGCGCGGGTCCCCATCCGGCCATCACCGCGTTGGAGTGGAACAACGGCATGGACGCGTAGAGCACGTCGTCCTGCCCCAGCCCGAGCCGCTCGACCAGGTAGGCGCCGGGGAAGGTGACCTTCTCGTGGGTGATGCGCACCGCCTTCGGGTCGCCGCTCGTCCCCGAGGTGAAGATCAGCATGAACAGCGAGCCGGGCTCGGGGGAAGCGTCCGGAGGCGTGGCCTGAGCCTCGATCACTCGGGACTGCCACTCGGCGTCGTCACTTCGCTCGAGTCGTACGTCGCTCAGGTCCATGTCCTCGAGCAGAGGGAGGAGACGCGGATCGGCGACCACCACCTGGCAGTCGGCCTTGCGGATGTCGGCCAGCAGCGCGTCCCCGCGACGGGTGGTGTTCAGACCGACCGCGACGTGGCCGCCCAGCCCGGCCGCCCCGAGCTGGAACGCCATCTCGGGGGTGTTGTCCATCAGCAGGCCGACGTGTCGCGGCCGGTCCTGGTCGAGCAGCTCACCCAGCACCATCGCGCGACGGGCGCTCTCAGCGACGTAGTCGCGCCACGACCAGCGCTCGTCACCGGCGCGGAGTGCCGGGGCGCCCTGCTCCGAGCGCGCCAGCAGCGCGTCCCGGATCGTCGTCATCTCAGGCAGGCTCGGCGGCCAGCAGACGGCCGATGACGCGCGACTGCTCGGTGGTGCTGCCCAGGGCGAACTCGAGGCGCTTGGCAGCCGTGAAGTAGCGGTGCGCCTCGCCGTCGAGGTCGATGCCGACCCCACCGTGCACGTGGACCGTGGTGTGGGCAAGCCGGTGCCCCGCGTCGGCGGCCCAGAGCTTGGCGACCGCGATCTCCCGGGTGGCCGGCAGACCCTCGCTCAGCCGCCAGGCCGCCTGCCACATCGTCAGCCGGGCTCCGAGCACGTCGATGTAGCCGTCCGCGAGCCGCTGTGACACCGCCTGGAAGGTGCCGATCGGGCGACCGAACTGCTCACGGGTTTTCGCGTACTCGGAGGTGAGCGCCAACGCGCCTTCCAGCACGCCGAGCTGCTCCGCACACACCGCCACGGTGAGTCGTTCGAGCAGCCACTCGACGATCTCGGCCCCTTCACCGATGTTGCCGAGCACCCGGTCGAGGGGGACGGCGGCCATGTCGAGCTCGAGCCGAGCAGCGACCTCGTGCCCGCTCAGCTGCTGCGGTACGACCACGACACCCGGGTCGTCGCTGTGCACGAGGAAGACGGTGAGCCCAGACGAGGTCTCGGCGGGTACGACGAACAGGTCGGCGAGCGGCCCGGCGGGGACCACTGACTTGCTGCCGGTGAGCAGCCACTGTGACCCGTCGCTGTCGGCGCGGGTGACGGGGTGGTCGGGGGCGAACTGGCGATCCTCGGAGAGGGCCGTGGTCAGGAGGAACTCGCCCAGCCCCGAGACGGGCAGCCACCGCGCCTGCTGCGTCAGGCTCCCGAACTCGGCCAGGGCCATCGAGGTCACGGCATGCACGCCGAGCGGGAGCGGAGCAACCTTGCGTCCGACCTCGATCAGCAGGCTCGCGAGCTCGAGCATGCCGAACCCGCTGCCGTCGTGCTCCTCGGGCACGGTCAGCGAAATCAGACCGGAGTCGGCGAAGCGGCGCCAGAGGTCGTGGTCGAACCGGGCCGGGCCTGCCTCGACCTCCTTGAGGCGTTCGGCGCTGCAGTGCTTCTCGAGGATGATGCCGGCCAGCTCGGCTGCCTCGGCCCCCTCGGGGGTCTGCTCGAAGTCCATGCTCAGTCCTATCGCCTGTGTCTTATCTCGTGGCGGGAGGCAGGCCGAGGCCGACGTACCCGATGATGTCGCGCTGGATCTCGTTGGTGCCGCCGCCGAACGTCATCACCAGGGACGAGCGGTAGAAGCGCTCGAGCCGACCGCGCAGGACGGTGCCGCTGGAGTCGCCCCTGACGAGTGCCTTGGGTCCGACGACCTCCATCAGCGACCGGTAGACCTCGGTGGCCATCTCCGAGCCGTAGACCTTGGTGGCGGAGGCGTCCGCGGGGGAGAGGTCCTGCGTGTCGGAGGCGAGCCGCCAGTTGAGCAGCTTGAGCATCTCGGCTCGTGCGTGGGCGCGGCCCAGCAGCACCTGCACCCACTCGGCATCGATCACGCGGGAGCCGTCGGAGTTGCGGGTCTGCTGCGCCCAGTCGGTGACCAGGTCGATCGAGTGCGTGACCGGGGCAGCGGAGGTGAGGGCCACGCGCTCGTGGTTGAGCTGGTTGGTCATCAGCGCCCAGCCGCCGTTGAGCTCGCCGACGAGGTTGTCCTTGGGCACCCGGACGTCCTCGTAGTAGGTGGCACTCGTGCCCACGCCGGCGACGGTGTGGACGGGCGTGAACGAGAAGCCGTCGCTGTCCGCGGGCACCAGGATCATCGAGAGACCCTTGTGGCGGGGGAGATCGGGGTCGGTGCGGCAGGCGAGCCAGATGTAGTCGGCGTACTGGATCAGGGAGGTCCACATCTTCTGGCCGTTGATGACCCACTCGTCGCCCTCGAGCCGCGCCTTGGTCTGCAGGCTGGCGAGGTCGGTGCCGGACTCGGGCTCGGAGTACCCGATCGAGAAGTGCATCTCGCCCTTGAGGATCTTGGGCAGGATCTCGGTCTTCTGGGCGTCGGTGCCGAAGCGCATGATCGTCGGACCGACGGTGTTGAGGGTCAGGTAGGGGATCGGCACCCCGGCGATGGCGGCCTCGTCGGTGAAGATGAGCTGGTCCATCATGGAGCGGTCCTGGCCGCCGTACTCCTCGGGCCAGCCGATGCCCAGCCACCCGTCGTGGCCGATCTCGCGGATCACGTCCTTGTAGACGTCCGCGGCGCCGAACTCGCCCCCTGAGTCGTCACCGAACGCGCTGGTCGAAGCGGCGAGACCCGCTCGTCGCTCCGGTGTGACGAGCGCCTCGAAGTACTCCCGCAGCTCGGCGCGGAGCTTGTCCTGCTCCGGTGTCAGTGCGATGTGCATGAAGCTCCTGACCAAGGTTCGAGTGGGCCCCGGATTGAGGGATGGACTGTCATTCTCCCGCGCAAAACTATAACCTGTTCTTGTTTCCGGCCACCATGACGGAGGAACCGATGAGCACCACAACCAGCTCTGGCACCACCCAAGCACGTTCTCTCGACCGCGGCACGGCCCCTGAGCGATTCGCGCGCGGCTGGCACTGCCTCGGGCCCGTCGAGCAGTTCGACGACGGAGTGCCCCACGCGGTACAGGGCTTCGGCGGCAAGCTGGTCGTTTGGAAGGGCGCCGACGGCTCGCTCAACGTGCTGGACGGGTACTGCCGGCACATGGGTGGAGACCTGACCCAGGGAACGGTCAAGGGCGACGAGATCGCGTGCCCGTTCCACGACTGGCGCTGGGGTGGCGACGGCAAGTGCAAGGCCATCCCGTACGCCCGGAGGATCCCGCTGCGCGCGCGCACGCAGAAGTACGAGACCGAGGTCCGCAACGGCCTGCTGATGATCTGGCACGACGTCGAGGGCAGCCCGGCCGACCGCGACGTCCTTCCTCCGGAGCTCGAGGGCATCGAGGACCCGGACAAGTACACCGACTGGAGCTGGAACACCCTCGACGTCCCCACGGCCCACTGTCGCGAGATCGTCGACAACGTCGTGGACATGGCGCACTTCTTCTACATCCACTTCGCGTTCCCGACCAGCTTCCGCAACGTCTTCGAGGGCCACATGGCGACCCAGTTCATGGAGTCGACCGGGCGGCCCGACATGGCCGGTGAGGGGTACGGCGACGAGGACCTGGTGCTGAAGTCCGAAGCCACCTACTTCGGGCCGTCGTTCATGATCAACTGGATCAAGAACGACTACAAGGGCTTCGTGACGGACGTCGTGCTGGTCAACTGCCACATCCCGACCAGCGACAACTCCTTCGTGCTGCAGTACGGCCTGAAGGTGCTCAAGCCCGAGGGCACGGACGAGAAGACGACCAAGTACATCGGCGAGCGCTACACGCAGATGTTCGGCGACGGCTTCATGCAGGACGTGCACATCTGGCTCAACAAGGCGCCTGTCCAGAACCCGCTGCTCTGCGAGGAGGACGGTCCCGTCTACCAGCTGCGTCGGTGGTACGAGCAGTTCTACGTCGACAAGGCCGACGTGACCCCTGAGATGAGTGAGCGCTTCGAGTTCGAGGTCGACACCACGAAGGCCAACGAGTTCTGGCATGCAGAGGTGGCCGAGAACCTCAAGAAGAAGGCCGCCGAGGACTCTTCGTCGGTTGAGCCTGTCGAGACCCCGACGGCGGCCGGCGGCGTCTGATGGTCTCCTTTGCCCCGACCAGTGAGGAGACGCTCGAGGACCAGCGTCTCTACACCCGGGCGCGCCTAACGCAGGTCGCGTGCCTGGACTGCCTGGCCAAGGTCGGCGTGAAGAAGAACAGCGAGCACCACACCTCGATCCAGTGGGACTCGGAGTCACTGGCGGCGTGCGCGGAGTTCCGGCGCAAGGCCTCCGAGCCCGGCGGACGACATGTCTACGAGACCTGCTCACGGCTGCGGTCCTCGATCGAACGCGCCGTCGCCGAGGGCGAGATCGAGATCGGGGCCCTGGATGGCTACTGAGTCGTTCGTCCTGAACGTGCTCGATGTCGTGGAGGAGACCGCCGACGCACACTCGATCGTCTTCGAGGTGCCCGACGAGCTGCAGGAGAAGTTCGTCTACACGCCGGGCCAGTTCCTCACCGTCGCCGTGCCCAGCGACCAGACCGGTCTGGCGGCGCGCTGCTACTCGCTGTCGTCGGCGCCCCACTCGGGGCGGCACCAGATCACGGTGAAGCGGACAGTGGACGGATACGCCTCGAACTGGATCTGCGACAACCTGCGCGAGGGCGACACCCTGCGGGTGCTGCCGCCGAGCGGGATCTTCACGCCGCGTGACATCGAGGCCGACCTGCTGCTGTTCGCCGGCGGGTCGGGCATCACACCCATCATGGCGATCACCCGCACGGCACTGGAGAAGGGCCACGGCAAGGTCGTCCTGTTCTACGCCAACCGTGACGAGGCCTCGGTGATCTTCGCCAAGGAGATCTCCGAGCTGGCGGGGGAGTACGGCGACCGGCTGGTCGTCGTGCACTGGCTCGAGTCGGTTCAGGGTCTTCCGACGCAGGAGCAGCTCCAGTCGTTCGCGTCGTACTTCTCCAGCTACACGGCCTTCGTCTGCGGCCCGGCGCCGTACATGAAGGCGGTCGTCGACTCGCTCAAGGAGCTCGGCTTCCCGCGCGACCGTCGCCACCAGGAGAAGTTCGTCTCGCTCGGCGGCAACCCGTTCGGCGATGTCGAGGAGATGCAGGCTGCCGCCAAGACCCTCGCTGACGCCGACGACCACGAGGACGAGGACGAGAGCCCGATCAGCGGCCCGATCGCGGTCGAGGTCGAGCTCGACGGCGACCAGTACTCCTTCGACGACTGGCAGGGCGACAAGGTCCTTCTCGAGTTCCTGGAGGAGAAGGGCATCGACGCGCCGTTCTCCTGCCGCGAGGGCAACTGCAGCGCCTGTGCCTGCGTCGTCCTCGAGGGCGAGGTCAAGCTCAAGCGAAACGAGGTCCTCGACGCCGACGACCTCGCCGACGGCATCCGCCTGGTCTGCCAGTCCCTCCCGGCGAGCGAGAAGCTGAAGATCACGTACAACGGGTGACGTCAGGGCGCGACGGCGGGCGCGATCACGTTGTCGACGAGGAAGGTCAGGTTCTCGGGGTGGATGCCGGGCTTGAGGGTGGCGTAGTCGGGCTGGCTGGCCACGACGACCACCAGGGAGCGGCTCGGCACTACTTCGAGCAGCTGGCCACTGTGGTCGCCGACGAAGTACCCGGGCGAGGTGCTCGTGTCGATGCGCCACCATCCGAATCCATAGCCGGTCCCGGCAAAACTGTTGTGCGTCAGGAACACGTTGTCTGCCTGCACCGCGGTCGCCTGGCTGACCCAGGACGATGACAGCAGCTGCTTTCCCTTCCATCGCCCGCCGTCGAGGTACAGCTGCCCCAGCTTGGCCAGGTCCGAGGGGCTCAGCTTGAGCGAGTTCCAACCGAGGTTCAGTCCGGTGGAGTCGACCTGCCAGGCGAAGTCCGCCGCTTGGTAGGCCTCGAGGTCCTCCGGACCCGCAGTCCCTTGATACGCGTTGCTCGTGTCGATGCCCAGTGGGTCGAGGAGGCGGGTCCTGGCGTACTCGAGCACCGACATCCCGGTCGCTTCGGCCAGGACGGCCGCGAGGAGGTGTGCGCCCTGAGACGAGTACACGACGCGGCGCAACGGGCTTGGCCGCGCGGCCCGCAGGATCTCGGCGACGGGGTCGGAGGCGGACATCTGGTCAGCGACAGGGTCTTGGCTCGTCGAGGGAAAGCCCCCTGTCATGGAGAGAACCTGGCGCAGGGTCGTCGCAGCTACGGACGGGCTCATGTCGCCCGCGTGTTCCGGCAACAGCTGACGAAGGGTGGCGTCGAGACCGGGGATGTGCCCCTCGTCGATCGCGATGCCCACCAGCGTTGTCACGAAGGCCGCTGTGGCCCAGCCGATGTCCCAGTGCCGCTCGGTGGGGACGTCGTTGTACCAATCGATCACGCGCTTGCCGTGGACAAGGACCACCACGGCCGCGACGTTCTCGTGGCCCTCCCTCAGCTCGAGATCGTGGTTGATGGCCGCGAGCAGCGCGGACCCGTCGATCGTCTTGACCGTGCCGGTCTTCGGTTCGGGCTGCGGGTCCGTCGAGCAGCCGACAGGCAACAGCAGCGCGATCGACAGCGCCAGGATTGCGACTCTGGTTCCCATGGAAGCCCTTCCTCCGTTCTGCACCACTCAATGCCTGGCGCGGGGGCCGATCACGTCGTTGACCAGGAACGTGAGCGCGTCGGGTGTGACTCCTGACCCGACGACTCCGGCCTCGGGTTGGCTGGCCACGACGACCACGAGCGAGTGGCTCGGCAGCACCTCCAGCAGCTGCCCGCTCAGGTCGGCGACGAAGAACGCCGGCGACGAGTCCGCCTCGATCAGCCACCACCCGTAGCCGTAGCCGCCGTAACCGGAGAAGTTGTCGCTGGGGTGGGCCACGTTGTCGACCTGCACCTTGGTCGCGTCGCGTACCCAGGACGCAGACACGACCTGCTCGCCGCGCCATTTCCCGTCGTCGACGTAGAGCTGGCCGATCTTCGCCAGATCCGCCGGCGCGAGCTTCAGGGAGCTCCAGCCGAGGTTCAGCCCCGTGGAGTCGGTCGGCCAGGCGAACTCGGCGCTCTTGGTGTCGATGCCGAGCGGGTCGAAAAACCGTGAACGCGCGTAGTCCAGCACCGACATCCCCGTCGCCTCCGCCAGGATGGCCGAGAGCAGGTGGGCACCCTGGGCGGAGTAGTCGAAGCGGCCGACCTCGTTCGGACGGCCGGCGCGGAGAATCCGACCGACCGGGTCGGGTGCGGACATGTAGCGGGCCACCGGATCCCCGGCCTCGGTCCCCTGGAGACCGCCGGTCATGGTGAGGACCTCGCGCAGGGTGGTGGCTGCGATGGGGCCGCTCATGTCAGCCGTGTGGTCGGGCAGCAGCTGGCGAAGGGTCGCATCGAGCCCGGGGATGCGTCCCTCGTCGAGGGCGATGCCGACGAGCGTGGCGACCACGGCGGTCGTGGCCCAGCCGATGTCCCAGTGCTTCGCGGCGGGTACGTCGTCGTACCTCTCGACCACCGTCTTGCCGTCCACGAGGACCAGCACACCCCTGAGGTTCTCGTGGCCGGGCCTCAGCTCGAGCTGGCGGTTGATCGCGGCGACCAACTCGCCCTGGTCCTGCGACTGGCCGGACTCCGGGCTCGGGCTCTCCGAGCACGCCGTGAGCGACGCCAGGACGGTGATCGACACGGTCGCCATTGCCCCGATGAGGCGTCTGCTGCCCACGTCCGCAGTCTGGGCCGGTCCTCGTGGACCCGGCAAGGGCGGTCTTCACCAGCGGCGGCTCCTAGCCACCCGCCAGGTCACCAGCCGCGGTCGCGCCACTCCGGCAGCTGCGGCCGCTCGTTGCCGAGGACGGAGTCGTTGCCGTGGCCGGGATAGAACCAGGTCTCGTCGGGCAGTCGGTCGAAGACCTTGGTGCTGACCTCGTCGACGAGCGTGGCGAAGGCTTGCTTGTCCCCGAAGGTGTTGCCGACACCACCCGGGAAGAGGCTGTCGCCGGTCCACAGATGAGGGGTGCCGCCGGGGTCGTCGTACAGCAGCGCGATGGAGCCGGGGGTGTGGCCAACGAGGTGGATCACGTCGAGGCGGATGTCGCCGAACTCGACGGTGTCGCCCTGCTGGACCTTGTCGTCGACGCCGACCCCGGTCTGCTCGGTGATCGCTGCGGCATCGTCTGTTCCCGCCACCACGACGGCACCGGTCGCGGCGACGACGTCCGCCAGCGCACGGTGGTGGTCCCAGTGCTGGTGCGTGGTGATGACCTTGGTCAGCCCCGAGGGGCCCACCAGCTCCCGCAGGAGGTCCGGCTCGGCCGCCGCGTCGATCAGCACCTGCTCGTCGGTGGCGCGGCAGCGCAGCAGGTAGCAGTTGTTGGACATCTCCTTGTCCACCGCGAGCTTCGTGACGATCAGGCCTGCCAGCTCACGGGTGTCCGGTGGACCTCCCGGAACGACCTCGCCGGAGTAGGGACCGCTGTCACCGATGCTCGCTGCCATGGGTTCAGCCTAGGGCGATGCCCGCTGCCATGGCCCGAGAGGCGGCAGCTCACCGGCCTCGCACGAAACCCCCTCGCCCTGGCCTCGACCAGTCAGCCACCAGCCGAGGTCGGCACCCGTGCCCATCACGACCGGTCCGCCTTCACCGCCGACGCTCCAGTCGCGACCGAGGTCGGTCGCACGCGCCTGGAACGGACCCGCGTCCGCCTGGTCGACGGACACCACGTCGAGGAGCTCGGAGACGAAGTCGTCAGGCCAGGCGTGCCGCGTGTACGCCGCCCCGAGGTCGGCGTGATGGATCTCCACCTCGCGCCGGCGGGTCGCTACGATCGTGGCCGCCGGCCAGGCGGGAGCACCCGGAGTCCGCGAGAAGACACCGTCCCAGCGATCCTCGTCAACAGCCGCCACCGCGTCGCTGAATGCGGTCGTCGCCGCGAACAGCTGGTCCCGGAGGTCGGCGGCGTCGGCTTCGACGAGCTCGTGGATGTCGGAGTTGCGTCGGTCATCGGACTCGTACATGACACCCGTCTCGCCACGTCCGACCGCGTCGAGGACACCGGCCATCGCATACCCGTTCAGAGCCAGGTGTGCGACCACGTGTGCGCGGCTCCACCCGGGCAGCAATGACGGTTGGGCCAGTTCGTCGGACGACAGAGCGTCCACCGTGCGGTTCAGCGAGACCGCGGAACCGTCCAGACCGGTCAGGTCAGCCGGGGTCTGGTCCCGAGCAGGATTCCCAGCAGCATTCATGGCCCCATCAGTACCTCAGATGGCCCACGGAGACCATGGCACCGCGCCATCGCGCGTGCGAGAGTCCACCCGTGACCGTCCCCGACGCCGTCGTACCGGTCTCGGGCACACGGATCGTGGTCCTCGCGTGCTCCGTCTTCGCACTGGGCCTGGCCCTGACGTGGACGTTCCTCGGCATGCGTTCGGTGATGGACGTCGGGGGAGCCTGTGCAGAAGGTGCCCCATACGTCAGCACCCAGTCGTGCCCGGACGGAGCAGTGTTGATCGCCTTCGCCATCCCGCTGATGATCATCGCGGCGATGGTGGGCAGTGCAGTGGCATTGTCGGTGTCGGCCCCCAACCTGCTGGCCCCGATGTGGGCCGTACTGTTTGGTTCGCTCGGCTGAAACTTCCTGGAGTACGGCTTCGGCAACGAGGACTCCCCGGTGTGGGGTTGGATCATCTGCGGCGTGGTCTTCGAGCTGATGGCGGCGCCTACTGTGTTCGCGGCGGATCCGGTGCTGTCGTGGGAGCCGTGAGCTTCTACGCGCTCGGCTGAGCTCCGGGGGAGCCCGGCGAGTCGTAGTCCTCGTCGTCCGTGATCGGCAGGAACACCGACTGCATCCGCCGTCGCGGTGGGGCAACGGCCTGGGGGCCGAACACCTTGGCCCGCACAGGTGCGGTGATGACACCGAGGGGCGCCGTCAGCAAGTAGGCGCACGCGACCACCAACCCGGTCGCAGCCGGCTCGAGCACGAGTCCGACCACCAGCGCAGCACCCATGACCGCAGTTGTGGCGCGGGCCTGGCTGGTCTTCGGGGAGAGCAGCCCGCGGAACGAGCGGAAGCGCACGGTCGTGATCATCAGCAGGGCCGGGATGATGCTGACCCCGACCGGCACCAGCATGCCGGGCCCGTGCTCGGGAGTGCGCAGCGCCAGGATCGTCGCGATCACCACGAGGGTTGCACCCGGGCTGGGCAGCCCGACGAAGTACTTCTTGTCGGCGAGCGGGTCGACAGTGACGTTGAAGCGTGCGAGGCGGAACCCCGCACACGCGAGCCAGAAGAACGCGGAGAGCCAGGCGACGACGGGGTTCTCCGGCAGAGCCCACGTGTGCACCAGCACGGCCGGCGCGACCCCGAACGAGACGAGATCGGCCAGTGAGTCCAGCTGGATGCCGAACGGCGACGTGGCGCCGACGAGGCGGGCCACGGCCCCGTCCGCGATGTCCAGCACGATCGCCCCCGCCAGGAGTACCGCGGCATACGTGAACTTGTCGTCGAAGGCGAGCAGGATCGCCGAGAACCCGCACGCCATGTTGCCGGTGGTGAACATGCTCGGCGCGGTCACCCGCAGCCGCTCGCGCGTGTTGAGCTGCCGCAGCGAGACGACCTCTGCGCCCGAGGGCGACTGCAGCCGCCAGCGGTCGAGCAGCCGGCGGCCGGGCTTCTCGGTCGCGGGACTCACGACGCGCTCCCTGGCCGAGCTGGCACCTCGGAGGGCCACCGGCCGATCACGGTCTCGCCGCCGATGGTGCGATCACCGACCGTGGTCTCCAGATCGACGTGCAGCGGGACGAACACGTCCATCCGGGAACCGAACTTCATCAGGCCGATCCGTTGACCTGCCCGCACCTCGTCACCGGGGCGCACCCGGGTCACGACACGGCGGGCAACCAGGCCGACGATCTGCCGGAAGACCACCGTCCTCACTTCGCCGTCGACGGTGTCGCTGATCGTGATCTCGCTGCGTTCGTTCTCGGTAGCGCTCTCGAAGCGGTACGCCGCGTGCCACTTGCCCGGCCGGTGGGTGACCTCGTCGACCAGTCCGCCGTACGGCGTCCGGTTGATGTGCACGTCGAACAGCGACAAGAAGATGCTCACCTGCTGCCAGTCACCCTTCGGGGCGACCTCGTCCTGGGCGGGGCCGGCGTACATCACGCGCCCGTCAGCCGGTGCCAGAACCTCGTCGGGATCAACTTGTCGGTGGTCCGGCGTACGGTCTGGGTCGCGGAAGAACGCCGCCACCCCGGCAGGCAGGGCGAGCAGCGACAGGGCGCTTCGGCGGTGCCCGGTCAGGGCCGCCACGAATGCCGGGACGGCGCTCGCCGTGACGAACGGGCCGGCCGCCCGATCGATGGCCCAGCGCTTGTCTGGGCCGCTGGAAGGCCGGTTGGAAGGCATGGGCCCACAGCCTAGAGCCCGGGAGGGTCCGAGGCTCGGGTCGCCCGCGTGGCGACTTGTCGGATCCGATAAGATGGCGAACACTTGTTCGAACGGCTTCACACACTTGGCAGGGGTCTCATTCGTGGCTGATCAGCTCGTCATCCGGGGCGCGCGCGAGCACAACCTCAAGGACGTCTCGCTCGACCTGCCCCGCGATTCCCTGATCGTGTTCACCGGCCTCTCCGGCTCCGGCAAGTCCAGCCTCGCCTTCGACACGATCTTCGCCGAGGGCCAGCGCCGCTACGTCGAGTCGCTCTCGGCGTACGCCCGCCAGTTCCTGGGCCAGATGGACAAGCCCGACGTGGACTTCATCGAGGGCCTCAGCCCCGCGGTGTCGATCGACCAGAAGTCCACCTCGAAGAACCCTCGCTCCACGGTCGGCACGATCACCGAGGTCTACGACTACCTGCGCCTGCTCTACGCCCGCGCGGGGAGGCCGCACTGCCCTGTCTGTGGTTCCCCGATCGAACGGCAGACGCCGCAGCAGATCGTGGACCGGGTGCTCCAGTTCGACGAGGGCACCCGCTTCCAGGTGCTCGCGCCGGTGGTCCGGGGCCGCAAGGGGGAGTTCGTCGAGCTCTTCCGCACCCTGCAGACCCAGGGGTTCAGCCGCGCCCGGGTCGACGGGGAGACGATCCAGCTCGCCGACCCGCCCAAGCTCGAGAAGCAGAAGAAGCACACCATCGAGGTGGTCGTCGACCGGCTCTCGGCCAAGCCGTCGTCCAAGCGCCGCCTGACCGACTCCGTCGAGACCGCTCTCAACCTCGCCTCGGGCCTCGTCGTCTTCGACCTCGTCGACCTCGACCGCAAGGACCCTCACAAGGAGATGAAGTTCTCCGAGCGGATGTCGTGCCCCAACGACCACGACATCGAGACCGACGACCTCGAGCCGCGCTCGTTCTCCTTCAACTCGCCGTTCGGTGCCTGCCCCGTGTGCCACGGCCTCGGCACCCGCATGGAGGTCGACCCCGACCTGGTCGTCTCGGACCCCCAGGGGACGCTCGGCGAGGGCGTTATCGGCCCGTGGTCGGGGGCTCACGTCAGTGACTACTTCACGCGGCTCCTCGGCGCCCTCGGCGACGAGCTCGACTTCGACCTGGACACCGCGTGGGAGGACCTCCCCGAGAAGGGGCGCAAGGCGATCCTCGAGGGACACCCCACGAAGGTCCACGTCCAGCACACCAACCGCTACGGCCGCCAGCGCTCCTACTACACGAACTTCGAGGGTGTCCGGCCCTACATCGAGCGTCGGCACCGCGAGGCCGAGAGCGACACCAGCCGGGAACGATTCGAGGGCTTCATGCGCGAGGTCCCGTGTCCTGCCTGCCAGGGCAGCCGGCTCAAGCCGGTGTCGATGGCGGTCACGCTGGGTGACAGGGAGCGAGGCGGAAAGAACATTTCCGAGGTGTGCGCGCTGCCGATCAACGAGGCGGCCGAATACCTCGAGGACCTGGACCTGTCAGACCGCGAGCGTCAGATCGCCGAGCGCGTGCTCAAGGAGATCCAGGAACGGTTGCGGTTCCTGCTCGACGTCGGTCTGGACTACCTGTCGCTCGACCGGCCCTCCGGGAGCCTGTCCGGTGGCGAGGCCCAGCGGATCCGTCTGGCGACCCAGATCGGCGCCGGCCTGGTCGGCGTCCTCTACGTGCTCGACGAGCCGAGCATCGGCCTGCACCAGCGCGACAACAAGCGGCTGATCGAGACGCTGGTCCGGCTCAAGGACCTCGGCAACACCCTCATCGTCGTCGAGCACGACGAGGAGACGATCATGCAGGCCGACTGGGTGGTCGACATTGGCCCGGGCGCGGGTGAGCACGGCGGTCAGGTGGTGCACTCCGGCACCGTGAAGCAGCTGCTCAAGCACCGCGACTCCGAGACCGGTATGTACCTCTCCGGGCGCAAG
The DNA here is from genome assembly GCA_963742785.1 of uncultured Actinomycetota bacterium. Taxonomy (GTDB): domain Bacteria; phylum Actinomycetota; class Actinomycetes; order Propionibacteriales; family Nocardioidaceae; genus Marmoricola. The sequence goes on from CAVUNI010000004.1 coordinate 1,913,457, forward strand.
TCGATCCCCGTCCCTGAAATTCGCCGCCCGGCGACGCCGGGTCGCGAGCTCACCGTCCACGGAGCCAGGGAGAACAACCTCAAGGACATCGACGTCACCTTCCCGCTCGGCACCTTTGTGGCGGTCACGGGCGTCTCGGGTTCCGGCAAGTCGACGCTGGTCAACGACATCCTCTACACAGCGCTGGCCAAGCAGATCTACAACGCCCGCACGGTCCCTGGCCGACACACCAAGATCAGCGGGGTCGAGCACGTCGACAAGGTGATCCACGTCGACCAGTCGCCGATCGGACGGACGCCACGGTCCAACCCTGCGACGTACACCGGTGTCTTCGACCATGTCCGCAAGCTGTTCGCCTCCACCGCCGAGGCCAAGATGCGCGGCTACCTCCAGGGCAGGTTCTCGTTCAACGTCAAGGGCGGTCGCTGCGAGGCGTGCTCCGGCGACGGCACCATCAAGATCGAGATGAACTTCCTGCCCGACGTCTACGTGCCGTGCGAGGTCTGCCACGGGGCGCGCTACAACCGCGAGACCCTCGAGGTGCACTACAAGGGCAAGACGATCGCCGACGTCCTCGACATGCCGATCGAGGAGGCGGTCGACTTCTTCGCGGCCATCCCGGGCATCTCGCGCCACCTGACCACGCTGATGGAGGTCGGCCTGGGCTACGTCCGGCTCGGCCAGCCGGCGACCACCCTGTCGGGCGGTGAGGCCCAGCGGGTCAAGCTGTCCAGCGAGCTGCAGAAGCGTTCGACCGGCCGCACTGTCTACGTCCTCGACGAGCCGACGACCGGGTTGCACTTCGAGGACATCCGCAAGCTCCTCGCGGTGCTCTCCAGCCTGGTCGACAAGGGCAACACGGTGTTGGTCATCGAGCACAACCTCGACGTGATCAAGACCGCCGACTGGATCGTCGACATGGGACCCGCCGGCGGCAACCGCGGCGGCATGGTCGTCGCGACCGGCACCCCCGAGGAGGTCGCCGCCCACAAGGAGAGCTTCACAGGCGACTTCCTGCGCCCGCTCCTCGAAGGCGTTTCCCGCACCCCGGAACCATCTCGCAGTCGTGGTCGTAGGACCAATGGACAGCAGAGAAGCCGGACCCGCGCCCGTTAGCGTGAACGGCACATTTCCCGCATAGAGCCGGAGGTTCCAGTGTCGGACCACGCAGCATCACCCAGGACCGCTGATCCCTCGCGGCGTGCCGTCATGGGCGGCCTCGTGGGTCTCGGAGTCGGCGTCCCCCTGATCGCCGCCTGCGGGTCTGATGACGAGGGCGGTGACGGGGGCACGTCCACCGCCTCCGGGACCGTCGGGAAGGCCTCCGACGTGCCTGTCGGCGGAGCGAAGATCTTCGCAGCCGAGAAGGTGCTGGTCAGCCAGCCGAGTCAGGGCGAGTTCAAGGCCTTCAGCACGATCTGCACGCACAGGCAGTGCGCGATCACCGAGCTCAAGGGCGAGGAGATCGAGTGCACCTGCCACCACAGCCGGTTCAACGTTGCTGACGGCTCGGTGGCCAAGGGTCCCGCGAACAAACCCTTGACGGAGCTCAAGGTCACCGTCTCGGGCGAGAACCTCTCCGTCAGCAGCTGATCCGGCTCAACGCAGGCTCTGCTCGTCCTCGGGCACGGTCATCGCCCCGGTCATGATCGCGACCGCGTCCTGCATCGAATGAGTCTCCGGGCTGATCACGGCCGCGCGGCCGCCGAGGCGCTGGACGTGGATCCGGTCCGCGGTCTCGAAGACGTTGGGCATGTTGTGGCTGATCAGGATGACCCCGAGGCCCTGGGAGCGGAGGTCGCGCACCAGGCGGAGCACCTGCTCGGTCTCGCGTACGCCGAGCGCGGCCGTGGGCTCGTCGAGGATCGCGACCTTGCTGCCGAACGCGCCGGTCCGGGCAACGGCCACCACCTGACGCTGGCCACCAGACAGGGTCTCGACGGCCTGGTTGATGTTCTGCAGCGTGGAAATGCCAAGGTTCTTGATGTGTTCGGCGGCGTGCTTCTCCATCGCCTTCTTGTCGAGCATCCGCAGCACGTTGCCGGCGAAGCCCGGCCTCCGGATCTCCCTCGCCAGGTAGAGGTTGCTGGCGATGTCGAGCGCCGGTGCGACGGCCAGGGTCTGGTAGACGGTCTCGATCCCGGCCTCGCGCGCCTCCTGGGTCGACTTGAAGTTGACCTGCTTGCCGTCGATCTTCATCGAGCCACGGTCCGGGATCATCGCGCCGGACAGGCATTTGATCAGCGTGGACTTGCCGGCGCCGTTGTCGCCGATCACCGCCAGGACCTCGCCGGGGTAGAGCCGCAGGTCCACTCCGCGCAGACCCACGACCCGTCCGAAGAGCTTGACCATGCCCTCGGCCTCGAGCACCGGTTGTTCGCTGCTGTGCGCCCCGCCCGCGGACGCTGTGGATGTCTCGGTCATGCCTTCACCCTCCTGATCCACTGGTCGACGGACACCGCGAGGATGACCAGGATTCCGGTGGCGAGCACCTGGTAGTTGGGGTCGACACCGGCGAGCGCCAGCCCGCTGTTGAAGGTTTGCACGATGAGCGCCCCGATCAGACTGCCGACGACCAGGCCGCGGCCACCGAACAGGCTGGTCCCACCGATCACCACAGCCGTGATGCTCTGCAGGTTGTAGTTGAGCCCGGCGTTGGGATCGGCGCCGCCCACACGGCCGCACACGATCCACGCGGCCACGCCGACGGTGACCCCGGCGACCACGTAGGCGCTCAGCAGGACGCGGTCGGTCGAGATGCCGGCGAGACGGGAGGCCTCACGGTCGTCGCCGGTCGCGTACAGATGTCGCCCCCAGGCGGTGCTGCGCAGACAGAAGCTCACAACCGCATAGAGCAGGAGCATCAGGATCACGCCCCAGGTCACGCTGACGTCGCCGATGCTGATCGTCTCGCCGGTCCACACGAGCAGTGCGTCAGGGTCGAGGGCGATCGTCTGCCCGCCGGCGTACAGCAGCGAGACGGCCGTGAAGATCGAGAACGTGCCCAGGGTGACGATGAACGGCGGAAGGTTGAGGCGTGTCACGAGTACGCCGTTGAGCACGCCGGTGAGAATGCCGACGCCCACGCCGATCAGGAGGGCCAGAAGTCCTGGCACGCCCTGATCGTGGTTGAGCTTCACCATCACGAGGGACGAGAAGACCATCGCCATCCCGATCGACAGGTCGATGCCGGCCGTCAGGATGATCAGTGTCTGTCCCACTGCGAGCGCGCCCACGACGGCCATCTGCTGCACCAGCAGTGATAGGGCCTGCGGTCGCAGGAAGTTGTCCGCGAAGATGCCGAACACGATCACGGCCACGACCAGCACGATGAGAGGGCTCAGGGCGGGATTGCCGTGGAGGATGTGCTGGATCCGTTGCGCGGGCGTGTGCCGCGTGGGGACCAGGTCTTCCGCCGAGGCGGGAGTCTCGCTGGCCTGCGATGCGTCGTTGCTCACGTCTCGCTCCTCATCTGATCAGCCTCCGGCCTTGCCCCAGCAGGTCTTGCGTCCCTCGTCGACCGTCTGGCTCTCGATCCCGGGCAAGGGGTCGGCCGTGACGAGCTTGGTGCCGGTGTCGAGGAAGTCCTCGCCGGGAGGCAGGGACGGCGCCTCGCCCCCCTCGCCGATCTTGGCGACGGCGGTCACGCCCAGCTGCGCCATCTTTCCGGGGTACTGGGTCGCGTCGGCGGCGAAGATTCCGTTCTCGACGTCCTCCATGCCCTGGCAGCTGCCGTCGATGGAGACGATGAACGCCTTGTCCTCGCGGTTATCGGCCTTGAGGGCCGCATAGGCGCCCTCACCGGCGGGCTCGTTGATCGTGTAGACGACGTTGATGTCCGGGTTGCGCGACAGGCACTGCTCCATCGCCTTGCGGCCACCGTCGACGGCGCCCTGCGTCGCCTGGTGGCAGGCGATCTCGTAGCTACCACCCTTGCCGCCGGTGTAGTTGCCCGACTTCTCCTCCTTGGCGTTCAGGGTGTCGCTGCCCGGATCGATGCCCATGCCGGTGAGGAACCCGTGGTCGCGGCCGATGTCGACCGAGACCACCTGGTCGTCGTAGAGGTCGAGCATGGCGATGACTGCCTTCTGGCCGTCGAGCTTGGCGGCGGCGTACTCACCGATCAGCTTGCCGGCCTCGAAGTTGTTGGTCGCGTACGTGACGTCGGCAGTCTTGAGCGGGTCGAGCGGGGTGTCGAGGGCGATCACGAACAGCCCGTAGTCCCGGGCATGCCGCAGGGCGGCGTTCACCGCTGGTCCGTTGGAGGTGATCAGAATGCCCTTGTCACCGCGTGCGATGGCGGTGTCGATCGCGTTGATCTGCGACTGGGTGTCACCGTCGGCGTTCCCCGCGGCGACCGAAAGGTGTGCTCCGCTCTTCTTGGCCTCAGCCTGCGCAGCCTGCTTCATCGACACGAAGTAGGGGTTGGTCTGCGTCTTGATGATCAGCGAGACCCCGGTCTTGTCGCCGTTGCCGCCGTAGCCGCAGCTGGAGAACAGGGCGAGAACGGAGCATGCGGCCACGGCCCACGCGAGACGCTTCACCGAAGCCGCCTTGCCGCGTCGCCGCTTGGCCATCCGCACCTCCCGAGTCGTTGGTTCAAGGTCTAGACCCAGCGGCGTGTGGTCCGCAACCCCGACGCGCCGCCAGCGTGCCGCTTACCAGCCCCGGCGCATGGGCTGCGGCACGCTGGCGGCGACGATCATTGGCTGCCGGAGAGGCGCCCAGAGGTGCGCGCAGAAGTGCGTTCCAGGCTCGACTCGAGGACCTCGCTGACCCGGTCGACCGCCGAGTCAGCGAGCCGCGGATGGATCGGCAGCGGGATCAGCTGGTCGACCAGCCGATCGGCGCCCGGGAATCCATGGTCGGGCAGTTCGCTGACGTCGCGGCAGTACGCGAGGTGGTGCAGCGGCGGCGTCACGTAGGTCGTGCCTACTCCGGCGGCCGCCAGCGACCGGACGACGCCGTCGCGCTCGTAGGTCGGGCGCTCGATCCGGACGGCGTAGTTCTGCCAGGAGTGCTCGCCGGCCTCTTGGACGGGGCGGTGTGGCAGTCCCAGATCCGGAATGCCGGCGAGTCGCTCGTCGTACCGGCTCGCGAGCTCCTTTCGTCTGAGCTGCCGTGCGGTCAGGCGCCGCAACTGCGCGCGACCGGTAGCGGCGCTCTGCTCCGTGAGGCTCGACTGAAGGCCGCCTTCGCGAAGGATGTGGGGACCGACGTGGCCGTGCTGGACGCGGCGTCTGGCGGCGCCCGATGTCCCGTGCGCGCGGGCGACCATCAACCAGCCTGCCCGTTCGGGATCGTCGGTGGTGACCATGCCTCCGTCGCCGATCGGCAAGGTGGCTGTCGAGTAGAAGCTGAAGCACGCCGATCCGGTCCCACCCAATGCCTCTCCACCGCGGCTGGCGCCCAGGGCCTGGCCGGCGTCCGCGATCACGGCACTGGAGGACAGGCACGCGGCCTCGCCGAGCTCCTCGACGTCGGCAGGGTCGCCGCCCCAGTGCACGACCAGCATCGCGCCGGGCGGCTTGCCGGTCGCACGAGTGGCATCGTGCACGTTCTGCGCCGTTGGCATGCCGGTGACGTCGGAGACGTCGAGCAGCACTGGACGCAGCCCCGCACGGAGGATCGCCTGGACGACGCCATAGGGAGCCAGGGTCGGGATCAGCACGCGCGAGCCACGGGTCAACCGCATCGCGCGGAGGGACAGCTCGACGGCAGCCGCCCCCGAGGAAACCGCCACCGCGCAGCGCGCACCGACGTGGTCAGCGAACTCCCGCTCGAAGGCCGCAACCTCAGGGCCGTTCGTCATCCAGCCCGACTCCAGGATCGGGACGTGGTCTCGCTGCTTCGGGACGGCGGTCACGGGTGGGTCCGGCGTCTGGTCCGACGCCGGGTGCCAAGGGGTCAGGCGTCTGCCGGACGAGCCCCGGGGAATCGGCTCCTCAGCACTTGGAAACTTGATCACGCAGCACCCCCTGTCACATTCATCACCCGTGATGGACGTGCAGCGAGGTCTGGGCTGCTCCGAGAAAGGGTCGACTTGCGGGTCGACCTGAACCACTGTGTCCCATTATTCCATCTCTGGGCACCTGCCGCCAGATGCGTCTCGTGCTCGCGTTCCTGACACACCGCCCTCGTAGGGTTGGGGTCGTGGCAGACCCGTCGACCTACCGTCCGCGAACCGGGTCGATCCCTACCCAGCCGGGCGTCTACCGGTTCCGGGACAGGGACGGGCGCGTCGTCTACGTCGGGAAGGCGGTCAACCTGCGGCAGCGGCTGTCGTCGTACTTCCAGGATGTCGCCGGCCTGCACGTGCGCACCGCCACGATGGTGACCACCGCGGCGTCGGTCGAGTGGACGGTCGTCGGCACCGAGGTCGAGGCCCTCCAGCTCGAGTACTCCTGGATCAAGGAGTTCGACCCGCGCTTCAACGTGAAGTACCGCGACGACAAGTCCTACCCGTGGCTCGCCATCACGATGAACGAGGAGTTCCCTCGCGTGATGGTCGGACGTGGCGCCAAGAAGAAGGGCGTGAAGTACTACGGGCCCTACAGCCACGCCTGGGCCATCCGGGAGACCGTCGACCTGCTGCTGCGTGTCTTCCCGATGCGCTCGTGCAGCAACGGCGTCTTCAAGAGGTCCGGCCAGATCGGCCGGCCGTGCCTACTCGGCTACATCGACAAGTGCTCGGCCCCGTGCGTCGGTCGCGTCGACGCCGACGAGCACCGCCGGATCGCGGAGGACTTCGCAGACTTCATGGGCGGCCGCACGGACGCGTTCGTCAAGCGCATCCAACGGGAGATGTACGCCGCCTCCGAGGCCCAGGACTACGAGAAGGCAGCGCGCCTCCGCGACGATCTCGGAGCCCTGAACAAGGCGCTGGAGAAGCAGGCGGTCGTGTTCGGCGACGGCACCGACGCCGACGTGATCGCCCTGGCCGAGGATCCACTCGAGGTCGCGGTGCAGATCTTCCACGTCCGCTCCGGGCGCATCCGCGGGCAGCGTGGCTGGGTGGCCGACCGGGTCGAGGACCTCGATACAGCCGGTCTCGTCAGTGAGTTCCTGCTCCAGCTCTACGCCGGGGAGGACGGCGACGCGATCCCGCGCGAGATCCTGGTGCCGGCCATGCCAGAGGACGCCGACACCTTCGAGCAGCTCCTCTCAGAGAGCCGGGGGAGCAGGGTCTCGATCAGGGTTCCCCAGCGGGGCGACAAGCGAACGCTCCAGGAAACGGTCGCGCAGAACGCCACTCAGTCACTGGTGCTCCACAAGACCAAGCGAGCCAGTGACCTCACGGTGCGCAACCAGGCATTGGAGGAGATCCAGGAGGCGCTCGAGCTCACCAGCGCACCACTGCGCATCGAGTGCTACGACATCTCCAACCTCCAGGGCACAGAGGTGGTCGCCTCCATGGTGGTCTTCGAGGACGGCCTGCCGCGCAAGAGCGAGTACCGCCGGTTCGTGATCCGTGGCGTCGACGGGCAGAACGACGTCGCGTCGATGCACGAGGTGATCACCCGCCGCTTCCGGCGCCTGCTCGACGAGCGGCTCGAGGTCCCGGACCTGAGCGGGGGAGAGGTCGACCCCGAGGACCGGGGTCCCATGCTGATCGATCCTGACACCGGTCGCCCACGAAAGTTCGCCTACACGCCCGGACTCGTGGTGGTCGACGGTGGGCCGCCGCAGGTGTCCGCAGCCCAGCGCGCGCTCGACGAGCTCGGCATCGACGACGTGCCGCTGTGCGGTCTGGCCAAGCGGCTCGAGGAGGTCTGGGTGCCGGGGCAGGCCGACCCGGTGATCCTGCCGCGCTCCAGCGAGGGTCTCTACCTGCTCCAACGCATCCGCGACGAGGCCCACCGGTTCGCGATCACCCACCACCGGTCCCGGCGATCCAAGACGATGGTGGAGAGCCTGCTCGACGACGTCCCGGGGCTCGGCGAGGTCCGCCGGAAGACGTTGATCAAGCACTTCGGGTCGCTGAAGAAGCTCCGGGCTGCCACCATCGACGAGATCGCGCAGGTTCCCGGGATCGGTACCCGGACAGCCACAGCGATCGCGGAGGCGGTCGCCAGCTCGCCGAGGTCGACCTCCGTGAACACTGCCACCGGCGAGATCCAGGAGCACTGATGGAGTCCCAGGGCGAGCTCGTCATCGTCACCGGCATGACCGGCGCCGGACGCAGCACTGCCGCCAAGGAGCTGGAGGACCTCGGGTACTTCGTCGTGGACAACCTGCCGCCCGAGCTGGTCGGTGACGTGGTGCGCCTCGTCGACGAGAAGCAGGGCGTCCGCCAGCCGGTGGCCGCCGTGGTCGACGTCCGTGCGGGAGTGTTCTTCGACGCGTTGCGCGCGCAGCTGGCCGCGAAGTTCCCGACCCGACGCACGACGCTGCTCTATCTGGAGGCCGACGACGGCATCCTCGTGCGGCGCCAGGAGGCAGCCCGGCGACCGCATCCGTTGCAGGGCTCCGGACGTCTCCTCGAGGGCATCGCCCAGGAGCGGGTGGTGATCGCCAGTCTGCGCGGCGACGCCGACCTGGTCATCGACACCACCTCGCTGAACATCCACCAGCTCAAGGACAAGGTGGCCGAGGCGTTCGGGACCCCCGAGACCGTGAAGCTGCGGATCACCGTGGTCAGCTTCGGGTTCAAGTACGGCGTCCCGGTCGATGGCGACCTGATGGCTGACATGAGGTTCCTGCCGAACCCTCACTGGGTGCCCGAGCTGCGTCACCGGACCGGCAAGGACGTCGACGTGGCGGCGTACGTCAAGGACCGGCCGGACGCCCAGGAGTTCCTCGATCGCTACGTGCCCGTCATCGAGACGGTCGGCGCCGGCTACCTGCGCGAGGGCAAGCGCTTCATGACGGTGGCCATCGGCTGCACGGGCGGCAAGCACCGCAGCGTGGCCATGTCGGAGGAGATCGTGACGCGGCTGCGCAAGGCCGGACTCGAGGCCGAGGCCACGCACCGCGACCTGGGTCGGGAGTAGCCGCGTGCGCTGGTCGACCGAACCCTCGGTCGTCGCCCTGGGTGGAGGTCACGGCCTCGCGGCGTCGCTGACAGCGCTCAGGAGTGTGACCACCGACCTGACCGCCATCGTCACCGTCGCCGACAACGGCGGGTCATCGGGCCGGCTGCGCGAGGAGTTCGGGGTACTGCCGCCTGGCGACCTGCGGATGGCCCTTGCGGCCCTGTGCGGCGACGACCGTTGGGGCCAGACCTGGGCGAGGGTGCTCCAGCACCGGTTCGAGTCCGAGGGGGAGATGCACGGCCACTCGATGGGCAACCTGCTGATCGTCACGCTCTGGGAGCTGCTGCACGACCACGTGGACGGCCTCGACTGGGTGGCCGGGTTGCTCGGAGCCCGGGGCCGCGTGCTGCCGATGGCTCTGACGTCGCTGGACATCACGGCCGAGGTCAGGGGAGCAGGTGACGACCCCGAAGAGATCTCGACTGTCCGCGGGCAGGTCGAGGTCGCGACGACTCCCGGCGAGGTGCTCTCGGTCGCCCTCGAGCCCAACGACGCCCAGGCCTGCCCGGAGGCGGTCGCGGCCATCGGTGAGGCCGACTGGGTCGTCATCGGGCCGGGGTCGTGGTACTCCAGCGTCATCCCGCACCTGCTCGTGCCCGATCTTCGCGACGCCTTGTGTCGTACGCCGGGCAAGGTCGTCGTCTCGATGAATCTCGAACCGCACACCGACGAGACGAAGGGCTACGACCTGGCCGACCATCTCGACGTACTCCTCCAGCACGCCCCTGACCTGCGGGTCAGCACCGTCCTCGTCGATCCCACGGCCGTCCACGACGACGCTCCGGCTGCGAGCAGCTGTCGAAGCTGCCGGTGCCCGATTGGAGAGCACGGATCTTTCAGCGGTCCAGCCCGGTGTCCATGATCCGCAAAAACTTGGCGGCGCTTATGCGCGGTTGTTCGATGCGAACTAAGGTGACGACATGGCGATGACGGCACAGGTTAAAGCAGAACTGGCCAGCACCAATGTCACGAAGACCTGTTGTCGAAAGGCCGAGGTTTCCTCGATGCTCCGGTTCGCCGATGCCCTTCACCTCGTCAATGGCGGCATCGTCGTCGAGGCCGAACTGGACACCGGCGCCGCGGCCAGACGAATGCGCAAGGACATCGCGGAGGTTTTCGGGCACCACCCAGAAGTGGTCCTGCTCAAGGGGAGCGGGATCCGACGCGGCTCGCGCTACATCGTCCGGGTCACTCGCGAAGGTGAGTCCCTCGCCCGCCAGACAGGACTGATCGACCAGCGCAACAGACCCGTCCGTGGTCTGCCTCCCGTAGTCGTCAACGGCTCGGGATGCGACGCCGTCGCGGCCTGGCGAGGTGCCTTCCTGGCCCACGGCTCGCTCACCGAACCTGGCCGCTCCAGCTCGCTCGAGGTCACCTGCCCAGGCCCCGAGGCCGCCCTCGCCCTCGTCGGCTCGGCCCGTCGCCTCGGCATCTCCGCCAAGGCCCGAGAGGTCCGTGGCATCGACCGGGTGGTGATCCGTGACGGTGACGCGATCGGGCAGCTGCTGACCCGACTCGGTGCCCACGAGTCCCTCCTCGCCTGGGAGGAGCGCCGGATGCGGCGTGAGGTCCGGGCGACCGCCAACCGCCTGGCCAACTTCGACGACGCCAACCTGCGCCGCTCGGCCCGTGCTGCGGTTGCCGCCGGTGCTCGCGTCGAGCGGGCCCTGGAGATCCTCGGGCAGGAGATCCCCGACCACCTCGGCCAGGCCGGACGGCTTCGGCTGGAGCACAAGCAGGCGTCCCTCGAGGAGCTTGGCCAGCTGAGCGAGCCGGTCCTGACCAAGGACGCGATCGCGGGCCGGATCCGGCGGTTGCTGGCGATGGCCGACAAGCGCGCCGAGGAGCTCGGCGTACCCGACACCGAGTCGTCGCTCACCCCGGAGATGCTGGCCGAAGAGGCCTGACCCGAGGGGCCTTCTACACCACTCTGACTGTCGTTTCTGTTACTCGCACGTACGCCGGACGCGGCTGGATCGGCCCTCGTGACACCGCGATAGGGTCGTCGGGACGAGCCCCCACATCCTCTGTTCCAGGAGTACTGCTGTGACTGTCCGCGTAGGTATCAACGGCTTCGGCCGCATCGGCCGCAACTTCTTCCGCGCCGTGCGAGCCTCTGGCGCCGACATCGAGATTGTCGGAGTCAACGACCTCACCGACAACAACTCCCTCGCCCTGCTGCTGAAGTTCGACTCGATCCTCGGCCGCCTCGACGCCGACGTGACGTCCACCGACACGTCCATCAGGGTGGGCGACCAGGAGATCACCGCTTTCGCCGAGCGCGACCCGTCTGCCCTGAAGTGGGGCGACCTCGGGGTCGACGTCGTCGTCGAGTCGACCGGCTTCTTCACCGACGCCACCAAAGCCAGGGCGCACGTGGACGCCGGTGCCAAGAAGGTGATCATCTCCGCGCCCGCGTCCAACGAGGACTTCACCGTCGTCATGGGCGTGAACCACGAGGACTACGACCCCGAGAAGCACACGGTGATCTCCAACGCGTCCTGCACGACCAACTGTCTGGCCCCGATGGCCAAGGCGCTCAACGACGAGTTCACGATCGTCAAGGGCCTGATGACGACCATCCACGCCTACACCGCCGACCAGAACCTGCAGGACAACATCCACAAGGACCCCCGTCGTGCCCGCGCAGCTGCGATCAACCTGGTGCCCACCTCGACTGGTGCTGCCAAGGCGATCGGCCTGGTGCTGCCGGAGCTGAAGGGCAAGCTCGACGGCTTCGCCGTACGCGTGCCGGTTCCTACCGGCTCGGCCACCGACCTGACCTTCGAGGCCGGCCGGGAGACCTCGGTCGAGGAGGTCAACGCGGCCGTCGAGAAGGCCGCCGACGGGCGCTACCTGCGCTACTCCACCGACCCGCTGGTCTCCTCCGACATCGTGACCGACCCGGCGTCGTGCATCTTCGACGCTCCGTTGACCAAGGTCATCGGCAACCAGGTCAAGGTCATCGGCTGGTACGACAACGAGTGGGGCTACTCCAACCGTCTCGCCGACCTGATCACGCACATCGGCGCCACTCTCTGAGATGGGGGAGTACGGCTCACTGGGTGATGTCGCCGGCAAACGAATCCTGGTCCGATCGGACCTGAACGTGCCCCTGGACGGGGATCGCATCACCGACGACGGTCGGATCCGGGCAAGCGTGCCGACGCTGAAGGAGCTCTCGGACGCCGGCGCCCGGGTGGTCGTGATGGCGCACCTCGGCCGGCCGAAGGGCGCACCCGATCCGGCGTACTCCCTGGAGCCGGTGGCCTCGCGTCTCGGCGAGCTGCTCGGCACGAAGGTGCACTTCGCCAGCGACACAGTGGGGGAGTCCGCGCGGGCGACGGTCGACGGGCTCTCGGACGGTGACATCGCGCTGCTCGAGAACGTCAGGTTCAACCCCGGCGAGACGAGCAAGGACGAGGCCGAGCGGGCTGCCTTCGCCGACCAGCTGGCCGAGCTCGGCGACGGGTTCGTCAGCGACGGGTTCGGCGTCGTACACCGCAAGCAGGCGAGCGTGTACGACGTCGCGCAGCGCCTCCCGCGCACCATGGGCGGTCTCGTCCGCGCCGAGATCGAGGTCCTGCGCAAGCTCACCGAGGACCTCGAGCGGCCCTACGTGGTGGTGCTCGGCGGCTCGAAGGTCAGCGACAAGCTCGCGGTGATCGACAACCTGCTCGGCAAGGCGGACAAGCTCCTCATCGGTGGCGGGATGGTGTTCACGTTCCTCGCCGCCGAGGGGCACGAGGTCGGCAAGAGCCTGCTGGAGGAGGACCAGATCGAGATCTGCCGGGAGTACCTCCAGCGCTCGAAGGACACCGGCGTGGAGATCGTGCTCCCGACCGACGTGGTGGTGGCGCCGGAGTTCAAGGCCGACGCACCGCCCACGGTGGTCGCTGCCGACTCGATGCCGGCCGACCAGATCGGGCTCGACATCGGGCCGGAGTCCGGCGCTGCGTTCGCCGAGGCGATCAAGGGAGCCCGCACGGTCTTCTGGAACGGTCCGATGGGCGTCTTCGAGTTCGAGGCCTTCGCCGAGGGCACCCGGGCGATCGCCCAGGCCCTGACCGAGGTCGACGGGTTGTCCGTCGTCGGTGGTGGCGACTCCGCGGCCGCCGTACGCCAGCTCGGCTTCGACGAGAGCACGTTCGGCCACATCTCCACCGGCGGTGGGGCCAGCCTGGAGTACCTCGAGGGCAAGGAACTGCCCGGCATCACGGTCTTGGAGGACTGATGGTTTCGACAAGCTCGACCTCCGGTAGTGGCCGCACCCCGCTGATGGCGGGGAACTGGAAGATGAACCTGAACCACCAGGAGGCCGTGGTCCTGGTGCAGAAGCTGGCCTGGACGCTGGCGGACAAGAAGCACGACTACAGCAAGGTCGAGGTGGTCGTGTTACCGCCGTACACCGACATCCGCAGTGTGCAGACGATGGTCGACGGCGACCGGCTCCAGATCAAGTACGGCGCCCAGGACGTCTCGGTGCACGACAACGGTGCCTACACGGGCGAGATCTCGGCGTCGATGCTCGCCAAGCTCGGCTGCTCCTACGTGGTGGTCGGGCACTCCGAGCGTCGCGAGCACCATTCCGAGGACGACGCCCTGGTCAACGGCAAGGCACACAAGGCGCTCGCGGGCGGGATGACCCCGATCGTGTGCGTCGGCGAGGGGCTCGACGTACGCAAGGAGGGCCGGCAGGTCGAGTACACGCTCGAGCAGGTCGACGGCTCGCTGGCTGGCTTCAGCCCCGAGCAGCTCGCGGGTCTCGTCGTCGCCTACGAGCCGGTGTGGGCGATCGGCACGGGCGAGGTGGCGACCCCCGACGATGCGCAGGAGGTGTGCGGCGCGATCCGAGCACGCGTCGCCGAGACGGCCGGCGACGACGCTGCGGCCGGCATCCGCATCCTGTACGGCGGTTCGGTCAAGGCAGCCAACGTCGGCGGCATCATGCAGCAGACCGACGTCGACGGGTGTCTTGTCGGCGGAGCGAGCTTGCAGGCCGACGAGTTCGGTGGCATCTGTCGCTTCTACGACATGCCCGTTCTCTGATGACCAGTCTCTGAACAGCGCGCCTCATCAGTTAGGCTCCCACCCGTGGTTATCGTCTTCGAGGTCTTGCTCGTCATCACGAGCTTGCTGATGATCCTGCTGGTGCTCCTCCACAAGGGGCGCGGCGGCGGGCTCTCCGACATGTTCGGTGGTGGTGTTTCGAGCGGCCTCGGCGGATCGTCCGTCGCGGAGCGCAACCTGGACCGCATCACCATTGGCATCGGGCTGGTGTGGTTTGCGTGCGTGGTCGGACTTGGGCTGCTGCTCAAGACCGGCAACTGATCCTCAACGATCTCGAAGGAGACCAACCGTGGCAGGCGGAGGAAACGCCATCAAGGGCAGCCGTGTCGGCGCAGGCCCCATGGGCGAGGCGGAACGTGGTGACGCGGCCCCACGTCAGAACGTCACCTATTTCTGTTCCCACGAGCACCGCACGATCATCGCGTTCGCGGTGGAAGCTCAGGTCCCGGACACCTGGGACTGCCCCCGCTGCGGGCTCCCGGCGAGCCTGGACTGCGACAACCCGCCCCCGGCCCCCAAGATCGAGCCCTACAAGACCCACCTCGCCTACGTAAAGGAGCGCCGCTCCGACGCCGAGGCCAAGGACATCCTCAACGAAGCCATCGCCACCCTCCGCGCCCGACGCAAGAGCGGCGACGTCGTCTTCTAGTCCCGCCGACCGGGCACTTTCGGTTGGCTGTACGCCGCTGACCGGGCAGTTCTGGTTGGCCTGAGTACGTCGAACGGGCAGCAATGGTTGCCCTGCATCCGCGCCTGTGGATTCGCCGAGCAGCGACCGGCGTAATTCGGCATCCTGCCGCGATGGACGAGAGCTGGCTCGACGACCGACACCTGTTCCTGACCTCACGCAGCCCGCTGCCCCCGGACTTCCCGTTCACCGGAGCCCAGGCGCTGGCGCTCGGAGTCTCGCGGCAGAACCTGCGGACGATGCTGGCACGAGGGCTGGTCAGGCGGATGCTTCAGGGCGTCTACGTCGCCGCGCAGGCACGCGACGACATGGACCTCAGGGCGCACGCGCTGTCGTTGGTCGTTCCCGACGGGGCCGTCGTCACGGACCGCACGGCTGCGTGGCTCCACGGGGTCGACTTGCTTCCCCGCAGCTCAGGACGCACGCCTCCGCCTGTCAACGTGTTCCACACCAGCGACACCCGGATGCGGAGACCCGGAGTCGCGGCCGGACGTCGGGGTCTCCTTCCGAGCGACATCACCGTTGTTCAAGGCGTCCGCGTCACGACGGCGCTGCGCACCGCACTCGACCTCGGCAGGCTGCTGTGGCGGTACGACGCACTCGCAGCGATAGACGGCTTCCTCCGCATCGGCGTACCCCACGACCTGCTGATCCTCGAGATCGGCCGGTTCCGCGGCTTCCGAGGTGTCCGGCAGCTGCGTGCCCTTGCGCCACTCGGCGATGGACGGGCCGAGTCGCCAGGAGAGTCAGCACTCCGACTCAACTGGTACGACGCCTGCCTGCCCAGACCCGTGCTCCAGTTCTGGTTGTACGACGACGCCGGCGTCCCCATCTACCGGCTCGACATCGCGCTTCCAGAGCTCTGGTACGCGGCCGAGTACGACGGCGAGGAGAACCACATCAGCGACGAGGACCGTGAGTACGACGAGAGTCGGCGCAGCTGGTGCGAGACCGAGCGGCACTGGATCTTCGAGGTGTTCACCAAGGTGGACGTCTACGACCGTCGACCCGACCCACTTCCACGGCTGGCCGGCGGGTTCCGGCGGGCTCGCAGCAGGACGCTGTGGACGCCGTACGGCAGAGCGAACTAGCCAGAACTGCCCTCTCGACATACTTCGGCCAACCAGAACTGCCCTCTCGGCGTACTTCAGCCAACCAGAACTGCCCTCTCGCGCGAACTACAGAGAACCCGCAGCTGCCTGGTCGAGCCACCAGGTGCGGGTGGGGGTGGTGATGCCGCGGGCGGGGGTCTCGTGGACGGATCCTTCGTCGGCGAGGGCGCGGGCGACGGCGTCGGCCTTGCCCTCGCCGGAGACGAGGAACCATGCCTCGCTGGTCTGGTTCAGGGCGGTGAAGGTGAGGGTGATCCGTTCGGGCGGGGGCTTGGGGGAGTCGGTGACGGCCACGGCGATGCGGTCGTCCACGTCGAGCTGCGGGAAGCCCGGGAACAGTGACGCGACGTGTCCGTCGGGACCGAGACCGAGCAGCACGAGGTCGAAGTCACCGGGTTCGCGAGTGCGCACCAGCTGGTCGTACGACGCAGCGGCGGCCTCGAGGTCGGGATGGATCTCGTCGGCCGCCGGCATGGCGTGCACCCGTGCCGGGTCGACGATCACCCGGTCGAGCAGGTCGAGTCCGACGGCCCGGTCGTTGCGGTCGGAGGAGTCGGCCGGCACGTACCGCTCGTCGCCCCACCAGAAGTCCACGAGCGTCCAGTCGACCGAGGGGCCTTCCGGTCCCGTCTCGAACGAGGCGACAGTGCGGTAGATCTCCTCCGCGATCGTCCCTCCGGTCAGCGCGATCGAAGGCACCCGCCCGTCCGCCTGGACGGCGACCAGCCTGGCGACCAGCTCGGCGGCGACCCGTTCAGCAAGTGATGCTGCGTCGGGCAGTACCTCGACCCGGGGACTCATCGGCCGTCCAGCTTCACGAGTCGTTTCGCCGCGGCGGCGTACGTCTCGTCCTCGTCGAGCCGCCTCAGCTCTTCGGCGAGCAGCTCGGGGATGTCACGACGCTTCAGGGCCACGGGACGGTCGGGCTGACCCGGCATGGTGAACCGGGCCAGCTTGCCGTCGGCGCGGCTGATGCTGATGTCCCCGGACCTGGTCCTGAGCACCGCCTCGGTGATCCCGGGTCCCTCGGAGTTGTGCCGCTCGACGTCCACCTTCAGTCGTTCGCTCAGCCAGGCCACCAGCAGCTCGGCACTCGGACTGATCCTCTCGGCGGTGACCGATGCCGAGGTCACCCGATGCGGGTACTGGTCGAGCGCCGCGGCGAGCAGGGCACGCCACGGCGTGATCCGTGTCCAGGCAAGGTCCGTGTTGCCGGGGGCGTACGACGAGCACTGCCGGTGGATCGCCTTGGTCTTGCCGCGCGTGGCCGCCGCTGCGTCGGTGATCCGTCGCTGGGCCAGGCCGCCCAGCGGGTCGCTCGCAGGTTCGTCAGGAGCGTCGGAAGGCCACCAGAGGGCCACGGGGGAATCGGGCAGCAGCAGCGGCAGCACGACCGACTCCGAGTGTTTGACGACCTCGCCCTTCAGCCGGATCAGTGCGGTCTCACCGCTCCAGCCCGAGCCGGTGCCGACCTGTGCGTTCACTTCACCGTGGCCGCGGGCGTCACCCAGGATCACCCCGAGCACCCGGGCGGGGTGTTCCTTGGACGCCTCCCGGGCCGCTTCCATCGCGTCGTCCGCGGCGTCCTCGTCGACGACGATGATCAACGTCATCACCATGCCCATGGCCGGTGAGCCCGCCTTCTTGCGGGCCTGGATCAGCTCGGCCGCGATCTCGGCGGAGTTGGTCTCGAGGAGTTCGATCATCTCGGGGTCCCTGCGGAATCGTGGAGCGCCAGCGGAGCGATTTCGTGGGGTGAGGTCATGGTCGCCTCCACACCCGGCCGTCGCGGGCCAGCATCGCGTTGGCGGACTCAGGACCCCAACCGCCGGACGGGTACTGCTCCGGCTTCGACTTCCCGGCGGCATCCTGCTTCGCCCAGTGCTCGAGGATCGGGTCGAGGATCTTCCACGACAGCTCGACCTCCTCCTGTTGCGGGAACAGCGGGGGGTCGCCGAGGAGTACGTCGAGGATGAGCCGCTCGTAGGCCTCCGGGCTGGACTCGGTGAACGAGCCCCCATAGGCGAAGTCCATGTTCACGTCGCGGATCTCCATCGAGCTCCCGGGGACCTTGGAGCCGAACCGGATCGTGGCGCCCTCGTCGGGCTGGATCCGGAAGACGATCGCGTTGTGGGTCAGGTCCTCCGTGGCAGTCTCCGTGAACGGCAGGTGCGGCGCGCGTTTGAAGACCACCGCCACCTCGGTGACCCGGCGACCGAGCCGCTTCCCGGTGCGCAGATAGAAGGGCACGCCGGCCCAGCGACGGGTCTCCACATCGAGACGTACGGCGGCGAAGGTCTCCGTCGTGGAAGTCCTCTTGATGTCCTCCTCGTCGAGGTACCCCTTGACCTTCTCGCCGCCGGCCCAGCCTGCGGCGTACTGCCCGCGCGCGGTGGTGAGGTCCAGCCGACGGGGGAGCACAACGGACGACAGCACCTTCTGCTTCTCGATCCGCAGCGCGGCCGCCTCGAACGACGTCGGCTCCTCCATCGCCACGAGCGCCATCAGCTGGAGCAGGTGGTTCTGGATCACGTCACGGGCCGAGCCGATCCCGTCGAAGTAGCCGGCTCGACCACCGATGCCGATGTCCTCGGCCATGGTGATCTGCACGTGGTCGACGTAGTTGGCGTTCCAGATCGGCTCGAAGAGGTTGTTGGCGAAGCGCATCGCCAGGATGTTCTGCACCGTCTCCTTGCCGAGGTAGTGGTCGATCCGGAAGACGGACTCCGGCGGGAACACCGCGTTGATGGTGGCGTTCAGCTCGCGAGCCGACTTCAGGTCGTGTCCGAACGGCTTCTCGACCACCACCCGTCGCCACGACGAGTCACCACCGTCTGTGAGCCCGTGCTCCTTGAGCTGGTTGATGACGCTCCCGAAGAACTTCGGCGGGATGGAGAGGTAGAACGCGTGGTTCCCGGCAGTGCCGCGCACCTCGTCGAGCTCCCGGATCGTGCGGCGCAACGTGTCGAACGCGGCGTCGTCCTCGAAGTCGCCGGGCACGAAACGGAAGCCCTCTGCGAGCTGGCGCCACACCTCCTCCCGGAACTCCGTGCGCGAGTGCTCACGCACGGACTCGTGCACGATCTGCGCGAAGTCCTGGTGGGCCCAGTCGCGACGGGCGTAGCCGACGAGGCTGAAACCCGGCGGCAACAGGCCCCGGTTGGCGAGGTCGTAGATCGCCGGCATCACCTTCTTGCGCGAGAGGTCTCCCGTGACACCGAACAGCACGAGGCCGCACGGACCCGCGATTCGCGGTAGCCGACGGTCGTCGGGATCCCGCAGCGGGTTGCTCCACTCCTCCCGCTGGTTGCCGGTGATGGTCACCTGAGGGTCTCCCGCAGGACGTCCAGTCCGGTCTTCTGCTCGGTGAGGTGCAGTCGGAGCACGGGACGTCCGTGGTCGGCGAGGACGGACGCGTCACCGATCGCCTGGGCGCGGATGAAGCCACCGAAGGTGAACGGCCGGTCGGGGATCGCGAGGTCCTCCGTCGGCTCCGCGGTCACCTGGAGGTAGACGCCGACGGGGGGCCCGCCCTTGTGGTACTGCCCGGTGGAGTGCAGGAACCGCGGTGCCCAGCCGAATGTCGTCGGTCGACCGGTGCGCTCCGCAAGATGTTCACGGACGTGCGCGAAGTGCGCGTGACGCGCACGGTCGAGGTAGGCCATCACGGCGAGATAGCCCTGCTCCTCGTCGATCTGGCCGAGCAGCGTCGCAACCGCGTCGGCCACGCTGCTCTCTCCGGAGAGGAGCCCCTCGGTCGCGTAGACCTCGACGGGACCGTCGGTGAAGGTGGGGGAGGGCTGGTCACCGGACCCCTCGAGCATCTCCCGCGCTGCCTGCTTGGCGCTCTCCACGTCAGGCTGGTCGAACGGGTTGATGCCGAGGATCCGGCCGGCGACGACGGTGGCGTACTCCCAGAGCAGCATCTGCGCGCCGAGCGGGGCGTCGACGGCAGCGCCCCAACCGGAGGCGGGCGGTGCGTCCGTGTGGACGCCGGCGCCGATCGTGACGAGCACCTCGTCGGGAGTGCTGGGGTCGAAGTTCGGCGCGTCGAGGGAGGGTACGACGACAGGCAGGATGCCCTTGCCGTTCTTCCCGGTCGACTCGGCGATCAGCTGCTCGGCCCAGTCGCCGAAACCGGGGATTGCGGAGTCCTTCTCACCCAGGACCAGCTTGTCGACCCCGGTCGTGGCGGCCACGCCCATCAGGGCGCCGAGGCGCAGACCCGGGTTGTCGGCGTCGTCGGCCTCCAACGCGGGCCGGATCGCTTCCCCTTCGTCGAGCAGCCTGCCGATGTCGGCTCCGGCGAGGCCACTCGGCACCAGCCCGAATGCGGTGAACGCGGAGTAGCGGCCACCCACGTCAGGATCGGCATGGAAGACCCGGTAGCCCGCCTCCGTGGCGGAGTCGTCGAGCGGCGAACCGGGATCGGTCACGACGATGATGTGGGCGGCGGGTTCGCAGTCGGCGTCCTTGAACGCCTGCTCGAAAGCACGCCTCTGGCTGTCGGTTTCCACGGTGCCGCCGGACTTGCTCGACACCACGACGGCCGTGAACTCGAGCTGCTCGCTGAGCGCGGCCCGGACGAAGTCGGGGTCGGAGGAGTCGAGCACGGTGAGCTTCACCCCGTGCGCCGCACAGATCACCTCGGGCGCGAGCGAGGACCCGCCCATGCCGCACAGAACGACGTGGGTGAGCCCACGATCGGCGAGCACGTCACGAAGGCCGATGATCTCGTCGACGAGGGGTCGTGACTCCCGGGCCATGTCGACCCAGGCGAGCCGCTTGCCTGCCTCGGGCTCGGCCTCCGGGCCCCACAGCGTGGCGTCGCGAGCTGCGATGTGCGAGGCCACCTCGTCGGAGACGAGCTTCTCGACCGCGGACGAGTACGCCTCCTCGTCGCGGTAGCCGAAGAACAGCTCGTACCCTGCGCCGGAGGTCGTGCTCCAGTCCGTCACTTGGAAGCACCCTCGAGGTTCTGCTTGACCGTCTCCAGGAGCTCGTTCCAGGACTTCACGAACTTCTCGACGCCCTCGTCCTCGAGCGTCTTGATCACGTCGTCGTAGTCGATCCCGGCATCGGCGAGGGACTTCATCACCGCCTGCGCGTGCTCGTAGTTCGGCCGGACCTGGTCGCCCTTGATCTCGCCGTGGTCCTTCACGGCCTCGAGGGTCTTCTGCGGCATCGTGTTGACGGTGTTCTCGACGACCAGGTCGTCGACGTACAAGGTGTCCTTGTAGTCGGAGTTCTTGACGCCGGTCGACGCCCACAGCGGGCGCTGGCGGTTGCCACCGGCCGCAGCGATCCGCTCCCACCGGTCGCCGGAGAAGAACTCCTCGTAGGCCTTGTACGCGAGCCGCGCGTTGGCGACACCGGCCTTGCCCCTCAGCTCGTCGGGGGCACCGGTCTTGTTCAGCCGGTTGTCGATCTCGGTGTCGACACGGGAGACGAAGAACGACGCGACCGAGTGGATCTTCGAGATGTCCAGTCCGGCGTCGAGCGCCTTCTCGAGGCCGGAGAGATAGGCGTCCATCACCCCCTGGTAGCGGTCGAGGCCGAAGATCAGGGTCACGTTGATGCTGATGCCCTCGCCCAGCGCGTCCGTGATCGCGGGAGCGCCCTCGGTCGTTGCGGGGATCTTGACGAACAGGTTCTCCCGGTCGACCGCCTTCCACAGCTCCTTCGCCGAGGCGAGCGTCTCGTCGGTGTCGAACGCCAGGTCAGGGGCGACCTCGATGGACACCCGCCCGTCGACCCCGTTGGTGGCGTCGTAGACGGGTTTGAGGACGTCGCACGCATTCCGCACGTCGGTCGTGGTGAGGGCGAAGACCGTCTGATCGACGTCGGCACCTTCACCCGCGAGCTTGCGCACCTGCTCGTCGTACCTCTCACCCTCGGCGAGGGCGGCGGCGAAGATCGACGGGTTGGTGGTGACACCGACGACGTGGTCCTCGTTGACGAGGTCCGCGAGGTTTCCCGTCTCGATGCGTTCGCGCGAGAGGTCGTCGAGCCAGATGGAGACTCCGGCCTCCGTCAGCTCCTTCAGGTGGTCAGACATGTTCTTCCTCCTGCTTGGTCGAATGCTGGTGTCGGTGGCCGGGCCTCGGTCAACCCGTGGCCACCCTGATGCTGTCCTCTGCGGCGGCTGCCACGGCCTCGGCGGTGATGCCGAACTCGCGGTAGATGCGTTCGTAGTCGGCCGACGCACCGTAGTGCTCGAGCGACACGATGCGGCCGTGGTCGCCCACGACCTCGCGCCAGCCCTGCGCGATCCCGGCCTCGACGGAGACGCGGGCCTTCACCGTGGGTGGGATGACGGTCTCCCGGTAGGAAGACTCCTGCTCGTCGAACCACTCCCGACAGGGCATCGACACGACGCGCGCGCGGACGCCCTTCTGCGCCAGGATCTCGCGAGCCTGCACGGCCAGCTGCACCTCGGAGCCGGTGCCGACGAGTACGACGTCTGGCAGCCCGCCGTCGACATCGACCAGCACGTAGCCTCCGCGGTGGACGTTGCTGGTGTCGCTGAAGCCCTCCTCGTCGCGCGGGAAGACCGGCACGTTCTGGCGGGTCAGGATGATGCCCGCCGGGCGGTCGCCGTGGCCGAGCACGGCCTGCCAGCACGCGGCGGTCTCGTTGGCGTCGGCGGGGCGTACGACGTCGAGGCCGGGGATCGCCCGCAACGCCGCCAGGTGCTCGACCGGCTGGTGGGTCGGCCCGTCCTCGCCGAGCCCGATGGAGTCGTGGGTCCACACATACGTGACCGGCAGCTGCATCAGTGAGGCGAGTCGGACCGAGGGACGCATGTAGTCGGAGAACGTGAGGAACGTGGCGCCGAAGACCCGCGTGCCGCCGTGGACCGCGATGCCGTTGAGGATCGAGCCCATGGCGTGCTCGCGGATGCCGAAGTGGAGCACCCGTCCGGCGTACGGGTCGCCCTTCCACATCTTGGTGGAGCGTTCCTTGGGGATGAACGACAACGCCTCCTCGATGGTGGAGTTGTTGGACTCCGCCAGGTCGGCCGAGCCGCCCCAGAGCTCGGGCACCTTGGACGCGATCGCGTTGATCACCGCGCCAGACGCCTTCCGGGTGGCGACCCCCTTGTCGTCGGCCGGCCAGCTCGGCAGGTCGCTGTCCCAGCCATCGGGGAGGGTGCGGGTCTGCAGCCGCTCGTAGAGGCCCGGGTCCGCCGACGGCTTGCGGGTCCAGGCGTCGAACTGCTTCTGCCAGGCGGCCTGGGCCTCCTTGCCGCGGTCGACTGCCTCGCGGGTGTGCGCGATGACCTCCTCGGCGACGTCGAAGGTCTTGTCGGGGTCGAAGCCGAGGACCTGCTTGGTCGCCGCGACCTCGTCGTCGCCGAGGGCGGAGCCGTGGGCCTTGCCGGTGTTCTGGGCGTTGGGCGCAGGCCAGGCGATGATCGTCTTCAGCACGATCAGGCTGGGCTGGTCGGTGACCCGCTCGGCCGCCTTGATCGCCTTGTAGAGAGCGGGCACGTCCTCCTTGTAGGACGACCCGCCTCGCCAGTTGATGGTCTGCACGTGCCAGCCGTAGGCCTCGTAGCGCTTGGCGGTGTCCTCGCTCAGGGCGACGTTGGTGTCGTCCTCGATGGAGATCTGGTTGTCGTCGTAGATCAGGGTCAGGTTGCCGAGCTGCTGGGTGCCGGCGATCGACGAGGCCTCCGAGCTGACGCCCTCCTCGATGTCACCGTCGCTGGCGATCGCGTAGATCTGGTGGTCGAAGACGGACTCGCCGGGTGCCGCGTTGGGGTCGAGCAGGCCGTGCTCACGGCGCGCCGCCATTGCCATCCCGACCGCGTTGCCGACGCCCTGGCCCAGGGGACCGGTGGTCGTCTCGACGCCGGCGGTGTGGCCGTACTCCGGGTGCCCGGGTGTCTTGCTGCCCCAGGTGCGCAGGGACTTCAGGTCCTCCAGTTCGAGCCCCCAGCCACCGAGGTACAGCTGGATGTAGAGAGTCAGGCTCGAGTGGCCGGCGGAGAGCACGAACCGGTCCCGTCCCGGCCAGTGTGGGTCGGCCGGATTGTGCCGCATCACCTTCTGGAAGAGGAGGTACGCCGCTGGGGCCAGGCTCATCGCCGTACCGGGGTGACCGTTGCCCACTTTCTGCACGGCATCCATGGCCAGCACACGCACGGTGTCGACTGCGCGATCGTCGAGTTCGGTCCAGTCGAGTCGGGCATCTGTGGGCACGTTCGTAGGGTCCTCTCTTGGGCGTCACGCTTCGTCTTCGAGCCTAGTCCGATGGGGGCGCGCGGGTCACGTCGGTCAGTTCGTGGACCGGGTGACCCCGGAGATAGACTCACTCGGTCTGTACCCCATTCCCTGAAGGCGAGGCCCGGTGAGCGCCCTCGACTCCGAGGTGTCCGTCAAGGGACACGTTGCGGGTCGGACGACCCTCCGCGACGTGGTCGGGGCCTACGTGGGGCTCACCAAGCCGCGGGTCATCGAGCTGCTGCTCCTGACGACCGTGCCGGTGATGTTCTTCGCCCAGCGTGGGGTGCCGCCGCTCTGGCTGGTGGTCGCGACGGTCGTCGGAGGCACCCTGTCGGCCGGGAGCGCCAACGCGCTCAACTGCGTCTATGACCGCGACATCGACGAGCAGATGCGCCGCACCCGTCGGCGGGCGCTCCCACGCCACATCGTCACCCCCCGGGCCGCATTCGTCTTCGGCCTGGCGCTCCTCGTGGTCTCGACGCTCGTGCTGGGGTTCTACGTCAACTGGCTGTCGTCAGGGCTCGCGCTCGCGGCGAGCGCCTTCTACCTCTTCGGCTACACGATGCTGCTCAAGCGGCGTACGACGCAGAACATCGTGTGGGGCGGGCTGGCCGGCTGCTTCCCGACACTGATCGGGTGGACCGCGGTCACCAACGAGCTCGCGTGGCCGCCCGTCGTGCTGTTCCTCGTCGTCTTCTTCTGGACGCCACCGCACACCTGGGCGCTGGCCATGCGCTACCGCGAGGACTACGCCCGGGTCGACGTGCCGATGCTCCCCGTGGTCAAGGACGCCGAGGGCGTAGCCCGGCAGATCGTCGCCTACGCGTGGGTGATGGTCGCCGTCTCCCTGGTGCTGTGGCCGGTGGCAGACACAGGCATCCTCTACCCGGTCGTGGCCGCGGTGCTCGGGGCCGGTTTCCTGGTCGAGGCCCACCTGATGTGGCAGCGGGCAAAGCGGAGCAACGAGCTCGCGGACGTCCGGCCGATGCGCCTGTTCCACTGGTCGAACATGTACCTCTCGCTGCTGTTCGTCGCAGTCGCGCTCGACCCCCTGTTGGTTGAGACCTTCACCAGGGGCTGATCAGGCGGCGGCGCGGTTCGTACGTCGTACGTGGTCCGCGACGCTGAGGCTGACCACCAGCCCGAGCGCCAACACGCTGGCCCCGGCGTCGAGGCCGAGCAGGACGACCACCCACATCAAGACGACCACGACGATGGCCGGCGCTGCCGTCGCCAGCGAGCGGTCGGCCAGGCTGTGCACGCCGGGCACCACGATCAGGTAGATCGTCGCGAACGAGACGAGCAGCAGGACCGCGGTGCGGGTGTCGATGTGCGCATCGCCCTGGATGTCGTCGACGAGGGTCGCGAGGCAGGCGCCGACAGCCGCGACCGAGCCGAACACGAAGTAGTGGACGTAGCCGAAGACGAAGGCGGTCTTTCGCGTCAACGAGTCCACCATCGGGCGCTTGAAGTAGACCCACCAGAACGAGAACACCATCAACAGCGCTCCGATGATCAGCATCACCATCTGCGCGTGCAGTCCGTGCTCATCCACGGCTCCGGAG
This sequence comes from uncultured Actinomycetota bacterium, assembly GCA_963742785.1. Classification (GTDB taxonomy): domain Bacteria; phylum Actinomycetota; class Actinomycetes; order Propionibacteriales; family Nocardioidaceae; genus Marmoricola. The sequence goes on from CAVUNI010000004.1 coordinate 1,939,158, forward strand.
ATCGCCTGCGTGGTCGCGAGGATGACCTCGCCGAGAACGATGATCGTGAACAGCTCGTAGCGCTCGGCGATGTGGTGCCGGTGCCACGGCGTGATCTCCGCGTGCTCGGCCCAGTAGGGCAGTGCCATCTCGGCCACGACGAGGACACCGAAGGCCACCCAGCCCGCGTCTTCGTGTGGCAGGAGCACGGTCCGGAGCACCCAGAGGGCCTGGATTACGGCAATACCTCCTGCGTAGCGCAGCGCCGTACGTCGGCAGTCGGGGTGCTCCCGCGCGACCCGGAGCCAGAGCGGGATCATCGCCAGCCGCATGATCACATAGCCGACCACCAGCACCCGGAAGTCGTGCTCCTCTCCCGCAGCGTGCGGCACGCCGGCTGCCAGGACGAGGACGCCGCTCATCACGACGAAGGTGAGCAGCCGGAACTGGACGTCCCCCGGGTCATATGCGCTCGCGAACCACGAGTAGTTCACCCAGGCCCACCAGATCGCGAAGAAGGAGGTGCAGTAGCCGAGCATGCCGGACAGGTGGTCGAGGGCGAGGTCGTGGTGCAGTGCCGCCGCGGCGGCTGCCACGGCGACGACGAAGGACAGGTCGAAGAAGAGCTCCAGCGGAGTGGAGGCACGATGTTCCTCGTCGGGGTCCCGTCCGGACATCGCCCGGTGCCACGGGACCGCGGGAATGCCGCCGCTCATCTGTGCTGCCGCGTCTATCCGGCCATCGACGAGAGAACGCCCTCGAGCATCTGCTGCGCGCGTGCGAATGCCGGCTCCTGGCCCGGCGGCAGCTCACTGAGCCGGACCGTCACGACCTCGCGGTCGGCCACGGCGGCGATCGTCACCGAATCAGCACCGTCGACCGTGCCCTGCGCGGCGCAGGCACGCTCAGCGCCCTCGGCGGTGAACCCGGCCCGCTCCTTGAACACGCTGCGGTCGATCGCCCGGCACTGGCTGTCGAGAATGCCGTCCGCGGAGACCTCGTCGTTGAGCTGCACCCAGGTGACGACCGCACGCACCTCGTTCTTGGACGTGGTATCGGAGCGGAGCGAACAGGCCGCTGTCGGGTTGCCGGTGGTGTCGGTGTTGGAGTTGGTCACCAGGCCCGTCTTGACCTCGTCCGGCAGCGTCGAGCAGAGGTCGGCAGGGGCCTCCGGCTCGACCGCCTTCAGCGGCTCGGGCTCGGACCCGCCGCAGCCGGAGACGACCAGCAGAGTCGAGACCACGAGAGCCAGACAGGCGCGGCGAGCTGCCGTGCTGCGCATCAGGCCTCCTGGTCCTCAAGGGGTGCTTGCTGTTTCGACGGGCCACATTCCACCACAGAGCGAACACCGAAGTATGACGTCCCGCGCAACGTCATACGAACGGGTTGCTCAAGGCACCATTTCGTATGACGCAAACCCGTCAGGCCAGTGGGCTTCCCGCACCTGCAGCAGGGTCCACGTCAGCGTCGCGATGAGCAGCGAGGCGCCGAGCAGGTGGAACTCGACGAGCACGATCGGCAGATCGGTGTAGTACTGCACGAACCCGACGAGTCCCTGAGCCAGCTCCACGATGACGAGAAGTACAGCAGCGCGGGTTGCGGTCGCAGGTGCCCGAACGGCCATCAGGGCGAGCATCAGCCCGACGCTCAGGCCGACGAGCAGGAAAACCGTGTCGGCGTGTGCCTGCGAGATCTGGAGCGGGTTCAGACCGTTGCGCGGCGCCTTCGCGTCGCCGGCGTGCGGACCAGAACCGGTCACGATCGTGCCCAGGGTGAGCACCAGCCAGCCTGCGGCGTACGTGGTCCAGGCGAGCGCCGTCGGAAGTCGTGGTTTCGAGACGCCCGAGGTGGAAGCGACCAGTGGATTGTCGATGCGCCAGAGGTAGAGCACCGCGAGGCTGATGATCCCCATGGAGAACAACAGGTGGAAGGCCACCACCCACGGGTTCAGGTCGGTGAGCACGGTGATGCCGCCGAGCACCGCCTGTGCGGGGACGCTGAGCCCGAGGAGCAGGGCGAGCCGGCGCAGGTCCTGGCGGCCCGATCGCCAGGCACTCACGAACGTGGCGATGGCGATCGCCGTGAGCACGAGGGTGAGGGTGCGGTTTCCGAACTCGATCGCGGAGTGCACGTCGAGCGCTCCGTGCGGCGTGAACGACCGGTCCGTGCACCGAGGCCAGGTCGGGCAGCCCAGCCCGGAGCCGGTCAGCCGTACGGCACCACCGGTCAGGACGATACCGGCGTTGCCGACGAGGGTCGCCCAGCCGAGCCGCCGCAGCCAGGTGCGGTCGCCGAGACTCACTCCCACGTGAAGGTCCTCGCCGTCAGGAAGGTCCCGATCGCGGCCCACACGAGCAGGACCAGCAGGGAGGCCCACTCGATCGACCCCGACCAGAAGGCGTGTCGTAGGGCGTCACCGAGCGCGCCGGACGGGAGCAGCTTCGTGAACTCACCGAAGCTGCCGTACGCCGTCGAGGGGAGTACGACGGCCCCGCCGGCCAGCAGCAGCAGGTAGACGAGGTTCGCCGCCGCCAGCGTGGCCTCCGCTCGCAGGACTCCCGCGACGAACAGTCCCAGCGAGGCGAAGGCAGCGGTCCCGAGCAGGATGGAGAGCGTCACCGCGACGAGCGATGCGCGCGGCTCCCAGCCGAGCACCAGCGCGACCGCCGAGATCACCGCGATCTGGAGCGCCTCGACGAGGAGCAGGGCACCGATCTTGCCGAGCAGCAGCCCCGACCGCGGCAGCGGCGAGGAGCCGAGCCGCTTGATGACGCCGTAGCGGCGTTCGAAACCGGTCGCGATCGCCAACGACGTGAACGCCGTGGACATCACCGCCAGTGCCAGGACGCCGGGCGCGAACACGTCGACCGGCCGGCGCGAGAACTCGATGCCGAGATGGCCGGCGCCCTCCACTCCGCCGATCAGCACGATCACCGGGATCACGACCGCGAGCAGCAGCTGCTCGCCGTTGCGGAGCATCAGCCGGGACTCCATCGATGCCTGCGCCAGCACCTGTCGGCCGAGCGGGGCGGCGCCGGGACTCGGCGTGAACGTGCTCACGACAGCTCCCGTCCAGTGAGCTCGAGGAAGGTGTCCTCGAGAGTGCGCTGTCCGAGGTGGAGGGACTCCGGCAGGACACCCTCCCGCTCGCACCAGGCGGAGACCGTCGCCAGCGTGGTGCTGTCCGCGGGTCCGGTGATCAGCAGGCTGACCTCGCTGATCGTCGTGACCTCGAGGCGGTGGCCGAGAGCCCGGCCGAGCGACTCCGGGGCTCCCTCGGGGAACGGCTTGGTGACGACCAGCCGGATGGTGGTGCTGCCACCGCGGGTGAGCTCGAGCGGCGTACCTGAGGCGATCATCCGGCCGCGGTCGATGATGTGGATCCGGTCAGCGAGCCGCTCGGCCTCGTCCATGTGGTGCGTGGTGAGTACGACGGTGACACCGTCGGTCCGCAGCTGCTGGAGCAGCTCCCACGTCGTACGACGGCCGGCGGGGTCCATGCCCGCGGTCGGCTCGTCCACGAACACCAGCTCGGGGCGGCCCACGATCGCCATCGCCAGCTTGAGCCGTTGCTGCTGGCCGCCGGAGAGGCGTCGGTACGGGGTACGACCGCAGTCACCGAGCCCTACCCGCTCGCCGAGCGCGTCCACGTCGAGCGGGTCGGCGTGCAGCCGGGAGATGTGCCGGAGCATCTCCATCGCGCGCACGCCCGACCAGGCGCCGCCGTCCTGGAGCATCACGCCGATGCGGGGGAGCAGGTCGCGTCGCTGTCGCTGCGGGTCGAGGCCCAGCACCGAGACCGAGCCTTGCTGCGGCTTCCGGTAGCCCTCACAGGTCTCGAGGGTCGTGGTCTTGCCGGCTCCGTTAGGTCCGAGGACCGCGGTGATGGTGTTGCGCTCGACCGTCAGGTCCAGGTTGTCGACGGCCACCTTCTCGCCGTACCGCATCACCAGCCCCGACACCGCGACTGCGGGCGAGGTCTGGGCAGGCGGGGACACGCGCAGAGTCTAGGTTTCGACAAGCCCACCGGCGGAGAGGGCTCACCCGGTGGCGAGAGGCAGTCCCTTGACGTACGCCGCCTGACCGAGATGTTGCAGACAGTCCCCGAGCAAGCTGACGAGTCGCACGCCGGCCGTGACGGGCGGGTTCCAGTGGCGGTCCACGATCCGGTCCAGCTCGTCGGCGTCCGCGCCGCCGAGGTACTCGAGCGTGAGGCGGTGCACCGCCTCGTGGTAGTCCACGAGGTCCTGGAGCCGCTCGATGCGCACCGCGTCGACGTCGTCGGAGGAGTGCCCGTAGCCGATGTCGCGAAGGTCGAAGGGAAGGCCGAAGCGGTCAGCCCAGGAGTCCTCCCACGCCTGCCGGCCCCCGGTCAGCCCGGCCACGTGGTCGTCCTGCACCCTCGCGGTGTGCCAGAGCAGCCAGGCAATGGAGTTGCCGGTGCCGGAGGGGCGGTGATGGGCGGCCTCCAGGTCAAGGCCGTCGGGAAGATCCACGTAGAGCTCGCGAATGCGCTCGAAGTTGTCCACCAAGAGGTCTCTAGCGTCCATGGGCACGACCGTAGTCGAGCCGGTTTCGAGACGCTCGTTTCGAGACGGGCCTGGGGCCCTCCTCAACGCAAGGCTGCTCGCTCCTCAACCACCCAAAGAGGTTAGGTGACCCTTATTTGAAAGCGTGTCCCTATTAAGGGCACACTGATGTTGTGGAAATACCGGCGACAGGCCTCGTGCACGACCAGCCCACGCGTGAGCGCGTGGTCCGGTCGGTCATGGTCAACGGGCCCTCCACCGCCGCGGCGCTCGCCGAACGCCTCGAGCTGACGCCCGCCGCCGTACGCCGCCACCTCGACCAGCTGATCGAGGAAGGCACCCTGGAGGCCCGTGAGCCGCGCAGCACTGCCGTGCGCGGACGAGGCCGACCGGCCAAGGTGTTCGTGCTCACCGATGCCGGCCGCGACAGCCTCGACCAGGCCTACGACGACCTCGCGGTCCAGGCGATCCGGTTCCTCGCGGAGACGGGTGGCAAGGAAGCCGTCCGTCAGTTCGCCGATCGTCGTGCCGAGAAGATCGAGCAGCGTTTCGACGACCTCGTCGAGCACCACCCCGAGCTGTCCCGGACCCAGGCCGTCGCGCAGGTCTTCACTGACGAGGGCTACGCCGCCACGGTGCGCGACATCCCTGTGGGGGAGCAGCTGTGCCAGCAGCACTGCCCGGTCTCCCACGTGGCCCATGAGTTCCCGGAGCTGTGCGAGGCGGAGACGGCCGCAATCGGCCGGATGCTCGGCCGTCACGTCCAGCGCCTCGCGACGATCGCCCACGGCGACGGCGTGTGCACCACCTGTATTCCCGACCTGGTTTCCGCAAGCTCGCCCGCCGGAACAACGAACGCCAAGAAGGAGAAGGTCACCTGATGACTTCCATCGAAGAGCTCAACCCGTCCATCAAGGGCATCGGTCGCTACGAGTTCGGCTGGGCCGACAAGACCGACGCCGGTGCTGGTGCGACGCGTGGCCTCAACGAAGACGTCGTCCGCGACATCTCCTCGAAGAAGAGTGAGCCTCAGTGGATGCTCGACCTGCGCCTGAAGGGTCTCAAGCTCTTCGGCCGCAAGCCCATGCCCACGTGGGGTTCTGACCTCAGCGGCATCGACTTCGACAACATCAAGTACTTCGTCCGCTCCACCGAGAAGCAGGCCCAGACCTGGGACGACCTGCCCGCGGACATCAAGAACACCTACGACAAGCTCGGCATCCCCGAGGCCGAGAAGGCCCGCCTGGTCTCCGGTGTCGCAGCGCAGTACGAGTCCGAGGTCGTCTACCACAAGATCAACGAGGAGCTCGAGGCCCAGGGCGTCATCTTCCTGGACACCGACACGGCTCTCAAGGAGCACCCGGAGCTCTTCCAGGAGTACTTCGGCACCGTGATCCCCGTCGGCGACAACAAGTTCGCCGCGCTGAACTCCTCGGTGTGGTCGGGCGGCTCGTTCATCTACGTGCCCAAGGGCGTCCACGTGGACATCCCGCTGCAGGCCTACTTCCGGATCAACACCGAGAACATGGGCCAGTTCGAGCGGACGCTGATCATCGTCGACGAGGGTGCCTACGTGCACTACGTCGAGGGCTGCACCGCTCCGATCTACAGCTCCGACTCGCTGCACTCCGCGGTGGTCGAGATCATCGTGAAGAAGGGCGGCCGTTGCCGCTACACGACCATCCAGAACTGGTCCAACAACGTCTACAACCTCGTCACCAAGCGCGCGACCTGCGAGGCCGGCGCGACGATGGAGTGGGTCGACGGAAACATCGGCTCCAAGGTGACGATGAAGTACCCCGCCGTCTACCTGATGGGCGAGCACGCCAAGGGCGAGACCCTGTCGATCGCCTTCGCGGGCGAGGGCCAGCACCAGGACGCGGGCGCCAAGATGGTGCACGCGGCTCCGAACACCTCGAGCTCGATCCTGTCCAAGTCGGTGGCCCGTGGCGGTGGCCGTACGTCGTACCGCGGACTGATCCAGATCAACGAGGGCGCCCACGGCTCGAAGAGCAACGTGCTCTGCGACGCGCTCCTGGTCGACCAGATCAGCCGCTCGGACACCTATCCCTACGTCGACATCCGCGAGGACGACGTGTCGATGGGCCACGAGGCGAGCGTCTCCAAGGTCTCCGACGACCAGCTGTTCTACCTGATGTCGCGCGGCATGCAGGAGGACGAGGCGATGGCGATGATCGTGCGCGGCTTCGTCGAGCCGATCGCGAAGGAGCTGCCGATGGAGTACGCCCTCGAGCTCAACCGGCTCATCGAATTGCAAATGGAGGGGGCAGTTGGCTGAGCGCTCCGCGCTCTGCCAACTGGTGGACTCTCGCGCTCGCTGACGCTCGCGCTCGTCATGGTTCCGGCCCTGCCGGACTCACGGCCACCAAGACTGTTGCAAAAGGAAGCTGACTGTTGACTCTCACTGATTCAGTACGAGACGCGCTCGAACAACCCGAGAGGGTGCCCGGAAAGGTATCCAGCCATCTGCACCCCGAGGGGTCGTTCGACGTGGCCGACCACATCGTGCCGACCGGCCGGGAAGAGGTCTGGCGGTTCACGCCGCTCAAGCGTCTGCGGGGCATCCACCAGGACGCGCCGCTGGACGGCCACTCCTTCGAGGTCGAGGTGCACGCCGAGGACGGCGTCACCGCCGAGTCCGTGGGCATCGACCACGAGGCCCGTGGCAGCTCCGGCATCGTTCCTCCCGACCGGGTGAGCGCTCGCGCCTGGGCGGCCGCGGAGTCGCTGTTCCTCGTGGACATCCCCAAGGAGCACGTCGGGGAGCACGCCACCACAGTCACGCTGACCGGCACCGGCAACGAGGTTGCCTCCGCCGGCCACCTCGTGATCCGTGCCGGTGCGTTCTCGAAGTCCACGGTGGTGCTGCGCTTCGAGGGCACCGCGACGCTGGCCGAGAACGTGGAGATCGTCGTCGGCGACGGCGCTGAGCTCACGGTCGTCTCGCTCCAGGACTGGGACGACGACGCCGTCCACCACTCCACCCAGCACGCGAAGGTCGGGCGCGACGCCAACCTGCGTCACGTGGCTGTCTCCTTCGGCGGTGACGTGGTCCGCCACGACGCCACGGCCGAGTACGCCGGACCCGGCGGATCGGTCGAGATGCTCGGCCTCTACTTCGCCGACGAGGGCCAGCACATAGAGCACCGCCTCTTCATCGACCACAACGCGCCGCACACACGCTCACACGTCGTCTACAAGGGGGCGCTGCAGGGCCACGGGGCGCACGCCGTGTGGATCGGCAACGTGCTGATCCGCAAGGAGGCCGAGGGCATCGACACCTACGAGGAGAACCGCAACCTCGTGCTCACCGACGGCTGCCAGGCCGACTCGGTGCCCAACCTGGAGATCGAGACGGGCGAGATCGAGGGCGCCGGCCACGCGTCGGCAACCGGCCGCTTCGACGACAACCAGCTGTTCTACCTCCGCTCGCGCGGAATCGAGGAGTCCGAGGCACGCCGCCTGGTCGTGCACGGCTTCTTCAACGACCTGATCCGCAAGATCGGGGTGCCCGAGCTCGAGGAGCAGCTGGTGAGCACCGTGGAGGCCGAGCTCGAGAAGAACGTGCACAGGATTTTGCGATGACCTTCCAACGGGCCTGCGCCCTCAGCGAGCTGACCGACAGCGTGCCGCTGCGTGTCGAGGTCGACGGCCTCGACGTGGCCGTCGTGCGGCACGACGAAGAGGTGTTCGCCATCGAGGACGAGTGCAGCCACGCCGCGGTCGCGCTCTCCGAGGGCGACGTGGACGACTGCACCATCGAGTGCTGGATGCACGGGTCGCGATTCGACCTGCGCTCCGGCAAACCCACCGGCCCTCCGGCCACCGAACCGGTTCCAGTCTTCCCCGTCCAGATCGACGGAGACGACGTACTCATCGACATCGACGAGCCCCTCGCGGGCTGACCAAACGTTCAAGCAAGGAGCAACGCATGGCAACGCTGGAGATCAAGGACCTGCACGTATCGGTGGATACCGAGGACGGCGCCAAGGAGATCCTCAAGGGTGTCGACCTGACCATCAAGGACGGCGAGACCCACGCGATCATGGGGCCCAACGGGTCGGGCAAGTCAACGCTCGCCTACTCGATCGCCGGGCACCCCAAGTACACCGTCACCAAGGGGTCCGTCACCCTCGACGGTGTCGACGTGCTCGCGATGAGCGTCGACGAGCGCGCCCGCGCCGGGATGTTCCTCGCGATGCAGTACCCCGTCGAGGTGCCGGGCGTCTCGGTCACCAACTTCCTGCGCACCGCGAAGACCGCGATCGACGGCGAGCCCCCGAAGCTCCGCACCTGGGTCAAGGACGTCAACGCGGCGATGGACCGCGTGAAGATGGACAAGGACTTCGCCACCCGCTCGGTCAACGAGGGCTTCTCCGGTGGCGAGAAGAAGCGTCACGAGATCGTCCAGCTCGAGCTGCTCAACCCCACGCTCGCGGTGCTCGACGAGACCGACTCCGGCCTGGACATCGACGCGCTGAAGATCGTCGCCGAAGGCGTGAACCGCTTCAAGGAGAACGGCGACAAGGGTGTCCTGCTGATCACGCACTACACGCGGATCCTGCGCTACATCACCCCCGACTTCGTGCACGTCTTCGTCGACGGCCGCGTCGCCGAGGAGGGCGGCCCTGAGCTCGCCGACAAGCTCGAGGCCGAGGGCTACGACAAGTACCAGAAGGCATCGGCCTGAGTGGTTTCGACAAGCTCAACCAGCGCAGAGAGAGGAGGACTGGAAATGCAGGGTCTGCTTCCGCAGCTCGAGGTGATCCGCAAGGACTTCCCGATCCTGGAGCGTCGGCTCAGCGGTGACCTGCCGCTGGTCTACCTCGACAGCGCCAACACCTCGCAGAAGCCACAGGTCGTCATCGACACGATGGTCGATCACCTCGAGCGGCACAACGCCAACGTGGCCAGGGCCATGCACCAGCTCGGCGCGGAGTCGTCAGCCGCCTTCGAGGAGGCGCGCGACAAGGTGGCGCGGTTCCTCAACGCGCCGTCGCGCGACGAGATCGTCTTCACCAAGAACGCCACCGAGGCGCTCAACCTGGTCGCCAACACGATGGCGTGGGCCGGCCCGCTCGAGGTCAAGGCAGGCGACCGCGTCGTCATCACCGAGATGGAGCACCACTCCAACATCGTGCCGTGGCAGCTCCTGACCGAGCGCAAGGGTGCGGAGCTGCGCTGGTTCGGGCTGACCGACGACGGTCACCTCGACCTGTCGAACATCGACGAGCTGATCACGGAGAACACCAAGGTCGTCTCGCTGACCTGGGTCTCCAACATGCTCGGCACCGTGAACCCGATCGCTGACATCGCCAAGCGGGCACACGAGGTCGGTGCCGTCGTCGTGGTCGACGCTTCGCAGGCCGCGCCGCAGCTGCCGGTCGACGTCCAGGCCGCTGGCGCCGACTTCCTGGCCTTCACCGGACACAAGGTGACCGGCCCGACCGGCATCGGCGTGCTCTGGGGCCGCACCGAGCTCCTCGACCAGCTGCCACCGTTCCTCGGCGGCGGCGAGATGATCGCCACCGTCTCGATGGAGGGCTCGACCTACGCCGGCATCCCGCACAAGTTCGAGGCGGGCACTCCTCCGATCGTCGAGGCCGTCGGACTCGGTGCCGCGGTCGACTACCTGACCGAGATCGGTCTGGACACCATTCACCGCCACGAGCAGGCGGTCACCGGCTACCTGCTCGAGGGGCTCGCCGGTCTGGACGGCGTCACGGTGCTCGGTCCGCTCGACGCGACCCTGCGCGGGGGAGCGGTGTCCTTCGAGGTCGCCGGCATCCACCCGCACGACGTGGCCCAGACCCTCGACGCCCGCGGGATCGCCGTACGCGCCGGCCACCACTGCGCCAAGCCCGCGCACAAGCGGTTCGGCGTGCAGAGCTCGACCCGCGCATCGTCGTACCTGTACACGACGCCGGCCGAGATCGACGCCCTGATCGAGGGAATCAACTACACCAAGAACTACTTCAAGGTGAAGTGATGGACCTCGACAGCCTCTACCAGGAGATCATCCTCGATCACTACCGCAGCCCCCACCACGCGGGCCTGCGGGAGCCGTTCGAGGCGCAGGTGCACCACGTCAACCCGACCTGCGGCGACGAGATCACCCTGCGCGTGCACCTCGACGGGGATACCGTGACCGACGTGTCGTATGACGCCGAGGGGTGCTCGATCAGCCAGGCCGCCGCCTCGGTGATGGCTGACCTGGTCATCGGCCAGCGCGTGGACAAGGCGATGGAGACCCACGAGGCGTTTCTCGAGCTGATGCAGGGGCGCGGCAAGGTCGAACCCGACGAGGAGGTGCTCGAGGACGGCATCGCCTTCGCGGGCGTCGCCAAGTTCCCCGCACGCATCAAGTGCGCTCTGCTTTCATGGATGGCGTTCAAGGACGCCACCGCCCAAGCTTCTACCGGCCACTGAGCCTGTCGAAATCAGGAGGAGTCATGACCACGGATCACCCAGAGATTCACGCGGATCTGCCCGACGTACCCGAGGCCACCGGCGCTGCCACGGCCACCGCGACCCGTGAGGACGTGGTGGAGGCGATGAAGGACGTCGTCGACCCCGAGCTCGGCATCAACGTCGTCGACCTCGGCCTGGTCTACGACGTGCACATCGACGAGCACTCCAACGCGGTCCTCGACATGACGCTGACCTCGGCGGCCTGCCCGTTGACGGACGTCATCCAGGACCAGACCAACTCCGCCCTGGAGGGTCTGGTCGGCGACGTCACCATCAACTGGGTCTGGATGCCGCCGTGGGGCCCGGACAAGATCACCGACGACGGCCGGGAGCAGCTGCGGGCACTCGGCTTCAATGTCTGAGTTCTCCTACGACGCCGACGTCGACTTCTCCGAGCACCTCGAGGCGATCCGCGAGTCGCTCGCCTCGTTCGTGGCCGACGCCCGCAAGGCCGGCTTGGAGGCCGCCGTCCCCACAGCCCCCGAGTGGGACGTCCGCGAGCTCCTGGCGCACCAGGGCATGGTGCACCGCTGGGCAACCGACGCCGTCCTCGGCCGAAGGGTCGACCCCGAAACCTACCGGCGCGAAGGACTCGACTCACCCGATCCGGTTCTCTGGCTCCGGGAGGGAGGACTGCGACTGATCAAGACCCTCGAGAAGGCGCCCGTGGACCTCGAGGCGTTCGTCTTCCTCAACAACGCACCAGCACCGCGGCAGTTCTGGGCGCGGCGCCAGTGCCACGAGACCACGATCCACTCGGTGGATGCGCTCGCCGCGTCGCTCGGCCGGATGCCGACCGCCGACGAGACCTGGATCACGCAGCAGATCGCGCTCGACGGGATCGACGAGCTGCTGCTCGGGTTCCTGACGCGAAAGAGGGCGACACTGCGCAGCGATGAGCCCATCACCTTCGCCGTTCGTCCGAGGGACGTGCGGCGCTCCTGGTTGGTGCGCGTCAGCTCCGACCCTCCCGTCGTCGAGCGCGACGTCCGCGGTCACGCCGACGTGGTCCTCAAGGGCACGGCCGAGCAGCTCTACCTCGCACTGTGGAACCGGTCCGACGAGATCCAGGTCAAGGGCTACGACCTCTGGCGGCGCACCGCCCACGTCACCTGGGCCTGACGTGACCGACGTTCTCGTCCCCCCGACGCGGTTGGCGCGCTGGGTCGAGAACTTCGCTGACCGCCACGGCCGTGCAGACCTCTCGGTCGCCTCCGGCGTGCTCACCGGCCTCGCCGACGACGGGTCGACCTTCACGGCATACCCACCCTTCGCCCTGCCGTACGACGGCCCGGCCGAGGTCGCGCCGTTCGTCGAGACCTGCCGGCCGCCCAAGGCGTGGGGAGTGCTGCTCGTTCGCAAGGGCGGATTCGCAGTCGCCCGGATCGCGGGTGAGGCGATCGTCGAGTCGAAGGTCGGCCAACGGCACGTGCAGGGTCGCACCAAGGCCGGCGGCCAGAGCCAGCAGCGGTTCGCCCGGCGTCGTGACAACCAGGCGCGGGTCGCCTACGAGGCGGCAGCCGAACACGCGGCACGGATCCTCCCCGGGGCCACAGTGCTCGTCACGGGTGGTGACCACGCCGCCGTCGAGGCGGTGCTCTCCGACCAGCGCCTGGCCGGGTTCCCCGTCGTACCCCCCTTCCTGACGGTGCCCGACCCGAAGCGCGGGGTGCTCGAGCAGGCGATCGTCGACGCGGGTTCGGTCCGGGTCGACGTCACGAACGCCTGACGTCGCTCGCCATCGAGTGACGTCAGGGCGCCACCGGTGCATGAACGACGACGTGCTGGATCGGGACGTCGTACCGCTCCCGCGCATCGGCCAGGATCCCGTGGCGGAGCCAGGACGAGCGGTCCTCCGGCTGGGTCGCGATCACGACGTGGTCCGGCTCGAAGGTGCGCATGGCGCGGTCGAGGGCCACGAGCGGCCGGTAGTCACCGAGCTCACCTTCCACGGAGAGACCGCGCTTGCGCAGATCCTCGAGGGTCTGGTCCAGTCGTTCCTGGGCCGCCGCAGCGGTCGCTTGCCACACGAAGGCCGCACCCTCCCGGTCGGCCTGGCCCGTGTCGACGGGGTTGAGGGGCACGACCACGAGGTACTCGGCGCTGCCGCTCCCGTCGATGCGCTCGAGGGCGTCGTGGAGCTCGCCCTCGGCCATCGTCCGGTTGGCGAGCACGACGACCTTCTTCGCCTGCTCGTCCGTGGCCTCGGACTCGAGCTCGTCGACCGAGACCGACCCGCCCCGCCACCGGGTGATCCCGTAGAGCACCAGCACCACGGCCCAGGACAGCAGGCTGAGCAGCAGCTGTGACCGGGTGTCGTCCTTGAAGAGCATCTGCAGCAGCACGCCAACGATGCCGGCCGCAGCCAGGATGGTGAGCACCGGGAAGAACCACATCTTCACGGTGAGCTGGTCGTCCGGGGTGCGACGTCGCAGCACGAACTGCGAGATCGCGATCAAGAGGTAGACGAACAGGATCACGGCGCCCGAGGAGTTGAGCAGGAAGGTGAACACGGTGTCGGGGGAGACGTACGCCGCGATCACGCACAGGAAGCCGATGACGGTCGACGCGAGGATCGCCCAGACCGGGACGCCACGACCGTTCACCGTGATCAGCCGCATCGGTGCCTCGCGGCGGGCGGCGAGCACGAACAGCATCCTCGAGGCGGTGTAGAGCCCCGAGTTGAGGCAGGACAGCACCGCCGTCAGGACGATGGCGTTCATGATGTCGTCGGCGTACGGGATGCCCATCTCCTTGAACGCCGCGACGTACGGCGACTTGCCGAGCTCGCTGTCGTTCCACGGGACGATGCAGACCAGCAGGAACACCGAGCCGACGTAGAAGGTGCCGACGCGGAAGATGACCGACTGGGTGGCCCGGGCGATCGCCTTCTCCGGGTCGTGCGACTCGGCCGCTGCGACGGTGGCGATCTCGGCGCCGACCATGGAGAACACGACCACGACGATGCTCGAGAAGATCGCACCGGCGCCGTTCGGCAGGAAGCCTCCGTGGTCCGTGAGGTTGCTGACGTCGAAGCCCTGGTCGGGCCACAGACCGATCACGAAGAGGGTGCCGAGGACGAGGAAGGCGATGATGGCGAGCACCTTGATGCCGGCGAACCAGTACTCGAACTCACCGTAGGAGCCGACCGAGAACAGGTTCGTCGCGGTCATCAGGGTCATCAGGACCAACGCGAAGACCCACAGGGGTACGTCCGCGAACCAGACTCGGAGGATCTCCGCGCCCGCCACCGCCTCGAAGCCGACGACGATCACCCAGAAGTACCAGTACAGCCAGCCCACCGAGAAGCCCGCCCAGCCGCCGAGCGCGCGTCGCGCGTAGTCGGCGAAGGAGCCCGTCGAGGGATTGGCGGTGGCCATCTCGCCGAGCATCCGCATCACCAGGATGATCAGCACGCCGGTGATGGCGTAGGTCAGGAACGAGGCCGGGCCGGCGGCTTTCATCACGGCGCCGGAGCCGACGAACAGGCCGGCGCCGATGACCCCGCCGATGGCGATCATGGTCAGATGGCGTTGCTTGAGGCCCTTCTGGAGCTCCGGTGACCGGGCTTGGGTCGACGTACTCATGGGCATCCTCGCTTGCTGCGTCGGTTCGCCTGATCGGCCTCGCCAACACCCGTACCCCGCCTTGCGGTGCCCCGAACCCAACTTCGGATCTGGTCTGTCAGGATGAGGCTGACCGACGCATGAGGGGAGCGGGCCATGTGGGAGCCGGACTCCTCGTGGCGTCGGCTCCCCGGTGCGGGCGGACCCGCGAGCTCAGGTCTGTGGCTCGCCGAGGACGGCGGCCGGACCTGGGTGGTCAAGCGTCTCGAGACCCCGGACGGTTCCAACGCCGACCTGCTTGATCCGGCGCACGCCGGCTACTGGCGGCGCGAGGCCGAGGTCGCGCGGCACCCGGAGGTCGTCGCCGGTCCAGGGTTGCTGGCAGCGGAGTTCGGCGCGGTCGAGGAGGACGACGACGGCCTGACCGTCTGGACAGCCGAGGTGACCGCCGACCCGCCGCCGGGGCTGTTCGTGGCCCGGGCACTGGGACGCTTCGCTGCGGCGCCGTACGACGCACGGCCGTGGTCCTCCCGGCGGCTCCTGGCCGACCGTCTCGAGATGGCCGAGCGTCGCGGCGGCTGGCCCACCCTGGCCCGCACCACGCTCGCCGACGTCACCGATCGGCTCTGGCAGCGGCGTGACCACTGGCTCTCACGATGTGCCGACGGTCCGCAGGGCCGGGTGCACGGGGACGCCGTACCGCGAAACTTCGTCGCCGCCCGCGGCGAGGACGTGGTGACGGTGGACTGGCAGTGCTTCGGCAGCGGACCGGTGGGCGCGGACGTCGGCTACTTCGCGCTTTCGAGCCGCGAGGAGTTCGACGTGCTGGTCGACACCTTCGTCGCTGGCGCAGCACCCGAGCTGGATGCCGAAGAGATCAGGGTCGCCGCGAGGGTGACCGCGGTCTACAGCGTGGTCAGCCGCGCGGAGTGGGCGCTCGCCCAGGTGGTCCGGGGGGAGGGGGCCCTGGCCGGGAAGTACCGGCACCCGGCCGTGGCTCCGCACCTGCGTGCCCTCCAGCGACAGTTCCCGCAGATCGAGGCGTTGCTCTGACCTGCTTGTCACAGCACACCGCTACGGTCGTGAACCCCCTACTGGAAGCGAGATGACCGATGACCAGGTACGTCGTCGACGCCCGCGCGGCCCTGCACCTGGCGAGCGAGGGGGTCCAGGTCGCCGCCGAGCACGAGCTCCTCGCCCCGACGCTGCTCCGCTCGCAGACGTTGTCGCTGATGCACGAGGCCGTTCACCGCGGTGAGATCCCGGCCGACGTTGCGCAGGACCTCCTCGCCCGTGTCGGCAAGCTGAAGATCCGGCTCCTCGGCGACGGCGTCCTGCGCCGTGTGGCCTGGAAGATGGCCGACCGGTTGGGATCGGCCTCGACGTACGACGCTGAGTACGTCGCGCTCACCCAGCTCCAGGCCGACGCATTCATCACCATGGACGCGGACCTGGCGCGCAGCGTC
This sequence comes from uncultured Actinomycetota bacterium, assembly GCA_963742785.1. GTDB lineage: Bacteria > Actinomycetota > Actinomycetes > Propionibacteriales > Nocardioidaceae > Marmoricola. The sequence goes on from CAVUNI010000004.1 coordinate 1,955,190, forward strand.
GAAGGGATCGTCCCCACCGCGTCGGTCAACGACTTGCGCTGAGGCAGGTGACAGGTCAGGCGGCGGCGCTGGGCTGGCCACTCGCCGCAAGCAGTCGATCTCCGAGCCCGCGGGTGGTTTCCCGGACCTCGATGCCGTCCTCGACCCGGAAGGGCGCAGGGATCACGGCGAGCCGTTCCGCATACCAGTCGACGAGCCGTTCTCACGTTCCTACTACTACGGACCCGATCGACGTTCCTCCCGTTACAGCGAGACTCTCCCCGACAGCTCTGCGGACGAGGTGCTGGCGGCCATCGAGGAGGCGGCCCTCGAGCGCCCCGTCTTCTTCAAGGACATGGCGTACCAGGCGGCAACCATGTTGGGTCCTGACCTCCTGAAGCGGTTCGACAACTGCTTCCTCGTACGTGATCCCGCGGCGACGCTGCGCTCGATGGCCCGACGCTGGCCTGACTTCACCGACGACGAGAGCGGTTGGGTGCACCTCGAAGAGGCCGTGCAAATCACCGAATCGCTGGGGCAGCCGAGGGTGCTGCTCGACGCAGAGCTGCTCTGCCGCGACCCCGCCGGTGTGGTGGAGGAGTGGTGCACGCGGATGGACCTGCCGTACGACCCGGACGCTCTGACCTGGGAGCCGGGGATGCGCCCCGAGTGGGGCCTCTGGGACGACTGGCATGCCTCGACCGCGCGGTCCACCGGCTTCAGTGAGCTCAACGACCCGCCGCCCCCGCCCACGCCCGGCGAGGCTCGTCTGTACGAGGCCTACCAGCAGGCACTTCCGATCTACCTGCGGTTGGCGGCAGACGCCATCGGGCCCTGAACCACCTCACGCCTCGCGTCAGGCGCGGCAATCGGCCGCGATTCGTTGCACCCTTGCCTTGACAGCTGGTCCCACGTTCGGGTCGACGAGCACGGAATAGGGGAACACCCGCACCATCCGCCCGGCCACGCAGTGTGCAAAGTCGTCCTGTGCGCCCTTGTGCAACAGGACGACGCCGAGGTAGGTCCTGGTGGTGAGGAGTCCGACGGCATCCGCCGAGGCGTCCTTTCCTACATCCGCGGCCTTGCCGGGGTCGCAGGACTCGAAGCGCAGCCCGTCTCCGTCGCGGCTCACCTTGGCGGGTGAACCGGGTGCGGCGGCGATCCAGCGCTGCATGGCTGAGAGCATCCGGGTGGTGTCCTGGGGTCGCTTGCCGACGTAGGCCAGACGCGAGCACGAGGCACCACCGCGCTCGAATGCGACGTACGAGTCCCCGCCCCAGCCATCGGCAGCGGCCAGCGCGTCCAGCAGAGGCAGCCGCTCAGCGAGCATGAAGTACAGCGTCAGTACGCCGAGCTCGCCGGAGTCGAACTTCTTCTCCCCGTCCTCGAGCTTCGGTTTCGCGACCTTGGCGGCGCGCGTCTCGCCTGCCAGCGCCTGGAGCGGGTCGAGCAGCGAGGTCTCTTCCTTCGGCGGATCGCGGAACAGCTTGTCGACCGCGGCGTTGTCGCCGTCCTCAGCCGCGGCATCCACCAGTGCCCGACCCAGTGTGTACGGCGAGGTCATCATGGTCGTGATCACCTTCGGGACACGGTTGAGTCTCTTGCTGGCCTTGGAGTAGTCGTCCTTCTGCCCTGCGTCGAGCGCCTTGCGCTGTCTCGCGTTCAGCGATTCGCGATAGTCGGTCTCAACGCGCTCGGCGTCGCCCTCGACGATCGAATCCAGCACGTCGCCCTCCGACGTCTTTCCGCTGTCCTCGGCCTTCTTGCCCAGCTTCTTCAGCCGGTCGCCGATGTCGAAGTGCTGGTCCTGGAGCACGTGCGTCAGCTCGTGGACCAGGGTCGAGCGGATGGAGGGAGTCACCGTCTCCCCGCGGATCGTGATCCGCTCGTCCGCGAACGAGTAGTACGCCAAGGTCCCGCCGCCGCTGAAGTCGTTGCCGGCCGCGAAGAGGTCGACATCGCCCTTGATCAGGCCGAACGCGCGCATGAGTCCGGTGAACTGCTCGATCTCCGCGCGGTCGTCCTTGTCGAGCTCCTTCTCGTCGGTCGTCACGGTCTTCTCGAACTTGGTGGCAGGCAGGAACCGGACCGTGACCGGGTGCAGGAACAGGAGGCCGCGCTGCTTCTCGGCGATCTTCGCGTACGGCGCGATGCGGCTGTCCCACTGGTCCGGGTACGAGGGGCCCTTCTCGGTCCCGTCGCGCGTCAGCGCGAAGGCGGCCACACCGGTGAGGGCCAGCATCAGCACGACGGCGAGGAAGATCACCCAGAGCGGGATCTGGGAGGAAGGCTTGCGGACGGGTTGGACAGCTTGCTGCATGGCAGCAGGCCGCACCCCGAGATCGCTCATGGCGTGAGGCTATAGCGATCCGGGCTCTCAATCCGACAAACCACACAAATCGCCGTTGAGTAGAGTGTGCAGATTCCAGTCCGTCGACGAGGTGTGGCATGAACGACTCTGAGGATCCGATCGCCGTATTCCACCGCCTGCATTCGTCCGGATGCTTCGTGATGCCGAACCCGTGGGACGTCGGGAGCGCGCGGGCCCTGGAACAGATGGGCTTCAAGGCCTTGGCCACGACGAGTGCCGGCATGGCCTGGACGCTTGGCCACGCCGACGGCAACGCCACACTCGACGAGGCGCTCGAGCACCTCCGCGACATCGTCGGCGCCGTGACCGTGCCCGTGAACGCGGATTTCGAGGGTGGTTACGCGGTCGATCCTGACCAGGTCGCAGCGAACGTGCAGCTGGCCGCGCAGACCGGGATTGCCGGGCTCTCGATCGAGGACTCAACAGGGGACGAGGCCGATCCGCTCTACGAGTTCGAGCTGGCCGTCAAGCGTGTCGGTGCCGCGCGGCGAGCAATCGACGAGTCCGGCACGCGCGTCCTGCTCACTGGCCGATCCGAGGGCTTCGTGGTGGGACGCCCTGACATCGACGAGACGATCAGGCGGCTTGTCGCGTACGCCGAGGCGGGCGCCGACTGCCTCTACGCGCCACGGCTCGACAAGCTCGAGCACGTGGAGGCAATCGTCTCCGCGGTGTCCCCGAAACCGGTGAACCTGCTGATCAACGCCCCGTTCACCACCGTTGCGGAGGCGGCCCAGCTGGGAGTTCGGCGGATCAGCGTCGGGGGGACACTCGCTCGCACCGCCTGGGGTGGATTCCTGAAGGCCGCGGGGGAGATCGCCGAGAGTGGGACGTTCTCTTCTTTCGAAGGCCTGCCCAACGTGGACGCACTCCTCGGACGTTGATGAACTAGGCGCGCTCGATCGTGCGTAGCCCGTGCGTCGGCGTCCACCATGCGACGACCAGCATGGTGGCCTCCTCGTTGAGGTGGGTGTGCACGACCTCGGAGATGTCGGCGTGGAAGTAGTCCCCGTCGGGGCCCTGGGCGGGCCCAGAATGGATCGCCCGCCCGGAAATCTTCGCCTCGCCCGGCCACTGAGCCTCCGAGCCCTCGACCGGGTCGACCGTGGCGCTGTGCAGGGCGAACCGCGGATCCCGACGCAGGTCGGCGCCCTTGCGCGCCTTGGGCATCGAGCCGAAGGCCAGCTCGCCGTTGTCGAAGACCGCCTCGATCCCGGAGATCCGGGGTGACCCGTCGGCGCGCAAGGTGGCGATCGTCTTGTGTCTGTGCGCGTCGAACAGCTTCCTCACCTGCTGAGCGAACTCAGGCTCCGAGCGCTCGACGTCCTGCCAGGCCGTCATGAGTCCACTATCTCAGCGGGGACCCCCCGAGCGGCGCGGTGTCGACGTACCTGACCTCGTAGACGCGCTCGGCGAACTTCCATCCATCGGGAGTACGCAGGTAGCGGTCGTGGTAGACGGCGTGGTTCAGGTGGGAGCTGCCGTCGCGGTAGCGGCCGAGCTCTGAGATGAACGCGCGACCGGACGCCCTCTCACCGTCGAGCTGGATCGTGCCCGGGTGCGTGGTTTGCACGAAGAACTCCCAGAGCCCCTGCAGCCGCGCGACGCCGGCGCGAATCTCCTCACGGTTTGCTGCCTCGGCGCCGATGTGTGGCATCCGTACCTTGCCCTCGGGGGTGAAGAGCGACGCCAGACGGTCGTAGTCGCCCATCATGAGCGCGTCGGTGAACTCGCCACGCAGCGCCTCGATCTCGCAGCGGTCCGCGATGGTCTGAAGGTCGTACACAGCTGCCTCCTTCGCTCAGCCGGTGAAGGACTGGGGACCGAAGCGCCCCCACGCAACGACGACGGCCAGGGCCATGATGGCCAGGATCACCACGAGTGGCTGCATCTCGTGCCGGCGCAGATGCGTGATGATCGCTCCGATCATCAACAACACCAGACCGACTGCGGCGAGTGGAACCAGGACCGGCGCGATGTCGAGCACGGCCGGCAGGACCAGTCCGACCCCGGCCAGGACCTCGAGCGTGCCGATTGCCTTGACGCTCCCGGCGCTGAAGTCCTCGACGAATCCCCAGCCGGAGTCGGCGAGCATCTCCTTGGGCTGGATCAGCTTCATCGCGCCGCTGGCCAGGAAGGCCACGGCGAGCAGCCCGGCGATGATCCAGAGTGCGATGTTCATGAGGTACTCCTTGCAGGGTAGGCAGCGACTCTCGCTGGGGATGTCCGTCTCTCAGGTCCGACGAAACGACCGCGCAGAATGTGAGGTCACGCCGGACCTCACACTCCGGGGCGATGTTTCGTCGTACGGGTGGAGTCAGAAGCGACCGAGGGAGCCGTCGACGACCATGACCAACGCACCCGGGGCAGGCCAAGGCCGACCCGATCCGAGGCTGAGCGCGATCATCAGCGAGCGACGTCAGCTGCTCAATCTCGCGTACCGGTTGCTCGGATCGCTGGCCGAGGCCGAGGACGTCGTACAGGAGACGTACGTCCGCTGGTACACGCTGTCAGGAGAGCAGCAAGACGCCATCGAGACGCCGGGCGCCTGGCTGACAACCGTCGCCAGTCGCATCTGCCTCGACCTGCTCGGCTCGGCCCGGGTACGACGCGAGCGCTACGTGGGCGAATGGATTCCGGAGCCGGTGCCTGATCAAGCGGAGTCCGACCCGGCCGACCGCGTCACCCTCGACGAGTCGGTCAGCATGGCCTTCCTCGTCGTACTCGAGTCGATGACTCCGGCCGAGCGCGTCGCGTTCATCCTCCACGACGTCTTCCGTTACTCCTTCGCCGAGGTGGCCGAGATCGTCGGCCGTACGCCGGTGGCGTGTCGCCAGTTGGCGACGTCGGCCCGTCGACGCCTTCGTGCGTCACGTCCCCCGGCGACTCCGACAACTGAGCAGGCCGCCCTCGTCAGAGCCTTCAAGCGGGCGTGGGAGACCAAGGACCTTGACTCCCTCGTCGGCCTTCTCGACGCCAACGTGACAGGAACCGCCGACGGGGGCGGTGTCGTCAGCGCCACGCTTCTGCCGATCGAGGGCGCCGAACAGGTCGCCCGCGCCTTCGTCGAAGTCGCCGGGATGGACGTCACGATCCTGGAGCGCACCGTCAACGGCCAACCCGGTCTCGTGGCCGAACACGACGGTGTCGTCGTGGTGGTGGTGGCCTTCGAGATCGGCGACGAGCGCATCACGCACGTCTGGGCAGTACGCAACCCCGAGAAGCTCCGGCCCTGGACGACCTGACTCCCGCGGCGGTGAGGCGGCCGCGATGAGTTCCGGGGTCACGCAGGGTCGTTACTTTCCAGAATTGCCTGGCTGTCCCTTGCGCGACGGAAGGAGCGGACATGGGAAGCACACTGAGCGTCGACATCTTCGTGTCGGTCGACGGATGGGCTGGATCGGACGGGCTACCAGCGTACTTCGGCTACGACGGTCCAGAACTCGAGGAGTGGATCGCCACCGAGGCGGCCGTACCCCACAGGATCCTCATGGGACGGAAGTCGTATGAGCTCCTGGCCGGGATCCCGGAGGAAGCTCAGGACGACGGCTGGCGCCAGATGACCGCGACGGAGAAGGTCGTGTTCTCCACCACGTTGCAGGAGGCGTCCTGGTCCAACACCCGGATCTGTAGCGATGATCCCGCCGCGGAGGTCCGCAGGCTCAAGGCCGACGACAGCGGCCTCGCGCTGCGCACCGCGGGCAGCCTGTCCGTGGCTCGACAGCTGATCGGTGCCGGTCTCGTGGACCGGCTGCGGCTGATGACCTTCCCCCTGATCGCCGGTGACGCAGGACGCGAGCCCTTCTTTGCGGAGATCGCGTCCGCCAACCTGGAGCTGGTCGACCACCGCGCCCTTGACGGCCGAGTTCTCCTCATCGAGTACCGACCGACCGGGAACGACATCCCTCGCACCTGAGCGGCGGAGTGGCACCGCTCTTGCGCCCGCAGAACCGCTGCGACAGGGTCGCTGCATGCGATCTCGAACTGACGGCATGTGGTGGGGAACAGCAGTCGAGGCACCGGATCCTGCCGTTCTGGCGAGGTTCTACTCCGAGCTGCTCGGGTGGCCCATCGGACACGAGGAACCGGGAACGTCCATCCTCGCCGGTCCACAGGGATCCAACTTCATGGTGTTCCAGCAGGCGGATGACTACCGGGCTCCGGTGTGGCCGCCGGTCGAAGGTGAGCAGCGCCCGATGATGCACCTGGACATCCAGGTCGGTGACCTCGACTCGGCGGTCGACGAGGCGGTCGCGCTCGGCGCCTCGGTGGCAACCCACCAGCCGCAGGAGAACGTCAGGGTGCTGCTCGACCCGTCCGGCCACCCCTTCTGCCTCTGTCTCGACGAGGACTGACCCGCGCGGGATCAGCTAGTCCCCGACGATCTCGGCCCGGCGCTTCTCCCACTTCTCGGCGAGCCCGGCCATCTCGTCGTCGACGAACGTCAGGAACTCCCGCGTCAGCAGCAACCGATGGTGCGCGGGGGAGTCGTCGCCGAGTGAGCGGATGCCGGCCGTGAGAGCCGCCACCATCGGGGCGTAGAGCTGGTCCCGGCGCATCAGCGTGCCGTGCCAGGCGTCGTCGTCCACGACGTAGACATCGCGCCGGGAACCGCGCTCCCGTTCCCGGCGGAGCATGCCGATCTGCGCGAGGTAGTTCACCGCCCCGGAGACGGACGCCGGGCTCACCTCGAGCTCTTCGGCCAGCTCGGCCGAGGTCATCCGGCCGTCGTCATCGACGAGCAGCGCGGAGAAGACGAGGGACGGAACACGGGGGAGTCCAGCCTGGGTGAGGGCGCCACCCATCCGCTCGATGAAGGCGTGCGACTCGCGGCTCATGCAGAGATGTTACAAGATTTAGAACTTTCTGAAAATAGGAGTAGGGTCGAGGCATGCCATCGCACGTCATCTCGGTCAGCGGGCTGGTCAAGAAGTTCGGCCAGTTCCGCGCACTCGACGGACTCGACCTCACCGTTTCCCCGGGCGAGGTCCACGGCTTCCTCGGCCCCAACGGGGCCGGGAAGTCCACGACCATCCGCTCCCTGCTCGGCCTCCTGCGCACCGACGGAGGCTCCGCCACCGTCTTCGACCTGGACCCCTGGCGCGACGCGGTCGAGATCCACCGACGTCTCGCCTACGTGCCCGGAGACGTGGCCCTGTGGCCGAACCTGTCCGGTGGGGAGACCATCGACATGTTGCTGCGGATGCGTGACGCCGACCCGGCGTCCTCGCGACGCGAGGAGCTGCTGCAGCGCTTCCAGCTCGACCCCACCAAGAAGGGACGGGCCTACTCCAAGGGCAACCGACAGAAGGTCGCTCTCGTGGCCGCCTTCGCTGCGGACGCCGAGCTGCTGATCCTCGACGAGCCCACCTCCGGGCTGGACCCGCTGATGGAGGAGGTCTTCAACCAGTGCGTCGCGGAGCGTACGGCGGCCGGGGCGACCGTGCTCCTGTCGAGCCACATCCTCAGCGAGGTCGAACGGCTCGCCGACCGGGTGACGATCATCCGCGAGGGCAAGGCAGTCGAGACCGGAACCCTCGAGGACCTGCGTCACCTGCGTCGCAGCCACGTACGCGCCGAGGTGTCTGGGTCGGTGCCGGACCTGACGGGTGTCCCGGGGGTCTTCGACGTGTCCGTCGACGGCCGCACGGTCACCTGCACCGTCGACCCGGACGGGTTGCCGGCCGTGCTCGAGGCGCTCACCCACGCCGGCGTACTTGCTCTCACCAGCGTGCCGCCGACCCTCGAGGAGCTGTTCCTCGACGCCTACCGCGGCACCCCCGAGGCGGTGCCGGGAGCGTTCCGATGAACGGCGGCTGGACGGGGGCTGGGCGGCTGGTCCGTCACGCCGTGCGCCGCGACCGGATCCTCGTGAGTGTGTGGACTCTCGTGCTCGTGGCGGTCTGCTACGCGTCGGCGGCCGCGACCGAGTCGCTGTACCCAACCGTGCAGGACCGCGTCTCAGCTGCCGAGTCGATCAACGCGAGCCCGTCGGTGGTCGCGCTCTACGGTCCGATCCTCGACGTGCGCAGCGCCGGCGAGGTAGCGATGACCAAGATGACGGTGCTGTACGCCGTTTTCGTCGCGCTGCTCCTGCTCGTCGTCGTACGCCGGCACACGCGCACCGAGGAGGAGTCCGGACAGGCCGAGCTACTCGGTGGCACCGCGATCGGCCGTGACGCCCCTCTTGCCGGCGCCGTCATCCTGGGCGCGCTGATTTCCGTCGGCGTCGGCGTGCTGGCCGCGCTGGTCGACATCGCGGGAGGGCTCCCGGTCGTCGGGTCGCTGGCCTTCGGCGCTTCCTGGACCGGGATCGGCCTCGTCGCGACCGGGATCACCGCCGCGGCGTGCCAGCTGTCCGCGAGTGCGCGCACCTGCGCCACTATCGCGGGCGCCGGCATCGGCGTGCTGTTCGTGCTGCGCGCCATCGGGGACACGTCGGTCTCGTGGTTGAGCTGGCTGTCACCATTCGGCTGGTCGACACAGCTGCACGCATGGTCCGACACCAGGTGGTGGGTGCTGCTTCTGTACGTCGTCACCTCCGTGGCCCTCGTCGCCCTCGCACAGGCTCTCCGCGCCGAACGTGACCTCGGCTCCGGGCTTCTGGCCGCGCGACCGGGTCCGGCGACCGGCTCACCCCGGCTCGCCGACGCGATCGCACTCAGCCTGCGCCTGCACACCCCGATGGTGCTGGGGTGGACGGTGGCGATGGGCGTCCTCGGGATCGTCCTCGGTTCCATCGCCCCGAACATCGGCGATCTGCTCGACTCACCCAGCGCGCGGGACATGATGGAACGGCTCGGCGGGGTCGGTGCCGTCCAGGACACCATGATCGCTGCCGAGCTCTCGATCGCCGCGGTGATCGTCACCTGCTTCGCGATCGCCGTCGTCGGGCACGGTGGCGCCGACGAGCACGACGGCCGCACCGAGCAGGTGCTGGCCACTGCCACCTCGCGGTCACAGGCGTTCGTCGCGACGCTCGTGGTCGCGCTCGTCGGCGCGACCTGGTTGCTCTTCGTCACCGGGTTCGCCGTGGCCGTCGGCTACGGCAGCGCGGACGGGTCGCTCGTGGTCGGCCGCTTCGTCGGTGCTGCCCTCGCCCAGGCTCCCGCTGTCTGGCTGGTGGCCGCGCTCGCCGTGGCGGCGTACACGTTGAGAAGTGGGTGGGCGGTGTTCGGCTGGGCGTTCCTGGTGCTGTTCCTGACGTTCGGCCAGCTCGGTGAGCTGCTTCAGCTGCCGACGTGGGTGATCGACCTGTCGCCGTACGTCCATGTGCCGCGGATGCCGGTCGAGGCCTTCAGTGCGGGCCCCTCAGCGGTCCTGACTGCGCTGGCCGTGGTGCTGCTGGTCGGCTCCTGGGTGCGCTTCCGCACCCGGGACATCGGCTAGATCGAAGGGACCCAGTCGAGGGCACCCCGCCGGAACGCACGCACGGGCAGAGCGGCTGCCCCTGCCGGGATGCGCCCCAGGAGCGGGACGCCGGTGACGCGCGGCAGGTCGATGAGGTTCTCCTCCTCGGCGATCCCCGGCTGTTCGGGCCACTCGCCGACGACGACTCCGGCCACGTCCTGGTCGCGCGCCTTCAACGCTGCGACGGTGAGCTCGGCATGGTTCAGGGTGCCGAGCCCGGCGCGGGCGACGACCACCCACAGGGCGGCGTACGGCGCCACCACGTCGGCCAGCGTGTAGCCCTCTCCGAGCCGCACCAGCAGTCCACCGGCGCCCTCGACGAGCGTCACATCGTGTTCCCGGGCCACCTTGCCGACGAGCTCCCGCTGCTCCTCGAGCGACGGGAGGGTCAGCTCGGCCACGCGTGCGGCGGCGTCAGGCGCCAGTGCGTCGGGAAGGCGCACGCCTTCGTGCACGGAGACCTCGCCGGCCAGACGGCGTACCTCCGCCAGGTCGCCGTCCTCCTTCGGTGTCACGCCCGTCTGTGCCGGCTTCACCACTGCTACGGTCCGACCGAGCGAGAGCTGAACTGCCGCCAGGGCCGCGGTGACCACGGTCTTGCCGACCCCCGTGTCGGTGCCGGTGACCGCGATGACTCTCATGGCACCCTCACAGCAGGCCGTCCAGCACCCCGACCGCTCGTGACAGCTCCTCGTCGTCGAGCTGAGCGTGCGCGGTGAGACGAAGCCGGGAGATGCCGTCTGGGGTGGAGGGCGGCCGGAAACAACCGATGCGTACGCCGTTCACCGCAGCCTTCTCGACGGCTGCCACCGCCTCGAACGGGCCGGGCATCGGCACCGCCAGCACCGCGCCAGCAGGGGCAGCGACCCCGCACGCCTGCGCGAGCACGCCGGAGATCTCCATGACCCGACCCACTCGGTCGGGCTCGTCCTCGACCACCCTCAGGGCCGCGAGTGCGCCGCCGGCGGCAGCGGGAGCCAGACCGGTGTCGTAGATGAACGGTCGGGCACGGTTGACCAGGTGGTCGCGCACGGCCGGCGTGGAGAGCACCGCGCCACCCTGGGCGCCGAGGGACTTGCTCAGCGTCAGCGTCCCGACGACGTCGAGTCGACCGCCGAGACCGGCCTCGTGCAGCAGGCCGCGACCTCCCAGACCGACGACACCGAGCGCGTGTGCCTCGTCGGCCACGAGAACGGCTCCACGGGCCGCACAGACCTCGGCGAGCTCGGCGACCGGTGCCGCGTCACCGAGGACGGAGTAGATGGTCTCGATGAGCACGACCGCGCGTGGCTGGGCGCGACCGGCGAGCGCTGCATCCACTGCGGCGACGTCGTTGTGCGGCACCACCTGGACCTGCGCGCGACTGAGCCGGCAGGCGTCGATCATCGAGGCGTGCACGTGGGCGTCGGAGACGACGAGAGTGTCGGCGTCGGTGAGGGCGGAGACCGCGGAGAGGTTGGCGTGGTAGCCGGTCGAGAAGGCCAGCGCCGCCGGGAAGCCGGTGAACGCGGCGAGCGCCTGCTCTAGCTCCTCGTGGAGACGAAGCGTTCCTGTGACGAGGCGGGAGGCTCCGGCCCCCGCGCCGTACTCCAGGGCAGCGGTGACGGCACCCTCGACGACGCGCGGGTGCCGAGCCAGGCCCAGGTAGTCGTTGCCGGCGAGGTCGACGATGCGTTCCGAGGGGTGGCGTGGCACGAGGTGGCGGGTCAGCCCCGCGTCCTCACGCTGCTGAGCCTGGTCCGCGAGCCAGTCCTCGAAGTCGCTCATCAGCCCACCACCTCGCAGATCGTGGCCGTGATGCGGTCGAGGTCCTCGTCGGAAGTGACGTACGGCGGCATCGTGTAGACGAGGTTGCGGAACGGCCGGAGCCACACACCTAGGTCGAGGGCGAGCTCGGTGGTCTTCTGCACGTCCACGGCCGTGTCGCACTCGACCACCCCGACGGCGCCGATCGTGCGTACGTCGACCACGCCGGGCATGTCCTCTGCAGGCGCCAGCCCACGGCGGAGCAGGTCTTCGATGCGCGCGATGTTCGCGGGGTTGTCGTACGTCGCGAGCAGGTCGAGGCTCGCGTTGGCGACCGCGCAGGCGAGTGGGTTCCCCATGAACGTGGGGCCGTGCATCATCGCGCCGGCGGGGGAGTCGCTCACCCGTTGGGCCACCTCCGCCGTGCACAGCGTGGCGGCCAGTGTGAGGTACCCGCCGGTCAGCGCCTTGCCGACGCACACGATGTCCGCACGCTCCTCGAGGTGGTCCTGGGCGAGCACGCTGCCGGTGCGCCAGAACCCGGTGGCGATCTCGTCGTGGATGACCAAGGCTCCGTGCGTTCGAGCCAGCCGGCTGATGTGGTCAACGCAGCGCGGCGACCACGGGCGCATGCCGCCGGCCCCTTGCAGGAGCGGTTCGACGATCACCGCTGCTGTCTCGTGGGCGTGCTGCTCGAACAGGTCGGCGACGAGATCGGCCCAGGCAGTGAACGCTGCATCACGAGTCTCCTGGTCCTCGGCCATGGGGTCGTCGCGTGGTGGCAGCGGGGCGAAGACGTGCTCAGGGACGATGCCGGCGTACATGCTGTGCATGCCACCCTCGGGATCGCAGACGCTCATCGGCGAGAACGTGTCGCCGTGGTAGCCGCCGCGGATCGTGAAGAATCGCGTGCGTCCGGTGCCGGCCTGCGCCTGCCAGGCCATCTTCATCGCGACCTCGACCGAGACCGACCCGGAGTCGGCGAGGAAGACATGCGGGAGCCCGGACAGCTCGACCAATTTGCGTCCGAGCTGCACCGCCGGCTCGTGGGTCAGCCCCCCGAACATCACGTGGCTCATCCGGCCGACCTGGTCGCGCACGGCCGCGTCGAGCTCGGGCACGGCGTACCCGTGGATCGCGCACCACCACGAGCTCATGGCGTCCACGACCTCGACCTCGCGGCCGTCTCGGCGGAGCCTGAGCCGCACGCCCGACGCCGAGACGACCTCCTGGACCAGCGTGGGTCGGGTCGCCGAGGAGTACGGGTGCCACAGGTGCGTCCGGTCCCAGTCGAGGAGGTCATCGTGGTTTCGAGACGCTCGCAGAGCTCGCTCCTCAACCACCTTGAACAGTCCCGTGCTCGACACAGGTCGCGGTCCAGGTGCGCGGGGTGACCTGCACGACCATCCGGCGGCGGCAGTGCGCGCAGTACCTCGGCGGCTCCAGCTGCAGCCGCGCCTCGCACACCTCGTGACCGCCCTCCGCGAGGGAGCGGCCACAGTGTCCGCAGTACCCCGCCTCGGTCATGGCCTCAGATCTGCTCACTCAGCGCCTTGATCGGCATCTTGAGGTCGTCGAGCAGCGCAAGGTCCTCGTCCGGGTCGCGACCCAGCGTGGTCAGGTAGTTGCCCACGATCACGGCGTTGATGCCGCCCATCAGGCCGTCGCGGGTGCCGAGGTCGCCGAGGGTGAGCTCGCGGCCGCCGGCGTACCGGAGGATGGTGCGCGGCATGGCCAGGCGGAACGCCGCGATCGTGCGCAGCGCGTCCTTGCTGTCCATCAGCGGAAGGTCACCGAAGGGTGTGCCCGGGCGGGGGTTGAGGAAGTTCAGCGGCACCTCGTCGGGCTGGAGCTCGGCGAGCTGTGCGGCCAGCTCCGCCCGCTGCTCCACGGTCTCGCCCATGCCGACCAGACAGCCGCAGCACAGCTCCATGCCCGAGTTGCGGACCATCTCGCAGGTGTCCCAGCGCTCCTCCCAGGAGTGCGTGGTCACCACGCTGGGGAAGTAGGAGCGAGCGGCTTCGAGGTTGTGGTTGTAGCGGTGCACCCCCATCGAGACCAGGTCGTCGACCTGCTCCTGGGTGAGCATCCCGAGCGAGGCGGCCACCTCGATGTCGACGGCCTCCTTGATGGCCTTCACGCCCTCGCGCATCTGGCTCATCAGCCGCTCGTCGGGCCCGCGTACGGCGGCAACGATGCAGAACTCGCTGGCGCCCGTGGCCGCGGTCTGCTCGGCCGCCTTGACCAGCTCGGGGACGTTCAGCCACACGGACCGCACCGGCGAGGTGAACTGTCCGCTCTGGCTGCAGAAGTGGCAGTCCTCGGGGCAGCCACCGGTCTTGAGCGACACGATGCCCTCGACCTCGACCTCTGGACCACACCACTTCATGCGTACGGCGTGCGCGAGCTCGAGCAGGTCGGGCAGCAGCTCGTCCGGCGAGGTGAGCACCGAGAGGATCTGCTCCTCGCTGAGCCCCTCACCCCGTTCCAACACCTGCTCGCGGAGGTCGGCCAGCTGGCTCGGGTCGTGAAGGGACGGCTCGATGTGCACTGACATGGCAGTCATTGTTGCCCACGTTGCGGACGGGACCGCGACACGGGTGAGTACTGGACGGTCACAAGCGCGGTCGGTTTCACAACACGTGTTGTGAAACTGGCACGATGCGAATGAAACTTCGATCGCAACTCGCCAGTTTTGAGTGCAGCTGTGAATGGTGTGACGACGTGGGTCGTACGACGACCCGCTCAGCCTCGCTCGAACGCGCGCCGGTGCAGCTCCCGCATCTCGTCCTCCAGCTCCGGGTCCGGGCCGAGGACCGGGACACCCGGCACGACCTGGTTGACGCCGAGCGTCACCACCGGCGAAGGACCAGCGCCCCACCCGCTGCGCCACTCATCGAGCTGGTGAGAAGACACGGCGTAAACGATCGGGCCGAGACCGACCCACCCGTGCGCGGCCGAACACATCGCGCAGTGCTCACCGGAGGTGTAGACGGTCGAGCCCGCGCGTACCTCGGGTGAGAGCTCCTCACCTGCCCAGAGGGCGAGGTCGTACTCAGGGTGCGCGAGGGGCTGCCCGGTCCGCTCCTGGTTGCGTCGCTCGGCCAGCACGCTCCCGCCCGGCCCCACCAGGACCGACCCGAACGGATCGTCCCCCGCCTCGAGGGCCTCGCGCGCCAGCTCGACGCAGCGGCGCAGATGATGTCGATGGATGTCGTCGAGAGCCATACCTCAGGTTGGCATCTGCCACCCGAGAGCACCGCCGACCCGCCGCCATCGGTGACCAAGTTGGCGCCACGCAGGTGACGGGGGAGCGGGCCGTGCTGAAAGCCCACGACGTCACCTCGCGTGGGGGACAATCCAACATACTTCCGACAAAACGACGAATGAGAGCTGATGGCCCGCACGAAGCAGACGAAGGGTTTGGTCGCCGGGGCCCTGATCGTGGTGCTCATCGTCGGTGCTGCGGTTGCTTTCAACTGGCGCGAGGCGAGGCAGGCGGACGCCGCTCTGCAACGAGCGGGTATCGGCATCACGAACGAGGTGCAGCGCTTTCACCGCGAGCACGCCGAGTACCCGCGCGAGATCCACCTGCGCCAGTACGCCGTCGTGCTCGTCGGGTCTTCGACCACCGTGACCAACACCGTCGATGTGCGACCCGGCATCCACCTCGACTGGTACGGCAACAGTCCAGATCCCCGACTCAGTACCGACTCACAGTCGCGGGCCGGTGGCTATGCGTACTGCCTCAGTGCCGGAGGCCGCCACTGGCGTCTCAATGCCACCGAGGACGGCATCGCAACTCAGTCCAACGTCGGAGGAGCCTGCCCGGCCGCACCTCGTTCGTGAAGATCAGAGATTGTCGGTGGCGAACGTGTCGCAGCTCTTGATGGTGCCCTGCTGCATCCCTCGGTTGAACCAGCGCACGCGCTGCGCGGCCGAGCCGTGGGTGAAGGAGTCCGTGTTGACCCGACCCGACGTGCGCTTCTGGATCCGGTCGTCGCCCACCGCCTGGGCCGCGTCGATGGCTCGCTTGATGTCGTCCTGGTTCAGCTCGGTGATGATCTGGTTGCCCTCCGCGTCGGTGGTCGTCAGCGCTCCCTTGGCCCACACGCCGGCGAGGCAGTCGGCCATCAGCTCCACGCGGACGGCGTCGCTCTTCGGCCCGCGCGTCGTACGGATCTGACCGAGTACGCCGAGCTGGTCCTCGACGTGGTGGCCGTACTCGTGCGCGATCACGTACCCGATCGCGAACGGCCCGCCAGCGGCGCCGAGCTGGCCCTGGAGCATGTCGTCGAAGAAGGTGGTGTCGAGATACACCCTCCGGTCGTTGGGGCAGTAGAACGGGCCCATCTCGGCGCTTGCGGAGCCGCACCCCGAGTCGGTGGAGCCCTGGAAGCGCACTGTCTTCACGACCTCGTAGGGCTTCCCGGTCTGGTCGGGATAGGCCTTGGACCAGAAGTTCTGCACCGAGGTGGTGAACAGGTCGACAGCGCACTCCTCGGACTTGTTCGCGTCCGCACCGGACTGGCAGGTGTTGGCACTCGGCGAGTCGTTGGCGCCTCCGGAGCCGTCGCCGAGGACGTCGAGATTGGTGCACTGGGTGAGGACCACGAACAGGATGACGATCACGATCGTGCCGAGGCCGATCCGCCCGCCACCACCACCGGGCATGGGCAGCCGCATGCCGCCGCCACGCATGCCTCCACCGCTCCGGGTCTCGATCTGGCTCTGGTCGATCCTGGCCTTCGGGTTGAACCGCATCGCCTGCGTTCCTTTCGTCCCCATGTGGCCTCGTAGACTAGGCATGCGTGGTGCACGTACCCCGCCGCGGTGCCCCTCATCAGGTGGCGCCATCCCAACTGCGAAAGCTTTTGTCGTGATCACTGTGTCCCAGCTCGAGGTGCGCGCCGGCGCGCGCCTGCTGATGGGCGACGTGTCGTTCCGGATCGGGGCGGGCGATCGGATCGGGCTGGTGGGGCGCAACGGGGCCGGCAAGACCACCCTGACGCGGATCCTCGCGGGCGAGGCGCTGCCGGCGGGCGGGACGGTCACTTTGTCGGACTCGGTCGGGTACCTGCCCCAGGACCCACGCACCGGCGACCTCGAGGTGCTCTCGCGAGACCGGATCCTCTCCGCGCGAGGCCTCGACGACGTCGTACGCCGCCTGCGGGACTCCGAGACCGAGATGGGCAGCGACGACCCGAACGCGCGGGACAGAGCGATGCGCCGCTACGAGAACGCCGACGCGGAGCTGCATGCCGCGGGGGGCTACGCGGCCGAGGCCGAGGCGGCGCAGATCGCGGCCTCGCTCGGGATCGAGGAGCGCCTGCTCCGGCAGCCGCTGCGCACCCTCTCCGGTGGCCAGCGCCGCCGTGTCGAGCTCGCGCGCATCCTGTTCTCCGGCGCGGACACGCTGCTGCTCGACGAGCCCACCAACCACCTCGACGCCGACTCGATCGGGTGGCTGCGCGAGTTCCTGCGCAACCACAAGGGCGGCCTGGTGGTGATCTCCCACGACGTCGAGCTGCTGGAGGCATCGGTCAACCGGGTGCTGCACCTCGACGCCAACCGCGCCGTGATCGACATCTACAACATGGGCTGGCGGTCCTACCTGAACCAGCGCGAGACCGACGAGAAGCGCCGCAAGCGGGAGCGGATGAACGCCGAGAACAAGGCGAAGACCCTCACCGACCAGGCCAACAAGATGCGCGCGAAGGCCACCAAGGCACAGGCTGCACAGTCGATGCTCAAGCGGGCCGAGAAGCTCCTCGAGGGCGTGGAGGGGGAGCGAAGGGCCGACCGCGTTGCGCGGATCAAATTCCCCTCGCCCGCCCCGTGCGGCAAGACCCCGCTCACCGCGAGCGAGCTGTCGAAGTCCTACGGCTCTCTGGAGGTGTTCACCGACGTCGACCTCGCGGTCGACAAGGGCAGCCGGGTGGTGATCCTCGGGCTCAACGGCGCGGGCAAGACGACCCTGCTGCGCATCCTCGCCGGGGTCGACCGCCCGGACACCGGAATCGTCGCGCCCGGGCACGGGCTGAAGATCGGCTACTACGCGCAGGAGCACGAGACCCTCGACACCTCGCGGACCGTGCTGCAGAACCTGCACGCGGCCGCGCCGCAGCTCACCGACACCGAGGCCCGGTCTGTGCTCGGGTCGTTCCTGTTCTCCGGCGACGACGCCAACAAGCCAGCGTCGGTCCTCTCGGGTGGCGAGAAGACCCGGCTCGCCCTGGCGATCCTGGTGGTCTCCAGCGCCAACGTGCTCCTGCTCGACGAGCCGACCAACAACCTCGACCCTGCCTCGCGGGAAGAGGTGTTGGCCGCCATCCGCGCGTACGCCGGCGCGATCGTGCTGGTGACCCATGACGAGGGCGCCGTACACGCACTGGAACCGGACCGCGTGCTGATCCTCCCCGACGGCGTCGAGGACCACTGGACCCCCGACTACGCCGACCTCGTGGCGCTCGCCTGATCACGACCCGCCGACGAGTGGTCCCTCCACGGGGTTGGGCCCGGCTTGCGGTCGCGATCCCCGCGCCACCACCAGGTTGGCGAACAGCAGGACGGCGCCGCCGATGATCAGCTGCGGGCTCAGCGGTTCGCTGAGGAAGACCACGGCCAGCCCGGTCGCCCACACGGGCTCCATCACGAGCACGACAGCTGCCTGCGGTGCCGCGATGTGCCGCTGGGCCCACGCCTGGAGCGCGACCGCCAGGATCCCGGCGACGAACGCCAGGTAGAGGACGCGGAGCCAGTCAGCCGACGACGCCGGGACATCGACCCCGCGAAGGATGGCAGGAACGGCCACCACCACGGTGATCGCGGCCATGGTGATCGTCGTGAACCCCCAGAGGTTCGAAGCGGGCACCCACGCTCCGAGGGTGGAGATCTGCACGGCGTACAGGACAGCCGCCGTCAGGCAGAGCACGAGGCCGATCGCCGAGACGGTTCCGCCGGCGGCGAAGAACCCCAGCCCTGCCAGGGCGAGGACGGAGCCGGCAGCCGTCGTGCGCGTGGGGCGGACGCCATACAGAAGCCGGTCGACCACCGGCGTCATCACGACGAACGTGCCGATCAGAAAGGCCGCGGCCGACGCGGAGCTCTCGCGCACCCCGAAGTAGTGCGGCACCAGGGCCCCACCCAGCAGGACACCAATGACGGCGGCATGTCGACGACTCGCCTTGGAGAGCAGCAGGACGGCCCGCGGCCGCAAGGCCCAAAGCACCGCCGTCCCGATCAGGAAACGCACCACGAGGATGGATAGCGGGTCGTACCTGGCGAGCAGGTCCTTGGCGACGACGTACGACGCTCCCCAGGTGGCCGTGCACAGCGAGAGCCCGAGCACAGCGACGAAACGCGGCACCACAGCTTCCGCACCCAAGCGGTCCTTCATCGGCCGCCTCGCCCCATGGCACCGTACTGTGCCACCACCGCGTTGGTCCTAGAGTTCGCGGCATGACACTTCCCGATGCCGATGGGCTCGCTGGGGCCAGCCTGCGCGTTGACCTCGAAGGCGCCGTCCTGACCGTCACCCTCGACAAGCCCGATCGTCGCAACAGCCAGACGCCGCGGATGTGGCACGCCCTCGCCGCGATCGGCGCGACGCTGCCCGACGAGGTGCGCGTCGTGGTGGTGAAGGGTGCCGGGGACTGCTTCTCCGCAGGCATCGACACCCGGCTCCTCGGACCCGACGGCATCGAGGGGGACGAGTCGATTGCCGAGCTGATGGGAGCACCCGACGCGAAGATCGTGGACACCATCGACGGCTACCAGCGCGGCTTCACCTGGCTCGCGGACCCGCGGATCGTCTCGGTGGCCGCGGTGCACGGGTACGCCATCGGCGCCGGCTTCCAGCTGGCTCTCGCCTGCGACCTCCGGGTAGTCGCCGACGACGTGAAGTTCTGCATGAAGGAGCCGGCGCTCGGGCTGGTGCCCGACCTCGCGGGAACAAAACCACTCGTCGAGCTTGTTGGGGCTTCGCGGGCGTTGGAGATCTGCGCCACTGCGAGGTACGTCGAGGCCCAGGAAGCACGTCAGCTGGGAATCGCGACAACCGTCGTACGACGTGACGAGCTGGACGCGACCACGGCGGACCTGGTTGCGGCCCTCCTCGCCAGCAACGCCGGGGCGGTCCGGGAGACCAAGGCGCTGCTGCAGCAGGCAGCGGACCGGGATCTCGACACGCAGCGGCTGGCCGAGCGGCAAGCGCAGGTTCGCCGGTTCCGCGAACTTGTCGGGGGCGCCTGAGAAACTGGGCGCAGAAAACGGAAGGGGACGCGCATGAGTGGGATGAGTCCCTGGATGATGCTCGGCTCGGCGCGGCGTGACCGTTCCGTGGTCGACCAGAAGCTGTCGCGCGAGACCGTACGCCGCGTCGTCGGATTCGCGTTGCCACATCGTGCGCTGATCGCCGCCTTCCTCTTCTTCGTCGTCATCGACGCCGGGCTCGTCGTGATCAACCCGCTGCTGATCAAGCACCTGCTCGACGACGGAGTCATCGGCAAGGACGCCAGTGTCGTGCTCTGGTCGGCGGTGGGCATGGCCGTGACGTCGATCTTCGACGCGGCCCTCGGCGTGGCCACGGGCTACCTGTCCTCGCGCATCGGCGAGAGCCTGATCTTCGACCTCCGCACGAAGGTGTTCGCGCACGTGCAGCGGATGTCGCTGGCCTTCTTCACCCGCACCCAGACCGGCGCGCTGGTGTCGCGCCTCAACAACGACGTCATCGGCGCCCAGCGCGCGTTCACCTCGACGCTCTCGGGCACTGTGTCCAACTCGATCAGCGTGGTCGTCGTCGGCATCACGATGCTGGCGTTGAGCTGGCAGGTCACGCTTGCCTGTCTCGCTCTCTTCCCGCTCCTGCTGCTTGCCTCACGATGGGTGGGCCGCCAGATCAGCGGGCTGACCCGTCGGCAGATGGACGGCAATGCCGACCTCGGCAACATGATGACTGAGCGCTTCAACGTCGGGGGCGCCCTGCTCCTCAAGCTCTTCGGTCGACGCGACGAGGAGGACGCCAACTACGCCGAGAAGGCCGGTCTCGTCCGCGACCTCGGCGTCCGCATCGCCCTGGTCACGCGGGTGTTCATGGCGACGATGATGCTGATCCCGGCCCTTGCAACCGCCCTCGTCTACGGCATCGGCGGCGGCCTCGCGATCAACGGCACGCTCACGATCGGGACGCTCACCGCGCTCGCCACCCTGCTGCTGCGTCTGCTCGGGCCCCTCCAGGGACTGTCCAACGTCCGCGTCGACGTGATGACGGCGCTGGTGAGCTTCGACCGTGTCTTCGAGGTCCTCGACCTGCCCTCCACCGTGGTCGAGAAGCCCGACGCCGCGTCCGTGTCTCGCGCGGCGTCGCGCGTGGAGTTCGACAGGGTCGACTTCACCTATCCGCGGGCCGAGGACGTCTCGCTGGCGAGCCTCGAGACGGTCGCCCGCGTCGAGAGCCGGGAGTCGGGCCAGGTGCTGCACGGCGTGAGCTTCGCTGCCGAGCCCGGACAGATGGTCGCGCTGGTCGGCCCCTCCGGCGCTGGCAAGACCACGATCACCCACCTGGTCGCGCGTCTCTACGACGTCACCGGCGGGGTGGTGCGGGTCGGTGGGAGGGACGTCCGCGACCTGACGCTGCAGTCGCTCGAGGACGCGGTCGGCTACGTGACCCAGGACGCGCACATGTTCCACGACACCATCCGCGAGAACCTCCGCTATGCAGCCCCGGACGCCTCAGACGATGAGATCTGGTCGGCGTTGGAGTCCGCCCGCATCGCGACGCTCGTGCGTGGCATGCCGGATGCACTCGAGACCGTGGTCGGCGATCGCGGCTACCGGCTCTCGGGCGGTGAGCGCCAGCGGTTGGCGATCGCCCGGCTGCTGCTCAAGGCTCCCGGGATCGTCGTACTCGACGAGGCGACGGCACACCTCGACTCCGAGTCGGAGTACGCCGTACAACGCGCCCTCGACGAGGCCCTCGAGGGTCGCACCTCGCTCGTCATCGCCCACCGGCTCTCGACCGTGCGCAACGCCGACGAGATCCTCGTTGTCGACGACGGCCGCATCGTGCAGCGCGGCACCCACGGGCAGCTGATCGCGGAGGGCGGGCTCTACGCCGACCTCTACCGGACCCAGTTCGTCGAGGACGCGGCCCAGCCTGACCCAGTGTCCTGAGTTCGCCTAAGTTGGTGCGATGGACCTCGGACTGAAGGATCGCGTCTACATCGTCACTGGCGGCGCCCGCGGGCTGGGCCGCGCGACCGCCGACCTGCTGGCGGCCGAGGGGGCACGCGTGCTCCTCTCCGGGCGCAGCAAGGAGAGTCTGGAGGCCGCGGTGGCCGAGCTCGGTGAAGGCGCGGTGGCCCAGGTGGGCGACAACGCCGACCCGGGGACGGGCGAGCGACTCGTGCGGGCTGCGAAGGACTATTGGGGCCGGGTCGACGGCGCCCTGATCTCCGTGGGCGGACCGCCCACCGGGTCGATGATGGACACGCCCGACGAGGCCTGGACGAGCAGCTTCGAGTCGGTGTTCCTCGGCGGCCTCCGGGTGGCGCGGGAGGTGGCCCGCGCCATCGAAGGCCCAGGGTCGATCGCGTTCGTGCTCTCCAGCTCGGTGAAGACGCCGATCGGAAACCTGGCCATCTCCAACGGGCTGCGCCCAGGCCTGGCCATGGTCGCCAAGACCCTCGCCGACGAGCTCGGTGCGCGCGACATCCGGGTCAACGGCCTGCTCCCTGGACGCGTCGCGACCCAGCGGATCGACGAGCTCGATGCGGCGAGTGGTGATGCGGAGGCGGCGAAGGCCAAGGCAATCGCCGGGATCCCGCTCGGACGCGACGGGCGTCCGGAGGAGTTCGCCGCGGCGGCAGCCTTCCTGCTCAGTCCGGCCTCATCATTCGTCAGCGGAGCCATGCTGCCCGTGGACGGCGGCATGCTCCGGGCGCTCTGAGGGACCTCGGTCACGTCGTGGCGTGCGCCGCTGGCGCACCTCGTCCCAGAGCAGGTAGCAGAAGCCGAAGATAGCCAGCGCCCCGAAGAACCACCACTGCAGTCCGTAGAAGAAGTGCGGTCCGTTGCTGGTGTCGTCGGGCAGCTCGACGGGCTCGAGGGTCTTCGGTGGGTGGGGGCTCTCGGCCGCAAGATCGACGAAGCCACGGTAGAGCGCGTACGGCATCTCCTCGGCGAGACGGGCGGAGGAGATGGCGCGCGTCGAGAGATCGCTGACGTTGGTGGCGCTCCCGGTCGCGTCGCGACGTACCCATCCCGTGACGGTGACATCACCATCGGTGACCGGCGGTAGCTTCGGACGGCTGGCGCCCGAGTTCGTCGTGGCCATCCAGCCGCGGTCGACCAGAACCGCCGACCCGTCTGCGGTGACCAGGGGAGTGACGACATCGACGCCGGCGGCCGAGTCACGGGTCTGGTACTTGAGTACGACGGTGTGCTGGTCGTCCCAGGTGCCGTGGATGGTGACCCTGCGCCACTCGTCCTGCGCCGACGGGGCGCGGTCGGTCGAGAGCACGTCGTCGACGGGGGCCGGCGGCGCGTTCAGGTTGGTCGCGACGATCCGGTTCTCGACCTTGCGTTCGTCGAGGCGATGGAACTGCCACTGGCCCAGCTGGGAGGCTCCCCAGGCGAGCAGCGCCACCGTGACGGCGAACAGCACCCAGCGGCGGCTCAGCAGGAATCCCACGCCGCAAAGGTAGTTCGTTGCGGTACTCCCTAGACTGGTCGGGTGAGCACTTCGACACCTACCTCGGGACTGGCTGACACGTATGGACGTGTCGCCACGGATCTACGTGTCTCGCTGACCGACCGGTGCAACCTGCGCTGCAGCTATTGCATGCCCGCAGAGGGCCTCGACTGGCTGCCCACGGAGGAGACCCTCACCGACGACGAGGTCGTCCGCCTGGTGCGCATCGGAGTGGAGCACCTCGGTATCCGCGAGGTCCGCTTCACCGGTGGCGAGCCGTTGCTGCGCCGCGGGCTCGCTCAGATCGTCGAGCGCACCAAGGCGCTGCAGCCGACACCGGAAGTCTCGCTGACCACCAACGCGCTCGGGCTCTCGCGCACCGCGGCCACGCTGGCTGCCGCCGGCCTCGACCGGGTGAACGTCAGCCTCGACACCATCCGGAGTGACCAGTTCCACCAGATCACTCGCCGGGACCGGCTGCAGGACGTGCTCGACGGTCTCGAGGCAGCCAAGAGTGCGGGTCTGGGTCCGATCAAGATCAACGCGGTGCTGATGCGCGGGATCAACGACGCGCACGCCCCCGAGCTGTTGCGCTGGTGCCTCGACGAGGGCTACCAGCTGCGGTTCATCGAGCAGATGCCGCTCGACGCCCAGCACGGCTGGTCGCGCGAGGGGATGGTCACGGCAGAGGAGATCTTCGCGTTCCTCGAGCCCGAGTTCACCCTGACCCCGGATCCCGAGCACCGGGGGAGTGCCCCCGCCGAGACGTTTCTGGTCGACGGTGGACCGGCCACGGTCGGCGTGATCGCCTCGGTGACGCGACCGTTCTGCGGCGACTGCGACCGGGTACGTCTCACCGCCGACGGGCAGGTCCGCAACTGTCTCTTCGCCCGGGAGGAGTCCGACCTCAGGCGTGCCCTCCGCGGCGACGCCACCGACGAGGAGATCGCGGACCAGTGGCGCCTGGCGATGATGACCAAGCGCCCGGGCCACGGCATCGACGACAAGACCTTCCTCCAACCCACTCGCCCTATGTCGGCCATAGGCGGCTGAAGCGAAGCGAAGCCGCCGTGAATGGCCGAGGTTGAGGAGCGTCGACCCGGACCCGACGAAGGAGGGGACGGGTGACGCGTCTCGAAACCCGGTGAGGTGCTGCAGTGCAGCAACCCCAGTGAGCACGTGGTTTCGAGACGCTCCCTTCGAGACGGTCGCTGCGCGACCTCCTCAGGACAAGCGCTGTCTGACGCTCCTCAACCACCGAGGTATGCGCCCGCTCCTCAACCACCGAGAGCGCGCAGCGACTCGGACTACGACTTCGTGTGGCTGAGGTACACGAGGACCTCGCCGGTCTCACCAGACCGTCCAATTCCCACGTGCAGCAGTCGGTCGCCACAATTGACCGAGGTCAGAACCACGGGGGTTTGGTTCGACTCTTCCAGGCGCTCAGCGGCGAAGGCAGCGTTGCGCAACGCCAAGGTGAGGTCGAGGGCTTGCCAGAGGGTGAGCGTTTCCGCCCACTGAGCATCGTTCCCGGTGGTCATCAGTCGCCGAGGTGTCGGAGCCGTCAGACGTTGCTGGGATCGATCGACAGCGCATGGTTGAAGATGTCGCCGGGATCCCACCGGCGCTTTGTCGCTTGGAGCTTTGGATAGTTGTCCCGGTAGTACAGCTCGGACCAGGGCGTCGTTGACTGGTTCCACTTCTCGTCCTTGAGATCAGGGTCCGGCCAATTGACGTAGCAACCGCTCGTCCGATCGTCCGGTACGGGCACGCCGCCAGTGGTTGTGAACAGGTCCCGGTAGAAACTTCGGACCCAGTTGAGATGCTTGTCGTCCTCATCGGGCTTGTCCCAGAAGCTGCCGACCGACAGCAGCAGTGTGGAGTCTCTGTGTGCGAACGCAGTGTCGTGCGGGTCCAGTGCGTTGATCTGTCCGCCCCAGGTGACGAGCACGATGGCGCTGCCCCGCCAGTCGTAGCGATCGTTGGTCAAGTAGTCGAAGGCCGTCCCGGTCTGCGCCGCGTCCAGCGGCGCGCGCAGGTATGCGCCTTTGGCTTTCGAACGGAGCTGCGTCGCCGGTAGTCCCAACGCATCGGACGTGTCCGGAAGGTTGACCGTGTTGTAGAGCCACGGCTCGTCGTTTCGGGTCGACTTGGTGCCGTTGGGGACGTTCGCGGTCACCTCGGCGAAGTACGTGTCGAGTGATTCGCGGCTCTGCGGCTGCCCCGGGTCGATCTGGCCCGCCAGCATGACGACACCGAATTCCTTGCGGAACGCGACCAGCGTCCCCCAGATGGCCGACGCGGGACTCTCGGGGGAACTGTTTCGTTCGCACCAGCCGGTGAAGTTCTCGACGAGTGTGGTGAAGGCATCCTCGTTCAGGTCCGCCCAGTTCCAGACGACGGAGGCCGCGGTGTACCCGGAAGGCCGTTTCGGCAACAAGAGCGCGGGATCGTCAGTCTCGGCATCACGGCTCCGGAACCAGAATTTCGTGGCGACGCCGAAGTTCCCGCCTCCGCCTCCGGTGTGGGCCCACCACAGGTCGCGATTTGGGTCTCCCGGGTCCCGGGTAGCGATCACCTGCTTCGCCTGGCCGTCCGCTGTGACCACGACTGTCTCGACCGCGTACAGGTGATCGGCGACGCAGCCGTACCTCCGTGACAGCGCCCCGAATCCGTTGCCGATGACGTGGCCGCCAACTCCGACATCGGGACAGGTGCTGCCGGGAAGGGTCACGCCCCAACCCATGTCGAGGGCTTGATACACCCGGCCGAACGTGGCGCCGGCCTCCACTGCGAACGCACGCCGCTCCGAGTCGTAGTACACCGAATCCATCCCGGCGAGGTCGATCACGCACTCGATCGCGGGATCGTCGACAAACCCTTCCATGCAGTGCCCACCGCTGCGCATCGCGACCTTCTGTCCGGCAGTGACCGCGGTTTCGACGGCATCCACCACGTCGCATGCATCGCGCGCGACGACCACGCTGTCCGGTGACCCGACAAAGCGTCGGTTCTTCCCCCGTAGCTGCAGGTCCCGGTACCGCGGATCATCGGGCTTCACCACCGTCATTCGGTCGCGCATTCCACTCTTCTCCCTGAGAACGAAAACTTGTTGTGTCCGAGTGCTATCTGGACCGCTGGTCCAGAAATCAGTGTGCGACAATGTGGACCGAAGGTCAAGTTGTCGACGAACCAGAGAACGAAGGAGTCGCGGTGACTGCCGACCACCCGCGAACCGAACGGGCCGACGCCGCCCGCAACCGCCAGGCCATCCTCGACGCCGCCGGGAAACTGCTGGCGGAAGGTCGCGCAGACAACGTGTCGATCGAACAGATTGCCGCTGCGGCCGGCGTCGGCAAGGGCACCGTATTCCACCGATTCGGCAACCGTGCCGGACTGCTGCGCGAGCTGGTCATGAACCGCGCCGATACGCTGCGCCAGTCGGTCATCTCTGGTGAACCTCCGCTCGGGCCAGGTGCGCCGGCACGAGAGCGGCTGCTCGCCTTCTTCGCCGCGTGGGCAGATTTCGCCGTCGACAACTTCGAGCTCTACGCGGCGTACTCCATCACTGAACCCGACCCGCGCGCCGAAGACTTCCACGCATTCTGGTATCGGCACATCGCCGAGCTGCTCCGCGAGCTACGACCCGGAATCGTCGACGCCGAACTACAGGCGCAGATGCTCTTCATCGGGACATTCGCCAGCCCGGTCAGCCTCCAGCTCTTCCGTGCCGGGCAAGGTGACCGACTCAGGGCCGCCGTTCTGGATATCGTCGAAGCGGTCGCATCGTCGGGCTCCTAGCTCGGGAACGCCGCCACCGGGAGGTCGAGCTCGTCGCCGGCCCTGACGATTTTGGCGTGCCGCTCAAGCGACCTCTGCACCGGCTTCCTGCTCGGCTGTGGTGATCGCACGGGCCGCGAGGATCAGCGTGAGGTGGCTGAATGCCTGTGGGAAATTGCCGACCTGCCGCTGTCGGCCGACGTCGTACTCCTCCGCCAGCAGACCGAGGTCGTTGCTGAGACCGATGAGCCGCTCGAACAGCGATCGCGCCTCGTCCGCGCGGCCGTTCAGCGCGAGGGCGGTCACGAGCCAGAAGGAGCAGGCGAGGAACTGGCCCTCGTCGCCCGGCAGCCCGTCGTCCGTCTGGGCGGTTGAGTAGCGCGAGACGAAGCCATCGCGACCCAGCTCGCGCGAGACCGCATCGATGGTCCCGGTGACGCGCTCGTCGTCGCCCGGGAGGAAGCCGACGAGGGGGATGTTGAGAACGCTCGCGTCGAGCTCCGTCGATCCGTAGTACTGCGTGAAGGTACGCCGCTCGGGGTCGTAGCCCTGCTCGCAGACCTCGCGGTGGATCTCGTCCCGGATGGCCCTCCAGCGGTCCAGGGGCGCCTCCAGGTCGAAGCGCTCCGCGAGCCGCACGCCGCGGTCGAACACGACCCAGGCCATGACCTTGGAGTAGGTGTAGTGCCGCTGAGGGCCGCGAGCTTCCCAGATGCCGTCGTCGGGCTTGCCCCAGATCGTCTCGACATACTCGATGGCCGCACGCCACCGCGGCCACAGGAGCTTGTCGATGTGGCCGACTAGCTCGGTGCCCAGGAACATCACTCCGGCGACCTCGCCGTACACGTCCAGCTGGAACTGCTCGGACGCCGCGTTACCCACGCGCACGGGTCTCGAGCCCTCATAGCCGGGCAGCTCGTCGAGCTCGAACTCGGTCAAGCGCCGCTCGCCCCCGATCCCGTACATGATCTGGAGCTTCGTGGGGTCCCCGGTCGCCACCCGCAGGAGATAGTCCCGAAATGCCAGCGCCTCCTCGGTGTACCCGGCCGTCAGAAGCGCCTCCAGCGCGAGCACCGAGTCGCGCAGCCAGCAATACCGGTAGTCCCAGTTCCGGGCGCCGCCGAGATCTTCCGGCAATGACGTCGTGGGCGCGGCGATCAGCGCTCCGGTGGTTTCCGACGTCATCGCCTTGAGCGCGATGAGCGAGCCAACCACCTCGTCGCGGTACGCGCCCTCGTAGCTGGAGCGCCCGGACCACTCGCGCCACCATGCCTCGGTTCGGGCGAGAGCAGAGTCGGCATCCTCTACGGGCGGCGCCGCCTCGTAGGAGAGGTGCCAGGTCAGGGTCAGCCGCTCGCGAGCACCCTCGAGGGCCACGAACTCCGCGGCAGTGCTGCCGTCCTCGACTTCCAGCGGCAACGGAGTGCTGAGGTGAAACGCGTCCGGCCCGGCGGCGGCAGACGCCCCGTCCGGCACCAGCTCGACCCAAGGCTTGATGGACGCGTAGTCGGGCCGCAGGGCGAGCTCCATCCGCATGGGGACGCAGCCGCGTAGCCCCTGGACGACGCGTATCAGGCGCGGGGGCCCTCCACTGTGTCGCGGCATGAAGTCGATCACCCGGACGGCGCCGTCCGCCGTCTCGAAATCCGTCTCGAGCACGAGCGTGCCGGGGCGGTAGCGGCGAGACGTCTCGCGCACCTCGACCGCCGGGGCCAGTAGCCAGCGACCGTGTCGCTCGTCCCCGAGCAGCGCCGCGAAGACGGACGCGGAGTCGAAGCGCGGGAGGCACAACCAGTCCACGGATCCGTTCTGACCGACCAGCGCGGCCGATTGCATGTCACCGATCAACCCGTAATCCTCGATCAGCATATGACCCACGCTAGGAACCGCGGATTGGCTCCGCTTCACCTGCCGTGGGTGAAGCGGGCCGAGGGTCGGCACCGAGAAGGTGAGACCACGCTCGAGCCCCGGGAGGTTTGCCGATGTGCCGTTGGATGGCGTGGCTCGGCCAACCGGTGCTGATCGAAGAGCTGTTGTTCAAGAGTCCGCACGGGATCGTGGATCAGAGCCTGCATGCGCGCATGGGGGCAGAGCCCACCAACGGCGACGGGTTCGGACTCGGCTGGTACGGGACCGGCGAGGGACCTGGCGTCTATCGCAGCGTCTCGCCCGCCTGGGGCGACGCCAACCTTCGCGAGCTGGCCGCGCATGTCGAGTCGCCGCTGTTCATGACACATGTGCGGGCCGCGATCGGCTCGCCCATCCAGGAGACCAACTGCCACCCGTTTCGCAGTGGCAACTGGCTGTTCGTGCACAACGGCTTCATTGCCGACTTCCACCTGCTTCGGCGTGACCTGATGCTGGCGATCGACCCCGAGCGGTTCGCCGACGTGCAGGGTTCGACCGACACCGAGGTGGTCTTCCACCTCGCACTGACCCTCGGGCTCGCAGAGAATTCGATCGGCGCGCTCGAACGAACCGTCGGTCTGATCGAGGAGACCGGCCGCCGGCACGGCATCACGAACGCCGTCCAGGCGAGCTTCGGCGTATCGGATGGCGAGAGCCTGTGGGCGGTTCGCTACGCCAGCGGCGGTGACGCTCGCTCGCTGTTCGCCTCGGCAGACGCGGACGCGGTCAGGCACCTCTACCCCGACAACGCTCGCCTGCAGCGCCTGACCGAGAACGACCGGCTGATCGTCTCGGAGCCGTTCTCCGACCTGCCCGGCGTCTGGGACGAGATCCCCCAAGCCACAGCGGTGACGGTCCGCCCCGGAGGGGTCCTCGAGAAGCAACCGTTCCGGCCTACGACCGACTGACGCTGAGCCCACCGCAGGTCGCGCCCAACGTGACCCTCACGAATGCGGCACGACGTCCTTGAGGAAGTTCCGGGCTGAGAGGAAGTCGGCGAGGCTCTCGCGGTGCTCGTCGCAGGCCAGCCACACCTTCCGGCGATCGGGCGTGTGCAACTTGGGGTTGTTCCAGCGCAGCTCGTGGGTGGCCGGGGCCTGACAACCGCGCGCTGAGCAGAGGTCGGGCCCCTCGGGCAGCTCTGTCACCCGCCCAGCTCCCGGCGGCCGGAGTCGGGCTGGATCAGATCGGCACCTTCGATGCGAGGACTCGCGGCGTTGGCCATGATCACGGCCACATACGGAAGGATGAACGCCGCGACCACGAGCACCCACCGCAACCATCCGTCCGCCACGACGGCACCGATGAAGCACACGGTGCGAATCGCCATGGAAATGAGGTAGCGACGCCGACGACGAACGATGTCGTCGTGGTGACTGGTCGGCGCGGTCGTGATTCGAACCGGTGCGGTCTCGCGTCGCGCCCGGCGGGAGGTGGCCACGTCTGCCAGCCTACGTCGGCCGCCCGGCGCCCCGAACCGGGGCGGACCCGGTCATGGCATTCTTGACCAGTCCACAACCACGCGAGCCCCAGGAGTACGCCGTGTCCAACCGCACCTACCGCGTCACCGAGATCGTCGGCACCTCTCCCGACGGGATCGACCAGGCGATCCGCAATGCCGTCGAGCGGGCCGCCCTCACACTGCGTCACGTCGACTGGTTCGAGATGACCCAGGTGCGCGGACAGGTCAAGGAGGGCCACGTGGAGCACTTCCAGGTCGGGCTCAAGGTCGGGTTCCGCCTCGAGGATGACTGATCGCCCATGTCTGACCGGGTGACCGCCCTGGTCGAGCTGAGGGTCCTCGAGGGCCCCAACCTCTACTTCCCTCGAGCCGCCATAAAGCTCACCCTCGACGTCACCGCTCTGGCCCAGGCACCCGAACCCGACATACGCCGCCTCGCCGAACGTCTCGGCATCAACGCGCTGCGTGCCGATGCACCGATGAGCGGCTTCCGTCAGCGCTCGCTCGCACGGCTGGTGACCCGTCTCGTCCGACGGGTGGCCGCCGAGTCGGGCACCACCCGCCTCGGCGTACGCGTGCGACCCACCTCCCAGCCGGAACGCATCGTGGTCGCGTACCCGTGGCGTGACCGCAACCGCGCGCGCGCCCTGGGCGAGGCCGTCGCCTCGGTCATCGACGGTCTCGGCACCACCGACGTCGGCACCCTGGTCGAGGACGCCGCACGGCACGTCTCCGCGGCCGAACGGGGGCCTGGCCCTACCACGATCCGGCCCAAGGTGCCCGTGGTCGCGGTCACCGGCACCAACGGCAAGACGACGACCTCACGGATGATCGCGCACATCGCCCGCGAGGCCGGCCACCTGGTCGGCTGGTCCAACACCGACGGCATCTACGTCGACGGCGTCCAGGTCGAGGAAGGCGACTACTCGGGACCGTCAGGGGCGGGACGAGTACTCGCGCACCGCGAGGTCGACTTTGCCGTGACCGAGACCGCGCGCGGGGGCATCCTGCTCAAGGGCATCGGCCTGGTCAGCAACGACGTCTCGGTGGTCACCAACGTGACCGCCGACCACCTCGGTCACCAGGGCATCGACACCGTCGACCAGCTGGCCGAGGTGAAGGGCGTGGTCCCGCGGATCACCAAGAAGTCCGGCTGGGCGGTGCTCAACGCCGACGACCCCCGCGTCTTCGCCATGCGGCTGACCACACCTGCCCGTCCGTGGGTGTTCTCCCGCGACTTCGACTCTCCGGGACTTCGCGAGGTGCTCAACGCCCACGGCCGCGCGACCACGATCATCGATGGCTGGATCACCGTCCTCGAGGACAGCCGGGCCGACGCGCTCGTCGAGGTGGTCGACGTGCCCATGACCCTCAGCGGCCTGTCGCGGTTCAACGTCGAGAACGCGCTGGCAGCGGCTTCGGCCGCACTGGCGGCAGGCATCGATCGGGGGTACGTGATCGCGGGGCTGCGATCCTTCCTGCCCGACGCCGAGCACAACCCCGGCCGGATGAACATCTTCACGTTCGGGGAGGTCTCCGTGGTGATGGACCTGGCCCACAACGAGGCCGGGCTCGAGGCGCTGATCGAGATCATGCGCGGCGTCCGCGCACCCGGTCGCCGGCTCCTCCTCGGGCTGGGTGCGGTCGGGGACCGGCAGGACGACCTGCTGGAGATGCTTGGCGAGATCGCCGCCCGCGACGCCGACGTCGTGGTCATCGGTCACAAGGAGCAGTACCTGCGTGGGCGCACCCTCGAGGAGCTCGAGGGGTTCCTGCGCGTCGGCGCGGAACGAGTCGGCGTCACCGACATCGAGGCCTACCCGACCGAGCTCGACTCGCTCCAGGCGCTGCTCAAGATCGCCGAGCCCGGCGACGTGGTCGGGCTGATGTGCCACGCGGAGCGCCAGCAGGTCTACGACTGGCTGTCCTCGCAGGGGGCCACGCCCGACACCCCGGAGCAGCTGCGGTCGAAGGTCCAGCGTGCCGCCGGCAGGGACTGACCAGACCGCACCGAACGAGCCGGACGACGGGCTCCTGGCCAAGCGCTCCGCGCGCGGCCGCCTCACCCTCTTCACGCTGACTCTCGGGACCGGCATCGCGCTTCTCGACGGCACGGTCGTGAACATCGCCCTGCGGCGCATCGGCACCGATCTCGGCGCCTCGCTCGCGGAGCTCCAGTGGGTGTCCAACGGCTACCTGCTGAGCCTCGCGTCGCTGATCCTGGTCGGCGGTGCCCTGGGAGACAGATGGGGCCGGCGGCACACCTATCTGATCGGCGTCGCGGGGTTCGCGCTCGGGAGCGCGCTGTGCGCCTTCGCCCAGTCGCCCCTGCAGCTGATCGCCTTCCGGGTGATCCAGGGCGTCGCCGCTGCGTTGCTCGTGCCCGGAGCCCTGGCAATCATCCAGTCGTCCTTCCGCAAGGAGGACCGACCGGCTGCGATCGGCTCCTGGGCGGGCATGGCCGGCATCGCCGTGGCCGTCGGCCCCTTCCTCGGCGGGTTCCTGGTGGAACATGCCGGCTGGCGCTGGGTCTTCGCGATCAACCTGCCGTTGTGCGCCATCGTGCTGCTGCTCGGTACGCGGATGCCCGAGTCGCTCGACAAGGACGCCCCGCGGCACTTCGACTACAGGGGCGCTCTTACCGGGGTGGTGGCGCTGGGCATGTCGACCTACCTGCTCACGTCCTGGCGTGACCTGCCGCTCCCCGTGATCGTGCTCGGTGTGGTGGTCAGCGTCGTGGCGATGGCGGTGTTCGTCGTACTCGAGAAGCGGCCGGGGGCGATGGCCCCGATGTCGATGTTCCGGTCGCGGACGTTCAGCGCGGCCAACCTGATGACGTTGCTGGTGTACGGCGCCCTCGGGGCCGTGCTGTTCTTCCTGGTCCTCCAGCTCCAGGTGACGGCGGAGTACGACGCCATCGCCGCCGGTGTGGCCACCCTGCCCGTCCCGATCGTGATGCTGCTGCTCTCGTCACGCGCCTCGGTGATAGCCGCCAGAACCGGCCCGCGGTTCCCGATGACTGTCGGTCCGCTTGTCTGTGCGCTGGGTGCGTTTCTGCTGAGCGGCGTGGATGCCGACGCGTCGTACTGGACGGACGTCTTCCCGGGCATCACCGTGTTCGCGCTCGGTCTCGCATCCCTGGTCTCGCCCCTGACCGTGGCCGTGCTCGCCGCCGTACCCGGGAACCACGCCGGGGTCGCCAGCGGCGTCAACAACGCCGTCGCCCGCGCCGGAAGCCTGCTCGCGGTCGCTGCGCTGCCCTCGCTCGTCGGCCTGACCGGCGAGGACTATCGCGACCCCGTCGCGCTCACGGCTGGGTACCACAGCGCCGTCCTGCTCTCGGCTGCAATGCTCGTGGTCGGTGGTGTGGTGTCATGGTTCGGTCTGCACGAGGTGGGCCGGCTCAGCGAGACCGGCCGCCCGCCAATCGAGGAGAGCCATCACGCATGACCGACGACAACAGCCGCCTCGCGGTCCTGATCGACGCCGACAACACCTCGCCGAAGCTGATCAAGGAGATGTTCGAGGAGCTGGCCGGCTACGGGACGCTCACGGTCAAGCGCGCGTACGGCGACTGGACCAACCAGCACCTCAACGGCTGGAAGGACCACCTCCTCGCCAACGCCATCTCCCCACAGCAGCAGTTCGCCTACACCGCGGGCAAGAACGCAACTGACTCGGCACTGATCATCGACGCGATGGACCTGCTCTACTCGGGCAACGTCGAGGGCTTCGCGATCGTCTCCAGCGACAGCGACTTCACCCCGCTG
Source organism: uncultured Actinomycetota bacterium (assembly GCA_963742785.1). GTDB lineage: Bacteria > Actinomycetota > Actinomycetes > Propionibacteriales > Nocardioidaceae > Marmoricola. Next base: position 1,989,308 of record CAVUNI010000004.1, read on the forward strand.
GCGACCCGGCTGCGTGAGTCGGGCAAGCGGGTGATCGGGGTAGGTCAGCGCAAGACGCCGAAGGCGTTCGTGGAGGCGTGCGAGAAGTTCGTGTTCCTCGAGGTGCTGACGGCGGAGACCGCCGAGGCCCCAGCACCGGAACCGGCGAAGGAGGACCAGCCACGCCCGATCCAGAGCGTGCTGACCAAGGCCCTCAACAAGGTCGACTCCGACGATGACGACTGGTCCTCGCTGGGAGCCCTCGGCAACCACCTGAATCGCACTGACCCCTCGTTCGACGCGCGCACCTACGGTTTCGCCAAGCTCAGCGACCTGGTCAAGGCGCAGCCCTTCGTCGAGACGAAGACCGTCACGGGCTCCAGCGGACGAGGGCAGCTGTGGGTCAGGCTCAAGCGCCGCCGGTCTGCGGCAGCGACCGCTGAGAAGGATGCCGCCAAGAAGGCCGTGAAGAAGACGGCCAAGAAGAGCGCGAAGAAGTCTCAGGCCTCCGACGGCGGCGTGTAGTCCGGGTCCGCCACAGGGGTGTCGTCCCCACCGGCTGATGCGCCGGCCTGGGCCATCGGGGACCAGTTCTCCAGCTCGGACATCACCAGCGGGTGCTGGTCGACGCAGACCACCAGCAGGTCGCCGCGATTGGCGCGGCTCATCGCGTGGTGCACCGCCTTGATCTCGTCGTGGATCACCTCGAGCTGCTTGCAACGGACGCCCTTGTCCATGGCGCGTCGTACGCCCTCGGCCACCAGGGCCGAGGTCTCGCCGCGGGCGCGCTTCCGGAGCGCCACGTCCTCACGGACGATCACCACGTCGAAGTGCTCTGCAGCGACCTCGCCCAGCTCGCGCATGTCCTCGTCCCGACGGTCGCCCGCAGTGGCGATGACCCCGATGCGCGACGGCTTGCCGAGCTCGCTCCCGGAGTCGAGCCCCTCACCGAGCCGGTCCACGAAGTCCCCTAGTGCCTTCATGCCGGGGGCGTTGTGGCAGTAGTCGACGATCACGTTGACCCCGTTGACCTCGATCTCGTTGAGGCGTCCGGGAGAGAGGTAGTAGCTCGTCGAGAAGGTGCGCAGTCCCTGGCGGATGTCGTGCAGCGGGGCACCGACGGCGAACGCAGCGGCTGCGGCGGCCAGCGAGTTCTGCACGTTCATCCGTGCCCGACCGGAGAAGGTGGCGGGCAACAAATGTGTGAAGGCCAATTGCATGTCCCGCGCACCATGGCGTACGACGATCATCTCGCCGCGCTCGGTCGGCTGGAGCACGAGCGCCTTGCCGCCACGGCGGCAGTGCGCGTCGATCATGTCGCGCTCCTCGGAGCCGGGCTCGGCCATCGAGAACCACACGACCTGGCCCGAGCAGCGGCGGCGCATCTCGCGTACGAGCGGGTCGTCGGCGTTCAGGACTGCGTGTCCGTCACGAGGGACCGCCTCCACGAGGACTGCCTTGACGTCCGCCAGCTGCTCGACCGTGTCGATGCCGCGCAGGCCGAGGTGGTCGGGCTGCACGTTGAGCACCACGGCGACGTCGTTGCGTTCGTAGCCGAGGCCCTCGCGCAGGATCCCGCCGCGGGCCACCTCGAAGACGGCGAAGTCGACCCGAGGGTTCTGCAGCACCATCCGGGCGCTTCGGGGGCCGGACGCGTCGGCGCGGATCAGCAGTCGCTCGTCGATAACGACGCCGTCGGTGGAGGTCATCCCCACCTTGTTGCCCATGCCCTTGAAGATGTGGCTGATCATCCGGCTGGTGGTCGTCTTGCCGTTGGTGCCGGTCACGGCGACGATCGGGATCCGGCTGGGTGCGCCAGGCGGGAACAGCATGTCCACGACCGGCTTGGAGATGAACTGCGGCTCACCGATCGTCGGGTGCGTGTGCATCCGGAAGCCAGGCGCGGCGTTGACCTCGCAGATCGCGCCGCCGGTCTCGCGCACCGGCTGGGTGATGTCGGGGCAGATGAAGTCGATGCCGGCGATGTCCAGCCCGACCATGCGGGCGGCCTCCTCGGCGATCTCGGCGTTCTCCGGATGGGCCTCGAAGGTGCGGTCGATCGAGATGCCACCGGTCGACATGTTGCCGGTCAGGGCGAGCTTGACCATCTCGCCCTCGTCGGGCACCGAGTCGAGAGTGTGGCCCTGGTCGGCGAGAATCTCCTCGGCAGCCTCGTCGACCTTGATGCGAGTGAGGATCTTCTCGTGGCCGACTCCGCGTCGAGGGTCGGCGTTGGTGAGGTCGACGAGCGCCTGCACGCTGCTGGAGCCGTCGCCGATCACGTGGGCGGGCACCCGCTCGGCGATCGCGGCCATCTTCCCGTCGATGATCAGGCACCGGTAGTCCTTGCCGGTGATGAACGACTCGACGATCACCCAGCCGCGGCGTGACTGCTCCTTGGCGATCGGGAAGGCCTCACGTACGTCGTCCTCGCTCTGGAGGTCCAGGCACACGCCGCGACCGTGGTTGCCGTCCAGCGGCTTGATGACCACGGGGAAGCCGATCCTCTTGGCGACGCTGGCCGCCTGGTCCGCCGTACGCACGGAGTCCTGCTTTGGCACCGGCAGCCCGGCCGCGCCGAGCAGGCGGGTGGTGAGGTCCTTGTCAGAGGCGATGTCGACCGCGATCGAGCTGGTCTCGGAGGTCATCGTCGCGCGGATGCGCTTGGCGTGGACGCCCTGTCCGAGCTGCACCAGCGAGTGCTTGTTCAGCCGGATCCAGGGGATGTCGCGCGAGACGGCCTCGTCGATGATCGCCTGGGTCGACGGGCCGAACGCCGTGCGCTGGGCACGCAGGATGAAGTCGTCGAGCTCCTGCTCGAAGTCGAAGTCGGGGTCGGCCTCGATCAGGTGGTTGACCAGGCGTACGGCGAGCCGGCCGGCCTCGAGACCCACCTGCTCGTCGACGTACCCGTAGACGATGTTGTAGCGGCCCTTCTGTCCCTTGACCTGGCGAGTCTTGCCGCGCCGGATGTCGTGGCCGACGACCTGCTGCAGGGAAAGGGCAACGTGCTCCGCGACGTGGCCCATCCAGGTGCCCTCGTTGAGCCGCTCCACGAACCCGCCCCGGCGACCACGGGAGCAGGAGTGCTCACGGAGGCCGGGCAGTGCTTCCAGCAGGTGCTCGGTGAACCCGGGGATGGTGTTGGTGGGGAACTCCTCGAGAACGCCGAGGTCGACCACGAGGTGGATCGCCTTGTCGTAGGACCAGACGTTGGCACCGCGGTAGACCCGTGTCTCGATGGTCGTGAGATCGGCGGCAAGTCGGCCGCCCGAGCTCACGGAGGTCACCCTCGAGTCCTCGATGTCGTGCGCGCTGTCGGTCACCCTGTCGGTCACTGGGCAGCTCCTCTGCTTCGTCGTGCGATGCGGCGGCGCAACACAGAGGGTGAAACGTCCCCGGCCGCGATGTCTCGAGCCATCTTGCGCAGATCGCGCTTGGCAATGGCCAATTCGTCGGCGTCCGCGGGGTCGACCACCCGGTCCGGGGGGACCAGCGTCCGCGCGGTCATGTCGAACTCGGAACCGGCGGGCAGTACATGTAGGACGACCCCTGACGCGAGGATCGGTTTGCCCACCTTGGCCTCGTGGGAGTTCGTCGTCATCTGACGCCCGTCGAACAGGGTCACCGAGCCCCGGCCGATCACGCGCAGCATCTCGGCCTCGTCGGTGCGGGTGATCACGGCCGCGGTGTCCTCGTCGACGCCCATCCCGAGCAGCTGCGGGCTCTGCGAGACGATCATCAGCAGCCGTCCGTAACGGTTGCGTTGTGCGAAGTGCTGGTCGATCACGCAGTTCTCGACCAGACCCAGACCCGCGGCGACCTGAGTCATCCGCTGCTTCGGGGTCGACCCGCCCGGGCCGAACGCGACCATGTGGGAGGACAGGATGCTGGCGCCGGCCGACGTACCCCCGATCGTCACGCCGCGGCTGCGCGCAGCGACGATGGCATCGGCGAAGGGCGTCCCGGCGATCACGGTCGAGAGCTTGAGCTGGTTGCCGCCGGTCATGAAGATGCCGGTCGCCCGGTCGAGCTCCTCGACGAATACCGGCAGGGAGGCCTGGGCGCGGTCCTCGGGACGCACGCCGTAGACCTCGTCGGCGCCGAGCTTGTGGAAGAGCGCGGCGTACACATCGACGATCTCCGGACCAAGGGAGGACGCCGTCGGAATCACCGCGATCCGTGCGTCCGAACCCCCAGCGCGCTCCACGAACTCCCGCAGCACGGTGCGCCTGCCGAGCTTGTCCTCGGCGCCTCCGATGACTAGAAGGTCGCCTTCGCCGGTGCGCGCTGGACCGTTGGCTCCCAATGGCATGACAGGAAGCCTAAGGGGTGGGAGATTGGCTCAAGTGAGCCCACCTTCACCCGATTCGTCCCCAGGACGTCGACGCCTGCTCGTGGTGATGCGCCACGGCAAGGCCGAGGCGTTTGCCTCCGAGGACCACCGCCGCCGCCTCACCGAACGCGGCGCGCGCGAGGCCCTCGCGGCGGGAGAATGGCTTGCCGAGCGGGATCTGCTTCCGACGCACGCATTCGTGTCGTCCGCCGAACGCACCCGACAGACCTGGGAAAGCCTCGTGGCCGCGACCGGTAGCAGGATCGAGCCCCGGTTCGACGACGCGCTCTACACGGCTGGACCCGAGACAGTCGTGGACATCCTGCGCTCCTCTCCGGAGGACGCCGAGGTCGTGCTGTTCGTCGGTCACAACCCGACCGCGGCCTCGCTCGCCCATCTGCTCGACGGCGGCGACGCCGAGCCCGACGCGTTCCGCGCCATGAGCGCCGGTTTCCCCACCTCGGCCCTCGCAGTGCTCGACGTCCAGGTCCCGTGGGCCGAGCTCGAAGCTGCGTCCGCCCGGCTGGTTCGCTTCTATCCAGAGTGAATGGACCTCACGGGCGGCAGTAGGCGCATGCGAATGTGGCGCTCGTGGCTGACGAGGCGGTCACCCGTCACCGCAGCGACATTCGCATGTCCCCCTGTCGAGCGCTTGGCCCAGCGCAGCCGACTCAGACAGCCGACTCAGACAGGCGGCTCGGGAGTGGTGAGGCCTTCCTCCGCGTCGGCGGCGACGACCTCCTCCCGGCTGATGCCGAGCAGGTAGAGGATCGCGTCCATGTAGGGCACGTTCACGGACGTGTGGGCAGCCTCCTGCACCACGGGCTTGGCGTTGAAGGCGATGCCGAGCCCCGCGGAGTTGAGCATGTCGAGGTCGTTGGCGCCGTCGCCGATGGCGATCGTGGCGTGGACGGGTACGCCGCTCTGCTCGGCGAACCGTCGCAGCGCCCGCGCCTTCGCCGCGCGGTCCACGATGTCGCCGACCAGGCGACCGGTGAGCTTGCCGTCGACGATCTCGAGCTCGTTGGCCACCGAGAAGTCGATGCCGAGCTCGTCGGCGAGCCGGTCGGTGAGCTGGGTGAAACCACCGCTCACCATGGCGAAGCGATAGCCGAGCCGCTTGAGCACCCGCACCGTCGTACGGGCGCCGGGGGCGAGGACGAGGTCGTCGTACACCTTGTCGAGGGCGGAGGCGTCGAGTCCCTCGAGCAGGGCGACGCGCTCGTGCAGGCTCGCGGCGAAGTCGATCTCGCCGCGCATCGCCTGCGCGGTCACCCGGGCAACCTCGGGCTCGCAGCCGGCATGGGCCGCGAGCATCTCGATGACCTCGCCCTGGATCAGGGTGGAGTCGACGTCCAGGACGATCAGCCGCATCCCTCGACGCAACAGATTGGCCGCCTGTACGGCGATGTCGACCTGCTGCTGGGCGGCCTCGCGAGCGAGGATGTCGCGCAGCTTGTCGGGGTCGACTCCGGAGACGTGCAGGTCGATGGCCGTGATGGGGTAGCGCGCCATCCGCTCGATGCGATCGATGTTGGCCCCGGTGTCTGCGATCCGGCCGGCGATGGCCGCCACCGCGGACGCCTTCAGCGGCGTACCCAGCACGGTCACGTGACTGCGGCCCTCGGGGCGTGGCCGGTTGTCACCCGAGCCTCGGTCGAGCTCGACGTGCATCCCCAGCTCGCCGGCCACCTGCTCCATCGCGGCCTGCAGCGGCTTCCAGTCCCTGGGGGAGCTGACCAGCAGACCGAGGATCAGCCGCCGCCGAAGGACGATCTGCTCGATGTCCATGACCTCGACGCCGAACTTGGCGAGGGTGTCGAAGACCAGCGAGGTCACACCGGGCCGGTCCTTGCCGGTCAGTGTGATCAACAGGGTCCGCGGCTGCTTGCCGTCGCTCTCCTCCAGCACGGGACGAGGTTAACGGTCGGGCCGGGGTTCAGCCCGAGCGGCCCGAACACGCTCCGACGAGGGCTCGCCGGGCGGCGCGATCCAGCTGGCCCAGGGCGGCGCGTCGCTGGTCCATCTCGTACGACGACACCGCGCCACCGTCACCCGAGCGGGCCAGCCCCACGATCTCGAGACACAGCACCGCTCTCTCAGCGGTGTCCACCCGCCGGGCGTCGTACCCCGGAGGCAGGGGGAGCGGTGGCCGGTTGCGCAGGTTCATCAACAGGTCGGGGATGTCTGGCTGCCACGCGGCCACATCGAGGTCGACCAGCTGCATCGTCACCTCGGTCAGGGTCGTCCGAAGCTCGATCGCGCTCTCACGCTCGTCGACCCACGGCACCGGCTCGGCGGCGAACGCACTCCACACGACGGTGCGCGCGTCCTCCGTCGGCACCAGCCCCACACCACCGACCACCACCGCCTGGCCCGCATCCATCGCGGCGAGGTTGAACGCGTCCGGGCCGCCCAGCCCCACCGGGTCGCCCGGCGCGGGAAGGGCCAGCGAGACTGGACCGTCGAGCACCGACGGCAGCTCCTCGAGCTCGGCCACGTCGCGCCCACCCAGGCCGGTGACCAGGTGTCGTGGGTCGTCCCCCCGGACCGCGACGGCGAGGTCGTCGACGCCGACGTCGCCGGCCCGGAACGCGTCCAGCCAGACGGCGAGGAGGGCAGCGACCGGGAGGGAGCTCACACCCGCAGACTAGGCAGGTCCTGCGCGAGCAGGCACAGCAGGCCGGGTAGGTTGACGAGGTCACCACCCGATCCCGAACGCGCCGCTGAGGTCCCATTCGTGAATGCCGTGCTCGAGCTCGCCGACGTCACCGTCAAGCGAGGCGGTGCCACCCTTCTGGACGGTGTCGACTGGATGGTCGAGGACGACGAACGCTGGGTGATCCTCGGGCCCAACGGAGCCGGCAAGACGACGCTGATGCAGCTGTGCTCCGCCCAGATCCATCCGACGTCGGGCGTACTCGGCATCCTCGGCGAGGTGGTCGGCACCGTCGACGTCTTCGAGCTCCGACCACGCATCGGCTGGACGAGCGCGGCCGTGGCCGAACGGATCCCGCGCCACGAGATCGTGCGTGACGTGGTGGTGTCCGCGTCGTACGGCGTGGTGGGGCGCTGGCGCGAGCGGTACGACGAGCTCGACCACGACCGGGCCACCTCTCTGCTCCAGGAGGTTGGCGCCGGAACCCTCCTCGACCGCACCTTCGGCACCCTCAGCGAGGGAGAGCGCAAGCGGGTCCAGATCGCGCGTGCACTGATGACCGATCCGGAGCTGCTGATCCTCGACGAGCCAGCGGCGGGACTCGACCTCGGCGGACGCGAGGACCTCGTCTCCACACTGTCGGCCATCGCGCTCGACGAGTACTCACCCGCCACGATCCTGGTCTCCCACCACGTCGAGGAGATCCCGCCCGGCTTCACCCACGCCATGATGCTGCGCGAGGGCAGGGTCGTCGCAGCAGGGCCGATCCCCTACGTGATGAACGACGAACAGCTGTCGGCGACCTTCGGGATGCGGCTGGCGCTGCACGAGGAGGACGGCCGCTACACCGCCCGCCGAATCGTGGGTCGACACGCCTAGGGCGAACGTCTGCCCGGCCGGCTGATTGCGAGTCTTTGGATAGGGTCGAAACATGGACTGGCTCAGCGATCACATGTGGGCTGGATGGCTCACGTTGGCCGTTGCGCTCGGCGCTCTCGAGCTGGTCAGCCTCGACCTCTTCCTCATCATGCTGGCCGGAGGCGCTCTCGTCGGGGCGGTCGTGGCCCTGCTTGGTGCGCCGGTCGCGCTTCAGGTCGTGCTCGCGCTGATCTCCGCCGTGGGGCTCCTCGGTGTGATCCGGCCGAGCGTCGTCAAGCGCCTCCACCAGGGGCCGACCCTGCGAACCGGCGCCGAGGCACTGATCGGCAAGCGCGCCACGGTGCTGCGCGAGCTGGCGCACGGCACCCCCGGGCGGGTGAAGATCGGCGGCGAGGAATGGACCGCTGAGCCCTACGACGAGGACGACCGCATCGAGCCTGGCGAGGTCGTCGATGTTGTGCAGATCAAGGGCGCGACGGCCTACGTGCTGCGCGCCCACCGGCTCGAGTCCTGACGGCTCGGGCACCACCGAAGAGAGAAAAGAGGGGTCGCGATGGGTACAGCAGTACTGGTCCTGTTCGCGCTGTTCCTGATCTTCGTCGTGCTGATCCTGGCGAAGACGATCCGGATCATTCCGCAGGCGCGGGCGGGCATCGTGGAACGGTTCGGCAAGTACAAGACGACCCTCCAGCCGGGACTGAACGTGGTCACGCCGTTCGTGGACCGGGTCCGCTACGTCATCGACATGCGCGAGCAGGTCGTGTCCTTCCCGCCACAGCCGGTGATCACCGAGGACAACCTCGTCGTCTCCATCGACACGGTCATCTACTTCCAGGTCACCGACCCGGTGTCCGCGACCTACGAGATCGCCAACTACATCTCCGCCGTCGAGCAGCTCACCATGACCACCCTTCGAAACATCGTCGGTGGCATGACCCTCGAGCAGACGCTGACCTCACGCGAGGACATCAACCGCGGCCTGTCCGGCGTACTCGACGAAGCCACCGGACGCTGGGGCATCCGCGTCGGCCGAGTCGAGATCAAGGGCATCGACCCGCCACCGTCGATCAAGGACTCGATGGAGAAGCAGATGCGTGCCGACCGCGACAAGCGCGCGGTCATCCTCACCGCCGAGGGTCAGCGACAGTCGTCGATCCTCACCGCGGAGGGAAACAAGCAGGCCGCGATCCTCACCGCGGAAGGTGACCGCGAGGCGCTGATCTTGCGTGCCCAGGCCAACCGCGAGGCCGCGATCCTCAAGGCACAGGGTGAGGGGCAGGCCATCCAGACGGTGTTCCAGGCGATCCACGACGGACAGCCGGATCAGGCTCTGCTGGCCTACCAGTACCTGCAGATGATGCCGAAGATCGCCGAGGGTTCGGCCAACAAGGTCTGGGTGGTTCCCTCGGAGATCACCCATGCGCTCGAGGGGCTGGGCTCCGCAGTTCACGAGGTCTCGGGGATCCCAAAGAAGACGGGCGGCCCGCGCGTGCGGGTCGACACCGACCCTGAGTCGGCCCGGAGCACGGATGCCGCCTCGATGCTGGCGGACACCCATGCAGAGGTCGAGAAGGCGATCGCGGCTGCCGAGGGTGCCGCCCGATCTGCCGCCGGCGCGCCTGGAGGGGTGCCTCCGGCCCCGTCCGTCCCGGACGTTCCGCCCGCGACTGACCCCGGTGATCCCACTGGCGAGGCGCCGCCCAGCCAGTGAGTCCCTGGGAAGTCGTCGCCATCCTGCTCGCAGGTATGGCGGCCGGAACGATCAACACCGTGGTGGGGTCGGGGACGCTGATCACGTTCCCGACCCTCCTGGCGTTCGGCATCCCGCCGGTGACGGCCAACGTCTCGAACACGATCGGCCTGGTTCCCGGATCGCTGTCCGGTGCGATCGGCTACCGCCGGGAGCTCGAGGGCCAGCACACGCGGCTGATGCGCCTTGGGGCCGGTTCACTGATCGGCGGCATCGCGGGAGCGCTGCTGCTGCTCATGCTGCCCTCATCGGCGTTCGACGCGATCGTGCCGGTGCTGATCGTGCTCGGCTGCGTCCTGGTGGTCCTCGGCCCCCGGATCCAGCGACGGGTGACCGCTCGGGCAGAGGCCCGTGGTGGAATCGCCGAGCACGGTGTCTGGTGGGTGTGGCCCGCCGTACTGCTCGCGGGGGTGTACGGCGGCTACTTCGGCGCCGCCCAGGGCGTGCTCCTGATGGCGATCCTCGGCATCGGGGTCGCCGACTCGATGCAACGGCACAACGCCACCAAGAACGTGCTGGCGCTGATCGTCAACGGCATCGCAGCGATCGCCTTCATCGTGCTCGCCGTGGTCGACATCCCCGGAGTCGGATCCACCCACATCGACTGGGCCGCAGCCGGCCTGATCGCCATCGGCTCGGTCATCGGTGGCCAGCTCGGCGCCACCGTCGGACGCCGTCTCCCGCCCACCGCCCTGCGCGCCGTGATCGTCCTGGTGGGCATCGTCGCGGTGGTGACGTTCGTCCTGTGAGCGCTGCTTGCGTCATACGAATTGGTGCCTCTAGCCACCAGTTCGTATGACGTTAGGCGAGACGTCAAGCGTCACGAGTCCTGCAGGGCCATCACACCGGTGGCAACACTCGCTGCGCCCGCGATCGTCAGCAGGAAGCCGGTCTTCTTGGGGACCGCACCCGAGGCCGAGGTGATGATGCCGGTCAAGGCATCCGCACCGTCCACTGCCACCCCGAGCTGGACGAGCCGGCGCCGCGCCTGGCCCGAGGAGGCCAACGTGATCGCGCCGAGGGCGATCTCGCGGGAACCGAACATCCGCCCCATGTAGGACAGCTGCGGGTTCGACTTCGGGTCGAGGAGGAAGAGCCTCGCGGTCAGGGACGGGGACAGCAGCGAGAGCGCACCGACGACGATGCGGCCGTAGGCGAGGCCGGTGATGGGTTCCATGGAGGGGAGGTTAGCGGCTCTGCGCCGGCCGGTGATCGACGTACGCCGAGAGCCAGCGCTGCAGCTCGTCGTACACCCGCGTGCGCGCCGGCTCGGGGGAGAGGACAGCGTCGTGCATCGCGCCGTGGACCTGGGCGATCGTCACATGGTGTGAGAGCTGTGCCGCCCGACGGCGCATCCGTTCCACGTCGAGCACCACATCGGTGCACATCAGATCGGGGTCCTCCATGGACGTGGGGTGGCTCGACCGGTCGGAGGTGATCATCAGGAGGGGTGAGTCGAGCTCCAGTCCCCTCGCGATCCGAGCCTGGCCGGTGCGGATCGCGCGGATCCAGCCGGCGTACACCGGATAGGACGCGAGCGGTTTCCAGGTGAGGTCGAAGTCCCACTCGCCCAGGTGGTCGCGGTGCAGGCTGCGGGCGTAGACACCACTGACCTCCCTCGGGATCTGGCGCATCGGGTAGAACGCACCGATCCGGTGGATCACCGGCAGTGCCATCAGCCGTGTGAACGCGTCGCCGTGCATGTCGATCCACGGCGCGTTCAGGAGGACGCCCGCAGCGGGCAGGCCACGGTCGTGCAGCCACAGCGGGATGGTGAGACCGCCGGTCGAGTGCGCCGAGAAGACGACGTGGTCATGGCTCTCGGACACCAGCGCGTGGGCGAGGTCGAGCTCCTCGTAGTACGAGTGCAGGTCGGCCACGTAGTTCGCGGTCTGGTGCGGACGCAGCGAACGGCCGTACTTGCGCAGGTCCAGGGCGTAGAAGTCGTAGCCGTTGGCGACCCAGAAGTCGGCCAGCCCGGTCTGGAAGAAGTAGTCGGCGAACCCGTGCACGTGCAGGACGGCCTTCGTGGTGGGTGAGCCTGCCGGCCGGTGGACGAGCGTGGCGACCACCTCGCCCTCGTCGTCGGGTCGCAGGTGAAGCGTCTGGCACGTGTACGGCGCACCCAGGACGTCCGTCACGAACGCGTCGGGCTCGGCCATGGCGAGATCCTGCCATGGCCCAGGTTTCGAGACGGCTGGGTCGGACCCTTTCTCCGTTCGGGTCCGACCCCAACCTCCTCAACCCCCCGGCCCTTTCGGCGACTTCGCAAGCTCAGCCGCAGGGCCGTGACGTCACTTGTTCGCGTTGGTGTCCGGCTCCACGATCGCGTCGCTCGACTCGGCCTTCGCGTCGCCCGGCTGCGCACCCGGCGCACCGAGGTCGGCGCCTTCACGGACCAGCTCCTCGATCTTCTTGCCGCAGTCGGCATCGACGTTGTGCCAGTACTGCAAGGCGCGCTCGAGGACATCGCCCTCGACACCGCCCAGCAGGTGCCCGGCGACGGTCTTCACGAACGCCTCACGCTGCTCGTCGTTCCAGACCTCGCGAACCAGCGTGCCCGGCTGCGCGAAGTCGTCGTCGTCGGGTCGCAACGTGTAGGCCTGACGCACCATCGCGCCGTCGGTCTCCCAGCCGTCCTCGACCTCACCGACCTCGTCTGCGTAGCCGCGACCGAAGGAGTTCGGCGCGTACACCGGGTCGTCCCCGCGGTGCTCATAGGCCATCGCGCCGTCCTGGGTGTAGGTGTTCACCTGGACGTGCGGCCGGTTGACCGGGAGCTGCAGGTAGTTCGGGCCGATCCGGTGACGGTGCGTGTCGGAGTACGCGAACGCACGGCCGAGCAGCATCTTGTCCGGACTGAACCCGATGCCGGGAACGAGCGCGCTCGGCTCGAACGCAGCCTGCTCGATCTGGGCGAAGAAGTTCTCCGGGTTGCGGTTCAGCGTCATCGTGCCGACCTTGATCAGCGGGTAGTCACTGTGCGGCCAGATCTTGGTCAGGTCGAACGGGTTGAACCGGTAGGTCTTCGCGTCCTCATAGGGCATCACCTGGATCGACAGCGTCCACGACGGGAAGTCACCCTTGGCGATCGCCTCGGACAGGTCGCGACGGTGGAAGTCGGCGTCCTCACCGGCGATCTGCGTCGCATCCTCGTCCTTGAGTCCTTCGACGCCCTGGTTGCTGTGGAAGTGGTACTTCACCCAGTGCTTCTCTCCGGCCTCGTTGATCCAGAGGTAGGTGTGCGAGCCGTAGCCGTTCATGTGGCGGTAGGTCTTCGGGATCCCGCGGTCACCCATCAGGTAGGTGACCTGGTGCGCTGACTCCGGGTTGAGGCTCCAGAAGTCCCACTGCATGTTGTTGTCGCGCAGGCCGTTGCCGCCCCGGCGCTTCTGCGAGCGGATGAAGTGCGGGAACTTCATCGTGTCGCGGACGAAGAAGACCGGGGTGTTGTTGCCGACGAGGTCGTAGTTGCCCTCGGAGGTGTAGAACTTCAGCGCGAAGCCGCGGGGGTCGCGCCACGTGTCGGGCGATCCCTGCTCACCGGCCACGGTGGAGAACCGCGCCAGCATCTCGGTCTTCACACCCGGCTGGAACAGGGCGGCCTTCGTGTACTTCGAGACGTCCTCGGTGGTCTCGAACTCACCGAAGGCACCCGAACCCTTGGCGTGCACGTTGCGCTCCGGCACCCGCTCCCGGTTGAAGTGCGCCATCTGGTTGAGGAAGTGCACGTCGTGCAGCAGGATCGGCCCGTCGGGACCGATCGTCAGCGTGTTGCGGTCGCTCTGCGCGGGAGCGCCGTTGTCGGTCGTCGAGCCGATACCGGCCTCGGACGACGGGGCCGTCGCGATCGAGGTGCCATCGTTCGGCTGGGGCAGGTCAGGCATGTCTCACTCCTTGTTGGTTGCTGCGGATGCGGTGGTCGTGGACTGGCACGTGGGACACGTACCCCAATAAGTGACCTCGGCCTCCTCGATGAGGAAACCGTGGGTCGTGGAGGGGTCCAGGCAGGGGGCCTCGCCAAGGGCGCAGTCCACGTCGCTGACGGTGCCGCACGAGCGGCACACGACGTGGTGGTGGTTGTCGCTGGCACGCAGCTCGTAGCGAGCCACGGAGCCGGTCGGCTGGATGCGACGAGCCACACCACGCTCGGCGAGGACGTTCAGTACGTCGTAGACCGCCTGGGTCGACACGGTCGCGAGCTCACGTCGTACGACGCGCAGGACCGTGTCGGCGCCGGCATGGGGATGCTCACGCAGCGCGCTGAGCACCGCCAGACGGGGCTTGGTGAGGCGCAGTCCCGCATCCCGGAGCAGCTGCTCCTGGGAGAGGTCCGAGACGTGGTGAGGCATCGCCCCGACTCAAGCACGCAATCTGGAATGAGTCAAGATCATCACCGTCCTGCGGCTGAGCCTGCGAAGCCGCAGATCAGGCGGGGAGGTTGAGGAGGATGGCGTCGGACCCGAACGAAGAGAGGGACCGACGCCATCCTCCTCGAAACCACTAGTGTTGGTACGTCCCGTGCACGATCGCGCGACCGGCGGTCTTGAAGGCCAGGTTGAAGCTGACCACCGCGGGGGAGGAGTCGGGGTCCGCGCCGAGCTTGTCCTCCTTCACGGCGTGCACCACGAAGAAGTACCGGTGCACCTGGTCGCCCTCCGGGGGAGCGGCGCCCATGAAGGCCCTGGTCCCGCCGTCGTTGCGGACCATGAAGGCGTCGCCCGGCAGGTCGGCATCCTCGGAGCCGGCACCGGCGTCGAGCGAGGTCACGTCGGCCGGAAGGTCGACGAGCACCCAGTGCCAGAAGCCGGACGGGGTCGGGGCGTCGGGGTCGAAGCACGTCACCGTGAAGCTCTTCGTCCCCTCAGGGACGTCGTTCCAGGACAGCTGGGGTGACTTGTCACCTGCGGCGTTCACCTGGTCGTCCTTGAGCGGCTGGCCGTCGGTGACGTCGTCGCTGGTGACGGTGAAGCTCGGGACCTCCGGGAGGAGGTCGTAGGGATTGGGACTCACTGGTCGGTCGAGGCTCATGTTCGCGAGGCTAGTCCGCGGGCTGGGAGGGCGAAAACCCGCCGGGACTCGAGATCGACACAATGGACCCGTGGACACTCACCCTCACGCACCCGGCGACCTCCCGACCTACCCGGTCGGGCTCCGCCTCGCGGGACGCAAGGTCCTGGTTGTGGGCGGAGGCAACGTGGCCCAGCGCCGGGTCCCGACCTTGATCGCGGCCGGCGCCGACGTACACCTTGTCTCGCCGGAGGTCACCCCGGCGATCGAGGGCCTGGTCGGGTCGGGCGAGGTGCGCTGGCTCGAGCGCGGTTTCGAGGACGAGGATCTCGACGGGACCTGGTACGTCATGGCAGCCAGCGACGACCTCGCGGTCAACGAGCGGGTGAGCGAGCTCGCCGAGCAGCAGCGCGTCTTCTGCGTCCGGGCCGACGACGCGTACGCCGCCACCGCGTTCACGCCTGCGGTCGGCCGTCACGCCGGCGACACCGTCGCCGTACTCGGCAGCTCGACCGGTGACCGCGACCCTCGCCGCCACGCCACCCTGCGTGACGACATCGTGACGGCCATGCGCGAGGGAGCGTTCGCCACGAAGCACCACCGCGACGGCGGACCTGGCGTCGTGCTCGTCGGCGGTGGCCCCGGTGACCCCGAGCTGATCTCTGTCGCCGGGCGCAAGGCGCTGATGGAGGCCGACATCGTCGTCGCCGACCGGCTCGCTCCTCGCGAGCTGCTCGCAGAGCTGCCGGCCGACACCGAGATCGTCGACGTGGCCAAGCTGCCGCGCGGCCGCGCCGCGCAGCAGCAGCAGATCAACCAGCTGATGGTGCGGGCCGCACTCGCCGGCAAGCGGGTCGCCCGCTTCAAGGGCGGGGACAACTTCGTCTTCGGACGCGGCTACGAGGAGGTCATCGCCTGTCAGGAGGCCGGAGTCCCCGTGACTGTCATCCCGGGCATCAGCAGCCCGCTGGCGGTGCCAGCGGTGGCCGGCATCCCGGTCACTCATCGCGGCGTCACCCACGACCTCACGATCGTCTCCGGCCACCTGCCCCCCGGACATCCCGAGTCACTCGTCCAGTGGGGTGCCCTGGCCAGCCTGCGCGGCACGATCGTGCTGATGATGGCGGTCGAGAACGCCCCTCTGATCGCGGAGGTCCTGCTGCGTGGCGGTCGCGACGCACTCACCCCGGTGGCCGTGATCTGTGACGGCACCATGCCGACCGAGCGGACGGTGCTCAGCACACTGGGCGACCTGGCGACCGCTCTGGTCGAGCACGAGGTGCACCCACCGGCGATCATCGTCATCGGCGAGGTGGTGGCCGTGGCCCGGCCGGAGCACTACGGGGTCGTGTCCGGGACCGCACCTGGAGCCGGGCCGGAAACCGGCCCAGAAATCGGCCCAGAAATCGGCCCAGAAACCATCTGAGCGTGGCGACGTACGTCGAGATCGACGACCCGGAGGACCCGCGCCTGGCCGACTATCGAGACCTGCGAGACGTCCAGCTGCGCCAGTCCCTGGAGGCCGAGCACGGCCTGTTCCTGGCCGAGGGCGAGAAGGTCGTACGACGGGCCGCGGAGGCGGGCTTCCCGGTCAGATCGTTCCTGATGGCACCCCGCTGGCTCGACGGGCTGGCCGACGTCATGGAGGGCACCGACGCCCCCTGCTACGTGGTCTCGGAGCATCTCGCAGAGCAGGTCACCGGCTTCCACGTGCACCGCGGCGCCCTGGCGTCGCTGGCCCGGACCCCGCTGCCCACACTTGACGAGGTGCTCGCCGGTGCCCGCACGGTCGTCGTGTGCGAGGACGTGGTCGACCACGCGAACGTCGGCGCCATCTTCAGGTCCGGTGCTGCGCTCGGAGTCGATGCCGTCCTGCTGGCGCCCCGGTGTGCGGACCCGCTCTACCGGCGCTCGGTCAAGGTGTCGATGGGTGCTGTGTTCGCACTGCCCTGGACTCGTCTCGCGGACTGGTACGACGCCCTGCCCGACCTCGAGCGGCGCGGGTTCACCACGGTGGCCCTGACCCTGGGGGAGGACGCGGTTCCTCTCGACGAGGCGGTGTCCGGCCTAGACCGGTTGGCCCTGGTTCTCGGGTCGGAAGGTCATGGTTTGTCCGAACGTTGGGAGCGCTCGTCCACGCGGCGCGCGGTGATCCCGATGCGTCCCGGCATCGACTCCCTCAACGTCGCGGCGGCCACCGCGGTGGCGTGCTATGTCGCAGCACGCAGAATAATTGCACCAGATTCCTGATTTACCTCCTATTGTGTCCGCGTGACGTCGGGAGGGGAACCGAGTGGGGGGTCGTTCGACGACCTCGTCGCTCAGGTGGCCGATTACGCCATCATCGGCCTCGATCCACAGGGCATCATCACCAGCTGGAACCGCGGCGCCGAGGAGCTCAAGCAATACAAGCCCGAAGAGGCAATCGGGCAGAGCTTCGCCATGTTCTACCCCGAGGCAGACCAGCATGCCGGTCTGCCTCTCGACCTCCTCATCGAGGCTCGCGTCAAGGGCCGCGTCGAGCACCTCGGCTGGCGAGTCCGCAAGGACGGCACCCGGTTCTGGGGCGACGTCGTCATCACCGCCGTCCACGACGGCGAGGGCAACCACGCCGGGTTCGTGAAGGTCACCCGCGATCTCACCGAGCAGCACGCCCTCGAAGAGGCCTTGCGCGCCAGCGAGGAGAGGCTACGGTTCCTGGTCGGCCAGGTGGTCGACTACGCGATCATCGCCCTGGACCCGCAGGGCGTCATCGAGAGCTGGAACCTCGGGGCCGAGCGCCTCAAGGGCTACAACACCAAAGAGGCGATCGGGCGCAGCTTCTCGATGTTCTACACCGATGATGACCGCCGCTCGGGTCTGCCGCTGAGGCTCCTCGCCGAAGCCCGCGACCGGGGACGTGTCGAGCACACCGGTTGGCGGATCCGCAAGGACGGCACCCGATTCTGGGGCGACGTCGTCATCACCGCCCTCCACGACGAACAGGGCAACCTCACGGGGTACGCCAAGGTCACCCGTGACCGCACCGACATGAAGGCGTTGGAGGAGGCCCAAGACGCCTTCTACGCCACGTTCAACCACGACTTCCGCACCCCGGTCACCGCAATCAAGGGTTTCGTCGACGCCATCCGTCATGCCGACGACGCGACCAGGCCCCATCTCATCGACAAGGTCGAGTCCAGCGCGGAGCGTCTGTTGGGGATGGTCGAGGGGTTGGTCGAGTTCGCAACGCAGCGCTCTGGACACGCGTCGCTCGTCCTCGGAGACATCGACCTCGCCGAGGTCGCGCGCAGCGCCGTGTCCGACCTCACCGGACACTACGACCCGGGCCGGGTCCACGTCGCGGACGCCTTCGCGCTGGCGACCGCCAACGGCGTGGCCATGCACCGGGTGGTGACCAACCTGGTCGTCAACGCATTGAAGTACTCGCCGGAAGGCTCGCCCGTCAGGATCGACTTCAGCCGGGCGCGCGCCGGCTATCTCCGGATGACCGTCACCGACGAAGGTCGCGGCATCGACCCGCGCGACATCGACACCATTTTCGACGAGTTCGTCCGAGGGCGAATGGCCGAGAACGACGGGGGCACCGGGCTCGGCCTCGCCAGCGTGCGGGAGCTGGTGCTCCAGCAGAACGGCAGTGTCTCGGCCGAGAGCGAGGTCGGTGTGGGCACGACCATGACGGTCGAGCTGCCGTCGCATGCCTTCCTGAAGCCGTCAGCACCAAGTCAGCGGTCGGGCTCGCCGGCGGAGGCCGAGACGTCCTCCGAGGGCCCGCTCGACGATGCTGAGGTGTCAGCCGAAGCAGCCCCGTCTGACGGCGAGGGTGCGCCGACCGGCCACTGCCCTGAGTAGTCCTCCGCCGCGTCCTCCATCTGCTTGCGCAGCTTCTTTCGCGCCCGGTCGCTGAGCCGGTCACCGAACACGGTGCCGACGGTGTGGTCGGTCTCGTGCTGCAGGCAGCGCGCGAGCAGGCCGTCACCCTCGAATGCCACGTCCGAGCCGTCCAGGCCCTGACCGATAACGCGGGCGTGGTCGGGCCGCGCGCAGTCCACGAACGCCCCGGGGTAGGACAGACAGCCCTCCTCCGACTCGTCGAGCTGGCGGTCCTTGCCCTCGGGAAGCACCAGAACCGGATTGCACACGACTCCGCGGTGGATGGTGCCGTCCTCGTCGGGGCAGTCGAAGACGAAGACGGCGAGGTCGACCCCGATCTGGCAGGCGGCGAGTCCGACCCCGTCCGCGGCGTACATCGTGGCGGTCATGTCGGCGACCAGGGTGCGCAGCTCCTCGTCGTACGACGTGACGGGCCGCGCCCTGCGATGCATCACATCGGTGCCCCAACGCGTGACGGGATGAACCGTTCCGCCGGGCGGGAGCTGGTGCGACGTGGCGGACACGGGGAGCGAGTCACTTCCGGAGTCGGGGCTGGCCATGGCCCGAATACTAGACACGACCGAGGCGTGAGGCGCGCCACGTAGCCAAAGTGTGGCGCCGCGTGTAACTCACAGTTACATTCGGTGTCATGTCCTCGAACTCTGCCCAACGAGAGAGCCAGAAACTGCCGTGGAGCCTCCTGCGGGCCGGCGGACGGCACGGGCTCTCCGACAACGAGACCCGCGACCCGATCGGACTCGCGGTGCTCGCCCTGAACAAGCTGGCCTCCAGCGACTTCATGGACCGTCTCGGCATTCGCAAGGCGAGTGAGCAGACGGTCTACCGGGTGACCAGCGCCGGATTCCGCACCGCCGGCAACGTGGGCCGCAGCTTCGCCCGCGCCGGAAAGGCCACCCGCGGCAACCGGGTGCCGGCCGCCAGGAACAAGGGCCTCTTCGACCTCACGCCCGGGGAGGACGAGCAGATGCTGGCCGACGTGGTCGGCGAGTTCGCCGAGGAGATGGTGCGCCCCGCCGCGTCCGAGGCCAACGAGACCTGCGTGGCACCGGACGAGCTGCTCAAGGCCTCCCTCGAGATCGGCCTCCCTCTTCTGGGCGTCCCGGACGACCTGGGCGGCATCACCACGGAGCGGTCCGCGGTCGCGGGCACGCTCGTGCACGAAGCCCTCGCGAAGGGCGACATGGGTCTGGCCGTCGCCCTCCTCGCGCCAGGCGCAGTGGCGACCTCGCTCTCGCTCTGGGGTACCGACGAGCAGCAGGCGACCTACCTGCCCGCGTTCACGGGTGACGAGGTTCCCGCAGCCACACTTGCGCTGGCCGAGCCTGCGGCGCTCTTCGACCCGATGTCGCCTGCGACGACCGCTGGGCGCCAGGGCGACGGCTTCGTGCTCAACGGCGTGAAGTCCGGCGTCGTCCGCGGCTCCGAGGCCGAGCTGTTCGTCGTCGGCGCCGTGCTGGACGGCAAGCCGCAGCTGTTCCTCGTGGAGTCCAAGAACGATGGCATCACCATCGAGTCCGACCCGTCGATGGGGCTGCGCGCGGCGAGCCTTTCGAAGCTGGTCCTCAAGGACGTCGCCGTGGAGAAGATCGCCCTGCTCGGTGATGCCGAGGACTACCTGGACTGCGTCCGCTACTCCCGCCTCGCGTGGTGCGCACTGGCTGTCGGCACGGCGCAGGCCGTGCTCGACTACGTGACGCCCTACGTCAAGGAGCGTGAGGCATTCGGTGAGCCGATCGCGCATCGCCAGTCGGTGGCCTTCATGGTCGCGAACATCGCGATCGAGCTGCAGGGCATGCGCCTGGTCACCTGGAAGGCCGCCAGTCGCGTGGCGCAGGGCAAGCCGGCCGAACGCGAGATCGCGCTGGCGCGCCGGCTGTGTGCGGAGCGCGGAATGCAGATCGGCCTGGACGGCGTACAGCTGCTCGGCGGCCACGGCTTCGTCAAGGAGCACCCGGTGGAGCGGTGGTACCGCGACCTGCGGGCGATCGGCCTGATGGAAGGAGCAGTCCTCGTCTGAGGGCGACCAACACCATGATCAATCTCGAGACTCCCAAGAAGATCCGTCCGCTCGTCGAACAGGCCCACCAGGTCGCGATGAACATGCTGCGGCCGATCTCGCGCAAGTACGACGAGGCCGAGCACGAGTACCCCAAGGAACTCGACATGCTCGCCGCCATGATCGACGGCATCAGCGAGTCCGGCGCCACCGGCGGTGCTGGGGCAACCGGCGTACGACGCAGCGAGCAGCCGGAGGAGAAGCAGGGAAACAAGAACGGCGCCAACCTCGCCTCCGTGCTCTCCATCATGGAGATGTGCTGGG
The DNA here is from genome assembly GCA_963742785.1 of uncultured Actinomycetota bacterium. Classification (GTDB taxonomy): domain Bacteria; phylum Actinomycetota; class Actinomycetes; order Propionibacteriales; family Nocardioidaceae; genus Marmoricola. The sequence continues at coordinate 2,010,135 of CAVUNI010000004.1, forward strand.
GCGACGTCGGCCTGCTGCTCTCGATGCCGCGCCAGGGCCTCGGCAACTCCGCGATCGCCTCGGTGGCCAACGACGAGCAGCTCGAACGCTATGAGGGCACCTGGGCCGCGATGGCGATCACCGAGCCGGGCACAGGTTCTGACTCGGGCAACATCCAGACCACGGCTCGCAAGGACGGTGACGAGTACGTCCTCAACGGCGAGAAGATCTACGTCACCTCCGGCGAGCGCGCCGACAGCGTGGTCGTCTGGGCGACGCTCGACAAAAGCCTGGGCCGCGCAGCGATCAAGTCCTTCGTGGTGAAGAAGGGCAACCCCGGCATGCGAGTGGAGCGGCTCGAGCACAAGCTCGGCATCCGCGCCTCCGACACCGCCGTGATCATCTTCGAGGACTGCCGCGTGCCTGCCGAGGACCTCCTCGGCGACCCGGACGTCGACCCGAAGCAGGGCTTCGCCGGCGCGATGGCGACCTTCGACAACACCCGGCCGCTCGTCGCCGCGATGGCTGTCGGCTGCGCACGTGCGTCGCTCGACCTGACGCGCGAGATCCTGGAGGAGGCGGGCGTGGTGATCGACTACGACAAGCCCGCTCTCTCGCAGTCCGCCGCGGCGGCCACCTTCCTGCAGCTCGAGGCGGACTGGGAGGCGGCGTACCTGCTCACGCTGCAGTCGGCCTGGATGGCCGACAACCGCGAACCCAACTCGATGCAGGCCTCGATGGCGAAGGCCAAGGCCGGCCGGGTGGGCTCGGACGTCACCCTGCGCTGCGTGGAGCTGGCCGGCACCTTCGGCTACTCCGAGACCGAGCTGCTCGAGAAGTGGGGCCGCGACTCGAAGATCCTCGACATCTTCGAGGGCACCCAGCAGATCCAGCAGCTGATCGTGGCCCGGCGGCTGCTGGGGCTGAGCTCCTCGGAGCTGAAGTAGCGGCGGCGGTTTCCCCGGACGTCCGGGGAAACCGGAGGCTGGCGGGCGATACTTCCCCCTACCGCCTCCAGTTTCGCCCGCCAGCCCCGCCCGTTACGTCCGGATGGCAGGGTGGGGCCATGTCCCGGGCCAAGCGCGCCGACGTCATCGTCGAGGTGTTCAAGGACGCGTTCGACCCGCTGATGAGGGCCGACCCGGTGGCCTTCCGCACCAAGTACCGCAAGATGGCCGCCGACCCGCACGCCTTCTACCGCGGGTCGGCTTGTCTGTACTACGCCGACGTCACGGCCGCGAAGGACCCCTGGGTCGACGAGCACAGCGGTGGCATCTGGATCCACGGTGACCTGCACGTCGAGAACTTCGGCACCTACCTCAACTCCGACGGTCGTCTCGTCTTCGACGTCAACGATTTCGACGAGGCCTACATCGGCCACTTCACGTGGGACCTCCAGCGCTTCGCCGCCAGCCTCGCGCTGCTCGGCTGGCAGAAGGCGCTGCCGGAGGACGACATCCGCTCGCTGATCCGTCGATACGTCCGTGCCTACCTCAAGCAGGTCGACCACTACGCCGGCGAGGACGACGACGAGGACTTCGCCCTCCACCTCGAGAACACGCGGGGACCCGTGCTCGAGGCCCTGGTCAGTGCCCGCAAGATCAAGCGCGCCGACCTGCTCGACGAGATGACGTACGTCGATGCCGGGGTCCGGATGTTCTCTCACGACGCGACAGTGCGCACGCTCGGCAAACGAGAGCGCGCGAAGGTGGAGAAGGCGTTCGACTCCTACCTCGACACCATCGGACGGTCCAAGCGGTTCGACCGCGATCTCTTCTACGACCTGCGTGACGTGGTGGGGAAGTCGGGCTTCGGCATCGGCAGCGCGGGTCTCCCGGCGTACAACCTGCTCGTCGAGGGCTACAGCCAGGCTCTCGACAACGACGTCGTGCTGTCGATGAAGCAGGCCAACATCCCCGCCCTGAGCAGGTTCAGCGACAGCCGCGCCGTGGACCGCTACTTCGAGCACGAGGGCCACCGCACCGTGGTCAGCCAGCGTGCGCTGCAGGTGCACACCGACCCGCTCCTCGGGTATGCCGAGATGGACGGCGTGGGCTACGTGGTGGCCGAGGTCTCGCCGTACGAGGTGGACCTCGCCTGGGAGAACATCACCGAGCCCGACGAGATGGCCGCGGTCGTCGACCTGCTCGGACGCGCGACCGCCAAGGTGCACTGCGCGAGCGACGAGGACAGCGACCAGGATCTCGTCGACTTCCAGGTGGAGGCGGCAGTCGCGGCCTCGTTGAAGGGCCGCCGACGAGACTTCACCGACCACGTCGTCGACTTCGGACTGAAGTACGCCGAGCGGGTGCGCCGCGACCACGCATTGTTCGTCGATGCCTTCCGCAACGGCAAGATCGGCGTCGCAGCGACCTAGCGCCCCGAGTCGGAAGTCCACCACCAGCCTGCGCACCCCAGACTTCCGGCTCAGGACACTAGCGGAGCCTCGCCCCCGGTCCGGGCTCCGCCACGATGAACGCCGGCCGACCCCAGCCCCGCGCCACGAAGGCGGTCGTGATGGCTGCCTGCACGGCGTCGACCCGCTCGACGGGGACCAGTGCGATCGCCGAGCCGCCGAAGCCACCACCGGTCATGCGCGCGCCGATCGCGCCGACCTCACGCGCCACGTCGACGGTGAGGTCGAGCTCCTCGCAGGACACCTCGTAGTCGTCACGGAGCGAGACGTGCGAAGCGACCATCAGCGGACCGATCAGGTCCCAGTCGTCGGCTCGCAACGCCTCCACGAACGCGTCCACGCGGGCGACCTCGCTGACCACGTGCCCGGCACGACGCGCCAGGTGCTCAGGCAGGTCGCCCAGGCCATCCGGGACAGCCGACGCGAGGTGCTCCAGCCCCAGTCGCTTCGCCGCCTCCCACGCATCGTCGCGCCGCGAGCCGTAGCCTCCGTCGGTGAGCTCGTGGCTCACCTTCGTGTCGATCACCAGCAATGCGAGCCCATGACGCGCGGGGTCGAACGGCACCTGCTCACGGTTGCCGGTCGTGAAGTCGATGAGCAGCGCATGCTCCGGCTCGGCGTACATCGCGATCGCTTGGTCAAGGCCGCCCGTGGGAGCGCCGACGAACTCCTGCTCCGCGCGCACACACGCCCGCAGGAGCTCCTCGCTGGACCGACCGAGTGCGAACGCCTCGTTCACGGCGATCGCGACGCTGCACTCGAGGGCGGCGGAGCTGGAGAGCCCGGCGCCGATGGGTACGTCGCTGCTGATGTCCACGTCCATGCCGCGACCGACCTCGAGGGCCTGCAGCACGCCGGTGACGTAGAGGGCCCATGGGTCGGCGTCCTTCAGGCCCCCCACAGTGCCTTCCCAGACCCGGCTCCCGCTCGTCACGCGCACACGGTCGTCGTCACGGGGGAGCACGGTCGCCTGCGTGCACTGGGTCAGCGCCATCGGCAGGCAGCGGCCGCCGTTGTAGTCGACGTGCTCGCCGATCAGGTTCACCCGACCGGGCGCGACGCCCGTCACGGGGGCACGGCGAGTAGATTCGGCTTCCGTGCGATTCCTCTCCGACACCCGGCCAGCGTATGACCTGACCTACGACGACGTGTTCATGGTTCCGCGGCGCTCCGGAGTGGCCTCCCGCTACGACGTCGACCTGGCCTCCGGCGACGGCACCGGTACGACGATCCCGGTCGTGGTCGCGAACATGACCGCGGTCTCCGGTCGCAGGATGGCCGAGACCATCGCCCGGCGCGGCGGCATCAGCGTGCTCCCTCAGGACATCCCGCTCGACATCGTCGAGGAGGTCGTCTCGTGGGTGAAGGGCCGGCACCCGGTCTTCGAGACACCCATCACGCTCCAGCCCCACGACACCGTCAGCGATGCCCTGGGCCTGCTGCCCAAGCGTGCCCACCGTGCCGCCGTCGTGCTCGAGGAGGGCCGGCCCGTCGGGGTGATCACGGAGGCGGACTGTCTCGGGGTCGATCGGTTCACTCAGGTCGGACACGTGATGACCACCGACATGGTGACGCTCAAGCACACGATGGAGCCGCGCGAGGCCTTCGACGTACTCGCCTCCACGCGTCATCGTCTCGCCCCCGCCGTCGACGACGACGGGGGACTGGTCGGGATCCTGACCCGACTCGGAGCCCTGCGCTCCACGATCTACCGGCCTGCCCTCGACCGGCACGGACGGCTCCGGATTGCCGCCGCCATCGGGGTCAACGGCGACGTCGCGGGCAAGACCAAGCGGCTGCTGGCGATGGGGATCGACTGCCTCGTCGTCGACACCGCTCACGGCCACCAGGAGCGGATGCTCGAGGCGCTTGCGGCCGTGCGCTCGGTCGACCCGAAGGTCCCGGTGGTGGCAGGCAATGTTGTCGCCGCGGACGGCGTCCACGACCTGGTCGAAGCAGGCGCCGACATCATCAAGGTCGGCGTCGGTCCCGGTGCGATGTGCACCACCCGGATGATGACCGGAGTCGGACGGCCGCAGTTCAGCGCCGTGCTCGAGTGCGTCGAGGCGGCCCGCCGGCACGGCAAGCACGTCTGGGCCGACGGGGGAGTGCGCCATCCCCGCGACGTGGCGCTCGCGCTCGCCGCGGGCGCCTCGCAGGTGATGATCGGGTCGTGGTTCGCCGGGACCCACGAGTCGCCGGGCGACCTGCACGTCGGTGCCGACGGCCGCCCCTACAAGGAGAGCTTCGGGATGGCCTCGGCCCGCGCAGTGGCCGGCCGTACGTCGAGCGACGGCGCCTTCGATCGTGCCCGCAAGGCCCTCTACGAGGAGGGCATCTCCTCCTCGCGGATGTTCCTCGACCCCGACCGGCCCGGCGTCGAGGACCTCGTCGACGAGATCTGCTCGGGGGTGCGTTCGGCCGCGACGTACGCCGGTGCGCACGACCTCGAGCAGTTCGCCGAGCGGGCCGTCGTCGGGGTCCAGTCACCGGCCGGTTTCGCCGAAGGACGCCCCCTCCCCGGCGGCTGGTGACACGGTCCTCCCGATTACTCGTAGGGACGCCCGACTTGCTAGTGTTACCGCGCTTGTCCGGGTGGCGGAAATGGCAGACGCGCTAGCTTGAGGTGCTAGTGCCCTTTAACGGGCGTGGGGGTTCAAGTCCCCCCTCGGACACCACAGACAACGGGCCTCCGAACTGCTGGAAACCGCAGAGCGGAGGCCCTTGTTGTGCTCGGCTGGCGGGCCGTTGCCGGCTGCGTATAGCAGACAACCGGCACTCCGGGCGAACATCGCAGAATACTCGAATTGCCGGTCTAGTGCACAAATCGCCGTTAACGCCATACAGACGCATGGTCTGTCCGGTTTTGCCATGCTTTGTTCAACGCGCTTCGAACCAACGGGTCGCCGACATACAGATACCCATTCAGGGAGGTCCTCATGTTGAACTTCATCCGCAACATCACCAGCCGTCGCAACGAGGATGGCGCCTCGGCAGTTGAGTACGGCCTGCTCGTCGCCGGCATCGCAGCGCTGATCGTCGCCATGGTGTTCCTCTTCGGAGGCGTCATCAAGGGCGCCTTCTCGAAGACCTGCGGCACCGTCTCCAGCAAGGGTTCGGCCACGGCCACCTGCTGACAAGTCGTCATCCCAGAGGCCTTCTCTCTGCCGCCGCGGGGGCGTAGCGGCAAAGATTTCCCAGCCTCCTCGCACAAGGCGCAATCCCCGGGTTCTTCCGCCAGGAACCCGGGGATTCGTCGTTTCCGGGTGTCGCGACCCCCGTCGAACGGACACAATGAGCCCATGTCAGCCGCCGCGACCCTCGTGATCGTCGGACTCGTCCTGGCCCTCCTCGGTGCCGCCGTCGCCCTCAGAGCCCGACTTCAGCCCGGTCCCGCGGCGGATCCGCTGGCAGTCGCCGGCCCAGTCGACAGCTACGACGACGTCCTCGAACGGGTCCAGGAGGCGTTCCGGGCCACCGATTCCGGGCTGCGGACAGGTGTGGCACTTGTCGTGGCGGGTCTGCTGCTCGCCGGCATAGGGGCCTATCTCGGCAGCGATGCCCGTGCTCTCGGTGCCGACGTCGGTGGCAGCGGTTCGTCGGACAGTGCGCGGGTCGGCGGATCCTGGTAACCCGAGCAGCACCCGAGGCGTCCCGGGAGCCCGAGCCTCCCAGGACGCCCAGCATCACCCCGCCTGCGCCTCGAGCGGCTCTGCGGTCGGCGGGATGTGGTGGTTGCCCTTGAACAGGTCGTCCGGGTCGTGCGTGGCCTTCACCTGCCGAAGCCGCGCCCAGGTCTGCGGGTCGAAGAAGCGACTCGCGTCGGCGGGCGACTCGACGAAGTTCGGGTACTCACCCACCCGGTAGGGCTCCAGTGCCCGGTCCACCTCGGCGAGGCACGTGGCGACCTGCTGGGTGCTCTCCTCGTCGACGACGACTCCCAGCGCGAACACGCAGTAGGTGCCCGGCATGGTCGCGCGAGCCCCCGCTCCGGGCGTACGCCGCGCAAGGGCGCCGCCGAGGTGCCGGACCTGGACCAACGCCAGCGGCGAGCCGGAGCCGACCGTGGCCAGGAGGTCCTCGAGCCCCTCCGGCGTCAGGTCGCTGACCAGCGCGGTGGTGCTGGTGAACGGCAACGGCTCCGGCGGGTCCATCGCCATGTCGGCCAGCTCGGCCGGCGGCACCATGGCGAAGGTGTCCATGGCGGGCCCGAGGTCACGCACCTGCTTCAGCAGCGCCGAGCCCTCGGTCTCGTTGCCGAGGAACGCAGCATGGAACACGTTGAACGAACCGCCGCGGAGGGGCTCGGGCACGTCCGGCACGTCCGGGAACTGGATCAGGGAGTTCCAGGTCATCATCTCGTCCGGGAAGCCGGGGGTGATCCCCGTCCAGGCGCGGAAGACCTCGGCTGCGCGATCTGCGGGAAAGAACATCGCACCGGCGTACAGCTCGGTCACGAGGTAGACCTCGAACTCGATGGCCGTGACGACGCCGTAGTTTCCGTTGCCACCACGCAGCGCCCAGAAGAGGTCAGGCTCGTGCTCCGCGTCCACCCGGACATGACGGGCGTCTGCGCTGACCAGCTCGAACGCGGTCACGCTGTTGGTCTGGAGCCCGTACTTGCGTGCGAGCCAACCCATGCCGCCGCCCAAGGAGTAGCCGGCGATGCCGACCAGTGGCGAGGAACCGTGCAGCGCCGCCAGGCCGAGCTCGGAGAGCTGCGGCACTAAGTCCTGCCAGCGCACACCTGCGCCGACTCGCACACGACGGTTGCCGGCGTCGATCGAGATGGTGTGCAGGTCACGCACGTCGATGAGCAGGGTGTCGGAGACCTCTCCCAACGGGGTGGCGTTGTGGCCGGTGGCCTGCGCCGCTACGCGCAGTCCGTGTCGGCGGGCGTGGTCCACGGCGGCGACGATGTCGTCGACGTCGCGGGGGAGTGCGACCGCCGCGGGCTGTAGATCGGTGCTGAGGTTGAACCCGTGGCGGACGGCGTCCCAATCGGGATCCGATGCGGTCACCACACGACCCGAGATTCGTGCGGCGAGGTCGTCGAAGGGGGTGGTGAACGCGTTCATGACTGTTTACCTTTCGCTGAACAGACTGTTTAATGAAGTTTGACGAGAAGGATGCTAACATCGGTGAACACCATGTCAAGTGAAACTAGGAAATACGAGCTGAAGGCTCGTGCAGACAGCCAGCGGGAGACGCGCGACCGGATCGCGCAGTCGGCCGCGGACCTGCACGAGGAGAAGGGCGTTGCCCGCACGACGGTGGCCGAGATCGCGCGCCGCGCCGGGGTCACGCGCCTCACCGTCTACAACCACTTCCCGGACCTCGCGGCGCTGCTGCCCGCCTGCACGGCCCACTACATGTCGCAGCATCCCGCTCCCGACTACGCGGGCACGCTGGCGCTCGAGGATCCGAACGAGCTGGTCACCGAGACGCTCGCCCTGCTCTACGGGTGGTATCGCGAGACCGAGCCCCTGTTCGGGAAGGTGCTCAGCGACAGGACGCAGATCCCCGAGCTGGACCGGCACCTGAGCACCGGCATCGACCTGATGCAGGACGAGCTCGCAAGTTCCCTGGCGCGGTCCCTCACCATCGAGGAGGGCGCCGCCGACCAAAGGGCGCTCGTCCGGCTCGCCGTGGACTTCTGGACCTGGCGTCGCCTGAGCCTCGAGGGGCTGGACGACGCCGCTGCCGCGCGCCTCATGGCCGGCACGGTCGTCCCCTCCACCGTGTCCGGGTGACCGCCGCCGCGCACGGAGGCCTTGACACCTAGAACGTGTTCTACTCATGCTGGCGCATGGCCCAGGCACCACCTCCCGGCGACATGACCATCCAGCGTTCGAGCCGGGACGCCCAGGTGATGCGCAGCCGGTTGACCGAATGGCTCGCGACCGTCCTCCCGGCGGGGGCTGACCCGACCGTCGTACTGCACAGCTCGATTCAGGAGAACGGGCTCTCCTCCGAGACCTTCCTGCTCGACGCGACCTGGACCGAGGACGGTCAGCAACGAGTCGGCCAGTACGTCGCCCGCGTCGCGCCGGCGGCGGAGGACCTGCCGGTCTTCGAGCACTACGCCCTCCAGGAGCAGTACGACGCCATCCGGATCGTCGGCGAGACCACCGACGTACCCGTCCCGCAGGTCAGGTCGATCGAGCCGACCGGCGAGGTGTTGGGAACGCCGTTCTTCCTGATGGACCGGATCGACGGCCTCGTCCCGCGCGACGTGCTGCCGTACAACTTCGGCGACAACTGGCTCTTCGACGCATCCCGTGAGGATCAGCGCCGGCTCCAGGACACCACCGTCGGCGTGCTGGCCGGGCTGCACCTGATCCCCGACGCGGCCACCACTTTCGCGTTCCTCGACCCGTACCACGACGGGGACACCGCGCTTGCCCGCAACCTGGCCCGGACCCGTTCCTGGTACGAGTTCGCTGTCCCCGACATCGGCCGCTCGCCGATCACCGAGCGCGGGCTCGCCTGGCTGGAGGCGAACCTGCCTGAGTCGGACGAGGCGGTGCTGTGCTGGGGCGACGCGCGGATCGGCAACGTCCTCTACCGCGACTTCGAACCGGTCGGCGTCCTCGACTGGGAGATGGCGACGATCGGCCCGCGTGAGCTCGACGTGTCCTGGATGGTCTTCGCGCACCGGGTATTCGAGTCGATCACCGGGATGCTGGAGATGCCGGGCATGCCGCACCTGCTGCGCGAGGAGGACGTCGTCGCGACGTACGAGGAACTCAGCGGCGCAACGCTCGGCGACCTCGACTGGTACCACGTCTACAACGGCGTCCAGTGGTGCATCGTCTTCATGCGCACGGGCGCGCGGCAGATCCACTTCGGCGAGATCGACCGTCCCGACGACATCGAGACGCTGATGCACAACAAGCCCCTGCTCGAGGAGCTCCTGGCCAAGGTCGGTGGCTGAGCTTGGTCAGTCCGCTCGACGAGTACCCGCTCCACCAGGTGCCCCTTCCCGTCACCTGGGCCGGCACCAGCGACCGGAACTTCTACGACCGGTGCTACCTCAACGCGCACGACCGCACGGGCGACCTCTTCCTGATCACCGGCATGGGCTACTACCCCAACCTCGGTACCAAGGACGCGTTCGTCCTCGTGCGACGCGGCGACGCGCAGACCGCCGTGCACCTCGGTGACGCCATCGACGACGACCGGCTCGACCAACGCGTGGGTGCCTACCGCGTAGAGATCGTCGAGCCCTTGCGCAAGCTGCGCGTCGTACTCGAGGAGACCGAGGGGATCGGTCTCGACCTGACGTGGGAGGGGTCGTTCGACGTACTCCAGGAGCAGCCGCACGTGATGCGCGCAGGCAGCAGGGTGACCCTGAATGCGCAGCGCTTCGCCCAGGTCGGCACCTGGTCGGGCACGCTGCTCGTCGACGGCGAGGAGACGGCGGTGACGCCTGACCGCTGGGTCGGCACCCGCGACCGGTCGTGGGGGATCCGGCCGGTGGGGGAGTCGGCGCCGGAGGGGGCGCCTGCGGATCCGCCGTTCGAGGGCATGTGGTGGACCTACGTGCCCATGCGGTTCGAGGAGTACGCCATCGTGCTGATCCTGCAAGAGGAACCGGACGGCTACCGCACCCTCAACGACTGCCATCGCATCTGGCACGACGGACGAGTCGAGCAGCTCGGCTGGCCACAGGTGAGCATCCACTACGCCTCCGGCACGAGGGCCCCTACGGGCGCCTCGATCACGTGCACCACCCCGGACGGCAAGCCGCTCCAGCTGGAGGTCGAGTCGCTGCTGCCCGTTGCCCTGCACATCGGCGGCGGGTACGGCGGCGACCCCGACTGGACCCACGGCCAGTGGAAGGGACCCGGCTTCACCGAGCGCGTCACCTACGACCTGACCGACGAAGAGGTTGCCGGTCGGACGATGTTCGGCGTCATCGACCACGCGGCGCGCGCTCTCTGTCATGAGGGAGGGGTGGACGGCGCCGAGGGCTGGGGGCTCTTCGAGCACGGCGCCCTCGGCCGCCACGACCCCAGCGGCTTCGCCGACTGGTTCACGCTCGCTCCCTGACACCCGACGGAAGGAAAACAGTGACGCTCGACCGCAGCACCCTGTTCATCAACGGCGCCTGGGCCGATCCCGCGAGCAGCGACGCCATCGAGGTGGTCTCGCCACACTCCGAGGACGTCGTCGCTCGCGTCCCTGCCGGGACCGCCGCGGACATCGACGCGGCCGTCGACGCCGCGCGGCGCGCCTTCGACGAAGGTCCCTGGCCACGGATGAGCCCCGAGGAACGCATCGACGTCGTGCAGGCGTTCGCGAATTTGTACGCCGGCCGGCTCGGCGAGATGGCCGACCTGATCACGACCGAGATGGGCTCGCCGACGTCGTTCTCCAACCTGGCGCAGTCACCGGCGCCCTGGATGATGATCGAGTCGTTCATCAGCATCGCCAAGGCGTTCCCGTGGGAGGAGGTCCGCCCCGGCGCCCTCGGATCCGACGTGATCGTGCGCCGCGAACCGGTGGGCGTGGTGGCCGCGATCCCGCCCTGGAACGTCCCGCAGTTCACGACGATCTCCAAGATCGCCCCGGCGCTGCTGGCCGGGTGCACCGTCGTACTCAAGCCGGCGCCGGAGACACCGCTCGACTCCTACCTGATGGCCGAGCTGCTCGTCGAGGCCGGCATCCCGGCGGGTGTCGTCAACATCGTGGCCGCAGGTCGGGACGTGGGGGAGCACCTCGTGGCCCATCCCGGCATCGACAAGGTCGCGTTCACGGGCTCGACCGCGGCTGGTCGCACGATCGCGTCGGTGTGCGGCGAACAGCTCAAGCGCGTGAGTCTCGAGCTCGGCGGGAAGTCCGCGGCGATCGTCCTCGACGACGCCGATCTCACCGCCACCATGGAGGGTCTGCGCTTCACCGCACTGATGAACAGCGGCCAGGCTTGCGTGGCGCAGACGCGGATCCTGGCCAGCCGCAAGCGGTACGACGACGTCGTGGACGCGCTCGCGCAGACGGTGGGCACCATGCCTGTCGGCGACCCCGCCGACCCGGCAACCGAGATCGGACCGATGGTCGCCCGGCGCCAGCAGGAACGGGTAGAGAAGTACATCGCCCTCGGCCAGGAGGAAGGGGCCCGTGTCGTCATCGGTGGCAACGGGATGCCGGACGGCCTCGAACGCGGCTGGTACGTGCGACCGACCGTGTTCGCCGACGTCGACAACTCCATGCGCATCGCCCAGGAGGAGATCTTCGGCCCGGTGCTCTCGGTCATCGCGTTCGACGACGTCGACGACGCCGTCCGGATCGCCAACGACTCCGACTACGGACTCGCCGGCACCGTGTGGACCGCCGACCAGGAGGCAGGGCTGGACGTCGCGCGCCGCGTCCGGACCGGCACCTACGGAGTGAACACCTACACGATGGACTTCGCCGCCCCGTTCGGCGGCTACAAGACGTCCGGGATCGGCCGCGAGTTCGGGCCGGAGGGACTCGCGCAGTACACCGAGTACAAGTCGATCTACCCGACCGCACCGGCGATGTAGCGCCGCGTGCTCCTCGACCTCCAGCTGGACGCCAGGCCGGACCAGGCCCATGGGCGCGCCGCCGAACTCGTGGCCGCCGGTGCTGCGGGCCTGTTCACGTTCGAGGGACCGCACGACGTGTTCCTGCCGCTCGCGGCCATCGCCGGCCGCGTCGAGGCGGACCTGATGACGAACGTCGCCATCGCGATGCCGCGCAGTCCGATGCATCTGGCTCATGCCGCCTGGGACCTGCAGCTGATGAGCCACGGCCGTTTTCGGCTAGGGCTGGGCTCGCAGGTCAAGCCGCACATAGAGAGGAGGTACGGCGCCACCTGGTCGCCACCCGCCGCGCGGATGCGCGAGATCGTGCAGGCGGTCAAGGCGATCCTGGCCGCCTGGCAGGACGGGACGCGGCTGGACTTCCACGGCGAGCACACGAGGCACACGCTGATGCCACCAAACGTTCGTCCCCGGCCCGAACCCGCACGGCCCGCCGCCCGGTGTTGCTCGGCGCACTGGGGCCGCTGATGACGCGAACGGCCGCGGAGGTCGCCGACGGGTTGCTCGTGATGCCGTTCAACAGCCATCGGCACTTCCGCGAACGCACCCTGCCCGCTGTGGAGGAAGGTCTGCGTCGCGCGGGGCGCCAACGCGTCGACATCTACCCGCAGGCGATCCTCGCAATGGGCCGCACCGCCGAGCAGCAGTCGGCGGCGACCGACGGGGTGCGAAGTCTGTTGGCGTTCTACGGCTCGACACCGGCGTACCGCCCGGTGCTCGACGTCGAGGGTTGGGGCGAGCAGCAGCCCGAGCTCAACGCGCTCTCGAAGCGCGGAGACGCCACAGCGATGCAGTCACTGGTGACCGACGAGATGGTCGAGACGCTTGCGGTCCGCGGCACCCCCGAGGCGTGCGCGGACGAGCTCCTTCGACGGTTCGGCGACGTGGCCGATCGCGTCTGCGCGTACTTCCCGGGTCACGACCCGGGGGCGGAGCAGGTCGCCAGCCTGGCGCGGGCGCTGCAGGGGGGGTCGCCTGGCCCTCGTCCGTAGCGAGCGTCGTCACGCGGAGTGCATCGCAAGGCGGAGGAGGGAGGCGATGCGCCAGCATCGATGACTGACGACAACGCCGCGAGGTGCCCGCGTGGCGGCGCGCAGTAGGACATGGGGCCAGGTGTCACCCCCTGGGGGGAGCAGGAGCGCACGGGCCGGGCTGACAAGTCAGGGATGCAGCCCGTGCTTGGGCAGCCAGGCCTCGGGGTCGATCGGGTCGCCGCCACCCGGGTGCACCTCGAGGTGCAGGTGCGGTCCGGTCACGTTGCCGGTCGAGCCGACGTAGCCGACGAGGTCGCCCGGAGCGAGTCGCTGTCCGCGCTCGACGCCGGTCTCGCTCTGGTGGCAGTACCAGAGCACTGTCCCGTCATCGAGCCTGACGACGGTCTTGTTGCCGAAGGCGCCGTCATAGCCGGTGGAGACCACGAGGCCGGGGCCGATGGACCGGATCTCGTTGCCCTCGTCGGCTGCGAAATCCAGCCCGGTGTGGGTGCTGGACCAGAGCCCGCTCGAGGCGCCGAAACGACCTGTCAGGTGGTAGCCGTCGACCGGCAGCACCCACGGCGGGGGCTTGGCCTGGAGCTTGACGCCACGGACGACCCGCTGGGAGGACACGCGGTCCTGCTCGGCGGCCGGAGCGGCCTGCGCGGCACTGGCGGACTCCACGAGATCCCCGGCGGGGGAGATGGCTGCAGCGGCAGGTGCCATCGCAGCCAGCGTGTCCGGGGAGAGGTCGATGGCGGACGCAGGGGTGGCGACCGCGAGGGCTGAGGTGGTCAGCACTCCGGTCATGAGTGAGGGCGCGAGGGCGCGCAGCAGGTAGGACTTGATTCGCATTTGGGTTCGGTGTTCCTCGTCGCGCCGCGAAGGGGATTGGCTCCCGAATTTCACCCGGTGCGCGACGGCGCACCTCGCTGCTCGTCTGAGGTCCTGGTGAGGGGCCACACCGGTCGGGGACGAGCAGGAGGCGCTTCCCGTACCGGTTGTTCTCTTGTCATGTGCGCGGCCCGGGGGCAACGCGGTCCCCCAGTCAGCCATGCGTCAACAACCTGTGCAAACTGAGTGCTAGCTGGTTGTTAGCGCGGTCACACCGGCCCAACCCGGTTCACGCTCAGATGACCTCCTCGGCGCGACGAAGGTCACACGCATGGAAACGGGGTCAGCGGGTTCCCTCATAGTGGGAACAACACGAGGAAAGGACACCCCATGGGCGTCGAGGACAAGGCCAGCAATTCCATCAAGGACACCAAGGGCAAGGTCAAGGAGTCAGCAGGCAAGGCGACCGACAACGAGGACCTCGAGAGCGAGGGCAAGGCCGACCAGGTCGAGGCCTCCATCAAGGACTCCGTGGAGCACCTCAGGGACGCCGCGGGGAACGTCAAGGACGCTTTCAAGAAATAACGGGCTTTGGAGGTAACTAGTCCATCCGGGCTAGACAGGTGCGGGACCGCCACGCCGCCGTACGCGCTTTGTCCGCTGAACCGGCCTACCCTCCAAGCATGGAGGAGACGCAGACACCCGTCGCCACGGGTAGCGCCATCGGCACCACTGCGCTCGGACGCCTTCAGATGCGAGTCCCCGAGGACGACGGCTTCGAGGAAGTCAGCGTCGAACGTCGCTGGCCCGACATGGCCTCCGCCCGCACCTGGTGCGAGCGCATCGTACGCCGCGCGGAGCCTGGGACCGTCGTACTCGAGATACAGGTCTTCGAGGAGAGCTGGCGCCACGCCAAGTCGTGGGACACGAGCAAGACCCGGCCGGTGGCCGAGGTGCTCCAGCTCGGAGTGGTCAGCAGCAGCGGCACGCTGCGCTGGTCCGAGCCGCGGCCCATGTTGCCGCGCTCGGCATCTCACGTCTTCTGAGGTCGCCGCAGCGACTGCGCTTGGCTGATGCCCGATTTGGGGCACCATGGGAGGCATGACCCCACCCCAGGACCAGCCGACCGACTACGACCCGGCCGCCGAGGTCACCGAGATCTGCCGTGACCTGATCCGGATCGACACCACCAACTTCGGGGACCAGCCCGGACCCGGTGAGCGCAAGGCCGCTGAGCACGTCGCCACGCTGCTCGACGAGGTGGGGATCGAGAGCGAGCTGTGGGAGGCCGAGCCGGGTCGGACCAACGTGCTCGCGAGATGGGGCGGCACGCAGGGCGACCCCGTCCTGATCCATGGCCACCTCGACGTTGTACCCGCGGACGCCGACGACTGGCAGCTGCACCCGTTCAGCGGCGAGATCCACGAGGGCCAGGTGTGGGGCCGTGGCGCGGTCGACATGAAGGACTTCGACGCGATGCTGCTCTCCACGGTCCGGGCTCGCGCCCGCGCCGGCGTGGTGCCCGATCGACCCCTGGTGCTGTGCTTCACCGCCGACGAGGAAGCGGGAGGCACCAAGGGAGCGGGGCCGCTGGTCGAGGCGAAGCGGGAGTGGTTCGAGGACTGCACCTACGCAGTCGGCGAGGTCGGCGGCTTCTCCACGACCGTCCGCGGCAAGCGCCTCTACCTGATCGAGGCCGCGGAGAAGGGGATGGCCTGGATGCGACTGACCGCCAAGGGTCATGCCGGGCACGGGTCGATGGTCCATCCCGACAACGCGGTGACGACGCTGGCCGAGGCGGTGGCCCGCATCGGCCGCCACGAGTGGCCCGTGCAGCTGACCCCGACCATGGAGGTGCTGCTGGCCTCGGTGGCCGAGCTCGCCGGTACGGAGGCCACCCCCGACAACGCCGAGGAGCTGATCGCGGAGTTCGGCTCTGCCGCGCGGATGCTCGGTGCGGTGATCCGGCACACGACGAACCCGACCATGTTCGATGCCGGCTACAAGGTGAACGTCGTGCCAGGGCATGCGACTGCGCAGGTCGACGGACGTTTCCTGCCGGGTCTCGAGGACGACTTCCTGGCCACGCTGCAGGAGCTGACGGGCCCGGATGTGGAGATCGACTTCATCACCAAGATGGCTGGCCTGGAGACGGCGTACGACGGGGAGATGGCCGACGCGATGACGGCCTCGATCCTGGAGGAGGACCCTGACGCCGTGGTCGCGCCGTACCTGATGAGCGGGGGGACCGACGCGAAGCACTTCACCCAGCTCGGCATGCGTCACTTCGGGTTCGCGCCGCTGCGGCTGCCTGACGAGCTGGACTTCACCGCGCTGTTCCACGGGGTCGACGAGCGGGTGCCGGTGGACGCGCTCGAGTTCGGCGCCCGGGTGTTCGACCGGTTCTTGGGCAGGATCTGAAACTCGGCCTAGGCGTCGACAAGCCAGGCGAACCGCTGCCGGATGATCCTCCGGCGCAGCTGCACCCTTCGGGTGCCGTCGTACGCGACCCGCACCCGATCGACCTCCCAGCCGCCCTTCTCTGCCTGCTCCACGAGCAACCGGGTGACCGCGTCGCGCGAGAGCTGAAACTCGGTGGTTGAGGAGGTTGCGCAGCAACCGTCTCGAAACCACTGGATCAGGTGGTTTCGAGACGCCCGCTGGCGCTCGCTCCTCAACCACCCAAGTGGCATCTAGGCGTCGACAAGCCAGGCGAACCGCTGCCGGATGATCCTCCGGCGCAGCTGCACCCTTCGGGTGCCGTCGTACGCGACCCGCACCCGATCGACCTCCCAGCCGCCCTTCTCTGCCTGCTCCACGAGCAACCGGGTGACCGCGTTGCGCGAGAGCTGAAACTCGGTGGTTGAGGAGGTTGCGCAGCAACCGTCTCGAAACCACTGGATCAGGTGGTTTCGAGACGCCCGCTGGCGCTCGCTCCTCAACCACCCAAGTGGCATCTAGGCGTCGACAAGCCAGGCGAACCGCTGCCGGATGATCCTCCGGCGCAGCTGCACCCTTCGGGTGCCGTCGTACGCGACCCGCACCCGATCGACCTCCCAGCCGCCCTTCTCTGCCTGCTCCACGAGCAACCGGGTGACCGCGTTGCGCGAGAGCTCGCGCGAGATCAGCATCTTGGAGTACTCGTACTCCACACCCGGGCGCAGCGCCCGTCGCTGCTGGATCCGGCGCTGCTTCGCACTGATCATGTGACCTCCTGCTGGTCGGATGACACGTCTTCGAGTGCCGACACGATCTCGACGGGCAGCTCGCACTGCTCCACGGTGAGCGACTCGCGCAGCTGAGCGGCGGTGCGGGCGCCGACGATGGGCGCGACCACGCCTGGGCGGTCGCGCACCCAGGCGAGCGCCACCTCGAGGGGTGACCAGCCGAGCCCGTCGGCGGCGCGCGCGACGGCCTCCACCACTCGCGCGGAGAACTCGTCGAGGTAGCGCTCCATGAAGTTGGAGAAGTGCGGTGACGCGGCACGTGAGTCGGCCGGGGTGCCGTGGCGGTACTTGCCCGTGAGCACGCCGCGGCCGAGCGGCGACCACGGCAGGATGCCCAGGCCCAACGCCAAGGCGGCCGGGACGGTCTCCGCCTCGGCGGTCCGGTTGAGCAGGGAGTACTCCACCTGGTTCGAAGCCAGCGGTGCTCGGCCAGCGACGGCCCGCTGCCAGGTCGCGGCCTGCGCGGACTGCCAGCCGTTGTAGTTGCTCACCCCGACGTACGACGCACGCCCGCTGGTCACCGCGAAGTCCAGGGCCCCGAGCGTCTCCTCGATCGGGGCGTCGTCGACCCACGTGTGCACCTGCCAGAGGTCAACGTGGTCGACACCCAGCCGCTCCAGCGATGCGTCGAGGGAGCTCACCAGGTGTCCGCGCGAGGCGTTGGTGAACCGCTCCCCCTTGCGTCGTCCGACGCCGGCCTTGGTGGCCAGCACGATGTCGTCGCGGCCGCACACGTCGCCGAGGAGTGAACCGATCAGCCGCTCGGAGTCGCCGTCGGTGTAGCCCGCAGCGGTGTCGACCAGGGTGCCCCCGGCCTCGACGAATGCCACCAGCTGCTCACGGGCCTCGTGCTCGTCGGTGTCCCGACCCCACGTCATCGTGCCCAGGCCCAGGCGCGAGACGGAGAGCCCCGTGGCACCGAGGAACCGCTGCTGCATGACCGAACGCTATCCATCACGACATAACGAGCGGCCCGCGGCTCGCCGGTCGGGCAGTCGGGCCGTGGTCAACAGCCCGTGCGTACCCTGTCTCCTGCCATGGACTACTTCGACGCCGTCATCCTCGGGATCGTGGAAGGCCTCACGGAATTCCTCCCCGTCTCGAGCACCGGCCACCTGACCGTCGTCGAGAAGATGCTGGGGCTCCAGGTCGACGACCCGGCCGTCACGGCGTACACCGCGGTCATCCAGATGGGCGCCATCGCCGCGGTGTTGCTCTACTTCCGCCAGGACATCTGGCGGATCGCGGTGGCGTGGTTCCGCGGGCTGTTCCGACCTGAGTACCGCGGCCACTTCGACCACCGCTTCGGGTGGTACATCATCATCGGCTCGCTGCCCATCGGCGTGGTCGGGTTCCTCGGCAAGGACGTCGTCAGTGGCCCGCTGCGCTCGCTGTGGTGGGTCGGTGGCTCGCTCGTGCTCTGGAGCGCGGTCATGGTGTACGCCGAGCGCGTCGGCCGCCAGGACCGCGGGGAACGCGACATGACGATGCTCGACACCTTCATCGTCGGCCTGATCCAGTGCGTCGCCCTCGTGCCGGGCGTCTCACGTTCGGGAGCGACCATCTCGGGCGGTCTACTGCGCGGGCTCGACCGGGTCACCGCGACCCGGCTGAGCTTCTTCCTGTCGATCCCGGCGCTGACGGCAGCGGGACTCTACGAGCTCAAGCACGTCGTGAGCAGCGACATCGGCGTGGGCGAAACCGTGGTCGGGACGCTGGTGAGCTTCGTGGTGGCCTATGCGTCGGTGGCCTGGCTGCTCAAGTTCGTCGGCGGCCACTCGATCGCGTGGTTCGTGCCCTACCGTCTCGTGCTCGGCTTCACGGTGATTGGGCTGGTCGCGACCGGCGTGGTCACCGCGACGTAGATCCCGTCGATCCTCACAGCCAGCCGGCCCGCTTGCTGATCACGTAGACGACCAGCGAGCTGAGCGCCATCAGCGCCAGGGCCATCGGGTAGCCGAACATCCAGTGCAGCTCGGGCATGTGGTCGAAGTTCATGCCGTAGATGCTGCCGACCAGGGTCGGTGCTGCCACGAGGCCGATCGCTGCCGAGATCCGGCGCATGTCGTCGTTCTGCTGGATCGAGATCTGCGCGATGTGTGCGTCGAAGGCTGTCGACAGCAGCGAGTCGAGACTGTCGATGGTCTCGGCCACTCGGTTGAGGTGGTCGGCGACGTCGCGGAAGTAGGGCCCGGCGTCGCTGTGGATGCCGTTCACCGACCCGGCAGTGAACTTGTTCATCGGCTCGCGCAGCGGCATCACAGCGCGTCGCATCTCGCCGAGCTCGCGCTTGAGGATGTAGATGCGCGCGGCGTCGTTGGTGCGTTCGGTCGAGAACACCGACTGCTCCACCTCGTCGACGTCCTCCTGGAGCGACACGGTCACGTCCTCGTAGCGGTCCACGACCGCGTCGCACACGGCGTACACCACTGCTGAGGGGCCGTGGGCCAGGACGTTGCTCGCGGACTCGAGCCGCTGGCGCGCCTCCTTGAGCCCGCCACCCGCGCCGTGGCGGACGCTGATGATGAACTTGTGGCCGACGAACAGGTTGATCTCACCTGTCTCGACGGCATCCTCCTCGTCGACGTACCAGAGCGTCTTGAGCACGATGAACAGCGAGTCGGCGTAGCGCTCGACCTTGGGTCGCTGGTGTGCCGAGATCGCATCCTCGACGGCCAGCTCGTGCAGGTCGTAGAGATCCGCGACCGCCTCGAGCTCGTCGCTGTCGGGGTTGTGCAGACCGACCCAGACGAAGTCGTCGGCTCCAGTTGCCTTGGCTCGGATGCCGGCCAGGTCCTGAGGGTCGATGTCGAGGTCGACTCGTTCGCCGTTGCGGTACAGCGCGTTGTCCACGATCACATCTGCAGGCTAGGGCGTAGAGGAGCGAGATGTGTGCGAGCGTCCGCGATGGGGCGAGCCGCGTACGCTCCGGGCATGGCAACCGTGATCCTGGCGCGCCACGGACGTACCGCCGCCAACACCGGCGGTGTGCTGGCAGGGCGGAGCAAGGGCGTCCACCTCGACGACACCGGCATCGCGCAGGCCCGGGCGGCTGCCGAACGGCTCGAGGGGCTTCCGCTGGCAGCCGTCGTGACCAGCCCGCTGGAGCGCTGCCGTGAGACGGCGAAGCTGATGGCGCCGAGCGTGCGGGCGGTCTCGGACCGGCGGTTGCAGGAGTGCGACTACGGGGAGTGGACCGGCCAGGAGATCAAGCGACTGGCCAAGGAGAAGCTGTGGCGCACGGTGCAGGTGCAACCGTCGGGCGCGAGGTTCCCGGGGGGCGAGTCGCTCCAGGAGATGTCCGCGCGAGTCGTGGCCGGCGTGCGTGCCCGCGACGCCGCAGTCGAGGAGGAGGCGGGTGAGGGCGCCGTCTGGCTGCTCGTCTCACATGGCGACCCGATCAAGGCGATCCTGGCTGACGCGCTCGGGATGCACCTCGACGCATTCCAGCGGATCAGCGTCGACCCGGGAAGCCTGTCCGTGGTGCGGTACACCCCGCATCGAGCGTTCGTGCTGACTATGAACTCCTCGGCGGGTTCGCTGTCCCACCTGGCCAGCAAGCCCCGCAAGCGGCGTACCCGTTCCAGTGACGCGGTCGTCGGCGGGGGTGCAGGTCCGTCGGCCGGCGCCCGCGAGTAGATGGCTAGGCTCTTTCGCATGCCGGTCATCCACCGTTTCGACCCGCCCGAGCGCTTCGTGCCGGGCACGGTCGGCGAGCCCGGCTCACGCACGTTCTTCCTGCAGGCGCGCGCCGGCAAGCAGGTCACCTCCGTGGCGCTGGAGAAGCAGCAGGTGCAGATCCTTGGCGAGCGGGTGGCCGAGCTGCTCGACGAGCTGATCCAGACCGAGGACGCACAGACCACGATTCCGGCGATGACGCCGGTGGCACTCATCGACAACGACCCGCTGGACCAGCCGATCCAGGAGGAGTTCCGGGCGGGGACGATCACGCTGTCGTGGGACGCGGGCGACGAACGGGTCGTGATCGAGGTGTTCCCCGTCGCCGAGGTCGAGGTGGAGCTGCCGGTCGAGGCAGAGGAGCAGGAGCTCATCGACCTGCCGATCGAGGAACCCGAGCCCGAGGAGGTGCTGCTCGTGCGGATGCCACCTGCGATGGCGCGCTCCTTTGCCGCTCGCGCCGAGTCCGTCGTGGCGGCCGGCCGCGCACCCTGTCCCTTCTGTGGTGGGCCGATCGACGCGGACGGGCACCTGTGCCCGCGTGCCAACGGTCACCGCCGGTCCCCGCGCACCTGACCTGCCTCTGACTGCCATGTCCGCCTCCGCCCCCTCCACGCTCCTCGACGGGCAACTGGTCGTGCTCGGGCGGATCATGCCGGCTTCGAACCACACCTTCCTGACCCGGCTGGGCGACGAGGGCGTGCAGTGCGTCTACAAGCCGAGCTCGGGGGAGCGGCCGCTGTGGGACTTCACCGACGGCACCCTCGCCGCTAGGGAGTACGCCGCCTGGGTGGTCTCCGACCACCTCGGCTGGGACATCGTCCCGCCGACCGTGCTGCGCGACGGTCCCGCCGGACCCGGCATGGTGCAGCTCTGGATGGAGCCCGAGGAGGACCTCGAGGACGGCCCCGACCCGGTGGAGGTGGTGCCCGAGGGTGAGGTGCCGCCGGGCTACCTGCACGTGCTCGATGCCACCGGCGGCCGCGACGAGCCGGTCGAGCTCGTCCACGAGGACTCGGAGCCGCTGCGCCGGATGGCGGTCTTCGACATCGTCGTCAACAACACCGACCGCAAGGGCGGCCACGTGCTGCCGATGCCAGGTGGGCACCGGTACGGCGTCGACCACGGAGTCTGCTTCCACACCGAGGACAAGCTGCGCACCGTGCTGTGGGGCTGGGCCGGCCAGCGCCTCTCGTCGGCCGAGCGGGCTGGCGTCGAGGGCGTCGTCGCCGGCCTGGACGGCGGGCTCCGAGACCGGCTCGAGGACCTGCTCACGGTGCGCGAGGTGGACGCGATCGGGCGCCGCTGCCAGCGCCTGCTCAGCAAGGGCCGTTTCCCGATCCCGGCAGGTGGCTGGCCCTCGATCCCGTGGCCGCCCTTCTGAGACCGGTCGAAGATGAGGAAGTCCTGGGGATCGTGCAAGCGAACGCCGCTCAGCGCGTGCGCTGGCAAGGCGGAGGAGGGAGCCGTGGCGGAGCCACGGCGACTGACGACAACGCCGTCCAGGGTGCGTGCTGAGTGGGGTGCAGCGTGCGATCCCCGGGGCTTGGTCATCTAGGCTCCGGGGCATGCGTGCGTGGACCTCACCCGATGTCGGGACCCTTCCAGCGGGCGCGGTCGGACCGGCGGTACGGGTCTTCGACAGCTCCACCGGCTCGCTGCGTGACGTGACGCCGGCGGACGGCCCGGCCCGGATGTACGTCTGCGGGATCACGCCGTACGACGCCACCCACATGGGGCACGCCGCGACGTACGTTGCCTTCGACCTGCTCAACCGGGCCTGGCGCTCGGCCGGTCATGGGGTGCGCTACGTCCAGAACGTCACCGACGTCGACGACCCGCTGCTGGAGCGGGCGAACGCGACGGGCGAGGACTGGATCGCCCTCGCCGAACGCGAGACGGAGCTGTTCCGCGCCGACATGCAGGCGCTGCGCGTGCTCGCACCCGAGGCCTACGTCGGCGCCGTCGAGGCTATCCCGCTCGTCATCGACATGGTCGAGCGGCTGCAGGGTGCCGGGAGCGTCTACGACGTCCCGGCGACCGACGCCTCGGACCTGTACTTCTCGGTGACCCGCGATCCGGCCTTCGGCGAGGTCTCGAGGTGGACCCGTGAGCAGATGCTCGCGGTGTTCGCCGACCGCGGGGGAGACCCTGACCGCCCCGGCAAGAAGGACCCGCTGGACTGTCTGCTCTGGCAGGCCGAGCGACCAGGCGAACCCGCCTGGGACTCCCCGTTCGGTCGCGGGCGCCCGGGCTGGCACATCGAGTGCTCGGCGATCGCCCGACACCACCTCGGTGCGGCCATCGACGTGCAGGGGGGCGGTAGCGACCTGGTATTCCCCCACCACGAGATGAGTGCCTCCGAGGCCCAGGTGGCCGACCCCGACTCTCGCTTCGCGCAGGCGTATGTGCACGCCGGCATGGTGGGGCTCGACGGCGCGAAGATGTCGAAGTCCAAGGGCAACCTGGTGCTGGTCTCGAAGCTGCGCGAGGACGGCCTCGACCCGATGGTCATCCGCCTGATCCTGCTCGGACACCACTACCGCAGCGACTGGCAGTGGGATGAAGCCGACGTCTCGGCGGCAGGGGCCCGCCTCGACAAATGGCGATCCGCGGTGGCCAAGGGCGCAGGTGCCCCGACCGACCGACTCGTCACCGACGTACTCGCCGCTCTCGCCGAGGACCTGGACGCCCCCACGGCGCTTCGGTTGATCGACCACTGGGCCAACGCCACAGACTTCGGCGACCACACCGAGCCGGGAGCCGGCGAGGTCGTGCGGCAGGTGGTCGACGCGGCGCTGGGGGTCGAGCTCTAGTCTCACTGGTCACAGGTTTCACTACTCCGGTAGTGAAACTGACGCAGTGTTCGGAATACTTTCGTATGACGATGCCAGTTTCACTACTCCGGTAGTGAAACCGGCAGCCACCTACTCCTCAGGCCGGTTCCGCCGCTTGAGGTACCGCTCGAACTCCCGGGCGATCGCCTCGCCGCTGGCCTCGGGGAGTTCGGAGGCGTCCTGGCTCTCCTCGAGGTTGCGGACGTACTCCGCGACGTCCTCGTCCTCCTCGGCGAGCTCGGCGACCCCGCGCTCCCAGGCGCGGCTGTCCTCGGGCAGGTCGCCCAGCGGGATGCTGGTCTCGAGCAGGTCCTCGACCTGGCCGAGGAGGGCCAGGGTGGCCTTCGGGCACGGCGGCTGGGGGAGGTAGTGGGGTACGGCGGCCCAGAACGACACAGCGGGTACGTCGAGGCGCATGCACGCGTCCTGCAGTACGCCGATGATCCCGGTCGGCCCCTCGTACGTCGCCGGCTCGAGCTTGAGCCGGTCCTCGAGGTCGAACTCGGTCGCGCTGCCGCTCACCTGGATCGGTCGGGTGTGCGGGGTCTCCGCGAGCATCGCCCCGAGGGTCACCACCAGTTCCACGCCGAGCTCGTCGGCGCAGGCCAGCAGCTCCGCGGTGAACTGCCGCCACTTCATGTTCGGCTCGATGCCGCGCAGCAGCACCACGTCCTGGTGGGAGCCCGGCGGGCGGGCGACGTACACCTGCGTGGAGGGCCACGTGATCCGGCGCATGCCCTCGTCGGTCGTCGACACCGAGGGGCGGTTGACCTGGAAGTCGTAGAACTCCTCCGGGTCGACCACGGCGACCACCTGGGCGTCCCAGACGTCGATGAGGTGGTCGACCACCCCGGTCGCTGCACCCGCTGCGTCGTTCCAGCCCTCGAAAGCCGCCACCATCACGGGCTCGACGAGGTCCGGCACGTCCTCGATCTCGATCACGCCTCCAGCCTAGGGGGGGCCGATGTCAGGATCCGGTATCTCGGGCGGCGCGCAGATCCACCTCCGTAGGCTTTACTAGTGCGCCGCAGCGCGCCCGTCGCTTTGAAAGGTTGCCCGTGCCCGACACCACGTACCACCGCCCCGACTGCACCGAGAAGCTCGGCGCAGCCCTGCGCGAGCGCATTCTGGTGGTCGACGGGGCGATGGGTACGGCGATCCAGCGCGACCGACCCGACGAGGCGGGGTACCGGGGAGAGCGATTCGCGGACTGGGAGTCCGACGTACAGGGCAACAACGACCTGCTCACGCTCACCCAGCCCGACATCGTCCGCTCGATCCACCTCGAGTACCTCGAGGCCGGCGCCGACCTGATCGAGACCAACACCTTCAACGCCAACGCCATCTCGCTCTCCGACTACGGGATGGCCGAGCTCGCCTATGAGTTCTGCTACGAGTCGGCCCGGCTGGCCCGCGCCGCCTGTGACGAGGTCAGCAAACGGACGCCGGACAAGCCGAGGTACGTCGCCGGAGCTCTGGGCCCCACGACACGCACCGCCTCGATCTCCCCGGACGTCAACGACCCGGCCACCCGCAACGTCAGCTACGAGCAGCTGGTCGAGGCCTACGTCGACGCCACCAAGGGCCTGCTCGACGGGGGATCGGACCTGATCTTCATCGAGACGATCTTCGACACCCTCAACGCCAAGGCGGCGATCTTCGCGGTCGAGACCGTGTTCGAGGAGTACGGCCGCCGCTGGCCCGTGGTCGTCTCAGGCACCATCACCGATGCCTCCGGTCGCACGCTGTCGGGACAGACGACAGAGGCGTTCTGGAACTCGGTGCGCCACGCGCACCCGCTGCTCGTCGGGCTCAACTGCGCGCTGGGCGCCAAGGAGATGCGGCCGTTCCTCGCGGAGCTCTCCCGGGTCGCGAACACCTTCGTCTCGGCGTACCCCAACGCCGGCCTGCCCAACGCCTTCGGTGAGTACGACGAGGCTGCCGCGGAGACAGCCGAGACCCTCAGCGAGTTCGCCGACGCGGGACTGGTGAACCTCGTCGGTGGGTGCTGCGGCACCACGCCCGACCACATCGCGGCGATCGCCAAGGCCGTCGACGGCAAAGCGCCGCGCAGCGTCCCCGAGATCGGCTCCGCCATGCGCCTCTCCGGGCTCGAGCCGATGAACATCACCGAGGACTCGTTGTTCGTCAACGTCGGCGAACGCACCAACATCACCGGCTCGGCCAAGTTCCGCAACCTGATCAAGGCCAACGACTACGACGCCGGGCTGTCGGTGGCGATCCAGCAGGTCGAGGCCGGCGCGCAGGTCATCGACGTCAACATGGACGAGGGCATGATCGACGGCGTCGCGGCGATGGACCGCTTCACCAAGCTGATCGCCAGCGAGCCCGACATCAGCCGGGTGCCGATGATGATCGACTCCTCCAAGTGGGAGGTGATCGAGGCCGGGCTGCGCAACGTCCAGGGCAAGTCGATCGTCAACTCGATCTCCATGAAGGAGGGCGAGGACAAGTTCCGCGAGCAGGCCCGACTCTGTCGCAAGTACGGCGCTGCGGCGGTCGTGATGGCCTTCGACGAGGACGGCCAGGCCGACAACCTCGAGCGGCGTACCCAGATTTGCGAGCGTGCCTACCGGATCCTCGTCGACGAGATCGGCTTCCCGCCCGAGGACATCATCTTCGACCCCAACTGCTTCGCGCTGGCCACAGGCATCGAGGAACACTCCAACTACGGGCTCGACTTCATCGAGGCGACCCGGTGGATCAAGGAGAACCTCCCCGGCGCACGGGTCTCGGGCGGCATCTCCAACGTCTCGTTCTCCTTCCGCGGCAACAACCCGGTTCGCGAGGCGATCCACGCGGTGTTCCTGTTCCACGCCATCAAGGCCGGTCTCGACATGGGCATCGTGAACGCCGGTGCCCTTGTGGTCTACGACGAGATCGAGCCCGAGCTTCGCGAGCGGATCGAGGACGTCGTTCTCAACCGGCGACCGGACGCCGCCGAGCGGCTGCTCGAGATCGCCGAGCAGCACCGCGGCTCCGGTGAACAGCAGGAGGTGGCTGCCCTCGAGTGGCGCTCACTGCCGCTGGGGGAGCGGATCACCCACTCACTGGTCAAGGGCATCGACGCCCACGTCGAGGAGGACACCGAGCTGCTCCGGGCGGAGATCGCTGAGCGCGGCGGCCGTCCGATCGAGGTGATCGAGGGTCCGCTGATGGACGGGATGAACGTCGTCGGCGACCTCTTCGGCTCCGGCAAGATGTTCCTGCCCCAGGTGGTGAAGTCCGCACGCGTGATGAAGAAGGCCGTCGCCTACCTGATCCCGTTCATCGAGCAGGAGAAGCTCGACAACCCGGAGTACGCCACCGCGAAGGACACCAACGGCACCATCGTGATGGCCACGGTGAAGGGCGACGTCCACGACATCGGCAAGAACATCGTCGGCGTGGTGCTGCAGTGCAACAACTACGAGGTGATCGACCTCGGCGTGATGGTGCCGGCACAGAAGATCCTCGACAAGGCCACGGAGGTCGGCGCCGACCTGATCGGCCTGTCCGGGCTGATCACCCCGTCGCTGGACGAGATGGTCAACTTCGCCAGCGAGATGGAGCGCCAGGGGTTCGAGATCCCGCTGCTGATCGGTGGCGCCACAACGTCACGGGCACACACCGCCGTCAAGGTGACGCCGAAGTACAAAGGTCCTGTGATCTGGGTCAAGGACGCCTCGCGGTCAGTCCCCGTGGCCGCGGCCCTGCTCTCCGAGGACCAGCGCGGCAAGCTGCTCGCCGACACCGAGGCCGACTACCAGTCGCTGCGCGAGCGTCACGCCGCGAAGACCGACCGGCCGCTGCTGTCCCTGGAGGACGCCCAGGCCAACCGGACGCCGATCGACTGGTCGTCGTACGAACCGACCGTGCCGGCCATGGTCTCGACAGGCTCGACCCAAGGGTCAGCGACCCGGGTCTTCGAGGACTACGACATCGCCGAGCTGCGCGAGTACATCGACTGGCAGCCGTTCTTCAACGCCTGGGAGATGAAGGGCAAGTTCCCCGACATCCTCAACAACCCGGCGTCCGGCGAGACCGCGCGCAAGCTGTACGACGACGCGCAGGCCATGCTCGACCGGCTGATCGAGGAGAAGTGGCTCACCGCCAACGGGGTGATCGGCTTCTTCCCGGCCAACGCCGTCGGTGACGACATCGAGGTCTACCGCGACGAGGAACGCACCGAGGTGCTCACCGTCCTGCACAACCTGCGCCAACAGGGCGTGCACCGCGACGGCGTGCCCAACCGCTCCCTCGGCGACTTCGTCGCGCCGAAGGAGACCGGCCTCGCCGACCACGTCGGAGCCTTCGCCGTCACGGCGGGGCTGGGCAGCCAGGACAAGATCAAGGAGTTCAAGGAGGACCTCGACGACTACAGCGCCATCTTGCTGGAGTCGCTGGCCGATCGACTTGCCGAGGCATTCGCCGAGCGGTTGCACCAGCGGGTCCGCATCGAGCTCTGGGGACATGCGAGTGACGAGGAGCTCGACAACGAGGCGCTGATCGCCGAGAAGTACTCCGGGATCCGTCCCGCCCCCGGTTACCCCGCGTGTCCCGAGCACACCGAGAAGCAGGCGCTCTGGGAGCTGCTCGACGTGAAGAACACCACCGGCATCGAGCTCACCGAGTCAATGGCGATGTGGCCCGGCGCATCGGTGAGCGGCTGGTACTTCTCCCACCCCCAGTCGCAGTACTTCGTGGTCGGCAGACTCGGACGTGACCAGGTGGCGTCGTACGCCGAGCGCAAGGGATGGAGCCTCAAGGAAGCCGAGCGCTGGCTCTCCTCCAACCTCGGCTACGACCCGGACGACTGATGGACGAATCGGACACGGCAGACGGGCAATCCTGGAGCCGGAGGGGCAATGCTTTGCCTGCCAGCCCCCAGTTTCCCCGGACGCCCGGGGAAACCGACGTCCCCAACGCGGTTCTGTGGGACATGGACGGCACGCTCGTCGACACCGAGCCTTACTGGATGGAGTGCGAGTACGCGCTCGCGGCGAAGTACGGCGGCCGTTGGTCGGACGAGGACTGCATGGCGGTGGTCGGCGGTGACCTGCTCGACTCCGGGGAGTACATGCGCGTGCACATGGGCATCGATCGCACACCCCTGCAGATCGTCGAGGAGCTGCTCGACCACGTGACCGTGCTGGTCGAGCAGGAGATCCCCTGGCGGCCCGGTGCGCGGGAGCTCCTCGCTGAGCTGCGCGAGCTGGCGGTGCCGTGTGCGCTGGTGACGATGTCTTGGCGTCGCTTCGTGGAACCGGTACTCCGGGCCCTGCCTGAAGGCTCGTTCGACGCGCTCGTCTGCGGCGACGAGGTGTCCCATGGCAAGCCGGACCCGGAGCCCTACCTGCGGGCCGCCGAGCTGCTCGGCTTCGCGCCGGAGGACACCGTCGCCATCGAGGACTCGCCCACGGGCGCCACCTCCGCGGTGTCAGCCGGGTGCCAGGTCCTCGTGGTCCCCAACCACGTGCCGGTCCCGACAGGTGACCAGCGGGTGCTGCTCGACACCCTGGTGGGGCTACGGGCCAGCGACCTGGCTCGCCTGACCTGACCCGGCCGAACTCGGGGCCTCCGGTCCTAGTACCCAGGTCCAATGGTGCCCGGACCATGCGCGCGCCCAGAGTCTGGGATACCGAACACCACCAGCTCAGGAGACCACCATGAACACAGCCCGCGTACTGGCCCCGGCCATCGCTCTCACCTCAGCGATCCTGCTGAGCACCGCAGGTCCTGCCCTCGCGAAGGACGGCGACGTCCGGGTCTCGGGCCCCTGCCAGGGTGTCGCCGACTGGAAGCTCAAGGCCAGCCCGGAGAACGGCCGCATCGAGGTCGAGGGCGAGGTCGACAGCAACCGCACCGGCCAGAAGTGGAACTGGACCTTGTTCCACAACGGAGGCGTCGCCAGCAGCGGTACCGGCACGACCGCCGGCCGCAGCGGCTCCTTCGAGGTACGCCGCGTCCTGGCCAACCGGGCCGGCACCGACACCTTCCGGTTCTACGCACGTCGCCCCGGCACCCAGCAGATCTGCAACGGGACGGTCCGCTTCTGACACGAGCGGACCGGCATACTTGGCTCGTGACGATCCGCGTGCTGGTGGTCGATGACCACACGATGGTGCGCATGGGCCTCGTACAGCTCCTCGCGACCACTCCCGACCTCGAGGTCGTTGGCCAGGCGGCCAACGGCCTCGAGGCCGTTGCGCGCGTCGCGGAGCTCGACCCCGACGTCGTGCTGATGGACCTCCAGATGCCAGAGATGGACGGTGTGCGCGCGACCCGCGCGATCACCGCGTCCGGTCGGGCTCAGGTGCTGGTGCTCACCTCCTTCTCCGACCCGGACCGGATCGTGGACGCGATCGACGCAGGCGCCGTGGGCTACACCCTCAAGGATGCCGATCCCGAGGACCTGCTCGAGGCGGTCCGGGCCGTCGCCAGGGGCGAGTCACCGCTCCATCCGCGCGTGGCCAGACAGCTCCTCACCGCAAGAGCGGGCGGGGGACAGGCCGGTGACGCCCTCACCGCGCGGGAGCAGGAGGTCCTGGAACTCGTGCGACAAGGCCTGGCCAACAAGCAGATCGCACGGAGGCTCGGCATCAGCGAGCGCACCGTCAAGTCCCACCTGACCTCGGTGTTCAGTGCGATCGGGGTGGCGGACCGGACGAGCGCGGCGCTGTGGGCTCAGCGTCGGCGAGACCCGGATCCGGATTGACCTCGACGGTCACGCGGGGTTCCGGTAGCGGCGGTGGCTCGTTGCCGAAGGCGGGGCAGTGGTCCTGGAAGCTGCACCAGGTGCACGCCCAGCTCGGGTTGGGCAGCCACTCGCCCGCAGTGCGTGCCTCCTCGATGGCGCGCCAGATGGCCTCCACCAGCCGCTCCGTGGCGAGCAGGTCCTGCTCGTCGGGCTCGTAGCTGACCATCTGTCCGTCGCCGAGGTAGACCAGGCGCAACAGCGCTGGGACGATCCCGCGGGTGCGCCAGATGACAAGGGCGTAGAACCGCATCTGGAACAGCGCCTTGGACTCGAAGCCGACACCGGGGGAGCGCCCGGTCTTGTAGTCGACGACGCGGATGGCCCCATCGGGCGAGATGTCGATGCGGTCGACGAACCCGCGCAGCAGCAGCCGCGAGTCGAGCAGCGCCTCGACGTAGAGCTCGCGTTCGGCCGGCTCGAGCCGTCTGGGGTCCTCGAGCGCGAAGTAGGCGCGCAGGCTGTCGCGGCACGACGCGAGCCAGGCCGTGATCTCGGGTCCCTCACCGGTGAAGAGCGACGCCGCCTCGGGCTCCGCGTCGAGCACGAAGTCCCAGGCGTTCTGCACCATCGCGTCAGCCTGTTCCGGCGTGCGTTCGGCGGCGGGCAGGTCGAAGAGGTCCTCGAGCACCTTGTGCACCACCGTCCCGCGCAGCGCGTCGGGGGAGGGCGTCTCCGGCAAGTGGTCGATCGTGCGCAGCCGGTACATCAGCGGACAGGTGCGGAAGTCGGACGCCCGGCTGGGGGAGAGCGAGGCCAGCACCTTCTCGCCGTCGACCGGCGTGCCGATGCGGGTGCGGCCCTCTGACTCCTGGGGGATCACCTCCTGAGCCGGCGTCGGTGCCGGTTGCCGGGCCGCTTCCATGAGGCACACAGTAGGTCGCGGCGCCGACAGGTTCATTGCGCGCTAGCGTTGGCGCGTGAGCGACGACGGAACACCCGCGGACGCAGAGGGCGGTGACGGCCGTCGGTCGTACCCTCCGGGCACGCTGCGCGTCGGCTCCATCCGCGGTGTCGACGTCCTCATCCGGTCGTCGTGGCTGCTGATCGCGGTGCTGATCGCGGTCCTGCTGGCACCACGGATCGAGGCGGTCCAGCCCGACCTCGGTGCCCTGAAGTACGTCGCCGGCCTGGCCTTCGCCGTGCTCTTCTACCTCTCCCTGCTGCTGCACGAGATCTCGCACGCCCTGATGGCGCAGCGCTACGGCCTGGGGGTGCGGTCGATCACGCTGTTCTTCCTCGGCGGTGTCACCGAGATCGACTCCGAGACGCGCACTCCGGGGCAGGAGTTCAAGGTCTCCGTCGTGGGGCCCCTGACGTCACTCGCTGTCGGCGCCGCCTTCTGGGCCCTGATCGACGTGACGCCCGACGGGTTGCTGCGCCTGACCGTGCAGGGTCTCGCCTCGGCCAACCTGATCGTGGGCGTCTTCAACCTGCTGCCCGGGCTGCCCTTCGACGGCGGCCACGTCCTTCGTGCGTTTGTCTGGCGGGTCACCGGCAACATGCACCGCGGCACGATCGTCGCCGCGTGGGCGGGTCGCGTCGTTGCCATACTCGTCTTTTGCTGGCCGGTCCTCGCCCTGATCCTCGTCGACGCCAGGCCGGACATCTTCGACTACCTCCTCGCCGTCGTCCTCGCCTCGTTCCTCTGGTCGGGGGCGAGCGCCTCGCTCGTCAACGCCCGCGTCCGGCGTCGGCTGCCGTCCCTCAAGGCAAGGCCGCTCGCGCGCCGGGCGATCGCGGTCCCTGACGACCTGCCGGTCAGTGAGGCCGTGCGCCGCGCGCAGGACGCCGGAGCCGGCGCGATCATCGTGCACATCGGTGACGAACGGCTCAGCGGCATCGTCAGCGAGACAGCCCTGCTCGCGACCCCGGAGGAGCGACGCGCGTGGGTCCCGGTGAGCGCCGTCGCTCGGTCGATCGAGGACGGACTCGTGCTGCCGGCGGACATCGTCGGCGAGGAGCTGGTCAGGGCCATGTCGGCAACCCCGGCCGAGGAGTACCTCCTGGTCGAAGGCGACGGGTCGGTCTTCGGTGTGCTCGCGACCACCGACGTCGACAAGGCCTTCGAGGAGGGTGCTCGTCAGTGAGCACCGCCGACTGGTCCGGCGTACGCCGCGGGCCGCTCAAGCCCGGTGAGTGGGTCCGCCTCACCGACGCGAAGGGCCGCCGCCACAACATCTGCCTGGAAGTGGGGAAGTCCTTCCACACCAACCGTGGCGGCCTCTCCCACGACGACATCATCGGCCGTGACGAGGGCTTCACGATCACCTCCACCTCTGGTGGCGAGTACCTCGTGTTCCGCCCGCTGCTCAGCGAGTACGTGGTGTCGATGCCGCGTGGAGCGGCGGTGGTCTACCCCAAGGACGCTGCCCAGATCGTCGCGATGGCCGACATCTTCCCGGGTGCCCGTGTCGTCGAGGCAGGCGCCGGATCAGGGGCGCTGAGCTGCTCGCTGCTGCGCGCCGTCGGGCCCACCGGGCACGTCTCGTCATTCGAGCGACGCGAGGAGTTCGCCGACATCGCCCGCCAGAACGTGGCCCAGTTCTTCGGCGCACCGGAGGGAGAGACCCACCCGGCGTGGACGCTCACCGTCGGTGACCTCGTCGAGTCGTTGCCGTCCGCGGAACAGCCGGGCACCGTCGACCGGGTGGTGCTGGACATGCTGGCGCCCTGGGAGTGCGTCGACGTGGTCGCGGATTCCCTCGCTCCGGGCGGGATCGTGGTCGCGTACGTCGCCACCACCACGCAGCTCGGTCGGGTGGTGGAGACCCTCCGCGCACACGGCGAGTTCACAGAGCCGCAGCCGTGGGAGACGCTGGTGCGCGACTGGCACGTCGAAGGCCTCGCCGTCCGCCCCGGACACAAGATGAACGGCCACACCGGGTTCCTGGTCACCGCGCGCCGAATGGCTCCGGGCAACACGGCTCCGGTCAAGAAGCGGCGACCGGCTCCGGGTGCCTATGGCATCGACTACGACGGCCCGCGACCCGCCGGTCTTCCACCGGAGGACACCGGCGTCCAATCCGCGAATGTTGCAGATCCGCAACCAAGTGAGTGAGACACGCCTCTAACCACTTGGCAGGGCAACTCTTCCGAGTAGGGTCGAAATCCAGATCCTGCCCACGGAGGTGGTTCACGTGACTGAGTCAGGTGCCGAGCACGGCCCGACCACAGCCCAGCTACTGAACCAGGTCTCCTTCCTCGAGGCCGAGGTGACCGAACTGCGCCGCCGGCTCGCGGACGGACCGGGCCAGTCCCGCGACCTGGACCAGCGCCTTCTCGACACCCAGCGCTCGCTGTCGGCGGTGACCTCGCAGAACGAACGCCTCGCCCAGACCCTTCGCGAGGCGCGGGAACAGATCATCACCCTCAAGGAGGAGGTCGACCGGCTCGCCCAGCCCCCGACCGGCTTCGGCACCTTCCTCAAGCGCAATGAGGACGACTCGGTCGACGTGTTCACCGGTGGCCGCAAGCTGCGGGTCACGGTGAGCCCATCGGTCGACCTCGACCACCTGACCAAGGGCCAGGAGGTCATGCTCAACGAGGCCCTCAACGTCGTCGCCGCACTCGACTTCGAGGAGATCGGCGAGGTCGTGATGTTCAAGGAGGTGCTCGCCGACGGTGACCGGGTCCTGGTCATCGCCAACGCCGACGAGGAGCGCGTCGTACGTCTGGCCGAGCCGCTGCGCTCGATCACCCTCCGCGCCGGTGACTCGCTGCTGCTCGACGCCAAGTCGGGCTACGTCTACGAGCGCGTCCCCAAGTCCGAGGTCGAGGAGCTGGTGCTGGAAGAGGTACCCGACATCGACTACACGTCGATCGGTGGCCTCTCGGGCCAGATCGAGCAGATCCGCGACGCGGTCGAGCTGCCCTACCTCTATCCCGACCTGTTCAAGGACTACCAGCTCAAGCCCCCGAAGGGCGTGCTGCTCTACGGTCCGCCCGGCTGCGGCAAGACCCTCATCGCGAAGGCCGTCGCCAACTCGCTGGCCAAGAAGGTCGCCGAGAAGACCGGCCAGGAGGGACGTTCCTTCTTCCTCAACATCAAGGGCCCCGAGCTGCTCAACAAGTACGTCGGCGAGACCGAGCGGCACATCCGCCTGGTCTTCCAGCGTGCTCGTGAGAAGGCCAGCAACGGGACTCCCGTCATCGTGTTCTTCGACGAGATGGACTCGTTGTTCCGCACCCGTGGCTCCGGGGTCTCCTCCGACGTGGAGAACACGATCGTGCCGCAGCTGCTCTCCGAGATCGACGGCGTCGAGGGACTCGAGAACGTCCTGGTCATCGGTGCCTCCAACCGCGAGGACATGATCGACCCGGCCATCCTCCGTCCCGGACGTCTCGACGTGAAGATCAAGATCGAGCGACCAGACGCGGAGTCCGCCCGCGACATCTTCTCCAAGTACCTCAAGGCCGACCTGCCGCTGCATGCCGACGACCTGGCGGAGTTCGGCGGCAACAAGGACGCCTGTGTGGCGGGCATGATCACCGCGACGGTCGAGCGGATGTACACCGAGTCCGAGGAGAACCGCTTCCTGGAGGTCACCTACGCCAATGGCGACAAGGAAGTCCTGTACTTCAAGGACTTCAACTCCGGCGCGATGATCCAGAACATCGTCGACCGGGCGAAGAAGATGGCGATCAAGGAGGTCATCGACCACGACCAGCCGGGCATGCGCGTGCAGCACATGCTTCAGGCGTGCGTCGACGAGTTCAAGGAGAACGAGGACCTCCCCAACACCACCAACCCCGACGACTGGGCGCGGATCTCGGGCAAGAAGGGCGAGCGGATCGTGTTCATCCGCACGCTCATCACCGGCAAGCAGGGCACCGAGCCCGGCCGCTCCATCGACACGGTGTCCAACACCGGCCAATACCTCTGAGCGCTGCGCCGAGCTTGCGAGGCGCAGGAGAGCGAAGAGGTTGAGGAGCGGCTGCACGCACCGGAGCGCGGCGACGGGACGTGCACCGCGTCTCGAAACCAGAACGTCTCGAAACCAAAGGGCGCCGACCTCGCGGTCGGCGCCCTTCGTCATGTCCGGGTGGACTTACTCGCCCTCGGGGCTCAGGTACTTGTAGATGCCCTTGCCCCAGGTCGGTTCCTTCGGGATGCTCCTCAGCCACAGCCGCTCGGCGAACCGGCCCTCATGGCCCTTGATGCCGAAGCCGGGGGCGTGCGAGCTCCCCTGGCCCCAGGTGCGGCTGAACACGCTCATGTGGCGCAGGGCCTGGGCGCGGTTGTTGATCAGCTGCACCTGCTCGTCGCAGGTGAACGCGAACATGCTCCAGTTGGCCGAGCCGCTCATCGTCACGAAGGCCCCGGTGGAACCGCCGTAGCGGCCGGTGATCGTCATCCATTTGCTGTGGTTGTACTTGACGATCTCCCGGTGACCGTTGGTGATCACGGACTGGCGTACCGGGATCGAGCCGCGGCCCGAGCCGTTGCGCAGGATGGACATGACCGGCCTGCTGCTGACCGCGTAGATCAACTTGATGTCGCAACCGCGATTCCAGAGGCTGCGCAGCTTCTTGGCGATCCAGACGCCGCGGTCGCCGTAGATGGAGTACTGGATGATGCGAATCCTGGTGCGGCGGGCGGAGTTGCCCCCCGCGGTGGCACCGGTGCACGAGACCTTGTTCAGCTCCTTCATCACCGGATCCTTCGACCGGTTCGCGCCACGCAGCGGGTAGAACGAGTTCGTCGTGGTTCCGTCTGTGAAGTTGCGGTAGGACGCCTGGACCGGCCTGTTGAGGCGCGTCTGCCGGTAGATGTACATGAACGCGTCGTAGGTCGCCTTGGAGTGGCTCACCTCAGCCTGGTTCCACTGGCCCTGGTAACCCATCGGGGTCAGGTTCATCGAGCTCTGGATCACGATGTTGGGCTTGTGGGGCGAGGCGACGTTGGTGAACAGGAAGTACTTCGAGTGTCCGGTGCCGCCTCTGCCACGACACGCGCCGCGGCACTCGCGGGCGAAGCTGACCATGTCACGCGTCTCGGGGTGGCCGGGCTTGTAGAGCTTCTGACCGAACTGCTGCTTCAGCCAGCGCCACGCCGGAACGCCCTGGTTGGCCGACTTCGCCGCGACCACCTGGACGCTGACGCCGCGTTTGCGGGCGTTGACGAGCGCCTTCGCGACGTTCCAGTCCTTGAAGGTCCAGGTGGCGATCCGAATGGTGCCATTGCCCGCACGGGCGAGCCCGGACGGGGTCTTGGGGCCACCCCAGGTGCTGTTGATGGTGCGCAGCACGCGGCCGCGGATGGCCATCCGGTCGGCACCGTTGGTGTTGGGGTAGCCGAAGAAGCTCGTGTTGGGGATCACGTAGTTCGCCGGCGGCTGACCGGCCACACGCGCGGCAGCTGGCGCGGACTTGCGGGCCGCGGGCTGTGCGGCGGCAGGCGCAGCGGCGGATGACGCACCCGAGACGGAGAGCATCGCGGCGAGCATGGCCACGGCAAGGACGACTACGGACGAACGACGAGCGGGCATGGGACTCCCCCGAAGAAATTGAAACCGAGACACCCGGACGGTGGGGCCGGAGCAACGTAACACGCGAGTCCGAAAATCACGGGGCTTTCACGGACACCTGTCTAGACGCGTGATCCGGCGCCGTACGCTCGCGTCATGAGCGTTCGACGCGTCATGGGCACCGAGACCGAATTCGGCATCTCGGTGGCGGGTCATCCGCACGCCAACCCGATGGTGGCGAGCACCCGCCTCGTGAATGCCTACGCCACAGCCACCCTCAAGGCACGGCGCGCCCGGTGGGACTTCGAGGAGGAGTCACCCCTGCGGGACGCCCGTGGCTTCGACATGTCTCGCGACGTCGCCGACCCGAGCCAGCTGACCGACGAGGATCTCGGGCTGGCCAACGTGATCCTCACCAACGGCGCCCGGCTCTACGTCGACCACGCTCACCCCGAGTACTCGACACCCGAGTGCACCAACCCGCTCGACATCGTGGTGTGGGACAAGGCCGGGGAGCAGATCGCGCTGGATGCGTGCAGGTTCGCCTCGGTGCCGACGGAGGGCGACCTGCTGCTGTACAAGAACAACACGGACAACAAGGGCGCGTCCTACGGCTCCCACGAGAACTACCTGGTCCGCCGGTCCACCCCTTTCGGCGACATCGTGCGCCACCTGACCCCCTTCTTCGTCAGCCGCCAAGTCATCTGCGGCGCCGGCCGCGTCGGCATCGGCCAGGACGGCCACGGCGACGGGTTCCAGATCACGCAGCGGGCGGACTACTTCGAGGTGGAGGTCGGGCTCGAGACGACATTGAAGCGCCCGATCATCAACACCCGCGACGAACCGCACGCCGACCCCGAGAAGTACCGACGGCTGCACGTGATCATCGGCGACGCCAACCTGGCCGAGATGTCGACCTACCTCAAGGTGGGCACCACGGCGATGGTGCTCTCGATGATCGAGGACCGCTTCATCACCGCCGACCTGAGCGTCTCCCGGCCGGTCGCCTCGCTCAAGGAGGTGTCCCACGACCCGTCGCTCAAGCACCTGCTCGAGGTCGGCGACGGACGCCGCATGACCGCCGTACAGCTGCAGTGGGAGTACTTCCACCACGCGGAGCGCTACCTCGCCGAGCGCAAGGGCGGTGACATCGACCCGCCCACCAAGGACGTCATGGAGCGCTGGGAGTCGGTGCTGACGCGACTCGAGCGCGACCCGTTCGAGTGTGCTGACGAGCTCGACTGGGTGGCGAAGCTGAAGCTGCTGAACTCCTACCGCGACCGAGACGGCCTGGCCTGGTCGGACGCCAAGCTCCACCTGATCGACCTCCAGTACGCCGATCTGCGCCCCGAGAAGGGCCTCTACCACCGCCTGTTGAAGCTGGGCCGGATGAAGCGACTGGTCGGTGACACGGTGGTCGCGGAGGCCATGACCGAGCCACCGGAGGACACTCGGGCCTACTTCCGGGGCCGCTGCCTGAGCAAGTACGCCGACAACATCGCCGCCGCGTCGTGGGACTCGGTGATCTTCGACCTGCCCGGACACGAGTCGCTCCAGCGTGTCCCGACCATCGACCCGCTGCGCGGGAGCAGAGCCCACGTCGGCGCCCTGCTCGACCAGCACGACACGGCGCTCGGGCTGTTCGAGGCGCTCACCGCCCGCTGAGCACGGCTCAGGGCGTCATGTAGCGGTAGGCGCCCTCGCCCCAGGCCGGTGCGTCCTCCGGGACACCCGAGATGGGCGTGGTCCGCCCGGCTTCGAGGAGCCGGCCGCCCGGTGGCCTCTTCGAGGTCTTCTGTCCCCAGGTCTTGTTGAACGCCCGCATGTAGAGCAGCGCGTTCGCGCGGCCGTGGATCCGCTGCATCTGCTCATCGCACGCGAACGCGAGCAGCGACCAGTTCGCCGAACCGGTGAAGGTCACCCAGGCTGACTGGTTCGGGGCCCAGCGGCCGGAGATCGTCATCCACTTGCTGTGGTTGTAGCTCGTGATCACGCCGCCGTTCTTGGTCACCGACTGCCGCAACGGGATGGCCCCGCGACCCGACCGGTTGCGCAGGATCTGGAGAACCGGTCGGGTCATCAGGCTGTAGATGATCTTGATGTCGCAGCCCCGGCCCCACAGGTTGCGCAGCTTCTTGGCCAGCCAGACCCCGCGGTCGCCGTACATGGCGTACTGGATGATCCGGAGGCGGGTGCGGTGGTTGGCGTTGCCGCCCGACCCCGCGCCAGTGCACGCCACCCGGTTGAGGATGTCCAGCACCGGGTCCTGGGCGGCCCTCGCCCGGGGTCGCGGGAAGTACTGGTCGACGATGGTGGGGGCGACCTGGAGCGCACGGTAGGGCTGGGCGACAGGACGGTTCCGACGCGCCTGGCGGTAGACGTAGATGAAGTCGTCGTAGACCGCCTTGCTCTTCAGCACCTGCGCCTGGTTCCACTGGTTGGTGTAGGCAAACTTGGTGAGGTTCATCGAGGTCTGGAAGGTGACGTAGCGCGTACGGCTCGACCCCACCTTGTCGAAGAGGAAGTACTTCGCGTGCGGGGTGCCACCCCGACCACGGCACGCACCCTTGCACTGACGCGCGAAGCTCACCAGCTCACGGGTCGTTGGGTGTCCCGCCTTGTAGAGCCGTCCGCCGAGCTTCTTGCGCAGGTATCTCCACGGGCCGCTGCCCTTGTTGGCGGACTGCGCGGCCACGATCTGGACGCTCACGCCACGGTTGCGTGCAGCCACGAGTGCCCTCGCGACGGCCCAGTCCTTGAATGACCACGTGGCGATCCGGATCGTCCCGTTGCTGCTGCGGGCCAGACCGGCGCGGGTGCGGGGACCGCCCCAGGTGCTCTGGATCGTGCGCAGCACGCGGTTGCGGATGACCATCCGGTCGGTCTTGCTCTTCGGGTAGGCAAAGTAGGGGCGCGAGGTCGGCACGTAGTTGACCCGGGGCTGGCCGACCGCGGCGGCGCGCGCCGCCGTCGGGGCCGCGGTGCGGGAGGAGCCCGTGCCGGCCTCGGCGGTCGGGATGCCGGTCACGGCTGTCGAGGTGATCGCGGTGACGAGGGCGAGCAGGGCGGCAACGAGGGCCGGCGTACGACGCATGACGTTTCCTCAGCTAGGCGAAACGGACCGTGGAGCCCAAA
Source organism: uncultured Actinomycetota bacterium (assembly GCA_963742785.1). Classification (GTDB taxonomy): domain Bacteria; phylum Actinomycetota; class Actinomycetes; order Propionibacteriales; family Nocardioidaceae; genus Marmoricola. The sequence goes on from CAVUNI010000004.1 coordinate 2,050,011, forward strand.
GTGACAACGAAGGTAACCCGCGAGCGCGTGCAGGTGACAGCGACCCGCCGTTCAGTCGCTATCCATGTAGCGGAAGACTCCCGTCCCGAAGGCGGGCTCGGCGGCAGGAACATCCCTGCCGTAGATCACTGGTCCGATGGCCCTGCCGAACGCGACCACCCGCGCCGCGCTGGGTGCCGAGGACGACCCCTGGCGCCAGGTCTTGGCGAAGGTGGCGTTGTGGCGCAGCGCCTCGTGGCGGTTGGAGATGCGCTGCATCTGCTCGTCGTCGCTGAAGGCGAGGTTCGACCAGTTGGACGAGCCGCTGAACAGCTCGTAGGCGCCGGTGGAGCCGGCGTATCGGCCGGTGATCGTCATCCACTTGCTGTGGTTGTACTTCACGATGTTTCCCCAGGAGTCCTTGACCACCGACTGCTTCATCGGGATCGGGCCGCGCCCGGCATCGTGACGCAGGATGCCGAGGACGGGCCTGCTGCTGACCGAGTAGATGATCGCGATGTCGCACCCGGCCTTCCAGAGCAGCCGCAGCTTCTTGGCGATCCAGACGCCGCGGTCGCCGTAGATCGCGTACTGGAGCACCCGGATCTTGGTGCGTCCCGCTGACGTGCCGGAGGTAGCGCCCCGGCACGTGACGTTGTCCAGGATGTGCATGACCGGGTCCTGGTTCGCCTTCGCGTGCGGGCGCGGGAAGAAGTAGTTGACGAACGCCCCATGGGCCTTCACGAAGTACGGGTTCGCGACCGGCTTGCCGATCCGGGTCTGCCGGAAGATCGCCAGGTAGTCGTCGTACACCGCCGGGGAGTACGTCACCTGAGCCTGGTTCCACTGGCCCTGGTAGGCCATGTAGGTGAGGTTCGACGAGGTCTGGAAGGTCACCTTGCGCGCGTGGTTGGGCCCGACGTTGTCGAACAGGAAGTACTTCGAGTGTGGGGTTCCGCCCAGACCGCGGCAGGCGCCCCTGCACTCGCGGGCGAAGCTGACCACGTCGCGGGTCGTCTTCCGGTGGGGCACGAAGAGCCGCTGACCGAGACGGTCGCGCAACCAGTGCCAGGCAGCGTGGTCCTGCCCGTTGGCAGACTTGGCCGCCACGACCTGGACGCTGACGCCGCGCTTGCGGGCCGCGACCAGAGCCTTCGCGATCTCCCAGTCGTCGAAAGACCAGGTTGCGATCCGGATGGTTCCGTTGGTCTGCAGGGGCGTGCCGGCACGCGTACGGCCACCACCCCAGGTGCTCTGGATGGAGAGCATCACCCTCTTGCGGATCGCCACCCCCTCGGCCCTGCTGCGGTTGGGGAAGCTGAAGTAGCTGGTCGGTGGCACCAGGAAGCGGCGCGGAGGCTGACCCACCACCCGGTGCACCTTCTTGCGCGCGGGCTTCCTGTGCACGACCTTCTTGTGCACCTTCTTGCGCGCGGGCTTCTTGTGCACCTTCTTGTGCACCTTGTGGGTCGCGTGGTCGCGCTGCTTGTCGGGCTTCGGACGCTTGGCCTCGGCAGGCCCTGCGAGCGGCAGCAGCACAGCCAGCAACGCGATCACGGAGACGACGACGGTGGCGAGGACGGGCCGGTTGTTGCGATGGTCCGTGCGCGCATGGGGGAGTGGCCTGCCATGGGGGAAGGCCTTGAGCAGGAGAGACATCGATCTTCCCAACTACAAGGGGCGGTGGCACTGGTAGCCCACCACGGTTTCGTCCCGATTTGGGGGAGGCATGCCGCGCGCAGGTCGCGCGCTTCTGTCGGAGGAGCTCTCAAGGGTGTTCGCGGGTCAAGCGTTCGGGTGAGTGGATAGGGTCGAGGCAACGACGTACCAGCGTCCGTTAGAGGAGGTAGCCATGGCGCAGGAGCAGAAGCAACCGCGCAAGTCCCACGAGGAGGCGGAGCCGGCCGACGGCGCCCCCGCGCCCGCCGACGCCGTCACCGAACGCAAGGAGCAGCTCGACGAGGACATCGACGCGATCCTCGAGGACATCGACGACGTCCTCGAGACCAACGCCGAGGACTTCGTGAAGTCGTTCATCCAGAAGGGTGGGCAGTGAGCGTCGATGAATGATGCCCGCCTGCCCGACTCCTACCTGACCCCCGGCACGTCCTCGTTCGCCGAGTTCGTCGGGCTGGTCTCACCCAGCCTGCTGCCCTCGCGGATGACCCTGCCCGCCGGCAGTGCCGCCGACCTGGCGCCGCACGCAACCACCATCGTCTCGGCGACCTTCCCCGGCGGCGTGGTGATGGCCGGTGACCGGCGCGCCACGATGGGCAACATCATCGCCCAGCGCGACATCGAGAAGGTCTTCCCGACCGACGAGTACTCCTGCGTCGGTATCGCCGGCACCGCCGGGCTCGCGGTCGAGATGGTGCGCCTGTTCCAGACCGAGCTCGAGCACTACGAGAAGATCGAGGGCACCACGCTGTCGATCGACGGCAAGGCCAACCGACTCTCGGCCCTGATCCGCGGCAACCTCGGGATGGCCATGCAGGGCCTAGCAGTGGTGCCGCTGTTCGCCGGCTTCGACCTGATCAGCGAACAGGGCCGGATCTTCTCCTACGACGTGACCGGTGGCCGCTACGAGGAGACCGCGTTCCACTCGGTCGGCTCAGGCTCGGTGTTCGCACGCGGCTCGCTGAAGAAGCTCTACCGCGACGACTTCGACCAGGAACAGTGCGTCACTGCCACCGTCCAGGCGTTGTACGACGCCGCCGACGACGACTCGGCCACCGGTGGGCCCGACCTGACCAGGCGGATCTTCCCGGTCGTCAGCGTGATCACCGCCGACGGCCACACCCGCATGTCGCAGGACCAGGTCGCCGCCATCGCCGACATCATCGTCGCGGGCCGGATGCAGCGACCCGACGGCCCAGCTGCCTCACTCACCTGACATCTCGACGTGAACGGACCTGAACCAATGAGCGAGCGAAGCGAGCACGTGACCGAGCGCAGCGAGGGAACAATTCAACAGAGCTATGCCTTGGCATACGAATGGGCGACCGGAGGTCGCTCATGAGTATGCCGTTTTATGTGTCGCCCGAGCAGCTGATGAAGGACCGGGCGGACTTCGCACGCAAGGGCATCGCCCGCGGACGCTCCGTGGCCGTCGTGCGCTACGCAGACGGCGTGCTGTTCGTCTCGGAGAACCCGTCTGCGGCACTGCACAAGATCAGCGAGATCTACGACCGGATCGCCTTCGCTGCCGTGGGCCGCTACAACGAGTTCGAGAACCTCCGGATCGCCGGCGTGCGGCTTGCCGACATGCGGGGCTACTCCTACGACCGTCGTGACGTGACCGGGCGAGGGCTGGCCAACGCCTACGCGCAGACGCTCGGCACGATCTTCTCGAGCGGTGGCGAGAAGCCCTACGAGATCGAGATCTTCGTCGCCGAGGTCGGCGACCTCCCCGAGGATGACCAGGTCTTCCGGCTCACGTTCGACGGGCAGGTCGTCGAGGAGCACGACTACGCCGTCATGGGTGGCGCGGCCGAGGCGGTCACGACGTACCTCAAGGAGCGCTACACCCCGGGCCTCTCGCGCAACGAGGCCCTCGCCCTGGCCGCCGCGGCCCTCGGCCAGAACGAGACCGGCCACCGTGACATCCCTGCGCGTGATCTCGAGGTTGCGATCCTCGACCGGACGCGCACCCAGGCACGGAAGTTCAAGCGGGTCGCCGCTCCAGTGCTGGTCGAGATCCTGGGCGACCAGGTCGAGGCGGCCACGCCGACGGAGGCAGAACCCGCGGCGGAGACTCCCGAACCCGCGGCCACCGAGTCCACCCCGGCTCCCGACGACGAGCCACCTGTCGCCCCATAGACAAGGCAGAGGGGTCCGAGCCATCGGCTCGGACCCCTCTTCGTCACTCGGGCAGGGTGGCTGTTGTCGCGGTCAGGCAGCGAGCTCCAGCTCGGCGTCCTCGACCACGTCGGAATCGGCCTTCCGGGGCCGTCGCAGCATCACGAGAGCCACGAGCAGGCCGAGCCCCAGGAAGACGGCGCCGACCTCGAAGGACTGCCGCATGCCCGCCACGATGTTGCCCGGCTCGGTGTGCGAGGCGTAGACGGTCACCAGCACGGCGAGACCCAGGCTTCCGCCGATCTGCTGTGCCATCTGCAACAGGCCGGACGCGGAGCCCGCGTGAGCCGGCTCGACGTCGCTGAGCACGGCCACCGTGATCGGCATGAACGTGAGTCCGGCGCCGATGCCGGTCAGGATCATCGGCCCGAGCAGGTGCACTGCGTAAGTGCTGCTCTGGTCGAGTCCGGCCAGCCACAGGTTGGCGGCCCCGACCAACACGGCGCCGGTCACGATCAGCGGTCGTACGCCGAAGCGCTGAACCAGCCTGGGGGAGACCCTCGAGGTCGCGAAGATCAGCAGGGTCAGCGGGAGGAACGCGAAGCCGGAGCGCAGGGCGCCGTACCCGAGGACGCCTTGCATGAACTGCACCGTGAAGAAGAAGAACGCGAACTGGGCGCCGACGAACAGGGCCATCACCACGATCGCACCCGCGCGTGTCCGGCTGCGGAGCAGCTCCAGGGGAAGCAGAGCCGCCGGCGTGCGCCGTTCGTGAACGACGAACGTGGCCAGGAGCACGATGGCAGCGGCGAACGCGACCAGGGTGCCGGCCGAGGTCCAGCCGTGGTCGGGGGCGTTGATGAACCCGTAGACCAGGCTGGCCGAACCGAGGGTGGCGGTGACCGCACCGGTCACGTCGAAGCGGCCGCGCTGGCGCTCGGTGTCGGCGATGAACCGGGGGACGAGCACCAGCACCAGGAGCCCGATCGGGACGTTGATGAACAGCGCCCAGCGCCACGAGGCGTAGCCGGTCAGGACGCCGCCGAGAAGCAGCCCCAGCGACGCACCGGCCGACGAGACCGCGCTGAACAGGGCCAGGGCACGGTTGCGTGCCGCGGCGTCGACGGCCGAGGTCGTCAGGAGCGCGAGCACGCTGGGTGCTGCAACGGCGGCGCCGACGCCCTGCAGCGCACGTGCCGCGACGAGCAGCTCGGACGTCGGCGCGAGCCCACCGAGAAGCGAGCCGGCGATGAAGATGGCGAGGCCGACCATGAACGTACGGCGGCGGCCGAACACGTCGCCGAGCCGACCGCCGAGGAGCAGCAGTCCGCCGAAGGCGAGCGTGTAGGCGTTGAGCACCCAGGAGAGTGCGGAGGGAGTGAAGCCGAGGTCGAGACGGATGTCAGGGAGGGCGACGTTGACCACTGTCATGTCGAGGATCAGCATCAGCTGGACGGTGAGGATGAGCGCGATTCCGATGGAGCGCGACACCTGCTTGGTCATGAGATTCCTTGAGGCTGGGGAGTGACGTACACTTATCGGAGAGTTCCTCCGGTTACCGAGTACTATACGGAGACAGTCTCCGCTTTTGCAAGGAGTGCAAGCAAATTGGGTGCCGAAGTTTCCACCGAGACGGCTCGTAGGCCGTTGCGGGCCGACGCCCAGCGCAACTACGACAAGATCCTGGAGACAGCGCGCGCGACCTTCCGCGAACGTGGCGCCGACGCGTCCCTGGACGAGATCGCGAAGCGGGCGGGGGTCGGACCCGGCACGCTCTACCGCCACTTCCCGACACGCGACGCGTTGATCGACGCGGTCATGCGCGACTGGGCCGACCGGATCAACGCCGACAGCGAAGAGGCCGCAGGGTCGGAGCTTCCCTCACGTGAGGCACTCGCCGGCTGGTTCAGCAAGTTCGTCGAGAACGTCGGCATCTACCACGGGGCCGCCGCCAAGGTGATGGCCGCGATGGACGACCAGTCCTCGCCGATCTACAAGAAGTGCCAGATCCTCGTGGCAGCTAACGAGAAGGTCCTCGACAGCGCCCGGAAGAAGGGCGATCTCCGCGAGGGAGTGGACGCGCGCGAGGTGATGCGCATCGTCAGCGGCATCGCCACGGTCGTCGACCAGTCCGGGATCAATGTCGCCGACGCCGAGCCGATGCTCGCCATCGTGCTCGACGGCATCCTCGACGACTGAGCCGGCGAGCAAGCACAACGGGGCCCGGGCATCGCTGCCCGGACCCCGCTGGTCTGATCGCTGTGCTCAGCCCGTGGTCAGGCTCGCGTCGTCGACCAGGAAGCTCGTGGCCGCCGAAGAGTCCTCGGTGCCGGTGAGCTTCAGGGTGATCGTCTTTCCGGTGTACGACGAGAGGTCGATCGTCTTCTGGACATAGCCCGCGCTCGCGTTCGCGTTGGAGTACGTCGCCTTCGTTGTCGTCGTACTGCCGTTGGTGACCGCGACCGTGAGCTTGTCGTACGCCGTGCTGCCGGTCTCGTCGGTGGCCACATAGAGGTAGAACGAGAGCGACGCGGACGAGGCCGCCGGCACCGTCACGGTCTGGGAGAGCGTGTCGGTGTGCGTCGTGCCGTACCCGTCGAGCCAGGCGTAGTAGCTGCCCGCGTGCGGACTACCGTCCGCCGAGTTGGTGATGACACCCGAGCTCGAGGTCCACGAGGTCGCACCGGACTCGAACCCGGGGTTCGCCAGCAGGTTGCTGCCGCCACCACCTCCCGTGGTGCAGGTCTCGGTCGGGGTGACGCTGACGCCCTTCCAGGCAGCCAGGGTCGCCGTGCACTGTGCCGAGCTGGCGCCGTAGAGGTCCTTGGCCGCCTTGATCATGCCGTTCGCGGCCTGCGGGTACGTCGTGGTCGACGTCCAGTAGGTCGTCATGGCGCGATACCACTCCGCGGCCGCCGAAGCGCGTCCGATGCCGGTCAGCGTCGTGCTGTTGCACGTCGAGCCCGAGTGCGGCAGCCCGCCGATCGTCTTCGACCCCGTGCCCTCCGAGAGCAGGTAGAAGAGGTGGTTGCCCACGCCCGAGGAGTAGTGCGGGTCGAGGTTCTTCGTGGTCGTTGACCAGCAGTTCACCGAGCCACCGTCGGCGGACGGGTTGTCCATCCTGCGCAGGTAGGTGCCGTCCTTCATGATCTTCTCGCCGATGTAGTAGTCACCGGGGTCGGTGGCGTTGCTGGCGGAGAACTCCACCATCGTGCCCATCACGTCGGAGGTGGCCTCGTTGAGCCCGCCGGCGTCGCCGGAGTAGTCGAGACCGCTGGTGGCGGCGGTGACGCCGTGCGACATCTCGTGGCCAGCAACGTCGATCGCCACCAACGGCTTGAGCGAGGAACCACCGTCTCCGTAGGTCATGCAGAAGCAGGAGTCGTCCCAGAAGGCGTTCTCGTAGCTGTTGCCGAAGTGGACGCGGGAGAACGCTGCGACACCGTCGTTGCGGATGCCGGTGCGGCCGAAGGTGTTCTTGTAGAAGTCCCAGGTCAGCGCCGCCCCGTAATGCGCGTCGACCCCCGCGCTCTGCTTGCTCGAGGTCGTGCCGGTGCCCCAGACGTTGTCGCTGTCACTGAACAAGGTGCCCGGCCGGTAGTCGCTCTCACTCGTGATCCCGGTGGCGTCGTAGGTCTTGTGCCCTCCGCGAGATCCATCGGTCAGGGTCCAGCTCGATCCACTCGCGGTGGTGGTCAGGTTGACCGTTCCGCTGTAGAGCGAGCTGCCCGTGCCCGTGTCGGTCTGGATCTGCGGTACCACTGCGAGCTGCTTGCCCGTGCGGGCGTCGGTGTAGACGAGGTCACGGATCGGAGTGCCGTCCCTCTCGGTGCCACGCACGGTGGACTCCCAGGCGAGGACAGGCTTACCGGCCACGGCGTACACGACCTTCCGCGCGCCGTCGCCGCGCACCTTGGTCGCGGCGACTGTGGGCGCGGTGGACGTCAGCTCGACGTCGGCCTTCGAGGCCCAGTCGACGGTCTTCGGGGCTCCCGACGGCGTCTCGTGGACGACGAGGTCACCGCCGATGACCGGGAGGCCGGCGTAGGTCCGCTCGTAGCGCACGTGCTCCACACCGTCGACGTCGCGCTGGACGTCCTTGACGACGAGAGCCTGTTTCGATCCCAGCCGCAGCTGATGGGCAGTTGTGCTCCGATCCTCCTGCGCATCGGCCGTCGCCTGCTTGCGCTGGGCCGGCCCGAAGGACGGGTCGGGGCGATGGCTGGTCGGATGCCCCACAGGGCCTGTCGTGACCCCGGCCGGCGCGGCCGCCGCGGGAGCCGGCCCCGCTATGGCCAGGGGGCTCAACGCGAGGGCTGCAACAGCCCCCAGGCATGTCCCGAGATGTGCTCGCTTCACACAACTACCTTTCTCTGCAACCGGACGGGATCTCCGTGCCGGCACCAGGAGCCGTGACCTCGGTCGACCGGTGGGTCGTCGCGGGCGAAGGGCTCGATGGCTGCGCTGAGCCTGTACCTCTGTTGCCGAACGCAACAGCCCGCAGAATGCGCACTGCACCTTCCTGCAGAACCACAGAGATTCACATCCGGCGCGGGAAGGCGCCCTCGGTGCAGCCATCGGACGCATAGGGTGGGCTTCGTGGACCGGCGAATCTTCGGTATCGAGAACGAGTACGGCGTCACGTGCACGTTCAAGGGGCAGCGTCGGCTGTCCCCCGACGAGGTCGCCCGCTACCTGTTCCGCAAGGTGGTCAGCTGGGGTCGGAGCAGCAACGTCTTCCTGGCCAACGGTGCCCGGCTCTACCTCGACGTCGGCAGCCACCCCGAGTACGCCACCCCCGAGTGCGACGACATCGTCGACCTGGTCACCCATGACAAGGCGGGGGAGCGGGTCCTCGAGGGCCTGCTCGTCGACGCCGAGCGGCGGCTCCGTGACGAGGGCATCTCCGGCGACGTCTACCTGTTCAAGAACAACACCGACTCGGCCGGCAACTCCTACGGCTGCCACGAGAACTATCTCGTCAGCCGGCACGGCGAGTTCAGCCGCCTCGCCGACGTCCTGATCCCGTTCCTCGTGACGCGCCAGATCATCTGCGGTGCCGGCAAGGTGACCCAGACGCCCCGCGGTGCGTCGTACTCCGTGAGCCAGCGTGCCGAGCACATCTGGGAGGGCGTCTCCAGCGCCACCACCCGGTCCCGGCCCATTATCAACACCCGCGACGAGCCGCACGCCGATGCCGAGCGCTTCCGCCGGCTGCACGTGATCGTGGGCGACTCCAACATGAGCGAGACCACGACCATGCTCAAGGTCGCCAGCTGCGACCTCGTGCTGCGGATGATCGAAGAGGGCGTGGTGATGCGCGACCTCACGATGGAAAACCCCATCCGCGCGATCCGCGAGATCTCCCATGACATGACGGGCAAGCGCAAGGTGCGGCTGGCCAACGGCCGCGAGGCGAGCGTCCTCGACATCCAGGGCGAGTACCTCGCGCGCGTCAGGGACTTCGTCGACCGCCGCGAGCTGCACACGCCGGTCATCGAGCAGTCCCTCGACCTCTGGGAGCGCGGCCTCAAGGCCGTCGAGTCCGGTGACCTCTCCCTGGTCGAGCGCGAGATCGACTGGGTGATCAAGTGGAAGCTGCTCGAGCGCTACCGCGAGCGCCACGGGCTGCCGCTGGGACACCCGCGGATCGCCCAGCTGGACCTCGCCTACCATGACATCCACCGTGAACGAGGGCTGTACTACCTGCTCGAGAAGCGCGGGGCGGTCAAGCGCGTGACCAATGACCTAGCCATCTTCCGGGCCAAGACGGTGCCTCCGCAGACGACGCGGGCTCGGTTGAGGGGCAACTTCATCAAGCGCGCGCAGGAGCGCCGACGTGACTTCACTGTCGACTGGGTGCACCTGAAGCTCAACGACCAGGCCCAACGCACGGTGCTGTGCAAGGACCCCTTCCGCTCCCACGACGAGCGAGTGGAACGACTGATAGAGGGAATGTGACCCAGTTCCACCGCATCGCCGCCACCGTTCTGGTGCTGGCGCTGACCGCCACTGCCTGCGGCTCCGAAGCCAAGGAGAAGAAGGAGGCGAAGCCCAGCCTGCGCGACAAGATCACCGTGAGCGGAGACTTCGGCAAGAAGCCCACGATCAAGATCGACTCGCCGCTGAAGGTGCCGGAGACCGAGTCGTGGACGCTCGAGGAGGGCAAGGGCGACAAGGTCGGCGCCGAGGCCACCACGATCCTTTCGTTGACGCTTGCCAACGCCCGCACCGGGAAGACCGCCATCTCCACGTACGACGAGGGTCAGCGGCCGCTCGAGGTCAAGCTCGGTGAACAGGTCTTCCCCTCGCTCGCCAAGTCGCTCGTCGGCAAGGCCGCCGAGAGCCGGGTAGTGGTGGCCTCCACCCCCGACGACGCGTACGGCGACACCGGTGCTCCCCAGATCGGGATCAAGAAGGGCGACTCGATCGTGATGGTGGCCGACGTGCTCTCGACCGACCCGACCAAGATCCTCGACGGGCCCACCGGCGCCACGAACGCGCCACCGAGCACGGCGCCCAGGATCGTCGAGCAGGACGGAGACCTCACCGGCCTCGACTTCACGGGCCTGCAGAAGCCGAAGAAGTTCACCGCGATCCAGCTGCGCGAGGGCACCGGACCGACGATCGGGACCCCCGACCGGATCGCCGCCGACTACCTGGGTCAGGTGTGGGGCGCCAAGCAGCCCTTCAACAACACCTACGGCAAGGAACCCGCCAGGTTCTCCATCGGGCTCGGCGGCGTCATCCCGGCGTGGGACCAGGGCCTGGCCGGACTCAAGGAGGGCGCCCGGGTGATGCTGATCTGCCCGCCCGACTCGGCCTACGGGTCGGCCAAGCAGCCCGGCATCCCGGCGAACTCCACGCTCGTCTTCGTCATCGACGTCCTCGGCGTCGGCTGAGGACGGCTGCCCGTGTCCGCAGCGAAGTCCGAGCGTCTGCTCAACCTGGTGATCCTGTTGCTGGTGGCTCGCAACTACACCACCAAGGAGCAGATCCGGGCCTTGATGGAGCCCTACCGCGACAGCACCGACGAGGCCTTCGACCGGATGTTCGAGCGCGACAAGGACGACCTCCGGGCACTCGGCATCCCCCTCGAGGTGGGCTTCGTGGACAAGTTCTTCGAGGACGAGCAGGGCTACCGGATCAAGCGCGATGCCTTCGAGCTCCCCGAGATCGACTTCGCCGCTGACGAGGTGGCCGTGCTCGGCCTGGCGGCGCGTGTGTGGCGGCATGCCGGACTCGCAGCGGCCACGTCCGACGCGCTGGTCAAGCTCAAGGCGGCCGGCCTGAGCTTCGACCGTGAGCAGCTCGACCAGGTCGCGCCCGCCCTGGCGGCCGAGGAGCCGGCGTTCGAGGCGATGTGGCAGGCCACCGTGCACCGCACCCCTGTGCGGTTCGACTACACCCGGGCGGGGGAGCGCGACTCGGCCACCCGTCACCTCCAGCCCTGGGGCGTGGTCACAGCACAGGGGCGCTGGTACGTCGCCGGACTGGACACCGACCGGGAAGAGCCGCGGATGTTTCGGCTCAGCCGGATCGTGTCCGGTGTGACCAGCGACGGAGCGTCGGGTTCCTACACCGTGCCGGAGGGCACCGACCTGCGTGAGCTCTCCGAGACGCTCGCGCCGCGGCAGCCGGACCGGACCGCGATCGTGCTCGCGCGACCCGGAGCGGCCAACGGACTGCGCCGCCGCGCGCGGGTGAGCGCGACCGGCGTCACCGGACCCGATGGCACGCTCGGCTGGGACGAGCTCGAGGTGCCCTACGTCTCGGAGACCGACTTCGCCGGGGAGCTGCTGGGGTACGCCGACGCGGTGGTCGTCTGGTCGCCCGACGAGCTGCGGGCAGCGATGGCCGGGCGTCTCGCGGCCGTCGTGACGTCGGACAACACCGGGGCGAGGACATGAGCGGCGCACGCGAGCAGGTCTCGCGGCTGCTGGCGCTGGTGCCCTATCTCCAGACGCGCACCGACGTGTCGCTGGCCCAGGTCGCCGCCGACTTCGGGGTCCGACCTGAGCAGATCATGAAGGACCTCAAGGTTCTGTGGATGTGCGGGCTCCCCGGGCTGACCCCCGACAAGATGATCGACGTCGACTTCGGCGCGATCGAGGACGATCCCGAAGGCGTCGTACGCATCGACAACGCGGACTTCCTCTCCCGCCCGGTGCGTCTCGGCAGCTCCGAGGCGTCGGCACTCATCGTGGCCCTGCGGGCCCTGCGAGAGGGCAGCCCGGAGTCCTCGCACGAGGTCATCGACCGATGCCTGATCAAGCTCGAGGACGCCACCGCGACGGGGACCGCGACACCGCCGGTCGCCGTACACCTGCCGCAGTCGCCCGCCGCCCAGCGCCACGCAGCGACGCTGCAGAAAGCGATCCGTGGCAACCGGCAGGCCCGTCTCGATTACTACGTCCCCACGCGCGACGAGACCACGCAGCGCACCGTCGACCCGCTGGAGCTGCTGACCGGTGAGGGCCACGACTACCTGGACGCCTGGTGCCACCTGGCCCAGGCTCGCCGGCTGTTCCGGCTGGACCGGATGCACGCGGTCGAGATCGTCGACGAGCCCCGTCAGGAGCACGACTTGACCCCACGCGACCTCTCCGAGGGTCTCTTCGAGGCAGGGCCCGACGACGTCGAGGCGATCCTGCACCTCGAGCGCTACGCCCGCTGGGTGGCGGACTACTACCCGGTCGACTCGGTCGAGGAGCTCGGCGGGGGACGTCTCGAGGCCCGCCTGAGGGTGGGCGATCCCCGCTGGCTGGTCCGGCTCGCGCTCAGGGTGGCACCCGGGGTCACCATCGTGGAACCGATCGAGCTGCGGGAGGAGCTCGCACGCACGGCGCAGGCCACGCTGGCGCTGTACGACGCAGCCGGTTGACCTGTCGGTGTGGGGACAGGCCGAGAACACCGAACCCACGGCTCCCGCTCAGGTCGACGGCGTAGCATGACGCCATGACCCATGGGCTCGTCGTTCCCCTCGTCCTCGGCCTCGGTGCACCCGAACTGCTGATCATCGTCGGCATCCTCGTGCTCCTCTTCGGCGCGAAGAAGCTGCCGGAGCTCGCCCGTGGCAGCGGCAGGGCGCTGCGGATCTTCAAGTCCGAGACCAAGGGCCTGCTCGATGACGATGATGACGACGACACCAAGACCATCGAGCAGCGCCAGATCGATGCACGCAACCGCGCGACGGAGCCACACAAGGTGCAGCCCGAGTCCGACGACACCGGCACGCCCGGGACGCCCGGCGCTCCTGGCACTCCCTGACCCCGGAGCAGCACAGCTGTGTCCCTGACCGGGGTCATCGACCTGTTCCGAGGCCGACCCCGCGACCCCATCGGCGAGGGCGGCCGGATGTCGCTCGGCGACCACTTCCGCGAACTCCGGGCGCGGGTGATGCGGATCGCGCTGTACCTCGTCACCGCGACCATCCTGGCGCTGTTCTTCTACGACCAGCTCTTCCAACTGATTCTCGACCCCTACAACCAGGCGCGTGAGCTGCTCGGCCAGGACACGCAGACCCAGGCAGTGATCACCGGCGTGGGCACGCCGCTGCTGCTGCAGCTGAAGGTGTGCGGCATCGCGGCGCTGGTCGGCACCTCGCCGCTCTGGCTCTGGGAGATCTGGGGGTTCATCGTCCCCGGCCTGCACAAGAACGAGCGTCGATGGTCCCGCATCTTCGCGGTGACCGCCGGCCCGCTGTTCATCAGCGGCGTCATCCTCGGCTACTACGTGCTGCCGAAGGGGATCGCAGCCCTGATCGGGTTCACCCCCGCAGGGATCACGCAGCTCACCGAGTTCGGCGCCTTCTTCACCTTCATCACCCGGATGCTGCTGGTGTTCGGGGTCGCCTTCGAGATCCCGCTTTTCGTCATCATGCTCAACCTCGCCGGCGTCGTCTCCGGCAAGGCCCTCGGCCGGCACCGGCCGTGGATCATCCTGGGCACGTTCGTCTTCGCGGCCGTGGCCACCCCGTCGACGGACCCCTACTCCATGCTCATGCTGGCGATCCCCATGCTCGCGCTGGTGATTGTCTCCGAGCTGATCGCCCGGTTGCTCGACCGGCGCCGCCGTGGCCGACGGTCTCCTGAGGAGTGGGACGACGACGAAGTCTCACCGTTGTAGGCGCCCGCGCCCGCTCGCATCCGGCAGATAGGGTCAGATCGTGCCCCAGGAGATCGCCCTTCTCACCAACCCCACATCCGGCAAGGGGAAGGGCGCCCGCGCCGTCGACGAAGCTCTGCCGCGGCTGCGCGACGCGGGCTACGTGGTGCGCAACCTGGTGGGACGCGACGCCGACGAGGCGCTCGGCCTGGCCCAGCAGTGCGTCGACGACGGTGTGGAGACCCTCGTGGTCGTCGGAGGTGACGGCATGGTCCACCTTGGGATCCAGGCCCTGGCCGACTCCGGGACTCGACTCGGGCTGATCCCCGCCGGAACCGGTAATGACGTAGCCCGTTACTTCGACATCCCGCGCAAGGACGTCGCCGCGGCTACCGATGTCGTCATCGGCGGCAAGGAGCGACGAGTCGACCTCGCCCGCATCGGGTCGAAGTACTTCGTGACGGTCCTGGCCGCCGGGTTCGACGCGATCGTCAACGAACGCGCCAACGAGATGACGTGGCCGAAGGGCCAGATGCGCTACAACCTGGCCACGGTGGCCGAGCTGCGCACCTTCAAGCCGATCTCGTACGTCGTCGACATCGACGGCGAGCAGCAGCGGTTCGAGGCGATGATGGTCGCCGTCGGCAACGGGCCGTCGTTCGGCGGCGGCCTGCGCATCACCGAGGGAGCCATCCTCGACGACGGACTGCTCGACGTCGTCGTCATCCGGCCGATGCGGAAGCTGGAGCTCGTGCGCACCTATCCGAAGCTGTTCAAGGGCACCCACATCCACCATCCCGACTACCGCCACCACCTGGCGAAGAAGGTCACGATCGCGGCACCCGGGATCACGGCGTACGCCGACGGGGAGCGCATGTCCGCGCTGCCGTTGACGGTGGAGGTCGCGCCGTTGGCGCTGCGCGTCCTGGTCCCGTGAGGTGGGCGACATGACTTCGGACCGCGCCCCCGAGCCCATCGTCGGACTGAGCCACGCCGAACGCTTCGAGCGATCGCGTCGACAACGCGAACATCCGCAGCTGGCGGACTTCTCGTCGCGGCTCTCCTTCACCCTCGACGACTTCCAGGTGCGGGCCTGCCGAGAGCTCGAGGACGGGCGTTCGGTGCTGGTGGCTGCACCGACCGGGTCCGGCAAGACGATCGTCGGCGAGTTCGCCGTACACCTCGCACTGGAGACCGGTCGCAAGGCGTTCTACACGACGCCCATCAAGGCGCTCTCCAACCAGAAGTTCAACGACCTCGTCCGGCGCTACGGACCCGAGAAGGTCGGGCTCCTCACCGGCGACAACAGCATCAACGGCGAGGCCCCCGTGGTCGTGATGACCACCGAGGTCCTGCGCAACATGCTGTACGCGGGGTCGCGGACTCTCGCCGGTCTGGGCTTCGTGGTGATGGACGAGGTGCACTACCTCGCCGACCGGATGCGCGGAGCCGTCTGGGAGGAGGTCATCATCCACCTCCCGGAGTCGGTGGCCCTCGCTTCGCTGTCGGCGACGGTCAGCAACGCCGAGGAGTTCGGCGAGTGGCTGGGCACGGTCAGGGGAGAGACCACCACCATCGTCGAGGAGCGGCGCCCGGTGCCGCTCTACCAGCACGTGATCGTCGGGCGACGGATGTACGACCTGTTCGCGGACGAGGTGGGCACCGACCCGGTCGAGCTCGAGGAGCATCAGCGCGAGCAGAAGGTGAACCCCGAGCTTCTCCGGGTGGCGCGCGACGACTGGGCGCGCGGCCGGATCAAGGACCGCCGCCCCTCGCGCGGCGGGAAACGACCCAACAAGGGGCCGGGCGGCACCCGCGGCGTGTGGACTCCCAACCGCAGCGAGGTGGTGGAGCAGCTCGACCGCGCGGGCCTGCTGCCGGCGATCGTGTTCATCTTCAGCCGTGTCGGTTGCGACGCCGCTGTCCAGCAGTGCCTCAACACCAACCTGCGGCTGACCTCGCCGGAGGAGCGGGACGAGATCGTCGCGTTCGTCGAGCAGCGCTGCTCGAACATCCCGGACGAGGACCTGCAGGCGCTCGGCTACCACGAGTTCCTCGACGGCCTCTCGCGCGGCATCGCTGCGCACCACGCGGGCATGCTGCCGACGTTCAAGGAGTGCGTGGAGCAGCTGTTCCTGCGCGGACTGTGCCGGGTCGTCTTCGCCACCGAGACGCTCGCCCTGGGCATCAACATGCCCGCGCGCTCGGTGGTGATCGAGAAGCTGTCGAAGTGGAACGGCGAGACCCACGCAGACATCACGCCGGGGGAGTACACCCAGCTCACGGGTCGGGCCGGTCGTCGCGGCATCGACGTCGAGGGCCATGGCGTCGTGCTCTGGCAGCAGGGGTTCGATCCAAAGGCAGTCGCCGGCCTTGCCTCGACACGTACCTACCCGCTCAAGTCGAGCTTCCGTCCGTCGTACAACATGGCGGTCAACCTGGTGCACCAGTTCGGCCGCGAGCGGGCACGCGAGCTGCTCGAGTCGTCCTTCGCGCAGTTCCAGGCCGACAAGGCCGTCGTCGGGCTGGCCCGCCAGCTGCGCAAGAGCGAGGACGCACTTGCGGGGTACGCCGAGGCGGCGAGCTGCGACCGCGGCGACTTCATGGAGTACGCCGGCCTGCGGCACCGCCTCTCCGAGCTCGAGAAGAACATCGCCAGGTCCCGGCGCACCGATCGTCGCCAGGAGGTCATCGACTCCCTGGAGTCACTGCGACCCGGTGACGTCATCGAGGTGCCGAGCGGACGCTTCGCCGGCATGGCGGTGGTGATCGACCCGGGCCTGAGCGCCGACCGCGAGGGGCCACGGCCATTCGTGCTGACCGCTGACCGGCATGCGCGCCGGCTGAGCCTCACCGACTTCCCGACGCCCGTCGGCTCGATCACCCGGGTGAAGGTCCCGCGGAACTTCAACGGCCGCAACCCGCAGGCCCGTCGCGACCTGGCCTCGACGTTGCGCAACCGCACCCACAACCTGACGCCACCGCCGCCGTCCAAGAGGTCACGTGGGGGAGCGGGCCACACGCCGGAGGAGGACCACCAGATCGAGGAGCTCCGGCGCCAGCTTCGTGCGCACCCGTGCCACGCCTGCCCCGACCGGGAGGACCACGCCCGTTGGGCCGAGCGCCACTTCAAGCTCGACCGCGACGCCAAGACGCTCAAGCGGCGGATCGAGCAGCGCACCAACACCATCGCGCGACAGTTCGACCGTGTCTGCGACGTACTCACCGCGCTCGGCTATCTCCAGGGCGACGGCTCGTCGTCGACGGTCACCGATCGCGGCCGCACGCTGATGCGCATCTACAACGAGATGGACCTGCTCACCGCCGAGTCGCTGCGCGCCCGACTGTGGGACGACCTCGATGCCTCCGGCCTGGCCGCCGTCCTCTCGACCCTCGTCTACGAGTCCCGACGTCCCGACGACGCCGCCTCACCGCGCGTGCCCGGCGGGCAGGTCAAGCAGGTGCTGGCCGACATGGTCGCGATCTGGGCGGACCTCGACGCCCTCGAGCGCGACCACCACCTCGACCAGCTCCACGAGCCCGACCTCGGGTTCGCCTGGGCCGCCTACCGCTGGGCGGAGGGCGACGAGCTCGACGACATCCTGCACGTCGCCGACCTCGCCGCCGGCGACTTCGTCCGCTGGGTCAAGCAGCTCCTCGACCTCGCCGACCAGGTCGCCGATGCGTCCCCGAGCTCTGACCTCCGCAAGGTCGCCCGGGAGACCTCGAAGCGTCTGCGGCGCGGGGTCGTGGCGTACTCGTCGGTGAGCGAGTAGCGCCTCACTCTCGGCGTACGGCGCGCAGCACGGTGTCGTGCAGGGTCACGTCCCAGCCGTCGGGGTGCTTGCCCGGTCGAGGCCGAGCCTCGCTGGTCACCACCTCCCAGGCCTCACCGAGGGCGGCGGCCACGTCCTCGGCCGTGAAGTACAGGTCGGGGTCGGGAGGTCGCGGGACCACGCCGATGTCGAGAGGGGAGTGCGCGCCGACCAGGAAGGTGCCGCCCGGGACCACGGCACCTGCCAGGCCGGCGTACACCGAGCCCCGGTCCCCGCCGTCCATGTGCACGAACGACACCGAGACCAGGTCGTACGTCGCCTCCGGTGGTGTCCACGACAACAGGTCGCGCTGCGTCCAGGTGACCCGGGACTCGATCTCCGGACCCGCCTCGCGAGCCTGAGCCGCGGCACGGTCGAGCGCGACCTGTGACACGTCGATCCCGTCGACCTGCCAACCCCGGGCGGCCAGCCAGAAGGCGTCCCCGCCCTCGCCGCACCCGACGTCAAGGGCGCGGCCCGGAGCGAGCCCCGCTGCCTCCGCCACCAGGACGGCGTTGGCGTGACCGCTCCACAGGCCGGGGCTGGAGCGGTAACGGTCGTCCCAGAACTCGGCCGTCCAGAGCCCTTCGTGGTCGTGCGCGTGGTCGTGCTGGCTCATGCGCCGACCACCGCTCGGGCGTCGGTCATGACCAGGTCGAGGTTGACGGCCGCTCCGGCACGCGTGCCGGCCGCCGCGGCGCCCATGACCTGGGCGGAGATGTCAGCGACGTTGCCGGCGAGGTAGACGCCAGGTACCGAACTCTGTCCCAGCGGATCCACCTCGACCTGGTCGCCCGTGCCGGAGGGGTGCGGCACCGCCGCGATACCGAGGGAGTCGAGGACGGCGGACCGGGCGACGGCGCGGGTCGAGGCCACGACCGCCTGGACCGGCAGCAGGTCTCCGCTCTCGAGCCGCAGGCCCGTGAGCACGTCTCCGTCGGCCTCGACCGACCGGACCGGCCCGTCAAGCACGGTGACGCCCGCACCGGCGAGGAGGGCACGCGCTTCCTCGTCGGGCTCGAAATCGTGGGTCACCAGCGTGATCTCGTCGGTCAGCTGGCTGAACAGGAGTGCCTGGTGCACCGAGGTGGCACTGGTGCCGATCACGCCGATCACCTGGTCGCGCACCTCCCACCCGTGGCAGTACGGGCAGTGCAGCACGTGGCGGCCCCAGTGCTCACGCAGGCCGCTGATCTCGGGGAGCTCGTCCACGACGCCGGTGGTGATGACGAGCCGCCGAGCAGCCAGTCGGTCGCCGTCGTCGAGAGTCACCACGAAGCCGTCGTCGAGCGGCTCAGCGGAGGTCACTCGACCCTCGCGGACCACACCGCCGTAGTGGCGTACGTCGGACCGGCCGGCCTCCACGAGGTCGTGGGGGGCGATGTCCTCGCGGGTCAGGTAGTTGTGCACTCCCTCGGCCGGGGCGTTGCGCGGCTCGCCGGCGTCGATCACCAGCACCGAGCGCCGCGACCGCGCCAGCGCCACCGCTGCGCTGAGTCCCGCCGCGCCACCGCCGATGACGATCACCTCGTGGTCGATCTCCATGGTCTGCTCCTTTACTGCTGTCCGTGTGCACCGACCATCGCTCGCCAGCGCCCATTTGACAAACTTGTTTGCCATAATGGCAAACTGGCGAGCATGGACACCACGGATGAAGTGCTCGACGCGGTCGGACCCCGGCTCCGGGCCCTGCGCCAGGAGCACGACCTGACCCTCGCCGAGCTCTCGGTCACCACCGGCATCTCGGTGAGCACCCTCTCGCGCCTCGAGTCTGGCCAGCGCAAGCCGACGCTCGAGCTGCTGCTGCCGCTCGCCCGGGTGCACCAGGTACAGCTCGACGAGCTGGTGGGCGCGTCCCCGGAGGAGGACCCGCGCGTGCGCCAGCAACCCATCCGCCACGGCGACATGACGATGGTGCCGCTCACGCGTCGACCGGGTGGGCTCCAGGCCTTCAAGTCCACGATCGCGCCCGGCACGTCGCGCCGGAAGCCGGATCCGAAGTCGCACGAGGGCTACGACTGGCTCTACGTGCTCAGCGGACGCCTGCGCATGGTTCTCGGTGAGCACGACCTGGTGCTCGAACCAGGAGAGGCCGCCGAGTTCGACACCCGGGTGCCGCACTGGTTCGGCGGGGCGGACGAGCGCGCGGTCGAGTTCCTGACCATCTTCAGCCGCGAGGGGGAGCGGATCCACGTCCGGGCGCGCTCCACCGACTCCTCAGGTCGCTGAACGCGCCGCCAACGCCTCGAGGCCGTCCAGGATGATCGTGACGTCGAACGCGTACTCGGCCTGAGGGTCGTCCGCCGCGAAATCGTCCGGCGGCTGCTCGAGCACGATCCGGGTGAGGTGTGGGTAGACCTCTGGGTCGGCAAGCTCCCGCACCAGGGCGCCGTAGTCGGTCTCCACCCCGGACTCCTCCGCCAGGGCCTTGCCGCGACGCTCGTCGAACGCCATCCGCGCGTCGATCAGGGCGTGCTGGCTGATCAGCCCGATCGCGCGGATCTTGGCGTAGTCGGGGACGTCGAGGTCAGCCATCGCCTCGAGTCCCTGCTCGACCCAGGCGAGGGAGGTGGGTGACAGCGGCGGGGTGGCCATCGGCAGCTGGACGATCCAGATGTTCTCCTCGATGACGCGACGCTGGATCACCGCCCAGGACATCAACCGCTCACGCCAGGTGTCGCCCTCGAGCTGGAAGTCGTGGATGTCGCGCGCACTCGCGTTCCACATCAGCTGGAGGAGCTCGTCCTTGTTGGCCACGTGCCGGTACAGCGACATCGTGGTGAACCCCAGGTCCCGGGCGACGCGGGCCATCGACACGGCCTCCAGACCGTCGGCGTTCGCGATGTCGACAGCCACGGAAACGATCCGGTCGACGTCCAGCTCGGCCCGCGGGCCACGGCTGCCGGGGGAGCGCCGGCCCCAGAGGATCTCCAGGACGGGGGGCAGTCGTACGACGTCTTCGGTCGACCGGTCAGGCATGGCGGCAATCTTTCACATCGAAGGTGCTTGTCCTTTCAGTGTACGTGACATACAGTTTGTGTATGACATACACAGTTGAAGTCACCGGACTCACCAAGACCTTCGGAAGCACCCCGGCACTCGGCGGGGTCGACCTGCGTATCGAGCAGGGCACCGTCTACGGCCTGCTCGGGCCCAATGGGGCCGGCAAGACCACGTTGGTGCGGATCCTGTCGACCCTCGTCCGCCCGGACTCGGGCACCGCACGCGTCGTCGATCACGACCTCATCGCCGACGCCGACGCGGTCCGTCGTTCGATCGGGCTCACGGGTCAGTACGCCGCTGTCGACGACGTGCTCACCGGCTCGGAGAACCTGATGATGATGGCGCTCCTGCGCAAGCTCCCCGCCTCGGCGGCCCGGCGGCGTACCGCCGAGCTGCTGGAGGAGTTCGACCTGCTCGACGCGGCCGACCGCCGCGCGGGCACCTACTCCGGCGGCATGAAGCGCCGGCTCGACCTCGCGGTGAGCATGATCGAGCGGCCCGCGCTGCTCTTCCTCGACGAACCGACGACCGGGCTCGACCCGCGCAGCCGTGAGCAGGTCTGGGCGACCGTGTCCCGACTGGTGACCGAGGGCGTGACCATCCTGCTCACCACCCAGTACCTCGAGGAAGCTGACCGCCTGGCCAACCTCGTCGGCGTGCTCGACGGCGGCCGGATCGTGGCCGAGGGCACTCCCGACGAGCTGAAGTCGACCGTGGGCGCCGAACAGGTGCGCCTGGAGATGGCCAACCGAGCGGCGTTCGACCTGGGCAGCGAGGTCTTCCCGGGTGCTGCCGCAAACCCCGCTCTGCTCACGCTCAGCCTTGCCACAGATGGCTCGGCGAACGCGTTGGCGGAGCTGCTGGCCACCGCTGAAAGGCACCACCTCGACATCCGTCGCGTCGACACCCTCCGCCCCTCCCTGGACGACGTGTTCCTGTCCCTCACCGACCGCCGCCCGATCGCGGCCTGAAGTCCGGAGAACCCAGATGAGCCTGACCATGCAACAGCTGACCGATACCGCCCTCGACACCCGCGTGATGGTGACACGCAGCGTGCGCCGCTCGCTGCGCGATCCCGAGGCCTTCTTCACCGCGCTGATGCTGCCGGTGATCCTGATGCTCCTGTTCGTCTACGTCTTCGGCGGTGCGATGCGCACGGACACGACGTACGTCAACTACGTGGTGCCCGGCCTGATCGTGCTGTGTGCCGGCTTCGGGGCCGGCACCACAGCGACAGCCGTGGCCCAGGACATGACCAACGGCATCATCGACCGCTTCCGGTCGATGCCGGTCGCCCCGTCGTCGGTGCTGACCGGCCACGTGGTGGCGAGCCTGATGCGCAACGTGCTCGCGACCTTCCTGGTCATCTGTGTCGGACTGGCCGTGGGCTGGCGTCCGTCCGGGTCAGCGCTGGACTGGCTGGGGGCGATCGCCCTCGTCGTACTGTTCATCCTTGCGCTGTCGTGGCTCGCAGCAACGGTCGGACTGCTGGCCGGCAGTCCCGAGGCGGCCAACAGCATGACGATCGTGTTGATGTTCCTGCCCTACGTGAGCACGGCCTTCGTGCCGGTCGACACCATGCCGTCCTGGCTCCGGGGCTTCGCCGAGCACCAGCCGATGACGCCGGTGATCGAGACCCTGCGTGGCCTGTGGATGGGTACGCCGCTGAACCACCAGCCTGTCTGGGCCCTGGTGTGGAGTATCGGCATCCTCGTTGTCGCGACGCTCAGCGCTTCGCTGCTGTTCGCACGGCGGACTGGTCGCTAGCTACTCGGCGTCCTCGAACACATCAGGCCGCACGATCCGGACCTGCGGGTGGTGCCTGTCGACGTACTCCAGGATCAGCGGCGGCAGGTTCACCAGCCGCTCGGGTACGACCCAGACCATGGCGGCTGCCGCCTCGTGCAGGCCGAGCACCTTGGCCAGGTCGCGAGCACGCTTGTCGCGGTCGCGGCGGCGGATGCGGTCCTCGTGCAGGGCGACGAACTGCAGATAGGCAAACCTCGGACTCCCGGGCACCGCGATCTGGGTGGACACGACGGCAGCGCAGTCGGACCACGCGAGGTTGGCGTACGACGGCGGCCCGGCGCCCTGACGAACAGCGATGCCGGTGTCGCTGAAGGTCAGCCGCGTCTCCTCCGTCGGGGCCCCGCGGTCGTCGAGCAGGGCAGCCGCCTCCTCGATCGAGAGCACTGGGCGCTCCGCCGGAGCCGGGCCGACCGCACGGGCGGGCCGCTGCCGATGTTCATGACGCCCGGGGCGGGTCAGGTAGCTCGCCAGCAGTGCCAGCACGAGGAAGTCGAGCACCAGGAGAAGCAGCGCCTTGGCCAGACCCACGACTGTGCCCGCCATCGCGAACCTGATCGCCGGTTGGAGGAGCGAGACGAACAACGCCACACCGAACAGCACGTCCGTGACCTCGCGGATCCGGCTCGGGGCGATCGAGTCCTCGATCGGGGGAGGGTCCGCGTTTCTCATCGCGCCAGCGTGTTCCGGAGCCGCTGCACCGGGCTGTTGAGTCCCCACTGCTCGGCGATCGCCTCGAGCATCTCGGGGTCGGCGGGGGAGGACGGCAGGGTCAGGTCCGGCGAGCCGAGGTCGATGTCGCGAGCTACGGCCACGACCGTCGGCGCGACCTTGAGGTATTCCTCGGCTGCCTTGATCTTGCCGCGCGGCCCGGGACCCATGTCGCCGTCGGGATCCTTGGCGGCCGCGATGATCGCGTCGAGGTCGCCGAAGCGGTTGAGCAGCACCGCCGCCGTCTTGTCGCCCACGCCGGCGACACCGGGAAGGCCGTCGGAGGAGTCGCCGCGCAGGGTGGCGAAGGCGGCGTACTGGTTGGCGTTCACGTCGTACTTGTCCCGGAGGACGTCGTTCGTCACCCGCTCGTGCTTGCCGACACCACGCGCCGTGTAGAGGACCCGCACCTCGTCGTCGTCGTCGACGAGCTGGAACAGGTCACGGTCACCGGTCACGATGTCCACGGGCATCCCCGCGTCGGTCGCCAGCGTGCCGATCACGTCGTCGGCCTCGTAGTGGTCCGCACCCACGATCGCGATCCCGAACGCGTCGAGCACAGCAACGATGATCGGGATCTGCTGCTCCAGCGGGTCGGGCACCTCCTCGATGTCCGGGGTGTCTCCGGGTCGGGGGGCCACCACCCGATGCGCCTTGTACGTCGGCAGCAGCTCGACCCGCCACTGGGGGCGCCAGTCGTTGTCCCAACAGCAGGCCAGGTGCGTCGGCTCGTACTCGTCGACCAGCCGGTTGATGAACTCCAGCAGCCCTCGCACCGCGTTCACCGGCATCCCGTTCGGCGCCACCACACTGTCCGGGACCCCGAAGAACGCACGGAAGTACAGCGACGCGGTGTCGAGGAGCATCAGTCTGTCTGGTCTGGCGGCCATGGCGGCAGCATAGAGGGACACCACCGCGCGACATACTCCCTCCGGAGTAGGCCTGCATGCCCCGCCGAGCCGATGTCGTGTGCCCTCTGGTCGCCTACGGTGAGTGGCGTGAAAACGCTCGGGGTCCGCTGGCCAGTCGTCCTCGGGACGGTGGCGTTGGCGTTCTTCCAGACCGGCGGCACCTTCGGCGCCAGCCGGAACCAGACCGGAGATCGACCGATCGACGCACTCACCGTTGCGATCACGGTGCTCGGCCCGCTGTCCCTCAACCTGATGCGCAGGTGGCCACGCGAGGTGATGTGGTTCGTCTCGGCGATCACGCTGCTGTACCTGCTGCGCGACTACGCCTACGGCCCGGTGTTCGTCTCCCTGGCGATCGCCGCAGTGGCCACTGTCGTGCTCGGCCACCGCCTGACCGCGTGGCTGTGTCTCGGAACGGTGCTGGCGGGCCAGGCCGCCGTGCATCAGGCATTCCGCGACGAGCCCTGGTCGTGGGCGTGGTTCTGGGGAGTCCTGGCATGGGCGCTGCTCGTCCTGGCGATCGGTGAGGTGATCCGGATCCGCCGTGAGCGAACCCTGGCCGCCCGGCAGGCGAAGGAGGAGTCGGGTCGTCGGCGTGCGAACGAGGAACGGCTGCAGATCGCTCGCGAGCTGCACGATGTCGTCGCGCACCACATCTCGCTGATCAACGTCCAGGCGGGCGTGGCACTGCACATCGTCGACCGCCATCCCGAGCAGGCGCAGACGGCGCTCACGGCCATCAAGGACGCCAGCAAGGAGGCCCTGGTCGAGCTGCGATCGCTGGTGGGTGTCCTCCGAGACGCCGGCGAAGGCGCTCCGCGGACGCCGAGCGGCAGGCTGGCGGCCCTCGACGACCTCGTGGACCGCAGCGCGCACGCCGGGCTGACCGTACGCAAGACCGAGCTCGGCGACGTACGCCCGCTGCCGTCGGCGGTCGAGCTCGCCGCGCTGCGCATCGTCCAGGAGGCGATCACCAACGTCGTACGCCACTCCGGGGCGAGCAGCGCCACCATCACTCTTCGGTACGACGTCGACACGCTCGCCGTGACCGTCGAGGACTCCGGTCGCGGTCTCACTCAAGCAGGGATGGGCGGCACCGGCATCGTCGGGATGCGTGAGCGCGCGGAGGCACTCGGCGGCTCACTGCAGGTCAATCCGGGTGATGCTGGAGGCGTGCGCGTGCATGCCGTGCTGCCCGTGCAACCATCCGACTCTCGGGAGGAACGATGATCAACGTCGCGCTCGTCGACGACCAGGCACTGCTGCGCGCCGGCTTCCGGGCCCTGGTCGACGCGGAGGACGACATGTCGGTCGTCGCCGAGGCGTCCGGGGGAGACGAGGCCGTCGAGGTGGTCCGCGCGCACCGGCCCGACGTCGTGCTGATGGACATCCGGATGCCCGGCTCCGACGGTCTGGAGGCGACCCGTCGGATCACCTCTGACCCGTCACTCGAGGGCGTCCGCGTCGTCATCCTGACCACCTTCGACCTCGACGAGTACGTCTTCGAAGCGATGCGGATCGGCGCCAGCGGCTTCCTCGTCAAGGACACCGAGCCTGCTGACCTGCTGGCGGGCATCCGGGCCGTCGCTGCAGGCGATGCGTTGCTGTCCCCGGGCGTCACCCGTCGGCTGATCGCAGAGTTCGCCGACCGCAGCCGCGCCACGGCCGATCCAGCCGCGCTTGACGCGCTGACCGAGCGCGAGCGTGAGGTGGTCGGACTGGTCGGTGAGGGCCTGAACAACGAGGAGATCGGCGCGCGTCTCTTCATGAGTCCTGCGACGGCCAAGACACACGTCAGTCGAGCCATGATCAAGCTGCATGCCCGTGATCGCGCGCAGCTGGTCGTGCTCGCCTACGAGTCCGGCCTCGTGCGTCCCGGCTGGTCCTGAGTACTCTCGCGGGCGTAGGTCCGGCACCACGGCTGCGCCCGCCGCGGCAGCGGAGGTGGCTCCTCCGGGCGGATTCGCCGGCGGTCCGATCTGGTGAGGATCAAAGGGTCAGATTCGACCTCTCGAAGGACCCACCATGTTCACCTTCCTCGTTGCCCACGACCACTGGGACGGACCCGGTCCCTGGTGGCCGATCTTCCCGATCCTGTGGTTCCTCTTCATCACACTCATCGTCGTGGTGATCGTCCGCTACCGCGGGCACTCGCACCGCGGCTCGTACGCGGGGGAGTCCCGTCTCGCCGAGCGCTACGCCGCAGGCGAGATCGACGAGGCCGAGTACCGCGAGCGTCTGGCCGTGCTCCGTGCCTCGGACGCCAAGCGCGGCGGCCGATGAGCGCCGAGATCGCCCTCGAGGCGCGCGACCTGACGAAGCGCTACGGCGACGCCCTGGCCGTCGACCGGGTCAGCCTCAGGGTGCAGCGCGGTGAGGTCTACGGCTTCCTCGGCCCGAACGGTGCCGGGAAGACGACGACGCTGCGCATGCTGCTCGGCCTGATCCGGCCGACGAGCGGGGCGGCCACCGTCCTCGGTCGTCGGCCAGGCGAAGCCGCTGCGCTGGCCAAGATCGGCTCCATGATCGAGGGGCCGGCGTTCTACCCGTTCCTGTCGGGACGCGACAACCTCGCGGTGGTCGCGCGCTACGCGGGGGTCGGCACCGCGCACCTCGATCAGGTCCTCGAGACGGTCGATCTCGGCTCTCGCGGAAACGACAAGTTCCGCGCCTACTCGCTCGGCATGAAGCAACGGCTCGGCGTCGCCGCCGCCCTGCTCAAGGAGCCAGACCTGGTCGTGCTCGACGAGCCGACCAACGGCCTGGACCCTGCCGGCATGCGCGACATGCGGGCACTGATCCGACGCCTTGGCGACGAGGGTCACACGGTGATCCTGTCGAGCCACATGCTCGGCGAGGTCCAACAGGTCTGCGACCGGGTCGGCGTCATCAGCTCCGGCCGGATGATCCTGGAGAGCACGGTCGAAGAGCTTCGGGGCGAGGGTGAGCTCGTGCTGCGCGCGTCGCCGTACGACGTCGTCCGCGCGACCCTCGACGACCTGGACTACGTGCAGGGCGTCCGCACCGTCGACGGGGAGCTGCGGCTCCGGGTCGACGAACAACTCACCGGCGACGTGACCCGAGCACTGGTGCTGGCGGGCGCCGAGGTCCGGGAGGTCCGCCGGGTCGACCGTCAGCTCGAGGACGTGTTCTTCGAGATCACCACGAACGAGACCCCGAAGGAGGTCAGTCATGTCTGAGGTCTTCGATGTCACCCGCGCCGAGCTGTTCAAGCTCGTACGCCGGCCGGCCGCGTGGACGCTGCTGGCAGCCGCGGCCGTGCTCAGCCAGGTGTTCGGCTACCTGATCCCGTACCTGTCCTACGCAGGCGGGACCTCCGGACCGATGGAAGGTGCCTCCCGGGACAACATCCTGGCCAGCACGCTGCCGGACCAGATCGTCGCCAACACACTCGGCGGGTTTCCGGTGTTCGCCGGGGCACTCGCCCTCGTCTTCGGCGCGCTCGTCTTCGGCAGCGAGTACGGCTGGGGCACGGTCAAGACCCTGCTGACCCAGCGCCCGGGCCGGATCGCCGTCCTCGGGGGCCAGTTCGCGGCCACGGCGATCGGGGTTGCCCTGGGCGTGCTCGTGCTGTTCGGCCTCGGTGCGGTCAGCTCCACGGCGATCGCCCTGAGCGAGGACGCCTCCCTGGACTGGCCGAGCCTTGTCGACCTGCTCCAGGGCTTCAGCGCGGGCGTCGCGATCATGATGATGTGGGCCGCTCTCGGCGCCGTCCTCGGCGTGGTCCTGCGCGGAGTGGCACTCCCGATCGGGCTCGGCGTGGTGTGGGTGCTCGGCGTGGAGAACCTGATCTCCGGGGTCGCCGATTCGGTGCTCACCGCGCTGCAGCCGGTCAGGGACGTGCTGCCCGGTGTCAACGCGGGCTCCCTCGCGTCGGCGGTGATGCCGATCCGCCCGCCCGGCGTCGGTTCGCCTCCCGGCGTCAGCACCGCCGTGGCCGACGGGCGCGCACTGGTGACGGTCGCCTGCTACGTGGTGATCTGCCTCGCTGTCGCGCTCTGGGCCGCCAGACGCCGAGACGTGACCTGACCGAGCCGGAGCGGCACTAGGCTCACACCGTGGAGAAGACCGACCGGCAGATCCTGGGGCTGCTCGCCGACGACGGCCGCATGTCCTACACCGATCTTGGCAAGGCCACCGGGCTGTCCACCAGCGCGGTCCACCAACGGGTCAAGCGTCTCGAGGAGCGTGGCCTGATCCTCGGGTACGGCGCCACGATCGACCACGCTGCGGCCGGGAAGCCGCTGACCGCGTTCGTCTCGATCACGCCGATCGACGTGTCCCAGCCCGATGACTACCCGGATCGCCTGGAGAACATCAGCGAGATCGAGTCGTGCTGGTCGGTCGCAGGAGACGAGTCCTACATCCTCAAGGTGCGGGTGGCGACGCCGGCCGATCTCGAGGAGCTGCTCGCCCGGGTGCGCGCGGCGGCCAACGTCTCGACGCGGACCACGATCGTGCTCTCCACGCCGTACGAGAACCGCTCCACGCACTGACGGAGACGCGTCTGCGCAAGCGTTGCCTGGTCCGGTCTACACCGGTTCGAGGTGTTCGGCCCCACTTATGGGCTGATGCCGCAGAATCGCAGCGTGGGAGGTGGCAGCCCGCCGGATTTCCCGCCGTGGTGGGAATCCGACTCGAACTGCCACCACCCACGACCACCGGCCCAGACTCTCGCGGGACCTCGCGGCCGATGGTCAGCGGCCCTCGAAGGCGGCCTCGAGCTCGTCGATCCGGAACGCCCGCTTGTCGATGGCCATGAAGCAGGCCACGGCCCGCTGCACCTTCTCGGGGTCGGAGTCGGCCATCATCTTGTCCAGGACCGCCGGGTAGACCTGCCAGCTGAACCCGTAGCGGTCCTTGAGCCAGCCACACGGCCCGGGCTCCCCGCCCTCGATGAGCCCTTCCCACAGGTGGTCGATCTCGTCCTGGGTGTCGCACGGGATCGCCAGCGAGATCGACTCGCTGGGCTCGAAGCGGGTGTCGGCGCCGTTGATCGCGGTGTAGGGCTGTCCCAGGAGCTCGAAGACCATGGCCATCTTCTGCCCGGCGTACTCGCCCGCGTCGGGGCCGTAGTCGGACGTGCTGATGACCTTGCTGTCCGGGAACAAGGAACAGTAGAAGTCCACTGCCTCCTCGATCTTGCCGTCGTTGATCCACAGGTTCGGGGTGATCTGCTGCATGGGGCCTCCTCGATCGGTCCGGTCTCAGTGGTGGAGACCGGCAAATGCGCCGGGACTCATCGGTGCCGGTCAGCAGCGCTTTCGGAGTTGGGCGCGACGGTGTGTGATGGACAGCACCAACGTAGCGAAGGGGAGACACCATGACCCAGACCGTGAGCAACGAGCGGGCCCAGGACGCCGCCGCCAGTCCCCAAGAGCGCGTGGATGCCTGGCTCGCGCTCTTCGAGTCGGCCCTGAAGGCCCGCGACGTCGACGCCGCGGCAGCGCTGTTCGCCACCGAGAGCTACTGGCGGGATCTCGTTTCGTTCACCTGGAACATCAAGACCGTCGAGGGCCGCGACGGCGTGACCGACCTGCTCACGAACACACTCGAGGGTGTCGACCCTTCCGGATTCGCGACCGAGGAGCCTCCTACGGAGGACGGCGGCGTGGTCACCGCATGGATCCTCTTCGAGACCGGCGTCGGTCGCGGGCGTGGTCTGCTGCGCCTGAAGGAGGAGGACGCCGAGGACCGGGCCTGGACGCTGTTGACGAGCCTCTACGAGCTCAGGGGCCACGAGGAGCCGCGCGGGACGCACCGCCCGATGGGTGCCGAGCACGGCGCCGACAAGAAGCGGCTGACCTGGAAGGAGAAGCGCCAGCAGGAGGCCGAGAGCCTCGGCAGCACGACGCAACCGCATGTCCTGGTGATCGGCGGTGGGCAGGGCGGGATCGCCCTCGGCGCTCGTCTGCGTCAGCTCGGCGTGCCCAGCCTTGTCATCGACAAGCACCCACGGCCCGGAGACCAGTGGCGCAACCGCTACAAGTCGCTGTGCCTGCACGACCCGGTCTGGTACGACCACCTGCCCTACCTGAAGTTCCCGGACAACTGGCCGGTCTTCTCGCCGAAGGACAAGGTCGCTGACTGGCTGGAGTCCTACACCAGGGTCATGGAGGTGCCCTACTGGTCGAGTACGACGGCCACCAGTGCATCGTGGTCCGAACAGACCGGCGAGTGGACTGTCGAGGTGGAGCGCGAGGGCAAGCCGCTGACGCTGCGACCGAAACAGCTGGTGTTCGCCACCGGCATGTCGGGCAAGGCCAACGTGCCCGAGATCCCTGGCACCGACGTTTTCCAGGGCGACGTACACCACTCGTCGGCGCACCCCGGTCCGGACGCCTACCGCGGCAAGAAGGCGGTGATCATCGGTAGCAACAACTCGGCCTTCGACATCTGCGGCGCCCTCTGGGAGAACGACGTCGACGTCACGATGGTCCAGCGTTCCTCCACGCACATCGTGAAGAGCGACAGCCTGATGGAGATCGGCCTCGGCGACCTCTACTCGGAGCGGGCCGTCGCGTCCGGCGTCACGACCGAGAAGGCGGACATGATCTTCGCCTCGCTGCCCTACCGGATCCTGCACACGTTCCAGATCCCCGCCTACGAGGCGATGGCCGAGAAGGACAAGGACTTCTACGACCGACTCGAGAAGTCCGGGTTCGAGCACGACTGGGGTGACGACGGTTCCGGGCTGTTCATGAAGTACCTGCGCCGCGGCTCGGGCTACTACATCGACGTGGGCGCGGCCGACCTCGTGGCGAACGGCGACGTGAAGCTGGTGAAGGGCCAGATCGACCACCTCACCGAGGACGCGGTCGTGCTCGCCGACGGCACCGAGCTCCCGGCCGACGTGGTCGTCCTCGCCACGGGCTACGGCTCGATGAACGGCTGGGTGGCCGACCTGATCGACCAGGAGACCGCGGACCGGCTCGGCAAGTGCTGGGGGCTCGGCTCGGAGACGACCAAGGACCCGGGGCCCTGGGAGGGCGAGCAGCGCAACATGTGGAAGCCGACGCAGGTGCCGAACCTCTGGATGCACGGTGGCAACCTGCACCAGTCGCGGCACTACTCCCTCTACCTCGCGCTCCAGCTGAAGGCCCGGTACGAGGGCATCGACACACCGGTCTACGGCCTGCAGGAGGTGCACCACACTTCCTGAGCGACCCTGTTGACTGGGGCCTCATGGAGGCCATCCGCAACGTGAGCCTGGTGGCCGCGCTGCTCACCACCGGACTGATGGCCGGGCTCTACCTGACCTTCGGCATCGCCGTGATGCCAGGACTTGCCCGCCAGAGCGACCGCACCTATGTCGAGGCGATGCGCGGCATGAACGTCGCCATCCTCAACGGGTGGTTCGCCATCGTCTTCGGCGGTCCGCTGCTGCTCGGCGTGGTGGCCGTTGCCACCCGGCTCGGCGGCGGCCACGATGACCTCGGCTGGGTGGCGCTCGCGCTGATCCTGTACGTCGCGACGCTCGTCATCACTGCGGTCGTGAACGTGCCGCTCAACAACCGCCTCGACAGCACGGAGCCGGTCGAGGAGGCCAGGGCGCTCTTCGAGACGAGATGGGTCCGCTGGAACGCCGTACGCACCCTGCTGTGCATCGCCTCGTTCACCGCCCTGCTGCCGGCCCTGTCCCAGCTGTAACGCGGTGTTCCTGACGCGACACGCCGCGCGGAGCGCTTGTTCAGCGTCCACAACTCCGCGTTACAAGGGTTTGGCGGCGCTGCTCAGCTGAGCAGGTCGAGCACAGCGGCCTCGAGGGTGCGCTGCTTGGCGGCGGGGGAGCGGTACTTCTTCTTCACGAGGTCGGGGTCGATGGTGGTGCCGCTCTCGTAGAGGTCGATGACGCGCGGGTCGATGTAGGAGTTCTTGGCGATCGTGGAGGTGTTGCCGAGGTACTCCGCCACTTCGCTCACCGCCGACTTGATCGCGCGCTGGCGCGAGCGCTTGGTCTCACCCGGCTCGTCGGAGGCAGCCAGGGCGGCAGCCGCGATCACGGTCGCGTGCCAGGTGCGGAAGTCCTTCGCCGTCAGGTCCTCGAACAGGCCACGGATGTAGGTGTTCACCGCGCTGGAGTCGAGGTCACGCCACCGTCTCTCGAGCTGGTAGGCCAACAGCCGATCGGTACCGCCCCGCCGCCGACGCAGGCTGTCCAGTGCTCCCAGGACCTCTGGGTCGTCGATCTCGATGACGTGCTCGATGCCGGACTTCCCCTCGAACCGGAAGACGAGCCTTTCCTTGTCCTTCGACACGTGCCGCTTCTCCAGCGTGGTCAACCCGAAGGAGCCGTTGGTGTCGGCGTAGATGTCGCTGCCGATCCGGAAGTAGCCGAGGTCCAGCAGGCGCACGGCGACGGCGTCCGCGCGTTCCAGCGGCATTCCCTCGAGGCCCAGGTCGCGCTTGATCGCCCGCCGCGCGGCGGGGAGCCTCCGGGCAGCGGCCAGGACGCGGTCGAACTTCAGCTTGTCCCGCTTGGTCCGCCAGTCGGGGTGGTAGAGGTACTGGCGCCGACCCGCGTCGTCGGTGCCGACGGCCTGGATGTGCCCGTTGGGGTACGGCGAGATCCAGACGTCCTGCCACGCCGGTGGGATGGCCAGCGACTTGATCCGCTCCACCTCCTCGACGTCGGTGATCCGTGAGCCGGACTCGTCGAGGTACACGAAGCCGGCTCCAGCACGGCGGCGCGTCAGTCCCTTGCTGTTGGGGGAGACGGTCCTCAGTCGCGGCATGTGGACACAGTGCCCCGAGCCCGGCTCTGTCATGCCGTTGTCTGCGCCACACTCCGCATCCGCTTGACCTCAACCTAACTTGAGATTGTCTGATGAACACATGCGCGCCATCCGCCTGCACGAGTTCGGACCTCCCGAGAACCTCGCCCTCGAGGAACTCCCCGATCTCGAGCCGAGCCTCGGTGAAGTGCGCATCGCGGTCCACGCGAGTGGGGTGCACCTCCTGGACACCACGTTGCGGAGGGGCGAGGAGGGACCGATGCCGCCGCCCGAGCTGCCCACTGTGCCGGGCCGTGAGGTCGCCGGCATCGTCGACCGGGTCGGTCGAGATGTCGACCCGAGCTGGACAGCTCGGCGGGTCGTGGCACACCTGGGTCCCGTGCCCGGTGGGTACGCCGAGCAGGCCGTCACCGCCACCACCAGCCTGTTCGCCTTGCCGGACCATGTGGACTTCCCGGACGCCGTCGCCGCCGTCGGGACCGGCCGCACGGCTCTCGGCGTGCTCGAGCTGGAGCCGCCATCGGCCGACGACATCGTGCTGGTGCCCTCGGCGGCCGGTGGCCTCGGCTGGCTGCTGGTCCAGGGAGCACGCGCGGCCGGCGCCCGGGTCGTCGCCGCGGCCGGGAGCGGGCAACGGGCCGCCCGGCTCGAGGAGCTCAAGCCGGACATGGTCGTGGACTACTCCGAGGCCGGCTGGACGGATCGAGTGCGCGACCAGCTCGGCGGCGTCACGCTGGTCTACGACGGCGTCGGCGGGGACGTCGGTCGGGCGTGCCTCGAGCTGCTCCATCCTGGTGGGCGCCACGTCATGTTCGGCTACTCATCCGGTTCCCCGACCTTTTTCGACAGCGGCGACGTCGTCGCCCGGGGAATCACCGTCGGCTGGAGCCTCGGGCCGCGGATGATGGCCCTTCCTGGTGGCATCCCCGGCCTCGCCGGCCGGTCCCTCGAGCGGCTGGCGGCAGGGGAATGGCAGCCGCTCGTGTCGACGTACGCGCTCGAGGACGCGGCTCGCGCCCACGCCGACCTCGAGCAGCGACGGACCCTCGGCAAGGTCGTACTGAGCATGGACCGATGAGTTCGAGGCAGATTGTCAGTCCTTCCTTGCACAATGTGGTGACGAGGAGACGACCGTGGCCGACCTGCTGACCGAGCCGTTGCGCGATGACGACGCACCGCGCGGGTCCGCTACGCCCGTGCGTCAGCTGCCTCGTCCCCTGCGCCCGTTCCGCCACCGCGGCTACCGCAGGCTGGCGCTGGCCCTGGCGTTCTCGACCTTCGCCTCGGGCGTCTGGGTGGTCGCGATGGTGTGGGAGGTCATCCGCATCGGCGGCGGTCCCGCGCAGCTGTCCATCGTCTCGACCGCCGGCGCTGTCGGCGTGCTGCTCCCGGCGCTGGTCGGGGGCGTGGTCGCGGACCGGGTGGCCCAGAAGCGCATCCTGCTCTGCGTCGCCGCCGTCGAGCTGGCCGGCATGAGCCTGGTGGCGCTGCTGTCGCTCACCGACACCACCCAGGTCTGGCACCTGGCCGCGGTCTCGCTGGCCACCGGTGTCGGCATGGCCTTCTACTACCCGGCCTACTCGGCGTGGCTGCCGTCGCTCGTCGACGAGGCGGACCTGATGGCGGTCAACGGCTTCGAGGGCATGGTGCGGCCCACGCTCGGCCAGGCGATCGGTCCCGGTGTCGCCGGCGTCGTGGTGGGGGCGGTCTCCTCTGGTGCGGCGGTCTCGGTCGCCGCAGTCTTCGCGCTGGGCGGGCTGGTGGCCCTGGCGTTCGTCCCGTTGACGCCGGTGCGCCGCGACCTGGCCGCCGAGGACCAGTCCGGCAACGCGATCGCCTCTGGACTCCGCGACGTCCGCGAGGGCTTCGTCTACATGATGCGCACGCCGTGGCTGCTCGCCACGCTGCTGTTCGCCGCGTTGATGATCCTGGCCATCATGGGCCCCTTCGAGGTCCTGATCCCGTTCCTGATCAAGGACCGGCTCGGCGGTGGTCCGGGCGACCACGCGATGGTGATGGCGGCGTTCGGCATCGGCGGAGCGTTGGGATCCCTCGGGATGGCTTCGATGCGGATGCCACGGCATTACCTCACGCTGATGAACCTGATGTGGGGTGTGGGCTGTCTGCCGCTCATCGTGATGGGGCTGGCCACCCAGATCTGGATGATCGTGGTCGCGGCGTTCGTGCTCGGTGTGCTGTTCTCCGCCCCCATGGTCATCTGGGGCACCCTGCTGCAGCGCCGGGTGCCGCCCCACATGCTCGGTCGGGTCGCCTCGCTCGACTTCTTCATCTCGATCAGCCTGATGCCGGTCTCGATGGCGCTGGCTGGCCCGCTCTCTGACCTGATCGGGCTGCGGACGACCTTCTACATCGCCGGGATCGTGCCGGGGATCGTCGCCGCCGTCGCCATCGTGTGGGCGCGCATGCCGCAGGACGAGCTGGCCCACCCGCTCCGCGACGACTGAGCTGCCGGAACGATCAGGAGACGGGGTGGACGGTCTCCTGACCCTGGCGGGCCCACCATGCCTGGCCCTCGGGAGGCAGCGTGTGGATCGGGTCGTAGTACTCGTAGTTGCGGCTCAGCGCGTCAGGGTCGCTCGCCTCGATCGAGGTGCGGTAGTTCTTCGTCCAGTACGAGATGCCGCGCACCTCGTCGTACGACGAGATCTGGTGCACCCAGCGCTTGCCCACGAACGGGACGTCACACACGATGCGCGGCGTCGCGAAGCCGGGCAGGTAGCCCATGATGTGGTGCTGCAGCTTCTGGGCGGCCGCGACCGAGATCCGCCAATGTTCCGCGGCCGGGATCATGTCGCACATGTAGAAGTAGTAGGGCATGATCTGCGCCCCGTCGAGCAGCCGGAAGCACAGGTCGAGCAGCGCGTGCGGGTCGGCGTTGACACCGTTGAGGATGACGCCCTGGTTGCGCACGTCGCGGACGCCGGCGTCGAACATGGCCTGGGTCGCCTTCGCCACGAGCGGGGTCACCGAGTTGGCGTGGTTGACGTGGGTGTGGATGGCCAGGCTGACGCCTCGGGAACGCGCCACGCCCGCCACCCGGGTCATGCCTTCGACCACCTCGTCCTGCAACCAGTGCTGGGGCAGCCCCATCAATGCCTTGGTGGCGAGCCGGATGTCGCGGATGTTCTCGATCTCGAGCACCCTCGTCAGGAACTCCTCGAGCCGGGCCCACGGCATGTTGGCGACGTCGCCGCCGGAGACCACGACGTCGCGCACGGAGGGCGTCCGCCGCAGGTAGTCGAGCATCTCCGCGTGCCGGTCGACCGGCTTGCCGAGGAACTTCAGCTTGTCAACGCTCGGCGTGGAGTTGCCGACGAGGTCCATTCGGGTGCAGTGGCCGCAGTACTGCGGGCAGGTCGGCAGCAGCTCGGCGAGGACCTTGGTCGGGTAGCGGTGGGTGAGCCCCTCGGCGGCCCACATGTCGTGCTCGTGCAGCGAGTCACGGCTGGAGTACGGGTGCGAGGGCCAGTCGGTGCGGCGGTCGGAGAGGACCGGGATCATGTAGTGCCGGATCGGGTCCGCGTAGAAGGCGTCGGTCAGCGAGCCCGCGCCGGTCGGAGTCCCAGAAGAATCAAACACCGTCGCCGCCATCGTGTTCATCATCTGCGGCGGCACGAGCATCGACATCGTCGCCCGCTCCGCCTGGTCGCGCTCGAGGTCGGCGTAGAAGCGTTCGTCGACGAGGTCGCCGAGCAGCTCACGGAGCTGGCGGATGTTCTTCACGCAGTGCGCGCGCTGCCACTGGGCGCTCTCCCACTGCTCGCTGGTGACGTCCTTCCACCCCGGAAAGCGGGTCCAGTCGGGCTCGACCAGCTCGACGCGACGGTAGGGGTAGGGCTGACCGGTCTCGCCCTCGATGATCGATGCGATGGACGTCTCGATGCTCATGGCGCCTCCCCGTGAGTCGTTTGTGCCGTGCGTGCTCTACCTGAGACAGTATGGACACTGATCTTGCGGCAAGCCAAACGCATCGCCGCAGTATTTACGGTTGAATTGGATCTTGACAGGAAGGCGTGTGGTCGGATGGGGCGCATGACGGGGGATCCGGTGGGCATGCACCGGGTACTGGAGCCGGCCGGGGTACTGCCCCAGGCGGCCCAGCGGCTCGACACCGACCCCGTCATCCGCGACGACGAGGTCCGGGTCCGCGTCGAGCGGCTGAACCTGGATGCCGCGTCGTTCCGCCAGCTCGAGACCAAGCACGCGGGTGACGGTGACGCGGTCCGCGCCGAGGTGCTCGAGATCGTCCGCGCTCGCGGCAAGATGCACAATCCGGTGACCGGCTCCGGCGGAATGCTCGTCGGCACCGTCGAGGAGGTGGGGGAGGGGTCGCCCCTGGGTCTGGCCGTAGGCGACCGGGTCGCGACCCTCGTCTCACTGACCTTGACACCCCTGGTGATCGAGGACGACCTGGCCGGTTGGGACGGACTCAGTGAGCAGGTCCCGGCGCACGGCTACGCGATCCTGTTCGGCCGCAGCATCGCGGCGAAGCTCCCCGAGGACATCCCGGCTCCGCTGGCTCTCGCTGTGATGGACGTCTGCGGTGCACCGGCGCTGACCGAGCGCCATGTCGCGGGATACACCGACCCCACCGTCGTGGTGGTCGGGGGTGCCGGCAAGTCCGGGTCGCTCTGCCTGGCCGCAGCACGACGCGCCGGCGCACGACGCACCGTGGCCGTCGTACCCCACCAGGCGGAGGCGGACCTCCTGGAGCCCACCGGTCTCGCGGACGAGGTCGTCGTGTGCGACGCGCGCGACCCGGTCGCGCTGCGCGACGCGGTGTCCGCTGCCGGTGGACCCGCCGACCTGACGATCGTGTGCGTCGACGTCCCCGGCTGCGAGGGCGGAGCGATCCTGTGCACGGCGGACGGCGGCACGGTCATCTTCTTCTCGATGGCGACCTCGTTCAGCGCGGCCGCGTTGGGCGCCGAAGGACTCGCCGCCGACGTCACCATGGTGGTGGGCAACGGCTATGTCCCGGGCCACGCCGACCTTGCGATGGAGATCTTGCGGTCCGAACCTGCCGTCCGCGCCCTGTTCGAGCGGAGACTGTAGTGGTGCATGCGAAGAAGCTCGATCTGGACCCTGTCACGGTGAGGAAGGCGCGCAGCCTTGCCCGCAAGGTCGGCCGCCCGATCGTGAAGCTGGCCCAGGCGCACACGACCGTGTCGGTGGAACGGGCCACGCTCCGTCTCGCCGGGCTGGCCGGGGCCGACCCCGACGGGACACCGTGGGTGAACCGGCTCGCCGACGCCGTCCGAGCCGACGTGGGTCTCGAGCACGGGCTGGCGCTGCCCGTGTGGGACGCGCTGCTCCGCGGCGAGGCCGAGGATCTTGCGACCCTGGCGCAGAAGGCGTCGGCCGGATCGGTCCGGTTCCACCTGCCCGAGGGACGCGCGCTGCAGAAGGCAACCACGGCATCGCGCAAGCAGGTGGCAGCGGGCGTACGCCGCATCGACGCCCGGCGCCGCGAGCGCGAGCGGCTCGTGAAGCGGATCGGCGACGCGCCGCGGCAGCCGTGGATCTACCTGATCGTCGCTACCGGTGACATCTACGAGGACTTGCCTCAGGCACAGCAGGCGGCCCGCGAGGGTGCCGACGTGATCGCGGTGATCCGGTCGACCGGGCAGTCGCTGCTCGACTACGTGCCCGAGGGTGCGACACGGGAAGGGTTCGCCGGCACCTATGCCACCCAGGAGAACTTCCGGCTGATGCGGGCCGCGCTCGACGAGTCGAGCAAGGACCTCGGCCGTTACGTGCGCCTGACCAACTACGCCAGCGGTCTGTGCATGCCGGAGATCGCGGCGCTGGCCGGTCTCGAGCGGCTCGACATGATGCTCAACGACTCGATGTACGGAATCCTCTTCCGCGACATCAACCCGGTGCGCACGTTCGTCGACCAGCGCTTCAGCCGCCAGGTCCACGCTCGCGCCGGCATCATCATCAACACCGGGGAGGACAACTACCTCACCACCGCCGATGCGGTCGAGGCGGCGCACACGGTGACCACCAGCCAGCTGCTCAACGAGTACTTCGGCAAGGAGGCCGGGCTCGAGGACTGGCAGCTCGGCCTGGGGCACGCCTTCGAGATCGACCCCGAGCTGCCCGACTCCTTCCGGATGGAGCTGGCCCACGCCCTGCTGGCCCGCGAGCTCTTCCCGAAGGCGCCGCTGAAGTGGATGCCGCCGACCCGGCACATGACCGGCGACGTGTTCCGCGGCTACCTTCTCGACGGCTTCTTCAACCTCGCCGGAGCGCTGACCGGCCAGGGGATCCTGCTCGTCGGGATGATGACCGAGGCGGTCGTGACGCCCTGGATCAGCGACCGAGACCTCGCGCTTCAGAACGTCCGCTACGTGATCAACGCGGCGGGCGCCCTGCACGAGGACTTCCGGCCGGCACCGGACGGCTTCATCGCCAATCGTGCCCGCCAGGTACTCGGCGAGTCGATCGACCTTCTCGAGAGGATCACCGACCACCCCAACGGGATGCTGGACGCGATCGCCGACGGCACCTTCGGGCTGATGAAGCGCCCCGCCGACGCGGGTCGCGGGCTCGAGGGCGTGGCCAGGAAGTCGGCGGCGTACTTCAACCCGGCCTCGGAACTGCTGGAGGGCTGAGACGTGGTTTCGACAAGCTCAACCGACGGGGGCAAGCGACTTCTGCGCCCATACGGCGACACAACAGGGGACGGGATGGTGCAGCTGTCGTTCACCCTCCCGCTCTGCTCGATTGGTGGGCGCAACTCCAAGATCGCCGAGGGTGCCGCCGTACAGCTGGCCAACAAGATGGGCATGGACCCCGCCCTCGTCGCACACGCCAAGCCCATGGGACCCGACTTCACCTTCTTCGTCGTCTACGGGCGGGTCAACCACCTCGTCGACCCGTCGGCCGTCGAGGTGGTCGAACGCGACTACGAGCTGCTGACGCCCAAGGAGGTCAACGCCGCGATCAAGCGGACGCTGCGACGCCGGATGGTCGTGGTGGGCGGGTGCATCGGCACCGACGCCCACACGGTCGGCATCGACGCCATCTTGAACATCAAGGGGTTCGCGGGAGAGAAGGGGCTGGAGTACTACCGCGAGCTGAAGGTGGTCAACCTCGGCGCCCAGGTGTCCGTGCCCCAGCTCGTCGAGCGTTCCCTGGAGGAGAAGGCCGACGCCGTCCTGGTCTCACAGGTGGTCACCCAGCGCGACGCCCACCTGCTGAACACGCGCGAGATGTCCGCGGCCTTCCGCGAGGCGTTCCCGCCGTCCCGCCGCCCGCTGCTCGTGGTCGGCGGCCCGCGGTTCGACGAGGGCATGTCTGCCGACCTCGGCGTCGACCGCGTCTTCACCAGGGGTACGACGCCCGGCGAGGTCGCCAGCTTCCTGGTGCACCGACTCGTGACCGAGAAGCTGGCCTGATGAGCCCCGAGCCCGGCATCACCGTCGTCCACCGACGCTACGTCTCCTCGGGCGAGGCCCACTACGCCGGCAACCTCGTCGACGGGGCGTGGGGGCTCGGCCTGTTCGGTGACGTGGCCACGGAGATGTGCATCCGCACCGATGGCGACGAGGGCCTGTTCGCGTCGTACTCCGACGTCCAGTTCCGGGCACCTGTGCGCGCGGGCGACGTCGTGGAGGCACGGGCCACCCTGACCCGTGTCGGCCGCCGTTCACGCGAGCTGACCTTCGAGCTCATCATCGTCGCCCGCGGTGACCAAGAAGGTGGGTCGGAGTCCTCGGCCCGGATGCTGACGGAACCGATCGTGGCGACGACTGCGACGGGCACGGTCGTCGTACCAGGTTGAGGTCTGGACCGCGCCCGGCGTGTCCAGTGCGACACGCCGTGAAAGTGAAAATTCCGAAACCTGTTGTTCATCTGACCGTCATGGGGCTGACCTGCAGTTTTGCCAGACCTTTGCAGGTGGGAGGGGTGTTGACACCAATGGGGTCCGCGCGCGAAGGTCTGCGAGTTACTCCGGGCAGAACGTCAGTCGCATGCTCGACGGATGCGGTTTCGGGCCATCTCGCCAAGATGGCTACGGCATCGCACTTGGCGGGTCGAGCACCGCGGCATCGACGGGAGGACACGGGGGGAGTGAGACGACCAGTAGACAACGCCTGTGACCTTGGCAGCCGGCCAGGGCATGAGCGGTCCGAAGGTCTTCCAGCTCCCCCCGTCCTGCCCCACCTGCGCGTGAGCCCTTCGATAGGTTGCTCCGCATGGCGTCTGATCCTGATCCCCGGCAGGTCGCCGGACTGGGTCGGGTCGTGATGGTGGTCCCCACCTACAACGAGGCGCTCAACCTCGAACCCCTCCTCGAACGGCTGCGCCGGGTGCAGCCCGACGTCGACGTGCTGGTCGTCGACGACGGCTCTCCGGATGGCACCGGCGCGCTGGCCGACTCGATTGCCGACGCCGACCCCCACGTGACGGTGCTGCACCGCGCGACCAAGGAGGGCCTGGGTGCGGCGTACCTCGAGGGGTTCCAGGTGGCTCTCGGACGCGAGTACGACGTCATCGGCGAGATGGATGCCGACGGCTCCCACCAGCCCGAACAGCTCCAGTCACTGCTCGAGGCGCTGCGTTACGCGGACCTCGTGATCGGCTCGCGCTGGGTACCCGGAGGGAGCATTGTCAACTGGCCGCCCCAGCGCGAGCTGCTCTCCCGTGGGGGCAACTTCTACACCCGCCACCTGCTCGGCATCCGGGTCCGCGACGCCACGGCCGGCTACCGCCTGTTCCGTCGTACGACGCTGGAGCGGATCGGGCTCGAGAACGTCCAGTCGGCCGGCTACGTCTTCCAGGCCGACCTTGCCTTCCGGACCCTCCAGGCAGGTCTGCGCGTCGTCGAGGTGCCGATCGAGTTCATCGAGCGTGAGCGAGGCGCCTCGAAGATGAGTCGCCAGGTGGCCACCGAGTCGTTGTGGCGCATCACCCGCTGGGGCCTGCGCGAGCGCGCCCGGCAGGTCCGGACAGTCGTCGGCCGCGTGGCCCGACGTCGCGGGAAACGCCCCCCGGAACAGCCCCCGACTGCCAGTCGTTGATCAGGTCATGAGCGCGACGAGGAGACGCAGGTTCCCGTGGGGGCTGTTGTTGGCCGCCTTCATCCTGGTGCCGCTGGTCGAGATCTACGTCATCATCCAGATCGGGCAGGTGATCGGTGCCTGGTGGACGATCCTGCTGCTCATCGCCGACAGCATCTTCGGTGCCTGGCTGATCAAGCGCGAGGGCAGCAAGGCGTGGCAGGCGCTGGGGGTGGCACTCGAGGAGCGGCGGATGCCACATCGCGAGCTCGCGGACGGTGTGCTGATCCTGGTGGGCGGCACCCTGATGCTCACCCCGGGCTTCGTCACCGACTTCTTCGGCATCCTGTGCATCCTGCCGTTCACCCGTCCGATCGGCCGCCGCCTGCTGGCCGGGGTGATCAGCCGACGCCTGGTGGGGACGACGTACCCGACGACGGGCAGCGCAACCTGGGGGCCAGCAGGCCAGACGCGACAACGCCCCGGACCGGATGACCCCGATGACGGGGTGGTCCAGGGCGAGGTCGTCGACTAGGTCAGACCGAAGACTTCTTCTTGCGGGCGCTGGCTCGGTGCAGGTGCGCGGGGCCGATCTCGCCGCCCCGCAGCAGCTCGAGACGCTCGGTGAGGATGTCTTCGAGCTCCTTGACCGAACGGCGCTCCAGCAGCATGTCCCAGTGGGTACGCGCCGGCTTCTCGACCTTCACCTCGGGCTCGATCCCCGAGGTCGCGCGAGCCTCCGCGCCACAGCGCGGGCACTCCCACAGGGCCGGCACGTCGGCCTCGACGGACATCGTGACCTCGAACTCGTGGCCGTGGCCGCAGCGGTAACCGACCTGCTGGCGGGCGGCGAACTCGATTCCGCGCTCGTCCTCGAAGCTCTGACCTCCGAGTCGTGCTCCTCGTAGTGTTCGCTCTCCCATGGGGACCTCCAAAACCTATGCCACCGTCGACGGGTGGGTCGCGGTGTACTCATCATGCGTACCGCCGATGAGACGGAACGGCAAGCCGGGCATGACGCTGAGCGGACCAACTGATCCATCAGTCTCGCACCTGCGCCGCTCCCGCGGCGCGCATCAGTGATTTCAACGAACGTAGCGCTGTCAGGATTCCCGACGCGAGGTGTCTCACACCTCCGGGTCGGTCTGGAGCGTCGACGGAAGCCGGTTGCCCGCCTCCCGGATGCCGCGCTCCGGGTCCAGCCGCAGCAGGAAGAAGGCACCGAGGACGAAGAAGATGATCAGTGCGAAGATGGCCGGTCGGTAGGACCCGGTGACCTGGAAGATGACCCCGAACAGCAGGGTCCCGAACCAGGACGTTCCGCGCTCGGCCGCGCCGTACAGGCTGAAGTACTCGCCCTCGCGGCCGCGCGGGATGAGCAGGCTGAAGAACGACCGCGACAGGGCCTGGGTGCCGCCCAGGACGATGCCGATCGCGATCGCCAGGGAGAGGAAGAGCGCGACGTTCTTCTCCGGCAGGAACAGGGCCAGGACCACGATCACCATCCAGGCGAAGGTGCCCCACAGGATGGAGCGGTAGGCGCCGTACCTGGCGGCCAGCCGGCCGAACCAGAGCGCGCCCCCGAACGCGACGAACTGGATCAGCAGGATTGTCGCGATCAGAACGTCCTGGTCGAACTTCAGCTGCTTCGAGCCGTACGTCGACGCCGCGTAGATCACGGTCTGGATGCCGTCGTTGTAGAACAGGTAGGCCAGCAGGAACGTCAGCGTCATGGGGTAGTTGCGCAGCTCGCGGAGCGTGGTGAACAGCTGCCCGAAGCTGCGCTGGAAGAGGGTGCCCTTCTCGGCGAGCACGTTGACCGCCGCATAGTTGCGCAGCCGGACCAAGGGAATGATCGTGAACCCCGCCCACCAGAGCGCAGCGGACAGCAGGGAGAGGCGCACCGACATCCCCTCGCTGAGTCCGAAGGTGTCGTGCAACGTGTAGACCACGAGGTTCACCACGAGCAGAAGGCCGCCCCCGAGGTAGCCCCAGGCCCAGCCGCGTGACGAGGCCCGGTCCCGCTCGTCCTCGGTGGAGATGTCGACGAGGATCGCGTAGTAGCAGACGAGGGAGCAGCCGCCGAGGATGCTGCTGAGCACCACTGCGACCGCGCCGAGCTGCCAGCTCTCGCCGTACATGAAGAAGAGCAGGGCCGCGAAGAAGGACCCGGCGAAGGCGTAGGTCGCCATGTGCCACTTCTTGCGGCTCGAGCGGTCCACGAAGGCGCCCACGATCGGCAGGATGAACGCGCTGGCGATGGTCGCGAAGCTGATCAGGTAGCTGGGCAGCGACCCGGCAGCCAGGTGCAGCCCGAGCACGCTGACGGTCTTGTCGCAGGTCTCGTCGGGGTCGGCGCAGCCGGCGGCCTTACCTGCGACGGTGATCATGTACGGCGCGAACAGCACCGAGAGCACCGTCGTGTAGAACGCCGAGTTGGCCCAGTCGTACCAGTTCCAGGCCTTCTGCTGCTTGAGCCGGTCGACGGGGGACAGGTCGGCGATGCCGATGGGTGCCTGGGTGCTCATGGGTGGTCTCTCCATTGTCCGCGCCTGATGAGCACCTGCTTGAGGACGTCGGTGCGGTCGGTGATCAGGCCGTCGACGCCCAGGTCGAGCAGCTCGTCCATCTCCTCGGGCTCGTCGACGGTCCACACGTGCACGTGGGCGCCGGCGGCATGTGCGCGGCGTACGAGCGAGCGAGTGACGACCGGCAGGGCACCGCGACGGTGGGGTATCTGGAGCGCCGCGACGCGGCCGCGCGTCATGAGCCTGGCTGCCCGGCCCGAGGGCAGGGCCATGAACAGGGCCACCTCTCCCGGCGCAGCCGACGTCGCCACCCGGCCACCCGTGGCACGACGGAACCCGTCGAGCCGGCGCTGCGAGAACGAGCCGATGCAGACCCGGTCGTGGCTCCGGGTGCGGTCCAGCAGGTCCGCCAGTGGCTGGACCGCCGCCGCTGACTTGATGTCGATGTTGAACCG
Organism: uncultured Actinomycetota bacterium; assembly: GCA_963742785.1. Classification (GTDB taxonomy): domain Bacteria; phylum Actinomycetota; class Actinomycetes; order Propionibacteriales; family Nocardioidaceae; genus Marmoricola. The sequence continues at coordinate 2,094,912 of CAVUNI010000004.1, forward strand.
GACGCTCGGGAACTCCTCGAGGAGCTCGGCGATGGTCGGCACCGGGTACTCGCCGCCGATGCGGGCCACCTTGACCTCGTCGGCGGTGAGGCGAGACAGCATTCCCTGGGTGTCGGTGACCCGGTCGAGCGCTGCGTCGTGGAAGGCCAGCAGCACGCCGTCACTGGTGGCGTGCACGTCGGTCTCGAGGTAGTGGTAGCCGAGCGCGACGGCGTGTGCGAAGGCGTGGAGGGTGTTCTCGGCGCCGGGGATCTCGGGATGGAGTGCTCCACCCCGGTGGGCCATGGCGATCACCGAGCCCGGCTGGTCGAGCACCGAGTCGAGGTAGCCGAACCCGGTCACCGGCGAGGTGCCCCCCGCTGGCGTCGGCTCCACGGTCACGCGAGCAGTATTCACCGGCATGCTGCGATGCTCCTCCCGAATCGCCGCCCGGGCCATCCGCGTTCCTACTCAGGTCGCCAGCGGCGGGGGAGTACGGTGCGGGACATGGACGAGATGACCTGTCCCAAGTGCGGGGGCGCGATGGCCGAACGGTCACACGGCCAGGTCAAGATCCGTCAGTGCGAGTCCTGCCAGGGCGTGTTCCTCGATCGGGCCAGCCTCGGTTCGCTGGTCGAGGCAGAGAACGACTGGCACGCCCACCGCTCGGCCGACACCGCGCGCCTCCCTCGGATCACTCCCGAGATGACGGCGCCGCCCCCGCGAGCCAAGGCACGCTCGTACCTCGACAGCCTGTTCCAGGGCTGACGGTTTCACTACCGGAGTAGTGAAACTGGCACCGACATACGAAAGTTTTGTATGCATCGCGTCAGTTTCACTACCGGAGTAGTGAAACCGACACGGACCCTCAGAGGTCCCGGAACGTCTCGATCTGAGCACCGAGCTCGTTGAGGCGGTCGGCGAGGCCCTCGTACCCGCGGTGGATGACGTACGTCGAGCGCAGCACCGAGGTGCCCTTCGACGCGAGCATCGCCAGCAGGATCACCACGGCCGGACGCAGCGCGGGCGGGCAGACCACCTCGGCACCAGACCAGCGTGTCGGCCCCTCGATCATCACGCGGTGCGGGTCCATCAGGGTGACCCGGCCGCCGAGCTTGTTCAGCTCGGTCAGGTAGATCGCGCGGTTCTCGTAGACCCAGTCGTGCAGCATCGTCTGGCCCTGCGCCGTGGCCGCGATGATCGCGAAGAACGGCAGGTTGTCGATGTTGAGCCCGGGGAACGGCATCGGGTGGATCTTGTCGATGGGGGAGCGGAGCAGCGAGTGCTGGGTCGAGACGTCGACCAGCCGCGTGCGTCCGTTGGCGGCGAGGTACTCCTTGGAGAGGCGGTAGCGGAAACCCATCTCCTCGAGCACCGCGAGCTCGATCTCCATGAACTCGATCGGCACCCGCTTCACGGTGATCTCCGAGTCGGTCACGATCGCCGCGGCCAGCAGCGACATCGCCTCGATCGGGTCCTCGCTCGGGGCGTAGTCGACGTCGACCGTGATGTCGGTGCAGCCGGTGACGACCAGCGTGGTGGTTCCGATGCCCTCGATGACCACCCCGAGCTTCTGCAGGAAGAAGCACAGGTCCTGGACCATGTAGTTGGAGCTCGCGTTGCGGATGACCGTCGTGGTGTCCGACAGCGCAGCCGCCATCAGCGCGTTCTCGGTGACGGTGTCGCCGCGCTCGATCAGCACGATCGGGCGGGTCGGGGAGATGCCGGGCTGCACGCTCGCGTGGTAGCTGCCCTCGGTCGCCTTCACCTGGAGCCCGAACGGTCGAAGCGCGGTCATGTGCGGCTCGACCGTGCGGCTGCCGAGGTCGCAGCCGCCGGCGTACGGGAGCTCGAACTCGCTGTTCCGGTGGAGCAGCGGCCCGAGGAACATGATGATCGAGCGGGTACGCCGGGCCGCGGACTCGTCGATGCGGCTCAGGTCGAGGTTCGGGGGAGGGGTGATCTCGAGGTCGTTCTCGTCGTTGAGCCACCGCGACTTCACACCGATGCTGTCGAGCACCTCGAGGAGCCGGTTGACCTCCTCGATCCGGGCGACCCGCCGCAGCGTCGTACGGCCGCGGTTGAGGAGCGAGGCACAGAGCAGCGCCACTCCGGCGTTCTTGGAGGTCTTCACCTCGATGGAGCCGCTCAGCCGGGTCGGGCCGGTGACCCGAAGGTGGGTCGGGCCCTGGCCGATGCTCACGATGGGGGAGTCCAGGGCCTCGCCGATGCGGGCGATCATCTCCAGGGACAGGTTCTGGTGGCCGCGCTCGATCCGGTTCACCGCGCTCTGGCTGGTCGCCAGCTCGCCGGCGAGCTGCTGCTGCGTCCAGCCCCGGTGCTTGCGGGCGTCGCGGATCAGGTTGCCGATTCGGGCCAAGTAGTCCTCAGTCACCGCGCGACTGTATCTCAGATATGAGATAGAACCGCATCTGGCAGCATGCGTGTCATGCGAGTCACAACCATCCACGGAACCCGCGACATCCGCCTCGAGGAGCGGCCCACGCCGACGATCGAGGCCCCCACCGACGCGATCGTGAAGGTGACCGCCGGCTGCATCTGCGGCTCGGACTTGTGGCCCTACCGCGGTGAGAACGACATCACTCCCGGCGACACGATCGGGCACGAGATGGTCGGGGTGATCGAGGAGGTCGGCAGTGAGGTGAGCTCGTTCAAGGCCGGCGACTTCGTGATCGCGCCGTTCTGCCACTGCGACAACACCTGCCCGCACTGCCGGGCCGGGGCCAACAACGCATGCGTCAACCTCGGCATCACCACGGGCGGCCAGGGGGAGTACGCCAAGGTGACCCAGGCCGAGGGCAGCCTCGTCAAGACCGACGGCATGCCCGACGCGTCGCTGCTGCCTTCGCTGCTCACGCTCTCCGACGTCTTCCCGACGGGCTGGCACTGCGCAGCGGCCGCCGGGGTCGAGCCCGGTCACACGGTCGTGGTCGTCGGTGACGGCGCCGTCGGCCTGTGCGCCGTGATGGCCGCCGCCGAGATGGGGGCCGAGCAGGTGATCGCCATGTCGCGCCACGAGCAGCGCCAGGAGATCGCGCGTCAGTTCGGCGCGACCCACATCGTCGAGGAGCGCGGCAAGGAGGGCGCGGAGCGCGTCAAGGAGATCACCAAAGGCATCGGCGCCGACGCGGTGCTCGAGTGCGTGGGCACCGACGGTTCGATGAAGCAGGCCTTCGGCTGCGCCCGTCCGGGCTCGACCGTGGGCTTCGTCGGGGTTCCCCACGGCGTCGAGCTCCCGGTGCGCCGGATGTTCCAGAAGAACATCGGGCTCGCGGGAGGCATGGCGCCGGTCCGCCGCTACCTGCCAGAGCTGCTCGAGCTCGTCACCTCCGAGACCGTCGACCCGGGTCTGGTCTTCGACCTCCGGCTGCCCCTCGACAAGGTCGCCGAGGGCTACCGCGCGATGGACGAGCGCACGGCGATCAAGGTCTACCTCGAGGTCTGACCTTCGGCCGGGTTCAGCTGAGCTCGGCGGGCGGCTCGCTGCCGCTGGCGAGGCGGCGCTGCATCCACAGCACGTCGTGCCACGCCCCGAACTTCCAGCCGATGCGCGACCAGGTGCCGACCGTCTCGAAGCCGAGGGACCGGTGCAGGGTCTCGCTCGCCTCGTTGGGAAGGGTCATGCCGGCGAGCGCGGTCAGGTAGCCGCGGTCGACGAGTCGGGGGAAGAGGGCCTCGTAGAGCATCCGGCCCGCACCGGTACGGCGACGACCGGTCTCGACGTACACGCTCACCTCGCATGCCCATCGGTAGGCCGCGCGGCTGCGGTAGCTGCTCCCGTAGGCGTAGCCATGGATCCTCGCGTCGTCCTCGAGCACCAGCCACTCGTGGGTGTCCAGCGACCGCTCCATGCGGTCACGGATCTCGGGCACCGAGGGAATGTCGAGCTCCAGGCTGATCACGGTGTCGCGCACGTACGGCGCGTAGATGGCTTGGCAGGCGAGCGCGTCCTCGGGGCTCGCCCGACGCACGACCAGGCCATCGCTCGCACCGACCGCCCGCTCGCTCACGCGAGGACGTTAACCTCGCGCGCACCACTGGCCTAGACCATGGGTCTCACATCATGGCAAGTCAGGCATGAAACGCAGCGGTCTGGGTTGCGCCTGTGGACGTCCTTCGCCCCGTCCACACGGGGCAAAGTCGCCCCAACGGCCACCGAAACATCCCCGATTTGCCGCTGCCGATCCGCTGTGCAAACGCTTTCGTATAACGAGTACAGCTTTTGTATCGCGTCCCACGAGTCACAGTCGTAGAGTCCAAACGCAGCAACATCCGGGGTAGCCGCCCCGGACTTGGTCGGTTCGCCGCCGATCACGTCACACCTCCAGAAAGCGGTCGCATGGACTCGACGGCCCAGATGGGGCAGTTGATAGGTCTCGCCGGCGCGGTGGCCGGGGTGAGCGATCCTCACCTCGTGCTCGAAGCAGCCATGCCGGCGCTGCTCGACGTCGCCGCCGCCGACGCGGTTCTCGTGGTGACCGAGGTCGAGCCGTCCGAGGAGACTGCCACCCGCCGGGTCGCTGCGCACGCCGGCATCGAGCTCGCCGCCGAGGATGTCATCGAGGTTCCCGAAGCGCCCGGACTCGTCAGCTGCCCGATACCCAGCTCCTGGCGTACGGCGGGCATCGGTCACGTCGCCGCCCAACAGCTCCCGGGCCACCTCGGTGTCCTGATGCTCGCGTGGACGCAGGAGGACGTCACCCTCCCTCCGGTCGTCGAGCTCGCGCTGGCCCACGTGGAAGCGGCACTGACCCGGGCCGTCTCGGAGGAGAAGCTGGCCGACCTGGCCGCGCGGGTGGGCAACGCCCAGTCGCTGGCCAACATGGGCGACTACGACTGGCACATCCCCACCGACACCAACACCTGGTCCGACCAGCTCTTCCGGATCTACGGGCACGAACCGCAGTCCTTCAACCCTTCCTACGAGCGATTCCTCTCGCTCATCCATCCCGACGACCGTGAACGGATCTCCGGGATCCACCAGCAGTCCTACGCGACGGGCGAGCCCTACCGGATGATCGAGCGCATCGTCCGGCCCACGGGCGAGGTGCGCTACCTCTCCTCCAACGGCCAGGTGATCATGGATGCCGCCGGCGTCCCCGTGCGCATGCGCGGGACCTGTATCGACATCACCGACCGCGTGCTGGCAGACGAGGAGCGCGTCCAGATCGCGGCGCGGTTCCAGAGCTTGGTCGAGTCCGCACCTGATGCCATCCTCGTGCTCGATCAAGGGCACCGGATCGTGGAGTGCAACCAGCGGGCACGGGAGATGCTCGGGGGAGACCCGAAGGATCACCAGATCCAGGAGCTCCTCCCCACCTGGCCAAGCGCCGAGGCTGCCGGCGCCGACATCATCGGACTCGACGGGCGCCACCTCGCGATGGACGTGATCACGGCTGCGGTCAACCAGGAGGAAGGCGAGGGCGAGTCCTTCGTCGCGGTCTTCCTCCGTGACGCGCAGCCCAGGCTGGCCAGCGAGGCACTCGCGTCCCGGCTCGGTGAGGCGCACCTGCGTCGTCGGCAGGCCCTCGAGATCAACGACAACGTCGTGCAGGGACTCGTGGCCGCGGCGTACGCGCTCGACCAGGGGCAGTCATCCGCGTCCATGCACTATCTGGACCAGACCCTGTCCGCGGCCCGGGCGATGATGGACGATCTGCTCGAGCCCCTCGACGGTCAGGGTCTACAGCCCGGCGACCTCGTGCGGACGACAGCGGCGGCGATCGGCGTGCCGCCGAATGCCGGCGCCTCAACACTGGAGGAGACCATCGACCAGAAAGACTCACACCGGGTCCTCGTCGTCGACGACGCCGAAGACCTCCGGATGCTGCTGCGTGCACGGATGGAGACGCGCCATGGACTGACCGTCGTCGGCGAGGCCGCGGATGGTCTTGCTGCCGTCGAGCTGGCCTCCGAGCTGCAACCCGATCTGGTCATGCTCGACCTCGCGATGCCGCGGATGGACGGGCTCGAGGCACTGCCCCTGATCCGCGCAGCCGTGCCCGGTGTCCGGGTCATCGTGCTCTCCGGGTTCAACCAGAGCACCCTCGCGGAAAAGGCGATGGAGGCAGGTGCAGACAAGTACGTCGTCAAGGGCGGCTCGATGCGTCAGCTCCTCGAGCTCGTGGAGACCGTGCTCGATCCCGCTTCCTGATCACGGCGATGGGTACGGTCGAGTCATGAGCGGAGACCAGCTGCAGCCCGAGGACACCCTGGACGACCGCGGCGTCGAGGACGTCCTCGACGAGGGCTACTCACCCCCGGAGCGCGAGACCGACCACCTGCGCCATCCCGAAGGCGGCGAGTCGCTGGGGGAACGCCTCGACGAGGAGGAGCCCGAGGTCTGGGCCCAGGCCGAGGAGGAAGCCGATGCCGACATCCTCGACGGCGACGTCGGCGGTGAGGTGGGCGAGCAGCGCACCGGCCGGTTGCTGGCTCCCGACGAGGGGGCCCACGAGGACGTCGACGCCGACCTGGTGGCCGAGGACGAGGGCATCGACGGAGCCGGCGCGAGCGCCGAGGAAGCCGCGGTGCACACGATCGAGGAGTAGCCCACCCGCCTGCGCAGCGGTGACTTGCACGATTTGGTCTATTTTGCGGGGCTCTTGGTGGGATGATCGAGCGGTCGATGCCACACCGATGCGGGCCGACCGTAGCGGCGTACCCAGGGAGAGCCAGCCATGCGGGTTCCCATCCGCTCGAGCGACCGTGGGCTGTCGCGCGGCAGAGTGCGCGGATGGTTGACCCTGGCACTGTCTCTCGCAGCCGTCGTCGTCGTTCTCCGGCCCTGGTCCTCGGACCCCGTCGTCTCCGGTGACACGCTCAGCATCTGGCTCGGCGGCCTGGCTGCGCTGTCCTGCGTGTACGCCGCCTTCCGTGCGAAGGGGGCGCTGAGGCGCTCATGGTCGTTCTTCGGCACCACGATGGTCATGTGGACGGTTGCCGACGTGCTCTGGTTGGCCTACGGCACCGCGGAAGGCGCCGGCTCGGTCCTGTCCACGGCCGACGCGCTCTACCTGCTCGGGCTCATCCCGGCTTCCATCGGGCTGATCCTCTACCCGGCCGGCACCTGGGAACCCGGTGCCCGGGCGCGACTGTTCCTGGACATCGTCGTGCTCGGCGGCGCCCTCCTGCTGGTCAGCGAGCTGGTGGTCCTGGGGGAGGTCGTGTCGGAGTTCGCGATCAGCTGGGACACCTTTGTCTACGCCGTCTACCCGGTCACGGACGTCCTCCTGGCCGGTCTGGCGGTGCTGCTCCTGCTCCGCAGCAGTGGCAAGCCGCGTCCCGACCTGCTCCTGATCGCGGCAACCTTCGCGACCTACACGGCCGCTGACAACGGGTACGCGCTGCTCTCCGCGCGGGGCCAGGACTACACGGGTGGCTGGGTCGACGTGGCGTACGTGCTCGCGCCGGCCATGCTCGCGATCGCAGCGCTCACCGCCACCGCCTCGGCGGCGCGCAAGCACACGCTGCGTCGCGACGTCTCCGGGACGTTGCCGCCGTTGCTCCCTGACCTGGTCGCGCTCGCGGCCCTGGCCCTCTGCGTCGTGCACGGTCTGGACGGCTGGTCCGAGTGGGTCCTGGCCACCACGGTGCTGGTTCTCACGGGAATGCGCCAGCTGGCCCGGACCATCGACAACCAGCGCCTGCACGGCGTACTCGCACAGCGCATCGCGGACCGCACCGAGGACCTCGAGCACCTCTCCGAGCAGAACCAGCGAATCCTGGACTCCGTCGGTGAGGGCATCTTCGGCGTCGACCGACGCCTGCGCATCTCATTCGTCAACCCGGCCGCGGCCGAGCTCCTGGGCTGGGATGCCGACGAGCTCCTCGGCCAGGACGCCTGCCGGACCCTCTGCACCGAGGAGCACGAGGAGTGCTTGCTGAGCATGGTGATGGCGCTGGGCGAGGCCGTGACCCAGACCGCCCGCAGCTACCGCCGCCACGACGGCTCTCAGTTCCCCGTCGAGGTCACCGCTTCCCCCAAGGCCGGCCCGAACGGCGTGGACGGCGCGGTGGTGGCCTTCCGTGACATCACCGAGCGCGAAGTGCTCGACGAGATGAAGCGACAGTTCGTCAGCGCCGTCAGCCATGAGCTGCGTACGCCGCTCACGTCGATCCGCGGGTCACTCGAGGTCCTGGCCGACGGCGAGACGGGCAAGCTCCCGGACAAGGCGCAGCACCTGGTCGAGGTGGCAGCCAGGGGCACCGAGCGACTGACCCGCCTGGTCAACGACATCATCGACATCGAGCGGCTGGAGGCGGGTTCCTTCGACATCCGGCCACGGCCCGAGGACATCGCGCCCCTGGTCATCGACGCCGCCGACTCCGTGCGCGCCCTCGCCGACGGGCGCCGTGTGCAGCTGAAGATCGGGCCGGTCGCCGGAAGCGTGCTGTGCGACGCCGACCGGGTCGTCCAGGCCCTGGTCAACTTGATCGGCAACGCCTTGAAGTTCACCCCGCCGGGTGGCACGGTGCGCGTGAGCGCCGTCCCGAACGACCACGAGGTCGTCGTCGCCGTGCGCGACGAAGGACGCGGCATCCCGGTGGACGAGTTCGAGACCATCTTCGAGCGGTTCCACCAGGTGCACCGGGCCGACGGCCGCACCCTCGGTGGCACCGGCTTGGGTCTGCCGATCACCAAGGCGATCGTCGAGCGCCACGGTGGACGGATCTGGGTGGCGAGCGAGCTCGAGGTCGGCTCGACGTTCTGCTTCACCCTGCCGTTGCTCAGCGAGACCGTCGTCCCGAGCACCGACAGCACCGACAGCGCCGACCCGGGCGCGGCACTGCCGGCCACTCGGTGAGCGCGACGTAGGTACGATCTCGCAGGTGACCAGCAGACCCGCCGAAGCGCAGCACCTGCGCGACCTCAGGCGGCTGCGCCGCGTCAGGGACCGGATCGACCGGGAGTTCGCACAGCCGCTGGACGTCGAGGCGCTCGCCCGCGACGTACACATCTCGGCGGGGCACCTGAGCCGCCAGTTCCGGCTCGCGTACGGCGAGTCGCCGTACTCCTACCTGATGACGCGTCGCATCGAGCGTGCGATGGCGATGCTGCGTCGGGGCGACCTCAGCGTCACCGAGGTCTGCTTCGCGGTCGGCTGCCAGTCACTCGGCACGTTCAGCACCCGGTTCACCGAGCTGGTCGGAGTGCCGCCCAGCGTCTATCGGCGCGACGGCGCGCAGACGACTGCGGGAATGCCGCCGTGCGTGGCGAAACAGGTGAGCAGGCCGATCCGTGCCAGATCGATCAGGAATGAAGAAGCACCGGCCTCGGCGCCGCAACTAGCGTGAGCGTCATGAACCTCAGCATCCACACCACCGTCCTCCCGCACGATGACCCGGACGCCTCAATGGCGTTCTACCGCGACATCCTCGGCTTCGAGGTGCGCAGCGACTACGGAGAAGGCAAGATGCGCTGGATCGTGGTCGGCCCCGCCGACCAGCGCGACATCTCCATCCTGCTGGCACCGCCGGGCGCCGACCCCGGCATCACCCAGGACGAACGCCGCACCATCGTCGAGATGATGGCCAAGGGCACCTACGGCTGGATCCTTCTTGCCACCGATGATCTCGACGGCACCTTCGAGCGCGTCCAGGCCAGCGACGCCGAGGTCGTGCAGGAGCCCACCGAGCAGCCGTACGGCGCTCGAGACTGCGCCTTCCGCGATCCTGCCGGCAACCAGATCCGCATCCAGGAGGTGCGCTGAGATGAAGACCATGACCTGCCGGCAGCTGGGTGGAGCATGCGATCTCCAGCTCCGTGGGAGCACCGCTGACGAGGTGATCAAGACGCAGGACAAGCACCTCAGGGAGGCGGTCGCCGCGGGTGACACGGCGCACGAGGATGCCTTGAAGGCCATGAAGGGTCGGTGGAAGAACCCCATCAAGGGCATGGGCTGGTACAAGGACACCAAGCGGCAGTTCGCGGACCTGCCCGAAGACTGACGGACGAAGGAGAAGCAACAGGCATGGCCTCGAGGAGCAAGACACAGTCCGCTGCACCGCACACCGCCGACACCCACGACCTGATCCGGGTGCAGGGGGCGCGCGAGAACAACCTCAAGGACATCACCATCGAGCTCCCGAAGCGCAGGCTGACGGTGTTCACCGGCGTCTCCGGTTCGGGCAAGAGCTCGCTGGTGTTCGCCACCATCGCCGCCGAGTCGCAGCGAATGATCAACGAGACCTACAGCGCCTTCGTGCAGGGGTTCATGCCGATGCTGGTGCGGCCGGAGGTGGACGTACTGGAGGGCCTGACCACCGCGATCATCGTCGACCAGGAGCGGATGGGCTCGAACCCCCGCTCCACTGTCGGTACCGCCACCGACGCCAACGCGATGCTCCGGATCCTGTTCAGCCGTCTGGGTGACCCCCACGTCGGGCCGCCCACGGCCTTCTCGTTCAACGTCCCGACGCGCAAGGCGAGCGGGGTGATGAGCACCGAGAAGGCCGGAGGCAGGGTCGAGAAGGACGTGGTGCGCAACGCGGTCTACCTGGGTGGCATGTGCCCGCGCTGCGAAGGGATGGGCGCGGTCAGCGACTTCGACCTGACGGCGCTGTACGACGAGGGCAAGTCGCTCTCCGAAGGTGCCCTCACGATTCCCGGCTACAGCATGGACGGCTGGTACGGCCGCATCTTCAGCGGCGCCGGCCTGCCCATGGACAAGCCGATCGAGAAGTTCACCAAGAAGGAGCTCGACAAGCTGCTGTACGCCGAGCCGACCAAGATCAAGGTCGAGGGCATCAACCTGACCTACGAGGGCGTGATCCCGAAGATCCAGAAGTCGATGCTCTCCAAGGACGTCGATGCGATGCAGCCGCACGTCCGCGCCTTCGTGGAACGGGCGATCACCTTCCAGACCTGTCCCGAGTGCGACGGCACCCGGCTCACCAAGGACGCCCGCACGTCGAAGATCAAGGGCAAGAACATCGCCGACCTCTGCTCGATGCAGATCAGTGACCTGGCGGGCTGGGTCCGGGACCTCAAGGATCCCTCGGTCGCCCCGCTGCTCACCGGGCTGCAGCACCTCCTCGACTCGTTCACCGAGATCGGCCTGGGCTACCTCTCGCTCGACCGGCCGGCGGGCACGCTGTCCGGGGGAGAGGCACAGCGCACCAAGATGATCCGCCACCTCGGCTCGTCGCTGACCGACGTCACCTACGTCTTCGACGAGCCCACCATCGGCATGCACCCCCACGACATCGAGCGGATGAACCAGCTGCTGCTGCAGCTGCGCGACAAGGGCAACACCGTGCTCGTCGTCGAGCACAAGCCGGAGACGATCGCGATCGGCGACCACGTCGTCGACCTCGGCCCGGGCGCCGGCACCGCAGGTGGCACCGTCTGCTTCGAGGGCACCGTGGAGGGGTTGCGGGGGAGCGACACCATCACCGGCCGCCATCTCGACGACCGGGCGACCCTCAAGGAGTCGGTGCGTTCGTCGTCCGGCGCGCTGGAGGTCCGCGGGGCCTCGATGCACAACCTCCGGGACGTGGACGTGGACATCCCGCTCGGGATGCTCTGCGTGCTCACGGGAGTCGCCGGGTCCGGCAAGAGCTCGCTGATCAACGGCTCGGTCGTCGACCGCGACGGCGTGGTGGTCGTCGACCAAGGCGCGATCCGGGGCTCGCGACGCAGCAACCCGGCGACGTACTCCGGCCTGCTCGACCCGATCCGCAAGGCGTTCGCCAAGGCCAACGGCGTCAAGCCGGCGCTGTTCAGCTCCAACTCCGAAGGCGCGTGCCCCACGTGCAACGGCGCCGGCGTCATCTACACCGAGCTGGGCGTGATGGCCACCGTCGAGTCCCCCTGCGAGGACTGCGAGGGGAAGCGGTTCCAGGCGTCGGTGCTGGAGTACACCCTCGGAGGCAAGGACATCAGCGAGGTGCTGGCGATGCCGGTCACGGAGGCGACCGAGTTCTTCGAGACCGGGGACGCCGCGGTCCCGGCCGCCCACAAGATCCTCGCCCGGTTCGCCGACGTCGGTCTCGGCTACCTCAGCCTCGGCCAGCCGCTCACGACGCTGTCCGGCGGCGAGCGGCAGCGGCTCAAGCTGGCCACCCGGATGGCGGAGAAGGGCGGCGTCTACGTCCTCGACGAGCCGACCAGCGGCCTGCACCTCGCCGACGTCGAGCAGCTGCTCGGCCTGCTCGACCGGCTCGTCGACTCCGGCAAGTCGGTCATCGTCATCGAGCACCACCAGGCGGTGATGGCGCACGCCGACTGGATCATCGACCTCGGCCCGGGCGCCGGCCACGACGGCGGCCAGATCGTCTTCGAGGGCACCCCCGCCGACCTGGTCGCCGACCGCTCCACCCTCACCGGCCAGCACCTCGCGGCGTACGTCGGCGCCTGAAGGAAAAAGGGACATTTCGGGTCTGATCCCGCGTAGCCTTCCGTCATGACGACTCGGGCTGGCTGGTATCCGGACCCGGATCCGTCGACGCCGGAGGGCCAGCGGTTCTGGGACGGACAGCGCTGGACCGAGCACCGCGCCCAGGCGTGGGCTCCAGCAGACTCTGCCGGGTCTCCGGGAACCGGCACACACTACGGCCGGCTGATCCTGCTCACCGGCCTCGGGATCTGGATCTGTGGCCGGGTATCGGTCCTGGTCGTAGGAGGATTCGGCTCGGCCCAGGCCGATGCCATCAGCCGGAACATCGGTGCCGCCCTGTTGCTGCCGGCCCTGCTGTGCCTGCTGGTCGGAGGCATCCTCTGGACCGTCGAAGCACGAAAGCGTCCCCGTAAGCCGCCGTACGACTGGTAGTGCCGTGCCTGCGATGGGCGCTCCGTGGAACCGCCGATAAGGCACATTATGTCAATCAATCCAGGCAGCGGCTCGTCCCCCGGCGGTCAGACCGCACGCGTGAACGTCAGATGCGTGACTCCGCTGGGCGAGGAGACGGCTTCGACCCGGTAGTCCTTCTCGAGGCCCTCCAGTCCCTCCCAGAGGCGCATGCCGCGGCCGAGCAGGATCGGGACCACCACGGTGTGCAGGTAGTCGACCTGCCCGGCGGCAAGGAACTCGCGGATCATTGTCGGGCCTCCACCGAGGCGCACGTCCAGGCCCCCAGCAGCCTTGCTGGCCGTCTCGACCGCCTCGGCGGGCGACGCGTCGATGAAGTGGAACGTCGTGCCGCCCTCCATCTCGATCGACGGGCGCACGTGGTGGGTCAGGACGAAGACCGGCGTGTGGAACGGCGGGTTGGGGCCCCACGCGCCCTTCCAATCCGGGTCCTCGTGCCATCCGGGGTGGCCCCACTTTCCGGCACCCATGATCTCGGCGCCGATACCGGGATCGTGCCGCTGCACGAACGCGTCGTCGACGCCGCGGCTACCGCCGGGCTGCCACCACTGGGTGGCGAACATCCATTCGTGCAGCCTTTCCCCGGCGTGCCCGAAGTGCGCCTCGGCGCTCTGGCCCTCACCGCTGCCGAAGCCGTCGATCGAGATGGCGAAGTTGTGGACGCGGACGAGTGACATGGTTGCTGCTCCTTCGAGTACAGACACCGAATCAGACCGGGCTGAGGCCCGCAATCACATCTTCCGCGCAGGTCCGAAACCTTGGCCATCCCAGCATTCTGGGTTGCCAGGGCCGTGACCTAGCTCCTGCCGCCTACGTGCCCGTCCGGGATTCGACAGGCACCGTCCACGTCGAAGACGCGGTTGAGCCGGCCGAAGGCCAGCCAGGAGCCGACGGACAGCCCGAGCTCGACGAGCTCGTCGTCGCTGAACGCTGCGTGCAGGCGCTCCCAGAAGGAGTCGTCCATGTTCAGGTGGTCGGTCGCGAAGCGCTGGGCGAACTCCGCGGCCAGGATCTCGCGCTCGGAGAGTCCCTCCGGTTTGTCCCCTGCGAGCAGCGCCTCGTAGAACGTCTCGTCGGGACCGTCGTCCGCGCGCATCGTGCGACAGATGGCGCAGTCGTTGATCCGGGCGATGGTGATCCGGGCGGCCTCGACCTCCCCCAACGCCAGCTTCGTCTTGTTGTAGACCGCATCACTGAACTTCGCCGCCGGCCCGGTGAGCGCCGTGTCGCTGCCGGCCCACAGCTGCATCAGCGGGTCCTGGCCTTCCGGTACGTCGATTCGGGGCATGTCGGCACGCTAGCCCCCGAGGTGGAACAAGTTCCAGTTTTCCAGACTGACGGAGGCGATCGCTAACGTGCGTGCCATGGCAGCACCCGGGGACGACGGAGCCGAGATCATCTTCTTCCGCGACGCAGCGGCCTTCGAGACTTGGCTCGAGGAGCACGTCGACCACGACGCCGGGGTGTGGCTCAAGGTCGCCAAGAAGTCCTCGGGCATCCCATCGCTGACCGAGGACGAGGCCGTCGACGTGGGGCTCTGCTTCGGGTGGATCTCGGGCAAGCGCAAGTCGCTCGACGAGGTCTACTACCTGCAGAAGTACGTCCCCCGCCGTCCCCGCAGCGTCTGGTCGGAGATCAACGTCCGCAAGGTGGGCGAGCTCACCGCGGCCGGGCGGATGCGCGCGTCCGGGCAGGCCGAGGTGGACGCCGCAAAGGCCGATGGTCGCTGGGCGGCCGCCGGTGAGGCCTACCGCTCGAGGTAGCGGTGCGGCTCGGGAGCCTCGTCGACATTTATCGTCGGAACGCCGTACCCCGCCCGCGCGATCAGGACCACCGAGGGCTCATCGGAAGGGTTGCTCTCCCGATGCACGGTGTATGCCGGTACGTGCACGAACGAACCGGGTCCGGCGTCCAGGACGCCCTCGATGCCCTCGCACTCCAGTCGCACGACTCCCCTGACGACATACAGGCCCGACTCGTTGCTGTCGTGGTGGTGCCAGCCCGAAACCGCACCGGGCTCGGTGCTCATCCGCCCGCTCCACAGTCCGGGGACCTCGAAGGCCCGCTCGCGCGTCATCCCGAAGGTGGGATCCGCCTCGACCAGCTCGTCGGGGCCGATGATCCGGATCGGAGTCGCCATGAACCCACCCTAGGGACGCCGACAACTGATGTAGTCCGCGCGTGGCCGACCGCGGCTCGCTGGCCTAGTCTCCGGTGACATGACTTCCACCTCGGACGGCACCACCCGGACGGCCCTCGTCACCGGCGCGTCCTCGGGCATCGGGCTGGCCACCGCGAAGCGGCTGCTCGACCGTGGCTATCGCGTCTTCGGTACCAGCCGAGACCCCGACTCGGTCCCGGAGTCGGCCCGCCTGGACGGTCTGAAGTACCGAGCGCTCGACCTGCGCGACGCGCACTCCATCGACGGTTTCGCCGGGGCGCTGTACGCCGAGGACATCCACGTCGACGTCCTCGTGAACAACGCCGGCGAGTCGCAGAGCGGACCTCTTGAGGAGATCCCGCTGGGGGCCCTCGAGCGCGTGTTCAACATCAACGTCATCGGACCGGTACACCTCACCCAGCTGCTGCTGCCGGGGATGCGCCGGCGCGGGTACGGTCGGGTGGTCATGGTGAGCTCGATGCTGGCCAGCTTCCCGCTCGCCTACCGGTCGTCGTACGTCGCGTCGAAGGCCGCCCTCGAGGGCTTCGCGACAGCAGCCAGGTTCGAGCTGTCGCCGTTCGGGGTGTGGCTCACGACGGTCGAACCCGGGTCCATCAAGACCGGGATCAGCGGTCGTCGTACGAAGTACATCTCCGAGGACTCCCCCTACGCCAAGCCCTTCAAGAAGATGCTCAAGGTGCTCGACGGCAACGAACGGGAAGGCATCGCGCCCGAGCGCGTCGCCCGGACCATCGTCGACGCGATCGAGGAGAAGTCGCCGGCGTCGCTCTACGCCGTCGGGAGCAGCGCCTCCACCGTGTTCGCCCTTCGTCGCGCCCTCCCCCGCGGAGCCGTCGAACGGGTGGTCGGCCGGATGTACGGGATCCGCAGCGACAGCACCGGCTGATGGCGATCGAGCTCCCCCCTCTCCACCACGATCTCGTCTTCCTGAGCCCTCTCTCCGAGGAACGCGCAAGCCGGCTGGTCGCGTAGGTAGCCGATGGCCTGGGGGCCGGTGCGACGGCTCTCGACGTTGGCTGCGGATGGGGTGAGCTCAGCCTGCGCGTGGCGGCGGCCGCTCCTCAGGCCCGTGTCGTCGGCGTCGACATGGACGAGGAGTCGCTCGAGGTGGCCAGGCGCCACGCTCGCTGTGTGAGGGTGGCTACGATCGCCCGCGTGACTTCCCTCCGCCGCCTGGTCCCGCTCGTCCTGATCCCCCTTCTCGTCCTCGCCGCCGGCTGCGGCAGCGACAAGGAGACACCGAAGACCGAGAAGTCGCAGTGCACCTACAACGAGGGGGGTCCGCAGGGGAAGAAGGTCGACTTCCCACCGGGCAATCCGCCGAAGGACCTGCCGGAGGAGCTGACCATCGCGACCGACCGCGGGGACATCAAGGTCAGCCTCGACGCCGAGAAGGCGCCCTGCACGGTGAACTCCTTCGTCTCACTGGCCAAGCAGGGCTATTTCGACGACACCAAGTGCCACCGGCTGACCACCCAGGGCCTGTTCGTCCTCCAGTGCGGGGATCCGACCGCCACCGGGCAGAGCGGTGACACGGCTGCGGGTCAGAGCGGTCCGGGCTACGCCTTCGACAGCGAGCTGGTCGACAACGACCCCCGCCTGCAGCCGTGCCTCGGGCAGACCGACCCGCAGAGCGGCAAAGAGGTCTGCACCTACACGACCGGGTCGCTCGCGATGGCCAACGCCGGCGAGGGCACGAACGGGTCGCAGTTCTTCCTCGTCTACCAGGACTCGCCGCTCGGTTCGTCGTACACCGTCTTCGGCCGGATGAGCGCCGCCGGCGTGAAGGTCGTCCAGAACATCGCCAAGGACGGCCTCGCGCCCGACGGCGTTGCGCCCAAGCAGCCGGTGACGATCACCTCGGTCAAGTAGCCGCGCAGGTTTGTCCCCTCCCCCGGGGTGGGTAGAGGACTGCCAGAGCACGCGCGTTCGAGGGGGCGTCTGGATGGGGACGAGACAACACACGGCTGCGGCCGTGCTGCTGGCGACCCTGGTGCCGCTCGCCTCCGGCTGCGGCGGCGACAAGCCGAAGACCCTCGAGATCGAGCCTGGTTCGGCCAAGTCGAGCTCGACCGCGGACGCGGGCGAGGAGTTCGTGATGCTCGAGGACGGCGACACTGTCGGCGCTGGTGTCACCGACCCGCCTGAGGCTCGACCCGACGCGACCGGCGCCACCGAGTTCGCGGTGTGGTACCTCGACGTCTTCGAACACGCACCCAAGCCCCCCGGTCCCGAGACCATCTCCGAGGTGGCCGCCGACTGCCAGGTGTGCATGGACGGCGTCCGAGACTGGGACAAGCTCGCGAAGCAGCGCGTCTCCAGCGGGTTCGCCGGTCCGGTCACCTTCCGGGGGCCGGTGAGCAAGCCGCGCGACCTGGGCGAGGGCCGTACGGCGGTGTCGCTGCTCGTCGATGAACCCAAATACCAGCTGATGCGCAACGGCAAGGTCATCAAGTCGTACGCCGGGGCAAAGAACCGGCAGTTCACGTTCACCCTCGTCTGGAAGGACCAGCAATGGCACGTCGTCGACCAGGCCAGGCTCGATCCGGGAGCATCGTGAGGCGCCTCGCCGCGGCTCTCCTCCTGATCGCCACCGCCGGGCTGGTGGTGGTCGGTGCCGAGCAGGCGGCCCAGGCCGACTGCCCCATCGAGGTCGGCGTCGGCGGCCACGGAGCGGGCGAGTCCGGCACGTGCACCACGCCCGGGACGGACCCCGGCGCGGGCGCTGACGGCACCCCCACCCAGACGCCGGTCGGTCCATGGACCAAGACGCTTTACGTCCAGGAGTGCAGCGGAGCCACGCTGCCCGACGGGACCGAGCCGGTCTCGTGCCCGCCCATCCCCTGTGATGGCGAGGACGAGCTGCCCTACTTCATCTACGAGCAGCCGATGAACGGCACCAACGTGGCCGGTCCGGTCGCCTTCCGGGGCGAGCAGTGCATGGCGCCGGGTGAGGCTCAGGCCCCGGTGATCACCCCCGAGATGGTCGTGGACGCTGCGCGGCAGGTCGCCCCCGCCCCGGTGGCGCAGGTGCAGCCGGGCAACCGGTCCTACGTGAACGTGCCGAACAACTACTGGTCGGAGGACACCACCGAGACGGTCGACGTGAATGTCGCCGGCACCGCCATCAGCGTCACCTTCCTGCCCATGGGCGACACGTGGGACTTCGGCGACGGCGCCGGCGCCACCGGCAGCGGCGTCAAGGACGCCGACCTCGGTGCTCCCGGGGCCGTCGAGCACCCCTACGCCAGGGGCGGGAGCTACGCGATCCACGTCTCGCGCACCTACACCGTGCGGTTCACCCTCCCCGGCGGTCCAGTCACGGTCGACAACGCGTTCAGCATCCCGGGCCCCGACACGACGCTGCCCGTCGGCGAGATCCAGACGCGCGTGGACAGCACGAACTGAGGCCCCACCTCAGAGGTACGTCGCATGGACCGACCCGTAGGGTCGAAGCATGGAATTCCGCTACCTCGGCAACTCGGGCCTGAAGATCTCCGAGATCACCTACGGCAACTGGCTCACGCACGGGTCCCAGGTCGAGAACGACGTGGCGACGCAGTGCGTCCAGGTAGCTCTCGACGAGGGCATCAGCAGCTTCGACACGGCTGACGTCTACGCCAACACCAAGGCCGAGACCGTTCTCGGCGAGGCGCTCAAGGGCCAGCGGCGCGAGTCGCTCGAGATCTTCACCAAGGTCTACTGGCCCACCGGTCCGCGCGGGAAGAACGACACCGGTCTCTCGCGCAAGCACATCATGGAGTCGATCAACGGATCGCTGCAGCGGCTCCAGACCGACTACGTCGACCTCTACCAGGCACACCGTTTCGACGTCGAGACCCCACTGGAGGAGACGATGCAGGCCTTCGCCGACGTCGTCCGTCAGGGCAAGGCTCTCTACATCGGCGTCAGCGAGTGGACGGCGGACCAGCTGCGCCAGGGCCACAGGCTCGCGAAAGAGCTGGGCTTCCAGCTGATCTCCTCCCAGCCGCAGTACTCCATGCTCTGGCGCGTCATCGAGGACGAGGTCGTCCCGACGTGCCGTGAGCTCGGCATCTCCCAGATCGTCTGGTCGCCGATCGCGCAGGGCGTGCTCAGCGGCAAGTACAAGCCGGGCCAGGCACCGCCCGAGGGATCTCGCGCCACCGACGAGAAGGGCGGCGCCGACACCATCCAGCGGTTCCTCGAGGACGACGTGCTGAATCGGGTGCAGAACCTCGAGCCGGTGGCCAAGGAGCTCGACCTCACCATGGCGCAGCTCGCGGTGGCCTGGGTGCTGCAGAACGACAACGTCGCCGCAGCGCTCGTCGGCGCGTCGCGTCCCGAGCAGGTCAAGGAAAACGTCAAGGCCGCAGGAGTGAAGATCCCGGCCGAGCTGATGGCGCAGATCGACGAAGCCCTGGGCGATGTCGTCGTACGCGACCCGTCTCTCACCGAGCGGCAGACCCCGAAGACCCGCGCGGTCTGAGCGGCCTCAGGCCCGGCAGCTGGCGAAGGCGGTGTGCTTGACCAGGTCCGGGTAGTTCTGCCCCAGCTGGTTGGGGAGGACGTTGTCGGCGACCTCCGCGCTGGTCCCCGGCGTGATACGCCCGCCCTCGAACACGTACGTCGTGCGCCTGATGTCCCAGGCAGCGACCACGCCGGGCGGCTCGTGCGGGATCGCCTCGGTCACGACCAGGCCACCGTCGCCGCAGTCGATGCTGAACGGGTGTTCCTGCACGTCGGTGGCCAGGAAGGGCACCAGTGGGTTCCTCCCGATCTGGAGCTCGTCGAGCTCTGAGGTACCGACTGCGTAGACCCGCAGCTGGTAGCCGCCCCGGGGGTGGTCCGAGCGCGTGACCAGCAGCCGGCCGGCGCGGCCCGGGACGGCGACTCCGAAGGCGTTCGTCACAGGCGGACCGTCATCGGGCGCTGCCGCGAGGGGGCGACTGCCCAGCTTCACGAAGACCGTGTTCGGGCACTCGCCTCCGGCCCCGGTCACCTTCACGCTCTCGGCGGTGCCGTCACCGTCGAGGTCGACGGTCGCAAGGGTGCGCGCGACCTGGACCTCGGGCGCGTCCGCGGCGCACTTGCCCACCGTCGTCGTGGTCGACCCGGACGGGTCGGACTTGCCACTCTCGCCACCCTGCTGCTCCGCGGAGCCGCAGCCGGCGAGGAGCAGCAGGGTGGCGAGGCATGCCAAGCGCTTCATGGGGATGTGACGCACGCGGGATCGCGGTGGTTCCACCACGGCGGGTTCTGGCATGGGGACACGGTAGACCGGTGCAACCCCCTGGACGTCACTCCGGCGCGCGCGGTGGCGGCGCCCACTCGTCGTCGCTCAGCCGCAGGATCGCGAACGAGAGCGCGGCAAAGCCCAACGCGTTCAGGCCCCACCCGAGCAGGTCGAGCGGGTGACTGGGAACGATGACTGCCGCCACGAAGTGGATCGGCTGGGAGACGATCGTGGCGATGGCGGCCCAGAGCGGGACGACCCGTCCGCGCAGCATCCCGACACCGAGCAGGATCGTGCCGAGGACATGCCCCAGGACGAACAGCACTGCGGCCACTGTCGCGGCCGGGTGGACACCGTCGTACATCGCTGTCAGCACGTTCTCCGGCAGGTCCTGGCGAACCCCGAACAGCAGGAAAGCGTCACCCACGGTCAGCCAGGCCAGCGAGATGTAGCCCAGGACCAGCAGAATGGTCGCCACCGCCGCGAGTCGTGGCGCAGCCCGGCCGACCACCCGGCCCGCGAAGATCACGCCAGGGACCAGCGCGAGACAGGCGATGAAACCCAGCCACACCACGGCCGACTGCGCCGTCTGATGAGCCGCGACCAGTCGCACGGCATCGGAGGAGTCATCCGCAGTCGTGTACGGGAGGATGAACCGCAGCACCGCCACCGCCAGCGGGCCGATGGGCAGGATGACCGCGGCCAGCACACGGCTGGCGTGACGCAGGTCCGTGCGAGGGCGGACCGCCTGCTCCACCGGGGCGCTCATGCCGGCACCGCCTGACGAGCGCGCGATCCGACAACGAGGGCCACCCCGACGATCGTCAGCAGGACCAGAGCCGCCGCCAGACCGCGGATGGCCGGTGGGACGTCGGAGACGAAGAACGCCGGCACCGTCGTGAGCGCCGACAACAGACGCAGTACGGCGAGTGGTAGCACTGCCCGGGCGCTGCCACGCCAGACGAGTACGACGCAGGCCAGGCTGGCCAGGCCGAGCGCGGACCCGACGAGCGCGATCCACATCGGCGGGTGGTCGCCGTCTGTCATCAGTGGGCCGGCGACATCGACCAGGGACAGCACCCCCAGGATCAGCAGCCCGGAACGGAAGGAGCGAGACATGAGTACCTCCGATGAACCGACCCGGCACATCCGGGCTCGTTGCGACGGTCTCCCCGGCGCCGCTCCCGCGGGCAGGGTGCAGGACCACGCCTGCGCAGGAAGTTTCCGGTGAGATCGGGAACGTGATCCCGGGTGCACGGGAAGCAGGAGCGCGAGAATGGCCGCATGGAGCACCTGCGCGCCGACCCTTCTGACCGTGGGTGGTTGCGCGTCGGCGCCGTCGCCATCGGTGGGCTGGCGATCGCCCAGGTGCTGGCCGCTGTCGTGCTCGCGCCCGTCGCGGGCTTCAGCTGGTCCCGTGCCCTGACCTCGTTCCTGGCCACCAACGGGCTGATGGGCGCGGCGTTCGCCACCAGCGGGCTGGTGATCGCGTGGTACCGGCCGCGGAACCCGCTCGGGTGGCTGCTGGTGGCCGGCGGTTTCGGTCATGCCACCAGCGCACTGATGGCGCCGATCGCCCAGCTCCTGCACGACCACGGAGCACCACTTCCGGTGCTTCGCGTCGTGCTGACGGTGTTCATGTTCGCCTGGCCGTGGTCCATAGCACTTTTCCTGCCGATGTCGCTGCTGCTGTTCCCGGACGGCCACCTGCCCAGCCCGCGTTGGAGGTACGCCGCGTGGGCGATCGTCCTCACGGCGCCACTGTTCGTCGTCGAGATGGTGACCGGCACTGAGCCGGTCTCCGAGGGCATGCCCCTGGGCTACTTCACGTTCGACGCCGGCGACGGGCTGACCTGGCTCTGGTCGATCGCAGAGGTCCGCACGTCGGGTGCCCTCCTGCTGGCGGTGGTGTCCCTCGTGGTCCGCTACCGCAGAGCAGGTGAAACGGAGCGCGCGCAGCTGTTGTGGCTGCTGATGGCCGGCCTCGTCGTGATCGCGGCGGTCGCACCCTGGTCGTTCGTGGCCGGCACCCCGATCGCCGTACTCTTCGCCATCCCTCTTGTTCCGCTCGCGATCACGGTCGCCGTCGTCCGACACCAGCTGCTCGACATCCGGCTGGTCGTCTCGCGCGTCGTCGCCTGGCTGCTGCTGTCAGTGGCGGCTCTCGTCGCCTACGTGGCCGTCGTGACTCTGCTCGACAGCTTCGTGTCCCAGGCCTTCGGCAGGTCGGCCTTCGCGACGGTGCTTGTGGCCGTCGCCCTTGCACCACTCCTCCCCCGCCTCCAACGCGAGGTCGACCGGTGGATGTACGGCGATCGACGCGATCCTGCCCGCGTCGCCGGCCGGCTCGGGGCCGTCCTCGCAGCCGGTGACGAACGCGGTCTTGCCGGAGTGGCCGAGGCACTGCGCACGGCGCTGCGACTCCCCTACGTCGGGATCCGCGACTCTGGCGCCGTCGTGGCCTCGGACGGCGTCCCCCCGTCCCGCGTCTCGCTATTGCCGCTGGAGTACGCCGGCGCGACTGTCGGCGAGCTCGAGATCGGTCTTCGTCCTGGCGAGCAGCGACTCACCAGCTCTGACACGTCCACGTTGCAGCTGGTTGCCGCACCTCTGGCCGTGGCCATCCGTGCGCTCTCCCTGTCCGTTGACCTCCAGCTCGCGCAGGCCCGGCTCGTCGTGACGCGCGAGGAAGAACGACGGCGACTGCGGCGCGACCTGCACGACGGCCTTGGCCCGACCCTGACCGGCATGGCTCTGGCTGCCGACGCAGGCGCCAACTTTCTCGACGTTGACCCGGGACAGACCCGCGAGCTGCTGCGATCACTGCAACGAGACGCTCGATCGGCACTTACCGACGTTCGACAACTGGTCGACAACCTGACCCCTCCTGCCCTCGGCGAGCTGGGGCTGCTGGGCGCGCTCGAACAGCGCGTGGAGCAGCTGCGCGGCAGAGGAGACGGCAGCTCGCTGACAGTGCGGCTGGTAGTGCCCGACGAGCTTCCTGCCCTACCCGTGGAGGTCGAGGTGGCGGCGTACCGGATCGCAACCGAGGCGCTGGTGAACATCGCCCGTCATGCGGTCGCCACGAGTGCCGTGATCGAGGTGCGCTGCGACGAGACCCTGGACGTCGTCGTGACAGACGACGGCGCGAACCATGCTTCGTGGTCCCCGGGTGTCGGGCTCGAAGCGATGCGTGAGCGTGCCGCCGAGGTCGGTGGCTTCTTCGAGGCGGGTCCGTCCCGAGGTGGCGGCCGCGTGTTCGTCTCCATCCCCGTGGTGGTGTCGTGACCATCCGGGTCGTGGTGGCCGACGACCATCCGATCGTCCGCGCCGGCCTGACCGCACTGCTCGGCTCGATCCCGGACTTCGAGGTCGCCGGTGTCGCAGCCAACGGTCGCGAAGCCGTGCGCGAGGTGCTGCTCGCCAAGCCGGACGTCGCCCTCCTCGACCTGAACATGCCGGAGCTCGACGGGATCGCCGCCACTCGGGAGCTCGCGCGCGTCGCCCCTCGAGTCGCCGTCCTGGTGCTCACCATGCACGAGGACGACGACGCAGTCTTCGCGGCCATGCGGGCGGGGGCACGTGGGTACCTCGTCAAGGGAGTGGAGCAGGACGACATCGCACGAGCGATCCGTTCGGTGGCCGCGGGTGAGGCGATCTTCGGTCCTGGCGTCGCGCAGCGGGTGCTGGCCTCGCTCCAGGCGCCACGGCTGTCACAAGACGTGGAGTTCCCCGAGCTCACGGCGCGCGAGCGAGAGATTCTCGACCTCCTCGCAGGAGGGCTGAACAACGCAGCGATCGCGCGCCGGGTCGGAGTCGCACAGAAGACCGTGGCGAACAACGTCTCCACAATCTTCACGAAGCTCCAGGTCGCCGACCGGGCGCAGGCCATCGTGCGCGCGCGTGACGCCGGTCTGGGTCGTGACTGAGCGTCCTCGGCTTCGTGTGTCGGCCTAGAGTCGGGTGTGTGAGTACGACGAAAGCGAGACGCCCCGGTCCCTCGGTCCGCGCGCGAGTGGCCGAGTTCCGCGACGGCACTCGCCTCGACCACGAGGACCGCGTCGCGACCGAGGAGCCCCTCGAGATCCGCGTCGCCGCCCCCAACTCCCCCGCCCAGCGCGTGGCCGTGACCATGCGGACGCCCGGCCACGACTTCGAACTTGCCGCAGGCTGGCTGGTCCACGAGCGGGTCACCACCCCCGAGGCAGTGCGGAGCGTCCGGTACTGCACCGACGAGTCGCTCACCGCGCTCGAGGAGTTCAACGTGGTGACGGTCGACCTGGCCACTCCCCCGCTCTCGATGCCCACGGCTCGGCTGGTGAACTCGGCATGCGGCGTGTGCGGGACCGACACCGTGCAGGACGTGCTCGCGGCGGCCGCGCCCTCCGACCCGGTCGCTCTGGACCTCGCCACCCTCCTTTCGCTGCCCGACCGGTTGGGCGAGCGGCAGCCGGGGTTCGGCAAGACCGGCGGGCTGCACGCGGCGGGTCTGTTCGAGGCGGACGGCACCCCGGTCGTCGTACGCGAGGACGTCGGGCGGCACAACGCGGTCGACAAGGTCATCGGCTCGCGGATCCTGACCGGGTCGCCGGTCCCACCGGTGCTCGTGCTCAGCGGCCGGATCGGCTTCGAGCTGGTCCAGAAGGCCGTCGTCTCGGGGGTCGGGGCGATCGTCGCCGTGGGCGCCCCGACCTCACTCGCGCTCTCGCTGGCGCAGGACGCCGGGATGGTGCTGGTCGGTTTCACCCGCGCCCAGCGCTGCGTGGTGTACGCCGGAGCGGACCGCGTCACCGGCTGACTGATCCTCGGGTCCGGCGTGTGCACAGGGGTTCTGTCGGTGCGCTCTCCTAGCGTTCGAACATGCGCATCCTGCACACCTCCGACTGGCATCTGGGCCGGTCGTTCCACGGCGAGGACCTCCTCGACGTGCAGGCGGCGTACGTCGACCACCTGATCGAGACCGTCGAGGCAGAAGCGGTCGATCTCGTGGTCGTGTCGGGCGACGTCTACGACCGGGCACTGCCCGCCGTCGACGCGGTTGCGCTGGCCGACGATGCCCTCCACCGGCTCGGCACCTCCCGAGCCCGCGTGGTGATCACGTCGGGCAACCATGACTCCGGCCGTCGGCTGGGCTTCAACGCCCGGCTGGTCGACCTCGCAGGCGTCCACCTCCGCACCGACGCGGGCCGGGTCGACGAGCCGGTCCTTGTCGAGGACGCGCACGGTCAGGTCGCTGTCTACGGCATCCCCTACCTCGAGCCCGATGTGCTCACCCAGCCGTGGGAGCTGCCCACCCGGTCGCACCACGCGGTCCTCGCCGCGGCGATGGAGCGGGTTCGCGCCGACCTGGCCACCCGTCCCAACGGCACGCGCTCGGTGGTGATGGCGCACGCCTTCGTCGCCGGTGGTCTGCCCAGTGAGAGCGAACGGGACATCGCGGTGGGCGGCGTCTCCGTCGTACCCCTCGCACTGTTCGACGGCATCGACTACACCGCGCTCGGGCACCTGCACGGCCGGGCGACGCTCCGTGACAGCGTTCGCTACAGCGGGTCCCCCGTCGCCTACTCGTTCTCGGAGGCCGACCACGTCAAGGGGTCCTGGCTGGTCGACCTCGACGCTGACGGCTTCGACCGGGCGACGTTCGTCCCAGCGCCGGTGGCTCGTCCACTCGCTCGGCTCGAGGGCACCATCGACGAGCTGCTCACGGATGCGCGGTTCACCGCCCACGAGGAGTCGTGGCTGCAGGTGACGCTCACCGACGACGTTCGGCCGCTGCAGGCGATGGAGCGGCTGCGCACCCGGTTCCCGCACGCACTGGCCCTCCGGTTCGCACCGCGCGGTGGCCAGCCGGAGCCGACGCGGGTGAGCACGACGGGCCGCTCCGCTCATGACGTGGCGCTCGACTTCGTCGCCCGCGTGCGCGGCGCCCCGGCCAGCGACTCCGAGTCCGACCTGCTGCGTGAGGCGCTGGAATGCTGCTCGGACGACCCGGATCTCGTGGCCGCGGACGACGCAGTGGTGTCCGGCTGATGCGGCTCCACGACCTCTCGATCACTGCGTTCGGCCCGTTCGTCGACACCGTCCACGTCGACTTCGACGAGCTCGCGGCCGGAGGACTGTTCCTGCTCACCGGCGACACGGGCTCGGGCAAGACCAGCGTGCTCGACGCCGTGTGCTTCGCGCTCTACGGCGAGGTGCCGGGCGACCGTCACGCCGCACGCCACCTCCGGAGCGACCAGGCGGACCCACAGACCGGGGCGCGGGTGGTCCTGCGCTTCAGCGTCGGTGACCGGACCTTCCGGTTCACCCGCTTCCCCGCCTGGGACCGGCCCAAGCGTCGAGGGACTGGCACCACCCGGGTCCAGGCCCACGTCGTCGCGGAGGAACGGCGTTCCCACGAAGGCCGCCAGGAGTGGATCGGCCTGACCAACCGGCTCGACGAGGCCGGCCAGCTCGTCACCGGCCTGCTCGGGATGACCTGCACCCAGTTCACCCAGGTGGCGATGCTCCCCCAGGGACGGTTCCAGGCCTTCCTGCGCGCCACCTCGACCGAACGGCACGCCGTACTCCAGCGACTCTTCCGCACGCGCCGGTTCGAAGAAGTGGAGCGGTGGCTGGTCGAGCGGCGCCTCGAGCTTGGCCGCAGCTGCCGTAGCCACCAGGACGTGTGCGCCGGCGTGGTCAACCGGTTCCAGGAGGCGGCCGGTGTCGGCGTACCCGAGCGCTGGGACGTGCACGACCTCGACCAGGTGGCCGGGGACGGCTCCCTGGAGCGCTGGGCCGGGGAACGGCTGACGGAGACCACCCGCGACCTGGAGGGTCGCCGGATGCACCTCGCTGCAGCGCGCAGGGCAGTGGCTCGTGACCAGGACAACCTCGACCGCGCGCGTCTGCTCGCGGAGGCCCGGGCCCGCGGTGAGTCGGCGCAACAGCGGCTGGAGCTGCTCGCCGGCTCACAGGAGGTCGAGGAGTCACTTGCCGCGTCCCTCGACGCGCACTGGCGCGCCGCTCCGGTACTGCCACAGGCGCTGCGCGTGGAGACGGCCACGACCCAGCACGCCGAGGCTGCTACCCGAGCGGCCGCACAGCTCGGCACCGCGTGCGCGCGACTGGGCCTCGACGCGGGTTCGATCGACGAGCCCACGCTGACGGCGGCCATCACCCGGCTCACCGAGGAGCGTGCCGTGGCCGAGTCGTGGCTGCCCCGCGAGCGGCAGCTGCGCGACGAACGCACCCGGCTCGCTGCCCTGGGCTCGGAGACCTCCAGGTTGTCGACCCTGGTGAGCCAGCACGAGACGAGCGCCAGGCAGCTGGTGACGGCGCGGGAACGTGCCGGCGCTGCGCTCGAGACGGCGACCTCGCTGGCCCAGCGGGCGGCCTCCGACCGCGCCACGCTGGAGGCAGCGGAGGCGAGTCTGGAGGCAGCCTCCGAGGCAGCGGAACTGACCGTCGAGCTGACCGAGTCCCGGGCTCGGCTGGCCCAGGCGACGACCCACGCCCAGGACCTGCGTCAGGCCTACCTCGACCTGCGAGAGCAGCGCATCTCGGGGATGGCAGCCGAGCTGGCTGGTGGCCTGGCCGTCGGCTGCTCCTGCCCGGTGTGCGGGAGTGTCGACCACCCGGCGCCCGCGATGGCGTCGGCCACGATCAGCGGCCACGACGAGGAGGCCGCGCGCGACCACTACGAGTCGGCCGACTTCGAGCGTCAGACCGTCCAGGAGCTGGTCACGACGTTGGCCACCCGTTTACAGGGTGCGCTGGTGCGCTGCGGCGGCCACGCCGTCACCCACTGGCGCTCCTCGGCCACCGTGGCGGCGGCCGCAGCAGCCGAGAGCGCCGCCGCGGAGCAGGAGGCGGGGAGACTCACGGGCGAGCTGGCCGAGCTCGAGCAGGAGGAGAAGGTCGTCGTCACCGAGCTCGCCTCGTCACGGGTGTCCCTCGAGGAGCGCACCCGCGAGCAGGCCGAGGCCACCGTCCGCCACGACCGCCTCGTCGCCGAGCTGGACGCACTGCTCGATGGACACCCCGGCATCAGCACCGTCGCCGCGCTGGTCACGGCGCACCGACGTGCGGTCGCCGACCTCGAGGAAGGCCGCGCGGCACTCTCGAAGCGGGACCGGACCGCGCACGAGCTGGCACAGGCAACCGCAGCAGCTGACGCCGCCGCCGCCGAGGCCGGCTTCCGGTCGCTCACCGATGCCCTGGCTGCCGTACTCCCGGGTGGCGAGGCGGCCGCCGGTGCGAGGCAGCTCGACGAACGACGGGCCGCTCGCGCAGCCGCCCGGTCGACGCTCACCGAGGAGCCGGTCGTCGCCGCTCTCGCCGTGGAGCCCCCCGACCTGGCCGGACTTGCCGCGCAGCTGACCGAGTCGGGCCGGGTTCGCGACGAGCAGCACGGCGCGCACGAGCAGACCGCCCAGCGGGTGCAGCGGCTCGAGGCCCTGGCGCAGGATCTGTCGAAGGCACTCGGGGACTGGGCGCCTGTGCGCCAGGACCACGCGCTGGCGGCTGGCCTGGCCGCGCTCGTCGAGGGCAAGAGCGCAGACAACCAGCTCAAGATGCGGCTCTCGGCGTACGTCCTCTCCGAGCGGCTGCGCCAGGTCGTGGCCGCCGCCAACGAGCGGCTCGGCACGATGACCGACGAGCGCTTCACCCTCGAGCAGGCCGACGAGCGCGGCGCCGGTGAGCAGCGCGGCGGGCTGAGTCTGCGCGTCCGCGACGAGTGGAGCGGCAAGCAGCGCGACCCTGCCACCCTGTCGGGCGGCGAGACGTTCATCGTGTCCCTGGCGCTGGCGCTCGGGCTTGCCGACACGGTGAGCCACGAGGCAGGTGGCACCCAGCTCGACACGTTGTTCATCGACGAGGGGTTCGGCGCCCTCGACGCCACCACGCTCGACGGCGTGATGGACACCCTGGACTCGTTGCGCGACGGCGGACGAGTCGTCGGCCTGGTCAGCCACGTGGCCGAGCTGCGCAACCGGGTGCCCTCCCAGCTCGAAGTCCGGAAGGCTCGCCGTGGCTCCACCGTCCAGGCCTCACTGGCCGACCACTAGCCTCGTCCCATGGCACAGAACGAGATCGATCCGACGTTCCGGGCGCTGCCCTACAAGCGGCTGGGCCAGGTCGCCCTCGAGCGGGCGCGCGACTTCGGCGTCACCCACGCCGAGTTCCGGTTCGAGCGCAACCGCGACCAGTACTTCTCCATGCGCGACGGCGTGCTCGAGGGCGCGCAGGACGCCGAGGACCTCGGCTTCGCGGTGCGGGTCGTCCTCGACGGAGCATGGGGGTTCGCGTCCGGCGTAGCGCTGACGGAGTCCGAGGCGGTCACCGTCGCGGAGACAGCAGTCACGGTGGCCAAGGTGGCGGCGAAGATGACCAGCCGTCCCGTCGAGCTGGCCCCCGAGCCGGTGTACGACGACGTCACCTGGGTCTCGGCGTACGACGTCAACCCGCTGGACGTCCCGCTCGCCGAGAAGACCGGCCTGTTCGCCGCATGGACCAGCGAGCTGCTCAACGCCGACGGTGTCGACCATGCGACCGGCAGCCTGCAGCAGGTCCAGGAGAACAAGTACTACGCCGACCTCGCCGGCTCCTCGATCACCCAGCAACGCGTCCGGGTCGAGCCCTACGTGGAGGTCCACGGTGCCAACGCCTCGACCGGCGTCTTCGACTCGATGCGGACGCTCGCGCCTCCGGTCGCTCGCGGCTGGGAGTACCTCACCGGCGACAACTTCGACTTCGAGGGCGAGCGGGCCCGGCTCCCCGAGCTGCTCCGCGAGAAGCTCGCGGCGCCGAGCGTCGAAGCTGGCACCTACGACCTGGTGATCCACCCCTCCAACCTGTGGCTCACCATCCACGAGTCGATCGGACACGCCACCGAGCTTGATCGCGCTCTTGGCTACGAGGCCAACTACGCGGGGACGTCGTTCGCGACGTACGACCAGCTGAACACGCTGAAGTACGGCTCCCCCGTCATGCACGTCACCGGCGACCGCACGGTGGAGCACGGGCTGTCCACGGTGGGGTACGACGACGAGGGCGTCCAGACCCAGCAGTGGGACATCATCAAGGACGGCGTCCTCGTCGGCTACCAGCTCGACCGGCCGATGGCCCACACCTACGGCGCCGAGCTCAACGGCGGCCGCTCCAACGGCTGCGCGTACGCCGACTCCCCCGGCCACATCCCGATCCAGCGGATGGCCAACGTCTCGCTGCAACCGGCACCCGACGGCCCCGACACGGCCGGGCTGATCAGCCAGGTCGAGCGCGGCATCCACGTACTCGGCGACAAGTCGTGGTCGATCGACATGCAGCGCTACAACTTCCAGTTCACTGGCCAGCGCTTCTACGCGATCGAGGACGGCGAGCTCAAGGGCCAGCTCCGCGACGTCGCCTACCAGGCCACGACGACCGACTTCTGGGGTGCGATGGAGGCGGTCGGCGGACCGCAGACCTACGTGCTCGGCGGCGCGATGAACTGCGGCAAGGCACAGCCGGGTCAGGTCGCGGCGGTGAGCCACGGCGCCCCCTCCGCACTGTTCCGCGGCATCCGGATCCTGAACACCACCGAGGAGGGGACGGCCTGATGAAGGTTCGGCCGCAGCGTCTCGTCGAGCACGCCCTGGAGACCTCCACCTCCGAGCAGTGCATCGCGATCGTCAACGACACCACCAGCGCCAACTTGCGCTGGGCGAACAACACCCTGACCACCAACGGCGTGATGCACGAGGTCAGCGTCACCGTGATCGCGTTCCAGGGCGCCGGCAACGCCTCGGTCAGCGGCACCGCCGCATCCCTGGAGCAGGTGGCCGCCCTGGTCGAGAGCGCCGACCGCGCCGCACTGCTCGCCGATTCCGCCGAGGACCGCGCCGACCTGGTCGAGGGCGACGTGGCCCGCGGCTGGGACGACCCGTCCGGCGAGACCTCGATCCAGGTGTTCGACGCGTTCGCCGCCGAGCTGGGCGAGGCGTTCGGCCAGGCCGACGCCGAGAGGCGGATCCTCTACGGCTTCGTCTTCCATGAGGTCACCACCACCTACCTCGGCTCGTCGACCGGGCTGCGGCTGCGCCACGTCCAGCCCACCGGGCACTACGGCTGCACTGGCAAGAACACCGAGCTGACCAACAGCGCCTGGGTCGGTGGCGCCACCCGCGACTTCGCCGATGTCGACGCCGCTCAGATGGCGTCCGACCTGGCCACCCGGCTGAGCTGGGGCGAGCGGCGCATCGACCTCCCGGCCGGTCGCTACGACACGGTCCTGCCGCCGACCGCCGTCGCCGACCTGATGATCTACCAGTACTGGAGCAGCGGCGCCCGCAATGCCAGCGACGGCCTGACGGTGTTCTCGAAGCCGGGCGGTGGCACCCGGATCGGCGAGGAGATCGTCAACCAGGCCGTCCGACTGCGATCCGACCCGTCGTACGCCGGGATCGAGTGCACGCCGTTCGTGGTCGCAGGCGCCTCGTCCGACCGGAGCAGCGTCTACGACAACGGGCTCGACCCTCGGGTCGACCGACTGGATCGCCGACGGACGGCTCACCTCGCTGATCCAGACCCGGCACACCGCAAACGAGACGGGGCAGCCGACGACCCCGGCCATCGACAACCTCGTCCTCGAGATCGACGGCGCCTCGGGCACGGAAGACGACCTGGTGGCCGGCCTCGACGACGGCCTGCTGCTGACCTGCCTCTGGTACATCCGCGAGGTCGATCCTCAGACCCTGCTGCTCACCGGCCTCACCCGCGACGGCGTCTACCGCGTCGAGGGGGGCGAGATCACCGGCCGCGGTCAACAACTTCCGCTACAACGAGAGCCCGGTCGATCTGCTGCGTCGCTACTCGCACGCGTCGTCGACGGTCCCGAGCTTCTCGCGGGAGTGGGGCGAGGACGAGTTCTCCCGCACCGCCACGCCCGGCCTCCGGATCCCCGACTTCAACATGAGCTCGGTGAGCCAGGCGATGTAGGGCCGCTGCACATTCCGGGCAAGACGGCAGCAAACGACGAGGCGCCCCATGACACCTACTGCGTGAGTAAGCGATGGGGCGCCTCGGTAAGACCCCTAACTTGTATTGCACTCGGCTCGAAACCGCAACGTTGGTTCAACTATCAACTCGCGGCTGTTTGACTGCACTCATGAGCCAGCGCCTCACCCTCATCACCGGAGGGACCCGCGGAATCGGAGCGTCCACGGCCCTGCGGCTCGCCGCGGACGGGCACGACCTCGTGCTGGGCTACGCCCGCGACGACACGGCGGCCGAGGAGTGCAAGCGGGAGGCCGAGAATGCCGGAGCGCGCTGCATCGTCGTGCGCAGCGACGTGTCCGAACAGGCTGGAGTCGAAGAGCTGTTCTCGCAGGCCCGGTCGTTCGGACGGCTGACCGGCGTGGTGAACAACGCCGGAGCCACCGCTCACGTCGGAACCCTCGCCGAGACCCCGCCCGACGTCGTACGACGGACGGTTGACCTGAACCTCACCGGAGCCCTGCTCGTGGCACGGGCGGCGGTTCGTGCGCTGAGCACGTCCTACGAAGGCGACGGCGGGGTGCTCGTCAACGTCAGTTCGGGCGCAGCCACTCTCGGATCCGCCGGAGAGTACGTCCAGTACGCCGCGGCCAAGGCAGGCGTGGACGCCATGACGATCGGGCTCGCCCAGGAGGTCGCCGATGGTGGCGTCCGCGTGGTCGGGGTGGCCCCCGGGATGGTTCGCACCAGGATCCACGAGGACGCCGGTGATGCCGGACGGCTCGAACGGCTCGCGTCGAAGGTCCCGTTGGCGCGGGCAGGTGAGCCTGAGGAGATCGCGGCTGCGATCGCATGGCTGCTCAGCGACGAGGCGTCCTACGTCACCGGGACCACGCTCCGGGTCGCGGGCGGGCGCTGACCCGCTCATTCACCGAGCTGGTACGGCTCCCGGGTGTACACGAACGTCGCGCACTCGAGGTGGTCGATCGAGCCGTCGTCGCGTCGTACGACGTGCATGGTCTCGCCGTGGTGGTAGCCGGCGACCCCGACGATCCGGTCCTCGCGCAGCTCGAACTGCTCGTCGAGCACACCGACCGACAGGTCGCGCCACTCCAGCAGGTCGCCCTGCCAGCGGACCTCGAAGGCCGTGTTGCCCCAGTGCCAGTAGCCGAGCAGCTCGCGTGCCCAGGCGGGCACCGTCTCGGCGGGATTCCACGACGGGATGGCGGACGGGGTGCGGTCACCGAGCAGGGCGATCGCGAAGTCGGTGCCGGAGAACCCGGTGGTGGCGTTGGTGAGGGCGACCACGCCGCGGTGGCTGAGTGGGTCGACGAAGAGGGTTGCCTGGAAGCCGGGCATCGATCCCGTGTGTCCGGAGAGCACCCCGTCGGCGTACGGCACCAGGCGCACGCCGAGGCCGTAGTCGATCGCCGGCGGCACGGCCTGACGCATCTCGATCAGCGTCCGGTCGGCCAGCACCGTGGAGTTACCGAGCGAGAGGAACGCCGCGAACTGGGCGAGGTCCTCGACGGTGCTCCAGAGCTGGCCGGCGGGCGCCATCGCACCGGTGTCGTGCATCGGCTCGGGGGTGAGGGTGTTGGCGAGGTGGTGCACGCTCAGGCCGCGGGCGTACGGCTCCTGCGGCAGGTACGACGTCCGCGTCATCCCGAGCGGTGCCAGGACCCGATCTTCCGCCAGCGAGAACCAGTCGGCGTCGCGCCGTCGGGCCACCGCCTCGCCGAGCAGCGCGAACCCGAGGTTGCTGTAGTGGAAGTGCTCCCCCGGCCCGAACACCGCGCCCGAACCATCGTTGGCCGCGAGCAGGTCTGCCGTCGCAGTGCCCGGAGACCGCTCCCACCACGGCCCCACCGGCTCGCTCTGCATGCCGGACACGTGGGCGAGCAGCGACCGCACCGTTGCCGACCCGTAGCCGGTCTCGGGCACGTGCTTGCCGATCGGGTCGCCGAGGTCGATCAGTCCGTCGTCGCGGCACTGCATCACGAGGACGGCCGTGATCAGCTTGGTGATCGACCCGATCCGGTACTGCACGTCCGTCGAGGTCTCGGCGCCCGCCGTCCCCGACCACGCCAGCTCGGCGTCGTCGAGCACGCCGACGACGATCGAGGGCAGGCGTCTCTCGGCCTGGTAGCGGTCGACGACCGCCTGGTAGTGAGTGCTCCGGTCCATGCTCAGGCAAACGCCTCGACGGGCGGGCAGGCGCAGAACAGGTTGCGGTCGCCGTACGCCTGGTCGATGCGACCCACCGGTGGCCAGTACTTGTCGGGGTCGGGGCCGGCGGGGAACACCGCGACCTCGTCTGAGTAGGCCCGTTCCCCGGTACCGGTGATCACGGCCGCGGCCGTGTGCGGCGCACCGCGCAGCGGTGAGTTCTCGGGGGTCCACTCCCCCGCCTCGACGCGGCGGATCTCCTCACGGATGGCGATCATCGCGTCGCAGAACCGGTCGAGCTCAACGAGGTCCTCGCTCTCCGTCGGCTCGACCATCAGGGTCCCGGCGACCGGGAAGCTCATCGTCGGGGCGTGGAAGCCATAGTCGACCAACCGCTTCGCCACGTCGTCGACCGTCACACCGCTGGCCTTGGTCAGCGCGCGCAGGTCGAGGATGCACTCGTGAGCGACCCGGTCGTTGTGACCGCGGTAGAGCACCGGGTAGTCGTCGTTGAGCCGCTGTGCGACGTAGTTGGCGGCGAGTACGGCCACCGCGGTCGCCTCGGTGAGACCCTCGGCCCCCATCAGCCGCACGAACGCCCAGGAGATCGGCAGGATCCCGGCCGAGCCGTACGGCGCTGCGCTGATCGGGCCGATGCCGGTGCGCTTCTCCTCCTCGGGGTGCGCCGGGTGCGAGGGAAGGTACGGCGCGAGGTGCTCGCGTACGCCGACCGGACCCACACCCGGGCCACCCCCGCCGTGGGGGATGCAGAACGTCTTGTGCAGGTTCAGGTGCGACACGTCGCCACCGAACTCACCGGGCTTGGCGTAGCCGAGCAGGGCGTTCAGGTTGGCCCCGTCGACGTAGACCTGCCCGCCGGCCTCGTGCACCATCGCGCACAGGTCGGAGATGGTGCCCTCATAGGCGCCGTGGGTCGACGGGTAGGTGACCATGATCGCGGCGAGGTCCTTGCTGTGCTCGTCGCACTGCTTCTTCAGGTCGTCCATGTCGACCGACCCGTCGGCAGCCGACTTCACCACCACCACCTTCATCCCGGCCATCACCGCAGAGGCGGCGTTGGTGCCGTGCGCAGACGACGGGATCAGGCAGATGCGCCGCTCCCCGTCGCCGTTGGCGTCGTGGTAGGCGCGGATCGCCAGCAGCCCGGCCAGCTCGCCCTGCGACCCGGCGTTGGGCTGGATCGAGACGCGGTCGTAGCCGGTCACGTTCGCGAGCCAGGACTCCAGCTGGTCGATGAGCTTCCGATAGCCGAGCGCGTCCTCGGCCGGGGCGAACGGGTGCAGGTCGGCGAAGCCCGGCAGGCTGACCGGCTCCATCTCGGTCGTCGCGTTGAGCTTCATCGTGCACGAGCCGAGCGGGATCATCCCGCGGTCCAGCGCGTAGTCGCGCGCCGAGAGCCGGCGCAGGTAGCGAAGCATCGAGGTCTCGGAGCGATGGGTGTTGAAGACGGCGTGGGTCAGGTAGTCCGTCGTACGACGCAGGCCGTCGGGGATGTTCGCCTCGACGTCCTGTGCATCGTCGTCGGTCGAGTCCGCCGAGACTCCGAAGGCCTGGGCCACGGTGTCGATCACGTCGCGGTCGGTCGTCTCCGACGTACTCACCCCGACGTGGTCGGCGTCCATGAGTCGCAGGTGCACTCCCGCCTCGCGCGCAGCCGCGACCACCTCGGCCGCGCGGCCCGGGACCCTGACGAGGACGGTGTCGAAGAAGTCCTGGTGCACGACCTCCACGTCTCCCCGACGCAGCAGGCCAGCAAGCCGGCTCGCGTGGACGTGGGCCGTCCCGGCGATCTGACGCAACCCGTCGGGCCCGTGGTAGACGGCATACATCGACGCCACCACGGCGAGCAGCACCTGCGCCGTGCAGATGTTGGAGGTGGCCCGGTCGCGGCGAATGTGCTGCTCGCGGGTCTGGAGCGAGAGCCGGTACGCCGGTCGCCCGGCCGAGTCGACCGACACCCCCACCAGCCGACCCGGAAGGTGTCGCTCGAGGCCGTCACGCACCGACATGAAGCCTGCGTGCGGGCCACCGTAGAACAACGGCACCCCGAACCGCTGCGAGGATCCGACCGCCACGTCGGCACCCATCGTCCCGGGCGACTCCAGCAACGTCAGCGCGAGCAGGTCGGCCGCGACGACCGCCAGGCCGCCGCGCTCGTGCGCCTCGTCGATCACGTGCCGTGGGTCGACAATCCGGCCTGACGCTCCGGGGTACTGCACCAGCACGCCGGAGATGTCACCGTCCGGGAGACCGTCGGACAGGTCGGCGACGACGACGTCGATGCGCATCGCGTGGGCACGGGTGCGCACCACCTCGATCGTCTGCGGCAGTGCGTCCGCGTCGACCACGAACGGGCCGTTGGCCTTTGGGTTGGCACGGCGGACGAGCGTCATCGCCTCGGCCGCAGCGGTGCCCTCGTCGAGCAGTGAGGCGTTCGAGGTCGACAGGCCGGTCAGGTCGCTCACCATGGTCTGGAAGTTCAGCAGCGCCTCGAGCCGGCCCTGGCTGATCTCGGGCTGGTACGGCGT
This sequence comes from uncultured Actinomycetota bacterium, assembly GCA_963742785.1. GTDB lineage: Bacteria > Actinomycetota > Actinomycetes > Propionibacteriales > Nocardioidaceae > Marmoricola. The sequence continues at coordinate 2,131,800 of CAVUNI010000004.1, forward strand.
GTACGCGGTGTACCAGGACGGGTCCTCCAGCACGTTGCGTCGTACGACCGGTGGCGTGATCGTGCCGTGGTAACCGAGGCCGATCATCGCTACCAGCGGGTTGTTCATCGCCGCGATCTCGCGCAGCTCGGCAGCGGCAGCACGTTCCGAGGCCGCGGGCAGGAGGGTGAGCCCGTCGGACCTGATCCGTTGGGGCACTGCGTCGTCCATCAGTGCAGCGAGACTGCTGACCCCGAGGGACTTGAGCATCTCGGTGACCTGCTGGTCGTCGGGGCCGATGTGCCGTTCGCTGAACGGGCGCGGCTCGAGGACGTCCGCGAGGTTCTCGTCTGACATGTCTCTCCTGGTCGTGAGGCGAGCCACCGATGCATCGGTGAGTGCGCCTCCCCTCAGTCACAACCTCGTCGTTGCTCCTGAGTGCCAGCCTGCGCGGTCCGTGAGCCTGAGAGGTTGGTGGGAGGAGTTGCCCCTTCGGCGCCCCGGACCATCAAGAAATCGTCGGCCCGGGAACTCTCCCGCGCAGGGTTGTCAGCAAGGACAAAACTATCAGCCGGTGAGGCGCGCCTTGCGACGCGCGGCCAGCTCGTCACTCTCGTGCTCCGCCTCGGCCTCGGCCGTGCGCTCGGACGGCAGGTCTGCGAGCGACCCCTCGATCTCGCGCCACACGCCGCCGATGGCGATCCCGAAGACACCCTGCCCGCCCTGGAGCAGGTCGATCACCTCGTCGTTGCTGGTGCACTCGTAGACGCTGGCCCCGTCGCTCATCAAGGTGACGCGGGTCAGGTCGTCGGTGCCGCGGGCACGCAGGTGGGCGACGGCGGTGCGGATCTGCTGCAGCGAGATGCCGGCGTCGAGCAGCCGCTTGATCACCTTGAGCAGCAAGATGTCGCGGAAGCCGTAGAGACGCTGGGTGCCTGAACCGGTCGCGCCGCGAACGGTCGGCTCGACCAGGCCCGTGCGGGCCCAGTAGTCGAGCTGGCGGTAGGTGATGCCCGCGGCGTTGCAGGCCGTCGGACCGCGGTAGCCGAGGTCGTCAGGCAGCTGGGAGAGGTCGTCATCGAAGAGCAGACCCTGCTCGTCGGCGTGCTTCGCTGCGTCCAGCGCCGCCTGCTCGGCCTGCGGGTCGTGACCGGCGGTGTTGCTCACGCCGCCATCGCCGTTCTTGGTACCCACTGCTACCTCCGAAGTTTCCTCCACTGACCGTAACCCCCGGGAAGGGTGGCGTGGGGGTCAGCACCGGAGGAACTGGTGCGGAATCCCAGCCGTGGAGTTACAGCGAAGACAGTTCGAAGGTAGACCTCGCCCGAGGCTTGGTCAAAGGTCGCTGCGGCGTGTCGCTCAACCTTAAAGTTCAGGTTGAAGGTGAAGGTCTGTGCCTGGGTCTGCTTCTGGGTCTTACTTCTGGGCCTACTTCTGGCCCTCGTCGAAGTCCTCGGGTGACACGTGGTCGAGGAACTCCCGGAACTTCTCGACCTCGTCCTCCTGCTCGTCGGGTACGACGATCCCGGCGTCGTCGAGCAGCTCCTCCGAGCACACGATCCGCGAGCCGGTGCGGAGGGCCAACGCGATCGAGTCCGAGGGGCGCGCGCTGACCTCGACGCCGGACGCCAGCACCAGCGACGCGTAGAACACGTTGTCCTTCATCTCGGTGATCCGGATCTCCGTGACCTCGTTGCCGGTGGCCTCCAGGATGTCGCGCAAGAGGTCATGGGTGAGGGGACGTGGCGGCACCACGCCCTGCTGGGCGAAGGCGATCGCGGTCGCCTCGACGGCCCCGATCCAGATCGGCAGGTAGCGCTCCCCCATCAGCTCACGAAGCAGGACGATGGGCTGGTTGGAGGGCATCTCCACCCGGACTCCGACGACTTCGACCTCGAGCATGAAGCCAGCCTACTCGGCACTGCTACGTCGAAGAGTCGTCGCGCGATCAGCTTCCCCAGACCGCTGCGACGGCGTCGGCGAGGTCGTTCACACTGCGCTTGATCTCCGCCCCGGACTCCAGTGGTTCGTCGAGCTGCAGGCCCATGAATGACGCCTCCACAAGCCGGGCGGCGCGCGGCGCGTCGGACTGGCGGATGCCGGAGGCGACGAGGTGGTCGGCCAGCGCGCCGAGCCACTGCCCGTTGGCCTCGCCGACGACCGAGGCGAAGGGTTCCGTCCCCAGGACGCCCATTGCGGCCGCCTCGACGTACAGCCGCTGGCAGCGCGCCTGCTCCGGCCGGCTGACCACTCCCCACAGGTCGAGGACCGCCTGACGCACGTCGGTCGATGGCGACAGCGCGCGGATCCCGGTCATCGACCGGTCGTTGGAGACCCGCAGCACCGTGGCCACCAGGTCGGACTTGTCCTTGAAGTGGTAGAGCAACATCCGGTCGCTCGTGTCCAGCGCGGCGGCCAAGGGTCGCAGGCTCAGGTCGATCAGCCCGTGCTCCAGCACGTAGTCGGTGGCTGCCTCGGCCAAGACCTGTCGGCGGTCGCTCATCGCTCCCCTTTCGCTGCGCGAAATGACTTTGAGACTAGTGTAGCGAGTGCTACATTTGTTGTGTAGCACTCGCTACATAGAGACTTGGAGGGGATTGAACGAGATGGGCCTGGCGATTGCGCTGCTGATGGTGGCGATCGGCATCGAGGTCGGAGCGACCGCTGCCCTCCCCCGCACCGACGGCTTCCACGACCCGTTCTGGACCACCGTCGTGCTGGTCGGGTACGCCGTGTCGATCTGGCTGCTGGCCCTCGTGGTGCGCGAGCTTCCCGTCTCCATCGCCTACGCCATCTGGGCCGGCCTGGGGACGGCGGCGATCGCCGTCGTCGGGGTCATGGTGCTCGGAGAGTCCTGGGACATGACCAAGGTGCTCGCGCTGTCCCTGATCATCGTCGGCGTGGTGGTGCTGAACCTGCACGGCGCGCACTGAGCGGTCTCGACAGACCGCCTAGCGCAATGAGCGCAGCCCGGACTTGACCAGGACCGCGTGCAGCCGGATGGAGAGCACCGCCATCTCATCCATCGTCTGAGCCGCACGTCCCTCGGCGCCGTCCTCACGGCTGCGCCGGATCGGTGAGACCACCTGCTCCACCAGACCCACCTCGCGTTCGGCGGCAGTGCGGAAGGCGCGCAGGTGCCGGGGCTCGAGGCCGTACGCCGCGAGCTCACCGGCGACCTTGGCGATCATCAGCGCATCGGCGTCGTAGTGCTTCGAGCCCGCTCGCGTGCGGACCAGGCCGAAGTTCTCCAGCTGTTCGAGCAGCTCCTCGGTGATCTCGGCCGTCTTGACCAGCTCCCGCCGGGAGATCCGCACGTCGGGCGAGTGCGAGAGCAGAGACTCCGCACCCGGCGCCGGGTTGGCCATCAGCGACCCGGGGATGCTGGGCCCGCCGGAGAGCGCGGGCGGCTCGAGGCCACGGTCGAGGGCGTCGAGGTGCTCGCGGATCACCTTCAGCGGCAGGTAGTGCTCACGCTGGGCACGGATGATGTAGCGCAGCTTCTCCATGTCCTGCACGGAGTACTTGCGGTAACCCGACGGAGTCCGCTCGGGCTCGACGAGCCCTTCGTTCTCCAGGTGCCGGATCTTCGACTCCTTGATGTCGACGTCCGGGAATTCCGCCTTGAGGTCGGCGACTGCCTGCCCGATGGTGATGCGGGCCGCCTGTCGCACCGGTCAGCTGCCCTTCACATCACTGGCAAAGAAGATGAGACGGAACTTTCCGATCCGGACCTCGTCGCCGTTCTGCAGCTCAGCGTCGTCGACCCGGTCGCCGTTGAGATAGGTCCCGTTGAGGCTGCCGACGTCATGCACCCGGAAGTTCTCGTCCTCGCGACGGAACTCCACGTGGCGCCGGGAGACGGTGATGTCGTCGAGGAAGATGTCGCTCTCCGGGTGGCGCCCGACCGTGGATAGCTCGGTGTCGAGCAGGTAGCGGCTGCCGGCCCCGGGCCCGCGCTGGACGACCAACAGTGCGCTCCCGGCAGGCAGCGCGTCGACTGCGGCCGCGTCAGCGGCGTTCAGCGAGGTGCGATCGTCGGCCTCGGACTTCGCCGGAGCACCGAACGTGATCGTCGCGGTGGCGTCGTCCGGAGTGGGCTCGAGCGCCGGCTCTGTGGGCGGCGCCAGAGGAGTGCCACATTGCGAGCAGAACCGCGCGTTGTCCGAGTTCTCGCTCCCGCACTGCGAGCAATAGGGCATGTCGTCGATCTCCCGTCTCCATTGGGCAAACCCTCAACCACTGGTGCAGGTTCAGGGTTTTGCAGCGTCAACCTATCAGCGCGGAGCAAGCGGACGAGCGACCCTCAACGGAGTTTCGCCGACCCCTCAGGACTCGAGCCCGGCCTCGTAGGTGGGGGCGTCCAGCAGGTCGGTCGCGCCGCTGTTGTCGGGGACGATCTCGAAGAGCCAGCCGTCGCCGTACGGATCGGTGTTGACCAGCTCAGGAGTCGCGTCGAGCGCCTCGTTGCGGGCGACGACCTCGCCACCGACGGGGGCGTAGACCTCGCTCACCGACTTGGTCGACTCCAGCTCACCCACGACGGCGCCAGAGGTCACGGTCTCGCCGACCTCCGGCAGCTGCACGAACACGATGTCGCCGAGTGCGTCCTGGGCATAGGAGGTGATGCCCACGCGTACCGATCCGTCGGCCTGCCCCGGCTCGCGCAGCCACTCGTGCTCCGCGGTGTACTTCAGGTCTTCAGGAAACACGCTGCTCCTCATATTCGGCATTGCAGTGAGGTTACTGCCCGGGGACAGCTTCGGCGTACCGGGGTTTGACGGGCGTCCGCGTGACCGTGATGTCGATGCGGTCGGCCTTCTTGATCTTCACCGAGCCGTTGTCCATCTCGACGTCGTCGGTGAACCCGTCCTGGAACTGCAGCGCTCCCGACAGGGTGTCGGGGTTGCCGATCGCGTCGATGACGTACGGCGGCTTGAGCGCCACGCCGTCGACCCGGACACCGTCGGTGTCGTCCTCGAAGGAGGTCTGGGCGATCACCCGCACCCGGTCGTTGATCTCGACCGCCTCGACGCCGGCGTTGCGCAGCTCCTCGATGCCGTCGAGGAGGTGGTTGAGGCTCAGGTCGCCCTTGGGGTCCTCCACGGTGATGCGGATGCCGGGGCCGCTGGCCGGCACCGTGCCTGCGAGCACGCCGAGTGTCTGAACTTCCTTCTGCGCCTGCTCCAGGGCCGTCGTACGACGCTGGGTGCTGCTGCGCAGCTGGTCTCGCGTCGCCTCGAGCTGGGAGATGTCCCGCTCGGCCTTGCGCGACGCAGCCTGCAGACCGTTGAGGGCCTGGATCAGCTCGGACTCGCGCAGGTTGGCATAGGTGTCGTCCTTGCCCACCAGCCGCACCTGCGTGACCGCCGCGAACGCCAGGACACCGACCAGAACGGCGACCACCGCCTGGCCGCGCGAGGGCCGGAGGAAGGAACGCCGGAGGCGCTCCATTCCCGTGCGACCGCTGGCGGCGTTCATGCGTGGAAGATGTGGCGGCGGATCGCGGCGACGTTGGAGAAGATCCGGATGCCGAGGACCACGACGACTCCGGTGGACAGCTGCGCCCCGACGCCGAGCTTGTCGCCGAGGAACACGATCATCGCGGCGATCAGCACGTTGCTGATGAACGAGATCACGAAGACCTTGTCGTCGAAGATCCCGTCGAGGAAGGCACGGAACGCGCCGAACACCGCGTCGAGCGCGGCGACCACGGCGATGGGCAGGTACGCCTCCAGGGAGAGTGGCACGTCGGGGGTGAGGAAGAGGCCGAGGACGATGCCGACCACGAGCCCGATGATCGCGATCACGAGGCGCCTCCTACTTCCTTCTGGTTGGCATAGCGGAGTGAGACCTCCGCGGCAGGGAGCCGGAGCGAGGAGACCGGTGTGATCTTCAGCCGCAGGCCGACCTCGCGCTGCAGGTCCAACCATGCCTGACCGCTGGAGGTTTCCGCGAAACGTGCCGGCAGCGTGTCCTTGTTGCCGATCGCCGAGACGACGTACGGGCGGCGCAGCGACCGGGCGTTGACGGTGATGGCGCGGCCGGCAAGCCGGATGGTGCTCAGGTTGGTCAGCCGCTGGCCGTTGAGCGAGATCGCCTCGGCACCGGCCTCCCACAGCCCGTTGACCAGTTTCTGCAGGTCGGTGTCGAGCACCTCGTTGCGCGCCGTGTCCGCTCCGGGGGCGTCGTCGGCGACCACGCGTACGCCGGGACCCCGGACCGGGACCGTGCCGGCCCGGATGCCGAGCAGGCTGATCTGGTCGAGGATGCCCTGGGCGGAGGTGTCGCTGCGCAGCTGCCGCGCCTGGAGTCGGCGTACCTCGCTGGTCAGGGACGTGGCCACACGGCGGTCGCCGTCGAGCTGGCTGCGCGCCTGGTCGACCTGCCCGACGAGGTCGCGGCGTTCCTTCTCGTCGGTGGCCGAGTTGCGGGAGGTCTGCACCGCCGCGGTCACCACGAGGGCCGCGAACAACGCCATCACCACGGCTCCGACGACCCCGATACGACGATGTAGCGGGGGCGGCTTGTGGTCCGCTCCCCCTTCCCGGCTCTCGGAGACGAAGGCGTAGTCCTCGTCCATGGCGTGCGTGGTCAGGTAGTCGAGCAGGCCCATGGTCGCCTGGGGTGGGAGCCGACCGGGCGCGGGCTCCTCCCCCTGGCTGGTCGGTTCGCGGGTGTTCGCTCGGGCCACGACTCAGCCGTCCGTGAGGCTGGGCGCGCGCCGCTCGCGGTCAGCCATCAGCTTGCGGACCTGCCAGGCGTAGAGCAGGCCGGCCCACCAGTAGAGACCGATCCCCCAGATCGCGAACGCCCAGCCGAACACCTCCGCGAGGGTGGGGATGGGCCCCTCACCGTCGCCGAGGAAGAGCAGGGGGAACGCGTAGAGCAGCGCAGCGGTCGCGGTCTTGCCGAGGTAGTGGACCGGGAGGGCGGAGTACCCGCGGGTGCGGAGGAATGGCACCAGCACCCAGAGGAGCGCGTCGCGGAGCGGCAGGCTCACCGCGACCCACCACGGGATGATGTCGCGATAGAGCAGGCCGATCACGGCGGCGAGGATGTAGAGGCGGTCGGCGACCGGGTCGAGGATCTCGCCGAGCTTGGACATCTGGTTGAGGCGACGGGCGAGATAGCCGTCAAGCCAGTCCGAGAAGCCGGAAACCATCAGGACCACGAGGGCCCACACGTCGGCTTCGGGCCCGATCACGAGCCACAGGAAGAGGGGTACGCCCGCCAGCCTCACCGTGCTGATGATGTTGGGGAGCGTCCACACCGCAGACGTGCGCTCACCCACGGGCTGCCCAGCCACTGTGTGCCTCCTGACGGGATCGTCGGAGGTCACCCTATCGGCGGGCTGTTCAGTTCAGGCAGCACCCGCACCGCGGGCAGTGGACGCGCTTGGTGGTGCCGATCTCCTGGCCGCAGCCGCAGACGAGAAGCGTGGTGACGCCAGATCCGCTGGCGCTGGTGCGGCCGTACAAGGCCGCTTCTGTTGCAATCATTGGAGTCTCCCTCAGAGGTCCTACATACATGAGACGCGCTGTCCGTAATGTCTGACGCCGCAACACCCGAAATAGCCCAAACGGGTCATTGAATTTGACTCGTTCAGGTCACTCGACTCAGTGCCCGGTCTGGACCGGTTAGGGAGGATTTGGCCCTAGGGCTTGCCAAGGGGCAGCGTCAGCGCTGGCCCGGCGTGCCCCACGAGGCACACCCAGCGGTCCTCGGCCCGCACCCAGACCTGCGTCATCGGCATCCGGAACTCCTCGATGCCCTGACCCCGGTCGACCTCGTCGACGACCTGGCAGCGCAGCACGGCCGTCTTGTCGTGTGCCACTACGTCGACCTGGGAGAGCTGCTGGCTGGCCCAGCGGTTGGTACCACCCGTGTTGGACGCGACGTAGGAGTCACGGTCGAAGCGCTCGCCGGTCTGCGAGACCCAGCGGAACAGCGGGTGCAGCAGCTGACGTAGACCGTCCGGATCACCGGACGCGAGTGCATCGGCCCGGCGACGCGCCGCCTCGAGCACCTCATGGGACGTGTCCACGCCCCCAGCATGCCTCACCCGTCACCGGAGCGTTACCGCTTACCTCGCCGGGCCGGCCAGCCGGTATAGGCCTCGGCGAGGTACGTCGAACCGGCGGTCGAGGCCACCACCGTCGAGAGCTCGCCGACCTGCCGGCGTACGTCGAACGGGCTGGCGTCCGGGAGCCGGTGCAGCATGGTCGTCATCCAGTAGGAGAAGTGCTGGGCCTTCCAGACGCGGTCGAGGGCACGCGCGGTGTAGCCGTCGAGCAGCGACCCGTCGTTCTTGGAGATGGCGCGCTCGAGCTCCTCGGCCAGCACCCGGACGTCGGCCAGTGCGAGGTTGAGTCCCTTGGCGCCGGTCGGCGGCACCGTGTGGGCTGCGTCGCCGGCAAGGAGCAGGTTGCCGTGCCGCATGGGTTCCTGGACGAAGCTCCGGAACGGCAGCACGCTCTTCGAGGTGATCGGCCCCTGCTTCAGGGTGTGTCCGTTGGCACCGAGGCGCGACTGGAGCGCGTCCCAGATGCGGTCGTCCGACCAGTCGGCGACGTCCTCGTCGGCGTCGCACTGGAAGTACATCCGCTGCAGCGTCTCGGTGCGCTGGCTGATCAGCGAGAAGCCTCGCTCGGAGTGGTTGTAGATCAGCTCGGGGGCGCTGGGGGGTGCCTCGCACAGGATGCCGAACCAGGCGTACGGGTAGGTGCGGCTGTACTGGCGCCGCATCGACTCGGGAAAGGTGTGTCGACAGATGCTGCGTGACCCGTCGGCGCCCACCAGGTAGTCGCACCGGATCTCCTGCGCCACGCCACCGGCCTCGGTGAACAGGATCCCGGGCTGGTCACTCGTCACGTCCACGACCGAGACGTCGGTGACGTCGTACCGCACGTCGCCGCCATCGCGCTCACGGGCGTCCGCAAGGTCGATGAACACGTCGGTCTGCGGGTAGAGCTGGACAGCCGCGTCGACGAGGTTCGCGAAGTCGATGCGGTGCAGCTCACCGCCGAAGCCGAGCTCGATGCCCTCGTGCCGGTAGCCATCGTTCAGGACGCGGTCGGAGACGCCGGTCTCGACGAGGAGTCGAACACTGTCCTGCTCGAGGATTCCGGCCCGGTGGGTGTGCTCGATCTCCTGGCGGGTGCGGATCTCGACCACGACCGAGTCGATCCCGGCCTTCGCCAGCAGGTGGGAGAGCATCAGCCCGGCAGGGCCTCCGCCGACGATGCCGACAGGCGTGCGAGTCACAGCGGTCGGCATGGCCTGCAGTCTGCCCGTCTGCGACGTCGCTCACCATCCGCGCCTTCCGTTCAGTGGAACCGGTCGACCGACCTGGAGGGGACCACGAGGGCTCGACCGATCCCCCGGGCGGCCACCTGCATCGCGGCAACCAGCCTGGCCCGGTCCTTCTTGAGGGTCGGCACCACGATCCCGAGGGCGGCCACCACGTCTGCGCGGGCGCGGATCGGGACGGCGACAGAGCAGGCCCCGAGGCTCATCTCCTCGACGGTGGTGGCGTAGTCGTCCTTCAGCACCCGTGCGAGCTGCCGCCGCAGGGTGCCCGGCTGGTTGATGGTGTACGGCGTGACGCGGGTCAGGTTCGCCAGCACCTCGGCCTGGACCGCGGGCGGCGCATGGGCGAGCAGCACCTTGCCGACACCGGTGGCGTGCATCGGCAGCCGCGAGCCGATCGTGCTCACCACGGGCACCGAGGCATGTCCGGCGAGGCGGTCGAGGTAGAGCACCTGGGTCTCGTCGCGCACGGCCAGGTGCACCGTGGCGAGCGTGGCGCCGTACAGGTCGTGGAGGTAGGGCGAGGCCAGCTGGCGCAATCCGGTCTGCACGGGTGCCAGCAGTCCTATGTCCCAGAGTCGGCGGCCAACGACGTACTCCCCCGAGGGCGTGCGGCTCAGCGCGCCCCAGGTGACGAGCTCCCCCACGAGTCGGTGTGCCGTCGGCGCCGGCAGGCCCGCGCGCTCAGCGAGCTCGGACAACGAGAGGCGGCGGTGCTCCTCGTCGAACGCCCCGACCAGCGCCAGCGCGCGGCTAGTGACGCTTGCACCCGGTGTGGAGACGTTGCCCGCCATGGCGACCATCGTTCCACTGGACGGAAGCCGTGACCAGCGACGCGAGCGAGCTCAGGACGGCGGGAGGATGGCCGCCCACAGCGCAGGGTCGGTCGCAGGTGGCGCCTGCGGCGTCGAGGTCGTACTGGGTGCCGAGCGCCTTAGCTGCGCGAGCAGACGACGCCCGGGCGCTGTCATGACCAGCTCGCTGGTCTCCCCCGGGCCGGGCACCCTGTCGAAGTAGCGCCAGTGCGCCCGGTCGTACTTCAGCAGGGTGCTGCGGATGGCCCCCTCGGCTCCGGGGCCGAGATCGAGGCGGGCACCGTCGAGCATCAGGCGTACCTCGCGATAGGCACGGCGCGGGATCACGAAGGGTGCGACCAGGAGCAGCACGACACCCAGCAGAACCCACGCAGCTGCTGCGGCTGTGACCCAGTTCCAGGTCCGGGGATCGGCGTCACCCTCGGGTTCCGCCACCAGGACGAGTAGCCACGCCAGGAGGAGATAGGCGGCCCCGTAGACGCCGGCCCAGGCGGCGGCAACGCCCGCCCCGTGCTCGACCCGCGAGTAGTAGAAGACCCGTGGAGACCTCTCCCGCCAGATCCGCAGGCGCTTGCTCGACCGGTCGGCGGCGAGCGCCCCGAGGACGATGGCGAGCACCGTCCCCGCGATCAAAACCCAGGGTCCGACGTCGCTCCAGATGTCGGCGATGGTGTCCCCGGCAACGTCCCCGAGCCATCTCCCCAGGAAGTAGGCCCCGACGACGATCCCTGCCGCGTCGATCACCGCCACGATGAGGAGAACGATCACGGCGACCCGCCCCTTGAGTCGCACCTTTCCGACACCGAACCCCGCCGTGAACAGGACCTGGTACCACCCCGCGCGTGCCATCACGGACTCGTGCAGATCCACGATCATCGCCCGTGGCGAGTACAGCGGCCACGGCGTGCGGCCGATGACCCAGAGGGCAGCCGCAAGCGCAAGGATGGCCAACAGCCCGCCCGTGTTCTTCGCGTCCTTGCCCGAGTCATGGAAGCCGAAGGCAAGCAGCGGGACCACCAGCCCGAGCAGTGCCACACCGTGCAGCAGGCTCCCGGACCGCAACGCGGAGTACCCCAGGGCGGCCAGCACGGTCGCTGCTCCGACTGCACCACCCAACGGGCCGACCCAACCCAGCACCCCGAACAGGCTCAGGACGAGCAACATGCCGCCGGCAACGAGTCCCAGGCTCGCGAGGAACCGGGCCAACGGAGCTCCGCCTGCGAGACCGGTCACGATCCAGTACGGCATCAGCGCGGCGCCGCGGATCACCGAGGTCACCGGCTTGATGACCTTCGCGCCCGACCTGCTGCTGTCGAGGACCGTCGTGAGCACCCCGGCCGCCTTGGCACTGGTGCGCACCATGGCGTCGCTGCCTGTCTCGTCGCTCAGCGGCTCGCGCCCGATCCCTGCAGTGTCGAAGGCCTCGAGGGCACGAGCGCCGAGCGCCAGCCATCCCGGCGCACCGGGCTGGGTGTTCGCCAGGTCTGCGATCAGCCTTTCGCGCTCGATGAGGAACCGCTGGCCCCGGGAACGAGTACTCGTGCCCTCCTCCTTGTCGAGCTTGATGGACGTCACGAGCAGGGGCAGCTCTTCGATGATGGTCCGGGCCTGGATCGGGAAGGCGATGAAGGCTGCCAGGGCCGGCAGCTGGGCCGGCAGCTGTTGTGGCGCTCCGGTCGACTCGTCGACGTCGTCGCGTCCCCCCAGCGCCCTCTCGAGGTCGACCTGGGCCTGTGCCCGGAGGTCCTGCATCGCCTGTGGCAGCGGTTCGTCACCGCACATCTGCTGCTGCAGCGACGCCAGCAGATCCCGGGCCTGCTCGGACCGCGTCAACCCGGCAGCCATCAGAGTTCCGAGCTGGCTGAGCCGGTCGGGATCGAGCGCGACCAGACACAACATCTGAGCAGCGTCGAGTCGGCCCCAGATCCAGTCGTTGATCCGCCAGGACCGTTTCAGGAACCCGCCGAACCGTGCGAGCTCCATCCCCGCTCCCTTGTCGTCGGCGGTGACGCTGTCGCGAACCCAGGGGTGCGTCGTCTGCAGGCTCAGCTGTGCCAGCTTGATCGGCAGCTCGGTGCCGGTGGCCGGTCCCTCGGCGACCAGCCACGTCGCGACGTCGACAGCGAGGAGGCGGTCCAGGAGCTCCGCTGTGAGTCTCTCCTCCTCGACGGCGCCTTCGCGATCGTCCTCGGGCTCCACACCGGCTGTGGGCAGAAGTGGTCCCCACGCCACCAGCGGCTCCGAGCGCTTCCCTGGGTCGCTGTCCGCAAGGGCGGTGATCATGCGCAGCCGCTTGGAGAGCTGTTTCACGATCAGGAGGACCGCGTCTCGGGTCTTTCGTCCCTGGGCGCCGTTCCGGTCGAGGAGCTCTTGGATCCGGTCCTTCCGGTCGTTGGCCAGGGCCGCGTCGATTGGCTTGGGCAGCCACATCTCGAAACCAGCCGCGTCCACATCCCTGTCGGTTGCTTGTTCCGGTGGGCGTTGGGCGGCGTCGCCGTCCTCCTGACCGACCGAGTGGTCGCGCAGCATCGCCCTGCGGTAGGCCAGCAACCTGGCCCGCCAGTACGAACGATCAGGCTCGAGTGACCGAAGGTACGGCGACGTCGTCCAGACGTCGTCGATCTGGCTGCGCGCTGCTTCGATCACCCCACGCTGGTCCGAGACGACGCCGAGTCCCACACCGAGATCACCGGCCTTCTCCCGCGGGCAGACGCTGATCGCAGCTCGCAGGATCTCGGTCACGGCGTCGGCCACGGCCAACGCGGTGGTTGTCCCCCAGTTCCAGCCGTCCTCGGCGAGCGCCCCCGGGCTGGGCGGTGGCTCGTGCGGTATGTAGGGCAACGGGTCGAAGCTGCCCTGCGCGGCCTCGGCGGCCCTGCGTACCCGCTCGAACGGCCACGGCTCGGCCAGGGCTCCCAGGCTCGGCGCGAGGCGCGACGCCAGGTCGAGTGCCGCCCTTCGGAGTCGCAGGTCGACGTAGTGGGGCCATGCGACCTTGGCGAGCTGGTACAGGTTGTCCGGGTTGCCTTCCGAGGTGCGCAGGACCCTGAGCCGCCCACCTCGCCAGTCCGCAGCTACCCGGTTGTGCTCCTCGATCTCCTCCACGAAGTTTCGCGAGCCCTGTGACTGGAGTGCTCCCAGGACCTTCTGCATCGCACCCAGTGCCGTCGGCGGCTCGGTCTTCAGGTCCGCCGGCACCACCGCCGGCGAGGGGGCGTGCGGGAAGACCAGCAACATGGCCCGACGTACGGCGCCGTCAGCGCGACGCCGGTCGATCGCGCTGAGCGCATTCCGGGTGGGGGTGTTCGCGAGCACACCGCCGTCGACCGCGAAGCGCGACTGGTCCGACGGCGGCTCGTTCCGGTCGCGCCAGCTCGCGTAGTGCTTCATGTCGGGGCGCGGCACCCGGCCGGAGGATCCGTTGACCTCGTTCACCGGTACGAAGGAGGCCTCGAAGGCGAACGGGAACGATGCCGTGGAACGGGCCGCGAGGGCCAGTGCCTCGGCGACTTCGACAGCGACCTCCTTCGAGCTCACCCGGACGGCGCCCGGTGAGTCACCGTTCAGCGCGAACTCGAAGATCCCTGCGTGCACACGCTGAGGGATCCGCTGCCCGTAGTCGTCGGTCGTCACCAGCTGCGACCCGCTGAGCAGCGTCGTGGTGATGCTCAGATCGACACTCCTGGGCGCAGGACTTGGCTCAGGACCTGCGCCCAGCCGTCGCTCGAACGGGTCGGCAAGTCCCTTCATCGCGCGCTGGAGCTCAGGGAGGAAGTACTCGTCTCCGCGCAGCATCGAGCTCGGCTGACCCTGGAAGGGCTGTCGCAGGAGCTCCTCCATGCGACCGCTGTTCGACCAGAGTCCCCGCAGCATGCGCAGGTCGGCTCGGGCGTTGACCTGCGCGAGGGCGAGTGCCGCGCCGTTGATGCCGCCCGCCGAGGTGCCTGAGATGACGTCGACCAGGGCCCGGCTCCGCGTCAGCCAGAGCAACGGGCCGTACGCCGGATCGAGGTCACTCGGCCGGGTCCGGACACCGGATGACTGCGTCATGCGCTGGATCTCGAGCGCGACACCCCCCATCCAGACGGCGAGGCTGACCCCGCCGTTGAGGACCAGTGCGAGCCGGAACTCCTCCTCCTCGGCGGCTGTGTCGTGCTCGGTGACGGCCCTTGGTTCTGAGGATGCGTCCACGCGGGTGACGCTAGTGGAGCCACCGCCGGGTACACCCGCGTTCGGCCGACACGCGCTCAGCCCGTCTAGCCCTCCATGTGGGCCGGGACGGTGGCCAGGGCGAGGACGGCGAGCAGGGCCGCGACCGCGAAGGCGTAGAAGCCCCCTGGGTAGGCGATGCCGGCCGTCACCAGGGCGCCTCCGATGGACGGGCCGACGATGGCGCCGACGCGGCCGACGCCGGAGGCCATGCCGAGGGCCGTGCCACGGATCTCGGGCGGGTAGAGGTGGCCGACGAAGGCGTAGACGAGCACCTGCGCGCTGAACACGAAGATCCCGGTGAGCAGCACGGCGGCGTACACGAGGGTGGAGTTCTCGAGCTTGATGGAGAGCATTGCCAGGAAGACCGCCGCGAGGCCGAACCACAACAGCACGGTGGGCTTGTTGCCGCGCGAGTCGGCGATCGCGCCGGCAATGAGCAGGCCGATCACCGCGCCGACGTTGAGGACGAGCAGGAGGCCGGTACCGGCCTTGATGGAGTAGCCCGCCTCACCCATGATCTTGGGCAGCCAGGTGTTCAGGCCGTAGACCAGCAGCAGTCCCATGAACGAGGCGACCCACAGTCCGACGCTCACGGCCAGGAACCGGCCCTTGATGACGTCGGACGTGCGCACCGTCGTCGTGGCGGTTCCGGTGTCGCGGGCCTCCACGGCACGCAGGTAGGTCTCGGACTCGGGCAGCTTGGCCCACATCACCGGCAGCACGAGCAGGCCGGCGACACCGCCGACCACGAACATCGACTGCCAGCCGTAGTCCTCGATCAACCAGAGCGCCAGCAGTGCGGTCAATACCGCGCCGACGTGGTAGCCCGTCATGGTGCGGGTCACCGCGGAGCTGGCGCGGTTCTTCGGCGCGTGCTCGGACATGAACGCAAGAGCGGTGGGCATCACCGCGCCGAGTCCCAGGCCGGCCAGGAAGCGCAGCACCGTGAACTGAGTGACGTTCTGGGCCAGGGCCACCGCGATGGTCAGCACGGAGAACATGGCGACGCAGGCGAGCACCGTGACGCGTCGGCCGAAGCGGTCCGTCAGCGGTCCGACGGAGACTGCTCCGATGCCGACGCCGATCAGGCCCACGGTGGATGCCATGGTCAGCGACGAGTCGGTGAAGCCGAGGTCGCCGGTCTTGGACAGCGTGGGGATGACCGCGCCGATGACGACCAGGTCGAACCCCTCGAGGGCGACGGCGACCCAGCAGAGCAGCACGGGCCAGAAGCTCCCTGTTGCGGCCGTGCGATCGACCTGCCGACTGGTGGTGGATGAGGACATGACGGGCGCTCCTTGCCGAGATGAATGTCCTGACCGTTTACCCGGAACCACGCGATCTCCACCCAGTCATTCCGTTCAGTGAAATTGGGGTGCGGCGTCGGACCACGGTCTCGGCGTACCTTTTCTCCCGTGAACGCCAAGGACTCCGACTCGGCCCAGGACAACCAGTCGGCGATCAGCACGGAGATCGCGAGGATTGTCGACGACTACCAGCGCAGCGGAGCCGAGGAGACCCAGCCGAGGCTGGACTACCCGCCCTACCGGAGCAGCCTGCTGCGGCACCCGACGAAGGACCTCCATCACGCCGATCCGGAGACGATCGAGCTGTTCGCGCCCGTGTTCGGGCACCGCGACGTCGGTGGCCTCGAGTCCGACCTGACCATCCAGCACAACGGCGAGCCGATCGGTGAGCGCATCGTCATCACCGGGCGCGTCGTCGACGGTGCCGGCCGGCCGGTCCGACACCAGCTCGTGGAGATCTGGCAGGCCAACGCGTCGGGTCGCTACATCCACAAGCGCGACCAGCACCCGGCGCCCATCGACCCGAACTTCACCGGGGTCGGCCGCACGCTCACCGACGGCGACGGCAGCTACACGTTCACGACGATCAAGCCCGGCCCCTATCCCTGGAAGAACCACCACAACGCGTGGCGCCCGGCGCACGTCCACTTCTCGCTGTTCGGGCAGGAGTTCACGCAGCGGATGATCACGCAGATGTACTTTCCGGGAGACCCGTTGTTCCCCCTCGACCCGATCTTCCAGTCGATCGTCGATCCGAAGGCCCGCGACAGCCTGGTGGCGTCGTACGACCACGACGTGACCCAGCACGAGTGGGCCACGGGCTATCGGTGGGACATTGTCCTCACCGGCTCGCAACGCACGCCCATGGAGGAAGAGGAGCACTCGGCATGAATTCTCTGGGCATGACCCCCGAGGGCATCCTGCCCGCCACGCCCGGTCAGACCGTGGGCCCCTTCTACGGCTACGCCCTCCCCTACCCGGGTGACAACGAGCTCGTTCCACCGGGACACCCGGACGCGATTCGACTGCACGGCACGGTGTACGACGGGGCCGGGAACCCGGTGCCGGATGCGCTGATCGAGATCTGGCAGGCCGACCGGAACGGCGAGGTCCCTCGCGCCGAGGGTTCGTTGCAGCGCGACCGTTGGACGTTCACCGGCTTCGGTCGAGCAGCCGTCGACGCCACCGGCCACTACTCGTTCACGACCGTGCAACCCGGCCCCACCGGAGACGCAGCGCCTCCCATGATCGCGATGACGGTGTTCGCTCGTGGGCTGCTGAACCGGCTCTTCACCCGCGTCTACCTCCCCGACGACGAGGCTGCTCTGGCAGCGGACCCGCTGCTCGGGTCGCTGCCGCAGGACCGGCGCAGCACGCTGATCGCGACCCGTGACGCCCACGGCTACGCGTTCGACATCCGGCTGCAGGGCGAGGGCGAAACCGTCTTCCTGGCGTTCCCGGGATCCTGATGGCTGATCTCTTCTGGCCCGGCGACGAGCGGGCAGGTGACGTGTTCTCCCCCGCTGCTGTCCTCGGATCGATGATCGAAGTCGAGCAGGCCTGGCTCGACGCGCTGGTCTCTGCGGGGACCGCTCCCGCAGCCGCGAAGGCCGACCTTGCCGGGTTGGTTGCGGCCGACGTCGAGCGCCTCGCGTCTGCTGCCGAGGCGAGTGGAGCTCCGGTCGTGCCCTTGCTGGAAGTCCTGCGTCACGGCCTCGACGACGAGCCGGGCACGTGGTTGCACCGCGGTTTGACGACGCAGGACGTCATGGACACTGCGCTGGTTCTCCAGGCTCGTCGTACCGCAGTGGCGCTGAGGGGACACCTCGATCGGCAGGTGGTCGCGCTCGCCGCGCTCGCCGAACGGCACCGCGAGGACCCGATGATGGGCCGCACGCTCACCCAGCACGCCCACCCGATCACCTTCGGCGTCAAGGCTGCCCACTGGCTCGCTGGGGTGCTCGACGCGCGCGAGGACATCCGCTCGTTGCGCTTTCCGGCACAGCTCGGCGGGCCGGTCGGCCTGTCGCTCGCCGAGGGACCCCTGGCCGCTACTGCCCTGGCACTCGAGCCCGCTGTGCCATGGCACACCGTCCGCACCCCGTTCACCAGGTACGCCGACGCGCTGGTGCGGTGCTCCGACGCGTTCGGGCACGTCGCGGCGGACGTGCTGGTGCTGGCCCGGACCGAGGTGAGCGAGCTGAGTGAGCCTCTCGCGGAAGGTCGGGGCGCTTCCTCCGCAATGCCGCACAAGCAGAACCCGGTGCTCTCGGTGCTCGTCCGCCGCGCAGCCCTCACGGCGCCCGGCCTGGCCGCCCAGCTGCACCTCGCGGCCACCGACAGTCACGACGAGCGTCCGGACGGCGCCTGGCACACCGAGTGGTCCACACTCGTCACGCTCTCCCGGCGTGTCCTGATCGCCGCCTCCCAGACCACCGAGCTGCTCGAAGGACTACAGGTCCACACAGAGACCATGGCCGCGCGCGTCGGGAACGCTCCTGATCCCGCGAGGACGGCTGAGACGATCGACACAGTCCTGGCCCGCGTGGAGGAGGAACAGTGAGTGTTCCGTCGATCACCGCCGTCCGGCTCAGTGGCGCGGCCAACCGGGCCGAGCTGCCCCTGCTCGTCCTCGGCCCCTCCATCGGCACCTCGGCTGCGACCCTGTGGACCGAGTGCGCATCCGGCCTCACCGACGTGTTCGACGTCATCGCCTGGGACCTCCCGGGCCACGGCTACAACCACTCGGTGCCGGACGAGTCCTTCACGATGGCCGAGCTGGCCCAGGGTGTCGTGCGGGTCGTGGACGAGATCGTCGAGCAGCGCGGCGACGTGGGGGGATCGTTCGCCTACGCAGGCGACTCGGTCGGCGGCTGTGTCGGGCTCCAGCTGCTCCTCGACCATCCGGCTCGCGTGTCGGCCGCGGTGCTGTTGGCCACCGGCGCGAAGATCGGCGAACCCGCCATGTGGGAGGGCCGGATCGGGGAGATCAGCGTCTCCGGCACGTCGGTCCTGGTGTCGGGGTCCGCGGAACGCTGGTTCGCTCCGGGCTTCCTCGACCGCCGCCCCCAGATCGGGTCGGCCCTCCTCCACGCCTTGCAGGATGCCGACGACCGGGGCTACATCCAGGTCTGCGAAGCCCTGGCCCGGTTCGACGTCCGTGACCGGCTCGGCGAGATCGAGGCGCCGGTACTCGCGGTCGCAGGAGCCGCCGACCAGGCCACTCCGGTGGAGAACCACAAGCAGATCGCCGACGGGGTACGGCGCGGCAGGCTGGTCGAGCTCGACGGGGTGGCCCACCTGCCTCCAGCCGAGGCGCCCGCCGAGGTGGCTCGCCTGATCAGGCAGCACGTGCTCGGCGAGCCCGAGGTCGACGAACCGCCCGCTTCCGGCGAACGCTACGACGCGGGCATGACCGTGCGTCGTGAGGTGCTCGGCGACGCCCATGTGGACCGGGCCACCGCGAGCGCGACCGACTTCACCCGGGACTTCCAGGAGTTCATCACCGAGTACGCGTGGGGTGGCATCTGGACGCGACCCGGCCTCGACCGGCGCAGCCGCTCGCTGATCACCCTGACCGCGCTGATCGCGCGCGGTCACCACGAGGAGCTCGCGATGCACGTGCGGGCTGCCCGCACCAACGGCCTGACCAACGACGAGATCAAGGAGCTCATCCTCCAGAGCGCGATCTACTGCGGCGTCCCGGACGCGAACACAGCGTTCCGGATCGCACAGGGTGTGCTCGACGAGCTCGACTCACCGACAGAAGGAGACTCATGACCGCGTTCGTCTACGACGCAGTCCGCACCCCGTTCGGCAAGTTCAACGGCGGCCTGTCCGGCGTACGCCCCGACGACCTGGCCGCCGTCGTCCTCGGGGCCGTTCGTGACCGCACGCCGGAGCTGGACCCCGAGACCCTCGACGAGGTGATCCTCGGCAACGCCAACGGCGCAGGTGAGGAGAACCGCAACGTCGCCCGGATGGCGAGCCTGCTGGCGGGATACCCGGTGTCCGTCCCGGGTTCGACGGTCAACCGGCTCTGCGGCTCTTCGCTGGACGCCGCCATGGCCGGGTCGCGGATGATCGAGACCGGCGACGCAGACCTCGTCCTGACCGGTGGCGTGGAGTCGATGACCCGCGCACCCTGGGTGCTGCCCAAGCCCTCGCGCGGGTTCCCCGCGGGCAACCTCGAGGCCGTGTCCACCACGCTCGGGTGGCGTCTGGTCAACCCGAACATGCCGGAGGAGTGGACAGTCTCGCTCGGCGAGGCCAACGAGCAGCTGCAGGAGAAGTACGACGTCTCCCGCGAGCGCCAGGACGCGTTCGCCGCGCGCTCGCACCATCTCGCCGACCAGGCCTGGAACGACGGCTTCTACGACGACCTCGTGGTGAGTGTGCCCGACACCGAGGTGAGCCGGGACGAGTCGGTGCGACCGGGATCCAGCGCTGAGTCACTCGCCAAGCTCAAGCCCTCCTTCCGCAAGGAGGGCACCATCACCGCGGGCAACGCGTCTCCGTTGAGCGACGGCGCCTCGGCTGTGCTGCTCGGGTCGGAGCAGGTCGCAGACTCGCTGGGCCGCTCCCCCGTCGCCCGCATCGCCGGCCGGGGCGCGCACGCACTCGAGCCGCACCGGTTCGGCTACGCGCCGGTCGAGGCAGCCGAGAAGGCCCTGGCCCGCGCCGGCATCGGCTGGGCCGACGTCGGTGCCATCGAGCTCAACGAGGCCTTCGCCGTGCAGTCGCTCGTGTGCGTCGACGCATGGGGCATCGACCCCGAGATCGTCAACACCCGCGGTGGCGCGATCGCCGTCGGCCATCCGCTCGGAGCCTCCGGCGGCCGGATCCTCGGCACCTTGGCGAAGACGATGCGGCTGGAGGGCCACCGGTGGGGGGTGGCCGCCATCTGCATCGGCGTGGGTCAGGGACTGGCCGTGGTGCTCGAGAACGTGTCGGGAAGCCGGTCGTGACCGACGTACTCGACGGAAGCGCAGCCGCGGACGAAGCCGTCGCCGACATCCCTGACGGCGCGACGGTGCTCATCGGCGGGTTCGGTACGGCGGGCCAGCCGATGGAGCTCATCGACGCACTGCGACGTCACGGAGCGAGTGACCTGACCGTCGTGAACAACAACGCCGGCAACGGCGACCACGGTCTGGCAGCACTGCTCAAGACAGGGAACGTCCGCAAGATCATCTGCTCGTTCCCGCGACAGAGCGACTCGTGGGTGTTCGACGACCTGTACCGCTCCGGACGGATCGAGCTCGAGGTCGTGCCCCAGGGCAACCTCGCCGAGAGGATGCGCGCGGCGGGCGCCGGGATCGGCGCCTTCTACGGCCCGACGGGCGTCGGCACGCCCCTGGCCGAGGGGAAGGAGCAGCGCACCATCGACGGACGCGACTACGTCCTGGAGTACCCGCTTCGCGGCGACTACGCCCTGATCAAGGCCCACCGCGCCGACCGGATGGGCAACCTCGTCTTCCGCAAGACGGCGCGCAACTTCGGTCCGGTGATGGCCACCGCCGCGACGACGACGATCGCGCAGGTCACCGACGTCGTGGAGACCGGAGAGCTCGATCCGGAAGTGATCGTGACGCCGAGCATCTTCGTGGACCGGGTGGTCGTGAGCTCGTGAGTGAGACGTTGTCGAAAGACGAGATCGCCAAGCTGATCGCCGACGACATCCCGACCGGGTCGTTCGTCAACCTCGGCATCGGCCAGCCCACGCTGGTCGCCGACCACCTCGACCTCGAGAGTGGCGTCGTGCTGCACACCGAGAACGGCATGCTCGGCATGGGCCGCGCGGCCGTCGGCGATGAGGTCGACCCTGACCTGATCAACGCCGGCAAGGTCCCCGTGGTCGAGACCCCGGGGGCGTCGTACTTCCACCACGCCGACTCGTTCGCGATGATGCGCGGCGGCCACCTCGACGTCTGCGTCCTGGGTGCCTTCCAGGTGTCCGTCACCGGCGACCTGGCCAACTGGCACACCGGCGCCGAGGACGCGATCCCGGCGGTGGGTGGAGCGATGGATCTCGCCATCGGGGCCAAGGACGTGTACGTGATGATGACGCTGTTCGGCAAGGACGGATCCTCGAAGCTGGTCTCCGAGTGCACCTACCCGCTCACCGGAGTCGCGTGCGTCAGTCGGGTCTACACCGACCACGGCGTCTTCGAGATCACGCCCGACGGCGCGCGCGCACGCGAGACGTACGGCGCGACCGTGGACGAGCTCCGCGAGCGGACCGGGATCGACCTGCTCGACTGATCAGTGCCCGAGGTAGGTCGCGGCCATGTCGAGGTCGCCGTGGCCCGCGTCCACGGCCCGGGCCAGGTGGGCTCGCACTCCGGGGATCAGGCCCAGGTCGGTGCCCGCCTCCGACGCCGCTGCCAGCACCAGGTCGATGTCCTTGAGCGCGCCGGCCAAGGTGAACTGGGGTTCGTACTGACCCGAGAGCATGGCCTTGCCCTTGAGCTGCACGTACGGCGCGTCCATCGCTCCGCCGGCGATCGCCTCGAGGAAGAGCGACGGGTCGAGCCCCAGGTCACGCGTGAGGGCCATCGAGTCCGCGATCCCCTCGAGCATGGTGCCGACCCACGCGTTCGCCGTCAGCTTCAGCCGTGACCCGCCGCCCGCGTCACCCACCCACACGGTGCGGCTGCCGATCGCGTCGAACACGGGCTGCACGAGATCGCGCACGGAGTCGGGGCCCGAGGCGAGCACGACCAACGCTCCGTCCAGTGCGGGCTTGCGAGTCCCGAGGACAGGCGCGTCGACGAAGGTGACGCCGAGGTCGTCGGCGAGTCGGGCCAGCCTGTCGCACCCCTCGACGCCCACGGTGCTCTGCTGCACCCAGACGGCACCGTCCGCGAAGTGGCCACGCCCCATCTCGATCGTCTCGGCGACGCTGTCGGTGTCCCAGAGCGTGGTGATCACGACGTCGGCGCCATCCACGGCCTCCGCCACGCTGTCGGCCACCGCGGCCACGTCCGCCAGGGGCTCGGCCTTCTCGCGGCTGCGGTTCCAGACGCGGACGGGGATTCCGGCCTTCGCGACGTTGCGGGTCATGCCGGTGCCCATGATGCCGGTGCCGAGCAGGGCGACGGTGGGGTTGGTAGTCATGGTGACGACGGTACCGATCAGGCCGCGGCTGACCAGTAGATGTCCGGTCGGTCCGACCTCGCCCTGAGCGCGTGTGTCCCGGTGCCGTCGGTGATGAAGACCCGGCCGTGGGGTGTGATCCAGGTGAACCGACCGGCTCGTTGCTCCACCCGCCAACCACCATGGGTCTTGATGCGGTGGTGATGTCGCGTCATCTTGCCGAGGTTGGGTTCCGCGGTCTGACCTGGCGGCCCATGCGCGTCGTAGCGGATCGTGTGGTCCCGGTCGAGCCTGCGACTGGTCGAGGACGCGAACGGAAACACGTCGGCCGGCTTGGAGAGCTGGAGCCGCTCGTCTATCGCCGCGGATACCTCGTAGCAGTCCGCGGCCATTCCCTCGTTGAGGTCGATCACCGGCCGCAGGCTGATCTGGTGGTGGCCCAGCACCTCGACCAGCCGCTGGCGAGTGAGCGCACCGAGCTCTTCGGCCCGGGCGACGCCTTTGCCCAGAAGTGAGTCGGGGGTCAGGTGGAGGTAGACGACCGCCGCGGGCCGCACCTTGCTCGGTCGGGCGTCTCGGATCGCATCGGCCACCTGGTCGGCGCATTCGCTCTCCCCGGCGCCGATCATCAGCTTCAGGGCTGCCAGCGGGTTGGCGAGCAGTCCGACGGCATCCGCGCGCAGCTGGTCGATCGACAGTCCATGCTCGGCGCCGCCGTGATCGAGGAGCAGGTGGGCCAGGTGGTCGATCGTCCCATGGAAGCGGCGTACGCCGGCACTGTCTCCTCGCACCACGAGCGTGCGGTTGCCATGGTCGTCGTGCCGGCTCATCCACACCGATCGGGCGCTCGCGGCCTCCTCCGCCTTTCTGTCGGCCAGTGCCTGGTCGGACTCGACCACGCGTGCGGCCACGAGAGTCAGCAGCCGACCCGGAGGCAGGCTGCCGACCACGTCGGCGACCGCGGCGTCGACCCAGTGAGCCTTCTCCTCACTGAGGTCACTTGTGGCGGCCGCGATCTTGCGAGCCACCCACGCCTCGACCCGGCCTGCCCGCACGGCCGACCAAACGCCTGGCAGCCGGGCTTCGATGTCGACTGCGTCGGCCATCAGCCGCCTCCCGGCCAGCGGATGCATCTCCAGGGCGGCGGCGAACTCGGCGGCGGCGTACTCGTCGACCGGGAGTCCAACGGCCCCCAAGGGAGTGGGCCGACGTCGCGCGTCTTCGAGGAGGTCACGATCGTCGATGACGTGGGTCAGCGCCCATTCTCGAGCCAGCACCAGCCGCTCGAACTCCGCCCGCCGCACCTCGCCAAGGTTGGCCTCCACCCGCGCCAGGACCCCATGAGTGTGAGTCGTGGGAGTGGTGGTCATGCGCCAATTCTTCTACGCACACCCGTTCGAGTCAAGAGGTTTTTCAACTCTGTGGACAAGTCGCCAAGACTCCCCACAGCTGGCGGGGACCTGCACGTGCCGAGTAGGGCTGGCCTCGGGCAGCTGCGCCCCACGCCTGCCCCCTCACAGCTCACGGCAGCCATCCCGGAGTGTCATCGACGGGGGGACGAGACACCCGAGATGGCCGCCGCTCACCTGAAGTGTTTGCTCAAGTTTGCAGTCCGTCAAAGGGTGGACTAGATCGTGGTCTCAGTCGGGGTGCCGGAACGAGGCTGACGCCTGATAGTTAACCCATGCTCTTCTCAGGGCGGGTACGTGTTGACGCGCAGGCGGCAGCTTGCGGGTTGCTCTCGGCTGCGCCGTCCCTGAGGCTCTTCTTCCGTCTGTTCCTCCTCCTTGGGGCGACCTTCTTCGCCGTCTGGCTCGCCACCGGCCCGGCCCAAGCCGAAGAAGGCTCCGGTCCGCCAGGCGAGGTGTCTGTGAGCAGCGGGATCGAGTCGCAGCACGTCACCGAGACGGTCGAGCAGGCGACCGAGACCGTCATGGAGACGGCTGAGCCGGTGGTCGATGTTGTCGAGCCGGTCACCGACCCGGTCACGGAGCCGGTGGTCGATGTCGTCGAGCCGGTCACCGACCCGGTCACGGAGCCGGTGGTCGAGGTTGTCGAGCCGGTCACCGACCCGGTTGTCGAGCCGTTGGTCGATGTTGTCGAGCCGGTCACCGACCCGGTTGTCGAGCCGGTGGTCGAGGTTGTCGAGCCGGTCACCGAGCCGGTCATCGAGCCGGTGGTCGAGCCGGTTGCCGAGCCGGTCACCGAGCCGGTCACCGAGCCGGTGGTCGAGGTTGTCGAGCCGGTCACCGAGCCGGTGGTCGAGGTTGTCGAGCCGGTTGTTGTGCCATCGGCCGCACCTGAAAGCCCCATTTCCATCGCTCCTGTCGCGCTTCAGGTGGCCTCGCCGGCCGTCTGCGGGAGCGTGGCAGGGGCGGAGTCCGGCGCTGGTTGGACAGCCGCAGCCGCAGCCGCTGATGCCGGAGCTGGTCACGGCGACACGATCAAGAGCCCCAGGGCTGCTCCCCAGGGCCCCGCGCAGGCGCCGACCGCTCCCAGCGGTCCCAACGCTCCCAGCGCTCCCTGCGCTCCGGGACAAGGACCAGCCTCGGCCAGTGGATCGGGTTGCTTGACGCCCTCCTTGGGGGTCCTTGACAGCTCTGATGTCGGCGCCACGCTGAGCAGTGATCGATTCGCTGCTGGGGATGACACGGTGCCGCACAGTCGTGCCGCACTGCTCCGCAACTGGCCTGGTTGACCCTCCCTGTACGGGCTCGCCCACGCCCCGTCGCCATCGATGGTGCGAGCGGCACCAGGACCACGACAGGGACTGTGAGCCGGCGCGGGCCGCGTCTACGCCTGACTCCGAGCCGCCACACGCACTCGATCTCGGTTGACACAGGCGGCTCTTGCAACGGGGCGACGCTGGAATGAAGCAGCGCCTCCCCCCTCCACCGGGGGGGAGGGGGGCGACGTTGGAACGAAGCAGCGCCTCCCCCCTCCACCGGGGGGGAGGGGGGCGACGCTGGAATGAAGGAGCGCCTCCCCCCTCCACGGGGGGAGGGGGGAGGCGCTCCAAAAGCGACGTGGAGGCGTCCATCGACTCGGAACCCCGCCGTCCAGCTCGCGTGACTCGGTTGTCGCTTCAGAACCCGATCGGGGAGATAGGACGAACTCGAAGGCCAACAGCGTGTCCCTGACGCGGTGGATGGAGGCCGCGGCCATCCGGACATGCCGCGATCCGAGCGGACATGGCGATGTGCGGTCGCGAGTCGTCAGCGCTCAGCGGTTCGCAGTCGGCGGACCCCGGCGGCCAGCGAAGGCCGGAGATCGGGCCCTCATCGATCGATGGCTGCGTTACCCGTTCCGGTCGAGCGGCAAGAGCTCCTATCGTGCACGCATGAACGGGATCAAAGAGCCAGACGCCGATCTCAAGGAACTGATCAAGCGGCTCACCGGCCGATGGCGAGTCTCGGGCCCAGCCATCGAAGGAGTGGCCGAATACAGGCCAGTGAACCACGGCTCGCTATTGGTGGGAGATGTTGACTTCATGGTCAACGGCATCAAGATCAAGAACATCCAGCAAGTTGCCTACGACCACGACACCGGTTCGTTACTTGCTCGCTACATGGATACCGCTGGCGATGCGTCCACCTACACCTGGGCCTTGGATGGCCCAAGGTTCCGCGTGACTCTTGAAAGCGCCGACCCCGACACCTACTTCGAGGCCACATTCTCTGCTGACAACTCTGAGTACACCGGAACCTGGCACTATCCGCCAGGCATCGACGGCGGTTCGGACGATGAGCCGATTGTGTACACGCGCATCGTTGACTGACTGACCGTCCGCGATCCGAGCGGACATGGCTCCTGTGCGGACCTCGTCCAAACCGGGTGATGCGCGACAGGGTCCTGCGGGTAAGCGTGAAGGCGGCCCGAGGCGGGCCGCCCCTGGGCGGGTTCTAGGTAGTGATGCAACACCTCCAGGCGAGGTGTTGTTGTCGTGGGTGGTCGTCCGAAGCATCCGTTGGAGTTCGATCGGCGGTTCTGGGCCGACGTGCGTGGCGGGTTGAGCATCGAGGACGCGGCGTTGGGTGCTGGCATGTCCGAGACGTGGGGCAGGCGGACTTTCCGGAAGGCTGGCGGGGTGAACCCCACTCGCGCTGCGGGCTTGGCTGGTCGGTATCTGTCGTGGTCGGAGCGCGAGGAGATCGCGGCGTTGGACCATGGCGGTCACGGCGTGCGTGAGATTGCCCGCCGGTTGGGGCGGGATCCGGCCACGAGTAGCCGCGAGCTGGACCGCGCCACGTCTCGGGGGTATCGAGCCTCGGTCGGTCAGGCCAAAGCCGACAGGGCCCGAGCTGCGCCGCGAGCAGCGAAGCTGGCCAGAATCTGGCCCTTCGCGGTGAGGTGCAGGCACGGCTGAAGCGTCGCAAGAGCCCCGAGCAGATCGCTGGCAGACTCAAGGTCGACTTCCCCGACCAACCGGAGATGTGGGTGTCGACCGAGACGATCTACCAGTCGCTGTTCGTGCAGGCCCGCGGTGGTCTCAAGCGCGAACTGACCCGTTATCTGCGCACCGGACGCTCCATGTGCAAGCCCCGGCGCCGCGAAGGAGAACGCCGCGCGCCGTCGCAGTCCAAGAAGCACTTGTCGCGAAGATCGCGACCCTGCCAAAGCAACTGACACTGTCCCAGACCTGGGACCAAGGCATCGAGATGGCGAACCACGCCGCCATCGCCGAGACCACCGGGCTGGAGATCTACTTCTGCGACCCGCACTCACCTTGGCAGCGCGGATCCAACGAGAACACCAATGGACTGCTGCGCCAATACCTGCCCAAGGGCAGCGATCTGTCGTTCTACGGACCCGGACTGCTGGACGACTTCGCCGCCGGGCTCAACGCCAGACCCCCCGCAAACGCCACGCGTTCCAGACCCCCGCCGAAGTCCTCGACCGTCTACTCTCAGAAGCCGCAAACAACCACGGTGTTGCGTGACTGCCTAGATTCCACCCTGGCCCGAGGAGTCCCTTTGTGAGCACGCTGTCGAGTGATCTACAGACGCTGAGTCACGAGGCCTATCTGTACTTTTGTCCGCTGGTGTTGATGGACCTCACCCGGCGACAGATGACCGGAGAAGCGGCGGGCTTCCGGGCCGGTTTCGGGCCGCCCAACGAGTTCCATCACGTGCGTGAGTTCCCGCCGGCTGAGTTTCGTACTGTTGTGCGTCCGAACTTCGACACGCTGGATTCGAACGCCTGGCTCGACCTGTCCCACGGTCCGTGCAGATCCACGTGCCCCGCAGCGGCGAGCGGTACTACGTGATGCCGATGCTGGACATGTGGACCGATGTGTTCGCCAACCCCGGCAAGCGAACGACCGGGACCGCGGGCCAAGACTTCCTCATCGTCGCGCCCGGTTACACCAGCCGCGCCCCGGACGGGGTGACGCTGGTCGTGGCTCCCACTCCCGTCGTGTGGATCATCGGGCGCACCCAGACCAACGGACCCAACGACTACGGGGCAGTCAACGCGTTCCAGGACGGATGGCGCACCATCGCGCCGTCGGAAGGGCCGGAACACTCCCGGGAGTCCGATGTCGATACCGCCACCGAGCCGTTGCGGTTGGTGGACGCCATGGCGGCAGTGGACCTCTTTTCCCACGCGGCTCGATTGCTGGGAACCATTCCGCCACACGCCACCGACTTCTCCCAGCACGCGCGACTGGCCCTGCTCGGCATCGTGCCTGGCCAGGACATCGACGTCTCCCGCTTCGATCGAGATGACCTCGCGGAGATCGACGCCGGCGTCCAAGAAGGTCGCGACGCCCTGGCTCTCGCCTTGGCCAAGGCGGGTACCCCCATCAACGGGTGGAGCGTCCAGACCTACGGCAACTACTACCTCAAACGCGCCCTCGTCGCCCTTGTCGGACTTGGAGCCAACCCACCTGAGGACGCCATCTACCCGGTCCTCCTAGCGGACGACGACGGTGAACCCCCCAGCGGGAGCACCAACTACGTCATCCACTACGAGGCCGACGACCTACCACCCGTCGGTGCCTTCTGGTCGATCACCATGTACGACGCCGAGGGCTTCCAGGTCGCCAACGAGATAGACCGGTTCGCCATCGGCAACCGCGACCCCCTGACCTACAACGCCAACGGCTCTCTGGACCTCTACATCCAGCAAGCCAACCCCGGCCCAGACGCCGAGGCGAACTGGCTCCCAGCCCCCGCAGGTCCGATGGGTATCACCATGCGGCTCTACGCACCGAAACGCGAGGCCCTCACCGGCGATTGGAAGCCACCCCCTGTCCACAAAGCCTCCTACGGTTGAGCCAAGCCTTGAACGCCGCGTCGGGCACGGGCGCGTCCATCGGAGGCCGTCTGCGCAGGAGAGGGCCACAGTCTCGAAGGGTGTGCCGTCGGAGCCAAAGGTGGGCGTGTGACTGACCAACAGGCCATCACCAAGTCGCCACCGCCGTGGCGGCGACTCCTTCGGATCGCCGTCATGGTCGTGGCCCTGGTCATCATCTTCGTCTGGGTGCTGCCGCAGGTAATCGACTACGACGAGGTGTGGCAGGCCCTCACCCAACTCGATCCCCCAGAGCTCGCGGTCCTGCTCGTCATAGCGCTGGCCCGAGTCCCCTCAGAAGCACTCATGTACCGAGCCTTCTTGCCCGGCCTGAGCCTGTGGCGAGGCAGCCTCGCCTTCCTGTCCTCCAACTTTGCAGGCCAGCTGCTCCCGCCTCCCACCGCCAGCCTGGTGCAGTACCGATGCTTCCGCGCCGAGGGCTACACGACCGACAGTTCCAGGTTGGCGGCCATCGGGTCATTCCTCTTCCCGATGATGGGCAGGTTCTTGTTGCCACCGGTCGCGCTGATGGTGCTGGTGGTCTCGGGGGAGGTAGACGGCAGGATCATCATCGCGGCTGCGCTGGCGCTGCTCATCACGGCGCTCCTCTCGCTGGCGGCCTACTTCCTGCTCCGCACAGACCAGTCAGCTCGCAAACTGGGGGTACGAGCCGAGCGACCCCTGGCCTGGCTTGGGCGCCGCCGGCATCGCGACGCCACGCAGAACGTCCCGCAGCGGGCGGTCGAGCTTCGCCACCAGGCACTGGCCATCCTCCAGGAGGGCTGGCGCAGGGGCACGACCGGCGTAGCACTCAACTTGCTAACCACCTACCTGCTCCTCTATGCGTGTCTGCGATACCTAGGTGTCTCCACCAGCACCCTGTCGGCCGCGGAGGCGTTTGCAGCGTTCGCAATAGCCTTCTGGGCCGGAGCAGTCTTCCCCATCACCGGCAGCGGCTTGGGCGTAGTGGACACCGTCCTCATCGTCGCCCTCGCGGAACTCAGCAGTGCCGACGACGACGCCCTGATCGCCTCCGTCCTGCTGTGGCGCGTGTACTACTCAGCCGTCATCTTGCCCATCGGCGCCATCACTATGAGCCGCATCCGCTCCCCCGAGCAAGCCTGAGCCCTGCGTGCCGGCGAATGCACCGTCCGGACATGCCGCGATCCGCGCGGGCATCTCGATGAGCACTCGGCTCTGGGCGGTTAGGTTCTGATCATGACCTCACCGATCCGTGTCGAGCTTCGGAACCGTCTAACGGCGGCCATGCGTGCCCGTGACCGGCAGACGGCCGGGACGATACGCAGCGTCCTCGCTGCCCTTGAAAACGCCGAGGCACTGCCGGTGACTCAGCACGGGACAATGGCCGCCACGTCAGAGCACATCGCCGGTGCGGCCGCCGGTCTCGGCGCCGCCGAGGCGCCGCGCCGTACCCTCTCCGCCGATGACGAGCGTGCCTTGGTGGAGCGAGAGGTCGCCGAGCTCCGGTCGGCCTCAGCGACGTTCGCGACGGCCGGCCAACAGCAGCGGGCCTCGGAACTGATCCAGGTCGCCGAGAACCTGGAGAGCATCCTCCGGAGCTGAAGACTTTCAACCGCTTCGCTGTCCTAGGCCGTATGTACAGTCCGTCTGTGAACAGACCGGTGCCAGCGAAGGTGCTGCGTGCGTTTGGCGTGGACTCGCCGCTTCCCCTGTCTGGAGGCCAAGGCACGTCGTGGCGGGCGGGTGGCCTAGTGCTGAAGCCGGAAGGTGGTCCGGCTTATGAGTGGCTTGCCCACGAGTTGAGCAACCTGCGGCCCGACGGGATTCGCATCTCTGCGCCGGTCCCCACCGTGAACGGTGAATGGGTTTGTGACGGGTGGTCGGCAAAGCAGTGGGTAGAAGGCTCGCATCCGGATTTCCGGCAGCCGTCCACCTGGAGCGACATCATCCAAGCAGGTCGGGCATTCCATCGGATGGTCAGGCACTTGCCTCGCCCTGACAGCCTTACGACCCGGACGGGCCCGTGGGCGACCGCCGACCGTGTCGCCTGGGGGGACCAACCCTCCAATTTGCGTCAGGAGTTCGCTGCGGTCGCTCGCTTGCTTCAGCATGCATCGCGTCCCTTGGGGCCGTCGCAGATCGTCCATGGCGATCTGACCGGCAACGTGATTCTTGAGCCCGGGGCACCGCCTGCCGTCATCGACATCTCGCCGTACTGGCGACCGCCCGAGTACGCCGAAGGAGTAGTGATAGCCGATGCCCTCTGCTGGCACGGTGCCTCAGCCTCCTTGCTTGAAGAGGTGGGGGTGTCGGTGACGGCTGTGGCACGCGCCCTTCTGTTCCGACTGGTCACGACCAACGAACTGCTGTTGGCAGGCCTCGCAACGGTAGATCCTGACGCCGAAGCCGAGAGGTACAGACGAGCGGCGTCACTCATGGGCCTCTGAGTCACACGGGAACGTCCGCTCATGCGGAGCGTTCGCTGCGGCCATCCGGAACTGCTGCGATCCGGGTGGTCATCCCCGCATCTGCCGCAGTTGGCCCGCCGGTGTCACCTGGTCCGGCCCCCCGACTCGGCGAGCTCGGCTTCGAGACAGCTGTCCTGGACAAGACGTCGCGCGTCGGCGGAAGGCGGGGGAAGTTCCCCACCCGACTGGGCCGCTCGATCTCCGGCGGGGCGCAGGGCGTTCACCAGGTCGACCATGTCCTCTCTACTGATGTCCTCCACGCGCAAGGTCAGGTCACCGGTGAAGGCGACCCAGGAGCCGAACCCTTCACGCATCAAGAGGGTTCCGCGGGGACCCTCGACGCGCAGGATGCAGTCGCTCGGTTGCGGAAACCGCCCCCGATGCATCTGGATGTCGAGCACGTCGCCGCAGATCTCACCAGTGAAGGACCCGCAGGTCCTGCCGTAGCCGACGTCGAGTCGGTCTCCCGGATCGAAGCTGCGGTCGGTGTCACTTCCCGACTCGGCGTCCTGCGTGAAGATCACCGCGTCCGCGAGGTCGTGGCCGTGGAAGCTTCGGCCCGCGTAGTAGACGGGCGTCGAGCTTTCCACCGCGATGTCAGCCAGCTGCCCCTCTGGCGTTTCTGTCGCACCTGTCAGGGTCACCGCCGCGGCCACCGTGGCGCAGGTGAGGATCCCGAGGCCGACCAGTCGGGTACGACGTGCGCGCAATCCCAGGATCGCCCCGATCGCGAGTGGCACCAGTAGAAAGCCGGAGAATTCCACGAAGACGAACTGTGGGTAGTAGGAATCCAATCCGTTGGGACGGGAGAAGATCGACATCGAGAACACCAGCGTGGCGACAAGGCCGCCCCCAAAACCGGCCACGACAACCAGCAGCCACCTTCGATGCTCGGCCATGAGGGCTGCTCCCAGCGCGAGCGAGATCACGAAGACCAGTCCGATGACCAGCCCTGGCATCAAGACGTCCTCGCGGCCCAGGTACCAGGCTGCCCCGACCACCACGAGGAGCCACGCAAGTCCAACGCGAAGAGACCACCTTGCTGGCACACTCGATCGTCCCATGGCCCGGCTCCGTGAAGCGTGGCGCGGACATGCCGCCCAACCACCGAAGAGGTTCTACTCCCCCGTGACCCCGTCGATCCGCTCACGGATCACGTCGGCGTGCCCGTTGTGGCGCGCGTACTCGCCCACCAGCTTCTGCAGGTTCCACCGCACGCTGCGTCCGTTGGCGCCGCGGGAGTCGTCGAGGTCGAGGCCGCGGACGACACCGTCCGTGCTCGCCTTCTCGTCACGCCAGGCGCGCATGGAAGCCGCGACCTGCGAGGCGTCGCAGTCGAAGTCGTGGTCGGGGCCGTCGTCGTCGTACTGACCCCAGACGAAGACGAGCTCGCTCGCACAGCAGTTGCCCCACACTCCGTAGACCCGTTCCATCTCGGCCATGTGCCGCACCAGCCCGAGCAGGCTCAGCGACGACGGTGGCGCCGAACGCTCGACGAGCTGGTCGTCGCTGAGCCCGGCGCACTTGGCCTCGAGGGCGTTGCGGTGGAAGGCCAGCCAGCCGAGCAGGAGCTCGCGCTCTTGCCCGTCGCCGGGTTCGGGCACCCGCGCGATCTCTTCCGGGGACGCGGTCTGGGTCACCCGTCCAGCATGGCCCCGATGGACCGCGACCTCCAATAGCGGCCCGTGATCGGCCCAGACCAGCCCTCAGGCGGTGAGCGCGTCGAACGCCTTCTTCAGCGCCTTCGGCTGCGACGGGCGCTTCGGTGCCTTCTTCCTCGCCTCGAGCATGTCGGCGCCGAGGTCCTGGAGGACCTTTCGGCCCAGACCTTCGCGCACCTTGGGGAACCACTCCTCCTCTTCCTCCTCGATGTGGTGCTCGACGTTCTCGATGAGGACCGTGGTCTTGGCGGTGAAGCGTTCGTCGTCGGGCTTCATCGTCGCCAGCTCCATGACGAGGACGTCGGCCACGTGGTGCTCCTCGTAGGACTCCAGGACGTCGTCCTCCACCTCCGGAAGCAGCTCACGCACCCGCGGGTACATGACCTCGTTCTCGATGTAGGTGTGCACCGTGAGCAGCTCGATCATCCTGTCGACGAGCTTGCCCTTTGCGGCGAAGGCGTTCTCTCCTGCCTTCTGGAAGTCGCGGAAGGTCTTGCGGATCTCCTTGTGGTCGTTCTTGAGCAACACGATGGCGTCTGTGGACATGAGGTCTCCTCGGGGTGGGCACACCCCGGTACCCGCAGGCACGCCACCGAACCCTGCGACCTTCAGGAGACCTGGTGCAGCGGTACGACGACCGAGTCGCCGAATCCGCGAGTCAGCACCGGGTGTGACTGGGTGCTGATCAGGTCGCCCAGCTCGATGCCGAGAGCCTTCCGGGAACCAGGAGCGACCTGCACCCGGACCACCAGGTTGGCCGCAGGGTCCACCTCACCGGCGTCGAGCTCGGCAACGGCCGGCCGGCTCAGGTCGAGGTCGTCGAGCACCGTCTCGGCCACGACCACCGACGACGCGTCGGCCCGGGTTGCGTCCTCGAGGGTCACTCTCGCTCGAGTGTCTGGCGGCAGGCTCGTGAGCCCGGGTGGCCACTCGATCTGCACGGAGACCCTCGCCATGCCTGCTCCTCACACTCGGTCGAGGTCGGTCAACAGCCTCGCCATCGCTGCCGTGATCGGCTGACCCGTGACCTCCTCGACGAAGCGCCATTGTCCCGCAGGGTTCACCTCGAGGAAGACGTGCCGCCCGTCCGGCGTACGCCGCATGTCGATCGCCCCGTAGCGCAGCCCGGCCTGCTTCTGGAGTCTGAGCAACCCTTCCTCCACCTCGGCCGGCAGCGTGGTCGGCGTCATCCGGACCCGCGTGCCGGTGTCCAGGAAGACACGGAAGTCGAGCGCGTACGGCAGTTCCTGGGAGTGGATGGCGGCCACGAAGAACTCCTCCCCCACGATGGTGATGCGCAGGTCCACCTCCGCTGGGACGAACTCCTGGAAGATCACGGGCGCCAGCGCCACCTGGCCGAGCAGTGCGTATTCCGCCGCGCCGAGCAACCTGGTCTCGCGCCAGTTGTCGGGCGTCGCGGAGAACGCCTTGCAGATCACCCGTCCGAGACCGATGCGGTCGATGAACGCCCGCGCCTCCTCGGGGTCGCTCGTGATCAGAGTCTCCGGAACTTCCAGGCCGGCCGATCGGGCGGCCGGGAGCTGCCAGGTCTTCATCATCGAGGTCTCGATCGCCCGCGGAGGGCTGACCCAGGTGATCGGCACGGCATCCCAGAAGCCGCTCATCGCCTCGTAGGTCTCGTTCAGGGCCCACGTCGCCTGTTCCGGATCGGCGATACGTGGGTCGTGCCCGGCGGGCAGGGCGCGGCGCCACCAGCCCGCACGACAGTCCTCAAGGTCGAGCCAGGAGCCGTCGTCGGTTCGCAGCCGCCACCGGTCGCCCACCGAGGAGTGGGCGGCCGACATCGCCGTCGAGGACGGGATCCGCGAGGTGTCGACGACGACCGACTCGCTCCCGATCCGGCCGAGCTCGGCCAGGACCGGGGCGAGGTGGTCGTCTGCCTCGTGGGAGACGAGCAGAATCACTCAGTCACCCCTGGAGGGACGCCGCGAGGGCGACGTAGTTCTCCTGAGCCTGGGTCAGCTGCGCGATCGCCCAGCTCAGCGTCGTCTGGAGGGCGACGACATTGCGCCTGGCCTCGTCGACGGCCGCGGCGGCCTCGGCGAGTGCGGCACCGAGGGCGGCCTCGAGCTCTCCCCCGGGTCGCCCGCGCCTCCGATGGCCGCGTGGTGACCCGATGCCAGCAGGAAGGGTGACAGTCCGCCTGGGCGCAGCGGGCCGATGGGCGGCCCGATCGGGGGCTGGGGGATCACCACGGTGTCGTCCACCACCTTCTTGAACGCCGGCGGCCGCGGGTCGAGCAGGGTCTTCGGCACTGGGCGGTCGTCCAGGACCTTCTTGATGCCGCCGGTGGGCGGGTCGAGGACCTGCTTGCGCCCCGGGCGGTCGTCCAGGACCTTCTTGACCCCTCCGTGCGGCGGGTCGAGCACCTGCTTGCCCACGACGGGCGGAGAGCCGTACATGCTGGCCACGGCCGCGAGGTCCCCCTGGCTCAACGCGACCCGCTGACCGATCTGCGCGCTCGCAGGGTTGGTCGGGGTGATCGTGTCCTGCCCGTTCTTGGAGAACGCCTTCCGCTCGTAGTGCATGATCGAGCCGTAGTCGTAGGCACCCACGTCGTCCCCGTCGGCGATGTGCTGGTTGAAGTTGTGTTCCTTGCCGGCCTCGATGTTCTGCCAGTGGATGGTGACGAACATGTCGCGGTCCTCGCGGCTCTGTTCGTGCCACAGCCCGATGGCGTGACCGATCTCGTGGATGCCGCGCCCGGCGTCGCAGCCCGTGCCGAGGGAGATGTTCTGGGCGCCGTTGCCCTGCATTCCGACCGCCGAGGAGCAGCCGCCGCCGTGCACGAAGTGCACCCAGTTCGGGTGGCTGGCAGCATTCGCAGCAGTACGCAGCGGCATCCGGATCACCGTGTTCTGCTCCCAGTGCGCGATAGCGTCGTGCACCCGCTGCTGGTCGGGCATGGCCGGGTCGATGTCATAGGGCACCACCCCGCCCGGCCAGCGGAACTGGCTGCCCGTGATGACCACGGCCTCCTCGACCGTGATGCCCCGCATCGCGTCGTTGCTCTTCTCGACCTCCTCCACGCTGCCGAGGTCGATGTCACCCTCGAAGATCGCGCGGCCGTCGATGACGGCGTACTGGACCGCCTTGGTGCTGAACGCCTGGCCCGCGATGATGGCGGTTCGGACGTCGTCCGACGCCCTGAGCTCAGGGTTCTCCTGGGTGCTCTTGGTGTTCCTGGATCGTGACGTGCTCTTCTTCGCCGCGCTGCGCTTGGATGTGTTGTCGTCGGCCATGTCCCGCCCCTTCGAGAGTTTCCCTCAGGTGGCGAAGCCGAGCGGTGACCGCGGCGTCTTGATCAGATCTGGCCCGTGCCCCTCGGGCCACCCGTTTTTCGAGGCTAGACCCGGCTACGGGGTGCAGCAACGGGACCAAAAGCGCGCAGGCCGGTACCAACCCCAACGAGTCGCGCGAAAACTTTCCCGCCGTGACTCAGGGAACGTCACTACTGCGGGACCACGTGCGCGTCGGCACCCGGGTAGGTGAGGCCCTCGTGGCCGTCGGCCCAGCGCACGAAGTACGGCGGAGCGCCGTCCTGTCCCTGCACCTCGAGGATCTCGCCGACCTTCCGCGGAGAGTCCACCCTGTTGCTCTCGATGACCAGCTGGTCACCCACGTCTGCGTGCATCGCGCACCTCCGTACACCCGATCCCCACGATGCTCCCCCGTCCACGACGGGGCAACCCCGCCAGGGCCGTAAGGTGCGAGTCACCATCTTCCAGCGTCGACGAACAGAGGCCAGCCGATGTGCTTCTCCGTCGAGGCGGACGTGACCGTGGGGCTGCTCATCCTTCCCGTCGCCGTGGCATCGCTGCGCGAGGTCCGGCACGTCCGCGAGGTGCCGTTCGCCGCGCTCCCGTTGCTGTTCGCGCTCCACCAGTTCGTCGAGGCGGTGGTCTGGGCGGGTGTGGATGGTCGGGTCTCCGCGGAGGTGCAGCACGCGGGCGCAATGGCCTACCTGGTGTACGCGTTGCCGGTGCTCCCGACCCTGGTGCCGATCGCAGTTCTGCTCCTCGAGCCCCGGGGAGCACGCCAGCGAGTGGCGCCGTTCGTGGCCCTGGGGGCGGTGGTCACGGCCTACCTCGGCTGGGCGCTGATCGCCGAACCGTTCAGCGTCATCGTGCACCCGCACGCGATCGAGTACGACACCGCGATACCCCATGGCGACCTGTGGGCACTGCCCTACATCGTGGCCGTGATCGGTCCCTTCGTGCTCTCCGGCTACCGCTCCATCGTCGCCTTCGGATGGCTCAACCTGGTCGGCCTCACGGTCGTGGCCGTCGCGTACGTCCAGGCCTTCGTCTCCCTGTGGTGCGTCTTCGCCGCCTGCGCGTCCGGCCTGGTCCTGCTGCACATGATGCGGCGCCGGCGACTGCCGCAGGCAGAACGGCTGCACGGGGTACTGGTCCAGCCATGAGCGACAGCCGCCGCAACGACCTGCCGCGCTTCGTGGTGCAGCGTCATGACGCAACCAACCTGCACTTCGACTTCCGCCTCGAGATCGACGGCGCGCTGGTGTCATGGGCGGTGCCCAAGGGGCCGTCCCTGAACCCGAGGGACAAGCGGCTGGCGCACAGGGTCGAGGACCACCAGCTCGACTACATCGACTTCGAGGGACGCCTCGGCGAGGGGTACGGCGCGGGCACCGTCGTCGTCTGGGACATCGGTCCGTTCGAGAACATCACCCGGGTCAAGGGGAAACAGGTCTCCGCGGCGGAGGCGCTCGACGGCGGACACATCAAGGTGGTCCTGCACGGCGAGAAGCTCACCGGGGCCTTCGCGCTCACGCACACCAGGATGGGTGGTGACGACGCCAACTGGCTCCTCGTCAAGGTCGACGACGAGGGAGCCGACCGCCGACGCGTCCCGACCGAGACGCAGAACGAGTCGGTGCTCAGCGGCCGCACCAACGAGGACTTCGAGGACGGCTGAGGCGAACGCTCAGCCGCGCAGCTTGCGCAGCCGCTCCCCTGCCTTGTCCAGCCCCTGCGCTCGGCGCCGCAGGCCCTTCCACGGGTCACCAGAACGCCCGAGGCGACGGCCGATCGACCTGATCGTGTACTGGTCGGGCTTGACCCGCGATAGCTCGTCCCAGTGGATCGGGGCCGACACGGGCGCCCGCGGCCGGGCGCGCACGGCGTACGGCGGGACGGCGGTCTGGCCGTAGCCGTTGCGTTGCACGTCGACCAGGACCCGGTCGCCGCGCTTGTCCTTGCGGGCCTCGAGCGTGAAGAGGTCGGGTTCCCTGTGGACGAGCACCTCGGCCGCCTTGTGGGCGAAGGCGCGCACCTCGTCGAAGGTCCACGCCCGACGGAGTGGAACGAGCACGTGGTAGCCGCGGGACCCCGTGGTCTTCAGGTAGGTGGTCAGACCGAGGTCGTCGAGCAGGTCACCCACCAGCCGGGTCGCCCGGCGTACCGCCGCCAGCCCCGGGACCGACGGGTCGAGGTCGAAGACCAGCTGATCTGGGCGCTCGAGGTCGTCGGTGGTGCTCAGCCAGGTGTGCGGGGTGATGCAGGCCTGGTTGGCGAGGTAGACGAGACTTCGCTCGTCGCCCGCGACGACCTGGTGCTGGTCGCCGTTGGCGGTGTTCACCTCGATGGTGTCGACGAAGTCCGGGAAGTGACCCGGCACCTTCTTCTCGAAGAACGAGGGGCCGCTGATGCCGTCGGGAAAGCGCTGCATGTTGACCGGTCGGCCGCGCAGGAACGGCATCATCGCCGGCGCGACGCCGGCGTAGTAGCTGGCCAGGTCGAGCTTCGTCACCGCGGCGGCCGGACCTGCCGCGGGAATCAGCTCCTTCTCCGGCCTGGAGATCTCCACACCGGACACCAGCTGTTGGTCGCTCATCGCGTATTCACCCCCGAATGCACCCAGGCGACTGACGATTGTGTACTCAAAGGGGTACCCGACCCGAGCTGAGAATCACGGGCCGGCCCGACCCCGGTCACATCTCCTCGTGGGAGTTGGGGTCCCCACCGAAGCGCCGGCCGTCAGACTTGGCCAGACCGGAGATCGCGGCCATCTCGTCGTCGGTCAGCTCGAAGCCGAAGACATCCAGGTTCTGGCGCTGACGCTCGGGGTTGGCCGACTTCGGGATCGGCAACGAGCCCAGCTGCACGTGCCAGCGCAGGATCACCTGAACCGGCGTGACGCCCAGCCTCGTCGCGGGCGCGGTGATCGCGTCCTCCCCAAGAGGCGCATTCCGCTTGCCCATGGGGCTCCAGGCCTCGGTGCGAATGCCGAGTCGCTCGTGGACGCTGCGCATCTCGGGCTGCGGGAACAGCGGGTACAGCTCGATCTGGTTGACCGCCGGGGTCACGCCCGAGTCGTCGATGATGCGCATCAGGTGGTCCTCGGTGAAGTTGGAGACTCCGATCGACCGGACCAGTCCCTCCCGCTGCACATCGACCAGGGCTCGCCACGCCTCGACGTACTTGTCGACGCTCGGGTTGGGCCAGTGGATGAGGTGCAGGTCGATGTAGTCGAGCCCCAGCCGGTCGAGCGAGGCGTGCACCGATGCGACCGCCTCGTCGTACGCGTGGTGGCGGCCCGGCAGCTTGGACGCGACCTGCACCTCGTCGCGCGGGAGCCCGGACCGGCGGAAAGCCTCCCCGACCTCGGTCTCGTTCTCGTAGTTGACCGCCGTGTCGAGCAGTCGGTAGCCGCACTCCAGCGCACTCAGGATCGCCTTGACGCCGTCCTCGCCCTTGAGCGGGTAGGTGCCGAAGCCGATCGCGGGCAGCGTGTTCGCGTCGTTCAGCGTGTACGTCGGGATGGTCGCGTGTTCAGCCATGCCCCCCACTCTTTCAGGCCGGGGGTTGGACTCACGAGGCGTCCGGGGGTTCGATGGGCACCGAGTCCCGGACCCGATCACACATGGGAGATCAGACATGAGCGTCTCGTTGAACCACACGATCGTGAAGGTGAGCGACAAGCACGCCTCGGCACAGTTCCTCGTCGACATCCTGGGGCTCGACCAGCCGACGACGTATGGCCCGTTCGTGGTCGTCCAGGTCGCCAACGACGTCTCCCTCGACTACGCCGACGACCACGGCACCCCGCACCCGCAGCACTACGCATTCATGGTGAGCGAGGCCGAGTTCGACGAGATCCACGGCCGGATCGTCGACCGCGGCCTGAGCTACTGGGCCGATCCCTTCAAGCGACACCCGCGCGAGATCAACAACGAGGACGGCGGCCGCGGGCTCTACTGGGACGACCCCGACGGCCACATCCTCGAGATCATCACCGTTCCCTACGGCGGCTGACAGCTCAGTCGCTGGAGGCGAACGCGGAGTCGAAGGCCGCCGACGGCGGGTCGAACGCCAGCGAGCGCACGAACTCCAGCGCCTCGGGCGCGCCGCGCAGGCGGTCCATGCCCGCGTCCTCCCACTCGACGGAGATCGGTCCCTCGTAGCCGATGGTGTTGAGCATCCGGAAGCACTGCTCCCAGGGCACGTCGCCATGGCCGGTGGAGACGAAGTCCCAGCCCCGGCGCGGGTCCGCCCAGGCGAGGTGCGACCCGAGCCGGCCGTTGCGGCCGTTGCCCACCTGGAGCTTCGTGTCCTTGCAGTCCACGTGGTAGATCCGGTCGCGGAAGTCCCAGAGGAACGAGACCGGGTCGAGGTCCTGCCAGACGAAGTGGGACGGATCCCAGTTCAGTCCGAACGACTCGCGATGGCCGACGGCCTCGAGAGTTCGCACCGTCGTCCAGTAGTCGTAGGCGATCTCCGAAGGGTGCACCTCGTGGGCGAACCGCACGCTCTCCTCGTCGAAGACGTCGAGGATCGGGTTCCACCGGTCGGCAAAGTCCTGGTAGCCGGCGTCCACCATCTCCTGGGTGGCCGGCGGGAACATCGCGACGTACTTCCAGATGGCGGAGCCGGTGAAGCCCACAACGGTGTCTACCCCTAGCCGGCGGGCGGCGCGAGCCGTCATCTTCATCTCCTCGGCGGCCCGGCCGCGCACTCCCGCCGCGTCCCCGTCGCCCCAGATGCGGCTGGGCAGGATGCCGTGGTGCCGTTCGTCGATGGGGTCGTCGCAGACGGCCTGGCCGGTCAGGTGGTTGGAGATCGTCCACACCTTCAGGTCGTACTTCGCGAGGACCTCCTGCTTGCTCGCCAGGTAGGCGTCGTCCTCGACGGTGCGCCAGACGTCGAGGTGGTCACCCCAGCAGGCGATCTCCAGTCCGTCGTACCCCCAACCGGACGCGAGTCGGCAGACCTCCTCGAAGGGCAGGTCGGCCCACTGACCGGTGAAGAGCGTGATGGGTCGGGTCATCGTGGGGTCCTTTCGGTTGTGCTGCTCAGTGTGCGCCGAGCAGCTCTTCGTCGCCTGCCGCCGTTGACTGCCAGGTTCCGGCCGCCGAGCTGCGTGACACGGCGTCGAGCACGCGCTGGACCTGCAGGCCGTCGGCGAAGGACGGCAGGGGCTGCTCCCCACTGCCGATCGCCGTCACCAGGTCGACCACCTGGTGGGTGAAGCCGTGTTCGTAGCCCAGGCCGTGACCCGGCGGCCACCAGCTACCGGCGTAGGCGTGCGTCGGCTCGGTGACCAGGATCCGCCGGAAGCCGGCTGCGTCCGAAGACTCGTCCGCGTCGAAGAACTCCAGGACGTTCATGTCCTCGAAGTCGAAGGCGATGCTCCCTCGGGAGCCGTTGATCTCGAGCCGGATGGCGTTCTTGCGGCCGGTCGCGAAGCGGGTGGCCTCGAACACCCCGACGGCACCTCCACCGAACCGCGCCAGGAAGGCTGCCGTGTCGTCGACGGTCACCTCGCCGAGCTCCTGCCCGACGCCGTTCACCGCCTCACCACCGAGCAGGGCGCCGGAGCCCGGCTCCGCCAACGGGCGTTGCATCACGAACCTCTCCAGCAGCCCGTTGACGGTGACGATGCGGTCACCGGTGATGTGTTGCGTCAGGTCCACGATGTGCGCACCGATGTCGCCCAGTGCGCCAGATCCCGCCTGCTCCTTCTCGAGGCGCCAGCTCATGGGCGCAGACGGGTCGGCGAGCCAGTCCTGGAGGTACTGCGCACGCACGTGGCGGATCTCGCCGATGCGTCCCTGCTCCACGAGTCGTCGGGCGAGTGCGATGGCCGGCGTACGACGGTAGGTGAACCCCACCATCGAACGAACGCCCTTCAGTGCCGCCCGTTCTGCCGCCGCCGCCATCAGCTCGGCCTCGGCCACCGTGTTCGCGAGGGGCTTCTCGCACAGCACGTGCTTGCCGGCGTCCAGCGCACTCACCGCGATCTCGACGTGCGTGTTGCCGGGT
This sequence comes from uncultured Actinomycetota bacterium, assembly GCA_963742785.1. Lineage (GTDB taxonomy): Bacteria > Actinomycetota > Actinomycetes > Propionibacteriales > Nocardioidaceae > Marmoricola. Next base: position 2,174,233 of record CAVUNI010000004.1, read on the forward strand.
GTGCAGATGTCCACGAGGTCGATGTCCTCGCGAGCGACCAGCCGTCGCCAGTCCGTCTCGGTCGACTCCCACCCGAGTCGGACGGCCGCCTGAGCCACCCGCGTGGAGTCACGACCGCACAGCGCCAGCATCCGCGGCATCAACGGCAGGTCGAAGAAGTGCGGTGCCGTGCGCCATGCCTGGGAGTGGGCCGCCCCCATGAAGGCGTGACCGACCATGCCGATACCCAGCTGGGGGGCGTGCGGGTCCATGCGATGTCCTTCGGTGTCCGTTTGTTCGAGGTCTCCGGTGGAGGGGTGACCGGACCCAGGTGTGAGGTCCGGCCACCCCGGTCTGTCAGGACTGGAAGCAGAGATCCTTGTAGTCCTCGACGTTGTCCTTGGTGACCACGGGAGCGTTCAGCACGATCCGCTTGGGGACCGCCACCTGGACCAGGTCGGAGAGACCCTTGTCCTGTGCGACGAGGCGGGCCAGCCGGATGCCGTCGGCAGCCTGGGTCGGCGGGTAGATGACCGTGGCACCCATCTCGCCGTCCTTGATCCACTGCATCGCGTTGCAGGAACCGGCGCCACCGATGAAGGTGAACTCGTCACGCTTGGCGGCGTCGAACGCCGCCTTGACGCCCACACCCTGGTCGTCGTCGTGGTTCCAGATGACGTCGATCTTTGGAGCGGCCTGCAGCAGGTTCGATGCCGCCTTCTCACCGGACTCGACGGTGAACTCCGCCGCGACCCGGTTGTCGACGTTCTGGCCACAGCCCTTGAGTGCGTCCTTGAAGCCCTTCGAACGGTCCTGCGTCAGCGGCAGCGCGTCGATGCCGGCGATCTCGGCGACGACGCCGTCCTCGATCCCCTTCTCCTCGAGCACCCCGCACGCGTACGTTCCGGCCGAGACCCCCATGCCGTAGTTGTCGCCGAGGACCGTGGTCCGGGCAGCGAACGGGGTGGAGAACTCACGATCGACGTTGACGACCGGGATGCCGGCCTCCATCGCCTTGGTCGCGACATCGGTGAGCGCGGCGCCGTCGGTCGGCAGCAGCACGATCGCGTCGACCTTGTCGTTGATGAAGGTCTCGACCTGGCTGATCTGCTGGCTGGCGTCGTTGGTGCCCTCGGCGCTCTTGAGCTCCACGTCGGAGTACTTCTTCGCCTCCTCGAGGGCCGAGCTGTTGATGGCTGCCAGCCAGCCGTGGTCGGCGGCCGGGCCGGAGAAACCGATCACGACCTTCTTCCCCGGGTCGTCGTTCTTCGACGTGGCCTTGGCCTGGTCGCCGCTGCTGCTACTGCTGTTGTCGGTGTCGTCCGTGTCGGTACTGCAGGCTGACAGGAACAGCGCCCCGGCAAGGGCGGCTCCGGTGACCAGCGCGAGCCGGCGGTGAGGTGTGGTGCGGGACATTGACTGCTCCTTCTGATGGTCCGAGAACTTGGTGACGGCGATGGATGAGGACGTTCGGATGGTGGGGCGCCCGTGGTCTAGGGGCTCCCGGTGTTGCTGCGCGCCGCGAGGCGTTGCTGGAGCAGGACCGCGACGACGATGATGAGTCCCTTGGCCACCGACTGGGCCGAGCTGGACAGGTTGTTCTGGGTGAATACGTTGGACAGCGTCGTGAAGATCAGGACGCCGAGCACGGTGCCGACGATGGTGCCCCGACCACCCGAGAGCAGGGTGCCGCCGATCACCACGGCGGCGATCGCATCGAGCTCGTAGAGCAAGCCGTGCGTCGAGGAGCCGGTCGTGGTCCGCGCGACGATCATCACCGCGGCGATGCCGCAGCAGAGCCCGACGATGACGTAGAGGGCCACCGTGTGCCGCTTGACGTTGATGCCGGCCAGCCGGGCTGCTTCAGGGTTGCCGCCCACCGCGAAGGTACGGCGCCCGAACGTGGTGCGGTTGAGCACCACCCAGCCGACCACCGCCACCACGGCGAAGATGATGACGAGCAGGGGGATGCCCAGGACGTCTCGCCCGAAGAAGTCGGTGAAGCCGGGGACGTCCACGATCTGGGTCCGTCGCTGGGCGATGATCTCGGCCAGGCCGCGAGCGGCTGCGAGCATGGCCAGCGTCGCGATGAAGGGAACGACCCTGCCGTAGGCGATCAGCACTCCGTTGATGAGACCGCAGCCCATGCCCACGATGACGGCGACGAGGACTATCACCGTCCAGTGGTTACCGCGAGCCAGCGACTGCGTCGCCAGGGTCGTCGACCACACCGAAGCGAGTGCCACGATCGCTCCCACCGACAGGTCGATCCCGCCGCCGGTGATCACGAACGTCATGCCTACGGAGACGACGCCGATCACCGCCGCGAGCCGCAGGATCGTCAGCGCGTTGTCGACGCTGGCGAACTGCTCGCCGGCGGTCGCAATGCCGACGAGGCAGAGCACGAAGAGGGCGACGACCAGTCCCAGGTTGCGCCCTACGCCCGTCCCCAGCAGGACTCCCATGACGCCGGTCCGCTCGTTGCCGCTGCCGGTCAGCGATTCCTGGACCTGCTCGGTCTCAGGCGCGGGCGTCCCCCTGGTCATCTCTCGGTCCTGAGTCATGCCACGTTTCCTTCCATGACCAGGTCGAGGACCCGGTGCTCGTCGATCTCCGTTGCGGGTCCGCTGTGCACGATGAGCCCCTCGCGGACGACAAGAACGCGGTCGACCAGTCCGAGGACCTCTTCGACCTCGCTGGACACGACCACCACGGCCAGTCCGCGGGCGGCGAGCGAGCGGATCAGCGCGTAGATCTCGCTGCGCGCGCCCACGTCGACGCCGCGGGTCGGCTCGTCGAGGAGCAGCACCCGGCAATCACGCAGGAGCCATCGCGCCAGGACGACCTTTTGCTGGTTGCCGCCCGACAGGGTGCGCACCGGGCGCGTGACGCCGGGCGGACGTACGTCGAGCGCCTGGGTCCACTCCAGGGCCGAGGCACGCTCGGCCGAGCCGCTGAGGAACCCGGCACGGGCGAAGCGACCGAGGCTGGAGACCGTGATGTTCTGGAAGATGGCCTGGTCGAGCAGCAGCCCCTGGCTCTTGCGCTCCTCCGGTGCCAGGCCGATGCCCGCCTTCACCGCGGCACCTACGGACCCTGCCCGGAGTCGCTTCCCGTCGACGGACACGTTGCCGCTGGACGGCCTGCGAGCGCCGTACACCGCCTCCAGGATCTCCGACCGGCCCGAACCCACCAGGCCGGCGAGACCAACGATCTCCCCCGCCGCGACCGAGAAGCTCACATCTGCGAACACCTTGGGCACGCTGAGGTCCTTGACCTCGAGCACGGTCACTGCCGTGTCGTCGGGCGCCGGGCGGTCTGGGAAGACGTACTCGATGTCGCGACCGGTCATCAGCCGGATCAGCTCGGGGGTTGCCGTGCTCTTGGCGGGCAGGTCGGTGGCGACCGTGCGTCCGTCCTTGAGGACCGTCACCCGGTCTCCGACCTGACGGATCTCCTCGAGGCGGTGGGAGATGTAAACCACGGCCACGCCTTGTGCGGTCAGGTCACGGATCACCCGGAAGAGCGTCTTGACCTCCTGCTGGTCGAGCGCGGCCGACGGCTCGTCCATCACGATCAGCCGGGTGTCGTGGGACAGGGCGCGGGCCATGCTGACGATCTGCTGCCCCGAAGCGGGCAGCGTGCCGACCTCGCGGTCCGCGCGGATCTCCTGGTGCCCCAGCCGGGCCAGCAGTGCGCGCGCGGCCTTCCGGGTGTCGATGCGCCTGACGAGACCCGCAACCGACTTCTCGTGACCCAGGAAGATGTTCTCGGCCACGGTCAGGCCGGCCACCAGGTCGAGCTCCTGGTAGATCGTGGAGATGCCGAGGGTGATCGAGGTCTGGGGCGTGCTGAGCGAGACCGGCTCGCCCTGCCAGCGGATCTCGCCCTCGTCAGGCCGGTGCGCGCCGGCAAGCACCTTGATCAGCGTCGACTTGCCGGCTCCGTTCTGGCCGAGCAGGCAGTGGACCTCACCGGGGCGGACGACCAGGTCGACGCCGTCAAGCGCCCGGACACCGGGAAAGGTCTTGACGATGCCACGCATCTCCAGCAACGGCCGGTCATCGGCGACCGCGCCCGGTGGGGCGACGGCACTCGCGGACGCGTCGTCCTGACCATCAACCACGTGGTTTCCTCCACCGCCGCGCGATGTGACCGCTGTCACCCGCCGTTCGCAGAAACCTAGGCGCCAAATCGAAAGAGAGCAAGACTATTTCGAAAGTTATTTGCGAAAGTTCCGCAACCGTTACCCGGTGGCGTACACCGCGTCGCTGATCAGTCGGGCCGCTCCGATGACCCCCGCGTCGCCCCCCAGCTCACTCAGCACGACCGGCAGGTTGCCTGTTGCAAGGGGCAGTGACTGGCGGTAGATCACACTCCTGATCTCGGCCAGCAAGGCGTGTCCGAGCCCGGCCACGCCCCCGCCGATGACGATCAGTCCGGGGTTGAAGAACGAGACCAGGGACGCCAGCACGGAGCCGACCCGGCGCCCTCCGTCGCGAGCGAGCTGGAGGGCCACGGCATCTCCCTGGCCGATCGCCGTGCTGACGTGCTCGGCTGTGAGCTCGCCGTGCTCCTCGAGCAGCTGGGCCAGGATCCCGGATCGCCCGGACCGGGCCGCCGCCGTGGCGTCCCTCGCCAGCGCGGCACCACCGAAGAACGCCTCGAGACACCCGTGGTTGCCGCACGCGCAGACCGGTCCGTTCTGGTCCAGGCGGATGTGCCCGATGTCGCCGGCACAGCCGTCGGCGCCACGGTAGAGATGCCGACCGACGACGATGCCGCAGCCGATACCGGTGCCGATCTTCACGAACAGGAAGTCAGAGGCGGACCGGGCAACGCCGTTGTGCTGTTCGCCCAACGCCATCACGTTGACGTCGTTGTCGAGGAGCACGGGCGTGCCGAACTCCCTGGACAGGGCATCGCGGACCGGGTAGCCGTCCCAGCCCGGCATGATCGGCGGTGACACCGGGACGCCGGAGTGGAAGTCGACCGGCCCCGGGACGCCGATGCCGATGCCCGCCGGACGCTCGACCCCGTGGTCGGCGAGCAGCTTGCGGACCAGGCCGATGGCCTCGCCGAGGACCGCCTCTGGGCCCCGTCGGATATCGGCTTCGGGAGAAGACGCACGGGCGATCACGCTGAGCCGGCCGTCGGTCATGGCCACCCTCATGGAGGTCGCACCGAGCTCGATCCCGACGAACCGGAGCCCGGCATCGAGGTCGACCAGCGTCGACCGGCGCCCGCCACGGGATGCCGCCGGACCGCCGTCCTCGGCCAGGCCCAGCTCGACCAATCGCCCGACCTCGGCGGCCACCGTCGTGCGGGAGACGTTCAACCGGCTCGCGAGGTCCATCCGCGACAAGGGACCCTCGTCGCGGACATAGGTCAGGATCCGCGACTGGGTCGGGGTCTCGGCCCGGCCGGAGAGCACGTGCGCCATGTCCGGATGATGCCACGAGATGGCCCGAGTTTCGTCAGCAAGTGGGAAAAGTCGCCCATTCCTAGACAGTCGGCTTTCGACATTCCCTGACGAAAGGGGCGCTCAGGCTCGCCGGCACGACCGGGAGTGACCGGAGAGGTACGCCGCCACCAGCTGCCCCAGTGTCGGCAGGTGGTAGCCACCCTCCTGCACCGCGACCGTGGGCAAGCCGGCCGTGCCGACGATCGCGCCGGCCTGCTCGTAGCCGTCCCGGGTGACCAGCAGGGGACTCTCCGGGTCGTCCTTCGCCGCGTCCACCCCGAGAGAAACCACCAGTGCCGTGCACTCCCCCGCGACCGCCCATGCGACGAGCTCGCGCACGGCGTCCAGCCAACCCTCGTCCGACGTGCCTTCCGCGAGGGGGATGTTCCGGGTGGCGCCCTCACCGTCACCGGTGCCCACCTCGTCGGCGTAGCCCACGTAGTGCGGGAACCACCCGGCTCCGGGGTCGACGTGGACGGACCCGTACAACACGTCCGCGCGGTCGTAGAAGATCGCTGCCGTGCCGTTGCCCTGGTGTGCGTCGACGTCGATGATCCCCACCTGCGAGAAGCTCCCACGCAGGGCCAGCGCGGCGACGGCGGCGTTGTTCAGGTAGCAGGAGCCACCGAAGCCGGCGCGCGTGGCGTGGTGGCCAGGCGGACGGCACAGCGCATAGGCAATCGGCTCGCCCTCGGCCACCAGCTCCGCGGCGGTCAGGGCACAGTCTGTCGCTGCTCGGGCGGCGTCCCAGGTGCCGGGGCCGACGACAGTCATCGTGTCGTAGGCGAACCGGCCGGCGTCGGCATGAACGGCTACGGCGGGACGTGCAGGCAGACCGCCAGTCATCGCCGGTGTCGGGAACAGGTAGGGCACCACGCGGTCCTGGCCGACCAGCCCGAGGTACGGGCCTTCGTCCCAGCGAGTCCACGAGGTGGCGAGGAAGTCGAGGAGCTCGGCGTCGTGGACCTGCAGCAGCACGTCGTCCGGATGGGTGTGAGCCTCGATGATCCGATGGCCCCCGGACCGGAGCGCTTCGAGGATCGTGTCGACGCGCTCCGCAACCTCGGTGCCTTCGGTGGCCACGCCGACCCAGATCTCGTGTCTTGGGTCGTGGTCGCGCGTGGTGGGCGACCAGACCACGGGGGCGGCGTACTGATCCATGGGTCAGTATCCCACCACGACTTGGTGAGGTTCGGGCAAGATGACGGCATGCCCCGCGCCCGCGAGATCGGGATCCGCATCGGTGTCCTGCCGACCGGTCCGACGAACTCCGTACTCGATGTTCCCGGCGTCGGACTCGGCCACACCACGCTGGTCCGCGACGAGCCGGCGCCGCCGGAGGGCCGGGGAACGGCACGCACCGGCGTCACGACGCTTCTGCTGGCCGAGGACGCCTACACCCGGCCACTTGCCGCAGGCGGTGCCGTGCTGAACGGCGCCGGCGAGTGCACCGGGTTCCTCACCGCCACGGAGTGGGCGACGATCGAGACGCCGGTGTACCTCACCTCGACCATGCAGCTGGGACGCGTGTACGACGCTGCCTGCCAGATCGCGATCGACCAGGACGCCGACGTCGCCGGGGAGGTCGTGATCCCGGTGGTCGGCGAGTGCGATGACTCCTTCCTCAACGACTGTCGCGTGATGCAGGTCGAGGCAGGCGACGTGCGCGCGTCGCACCAGCAGGCACTCGCCTCCCGCGGAAGCTCGACGCCTCCCGACGAAGGGCCGGTCGGCGCCGGCACCGGGATGTCGTGCCTGGGTTTCAAGGGCGGCATCGGTACGGCGTCACGGATCACCCCGGCCGGGCACACCGTGGCCGTCCTGCTGCTCACCAACTTCGGGGAGCAGAAGCGGCTGACCGTGGCTGGTGTCCCTGTCGGTCAGCTGGTGCCGAACGACGACGGGGGTGGCCGCCCGGCGGGCTCGTGCATCGGTGTCGTCGTGACGGATGCGCCGGTCATGGGCGCCGACTGCGGCCGCCTGGCCCGGCGGATCGGGCTCGGGCTCGCGCGCACCGGGTCGACGGGGCACCACGGGAGCGGCGAGATCTTCCTCGCCGCGTCGACGACATCCCGGGTCGATCGCGACGGCCGCCCGGAGGAGGGACCTCGGATCGCCGGTCGCGCGCTCGACGACGTCTTCGAGGCGGTCGTCGACGCCGCCGAGGAGTCGGTGCTGAACTCCCTGCTCGCGTCACCGACCATGGTCGGGCGCGACGGCAACACCAGCGAGGGTCTCGACCCCGTCCTGCTGACGAAGCTGCTCCAGGAGGCCGGCCGTGTCGGGGACTGAGCGCGACGTCCGGATCACCATGAAGGACGGCGTGGGCCTGGCCGCCACGCTCTACCTCCCCGACGAGTCGAACGGCCGACAACCCTGCCTGCTCGAGGCACTCCCCTACCGCAAGGACGACCTGACCTCGTCGTACGCCGAGTCCTACGTGGAGCTGCGCGACGAGCATCAGTACGCCGTGTGCCGGCTCGACTTGCGCGGGACGGGATCGTCGGAGGGAGAAGGCACCGACGAGTACCCCGAGATCGAGCAGTCCGACCTGGTCGAGGTGATCGCCTGGTTGGCCGATCAGGCCTGGTGCGACGGGAACGTCGGCATGTGGGGCACGTCGTACTCCGGTTTCAACTCGCTGCAGATCGCCTGCGAACAACCGCCCGCCCTGAAGGCGATCTGCGCGATCTACGCGAGCGACGACCGGTGGACGGACGACGTGCACTGGCGCGGCGGAGCGCTGCGGCTGGTCGACCTCGTCGACTACTGCCACTACATGACCCCGATGTCGCTGCTGCCGCCGGTGCCGGCCGTGTGGAGCGCCGAGTCGGGGCGGGACTGGCGGGAGGAGTGGCAACACCGTCTGGAGACGCAGGAGCCGTGGGTGCTGACCTGGCTCCGCGAGAACCGCGATGGTCCCTACTGGCGCCACGGGTCGGTCCGCTTGGACGTCGAGGGCGCCGGCTACGACCGGATCGAGTGCCCGGTCATGATCGTGGCCGGCTGGGCCGACGGCTACCGCAACAACTCCTTCCGCACCGTCGAGGCGCTGAAGAAGGCCGGCGTGCCGCACCGCCTGCTCGCCGGGCCATGGGTCCACGCGGACCCCACGACCGCCTACCCCGGGCCGCGCATCGACCTCACCGCGGAGATGGTCGCGTGGTGGGACCGCTGGCTCCGCGGACGCGATGACTCTGCGCACGAGGACCGCGTCGACGTGTTCGTGCGGACCTCGACCCGACCGGAGCCCGACCTCGACCAGCACGAAGGACGGTGGACCAGCGACGACTGGCCCTCGCCGGACGTGTCCTGGCACACCCGTCCGCTGCCCGGACCACGGGTGCTGGCGGTCGACCCCGACGTCGGCACCGCCGCCTGGATCGACTGCGCCGGGCACCTGCCGTGGGGCCTGTCCGTGGACCAGCGCGAGGACGATGCACGCTCGCTGGTGTGGGAATGGCCCGGGAGGACCGAGCAGGTGATCGGCTATCCCCACGTGAGGCTGCGGATCAGCGTCGATGCCCCGGCAGCCTCGCTCTCGGTCAAGCTCTGTGACGTCTTCCCCGACGGCACCTCGGCGCTTGTCACGCGGGGCAGCCTCGACCTGGCCTATCGCGAGGGCGTCCACTCGCCGGTCGAACCGTCGCCCCTGGTCCCGGGCCAGGAGTACGACGTCGAGGTGGTGCTCGACGCCTGCGCGTATGAGCTCGCCGCGGGTCAGCGGTTGCGACTCTCGGTTGCCGGTGCTGACTGGCCCAACACGGTCGCTCCCCCGGCACCCGTCACGATGACGGTGCACGACGGCTCGCTCGAGCTTCCGCTGCGTGGCGGGGACGGAGGTCCTCCGCCGATCTTCGAACCGGGTTCGACGATGTCGTCGGAGGACCCGTCGGAGATCTCGTGGACGGTGACGAGGGATGTCCTTCGGCGTACGACCACCTGCGCCGTACGCCATGGCGCGGAGTACGACGTGCCGCACGACGGCTGGGCTTCGGAGCAGTACGCCGGCGCGGTCGTCGTCGACCGCCGTACCTTCGCCCAGCACGCGTCTGCCGACTGCACCTACCGACTCACCTGGCCCGACGTGGACGTCACGGTGCACTCGAGCATGCGGGTCGACGTCACCGCGGAGGGCTACGACGTCGTCATCGAGGCCGACGCCCACGACGACAGCGACCTCGTCTCGCACCGCACCTGGACCGAGCACATCCCCCGCTAGCGACCGGGTGGTCGATGATCGAGACCACACACCGCGACTTCTACGACGGCCGCAACCCCCGCCGGTTGAGCCTGTCGAACCCTCACCAAGTGGTTTCGAGACGCTCGCTGACGCTCGCTCCTCAACCACCGAAATGCTGCGCTCGCTCCTCAACCACCGACGTTGGTCAGCGGATGGGCGCTCCCGAGATCGCCCGTGCGATCACGAGTCGCTGGATCTCGGAGGTGCCCTCGAAGATCGTGTAGATCTTGGCGTCGCGCGCCATCCGCTCCACGGGGTACTCGCGGGTGTAGCCGTTGCCGCCGAGGATCTGGATGGCCTTCTCTGTCACCCGCACCGCGGTCTCGCCCGCGAACAGCTTCGACATCGACCCCTCGGCCGCCTCGAAGCGCTTGCCCTGCCGGGCCATCCACGCGGCGCGCCACACCAGCAGCCGTGCCGCGTCGATCGAGGTCTTCATGTCGGCCAGCGCGAAGGCGATGCCCTGGTTCTCGATGATCGGCTTGCCGAACTGCTCGCGTGTCCTGGCATAGTCGAGCGCCACCTCGTACGCCGCCCGCGCGATGCCGACTGCCTGGGCGCCCACGCCGGGTCGGGTGCGCTCGAAGGTCGCCATCGAAGCGTTCGTCGAGGAGCCACTACGACCACCTTCGCGGGCCTTCGCCAGCCGGGCGTCGAGCTTGTCCTTGCCGCCCAGCAGGCACCGGCCGGGGATCCGGCAGTCCTCGAGCACCACCTCGGCGGTGTGGGAGGCCCGGATGCCGTGCTTGAGGAACTTCTGGCCCTGGCTGAGCCCCTTCGTGCCCGGCGGGACCACGAAGCTGGCCTGTCCGCGGGTGCGCAGGTCGGGGTCGACGACGGCGGTGACGACATGGATGTCCGCGATCCCGCCGTTCGTCGCCCATGTCTTCGTGCCGTTGAGCACCCACTCGTCGGCGGCCTCGTCGTACGTCGCTCGGGTGCGCATGGCGCCGACGTCGGAGCCGGCATCGGGTTCGGAGGAGCAGAACGCCGCCAGCTTCAGGTCACCCGGGCTGCCGAACATCTCGGGGATCCACTCCATCGCCTGCTCGTCGGTCCCGTTGCCCCGGACCGCGGCGGCCGCCAGCGTCGTACCGACGATCGAGAGCCCGATGCCGGCGTCGCCCCAGAACAGCTCCTCCATCGTGACCGGGACGCCGAGCCCGGTCTCGTCGAAGCTCTGGGTAGCCCAGAAGTCGAGCGAGTACACGCCGATCTTCGCGGCCTCCTCGAGGACCGGCCACGGGAACTCCTCACGCTCGTCCCACTCGTGGGCCGCCGGCCTGATGACGTCCGCGGCGAACTCGTGCAGCCACGCGCGGAGCTCCAGATGGTCCTTGTCCAGCTCGAAGGATGGGGTCACGCGGCGAGGCTACCCAGAATGCGGGTCACGGTGCGCGGAAGGTCAGCCGGACGCGTTGTCCGCTGAGCTTACCGACCAGAACGGCAGTGGCCGCGACGCTGCGCGTGTTCCAGGTTCCGCGCAGCCAGCCGTGCGGCCCCGCGCCGCGCAGCTTCAGGTTGACCGTCATCCGGTGTCCGTAGCGTGCCCACCTCGCGGTCCCGCTGACGGCGACGCCGGGGACGAGCCGGACGCGGTTCAGCCTGAACGTCGTCACGTGGTCGCCGCCGTAGGTCCAGTGGCCCCCGCGCAGCCCGAAGCCCTCGCCGGAGTAGTTGTTGGACCACCGGTCGATCAGGTCGGCGGCAGTCAGAGCTGCCGCGGGTCCGGCCTTGCGGACACGCAGGCTCCCGCTGCCGGTAGCGGCCGGGACGTCGGCGAGCCGACGCGGGAAGGAGCCGAGGGTGCGCACCGGCTCGATGCGGTTTGCACAGGCGCGCTGACCGGCGCTGAGCGGTCCGGGACTCTTCACGAATGCGCGCACCAACCGCTGGGCGCAGTTGTCGATGTCGCCCATGGCCGTCACATGGAAGCTGTTCCGGAGCACGACCTGCTGGGCGTTGGGGAACTGCTCGGTGATCTGCGTTCCCTCCGCAGGCGTGGTGATGCTGTCCATGTCACCACTGAGCACCAGCACGGGCACCGAGGAGTAGCTCCCCGACGGTGGAGTCGGCGGCCCGGCCGGGTTGCTGCTCGGGGCACTCGGCCACCGCGTGCACCAGTCGAGCGACTGCCAGTCGGAGCGGGCGTACTCGCGGACGGTGAACGGGCCGTAGGTGGCCGGACGCGTACGTGCGCGCTGCGCCAGGGCTGCGGCGTACTGCCTCGCACGGAGCGCCGGTGACGCCGTCATGTCGTAGAGCTGCGGGTAGTCGTGACAGGCGACGGCCGCGTCGAGACCCTCGCTGTACTCCAACGGGTCGCCGGCGTCGGTGCCGCCGCCGAGAGCCTCGGCCACCAGCCGCAGCAGTGGAGCCCGGTCGCCGCGGAGTCCCGAGCGCATGGCTGCCGTCATCTCGCGGTAGAAGGCCGGACCGTACGTCGCACCGAACGCGACCGCCACCAGCGTCGGCCCGTTCACCACGACCCGGGCCTGCCGGCCGTCGGCGTCGTGCGAGACACCACGCCAGGGATTGGCTCGAACCTTCGACAACACTCGACGCAACGTCCACAGGAACGACGCGCCGCCGTTCTTGCACGCGGCCGACCGGCGGCAGGCCAGGTCGAAGGCGTGTTGCATCGCCTGGGTCTGGGTCGGGTACCAGGCGGACTCGCCGTACGTCGGATAGGCGCTGTCGAGGATCACGCTCCGCACCCGGTTCGGGTGCCGACCGGCGAACACCTGGGCGAAGAAGGTGCCGTAGGAGTCGCCGTACATGTCGACGGACCCGAGACCGAGCTTGAAGATCACCGCGTTGAGGTCGTCGGCCGACAGTGCGCTCGAGTAGTCGTCAGCCCGAGCGCCGAGTGACCGGCCGCAACGGCCCGCAGCGACGTTGTAGGCGATCTTGAGGTCCTGCAGGTCCGGACAGTTCAGCGCCTGTGAAAGACCGGTGCCGCGTTGGTCGACGAGCAGGAGATTGCGTCGCTTCAGCAGCGACCCGTACATCGGCACGTAGTAGTAGGCACTGGCAGTGGTGCTGTAGCCGGGCCCACCCTCGTGTGGCACGACCGTGCCGAGCGCCGGGCGTGACCGGTCGGCGGCCGGAACGAACGCGAAGCCGACCTTCACCCGCCCGCCGCCCGTGTTGGACGGCGCCCACGGCCTGCGGATGGAGCCGCACAGAGCTCGCGTCGCGACGTCACAAGGGCGCAGGGTAAGGCTGCCGACCTTGACCGTGTCCCGCTTCGGCGCAGCCTTCGCCGCAGGCACCGACGCGTCGGCAGGCGCGGTGGTCACCAGACCCGTGGCCGTGAACGAGAGCGCCACGACAACGCTGACCAGCCAGCGAGCCTGGCGCCTCAAGACTCGAACCGTCCGCTCTGGTAGGCGCGACTGATCGTGGCGACCAGGTCGACAACGGCATCCTCCCTGGGGGCGAACGGGCCGGGGCTGAAGTGCGGGCTCCCGAGCCCGCGCTGCACGGACTCGCAGGCCGCCCAGTCCTGCTTGTTGGTCACGTCCCAGAAGTCGACGGCACCTCGCGCCTCCGGCACCGAACCGTCAGGCCCCGGAGCGACGAGCCACGAGCACTCGACCCAGGTCCGGCCCGGGGCCAGGGGCACCAGCCGATGTGCCATCACGTAGTCGGGGTGCGCCGAGACGAGCAGGTTCGGCAGCAGGTGGACATACTCAACGGTCGCGGGGTCCACACCGGGAAGCCTCGTTGCAGCGAGCTCACCGGTCATCGACATGGTCTCCATCCCGTCGCGCAGGTCCATCGAACCGCCGATCCACGCCCCCGGGAGGTCGTGGTAGTTGTCACCCGAGTCGGGCGAGCTGATCTGGCAGAGCTCCGGGTGGATCAGCGGGCAGTGGTAGCACTCGTGGTAGTTCTCGGCGATCACCTTCCAGTTCGCGGCCACCTCGTAGGTGTGCCGGTCCGCGAGCAGCAGCCCGTCGCAGGCGTACGGCGCCAGGATGCCGGCCAGGTGGCCCACGTGATCGGCGAACGGCGGCACCGGCTCCGTGCCGGACGGGTGCAGAGCGTGGCCGAAGACCCAGCCCTGCCAGACCTGGACGGGAAGCTCGACGAGGCCGTGCTGGTCGGTCTCGAAGCTCTCGTCGTCACGGAAGCCACGAGCCGCGATCAGCGCTCCGCCCAGGTCGTAGGTCCAGGCGTGGTAGGGGCACACGATGCTGTGGCGCGGGGACGACCCGTTCTCGGGCAGCAGCTCGTGCCCACGGTGACGACAGGTGTTCGCGAACATCCGCAGGTCGTCACCCTCGAGCACCAGCAGTGCCGAGATGTCACCGACGACCACGGCCCGCTGGGTGACCGGAGCGGTGTCGCTCACGGGCGGGAACAGATCGACCATGCGACCCAGGCAGGTCCAGCTGCCGGCGAACAGGTGCCGCAGCTCCCACGACAGCACCTCCGGCGAGGTGTAGGCCTCGGCGGGAAGCATCCGTTCCGGCTGGCCGTCGAGCCTGGTTGCACTGCGCACTGTCTCGAGCGGGTCGACGTGTGTGTCGGTCATCGGCGTGCCTCCTGCCTTGGTCGGCCTATGCTGCGCGCCATGGGAGATCGCGCGTGACCCGGCGGGGCCGCCGCGCCGTCGAGGTACGGCGCGAGGAGATCCTGACCGCCACGATCGACCTGCTCGACCGGATCGGTCTCTCGGCCATCCGGGTGGCCGACGTGGCCGAGGAGCTCGGCGTGAGCCCGGGCCTGGTCTTCTACCACTTCGGCACCAAGGACACGCTCGTTGCCGAGGCGTTCGCCCACGCAGTCGATCGCGACCTGAGCCGCCTCGACCAGGCCACCGACAAGGGTGCCGACCCGCTCGACCGGTTGCGGCGCGTGCTGCGGCTCTACGGCCCGACCGGAAGTGCTCCCGGCTGGCGAATCTGGATTGACGCCTGGGCGCTGGCGCAGCGCGAGCCGGTGATCCGCCGGGTGCTCCGCCGTCTCGACCATCGCTGGTCGGCTGCCCTGCTGGAGGTCGTCGAGGAGGGCGTCGCCGACGGCTCGTTCACCTGTCCCGATCCGGGCGCCTCGGTGGCGCGAGTCTCGGCGCTGCTCGACGGCCTCTCGGTCGCGACGCTCGTCTATCGGTCGGTGACACGCGCGCAGCTGCACGAGTGGGTGGCCGCTGCCGTCGCGCGCGAGCTGGGGCTCGACGAAGAGGCGCTCGTCTGAGGGATACGTCGAGATCGTCACGTCACACCAGCCAGTGGGCGCGGTAGGCCGGGTCGGTGAGTGCAGGGCGATCCATCCGGAAGCGCGTGAGGTCGGTCGTCGTACTCCCCTCCACCACGAGGTCGGCGAGGAGACGACCGAACGTCGGAGCGAACTTGAACCCGTGCGCAGCGCCCATCCCGACGACGACCGAGTCGAGACCGGGCACGGCCGAGATCACGAAGTCGCGGTCCGGGGTGAGGGCGTACTGGCAGCGCAGCGACAGGACGGGCGCGCCACTCGCCGGGAGGATCTGCCGCATGTGCTCGGCGAGCACGGACTGCATGGACTCGTCGACCTCCGACCCGCGCCGATGCGGGTCGATCACCGGGCCACCGCAGTCCTGGGCGGCCTTGATTGTCGGCTCGCCGTACGACGGGAAGCCGTAGTACGACGGGTCGTCCATCCAGATCCAGAGCGGCAGCCGCCCCTGGGCGAAGCCCGTCGGGTCCGGCGGCGCGAAGTAGGTGACCTGCTCGAGCGTCACCTCGAGTGGGATCTGATGCCCAAGACCTTCGAGGACGTCGTTGACCCACGCGTCGGCGCAGACCACGAGCCCGCCGCAGCGAATGACGCCGTGGGCGGTCTCGACCTCGACGCCGCTCGATCCCAGGTCACGTACGGCGAGCACGGGCGTCAGCTCGCGGAGGTCGGCGCCGTGCTGCCGGGCCTGGTCCTGCATGACCCGGGTCCCGCGCCCAGCGGGCACGATCGCGGCATCGGCCTGGTGGATCGCCATCAGTCCGTCGGGCAGCCGGAACTGCGGCCACCGGCTCATCACGCTCGCCGCGTCCAGCAGGTCGTAGGTGATGCCGACCTCGTCGAGGGACTCGGTGTAGTCGATCGGGCTGATCGCGGGCTCGGGTGGGAACAGGTCGAGCCCACCCACCAACGTGACCAGGCTGGTGCCCGCATCGTGCTCGAGGCGCGCCCAGTCGGCGTACGCCTCCTGGGTCAGCCGCACGTAGTCGGGCGTGTGGTAGCTGTGCCGCAGGATCCGGCTGGTGTCGTGGCTGGCGCCCCACGAGTGGCCGAGCCCGAACCGCTCGAGACCCACCACCTCGTGACCACTGCGGGCCAGCTCCATGCAGGTGGCGCTGCCAAGGGCGCCGAGCCCGATCACGACGAAGTCGACGTGTTCCGTGATACCCCCGCGGCTCACGACTGCTCCTCGAGGAGCGGCAGCAGCCAGCGGCGGATGTCGAGGCTGTCGTTCTCCATTGGCGCGAACCACCCGTGCCGGTAGCTCCGGGACGACATGCCCCGCTGCACCGACTCGCAGACTGCCCAGTCCTGCCGGTTCACCAGGTCCCAGAGCTCGGCCGCGTCGCCGGGTTCGAACTGCTCGCTGGAGGCCTCGTCGGCGTCGAACAGCAACGAGCACACGACGTCGGTCCGGTTCACGTCCCGCGGCAGCAGGACGAACGCCGCCACGTGGTCGGCGGAGGCCGACAGCAACAGGTTGGGGAAGACCAGATCACCCTTGTGCCGCGTGCGTTCCTCGTCGTTCAGGCCCGGAAGCGGCGCGCGCGACGTCGTCCCGGACATCGTGAATGTCCAGGCGCCGTCCCGGTGCGGTACGCCGTCCTCCCAGTCCAGGTCAGCGCCGCCTCCGGCGAAGGCGGGCACGAGCCGGCACAGCTCGGGATGGACTGGCCCGCAGTGGTAGCACTCGTTGTAGTTCTCGAGCAGCACCTTGTAGTTGGCGGTCACCTCGTAGGTCATCGTCGCCCCGGTGACCAGGCCGTCGAGTCCGTAGTTGGCCAGCGCGAACCCCGCCCTGCTCACCGCGTCTCGGAGGGGCGTTGCCCGGCCGGGCGAGAGATGGACGAACACGAACCCGCCCCAGACGTCCACCGAGACCGGGTTGAGCCGGAAGCTGTCGGTGTCGAGACCCTCGAGGTCGGTGTGCGGGGCACGCATCAGCCGGCCGTCCAGCCGGTAGGTCCACGAGTGGTAGGGACAGCGCAGGGCCGACGCCGAGCAGGCGACGGGAGCCGGGTCCTCGGACATCGGGAGGATCTGCGACCCGCGATGCCGGCAGACGTTGTAGGCGCCATGGAGGCGTCGGTCCTCGTCGCTGGTCACCAGCACCGACTCCCCCGCGACATCGACCACGACCACCCGTGAGGGCGACGCCAGGCCCAGGTCGTCTTGCCGGCCGACGCAGAACCACTGCCCGAACAACGCGGTCTCCCGTTCCGCGAGCCAGGTCTGCTCGTCGACGTACATCTCCCGCGGCAGTGCCGCCTGGAGAGTGTCGCCGGTCATGGGGCCTCCTGCCCTTACTGACTGAAGAGTCAGTAAGGGCATGGTGCCACGGGTCGGACCGGTGGCGCCAGAGGCCGTGCTGAGCCGGGTTAGCTGAGGTATTTCTCCCACGGACCGGTGATCGCGAGGGTGATGCCCGGGGTCTGGATGTTGACGAACAGCACCTTGCCGTCAGAGGAGAACGTCGGTCCGGTGAATTCCGAGAACTCCGGAGCTGCCGGCGTCCCGATGTTCAGCTGGTTCCGCGCGATCGCGTACGTCGGGCCGCCGGGTACGGAGCTGAGCACATGCGATGCGCCCACACCGTCCTCTGCCAGCACGAGCGTGCCCCACGGCGTCACCGTCACGTTGTCCGGCCCGTCGAAGACGACACCGTCGTAGCGAGGCGCCGCACCGGTTTCACTGCTGGTCTGGTGCGGGAAGTAGGTCACCAGGGTGATGGTCTTGTCCTCGTAGTCGTAGAACCAGACCATGCCGTCGTGCTTGACCGCGTCGGCGGGGAGGTCTGCGGTGTTGAAGGCGAAGCTGTTGACGACGTAGACACCCTTCTTGGTGCCGTACACGCCTTCGAACTTCTTGCCGCGGGTGACTTGATCATCGGCGAACTGCTTGCGCACAGACATCGTCTGTCCGTCCCGCTCGGGCACAGGCACCCACTTCACGCGGAACGGTCGTCCGAGCTGGGCGGAGGTCAGGTAGGCGACGTCGGGAAGCACCGATCCGTCGTCCATCAGGATCGCCATCGCCTCGAGCTTGCCCGAGTTGGCGCCGAGCTGGTTGGCGATGCCCGACTTGAGCTTGACTCCGCCCAGCGCGGTCCAGCGGTAGAAGAGACCGTTGGGCGTGCTGGCGTCCTCGGACAGGTAGACCTGGGTCCGGCTCGGGTCGATCGCCAGTGCCTCGTGTGCATACCTTCCGAACGCCTTGATCGGCTTGGGCAGGGACTTGCCGTCCGCGAAGACCTCGAAGACATACCCGTGGTCGAGGGTGTAGGTGCCGGTCCTGCCGTTGTTGGTCCAGACGGTTCCGGCCTTCGCCTCGGTCTCCTCGCAGGTGAGCCAGGTGCCCCAGGGCGTGGGTCCTCCAGCACAGTTCGTGTGGGTACCAGAGATCCCGACCCACTCGCCGAAGTTGTGACCGTGACGATCGGTCTCGATGACGGTGCAGCCCCCAGCCATGACGGCCCCTGGGTCGTAGGACGTTCCATCGACGTGAGGTACGCCGAGAGCCGATCCTGCAGGCAGCTCGTGGTTCTGGATCAGTCGGAGTCGTCCCTTGCCCGCGTCGAAAACAGCCGTCCCGTCATGGTTCGAGGGGGTGAACGCGTCGTCGTCCTTGAGCCTGGTCTTGCCGGCGTAGGTCACGACGTCGTAGTGGAAGCCAGGCGGCAGAGCCAGGAGCCCCTTCGGGTCGTCCATCAGCGGCGGGAACGGGCGATGGCCCGGCCGAGCCGACCCACTCTGCGCACTGGCTGCCGCCAGGGTTGGCGTGGCACCAGAGACGACAAGGCCGACACCGGCGGCACCGCTGGTCAGGAGGCTTCGGCGAGCAAGGGACACGGGGAACTCCAACGTGGGTGGTCCAGGGGATTCAAACCTCGTCCCGACAGGCAAACCCCACCGAAACCGGAAATGACGAACAGGAGACCGTCCGATGACCGCTGCGCCAACCCGCTACCGGGCGTTGGGCGTCGCCTGCAGCACAGCGTCCAGGTGGCAGGCGACCCGGTGCTCCCCGGTCGCGGGCAAGGCCGGCAGGGTCTCTGACCGGCACTGCTCGTCCACCCCGGCGGCGGCCGCGCTCCCGTCGGCAAGGGCGGGGCACCGTGGGTGGAACCGGCAGCCGCCTGGGATGTGGGTCGGGTCGGGGATCTCGCCCCTGAGCACCACCGGGACGAGGGACTCGATCTCCGGTACGACGGACAGCAGTGCCTGCGTGTAGGGGTGCCGAGGCGACTCGAGGACCTCCTCGGTGGTTCCCGACTCGACGATCCGGCCGAGATACATCACCACGATCCGGTCGGCGATGTTCCACGCGAGCCCGAGGTCGTGGGTGACGACGACGATCCCGACGCCCAGCTCCTCCCGGAGGCCGAGGAGCAGCGCGAGGATCTCCCCGCGGATCGAGGCGTCGAGCGAGGACACCGGCTCGTCGGCAATGAGCAGCTGCGGACGCAGCGCAAGGGCTCCGGCGATGAGCACACGCTGCTTCTGACCACCGGACAGCTCGTGCGGGTAGCGGAGGAACAGCCGTTCCGGCGGTCGCAGGCCCGCCTCTGCGAGGGCCGCTGCGACGAGCTCGACCTCGGTCCGATCGTCGGCGTCGGAGGCGACCCGCTTGTGCAGCCGGATCCCCTCTGCCACGGACTCGTAGACGGTCTGTCGCGGGTTCAACGAACCGGCGGCGTCCTGCAGGACCATCTGCACGTGGCTGCGGAAATCGCGCAGCGCGCCGATCGAGTAGTCGAGTGGCTTTCCCTCGAACCGGACCTCGCCGGCGGTGGGTGGCTGCAGGCCCATCAAGGTTCGGGCGAGCGTCGTCTTGCCGGATCCGGACTCCCCCACCAGCGCGACGATCTCGCCACGCGCGACGGACAGGTCCGCGCCGTCGAGGGCACGGGCGATGTTGCCGCCCCGGGTCGTGAAATCGACGACGACATTGCGCGCCTCGATGAGCGGCGCGTCCGTGGTCTGCTGGTTGGCCAGCTCGGGCTCGGTCACGGCTCCCCCACCCGTACGCACGCGGCGGCGCGTTGCCCCTCGAGCTCGATGAGAGGCGGCTCCGAATCGAGGCAGATCTCAGCCGCCCGCGGGCACCGTGGCGCGAACGAGCAACCCTGCGGTAGGTCGCGTGGGTCGGGCGGGTCGCCGGCCAGCCCTGCTGGCGCGTAGCGGGCAGCAAGGTCCCCGATGCGTGGGAAGGCGGCCGACAGTGCCTGTGTGTAGGGGTGCTGTGGGTCGGAGAAGATCTGCTTCGCAGTGCCGGTCTCGACCACGCGCCCGGCGTACATCACCACGACGCGGTCGCAGAGGTCGGCCAGCACCGACAGGTCGTGGCTGATGATCATCATGCCGACGCCGAGGTCGCGCACGAGCCCCGAGAGCAGGTCGAGGATCTGGGCCTGGACCATGACGTCCAGCGCCGTGGTGGGCTCGTCAGCGATGATCAGCGACGGCCGGCAGGCAAGCGCCATGGCGATCATCACGCGCTGCTTCTGTCCGCCGGACAGCTGGTGGGGGTAGGCGCGGCTGCGCGCGCGGGGCAGCCCGACCTGCTCGAGCAACTC
This sequence comes from uncultured Actinomycetota bacterium, assembly GCA_963742785.1. Classification (GTDB taxonomy): domain Bacteria; phylum Actinomycetota; class Actinomycetes; order Propionibacteriales; family Nocardioidaceae; genus Marmoricola. The sequence goes on from CAVUNI010000004.1 coordinate 2,194,720, forward strand.
GGCCACTCGCTCCGCTACGTCGTTGTCTGACAGGTCGGGCTCGTGCAGACGGATCGGCTCGGCGATCTGGTGCTCGACCCGCTTCACCGGGTTCAGCGAGTGCAGCGCGCCCTGGAACACGATCGAGGCCTCGGCCCAGCGCAAGGCCCGTAGCTGTCCCCACTTCATGGTCAGGACGTCCTCGCCCGACACCAGGACCTCGCCCGACACGGTGGCGTCCTTGGGCTGGAGCCTCAGCACCGTGCTGGCGATGGTCGACTTCCCGCAGCCGGACTCCCCCGCAACCCCGACGACCTCGCCGGCGCGCACCACGAGGTCGATGCCCCTCACGGCGGGCAGGCGCCCCTCGGAGGTGCTGTAGGCCACCGACAGGTCACGAACGTTGAGCAGTTCGGCAGCCATGTCAGCGGCTCCGCAGCCGGGGGTTGAAGATCTCCTCGAGCGCCTGGCCGACGAGGTTGAACGACAGTACGACGGCCACGACGCACAGGCCGGGCGGGATGATGAACCACCAGGCGCCGGTCGTCATCGCACCGACGTCGAACGCGTCCTCCAGCATCGAGCCCCACGAGACCCGGAGCGGGTCCCCGAGGCCGAGGAAGCTCAACGTGGTCTCGGTGAGGATCGCGATCGAGACGGTCAAGGTCGTGTTCGCGAAGACCATCGGCATCACGTTGGGCAGGATGTGCCGCGTCATCTGGTGCCATCGGCCAGCGCCCAGGACCTTGGCCCGTTCCAGGTAGGGCCGTTCCTTGATCGAGAGCGTCTGGCTACGGATGATCAGCGCCGTACCCGGCCAGCTGGTGATGCCGATGACCAGGATGATGTTGAACAGCGAGCGTCCCAGAACCGCGGACAGCACGATCGCCAGGACAAGGAAGGGGATCACCAGGACCCACTCGGTGAGGCGGTACAGGATGCGTGCGGGCCAGCCCTCGAAGAACCCCGACATCAAACCGATCGACGTGCCGAGCACCATCGAGATCGCGGTCGCGAAGAGCCCGACCAACAGCGAGATCCGTGCACCCCAGATGCACAGCGCCAGCACCGAGCGACCTGCCTCGTCGGTGCCGAGCCAGTACTCGCTCGACGGCGGCTCGAGCACACCACCGGTCGCCTTGGTGACCTCGATGCTCTCCGGGCTGGCCAGCAGCGGGGCGAAGACGGCGACGAGGACGAACAGCAGCAGGACGGCCAGCCCGACCATTCCGGATCGGTGCGACCGGAAGAGCCTCCAGTTGCGACGCCAGGCCAGCGCGCGCCGGCGTCGGGCGATCTGCCGCGCTGACGAGGAACCGGCGCGCCCGGCGATGGACTCGGTCATGACCTGACTCGCGGGTCGAGGAGGCCGTAGAGCAGGTTGGCGACGAGGTTGGCGAAGATCACGGCGGCCGAGGCCACCAGGAAGGCACCCTGCAGCACCCAGTAGTCGGGCAGGGTCAGGGCCTCGCTCGCAAGCAGGCCGAGTCCTGGAATCGAGAAGATCGTCTCGATGGTGATCGCTCCGGCGACCACGGAGCCGATGCTGATGGCGACGATGGTGGTGGTCGGCAGCAGGGCGTTGCGAACGGCGTGCTTGCGGCGTACGTCGACGTCACGGAGGCCCTTGGCCCGTGCAGTCGTCAGGTAGTCCTCGCCCAGCTCGTCGAGCAGCGACGACCGCATGATGAACAGGTAGTCGGCCAGGTAGGCCAGCGTCAGCGTGATGACGGGCAGCGTCAGGTGCCAGATCGTGTCCATGACATAGGAGAACGTGCCCGGCTCCTCATCGACTGAGTGCAGGCCCCCGGTGGGGAAGATGCCGTCCAGGGGTCCGATGCCGACCGCGAGCGCGGCGATGAGCAACAGCCCCAGCCACCACTCGGGCATCGAGTAGAGCGTCAGCGCGGTGCTGGAGCTGAGCTTGTCGACCTTCTTGCCACGGTTCCACCCGCTGATGATGCCGAGGTAGACGCCGATCACCATCGCCAGCAACGTCGAGGTACCGACCAGCAACAGCGTCGGCATGAACCGGTCGGCGATCAGGTCGGCCACCGGCACGCGGTAGCGCAGCGACGTGCCGAGCTCGCCGGTGAAGGTGTTCTTCAGGAACGTCAGGAACTGCTCCGGCAGGCTCTGGTCGAGCCCGTAGGTCTTCTTGAACGCGGCCAGCTGCTCCGGGGTCCGGAAACGACCGCGCCCCAGTGTCCTGGCCGGGTCTCCGGGGATGACCCGGAACAGGAAGAAGTTCACCACCAGGACGAAGAACAGGCTGGCGACCGCACCAGCGAACTTCGCCGCGACGTACCTGGCGTAGCTCCTTCTCTTGGCGACCGGCTGAGCGCCGGCCACGCTGATGACGCTCACGCCAGGATCACTCGCGCTCGCTCGCAGTCGACCGGCGCCGGAAGGCCAACAGGCCGCCCCCGCCGAGGACCACGACGAGCAGCGCCGCGCCACCGATCAGCATCACGTTCGAGTTTCCCTCGTCATCTGAGGACGACGAGGACGACGCCGAGTTCGCCCCGACCGCTCGGGCCACACCGTCACAGTCGCCGGCGCCCTTGACCGGTCGCAGCAGGTGGTAGTTGTACGCGCCTGACTGCATCAGCAGGGCGCCGTCCGGCTTGGGTTGCGGCACGAAGCACGCGAACCGGTCGCTGCGGTAGGCCTGACCGTCGGTCGTGTAGGCGAGCACGAGGTACGGCGAGTCCTCGAAGAGGATCTGCTGCATCTCCTTGATCTGTTCGAGCCGCTTGGCGTCGTCCACCTCGGTCTTCTGCTGCTTCATCAAGGTGTCGTACTCCGGGTTGCAGTACCACGAGTCCGACCAATCGCCGCGTTGCGCACAGGTGAAGACGTCGAGGATCGAGTCCGGGTCAGGGTCCATGTACCAACCCCAGTGGAACATGTCGTAGTCGCCGTCGAGGATCGTGTTGGTCAGCTTGTTGCTCTCCATCACGGTCACCTCCGACTTGATGCCGACGTCCTTGAGCCACTCGCTGAAGAAGTCCATCGCGGTGACCGAAGTCTTCTCCTCCGGGCGGGCGAAGAGCCGCAGAGTCCCGATGGGCTTGCCGTCCGGCATCGTGCGGAAGCCGTCGCTGCCCTTCTTGTAGCCCGCCTCGTCGAGCAGCTCGCCGGCCTTGTCGGGGTCGAACTTGAACGCCTCGTCCTCCGACGGCTCCCACCGGAACTCGGCGTACGCCGGAGGCACTATCGAGTCACCGGGCTTGGCCGCATCCTGGTAAGCGCTCTTCATCAACCGGTCCATGTCGATCGCGTAGCCGAGGGCGTGCCGGAACTTGGCGTCCTTGAGCGCTGGGTTGCCGTCGCCGATCGGCTTTTCCGTCTCGGTGTCGATGGCACCGGTGTTGAATCCGATCTCGTCGAAGTACGCAATTGCCCCATTGATCGCGGTGATCCCGTCACGACCCTTGAGCGCCTTGACCTGGATGGGGCTGATGTCGTGGATGAAGTCGACCTCGCCCTTGATCAGGGCCTGGATCATCGGGTCCTCGGCCTTGAACACGCGGAAGACCACCTCGTCGACGTGCGGCTCCCCGCCCCAGTAGTCGGGGTTCTTCTCGAAGCGGTAGGTCGAGCCGCCTGCCTTGCCCTCAGTCAGCCGGAAGGGACCGGTCCCGACGACAGGCTGGGCGGCGGTCGGCTCCGCACGGTAGGTCTTGACCGCCTTCTCGCTGACGTTCTTCCAGACGTGCTCGGGGATGATCGGGATCGGCAGCAGTGGGAGCGCCGCGTTCGGCTTCGACAGCGCGAGCACCACCGTCTTGTCGTCCGGAGCGGTCACCGTCTTGACCTGGCCGAGGTACGACTCCCACGTGCTCGCCTCGGGACCGCCGTCGATGATCCGGTTGTAGGTGTAGGCGATGTCCGCAGCAGTGAACGGCTGCCCGTCCGACCACTTCACACCCTCACGGATGTCGAAGGTCCAGGTCAGCCCGTCCTCACTGGTCTTCCAGGACTTCGCTAGCGCCGGCACCGGCGACCTGTCATCCATCGAGTAGCCGACCATGAAGTCGTAGGTCAGTGACCACATCTCGTAGGCCGGCGCCTCGATGCCCAGGAACGGGTTGAAGGAGTCGACCTCGTTCTTCAAGCCGACGGTGAAGGTGACCTTGTCGCCATCGGCTGTCCTGGCCGCGGCACCGGCCGGCTGTGCCGGAACCAGCGCCAGGAACCCGACCATCAATCCGAGAGCCGCGACGAGGCGCGTGAGAGTACGGTGCCCGCTGTGACGTCCCCTCCACATGCGCCCCGGGAGCCGCACGAGCACACCGAGCACGGTGTCTCTCGTCCCGACCCCTACTTCTGGATGCGGAACCATGACTCGCCGGATCTGCTTGCGTACCTCGTGTCTGAGCGCGACTGGTACGAATCTGCCACCGGACATCTGAGCCCCCTCATAGACGCATTGCGGTCCGAGATGAAGAGCAGGGTGCCGACTACTGATCGGTCAGTCAGTTGGCGACATCAGAACTGTTACTACTACACGGTCCTCCCCGCGGGAAGGGAGTACACCCAACTGTTGCGCGATTTCGACCTTGAGAGCCCCGACCGGTCCAGTCAGGTCCTCCTCGACGCGAACGATCTGGCTGGCGAATCGGACTACCTGGGGCTCGGCCTGAGCGAGGTCAGTCCTGACGAACGCCGACTCGCGTACTCGGTGGACTGGACGGGCGACGAGGTCTACCGGCTCCAGTTCCGCGACCTCGACAGCGGTGTGGATCTGGCCGATGAGGTGCCGCAAACCTCCTTCGGCGGGGCATGGAGCGCTGCGTCCGACGTCTTCTTCTACACGGTGAAGGACGAGGCGCACCGACCCTTCCAGGTGTGGCGGCACACGCTCGGCACGGCGCTCGAGGAGGACGTGCTGGTGCTCGAAGATCCCGACGAACAGTTCGAGGTGAACGTCCGCGCCACCAGGAGTGGTGGGCTAGTTGTGCTCTGGTCCGAGAGCATCGACACGAACGAGGTCTGGGTGGTCGACGCACACCACCCGACAAGCCAACCGCGGTCCGTCGGCGGACGCCGGAAGGGTGTGGAGTACCACGCGGAGCACGCCCTTCTCCCCGACGGAGCGGACACCCTGCTGGTCGTGACCAATGACGATGCTCAGGAGTTCCGGCTGGTCCGGTGTCCGGTGCCACGCGACGCCGACCATGACCACCGCTCGTGGGAGACGGTCCGGCCCGAGGATCCCTCGGCACGGCTCGAGCGGGTCGACGCCTTCGCGACCCACGCCGTCATGACCTTCCGCTCGGACGGCCGTCGGCGGCTGCGTGTCCTGCCCATGGACGCACTCGACTCCCGCGGTTTCGTGATCGACCCGTTCTTCGGCGGCGGCAGCGTGACGCTGTCCCACAACGAGGAGTTCGGGGCCCCGGCGATCACGGTCGCCGATCAGTCCTACGTCCACCCCGTCGTCTGGTTCGACGTGGACCTGCAGACGGGCGATCGGACCGAGCGACACCGCCAGCTGGCACCGGGGCACGACCCGGACCGCTATGTCAGCGAGACCCGGACCGTCCCCTCCCCCGACGGCACCGCGGTGCCGGTCACCCTGGTACGTCACCGCGACACTCCGCTCGACGGCACTGCTCCCGCCCTGCTCTACGGGTACGGCGCCTACGAGTCCTGCGACGACCCGGCTTGGGACCCCGCCCTGCCGAGCCTGCTCGACGCCGGGGTCGTCTTCGCACACGCCCACGTCCGGGGCGGCGGGGAGGGCGGCCGACGGTGGTGGCTCGAAGGACACCTCGAGCACAAGCAGAACACCTTCACCGACCACCTTGCCGTCGCCGACGGTCTCGAGGGGCTCGTCGACGGCACCCGGCTGGCAACCCGGGGGCTCAGCGCCGGCGGCCTGCTCCAGGGCGCCGTCTTCAGCCAACGACCCGACCGGTGGCGTGCCGTGGTGGCGGAGGTTCCGTTCGTCGACGTGGTCACCACCATGCTCGACGCCTCCATTCCCCTCACCGCGACCGAGTGGGACGAGTGGGGCGACCCGCGGCGCAAGGAGGAGTTCGACTGGCTGCTGGCCTACTCGCCCTACGACAACCTGCCACCGGCGCGAGGCCGTCCGGACCTGCTGGTCACCGGCGCCCTGCACGACCCGCGGGTGATGGTTCGCGAGCCGGCGAAATGGGTGGCCGCGCTGCGCGAGTCCGACCCCGGCTGGTCACCCCGGTGCGTCTTCCGGGCCGAGACCGGAGCCGGCGCCCACGTCGGGCCGTCGGGCCGGTACGCACACATCGAGTACGAGGCAGAGGTCTACGCGTGGATGCTCGACAAGCTGCTGCCGGCGGTCTCGCCTGCCGAGGCTACTGACGCACGAGTCAGTAAGGACTAACGTTTGAGCACCATGATCAGGACCACGCCGTTCCACCGGCGACTCAGCGAGCTCAACACCCAGGGCCTCTACACGCACTGGCAGGGTCACCTGTCCGCGCTTCGCTACACCGACGCCCCGAAGCACGAGTACTTCGCCGTTCGAAATGCCGTCGGCGTCTTCGACACGTCTCCGCTCTTCAAGTACCGGATCCACGGCCCCGATGCCGAACGCTTCCTGGCAGGTGTCCTCGTCCGCGACATCCGCAAGTGCCGACCCGGCAGCGCCCAGTACACGTTGTGGTGCGACGACCGTGGCTTCGTCATGGAGGACGGCGTCGTCTTCCGGCACTCCGAGACCGACTTCCTGCTCACGGCCGCGCGGCCCAACCTGGGCTGGTTCAGCGACCTACGCGGTCGGCTGCGGGTCGAGCTCGAGGACGTCTCGGAGAACTACGGCATCCTCGCCGTCCAGGGGCCGCGGTCGCGGGCCGTGCTCGCCGGACTGATGCCCGAAGCGGAGTCGCTTCCGTTCTTCGGACTCACCGACACCAAGCTCGGCTCCGCCCCGGTCACGCTGTCTCGCACGGGCTACACGGGCGACCTCGGCTTCGAGGTCACCGTCGAGTCCGACCACGCCGTGGACGTGCTCGACACCATCCTCGACGCCGGCCGGGACCACAGCATTCGCCCCTTCGGCGAAGAGGCACTGATGATGCTGCGTATCGAGGCCGGGCTGCCGCTGGTCGACGTGGAGTGGCGCAACAGCCGACTCGCGTTCACCGACCATGAACGGGTCACGCCCACCGAGCTCGGCATGGGATGGATGCTGCGCGGCGTCACCGACGACGACCGCGCGTTCCTCGGCGGTCGGGCGATCCGGCGAGAGCTGGCGGAGAAGTCCTCGCGCTGGGCGAGCGTCGGCATCGTCGTCGACTGGCAGGCATGGGATGCGCTGCACCGCGACGCCGGACTGCTTCCACCCAAGAACGAGCACCCGCTGTCGTACGAGTCCGTGCTCCACGACCGCCCGACGAGGGACGGCGGTTCCCAGGTCGGCTACGTCACCAGCTTCATGTATTCCCCCGTGCTGCAGCGACACATCGGCCTGGCACGCGTGCGGCTCGACCATGCAGCTGCCGGGTCCGAGGTGCACATGGAGCTCGCCCTTAACCACTCCAACACGACGGTGCTCGCGCGCACAGCGAGACTCCCGCTCTTCAACCCTCCGAGAAAGGCGGCCAAGTCATGAGCCAGTCGACGTACGACGCGATCGTGGTCGGCGGCGGGCACAACGGCCTGGTCAACGCCGGCTACCTGGCGAAAGCGGGGCTGCGCACCCTGGTCCTCGAGAAGCGCGAGCTCGTCGGTGGCGCCGCGATCACCGAGGAAGCCCACCCGGGCTTCTCGTTCACCACGTTCTCCTACGCGCTGAGCCTGCTGCGTCCCGAGATCATCCACGAGCTCCACCTCGTCGAGCACGGCTTCATGCCGCTGATGATGCCCTCGTCCTTCCACCCGACCGGTGACGGCGACTACCTGCTCCTCGGCGACGACCACGCCCAGAACGTGCAGGAGATCCGACGGCACTCCCGGCACGACGCCGACGCCTACGACCGCTACCACCACGACCTCGACCGCGTCGTCCAGGCAGTTCGGCCGCTGTTCGACCACGCTCCCCCGAACGTTTTCGGCAAGGACGAGGAGGACCAGGCCGACGTCGCCTGGCTTCTTGACCACCTCGGCGGCGTCGAGCAGAAGGTGATGCACGACGTCGTCCGCCTGCTCACCGGCAGTGCATCGGACTGGCTCGAGGACTACTTCGAGCACGACGCGGTCAAGGGGTTCCACGCCTCGTCGAGCATCATCGGCACCAAGGTCGGCCCGATGTCGCCCGGGTCCGGGCTGGTGCTCCTCTTCCACAAGCTGGGCGAGCACGACGGCCACCTCGGCTCGTGGGCGTTCCACAAGGGCGGCAACGGCGGGTTCACCCAGGTGCTCGCCCGCGCGGCCCAGGCGTTCGGTGCCGAGATCCGGCTGGCCTCACCCGTCAGCTCCGTCCTCACTCAGGAGGGACGCACGGTGGGCGTGGCCCTCGATGACGGCACCGAGTTCCGCGCGCCGGTGGTGGTCTCCGCCCTCGACCCGCGGCGTACCTTCCTCGACCTGGTCGACCCACGTGAGCTGCCCGCCGACCTCGTCGAGAACATCGAGCGGATGAAGTTCCGCGGGGTCTCGGCGAAGGTCAACTTCGCTCTCGACGGCCTTCCGGTGTTTCCGGCACTGCCCGACACGGTCGACCACTACGGCGGGTTCCTCAACATCGGGCCCACGATCGAGTACGTCGAGCACGCCTTCGACGCCGCCAAGTACGGCTGGTACAGCGAACGCCCCTTCATCGACGCGGCGATCCAGTCGGTCGTGGATCCCGACATGACACCTCCCGGGAAGCACGTGATGTCGTGCTTCGTGCAGTACGCGCCCTACCACCTCCGCGGAGGCGACTGGGACGCCGAACGCGAACGCTTCGGGGACACCACCCAGGCCGTGCTGGAGTCGCACTTCCCCGGGTTCGGTGACCTGGTGCTGCACCGCGAGGTGGTCACCCCGGTCGACATCGAACGGGTAACGGGACTCACCGAGGGCAACATCTTCGCCGGCGAGTTCCTCGCCCCCCAGATGTACTTCTTCCGACCGGCGCCGGGCTGGAGCCAGTACCGCACCCCGATCGAGGGCTACTACCAGTGCGGCTCCGGCACCCACCCCGGCGGATGCGTGATCGGCTCACCCGGAAAGCTGGCCAGCGAACGCGTTCTGCGCGACCTTCGAGAATCGTAGAAAATAGACCAGCACGGCCTTCACGTGGTGGCCCCTCGACTCACCCAACCGTCCGGCCTCCCGGGGATGAATCGGGCACGGGCCGGGCACCGCCGCGATCCGTTCGCCCCTTTCGTTCCGCCGTCGGCGCTGCTCCGGCGGTTCGCCGCATCCCGGTCTTTTCGGAACCAATACTGACAGAAAGGTCCGGATATAACGGTGCAATCCCCCATCTCCTTCACCCATGGCAATCGCTGGCCATCCGGTGTTCCAGAGTCGTTGAACCGGCAACATTTCGTTCCAGGATCCTCGGCGTGTCGACCCTTCGGGCCGGCCTTGCCTGCATCGCCTCGGGCCCGGGCGGGCGAGGACGATCGGGCGCTTGCTCCTACAAGCGCGGGAGGTCCACCCACCAACTTCGGTTTCCGTCCATAGCCCGTTCGGGCTAAGTTCTTGGCCGCTCACGCAGGTCATCGGACGCCATGTCGTCGGACCGGTTTCTCGGAGTGTGTGAGCCGTCCCTATCGCCGTCCCCCGAAGCGAGACCATGCGTACATCTCACAGCAGACCCCTGTCCGTTGCCCTCCTCATCTCCGTGATCGCCGCGCTGATCCTGGCCCTGTCCGGACCGGCGGCGACGTCGAATGCCGCTACACCGACGATGACCAATGGCTGCGGCGTCAGTGCCCGGGGCATCCCAACCTGTGGCGCGTTCATCGGTGGTGCGTACGGCGCCAACGCCGACGTCAAGCCCTGGGAGTCCTCGATGGGCAAGACCCTCGGTGTGCACCGGACCTTCTGGGGTTCCGGCTCAGTCACGTCGGCGGTCAAGACCGCCACGGCCGACGCCACCAAGAACCGGATTCCGTGGATGAGCTTCTCCGCGCCGTACTCGTGGAGCGACATGGCCGCCGGCAAGGGCGACGCCTGGGCCAAGAACCTGGCGACGAAGATGAAGTCGACTGGCGGCCCGGTCTGGGTCGCGGTCGACCACGAGCCCGAAGGCGAAGGCGACATCCAGAAGTGGAAGGCGATGCAGGCGCACCTGGCTCCGATCATGCGCGCTGCGGCACCCAACCTGGGCTACAGCATCATCCTGATGGGCTACCACGAGTTCTACGGCGACAAGAAGTACGCCATGAGCGCGATCTGGCCCAAGACCAAGATCGACGTCGCCGGCTTCGACATCTACGAGAAGTACGGCGTCCAGAAGTCGGGCAAGCCGAGGGAAACTGAGTGGAAGAACTTCGACGCCTACTTCACCAAGATCAAGGCCTGGTCGAAGTCCACAGGCGTGGCATGGGGGCTGGGCGAGACCGGCTACAGCGACCCGGCGGCGGCCAAGAAGCCCAGCTGGATCTCGCAGACCTATTCCAAGATGGGTTCCTACGGCGGGATCGCGTTCAGCTACTTCAACACCAACCTGCACAGTCAGGCCAACTGGGCGCTGTCCAACGCGACCAAGAAGAACGCCTTCACCGCGGCCAACAAGTCCGCGCCCACCATGCGGTGACCCGCGGCCAATGGTGACGGGTGGGTGAATCGACGGTGTTCGCGCCGTCGCCACCCTCACCAGGTCGTAGCCTCATCGCGTGGACCTAGTCGACTGGAACACCTACGCGGCAGCGCTGTTCGACCTCGACGGTGTGGTGACGCCCACCGCCGAGGTGCACATGCGGGCGTGGTCGGACATGTTCAACGGCTTCCTCACCGGGGAAGCAGCGGACGTGGACGGCGAGACCGACCTCTCGGTGTACACGGACTCGGACTACTTCGGCCACGTCGACGGCAAGCCGCGCTACGACGGCGTACGCGACTTCCTGCGCTCGCGCGGGATCGCCCTGCCGGAGGGTTCCTCCGATGATGCGCCGAGCAGCATCACGGTGCGAGGGCTCGGCAACAGGAAGAACGACGCGTTCAACGCCGTGCTGGAGCGCGACGGGGTCACCGCCTATCCCGGCTCCGTCCGACTCCTCGACCACTTGCGCGACCTCGCCCTGCCGCTCGCCGTGGTCTCCTCCTCGGCCAACGCCCCCGCCGTCCTCGCGGCGGCGGGACTGGCCGACCGGTTCCAGACCGTGGTCGACGGTCGGGTCGCGACTGAGCTCGGCCTGCCCGGGAAGCCCACTCCGGACACGTTCGTGCATGCGGCTGAGGTGCTCGATGCGCCAGTGGAAAAGACCGTGGTGCTCGAGGACGCCGTGTCCGGCGTGCAGGCCGGGGCGGCCGGAGGCTTCGGCCTGGTCATCGGCGTGGACCGCGGGGCCGGCGAGCAGGTCCTGAGAGATGCCGGCGCGGGCCTGGTGGTCAGCGACCTGGCCGAGCTGGTCCCGGGCGGTGTCGCGTGACGCGGCGGGCGAAGATCGCGCACCCCATGGATCGCGGACGGTTCCCCGTCGACCCGTGGCGACTGGTGGAGACGACCTACCGTTCCGACGACCTCGGGACGACGGAGACTCTGTTCAGCGTCGCCAACGGCTACCTGGGGATGCGTGGCAACCCCGAGGAGGGTCGCGACGCGATCGCCCACGGCACGTTCATAAACGGTTTCCACGAGACCTGGCCGATCCGGCACGCGGAGGCGGCTTTCGGGTTCGCCCGCACCGGCCAGACGATCGTCAACGTCCCCGACGCCAAGCTGATGAAGCTGTACGTCGACGACGAACCGTTGATCCTCGGCACCTCCGAGCTCGAGAGCTACGAGCGGTCCCTCGACTTCCGCGAAGGCATCCTGCGACGCAGCCTGGTGTGGCGTACGCCGGCCGGCAAGCAGGTCCTCGTCGAGTCGACCCGGATGGTCTCGATGACCCAGCGGCACCTGGCGGTCCTCACCCTCGAGGTGACCATGCTCACGGGCGATGCGCCGATCGTGATCTCCTCGCAGCTGCTGAACCGCCAGGACGGCAAGGACGAGTACTACGTGCCCTACGAAGCGATGGGAGAGGGCACCGACCCACGCAAGGCAGCCGCGTTCGACGAGCGGGTGCTGCTCCCCCGCGCCCACTACGTCCGCGACGACCGCATGCTCCTGGGCTATCAGTGCGCGCAGTCGCGCATGACGATCGCGGTGGCCGCCGACCACCACCTCGAGACGACCGACGAGACCGAGACGATCCTCAGCGGCGACGAGGACCTCGGCAAGATGGTCTTCCGCATCGAGGCGCACGAGGGCAACAAGGTCCGGCTGGAGAAGCTGGTGACCTACCACACCTCCCGCGGCGTCCCTGTGCGTGAGCTGTCGGATCGCTGCGACCGGACTCTCGACCGCGCCGAGCGGCACACCCCTGTGCACTACCTCGCCGAGCAGCGGGACTGGTACGACACCTTCTGGGCGGCCAGCGACGTCGAGGTGGAGGACGAGGAGATCCAGCAGGCGATCCGCTTCAACCTGTTCACCGTTGCCCAGAACAGCGCGCGCGCCGACCGGCAGGGAGTGCCGGCCAAGGGCGTCACCGGATCCGGCTACGAGGGCCACTACTTCTGGGACGCAGAGATCTACGTGATCCCGTTCGTGACCTTCACCCAGCCGCACGTGGCCCGCAACCTCCTCCACTTCCGCAACCGGATGCTCCCAGCCGCCCGGGCCCGCGCCCGGGAGATGGCGCAGAGCGGCGCGCTGTTCCCCTGGCGCACCATCAACGGCGAGGAGGCCTCGGCGTACTACGCCGCGGGCAGTGCCCAGATGCACATCAACGCCGACATCGCCTACGCGCTGATGCAGTACGTCGGCGCGACCAACGACACGGGATTCCTTGTCCGCGACGGAGTCGACCTGCTCGTCGAGACTGCCCGCATGTGGGCCGAGCTCGGCTTCTGGCGCACCAACGGCGCCTCCTCCACGTTCCACATCCACGGCGTCACGGGGCCCGACGAGTACACGACTGTCGTCAACAACAACCTGTTCACCAACGTGATGGCCCGCTACAACCTGGAGAAGGCGGCCCTGGTCGTCGAGCGGATCGAGAAGAACCATCCGGCGGACTTCGACAAGCTGGTGCACCGCATCGGCATCAAGGACGACGAGGTCGACGAATGGCGCAGGTGCGCCGAAGGGATGGCGATCCCGTTCGACGAGGGCCTCGGCATCCACCCGCAGGACGACTTCTTCCTCGACCGGGAGGTGTGGGACCTCTCCCGCACTCCACCGGAGCTGCGGCCGCTCATGCTGCACTACCACCCATTGGTGATCTACCGCTTCCAGGTGCTCAAGCAGGCCGACGTGGTGCTGGCCATGTTCCTGCACGGCGACCGCTTCAGCGAGGAGCAGAAGAAGGCCAACTTCGAGTACTACGACCCGATCACGACGGGTGACTCGACGCTCTCAGCCGTCGTCCAGTCGATCATCTCCGCCGAGGTGGGCTACCACGACTCGGCGATGGACTACTTCCGGCAGGCGCTGTACGTCGACCTCGCGGACCTGCACGAGAACACGGTGGACGGGCTGCACGTGGCCTCGGCCGGTGGGGTGTGGAGCGCCCTGGTGTTCGGCTTCGCCGGCATGGGCGATCGCAACGGCAGGCTGTCCTTCGACCCTCGCCTTCCGGTGGGGTGGCCGAGCCTTCGGTTCCGGATCGCCTGGCGTGGCTCGCGACTGCTCGTGGAGCTGTCGCAGGACCAGCTGTCGATCAGCGTCGTCGAGGAAGGGGAACCCGGCGTACACGTCCGTGTCCTTGGCGACCTGCACGTGATCACCCGCGAGGAGCCGCTGCGCGTCGCCCTCGAGGACCAGGGCCCTCGCATCGACGGCCTGCTCGGCGAGAAGCCGCAGACCGGCGGCACCCGCGCCGACGGCACCAAGATCACCGCGGGCGTCCCGGAGCCGATGGTCTTCGACGAGGACGTGCCCGACGAGTAGTCGCCGGTGGTCACACGCGGCGTCACACGAAGCAGCGATGTGCTCCTCTCATCAGGGTTTCCGGCCACCAGCGCGCCGGGCTCGCAACCAGAGGAGTCCACATGTCCTTGTTCATGGACGTTCACAACATCGAGGGCGGCGTCTCCGAGTCCGACGTCGCCGCGGCCCACTCGGCCGACCTGGCCACGCAGGGCCCCCACGGCGTCAACTACCTGAGGTACTGGGTCGACGAGTCGGCGGGGAAGATCTTCTGCCTGGTCGACGCCCCGGACGCGGAGACCGCGAACACGGTGCACCGGGAGGCACACGGCCTAGTCGCCGACGAGATCTACCCGGTGACCGAGCACGCCTGAGCACCCCGCGTGACATCCTCGGAGCTGATGAGTCCCGTCGTCCACCTGCTGGGGCGCCCCCACGTCGAGGGGCGCCCTGGCGGCTATCGGGTCCGCAGCCGCAAGAGCTGGGGACTGCTCGCCTACCTGCTGCTCACTGACCGGCCGCCGAGCCGCAGCCAGCTCGCCTCGTTGCTGTTCGAAGCGGCCGACGACCCGCTCGCGGCGCTGCGTTGGGGACTCGCGGAGCTGCGACGCGCCCTTGGCGACGAGGCCGTGGTCGAGGGCGATCCGGTCGTGGTGCGGCTGCCACCGGGAACCGTCGTGGACGCCGACGTCGTCCTCAGCGGCTCGTGGTCGGACGCCGTCCAGCTGCCCGGGCTCGGATCGGAGCTCCTCGAGGGGCACCCGACCCGGAGTGCGGCCGCGTTCGAGTCGTGGCTGCTCTCGGAGCAGCGCCGGGTGATGGCGGCGTCCGAGGAGATCTTGCACGAGGCGGCGCTCGCGTCGCTGTCGCGGGACGGGCTCGAGGAGGCGATCGGGTACGCCGTACGCCTGGTCGCCATGACTCCCCTCGAGGAGAACCACCACGCGCTGCTGATCCGGCTCTACCGGCTGGCGGGTGACGACGCCGCTGCCGACCAGCAGTTCCTCACGTGCCGCGAGCTGCTCGAGCGCGAGCTCGGGGTTCCACCCGGAGCGGTGGTCCGCGCGGCCCTGCGCGAGACCCGTCAGGACCCGAACCTTCCGCGCGACATCCCCTCGGTCGAGGCGGTGCTCGAGGCCGGCCGCGCTGCGGTCTCGGCGGGCGCGATCGAGACTGGCGCGGACTCGTTGCGGACCGCGGTGCGGGGTGCGGATCATGTCGACGACCCACGACTCCGGGTCAGCTCACGACTGGTGCTTGCCGAGGCACTCGTCCACTCGCTGAGCGGGCTGGACGAGGAGGGCATGGCCGCACTCCAGGGTGCCGACGACATCGCCCTGGCTCACGGGGACCGCACTGCAGTCGCGGAGGCCAGGAGCGAGCTGGGCTACGTGGACTTCCTGCGCGGCCGCTACGACCGGTCGCTGGTCTGGCTGTCCCAGGCTCTCGAGTACGCCGAAGGGGCGCAGGCGATCACCGCGAAGGCGACCACGTACATCGGCTCGGTGGAGAGCGACCAGGCGCGGTACCCGGAAGCCCTGGCTCACCTCGGGAGCGCGGCCCGGCTCGCACGTAGTATCGGGGAGCTGAGGCCAGCCGCCTACGCGTCCTCGATGATCGGACGTGCGCACCTGCTGAGGGGTGAGCTCGACCTTGCCGCGCACCACCTCGACGAGTCCTTGGACCTCGTCGAGCAGGACCGCTGGCTCTTCTTCACGCCGTGGCCCCAGGCGATGCGCGGCGAGGTCGAGCTGATGCGGGGCAACGTGGCGGCCGCGACCAACCTGCTCCAGCAGTCCTTCGCGCGGGCCTGTCAGCTCGGGGACCCGTGCTGGGAGGGGTTGTCGGCCCGGGGACTCGCGCTGGCGGCGGCAGCCGGTGGTGACGTGGAAACGGCGTTCGCCGTACTCGCCGACGCACGCTCACGGGCCAACCGCCGCAGCGACCCCTACGTCTGGCTCGACGGCTACATCCTCGAGGCGCTGTGCACCCTGGGCCGCGAGCACGGCCACCCCCGCACGCCTCGATGGATCGAGGAGCTGCGGGAGATGGCGTCGCGCAACGGCATGCGTGAGCTCAACGTGAGGTCACTGCTCCACGGAGCTGGGCTCGGCGAGCCCGGAGACGCGGAGGCGGCTCGCCTGCTGGCAGCCGACATCGACAACCCGGAGATCGACCGGCTCGTCTCGGCTGCTGCAGCCAGCTGATCAGGAGGCGAGCTTGACCGGGGACTGCTGCTGCGACTGCAGGTTGCGGTTGAGGATCTCGCGGATCAGGTTGGCGTCAGGGTCGGACTGGTCGCTGATCATGGCCAGGATGTCGTCCACCTCGGTGCGGGAACGGTAGCTGGACAGCTCACGCTCGAGCGCGCGGCGGTGGGAGCGTGCCTGACGGAGGTCACGCAGCTCGTCACGGACCTCCGAGAGGAGCCGACGCGAGCGGGTGCTGATGGGCTTGGTGGTGTTCATGGTTCAAGTGTCCGCTTCCGCAACCCATACGTCCAATGACGTTCCAAGCACTCACTCATGCACTAGTGTCATGGATATGGACACTGAGGTCTTGCGCTGGTTTGCGCACGTGGTCGACGGGATGACGGTCACCGAGGTGGCCGAGATCGACCGGGTCAGCCAACCCGGAGTGTCCCGTGCGCTGGCCCGCCTCGAGGCACAGATGGGCACCCCGCTGCTGCAGCGCAACGGCCGACTCCTGCGTCCCACTCAGGCCGGGAGCGTGTTCAAGCGACACGTGGACGCCGTCCTGCACGCGCTCGACGACGGCTTCGCCGCGGTCAACGAGCTCGTCGACCCGGAGGCCGGAACCGTCATCGTCGCCTTCCAGCTCTCGCTCGGCACCTGGCTGATCCCGGACCTGATCAGCGGATTCCGCCAGGACCACCCAGGCGTGCAATTCCAGCTCCAGGAGTCCGACGACGCACTCGGCTCCTCGCTGGTGTCCGGAGGACGCACCGACCTCGAGTTCACCGCCCGACGCCCGCGCAACCCGGAGGTCCACTGGGAAGCACTGTTCTCCCAGCCCCTGCTCCTGGCGGTGCCCCCGGGTCATGCCCTCGCCGATCGCGACGAGGTCGGCCTCAGCGAGGTGGCCGACGCCGACTTCGTGATGCTGCGTCCCTCGTGGGCCCTACGGACACTCACCGACGAGCTGTGCGCGAGAGCCGGGTTCGCCCCCCGCGTGGCGTTCGAGGGCGACGACCTGTCCGTCGTGCTCGGATTCGTGACCGCGGGCCTCGGCGTGGCTGTCATCCCTGGAAGTGACGCCCAGGCCGCAGAGAGTCGGGCGCAGGGCAAGCCACTGGTCCGCCTCACCGACGACGGCGCTCACCGCGAGGTGGGCCTGGCGTGGTCCGAGACTCGCCGACTCCTGCCCTCGGCCGAGATGTTCCGCGAGTTCGTCCTTGCTGCCGACCGCACTCACTTCACATAGGCGATGGGCACCATCGACGGTGGCTGCGGGAGTGGTTCGGAGACGTACTGGGCCCGGATGCCCTCGATGTAGCTGCGGCACTTCTGGGTCAGACCCTCATTGGTCTGCATCCGCCCCTTGGTGACGAGGATCCCGAGGTCGGCGCCCTTGAACCGGAAGTCGCCGGGCGCGTAGACGCGCAGGAAGAAGGCCTCGTCCTCGTGGGTCACGTCGTGCCAGTCGTAGCTGCGGCTGGCATACGTCAGCTTCCCGTCGTCGTCCATGTGCCAGGTGCCTGTCCGGGGTGCCTCGAGGATGCGTTCGACGCTGTCATCGGGCTCCTTCATGATCAGCTGCGCCCAGACGTCGACGGCAGCGAGCTCCTTCCAGCGCTCGTTGAGCTCCTCGATGTCGAGGGTGTAGTCCACGTCCATGAACTCCAGCAGGTGGAACAGGAAGAGCGGCACGTCGGCGTAGGCCCCGGCGGTGACGTTGGTCATCGACGAGGTTCCCGAGATGCGTGGGTTGAGCTCACCGAGGTAGACCGCGTCGGTGGCGAGGTCGACGAGGATGTCGATCTCGAGGAAGCCCTGGTACCCCTCCTGTGCGAGCCGGTCCCCCAGCTTTCGTACGTGGTCGATCGCGAGCGCCCGCTGCTCGGGGGTGAGCGCCTCGGGGAACAGGTCGTTGCCGCACCATCCGCCCTTGTACGGCGTGAGCTCCGGGTAGCCCGTCAGGTCGGTCATGAACGGGCCGACGATGGTTCCGTGGCTGGTGATGCACGCCTCGACGGCTGCCGCCTTGTTGTCGATGCGCTTCATCACCTTGAGCTGCTCGCCGATGATGTCGTCGGCGTTCAGCTCGAAGTCGGCCTTCGACTTGATGAAGAACGTGGTCTTGCCGGAGTCGCCGTACGGCGTCTGCACCACCAGGTCCGAGCCGAGACCGTTGGCCACCGCCAGCTTTCGCAGCGAGGTCCACGAGTCCGCAGTGCCGAGCACGTTGGGGACCGAGGGAGCGCCCGCCTCGTTGCCGAGCTGCGTGGTGACGATCTTGGAGTCCAGCCGGCGTCGCAGCTCGTCGGACGGCATGATCAGGTTGTAGCCGAGCTCCTCGCAGATCTCCTCGGTCTCCTCGTCGAAGAAGACCATCACGATCATCGGCGTCCCGCCGCGCTTCTTCAGGTAAGCCTGCACCTCGGGGTCGCGCAGCAGGTAGTTGTTGATCTGCTCGGTCGACTCGAACTCGACGTACGGCTGGTTCGTCGGGGCGAAGACGCGAGGGTGCCCGCCGTCCCACGAGTCGTAGTAGACGATGTACTGGAAGTTGCGCACCCAGCGGTCGATCCCGAGCAGGTTGAACGCGGTCGGTCCGACGAAGTAGATCGGTTGCGTGTTGGTGCGGAAGAACGTGCGGATCTCCGAGATCCCGTTGAGCCGCCTCTGGACCATTGGCTCAGGCTAGGGCCGAACCGCTTCCGCGTCGACCGGATGCCTGGCCGCGGGTCAGACCAGCGACGACTCCCGGCAACCGATGCATCTGGCCGGTGGACACCCGGTTCAGCATCGCTCCACCGACGGCGTCGAACGCCCGCAACGTGTCCTGGAGGTACGCCGGGTTCGTGGGTTCGGGCCAGCTCGAGAGCTTCACGCACACCGTGCCGGTGCGACGGCTCACGTGCAGCATCTGACCGTGGATGCCGAGGCAGAGGAGCACGTCGCCGTGCTCCCCGGGGCGGAACCAGAACTGGTTGCGGTACCACCCGCCCGGGAAGGACGCCTCGGCCGGTGACTCCAGGAAGAGCGACCTCCCCTCCGCGTCGACGGCCCAGGCGCGGCGAAGCCACTTGGCGGGTACGACGGTTCGCCGGCCTCCCTCGCCGTCGGGCACCACTCCTCCGTCGAGCAACATCTGCCCGAACCGAAGCAGGTCGCGGGCGGTCGCCGCGAGACCACCGTCGTGGACCGCCGTGCCCAGCCCGTCGCAGATGATCTCCGCGCTCCGCTCAGCACCCATGGGCGCCCAGATCAGCTCCGAGACCAGCGCCGCCATTCGACCCCCGGCGGCCCGCTCGCAGACCCAGCCGAGCACGTCGGTCTCGGCGGAGCGGTAGAGGAAGCGGCTCCCGTGCGACGCCTCGGCACGCAACGTCTCGAGGAACTGGTAGAGGCCGCGTTCGCGCTCTCCGGAACGACCCGGTGGTGCGACGATCCACCGGTCGAGGCGACGGATCTCCGCGTTCGGGTTGGCATACTCCTCGCGGAACCGCACGCCGCTGCGCATGTCGAGCACCTGCTGGACCGTCGCGCCGGCATAGCCACTCTCACCGAGCTCGGGAACGTAGTCGACGACGTCACGTGTCAGGTCGAGCAGCTCGCGGTCTGCCAGGACCCCTGCAACACAGCCGACGAGCGACTTCGTGATCGACAGGACCGCGTGGGTCTGGTTCGGTCCACCGGTCGGCTGGTAGGCCTCGGTGACCAGGTGGCCGTCCTGGAGGACGGCGTACGCATCGGTGTTGGTAGCGGCCAGGATCTCGCCGACGGTCGACCGCGAACCGTCCGCCCGAGTCAGCTCCACCGCGAGGACGTCGTGGTCCGCGGGGTGGTCCGGGAGCGGGCGCGCGGGGCCCTCGCCGCGCGGCACCGGATGCGTCGGGAGCAGCTCACGGACATGCCAGAAGGCCCACCGGTTGATGGGGGGTTCCTGCCAGTTCGATGCCGATGCCGAGGGGTCCCGACTCAGGGGTTCCCCAGACATCAGCATGGGTGAATCGTAGACATCGGCCCCGGGGTAGCGTGACCGCGTGCAGAGCGAGCTGCCGGGCGAGATCCCGGACCGGATGGTCGGTTTTCCCCCGGACGAGGACAACCTCGTCACCCTGGCCACCTGGCAGGACCCGCCCAACGTGCGGTGGGCCTTCCAGCACATGCGCGAGATCATTCCCACCCACCTGATCGCTGCCGGCCCCGTGCCACGTCCACTGCCGGTGGTCCTCGACCCCTCGGTGGGTGAGACTCCACTGACCCGTCTCGACGGGTCCTCGGCCACGGCCACTGACGTGTTCGACGACACCTGGACCGACGCCGTCCTCGTCCTCCACGACGGCGAGCTCGTCGCCGAGCGCTACGACGACCCGATGACCCCCACCACCCCGCACCTGCTGATGTCGGTGACGAAGTCGTTCGTCGGCTGTGTCGCCGGGATCCTTGCCGGCCGCGGCATCCTCGACCCCGAGGCCCCCGTCTCCGACTACGTGCCCGAAGTCGCGGGGTCGGGGTACGACGGAGCCACAGTCCGTCACCTGCTCGACATGCGCACCGGCGTGGCATTCCGAGAGACCTACCTCCAGCCCGACGCAGAGGTGCGGGTGATGGAACGCTCGATGGGATGGCGGCCCCCGGCAGAGGACGATCCGGTCGGCATGTACGACTACATGACCACGCTCGGCACCGCCGGCCCCCACGGTGGTGACTTCACCTACCGGTCGGCCGACACCGACATGCTCGGCTGGGTGGTCGAACGCGCCAGCGGTCGCCGGATGGCCGATCTCGTCACCAGCCTGTTGTGGGTCCCGATGGGAGCCGAGCACGACGCGAGCATCACCTGCGACCCGGTCGGTTCCGCGATCCACGACGGCGGACTGTCGGCGACCGCCCGCGACCTCGCGAGGTTCGGGCAGCTGCTGCTCGACGACGGTCTTGTCGACGGCATCGAGGTCGTCCCGTCCTCGTGGCTGGCCGATGCGTGGGAGCCGTCGCCCGACGTACGCGAGGCGTTCGCGAACACCGACAACAACGAGGTGCTCACCGGCGGCTGGTACCGCAACCAGTTCTGGTTCGTGCCCGGCCACGACGCTGATGCCATGGTGTGCCTCGGCATCCACGGCCAGATGGTCTACGTGAACCGGAGCACCCGCACCGTCGGCGTGAAACTCTCGTCATGGCCCGAGCCGCAGAACCCCAGCTACCTGATCGACACGCTCCGGGCCTTCGGTGCCATCGGCATCCGCCTCAGCCTTGACATGGCCGGGGCTACTGCAAGACTCCGGGAATGACTCGTTACGGCCAGCAGTTCGGGCCGGACTTCACCTTCCTCGGGGTCCCGATGTGCGACCTTGACGACCCTTCGACGTACGCCGACGCACAGGTCGTCATCCTCGGCGCGCCTTTCGACGGCGGGACGTCGGCCCGCTCGGGTGCGCGGTTCGGCCCGATGGCGATCCGGATGCGTGACTACCTCGGGCACGACGGTTCGCGACCCAGCCTCGCACTCCGCACGGACGGGTTGGTCGACCTCCAGGTGGTCGACGCGGGCGACGTGGAGATGTACTCCGGTGACATCGAGGTCGCCCTTCCCGCGCTCGAGACCGCGGTCGAGAAGGTCACCCGGTCGGGCGCCATCCCGGTCATCCTGGGTGGTGACCACTCGGTCACCTTCCCCGACGCCAAGGGCGTCGCCAACGTGCTCGGCCACGGCCGGATCTCGATGATCCACTTCGACGCGCACGCCGACACCGGCGACATCGAGTTCGGGTCCCTGTGGGGGCACGGCCAGCCGATGCGGCGACTCATCGAGTCAGGTGCGCTGCGCGGCGACCGCTTCCTGCAGGTGGGCCTGCGCGGCTACTGGCCGCCGCCCGACACCCTGGACTGGATGGCCGGTCAGAAGATGCGGTCCTACGAGATGACCGAGATCGTGCACCGCGGTCTCGCGGAATGCCTGACCGAGGCGTTCGTGATCGCCATGGACGACTGTGACGGCGTCTTCCTCTCCGTCGACATCGACGTCTGCGACCCCGGCCACGCCCCTGGGACCGGCACACCCGAGCCGGGTGGGCTCAGTGCTCGCGAGCTCCTCGACGCCGTGCGGCGAATCTGTCTCGAGCTGCCCGTCGTGGGCGTGGACGTGGTCGAGGTGGCCCCGCCGTACGACCACGCGGACATCACCGCAGCACTCGCCAACCGGGTCGTTCTCGAGGCCTTGTCGGCGATCGCCCGCAAGCGTCAGGACGAGCGGGACGGGACCACGTGGGACCCGACAAGGCCACTTCTGGCGGATCGCGACGCACTCCCGGGCAACCCGGTCAACCCGGACGCCTGACCTTCACAGCGCAGTCTCGGAGTGCGAGACTCCGGATCAGGCAAGGGTGCTCAAGACCCGGGCACCCTCCGTGGTCTGGAGGCAGTCATGGCGTCACTGACACAGCAGCTCTTCCGCCGCAAGCCGGTCCCGGAGATGACCGCGGAGACCGGCGCCGACAGTGAGAGCAGCGAGCTGGTCCGCTCGATTGGGCTCTTCCAGCTCTCGATGTTCGGCATCGGCGCCACCATCGGCACCGGCATCTTCTTCGTGCTGTCCCAGGCGGTGCCCGAGGCGGGGCCGGCCGTGATCTGGTCGTTCCTGATCGCCGGCGTGGTCGCCGGACTCACTGCCGTCTGCTATGCCGAGCTCGCCAGCGCGGTCCCGGTCTCGGGCTCGTCGTACTCCTATGCATACGCCACCCTGGGCGAGCTGCCCGCGATGGGTGTCGCGGCCTGCCTGCTCCTCGAGTACGGCGTCTCCGCAGCGGCCGTGGCCGTCGGCTGGTCGCAGTACCTCAACGAGCTCTTCGACAATCTCTTCGGCTTCAAGATCCCCGAGGCGCTGTCCCAGGCACCCGAGCAGGGCGGCGTCCTGAACCTCCCTGCAGTCATCCTGATCGTCCTGTGCGCACTGCTCCTGATCCGTGGAGCGAGCGAGTCGGCCAAGGTCAACGCCATCATGGTGATGATCAAGATCGGCGTGCTGGTCATGTTCATCGTGCTGGCGTTGAAGGGCTTCGACACCGACAACCTGAAGAACATCGTCCCCAAGGGGGGTGACGAGCTCCAGCACGTCACCACGGCTGCAGGCATCATCTTCTTCTCCTACATCGGGCTCGATGCCGTCTCCACCGCGGGCGAGGAGGTGAAGAACCCCAGACGAACCATGCCTGCTGCCATCCTGATCGCGCTCGTGGTCGTCACGTCGCTCTACATCCTGGTCACCATGGTCGCGCTCGCTGCCCAGCCGGCGGCGGCCTTCAAGGACCAGGAGGCCGGCCTCTCCGCGATCCTCGAGAACGTCACCGGGCAGACGTGGCCGGCAACGGTGCTCGCCGCCGGTGCCGTGATCTCGATCTTCAGCGTGACCCTGGTGGTGATCTACGGCCAGACCCGGATCCTGTTCGCGATGGCCCGCGACGGGATGATGCCCGAGATCTTCCACAAGGTGAACCCGCGGACCCTGACGCCCATCCCCAACACGGTCATCGTCGCCGTTGTCATCGGACTGCTAGCTGGCCTGATCCCGATCAACTTCCTGGCGGAGATGACCAGCATCGGCACCCTGGTGGCATTCCTCGTCGTATCCATCGGCGTGATGGTGCTCAGGTCCACCCACCCGGAGCTGCCGCGCGGCTTCAAGGTGCCGTTCTACCCGGTGACCCCGATACTGGCCATCCTCGGGTGCCTCTGGATCATCAAGGACCTGAGGGCCGTCACGATCTGGGTCTTCGTGATCTGGGTCGCGGTCGCGGCTGTCTGGTACTACTTCTACGGGATGAAGCACTCGCATCTGGGCCGTCACGAACACGTCGGCCTGATCCACGACGAGGACACGTAAGGATCCTGCGATGACCATGATCGTGGGCTACGCACCGGACGAGCGCGGTAAGGCCGCTCTCCACCTGGCAGGCATGCTGGCTCGGTCTGCCGACGACGATCTCGTGGTGGCCTCCGTGGTTCCCGCGCCGTGGATCCCCGGGATGGCCAAGGTGGACGCCGAGTACCGCGAGTACCTCGACGAGACCGCGGCCGAAGCGCTGGAACGAGCCCGCGATTACCTTCCGGGAGACGTGGCGGCGACGTTCGTCGCGCACAGCTCCAGGTCGGCGCCTGTCGGACTGCTCGAGCTCGCGGAGGAGCACGGAGCGAACGTGATCGTGCTCGGTTCGTCCTCGCACGGCCCCTTCGGGCACATCGCCCTGGGCAGCGTCACCGACCGGCTGGTGCACAGCTCGCCCGTCACGCTCGCCCTGGCTCCGCGTGGCTACCGGTGCAAGCCCGACCAGCAGGTCGTCCGTGTGACCGCGGCCTACGGCGGCTCCGCGGGTGCCGACGATCTGGTGGTCGCCGCGGCCACGGTGGGGGCTCGGACCGGTGCCTCCCTGCGGATCGCCTCGTTCGCGGTCTGGGCGCGACCGGCGTACACGACCCGGCTGGGCACCGACCCGGAGGACGACGTACTCCAGGAGTGGACCGCCACCATGGAGCGGGCCGCGAGCAACGCCGTCGCCGCTGTCGAGGGACTGAGCGCCGCACCCCCCGTCGAGGCGGTCATCGGCCGTGGGTCGAGCTGGGCCGAGGCGATCGACGACGTCGGCTGGGACGAGGGTGACGTGCTGGTGGTCGGCTCCAGCGAGCTGGGGCCGGTCGCCCAGGTCTTCCTCGGATCGCGCGCCACCAAGATCCTGCGCCACTCGCCCGCTCCCACGTTCGTGGTTCCTCGCAGCAGGGCGGAGGCGCTGGCGCATGCATGAGATCGACCAGACGACGGAGCAGATGGTGCGCAGCGTCCTTGCGTACGCCGAGAACCGGTTGCGGATGGACCCGGTGCCCCTCGACATCGGCACCCTCCCGGCCGAGGAGCTGAACTCGCGGCTAGCCGGACTGATCCGTGACTCGGGACGACACCCCGACGAGGTGCTCGGCGTCTACTCGTCGGTGATCGCGCCGAGCATCATCTCCGCCGACAGCACCCGCTTCCTCGGCTTCATCCCGGCGGCCCCGACCAAGGCCAGCCTGCTGTTCGACATGCTGGTGTCCTGTGCCTCGATCCAGGGCATCTCGTGGCTGGAGGCGTCCGGCGCGATCGCGGCGGAGAACACGGTGCTGCGACTCATCGCCGACGAGGCCGGACTGCCCGCGACCGCCGGGGGCTGTTTTGTCTCCGGCGGCTCCGCGGGCAACCTGTCCTCGCTCGCGGTCGCCCGCGAGACCGCCAAGAAGAGGCTGGGTGCTGAGGGCGCGGGTCGACGGCTCCGTGTCGTCGTCGGCACCGACGCCCACTCCTCGATCGTGAACACCCTGCGGCTGCTCGAGATGGACGCCCTCGTGGTCGACACCCCCGACCACCGGATGACCGCCGAAAGCGTCCGCGCGGCGATCAAGGTCGAGCCCGACCTGTCCGACGTCGCGGCCGTGGTCTGCACCTCGGGCACCACCAACGCCGGCATCGTCGACGACCTCGCCGGCGTCGGGACGGTGGCGAAGGAAGAAGGTTGGTGGTTCCACGTCGACGGGGCGTACGGCGGCTCCGGCATCTTCGCCCGGTCGCTGAAGCCGAAGTACGCCGGCCTCGAGCTGGCCGACTCCTTCATCCTCGACCCGCACAAGTGGCTGTTCTCGCCGTTCGACTGCTGCGCCGTCCTCTACCGGGAGCCCGAGCTGGCGCGCGCCGTACACACCCAGGACGCGTCGTACCTCGACGTCATCCACGTCTCCGACGGGGAGTGGAACCCGACCGACTACGCCTACCACCTCACCCGCCGCGCCCGTGGCCTGCCCCTGTGGTTCTCGCTGGCGGTCTACGGCGTCGAGGCCTATCGGGAGGCGATCGAGGTCGCGGTGCGGTTGGCCAGGGAGACCGCCGACCTGGTCAAGGAGGCGCCGCAGCTCGAGCTGATCCGTGAACCCGACCTGGGCGTGGTGCTCTTCCGCAGGTTGGGCTGGAAGGCCGAGGACTACGACAGCTGGGCAGCGCGGCTCCACGACGAGGGTGTCGCGTTCATCCCGCCGAGCAAGTGGGACGGCGAGACGGTCGGTCGGTTCGCGTTCCTGCACCCCGGCACCAGCATGGACCTCGTCCGCGAGGTCCTGGCGCGGACCGAGTGATGGCCGACCTGCTGTCGCTCTTCCCCTCGGGCAGCGTCCTCGCCGACGACGGCACGGTCGTGGTCGGAGGCTGCCGGGCCGACGACCTGGCCCGGGAGTTCGGTACGCCGGTCCTCGTCGTCGCGGAACAGGCCCTTCGGGCCAGGGCACGCGAGTACGTCGACGAACTGGCGGCCCGATGGACGAACTCCCGCGTTGTGTTCGCGTCGAAGGCCTTCCCGTGCACCGCCGTACAACGGGTGATGGTGGAGGAAGGACTCGGGCTGGACGTCGCCGGTGGCGGCGAGATCCTCACCGCGGTCAAGGCCGGGATCGACCCCGGGCTGATCGTGCTCCACGGCAACGCCAAGAGCGACGAGGAGATCGCGATGGCCGTCGACCACGGCGTCGGGCTGGTCGTGGTCGACAACGCCGACGACGTGGACCGGCTGGAGGGGACGGTTCCCGAGGGCCGCACCCAGGACGTACTGGTGCGGATCATCCCGGGCGTCACAGCCGACACGCACGCGCACGTGCTGACCGGCCACGAGGGTTCGAAGTTCGGTCTGGCCCCCGCCGACGCGGAGCGCCTGATCACGCGCATCGAGCAGAGCCCGCGCCTGCGGATGCAGGGCCTGCACGTGCACGTGGGGTCGCAGATCCTCGACGTCGAACCGTTCGCGGAGTCCGTGGCACCCGTGGCGCGGCTGGGCGAGTTCCCCATCTACGACCTGGGTGGCGGCCTCGGCTCCCGCTACACCTGGGCCGACGACCCGCCGCCGGTGGCCGACTACCTCGACTCGCTGATCGGTGCTGCGCGGGAGCACCTGCCCGCGGAGGCTCAGATCATCATCGAGCCGGGGCGCAGCATGGTCTGCGAGTCCGCCACCACGATCTATCGGGTCACCACGGTCAAGCGCGGCAAGATCACGTTCGTGGCCGTCGACGGCGGGATGGGTGACAACCTCGAGGTCGCACTGTTCGAGCAGCGGTTCGAGGCTGGCATCGTCGGCCGGTTCGAGGCACCCGACCTCGAGACCGTGACAGTGGTCGGCCGGCACTGCGAGAGCGGCGACATCCTCGTCGACGGCGTCGACCTGTCGGCTCCGCAGGTGGGCGACCTTCTCGCCGTACCAGCCACCGGGGCGTACTGCTTCACCATGTCGAACAACTACAACGGCAACCGCCGGATCCCCGTGGTGTTCGCCCGCGACGGCCAGGCCCGCCTCGTCGTACGACGGGAGACGTGGGACGACCTGTCCGCACGGGACGTCGACTGAGTCCCGGGCCGGTCAGCCCTCGAAGCCGTGGTAGATCATCACGTGCTTGATGCGGGTGTAGTCCTCGAGCCCGTACATCGACAGGTCCTTGCCGTAGCCGGAGTGCTTGAAGCCGCCGTGGGGCATCTCCCCGATCAGCGGGATGTGTGTGTTCACCCAGACGCAGCCGAAGTCCAGCCGGGCGGCCATCCGTGAAGCCGTGTTGATGTTGCTGGTCCACACCGAGGAGGCGAGTGCGTACTCGCTGTCGTTGGAGAACTGCAGCGCCTGCTCCTCGTCGGTGAACTTCTGGACGGTGAGCACGGGCCCGAAGATCTCGGTCCGGATCAGCTCGTCCTGCTGCTCCAGGTCGGCGACGATCGTCGGCTCGTAGAAGTAGCCCTGGTCGCCGATCCGGTGCCCGCCGGTGGTGACGCGCGCGTGGTCGGGGGCGCGGTCCACGAGCCCGGCGACGTGACCGAGCTGGTTGGCGTTGTTGATCGGCCCGTAGAGGATGTCCTCGTCCTTGGGGTCGTAGCCGGTCCTGGTCTTGTGTGCCGCGTCTGTGAGAGCCGCGACGAACTCGTCGTAGATCCCCTCCTGGACGATGACCCGGGTCGCCGCGGTGCAGTCCTGCCCGCCGTTGAAGAGGCCCGCGACGGAGATGCCCTCGATCGCAGCCTCGATGTCCGCGTCGTCGAAGACCACCACCGGCGCCTTGCCGCCGAGCTCGAGGTGGGCGCGCTTCAGGTCGGCCGCAGCGGCCGTCGCCACGGCGATGCCGGCCCGGGTCGAGCCGGTGATCGAGACGAGCTGGGGAGTCGGGTGTGCCGTCAGCGCAGCACCGGTGTCGCGGTCACCACAGACCAGGTTGCAGACGCCCGGAGGGAAGATGTCCTGCATCTTCTCGACCATCCAGGCCGACGAGGCAGGAGTGGTGTCGGAGGGCTTGAGCACCACCGTGTTCCCGGCAGCCAGTGCGGGCGCGAACTTCCAGACGGACATCATCATCGGGTAGTTCCAGGGAGCCACCTGGGCGACCGGGCCGATCGGCTCACGGCGCACCGACGACGTGTGTCCGCGCATGTACTCCCCGGACGACTTGCCCTCGAGCACCCGCGCAGCTCCCGCGAAGAACCGGATCTGGTCCACCATCGGCGGAATCTCCTCCGACAGGGTCAGGGAGATCGGCTTCCCGGTGTTCTCGCTCTCGATCGCTACGAGCTCCTCGGCGTTCTCCTCGATCACGTTCGCGAGCTTGAGCAGCGCCTGCTGGCGCTCCCCCGGCGTGGTCCAGCGCCACTTGTCGAAAGCATCCCCCGCGGCCTCGAAGGCCTGGTCCACGTCCTTCTCGTCGGAGTTGGGGGCGGTCGCGTACACCTCGCCCGTCGACGGGTTGATGATGTCCATCAGAGCGCCCGACGCGGAGGTCTGCACCTCGCCGTTGATGATGTTGTGGATCGTCTTCTTCTCGGACATGTCCGTCCCTCCGTCGTACGTTCTCTCCCGGCTTTGCCCAATCTAGGCCGAACACGTCGGTGCGTCGACAGTGCCGAGATCCGGACCTGTCCGGCCCCGGCGACCCCGTGGCATAGTGCGAAGGTCGTTGCCTGAAGCCCTCCCTCCGACGCAGGAGAACCCCGATGGCGCAGCATCCACTCGAACCGCTCGACGCGGCCGAGTTCCGTCAGACCGTCGCGATTCTCCGACGCGAGCAGTCGCTGTCGGAATCATGGAGGTTTGCCTCCATCGAGCTTCGCGAACCGCCGAAGGACGAGGTGAAGGCGTGGCGGCCCGGCTCCCCCGTCACCCGCCAGGCGCTCGCCGTGCTGTGGGACCGCTCGGACAACCAGACCTGGGAAGGTGTCGTCGACCTGACCGGAGACTCGGTCGCGTCGTGGACCCACATTCCCGACGTCACTCCGCACTTCACCGTCGACGAGTACCACGAGGTCGACGAGGCGATGCGGGCCCACCCCGACGTGATCGCGGCGCTCGCGGACCGCGGCATCACCGACATGTCGCTGGTCACCATCGAGGTGTGGACCTACGGCAAGGCGCTGATGCCCGAGCAGTGGCGCGACCGGCGCCTCGGCTGGTGCGACATCTGGTACCGCGAGACCCCGGAGGGAAACCTCTACGCGCACCCGGTGTCCGGGTTGAAGGTGGTCGTCGACGTCAACACCGTGGAGCTGCTCGAGCTCGAGAACGACCACGACTACGGCCAGCCCGAGGTGAACGCCGAGTACGTGCCCGGCGCATGGACCGGCGAGCAGCGCGAGCTCGCGCCGCTGCACATCACCCAGCCCGAAGGCGTCTCGTTCACCGTCGAGGGCACCGAGCTGAAGTGGCAGAACTGGACGATGCGGCTCGGCTTCAACTACCGGGAGGGCCCGGTCATCTACCAGGTGGCGTACGACGACCACGGGACCGTCCGCGAGATCGCCTACCGGATGTCCTTCACCGAGATGGTCGTCCCTTACCGCGACGCCTCCTTCGACCACTACCGACGCACCGCGTTCGACATCGGCGAGTGGGGCCTCGGCTTCATGACCACGTCGCTCGAGCTCGGCTGCGACTGCCTCGGGGAGATCCGCTACCTCGACGCGGTCCTGCACGACACCAAGGGCGAGCCGTACACGATCAAGAACGCGATCTGCCTGCACGAGGAGGACAACGCCGTCCTCTGGAAGCACGTCGACCACGACCTGGGCGCCGAGGTCCGACGGATGAGGCGCCTGGTCGTGTCGTGCCATGCGACGGTTGCGAACTACGAGTACCTCGTCTACTGGCGCTTCTACCAGGACGGCAACATCGAGTGCGAGGTGCGTGCCACTGGCCTGATGGTCACCACGCCGTACGCCGAGAACGGCTCGCCTCCACCGACCGGCACGGTCGTCGACAACCGCACCTATGCGCCGTTCCACCAGCACTTCCTCGTCGCCCGGCTGGATCTCGACGTCGACGGCGACGAGAACACCGTCATGGAGCTCGACTCCAGGGCACTGCCGGTCTCCGAGGACAACCCCTACGGCCTGGCGGTGGTCACCGAGTCGACCCCGGTTGCCTCCGAGGCCGAGTCGGCCCGCGACTTCAACTGGGCGACCCAGCGGGCGTGGAAGGTGGTCAACCCCAACCGGACCAACGCGGTCGGCACCAACCCGGCCTACAAGCTGGTCCCCACCGCCTCGATCCCGCCGATGATGGAACCCGACGCGCCGCAGTACCGTCGTGCGCCGGTGATCGGCCACACCCTCTGGGTCACGCGGCAGCACGACGACGAACGCTGGCCCTGCGGCGCCTACCCCACCCAGTCCGAGCATGACGACGGCATGGCCCGCTGGATCGCCGACGACGAGCCGCTGGAGAACACCGACGTCGTGCTCTGGTACGTCTTCGGTATCCACCACGTCACCCGGGTCGAGGACTGGCCGATCATGCCGGCAGACACGATCGCCTTCTGGCTCAAGCCGTTCGGGTTCTTCGACCAGAACCCGTCCATCGACGTGCCCCCCTCCATGAAGGCCGACGGGGAGTCACTGCCACACGGGTGCCGGGGAGCAGGAGCGCGGCGAGCACGGCGACCACACCCACGAGCGCTGACCGTCCTCACGACATGCGAACGTTCAAGCACGTGACCGACAAGCCGCGGATCGTCTTCGGCGCCGGCACTCTCACCCAGGTGGCGCGCGAGCTCGACCGGGTCGGCGGCACCCGCGCGCTGGTGCTGTCCACGCCAGGGAAGGGCGATCTCGCTGCCCGTGTCGTCGCCGAGCTCGACGGTGCCGTTGCGGGCACGTTCAGTGGCGCGCAGATGCACACCCCCGTCGAGGTGACCGAAACAGCACTCGCGCAGGCGGAGGCGGTCCACGCCGACTCGATCGTCTCCGTCGGCGGTGGGTCGACCACCGGGCTGGGCAAGGCGATCGCTTCCCGCGCCGGCATTCCACACGTCGTGCTGCCCACGACGTACGCCGGCTCGGAGGTGACACCGGTCCTCGGTGAGACGGCCGACGGCGAGAAGGTCACCCGGTCGGGCCCGGAGATCCTCCCGGACACCGTCATCTACGACGTCGAGCTGACCATGACCCTGCCCTGGTCGGTGACGGTCACCAGCGCGGTGAACGCCATGGCGCACTCGGTCGAGGCGCTGTACTCCGCCGACCGGACCAGCGAATCCGACCAGAGGGCGGCCGACTCGCTCGCCGCACTCTCCTCGGGTCTGCGCGCGTTGCAGAAGGACCGGGACAGCCTCGATGCACGCGCCGACTTGCTGTACGGCGCCTGGCTGGCCGGCACCTGCCTCGCCAGCGTCGGCATGGGACTGCATCACAAGCTCTGCCACACCCTCGGCGGCAGCTTCGGCCTACCGCACGCACCGACGCACACCGTCGTCCTGCCCCACGCGATGGAGTACAACCAGCCGGCAGCGGGCGAGGCGCTGACAGCCGCCGCGGCCGCGCTCGGTTTCGACGACGCACCATCGGGCCTGCAGTCGCTCGTTGCGTCCCTGGACGGGCCGACGACCCTGGCCGAGCTCGGCTTCACGACGTCCGAGGTGCCCCGAGCTGCCGAGCTGGCGACCGCTCGGCCCTACCCGAACCCGCGCGAGGTCACCCAAGGCGACATCGCGGACCTGCTCACCCGCGCCACCGACGGCACGACGATCGGAGTCAACCCATGACCACACCGCCCGACCTGGCACCCGAGACAGTCGAAGCGGCGTCCGCCCTGACCGAGGACGTGGTGGCCAGCTTCGACGAGGCTCCGGAGAGGCTGCGCACGCTCACACAGAGCCTGGTCAAGCACTTGCACGGGTTCGTGATGGAGAACGACCTCACCGAGGACGAGTGGAAGTTCGCCATCGACTTCCTCACCCGCGCCGGCCACATCACCAGCGACGTACGGCAGGAGTTCATCCTCCTCTCCGACACGCTGGGGGTGTCGAGCCTGGTCGACATCCTGACCAACTCCCGGACACCCGACTCGACTCCCTCGGCCGTGCTCGGTCCCTTCTACGTCGACGGCCCACCAGAGCAGGACCACGGCGCCGACATCTCCGGCGGTGGCCTGGCCGGCGACCCGGTGTACGCCGACATTCGCATCACCGACACCAAGGGGAATCCGATCGCCGACGCCGTCGTCGACGTCTGGCAGGCCAACCAGGACGGCTTCTACGACGTCCAGCTGCCCGACCTCGACGGACCGGTGCTGCGCGGTCGGCTCCGCAGTGACGACGAGGGTCACCTCGACTTCTGGACGATCCTGCCCGCGCCGTACCCCATCCCGGCGGACGGTCCGGTCGGCCAGATGCTCGCCGCGACCGGACGGCATCCCATGCGTGCGCCGCACGTCCACTTCATGATCTCCGCACCCGGCAGGCACACGCTGGTCACACAGCTGTTCGTGGAGGGTGGCGACTACCTCGACG
This sequence comes from uncultured Actinomycetota bacterium, assembly GCA_963742785.1. Classification (GTDB taxonomy): domain Bacteria; phylum Actinomycetota; class Actinomycetes; order Propionibacteriales; family Nocardioidaceae; genus Marmoricola. The sequence continues at coordinate 2,227,708 of CAVUNI010000004.1, forward strand.
GCGACACGGTCTTCGGGGTCAAGGCGCCGATCATCGTGCCCTTCACGACCCAGGACGACGCCGCCCCCGAGGGCGCGCCCGCGAGCGCCTCCCCCGGTAAATGGCGACGGCTCACGTTCACCTTCCAGCTCGCGGACCAGGCCTGAGCCGGGCTGACGGCATCTCGCCAAGTTCGAGATTTTCGGACCGGTCAAGACGGCAATTTCCGGTATAGGTTGACCTGTAGCCCATCACTGTCGCGCGTCCGAGCCCTGTCCCCGCCCGGAACCTGTGTTGGGAGGGAGTGGGGGTTCTGGTCCATGAAGGACGTCGAGGCTCAGCTGATCCACGACATGCAGAACACGGCGATGGTCCTGCGCGAAGCCGCGACGCAGCTCAACGAGAACCGGGACACGTTGCCGCCCGGAGTGGTCGCCCACCTGTGCGAGATGCTGGCACGTCGCAGCGACATGCTCGTCCGGTTGCTCGGTGACCTGTCGACCTCGCACCTCGCCCAGCGCGGCGAGCTCGACCTGTCCCTGCAGAAGGTGTCACTCTCCGACATCTGCGGGGAACTGCTGTCCGAGCGCCGGCCCGTGATCGGTGGACGCCTCACCGTCGACGTCGCAGACGACGCGCTCGTGGTGGCGGACCCGCTGCGGGTCACCCAGGTGCTCGACAACCTGGTCACCAACGCGCTGCGGTACGGCGGCCCGAACGTGCATGTGAGCACCGCGCGCGACGGAGCCTCCGTCCAGCTCATCGTCCACGACGACGGCCCCGGAGTCCCCGACGACCTGGTCCACACGCTCTTCCGCGCCTATGTGCGCGGTGCCGCCTCCCACGGTCTCGGCGGAAGCGGTCTGGGGATGTTGATCGTGCGCCAGCTCTGCGAGGCCATGGGCGGCACCATCGAGTACGACGGCAGCCAGGGCGCGCGGTTCACGGCCACCTTCCCCGCTCTGTTCATGCCGTCGCGAGACCTCGGGCCCGATGCCGCGCAAACCGGCCACTCGGTGGCCCTGTGGAGCCGCCAGCAGGACCTCGTGACGAGCATGGTCACCTATGTCGTCCACGGCCTTGCAGCAGGCGAGGCCGTGCTGGTCGCGGCGTCCCCGAATCACCACGAACTGGTGGACGCAGCACTGGTCGACGTGGGCGTCGACCTTGTCGCGGCGACCGAGTCAGGCCAGTACGTCCGTCTCGATGCCGACGCCCTGCACGACGACCTCCCACGGCTGCATCACATCGACCGCGAGCGCTTCGACACGCTCATCGGTGGAACGGTCGAGCAGGTCAGCCGTCGCTGGCGCTCCTTCCGCGTGTTCGGCGAGATCGTGGACCTCTACTGGCGCCGCGGAGACGACCACCTGGCCCTTGAGCTGGAGGCTTGCTGGAATGCCCTGCGAGAGAGGGTGCCGTTCCCGCTGCTGTGCGGCTACGAGCTCGCCCCCGGCGAGAGCGCCGCGGCGATCTACGACTTCCACGACGCTGTCGTCCCCGCCTGACATCTCCTCTCGTGCGGTCTAGCCCGATCGAACCGACCGGTTCCCAGCCGCCCTAGCCTGAGCTGAAGAGGCTCGCTCGGTGCGGGCCGGGATCCGGGGTGGGCGCCCATGAAGGTCTACGAAGCCATCGTCAAGGGCCTCGAGAGCGTTGGAGTCCGAGCGGCGTACGGCGGCGCCGGCGAGAACGCAGCGGGACTGATGCTGGCGCTTAAGGACTCCCCCACGATCCGTGGGATCATCACCCGCAACGAACAGGCCGCCTCCTTCATGGCCTGCGGCCACGCGATGTACACCGACGAGCTCGGCGTCTGCTTCGCCACGGCGGGACCGGGGGCGTTCAACCTGTTCTCGGGCCTGGCGGTTGCGATGTCGGACTCATACCCGGTCCTCGGCATCTCGGGGTACGCCGCGATGGAGTGGAAGGGCCGGGGGTCCTTGAACGAGACCTCAGGCTGGAACCGGACCCCGAACTCCCTCGACATGTTCGCCGCCACGACCAAGGGATCCTTCCTGGTAACCCGGATCGACGACACCTGCGACGTGCTCGAGGAAGCCGTGAACCTCGCCTTCGAAGGTCGGCCGGGACCGGTGCACATCACCGTCCCGCACAACCTCACCCATCCCCGGTTGAGCGTCGAGAACTACCACGACGTCAAGCTCGACGTGACGCCAGTGGTCCCCGACCCCGCGCGGATCGAGGCCGCGGCCGACGCCCTCGCCACCGCGCTCAAGAGCGGGAAGAGGGTCGTGCTGCTGGCCGGTTTCGGGACGATCCGCAGTCACGCGGAGACCGAGGTCAGGCGGTTCATCGAGCGCTTCCAGATCCCGCTGCTGACCACGCTCGACGGCAAGGGTGTCGTCCCCGAAAGCCATCCGCTCTGCGTCGGAGTGTTCTGCGACAGCGGGCATGCCAGCGCCTGGAAGGCGTTCCGGGAGGCCGACGTCGTCCTGGCGGTCGGCAACGCCTTCAACCAGCACGCCACGTTCAACTACGACGAGGACCTGTTCACCGGCAAGACCCTGATCCACGTCAACATCTCGGCGACCGAGATCGACAAGGCCTACAAGGCCCATCACGCGGTGGTCTCCGACGCCCGCACCGCGATGAGCGCGCTGTACTCGGCGCTGGACACCAGGGTCGGTTTCATCGACACGGTCGTGGTCGACGGGCAGGACTGGGAGCGGAGGGAGATCCCTCGGCTGACGGATGCGCTGCACCCGGGTGAGCTCGCGCAGGTGATCGGACGCAAGCTACCGCGCGACGCCGTACTGCTGGCCGATGCCGGAGCCCACCTGGCGTGGCTGGGCTACTACGTCGAGCTCGAGCAGGGCCAGAACTTCCGCAAGCCGGGTGAGTTCGGGCCGATGGCGGGGCACACCAACGGTGCGCTCGGCGTCCAGGTGGCTCATCCCGACCGGACCGTGGTTGTCGGCTGCGGGGACGGCTGCTACAACCTCTCGGGCTTCGAGCTGATGACAGCCGTCGAGCACGAGCTCCCGGTCATCTGGGTGATCTTCGACGACGCCGAGTTCAAGCTGATCAAGATCTACCAGCTCGCCCAGTACCAGGACACGGGCCTCGTCGAGTTCCAGAACCCCAACTACGCGGCCTACGCCCAGGCCTGTGGAGCCGACGGTTACACCGCCGAGACGCTCGAGGAGTTCGAGGTGGTCTTCGACGCGGCGCTTGCTTCCGGCAGGCCGTCGGTCATCGACGCCCGGATCACGCGCTGGGCGATCCCCCACTTCAGCGAGTCACCGAAGGGTGTCATCGCCGGGCTGGTGAAGACAGTCGAGGAAAGGTTCCGGTCCTGATGCCGAAGCATGCGACGACCCGACTGAACAACGCCACATGGTCCGAGGAGTACCGCGGTGGGAGCCCAGAGGCCGAACGCGCCGAGTTCGAAGAGCTCGCCTCGATGATCATGGAGGCGCAGGCCGCCTCCCAGAAGAAGGCCAGTCGGCACGGGGTCCCCCACGGCGCCGAACGGACCCTGCACGCCAAGTCGACACTCTCCCTGGACCAGGTCGAGCTCCGGTTCCGTGATGACCTGCCTGAGGACCTGCGGCACGAGTTCGCGCAACCCGGCGCGGCGTACCGCACGATCGTGAGGTTCTCCAACGCCTTCAACGTCGCACAGCCCGACTACAAGCGCGACCTGCGAGGGGTGGCGCTGCGGGTCGTCGTCGACGAGTCAACGTCCCATGACCTGTTGATGACCAACTTCCCGGTCTCCCACGCGCGTGACTCGCGCCAGTTCGTCGAGTTCGCCCGCGCAACGGCTGGCGGCCCGATGTCCACGGTCCTTGGCCTGTTGCGACTGGTACGCCGCTTCGGGTTGCGCGAGGTCCTCCGGATGCTGAAGAACATCAGGACCGGGCGACGCCATCAACCCGACGGCGTGACCACCGAGACGTACTGGAGCCGGGGAGCGTTGACATGGGGCCCGACGCTCGCCGTGCGCTACCTGCTCCGACCGATGCCTGGCACCCGCAGGACGGCCGCCTCGCAGACCGACCCCGACTACCTCAGCACCGAGGCAGCCGCCCGGCTGCGGTCCGGTGAAGTTCGGATGGAGCTCTGCCTGCAGCGCTTCCGCGACCCGCGGTCGACACCGATCGAGGACGCCAGCGTGGAGTGGGAGAAGGACGCGTCACCAGTCGAGCCGATCGCGGTCCTCACCATTCCGCAAGGTGACATCACCACCCTCGAGGCGCAGGCGCGTTCCAGGGCGATCGACGCGCTCGCGTTCAACCCGTGGAACACGACCGACGCCTTCCGGCCACTGGGGAACCTGAACCGCGCACGCAAGGCGGTGTACGACGCCAGCGCGGCCGTCCGCAGCGGGAACCGATGGCGCACCGGCATCCCGAAGCGAAACGTCGTGCTGGGCGCCGGCGCGCGGGCCGTGTTCTCGGTGGTGAACCGGCTGGTCCCGTGGCACCGGTTGCCAGTGCGGGTCTCGGTGCTGAACCTCGAGGCGTTCCGGCACGTGCTGCGCAAGCAGAACCTCATCGATACCGAGGCCCGGGAGGCGCCACCCCGAGCCCGGCCGGTGCCTCCCGGTGCACCCGAGGAGTCCCGCTGGGCCCGTACCTTCGACGGCCGCGACAACGACCTCTCGGCGCCGGAGATGGGTGCCGTCGGAGCCGCGTTCGGACGCAACCTGGCAGCGGACTACCGGCCCGACTCCTTCAACAACCCGAACCCGGTCTCCGTCAGCGAGCAGCTCCTCGCCCGCGAACGGTTCATCCCGGCCCGGTCGCTGAACCTGCTCGCGGCGGCCTGGATCCAGTTCCAGGTGCACGACTGGGTCAACCACGCACGGCATCCACTCGGAGTCGAGGACGTGGTGGTGCCGATGCCCGGCGGCCAGAAGTGGCAGAACAGGCCCGCCGGAAAGCCCGAGAACCTGATGCGGATCGCCGGCAACAAGGCCCTTGCGGTCGACCCCGACGGCACCCAGCGGCTCTTCGCCGACGCCGCCTCCCACTGGTGGGACGCCTCCGAGGTCTATGGCGGTGACCCGGCCAAGGCTGGGGCGTTGCGAGACGGGGCCAAGATCCGCCTCACCGATGAGGGCTACCTGCCCGACGACACCTCCGGCCAGGAGGTCACCGGCTTCAACGAGAGCTGGTGGTTGGGACTCTCCGGCCTGCACACGCTGTTCGCCCGGGAGCACAACGTCCTGTGCGACGAGTTGCGTGCCCACTACCGCGGCTGGAGCGACGAGCGTGTCTACCAGACGGCCAGGCTCATCGTCGCCGCGCTGATCGCGAAGATCCACACCGTCGAGTGGACGCCAGCGATCCTGGCGACCGAGGCGATCGACCTCGGGCTGAAGGCGAACTGGAACGGGCCGCCGGCGAACGACTGGCTGACCCGGCTCGGCATCTGGCTGATGGACACCCACGCCAGCGTCGGTATCCCGCTGACGAAGCCCGACCACCACGGAGTGCCGTACTCGCTGACCGAGGACTTCGTCACTGTCTACCGGATGCATCCGCTGATCCCCGACGACTACCGCTTCGTCGACCACACCGACGGCAGCCTGCTCGGCGCGCGCACCTTCGACGACATCTCCGGCTCGAAGGCCGACGAGGAGATGCGGTCGCTAGGCATGGAGAACCTGCTCTACTCCTTCGGTACGGCGCACCCCGGGGCGATCACGCTGCACAACTTCCCCGACGCGCTGCGGCACTTCGAACGCGAGGGAGAGCGCATCGACCTCGCCGTGGTCGACCTCGTCCGGACCCGCCGCCGGGGGGTCCCGCGCTACAACGACTTCCGGGCCGGGCTGCACAAGCCACGGCTGCGGGACTTCGATGAGCTGTCCTCCGACCCTGAGTCGGTACGCCGCCTCCGCGACCTCTACCGCAACATCGACGACGTCGACACGATGGTCGGCCTCTTCGCCGAGGCGCCACCGAGCGGGTTCGGCTTCTCCGACACCGCCTTCCGGATCTTCATCCTGATGGCGTCACGACGGCTCCAGAGCGACCGGTTCCTCACGGTCGATTTCCGCCCGGAGATCTACTCGCCGTTCGGGATGGACTGGGTTGCCCGGAACTCGATGACCAGCGTCATCCTGCGGCACTGTCCCGACGTCGCCTCCGCGATCCCGCGGGGGCAGAGCGCGTTCGCACCGTGGCGCGTCAAGGTGCCGTCATGAGCACGCAGGAGACACGCGGACATCCCGGCCTCGGGGCGCTGGGCGCCCGACCGCTGGTCGGATCGATCTGGGGTCGGCGTACGCACCGGGTGAGCCGTGGCAGCTCGCTCGACGCCGGTTCGATGAGCTGGGCCTCGAACGAGCCACGCACGCCGTTGACCGATCTCGAGGAGGCGATGCTGATCGCGGTCACCGGGTGCACGGGGCTGACCATGCCCGACCGGCCACTCTCCGACCCGCGAGACCACGAGCCGATCATGGCCAAGCCCAACCTCAACATGGTGGGGCGTACCGCCGGAAGCCCGGACAACGCCCAGGGCACGCACTTCCTGATGATCAACGACACTGGCACCTACTACCTGCGCAAGCTGCCGCCCGACGAGTCGGGCGCGTCCGTGCTCGACCCGGACGCCCTGCTCGCACGGGCCGCAGAGGCCAAGGTCAAGCTGATGGACCGGCGCATCGACGTACCCGACGGCAACCGCGACTTCCCGGCGTACCTCGACTCCAACCGGTTCCTCTCGAACCTCCCGGGGACCACGATCCTGTTCCCGGTGGTGGACCTCTCCCGGCAGTACATCAACGCGATCATGTACCTGCTCACCCAGCCGGAGGGTGCCCGACCCACCATCGTCGACGACCGGAACTTCTACCGGAAGGCAGGCGTCCAGAAGTGGGTGCGCAACGGCTTCCTCAACAAGGACATCAAGTTGCCGCTGGGGGCACTGGGGGCGATGCGCACCCAGATCGAGGCCGACCTCCTGCTGCAGAACCTGATGCTGACGGCGGACTCGATGGGGCTCGGCGCCTGGATCCACGCCTCCATCTCTCCCCCGGTGCTTCTCGGCGACCCGAAGTTCCGCCGCAGGTACGGCTCGATGCTCGACTTCGACTGGGTGGTCCCGCGGTGGAAGGTCGCCGACATGTTGCGCTGGGGTGTCCTGCTGCCCTGGCATGCGGACATCCGGGCCAACGCCGTCGGCCTACGCCGCCTCGGTGAGCCGCTGATCAAGGCGATGTGCCCGCCCAACTACGAGTCGATGGACGATGCCGTGGACGCCGTGATCGCCGACAAGTTCGGGCCACACGGCATCTACCGCGACGAGGCTCTCTTCAAGCGGATCTACAACGGCGAGTTCGGTGCGCGCTACCTCGAGGAGGCCAGCAACTACGCCGACGACGTCATCGCCTGTACCCGCGACATCTGCAACTACATCTACGACACACACGGGCGGTTCCCTGCACACACGGAGGCCATCCACGTGCCGGGAGCGTGGTTGCAGGTGCACCACGTCGAGGTCGGGTACTACGAGAAGTACTTCCGCGGAGGCCTGACCGACGCACACCGGACCCATGACCAGGCCTGGCACCCGGAGGGGCAGGAGTCCGGCAGCTGAGCCTGCCGTGTCGGTTTCACTACTCCGGTAGTGAAACCGACGCAGTGTTCGGAAAACTTCACGAACATCGTGCCAGTTTTCGTACGTCGACAAGCCCGTGTCGCCCCCTCAGCGCGGGGGCGGCACGAACCTGACGTCGCGGCGGATCAGTTGCTCTTCAACAGCACGCTGAAGCTGGCTGCCTTTGCGCTGGAGTTCGCAGTCGCCGTGAGCTGACCGTTGGCACCCGACGCGACCGGAGCAGCGCCGTCGGTGAGCAGGGCCGTGATGTGGCCACCCGACACCGCCGTCGCAGCGCCCGCGCGCACGGTCTGGCCGGCCGGAGCGGTCAACGCGGTGGTGTTGGTCGCCTTGTCGGCCCAGTAGCTGACCAGCCAGCTGGTGCCGTCCGCGGCCGTGACTGCCGGGCTGACGTGTGCGGTGCTAGCGACAGTGTCGACCTTGGAGGCCGAGGCGGCGATCGGTGTGGTGCCGTCCAGGCCACGGTAGACAGCCACGGTGAGGTCGGACTTGGCGGTGGTCGAGGAGGTGACCGTCACCTTGGCGTTGGCAGCAGCCTCGGTCGAGGTTGCGGTCTTCGTCCAGGCCCGAGCAAGGAAGCTGTCACCGTCCTTGGTCTCCAACAGAGTCCAGCCCGCCGGCCCGGTGTAGGTCGGGGTCAGGCTGTTGGCGGTGAAGAACGCGATCAGCGTGTCGCCGACCTGCACTCCGCTCGGCAGGGTAGTCGCGTGTGTCAGGCGGTTGCCGTTGGTCGACGCAGCTCCGCCGAACACGACGTGGCTCACGGGAGCGCCCACGCTGGTCGGGTTGAGCGTGGTGGTGTCGGTGGCTGTGTGCGTGTGGCCGTCGCTCACTGTCAGGGTCACCGTCTTGGCACCGGCCGTCGAGTAGGTGTGTGAGGCGTCGGCCGTGGTGCTGTGTCCGGTCCCGTCACCCCAGTTCCAGTCGTAGCTCAGCGTGTCGCCGTCCGGGTCGGTCGAGGTCGACCCCTTGACCGTGCAAGCGAGGTTCGTGCAGCTGGGCTCGGTGATGTGCGCTACCGGTGCCTGGTTGACCAGCGGAGCCGTCGGATTGGCCGTCACCGTGTCCGTGCTGGTCGCACCCTGGGGATCGGTCACGATCAGCGTCACGGTCTTGGTTCCCCCCGAGGTGAACGCGTGCGACGGCATCTGCGTGGTGCCGTGGGTCGTGCCGTCTCCCCAGTTCCAGTCGTAGGTCAGCGTGCCCGACTCCGGATCGCTCGACGAAGCGCCGTCGAACGAACAGGTCAGGTCCGTGCACCCGACGAGGGCTGCGTGCGCCACCGGGTCCTGATTGGCAGGCGCCGGTCCGGACGACGTCAGCAGGACGCTCATGGTCAGACCCTGACCGCTGCTGTTGGGGTCGGCCGTGGCGTTGAGTCCGCCCTGCACCCCGGTGTTGACTCGGCTGCCGCTGTCAGTCAGCAACGACGACATGTGGCTGCTTCCGGTTGGCGCGGTGCCTTCCGATCGCTGCGTCTGACCCGCCGGCGGGGTCCAGCCAGCCGTGTTGGACCCCTTGTCGGTCCAGTAGCTCACCAGCCACTTGTTCCCGTCGGACGCGTTGACCGTCGGGGTCTGGTGGACCACGGTGGCGGTGTTCTGCGCGGTGATCGCGGATGCGCTGATCGCCGGGGAACCGACGCCGCGGTACGCCGCCATGGTCACGTCCGACTTGACGTAGGACGCCGCCCCGGCCGCAGTCTTGCTCGTGACCGTGGTTGGCGCGCTGAGGTCGGTGGAAGTGGCCGTCTTCGTGTACAGCTTGCCGACCGCGCTGGAACCGTTCTGGGTCAGGACCTCGGTCCAGCCGGCCGGTCCCGCGTACACCGGAGCGATGGAGTTGGCGGCGAAGAACAGCAGCAGGGTGTCGCCGACCTTTGCCCCAGCCGGGGCGTTGATCGAGTGGTTCGTCTTGTTGCCGTTGTTGTTGATGCTCCCCACGAAGGTGACCGAGTCGGCCTGGCTGCTCGGGCTGGCCGTCTTGGTGATGCTGTTGGTCGCACCCTGGGGATCGCTCACGACCAGCGTCACGCCACGGTCGCCGGCGTCGGCGTAGGTGTGCGTCGCCGTGGCGGTGTTGGCGTGCGGGCTGCCGTCACCGAAGTCCCAGTCATAGGTGAGCGCGCCGTTCTCGGGGTCGCTCGAGCCCGCGCTGCTGAAGGTGCACACGAGCTGGTCACAGGTGACCGACGCCGCGGCGTTGGGCGCCTCGTTCTGCGCAGGGGGGACGGCCTGGAACGGGAAGATGGCCCGCGCATTCCAGCCGGTGCCGGCGGCCGTCAGCGCGAGGTTCGTGCCGGTGACCGCCGCGTGAGCGTTCTGGTCCCAGGTGGCCGAGAAGAGCGAGCCGGCTGCGTTGGCGTTGTAGATCTTCCCGCCCGCGACGAACGCACCCCGGGCATTGCCCCAGTTGATGCTCGCGGTCGTCGTGGAGAAGCGCTGTTGGCCGACGAGCCCGTCCTCGACCTCGAAGGCGCGGTGGTAGAGCGCGTTGACGCCGGCCTTCGTGTAGTAGATGTAACCGCCCGAGTAGAAGATGCTGGAGAGCGTCTTGGCGTCGTTGTGCCAGTCGGTCTGGAAGGTGAGCGCGTCACCGGTGTTCACAGCGCTGACCGGACCGTAGTTGGTGCCGTCGAAGGTCATCTTCGACATGGTGCCGTCGCTGTTGACCTTGTAGAGGACGCCGTTGACCATGAAGGCGCCCGTGCTGGTGCCCCAGCCCGGACCGGTCGGCGCGTTGGTCGCGACACCTGCGGTGGTGCCGTTGAACTGGTTGCGCCGTTGCAGCTGCGTGGCGCCGGTCATCACCTTGAACATGTCGACAGGGAGGTTGTTCGACACCAGCTGGGGCAGCTTGGAACCGCCAGCCAGAGGCAGTACGGCGATCTTGGCGTGGTACGTGTTGCCGGGCGTGTGTCCGATCAGGTCGGTGTCGGACCCCACATACAGTCCGTCGCTGGTGGCGAGCATGTCCTGCACCCCGGCGCCTCGGGCGCGGGTCGGGTTCCAGGAGTAGGGCAGGCCGTTGACGGCGTTGAGCGCGGCGATGCCCTCACGGCTGACCGCACCCTGACCGGGTTGGTCCGCGGCGGTCGGGTTGTTCTGCCACCGCTGGTGGCCGCCGGCGTAGACGACGTTGTCGGTGACCTCGGCGGTCCACGTCGTGTCGCCGCCGGTGTACGCCGTCCAGGTCGCGGCCGAGTTCGCCGCCGCGGTGTTCTCGAACCGCGCGACCACGTCACAGCCGGAGGTGCCGGTGAGGCTGCCGGCGCCGCCGTAGGCACCCGTCGTGGTCACGACGAAGAACAAGCCGTTGGGCGAGTACTCGACGTCGGTCATGTTGGTGTCGAATGCGGACGAGCACGCCTGCGCGAAGATCGGTGTCGACCAGGTCGACAGCGTCTGGTGGACCGCGGGGTCCACGCCGGTCGGAGCGTTGCCGATGTCCCACTTGGCGATCTGGGCGCGGCTCTGGCCGTCGACGGTCATGAAGTTGCCGACAGCCATCAGCGCGTTGTTCTGCTTGTTCACCGAGAGCTGCAGCACGTTGGTGACGGCGCCCGGCTTGGTGTTGTGTGTTCCGCTCAGGACCGAGTTGAAGTAGGGGTCGCGTTTGCCGGTGTCGGCGTAAACCGTGCCGAGCGCCTTCTGTGCGACTCCATTGATGTGGGTGAACTTGCCGCCCATGAACAGGTGGTTGCCGACGAGGTCGAGGTCACGGATCTCACCGCTGATTGTCTGCGCGGTGAAGTTGGGGTTGATCACGCCCGTGGTCACGTTGATCTTGAACAGGTGGCCCGGCATCGCCAGCCCGCCCGCGGTGTCGAACGTGCCGGCGACATACACCGACTGGCCGTCGGCCGCCGCAAGCACCTTGTAGACGGTGCCGTTGGGGTCGGGCGCGAAGGAGGACACCAGCCTTCCGGTCGTGGCGTCGAAGGCGAGCACGTTGGCGCGCGGCAGCGTCGTCGAGGTGTTGTAGTTCTGCACCTGGGTGAACATCCCACCGACCACGATGGTGTTGCCCACCTTGGCGATCGAGTAGGAGGTGCCATCGAGGATGTTGGGCGCGTTCTTACCCGGCTCGTCGCTGACGATCTTGCCCGTCTGCGGAGCTGTGTTCCCGGTGTCCGCCGCCTGGGCAGGCGTGAACGCACCGAGCCCTGCCGTCACCAGAGCGACCAGCAGTATCAAAGAAAGGAGTTTTCGCACTCCGACCATCCCCCATATATCGCCACACGAGACCGAGAGCGCGCCCCGAAGGCACGACCATGCGCCATGGTGCCCCCCAAAGGGGGACATACACGAAACTCCACGTTGACCGGTCTGGTCCACTAGGGGGACATACTGGACAAAGCCCCGAGTCGGGTCCGGGGCACTAGGCGCTGATGAGCGGCAGGTTCACGGTGAACGTGGACCCGCCCAGGTGCTCGGAGACGACTGAGATGTCGCCACCGTGGCTCTTCACGATCGAGTCGACGATGGTCAGCCCGAGACCGGAGCCCTGGATCGCCTTCTCCAGTGCGGTGGAGGAGCGGAAGAACCGCGTGAACAGGTTGGAGATCTCAGCCTCAGGAATCCCGATGCCGTTGTCACTCACCACGAGAGACACATTTCCGGCGTCGCGCTTCAGCACGCAACGCACCCAGCCGCCGTCCTCGGTGAACTTCAGGGCGTTGCTCACCAGGTTGGTCACCAGGGTCTCGAGGTCCCGCGCCCCGCCGTACACCATGACGGGCCCCGGGGGGCGTTCGAAGGTGACATCCAGTCGCCTGCCTGCGATGGCCGGCTCGAGCGAGATCTGGGCCGACGAGATCACCTGGCCGAGGTCGACGTTCTTCGGCTCATGGCCGAACGTCCCGGACTCCAGGCTGGAGAGGACCAGCAGGTCGTTGGCCAGGGCCGTCAGCCGCTCGCTGTTGCGGCGGATGGCTTCGACGAACGACGCCTGGTCGTGGTTGAGCTCCCCGGCCGCATCCTCCTGCAGCAGCTCGACGTAGCCGGAGATGCTGGTCATCGGTGTTCGCAGCTCGTGACTGACCGTCGCCACGAACTCGGTCTTGGCCGATCGGGCCTGGGCGTTGAGGAGGTACGCCGACGCCACGTCTGCGAGCGTCTGGGCTGCCGCCATGTCCTCCTTGTCCAACGGACCCGGAGTCGTGCGGTAGAGGTCCAGGGCACCCAGACGCCGCTCGTTCTGGCGGAGGGGGAATGTGAAGACGGCTACCAGCCCGTGCGCAAGGGCTCCCTCGGCGAATCGAGGGAACCGGTCGTCAGCGGCCAGGTCCGGGATCGAGATGGGCTTGTCGGTGTCGAACGCCTCCAGGCACGGACCCTCGCCCAAGGCGGTCTGGAGGTGCTCGTACCGCACGGCCGACTCGTCGGAACCAGCGATGAACCGTGGGTGCGTGGTAGCTGAGATCAGCGAGACTCCCGCCGCCCCGATCGGCAGGATGTCCACGATGCGCCGCACGAGGTGGTCCAGGATCCCCTGGATCGGAAAATCCGTGACCAAGGTCCTGGCGAACTCGCTGAGTACATCCGACAACCGGTCTTCAGTGACCACCATGACCCCAAGATTCGCGATGCAGGCCCGCGGGGTCTCGGCGGATGATGTGTGACCGGCGGCCGCGCTCAACCTCGAGGATTGAACGACCCAGCCGCCACGATGATCGTACCCCTCACCAAGGCCGAATAGTCGGCCCCTGCCCCGTTTCGTCCGGAGTCTCAGGTTTGGCGATCCTTGTGGCGCTCCACCTGACGGGCGTGCGAGTCCAGGACGAACCTGGCGACGTCGGCCTCTCTGACCCCTGCCCTGCTCGCGGCATCGCGGATCCTGGCTGCAGCTGTCTCCACGTCCAGAACCTTCTTGGCAGCCAGGAATCCGGCGGCCGCCTGCACCGAGCTCCGCTCGCGCAGCTGAGAGGGTGCCGCCGCGGCTCGTACCCTGCTGGTGAACGACAGGTCCGCGTTGGTGACGGCCCCCTGAGCCCAGGCACCGCACGCCTCGGCGAGCTCAGCGTGGTGCCCGTCGAACGCGTTGGGCGTGGACGCGTAGAGGTTCACGCTGCCCACGGTCCGGTCAGCGCGCATCACGGGCAGGGACAAGGTGCTGGATACCCCAGCCACGCTCCACCCCTGGGCGAACAGCTGCCAGTCCTGTTCGTCGTCGGGCGCGAGCTCCTCGGTCGCGATGATGCGCCCGTCAGTGATCGCCGCCTCGCACGGGCCTCCGTCGAGGTACTGCACCGCATCCAGCAGAGCCGCCTCGCGACTCTCGGACACCAGCGTGAAAGTGACGCCCTCCCGAACCAGGCCGAGGCTCAAGGCGAAGCAGTCCGGGACCGTCTCGCGCACCCGGCGGCCCATCTCGAGAACCGAGGTCTCCAGCTGCCGGTCGCGGCCGTAGGAGGCCAGCCAGTCGAACGCCTCGCGGCTCTCGGCCACCGGGCGAAGCTCGTCATCAGACTCCGGCATGGGACAAAACGTACCCGGGCTGCGCAGACTTATGCGTCGGGCGGACCCTGTTTCCCCCTCCGCGGAGGTGAGCGTGGCAGGCTCCTCCTGTGCAGGACGCCTGGAGCGAGGTGTGGTTCGGGGCCCGGCTGCTCGTGCTGACCGCAGCGACCGTGGCCTTCGGTCTCTGGTACGGCACCGGCCTGCGGTTCTTCCCCCTGTGGGCGATCGCGCGAGCGGGTTTCCAGCTGACAATCGTGGCGCTGCTCCTGCGCGGCGTCCTGGCGGTTCCGTGGACCGCTGCCGCGTTCGTTCTGCTCATGCTCACCACCGCTTCGGTGACGTCCATGGAGCGCACCCGTGAACTGTGGCGCGGGCGTCAAGCCGCTGCACTGGGAGTCGTCGCCGGCGCGCTGGTCAGCCTCGGTGCGATCTTCGCCCTGCAGCTCGCCGAGCTGGAGGCGCGCTACGTCGTGGCCACCGGAGGCATCATCATCGGCAACGCGATGAGCGCCGCGACGCTGGCCGGACGCAACTTCCTGCGGGCCGCCCGGGCGCGCGCCAGTGAGGTCGAGTCGTGGCTGGCGCTCGGGGCCCAGCCTGCGGTCGCCCACCAGGACATCGGCCGCGAGGCGGTGCGTGAGTCGCTCATCCCTACCTTCGACCAGTCCAAGTCGACAGGCCTGGTCACGTTGCCGGGCGCCTTTGTCGGCGCCCTCTTCGGTGGTGCGAGTCCCGGCGACGCTGCGAAGTTCCAGCTCGTCGTGCTGGCGGGCGTCGCCCTGGCCATGACGGTCACCGCGATCGTGGTCTGCACGATCGCCGGGCGGTCGCCGTACGTCGTGGACGTGCGCGCCTGATCAAGGCCGGAGCCGCGCCGCAGCATGCGGCTCGCGATCGGCAGGGGCCTCCGGGCTGGCGGACTCTCCGATCGTGCGTCGCATGTCCCGAAGGATGCGCGCGAGCAGACGCGACACCTGCATCTGGGTGACCCCGACCTCGTCGGCGATCTCGCGCTGGGTCAGGCCGTCGAAGAACCGCAGCTTGAGGATCCGCTGGTCCCGCTCGCTGAGCTTGCGGACGGCCGGCTGAAGCAGAACTCGTGCCTCAGTGCGGCTCCGGTCGTCGTCGTCGAGCGGGAGGATGTCTGCCAGCGAGGTGGTGTCATCGACGCCGATCGGACGATCTAGTGACGCGGGACGGAAGCACCCGTCCGTGGACAAGGCCTCGATGACAGTCTCCTCGGACTCACCGATGTGGGCAGCGATCTCCCTCGTACGAGCAGAGCGTCCGAGCTCGCGCCAGAGCTCCTCGTTGGCAGCTGTCACGACCGGCTGCAGCTCCTGGATGCGTCGGGGTGGGCGCACCATCCAGGCGCGGTCCCGGAAGTAGCGGCGTACCTCACCGCGGATCGTCGGCACCGCGAACGAGGCGAAGTCGCCCTCCCCCAGACGTGCGAGGTCGAAGCGTTGCGCAGCCTTCGTCAGCGCGAGGTAGGCCACCTGGCGTAGATCTTCGTCGGGGACCCCGCGTGAGCGGTAGCGGACGACAACGGCGTCGGCCATGACCATGTTCAGGACCACGACCTCCTCGAGCAGTCGCGCTCGCTCGACCTGGTCGTCGGCCTCGGACGCCTGCTCCAGGAGAACCGCCGTCTGCTCGGCCCGGGAGCTCCTGGCCGTG
Organism: uncultured Actinomycetota bacterium; assembly: GCA_963742785.1. Lineage (GTDB taxonomy): Bacteria > Actinomycetota > Actinomycetes > Propionibacteriales > Nocardioidaceae > Marmoricola. Next base: position 2,243,427 of record CAVUNI010000004.1, read on the forward strand.
GGCGCGACCTCTGCTCGGGAAGCCTGGATCGGACTCGGACTGGTCACGCGATCACCGTGTTCTACGACAGTGTGTGGACCCGCCGGGGCTTGACGGTTGATACAAGGCACAACGAGCGCACCGCTCTCGGGCTACGCAAAACCGGCGCTCTCAGACTGCAACCGGCAGGCCGACCAGCTCGGCGCTCACCTGCCACAGGCGTGCCGCCGCGGCCTCGTCGTGGCTGCGCCGAGAGGACTCCTTGACCTTGCTGTTGGTGAAGTAGCGGCCGGTCGTGCGCCCGATGTCGGAAGCCGAGGCCAGGTAGATCGACGTGGCGGCTCCCTCGGCGGGAGACTTCATGAATGGCCTGATGAAGGGGACGAGCAGGCGTTGGGCTGTAGCGGGATCTTCGGCTCCGAAGGCAGTACTCACCACACCGGGGTGAAGCGCATTCGCCGTGACGGACGTCCCGTGCAGTCGCCTGGCCAGCTCGTAGGTGAACAGGACGTTGGCGAGCTTGGACTGGTTGTAGGCCCGCGCACCGGAGTACGACTCCGAGCCCTGGAGATCCTCGAAGTCGATACGACCCATCGCCTGTGCGTTGGAGGAAACCGTCACCACCCGACCCATCGGCTGCAGCTGGTCCAGAAGCAGGTTGGTGAGCAGGAACGGCGCGAGATGGTTCAGGGCAAAGGTGCGCTCGAGCCCGTCTGCGGTGAGGTGCCGGGTGTTCCAGTACCCCCCGACGTTGTTGACAAGTACGTCGAGCCGGCCCACCTCCTGAGCGAACTCTGCAGCCAGCCGTCGTACCTCTGACTGGGACGAGAGGTCGGCGACGAACATGTCCACCGGACCGCCGCTGGTTGCACGGATCTCGCGAGCCGTGTCCAGGGTGCGATCCCGGTCCCGGCCGGTGATCGCCACGCGGGCGCCCATCGCGGCCAGCCCCAGAGCGGTGGCCTTCCCGATCCCGGAGGTCGCCCCGGTGACGAGCACGGTCTTGCCGACCATCGACATGGTCACTTCACCTCGGCGCGGAGCACCCGGACCAGTCCGACCACGAGCGGCAGCACGACCCAGATCAGGGTGCTGGTGACGCTCTGCGCCCACTGCTCGCCGGTGAGGTTCCCAGCGCCTCGGAACAACGGCTCCTGCGCGGCCCACAGGTCGATCCAGGGCTGCACCTGCTGCATGGACTCCCACATCATCCCGACAATGTTGATGGCGGTGGGCAGGACGAAGTAGGTCACGATCGCCGCCGAGGAGTTCAGGAACAGCAGGCCGAACGCGAGTCCTTGGATGACGCCGGTGACCTGAAGGAGGACGAACTTCCCCAGGTCGTCGACGCCGACCTGGGCCCATGCGTTGCCGGACCCGCCGATGACCGTGGCCAAGGAGGCCAGCAGCAAGGCGATGACGATGGCGGCCATGCCGGCCATCAGCGCCGCGAGGAACTTGGCGCGCAGGACGCGACCTCGCACCGGCGTCAGCGTGAAGGAGACGAGCGCGGTCCGTTGGGTCCACTCGCTGGTGACCAGCAGGATGCCGAGCACGGGGAGCAGGAGTCCCTGGGGACCGTTGGCAGCGACCATGAAGTTGAAGAAGGTCCGCTCGCTCGCGGCAGCCGTGGCGTAGAAGACCACGATGACCACCAGCGTGATGGCGGCGATTCCGATCAGGAGCCACTTGCCGGACCGGGTGTTCGACATCTTGCGAAGCTCGACGCGGGTCAGGCGCCACAGTGAGATCCGGGGCATGGTCGAGAGATCGACGGGTGCGGTCGGGGTCGCGTTGACGGTGGTGCTGGGGGTGATCGTCGCGGTGCTCATGCTGCTGTTCCTTCGCGTTGGGTGTCGGCGGTGAGTTGGAGGAAGAGGTCTTCGAGACCGGCGCCGTCCGCAGGCCGGAGCTCCTCGAGGGCCAGGCCCTCGGCCGCGGCCAGGTTGCCGATCTGCCGCGGCTCGGCGTCGCTGCGCAGCCCATCTCCCGAAGGAATGGCGTGGATGCCGTGACGGCGCAGCGCATCGGCGAGCGAGTCGGGCTGGACGGCCCTGACGTAGGCACCTCGGGTCTGGAGCAGCTCCTGCTTGGTCCCCTGGGCGACGATCCTGCCCCGCCCGATCAGCACCAGGTCGTCCGCGATCTTCTCCACCTCGTGCAGCAGGTGGGAGGAGAGGAGCACGGTGCCGCCCTGTCCGGCGTAATCCCGGAGCAGCCCGCGCATCCAGTGGATGCCGGCCGGGTCGAGGCCGTTGGCCGGCTCGTCGAGGATCAGCATCCGGGGATCGCCGAGGAGGGCGTGGGCGATGCCGAGACGCTGCCGCATGCCAAGTGAGTAGTTCTTCAGCCGGCGCCCCGCTTCGACTGGTGTGAGGGAGACGAGCTCGAGCATCTCGTCGACCCGCGTCTTGGGCAGGCCCATGGTCTCGGCGCCGACGGTGAGGATCTCGCGGCCGGTGCGGCCCTCGTGCTGGGCCGAGGCATCGAGGAGTACGCCGACGAGCAGCCCCGGGTTGGGGACGTTGCCGTAGTCGTGACCGCCGATCGTGACGCGACCGCTGCTGGCCGGGGTGAGCCCGACCATGATGCGCATCGTCGTGGACTTGCCCGCGCCGTTCGGGCCCAGGAAGCCGGTGACCCGTCCAGGCTGGGCCACGAAGGACACGTCATCAACGGCCCGGTGGGCGCCGTACGTCTTGGTTACTCCGTCAACTGTGATCATGCACCGAGTCTCATCACCGCTGGCGTCGGGCACATCGGCCCGAGGGATGGAGCACCCGATACCAAAGAAGGGGTCGGCCGAGACTTCCGGGTCTGCCTTCGCGATGCCTCCGGCTCGTAGTGTGAGCAATGTGCATCGCCCCAGCCCGGATCAGTACAACCCGCCACTGACGTGGCAGGCGCAGGCCTGGCGCTTCGCTCTCGCAATCGGGTTCAGCGCGGCGCTGTGGTCGATGTCGGCTCCGGCGCAGTGGGAGCAGGCCAGGTGGCTGTTCTGGGTCGACCTGTCGTTCGGACTCGTGGCGTTGTGCCTGACGTTCTTCCGCCGGCGTTGGCCCTTCGCCGTCGCGGCGGCCACCAGCATCCTCGGCTCGGTCTCGGTGACCGCCAACGGCCCGGGCACGTTGGCGACGGTGTCCCTGGCCACTCGAAGGGTGATCTGGCAGGTCACCGTCATCCTCGTGCTGAGCGTGGTGTCGTCGGCAACAGTGCCGTTGCTGCAGCCAGGCTCGACCAGTGGTCCGGTGTGGATCGACTACATCCTCGGCCTCCTGTCCGCCATCGCGATGGTCGTGGGCGGCATGTACATCGGCTCACGGCGCGAGCTGCTCTGGACCTTGCGGGACCGGGCCGACAGGGCCGAGGCAGAGCAGTCCCTTCGGGTGGAGCAGGGCCGGCTCAACGAGCGCACCCGGATCGCTCGCGAGATGCACGACGTGCTCGGTCACCGGATCAGCCTGATCGCCATGCACGCCGGCGGCCTTGCCTACCGCACCGATCTGACGGCAGCCGAGACGCGCCAGACCGCCGAGCTCATCCAGTCCACCTCGCACGAGGCGCTCACCGACCTCCGACAAGTGCTCGGCGTGCTTCGTGACGGCGAGGCCGGCGGACCGGGCGAGCGTCCGCAGCCGACCTTCGAAGACCTCGCTGCTCTGGTGCTGGAGGCCGAGGGTGCGGGCATGCGGATCCAGTACGACGACCGCGTGGTCGCTGCGTCGGAGATGCCGGACCAGGTCGGCCGCACGGCGTACCGGATCGTCCAGGAGGGTCTGACCAACGTCCGCAAGCACGCGCCCGGAGTCACGGTCGTGGTGCAGATGAGCGGCTCACCGGACGAAGGCGTGAGCATCAGGATCCGCAATCCCGCCCGCACCCAGCAGCCGCTCGTCGGAGTGCCCACCAATGGAGGCGGTCTTGGTCTGGTCGGGCTCGTCGAGCGGGCCAAGCTCGCCGGTGGCCGCCTCACGACAACCCGCGACGGCGGGTCGTTCGAGCTCACCGGGTGGCTGCCTTGGAAGGCGTGAGCTCCGCGGCGACGATCCGGGTGCTAGTGGTCGACGACGACGCCCTGGTCAGGTCGGGCCTGCTGATGATCCTCGGCGGTGCGCCCGACATCGAGGTGGTCGGCGAGGCGGTCGACGGCCGCGACGGGGTGGACACCGCCAGGTTGCACCACCCCGACGTCGTACTGATGGACATCCGGATGCCGCGGATGGACGGCCTGGAGGCGACAGAGATCCTCGGTTCCTGGCCTGACCCGCCGAAGGTCATCGTCCTGACGACGTTCGATGCCGACGACCACGTGTCCCGCGCCCTGGGCGCCGGGGCCAGCGGCTTCCTGCTCAAGGACACCGCCCCGGCGGCGATCATCGATGCGATCCGGAAGGTGGCAGATGGCGATCCGATGCTCTCGCCCAGTGTCACGAACAGGCTGATCGAGCAGCTCACCACGAGGTCGGCACCCGACCGGACGCGGCTCGCCAAGCGCCGGCTGTCGAAGCTGACCGAACGAGAGCAGGAGGTGGCTGTCGCCGTCGGCGCCGGACTCAGCAACGCAGACATCGCTGCCCGGCTCTACCTGTCGGTCCCCACCGTCAAGGCGCACATCGGCCACCTGTTCACCAAGCTCGAGGTGACCAACCGCGTCCAGATCGCCATCTGCGTGCACGACGCCGGACTTGTCTGACTCAGATCAGCCAGACCTGTGTTTTGATGGAGTCGTTGGCGTTGCCGGGACCCCGCGCACCGACCCCCGAATTCCGGAGCTAGCGCTCCGGATCCAGGTCAGTCCGCGGGACCGCGAGTTGAGCACCCAGCACGCCCCCGCGGGCTGACAGCTGGAAATCAGTGGCAGGCCGTCGTGCCGGTGTCCGTGAAGGTCTGCCCGGACACCGGAACGAACTGCCAGTCGTAGCTGTCGTTGTGGAGCGTGAACTTCAGGACGCCGAACGCGGTGCTGTTACGCACCTGGCTGTTCGGCGCCGCGGTGGGGGCGAAGCCGTAGTGGCTCGCACCACCCATCCCAGCCACGAACGAGCGAAGGCCGTTCGTGTTGTCCAGGGCACCGGCCGGGTTCATCGGTGCGAACCGCTCGTAGTTGTGGTTGTGGCCGGCGACGACGACCTCCGCGCCGAAGTCGTAGAGCGCCTGGAACAGTGGCCGGGTCGCTACCTCTCCGACGTGGTTGGAGCTGGAGGTGAACAGCGGCTTGTGCCAGTACGCGAACGTGCAGGGCTTGGTGCTGGCCGTCAGGTCACCACGCAGCCAGGTCTCCTGGGGTGAACCAGCGACCATGCTGACCTCGGAGTTCAGGGAGACCACGTGCCAGTTGCCGAGGTCGTAGGAGTAGTAGCCACGGTTGGACGGGCCGGCCAGCGCACCGAAGTAGGCGAAGTAGCCGGCAGCTCCTGCCGTGTTGTACTCGTGGTTTCCCGGAGACGGCCTGGTGCGGTCGCGGTGTCGACCCCACGTCGGCGCGTAGTAGGTGTTGTACTCCGCGAGAGTGCCGTTCGTGTAGGCGTTGTCGCCTGCTGTGTAGACGGTGCCGGGGATGTTGTCGAGCAGTGCCGCCGTCGCCGTGTCGCCGGTGGACGAGTTGGCGATGTCGCCCGCCCCGACCAGGACCGGGTCACCGGGCGGCTGGGTCGGGGTGGTGACCATCACCAGCTGGGGAGCGAGCGAACCGGCCTCGCGTGAGTCGAAGGCGGCACCGTCGCTGCTGGTCGCGGTCACGCCGATCGAGTAGGTGCCGTTGCCGGTGATCCTGCCGGTGACGTCGAGCTCGACCCAGGTGTTCCGGGCCACGGACCCGATCGAGCCCAGCGTCGTACCGTCGATGGCGGGCTGTGCGTTCCACCTGGTTCCGCTCTCGGTCCAGGCCGTATTGCTCATCAGCCGGTAGGTGCCACCGCTGTTGCTCTGGGCGTTGGTCACGTTGTCGACGTGCAGGCGCAACCTGGCGCTGGTGACCGGATCGGTGAGTCCGCTGACGGTGAACTTCAGGAACATGCGTCTCGTGGGGGAACGATCGATCCAGTGCTGGGTGCGGGTGCCGAAGTTGGTGGTGGGCGCGTCACTCGCCACATACGTGTCTGCGACCGCGGTGAAGGTGGTCGTGGCCGCTGACGCGGTGGGCGTTGCAGCACCGACGAGCGCAGCAGCGCAGGCCGCTGTGGTGGCGAGAGCGACGGCGATACTTCGTGTACGCATCTTCGGTCCTGTCGGCACGCAACGCGAGTCCGAGACGAGAGCAGGATCGAGACTACGCAGCCGTCTGTCCGAGGGGAACGGTCCGAACGGCGCGCGCTAGTCCGCGGGTTGCGATCCCAGCGGGTCGATCAGCGAACGGCGAAAGCACGCCTGCCCGATGATGCGTCGAACCACGGGTTCTGCTCGAAGACCATCCTCATGTTGTGCCGGCCCTTGCGCAGGCCCTTGAGCTGGACGACCTTGCGACCCTTGGGCACCCAGAACCGGGCGACGCGCCGCTGCCCGTCGTACAGGGAGACGCGCCCACGAACCGTCGACTGGTTGGCGCCGGCGGCGTACGGGATCACGGTCAGGCGAAGGACGCCACGTTTCGGAGAGGTGCCACGCAGGATGGACTTCGTGGCCCAGCGGATGCGCATCCACGAGGCGTACCTGTCGATCGGGTGCACGCCGTTGGCGAACTCGTACTCGCCGTAGGCGAGCAACGAGATCTCCTTGCCCGCGTCCGCGGGACGGGCGCGGTAGCTCAGCCCGTTCACTCCGGGGATGGGTACGGAGGTCCTGCGCCAGGTCAGCGTCGTCCACCACTCGGTCGACCAGATTCCGAGCTTAGCGGTGATGAGCTGACCCACGTGGGGTACGCCGAGCAGCACGGGCGGCGCCATGTTGTACATGATCCAGTTGGTGGTTGCCGAGCTCTTCTCGGCTACGACCGAGGAGCCGTCGACGGCCTGGACGATCACCTTGATGGTGCTCCAGTGGTCGTCGTCGGTGAGCTTGTAGCTCTGGCCCTGCGCGCCCTGGATCGGCACGAAGCTGTCGGCGGTCGCGTCGTGGTCCCCGCGGTACCACTGGTAGCGGAGCTCTGTGTGGGACGGCCACTCGCCGTCATCACTGATGGTGGCCGTGTAGGTGCGTGAAACCTGTGCGGCGCCCCCGGTCAGCAGGACTCGCGGCAACGGCTCCGCAGCGTTCGCCGGCACTACAGTCGCGACCAGGCTCACGAGCATGGCCGCGACGGTGGCGGCAGCCGTGAACAGGCGCGTCTTGGCGCTTCCACGGCGGGCGAGCGCGGTGGAAGTCAAGGCGTGGGTCGTCGATGTGTTGGGCACTCGGCCACGATAAGTCATGATTAGGTGCTTTTAGACCGAAATGTCGGATTCTCTCAACCGGTGGACGCCGCCCGGTCATCTCGTGGTGGTAGAACCTGCGCCGTGACCACCGCGACAGGCCCTGGCACTGGCACGGGCCCTGACCCTGGCCCCGCCGGTCCCGAGGCTCTCGTGGTCCACGCGCGTCTGGTCGAGCTGGTCGATCGACTCGCGCTGTGCGAGTCCAGCGTCCGCCGCCAGAAGGAGGGCGGGGTGCACCAGCTGCGGGTCACGTTGCGACGGCTGCGGAGCCTGCTGGCCACCTTCGCTCCGCTGTACGACGAGACAGCCGTGGCCCACCTGCGAGACGAGCTGAAGTGGCTCGCCGGAGAGCTCGGTGGCGCCCGTGACGCCGAGGTGGTGCGCGAGCGCTTGAAGGCCATGGCCAGCACACCGGAGCAACGAGAGGTCGTTGCCCGAGTCGACGTGGAGCTGTCGGCCCTGGAGGCAACCGGCGTGGAGAAGTCCGTCGGCGCGTTGGACACGCATCGTTACTCAGACATGTTGCGGGAGCTGGCGTCGCTCGTGACCGACCCGCGCTGGACGGAAGAAGCTCGACGCCCCGAGGAGGACATCGTGCGGCGGCGGGTGCTCCGGGACTGGAAGCGACTCCGCAAACGCGCCCGCCGGGCTGACGATGCCGAACGCGGTGCCGGTCGGCGACAGGCGTTGCACGAGACCCGCAAGGCCGCCAAGCGTCTCCGCTACGCGTCCGAGGCGCTGAAGCCGGCGTACGGCAAGGACGCAGCGCGGCTGGCTCGCCGCGCCAAGAGGCTGCAGACCGACCTGGGCGACATCCAGGATCATGCCGTCGCCCGCGAGCTGCTGCGCGAGCTGGCCGCCAAGCCCGGGCGAGACGCCCATGACGCGTTCGTCCTCGGCACCTTCCACGCCGACGAGGACCCTCACTGGGCCGAGGCGGAGGAGCGGTACGCCGAGTCCTGGGCTGTTCTGGCGCGCAAGAAGAACCGCCGGTGGCTCACCCGACCGCAGTAGTCAGTACCACAATTCAGTGGCGCTCGCTCGCGCGGAAGTGGTCGACCACTTCGCGCTCCACGAGCACCGGGATGAAGTCGCGGATGGGGTGTCCGTCGTACTGGTGATGCACGTCGGAGACCACTTGTCTGATGCTCCCCACCGGCGCGTCCGGGAACTTGTGGTGCAGCCGGTCGGTCAGTTCGTCCAACACCTGGATCTCGTCGGTGTTCGTCATGCTGACAAGTCAACACCCGCGCTGCGGGCCGAGTCGGTGGCAACAGGACGGCAGCAGCCTGGCACCCGGATCGTCTGTCACGCCTGTACTCGCGTGGGGCAGACGAGCCGGACGTTGCGAGTTTCCGGCAGTCGCGTTTTCCAGATGTTCACCAACGATTCACCTGGCAACGGGTTCGCCTGTCCTGGTGATCAGCAGGACCTCGGCGCGAGACTCGGCACACGTGGCTGACTGACTGTACAGTTAGCGAATCAGGGATGCCCGACAGGAGTCACCATGACCACCACCGAACCGATCCGGAAGACACTGCCCGGCCCGGCGTACCACTCCGACGAGACCTACCGAATCGACCAGGAGCGCGTCTTCTACCGCAACTGGATCTACGTCGGTCGGGCCGAGCGAGTGCCCAAACCGGGGTCGTGGCTGCGCGTCGAGATCGGGGACGAAAGCCTGCTGGTCGTCCGCGGCAAGGACGAGCAGCTCCGCGGGTTCTACAACGTCTGCCGCCACCGCGGGTCGCGGATCTGCGACGACGAACAGGGGTTCGCGCGCACCCACCTGCGCTGTCCCTACCATGCCTGGGGCTACGCGCTGGACGGCAGGCTGGTCACCACGCCGATGATCGAGAAGGACGAGATCGACCGCGAGACGACCTCACTGTGGCCCATCCACGTCGACGTCTGGGAGGGGTTCGTCTTCGTCAACCTCTCGCGCGAGGAACCGCGGCCGCTGCTGGAGCACCTCGCCGACCAGCAGGACGACTCGCTCAGCCTGGCTCGCGTCGGGCTCGCCGACCTCCGCATCGGTCACATCTCCTCGGTCGACGTGAAGGCCAACTGGAAGATCGTGCAGGAGAATTACAACGAGTGCCTGCACTGCCCGACGATCCACCCGGAGCTCGTGGCCGTCGTGCCGGCGTACAAGAAGGGCTCCATCTTCGAGAACGGCCGCGCGGACGGCGGCGTCACCCTGGCCGACGGGCGGACGGCGATGGTCACCGACCCGCGACTGAGGCTGCCACTGCTGCCGGGCTTCAAGGGCGGGGGCGATCCCGAGTCCTACTACGGCGCGGCGGTCTACCCGACCATGTTCATCGACGTCGACGGGTCGACCTGCCTGGCCACGGCGGTCTTCCCGACCGGGCCGCGGAGCTGCCGCCTGGTGACTGAATACCTCTTCAGCCCCGAGGCACTCGAGGACCCGGAGTTCGACCCCTCACCGGTGATCGAGTTCAACGAGCTGGTGACGCGGCAGGACAACGAGGCGTGCGAGCGCGTGCAGCGCGGCGTGACCTCGCGGGCGTTCGTGAACGGTGTCTTCCCTGCCAAGGACTCCTGGGTCTTCGGCTTCGACGAGCGCTACCGGCGCGACGTCGAGGACTGACCCAGCACCACTCGCGCGTCGAGCGCGAGCGCGCCGGCAGGTTGGGCCAGCAACGGGTTGATCTCCAGCTCGACCAGCTCGGGGTGCTCAGCCGCGACCCGGGAGACCGCGCTCACCGCGTCGGCGAGGGCCTTGAGGTCGACAGGCGTCCTCCCCCGGGCTCCCGTCAGCAGCGGGGCGCCGCGCAACGACAGCACCAGCCGCCGCGCCCGCTCTGGGCCGACCGGGGCGAGCGCGCACGCCGTGTCGTCGAGCACCTCGGCGTGGACCCCGCCGATGCCGACCATGACCACGGGCCCGAAGGTGCGGTCCCGGACGCAGCCCACGATCAGCTCGACCCCTTCACCGAGGTCAACCATCGCCTCGACAGAGATCGCCGGCGGGGAGAGCCGGGTCACCAGGTCGTCGTACGCCGCGAGCGCCGCCGGCTCGTCGGGGACATCGAGCACGACGCCGCCGGCGTCGGACTTGTGCACCTGCCCCAGCGCCTTGAGCACCAGCGGGAACCCGGTTGCCTCCATGGCCCCCGCCAGCGCGTCGCGAGTGAGGACGGTGCGCGCCGCCGGGAAGGCGATGCCGGCTCGCGCGAACAGCCCCCTCGCACCGTCGTACGACGAGTCGGTGAGCGCCGGTGCCGCCACCGTTTGCTCCTCGTACGACGGAAGCGGGTGCTCCTCCAGCGCGATCAGAGCAGCGCAGGCCCGGTCGACGTCGCGGTGAACCGGGATCCCGGCCGACCGAAGCAGTGTGGATGTCGGGCTGGTCGGGAAGATCGTGTGCAACACAACCGGCTTGTGCTGCGCGTGCGCCGCGGCCGCGATGACGTGGGCGGCCGCGATCTCGATCTCATGGACGGCCCCTGGCTCGGTGGAGTACCCGCCGAAGTAGCCGGTCATCAGCACCCCGTCGACCTCTTCACCGAGAAGCAAGACCTCGACCGCTCGCGCGTAGCCCATCGGATCGCGATCACCGGCACCCGCGAGGTCGACCGGGTTCGTCAGGACCGAGCTGGCCCAGAGCACCTCGCCAAGACGTGCGCGCGTGGCCTCACCGAGCATCGGCGTCTCCAACCCGGCGTCCGTGAGCGCGTCGGCCGCGACAGCTCCGTGGCCGCCTCCGTCCGTGAGCACGGCGACAGAACGGCCGCGCATCCGCCGCGCACCCAGCAGTCCCTCGAGGACGTCGGCCATGTGCGCGGGATGGTCCACGCGGCGTACTCCCCCGGCCGCGCATGCGGCGTCGACCACTTGCGACGGGCTCGTCATCGAGCCCGTGTGGGACACCGCACTCCGCACGGCCGCGTCGGACCGACCGGGCGAGAGCAGCACGACGGGCTTCCCAGCGAGAGCCAGCGTACGAGCCGCCGACACGAACGCGCGACCGTCGACCACGTCTTCGGCATAGATCGCGACCGCGCGGGTGCCGTCGTGCTCCAGGCACGCGTGCATCAGGTCGACAACGGTGAGGTCGGCCTGGTTGCCCAACGAGACGAACCGCGAGATCCCCAGGCCGCGCTCGGTCAGCAGCCCCGCCAGGTCGAGCACCAGGTTGCCGCTCTGGCTGAGCACGGCCACCTCACCCGGCGGGAGCACGGCGTGGCACAGCTGGAGGTCGACGCCCGTGTCCGCGATGCCCAGGCAGTTCGGGCCGACCAGCACCGCCCCGGCCGCCCGAACGACGGCCACCGCCTCGGCCTCGGCCCGGGCACCGTCGGCTCCCAGCTCGGAGAGCCCGGCGGTGATCCCCACCACCGCACGAGCGCCGACCGCGACCGCCTCGACCACGGTGGCCACGAACGCCGTCGCGGGCACGCAGACCACGACGAGGTCCAGCGGCACGCCCAGCCCCTCACGGGCCTCGGTCAGAGAGGTGTATGTCGGCCGGCCCAGCACCTCGACACCGGCATGGTTCACCAGCGCCACCGGGCGCGTCGAATCCGACTCGAGAGCACGCTTGCTGAGGATGTGGCCCCATTTGGCCGGGTCGCTGCTCGCGCCGACGACGGCGACGGCACGGGGCTCGAAGAGGGCGGTCAGAGCGGCACTGGTGGCGCTCCCTGGTGACCCTTGACGCGTCACGGAGGCGAGCCTAGCATCAGTCACTGACTGACTGAACAGTCAAAGACCAGTCACCCGATTGGGGGCCTGCGTGAAGGAACCGAACCGTCGCGACCTCGCAGCCGAGGAGGCCCGCAACCGCATCCTCACGGCCGCAGCCGACTGCATCGTCCGTGACGGGTTGGTCAACGTCCGCATGGCCGCCATCGCCAAGGCCGCCGGCGTCTCGTCTGGCCTGGTGCACTACCACTTCACCACCAAGGAACAGCTCTTCACCGACGTGCTGAGCCACTCGTCCGCGATCTCGCACACCCTGACCGAGCGCGCACTGGAGAGGGCCGGGACACAGCCCTCCCAGAGGCTGTCCGCCTTCCTCGACCGCTGCCTGCCCAGCGACGAGCTACTGGCCCACGACTGGCGGCTCTGGCAGGAGCTGGACCTGTTGTGCCTGCGTCAACCCGCGCTGGCCAAAGTGGGTTCCGATGTCTACGAGACGATCTACGCGAGCGTGACGGACATCATCACGGCCGGGATCGAGGCCGGCGTCTTCGACCTCGACGCCAAGGAAGCCCGATCGGTCGCCGAGACAGCGGTCGCCCTGTGCGACGGCGTCGGCGCCCGGGTGGTGGCACCCGGCCCGGACCTGTCCATGGAGGAAGGCCGCACCATGGTCCTCCGTGCAGTCGGGCGGTTGGTCGGCCATGCCGGTCCCCTCCCCCGACCCGCGAAGGCGCTGCAGGAGGCTGGGGCATGACGCCACCGGTCCCCATCACCCGCCGGTCCCTCCTCAAGGGAGGCCTGGCGCTGGGTGCGACGGCGAGCCTGGCCACGGCGGGCTGTGCCTACATCCCGAGCGAGACCACCACACGCGTGAAGCTGCCGAAGTCGGCGAAGGCGGAGGTCGACGGCGACCTCGTCTACTTCAACTGGGCCGACTACATGGACCCGAGTGTGTTCAAGGGCTTCCAGCGCGAGTACGGCGTCAAGATCATCCAGTCCAACTTCGACTCGATGGAGGGGATGTACGCCAAGATCCAGGCCGGCAACCAGTACGACATCGTCTTCCCCATCGCCAAGTGGGTCGTCAAGATGCGCCAGGAGGGCAAGCTCCGCGCGATCGACCACAGCCAGCTGACCAATGCCGACCAGGTCTTCTACTCCGGCTCCTACTACAACGACCCGTGGTACGACGACAAGTCGGCCGTCTCGGTGCCCTTCAGCGTCTACAAGACCGGCATCGGCTGGCGCACCGACAAGGTCGACACGATGACCGGCAGCTGGGACGACCTGTGGAACCCGCAAGCCGCCAAGCACATCTTCACCCTCGACGACCAGGACGAGGCTCTCGCCATGGCCGCCCTGCTCCTCGGGTACGACGTCAACACCTCCAAGACCAAGCAGCTCGACGAGATCAAGAAGCTGCTGATCAGCCAGAAGAAGTACCTCCGCGGCTACTCCTCCGACGACGTCAACACCATGGCGCGGGGTGACGCATGGATCCACCACATGTGGAGCGGCGACTTCATGTACCTCCGCAACGGCGTGGTGAAGAAGCCGGAGAACTACAACTTCGAGGCGCCCAAGGAGGGCACCCCGATCAACTCCGACGCCTACTGCATCCCCACGAACGCGAAGCACCCCGGCACCGCGATGCTCTTCATCGACTACCTGCTCCGGCCGGAGATCGCGAAGAAGAACATCGCCTACCTCTACTACCCGCTTCCGGTGAAGGACGCCGTCGGCACGTTCGCAGACCTGGCCAAGGACACTCCGGCCTGCAACGTCGAGCTGAAGGACCTCGAGAACCCCGACGTCTTCCGACTCCTCGGTGCCGACGAGGTCCAGCGGCGTGCAGCGACCTGGACCGAAGTGAAGGCGAGCTGACATGGCCACGCAGGAGATGACCCGCCCTACCGAACAGCCTGTCCAGCCTGGGCGAAAGTCCCCGCAGCGCACCCGGCTGTGGGGGACGCTGCTCGCGCTCCCGACCGCGTGGATCGTGGGATTCTTCATCTCCAGCATGGTCATCGTGGTGCTGCTCTCCTTCGGCCGCACGCAGCGCGACGGCCGCCCGGTCTTCGGGACCACGCTGGCCAACTACGACGCCCTCTGGAACGACGTCTACCTCCGACTGTTCCTGCGCTCGCTCACCTACGCGCTGGCCACCACGCTCATCTGTGCGCTGATCGCCTTCCCGGTCGCCTACGCGATCGCCCTCTACGGCGGCCGCTTCAAGGGCGTGCTGATCGCTGCGATCGTGGTGCCGTTCTTCGCCAGCTACCTGATCCGGATGTACGCCTGGTCCGCGCTGCTCTCCGACGAAGGCATCGTCAACAGCGCGCTGCGCGGCAGCAACCTCGGTGACGGGATCCAGTTCCTGAACACGCCGTTCGCAGTGATCGGCGGGCTGGTCTACGGCTACGTCGTGTTCATGATCCTGCCGGTGTACGCCTCCCTCGAACGGATGGACCTCTCCCTCATCGAGGCCGGCAAAGACCTCTACCACGGTCCCTTGCGCACGTTCTTCACGGTGACACTGCCAGCCACGCGCGCCGGACTGTTCGGCGGGATGCTGCTGGTCTTCCTGCCGGCTCTCGGTGACTTCGTCAGCGCACAGCTGTTGGGTGGTCCCAAGACGTACATGATCGGCAACCTGGTCCAGCAGCAGTTCCTCGAGGGCCAGAACTGGCCGCTCGGCTCGGCCATGACGGTGGCCATGATGATCGCGCTGACCGTGCTGATGGTCGCCTACCTGCGCGCGACCGCGACGCGAAACCGGGAGCAATCATGACTTCACCCCACGACGTTCTTCTTTCCCGCTCCGCTCCTCCGAACAACGCCGCAGGGACCCCGAAATGAGCCCCCGTCGGCTGGAACGTCGGCCGGCCTTCGCCGTGACAGTCACCGTCCTGTTCTTCGCGTGGCTCTACCTGCCGATCCTCGCCGTCGTGCTGTTCAGCTTCAACAGCGTCAAGTCACTCGCGACCTTCGAGGGGTTCAGCACCCGCTGGTACTCAGACTTCTTCCACGACGAGACCCTGCTCAGGTCACTCGCGGCGAGCCTGGTGATCGCCAGCGTCGCCGCGGTCGGCGCCCTGTTACTCGGCACGATGCTGGCCCTGGGCCTGGAGCGCATCAGGTCGCGCAGTGGCCGCGCGATCGGCGCGGTGACGTTGCTGCCCCTGGTCACCCCCGAGATCGTCACCGGCGTCGCAGCCCTGCTGTTCTTCACGGGGCTGGGCATGAAGCTCTCCCTGCTCACGGTCACGCTGGCAGAGATCACGTTCTCGATCGCGTACGTCACCGTGATCGTGCGCGGGCGGTTGGCCTCGATGTCGCCCGAGGTGGAGGAAGCTGCCCGCGATCTCGGCTGTACGCCATGGCAGGCCCTGCGCCAGGTCACGTTGCCACTGCTGAGCCCTGCGCTGCTCGGTTCGGGACTGCTGGTCTTCGCGCTGGTCTTCGACGACTTCGTGCTGGCCTTCTTCACCACCGGCGTCGACCCACAACCGCTGCCGGTGCGGATCTACTCATCCATCCGGTTCGGCGTCTCGCCGTCCATCAACGCGGTCGGCACCCTGATGCTCGCCTTCTCCGCCTTCCTGATCGTGCTGGCGCTGCTGCTGCCGCGCATGTTCCATCGCAAGTCCTCGACCCTGGACCTCATCGCCGGAGGCGAACGCCCATGACCACCACCGAAACTCCGCTGAGCCAGGACTCGACCACCTCCGGGCAACCGGCAGTCACGCTGCGCGGCCTCACCAAGCTCTTCGGCAAGGAGACCGTCGTCGACAACATGGACCTCGACATCGCCAGCGGAGAGTTCTTCTCCCTGCTCGGCCCGTCCGGGTGCGGCAAGACCACCACGCTGAGGATGATCGCCGGCTTCACCGACCCGACCTCGGGCACGGTCATGGTCGGCGGTGAGGACGTCACCTCCACCCCGCCCCAGCGACGCGACGTCAACACCGTCTTCCAGAGCTACGCCCTCTTCGAGCACCTCGACGTACGCCGCAACGTGGGGTTCGGCCTGCGCCGCAAGGGCATCGACCGCCGCGACATCGACCAGCGCGTAGGCGAGGCGCTCGAGCTCGTCCAGCTCGCCGACCGCGCGGGCGACCGTCCGATGCAGCTCTCGGGCGGCCAGCGGCAGCGTGTCGCCCTGGCGCGCGCACTGATCAACCGGCCCCAGGTCCTGCTGCTCGACGAGCCACTTGCCGCGCTCGACCTCAAGCTCCGCCGAGCGATGCAGCTCGAGCTGAAGTCGATCCAGCGGGAGGTCGGCATCACCTTCCTGTTCGTGACGCACGACCAGGACGAGGCGCTCAGCATGAGCGACCGCATCGCGATCATGAACCATGGCGTGATCGAGCAGTGCGGCACGCCCGAGCACATCTACGAGAACCCGGCATCGGTCTTCGCCGCCGGTTTCATCGGCACCAGCAACCTGATGCCCGGCACCTACGACGCTGGTGCGGTTCAGGTGTGCCCCGAGCTGCGCGTCCCGCTGGAGAGTTCCGACGGGCTCACCGCGGGCGACCAGGTGAGCGTCGCGATCCGGCCCGAGAAGATCTGGATCAGCGAGCTGACGCCGGCCATGGTGCAGGTCCCAGGCACGGTCATCGCCTCCAGCTACCACGGGGCGACGACCCAGTACCTCGTCTCCGTCGCTGCCGACGTCACGCTGACGGTGCTCGAGCAGAACATCCCGCGGATGAGCACCGGTGACCGCTGGACGCCCGGCTCGCGAGTGTTGATCGGTTGGCTGCCGGAACACACGGTGCTTCTCAGGTGATCAAGAGCGACGTCGTCGTCGTCGGCGCCGGCCTCGCCGGCCTTTCGGCCGCGCGCGACCTGGCCACGGGCGGTGCCACGGTCACCGTCCTGGAGGCTCGCGAACGGGCGGGCGGGCGGGTCGAGCAGGTCGAGCTCCCCGACGGGCGCCTGGTCCAGCTCGGCGGCGAGGTGGTCGGCAACGCGCACACCGCCTACCTCGGACTCGTGGCCGAGCTCGGTCTGACCCTGGTGCCGTCGTACGTCGTCGAGCCCGGTGAGATCACCCGGCAGGTTCCCGAGTCCGTCGACATCGGCACCTGGCCGTCATGGTTCGCCGATGCAGACATCGCCTCCTACGAGACCGTCGAGACTGCGCTGGAGAAGATCGTCGCGAGCATCGATCCGGCCGACCCGTTCAGCTACCCCGACCTGCATCGCCTCGACCAGTTGAGCTTCGGCGACTTCCTGCGCGAGGCCGGCGCCACCCCTGCCGTGCTGCGCGCCTTCGACCTCGTCCACCTGAGCCTGTCCGACGGATCCATCGAGCGTCAGAGCACGTTCGCCTACGCACGCAAGCAGGCGGTCGGGGGTGGCACCGCCTCCTACGACGTGGAGGAGTGGGAGAACCAGCGGGTCGCCGAGGGATCGGCCACGGTGGCGCTGACCATGGCGGCGGAGCTGGAAGACGTACGCCTCTCGACGCCGGTCTCCCGGATCGCGATCCGCAAGCACGGGTGCAGCGTCACCACGGCTGCCGGTGAAGAGATCCTGGCCGACGCCGTGGTGCTCGCCATACCGGCCGGACCGGCCCGTGACATGCACATCACCGGCGTCAGCGACGAGCGGCTCAGCTCGCTTCGGCGCCAGCGGCACGCGTGGGCGGCCAAGTTCGTGGCGGCGTACGACCGGCCGTTCTGGCGCGACACCGGGCAGAACGCGCTCTGCGAGAGCGAGGGCGTGATCGGCTCCACCTGGCCGCAGGTGGAAGGGGTCCTGTCCGCGCTGGTCCCACCTGAGCGGTACGCCGCCTTCGTGGCCAGCGACCCGGAGACCCGCACACGCGAGGCGCTCGCCCAGATCGCGGGGATGTACGGCGACGCGGCCCTGGCGCCGCTGCAGACGTGGACCCGGCTGTGGGGCACGGACCCGTGGACGCAGGGCTACGTCACCAACTGGCGGCCCGGCGACGTCGAGGCCGTCGGTCCCCTCCACGGCACCCACGAGCCGCCGTTCTACGTCTGCGGCTCGGACCAATGGGTGGCCGGCTACATGGAAGGCGCCGTCCGCACCGGGCGGGCGGCAGCACAGGCAGCACTGAAGGGCAGAGTCGACGGAGAAGGGGTGTCCTGATGGACTTCGGGCTCAGCGACGAGCAGCGGGCGGTGGTAGCGACCACGAAGGCGTTCGTCGAACGCGAGCTCTATCCGCACGAGCAGGAGGTCGAGCGCACCGGAGAGTTGCGGCCCGAGCTCGCGGAGCAGATCACGCAGAAGGCGATCAAGGCCGGCCTGTATGCCGCCAACATGCCCGAGGAGGTCGGTGGCGCGGGCCTCGACACGGTGACCTGGGTGCTCTACGAGAAGGAGCTCGGCAGGGCCAACTACGCCTTGCACTCGGCCATCGGACGGCCGTCCAACATCCTGCTGGCCGGCACCGATGCCCAGAAGGAGAAGTACCTCTACCCGAGTATCCGGGGAGAGCGCCGTGACTGCCTCGCGCTGACCGAGCCGGCTGCGGGCTCCGACCTGCGTGCGATGCGCACCCGAGCGACGCGTGACGACGACGGGTGGCGCATCAAGGGCACCAAGCACTTCATCAGCCATGCGCAGGAGTCCGACTTCGTGATCCTGTTCGCCGTCACGGACGAGCCGGGCGACGGCAAGAAGTCGATGTCGACGTTCCTCGTCGATCTCGACACGCCCGGTCTCGCCGTGCACGACGGCTACCGGAACGTGTCGCACCGCGGGTACACCAACGCGATCCTCGACTTCGACAACTGCTTGGTCGCCGACGACGCGCTGCTCGGCGAGGAGGGCAAGGGGTTCGACCTGGCCGGCACCTGGCTCGGCAGCACCCGGCTCCAGGTCGCCGCCACGTGCCTGGGCAGGGCAGAGCGAGCACTGGACCTCGCCGTACGCCATGCCGCGGAGCGCGAGCAGTTCGGCCAGAAGATCGGGCGCTTCCAGGGGATCTCCTTCAAGCTCGCCGACATGGCCGTGGAGCTCAAGGCCGCGGAGCTGATGACGCTGGAGGCCGCCTGGAAGTACGACGAGGGCCGGGCGTCCGACGCCGACATCGCGATGGCGAAGCTGAAGGCGACCGAGATGCTGGCGATGGTGGCCGACGAGGCGATCCAGGTTCATGGCGGGATGGGGCTGATGGACGAGCTGCCGCTCGAACGGATCTGGCGCGACGCCCGCATCGAACGCATCTGGGACGGCACCTCGGAGATCCAGCGGCACATCATCTCGCGCGCACTGCTGCGTCCGCTCGGAGCGTGATGGCCATGAGCGACCCGAAGAGTGATGCAGTGCAGACCCGCCGCGAGGGCAAGATCCTCGAGGTCACTCTCGACCGGCCCAAGGCCAACGCCATCGACCTCGCCACCAGCAGGGTGATGGGCGAGGTGTTCGCGGACTTCCGCGACGATCCCACACTGCTGGTCGCCATCCTGCGGACCGCCAGCGACAAGTTCTTCTCCGCCGGCTGGGACCTGAAGGCAGCCGCTGGTGGTGACGCGGTCGACGGCGACTACGGCGTGGGCGGATTCGGTGGACTCCAGGAGCTGCCCGGTCTCAACAAGCCGGTGATCGCGGCCGTCCACGGCATGGCGATGGGCGGTGGCTTCGAGCTCGCCCTCTCCTGCGACCTCATCTATGCCTCCGAGCCGGTCCAGTTCGGCCTTCCCGAGATAACTGCCGGCACCCTGGCCGACGCCGCGACGATCAAGCTGCCCAAGCGGATGCCGTACCACGTGGCGATGGAACTGCTGCTGACCGGACGCTGGATGGGGGCCGACGAGGCGCGCCGGTGGGGACTCGTCAACGAGGTGTTGCCCGACGAGACCGCGCTGATGAGCCGTGTCTGGGAGGTGGCCAGACTGCTCGAGTCCGGGCCACCTCTGGTGTTCGCCGCGATCAAGGAAGTCGCCCGGGCGTCCGAGGGAGTGGCGTTCCAGGACGTGCTCGACCAGGTCACCGGACGCACGCTGAAGACCGTCGACACGCTCTACGGTTCCGAGGACGGGCTCGAGGGGTTCACGGCGTTTGCCGAGAAGCGCAAGCCGGTGTGGAAGGGCCGCTGACCGCACCCCCGCCCCGCCACTGGTGCAGACCGCGGCCTCCACGTCGTGCCGAGCCTGCTCCTTGTTGGATTACGCTCCCCACGTCGGCTGAACTGGCAGATGCAAGGGCCAGAGTCCGGCCCGTCTCGGACAGCACCGATTGCGGGGGTCCATGCGACGTACGGCGGTAGTAGGAGCCCTCGCACTGCTGGCAGCGGCCGCGCTCCAGCTGGTGGATGCAGCTCCCGCTCCCGGACTCGTACTTCCCCCAGCGTTCCAGCTCGTCGACTACCCGACCGGCCAGGCGCCGGGCACCATCACCGACTTCGCCTGGCTCGATGACGGCAGCCTGATCAGCATCGCCAAGGACGGCACCGTCGCCTTCGCCCCGTCCGGGGGCACGCCACGCGTCATGACCAAGGTGCCCTCCGTGCGATCGATCGGCGACCACGGCATGCTCGGCCTTGCTCTTGCCAACGACTACGCCACGTCGGGTCGGGTCTACCTTGCCTTTGACAAGGGCAGTACCACTGGCACGGGTGTCGGCATGGTCGAGGAGTGGCAGGCCACGCCGGCGAACAACCCGACGAGCTTCACCCGCACACGGGCGGTCCTCGACGGGAGTCTTACCTCACCCCAGTTCACCCAGACCAGCCACAACCACGGCGCCGATTCGGTCGTGGTGGCGCCCGACGACACGTTGTTCGTCACCATCGGGGACGACACCCCGGCGACCGGTGCTCCGAACTCGCTGCGCGCCCAGGACACGACGTTGCCCTACGGGAAGGTGCTGCACCTGACACCTGATGGCCGCGGCGTCGCGTCCAACCCGTTCTACTCCGCCGCGAGTCCGACCTCGTGGCGCAGCATGACCTACGCCTACGGTCTCCGTAATCCTTTCCGCCTCACGCTGGATCCCCGCTCCGGGATGCCCTACGTCGGCGACGTCGGTTGGTCCACCACAGAAGAGATCAACGCCCTGGTGCCAGGGACCAACGGGGGCTGGCCGTGCTACGAGGGGACCGGCCAGACCACGTTCTCGACGTACGCCGTGTGCCAGACGTTGTACGCCGCAGGCTCGGCGCAGCTGCCGATCTGGACCTACGACCACGGGGACACAGGGGCATCGATCACCGCCGGGATGTTCTACACCGGCACGGCCTACCCGGCGCAGTACCGCAACTCTCTCTTCTTCGGCGACTACGTCCGCGGCCAGCTCTGGACCATGGCCACCGACCCCACCGGCCACCTCACCCGGGTTCCCGAAGCCGACGGCTTTGCCGGGGACGCAGGTGGTCCGGTGGCCTTCCACCCGGGGCCGAACGGTGACGTCACCTACGCGGACATCAACACCGGCAAGGTGCGTCGGCTCGTGTTCGGCAACGGGAACCGTCCACCTGTCGCCAGCTTCACCACGACCACCGATCCGGCGACCCGCACCGTGACTTTCTCGGCGGCCGACTCCTACGACCTGGACGGTGACGAGCTGACCTTCAGCTGGGACTTCGGTGACGGCGGCACGGCTGAGGGCGCCGCCGCCGTGCACACCTACGGCGCGGATGACCCGGTGCTCGTGACGCTGACGGTGACGGACCAGCTCGGAATCGAAGACGCAAGCACCGCTCCCGTGTATCCGACGAACCACACGCCGCAGCTCAGCGTCCAGGTGCCCCCGGTCGCCACGTTCACCGTGGGGGCCGACGTGAGTCTCACCGCCAGCGCGACTGATTCCGAGGACGGAAGCCTGGCGGTGCACTGGGACACGGCACTGCTGCACTGTCCGTTCGCGGGCAGCTGCCACCGGCACCCGGAGGGCGCACAGACCACCGGGCCGTCGTACAGCCACGAGTTCACCGACCACGGTGCTGACACCACCATGTTGGTGACCGCGAGCGTGCAGGACTCCCAAGGCGCCGTGGCGTCCACCACGTTCGAGGCGAAGCCTTCGTTGCGGACCGTCACGGTGAACAGCCCGGTGCCGGTCAGCATCAACGGTGAGACTGCTGCCTCGGCACAGGTGGTCGCCGGTTCGCTCGTTCAGCTCAACGCGCCGCTCACCTCGTCGTACTGGGCGTTCCAGAGCTGGAGCGACGCCGGTGCTGCCGCACACTCGTTCACGATGCCGAACGCCGATCGCACGCTGACCGCTTCCTACCTCACGCAGATCGCCAAGAAGTACGCCGCGCTCGGCGGCAGTGCTTCCTCCCTCGGCAACCCCACGACCGCGGAGTACGACGTGGCGGGCGGTCGAGCGCGCAACTACTCCGGCGGGCGGCTCTACTGGACAGCAGCCACCGGAGCCCACGCGGTCGCTGGTGCCACCCTCACCAAGTTCCTCGCCCTGGGAGGCCCCCCGACCTTCGGCTTCCCGACCACTGACAGCGTCGTGGTGACCGGCGGCAAAGCCACCACCTTCACCGGAGGGCGCATCTACTGGTCCTCGGCAGCGGGCGCTCACGCGCTGAAGGGTCCAATCCTCACCAAGTACCTCGCGGCCGGAGGACCCGGCGGCTACGGGCTCCCCACGACCGACGTGGTCACCGTCACCGGCGGAACCTATGCGCACTTCAGCGGCAACCGCAGCATCTTCTGGTCGACCCCCACGGCGGCGCACCTCGTCTACGGAACGATCCGCACGAAGTACGCCGCCCTCGGCTACCAGAAATCGTGCCTGCGCTTCCCCACGACCGACCGGGTGACCACCTCGACCGGCTACCGGACCAGCTTCACCGGCGGCACCATCACCTACACCACCAGGACCAAGAAGACGACGTCCTCCTGTTGACCTCCCTGAAGGAGGTCGTTCCCCTGATCAACCAGCAGGCGGTGCGAAGAACTCGAGCGCGATTCCGTCGGGGTCCCGGAAGGAGAGCCCCGAGCCGTAGTGGGCGTCGACGATCTCACCGTGCTCGATCCCCAGCTCGTCCAGCCGTGCGGCCCACCGTTCCAGCTCCGCACGGTCGGCGCACGAGAAGGCGACGTGGTCGAGACCCGTGCGGTGCTCGTCGAACCGGTCGTATGCGGCCTCCGGGTGCGTGTGCAGGCCGAACAGCTGCCCTCCCTCGAGGGCGAACACCGTGTGGTGGAACTTTCCGATGAGCTCGTCCTCGTCCAGGACGGGTTCGGCGGCGAACAGCTCGGTGTACCAGCGAGTGCTTCGCTGGAGATCGGTCACCGTGACCGCGACGTGAGCGAGTGCTGGAAACATCGACATGCTGGCCTCCCAGGCCGCTGGAGTGATTGCCCGACGTTGACCGTCGGGACTGCTTGGGAGACAGCGAATCGGTCAGTCGTGTGACGCGTCGTGTGACGATCGCCCGTTGCCGATGACGCGCAACAGCGACGCGCCAACGACGTACATCCCCACCAGCGCCACCACCTTCAGGTCTCCCAGCAACGCCACCGCTACCAGAGCCAGGCCCAGTAGTACTCCGAGGACGGGGTTCCCGCCCATGACCTTCAACACTTCGTCACTTCCCTTCCGGCACGGGTTTCGTGCCCGTCGTCTCCTCCGATGCCTGGCCGACGTCTTTGTCGAAGCGGCGAGCCAGGGACTCAAGTGCGGACAAGAGGTCCGCGACCTCGGCTGGGTCGTTGATGCCGAGAGCCGGGCCCAGGACGTCCTCGAGCGGGGTCGTCGGCACCTGCGCCATCCGTGCCCGGACCTTGGGTGACACCCGGACCAGGGTCCGACGCCTGTCGGCAGCATCCGTGTTGGTCTCCAGCGCGCCCCCGTCGCGCATCCGGGCAACCGCCGTCGAGACGAGGCTCTGCGGAAACCCGGTGCGCTCGACGATGTCCGATATCGAGCTGTCCGGGTGCTCCGAGATGTCCATGAGGACCAACTGGACGCTGGTCGGCAGTCGATGGATGCCGGCCTGCGGGGTCGCCTCCTGACCGATCTTCATCAGGCGGCGACCCAGGATGTAGAGCTCGAGGCCATTCACATCAGAAATGATGCATCACATCAGATGGATTCGCAACCATCGGCTGGGAACGGCATCGACACCGTCGCTAGACGGGAGTGACTACGCCGCGGGCGACGTCGTGCCCTTCGCGGGCAGCGGAAGCACGGCGCCTGTCTCCTGGCCTGACATGACCCACTGCTTGACCATCTGGAGCAGGGGTGTCCTGTGCAGGGGCTTGGCGAGGTACTCGTCCATCCCCACTTCGAGGCAGTGGGCACGGTCTTCACCGCGAGCTCCGGCAGTCAGGGCGATGATCGGGATGTGCTGACCGGTGCCTTCCTCGTGTCGAATGGCTTTCGTCGCTTCGTAGCCGTTCATCTGGGGCATCTGGCAGTCCATCAGGATCGCGTCGTACTTCTGGGAGGCCGCAGCGCGGACCGCCTGGGCACCGTTGCGCACGGTGTCCACCTCGTAACCGGCCTTGGAGAGGATGGCGACGGCGACCATCTGGTTGATCACGTTGTCCTCGGCCAGGAGCAGCCGACCGGACTCCTTTCCTTCGGTCGACGAGGATCCGTCGAGCGCATCCGCGGCATCGGCCGGTGTGACCAGGTCGAGTGCATCCCGTAGGCAGGTACGCAGCTCGTCGCGATGGATCGGTTTGGAGAGGCAGACTCCGTCGCCCAGCTCCGCGATGTCCTCGAAGTCCCGCTCTTCCGTCATCAGCACCAGGTGGGTGGTGAGCGACGGATCGGCCCTGATGGCCGACTCCAGCGACACGCCCTGGAGCCGACGCATCGAGGTGTCGACCAGGGTGACCGCTATGGGTCGGTCTTCGGCAGCTGCCGTGCGAAGCGCTTCCAGGGCAGCGATGGTGGAGACTGCCGTCTCGACGCTCATGCCCCACCGACCGAGATAGTCGGAGAGGATGGAGCGCTGCGTGACGTTCTCGTCGACGATCAGCGCGCGGACTCCCGCAAGCTCAGCGTCGAGCGGTTCGAGCCCGGGCATCGATTCTCCAGCGAGGGTCTGGACACGGATCGTGAACGAGAAGATGCTGCCGATGCCGACCTCGCTGGAGATCTCGACCTCGCCTCCCATCAGCCCGATCAGCTGGCTGCTGATCGCCAGGCCGAGCCCGGTGCCGCCGTACTCACGGGTGGTGGACGTGTCTGCCTGCGTGAACGGCTCGAAGATCATCGCGAGCTTGTCGGGGGCAATGCCGACACCGGTGTCGGAGATTTCGAACCGTACGACGACGACCTCGCTGCCCTCGGCCGGGGATGCGGTGACTCGAAGGACGACCTCACCCCGGTGGGTGAACTTGATGGCGTTGCCCGCGAGGTTGGTCAGCACCTGGCGCAACCTGCTCGGGTCGCCGATCACCAGTCCGGGGACGGTGTGCTCGAGAACGGCCATCAGCTTCAGGTCTTTGGTCTGTGCGGACGGAGCCAACAGGTCCATGACGTCGTCGACAAGCATCTGCATGCTGAACTCGATGTCCTCGATCTCGAGCTTCCCCTTCTCGATCTTGGCGAAGTCCAGGATCCCGTTGATGACGGTCATGAGGGCCTCACCAGACTTGCTGAGAGTCTCCGCAAACTTCCGCTGGTGAACGTCCAGCTCGGTCTCGAGGAGGAGCTCGGTCAGTCCGATGACGCCGTTCATCGGCGTACGGATCTCGTGGCTCATGTTCGCCAGGAAGTCCGACTTGAGCCTGGAGGCAGCGGTGGCCTGGTCGCGTGCCTCGGTCATGGCGGCCTCTGCGCCCGCCTCGGCCGTGATGTCGGCCAGGGTCCCGACCCAGCCGGTGATCCCACCCTCATCGTCGAGCATGGACTTCGAGGTCAGCATCAGGATGCGGGGTGCCGATCCCGGAACCTGCATCTCGAGCCGCGAGGAGAACTCTGACTCGGTCAGGCTGTCCTGGTACGCCGCCGCAAGGGAGGCGCGCTGATCGTCACTGATGATCATGTGCCACTCCTGCCCGATCGCTGCAGCGGGGGCAATCCCGGTGATCTCGGTCCAGCGCGCATTCGTGTAGATGTAGCGGTTGTGCGCGTCGGTCTGGAAGATGCCGATTGGCGCGGTCTCCGTGAGGAGCCGCAACTGGTCGGCGGAGCTCTGTATCTCTCTGGCCTTGGCGGCGTTCGCCTGCGCCTGGAGGAAGAGGTTCGCAAACACCGAGACCTTGGCACGTAGTTCGTCAGGGTGCACGGGCGTCGTGATGAAGTCGACGGCACCCTCTGCGTAGCGGTCGGTCATGATCTCGCCGGCCTCGTGTGCGGTTACGAAGATGATCGGTGTCATCTCCGACTGCTTGCGCAGCCGAATCAGCGCTGCGGTCTCGTACCCGTCCATGATGGGCATGCGAACGTCGAGCAGGATCACCGCGAAGTCGTTCGCCATCAGACAGCGCAGGCCGGCCGCACCCGAGTCCGCCTCCACGACGTCGTAGCCCAGTGGCGCCAGCACCGCCTTCAGCGTCAACCGTTTCGCTGCGTCGTCATCGATCACGAGGATCGGCACCGCCCAGCGCGAGGGCGCTGCCGCCGCAGCGTCACCCGAACGCCCGAGACTCGTCGTGGTCAGGGTCATGCGGGCACTTGCGTAGGCGCAGTCGGGAGCCACGGCGTGAGGGCGGCGAGGAGGGCGCCGCTGTCCACGGGCTTGGGAATGTAGTCATCGGCCCCGGAGTCGAGACAACGCTGGCGTTCACCGGCGGCTGCCTTGCCAGTGACGGCGACGATGGGAAGGACCTCGAAGCGACTGATCTCCCTGATGGCGCGGATGGTGTCGTAGCCATCCATCACCGGCATCATGATGTCCATCAGGACGACATCGATGTCCGGCGTCCGCTCGAGTGCGGCAATGGCGTCGGCGCCGCTCTCGGCGACTGTCACGATGGCGTGCCCCCGCTCGAGCACTGCCGTCATCGCGAAGATGTTGCGGTAGTCGTCATCGACCACGAGGATCCGAAGCCCTTCGAGCACATGGCCCTCGATGGCGGCCGGATGACCCCGATCAGGAGCGCCGTTGGTGTGCCCGGCGGGCTGGTCCGACCGGAGGGCCGGGACCGGTTCGGTCGGGGTCTGTGGCAGCCACGGTCGCAGGGCCGCGAACAGCTCAGTGGAGTCGACCGGCTTCGGCACGTAGTCGTCGGCACCCGCATCCATGCAGCGTTTCCGCTCACCTGCCATGACCTTGCCCGTGACGGCGATGACAGTGAGGTCCTTGTGCTGCTCGATCTCCCTGATCGCCCGGATCGTGTCGTAGCCATCCATCACCGGCATCATGATGTCCATCAGCACGATGTCGATCTCCGCGGTCCCGTGCAGTACGGCGAGGGCCGCCGCCCCCGCGTTCACGACCGTCACGTCGGCGTTGCCGCGCTGGAGAAGCGTCGTGATTGCCAGGAGGTTGCGCGGCTCGTCGTCGACGACGAGGAACCTGACGCCCTCGATGGACCTGTCCCCCAGTCCCGATGACCGACGAATTGCCAGATCTGAAACAACGCTCTCCGTCGACGCCTCGGGGACCCCAGGTGTGGAGCTTTCGCGCGTCTCCTCGATGACCCTCGAATCGGTGCTAGGCGGCGCGGCGGTGTCTGGGGTCTCGGTGGCCCTGACTGTGGGCAGGTAGATCGTGAAGGTGCTGCCCTCCCGGGGGCTACTGACCACGTCGATCGCGCCTCCGAGCAGGGCGACGAGCTCACGACTGATCGAAAGACCGAGGCCGGTTCCGCCGTACAGGCGAGAGGTGGTGCCGTCGCCCTGGGCGAAGGCCTCGAAGATCCGCGTCTGCTGCTCCTCGTCGATGCCGATGCCGGTGTCGGTGACTGCGAGGGCCAGCACAGACGGCGCCGCCGAGAGCGACTGGACCTCCGGGTCCCAGCCGCGCTCGGCGAAGCCGATCTGCACGTGCACGCTGCCACGTTCAGTGAACTTGAACGCGTTCGCGATCAGGTTCTTGAGAATCTGCCGCAGGCGCTGCGGGTCGGTGACGATGCTCTCGGGACTCCCGAGGGCAAGCTCGATCGTGAAGCTGAGCCCCTTCTTCTGGGCGACCGGCCCGAAGTCGCGCAGGAGGGCTGCCCGCAGCTCTTGGATGGAAACCAGGTCGTTCTCCGCCGCGACGGTCCCCGACTCGACCTTCGCCAGGTCGAGGATGCTGTTGAGCAACTCCAGCAGCTCCTTGCCCGAGGAGTGGATGACGCCGGCGTACTCGACCTGGGTCTCGGTGAGGTTGTGCTCCGGGTTCTCCTCGAGCTGCTGGGCGAGGATCAGCAGGCTGTTCAGCGGAGTACGCAGCTCGTGCGACATGTTGGCGATGAACTCGGACTTGTACTTCGAGGAGACCGCGAGCTGGCTGACCTTCTCCTCGATGAGACGACTGGACGCCTCGACCTCGAGGTTCTTCTGCTCGGCCACGAGATTCTGGTCGGCCAGCAGCCTGGCCTGACGGGCAAGGTCCTCGTTGGACCCGCGAAGCTCCTCCTGCTGGGAGCGCAGCTCCTCGGCCTGTGACTGGGACTGCTTGAGCAACGTTTCGGTGAGCCCGGCTGCCTGGATCGTGTTCAGGACGATGCCGACGCTCTCCGTGATCGAGTCGAGGAAGGTTTGGTGGGTCAGGCTGAACGGCGAGAAGGACGCGAGCTCGACGACTGCGCGCAACGATCCCTCGAACAGGACCGGAAGCACGATGATGTTCAGGGGCACGGCCTCACCGAGCCCGGAGTTGATCCGGACGTAGTCGCTGGGGACGTCGGTGAGCAGGATCCGCTTCTTCTCCTTGGCGCACTGGCCGACCAGTCCCTGGCCGAGCTTGAAGGAGGTCGAGAGGTGCTTGCGCTCCTCGTACCCGTAGCCGGCCTGCAGCTCGAGCACCGCTTCGGCGCCATGATCTGAGCTGCTCGTCATGGTGTAGAAGACACCGTGCTGTGCGGACACCAGCGTCGCGAGCTCGGACAGGATCATGCTCGACACGTCGGTGAGGTCGTCCTGCCCCTGGAGCATGCGGGTGAACCGCTCCCGGTTCGTCTTGAGCCAGTCCTGCTCGACGTTCTGCCGGGTCGTCTCGCGCAGGTTCCTGATCATCTCGTTGAGCTTGTCCTTCAGGACAGCGACCTCCCCGCTGGCCTCCACGCTCACCTGCCTGGTCAGGTCCCCCTCGGTGACCGCGGAGGCGACCTCGGAGATCGCGCGCACCTGGTTGGTCAGGTTGGCCGCCAGCTGGTTGACGTTGACCGTGAGGTCCGCCCAGACACCGCCTACTTCCTTCGACTGCGCCTGACCGCCGAGCTTGCCCTCGACTCCGACCTCGCGGGCGACACGCGTCACTTCACCGGCGAAGGTCTTGAGCTGGTCGACCATGGCATTGACGGTGTTCTTCAGCTCGAGGAACTCGCCCTTGACGTCGATCGAGATCTTCTTGCTCAGGTCACCGTTGGCCACCGCGGTCGTCACCTCTGCGATGTTGCGCACCTGACCCGTCAGGTTGCCCGCCATCAGGTTCACGTTGTCAGTCAGGTCCTTCCAGACACCGCCGACCTCAGTGGTGAAGGCCGCCGCCTGACCGAGCTTGCCCTCGGTCCCGACCTCGCGGGCAACCCGCGAAACCTCGGAGATCAGCCCGTTCAACTGGTCGACCATGGCGTTGATCGTGTTCTTCAGCTCCAGCATCTCGCCGCGTACGTCGGCGGACACCTTCTTGCTCAGGTCTCCGTCGGCCACCGCACCGATGACGCGCTGCATCTCGCTGGTGGGGCGCACCAGCGCGTCGATGAGGTTGTTGACCGACTCGACGCTGCCTGACCAACTCTGGGTACCGCCCAGCACCGCACGCTGTGAGAGCTCACCCTCCTTGCCGACCACGCGGCTGACCCGCGCCAGCTCCGACTCGAGTGCCTGGTTGGAGATGATGACCTCGTTGAGGCAGTCGGCAACCTTGCCGGGGACGCCGACCCACTCCAGGGGCATTCGGGCGGTGAAGTCGCCGCTCTTGACCTGGGCGAGGATGTCCAGCAGGACCTTGCCGTCGACGCAGTCGCCCGCAGCGACCGATGAATCTGGCATTGGTGCCCCTCCAAAGACCGCGCGAAACGCGGATCTGGCGGGGAACCTAAGCCCGCTACCACGTGGCGACCCGCCCAAGGTCCTGGGGTGAGCCCGAAGGTCCGGCCATCGCCAAAGTCAATATAGCCACGCAATGAACCTCTTTTTGCAGTATTTCCGAAAGGTCTATTTTGTCCCGGACCGGCTCTCTCCTCGGGTCGTGCTCAGGGGTGGTCCGAGCCAGTGAGCCGAGGTGCGTAGTGGTCGAAGAACATGCGCGCGACGAGCTCGCCGCGACTGCCCGCGCCCACCTTCTCGAAGATCGACTTCAGGTGGTCCTGCACCGTCCAGGAAGAGATGTGCAGGCGGTCGGCGATGGCACTGGTCGGAAATCCCTGCGCGACGAGCTGAGTCACGGCCTTCTCCCGGCCGGTCAACCCGTAGGCGTCCGCGATCAGTGGCGCCAGCTCATGGGCGCGAGCAGGCTCGAGGATGACCGCCGTCTCCGCATCCCCGTCGTCGCCGAGTCTCGAGCCTCGAACCAGCAACCAGGTCCCTGACTCCGTGCGCACGCGGGCGCGCGCGATGCCACTCGTCTCCTGGTCCGGGTCCTGGAAACCACGTGCACGGCCCGCCACAGCAACGACCACCGGCGGGAGCGAATCGCTCCGCCCGTTCTGGCGCAGGTCGGCGAGCCACTTCTCGGCGGCGGCGTCGGCCCGCGCGATCGAGTTGTCCGGCGTCAACAGCACGAGACCGGCGTGTTCCCCCTGTCCCCGGGGCTCCGCAAGCGCGCCGAGCAGCATCGCGCGACGCAACCCCTCGGCAATCAAGCCTGACAGCGATCCCACGAGTGCCGTGTCGGCCGCTGAGAACGCACCGCGCTCCGAGGTACGCAGCAGCGTCAACCCGCCCCACGTCGCCGAGTCGTCCACGAGCGCGGCTCGCAGCTCGTCACCGAACCCATTCGGTCCCCTGAGCTCGCGGTGGCGCAGGCTCCGGTCCAGTTCCCCTCTCGTGGCCTCGCTGAGACTCGCTGCCAGCTCGCCGGACCGACCGAGGGCACTGAAGCTGTTGACGTCAGTCCCTCGGACCTCGATCTCGGCCATGCGTGCGCTTGCCGCGCCGGGCAGTCCGTTGTAAACCACCTCGCCGGTCGGGAGCACCGTCGCGGGGTCCATCGTCAGCAGGCAGAAGCCATCGAACGGGACTGCGCGAGCGAGGATCCGCGCGGCTTCCAGAGAGAAGTCGTGAACGCCGTTGCCGCGGTGCATGAGGCTGACGATGTCGCCGCGGAGGCGTACTGGTGACGCAACCGTCATGCCTTCATTGTGGCTCATTGCGGCATTCGCGACGAGTCGAGGAACCCAGAATGCTGGGATGGTCGAACCGCGGCGCCAGGTCAAGCATGTGGGTTGTCACAGCAGCCAGACCGACCAGGAAGTCGAACCCATGCCCGCACGCAGCCCCGAGGAGCTACACGCCCTGCTCGCCGCCGCGTTCAACAGCGGCGACCTCGACGCTTATGGCCGGCTGTACGAGGAGGACGCGATTGTCATCGTCCCGCCCGAGGGCGAACGCGTCCACGGACGAGAGGCAATCCTTGCCGCAGTGGGGCCGACCA
Organism: uncultured Actinomycetota bacterium; assembly: GCA_963742785.1. Taxonomy (GTDB): domain Bacteria; phylum Actinomycetota; class Actinomycetes; order Propionibacteriales; family Nocardioidaceae; genus Marmoricola. The sequence continues at coordinate 2,275,070 of CAVUNI010000004.1, forward strand.
TCGCGCTTCGCCCGACCTTCCGGAGTGACGTTGTCGAGAAGCTGCAGACGGACGGTCTGGCGCTCACTCATGCCCGTTGGAACGCCCTGATCGGGAGCGACGAGATCGTCGAGATGTCGGGGCGCGGGACGATCGTCTCCCGCGAGCAGCAGGACGGGACCTGGCGCATCGTCCTCGACAACCCGATGAGCCCTGAATGACGCGGTCCGGATCTGCCTCGACGTGCGCACGTACTCCCGCCGTCGTACGCCAGAAGCCGCCGGTGGACGGATGCCCAAGGTCGTCCCGGCCGGGAGTCTGAACTCGACTGAAAGGAAAGGCCATGACCACTCGGGAAACTTCTGTCACGACGACCGAGGTTCGCAAGCCTGGCGGCGCCGCCCTGATCGCTGCCGCCATCGGGTTCGTGCTGTTGTACCTCGCGACCGACTTCATCACGCCGAACTTCGCTTCCTCGTCGCTGCCGCTCCCCAACGACCCGGTGTCGGAGGTGCGCGCCTGGTACGCCGAAAACCAGCTCGCCGCCGTCCTGATGGGCGTCACCCAGCTCCTGTCCGTGTGCAGCCTGGGGGTGTTCGTCGCCAGGCTGGGTGTGACCGGCTCGCCGGCACAGCCGAAAGCCTTTGAGCGTGCCAGACCGTGGGGCTTCGGTGCCGTGGCACTGATGGTGCTGTCGTGCGCCTTGACCTGGCTGCTCGCCGCGCTCGCAGCGAGTGCGTCTCTGGACACGGTCTCCGCGCTGCGGACGTCGAGCTTCATCGCCGGTGGCACCGCACATGTGCTCGCGCTCGGCATCTTCGTGTTGCTGGCGTCGCGGATGCCGGGGTTCGGCAAGCCAGTGCGGGTGCTTGCCTACGTCGCCGTCGTGCCCGCTGCGCTGTCGTTGCTGTCGCTGGTCTTCTTCCAGGGAGCTGCGTTCATCCTGCTCGGCCGGCTGCTGTGCATGATCTGGACAGTCAGTGCCGCGGTGAGCGTATCCCGACGCATGTCCAAGGGCGAGGACTCATGAACGCATCGACGATCGCCGGCACCGAGCCCGAGGAACGCACGTCTGCACCAGCCATGTCCTGGCGGCTCAACCGCCGCTGGCGCAGGATCACCTTGGTGCTGCACATCTTCGTCTCAGGCGCCTGGATCGGCATCGACGTCATCGTCGCCGTCCTGGTGCTCACCGGCTGGTTCAGTGGAGACGTCGAGACGCGCAGCCTCGCGTACCAGGCGCTCGCGACGTTCGTGGTCTGGCCGATGCTCACCTGTGGACTGGTCTGCCTGGCCACCGGGCTGGTCCTGGGCCTGGGGTCGAAATGGGGGCTGGTTCGGTACTGGTGGGTCGCCGTCAAGCTCGCCCTCAACCTCGTGCTGTGCACCATGATCGTGCTCGTGCTGCAGCCCGGCATGGGAGAGGTGGGTGATTACGGGCGCGACCTTCTCACCGGCAGCGCAGACTCCGGCACCGTGTCACAGCTCTTCTTCCCACCCGCGGTCTCGCTGACCGCGCTCGCGCTGGCCACCACACTCGGGGTCGCCAAACCATGGGGCCGGATCGGGTCGAGACGCGACAGAGGTGGGCGGGCGTGACCCGGGGCGGGACCTGAGCTCGACCAGCGATGAGTTCGCCTCGCGAGACCGCTCGAACCCCATGACCACCCCCTTTCTGGTGATCCTGGAAGGAACCCATGCGCAAGGTCGTGCTGTACCAGCTGCTGTCCATGGGCGGAGTCGCGGAGGAGCCCGGCGACTGGCTCTTCGACTCCGACGAGGCCATCTTCGCCAATCTCGGCCTGACCATCGGCACGCAGGACGCCGTCCTGCTGGGCCGCAACACCTATGAGTACTGGCTCGACTACTGGCCGACCTCGGACATCGAACCATTCGCGAGCTTCATCAACGGCACCGAGAAACACGTGTTCTCCTCGAGCCCGCTCGAACGCGAATGGGCGAACGCGACAATGGTCAGCGACCCGGCCGAGGCATTTGTTGCGGACCTGAAGCGAAACCCCGGTGGCGACATCGGCATCCACGGCAGCATCCAGCTGGCACAGTCGCTGCTCCGGGCGCGCCTGGTCGCGGAGCTCCGGCTTGTCATCGCCCCCGCCATCGCCGGACACGGCCGGCGCCTGTTCGACGGGGACGATGACCTGCAACGTCTCGACGCAGTCAGCGTGGACCGATCCCCTTCAGGCTCGCTCCTCGTGCACTCCCGGATCGACGCGAGCACCGGCTCGGGTGGACGAGCAGGGTGAGTCTGAGGTCACGAGGGTTCGAGCACCACGCAGCAGTTGTCCGCACTAGGTGCCAGCCTCGCGGCGTACGCCTGGCACTCGAGACCGTCGAGCAGTCCTCCGAGGAGCTGCAGGTTCATCCCGCAGACGAGCTCGCTGTGCTGCTGAGCGAGGTTGTGGAAGGGGCAGTTGCCCAGCCTCACGACACCTTCCTCGGTACGCGGCTCGAAGCCGTGCGCTTCCAGGACAGGCACCGGGTCGCTGGTCTTGGCTGTCTGACCCATCTCGCGACCCACGACCCGTGCTCGGCTCGCCAACGCCTCGCGGACGGGTCGCCCCTCGACCTCGGCCTCGTCGACAGCCGCCGCCAGGAGCTCTCCCGCCAGCTCGTAACTACGGCTGGGCAGCGAGACCTCCACCTGTCGTGCAGCGCGGAGGTAGAGCTTGGACGGCCGGCCCGCGCCCGGCCCGGACCGCCCCGACAGGCGCTGGTGAACCACCTCCAGAAGACCCTCGTCGGCCAGGCGGTCGAGGTGGAACGCCGCGGTGGCCCTGGTGACGCCGACCGCGGCCGAGGCCTCATCGCGACCGACCGGGCCACGGGCACGCGCGACGTACTCGTAGAGGCGGCGCCGGGTCGGCTCGTCCAGCGCTGCGACCGTCACGATCGGGTCGTGGGGGCTCTCGCTCATCTGGTCATTCTAAAGCAAACATTCATTGATACTAGTGACTCCAGGCTGGCGGTTGTGTACGCGCCGCGCGCTCGGGTACCTGAAGTCGTGACACAGAGAGAATCAGCCGACGAGCCGACCGATCGCGGGCCGCGCACCGACCAGGAGCCTGCAAGCCCTCCCCCACGCCCGGATGAGCCCGACCCCCTACGTGGCTCCCGGACCAGCGGATTCTGGGTGGCCGTCCTCGTCCTGGCGCTCCTGCTTCTGCTCCTGGCCGTCTTCATCCTGCAGAACACACAGAAGGTCGAGGTCTCGTTCCTCGGCTGGAACGGACAGTCTCCCCTTGCGGCTACCTTGCTCCTCGCCGCTGTAGCGGGGGCCCTCGTCGTCGCTGCCGCCGGGGCTCTGCGCATTCTCCAGCTGCGCCGTCGGGTCAAGCGCGAGCGCAAGGCCTAGGAAGATCCAGGTACCCACCGCGACAAGGAGCACGACATGGGCAAGTTGATCGGGATCATCGTGTTGGTGTGGCTGGTGATCGGGGCGCTTGCGGCGTACCAACGCGACTACTTCACTGACAAGCGGGACGTGACCTGCAAGACGACGAGCGACACAGTCCTCACCGTGCTCGCCGGCCCGCTGAACTACGTCGGCGTCAACCCGAAGGTGAAGTGCAGCGTTCCCCAGCCGTCGAAGTGAACCAGGGGCTCCGTCAGCCCCTCCCCCTGGCCACAGTCAAGAGGATCACTGACGTCGAGCGCGGAAATGATCGTGTCGAATTGCCGGTGCTCAGCTTGGGCACGCACCGAGTCTAGATTTCTTTCTCGGCAGGAGTCCGTGCGGCGCCGCGAGTCAGGCGAGCAGGAACTCCTGGAGCACCGCCATCTTCGCCGGCGTGATCACGTGTCCGGTGCCGGGCACGACGGCAAGCTGCCCGCTCCTGAGGTGTCGATACGTGGTGACGCCTTCCTCCACCGAGCAGAAATGGTCACGGTCGCCGACCAGGACGAGCGTCGGTACGTCGACCCTGGCGAGGTCCTCGAAGGAATAGCCGGGCCACCGGGTGGCGCGCTCGAACACCGTCTTGAGGTAGGTCCGCCAGCGGCCAGACCCACCACCGCCGTCCTGGTCAGCCACCATCGCCTCGAACATCGCGGCCATGTCGGGCTGCGAGGCGAAGAAGGCAGCGGCTGCGTCCGGGTCGGCTTCAGTGGCTTCGGGCGTACCGCCGAGCATCTGCCGCAGCATCGCGAACGAGTCCGCCTGAGGGTTGAGGCAGTCGTAGCCGGCATCGTTGACGATCGCTCGCGCGACACCTGGATGGCGGATCCCGAAGATGGTGGCTGTCAGACCGCCGGCACTGAAACCTGCCACCGCCGGCTTCTCGAGATCGAGCACGTCGATGAGGGCAGCCACGTCGTCGGCCAGCAGGCTCATGGAGATCTGCCCACCCGAGTGCGTCGTACGGCCGGAGCCACGTTCGTCCGGCGCGATCACCCGGAACCGTGTGGCGAGGTCCGGGACGTACGCGTTGTAGGCGATCGGAGTCGGCTCCCAGATCGGGTTGGTGCTCACCAGCCCGCCGTGGAGGAGCACAAGGGGTGGGGAGTCCTGATCTCCGGCTTCGGTGACGTGGATGTCGATGCCGTTCGCGTGGACGAGGTTCTCGGTGATGGTGGTCATCCCCCGACGCTAGGGACCGCGAGCGGCCGCCGCATCGGGCGAATGCCTGAGCTTTCAGTAGTCGTTCATCAGGCCGTGCTTCATCGCGAACAGCGCGACGCCCGCACGGTTGCGAACGTCCGCCTTGGCGTAGATGTGCTCGACGTGGCTGCCCGCGGTCTTGGGCGAGATGGTCAGCTCTCCGGCGATCTGCTTGTTGGAAAGGCCTCGTGCAAGCAACCGCAGCACCTCGACCTCACGCGAGGTCAGACCCGCCGGCCAGTCCCGGCGTCGTGGCGCGCGATGTCCCGCTGCCTCGAGTACGGCGCCCGTGGTGTCGGCGTCGAGGGCACCAGCCTTGACTCTTTCCCTGAGCGCCGCTGCCGCGTCGACGCCGGACATCGCGTTTCGATGCGGTCGCGGTTCGGTCAGGGCGGCGAAGGTGTCGGCTGAGGCAAGTATCCGTCCGCTCGTCGTGACGGCAGCGCCAGCGAGGCCTCGGGGGTAGCCGGAGCCATCGAGACGCTCGTGATGCTGCACCGCGATGGCCCCGAGCCTGGCCAGCATCGGGGTGCCTGCCAGCATTCTCTCGGTGAGGTAGGGATGGAGCCGGACGCGCTCGGTCTCGGAGCGGCTCAGTGGCCCGGGCTTGTCCCAGATCGAGTTGGGGACACCGAGCCGACCGATGTCGTGCACCCAGGCGGCCCGTCGTACGGTGACGCGCTCGTCGTCCGACAGGTCCATGGCGACTGCGGCCGCCCAGGCCAGGTCCGCCACCGAGGTCGAGTGCCCGATCGTGAACGGTGACTTGATGTCGGCGAAGTCCCCCATCGCGCGCAACGCGTCATTGAGCTCCGACTCCGACAGTGTTCGGCTCAGGGAGGGTTCGGCCGCGAGTACCTCGTCCCAATTGCTCGTCTGGTCGAGGCCGGCCATCAGCTCGCCGGAGTGCCGGCAGAAGAGGTCCACCAGCTCGGGGTCGAGCTGCGTTCCGGACCGTTGCCTGGCAACGGTCACTGCGGCTTCGAGGCCGCCGCTGGCATAGAAGGCGGTGACCACGTCGGCGAGGATGACCAGGCGCGAGGTGAGCCGGACCTCGTCACCTACGACGCCCCCGGCTCCTTTGCCGTCCCAGCGCTCGAAGCTCTCCTTCAGGCTCTGCCTTACGTCGTCACCCAGGCCGAGTCGTCGGGTCAGCTCGTCCGCGGCAAGCCAGTGGTTGCGCAGGTCGATCAGGGCATTCTGCCGAGCGGCGAACGGCAGGGTCGCCCACAGCCGGGCCTTTGTCAGGGGTGAATGACCCGCCCCCACGTTGCGCAGCCCGTAGGCGAGTGCATGGGTTGCGCGGCCCTGGTCGTAGCGGAAGCCGTCGCGCTTGGCCGCGATGTCGTCACCGAACCACTTGGCCTGCTCGTACGCATCCGTGTGGCAGCCGACCCAGCACAACAGGCCCGAGTAGTAGGCCACGTTCCGTTCGGCGACATCGAGCTCCAGCAGCTCGGCCATCCGGAGGGAGACGAGCGTGTGTCTCAGGACGTGTTCCATCGGCTGGCCCAGTCCGAGGTCGGTGCCAAGCGAGATGGTCGCCACGAGTTCGGCGAGACGGACCCGGTCCGGGGTGCTCGTCACCCGCCCATCGTAGGTGGACATGGTCGGTCGACGGCGGCACAAGGATCGGGTGATCACCCGATGACGGGGCCAGGCTCGCCTCATAGCGTCGTGGTCGACGTGAAGGAGACGATGATGGGGATCTACGGCGAGCAGGTACTGCCGCGAATCATCAACCTGGCCTGTGGCATGGCACCGGGAAACCCACTACGAGAGCGGGTCTGTTCCGGACTCGTCGGTGACGTCGTGGAGATCGGCTTCGGGTCGGGGCTGAACGTCCCGTTCTACCCGGCGACGGTCAGACATGTCGCGGCGATAGAGCCCTCCGACCTCGCCTGGAGGCTGGCGGGTGAGCGGATGGCCGCGAGTCCCGTGAGGGTCGAGCGCGCGGGCCTCGACGGGCAGTCCCTGGAGTTCGCCGACGACAGCTTCGACTGTGCGGTCTCGACGTGGACCATGTGCACGATCCCGGACCTCCAAGCGGCACTGGGTGAGGTACGACGAGTGCTGCGTCCCGGAGGCACCCTGCACTTCGTCGAGCACGGTCTCGCACCTGACGAATCCGTGGCTCGTTGGCAACACCGGCTCGAGCCGCTGCAGAAGCGTCTCTTCGGAGGCTGCCATCTGACCCGGCGGATCGTCGATGTCGTGAAGAGCGCCGGATTCACGATCAACGAGATCGAGACGTTCTACGAGGAAGGAGCGCCCAGGGTGCTGGGCGCCGACAGCCTCGGCGTTGCGGCCAGGTGAGGCACCGGGCTAGCCATCGAAGTGGGTCCTGGCGGATTTGCTTGCCAATCGGGTCCTGCGGGTCTCTGATCGAAGTAGTCCCTCGAGCCCGCTTGGACAGCGCGCCCGCCTGCAAGGAGGAATCATGACCGGATCCGAAACGCGCAACGTCGACACACCACATGAGACACGCCCCTTCAAGGCCAACGGTCACATGGACGTCATCACGCTTGGCGACTTCACCATGGGCCGTGGGGTCTTCGAGCCAGGCTGGCGCTGGTCCAACGACGTCAAGCCGATCGCCGGGACGGACACCTGCCAGGTGAGGCACACCGGCTTCTGCCTGTCCGGCCAGATGACCGTGCAGTTCGACGACGGCAGCGAAGTCAATGTCGGGCCGGGTGACGTCGTGGTCCTCGAGCCCGGACATGACGCGTGGACTGTCGGTGACGAAGCCTGCGTCCTGCTCGACACGGGCGTTGCGTCGTACGCGAAGCCTTCCTGACCGTCTGGCGCAATCACCGGGGGTGTCCCCCGGCCCGTTCCTGGGTAGAGCGACGGGGTGACTCTTGGTGCTGTTCTGGGCCTCGCCTCGGCCGTCTCCTTCGGAGTCTGCGACTTCATGGCGGGGCTCGCGGCACGCCGCCTGAGCTTCTGGTGGGTGACGCTGTTGGGCCTGATGGCGTCTGCGGCCACAGCCTGGGTGGTCGTAGGTGTGCAACAGGAATCGCCCGCTCTCAGGTCCGTGGTGTGGGGAACCGCAGCCGGGATCGGCGCTGCGGCCGGAGCGACGGCGTTGTACCGCGGCTACGGACGAGGAGAGATGGCTGTCGCCGGACCACTCTCCGCTGTCGGTGCGGCAGCGCTGCCTGCCGTGGTTGGCGCCACTCTCGGCGAACGACTCCCGGCACTCGGAGTCCTGGGTGTCGTCCTGGCGCTGCCGGGAATCTGGCTGATGTCCAGTGCTGCCGGGTCCGGCGCCAGCGTCCGGGCAGGAGCGAGTGATGGTCTCCTCTCCGGGTGTGGCTTCGCCTTGGAGTTCGTGGGTCTCGAGCGCGCCGGAAGCGCCTCGGGCCTGTGGCCCGTTGCGCTCTCGCAGTCCACGGCGCTGATTCTGGTCGCGCTTCTCGTGACGGTCCGGCGGCCCACCTGGCGTGCAGATCTCGGCACCACGACCCTTGCCATGGCAGCGGGCCTGGTCAGCCTGCTGGCCACGGGGCTCTACTTCCTGGCAGCACACGCCGGCCTGCTGACCGTGGCGGCCGTCCTGGCCTCGCTCTACCCCGGCGTGACCGTGATGCTGGCCGCAGTTTTCCTCCACGAGCGCCCTGACTCCCGACAGATCACGGGCCTGGTCGTCGGTGCAGTGGCGGTGACGCTGATCGTCGCCGGCTGACATCGATGAGTTGCGAACATGGAACGAGTCCGATGAGTCAAGGGGGCAAGAATCATGACGCCAGATGAATTCCGGCAGGCAGGGCACGAACTGGTCGACTGGATCGCGGACTACCGCTTCAACGTCGGTGAACTGCCCGTGCAGTCCCAGGTCGCGCCGGGCAGCGTTGCTGCGCAACTTCCGCCGATGGCTCCAGCGGAGCCCGAGCCGTTCTCAGCACTGCTGGGCGACCTGGACCGAGTCATCGTGCCCGGCGTCTCCCACATCCACCATCCACGCTATTTCGGCTGGTTCCCCTCGAACTCCGACCTCGGGTCCGTACTCGGTGACATGGCCACTGGCGGCCTCGGGGCCCTCGGCCTTTCCTGGCAGTCGGCCCCAGCGCTCACCGAGCTGGAAGAGGTGGTCGTGGAGTGGCTGCGCGAGCTCAGCGGTATGCCTGCTGGCTGGAAGGGCGCGATTCATGACACTGCGTCAACAGCCGGTCTGGTCGCGCTCCTCGCAGCTCGCGAGCGCGTGACCGACTTCTCGGAGGCACGCGGTGGGCTCCAGGCCGAGAGCTCGCCCCTCACCGTCTACACCACCGAGCACGCCCACTCGTCGGTGCCGAAGGCCGCCCTGCTCGCGGGTTTCGGGCGCGACAACCTCCGCATGGTGGAGGTCGATCCCGTCACCTACGCGATGCGGACCGAGGCACTTGCCGACGCCGTCGCCGCAGACGTCTCGGCCGGGCGACGCCCTGCGGCTGTCGTCCTCACGGTCGGTACGACGGGGACCACGGCGGTCGATCCGGTAGCAGCCGCAACAGCCATCGCCCGCGAGGCGGAGATGTGGGTGCACGTCGACGCTGCCATGGCGGGCTCGGCACTCTTGCTTCCCGAGATGCGCTGGCTCGTGGACGGACTGGAGGCGGCCGACTCGTTGACCTGGAACCCGCACAAGTGGCTTGGGACGGTGCTGGACTGCTCCCTGCTCTACGTTCGCGATCCTCAGCACCTCATCCGGGTCATGTCGACCAACCCGTCCTATCTCCGCTCCACTGTGGACGGCGAAGTCACCCAGTACCGCGACTGGGGAATCCCTCTGGGTCGGCGGTTCCGTGCCCTCAAGCTGTGGTTCCACCTGCGCCTCGCCGGCGTCGAGGCCATCCGCGCGAGACTGCGCAGAGACCTCGACAATGCCCGCTGGCTCGCCAGCCAGGTCGAGGAGGAAGAGCACTGGCGAATCCTCGCGCCGGTCAACCTGCAGACCGTCGTACTCCGCCACGAGCCGCCCGACCTGATCGCCCCAGACGGCATGGTGTCTGACGGTGACGCGCTGGACCGGCACACGCTCGCGTGGGCCGACCACGTGAACGCCTCCGGGAGGGCGCTGGTCACGCCGTTCGTCCTCGACGGCCGGTGGACCGTTCGTGTCTCGATCGGAGCCCAGCCCACCGAGCGGGAGGACGTGGAGGCGGTGTGGCGCCTGCTCCGCGAGGCCGCCGTGAACTTCTCCGTATTCAACCGATGAGTTGAGCACGCGGCACCGGTCAACCTGCACAAGACAAATGACCAGTACGCCGCGGCGTCGCGAGACGCGCGGAGCAAAGGAGAAGTGATGAGCACCGTAGTGATGCACAACGTGGTGTCGGTGGACGGCTACATCGCCGACGACAACGACGACATCGGCCCGCTGTTCGACTGGTACTCCAACGGCGACGTCGAGATCGTGCCCGACCACCCCGCGAGGGTCTCGCAGGCATCTGCCGACTACGTCCGCCCGACGTGGGAGAACATCGGCGCGTTGGTGGTCGGGCGGCACGTCTTCGACATGACCAACGGTTGGGAGGGCACGCCCCCGGGCGGCGACCACGTGATCGTGGTGTCGCACCGCCCCAGGCCGGACGGATGGCACCCGGAGGCGCCGTTCCACTTCGTCGACGGCGTGGCCGAGGCGATCGCCAAGGCCAAGGAGCTCGCCGGCGAGCGCAATGTCGGCGTGGCAGCAGGCGACGTCGGCGGTCAGGCGCTCGGCCTGGGCCTCGTCGACGAGGTGGCGATGGACGTCGTGCCGGTCGTGTTCGGATCCGGCAAGAAGTACTTCGGTTCAGTCGACGCTCAGCACCTTCTGGAGGACCCCGACGCGGTCGTCCGGGGGGACCGGGTGCTGCACCTGCGCTATCGGGTACGCCGCTGACGCGCCTCCCCGAGGGCCATCCCCTTGCGTTGTCGGCAACTCCCCGGCAGACTAAGGGCGAATGGTTAGTCCTATAGAGGAGGAGAGCCCGGTGGCGACCAGGACCACGACGCAGGTGACCCACTACCACGTCCAGAAGAGTCGCCGGGCGAAGTTCCTCGAGGACTGGCGCAACAACCACCGCACCGTGGTCCGCGCCGACGACGTCGTGCTCTCCCCAACCGCGCGGGGAATGCGCACGGGTGTCTACATGGGCGAGGACGGCAACAACCCGACACGCTCGATGGACGCCCTGGTGCACGAGCTCGATCCCGGCACGTCAACGACCGTGCACCGGCACTCCTGGGACGCGATGGTCTTCGTGGTCGCCGGCACCGGCTGGACCGAGATCGACGGCGAGCGGATCGACTGGGGCCCGGGCGACTCGCTCCACCTGCCCGCATGGGCGTGGCACCGGTCCGGCAACGACGAGGCCAGGACCGCCCGCTACCTGACGTTCTCCAGTGAGCCGCTGCTCGCGACGATGGGAATGTCCGTGCTCGAGGACGCCGGCCACACGCCGTACGACGACCTGCCGCCGCGGCCGCCGTACACCCGGCACGCCGAAGGCGACGACGCCTACGCCCGCCGGCTCCGTCGGCTCGGCCGCGAGCAGGACGCCCGCCGCAGCGGCCGGCTGCACACGAGCTGGGACGACCTCGAGATGCTCAACACCCCACGCGGGACCCGGACCACGTTCCTCCTCGACCGGGCGATCGGATACCAGGCTTCGGGCATCACGATGGCGATGTTCGAGATCGGCCCGGGCCGGGGCCAGTCGATGCACCGCCACCCTGGCGAGGCCTGGCTCTATGTCGTCGAGGGCGAGGGTCACTCCTACCTCGGCGCGGAGCCCGAGGGCGGCGAGGACCACCCGTGGAAGAAGGGGGACCTGATCGTCGTCGACCACTTCCTGTGGCACCAGCACTTCAACGACTCGGCCACGAACACCGCCAAGGTCGTGCGCATCCACATGTTCGACAGCCTGCTGGAGACGATGCGCGCCCTGATGGACCCGATGGTGCTGTTCGAGGAGCCGCCGGAGCACATTCGCGATGCCCAGGCCGGCGACCCCAGCACGATCGAGTGGCCGGACCTGACCCGACCCACCTGGCCGTGACCTCATGACGACGGACCAGCGCACGCTGCCCCCGGGCGTTGTCGGGGTGCACGCACTGCCTGCAGACCACCACGACGGTCCTTGGGACTCCGTCATCGTGCCGCCGGGGACCAAGGAGCGACTGCTCAGCACGGCGCTCCTCGTGCTCCGGCACGGCCGGCTGCTCACGTCCCTGTCCGGGGCACCGCACGGCCTGATCGTGCTCTCCGGGCCGCCTGGCACCGGGAAGACCACGCTCGCGCAGGGCCTCGCACAGGCCGCTGCCCGAGCCATGGCATCGCGTGGTGCGACGACGTTCGTCGAGATCGACCCGCACGCGTTCCCGAGCGACATGCTCGGCGAGAGCCAGCGCGCAGTCTCCCGGTTGTTCCACGAGACGCTCCCGGAGCTCGCCGCCCGGCGACCGCACACCGTGGTCCTCGTCGACGAGTTCGAGGCTCTCGCCGTACGCCGCTCGACGGCATCGTTCGAGACGAATCCGGTCGACGTGCACCGAGCGACCGACGCGATGCTCCTCGGCCTGGACACCCTGCGCCAGCAGTGCCCGCATGTCGTCCTCGTGGCAACCACCAACTTGTTGCAGGCCGTCGACGAGGCAGTGCTCTCGCGCGCCGACCTGGTGCTCACCACAGACCTGCCCGACGAGGAGACCGTCGAGCTGATCGTGCGGTCCTCGCTCGTCGAGCTCGCCGGCCAGTGGCCGGCTCTGGTGCCCCTGGCCGAGGACCGTGCCCTGCACGCCAAGCTCGCCGCCCACTGCGCCGGCCTGGACGGACGACGCGTCCGCAAGACGGTGCTGGCCTCCCTGGCAGCCCGCCCCCAGGTCGCCCTCGACCCCACGCTGCTCACTGCCGAGGACCTGCTCACGGCGGCACGTTCGTCGGTCGACGACCCACGCGGCTGACCGCGAGGTCCCCTAGAGGTCAGGAACTCCCGGGCTGGTCGGTGATGCTCATCCTGTTCGCACCTCCACGTGCTCCTGCACCGGCTGGGTCCGAGTCCCGAAGACCAGTGACTTGATGGTGATCGGCACAGTCCCCGACGGTTCCCGGACGCGACCCAGGTCGACGTAGTCGAAGTCGCGCAAGTCCAACCCGTCGAGCACCACCAGTTCGTTTGCCACGCCCAGCTCGTCGCGGAAGATCGCGCCCAGCGTGCGGGCCACATCGGCGTCGAGCATCAGGTACAGCGGTCGGCCAGTGTCGACCCAGGGGGTGAGTGCACGGCGCACCCCCTCGGCGAACGGGCGCAGCCGCCGGTAGGACGGCACGCCGGTGAAGCTGAGCGCCACCACTGCGTCGTGTGCGGGCCCCAGCTCGCAGCGGGCCAAGTGGTCCTCGATCGCCCTGACGAGCGCATCGGGGTCGACCACCTCTTCCAGCTCGTACGACGGACTCGCCACCCGCAGGTTGCGCCGCGGCAGTGTCTCGGCTGGCGAGGAGATGTGACTGGTGATCCCACTCAGCTGGACCGAGTACTCGGACGCGCCGAGCACGGTGGCGCGGATCCGCTGGTCCGCCTCGAGCAGCGGTCCCGGGAGGCGGCCGTCCGAGAACCGGGCTGCCAGCGCTGCACCGAGCAGCTTGCCGAGGTCGCCGAAGTCACGCTCCTCATGGCCGTAGACGAACTCTGCGACGCCGCCGGAGACAACCACTCCGTCGACCCGGCCGAGGTCACCGACCGGTTCGGTGAGGTCGTACTCCCCCGGCTCGCCGGCCACGGCCCGCACCACGACGTCGGCCATGGTCTCGGCGACCGCCGCCAACGACCCGCGTCCGATGCGATCGCCGAGCCGGACTGGGTGGCCCGAGTCATCCCCGTGCGCCTGCCCGGCAGGCTCGAGGCGGGAAATCCTGCCGTCGTCGACGACGAGCAGCCGGCCACCGACGTGCACCGCTGCGGTCGCCAGCACCCGGCCGCGCTCCACGAGCGCGAGCTTGGTGGTGCCGCCGCCGATGTCGAGGTTGAGTACCCGCGACTGCTCGTCGTGCGAGCGACGCACCGCGCCGGAACCGTACGCCGCGAGCATGGCCTCCATGTGGTGCCCGGCCGTGGCGCAGACGAGGTCGCCCGCGCGCTCGGAGACGACAGCCGTGACCAGCTCCGCGTTGCGGCGGCGCAGCGCCTCGCCGGTCAGGATGACGACGCCGGTGTCGACCTCCTCGGGCCGCACACGCGCGTCGGCGTAGGCCTGGTCGAGAATCTCGCCGAGAGCGGTCGCCTCGATCATCAAGCCGTCTGTGTACGGCGTGAAGTGGACGTCGGACTCGTGGACCGCCTCGCGGTGCACCACGACGTAGCGACTGGTGAGGTCCTGCCCTCGACGCTGCAGGTGCAGCTGCGAGAACGCCACCTGGGTGCCGGACGACCCGACGTCGACGCCGACACTGAGCAGCTCGACATTGTCCTGCTGCCAGATCGGGTTCGACTCCAGCGACTCCTCGAGCAGATCGTGGTCGTGCTCGTGCGGGTCGTGGTCGTCGTGCCAGTGGTCCGACATCCGCCGCGGCTCAGCCCATCGGAGGAAGGTCCGCGAGCTCCGCCTCGTACACGGAGTCCATCTGCGGTTCGAGGCCGTTCTCCGCCAGCGCCTTGGCGAACGTGTCGCGCACCACCGGAGACTCGTCGGCGTAGTCGATCTGGTCGCCGCCGACGCGCTGGCTGATCCACGCCTTCGGCACCCCCTGCGCGTTGCGGATCGACACGCCCTCGTGCTTGAACGCCAGGTAGCGGGCGGGCTCGGAGCCGGAGTTGAAGTGCTGGTGGTACCACATGTTCGGCGGGACGATCAGCGAGCCGGGCTGCCAGTCGTAGCGCCGCGGCTCCTCACCCTCGGGCCACATCAGGCTGAAGCCCTCGCCGGACAGGATGATCACGTGGGCGCCGGGACCGTGCCGGTGACCCTTCTTGTACGTCGCGGTCGGGAACTGCGAGATGTGGCTGTTCATCGAGCCCCTGGCCATCGAGAACCGGATGTGCCCACCTCCGGCACCGCGTTCCTTGGCAGCGACCAGCGGCAGATTGACAGCGTCCGCGACGAAGTTGGTCTTGAGCAGCAGGCCGTCCTGGTCGTCCTTGTCGGCGAAGTAGTCGGGCTCGCCGGCGAACCTGTTCGTGAAGTCGTGCGCGGTGTTGAAGACGAAATCGACCTCGTCGTAGAGGTTGAGCACCGGCGGCAGGTTGGTCGAGCCCACGAACCGGGCCGGCTCGTTGCCGGAGCCGTTGAAGTGCTGGTGCCAGGTGTTCAGCGGGATCGCGAACAACGATCCCGGCCCCCACTCGAAGGTCACCTTCTGGCCGGCATCGTTCCAGACCGACGTCGAGCCACGCCCGGACAGCACGAGGATCATCTCCTCGAACAGCTGGCGCTGCGGGGTGAGCTCGCCACCTTGCGGGATCTCGCAGACGTAGCAGTCGTTGGACGTGCGCGAGGCCTCGTGGTTGACGAAGACACCGGCTCCGCCGCGTCGCGCCCACGGTTTCAGCTCGACGGTGTTGAGGTCCGGCACGTAGTGCGCGGCGATGATGTCCAGGCCCTCGTCATGCACCCACCGCACGTAGGGAGAGTCCTTCTCGGTGGCGAACTTCTTCGCCAGGTCCTGAGAGACAAGGGCGTCCTTGGCCACGGGCATCCTTCCTGACCGGGTGGTCAGCCTGGTGCGACCACCGATAGAACTAATGGTAATACCTTTACTGGACGAGGGTCAACGTCAGGTCGCCCCGGCGGGCTCCTCGTCGCTCGCCTCCACACCACGGTAGGCACGTACCTCGCTGGGGCGACCCAGGTACGCCGCTGCATAGGCCGCCGCGAGCAGACCTCCCGCCGTGAGCGCGGTCACCGGGCCGAGTAGCGCTGCGGCCGCACCGACCAGCGTGTCCCCCAGCGCCGGGCCGCCCCGCGAGGACATCTGGTAGATCGACGAGACCCGTCCCCGCAGCACGTCCGGCGTCTCCAGCTGCACCGCCGCGTGCCGGATCGTCGTGGCCATCGCGTCGAAGGCGCCGATCAGCAGCGCCGCGACCAGCGCGAGCGCGAACAGTCGTGACTGTGCCAGGCCGGCGACCGCGACGCCGTACCCGATCGTCGACACGAGCAGGACACGTCCCAGCCGACGGCTGCGCTGCACCACGCGGAAGACTGTGTACGTCGCGAGCAGCGCCCCGGCGCTGGGGGCCGACGAGAGCAGTCCGTAGCCCGTGGGACCGACGTGCAGCACGTGCACGGTGAGCGCCGGAAGCACCACCCGGTAGGCACCGAACAGGGTCGCGGCCAGGTCGAGTGACATCAGCATCCACACGATGCGGCGGCCCGCGACGAACCGCGCGCCCTCGACGATCTGCTGCCACAGCGAGCCAGCTGGTCGGTCGCCCGGGAGCATCGGGACGTGCAGCAGACCGAGCACCACGACGAGCACCGCATAGGTGGCTGCGTCGACGAGGTACATCAGCCCCGGGCCCTGGATGGCGATCAGCAGCCCGGCCAGCGCAGGCCCGACGAGTACGGCGAGCTCGCGCGAGGGGTTCAATAGCGCAAAGGCCTGCGGGAGCTGGCGCCGCGGCACCATCGCGGGGATGATGGCCTGTCGCGCCGGCTGGTCGAAGGTGGCGGCCGCCGTGGTGAGCACGACCGAGGCGATGACGTGCCAGGCCTGCACCGCGCCCGTGAGCGTGAGGGCAGCCAGAGCCGCAGCCACGACCAGAGCCACGCCTTGCGCCCACTGCAGCAGGCGGCGACGGTCGGTGCGGTCGGCGTACACCCCGCCGAGCGGGCTGAGCACCAGCAATGCGACCGCCTGGGCCGCTCCCACCAGTCCGGTCTGCGCGATCGAGCCGGTCAGGTCGTAGACCTGGTAGAGGTTGGCGGCGACGGTGCCGCGGGTGCCGACCTGCGACAGCACGACCCCGGACCAGTAGAGGTCGAAGTCCCGGTTGCGGAGGACGTCGGGAACGGCCACCCTGGGTCGGTCAGTCGATCGGGACGAGCGAGAGCTTGTCGTCCTCGAGGTGCAGGAACACCGACGTGCCCGGCTCGACCGAGACCGACGGCGCGCACCGTGCGCGGATCTCGTGCTTGCCGACAACCACGATGTGGTCGACCGCGTCGCCGAGGAAGGCGCGGGTGGTGACCTTGCCCTCCCAGAGGTTCGGTACGTCGCCCGGACGCTCGGTGTGCAGCCCGACGCACTCCGGCCGGATCGACACGACCACCTCGGTGCCGGCCGGCATGCTCGCCGACGATTCGAGGAACAGCCGTCCCTCGGTGGTCTCCACCGAGTAGCGCTCCGCCTCGCTGGTGACGACGGTGCCGTGGATGAAGTTCGACGTGCCGATGAACTCGGCGACGAACTTGCTGCGCGGGTTCTCGTAGATCTCCCGTGGCTTGCCGAGCTGGACCACCTCCCCTTCGCGCATCACCGCGACGTGCGAGGAGAGGGCGAGTGCCTCGATCTGGTCGTGGGTCACGTAGATCGAGGTGATGCCCAGCTCGCGCTGCAGTCGCTTGAGCTCGTAGCGCAGCGACTCGCGGAGCTTGGCGTCCAGGTTGGACAGCGGCTCGTCGAGCAGGAGCAGGCTGGGCTCGATGACGATCGCGCGGGCCAGCGCCAGGCGCTGCTGCTGACCGCCGGAGAGCTTGGTGGCCTGCCGGTCGGCGTACTTGAGAAGCTCCATGGTCTCGAGAACGCGGTGCACGCGCTGCTCGATCTCGGCCTTGCCGGGTCGCTCACGCCGTGGCTTGACCTGGAGGGGGAAGGCGACGTTGTCGAAGACAGTCATGTGTGGCCAGATGGCGTAGGACTGGAACACCATGCCGAGCTCGCGCTTGTTCGCCGGTGTGTTCACCGCCCGGTCCTTGCCGTTGCCCTTTGCGGAGAACAGCACCCGGTCGTCGACGGTGATGGTGCCCGAGTCGGGAGTCTCCAGACCGGCGATCGAACGCAGGGTGGTGGTCTTGCCACAGCCCGACGGGCCGAGCAGCGTGAACAGCTCACCGGTCTGCACCTCCAGGCTCACGTCGTTGACCGCGAACACGCGACTGGACATCGCCTCAACGGCACTGCCGTTCTGCTGGGCTTTTCGGCGCTTGCTGCGCTTGAGCCGCTCGCCCTCGAACGACTTGACGAGATGGTCGATGGTCAGCATCGGTGGTTCCTCCTGCGGGACATGGGTTGGCCGGTCAGTCCTGCTTGAGGCCGACCTTGGCCCCGAGCTTGTAGGCGATGGAGACGAGTACGACGAGGGTCAGCACCATCACGACCCCGAGCGCCGCGAGGATCGGGAACTGCCCGTTCTCGAACTGCTCGAAGATCAAGATCGAGAGCACTTCCTTGCCCGGGCTGTAGAGCAGGATCGAGCTCGACAGCTCCCGGAACGAGACCACCAGGATGTAGATCCAGCCGGCCACCAGTCCGGGTGCGATCAGTGGAAGAAGCACCCGGCGGAACGACTGCCACCAACTCGCGCCGCTGACCTGGGCCGACTCCTCGAGCTCGGAGGCGATCTGCGTCATCGACGTCACGGCATAGCGCATCCCGTAGGGCAGGTAGCGAGTGACGTAGGCGATCAGCAGGATGAACAGCGTGCCGTAGATCGGGATGGGGCTGCGCAGGTAGACAAAGCTGAGCGCCAGACCGAGCACCAGCCCGGGCACGACGAGTGGCAGGAACGACAGGTGGTCGAGGAGCTTGCGCCCAGGGATCTTCGACCGCACGACGATCCAGGCTGCGACCGCCATCAGCGCCATCACGATCGTCGCCGCACCGACCCCCAGCACCACGGAGTTCTTGAGTGCGGTGAGCGCGATCTCGGTGTGCGCCAGGTCTCGGTAGTTGTCCAGCGTCAACGAGCTGAGTGCGTCTTTCGACGGAGCGCGGTAGTAGTGGAGCAACGACGTGTACACGAGTACCGACAGCGGGAGCACCACGGTCATCAGGAAGTAGACGATGATGGCGCCGCCCGCTACGGGACGCCACTTGCCGAGTTCCATCGGCCGCGGCCGGAACCCCTTGCCGGTGATTGTCTGGTAGGACTTCTCGCCGCGCCCGAACCGCGAGGACATCGCGACACCGAGGATCGCGATCACGAGCAGGCCGGTGCCCAAGGCACCCGCTGCCGACAGGTCTGGCGGGTAGGTGCGCAGCGTGAAGTAGATCCGGCTGGTGAAGACGTAGATGCCGTTCTGCAGGCCCAGCAGCGCGGGCACCTCGAAGCTCTCCAGGCTGCGCACGGTCATGATCAGCACGGCGGCCACGATCGCTGGGCGGACCAGCGGGACCGTGATCCGACGGAACACGGTCCAGCGGCTGGCGCCGGACATCAGCGCCGACTCCTCGAGCGAGGGATCCATCGACCGGAACGCCGCAACCATCAGCAGGAACACCAGGGGCGACAGGTGCAAGCCCTCGACCCAGATCATCCCCCAGACCGTGAAGATGTCGACGACCGCGCCTCCGAAGATCGGCTCGAGTGCCGAGTTGATCAGCCCGATGTCGGGGCTGGCCAGGAAGATCCAGGCGATCGTG
Organism: uncultured Actinomycetota bacterium; assembly: GCA_963742785.1. Taxonomy (GTDB): domain Bacteria; phylum Actinomycetota; class Actinomycetes; order Propionibacteriales; family Nocardioidaceae; genus Marmoricola. Next base: position 2,294,215 of record CAVUNI010000004.1, read on the forward strand.
TAGAGGATGCCGGGAATGATCAGCGGGATGATCGAGGCCGCGAAGAACAATGACTTGAACGGCACGTCAGTGCGCACGTTCAAGTAGGCCAGGCCTGTGCCGACCACGAGCGACAGCATCGCCGCCCCGAGCGCGAACCACAGCGAGTTGCCGACCAGCGACCAGATCCGGTCGTTGCCGTAGGCCCGCGTGAATCCCGAAAGGGTGAAGCCGTCGTCACCGAAGAAGGTGCCCCACAACAGGTAGTAGAGAGGCACCACGGCCAGGTACCCGATCACGATCACGACCGCACCGACGATGAGGACCTTCGGCGTCGGAAGGAACCGACGCCAGCCCACGGCGTCCGTGCGGCCTGCCGACCGCAGCATCATGCTCATGGAGGTCATGAGCGTACCTCTGCGTCGCTCCCGACACCTGCCGTCACTGGTCTACCTTGTCGCCGTTCTCGACGAGCTTGTCGTAGGCGTCGCTCCACTTCTGCTCGTCCTCACCCAGGGTCTTCACGTCGACGTCGACGGTCTCCAGACCGTCCAGCACGTTCTTCGTCCCCTCGGGCGGGACTGTTGGGGTGAGTCCCTGGTCGACCAGGGTCTTCTGCCCGTCACCGAGCAGCCAGTCGGCGAACAGCATCGCTGTCGCGGGGTGCTTGGCGGTCTTCATCAGGCCGAACCCGTTCGGGCGCACGATGACCGGGTCGACGAAGGGCTTGTAGGCCACCGGGGCACCCTTGTCGGCCACTTGCTGCACCAGGTAGGAGTAGTTCGAGGACGCCAGCGCGAATTGGCCGGCCGAGAGGAGCTCGCCCATCACGGTGTGACCCTTCACCACCTTGGCGCCGTTCGCCATGTCGGCGAAGAGCTTGTCGGCCTCGTCCTCGCTCTTGCCGTTCTTGATCCAGTACTCGCGCAGGGTGAGGTACCAGTCGTAGTCGGAGAGCTCCATGGCGAGCTTGCCGTCCCACTTAGGGTCGGCGAGGTCCTCCCAGCTCGTGGGCTCCTGGCCCTTCTTGACGAGCTTCGTGTTCCAGCTCGGGGCGAACAGGTTGTAGCGGTCCGCGGTCCAGCCGTCGAAGCGGCCGTCGTCTGCGACCTTGTCCCGACCCTCCCCCTCGTAGTCGGCGAGCAGCTTCTCCTTGTTCAGGTCGTACATCTCCAGCGCGTCCGTCTCCACCACGTCGTTGCCGGCGAAGTTCGCACCCGCTTCCTGCAGGATGCGCTGCAGGACGGTCTCGGAGCTGGCCCGGTAGAGGTTCACGTCGATGTCGTACTTGTCGGAGAACGCTTCGGTCACTGCGTCTGCCACGTCGCTCGTCATCGAGGTGTACAGGTCGAGCTGGCCGCCCTCGTCCTCCGCTTCCTTGACGAGCTCCTTCTCACGCTCGTCGCCGGACAGCTTCTGGATCTTCTCGTACACCTTCTCGGCCTTGCTCGGGCCGCTGTCGCTGGCGCCCACCGAGGGAGACGATCCGCAGCCGGCCACCAGGGTGAGTGCTCCTGCTGCCGCGATCCCGGCCATGACTCGGGTGGCTCGTGTCGTTCGCATCTGCCTGTCCGTCCTCGTTCCGTGTATGTCGAGTGAGCTCGACGATTGATCTCGCTGTGAGTGGGTCGCCGTCACTGGTCGCCGGTCGCGACACCACCTTGGGTGACCTTCTCGTAGAGGTCGTCCCACTTCTTGGCGTTGTCGAGCAGCTCCTTCTCCGGAGGCGTCGTGGTCTCCAGACCCACCAGCGGGTCGTTCTTGCCCGGCACGGACCCGATCCGGAACGACTTCTTCAGGATCTGCTGGCCGTCGGTGAGGAGGAAGTCGGTGAAGAGCATCGCCGCGGCCGGGCTCTTGGCGTTGCGCATCAGGGCGACGCCGTTCGGCCGGATCACCACCGGCTGGACCGGCTGCACCGAACCTGAGCGCCAGAGCACCGGCGCACCCTCGTCGTCGGCCTTGTCAACCGTGTGGGAGTAGATGGAGGTCGCCACCCCGAACTGACCCGCCGAGAGCAGCTCACCCTGAACGGTGTGGCCCTTCACGATCTTCGAGTTCTTCGCGACCTTGTCGAGCAGTGCGATCGCCTCGTCCTCGGACATGCCCTTGGACTCGTAGTACTTCACCATCGCCGCGAACCAGTCGACGTCGCCGACCTCCATGCTGACCTTGCCCTTCCACTTCGGATCAGCCAGGTCCTCGAGCGAGGTGGGTGGGGTCTTCACGAGCTTGGAGTTCCAGCCGACCACGAAGACGTTGAAGCGATCGGCGGTCCAGCCGCCCTTCTGGCCCTCCGGACGGACGGAGTCGCGCAGCGCGCCCTCGTAGTCCGACAGCAGGTGCTCGGCCTGCAGCACGTTGAGCTCGCCCGCGTTGGTCTCGATCACGTCGGCGCCCTGGAAGTTCGCCTTGGACTCCTGCAGCACACGCTGCAGAACCGTCTCGGAGTTGGCCCGGTAGACGTTGACGTCGATGCCGTACTTGTCGCTGAACGCGTCGACGAGCTCCTGGATGTCGGTGTTGGAGGTGTAGAGGTTGAACTCCTTCTCCTTGCCGGCGAGCTCCACCAGCTTCTTGGTGCGCTCCTCGCCGGTCATGCCGTTGATCTCGTCGTAGACCGCCTGCGCGTGCTTCTCCGCCTTCGAGCCGCCGCCGGACGAGATCGACGCGGTCGGACTGCTACCGCAACCGACGAGCACCAGCGCCACGACTGTGCCGAGGATGCCGCCGAGTACCTGCTTCATCATGTCCATTGCTCCCTGTACGCCGTCCGGGGGCCTATCGCTGGCCTTTTGGTATGACCATTAGCATGATGTCTAGCACACGCCGGGCATGGCTGGAAAGGGTGGCCGCGAACTTTTCCCGTGACTCCGCGTGAATTTGGTCTACCCGAGACTCAGGCCGGCACACTCCAGGCGCCCGAGATGGTGCCGCCACACAGACAGGTCGTTGAGCTCGCTGCCCAGGTCGGGCAGCTCCTCCTGGTCGGCCGGGGGCACCACGTCCGGGGTCGCAGACAGCGTGGCCAGCTCCACGGCCCAGCGGGACAGCTCCTCGAGTGCGAGTGCGCGGACCACTGCCTGCTCCACGCTCGCGCCGGTCACGGCCACGCCGTGCCCGTGCAGCACGCACACGTCAGCGTCGTTCATGGACTCGACCAGCTCCCGTCCCAGCGCCGCGGTGGACACCAGTACCGAGCGTGGGTGGACCGGGACTCCCGCACGCGCGATCCGGTAGGCGGGGATGTTGTAGGCGCCGAACACCGGCCGCAGCGGGAGCCCCGCCAATTCCGCGAGCACCGTCGCACGGGGGTGCGCGTGCACCACCGCCCGCACCTCGGGGCGGGCGCGCAGGATCTCGCCGTGGATCGGGTGCTCGTGAGGGACCCGGTAGCCCTCCGGCAGCTCACCGGTGCCGTCGAGTCCCACCTCGTGCACGTCCTCGGCACGGGTGAAGAGCAACCCGCGCTCCTCCGGACCGCGGCAACGCAGCAACATTCCGGTGTCACCGACCCGGACGCTCACGTGCCCGAGCACGTCCTCCATGAGCCCGGCATGGGCCAGCACCCGGCAAGCCTGGGCGACCGTACGGCGCGCCTCGGCGATGTCCACTCCCGGCGTCATACCGTTGGTCATCTCCACACGGAACACGTTAACTGCCATACCATTGACCCACGAGACCCCCGACGAAAGAAACCGAGAGGTTGTGCCCGTGGCGACACCCAAGGTCGACAAGCGCTCAGGTGAACCCGACATGTTCAGCCGCGTCAGCGTGGACCGCGTCTCCCAGGTCATCGTGGACCAGATCAAGCTGCTCATCCGCGACGGGAAGCTCAAGCCCGGCGACCGGCTGCCCAGCGAGCGCGACCTCTGCCAGCGGTTCGGCGTCAGTCGCGTCACCGTGCGCGAGGCGCTGCGCGTCCTCGAGGCCAACGGCCTGGTGTCGATCCGTGTGGGAGCGCACGGCGGGGCCTTCCTGACGACGCCGTCGGCCGAGCGGCTCGGTGAGGGTCTCGCGGACCTGATCTCCCTGTCCCAGCTGACGGCAGCAGGCGTCACCGAGGCGCGACACGTCGTCGAGATCGGGATCCTTCCGTACGTCGTCGAGCGGGCGACACAGGAGGACATCGACGACCTGCTCGCGATGGTCAAGGAAGGGCAGGAGGCGCTCAAGGCGGGCAACTACACGATGGACATGTCGGCGGCCTTTCACGTGCGCGTGGCCCAGTGCACGCACAACCCGGCCATCGAGATGCTCGTCCAGAGCTTCCATGGCCCGATGCTCATGTCGCTGCGGCAAGCTCAGGTGGCGGCGCCTCTGATGGGCCTCCAGGGCACCAAGGAGCACCGCGACCTGGTCAAGGCGATCGCCTCCCGCGACCTCGCCAAGGCCGAGAAGGTGATGCGCACCCACCTCGGCCGCACCGCCAAGCGCGTCGAGTCCGTCGAGGAAGAGCTCTCCGGCTAACCGGCCCGCCTGCGGATCCTGCGCAACGCCGGCGCTACGAGGACCACACCTACGAACGCTGACCCCGATGCGACCAACAGGCCTGCCCTCGGTCCCCCGACCTCGCAGACCCAGCCGATGAGAGGTCCGCCGATAGGGGTGGTGCCGAGGAACACGAACCCGTGCAACGCCATCACCCGCCCGTGCATGCTCGGGTCCGTGCCGAGCTGCAGCAGGGTCCGGGCCAAGGTGTTGAACACGATGTTCGCCACGCCGACGGCGACCATCGCGAGCAGTGCGACGGCCAGGACGGGCGCGAGTGTGGCCACCAGGTTGGCTGCGCCGAACCCGACCGCGGAGAGCAGCAGCCCCCAGCTGGTGACGCGGTCCATCGACGCGGTCCCCAGGGCGCCGGCCACAGCGCCCACGCCGAGCGCCGACGTGAGCCAGCCATACGTCTCCGCCCCACCGTGGAAGGTCTCCTGCGCGAGCACGGGCAAGATGACGCGGTAGTTCTGTCCGAACAGGGCGATCACCGCGACCAGCACGATGCAGGCGCGGAGCTCCGGGTGGACGTACACGTACCTCAGTCCCTCGCGCACCTGCCCCCGCCCACGCGGCGCACGCGGCGCATCACGCAGCTCACCGCGGTCGATGAGGACGAGTCCCCAGATCACCGCGAGGAACGACAGGGCGTTCAGTGCGAACGCGAACCCGGCGCCATAAGCCCCGATGACGATGCCGGCGATGGCCGGACCGATGAGCCGACCGGAGTTGTGCACGGTCGACGTGAGCGCCTGCCCGTTGATGTAGGAGTCCGGCCCCACCAGCTCGGCGACGAATGCCTGTCGAGTGGGAGTGTCGATGACCGTCACGAACCCGAGGGCCAGCGCCAGACCGTAGACCATCCAGAGCTCGACGACGCCGGTGAAAACGAGCGCCGCGAGTGCGGCCGCGAGCACGGCGCTCACCACCTGGCTCAGGATGAGGAGCCGGCGGCGGTCGAACCGGTCGACCAGCACACCGCCGTACAACCCGAAGATGAGCGTGGGCACGAACTGCAGGCTGAGTGCGATGCCGACCGCGACCGGGCTTCCGGTGAGCTCGAGCACCAGCCAGTCCTGCGCAACGCGCTGCATCCAGGTGCCGATGATGCTCACGGCGTGCCCGGCGAAGAAGAGCCGGAAGTTGCGGTTGTGCAGGGAACGTAGGGCGCGTGCCGACAGCAGGCTCACGAGCCCACCGGGCCGAGGTGCCGGCGCAGTCCGCCGGCAGTACCGGCTGGCAGCAGCATCACCGCTCCAGCCACTCCCATCGCCCCGGCCAGCGGGAGGATCCCCAGAAGGCCGGCCACACCGAGCGGACCCAGCAGCAGCGCGGCCGCACGGAAGGTGCCGGCTGCCGCGATCGCCTCGCCGCGTTCCTCGGGATGTACGGCGTCGCTGGCGATCGCCGGCCCGAGAGTCTGAAGCGCGCCGGCGCCAAGCCCGGAAACCGCGAGCGCGACGCCCACCGGCCAGACGGAACCGGCCAGCGCGGCCACTCCGGCGGTGGCGACTCCCGCGGCGACGGTACCGACGACGAAGGCGGACGGCAGGGACGTCTCCCGTAGCCGGCCCACGACCGCGGACCCGGTCAGGGAGGCAAGGTTGGCGACCGCGACCAGGGCGCCGATGGTCGAGGATGTGAAGCGGGCCTCGCTGAGAACGACCGGGACGTAGGAGCCGAGCAGCCCGCGCCAGGCGCCGGCGGTCATGCCCGCCCAGCACCCCGAGCTGACTCCCGGTCGCCGCCAGATCCGGCCGGGTGGCCGGCCGGGTGGCAGCTGGAATGCGGGCAGCCGGTCGAGCAGGCAGGCGGGGAGTACGCCGAGCATGGCGGCCGCGGCGCCGGCTGCCAGGGCAAGCTGCATGGAGTGCTCACCGATCAGCCCCCCGGCAAGGGGACCGAGCAGCAGCCCGATGCCGGAGACGAAGTTGACCGATGCCAGGGCACCGACCGCAGATCCCTCGCCCCGGACGACATGCGTCTGGCTGCCGGTCCAGAAGCAGGCGCGACTGACCCCCTGCAGCGCCTGGGACAGGAGGAACGGGACGACGGCGGCGGAGACCGCCACAACGGCACACGAGACTGCCAACGAGATGCACGCGCCCAGGATCAGGGTCCAGTCCGGGAACACCCGCATCACCGGACCGAGCACCATCCGCGAGGCCATCTGCGTGACGGCCGAGAGAGCGATGAGCAGGCCCACCTCGACCCCGGAGTAGCCAGAGTGCACCGCAAGCAGCGGCAGCACGACCGACGTCAGCCCGAGTGCCACGCTGAACACGAAGCCGCCCAGGGCGGCGGCGGTGAGGTCCCGCGAGGGGCGACCCAGCCGTTGCCGGGCCGCCCGTTCGCGTCTCACGGCTCAGCCCGAGGTGTGCGCGAGCTCCCGGTCGGAGCCGGTGTACTCGGGCGCGGGCTCGAGGTAGCTCACGGTGTCGTAGCCGAGGTGCTTGAAGACCCGGTTCTGGGCGTTGAACAGCCGCAGGGGCGTGCCATCGGCGGCGAACAGCTGGCAGACGTGGTTCTGGGGGACGTACAGCGTGTCACCCTGCTTGATGTCATAGCGCTTCGGCTCGAGGGCGATGCGCGCGTAGTACTTCTCGGCGATCTCGGCCTCGACCTCCCACTGGAGGGCGTAGCCGCCGCCCTCGAGGACGTAGTAGACCTCGTCGGCCATCTTCCAGTACTTGCCCGAGCGGCTGCCCTCGGGGATGTCGAGCTCGAAGGCGTCGATGCTGAAGATCCGGCCGTCCGTCTGCTCCGCGGAGGCCATCACCCGCACGCGGCCGAGCTGGGTGTCCTCCCAGCTGGTGTCCGAGGGGCTGATCACCTTCTTGCGGTCGAGCACGCCCGGGGTCCAGATGCGCGACCAGTCCTCACGGGGGCCGAACCTCTCCTCGTTCTCGACCGGTCCGCTGCGGCCCTGCTGGATCAGGCCCATGAACATCCACGTGCACTTGGCCTTCACGACCAGGGCAACGGCCTTCTCGTCGTTCGGGTTGAAGTGGCGGTGCACTGAGTCGGTGTGCACGTAGACGAGGTCGTCCTTGGCCCACTCGTAGCGCTGGTCGTCGTGGATCTCGTAGCCCTTGCCCTCCAGGATGTAGAAGGCGGCCTCGTTCTGGTGGCCGTGGCCATGGTTGGAGGACTCCGCCGGAAGCTCCACGAAGTGCACCTGGATGGTCTGGGTGAGGAAGTCTTCGTCACCGGGACCGATCCGCCACCAGGTCCGCGACCGCTCGCTGTCCCCGGAGTGACCCACCTTGGCGTCGTCGGTGACGATCGAGTCGTCGCGCACTCGCTCGACGGCAAGCTGCTGCTCCCTGAACTGCCCCAGTCCGTAGGTCTCCGACTCCAGACCTCTGACGAACACGCGTCCCTTCGAACCCATTCGACTCCTCCTGCTCTCCGTGCCTGCATAATGGTCTGTCCATTAGCATATTCCAAGATACGGGGCCCTGTCCATCCTGCCCCCGGTCCGCCGCAACCGCTCGACACGAGCACTCTCTCACCTTAAGGTAGGACCAATACACCATTGAGGGAGGTGCCATGTCGACGTACGGCACCCTGGTCGTCGGGGCCAGCCAGGCGGGGCTGCAGATCGCCTCCTCCCTGCGCGAGCTCGGCGACACCGACCCCATCACCCTGGTAGGCAGCGAGGACCACGCGCCGTACCAGCGTCCGCCGCTCTCGAAGGGCTTCATCGCGGGCGAGATCGAGGCCGCGAAGCTGAGCTTCCGCTCCCCCACGTTCTACGAGGACAACGACATGCGACTGGTGCCCGGCGAGCTGGTCACCTCCGTGTCCTTCTCGTCCGAGGGTCCGGAGCTTGGCGGAGTTGCCCGGACCGAGAATGGTGTCGAGCTGCCGTTCGACCGCCTCGCGATCTGCGTCGGCGGACGCCCGAGGCGTCTGGAGGTTCCCGGCAAGAACCTCGATGGCGTGGGCTACCTGCGCGACATGGACGACGCGATCCGGCTGCGCACCCAGCTACCGACGGCACGTCACGTCGTCGTCATCGGAGGCGGGTTCATCGGACTGGAGACCGCCGCGGCGGCCCGCGCGCTCGGCATCGAGGTGACCGTCGTCGAGGCGGCCGACCGGTTGATCGGCCGGGCCGTCGCCCCCGTCGTCTCCGAGTTCTACCTCGACGCGCACCGGCGCCGCGGCGTCGACGTCCGGCTTCGCTCGAGTGTCACCGAGTTCGTCGGCGAGGCCGGCCACGTGACCGGCATACGGCTCGACGACGGGACGGTGCTGCCGGCGGACCTCGCCCTGATCGGCATCGGCCTGATCCCGCGGATCCGCCTCGCCGAGTCGATGGGACTGCACATCGACGGTGGCATCGTCGTCGACGAGCACGCCCGCACGAGCATCCCTTCAGTTGTTGCTGCCGGCGACTGCACGGTGCTTCCGCACCCCATGACCGGTCGCGGCCGCGTCCGCCTCGAGTCCGTGCAGAACGCCGTCGCGCAGGCACGTGTCGCCGCCGCAACCCTGGTCGGCAAGCTCGATCCCCTGCGCGCGGTTCCCTGGTTCTGGTCCGACCAGGACGACCTGAAGCTCCAGATCGCCGGCCTCAACGCCGGCTCCGACAGGACGGTCCTGCGCGGCGACCCATCGACCGAGTCGTTCTCGGTGCTGTACTACCGCGGCAGCCAGCTGTTGTCCGTGGATGCGGTCAACGCACCGCGCGACTACATGGTCGTGCGCAAGGCGCTCGGCGACGGCAGCACCATCGATCCGGAGCGAGCCGGCGACGTCACCGTTGCGCTCAAGGACCTGATGCAGCCCGCGCCACAGCGCGCAACCGCCTAGAGCGTCAGATCAGGAACGACTCCACCGACTCCGGCGCGAACAGCTCCTCGGGCGTGTGCAGGCGCTTGGACAGGCCCTGCTCGTGGTGGTAGCCCAGGAAGACCGACAACCCCGGTCGGTTGGGCTCCAGGCCGTAGGACCAGTAGTCCTCTCCCAGCATCGATCGCGCCTCTTCGAGATGGGTGGTCAGCCAGGGCACCATGAACCGCAGCGCGGACGTGTCGTAGATCCGCCGGTAGGCATCGTCCCTGGCGAGCGTCAGGGCCTTCGTGAGGGACTGCGCGACCCAGGGATGCGCCTCGTAGATGTCACGCCGTATGACGACCACGTGCATGATCGGGAAGATGCCGGTGGCCGCGTAGTAGTCCTTCTCGGCCGCGACGACGTCAGGGAACAGTCGGCGGACGCGCAGGTCGGCTGCGACGAAGGATGACGGCACCCGGGGGCTCTGCAGGGCGTCGATCTCTCCGGACGCGAGCATCGCCGAGAGCGTCTTGCCGGGCTCGATCGGGGTGACGTCGAGGCCGGTGTCGACCTTGCCCTTCTCGATGCGGCCGGGGGTCTCCTGGCCACCGGTCAGATAGCGCACGGAGTCGACGGGCAGGTCGTGGTGCTCGGCGAGGATGCCCCGGATCCACACCCCCGCCGTGAGCTGCATCTCCGGGGTGCCAACGGTGCGGCCACGCAGGTCGGCGGGTTTCTCGATGCCGGCGTCAGCGTTCACGAAGATGCCGCCGTGCCGGAACATCCGCGAGGTGAACACCGGCAGCGCGACGAACGGGGAGGGTTCGGCGGCGAGTGTCGTGACGTACGTCGACAGGCTCATCTCCGCGACGTCGAACTCGTGGTGCCGGAGCATCCGGAAGAACGTCTCCTCGACGGGCAGCCGGAGGTAGGTGACGTCGATGCCGTCGGGACGGATGCTGCCGTCCTCGATGGCACGGGTCCGGTCGTAGTCGCCACACGCGAACGACAGCTGCAGCCTGGACATCAGCGACCCAGAGCCACGAGATGTCGATCGAGCCGTGGGTAGACCCGCCGCGCGTTGGCCTCGAGCACCTTGGTCCGGTCCTCGTCGGAGAGGCCGGCGTTCTCGACGTACTGCAGCGTGTCGTCCCAGGCAATGCCGGTGTCCGGGTCGGCGCCGCGCACGGCACCGAGCATCTCGGAGGCGAACAGGATGTTGTCCACCGGGATGACGCGCCTGAGCAGGTCGACGCCCGGCTGGTGGTAGACGCACGTGTCGAAGAAGACGTTGCGCAGCAGCTCCGCCGGGTCGGGTCGACCGAGCCGGTGCGCGAGCCCGCGATAGCGGCCCCAGTGGTAGGGCACCGCGCCGCCACCGTGCGGGATGACGAACCGCAACGTCGGGAAGCGGTCGAAGAGGTCAGACTCCACGAGCTGCATGAAGACGGTGGTGTCGGCGTTGATGTAGTGAGCGCCAAGAGCATGGAACGCCGGGTTGCAGGAAGCCGAGACGTGCACCATCGCGGGCACGTCGAGCTCGACCAGTGCTTCGTACAGCGGGAACCATGACTCGTGGGTCACCGGCGGCGCGGTCCAGTGCCCGCCGGACGGGTCGGGATTCACGTTCGCGCCGACGAAGCCGAGCTCCTCCACGCACCGCCGCAGCTCTGCGACCACAGGGCCGAGCGACCCGGAGGAGGTCTGCGGCAGCTGGGCGACCGGGGCGAAGTGCTCCGGGAAGAGCTCGGTGACCCGGTGCACCAGATCGTTCGAGGCACGCGCCCAGGCCACAGCTGTGTCGGGGTCAGTGACGTGGTGCTCCATGCCCGAGGCCCTCGGCGAGAAGAGCATGAAGTCGCCACCGCGCTCACGGAGCACCTTGAGCTGGTGGTTTTCGACGCTCTCCCGAACCTGGTCGTCACTGATGCCCTCGATCTGGAGTGGCCCGGACGAGCTCGACGGCGCAGGGTCGGAGAGGGCGGCGAGCTGCCTGTCGCGGAACGCCTGGAGCTGCGGCGGAGCAGTCGTGTAGTGCCCGTGGATGTCGATGATCACGAGACGGACCCCGGCGTGTGCTCGTGCCAGTCGACGTAACGAAGTCCCTTCCGCGCCAGTCGTTCACGCATGTCATTGACGTCGAGACCGAGCTCGCCGTTGCGGTAGCGCTCGCGCGAGCGGGCTTCCTTCTCCTCGCGGGCCCGCGATGCCTTGAGCACGTCGGCCGCCTCCTCCCGTCGTACGACGACAACGCCGTCGTCATCTGCCACCACCACGTCACCGGGGGTCACGAGCCGCCCTGCGCAGACGATCGGGACGTTCACGGAGCCGAGCGTCTCCTTGACGGTTCCCTCGGCGGACACGCACCTGGACCACACCGGGAACCCCATCTGCTCGAGCTCGGCCACGTCGCGGCAGCCGGCGTCGATGACGAGGCCACGCACACCCCGCGCGGCCAGGACTGTCGCGAGCAGCTCACCGAAGTAGCCGGCATCCGACGGCGAGGTGGGCGCAACGACGAGCACGTCGCCGTCCTGGCACTGCTCAGCAGCGACGTGGAGCATCCAGTTGTCGCAGGGCGGGACGCTGACGGTGACAGCGGTGCCGGAGATCCGGGCGCCCCCGTAGACCGGGTTGATGGACGAGTCGAGCAGCCCCGTGCGGCGCTGCGCCTCGTGGACCGTGGCAACGCCGTACTCACCGAGCCCGTCGCGGACCGCTGCGTCTGCGCGCGGCGGGTTGGTGACGACCAGCCCCACGTCGGTCATGTCAGTCCTCCCGTCCGAGCCAGGGCATCAACGAGATGTGGATGACATCCTCGTCGGTCTCGCCGCCGAGAACCCGGATCGCGTGGTCGACGTCCTCGAGAGGAAAGCGGTGCGTGCTCAGCTGTTCGAGCGGGAAGCGTCCCGACGCGAGCTGCTCCAGAGCAAGCTCGCACGCACGGTAGCTGTGCCCGCGGGCGCTCTTGATGGTGATCGCCCTCTCGGTGAGCTTCTTGATCGGGAAGTCGGGGAACGCCGTGAGCTCGCCCTGGATCAGCAGGGTGCCCTCGCGGCGCTTGAGCACGTCGATGCCCAGCAGCACGGGTGCCGTGCCGGCGCGCGACGTGCAGTCCAGGACGAAGTCGACGCCGACGCCGCCGGTGATCTCCATGACCCGCTCCAGCGCATCCTCCTGGAGCACGTCGATGACCTCGTCGGCGCCGAGCGTCTCCGCCAGCTCGAGCCGGGCCTTGTCCTTGGTCGTGCCGCTCACGATGATCGTCGTGGCGCCGGCCTGCTTGCAGGCGACCACCTGGGACAGCCCTTGCTGGCCGGGGCCCTGGATCAGCACCGAGGCGCCGTACCCGACACCGGCGGCGAGGAGCGCCCACTCGATGCCGTTCGACAACGGGGTCACCAGGCCGGCCAGCTCGGCCGTTACGCCGTCGGGGACCTTGTGCAGCACGCAGTTCCAGGGGAGATACATGTACTCGGCGAATCCGCCCCACAGGTGTCCGGGGTTCTCTGCGGAGGTGTAGCCGTAGCGCCGGGCTTCCGGGTTGGTGCGCCAGTCGGTGGCCTCGCAGTGGCGGTACTCGCCGATGCGACACCACTCACAGTGGAAGCAGCCGATGTAGTGCTCGACGAACACCCGGTCGCCGATCGACAGCTGCTGCCGCTCGAGGAAGGTTTCACCTGCCTCGGCGATCACGCCGACATTTTCGTGGCCCATGATGACTGGGTCGGGGAACGGCGGCTTGTCGTACATCTTCACGTCGGTGCCACAGATCCCGGCCACCTCGACCTTGAGCAGCGCCCCGTCGTGTGGCACCTCTGGCCTCGGGAAGTGCCGGATCTCGGTGACACCGGGAGCTGTTCGAACGGCGGCGCGGACCTGCTCGACCACGAAAGGACCTCCAGGCGTTGGCTGAATGGTCTGCTCAATATACCATCCGAGGATGAGCACGCTCACTGCCGTCTCCCGCATGCAGGGCAACAACCGCGCCGTCAAGGACGGCACCGTCGCACCCGTCGGATTCCGCCTCGAGTTCGAGGAGGTTCCGGTGCTGGTGCAGGCCTTCCGGCGGATGGTGCGGAGGCTCGAGTTCGATGTGTGCGAGATGGCCGTGACGACGTACCTCTGCGCCCGCGAGCACGGCGTCGGGTTCACTGCGCTGCCGGTGTTCCTGGTGCGTGGGTTCCACCACGGCGCCATCGTGGTCAACCAGCACGCCGGCATCGAGAAGCCGCGCGACCTCGAAGGCCGTCGGGTCGGTGTCAATCGGGGCTACACGGTCACCACGGGCGTCTGGGCACGCGGCATCCTGGCCGACGAGCACGACGTCCACCTCGACGCGGTCACCTGGGTGCCTTCGGGCGACGAGCACGTCGAGAGCTACGTGCCGCCACAGAACGTCGAGCCGTCCACGTCCGGCAAGGACCTGACAGCGATGCTCGTCGACGGCGATGTCGACGCTGCGGTGGGAGCCGAGATCGACCACCCCGACGTCGTACCTCTCCTTCCTGACGCCGAGGAGGCAGGGTTTGCGGCGCTGAGGCACGGCCACTACCCCATCAACCACCTCGTGGTGGTGAAGGACGACGTGCTCGCCGAGCAGCCAGGGGCAGCGCGCGCAGTCTTCGACGCCTTCGAGGCAAGCAAGGACCTGTACGTCGAGCGGCTGCGCTCAGGCACCCTGGACGAGGTGACCGACACCGACCGGATGCACCTGCGGGTCATGGAGACCACCGGCGGTGACCCGCTCCCCTATGGCGTCGAGCCGAACCGTGCGGTGCTCGAGGAACTGGTCGACCATGCAGTGGCGCAGCGCATCCTGCGCGCGCCAGTCGACCTCGACCCGCTGTTCGCGGTGCTGTGATGCGCGTCGCGATCGCCGCCGACCACAACGGGGTCGACCTCAAGGCGCACCTGACCACCTGGCTGAACGAGCACGGGCATGAGGTGGACGATCGCGGCAGCCATGACCACGACGTCGTCGACTACCCCGCCCTGTGCGCCGACGTGGGGCGGCTGGTCGTGTCGGGCGCCGCGGACACTGGGCTCGTGCTCGGTGGCAGCGGCCAGGGCGAGGTGATCGCCTGCAACAAGATCAACGGCGTCCGCGCGGGACTGTGCCACACCGAGTTCGCCACCCAGATCTCGCGCGGCCACAACGACGCCAACGTGATGGTGGTCGGGGCCAAGGTCGTCGACACCGAGTCCGCGGAACGACTGCTCGCGCTGTGGTTCGACACGCCCTTCAAGGGCGGGCGGCACCAGGTGCGGGTCGACCAGATAGCTGCCCTGGAGAGCTGACCTGTTCCAGGAACTCCAGGATCCGCTTCGGCGCAGTTTCGTCGGTCTGCTCGGCGACCGGGACGTCCCAGTACTCCACCCGCGGCAGGCACTCCTGCAGGTAGCGCGCGGCCGAGGGAGCGTGTGACGTGTCCTCTCCCGGTACGACGAGCGCCGGGAGATCAAGGGTCAGGAGGTCCTCCGGCTCGGGACCGGGGACGGTGTCGCGGTCGAACAGCAAGCGAACCAGTCCGGTCACGGTCACGCCGTATTGCTCCGGATCCAGGGCTGCGTAGTGGTCGGCGAAGGTGCGGTCGGTACGCAGGACGGTCGCCCACGGACCCACCTGTGGATCCTTGCTGAAACCGTCGCTGTGGCTCAGGGCTCGCTGGACGACCGCAGGCAGTCCGTGCTCGGCGACGAACCCGAGGTGCTGCACGAACCGCTCGTGCTGCTTCATTCGGTACCGGACCCCACCTGCCGGGGAGAACAGCACCATGCTCGCCACCCGGTCGGGGTGCGCGACCGCGACGGCGGCCACCGTCGAGCAGCCGACGCAGCCGCCCATCAGGTGCGCACGCTCGATGCCCAGGTGGTCGAGCAGCCCCACGGCCTGCCGCACATAGTGGGCCCACGAGATCCGCTCGACCCGGCCACCGGAGCGACCGGACTCGCGGCGATCGAACATCACCAGCCGGTAGTGCTCCGCGAGCTGGTCCACAAGGCGGAGCCGACGGTAGATGCCGACGGTGCGCCAGCTCTCCAGGTTGGAGTCGAACCCGCCGGGCGAGAACATCAGCAGCGGCGGGCCGTCGCCGGCGATCTCGTAACGCGTCCTGATCCCGTCGATCTCGGTCGTCGCCATCTGCGCTCCTTCGTTGTGCGCCGGCAGGTTACGCAGGTGGCGGGACCTTGACACCGCCCCGCACCTGGCGTCCGGCACGAACATCCTCCGCGTACGCCGTGATCGCGTCGAGGCTCACCTTCGCCACGTTGGCATAGGTGTCCGCCGGGTCGTCGATGTTCGACTCGGCGTACCCGATCGCCGCGGTGGCCATCCGGATCCGTCCGTCGAGCCAGGGGCCGCCGCCGAAGCCACCGAGCACCGGGATGCCGACGGCCGACGACACCGCCGGGCCGACAACCGGGCCGGAGTTCGTGAAGTTCAGCAGGGAAGCGCCAGCGGCCTCCAGCCGCTTCGCCTCGCCGACCATCTCGTCGAGCATCTCGTCAGGCACCTGCACGGTCGACTGGGTGCTGTAGGCCACGCCGTAGCGCAGGGCCGTCTGTGGGGTGATCCCGAACTGCGCCCACACCGGGATGCCCGACTGCACGACCGCCTCGACCGCCTCGGGAAAGTCCGCGGCGCCGTCCAGCTTGACGACGTCGACCCCGGCCTCCTTGACCAGTCGGATCGCCGCCCGCACCGCGGACGCGGTCCCCTCCTGGAGCGGGCCGAAGGGAAAGTCGCAGGAGAGCAGCGCCCGACCGACCCCGCGTCGTACCGCCTGCGCGACGACGAGAACCTGCTCCATCGTGATCTCGAGCGGGTTCGGCTGACCCCAGAGGTTCACCCCGACGGTGTCACCGACCGACACGATGTCCACGCCGGCCCGGTCTACGATCCGGGCCATCTGGTAGTCCCAGGCGACGACTCCCACGATCTTGCGGCCCTCGCGCTTCATGGCATGGAGGTCGGGCAGCGTGACCGTCATGCGCGGATCGCCCGCAGCAGCTCGGTGAGGTCCTCCTCGTCGGCAGGGACCATCAGCACTCGCGCGTGTGGGCGCAGTGCGGACAGCGCCGTGCCGATGTCGTGCGCCGCGGCGAGCACCAGTCCGGCGGTCATGATGCCGCGCACCGTGCACGCCGCCCCGATGGTTGCTGCCGCCTCGGCGCCGTGGTCCGTCGCGGCCACCATCACCGTCGCGTCGACGCCGTCCAGCTCTTCGGCCAGGGGCACCTCGTTGCCCTCGAGCGTCGTCAGCCTCAGGCCCCGAAGGTCGGTCGTGTAGAAGCGGGCGGTGTTCCACTCGGCCTGTCCGACGCGACGGACGACCTGGGCAGCGTCCTCATCCAGGGCAACGATGCGGGTCGCCCGTGACGGCGCGATCGGTACGTCGATCCGGAACCGTGCCTCGGCAGCCGTGGCGGCACGTGCACAGCTGTTGAGGAGTACGGGTCGCATCTGCATGGCGGACCCGTTCAGACCGTCGTCTGGGCGACGCCCGGCCGCGCTACCACCGCGTCGGCGACGCCTTCCTGGAAGGACTGGTCATGCGGTAGCACGATCGCGGCCGACCGGACCCGGTGGTGCTCAGGGTCGACCCCGGGCGGCACCACACCTTCGTCGGCCAGTGCGATGACCGCCTTGCGGAGCTTCTGCCGCGCCTTGATGATGCCGCTGTCCGTGGCGACCAGCCGCTCCTTGGTGCGGTCGACGATCGGACCCATGCTCTCCTGCAGCGAGGAGTCCTGGATCGCGATGCCCTTGATGCCCGAGAACTGCTCGCCTCGGCGCTGTGCGTCCCGGTCCATGAGGTAGTCATTGTCCTTGTTGGCTTCCGGGCGATAGGTGCCGGGGATGTTCTCGCTGTGTACGCCGAAGCCGGCCTCCATCGCCTTGACCTCGTCCGGGGACAGCGCCCGCACGGGGTGGTAGTCGAAGGTGTAGACCCAGCAGTTCTCGTCGTCGATCGGCACCCAGATGTGGCCGTGCACCGGGTGGTCACCGCGCGGCGGCACCATCGTGAAGCTCGGCATCACCCACGGAGTGACGCGCCAGTAGTACTGGCCCTCCTCGGCATTGCGTCGAGCCGCGATGAGTAGGCCGCCCTCGGTGTCGGCGACCTCGAAGAACGGTTTGAGATCGGCCTTGTTGTAGTCGTTGCCCCTGGAGCCCTTGAACAGCGGGTCGCTGTTGAGCTGGCCGGAGTGCAGGAACGTCACGTGGCTGGAGTCGATGCCGCCCTCGAGCGCCTGCAGCCAGTTGCACTCCTGCCAGCGCTTCGAGGTGTAGGTCTGCTCATCCGGCACCTGTACGAACTCGTACTCCGGCGGCGGCGGCTGGTCGTCCGGGTCACCCATGTAGGTCCACAGGATGTCGCCGACCTTCACCAGCGGGTATGCCCGCAGCTTGACGTTTGCGCAGAAGTTGCCGGCCTCCGGCTCCGAGGGCACCTCGACGCACTGGCCGGTCACGTCGTACTTCCAGCCGTGGTAGGCGCAGCGCAGTCCCGACTCCTCGTTGCGGCCGAACCACAGGGACACTCCGCGGTGCGCGCAGAACTCGTCGACGAGCCCGTAGCGTCCGTCGGTGTCGCGGAAGGCGAGCAGCCGCTCGGAGAGGATCTTGACCCGGACCGGAGCGCAGTCGTTCTCGGGCAGCTCCTCCGCGAGCAGAGCCGGCATCCAGTAGCGACGGAACAGGTCGCCCATCCTGGTGCCCGGCCCCGTCTGGGTCAGCATCTCGTTGATCTCGGTTCTCAGCACCGTCGGCGTCCTCTCAAGACTGGGTGACGATTCACGTTGGAGTAATTATCAGACCATTATGCCGATGTCCAGAAGTCCGGGTCAACCGGTGGTCACGGTTGCTCGGGTGGCATGTCGACGGTGAGGCCGTCCAGTGACTCCTGGACCTCGATCTGGCAGGACAGCCGGCTGCCGGGCCGACGCTCGGAGACCCCGAGGTCCAGCAGGTCGTCCTCGAGATCCTCGGCGGGGCCGACCTGATCGCGGAACTCGTCACGCACCCACACGTGGCAGGTCGCGCACGACATGTTGCCGCCGCACTCCCCGATGATGCCGGCAACGCCGTTGTTCACCGCGCTGACCATGACGGACTCCCCCACGGTCGCGTCGACCATGGTCTCGACACCGTCGGAGTCGACATACACGAGCTTGGGCACGATCCGGGTCCCCTTCAGAGCGCGTCTCAGCGATATTGGTTAATGGACTTACCAATATACCTAAGATCGCCATCGGCGCCAAGCCACGCCTCACTGGTGAGCCGATGGACCGCTCGACGCTAGGGCTTCGGAGGCGCCGTACGGACGGTCATCCGTTCTCCGGGGCGTCCGAAGATGCTGAGGATCTCAGCGGGTTCGTCCCCGGTGCTGCCGAACCAGTGCGGCACCGTGGTGTCGAAGGTGGCGACATCCCCCGGTGCGAGAACCACGTCCTGGTCACCGAGGACGAAGCGCATGTGACCGGAGAGAACGTAGATCCATTCGTGGCCTTCGTGCGCGCGTGGCTCAGGCGTGACCTTGCTGGTCGGGATGATGATCTTCCAGGCCTGCATCGCATCGGGCTGCAGGGTCAATGGGATCACGGTCCTTCCCTTGACGCGACCAGGCTTGAGCCGGAGCCGCGGATCGCCCTGGTCGGGTGCTGCCACGAGGTCGTCCAGCGGAACCCGGTAGGCGTGCGACAGCGCGAGGAGCAGCTCCAGGGTGGGCCGCCGCCCTCCCGTCTCGAGTCGAGACAGGGTGCTCTTGGAGATGCCGGTCGTGTCCGCAACGCCGGTCAGGGTCAAGTGCCGACGTGTGCGGAATCGCTTGAGTCGGGGCCCGACCTGATCGAGCGCTGCGGCGATGGCAGCAGCTGAGGTGTCCTCCACGGGGCTCATCTGACTCCCGTTTCCCGGAAACAGCAACGTTCGTAGGTGAACGGACCACGCGGCTCCAGCCTTTGGGGAACACCGTCCGCGACCTGGACCACCACCTCCCGCCTGCACCAACCCGAAGCACAGATCCGAAGGAGTCAGCATGACCACCACATCCCCCAGTGCCGCCGCGAGCCCGATCCCGGGTTCCCGCCCAGCCGCCGTCGGGCCGCCGACCAAACACCAGCTGGCATTGATGATCTGGCTCGCGGTGTTCCCGACCCTCACCGTCCTCAACCTTGCACTCGGTGACTGGCTCGGGACGCTCTCGCCCGTCGTGCGCACGTTCGTGCTCGCGACCGTCGCAGTCCCGATCGTGATCTACGGGTTGATGCCGCAGCTGCACCGGCTCCGCGGCCGACTCCTCATCCGCACGACGACGCAGACCAGGGAGTCGTCATGACGCGGCTGCACGACTCGACCACGTCCCTCCACACGCAGCCGTCCACGGAGCCACGCGCACGGCCCTCGGGGCAGCTCGCGTTGTGGCAGCTGAACCTGCTTCGCGTCGGTTACCTCGTCATGGGGGTGTGCCTGGCCGTGATCAAGTGGCCGTTGCTCCTTGACCACGAGTCCTGGGGCCTTGCGGAAGGCACCAAGGAGTGCCTGCTCATCGCCATGTCGGTCCTGGCACTGCTCGGCATCCGCTATCCCCAGCGCATGCTTCCCGTCCTGCTCTTCGAGGTCTCCTGGAAGCTACTCTGGCTCGGAGTCGTCGCCCTGCCGTTGTGGTCGGACAACCGACTCGAGGGCGCCACCCGCACCCAGGCCGGCGCGGTCCTCTGGGTCGTCCTGATCATCGCCGTCGTTCCCTGGCGCCATGTGCTCGCCCAGTACGTGCTGGCACCCGCCGAGCCCTGGCGTCGAAGCCGGTAACCGACGTGCTGCGAACGGCCGCCGACCTCGATCCGAACGAAGTCGGCGGCCGTTCAGGTACCGACTACTTGACCTTCTTCCACAGGCGCATGCCGACCTGGTCGAGCACGAGACCGGCCTGGTCCTCAGCGCACTCGACGATGTTGCTGAACGCGAGTGAGCCGTCCTTCAGGACCTTCACCTTCGCCTTGGTGCAGTTAGTCGGCGACTGGCTCCAGTGGATGTTGATGGTCTGGCCGTCGTACTCATACGTGGAGTGCTGTTCGCCGGTGTCGCCCTTGTGGGGGCCCTCGGTCTGCTTGTAGGTGATGTTGATGCTGCCGTCCTCGAGGGTTGCCGTCTGGATGCCCGGAACATCGTTAAGCGCTTCGGGACTCGTGACCCCGGCGGCCTTGAGCGCCTGTTGGGTGACCACCCAGTGGTAGGTGCCGTTCAGCAGTGACTCCTTGGGCGCGGCCGACGGATCGGGGCACCCGGTGACCGGGGTCGGGGTGGTGAGCCCAGACTTCAGCTTCTCGATGGCGGCGATGACAGCAGCGGTGGCGTCGTCGCCCTTCAGGTCAGCAATCACCGGAGCCGCCGAGTTCTTGAGTGCCACGATCTCGGTAGGGCTGGCGGCCATCACCTTGCCGCCGTTCTTGCAGTACTTCGAGGCCGCCTCGGCGTCGTCGTCGAACGTGCCGATCGCCCAGTCACGGGTCGTCTCCGCCGCTTCGGTGAGTGCGTCAAGCTGGCTGGCCGACACCTTCTTCTTGGCCGCGTCACTGAGCACGATGACGTCGGCCTTGGCGTACAGGGTGACGTTTCCGGTCCCCTCCGGGGCGGGGGCCTGATCGAACTGGGACTCCGCGATCGTGTACCCGTCCTCCTCGTACATGGGATCTGCCCCGAGGGCGGAGAGCAGGTCCCAGGTCGTCTTGGAGTGCGGGGACCGCATCTTCGCGCCCTCGTAGTCGTCGAGTCCCAGCGGGGAACCCTTGGTGCCGAACGGGTGCCGGAGGGCCTCGGGCAACATCGCCAATCCGGTCACGCCGGCCGCGGATAGGCCCTTCATCATGGTCGCCGCCTGGTCGCCGGCCACGACCTGGTCGAGCAGCTCGGTCGAGTCGATCAGGAAAGGGCTGTTGATGGCACGCAGGGTGTCCACGCCGACGAGGTCCCACGCCCGCGTCGCCACCAGTCCCAGATCGGCGTCGCCTGCCTGGATGAGCTTGATCGTCGCCTCCTCATCAGGCGCCGCCTGGTACTTCGGCTCGATGGTGATGTTCGGGTCCAGATCGTGCACCGTTTGGGCGAAGTGATCCACGAGGATTCCGCCCGGCACCATCTCCTCGTCGTACGTCGCAATCCGCAGTGTCACGGGTGCTGACTTCTTCTCGGTGGCCGATGACGGCTCGTTCCCGCCGCAGCCTGTGAGGCAGAGGAGCGCTCCCGTGGTGAGCGCGACGAGGGCTTGTCGGTGGTTCATTGCGTTCTCCTTCGGAAACGATCCCACCTCAACTGACGGGGTCTAGAGCAGAGCCTTCGAGAAAGAGGTAATGCCGGGGTAACAGCGCAGGTCAGGGGCCTTTCCGCCTACATTTCTCTTGTGCCCGCGCTGCGGATCACCGGACGTGTCGAAGCGCTTGGCAGACGAGAGCGGATCGTCCTCGCCACGCTGGCTGTTCAGCGCCCAGAGGTGGGCACCCACGACCAGCTCTCCCTGGCCCTGTGGCCCGACGGCGCGCCGCCCACCAGTGCGAAGGTCATCCAGGGATGCGTCTCGCGCCTGCGCGGGCTCCTCGGTGCGGACGCGATCACGACGCAGGACCACGGCTACCGGCTCGAAGCAACGGTCGTGAACGAGGCCGATCTCTTCACCCAGCGCGTGGCGCGTGGGCGCGAGCTCCTCGAGCTCGGGCAGGCCGACCGGGCGGCGTACGCACTGGACGAGGCACTTCGGGAGCGAGTGGGTGACCCGTACGCAGAGATCGCCCATTGGGCGCCGGCCGAGGTCGCGAGCACCCAGCTGCGCGGCGAGAAGGAGAGCGCCGAGGAGCTCCACGTGGAGGCCCTCCTGACGTCCGGCGACGTCGCACAAGCGCTGCCGCTTGCGGTCTCGCTCGTGGCGCAGGCACCGTTTCGGGAGCACCGTTGGGCGCAGCTCGCGCTGGTCCACTATCGCTTGGGAAACCAGGCGGAGGCACTGGAGGCGCTGCGCGCCTGCCGGGCCACGCTGCGCGACGAGCTGGGCATCGACCCGGGCGAGGAGATCGTCCGGATGGAGGAAGAGATCCTCCGCCAGGAAGTTGCCCCAGCACAGCCGACCCGGGCAGAGGTGGATGCCGACTGCCCCTGGCCCGGGCTCGCGGCGTACGGCCCCGACGACGCCGACTGCTTCTTCGGCAGGGACGCCGAGCTGGCCGCTGCGCTCGATGCCCTTGCGACGCGTGGCGTGCTGGCCGTCGTCGGGCCGTCCGGCATCGGCAAGTCATCGTTCGTCGGTGCCGGGGTGGTCGCGACACTGCGTGCCCGTGGTCGGAACGTGCACGTTCTGGTGCCTGCACCGGGCGCGGCCCTGCCAGCCTGCGAGGTCGCGGTCATCGACCAGGGTGAGGAGATCTTCGCGCTGGCACCAACTGCCCGAGACGAACTTCTCCGAGGCCTTGCCGGTCACCGAGGTCAGATCGTGCTGGCGATGCGCGCGGACCAGATGGCGCTGGTCGGCGCCTACCCCGCACTCGCGCGCATCATGGAGCAGGGACTCTTCATCCTCGGTGCGCTGAGCGCCGATGGACTGGCCACGGCGATCGAGCAGCCGGCCGCGCAGCGCGGGCTGCTCGTCGAGCCCGGGCTGATCGACCTCTTCCTTCGGGACTTCGAAGGGTCCCCAGTCGCACTGCCACAGTTCTCCCACGCGCTGGCGCAGACCTGGGCGCGTCGCGAGGGCCGCACCCTTACCGTCGCTGGGTACCGCGCGAGCGGCGGCGTCGGTGGAGCACTGGCTCACACAGCCGAGGACGTCTACGACGCGCTTCCGGCCGACCAGCAACCGGTGCTCCGCTCGCTGATGCTGCGACTGGTGGTCGTGGGCGACGACGCGGAGCGTCGCCGAGCCAGGGTGCCGACGAGCGAGCTGAACGAGGCGCACCGGGCGATCATGGACCTCCTCGTCAGTGCCCGGCTCCTGACCAGCGACGACGGTGCCGTGACCTTGACGCACGAGGCGCTCATCGACGGCTGGCCGCGTCTGGGCGAGTGGCTCGACGAGGACGTGGAGGGACGCAGGGTCTTTCACCACCTGACCACCTCGGCCCACGCATGGGAGGACCTGGGGCGGCCCGAGAGTGAGCTCTACCGCGGGGTCCGACTGGCAGGCGCAGTCGCGTGGTCCGGACGAGCCGATGTCGAGCTGGCCACCGTCGAACGTGTCTTCCTCGACGAGAGCTCGGCTCACGCAGAGGCCGAAGCGGCAGAACTGACAGAGCAGGTGCGGCGCCAGGTCCGTGCGAACCGCATCCTCCGTGCGGCCACGGTCACCATCACGGCCGCGCTCGCCGTCGCTCTCGTCCTCGGCGTCCTGGCAGCACGGCAGGGTCGGCGCGCCGACCGGGAGGCCACGGCAGCCGAGCGTGCAGCCCGGACGCAGGCCGCGGTCGCAGTCGGAGCGGCTGCCCTGGACACGGAGGATCCCCAGCTTGCGCTTCTGCTGGCCGCGGCCGCTGAGAAACTCGCCCCGAGCGCCGGTGCTGCCTTCAACCTCGCGGCCGCCGTTGCCGACCGTCCTGAGCTGATCCGCACCGTTACGGTGCCGGCCGGCAGCAGCGTGGGTCGTATCGCGATGGCCGCTGGCCGCATCGTGACCGAGGACAGCCGGCACACCGTCCGTAGCTTCACAGCGGGCCTTGTCCCGGACGCGACATACCAGGCCGGAGACCGGCACCTCGACACGATCGAGGTGCCCATCGCGGCTGCGCCGCAGGTGATCGCCGCGGCGGCAGCCCCCGAGGATGCCCTGGCCATCCGATTGCTCGATCCAGCGACCCTCACCGAGTTGCCCAACCAGCTGACGGGTGTCCCCCCGGGAGTTGTCGTCCAAGATCTCGCGGTGAGCCGGGACGGCCGCTACCTCGGCGCGAGCTTCGGGCACCTCGTCATCAACGGAGAGACGGATGGTGGGGTCGACCGCGCCTTCGTGCGGGTGTGGGACCTGGCCACCCGACGGCCTGTCGGCCCACGGATCGACCCGCCTCTGTCCTTCGCCCGAGTGGCGCTCTCCGACAACGGCGCGACCGTCTTCACCAGCAACCCGGTGGCCGCCTACAAGGTGAGCACCGGCAGGCAGCTGTGGCAGGGCAACGAGGCATGGACCGGCGCCGTCGACGCCAGAGGCAAGTTGCTCGCCGCATTCACGCAGGACGGCACAGCCGTGCAGCTTTTCAATCCCGCCAATGGCTTGATCCGCACGACGTTGACCGGCCAGACAGGCGCCCTGCAAGACGTCTCCTTCTCGCCCGACGGCCGCACCCTGACCGCCACAGCGGCCGACGGGCTCGCTGTCGTCTGGGACGCTCGGACCGGTCAGACGCTGCACCGGTTCGACACAGGGGCCGGTGCCGGCGCCGGAGTCTCCTACTCCGCGGACGCCAAGACCCTCTACGTCGGCAAGCCGCTGACGCGGCAGGTACAGGCCTGGGACCTGAGCGGCGATCGCCGATTCCTGTCCAAGATCGGGTTCTCCCAGCTCGTGCGGTACGGCAGCGGCGTGGTCGAGCTCAGTCCCGGGGCGAGAAGATTCGCGCGAGGAGGCTGGCGGCCAGATCCCTCCGAAGCGAGCCTGAGCCTCTTCGACACCCGCACCGGGGTCGAGGTCCACCCGCCGCTCGTAAGTCAGTCGTGGAGCGTTGCTGGCACCTGGAGTCCCGACGAACGCCAGTTCGTGACCGGGTACGCCGGGGGTTGGGTGCAACTGATCAACGGCGTCAGCGGGCGCGAGGTCGGGCGACGCAAGGCGCTGCCGACCGACATCGTCGACACCACGTTCGCCGGAGACGCCCACGTCGTCGCAGCCGACATCCAGGGCAACGTCGCCCTGCTCGGTACCAGTCCGCTGGCGCGCGCCGGAAAGTTGGTGACTCTTCCGGAGAAGCCGTTCGCCCTGGCCGGGTCACCTGATGGCCACCATGCTTTCGTCGTGACGGCGGGCACCAAGTGGCGTCCCGACTGGGGCATCGAGGCGACGCGTTGGTACCACGTCGACCTCACCACCGGAACGATCGTGCGCCATGGAGATCTCGGTGTCAGCAACGGTCGCGTTGTTGCGCTGTCGCCGGACGGACATTCCGCTGCCGTCGGTGGAAAGGACGGCGAGTTCGAGGTGATCGACCTGCCGACCGGCAAGCCCGTTCGGCCGGCAGTCTCCGGCGTGCGCGGCGACATCCTCTCCGCGTCGTACAGTCCCGACGGATCCCGGGTCGTCACCACCTCCACGGGGCCCGACGTCGCGGTTTGGGATGCGAAGACCGGTGCACTGCTCTCTCGATTCCCCCTGCCGGTGGGCCAGCAGGTCACCGCGGCCCAGGCCGGCGAAGACGGAGCGGTCACCCTCACCGCCGTCTCTGGAGACACGTACAGGTGGGACCCCTCGCCACGCGCCGCCATCGACTACGCCTGCGGGGTGGCAGGCCGCGACCTGAGCGAGCAGGAGTGGCGCGACGCCTTCGGTGACATCAGGTACCAATCCACCTGCTGACGGACAAGACACGCGCGAGTCATCCGCGTGGGGTGAAGTGCAGTTCCGGGACAGGGGTGAGTCTGCAGGCAGGGCATTCGTGTCACCGCGAACGCCCGCCCGCGCGCGAGAAGCGACGCGCGCAGGCAGCAACAAGTCGAAAGGCGCCCGATGGGGAGTACTGCGACCTCGCGTGAGTCCGCGTACCTGCTTGACGCCCTGTTCGGGGCCGCTGCGCTGACCGTGATCACCGTCGGCGCGGTGGGGCGCCGGATCCAGTCGGTGACCCAGCCGGTGGCAGATGCTGTCCTCCAACCGTCCGTTCTTCCGCCACGGATGCGACCTGCGACCTGGCTGAGCGCGGTCGCCCGCCGCGGCGCCATCTATCGCACTGAGTTGGTGACCGAGCTGGATCACGTGCTCGACAGGCTTGCACCGGCATTTGTGTCCGAAGCGATGCGCCACGTGAACGTCACCGAGCTGGTGCAGCAGCACGTGGACCTGGTCACCATCGCCCAGGATCTGATCGCCGAGATCGACCTGCCGGAGATCATCCGCGACTCAACCCGCGCGGTTGCCTCCGACACGCTCCTGGGTGTGCGGATGCAGAGCATTTCCGGCGACGACGCGATCGGGCGAGCAGTGGACCGACTTCGACTGAGGCGAACCCCTCGCGTCGCTGCGCCCGACTCGATACGACCGGCGGTCGTACCGGGACAGCCCACCGCCCCGACGTCAGCTGATCCCGGCACACCCGCGGGGAAGGTGTGATGGAACAGCGGATCTCGCCTGTCCCGCGTGAGGCCCGGCCGTTCCAGGGGCAGAGCGCCGGGCTGGTGACGCGCGTTATCGCCAATGCGGTCGATGCGTTGGCCGTGGGTGCGGCGATTGTCACCGCGTACGCCGGCTTCAATGCGCTGTTGTTCATGATCGACCCACGCGGGTTCGAGTTCACGAGGGTCTCTGGTGTCGCGTGCGTGACCACGGGCCTGGTCACTCTTCTCGTCTACTTCACCCTCGCGTGGTCAATCACGGGACGCACGTACGGCGACCACGTCATGGGCCTGCGCGTCGTTGGCCGTCGCGGTGGCCGGGTACGGCCACCGACGGCTCTTGTGCGCGCGGCCTTCTGCGTCGGGTTCCCGATCGGACTGCTGTGGTGCGCGGGCAGCAGGTCGCGCCGGTCGCTTCAGGACACCGTGCTCCGCACCTCGGTCATCTACGACTGGCGCCCACGGCACGATGCAGGAGATCTCTTGACCGTCACCTAGCGGATTGCGAACTCATCCGCACGGGGTGACGTACGCCGTCCCCTTGAACGGTGGACTGGGCCGAAGAGATCACCGAAACGCACCAGAGGGGACGCATCGCCATGGCCAGGGCTCAACGAGACATCGAAAGCTTCTACTCGACCTCCGAGGTCGTGGCCAAGCTTCGCCGCCTGGCCGACGCCCTGGAGAAGGACACTTCCTTCAGGATCCAGGTGGCCGGCGTGCGGATCCGCGTCCCCGTGCGTGCCCAGTTCTCCATCGAGCACGAGCTCGGGGATGACGAAGAGGAGATCGAGTTCCAGCTCAAGTGGCCCGTGGACCCCGATGCAGATTCGGAGTCCGAAGACGACGACGACGAGCACGTCGTCTAGCAGGTCCTGGAACGTTTGATGTCACCGACTCTGGAGACTCGGCCCACCGCTTCACCTGTGCCGGATGAGGCGGACGGCGGACATTCCGCCTAGCGTCGGAATTCGACCTCAGGAGGTACGGGATGGCGAAGGACGATGTTGTGGAGATGGGACCCGTCGACTACCTGGTGGTCGAGTTCCCCGGCAGTCGTATGACGGGCGAGGGTTTGCCCCTTCTGGTCGATCTTGTGGACCGAGGGGTGATCCGCATCCTCGATTTTGTGTTCGTCAAGAAGGAGGATGACGGCTCCGTCACGGGGGTTGCGATCGCGGACCTGGACGGAGACGGCCAGCTCGACCTCGCGGTCTTCGAGGGGGCGTCCTCGGGGTTGATCGACGACGAGGACGTGGCGAGCGCCGGCAGCGTGCTCGAGCCGGGCAGTTCGGCCGGCGTCCTCATCTACGAGAACACGTGGGCGGCGCCGTTCGCCGCCGCCCTTCGGCGCGGCGGTGGCCAACTGGTCGCGAGCGGTCGCATACCAGCGCAGGATCTCGTCGCAGCAGTTGACGCCGCCGAGTCGAGGCCCTGACTCCAAGGCACCGAATCGAATCTCTGGGGCTTGCGCCCCATCCGCTCCAAGGAAGGAAATCAGATGCCAGGACTGCTGCGAGGAATTGCGCGAACGGCCGTTGTTGCCGGAACTGCCACGGCCGTGTCCAACCGAGTGTCTCGGCGCCAGGCGGGCCGATGGTCCCAGCAGGAGCAGCAGCAGGAACAGCAGGCGTATCAGCAGCCGCCCCCACCTGCCGCGCCGCCTCCGGCCAGCGGTGGCGCCGACATGCAAGGAGCGATCGACCAGCTCAGGGACCTCGCCCAGCTGAAGGAGCAAGGCATCCTCACCGAGGCAGAATTCGCGGAGCAGAAGCGGCGCATCCTCGGGACCTGATCGCAGTCGCCTAGTCTGAGCTCGTGCCCATAACCCCCCAACGGGCGGCAGCAGCCCGCTGGCTGGCCGCGACCGATCCGGCGGGTCTCCTCTACGGGGCGATCGTGAGCGCTGCGGTGCTGGCCGCGGTGAGTGCGCACGGCGAGGACTCGACCCACGTGGGACTCGCGACCGGGATCGTGCTCGTCGTCTACTGGATGGCGCACGTCTACATCGCCACCCTGTCGACGCAGCTCGACGGCGACACGCGACACTTCCTGCTCCGCCTGCGCAGCTCGGCCGTCCACGAGACGAGCGTGCTCAAGGGTGGCGTTCCGGCCCTCCTCGTCTATGTCGTCGCGAACCTCGTGGGAGTGGACAAGGGAACTGCGGCAGCTGCCGCGGTGTACTTCTCCGTCGTACTCCTGGCGGCCGTGGGATATCTCGGTGCACATCAGGCCGGGCTACGGGGCCGGGCAGTCCTGCTGGAAGTCGCAGGAGCAGCATCCTTCGGCGTACTGATCATGATCGCGAAGGCGCTCCTGCACTGACCTGCTATTGCAGGGCCGAGGTGAGCCTGGCGAGACCGTCCAGCGCGGTCTTTCTCAAGGGCTCTTGCTGCCATTCGTCCAGGGTGAGCTCCGCGCTGATCTCGCGATAGTCGCGTTCGACGTCGCGCATCTCGGCCACGAACGTCCGCGAGCGCACCATCAGCGAGATCTCGCTGTTCAGGCCGAACGACCTCATGTCCATGTTGCTGGACCCGATCAGCGCAACCTCGTCGTCGATGCTGAAGTGCTTGGCGTGCAGGATGTACGGCGCCGGGTAGCAGTAGATGTGCACGCCCGCCCCGAGCAGCGCGCCGTAGTAGGAGCGTTGCGCGTGCCAGACCAGGCCCTGGTCACCGATCGCGGAGACGAACAGCTCGACATGCACCCCTCGGGCAGTCGCCGCCATCAGTCCTCTCAACATCGAGTCGTCCGGCACGAAGTACGGACTGGTGATGATGATCCGCTCCCGGGCGCTGTAGAGCAGGCTCAGGAAGAGCTGCAGGTTGTTCTCCACGGGAAAGCCTGGCCCGCTCGGGACGACCTGGCAGTCCAGGGTGCCGCTCGACGGCACCGGCCGCTGGGCAGGGCGGAGGTCCGCAGCAGCGGAGGTCACGTCCTCGCCCGACTCGATCACCCAGTCCGTCGCGAAGACCATGTCGATCGACGCAGCGACTGGGCCCTCGAGACGGCACATCAGTTCCTGCCACTTGAGCCCACGCTTGATGTTCTTCTTCTTGTTGTAGCTGCGGTCGATCAGGTTCTGCGAACCTACGAACGCCACCCGTCCGTCGATCACGAGCAGCTTGCGGTGGTTGCGCAGGTCGAGTCGCTGGTACCTGCCTTTCAGCGGCTGGACCGGCAACATCAGCTGCCACTCGACATCCGTCTC
The DNA here is from genome assembly GCA_963742785.1 of uncultured Actinomycetota bacterium. Classification (GTDB taxonomy): domain Bacteria; phylum Actinomycetota; class Actinomycetes; order Propionibacteriales; family Nocardioidaceae; genus Marmoricola. The sequence goes on from CAVUNI010000004.1 coordinate 2,323,989, forward strand.
CTCCAGGCGCTTCAGCGTGTCCTTGTAGCCGGCGCAGTGCGATGAAGCCCAGTGGTCGAGCAGGACCCGCACGGTGACTCCACGCCGGACTGCCGCCTCGAGGGAGTCGAAGAAGGGCGCAGTCGTCGCATCGAGCGAGAAGATGTAGAACTCGACGTGGACGTACGACGTGGCCGCGTCGATCTCGGTGGCCATCGCGGCCAGTGAGCCGGAGTAGTCGTCGATCAGGTGGGCGCTGTTGCCTCCCACGAGTGGCATGGCCGTCAGGCTGTGCGTGAGCGTGACCACCGGGTCCAGCCACACCGGCCAGCCCTCCTTGCGGGTTGGTGGCTCCAGATCACCTGACTCGCGGGCAATCACGACGTCCATCTCCCGCTGTTTGAGCTGCCGCTTCTCGGGGAGCTTCGGGTTGCCGATCAACAGGAAGAGCGCGACGCCGATCACCGGGATGAAGAACACCGCCAGGAGCCATGCCATCGCCGCGGTTGGCAACCGGTCGCGCGGGATGACCACGAGAGCCACCAGCCTGATCGCAAGGTCGATCACCAGCACCACGGCGCCGGCACCGAGGATGGTCTGGATGTCGCTCAACGCCCCCACGCTCAGCCTGGGGCCGCGTTGGAGAGGTCAAGTCCCGGCTCGGGCGCCGGCCTTCGGACCCAGAACGCCATCCCCACCACTGCACATCCCCACAGCACGGCGACCAGACCGAGCAGGAACGCGATACCCAGAGCCGCTGTGCCTGGGTTGGCGATGAACAGCACGCCGATCACGCCGTCCAGCACGCCCGCCGCCACGAGCGCCCATCGCCCGTTCGGCACGTCGGTGCTGAACGCGTTCACGATCTCGAGGATCCCGCGGATGACCAGCCAGATGCCGAGGAACCAGGTGAGCGTTGCGGCAGCAAGCCCTGGCTGCGCGATGGCGAAGAACGCGACGAGCAGTGACACCACGCCGATGAGACCTGCAATCACCTTCGGCCCTGTGCCAGGCAGCACGACAACGCCCGCCAGTGCGATCGCCCCGTCGAGAAGTGCCCAACATCCCCACAGCACCACCAGTACGGCGATGGTCTCGTCGGGCCATGCCATCGCCACCACTCCGAATGCGATGCCGACCAGTCCACGCGCGAGCAGCGCGGTCCATTTGAGCGTCATCCAGTCCGGCATCATGGGCTCCTTAAGCGGGGTCGTGACAAAACACATCGTCGCGACCACAGGTCAGGCGCGCATCGCCCGGTGTGGGTGAGGTCGGATCACCCCCTGTGGGTGACGCACCGGGGCTCCGGCGCGGCAGAGACTGGGCGCATGCTAACCAGGCTGCGTGTCTCCGACCTGGTGCGCATGGCTCTGGCATGGGCGATCAGCTCGTTGGCCCTGATCACCGCAGACAAGCTGTTGTCCGGCCTGCGCGCCGACTCGGTCTGGAGCCTTGTCGCGGCCGCTGCGGTCACGGGCCTCTTCGGTTTCATCGTGCGCCCGGTACTGGTCAAGGTGGCCACCGCGATCGGCTGGCTCGCCGTCGGAGCCCTGGCCATCGCCGGTCAGGCCGTGGTGATGCACCTGGCGCTGTTGGTGGTCCCGGGGGTCACCGTGACCTCGTTCTGGACCCTGGTCGCTGCAACCTGGATCGCAGCCACCATCGGCACCTTCCTCACCTGGCTGGCCACGGCCGGGACGGACGACGCCTTCACGGCTGCCCTTCGCGGATTCGGGCACAAGCGGGCGCAGGTCGAGGACCCGGAGGTCGAGGGAGTCGTTTTCGTGCAGCTCGACGGCGTCCCGTTCCCGGTGGCGCAGTGGGCCCTGCAGTCCGGAACGATGCCGACCCTGCGCCGCTGGGTGGACTCGGGAAGTCACCACCTCCAGGAGTGGACGGTGCAGCTGCCGTGTACGACGCCGGCCAGCCAGCAAGGCATCCTGCATGGGACCTGCGACGGCGTACCCGCCTTCCGCTGGTACGACCGCGAGCTCGGCCGCGTCCTGGTGGCCAACCGACCGGCGGATGCCGCGGTCATCGAGGACCGCGCCAGCAACGGCCAGGGCCTGCTCGCGGACGACGGGGTCTCGATCTCCAACCTGTTCTCCGGCGACGCCCCGATCAGCATGCTGACGATGAGCAAGGTCAAGCTCGGTCGCGGATCGCAGGAGACTCGCCAGGCGGTCGCGAGGTTCGTCCTGCGACCTGACGGGTTCGCTCGAAGTATCGGTCGGACCACGGTCGAGGCCGCCCGCGAACGCTTCCAGGCCCGTCAACAGCGTCGTCGCAACGTGATACCCCGCGTGCACAGGTCCTGGACCTTCGCACTCCTGAGATCGGTCAGCAACGGTGTGATGCGCGACCTCAACATGGCACTCGTCGGTCGGCAGATGTTGCGCGGCGCGAGAAGCATCTACGTCGACTTCGTCGACTACGACGAGATCGCCCACCACGCCGGTGGCAACCGCATCGAAGCGCTCCAGGTGCTGCAGTCACTCGACCAGGTGCTCAGCGTGCTCGAGAGCATCGCCAGCGAGGCGCCCCGCCGCTACCACTTCGTCATCCTCTCGGACCACGGCCAGTCGCAGGGGATGCCCTTCGAGGAGCTGCACGGACAGTCGCTGGGCGATCTGTGCAGCGAGCTCACCAGCGAGGACGTGGTTTCGCTGGAGGAGAACGTCGAGAGCTGGGGGCGAGTCGAGTCGGTTCTCGACGACCTGGCCGGTGATGACTCCCTCGGGGACCGGACCGCGGCGAAGGCCGCGTCGCGCATGCAGTCGCGTTCGGAGCCGGCCGAGGGGCCGGCGTCAGCAGGCGACCTCGTCGTCCTCGGCTCCGGGAACCTTGGCCTGATCTACGCCCGCGAGCCACTACGGCTGCTGCGCGAGGACATTGAGCGACGGTGGCCACGGCTGCTACCAGGGCTGGCCACGACGGGTGGCATCGGCTTCGTCGCGGTGCTGAGCCGCGAGCACGGACATGTCGTGATCGGCGCGGACGGGGAGCGACACCTGGACACCGACATCGTGGTCGGGGTGGACCCGATGCTGCCGTTCGGCGCCCACTCGGCACGGGTCCTGTTGCGCGCCATGGCGATGCCCTTGGCGCCGGACATCTACGTCAACAGCGAGGTGGACAGCTCAACCCTGGAGATCAACGCCTTCGAGAGTCTCGTCGGGGCCCACGGTGGCCTGGGCGGATGGCAGGACCGGGGGCTCCTGATCGCCCCGACGCATCTTCTGGACGCGAACCATCCCGCGATCGAGGGGGCCGATCACCTGCACCGCGCGCTGGTGTCGATGCTCGTCGAGGCCGGCCAACGAAGCCACCTGCCCCGTGCGGCATGGATGGCGCACCCGTGATGCGCTCATCGCTGGTGAGACGACACGCTCTGCAGCTGCTCTTCGACACCGCATTCGTCGCTGCGCTGGTACCTACAGTGGTCGGCAGCGTTCGCAGCCGGGCACCTCGTCTAGGAGAAGGACGAAAACCATGAGCCAACCAGACGAGACCCTGGCCAAACTCTTCCCCCGAGCCCTGCTGGTCCTGATGGGCACAGCCGCCGCAACGATCACGGTCGCCGGCATGCGTGGATTTTCGAGCCTGCTCGGCCCCGTGTTCCTGGCGCTGGTCCTGACCATCGCGGCGCATCCGCTCCGCGGCTGGCTCCAGGGTCACCGCCTGCCCGGCTGGTTGGCGACCGTAGTCATGACGCTCACGGTCTACATCTTCCTGTTGGCGTTCGCCCTGGCACTGGTCGTGGCCGCGGCCGAGTTCGCGACCCTGTTGCCGGAGTACAAGGACGAGCTCGCCTCCACGATCAAGGACGTGACGGGCTGGCTCACTGGCCTGGGTGTGGATGAGGACCAGATCAAGGCGATCTCGAGCTCGTTCGACGTCGGTAGGCTCGTAGATCTTGTCAGCGAGGTTCTGGGCAGCCTCATGGGTGTGCTCTCCGACCTGTTCTTCATCGTGACGCTGCTCCTGTTCCTCGCGGTCGACGCTGCGTGGTTCCCGAGTCGTCTGGGGGACACTTCCAACGAGCGCGGTCCGCTCGTCCTGGCACTGGTCAAGTTCGCGAAGGGGACCCGCAGCTACCTGATCGTCTCCACCGTCTTCGGCCTGATCGTGGCGGTCATCGACACTGGCGCGCTGTACCTGATGGGCATCCCGGCACCACTGCTGTGGGGCCTCGTCGCCTTCGTCACCAACTACATCCCCAACATCGGCTTCATCATCGGCCTGGTGCCCGTAGCGATCCTGGGTCTCCTCGAGGGCGGCGTCGGGCTCATGCTCGGCGTGATTGCGGTGTACTGCCTGGTCAACGTCGTGATCCAGTCGGTGATCCAGCCCAAGGTCGTCGGGGACGCCGTCGGGCTGTCGGCCACGCTGAGCTTCCTCTCCCTGGTCTTCTGGGCGTGGGTGCTCGGTCCCCTGGGCGCCCTGCTGGCCATCCCGCTCAGCCTTCTGGTCAAGGCGCTCCTCATCGACATCGACCCGTCGACCCGATGGCTCAGCCCGCTGATCGGTGACAAGACCAGCGTCCCCGACACTGATCCAGCTCCTGCATCCCCGGGATGAGTGAGTCGAAGTCGGGCCGGATGCAGTGACAGGCGGAAGCCGAGACCGGTAGCGTCCTGGGCGAGGGACCGCCGACGATCAGTCTGCGGGTGCCACCTCGAACCGCCGCTCCTTCGCACCCTCGACGAATCGTCCGTAGTCCGTCTCGTTCTGGTCTGCGTAGGCCTCCGCAAACTCGGCCATGGCCACATCGAACGCGTCTCCGCGGCCCAGGTACGCCGCGATGGCCACCCGGTCCCCGGAGCGTGCGTGTCCGCGCGCGAGGATCCAGGCACACATCTGGCCGTAGATCGCCATCGTCGTCTGGCTCTGACTCCCGACGTCGATCGAGAGCTTCCAGTCCCAGAGCTGGCGGATGTAGAAGTCGCGGACCACGCCGCCGCCCGGGGCTGAGGTCCTGGTCCATCCGAGGAAGATGTCAGAGCTCGCCTGCAACAGCTGCTGGCCGCGCACGACCCGGTGTCCCTGGTTGTCGAACGCGCTCGGGCCGGCCGCTGGCGCCAGGACCGACAGGTTCGCCTCTTTCATCTGGAGCACCAACGGCTCGTCGTCGACGATGCCCAGCATCAGCACCACCCACGCGCGGGTGCCTACGCTGCCGACACCCACGACCTTGCGGGCCGCATCGACATAGCGGAACTGCTCGAGCAGCTGCCTGTGCCCACCTGTGAGGCTGGAGCGGTAGGCCCTGAGGGTCGTCTGGACGAGGACGTCGAAAGCCACCGCTTCGTCCGATTTCAGCAGGTCCCCGATAGGGACGAGCAGGGGCGGATCACTGATGATGCGCGGCTGCCCGTCGACGACCCGGACCAGCTTCGACGCTGCGCGAGCACTGTCCTTGGCCATGGCCTTCTGGATCTGACGGTCGAACTGACGCCGGGTCTTCTTCGTGACGTCCTTTTCCCACCGCTCCCTGATGTCGGTGGCGGTCATCCGTGAGTACCAGACCTGCAGGTTGCTGAGGACTGCGAACCGGCGCATGGCGTTGCGGTATGCCGCCGCGGCGGCCCGCACGACCGTGGCACGTTCGCGGTCGTCGAAGCCGCGATCCCGGCCGGCGATCGCGAGGCTCGCCATCAGCCGCTTGACGTCCCACTCCCAAGGCCCGGGAAGCGTCTCGTCGAAGTCGTTGAGGTCGAATACGAGTTCCCGGTCAGCTGACGCGTAGCCGCCGAAGTTGGACAGGTGCGCGTCCCCGCACAGCTGGACCGTGATGCCCGATGTCGGTGTGCCCGCGAGGTCGTTTGCCATGATCGCCGCCGACCCGCGGTAGAAGGTGAACGGTGAGGCGAGCATGCGCGCATTGCGTACGGGCACCAGCTCCGGAACGCGGGTGCCGGCTTGTTCCATCAGCACAGTGACCGGATCGGCCCGACCGGCTGCGGGCTCCCACACACCTTGGCTGAGTCGCGGGGCACGCGCCCTTGCGTCCTTGCCTCTCCGGACCTGCCCTTCGCGGTTCCGATCCCTCACCGGGCCCCTGGGCCAGTTGGAAGGTCGGGACCGCGCTGGCCGAGGAGGGCCTGACGGCGCCTCGCTCAGCAATGATCAGTCCTCCCGCAGCTCGCCCCCATGGACGGTCACGGCCCAGATGACGAGGATGTCGATCGTGATCATGATGGTCGACCAGATGGGGTACGCCGACAGGAAGCCGATGTTGACGATCGCGCTGACCATCGCCACTGGCACTGCGATGAAACGTGCCCACACCTTCCCTGCGAACAGAGCCACCCCGGCTGCGACGACGATGATGCCCCCGAGGATGTGGACCCATCCCCAGACCGTGTAGTCGAGATGCAGCGCCAGTCCCGACTTGGTGACCAGGAAGTATTCGTCCTGGAAGACGGCGATCAGGCCTTCGATGATGTGGAATGACCCGAGCAGGACCATCATCACGCCTGCGAACACGATCCAACCAACCCAGCCGGACATGCCGGTTGGGCTTACGTTCTGCCTTGTCAGGTAATCGGGAGCATTCATGGCCCCGTCCGGTCTACCGGTCTCTGACATGTTCGTCCCCTTCTACGCAGCGGAGCTGACAAGACACAGCCTTCGCTTGTCGGGTGCCCGGCGCCTCATCCCATTCGGGTGAAGTCGACGCTCATGCCACCCGGTGAGCCTTTCGTTCGCCCGTACGAGGCGGGGACACCAGCTCCCAGACAGTGATCGCAACTGAGATGACGACTGCGCCGAGGATCGCGGAGACCAACCCGTCGATGGCGAGGTTGCTGCTGAGGAGCGCAGTGACCGCCAGCAGCACACCGTTTATGGCGAGAGCGGCCAGGCCGAGCAGGCGCCAGGTCACGGTCATGGCCACGAGGCGCAACAGCGAGCCAAGGACCGCATTGACAAGACCCAGCAGCACGGACAGCCACAGATAGGTGATCAACCCGCCTTCCACGTGGATCCCGGGGACGAGCACGGTCGCCAGCCAGACCGCGCCCGCCATCACCGACCAGGTCACCAAGACGCGGATGAGGAGCAAGAGGTCCGCGCCCGTGAGGCTGGCGGCCGCGTCCGCCGCGTCTGGATCGGGCGCCGGGAGGTCAGGGTCGCTGAGTCGCCACCGGGCCTTCACACGCAAGGCCCATCTGGCCTGGGACTGGTCGAACTCGGCGCCCACCGCTGCGCTGGCGACCACGATCCCCGTCGACCCGAGCAGCCAACCGATGATGGCGATCGTGACCCCGAAGAGGCCGAACTGGGCGGTCGACTGCTCCACGAGGTCCGGCATGTAGAGCGTGGTGGCCATGCTGTAAACCGCCATCGCGGTCGAAGTGAGCACGCCGGCAAAGAGCAGTCGCCGCCAGTACACCTGTCGGTTGAGGAGCAGGTATGGCACCGACGTCCACGGCACCACACCAGCCAGGATCGAAACGGGCAGCAAGGTCAGCCAGTCGGCGGGCAGGTCCCTGACCAGGCTCAGCACAAGGTAGAGGAGCACGACCTCGGCCAGGAGTGCGAGAAGTCCCATGCCCGCGAACAAGTTCCCGCGCACCCCGGTCTTCTGTTGATCCCACGCGGCGCGGTACATCTTCTGTAGTCGGCGCGTGAACGCGACACCGGAGTACACGAGCAGGACCGCGCTGGCGACACTGACGCTGCTCTGGACTGCGCTATCGGGAATCTGGAACAGCTCCGTGACGGAGTCCGCTGGCGCGCCGGTGAGCCCGAACTTCGTGATGATGGTCTGGGCGATCAGGTCGGGCTGGCCCGGTGCCAGGGCCGCTACCACGATGAGCAGCGGGATCAGCGCCGTGAACACCTGAGAGGCCAGCACCAGGCTGCGGTCGATGCCCTCCATCCCGATGAAGCGATGCACGCAACGTCCGAGGAACGACCCCCACAGGCGCTCCGCCAGGGCTGTGAGGTCACTCGACGGGAGGTTCACGGGATGGCTTGCTGCGGCGCCGACGTTGTCGGGCCGGTGCTCACTGCCAGTCGGATTCAGCGCCTGTCCCGATCCAGGGTCAGGCCAGGACCTTGGCCTTGGCCTGCTCGAAGTCAGCAGCCGTGATCGCGCCGCTGTCACGCAGCTCGGCCAGCTTGCGGAGCTCGTCCGCAGGGCTCGTCGTACCGGCCGCGTCCTGGACGTACGCGCGGAAGCTCGCCTGACTCTCCTCCGCGGCCTTCACATGGCGTTGGTTCATCGAGTTGCCGCGCACGATGAGATAGGTCAGCGCCCCGAGCCAGGGGATGAAGATGAGGAACAGTGTCCAGAGTGCCTTGGCCCCGCCGCTCAGCTCGCGGTCGCGGAAGATGTCGCCGAAGATGGCGATGATCATCCAGATCCATGTGACCAGCAACATGAACCAGAACATCGAGAGGAAGACGTCCCAAAGCCCGAAGTCGTCTGACATGTGCGTTCTCCTTGTGTACAGCGGGTGACACCCGGTCCTCCTAACAGCGTGCCGACCCGTGCTCCCGGCGGCATCACCCGCGATAGGTGAGCCGCGCGGGGCAGAACGGTCGCTGTCATCCGCGGCGGGTGACGCGCCGGGTCCCAGGCGCGAGCAGAGTGCATCGCATGATGGAGGGGCAGTCTCGGCCAGACGAGCCGACGGCGACGTACGAGATCCGGCTTCGTGGGACCTCGGCTGAGCCCCTCCACAAGCAGTTCCCGGCTGCCACTGTGTTCACCACACGCACGGAGACGGTCTTGTTCCGCAGCGTGGAGCAGCCCGCTGAGCTCGATGCCCTGATCGAACAGCTGTTGTCGTTGGGGCTCGTGCTGACTGAGGTGCACGAGCTCCGACTTCCACAGACCTCGGTCGTGGAGTCAGATCAACCACCAGGACGCGAGGAAGGGCCCGATGACGACGTTTGAGGTGCATGTCGAAGGCGAGCTCGCCGGACCCACCCTGCACAGCCTCAGGTGCACGCACTGCGTCGCCGAAGGGCAGACACTTATGCGCATCGATGCCACACCGACCTATCTGAACACGGTGTTGAAGGCATGCTCCGAGCACGGCCTGACCATCGAGAGCGTCGTTCGCCTCGATCCCCCGCAGCCGGGCTCTGGCGTCAGCAGAGGCCGAGGTCGCGTCCCCGGCGAACTGCGTCCACTCGACGGTTGACCGACAGCTTGCGGAGGATTCCCCGCACGTAGGTCTTCACGGTGTTGACCGACAAGAAGAGTTCGCGCGCGATCTCTTCGGTGGAGCACATCTCCGAGAGCAGCCCGAGCACCTGCGACTCCCGCTCTGTGAGTGTCTCGACGAGAAGCGGTTGGGAGGCCAGAGGATCCGGCTTGCGGCCCGGTTGGCGGAACACGGCGGGCCGGAGTCCTGCCAGGAAGGCGCCGTGCGTACGGCGCAGGGCCGGGTCGCGATCGGCGAGCGACGCCAGCCACGCTGACCTGTGAGCGAAAGGACGTCGATGCGTCTCTGCTCCTGCCGTGCGCAGCGCACGGTCCGTGACGACGTGGGTGTGGTCGGCGCGACCGGCCTCCTGGGCGAAGGCGGCTTCGAGGAGCCAGCTCTCGATCTGGAACCCGAGCGGTGCACTCGGCAGCTCCGCCACGACCTCGGCCAGCGCCGCGCCGGCACCGTCGACGTCACCCAGATCGAGGAGCGCCGAGGCCGCCAGGACCGCCGCCTCAACCGGGGCATGGGTCGGTGTCGGTGTGAGCAGGTCCAGGGCCCGACGCGGTTCCCCGGCGCTCAGCAATGCCTCCGCGGAGGCGATGGTCAGCAGGTCAGTCACCCACCGGGTCGGCCGCGACATCTGTGCGGTTCGGCTGGCAGGCACCAGCATGCGCAGCGCGGCCTCCGGCTGACCGGTCACGGTGTGCAGCCGAGCCTCAGCCAGCAGGTGTGCAGTCTCGAACCAGGGTTCGCGGTGGTGGCCGCTAGCAACCAGGGCGACGTCGAGCTGCTGCCGTGCGGCTGCCCGCTCGGCTCGTTCCACATGGACCCACGCCATGGCGAGGTGCGCCTGGGCAGAGGACGCGACCGACTCGGTGCCGGCGGATTCGAGGACAGCGGTGGCATGTCCCTCCGCAACCCGGAGGTTTCCCCGAAACGCCTCGAGCAGCGCCAACCGCCCTTGGCAGTCCAGCGCGGCTGGACTCCTCACCTCGGTGTTCGTCGACGGGGTGACTCCATGCCGGAGCGTCCGCGCAGCGTCGTGGAGCTGACCGCGGTGCAGCTGAAGGCTGCCCTCGTAGCCGTCGAGCATGGGGGCGAGCTCGTCATAGCGCTCGGCCGGCAGTTGCGCCACCAGCTCTCGTGCCAGGGTGCAGGCCACCTTGTCTTCGGGTGACTCCTCACCGAGACGCGCGATCGCGAGACGGACGAACGCCGCGCTGAGCCGACCTGCCGCCGTTGCGGACCCGCCGTTCAGCGCGGGCATCTCTGCGATGACGGTGTTCGCGGCTGCGGCGTGGTCGTGTCGCAGCGCGATGCTGGCCTGGAGCAGGGGCTCTGCGGCCAGGACGGCCTCGAGCTTGACTGCGCCTTCGACGGTGTCATCTGCACTGCCGGCGAGAATCCGAGGCACGGCGTACGACTCCACGAGTGTTCGGCCAATCCACGTCCAGTCCTCCACAGTCGTGGCCAACGCGATGCCAGCGCTCACGGAGCCGCGGTCGACGTACCACTGCGCGGCCCGGCGGCGTGACTCCGTTGCCGTAGCAGGCAGGTGGTTGAGCTGCTCGAGGGCCGCGGCTCGGAGCAGGGGATGGCAACGGAACGAGCCGTCGCGTTCGAGCTCGAGGAAGTTGTCGCCGGCGACGGTGCTGTCGAGATCGATGGCAGTGTCCGACCCCAGAACCGCGCCGGCCAGATCTGGATTCACCTCGTCCAGGAAGCTGGTCCGGATGATCAGGTCGCGGATGGGGGGCGCAGCAACCCCTAGCACTTCGGCAGCGAGATATTCGACGGTCGCGCGGTCGGCCTCTTCCAGGGCCGACTCGATCGTCGGCGCACCCCGCAGGGCAAGAGCCGCCAGGCGCACGCCGCATGGCCAGCCAGATGTGTGCCGCTCGACCACTCGCGCGGTGATCTCACTGACGTCGTTGCCTTGCCGGGCCAGCACCTCGGCCACCTCGTCGGAGTCCATCGGTAGATCGGCAGCCGTGATCTGACTCAGCTCTCCGGCCACGTGATGCCGTTGCAGGTCCAGCGCCGGATCGCCGCGGCTGATCACGACCAGACGCACCCCGCGGCGGGCGTGGTCCAGCACGACCTGGATGTCTCGTCCCAGACGACCCGTGCTGCCCGTGGGGTAGTCGTCGACCACGATGGTCCACGGGCCGCTGCCGCCCATGGCCATTCCCAGCACGGTGAGGGCGTGCACCCGCCGACTGTTGGCGGATCCCACGGCTGGGATAGGGGCCAGGTGCCGCTCCCCGGCCTCCATCAGAGACTGACGCAGGAGCGTCCAGAACTGGTCGGGGTCCTCGCCTGCGCCGGCAAGACTCAGCCAGATGAGACCTCCGGGCAGCTGGGCATTCGTCGCCCACGACGCAACGCCCAGGGTTTTCCCCCAACCTGTGGCTCCCGTAACTGTGGTCAGCAAGCCCAACACGCCCAGATCGAGTCGGTCTGCCAGACGGCGCCGCGGGACCAGCCACGTCGGCAAGGTCGAGAGGTTCACCCGTGCGCGCGGGAAATCTTCGGCCAGGATCGATGAGCCAATGGCGTGTGTCATGGGTGCCCTCCCCGTCGACAGCGGTCCGCTCAGCACCATTCGGCACCCTGCGGGGGTGAGATCGCCTCACCCCGCGACTCATCTCACCCGGGTGAGATGTGGCGCTAGACGAGCAGCTGCCCGCGCGCGATGCGTACGGCGTCGGTGCGGGAACTGGCTCCGAGCTTGCGATACACGGCTTTGGCGTGGGTCTTGACGGTGTTGGGCGAGATGTAGAGCTCGTCGGCGATGTCCCGGAGACTCAGCGAGCCCTGGAGAAGCCGCAAGACCTCCAGCTCGCGTTCGGTGAGCGTCTCGCTGCCTGGTGAGTCAGTTCTGGGTGAACGGATCTCGGTCTGGATCGCGCCCAACCTCGCGCGCATGGAGTCCATCCCGTCTGGATAGTCGTCCATCCGTGCTGAGGCTTCCTCGGCCAGCTGCTGCGCCATCGGGAACTGGCCGGCCGCCAACGCGACCCTGGAGGCGGCCAGGATGTGGTGGAGTCCCCCCCACGGTCCCTGGGCGGGATTCTTGCGGCGCAGGACAAACCCTTGCTCGATGGTGGCCAACGCAGCCGGCAACTCCCCGGTATCCAACTGCGCCTGCCCGAGTGCCGTGAACGCGATCGACGCCTGCGGCATCCCACGCAGGCCTCTGGCATCGACGACCTCCATCGCCTCCTCGGCGAGCGCACGGCTGTGGTCGTGATGGCCGCGTTCGTCCTCGGCCAGGGAACGGCCCGCCAGAGCCAGCACGCGGATGATGGCCGGCGCCGCCTCGTTCTGCGAGGCCTTCGCGAACAGGTCGACGGCAAGGTCAAGATCCCCGGCCACGTAGGCCGCATGACCACGTGACATGTGCGCGACCGAGTAGTACGGCGATCCACCGTCGGTCTCGAGCTCGAGGGCACGCTGCGCGCTTGCCGTCATCTCGACCGGCCCGCCGTAACCGAAGACGCCCCGAATCATCGAGATCGCGGACTCGACCGACCGAGTGCCGTCGGGCAGCGGACCCACGTCCTGGAACTCCTCCAACGCCGCCAGATGTTCCTTCAGCGCCGCACGGTCGCCGGATATCGCAGCCATCCACGCTGCCGTGACCCTGGCCGCTGGGTCGTTGGCGATCGAGGAGGCGCCGAGGGCGTCGAGCCACGCGAGCACCGTCGCCGCGCGCCCGTTGTCGACGTAGGTGAGCCAGTTGGCCTGAACGAGCAGTGCCGCCTCGCGCTTGCTCCCGGACGCGAGCGAGTGCGTCACGGCCTCGTCGACGTGTCCGTGGTCGCGGAACCACCGCGCCGCCCTGGCGTGCAGGACTGGCACTCGTTCGGGGTGCTCAACCTCGAGTTCGCTTCGTGCCACGGAGGCGAACAGGTGGTGGAATCGGAACCAGGTGCGCTCCTCGTCGAGCGGGACCAGGAACAGGTTGGACCGTTCGAGGTCGTGGAGGATGGCCGCCGAGCCCGTCGTCTCTCTGATGAAGTCGCAGAGCGCTGCGGAGAAACGGTCGAGTATCGACACGGTCCTGATGAAGTCGCGGACCTCGTCCATGTGCCCGGCCAACACCTCTTCGGTCAGGAAGTCACCGATGAAGCGGTTGCCGTCGCTGACCTCACGGACGAACTCGTCCGGGTCGGGCCGCCCGGACATCGAGAGCGTGGCCAGGTAGAGGCCTGCCGGCCAACCCTCGGTACGTCGGACAAGGTCGCGCACGGTTCCCTCGGCCAGACGCACCCCCTCGAGCGCGAGGAGCGACGAGGTCTCGTCTGCGTTGAAGGCCAGGTCAGCGGCACGGATCTCCGCCAGCTGACCGGTCGCACGCAGTCGGCCCAGTCGAAGACCCGGGTCGGCGCGGGTGATGATCACGAGGTGTACCTGCGGTGGCAGGTGCTCGACGAGAAACTCGACCTGCTGGTGGCAGGCGGCGTCCTGGAGGAGGTGGAAGTCGTCAAGCAGGATGGCGAGGTCTTCGCGCATCTCCGCCATGGCCTGGATGAGCTGCGGCAGGACCCCGGCGATCACCTCGCCCCCGCGGGCGGCCATGAAAGCGGTGACGTCCTCGGTCGGGCTGCAGCCGGCCCGGTCGAGGGCCATGGCCACATGGGTCCAGAGACGCACCGGGTCGTTGTCGCGCGAGTCGACCGAGACCCATGCGGCGGGCTCGCGGCGATGGCTGTCCAGCCACTGCGCGACCAAGGTGGTCTTACCGAAACCCGCCGGGGCTGCCATCAGGACGACCGGTCGTTTCGCGGCGTTGTCCAGTGACTCCAGCAGGCGCGTGCGTTCGACCCACTCCTCCCGCGTCGGTGGTCGGCTGAGCTTGGCCTCCAGCAGAGGGTCGACCAACGGACTTGTCTGGGCAGCCCAATTTGCGGACCGTCGGTCTCCAGTCCCGCTCATTCCCTCGCCCCTTGCTCCCCGTGGCGCTCATTGATCATAGGCAGGACGACTAGCCTGTCGAGGGTGGCCGTGCCGACCGAGAGTCGTGTGGTCCTCTCACCCACCACTCGACGTGCGTTGTTTGCGGCATGCCTCGGAAACGCGGTGGAATGGTATGACTTCGCCATCTACGGGGCTCTGGGCACGGTCATCGTGCCGATCTTCTTCCCGACCGACGACGAGATCCTCCTTGCGGCCTTCGCCCTCTACGGAACTGCGTTCCTGGTTCGTCCCTTCGGGGCGGTGCTCTTCGGCAGGCGCGGCGACTCGCGAGGTCGTCAGCGCGTGCTCGTCGGCGTCATCGCCCTGATGACCGGCGCAACGGCGGCAGTCGGCTTGCTGCCGGGCTACGCGACGATCGGACTGGCCGCGCCCTTGGTGCTGGTGCTGCTCCGGATCATGCAGGGTTTGGCTGCGGGCGGGGAGTTGGGGGTGGCCGCGGTCTTCCTGGTGGAGCACGCTCCGCGCAACAGACGCGGCTTGTTCGCGGCGTGGCACACCGCAACCCTGTCGCTCGGACTCGCGTCCGGCCTGCTGGTGGCCGGCCTACTAGCGCGACTGTCCGACGACGACCTGTCGGGAGGGTGGTGGCGGGTGGCGTTCCTCCTCGCCCTGCCACTCGGTCTGGTCGGCTTGTACCTGCGTCGGCGCGTGCAGGAGACGCCTCGATTCGTCGACCTCCAGCGCACCGAGAGCCTTGCCAGCGGGACAGTCCGCGCTGTGTGGACCAATCAGCGCACTGGGCTCAGGACCGGCTTCATGTTGATCGCGGCCGGGTCCCTGACGTTCAACACGTTCTTCGTCTTCATGCCCAACCATCTCGCGGTCACCACAGCCCTGACGCTCCCGGTGGCACTCCTCACGGCGATCATCGGCCTGGTCGCCGCCGCCGTGGCAGCCGTGACGCTTGGCCGGCTGTCAGACCGCCTCGGACGACGGCCAATCGTCCTCGGGTCGATCACCGCCATCGTCGTCGGCGCGGTTCCGATGAGCCTCGCGGCCCACAGTGGGTCCCTCATCCTGCTGACGCTCGCAGAGATCGCGGCAGGCATCGCCGTCGGCGGCACGCTCTCCGTGTCGATGCTCGCAGAGATGTTTCCTACAAGCCTGCGGGCCACGGCGCTCGGCATGACGGCCGGGCTCGCGACGGCGCTGGTGGGCGGGACGGCGCCTTTGGTGGACCAGGTCCTCTTCAAGGCCACGGGCGTGGAACTGGCGCCGGCGGTCTACACCACCCTCGTTGGCCTACTCGCGCTCGTAGCGACGTGGAGGTGGCGGGAGACCGCCTTCGGAGACCTCGCGTAGTCGTTCAGGGTGAGCGCGGCAGCTCGTCATGAGCATCCACGTCCGAGGGCTGCTCGTCGGACTCGAACTGCTGCTCCCGGCGTACTTCCACCAGGACGAGCCCGTCACGTCGCAAGGCGTCGAGAAGGCCGTGGAGCTCGGCCTGGTCGATCAGGTCGGCGCGCAGGGTGGTACCAACCTGGTCAACGGCGACGGTCACTCGGTTGAAGTCTTCGAAGAAGTCGGCGGGGACCTCTCCTATGACCTTGATCTGGTAGGCGACTCGCGACATGGACAACTCGATTCGTCAGCGCCTTGTGAGAAGTCCAACCTGCCGTCTCGCATCGATGCTCGCGTCACCCGCAAAGGGTGACGACGGTCAGTCGCCAGACCGGCGGGGTACCTGTACGTCGGAACCACCCTCGCGAGTACGCCGCGCCCGGATCTGGACGAAGGCAGGAGCGGGGGCGAACGTCCCCGCCATCAGACACTCGCCCTTCCGGAAGCCTGGCGCAGCGCGCAACATCTCTGCCGGAGCGAAACCGAAGACGCGCTCGAGCTGGCTGAGGTCACCCGGGGAGTTCATCCGCATCAGCGCCAGATTGTCGCACTGGGCGAGCACGGACTCATGGATCCGCGAGGGTCGTTGTGAACAGAGCAGTAGCCAGATGCCGTACTTGCGGCCCTCGTTCGCGAGCTGGATGACCCGAGAGGTCGTGGCGACTGCCAGCGGGTCGGTCGGGTTCGAGGGACAGATGTTGTGCGCCTCGTCGATCACCACCAGCACCGGTTCGTGCTGCTCGCGGCGCTCCCACAGGTGATCGAGCAGCTCCATCGCGACGACCAGTGGCTCGCGCGGATGATCGAAGCCGCCGAGGTCGATGACGGCAGCGCGTGGCCGCGGCTCGAGACCCTCGAGTAGGGACTCGTCCTCGAGCGCCCAGACGTCCCACCCGAGAACACCGAGGTTCTGGATGCGCTGCGCCAGGAAGCGCTCGTCTGGCTCGTCAGAGTCCATCAGCTCGCGCACGACCTGGTCGGGCGGGCGTGCCCTCAGATGCTCGCCGAACTCCAGGAGGACGTTGAACTCGTTCCGGTCCTCAAGGGGGTCGAGCTGGAGCACGGCGGCCTTGGCGCCAGTACTCAGGGCCGTGAAACGGGAGCGCAGCAGAAGCTCACCGTCGCCTGCATTGCGACGGAACACCCGCACCTCGGCGGAGTCCAGTCGCTGCCGGTCCTCCGCATCGGCGTTGGCCAGGGTGTCGCCGAGGCCGACGAAGTCACCATTCGGATCGAGGATCATGATCGGCAGGTCGGTGTCGATGAGCAGCTGCTCGAGGAGCACCCCCATCGCGTAGGACTTTCCCGACCCGCTCTGCCCGCACAGGAACGTGTGCCGGTTGAACGAAGCGCTCGACAGCAGGGCGTCACCCGCACGTGATGAACCGACCGACATGTCGGCAGCGCGCTTGCTCTCCAGCGCCGCCCACACCTCACGCGAGGCGCCTTCGAGCGACGCTCCGACGAACGGGTCGACCGTTCCGAGCTCCACCTGGTCGTCATCGGTCAGGTGCCCCAGAATCGTGCCGGCTCCAACCATCACACCCGCATCGGCGTGTGTGTCGAGCAGCTGACCGATGGCTCGGGCGCCGCCTCTGGTACGCAGCACGACCAGGTCGCCCGGCACCTCGGGCCCTGACAGTCCGCGGACGAGGAACGTCCGTCCGTCCGTTGATGCGGCTCCGACCAGGTCGTCCCGTGTTCCGGTTGCCACTGTCAGACCCCGACCGCAGGTTCCGGCTGCTCGTCATCATGCCGTGCTGGAACCGCCAGGAACTCGAGGATCACGAGAACAACGATGATGGCGAGGATGATCCCAATGGCGTTCCCCGCGGTGGGATGGTCGATCGCGAGGTAGGCCACAGCGCCGACGGACACGACGGTCACCCGCGTGAAGGTGCGGTAGGTGCCGAGGAAGTGGCCCACCGGGCCGGTGTTCATGCCGGCGCCCGTGGCCCGTGCACGGAGCCGGCCGAGCCCGGCCGCCGTACCGGTCCGCAACGCTGCCCCCGCCCCGGTCGGAGCGAACCAGAACGCGGCGAGCCCGATAGCCAGGAAGACGATCCCGACCGCCCGCAGCGACGTACGGATGAAGTGGACCAGCTGGTCGTAGATCGTGGCCGCAGCGTCGGTCGGGAGTACGTCGGACGGGATCGCGTCGAGATAGATGGGTCGCACGAGGTTGAGCGTCAGGCCGAGCAGCACCATCGACACGGCCACCGCCATCCCGGCGACCACGAGCGTCTTGCGCCGGTCCCGGGCGATCATGACGGCGACGAAGAGCAGCAGCAGCGCCACGATCGGGAGGACGCGCGAGAGGGTGTCGAGCCAGGCGAACCCCTTCTGCGCGGCGCCGATGTTGTCGGCCTCGAAGATGGTGAAGGTCGCATTGACCTCCGGGATGCGCGTCGCGAAATTGAACCCTTCGTCGATCAGGATCTGCTTGACCGACGCGACGAAGCTGGCGATGTTGACCTGCACGGCCCCGTCGGAGACGTCGACGGCGTCACTCGTGTCGCCCGTGAGGACAGCCACCATCTGTGTATGTGCCTGACGGGTGGCCTCGACCCAGGCCTGCGTGAAGGCATCGGACTTCACCACCTGGTCGACCTTGTCGCGAATGAAGTTCTCGATGGCGCTGCTCAAGGGGACGGACAAGGACGGGATCACAGCCGCTGCACGCGACGGCACGAAGCTCTGTCCGGCCAGACCCGTCAGGGCCTCCTCGGTGATCTCGCGTACGTCGATGTAGCCGTTGATCTCCCTGGTGATCCGGGCGGCAATCGCGTTCTGCACCGACGGCTCCGTCGCGAGCGGCTCCACCGTCTCGAGAAAACGGTCGGTGTCCCCGATCTGGTCATGGGCCCAGCTGGCCACGACTGCCAGTGGTGCGAGGAGCGCGGCCACGACGACGAGGACAGTGACGACGACCGACCGCCACCACTGCTTGTCGCGGCGAGAGCGCGCCTCTACCGGCGCGGCGGTACCCGCGGCCTGTTGCGCCTCCAGCTCCGCGATCCTGGCGCGCAGCCGCTCGACTTCCGCGGGAGATTCGGTCACGCGCTCGAACGTAGTAACGGGTTGGTTTCGTCGCCTCACCCGGCCCAGATGAATTGGGCGACCGTGCGACCGCTCCGAGTTGGTCACGCTGGACGTGCTCATCACCTTCGGGTGAAGCCAATCGGGCCGCGGGGGTTCAGGTTTGAAGGTGGCGCGCCGAGGCGTGAGATCCAGACGACTGCCGCGTTGGGCGCCGGACCACCTCGTGTGTAGGGAGTGCTGAAATGACCAAGGCCAGCGACGTGCGTTGGGGTCGGTGGGTCGGCGCGTTTGCCGGGGTAGTGGTGCTGATCAAGTCAGTCACATACGTCATCTCCCGGCTGTTCAGGCTCGCAAGGCACGAGGTTCACGCACGGGGACGCGACGTCGACTTCGTGCTCGACATGACGAAACGGGGCAAGGTCGGCGGGGGGTACTGAGCCTCGACGTGACCCCCGCCCGGACCACACCGCGTGTCACGCAGCGGCCGGCTCGTGGTCTACTCCCGCAGGTGTCCCTGACGGCGCGGTCGAGGTGCCTCGACCGGGTCGCCTTCGGTCTGCTCCAGACTCGCGTATCGGCTCCCGAGGGGGCCGGCCGACACCCCGTGCAGCACCACGCTCAACAACACGGTGAGCGACACGACCGCGATCGCAGGCATCACGACCGAGGTCTCGCCGAGCTCTTCCACCGCCAGCAGCGCGAAGACGACCGACGCAAGACCCCGGGGACCAAACCAACCCAAGAACAGGACTGTCTGCCGATCCACCCCCGTCCCCAGCAGCGACAAGGCGACTGGAACCATCCGGACCACGGTCAGGCTCAGCAGCGCGTAGACCACGACGGCCACGCCGACGTAGCTGAAGGCGACGGGCACCAGTACGGCGCCGAAGAGGAACCACACGAAGAAGGCCATGATCTCGCCCACCAGCTCAGGAAGCTCTCCGGCCTCCTCCACGTCGACGACCTCCTCGTCCAAGCCCGCTCCGAAGGCAATCCCCGCAACAAAGGCGCCGATGAACCCGTTGCCATCCAGAGCGACCGCCAGCGCGAAGCTGCTCAACGCGGCGCCCAGCGTGCCGAGCCGTCGGCCGCCGGTGACGATCCAATGACGTCGGGAACCGAGTGTGATCAGGAAGGCGCTCCCCGCTCCCATGGCCAGCCCGACCCCGACGCCAACTGCGAGCTCGACCAGCGCTCCCCTGCCCGCCGAGTCATCGTGCCCTGCGAGGCCGAGCTCGCTCGCGGCAATGGCCAGCGTGAACGCAACCATGGGCGTGACGATCCCGTCGTTGAGTCCACTCTCCACATTGAGCAGGCGGCGTATTGGCATCGGAATCCGCGGATCGTTGATCACCTGTGCACTGAGAGCGGCGTCGGTCGGCGCCAGGGTCGCGCCCACGAAACCTGCAAGTGCCCAGGAGAGGTCGTGGAGGAGCCACGCGGCCAGGAGAGAGCCGAGCATCACTGACAACGGCAGTCCGATCCCCAGGAGTCGGACAGGAAATCGGAGTTCGTGTCGGAGTTTGGAAACGTCGACTCTCGAGGCATCCGAGAACAACAGGAGCGCGAGCGTCAGCTCAGCGGTGACGTGGATCGAGGGCGCCTCGACGTTCACTGACAACGGGCCCCAGTCCGGGTTCGCGAATACGTAGCCGGAGACCGTGAACAGCAGCGGAGCATTGACGTTCGCGCGAGAAAGTACGTTTGAGGCCACTGCCCATGCGAGGACAAGCAGCGCGATGACGGCGAACGTTCCTTCCGTCACGGCCTCACCACCATCCGACAGCCTTGAGCCGTCCGCGCCGACGCGCGTTGACGCGCGTTGACGCGCGTTGACGCAGCCTAGGTTGGCCTTGCGAGCGCGGGCTCATCCAGTCGGGGTGATCCAACGAGGGCAGTGGACCGAGGCTGCCGTTGCGCGCGCCAGTCCGTCCGTCGCCCTTTCCCGAGCCGGTCCCTATGATCGAAGGCAACGGGAGCGAGGGGCGGGATGGCAAGATCTGAAGCTCGACGCTGGGCTGGTGCACCCGGCGGCGCGGGCCCCTTGATCGACCCTCTGCGCGCGGCGAAGCTGCACCGTCCGCCGACGCGACGCGACTGGGTGGAACGACGCCGGTTGCTGGCTCTGTTGGACAACGCCGCCACGCGACCTGTGGTCCTGGTCGCTGCCCCCGCGGGATATGGAAAGACAACCTTGGTCGCGCAGTGGCTGGGCAGCAAGGAGAGTTCTGGAGTCGGTGCGTGGATCTCGCTCGACGCCGGTGACAACGATCCGATGCGGCTCTGGACGGACGTCGCAGTGGCGCTCGAGGCGGCCGGATGCCGACTCGGCTTCGACGTCGGCACGTTCATGGCGGTCAACGGACGCGAGATAGTTGCCAAGGTCATCCCAGGCCTGCTCTCGGCGATGAGCGCGACGCGCGATGACGTCACCATCGTGCTCGACGACTTCCATCTCGTCCGAAACGTCGACTGTCACGACCAGGTGCAGTTCCTCATCGAACAGCTTCCACGCAACGCGCACCTCCTGATCGCGACCCGGGCCGATCCCGGACTGCGGCTTGCGCGACATCGCGCGTCCGGACGCCTGGCAGAGGTCAGGGCTGCGGAGCTGGCGTTCACGCACGAGGAGGCCTCTGCGTTGCTCGTGCGCGAGGATGTCCACCTCCCTGATGATGTCGTGTCAGGCCTGATGCGACGTACGGAGGGATGGCCTGCGGCCGTCTACCTTGTCGCTCTGTCGCTGGGGGGCCGAACCGACGCCGACGAGTTCGCCCAGGAGGTCACGCACGCAAGCCGATTCATCGGTGACTTCTTGACCGAAGAGGTTCTTGCCCAGCTCACCCCCGAGATCCGCGAGTTCGTCACCATGGTCTCGCTCGTGGACTGCTTCTGCGCACCACTCTGCGACTTCATGACCGGTACGACGGTGTCTGCCGGCATCCTCCACGATCTCCAGGACTCGAACCTGTTCCTGGTTCCTCTCGACGAGAAGCACACCTGGTTCCGGTTCCACCCGCTCTTTGCCTCGGTGGCACGCGCGGAACTCGAGGTCAACCACCCGGAACGAGTGCCAATGCTGCACGCCAAGGCAGCCGAGTGGTTCCGCAACCAGGGACTCATCGATGAGGCGGTCGAGCACTCGCTCGCCTCCGACGACACCAACGAGGCCGCGAAGCTGATCCAGGCCAACTGGCTGAGGTACGTCGGTGCCGGACGAACCGCCACTGTTCAGCGATGGCTCGACCGCCTCGGGGAGTCCTTCATTGCCACCGAGCCGACCGCTCGAGTCACGGCGGCGTGGATGGCCGCCATGTCAGGCGATGTTGAAGCTGTCTCGAACCATTTGGCGGCGCTGCGGGACATGAAAGACCAGGGCCCCCTCCCGGACGGTTCACACTCGGTTGCGTCGGCGATCGGCATGATCCAGGGGGTGTACGGCTACGGCGGACCGGTCGAGATGACGAGCGGGGCGCAGCGTGCCCTGGAGCTCGAGACCGACGAGCGCACGCCGTTCTACTCGATAACTCAGATGGCCCGTGGCCATGCGGCCTACATCGCCGGGGATCTGGACCTGGCCTGGACCCTGTTGATGAAAGCGGCGCACAACGAAGTGGCACCGCCGATCATCCAGCTCTTGAGCCTCTCGGCCAGTTCGCTGGTCGCGTTCGAACGCGGGCAGCTCCAGCTGAGCGGCGAGCTGGCGGCGCAGGCGATGGAGGTCCTCGATGCCAATGGTCTGCGGACGATGCCCCAGGCGTCGATGGCGTTCACGGCGCTCGCCCAGTGCCAGGCGGCGGCGGGAGACCTGAACGCAGCCGTTGCCACGGCGGAGCAGGGCCTGGCGATGCGGCGTACCAACCCCGGCCAGGGCCCGTGGCCCGTCCTGCACCACCTCATGGTCACGGCGCGCATCGCTGTGCAGACTGGTGACCGATCGAAGGCGCAGCTCCTCCTGCACGAGGTCTCTGACCGGATGGACCACTACTCGGACGGCATGGGTGCCATGCGGGACAGGTTGCAGGCGGTGCGGGACTCCCTTGGAACTCCGACGGTGGCACCTGGGCGTGAGTCGCTCACCGATCGGGAGCTGGACGTCCTGAGGCTCCTCCAGGGTTCGTTGAGCCTCGCCGAGATTGCAGGCGAGCTCTACATCACCCCAAATACGGTCAAGACACACGCCAAGGCCGTGTACCGCAAGCTGGGTGTCAGCTCGCGGCCCGAGGCCGTGCGCATCGCGCGAGGTCACCTGTAGTTCTCAGCGGAGTCATCCCCGAGCTTCATGTGGGGACCCGGTTCGGATATCCGGGCACCTGGCGGCGCTGGGAGTACCCGGTGACCGTGTGGCCGATGTCGAAGAGAACCGCCAAGCCGATCCAGAACCAGTCGAACCCCACCAGCCCACCACCTCTGTACAACACCACGTACATGAGGGTCGTGAACGGCAGAAAGATGATGCCGAGGACCGGCCAGAACCAGGAGTCGAACGCGGCCTCGACCAGATTGGGTCGGGCCAGCCAGAGCATGAACAGACCCAGTCGTGGAAACAATCCGGCGAACATGGCGAACAGGCAACCCATCGTCGCTCCTCTCGCGGAACCTCCGTGCACACTCTGTCCTTGCACGGTCGTCGCCGTACTCACCCGGCGTGGGTGACTCCCCCACTCTCGAACGGGTCCATCAGCGCGCCCATCCTGATCGGCTAGCCGGCTGGCTTGTCGACGGTGACCCGCTAGCGGAATCGCGAGGCTCGCTGGCGTTTCTGCCTCGCCCGATGACTCAGCCGTGCCCGTCCAGGATGTCGTCGTAGAGGTCGCGCCACTCCTGCACCTCTCGCGCGTACCCCTCAGTGTCGAGCGGGATCGTCCGCACCGCGGTGTGCACTGTGGGCAGAGTGTTGCCAGTCTCGGCCAGCACCTTCTGGCCGTCGCCCAGGATCCACTGGTAGTACAGCGCGGCAGCAGCCGGGTGTCGCGCATTGGCTGTCAGCCCGACGCCGTTGGGCTGGGAGATCACCGGCGCGACCCCGGGCTTCCACTCGACCGGTGCGCCCGCCGCCTTCTGCTGCTCGGTGACATACGTGTAGCAGTCCACGCCGAGGTCGGCCTGCCCCGCACTGATCAGCTCCTGCATCGCGGTGTGCCCCTTGGCGACGGAGGCGTTCGCCGCCACCTTTCGGAAGAACGTCTCGACCTCCGACTTCGACCTCCCCTGACCAACGAGGTACTGGAACAGGGTCTGGAACCAGTTGTCGTCGAGCAGCTCGATGCTCAGTCGGCCCTTCCAGCGCGGTTCCGCGAGGTCCTCGTACGACGTGGGCACCTCCGAGCGCGCCACCTTCGTGGTGTTCCAGCAGGGCGTGATCAGCACGACCCGGTCGGCAGTCCAGTCGCTGAACTGCGCAGACCTCGGGAACGAGCTGTCGACGGCGTTGGCGAGAGAGCGGATCAGGTGCTCCCGCGAGAGCTGGTACATCTCGTAGCTGCGCGCCTCCACGACGTCCGCAGGCTTGGCGTAGTCCGCCTTGGCCTCAGCGGTGACTCGGGTGGCGATGTCCTCCGGCGTTCCGCGGTAGGCCGAGACCTCGATGCCGTAGGCCTTCTCGAAGGCGCTGATGACCTTCGGCAGCGTCGTCTCGGAGTACGACGTGTACAGGCGCAGCTTGCCGCCCTCGGCCTTGGCCCGTTCGACCAGGTAGTCGACGCGCTCCTGCCCACTCAGCGAGTCCGCCTTCGCGTAGACCTTGGTGGCGTCGTCGTTCTCCTGTGCCGCTTGGCCGACGGAGGTCGGGGACCCACAGCCGGTCAGCGCCAGCGTCGCCGCCACGAGCGCCAGCGAGACCTTCGAGCGTCCTCTTCTTCGGCTCCACCCGATCGTAAGTCGGTTCATCGTGCCCTCCTCGGCCTCGTCCGGCGCGAAGCCACCCGCTCAGTGCAGGGCCTCGTCGTACATCTCTGAGTACTGCTTGTTGTCCTTCAACAGCTTGTCGACGTCGACCGTGAGCACCGTGACGCCCGGATCGATGCCGTCCTCCGCGTCCGCCTTCAGCGACGAGGTGAGGCCCGCGTCGCGCAGGACCTTCTGTCCGTCGGTGAGCATCCACACGTAGAACAGGTACGCCGCCGCAGGATGCGGCGCGCTCTTCATCAGCGCCACCCCATTCGCGCGTTGCACGACCGGCTCGACCAGCGGCTCGCTGCTCACCGACGCACCTCGCTCGGCGACCTCGGCCGCCTGGTAGTCGTAGGTCGACAGCGCGGCGCCGAACTGACCAGCCGCCAGCTGCTCGATCTGGGGCGCGTGCCCGTCGACGACCTTGGCGTTGCCCGCGATCTTGCCGAACATGGTGCGGAACTCGGCCTCGCTCATGCCCCGGTCGCGGTAGTAGTCGTGCAGCGTCATGAACCAGTCGACCTCGCTGGCCTCCAGCGAGACCGCGCCTTTGTAGCGACTGTCGGCAAAGTCCTCGAGCCGCTTCGGCCAGTCGGCGTCGCGGATCACCTTGGTGTTGCGGCTGACCACGAACCTGTTCATCCGGTCGGCCGTCCATCCATCACGTTGTCCCTCGTCGATGACGCGAGTCCGTTCGGGACCCTTGAAGCCAGCGAGGAACCCCTCGGAGTCCAGCGCGGTCAGCTCGAAACCGTTGAGCTCCAGCACGTCGTTGCCCTTGGCGTAGCCGGCCTGCTGCTCGGACCGCACCCGCGCGATGATGTCCTCGGAGGACGCGCGATAGGTGTCGACCTTGATCTGGTACGCCGACTCGAAGGCCTTCTCGACCGCGACCGCGCTCTCCGGGGTCAGCGTGGTGTAGAGGGAGAGCGTGCCCTCCTTCTCCGCGGCGGACACCAGCTTGTCCATGCGTGCCGACCCCGACATCGAGTTGAAGTCGTCGTAGACCTGCTTGGCCGCTGCCGCGTTCTGATGGTCGTTGCCGTCCGCGCCGCTCGTTGGCGAGCTGCCGCAGCCGGCGGCGAGGAGGCTGCAGACCACGCCGAGGGCGGCGAGACGCGTCGCGATCTTCATGTCGCCCGCCTCTCAGACAGAAGCCCGCGCGTTGGCCGCGGAGCTCGGGGCGTCGGGGTCGTGGTCGGCGACCAGTCGGGCGATCCGGTCGACCGTGATCGTCGGCATCACGTCGTAGACCGTCTCGGTGAGCGGCAGGTCGTAGCCGATGTCGGCGGCCATCAGACGGGCGTTGTCGATGTCCTTCTTCCACCAGGTGAAGCGCATCAGCTCGATCTGGTCCATGGTCCCGCTGTGCACCGAGCTGTCCTGGAGCGCCTCGCGCAGCTTGGACGGAGCCACGCCGAGGCGCTGGCCCAGCAGCAGCGCCTCGTGCACGCCGGCGATCTGGATCCAGTGGCACAGGTTGTTCACGGTCTTGCCGATCTGCCCCGCGCCGAGGGGGCCGAGGTGGTGCACCGCCACCGTCCACGCGTCGAGGACCGGACGCACCCGGTCCAGCACCACGGCGTCACCGCCCACGAGCAGATTGATCCGTCCGGCCTCAGCGCCGCGTACGCCGCCGGTGAGCGCGGCGTCGATCACCGCGACGTCGTGCTTGCCGGCCGCGGCCGAGACGTCGGTGCACGTCTCCGGAGTGACCGAGGAGCAGATCAACAGCACCGAGCCAGGACGGGGCCGGGACAGGAGACCGTCCTCGCCCAGGCAGGCACTGCGCACGTCCTCGTTGGAGGGCACCACCACGAGCACCACGTCGTTGTCTGCCAGGTCGGCCAGGGAAGGAGCGGCCACCGCTCCCTGCTTGGTCAGCGCGTCGACCACGGTCCGGTCGAGGTCGTGCACCATGGTCGGGTGCCCTGCCTGCACCAGATGCTCGGCGATGGGTCGTCCCATCGCGCCGAGTCCCAGCACGGCCACATGTGTCGTCATCTGCTGCTCTCCTCTGTGTCTTGTGAGCGTTGTCAGTCAGGCCAGGCGCGACGGTCGGCTACCCGCCGCCGTAGAGCGAGCCGCCATCGACGAGCAGCTCCGACGCGGTCATGAACCCGGCCTCGTCGGAGGCGACGAAGGCCACGGCGTTGGCGATGTCGTCTGGCAACGCGCCGCGACCGAGGAGGTTGCGGCGTGCCCGGTCCGACGGCTCGGCGTCCTCGCCGACCGGTGATCCGACCTTGTTCGGCACCACCGTGTTGACCCGGATGCCGTGTTCCCCGAGCTGGGCGGCGAGCGAACGGGAGACGCTCAGCACGCCGGCCTTCGCGGCCGCGTACGCCGTCGCGTTTGCGCGACCGCGATAGCCCGAGGTCGATCCGATGTTGACGATGCTGCCCGCGGTTCCGGAGTCGACCATGTGCCGGGCGGCGTACTTGCTGCACAGGAAGACGCTCCCCAGCGTCACATCGAGAACTCGGCGCCAGACGTCCTCGTCGAGGTCGAGGACGTCGGGTCCGCGGTCGGTGATCGCCACGTTGTTCACGAGCACGTCGAGTCCACCGAAGTGGGACACGACGGCGTCGACGAGCTTCTGCACGTCCGCGGACTCCGACACGTCACAGGTGAACAGGTGCGCGGCGCCGGGTGCGTCCTTGTTGATCTCGTCGGCCACCGTCTGACCGCGTTCGGCATCGAGATCGACGACCGCTACCCGTGCGCCCTCCTGTGCCAGCCGGTGGGCGATCGCCGCGCCGACGTTGCGACCCGCCCCGGTGACCAGGGCCGTCTTGCCGTCAAACCTGTGCACTGTCGTCTCCTTCAGTCGTTCGTGTCGGTCCGGCGCGGCCGGTCCCGTAGTTCCGTGGTCGCGTCGCAGTTCAGGCGCCACCCCGTCCCGTCGGGCACGACGACCACGCCGTACTGGTCGCGGGCGGCCCCCGGGCTGACATATCCGTCGCGGACGTCGTCGAGGACCTGCTCCGCGGGCCGGTCCAGCGGGTCGCCATACCCGCCCGCTCCCGTCATCTCGCGGCGGAGCAGGTCGCCGGCCCGGAGCCGGTACGTGCCGTCGGAGGAGACGAGGACATGCTCCTGCGGGGTGCCGGGGTTGACCACCGTGACCCCACACGAGCCCTCCAGTCCCCCGTGGCGACCCCGGGGACCGGACAGCATCTGGCCCACGCGGTTGCCGAAGTGCCCGTCGCCGAGCATCCGGTACTCGCGCACGTAGGCCAGCCCGCCGCGGTGCCGGCCGGCTCCGCCGGAGTCCGGCACCAGCTCGAAGCGCTCCACCTCGACGGGGAACTCCGACTCGATGACCTCGACGGGCGTGATGGTCCCGTTGGCGACGTGCGCCTTGGACGCCGACACCCCGTCGGCGTCGGCACGAGCACCGATCGCGCCGGCCGGCAGCTCGTACTGGACGCGCGGGAAGGGGCTGTCGGCGATCGAGTGGGAGATGGTCCCGCTGACGCCACGGCTGCTCTCGGCGATGCGCGCGCCCGGGAGGATCTCCCCCAGCGCGTCGAAGATGGCCTCCGCCACGACGTTCGCGACAGGCATGTAGGTGTTCACCGGAGCAGGGATGGCGGGATCCAGCACCGACCGCGGCCGGGTGGTCGTGGAGACAGCCAGGGTCAACCCCTCGTTGGAGGGGAGGTCAGGGTCCACCAGGCATTTGATGGCGTAGCTGCACACCGCGCGCACCAGCGGTGGACGGATGTTGTACGGCCCGGCCACCTGATCGTCGGACTCGGTGAAGTCGAAGCCGGCATGGTCACCGTCGATGGTCACCGTGACGCGCACCGTGATCGGCCGACTGCCCTCGAGGCCGTCGCTGTGCACGGCGGCGCTGCCCTGGTAGCGGCCGTCGGGCCAGGTCCGTACGGCGGCGCGGACCCGTTGCTCGGTCAGCTGGGAGAGTCGCTCGGCGGCCACCGAGACCGTGCGGCTGCCGTGCTTGCGGCACAGGTCCACGACCCGCGATGCGCCGAGTGCGGTCGCGCCGACCTGGCCGCGTAGGTCGCCGAGCACGAGCTCGGGGGTCCTGCTGTTGGCCCCGATGATCGCGGCGACCTCGTGGACGGGCTCGCCCGCCTTGGAGAAGCGTACCGGTGGCAGCATCAGGCCTTCGTGGAACAGCTCGCGTGCCTGTCCCGAGCTGCTGCCAGGCACCAGGCCGCCGATGTCGCTCTTGTGGGCGATGCTTGCGCTGAAGCCGAACAGCGCGCCGTCGACCACGATGGGCGCGATCAGCGCCATGTCGGGGGCGTGCGGACTGCCGCCGAGGTAGGGATGGTTGACGACGAAGGCGTCACCGGCTGCGAGGCTGTCGACCGGGTAGACGTCCAGGAGCCCGCGCACACACGCCGGGAACACACCGAGGTGCAGCGGGAGAACGGTGAACTGCGAGAGGACTCGCCCCACTGGGTCGAGAATCGCGCAGCTTGCATCACGCGACTCGCGCACGATCGTCGAGTAGCCGGTGCAGAACAGGGAGTTCTGCATCTCCTGCACGATGCCGCCGAGGCTTTGGCTGATCACCTCGACCGTGACTGCGTCGACCACCTCCACGCCGCTCACCGGCCACTCTCCACAACGAGGTTCCCCAGCTCGTCGACGGTGACGTCCTGGCCGGCGCAGACCACGGTCGTGGAGTCGTACTGGTCCACCAGGGCCGGACCTGAGAACCGGTGGCCGGCGCGGAGCCGATCCCGCTCATAGACGGGTACGTCGACCGGACGGTCGGACACGTCGGGGAAGTACGCCGCCCGCGAACCGGCCACCGCCTCCGAGGCGGGTCTGGCGGCGGCCTCGAGCCGCGCCAGCTGTACGGGCGGCACCACTCCGCGTGCCTCGACGCGGTAGTTGACGATCTCGACCGGCTGCCCCGGCGCGGCGTGGCCGTGGCATTGTTCGTGGATCCGGTCGAAGGCCAGCCTGTGCTCGGCGAGGTCCTGGACCGTGCGCGGCGGGCCGGGGATCGGGACCGGGTTCTCGTACCCCTGGCCGGCGTAGCGCATGTCGAGGTAGTAGCGGAAGCGCATCGAGTCCACGGAGAACCCCTCGCGCGAGAGCTGCAGCTCGCCCTGGCGGCGCAGCTCGCCCAACAGGGCGGCCGCCTCCTGCGGATCGGTGGCTTCGACGTCGCAGAGCCGGCTGCGCAGGTAGTCGTGTTTGACGTCGGACATCAGCAGGCCCAGCGCCGACGTCGCACCGGGGGACGCCGGGACCAGCAGCCGGGGCACGCCGAGGTCGCGGGCGATGCGGCAGGCGTGCAGCGGTCCGGCCCCTCCGAACGGCACAAGCGTGAAGTCGCGGAGGTCGAATCCGCGCTCGGTCGAGATCGCCTTGATCGCCTCGCCCATCGTCACGTCGACGATGCTGACGATTCCCTCCGCGGCGCGAAGTAGCTCCATGCCAGTGGGCTCGGCGACATACGTGCGCACCGCCTGTTCCGCCAGTGAGCGATCCAGCCGCATCGCGCCGCCGAGGAGCGAGTCGGGGTTGAGATAGCCCAACACGACGTTCGCGTCGGTGACGGTCGGGAGGCTGCCTCCGCGCTGGTAGCAGGCCGGCCCCGGGACAGCGCCTGCGCTCTCCGGGCCCACGTGGAGGCCGCCGTGCTCGTCGACGTGCGCGAGCGTGCCGCCGCCGGCGCTGACGGTGTTGATGTCAAGCATCGGCACCGCAATGTCGCGGCCGCCGATCTTGCTGCGGTCGGTGACCAGCGGCTCGCCATCCTGGATCAGGGAGACATCGCAGCTGGTGCCGCCCATGTCGAAGGTGATGATGTCGGCGATGCCGGCGCTCCGCGCGAGCACGCTGCCCGCAGTGACGCCGCCGGCGGGGCCGGAGAGGATGGTGCCAACCGCCCGCCCGGAGGTGCTGCTGAAGGGTGAGGAGCCACCGTTCGACTGCATGGTGAACCGACTGCTCGGTGCGACCTTGCGCTCGTCGAGGTCGTGCTCGAGCTGCTCGACATAGCGACCAAGAATCGGCGAGACGTACGCGTTGATGACGACGGTGCTGAGTCGGTAGTACTCACGAATCTGCGGCAGCAGGTCCGAAGACGTGGAGACCCACCACTCCGGATGGGCCTCGCGCAGCACCTCCTGCACCCTGCGCTCGTGCTTGTCGTTCATGAACGAGAACAGCAGGCACACGGCGACCGACTCGACACCCTCGCGCTCGAACCGCTCCAGCGCGGTCTGCATCGAGGTCTCGTCGAGGGACCGGCGGACCCGGCCGTCCGCGCCGACCCGCTCGGCAGCCTCGGCAGTGCGCCGACCGGTCGCCAGCAGCGCCGGCTTGCGATAGCGCAGATCGAAGACCGCCGGCCCGAAGGGGCGGCTCTGCTCCATGGTCTCGTAGATCCCGCGGAAGCCCTCGGTCACCACCAGGCCGACCTTCGCGCCCTTCTCCTCCAGCAGCGCGTTCGTGGCCACCGTCGTCCCGTGGGAGAAGAACACGATGTGTTGCGGTGCGATGCCCTCCTCGCGCAGGAGGTCGAGGCCGTCGAGCACTGCCCGGCCCGGGTCGTCCGGCGTCGAGGGCACCTTCAGGATCCGGTGCTGGCCGGTCTCCTCGTCGAGGAGGACAAAGTCCGAGAACGTGCCGCCGGTGTCGACTGTCAGTCGGTATCGCGGCACTGGCACTTGTGTCTCCCCGAGGTTTGGAGTGAAGGTCAGTCCAACAGTCCTTCCCGAGACTGTCAACCCCAAACCACTCGCATCACGATCCAGCAGCGCGTCGACGACGCCTGATCGCTGCCCCGGGCCGACCCGTTCTTCACAACAGAATGGGAGTTCTCGCTGAAAGAAATGTGAGTCACAGTGGTGCCGCGGCCGATGGCCGTCTTCAACGACCTCGACACCAGGGACGACGTGAACCGATGAGCATCAAGGACAACGCGATCACGCCACCCGCGCTCAGCTGAGGCTGCGCGGAGCATGCAGATTCACCTCAACGGCTTCCAGCCGGGAGACCCCGACGTGGCCCCGGCGCACCCCACCCACAGCTCCGACGCGAAGTTCCCCGACGAGGTCGACGTCCTCATAGTCGGGGCGGGCCCCGCAGGGCTCGTACTCGCCGCCCAGCTGGCCAGGTTCCCGCACATCACGACGCGTATCGTCGAACGACGCGAGGGCCCGCTCGAGCTCGGCCAGGCCGACGGTGTCGCGTGCCGGACGGTCGAGATGTTCGCTGCCTTCGGACTCAGTGAGCGACTTCTGAGGGAGTCCTGCTGGATCACCGAGACCGTGTTCTGGGGTTCCGACCCCGACTCCCCTGGCGAGGTCATCCGCACCGGACGGATCCAGGACGTCGAGGACGGACTCTCGGAATTCCCGCACGTGATCCTTAACCAGGCCCGCGTCCAGGACCTCTTGCTCGAGTCGATGAAGAAATCGGCCAGCCGGCTCGAGCCCGATTACGGGCTCGAGGTCACCGAGCTGGCGGTCGCGGAGTCAGGACAGCACCCTGTGACCGTGACCCTGCGGTCGGCCACGGACGACCGCCAGGCGACCGCGCGTACGGTCGCCGCGCGCTATGTCGTCGGTTGTGACGGGGCGCGCAGCGTCGTACGTCAGCAGATCGGGCGTCACCTGGAAGGCGACTCCGCCAACATCGCCTGGGGCGTGATGGACGTCCTCGCGGTCACGAACTTCCCGGACGTGCGGCACAAGGCACTGATCAAGTCCGAGTCGGGGACCTTGATGATCATCCCGCGCGAGGGCGGCTACCTGTTCCGGATGTACGTCGAGATGGACCGCCTGGCCCCGGGCGAGCGCGTCCGGACCCGGCACATCGAGTCCTCGGAGGTCATCGACACGGCTCGCCGCATCCTGCATCCCTACGTCCTGGACGTGAAGGAGATCGCGTGGTGGTCGGTCTACGAGGTCGGCCAGCGCCTGACCGACAAGTTCGACGACGTTCCCGACCTTCCGGACGAGGGGATGCGCTCCCCACGGGTCTTCGTGGCCGGCGACGCCAGCCACACCCACAGCCCCAAGGCAGGCCAGGGCATGAACGTCTCCATGCAGGACGCCTTCAACCTCGGCTGGAAGCTGGCCGCCGTGCTGGAGGGGCGGAGCGCACCCGAGCTGATGCGCACCTACAGCGCCGAACGGCAGGCGGTCGCCCAGGAGCTGATCGACTTCGACAAGGAGTGGGCGGCCACCATGAGTGCTCGACCGACCGTCGAGGCGGGGACGGACACACCGACCCTGCAGGAGCAGTTCGCTCTGCAGGGCCGCTACACCGCCGGCTTGGCGACTCGGTACGCGCCGGGACTGCTCACCGGTCCGGACACCTGGCAACACCTCGCCAGCGGCTACCCGATCGGCAGCCGCTTCCACTCCGTCCCGGTCGTCCGACTCGCAGACGCGCGCCCGATGCAGCTGGGGCATGTCCACGAGGCCGACGGCCGCTGGCGGCTCTACGCATTCGCTGACCGCCTCGACGTGCGGGACCAGGGATCACGACTGCTCGCCCTGTGCGAGAGGCTCGCCGCGGACGAGAAGTCACCGATCCTCCGGTTCACCCCTGCCGGCGCAGATCCGGACGCCGTGCTCGACCTACGGGCAGTCCTGCAGCAGCACCACACCTTTGTGGACCCGACCGAGCTGCCCCCGCTGCTGCTGCCGACGAAGGGACGCTACGGCTTGCATGACTACGAGAAGGTGTTCACCCCGGCCGCACAGGACCTTTTCGACACCCGTGGCATCGACCGGGACATGGGTGCTCTGGTCGTGGTGCGCCCCGACCAGTACGTCGCCGACGTGCTGCCCCTGGACGGCGTGGACGAGCTCACGGAGTACCTCTCCGGCTTCATGCTCGAGTCCACACGCTCCTGAGCCTGACCCGGCGGGTGTGGCCGCGCATCGGCGTACGCCGCTCAGGCTCCCGGTGCTTGCCGGACGAGGTAGTCCCACACGGATTCGATCGCGGCCTGATGGTAGATGTGCTCGCGCTTGGCCCGTGACTCCTCGTCATCGGACCAGGTCGGTATACCGCCGTACTGAGCGGTGAGGAGCTGCTGCTGGCAAGCCATCTCCAGCAGGATCGCACCGACGGTCGCCTCGCGCAGGTCGGGTCCGGTGACCGCGATGCCGTGGTTGACCAGGAACACAGCCCGTGCCGAGCCGAGGCTCTCTGCCAGGAGCTTCCCCAGTTCTGGAGTGAGGATCAGGTCCGCAGTCTCGGTGAAGCGAGGAACGCCGTGCGGTGTGAAGTAGTTGGCGGCGTGGCTGACGGGTCGCAGCGTGCCACCCGCAGCGGCGAGAGCCACTGAGTGAGGGCTGTGCACGTGCACGACACCACCCACGTCCGGTCGTGCGGCCATGATCTCGGTGTGAATGGGGTACTCCGCATGCCGTTCCCCGGCGCCTTCGAGCACCTCACCCTCGGGCGTGACCAGCTGGACATGATCGGGAGTGATCTCCTCGAGGCCCCACCCAGAGGCCTTGATCCACACGCCCCTGCCCTGCGGGTCTCGCTGCGAAGCGTGCCCCCAGACAAGGTCGCCCGCTCCGTTGGTCCCGAGCACGCGTGAGGCAGCTGCCACCAGCTTCTTGATCTCGTCCATGCCGGGACTCTAGCCAGTTCATCCCGTGGTGCAGACACCACTTCTGTCGTGCAGAATCACCGTTGTGCCAGCTCGGCATCGATGGCCGTGGCAGTGGCGCGAACGGACTCCGCAACCTCGGCGGCCCGGTTGCGGGGCAGCCGCAGCGAGGGCACCGACAAGCTGATCGCCGCCTCGCCGCGGGCGCCGGCATCGTGGATGGTCACCCCGATGGCGTGGATGCCGCGCTCGGTGTCACCGAAGTTGAGGGCGTATCCCCTGCGAGCCGACGCCACCAGCAGCCGGTGCAGCCTCCGCACGTCCGGGACGTCCTCGGTGGGCTCGCTGCCGTAGAGCTCCGCGAGCGTCTCGAGAGAGAGCTCGGCCAGCATCGCGCGACCGCCGGAGCACAGGTGAGCCGGCATCACAGCGCCAGCGCGCGACCCGACACGCAGCGCCTGCTGTCCCTCGACGCTCTCGAGGAACGACACCGCAGTGCCGCGTCTCGTCATCAGATGGACTGTCTCGTCGTGCCGATTGCTCAACGCCTGCAAATGCGGCCGAACCACGGCAACCAGCTCAGAGGCCGTGCGTTCGCTGGGTCCTTGGTGCAGGGCCGGACCGGCACGGTAGGTACGGCTCTCGTCCTGGACTGCGAAGCCGCGGAAGACGAGCATCGAGAGCAGCCGGTGCGCGGTCGAGGGAGCCACGCCGAGGCGCTCGGCCACGTCGCTGACCCGGACGGCCTCCTCCTCGAGCATCAGCAGCACCTGGAGCGCGCGGTCGACCGACACGATGGCGTACTGCGGCGGTTGGGCTCCCGGCATGGCCGAAACCTACTCTCCCGCAGCGTGGAAGCGAGGCGGTCGGAATTCTGGCAAACAGAATCTGAGACCTCAGGACGCTGTCCCGGTCTCGAGCGGTCGTAGGTTCGCCCGAGAGCAGGCACACGAGAGAGGGGCCGCGTTGAGCAGCGACGTCCAGACCCGACCAATGTCCATTGGCGGCACTCCGAGCAGCGGACACAGCGGGGCGTACATCGACTCGGTCTGTCCGGCGTCGGGCGAGGTCGTCGCGCGCTTTCCTGCCGGTGATGCCGTGGACGTCGACGACGCCGTGCGCGCCGGTCTGGATGCCTTTCCCGAGTGGTCGCGTCGTGGTCCGCACGAGCGCGCGCACATCCTTCACGAGCTGGCCGACCTGGTGGACGCGCACGCAGCGGAGCTCGCCGCGCTGGACGTCCTGGACAACGGCAGTCCCATCAGCGAGATGCGCAACGACGTCGGGATGGCTACTGCACAGCTGCGCTACTACGCCGGTCTGGTGCTGCAGCTCCGCGGACACACGGTCCCGACGACCAGCGGCCGCCTGAACTACTCGATCCGCCAGCCCTGGGGAGTGGTCGGGCGGATCATCCCGTTCAACCATCCCTTGATGTTCGCGGTCTCGAAGATCGCCGCACCCCTGGCCGCGGGCAACTGCGTGGTGATCAAGCCGAGTGAGTACACCAGCCTCTCAGCGATCCGGCTGGCCGAGCTCGCCCGGGACGTGCTGCCGCCCGGCGTACTCAGCG
The DNA here is from genome assembly GCA_963742785.1 of uncultured Actinomycetota bacterium. Lineage (GTDB taxonomy): Bacteria > Actinomycetota > Actinomycetes > Propionibacteriales > Nocardioidaceae > Marmoricola. The sequence goes on from CAVUNI010000004.1 coordinate 2,359,540, forward strand.
TCGTCACCGGGTACGGCGCCGAGGCCGGTGATGCGTTGGTCGCACACCCGGAGGTACGTCGCCTGGCCTTCATCGGCTCGGTGGCGACGGGGCGCCAGCTGCTGGCGCGAGCGGCCGAGGTCAACATCAAGAACGTGACCCTCGAGCTCGGCGGCAAGAACCCGCTGGTGGTCTTCCCCGACGCTGACATCGACGCGGCCGTGGACGCCGCGCAGCGCGGCATGAACTTCACCTGGCAGGGGCAGTCCTGCGGTTCCACCTCGCGGCTGCTGGTGCACTCCGAGATCTACGAGGACGTCGTGGAGGGGCTGGGTCAGAAGCTTGATGCCATGCGCTCGGGGTTGCCGGAGGAGGAGGCGACGGACACCGGAGCGATCGTCAGCGAGCCGCAGCTGGAGAAGGTGCTGCGCTACATCGACATCGGTCACGAGGAGGGATCTCGCCTCGTCGCTGGCGGCCACAGAGTCACCGACGGGGACCTCGCGCGGGGCCGGTTCGTCCGGCCGACGCTGTTCGCCGACGTCAAGCCCGACTCCCGACTCGCACAGGAGGAGATCTTCGGCCCGGTGCTCGCCGCGATGCCCTTTCACGACTACGAGGAGGCACTGCGTATCGCCAATGGCGTTTCCTTTGGCCTCACGGCGTCGGTCTTCACCCGGGACCTGGGCCTGGCCCACCGCTTCGCCGAAGACGTGGAGGCCGGCTACGTCTGGGTCAACGACGTCGCCCGACACACGCCGGGCACCGCGTTCGGCGGCGTAAAGGACTCAGGGATCGGCCGCGAGGAGGATCTCGAGGAGCTCGAGTCCTACACCGTGTCGAAGAACGTGCACGTGCGCTTCGGAGCCGCTTAGAGCTGCTGACATCCGGACGACCGAGACCGGCTGTGGTCAGATGAGCACCTGGTCGATCTCCTGCACCGCCTGACGTACCAGCTCGAGGATTCGCTTCCGGGTGGCCTTGTCGAGACGTAGCAGTGGGGCCGAGGCATTCACCGCGTGTCGTGGCGAGATGGTGGACAGCGCGACGCCGATCGAGGCCACCCCCTCCTCTGACTCACCCTCACTGGTGGCATAGCCGCGGCGACGGACGGTGTCGAGCTCGGCAACCAGGGCGGTGCGGGTCGCGATGGAGCGCGGCGTCATCTGCTCGAGCTCTTCGCCGGGATAGATGGCCAGCAGCTCCTGCTCGCTCAGGGAAGCCAGCATCGCCTTCCCGTTGGAGGTGCAGTGCGCGGGAACCGAGCGCCCGAGGCGACCCCCGACGCGCAGGGCGCGGCTGCTCTCGAGGGAGTCGATGAAGTGGACGTCTCGACCCTCCAGCCGACCCAGATGGACGGTCTCGTCGAGCTCCGCGTTGAGTCGCTCCAGGACAGGCCGTGCTCGCTCACGGACGTCGAGGCGTCGTAGCAGCGCGATCGCCAGGTGGTCCAGGGACGGACCGGGTACATAACTCTTCGTGCCGGGTTCCTGACGAACGAACCCGCGGTAGGCCAGCATGCTCAGCAGCCGATGAGCCGTGGACGACGCAACCCCGAGGTAGTGGCTGACCTCGGTCAACCGCAGTTGCTGCTGCTCCCTGAGCAGCAGGATGACGCGCAGCGCGTTGTCTACGGACTCGATCCGGTACTGCGGGGAGGCTCCGTGCTCGAAGGCGGCGGGCAGGTCGACGGCCATGTCCCGAGCGTAGGCGGTGCGGGGATCGGCTCGGTTCATCTGGTTCTCCTCTCGCGATGGATCAGCTGCGCTTGCGTGGCGCCCCACCCACTCCTGCGCCGCCGTCGGAGTGCACGGTGCGACCGGTGATCCCGCGCGCACGATTCGAGGCGAGGTACACGTAGCTCCAGGCGTGGTCCTCGGCGTCGAGGGCCACGTGCAGCGGCACTCGACCAGCCAGGTCGTCTGCACGATCGGGGCTCGACCCGAGGCTGCGCTCCTGCAGCCCCAGGGTCGAAAGGCCACGCAGGTCGGTTCCGAGGGTGCCGCCCGGTGCCACCCCGTTGACCCTGACGTCGGGTGCCAGGTCGTGGGCGAGAGCGGTGACCAGGCCTCGGACGGCGAACTTGGACGCGACGTAGAGCACACCCCCACGACCGGGTTGGTACGCGGAGGTCGACTCGGTGAGCAGCACGACGCCCGAGCCACTGTCCTGAAGGGGTTCGAGTGCGGCCCTCACGGCGTACAGGCAAGACAGCACGTTGGTACTCATGATCTCCTCGAACGCCGGTCCGAGGATGTCGGCGTCAAGGTCGACGATGCTGCGGTAGTAGTCGAAGACCCCGACGCAGGACACGAGCGTGTCCAGGCCGCCGAACGCGTCGACCGCCGCGCCTACGGCACGTGCGCAGTCGGTGGCGGACGTGGCGTCACCCTCGGTGACGACGACTCCGGGCAGTGCACCGGCGAGCTCGTCGCACTTGGCCGAGGCCTTCTCCAGAACCGCCACCTGCGCACCCTCGGCTGCGTAGGTCTCGGCGACAGCCCGCCCTATACCCGAGCCGCCTCCCACAACCAGTGCGCGGCGCCCTTCGAGCCAGCCCGTCATGCCTCGCCACCCGTAGCCGGCGCCTCCAGTTCTCCGCCGGGGCCGGCCTCGTCCTCGTTCTCGGACACCAAGGACGAGTAGGGGTTGCCGATCATCGCCGAGAACGTGGCCGTCGACTGCCAGGTCAGGGCCTCCGCTTCCAGCGGGCACAGTGCGACCCACTGGCCGGACTTGGGTGACTCGACGAGCAGCCGGGCACCGTTGCGGGTCTCCACCAGGCGTACGCGGACCTCGGCGAACTCGTTGGCCACCACGATCGGGTCCCCGATGGCGTGGCCCAGCAACTCTTCGCGCTCGGCGGCCGCCCGGCGAGCGGCTGCGGCGTCGGCATCCTCACCCTCCCAGCGCAAAGTCATCGGGGCCTCACAGGAAGATTGCCAGGTTCTGCATGCGGATCACCGAGTCGTCAACGGCAATATGGCGTCGGGCGAGGCGCCATACGCCGTCCTCGCGCCGAAGCAGGTCCTCGCGTCCGGCTGAGACGAATGACCCGTCGCGCACGTCGGCGCGGCTGCGGTACAGCAGCGTCGCGGACTCCACCACCAGGTGATCCTCGGCCTCTGTCGCGAAGGTGCGCACGTTGGTCAGGTGGTGACGCAGTCTGGAAGGTGGATCCTCGGTCCAGGCGTGCTCGGTGAGGAAGCGTGCCACCCGACGGGACAGGGAGTACTTGTCCTCGTCGAAGTGGGCCATCCCGGGGGCGGTGTCGTAGCCCGCCCCGAGGGCCGTCGTGACACGGACCGGCATCAGGTAGTGCACGTCCTCGGTGAGAACGTCCAGCCACTCCTCGTACGCCTGGGCGTCGAGCAGCCACGCCTCGTCCACCAACCACCGATGAGCCACCAGGTGACGCTCGTCGTCGAACGGAAGGCTCGTGCCGATCCGGGAGACGGTGCTGGCGTGCGCCCCGAGCGGGGAGAGGTGACGTGATCGCGCGTCCTCGGTCGCCGCGTCGACGGCCGCGTTGCCCCTTTCGTACGACGGCGTCATGTGCCGCTCACCGCCTCAGACGCAGTGCCTGCCACCCCGATCGAGGTGGGCCCTCCCGGCGGAGTCTCGAGATCATCGGCCCATCGCGCGAGCAGGTGCCGCTGGTTGAACTCCGAATAACCGACGCGCGCCTCCCCCGGGCCATGGAACCGGTCGGCCTGCAACGGCGAGGTGACCTCCGAGCCGTCCTCACGCAACCCCATCCTGTTGTTCAGGCGCAGCCGCCGGGCCATCGAGCCGGCCGCTGTGTTGGTCAACGAGACCCAGTTCTCGACATCGTCCTGCTCGAACATGCCGGTGGACCCGAAGCACATCAGATAGGCCTTGTAGGACAGAGCCTTGAACTCTTCAGGCGCCTCGGCGTCCACGGCGAACCAGGACAACACCTCGGTCTCGTCCGGACCGACTGGCTGCCACTGCCGGATCGAGATGAACGGCAGCACGTCCTCGGAGTCGGCCACCCGCGGCCAGTTGTGGACGAAGGAGAGGTTCGGGTAGACCGACGCCGCACTGACCATGAACCCGTCCTCACCCACCACGCGTTGCTGGTCAGTGGACCATTCTTGCTTCATCCTCCCGACCATCTCCTCGGGGTAGCCGACGTAGCGCAGGCGCTCCTCGAGCGTTCCCTCCGGCAGCTTGTAGGTCGTGCCCCCGCCCGGACCCGCCCAGTAGGTGCACCCCTCCTTGCGCTTCGCGGCCTTTGGTTCGCGGAACAGTCCGATCTCGACGACCGACGTGTGCGTGTGCGGCGTGTGGTACATGTCGCCGGCGAAGTTCTCCGCACCGATCTTCCAGTTGGCCTTGACCCGCCAGCGCTGCGGTCCCCGCAGCTCGATCCCCGCCGAGCTCTGTCGCGTGTAGAAGTCGAGGTAGAAGCGGAAGTCGCCGAGGAACTCCTCCAGCGGTGGAGCGTCGGGATCGAGGGTCACGAAGATCATCCCGTTGTACGTCGCCAGCCCTGGTGCCGGCAGCAGACGCTGCCCCTTGCGCCGGAACCCGTCCTCGCCACCGTAGGCGTCCTTGTGGAACGGCAGACCCACGATGCGGCCGTCGTTGCGGTAGGACCACCCGTGGTAGGGACAGCGGAAGTGGCTGGCGTTGCCCATCTCGGCTCGACAGACCTGCATGCCCCGGTGCAGGCACATGTTGAAGTGCGCGCGGATCTCTCCGTCCTCGTCACGGGTCACGATGAAGGAGTCCTCCAGCACGCGGCGTACGACGTAGTCGCCTGGTGCTGCGATCTCCGACTCGTGGCCCACGAACACCCACGCGCGGGAGAAGACCCGGTCGCGTTCGAGTTCGAAGACCTCACGGTCGTTGTAGATGTGCGCCGGCACCATGCCGCGGCGTACATCCGTGAGCACCTTGCTCAGGTCGGTCATAAGATCCGCTGCTCCTCGGTCGACGTCGGTTTTCCTGGGTTTCTGGTTCTAAGCGACCGCTAGGCAGAGCTGGGGAGGATGAAGACGACCCAGGTGATCAGTGGTGCGGTCACCGCCATTGACAGCCCCCACACGAGCATCGTGTGGAACAACGCGGGTCGCTCCTCCTCGGGGGAGTTGGCCAGCGTGAGCGCACCGACCGACGAGAACGGTGTGGAGTCGACGACCGTCGCCGAGACCGCAAGAGCCAGGACGGTTGCGGAGACACCCACGTCACCGGATGTGAGAAGCGGGACGGACAGCGGGATCAGCACACCGAGCAGCCCCGCACTGGAAGCGAAGGCGGAGGTGAACGCTCCGACCGCGCACAGCAGCAGGGCCGCCAGTAGGGCCGACCCGAGACCGGCGATGCCCTCGCCGACCGCATCCACCGTGCCGTAACGCTGCAGGGCACCCATCAGGGTCACCACACCGCAGATCAGGAGGACGACGCTCCACACGATCTGCTTGTCGGCCCCCTTCATCTGCTCGGGGAAGAGCAGGTGAAGCAGGCAGGCCGCGGCGAGGGCCAGGAAGCCGATCTCGAAGTCGAAGACCAAGGCACCGACGGCCACGGCGACGATGACGATGAGAGTGATGGTCTGGTCGATTCGAAGGGGCTTGGGGTCCGGGATCTGCAGCTCCTGGCGAAGCAGCGTCGTTCCCGTCTCCTGGCTCGTGACCACACCCTCGCCGCGGCCGTCGTTCGGTGAGCCGCCCGTGGTGTCCGGGTTGCCGGACGTGCCGGTGCTGCCATTCCTCCCTGCCCCCCGGGTACGGCGCCCCTCGCGCATGAGCGTGCGGCCACCGAAGAGCAGGTAGATCACCACGCCGAGGACGATGTTGTAGGCCGCGTTGCCGAAGAACAGCACCGACGCCGAGACGTCGAGGCCGTTGGCGTCGGAGACCTGGCGGACGATGACGGCCAGGCCGTTGAGCGGCGAGAAGTTGCCAAGGCAGGAACCATGCATCAGCATCAGCGCCGCCATCCGACGATCGATGTGGTAGCGGTCGCCCAGACGCAGGCACAGCGGCGCCAGCATGGCGACGCCCGCCGGGCCGAGCGCACCCGCCAGGGTCGGGACCGCCGAGAAGGCGAAGATCAACCAGGGAACCAGGGCCCGCCTGTCCCCCACCAGTCCGATGGCGCGATCGATGAGCCATTCCAGGGTGCCGTTGACCGCAGCGAGCCCGAACAGGTAGGTGACGCCCACCAGGAGCACGAACAGGTCCGGCGGGAAGCCCTGGAGAACCTCGTCCACGGCCTCGTTCGCCGCCAGCGTGCCGACGAGGAACGTGGCAACCAGCGCCAGTGCACCGATGTTGATGGGTCTCAGGGTGCCGATCACGAAGACCAGGACGAGAGCGGCAATGCTGATGACGTGGATGGACACGGGTTCTCCCAGCGCACGGACTCCGGTCCGGCGCAGGGGGTGCGCGACCCACGCCGGTGCAGCGCGATCCCGAGAGCGAAACTCTGTGCTGCAGAAAACGGTTCTTCCACGGTGGACTCTGGTGTGTCAACGCCCACACCATGGAACTTTCCGACAGGAGGAATCTCGTGACCAGTGCCACCACGCCTGCCCGCACGGGCGCCGACCTCGTGGTCGAGTGCCTCACCGCCGAGGGCGTCGAGCTTGTCGCCGGTGTACCCGGCACCACGGTCATGGACGTCATCGACAGCCTCGCCCGCCAGGACGCCATCCGTTTCGTGCACACCCGGCACGAGCAGGTGGCGGGCTTCCTCGCGGACGGGGTCTCGCGAGCGGGTGGGCTCGGCGTAGCACTGGTCTCGCGCGGGCCGGGTGCCGCCAACGCCGCGATCGCCGTCCAGAACGCCTTCGACGAGTCGGTGCCGTTCCTGCTGCTCGTCGGACAGGTGCCGGACTCGATCGTCCACCGGCGCGCCTTCGAGGAGATGGACGTCGTGTCGACGTTCGCGCCGATGGCCAAGTGGGCGGTCGAGCTGCACGGGCCCGAGCGGATCCCGGAACTGCTGCAGCGGGCCGTGCGCACTGCTGTGAGCGGACGGCCCGGCCCCGTCGTGGTGTCTCTCCCCATGGATCTCCTCCAGGCCACCGTCGCTGACGACGTGGGTCCGGCGCCCAGACGTCGCAGCCACCTGCCCGGGCCGGCGCACGATGCGGTCGCCGAGGCGGCGACGCTGCTGACCACGGCCGAGCGCCCGATCGTGATCGTGGGAGGTGGGGTGCACGACGAGAGCGCGGTGGTCGCGCTGGCGACAAGGCTACAGGCTCCCGTCGTCACGACCTGGCTCCGACAGGACCGGGTCGGGCACGACCACGAGGTGTTCCTGGGCTCGATGGGGTACGGCGCCCACGAGGTGACCGAGCGGGCTGTGCGCGAGGCTGACGTGCTGCTCGCGCTCGGCTGCCGGTTCTCCGAGTTCAGCACGAAGCGCTGGACCCTGGTGTCCGACGAGACTGGACTGGTGCACGTCGACGTCGATCCCGACGAGCTGGGTCGGGTCTACCTGCCTGAAGTCGGCATCGTCGCGGACGCTGCCTCCACAGCGTCTGCCCTCGTGGAGCACCTGCAGGACGTGGTGACCGAGGAGGCCCCCGGGGGGCGCCGAGAGAGGCTGCGCGAGCTTCGAGCGACGTACCTCGCGGAGAGCTCGCTCGACAGCCCCGCGCTCGCCGAGGACCAACCCGGAGACGGGGTCAGCAGCATCGCCGTCATCAAGGCATTGCAAGAACTGGTCGACGACGACGCCGGGCTGATCGTGCAGGACACACCCAGCTTCGGACCCTGGAGCCACCGCTATCTCAAGCTTCCGCGTCAGGGCCGGTTCCTCGGCTCCGCCGGGGGTGCGATGGCATGGGGTTTTGCTGCCGCCATGGGCGTTGCCCTGACCCGCCCGGAGGAGCGGGTCGTCTCGGTGAACGGTGATGGCTGCTTCTGGATGGTGGCGCAGGACTTCGAGACCTGTGTTCGCGAGCGGATCCCGGTTGTCGTGGTGGTGATGAACAACGACGCCTACGGCAACACCCGCGATCGACAGCGCTCGGCACACGGATCCCGCTACCTCGGCGTCTTCTACGGCAACCCCGACTTCGCCGAGTTCGCACGCTCCCTGGGCGGGTACGGCGTACGCGTCTCCCGTGACGAGGACGTCGCGTCAGCGCTGACGGAGGCACTCAAGCAGGAGTTGCCGGCGATCGTCGAGATCGCGCAGGACCAGATGTACGGACTCCCTCCCGGGCTGGTGCCACCGGCGGCACGTTGACGGGCGTTGCGTCTCCCTGCGCGCGGGAAGTGGTCGTCAGGTCAGATCTTGAGGCCCAGGCGGACAATGGCCTCGGCGACGGACCCGACGGCGACATTGTGGTTGCGGGCGTGGGTGCGAATGCGGTGTAGGCCCGCTCGACGGTTGTGTCATGCGTGTTGGCCACGATGCCCTTGCTTGCTCGATGATGACTCTCGAGTCCAGGGCGCGCTGAAGCTTCTCATTGAGTTGCTCCTGCTGGCGCAGTTTCGAGGCGTTGACCATGTAGCTGGTTGCCATGTCAGCCATCACCACAGCCGCTCCAAGCCGAGAACGGCAGTCAACCGTTCCATCAGCTCTCGAAGAACCGTGTCCACGTCGTACGGACTGAGGAGTCTTGCGCTGAACTCCGAGACTGTGCGCAGGAACAGGGAGTGGTCGTACATGGCTGGATCCGTCTCGTCGTCCGCGGCACCAAGGCACCTGACCAGACGGGCGATACTGCGAAACAGTCGACGTCGAGTTGCCCTCACCGTACCGGTCCGCAGCCTTGCTGGTTTCACTATGTGTCCGGCTGGGTAAGGGTGCCTGTGGCGTGACGTTTCCCACGCGCATAGACTCCAACTTCGTTTTTGGCCTCTCCAGACCTCGGAGGCTCCGACCACCCCAGACCCCGGTGGCAATGATCTGTCTTGCCCCGGGAGGTGGTCATGGCGAAGCTGACGTCGCAGCAGGTCGCCGAGCTGAGCCACGACATCCTGGTTCCGCTGACGTCGATCATCGCCAATCTCGAGATGCTTGACGAGCACCTCGGTGAGAGCCCGGACCCGACCGTCGCGGCCTTGCTGGCCCGCACCACACGAGCCGCGGACCGGATGCAGCGGATGCTCGTCCAGCGCATGGAGGTCCACGAGACACCGGTGGGTCCTGCACTCGTCGAGGTTGACCTGCGTGAGGTGGCGAACCAGCTTGCGGTCGACTCCTCCCACCTCCTCGACGTGTCCGGTGCCCGGCTGGACATCGATTGGCTGCCGGTCGTCTACGCGGACCCGGACGCGATGTACGCCGTGCTCCAGAACCTGCTCACCAACGCCGTGAAGTTCGCCCGGCCCGACGTACATCCCCGGCTGACCATCTCAGCCAGCCAGATTTCATCGGGGTGGCGGATATCGATGACCGACAACGGCGTCGGTATTCCAGCGCAGCGCCGCATGGATGTCTTCGCCCCATTCGCCCGCGCCAACACCGAGGTGGAAGGCCACGGGATCGGACTGGGCTCGGTCGCACGCATCGTGTCCACCCTCGGAGGCCGAGTCGGCGCAGATGAAGCACCCGGCGGCGGCGCAGACGTGTGGTTCGAGCTCCCCGCGAGCTCTCATGCGTAGCCGCCTCAAGAATTCTGGCGGTCAACCAGTGCCGCGAGATTCCGCGCCCACTCCCGGGTGCGGTATCAGGGGGGGTGCAGGGACACACCGCTCACACAGATGTGTGTCCCTGCACGGCACCCCCGATCGGAGCAACGCTTCGGCCCTGGGACGTACCTGCGGGGGAGCATGACGAGAAGGACCCCCACTGCGCACCTGGTCGCGCGCACCTTGCGGTACCTGGCGAACCGATTTCTGGCCGACCCGGGCCGGTTCAACCAAGACGTCGCACGCGTCAACGCCGCCGAGGCGAGCGCGACCCTTCGAGAACGTCGTCGTGAACGCGACAGCGTCGAGGCCTACTTGCAGTCCCTGCCCCGTGGAGACGCCTAGCCCGAGGTGAATCGCGAACTCGCCTCCGCGAGGGCCGGCCAGACGTCTGGCCTGCCCTGCAACAGCGGAGCCCTAGTCGCAGCGGGCCGTCCCGCAGACGCGAGGGGGCTAGACCGCGAGGCCACTGGCTCCATCGGTCGCGCACACTGGGCGCAAGCAGCCATCTCGTGTGGTGGCCGCCCCCCGTGCCAACACACGGGGTGGCTGCCTCGAAGGCCGCCCGGTGACGAATCCCAAGCGGTCTAGTCCCCCGGGGCGGTTCTCCGGTCAGGCCGATGTGAGGGTCGTCGGGATGGTCACGACGAACTGGCAGCCGTTCTCGACGTTCTCGACCTCGACACGCCCGTGGTGCACCTCGATCAGTCCACGCACGATGGCCAACCCGAGACCCGCCCCGCTGCCTGAGACGACAGGTTCGGAATCCGGGGTTCGGGCCACGCCGCCACGAAAGGCCACGTCGAAGACCCGGTCGATGTCCTCGCGCGGGATGCCACCGCAGCTGTCGCGCACGCTCAGCTCGACCGTGTCGGCCCGCGACCATCCGCGGATCTGCACCGACCCGTCACTGGGCGTGTGCCGGATCGCATTCATCAGGAGGTTGCCGATCACGCGGGACATCGCGTTGGGGTCGACATGGACCAGCACGTCTGCGTCGACCCGTCCATCTAGGCGCACGCCCTTGACCGCAGCGACGGACTCCGCCGCGGCCAGGGACTCTGAGACCAGGTCCCCCAGCGCCACTGTTTGGGGCGACGGCACGAGCAGGCCAGCGTGGATCTGGGACAGCTCGAAGAGGTCGTCGACCATCCGGACCGTTCGGTTCACCTCCGCAGTGATCTGCTGGTGGTAGCGCGCGGGGTCGTCGACCATGCCGTCCTCGAGCGCCTCGGCCATGGCCCGGAGTCCCGCGAGCGGCGTACGCAGGTCATGGGAGACCCAGGAGACCAGCTCGCGCCGCGACTCCTCCAGTCGTTGCTCCCTTTCGCGCGCTTCAGCCAGCTTGCGCGAGGTCTCCCGCAGCTGCTCGTTCAGTGCCGTGAACTCGGCAGGGCCGGTGACCTCGGCGTCGTAGCGACCGGACTCGCCGAAGCGGCGCGCACCCTCGTGCAGCTGCCTCGAGGATCGGACGACGACAGCACCCACCAGCGAGGCGAAGCACGCAGAGACGATGCCGGCGACCAGACAGACCCACAGCACCACCACGTAGTCGTGGTCGGAGATGAACATCGCGCGGGCGGTCCCCACCACCGCCGCGATCATCGCGGCCGAGGCCACCAGCGCTACCCCGGCGGGAAGCCACCGGAGGCTGGCACCACGCAGTGCCCACGCCACGCCAAGGCCGAGCACCCCGACCGAGGTGGCGCATCCCGCGGCGATCCCGATGATCACCAGCTCGTCGTGGGTCATGCCTCCTCCCAGCGGTACCCGACGCCCCAGACGGTCACGAGGCGCGCCGGATGGGTCGGGTCCGCCTCGAGCTTCTCGCGGAGGCGGCGTACGTGCACGGTGACCGTCGAGTCGTCGCCGAAGGACCAGCCCCAGACGTCCCGCAGCAGGTCTTCGCGCGAGAACACCCTGCCTGCATGGGACACGAAGTGGTGCAGCAGGTCGAACTCCCGCACGGTCATCGGTATCCGCGCCGCGTCCCTCGTGACGAGTCGGGATCCCGGGTCGACCACGATGTCGCCCGACTGCACGGGGCCGCCGGACGGCGGCGGCTCGCCGGTACGACGGAGCACCGAGTCGACCCGGAGCACCAGCTCGCGTGGGCTGAACGGCTTGGTGACGTAGTCGTCGGCGCCCTGCTCGAGGCCAACCACCCGGTCGCTGACGGTTCCCTTGGCCGTCAACATGATCACCGGGATGTCGCTGGTCTCACGCAACCGGCGGCACACCTCGAGCCCGTCGACTCCCGGCAGCATCAGGTCGAGGACGATCAGCTCTGGTGGAGACTGCGCCACCGAAGCGAGGGCGGCGTACCCGTCCGCTGCCGAGGTGACGGTGTGCCCGGCCTTGCTGAGGTAGGTGATCACGACCTCGCGCACGGTCGCGTCGTCGTCGACGACGAGTACGGCAGCCATCAGTCACCTCCCTGCTTCTGGTCCTCCCGATGGACCAGTCTGCGCCATGCCGGGGATGAGCTCGGCGGACGCCTCATCGCACCAGCACCGCGAACCAACGACCGTGGTGGTCTCCCAGGTGCGCGAGGCGCAGACCGGCGTACCCAGCGAGCCGTCCAACCGCCTCGGGTCCCACCTGGGCCCACGGGAACGAGCGCGACCGCTTCAGGTCGGTAACCAACGCGGCGTCATGGTGCCGGACTCCCGTCCCGGGAGCGGCCAGGTCGCAGACCACGCGCCCGGCGCCGTTCAGCAGCTCCGATGCCCGTCGGAGGAGCTCGACCGGGTCACCGCCGATGCCGATGTTCCCGTCAGCGAGGAGCACCGTGTCCCAGCGCCCCTCCCCCGGCAGGGTGTCGAAGACGTTGCGTCGCAGCGCCGCGACGCCGCGACGCCTGGCCTGCTGCACTGCCTCGAGCACGATGTCCACGCCCAGCACCACGTGCCCGGACTCGGCCAGGTGGGCGCTCATCCGGCCAGGCCCGCAGCCCACGTCAAGGGTGGCGCCACGGCAGTGGTCGAGCAGAGCCCGGTCGGCATGGCTCACCGGCCGCACCCAGTCGCGCACCGGTAGCTCCTGGTCGCCGGGGAAGATCCCACGCACCCGGCAGGACTCGCCGCGCAAGGCGTCGCTGTAGACGTCGCTGAACGAGTCGTGGACGGCGTTGAGTCGCGACTCCGCGGGTTCGGACGACTCCGGTGTGAGCGGCTGGGTCGACGTCATCGCCAGGTCCTCGCGAACCGCGTTCCGGGAGCCGCCGCGGCAACCGACTCCGCGTCCTTGAGCTCGTCAACGTCGCGAAGGGTCTCGACCAAGCTGACCCGTGCACCGGCTCTGACGAGCGCCTCACGCGTCAGGTCCCCTGTCTGGGGTGTGGACATGGGCACCCGATCGAGGTGGCTGAGCAGGTGCGGGCCGCCTACCCCGAGCAGCCACCAACCGCCGTCGACCGCGGGTCCGATCACCGCCTCGTCCGGGTGGGTGAGCCTCGACCCGACCTCGGTGAGCGTCTGTTCTCCGAGGTGTGGGGTGTCCATGCCGACCTGCACGACGGGCGCACCGGAAGCCGCAGCGGTGTCGTGGTGGGCATTGACGAGTCGTTCCGCGAAGCTGTCGCCGCGCTGGGCGTGCACCGTCCAGCGGTCAGTCGCGTCGAGCAAGTCCTCGCTGAGCTCTGCATCTGCCAGGTCACCTTCGAGGGCGAGGTGGCACCGGCCCACGCCGTACGCCGCGACGCAGACCGCCATGGTGTCGAGCAGTGCCGCTGCCGCGAGCTGGGCCGCGCGCTCCATCCCGACGACGCGCCCGAGTCGGGTCTTGACCGCGCCACTGACGGGGGCCTTCGCGACCACCAACATCACCGCCGGCTTCATGAGAGCACCCGTGCGAAGTCACGGGCTGCACGGACGGTGCCGACGACCGAGCCCGACACCTTGGAGCGAGTCCCGGCTGCGCGCGGGTGGTAGTCGATGTCGCGCTCGACGAACCGCCAACGCGCCGCCGCCGCCCGCTGCAACAGCTCGACCGGGTAGCCGAACCGGCGGTCCTCGACGCCGAGGTCGATCATCCGGTCGCGCCGGGAGACCCGCATCGGCGCAATGTCGTGCACTGGCAGCTCGATGCGGCGACGCAACCACCACAGCACCAAGGCATTCCCGACCCGGGCGTGCCAGGGCCAGACCCCCGGACGCGTCGGCCGGCGCCGGCCCACCGCCAGGTCGGCTGATCCTGCGACCACGAGATCGAGCAGCGGCACCAGGTCTGCCGGGTCCATCGACCCGTCACCGTCCATCACCGCGACGTAGTCGGCCGTGGCGGCCTCCAGGCCGGCATGCACGGCGGCCCCGTAACCGGGCCGTGGCTCGTCGACCACGGTGGCCCCGCACCCGGTCGCCACCTCGGCAGTGTTGTCCCGAGAGCCGTTGTCGACCACGAGCGCACGGAACCCTGACGGCAGTTTGGCCAGCAGTGCGGGCAGCGCAGGAGCCTCGTCGCGACATGGGATCACGACGTCGCACACGGCTGGTTGGTCGGACACCTGTTCACCGTAGATGCGACGGAGCCCGTTGCGGGGCCGGCAATCCTTAACAAAGGCTGACACTTGCACCCGTCGCCGCCGGAACCGCGGTCCGCGCTGCGCCTGTCCCTACCCTTGGGCACCATGACTCAAGCCAGGGCGCGGCCTGCCCGCGTCGCGCCGTTCGTGGGCCTGGCCTTCGGATTGGTCCTGGCGACGGTCGCGATGGCACTGCCGGCCATCACTGGCTGGGACGTGCACGTGCGGCACTTCCCGCCGCTGCACGCGATCTGGGACCCGCGGTTGGGGCCGGGCACCGTTCCCGCGGTGCTGGTCGGCGTGCTGGCGGTCTGGTGGTCAGTCCCTCTCGCGGCGCGGTTGCCCTGGCCCGCTCTGCTGCTCGCGTCGTACGCCGGTGGGCTGGCGTGGATGTTCGGCCTCGCGTTCGTCGACGGCAAGAACGGAATCGCGAAGATCCTGGACAGCGAGTACGAGTACCTCCGCACGGCCCGAAGCACCGACCTGTCGGCCGTGCTGCATGACTGGGTCGCGCGGATTCCGTACGACGGGCTGCCCGACAACATCCCCGACGCCAACTGGCCGGTGCACGTCGCCGGTCACCCACCCGGTGCCCTGAGCTTCTTCGTGTGGCTCGACCGGATCGGGCTCGGCAGCGGCTGGGCGGCGGGTCTCGTCGTCACCCTGCTGGCCGCCTCGACGGCGGTCGCGGTGCTCGTGACCCTGCGACTGCTCGGCGCGGAGGTGGTTGCCCGTCGAGCCGCGCCGTTCCTCGTGTTCGCGCCGACAGCTGTCTGGCAGGCAGTCAGCGCCGACGCCGTGTTCGCGGCAGTGGCGGCGTGGGGCATCGCCACCCTGGCCGCGGGCGCCGTACGCCGGAGCGTGCTCTGGTCGCTCGTCGCCGGACTGCTGCTCGGGTACTCCGTGATGCTGTCCTACGGGCTCCCCCTGCTCGGCCTCCTCGCGGTCGCTGTGCTGGTCGTCGCGCGCACCTGGCGACCGCTCCCCTGGGCCGTCCTCGCTGCGATCGCGGTGGTCGCGGCGTACGGCGCCTTCGGGTTCTGGTGGTGGGAGGCGCTACCGGCGCTGCACGACCGCTACTGGGCGGGGGTGGCACGGAACCGGCCTGCGACGTACTGGATCTGGGGCAACCTCGCCGCGCTCACCTTCAGCGCCGGACCGATGATGTGGGCGGGGCTGACGACGTTGGGGCGTCACGCCAGCGAGGTCGGCGTCGATGCGGTGCGTGTCGTGCGGTGGTTGGCCGGGGCCGCCGCCGCGATGGTCCTGGTCGCCGACCTGTCACAGATGAGCAAGGGTGAGGTCGAGCGGATCTGGCTCCCGTTCGTGCCGTGGCTGCTCGTGGCGTGTGCGTTGCTGCCGGAACGCTGGCGACGTGCGGGCGTCGCGATCCAGGTGTTGCTGGCGCTGGCGGTGCAGCACCTGCTCTTCACCGGCTGGTGAGAGCTAGCGTCGCAGCGGGGCCGTGGCGAACGCCCGGATGCCCTGCTCCGGCTTGATCTCCGCCGTGAAACCGAGCTCGCTCGACGCCAGCTCAGGCGATGCGACGATGTGGCGCACGTCGCCCGGTCGGTAGTCGCCCGTCACCTCGGGGGCAGGTCCCGCGGCTGCCTCGGACAGAAGCTCGGCCACGCGCATGATCGGGACCGGCGTACCAGAGCAGACGTTGTACACCGCCCACGACTCGGCCGGCCGATCGGTCACCGCGTCGATTGCGAGCAGGTTGGAACGGGCCACGTCGTCGACGTGCACGAAGTCACGCATCTGGCCCCCGTCCTCGAACACCAGCGGGGCCTTCCCGTTCTCCAAGGAGGACCGGAAGATCGCCGCGACGCCGGAGTAGGGGGTGTCGCGCGGCATCCCGGGGCCGTAGACGTTGTGGTACCTCAGCCCGATCGCACGCGCTCGTGCCTGCCGGGCCCACGCGAGCGTGTAGTGCTCCTGCGCGAGCTTGCTGGCGGCGTAGCTGCTGCGCGGGTCGAGCCGCGCGTCCTCCGGCACCAGCTCCCAGGTCAACGGCTGCCCGCAGAGCGCACAGTGGTTCTCGAAGTCACCGGCCTCGAGTGCGTCGCGGCTGCGAGCCGGCGGCTGCTGCTCGCCGTGCTCGGTGCACGCGTAGCGACCTTCGCCGTACACCACCATCGAGCTGGCCAGGACCAGGGCATCGACACCGCGCTCGTGCATCGCGGCGAGCAGGGCCGCGGTCCCCAGGTCGTTGTGGGCGGCGTACGACGGCAGGTCGGCCACCGTGACGCCGGCCCCGACCATCGCCGCCTGGTGGCAGACCACGTCGATGTCGTCGAGCAGGTCGGCCCAATGCGCCGCATCACGGACGTCGAGCCGCTGGACGTCAGGTCCGGGAACAGCATCTGAGCCGTGCGCCTCGGGAATCAGCGCGTCGACCCGGACCACCTCGTCGCCGCGCGCGGTGAGCTGCGCATCGATCGCGGCACCGATGAAGCCGGCGGCACCAGTCAGCAGGATCCTCATGCCGGACCGGGCAGCTCGAACGGTAGCGTGACGTCGTCCAGCCAGTCTGCGCACCCGCAGCCACCGACCCCGTCGACCTCGGCCACCACGTCGGCGAGCAGCTCCTTGAGCCGGCCGATGTGCTTCTCGAACAACGCGAACACCTGCGCCTGGTCGACCGACTCCTCCTTGCTCACACCGGCGTCGAGGTCGGTGACCAGCGCGATCGTGGCGTAGCAGAGCCCGAGCTCACGGGCCAGGACCGCCTCGGGATGGCCGGTCATGTTCACGACCGTCCAACCCGACCTGGCATAGCTCTGCGACTCGGCGCGGGTGGAGAACCGTGGCCCCTCGATGACAACCATCGTCCCTCCGTCAATCACGCCATCACCCGCCGCGGCTACGAGAGTGGCGCGCAGGTCGGGACAATACGGATCTGCGAACGGGGCGTGCGCAGCTCCGGTATCGACGTAGGTCTGGATCCGGCTCGACGTACGGTCGACCAGCTGGTCCGGGACGACAAGGGTGGCGGGCTGGGTCTCGGGCTGAAGACCTCCGACGGCACACGGCGCGAGCACCTGCTGGACGCCGAGGCTGCGCAGTGCCCACATGTTCGCGCGGTAGTTGATCCGGTGAGGCGGGAACTCGTGACCCTTCCCGTGGCGTGGCAGGAACGCGACCGAGCGCCCGCGCACGTCGCCGACCGCGATCGGTGCGGAGGGATCGCCGTACGGCGTGCTCACCTCGACCGTTGTCGGGTCGTCGAGGAACTCGTAGAAGCCGCTCCCGCCGATGACGGCGATGCGTGGGTGTTCGTCGGACATGCACGCAGTCTGCCAACCCAACGGCAAGACCGAGACCAATCCACTTCGTCGCCCGTGTCGAACGACCGTGTGACAGAAGAACGACACCTTAGCTTCCAGGATGTGTTTCCTAAATGACCACCATGTTCTCGACCAAGAGCCGCAAGAGCCTCGCAGCCATTGCGCTCGTTGCCACGGCCAGCCTTTCGGTCGCCGCCTGCGGCACCAGCAACGACACCAGCAACGCGTCATCCACCACGCAGTCGGCGCCCAAGCCGGTCGCCGCGATCGACTCGCTGACCGGCAACGACACCCAGATCGCCCTCGACCAGGGCTTCGTGGACGCACTCACCACGCTCAAGCTGACCCCGGGCACTGTCGGCAGCGCCAAGCTCGACCAGGGCGCGCTGATCTTCCCGATCACCGGTGGCAACGTCACCGTGTTCAAGCCGGGCACCGTTTCGCCGTACGTCATCGGCCAGATCCAGCACGAGGGCTCCGGTCTCTCCCTGAGCGCCGGTGGCACCAAGGTCGAGCTGACCAACCTCAACGTCGACCCGGGTGTCTCGCGTGTCTACGGTGACGTGACCGTCAACGGCAAGACCGCGGTCACCAGCGCCTACCTCTTCAAGCTGGACGGCCGCACGCTGAAGCCGCTCAGCTCCGGCAACGGAACGGCCACGCTCGAAGGCACCAAGGTCGAGATCTCCCCGGTCGCCGCACCCCTGCTGAACGACACCTTCAAGACCGACGCCGTCAAGCCCGGCCTGCTGGTGGGGATCGCCAAGATCACCGTCAGCACCACCCCTGGCGACTGACCAGGACCCACAAGGCCTGATGCACTCAGCAGGTCACCAAGGACCGACCCCGGAGCCACGGTTCCGGGGTCGATCCGCGCCATCACCGACGAGCTGGCGTCTTACAGGAATCTTACGGCTTGGCTGATGAGGAGGGTTTGGAATGCATGATGAAGTCATGCAACCGGCGCCCACACCTGAGGCCACGGGGAGCAATCGATCGGGTCGTCCACGATGGTGGCCCCACTTCCGAAGCCCGCTGAGATCGACAGCGGTCACGGCTCGTCTGGGTCGCGCCGTGGGGATCTGCTTCGCGGTGTGCTTCGTGACCGGGATGCTGAGCCACTACCAGTACCACCCGTGGGCGTGGCTGCCTGAACCCGCACACCCGGTGCAGGCCTATCGCGTGACGCAGGGCCTGCATGTGGCCACGGGCGTTGCGACCATCCCGCTGCTGCTGGTCAAGCTCTGGTCGGTCTACCCGAACCTGTTCCGCTGGCCGCCCATCCGGTCGATCAAGCACGCGCTGGAGCGTCTCTCGGTGTTCGTGCTCGTCTCCTCGGCACTGGTGCAGCTCACGACCGGGTTCCTGAACACGCTGAACTGGTATCCCTGGCCATGGTCGTTCCCATCAACCCATCGCTACCTGGGCTACGTGGTGATCGGGTCCATCCTGCTGCACATCGGGCTGAAGCTGCCGGACATCAAGTACGGCCTCCAGGCAAGGCTCGCCGACGCCGACGTCTTGACCGAGGTTCCGTGGAACGAGAACCCGCTGGCGCACAGCAACGCCGGAGCGGTTCCGCCGCCGACGATGCCGGCGATGGATCGGCGCGGTCTGTTCGTCACTGTCGGCGCCGGCATCGGAGCCATCGTCCTCACCACGGTCGGCCAGACCGTCACGCCGCTGTCGCGAGTCGGGTTGCTGGCAACCAGGCAGGCCTCCAAGGGTCCGCAGGGTGTCCCAGTGAACAAGACCGCCAAGTCGGCGCGCGTTCTCACGCTGGCCAGGGCCGACGACTGGCGCCTCGAGGTGAGCGGCCCCACGCCGTACATCCTCACTCTGGCCGAGCTCGAGTCGATGGCAACGGTGACGCGGGCCTTCCCACTGAGCTGTGTCGAGGGATGGAGCGTCGGCGCAGAGTGGCGGGGCATCCGGGTGATCGACCTCGTCCACCGCGCCGGCGGCGATGCGGCTTCGCGCGTCGAGGTCTTCTCACTGCAGCAAAACAGCCCCTACAACCACAGCATGCTGATGGGGCCCCAGGTCGCCGCCGCCCTGCTCGCCACCCACATCAACGGCGAGCGGCTCGATATCGACCACGGGTACCCCGTGAGGTTGATCGCCCCCAACCGGCCCGGAGTCCTGAACACCAAATGGCTACGCCGGATCGAGGTGACCTGAGTGCGCAAGTACCGCATCGCACTGGGCGTCGCAGGCGGACTGCTGCTGGCGTTCGGCGTCTTCCGACTCGTCACCGAGCTCGATGCAGGTGACCTCTTCGTTCTCATCCTGTGGCTGGCCGCTGCCGTCGCGCTGCACGACGGCATCATCGCGCCGATCACCGTCGGCACCGGTGTCGCGCTCACGCGCGTGCCACCGCGCGCCCGTCGCTACCTGCAAGGCGCACTGATCGTCGGTGGGCTGATCACGGTCATCGCCATACCCCTCATCGAGCGGCGGGGGACCCAACCTGAGTCCAAGGCGATCCTGCTGCGCGACTACGCCGCCAACCTCTCCCTGCTGCTGGGCATGACTGTCGCTGTCGCTCTCGTTCTCTACGCCCTCCGGGTGCTGCGGCAGCAAAACCCAGCCGGAGCGCACCCCGAGGACGAAGCGGACTGACCCGTCCGCTCACCCGTCGTTCTGGCCCGATTGCTCATCGGTCCGTGAGCTGGACGCACGGACCGGGGGTGGGTCCTGGTGCGCCGCGCGGAGCAGGGCCAGGGACGCGACCGGGAACAGTACGACCGACAGCAGCCCTGCGCACACCATGGCCGCCGCGGTCACCCCGCTCAACAAGCCAGTCAGCACACCGATCTGCGTTGCGGTGACGATGAACGGCAACGAGGTGGCCTGGAGCAGTCCCGCAGCCATCACCGACCGGCGGTCGAAGAGCGTCCCGAACAGCAGCGCCGGGAGCCCGCGGACAACGATCAGCGCCATCACGAAGACAGGGACCCGCGCGAGCGCTGCCGGGTTTTCCATCAGCCCGCTCAGGTCCAGCCTCAACCCGCCGCTCACGAAGAACACCGGGATCAGGAAGCCGTACCCGATCGCCTCGAGCTTCAGCCGGAAGTTGGGGTGCGACGCGGAGTCCTTGTCCACCAACCCGACGACCGCGCCGGCCATGAACGCACCCAGGATGCTCTCCAGCCCGAACTGCTCGGCGAGTGCAACGAAGGCCACCAGGAGGACGACGGCCGCACGCACCCGGATCTGGGCTGTGGTGTCCTGCAGCCTGGTCAGCGTGAGGGACAACCGACGGGACCGGGCGACCAGCGTGGCTGCGACGGCCGTGGCCGCGACCAGGGCGGCGAACGAGACGAGGAGGACCAGCCGGCTCCCGGTCGACGTGTCCGAGGCGGAGAACAGCAAGGAGAGCAGCACGATGGCGGCGAAGTCGGCCACCGAAGCGGCCGCCACCACGGTCTGGCCGAGCCGGGAATCGACCTGACCCGCGTCCTTGAGCACGGGCACGACCAGGCCGAGCGACGTCGCGGAGAGCGTTACCGCGATCAGGCCGGGGCTCCCGACCCAGCCAGCGACGTCGAGCCACGTACCTGCGACGAGTCCGAGCACGAGCGTCACGGCGTACCCCACAACGGCGAGCCGTAGCACCTGTCCGCGCAGCTGGTGGACGTCGATCTCGAGGCCGGCCAGGAAGAGCAGGAACGCCAGGCCCAGCAGCGCCACGATGGAGACCGGCAGATCCACCTCCACCCACCCCAACACCTGAGGACCCACGACGATGCCGGCGACGATCTCCAGGACGACCGCCGGCAGCCGCAGCCCCGGCGTCAGCCCGAGCGTCAACGGGGCCAGCAGGGCGATGACAGCGACCATCAACAGGTTGGTGAACTCGACGTCGGGCATGTGCTTCTCGATTCGGGGACTGCGGCGAGCGGGTGATCAGCGGCGGACGTCGCGGAAGGCGGAGAGCAGCGTCGACTGCATCCCCTCGGAGAGGCTCTCGACAGGGATCTCCCCCAGCCGGGACACGGTTTGCTGCAGCTGCTGCAGGTAGGTCTCGCAGCCCGCGCAGAGCGCTCGGTGCTCGTCGAACTTTGCGGCGATGTCCGCGTCGAGCACGCCTTCGAAGTAGTCGGTGACGAGCTCGACGAACTCCTGGCAGGTGGGGTCGCTCATCGCTCCACCTCCAGGTACGACGCGAGCTGGGTGCGTACGGCGGCGCGGGCCCGGTGGAGCAGCACCCGCTGGTTGGCACCGGACAGCTCGAGCATCTGGCACACCTCCTCGGAGGTGTGGCCCATGACGTCGCGCAGAGTGATGACGATCCGCTGACGGTCGGGCAGCGCGTCGATCGCCGTTCGGACGGTGGCGCGCACCTCGCCGGCGAGGACGTTGCCCTCGGCCGAGTGCCACTCCTTCGGGAACGAGCGCCACCCGCCCGGGTACTCGTCGTCAACGTCCCGGAACAGCGCCGGGTCCACCGTCGGGCCCGGGTCCTCGTCGGTGCCAGCGAGGCTGCTCCACGGCACTGTCCGGCTCTCCCGGACGCCGCGCTTCTTCGCGGTGTTCACCAGAATCCGATAGACCCAGGTGCGCAGCGACGACCGGCCCTCGAACTGGTCGATGCCCCGGATGACGGCCAGCCAGGTGTCCTGGACGACGTCCTCGGCGGAGGCTTCCGATGAGACAAAGGTGCGCGCGAGCAGCAACATCGATCGTGACCAGTCATTCAGCAGCTGCGCGAAGACGGCTTCGTCACCGGAGCAAACACCCGCCACGATCGCGTCGTCCATGCTCGACGTGACCACGCCCGGAGCGTAGCGCCTGTCATCGGTACTCAGGGTTCTCGAAGTCGAAGCGGCAGCCTGCGTCCCACTCCGAGCGCTGGTTGCCGTACTCCGGCACGCCGCCGGCGTCCTTGAGCAGGCGGGCCAGGTGCATCAGGTTCCAGGTCATGAACGTGGTGTTCCGGTTCGTGAAGTCGTTCTCGGGGCCGCCAGAGCCGGGGTCGAGGTACGACGGGCCGGGACCGGCCTCGCCGATCCAGCCGGCGTCAGCCTGCGGGGGGATGGTGTAGCCGATGTGCTGCAGCGTGTAGAGCACGTTGTGGGCACAGTGCTTGATCCCGTCCTCGTTGCCGGTGATCAAGCAGCCGCCCACCCGGCCGTAGTAGAGGTACTGCCCGCGGTCGTTGAGCAGGTGCGAGCCGCCGTACAGCCGCTCGTGCACCTGTTTCATGATCGAACTGTTGTCGCCGAGCCAGATCGGGCCGGCGAGCACCAGGATGTCGGCGGCCTTGACCTTCTCGAAGATCCCGGGCCAGTCGTCGGTCTCCCAACCGTGCTCGGTCATGTCGGGCCACACGCCGGTGGCGATGTCGTGGTCGATCGCGCGCACGACGTCGACCTGCACGCCGTGGGCTTCCATGATGTGCCGGCTGATGTCGACGAGCCCCTGAGTGTTGCTCGGCTCCGAGGATCGCTTCAGCGTGCAATTGATGAACAGAGCCTTGAGGTCGGCGAAGCTGGTTTCGGTGGGAGCTGTTGCGGTCTGGGTCATTGGTTCTCTCCTTCGAATGGGTGGTTCAGAGCAGCTCGGCGTCCTGCTCGATGCAGAGCAGGGCAGGGCCGGCGGTTGCGAACAGGGTGGTCATGGCGGCGTCGAGCTGGTCGCGGCTGGTGACCTTGATGCCCGTGGCGCCGCAGAGCTCGGCGTAGCCGGCCCAGTCGGGGTTGTGCAGCGAGGTGTGCCAGACGGGATAGTCGGCGGCGAGCTGCTCCTTGCTGATCTTGCCGAGCGCGTTGTTGTTCAGCAGCACGTGCTTGATCGGGATGCCGTACTTCACCGCCGTGGTGAGTTCGGTGGCGTACTGCCCGAACCCGCCGTCCCCAGTGACGGCCACGACGGGACGGTCGGGATCCGCTGCCCAGGCGCCGATCGCCGCGGGGTACCCGAACCCGATCGAGCCGAGGTAGCCAGACATCAACACCGGCTGACCCTTGGACTCGAGGTAGCGCCCCAGGGAGTAGGCGTGGTTGCCCACGTCGACGGTCACGACGGCGTCCTCCGGAAGGTGGTCGGAGAGCGCCGCGAAGACGGCCGCCGCCGAGACTCCGACCCCGCGGTCGTCGGCCACACGCCTCGCCTTCTCGGCGCGCCAGATCGCCCACCGCTCGGCCACGTCGGGACCTTGGTCCTCGGGGTGGGCATCGGCGACCGCGCGGGCCAGCGCGGCGACCACGACCGCCGCGTCACCGAGGACGTTGGCGGTCACGGCGTCGAAGCGCCCGATCGACGTGGGGCTGTCGTCGATCTGCACGATCGGCTTGTACGGCGCGATCCCGGTGTGGTTCGAGAAGGACGCACCGATCACCACGAGCAGGTCTGCCTCGTTCATCAACCAGCTGGCGACCGGGGTACCGCTGCGACCAAGCACGCCCGCTCCGAGCGGATGGGTGTCTGGCACCAGGCCCTTCGCCTTGAAGGTCGTCAACACGGGCGCGTGCAGCCGCTCGGCCAGCTCGGTGACCTCGTCCTCGGCTCCCCGCGCGCCGTGCCCGACGATGATGACTGGCCGCTTGGCATCCATCACGAGCTTGGCGGCGCGGTCCAGGGCGGCCGTGTCCGGCCGGACCAAGCGGTCGGAGTAGCGTCCTTCGGGAGATGCGGCCGGAGCATCTGATGGCAGGGCCTGCACCTCGTCCGGGAGGACCAGGTGCGCGACACCGCGGCCGTCCCGCGCGCGCTTGACCGCGATCGCGGCCAGCTCGGCGTGGTCACTCCCTGACTGGACCGTGGTCGACGTGATCGCGACATCCTTGAAGACCGCAGACAGGTCCAGGTCCTGGAAGGCTCCCCTGCCGAGCACCTTGGAGGGCACCTGGCCGGAGATCGCGATGACCGGTGACTGGTCCAGCTTCGCGTCGTACAGGCCGGTCAGCAGATTGGTCGAGCCGGGACCGGCGATCGCGAAACACGCTGCCGGTCGGCCGGTCAGCTTGCCGTAGGCGCTCGCGGCGAAGGCCGCCGCTCCCTCGTGCCGGATCCCGATGAAGGACAGCTCGCCGCGCTCTTCGGCGCGCCTGAGCGCGTCGGCGAAGCCGAGGTTCGAATGTCCGACCATCCCGAACACCCGCGTCACACCGTGGGCGACGAGCGTCTCCACGAGAACGTCGGCGACGGTCCGCTCGACCTGGATACGCTCCGGGAGCCGGACGTAAACGCCGTCGTCGCGCTCGTCGATGTCGTACACGCTGACGGCGTCGCCGAAGGTGCCTGGCGACTGACCGCTCAGCGGGTCGTAGTCGTAGCCGTGCCAGGGACACCGAAGCAGCCCCTTCTCGATCGAGCCCTCCCCCAGCGGCCCACCCTGGTGGGGACAGCGGTTCTCCAAGGCTCCGAGCGTGGCCCCGCATCGCGTCAGGGCGATGCTGCGGCCGTCGACGGTGACGCTGCGAACGCGTCCCTCTTCGGGCACGTCGACTGCGCTGACCGGATGCCACGTGGCTGCAGACAAGTCGTTGTCTGATAGCTCTGGCGATGGCATGTAACGCCTCCTCGGTTTCCTGACACGTATCGGCAGGAGCACCGTCCGAGTACGGCGTCTCCGCAAGATCAGTGCCTGTGACCGCCCCGGCGTTACGCAGGCTGAGGAAAATGTTCGAGCAGGGAGGTCACCGCATGAGTTACGCGCACCTGGAAGAGACGCGACGGTCATTGCACGGCATCGCCGAGCTGGTGCTCGCGGGGCCGCAGTACGACACTTGCGGCTCGATCCGGTTGCGGGTCACGCCCGGCGGGTTCGGCACCGTGTCCGATCCCGACCTGCGGGTCGACGGGTTCGAGCTCGTCGGCCCGCAGGGCAGGCTCCCGCTCGGCGGCACCTTCGCCGACCTGGCCCGAGCGTCGGGTGTCGAGGCGCGCCCGCTGCGCGACGTGTACGCCGACGGCCCCGGTGTGGCCCCCGACGAGCCGGTGGTGGTTGATCCCGACGCCGCCCTCGTGCTGCTGGACGCGTTCGCCCGTGGTGATGCCGCCATGCGGGCGTTCGCACCTGACCAGCAGCCGGTGCTCTGGCCCGAGCACTTCGATGTCGGCATCTCTCTCGCCGAAGTGAACTACGGCGTCTCCCCGGGCGACGCCCACGTACCAGAGCCCTACGCATACGTTGGGCCGTGGGCACAGCGGGAAGGTGCCTTCTGGGACCAGGACTTCGGGGCGATGCGGCTGCTGACGGAGCTCCCCGACGTCGCCTCGCTTGTGGCGTTCTTCCACGAGGGCGCCGTCCACGCAGCTGCCGACCTCCCTCGCGCCGAACTGGCCGACTAGTCTCGCGACATGGCTGTCGACGTCGAGACCTCGATCGAGATCGACGCTCTACGTGTGTCGGTGGCCCTTGGGCGCTCACCATGGTGATGGGCGATCGGGCGATGCCCCTGAGCGGGACGGTGACCGCGGCCACCGAGCCACACCTCCTCGTCGTCACCGACACGATGCCTGACGGCACAAGTGTCACCATGACTGTCGAGCTGACCGAGGAAACCGGCGGTACCCGGCTTCAGTTGCGCCAAGGGCCCTTCCCCGCAGCGGGAGTCGCGGGAGCGTCTGCCGCTTGGGACCAGGCGATGGACAAACTGGCCCAAAGCCTCGTCGATCGGTGAGCGGCTCCGAAGCAGCACTGCTCCTTCGTCGCGGGATGGATCACTCACGACTCGATCGAACAAGCTGCGGCGGTTGCCATGGAGCGGAGCCTCGGCTGATCCGTCCCTACACGCCACACTGAAGGCATGGGCGAGCTCTACGGCCGCGACGGCCAACTCTCGGCGCTTCGTTCCGCCCTACACCAGGCGTTCGCGGGCCATGGAGGATTGGTGCTGATCTCTGGCGAGCCCGGGATCGGGAAGACGTCACTGCTCGACCACCTCGCCGAGGAGGCGTTGGGACTCGGTGGCGCTTCAGCCCGCGGCACCTGCTGGGACGGCCAAGGTGCACCTGCACTCTGGCCGTGGCAGCGACTGCTCAGCACCATCGAGGACGATGACTCCTACCTGCTTGCCG
Organism: uncultured Actinomycetota bacterium; assembly: GCA_963742785.1. Classification (GTDB taxonomy): domain Bacteria; phylum Actinomycetota; class Actinomycetes; order Propionibacteriales; family Nocardioidaceae; genus Marmoricola. Next base: position 2,385,981 of record CAVUNI010000004.1, read on the forward strand.
AGCTGCAACGGGTGACTGAGGGCCAGGGTGGCGATCCCGGGCAGTTCGGGCTCTTCTCCGCCATTGCGGATCGCCTGCGGCGTCGGGCCAGACGCGCGCCGGTGCTTCTCGTTCTCGATGACCTCCAGTGGGCCGACGCCGACTGCCTGCGGCTACTACGTTTCGCTACGCGCGATCTCCGCGGCGACCCCATCCTCCTTGCTGGTGGATTCCGGAGAGGGGCCTTACCCGAGCGACATCCGCTTCGCGACCTGGTCGCTGACAGTGCCACGCTCCACCTGGAACTCAGCGGCCTGACCGACGACGCTGTCGCGGAGCTTCTGGCCGAGGCGGCCGGTGGCAGGCAAGAAGCCCACTTGGTCGCGAGGGTGACCGAACGCACCGCAGGCAACCCGTTCTTCGTCCGTGAGATCGCGCGAATCCTCTCCACGGGTCTGGCCGAAGCTCGACTGCCTGCGGCGATCGAGGACGCTGTGGCGTCGCGCATTCTCGCTCTCCCGGACGAGACCGTCGCCGTGTTGGGCACGGCCTCGCTGATCGGCCGCGCATTCGAGGACAAGGCGGTGGCCAAAGCCCATGAGCTGACTGAATCCACCCTGTCACTGGTACTGGCTCCGGCTCTGGACGCGGGCCTCGTGGAGACCGGCGCGCCCGATCAGCACCGGTTCGTGCACGACCTGGTTCGAGAGCATCTGCAGGCTGGCCTGACTTTCGACGAGCGTCGCAACGCTCACTACCGCCTGGTCCGTGCCATCGAGCAGCTGCCGCGCCTCCCGATGCGTTCTGCACGCTTGGCTGCGCACGCAGTGGCGGCGGTGCCCGCGGTTCCTCCCGAGGACGCCGCGTCGTGGTGCGACCAGGCCGCGGCTGAGGCGACCTCCACCCAGGCGTACGAGGAGGCAGTGAGCCATCTGAAGGCGGCGCTGACGGTGAGCGCCACATCGAGCGATGAACGCGAGTTCGCACTTGCCGACGCCATGCTCCGAGCCGGACAGCTCGCGGATGCCAGGCAGCGCTATGAGCGCTTGGCAGAGCGCGCGGGCGACGGAGACTCCGCACGTAGTCTGGGGCTCGCCGCCCTGGGACTCCACGAGGTGGGTGCCGAGTCTCAGACCACTCGTGCGCCGGTCATCGCGGCGCTGCACACCGCTAGATCGAGGTTGGGCGCGACCGACGAGGATCGCCCACTCCTCGCCCGAGTGACCGCCACCCTGGCCAGGGAGCTGGCGGACGGACCGGACGCCGATCCTGAACGCGCGGGGTCGTTGGCGCAGGAGGCGATCGAGATTGCCCTGCGGCTCGACGACCCGAAGGTGCTAGCAACGTGCCTGTTCGCCCGCCACGACGTGATCTGGGGGGCCGGTACGGCAGCGGAGCGACGCGATTTGGGCGAGGAGCTCTGGCGCGTGGCGACAGGCCACGCACCCGACCTTGCCTTCCAGGGATTGCTATGTCGTTACGTGGCCCTGCTCGAGATGGGCGACCCTGGGGCAGCGTTGGCGCTTGACGAGGTCGAGGGTCTCGCCACGCGCACACGACAACCGGTCCTGGGGTATATGGCTCGCAGCCGGCGTGACGGCTGGAGTTCGATGCTCGGCGTCCCGGAGGTCGAGGAACACATCGCCGCGACCTACGAGTTGGCCACCCGGCTCGAGGTACCAGACGGGTTCGGCGTCTATGTCACGCAGCTCGTCACGATTGACGTCGGCCGCGGCGACGCACCGACGGCTATCCGAGCACGTCAGAAACAGGTCGGTGGCCGGTTGATGCCCCCTGACTACCTGATCGAGGAGCGCTCGATGGAGCTGCTCGCCGACGGCGACGTCGAAGCGGCCGCGGCCCTGCTCTCCTCCGCGCCGCCGCCTGAGGTGCGAAGCCTGTTCCGTTGGCGGGCGTTGGCAGCGGCGGCCTTCTCGGTCGAGGCTGGCTGGCGGTCAGGAGCGACAGAGCTGTGTGACCGTTGCTACGAATACCTACTCCCTCACTCGGGCGAGCTGATCGTGATCGGCGGCGGTGTGTCCGTCGTGGGGCCCGTGGATCTCTACCTCGGTCTTGCCGCGGAGGCCTGCGGCAAGCGTGACCTCGCCCGGACGCACCTGAGCGCGGCTCTTGAGCTCGCGCGGGTGCTCGGCGCAAGGCCGTGGGCGACTCGGATTGCCGCGCTGCTGGCCCAACTGGCTCGAGCGGATCAGGCGGTAGCAACCTTCCGACCAGATGGGGATGTATGGCGGCTGTCGTACGCCGGCACGACAGCGCATCTGCCGGACTACAAGGGGCTGCGAGACCTGGCCGTCCTGCTCGCCAACCCGGGTCAGCAGGTCAGCTCGATCGTGTTGGCCGGGGGCCCGGCCGAGCAGACGACAGGATCTGATCCCGTGCTCGACGACACAGCCAGAGCGACGTACCGCCGCCGCATCGAAGCCCTGGACGCGGCCATCACCGAGGCTCGAACCGACGGGGACGAAGCCCGGTTGGAGAACGCCGAGGACGAACGGGACGCGATCATCGCCGAGCTGCGCTCGGCAACGGGCCTGGCCGGCCGGCCGCGCAGGCTCGGCGATCCCGGAGAACGAGCACGAAGCACCGTCACGGCGCGGATCAAGGAGGCGTTGCGTCGGATCGAGGCCGTGCACCCGGAGCTCGCCGCTCATCTCCGCGGCTCGATCCGGACTGGGCGGGCATGTGTCTACCAGCCAAGAGAAACCGTCAGCTGGAGGCTGTGAGGACGGCCTCACGACCTGTGAGATCTGATCTCACGCCTTCGGGGTATGACCCACACAGTCGCCGTGACCCACGCCGCAACTGGCGCGGCATCCAGCCAATTGCCCCCTGCGCTCGACGCCCTCGGCCAGGCAGAGCTCGTCCATCGCCGGCTCGTGCGCCCGGTCGACCTTGTCCAGGAGGCGATCGCCCGCATCGAGCAGCTCAACCCGGTGCTCAACGCGGTCATCACCGAGGACTTCGAGCGGGCACTCGAGACCGCCGCCCGGATGAACGCGGATCGACCCTTTGCCGGTGTACCCGTCCTGATCAAGGACCTCTGCGCGGAGGTGGACGGCATCCGGATGTGTGAAGGATCGGCGTACCTCGAGGACTACGTCTCGCGTGGCGACCAGGAGTACGTCGCGCGCCTCCGTCGCGCCGGGTTCGTGATCCTGGGCAAGACGAACACCCCGGAGTTCGGGATGGCCCCGACCGCGGAGCCGCTACTGTTCGGCGCGACGGCCAACCCGTGGGACACCACCCGCAGCGCTGGCGGCTCAAGCGGGGGGTCGGCTGCTGCAGTGGCCTCGGGCATGGTCCCGGTGGCACACGGCAATGACGCCGGCGGTTCGATCCGCATTCCTGCGTCTGTCTGCGGGCTCTTCGGGCTCAAGCCGACCCGGGCGCGCAACCCGCTTGGTCCGCGATACGGCGACGCGTTCGGCGGCATGGTCACCGAGCACGTGCTCACCCGGAACGTGCGTGACAGTGCCGCGCTACTCGACGTCACCGCTGGGCCTGCTCCCGGCGACCCCTACTTCGCGCCGCCTCACTCCGGAACTTGGGCGGCCGAGGTCGGCCGGTTTCCGGGTCGGCTCCGGGTTGCGATCACGCGAAGCACCCCGGACGGGTCCCCGGTCGATCCGGGTGTGCTTGACGCCCTCGACGACACCGTCGAGCTGCTGGTGTCCCTGGGTCACGAGGTCTTCGACCGTGACCTCACCGAGCTCACACCCCAGGTGGGCTCGGCCATCGGACGGATGTACGGCGGGGCGTTGGACTGGGCGATCAGGTACTGGATCCGCGAGACCGGCCGTGAACCCGGGCCTGACGAGCTCGAACCCCTGACCAGGCTGTACTGGGAGCGCAGCCGCGGCGTGTCCGGTGGCGAGCTCTTGATGGCGATGACGGTAGTCCAGGAGTTCAGCCGCGCCCTGGCCGCCGCAAGCGACGGGGAGGACGGCTTCGACCTCTGGCTCTCTCCAACATTGGCGGGTCCGCCGCCGCGGCTGGGCGAACTGGTCGCATCGAGGCAGAACCCGCACGAGGCAGAGGCCAGGGCCGCCGCCTGGGTCTCCTTTCCTCTGGTCACGGCCAACCTCACGGGACGCCCCGCCATGAGTGTCCCGTTGCACCGCGATAGCGAGGGACTGCCGATCGGCGCACACTTCATGGGCCCCTTGGGCGGCGAGGCGATGCTGCTCCGTCTCGCCGGACAACTCGAGGAAGCCCGGCCCTGGGCCGACCTCTGGCCACCCGTGTCCGCCCACACCCACCACCACGAATCCGACGACAACAAGGAGACCTGAGATGTCCACCGAAATCATGCCGCGCACCGCGTTGAGCGACTTCCTGCACTACCTGTCCACCGGCGAGGACCCGCACGGACGGATCAGCGACGGCTGCGTGGCGCAGATGAACTTCCCCCACACCACTTTCACTGTGGACGGCAAGGCTGCTTTCGACGAGCTCCGTGCCCGTGTCAGCAGCGAGCCGTGGGGGCTGAAGGTCGGCTCTGTGGACTCCACGCCGGACGGCTTCGTGGCAGCAATCGACATCGAAACCGTGGCGCCCGACGACAGCGGGGTCGACAGGTCACGCACGGTGACCATCGTGCGCTTCGACGGCGACCAGATCACTCAACTGTCGCACTGGTGCACCGGCCAGCTCCGCTGACCGCGCTACCGGACGACAGCAGCCCGCCGAGCCGCCTGCGTGATGCGGCCGATGTTGTCGGGCGAGAAGAACTCCACCGGCGACACGGTTCCTGCGACGACGCTGACGAACCCGTCCATCGCCTCTTGGTTGCCGTGCACCGCTCCCAGGAGCTGCTGCATCTCCGGAGGCGGTGGCTCAAGGGTGGCCAGCTGGCTCGTGAACTCGTAGATGGGCATGGCTCCGTTGTCGCGGGCCCGATGCCACGACGTCATCGCGGCGTCGTAGGTCGACTCACCTTCGAGCCACGCGTGGATGGCAGCCGAGCACCGCTCCGCGTCGTTGAAGGCGTCGCTGATGCCCTGTGCGGTGATCGGGTCCTTGTTGTAGCCGGCGTCGCCCACCAGCGCCCAGCCAGGACCGAAGGGCGTACGGAAGAAGCCCGGGACCGCCCCGCCCAGGAACGGCGCCATCCGTGTCGCGGCCCGCACTCGCTCGGCGAACTCGGGCGCTAGCTCGAGCGTCTTGAGGTAGTTCGCCTCGACGTCGGTCTTGTAGGCCGATGCCTCGGCGTAGGGCCAACCCGCAACGACCATGGTGAGCCCGTCGTTGGTGGGCGCGGCGGCGAAACCTCGGTCTGGGCGGATGTAGACCTCCATCCCGTCCGTCGGCAGGTCCCGCAAGTAGGTGTAGTACGAGTACTGGAGCCGCGGGCGAGTCTCGTATTCCGCAGCCTGGACCGCCTTCGCGATGTGGCTGTTCTTGCCGTCCGCGCCGACGACGATCCGGGCTTCCACCTCCACGTGGTCCCCGCCTTCCGTGCGACCAGCGATGCCCGCGACGTTGCCGTTCTCGATCATGACCGAGTCGACGTTGAATCCCTCCCGAACCTCGACACCCGCTGCGGTGGCCGCGTCGAGAAGGATCTTGTCCAGTACGGTCCGACGCGGGCCGTAGCCGCTGCTCTGTCCCTCCACAGGTCGGGCAACCCCCTGGATGGTAAACGGTCCAAAGTCGTAGGAGTAGGTGTCGATCGGCGGGCATCCGGTCGCCACCACCTGGTCCAGCAGACCCCATCGCGAAAGTGCGGCCACGCCTGGCGCATGGATGACGTGGGTCGAGATGGTGTCACTCGGAAAAGTGGCCCGGTCCACGAGCAGCACGCTGTGGCCCTGGCGAGCAAGCAGCATGGCGGTCGGCGCGCCGGCGCAGCGGGCTCCGACAACGATGGCGTCGTAGGTCGTGTGCATGGAGGCTCCTCGGTTGGTGTCCGCCCAGACTGGGGCCAGGACGCCCAGGCGGGATCCGGGAACTCCCCTATTTCTTGGCGCGACCGACGTCGTCGACAGTCAAGCCGGCACGAACCGAGTACGCCGCAGCCTCCGAGCGGTTGCGCAGCCCGAGCTTGTCCAGGACGTTGCCTACGTGGTGCTCGACGGTCTTGCGGCTGATGAAGAGGCGTTCGGCGATCTCTGGGTTGCTGAGTCCTTCACCGAGCAGGGTGAGCACGTCCGTCTCGCGTCGCGTGAGGTCGCTGCCGCCCGACCGGGCGGGGTTCACCCGAGCTCCGAGGCCACGGAGCAACGACTGGGTCGCATCCACCTGACGCGCGGCGGCGAGCCGTTCGAACTCGAGCAGCGCGATCCGTGCCTCGGCGACCGCCACCTCGGGTGACTCCTGCCCAAAGGCCCGGGCGAGGTCGAGCCGGCACAGCGCCGCCTCGAGCGGGAGTTGAGCATTGGCGAAGCCGACCAATGCGTCGCGAAGCCATCCGCGTGGGTCACCAGCTCCTGTGGCGAGACCGATACGTCCCCGAGCCAGTGCGAGCACTGCCGCGGCGTACGCACTCGGATGGCCTTCGGTGCAACTCATCAACGCGTCCACCGTCGTTTCCGCCGCGCCGAGCTCGCCGTCGGCCAGCTGGATGTCGATCAGCAGGGCGAGCAAGGGCACGACACTGCTGCTGCTCGGGTCGGCCCTCTGCAGGACACGGTCGAGCGTCTCGCGCGCGACGGCTGTCTCTCCGCGCGCGAACTGCAGCGATGCCAGTGGCAATGTCGCCTCATCGTGGTCGGTGATCCCGTCGAGTAGGCGCTCGGCCTCCTCCAGGCGGCCTTGCTTGACCCGGAGGTCGGCCAGTCGCACGAGGGCCCCGGCCTTGAGCGTGCGTCGCCCCAGCGCCCACAACCGGACGGCCTCGGTCAGTGCGTCGTCGGCCTCCGGCCAGCGCCCTGCGGCGGTGAGGATGCCGCCGTAGTGGGTTCGGCAGTACGCCGAGACAGCCGGCAGACGACGGCGTTCGGTAATCGCCTCGCCGACGCGGATCCACTGCTCCGCCCGACCCACGTCCTGGGCTCGTTCGCACGCCGAGAACATCTGGCAGAAGATCTCCTCCACGACGATGAAGTCCTCGACCTCGCCGCCGGCAACAGCAGCCAGAGCCTCATCGAGCAGCAGCATCCCCTCCTCGACGCGGTCGTCGTGGACGAGGCTCGCGCCCAGGTAGGCCAACGTGCAGAAGACGAGGTCGGCGTCGCCCGTTGTCCGGCCAACGTCGAGTGCAAGTGCGTAGTGCCGCTCCTTGATCGCCCGGGTCTCCTCGAACATGCCTTCGGTCACGGCTACCCAACCACGTTCCGAGGAGTCGGGCTGGTCGACCAGCAGGGTCTTCGCACGGGCGATCCACCCACCGGCGATCGCCCAGTCGCCGCTGGTGCTTCCATGCAGATAGCCCAGGGTGCGCGCGGTCCGGACCGCGCCCGGCCCGTCGCCCTCAGACCGGTATGCGGCGTGAGCACGCTCCATCTCGTCGATGCTGCGAGGAAACTCCATCAGCACGTACGACGCGGCCGACATCCCCTCTAGCGCCGTACCCGAGGCCCCGGCAGTCAAGGCGTCCTCGAACGCCGACCGTGCGCCCACCGCATCACCCGTGCGGAGTGCCTCGCGACCCTGCGTGACCTTGTCGCGCGGAGAACCGGCCATGCACGAATCCTCCCACCCCACGGGTTCAGTGGGCTCGGTTGAACGGATGCAATCGGTGCCATGCTGTGGACATGAACGCCGCGAGCCCCGTGGACACGATCGAGGAGCTCGCCGCCGGCGCCACCGACCGGCGCCCGGTCCGCAGCTCCGACGCCAAATCCGGAGCACAGTTCGAGCTGCTCACCATCGAGGGTCGGGCCTGCTTCCTCAAAGTGCTGGACGCTGAGTCCGACTGGATCATGCGGGTGACTGGCAACACCGACCACTGGGAGTACAAGGTGTGGCGGGCAGGCATCTACCACCGCTTTCCTGACGTGATCGACCACACGATCATCGCCATGGCGCTCGACACCACTGGCGGCTCGACTCGCCTCGGCATCCTCATGGACGACGTGAGCCGCTCGCTCGTCCCCCCGGGCGACGACGTCGTGGCCAGCGAAACCCACGACGGGTTCGTGCGCCACATGGCACGGCTCCACGCCGACTTCTGGAGTTGGCGTGACACCGTTGGCCTGTGCCCGATGGCCAACCGCATCCGCTTCTTCTCCCCCGAGATCATTGCTTCGGAACTGTTGGCCGACCAGGTGCCGGGGCCGATCGGGGCCGCTGACGCCGGCTGGAAGCAGCTGGCGAAGATCCAGCCCGAGCTGAGCAGCTTCATCGAAGGAATCCACGAGAACCCCGCGGCGTTGGTCGATGCCTTGGCCACGACTCCAGCCACGTTTGTCAGCGGCGACTGGAAGATGGGCAACCTCGGCCGCCACGCCGACGGACGCACCGTCCTCGTCGATCAGGCATACCCGGGCGAGTCACCGGGCCTGTACGACCTGCTCTGGTACGTCGCCCTCAACCGACAGCGGCTGCCCGTGTCGAAGGAAGCGACCATCGACGCATACCGGGCTGGGCTCGAGGTTGCCGGAATCGGGACAGGCGGTTGGTTCGAGCGGCAGCTGGGCCTGTCGATCATCGCGATCATGGCGACCTTCGCCTGGGAGAAGGCGCTCGGTGATGCCGACGAGCTGGCCTGGTGGTGCACCGAGGTTGCGAAAGCGCAGGAGTGGCTGCCATGACACCTGATGACGGCTTGGCCTTCGCTCGGCAGGGCTACGAGCAGGCCGCCGCCGGGTGGGCCGAGGACGCGGAGCTCGTGTACGGACCGTTGGCGGATGCGCTGCTGGCGCACGCACCGGAACTGGCCGGCCAGCTCGTGCTGGACGTCGGCGCGGGGACGGGCGCGGTCTCCCATCGGCTCCTCAGGGCCGGAGCTCACGCGGTCGCCGTCGATGCCTCGTGGTCGATGTTGGCCCATCAGGCTTCGTCGCGACCACCGGCGGTCGTCGGCGACATCAGTCGGTTGCCTCTGGTCGACGGCGCGGTCGACGGAGCTGCGGCGGCATTCGTGCTCAATCACCTCGCCGAGCCCGTTACCGGGCTGGTCGAGATGCGCCGCGTCGTCCGCCGGGGTGGGTTCATCGTCGCCTCGGTGTTCTCGGCCGCCGACCGGGGAGCGGCAAAGGTCGCGATCGATGGTGTTCTGGCCACGGCCGGATGGGAGCCGCCGGAGTGGTACCGGTTCCTCAAGACGGTCGACGGGCAACTGGGGTCGGCGGCCACCATGCACGCCGCGGCACAGACTGCCGATCTCGAGCACATCGACGTGATCGAGGAACCGGTACCAACCGGTGTCACCGACCCACGCGACATAGTCCGCTATCGGCTTGCCCAGCCGCAGCGAGCCGGATTCCTCGCCGGACTCACCGAAGAGGATCGGCGCCGGGTCGTCAACGAATGCGTGGCCGCGGTGGCAGAACTCGGCGAGGCATTCAACCCGGGCGTCGTGCTGCTGGCAGCCCGCGCATGACCTCGATGACGGGATGGCACTCTGGCTCTCAGACGCACTTCGCTTCAAACGGAGTCACGCAGGCCCGACTTCGATCAGGACCTTGCCGACCACTCCGTCCTCGACCGCTTGGTGAGCGGCAGCCGTCTCAGAGAGCGAAAACCGGTGCAAAGGCAAACCGGCGTCCTCACCGACGGGCAAGGCCCCGTCCTCGAGAGCACGGGTCACGTCCTCCACGGCTTCCGTCAACGACAACCCACCCACGGTGTAGAGCAGGACGAACTGGTAGCGGATGTTCTTGACCATGCTCGGACGAACCTCCAGGCTCAGCCGACCGCCGCCATCGTCTGCGTAGACAGCCACCGACGTGCGCGACTTCGCCACCTGTACATCGAGGTCTGCGTTGGCGGTGATAGCGACCTCGACGATCAAGTCCACCCCATCGGGGGCGATCTCGCCGATCACTGATGCGGCGTCCTGATCCCGGTAGTTGACGACGTGGTGCGCACCCGCGGCGGTGGCGAGCTTCGCCTTGGCGGGTTCGGAGATGGTGGTGATGACAGTGGCGCCGGCCCAGCGCGCAAGCTGGATCGCAGCGTGACCCACCGCCCCTGCGCCGCCCGCGACGAGCACGAACTTGCCCTCCAATGCACCCGGCGACAAGCGGCGCGGTCCGTCCTCGGCGACGGTCAGGGCTCGGTGCGCGGTCATGGCAGGCACACCAAGGCTGGCACCGATGTCGAAGCCGATCCCATCGGGCAGTACGACGACGCGCTCGGCCGGCAGGGTGGTGTACTCCTGCGCGGTCCCCGTTGGCCGTTCATGGCCAGCCAGGTAGACCCAGACCCGATCGCCAACCGACAGACCCTCGACCCCCTCACCGACGGCGTCGATCACGCCCGCGCCGTCCTGGTTGGGCGTGACCTCGTCAAAAGGAAGGGATTGACCGGGGCCTGCACCGCGCCGCGACTTCCAGTCGGTGGGGTTGACCCCTGAGAGGACGACACGTACGCGCACCTCCCCCGGGTCGGGCGCGGTCAACTCACGGTCGACGAGGCGCAGCACCGATGGATCGCCGGTCTCGGTATAGACGATTGCCTTCATACTTGCGCGGAACCCACGGCCTGACCTGAAGATTCCCGTCGTACTCATCGGGGCGCCCGCCCGCTCGCGCAGTGAGACGGGACCGTGACCTCTCCGGCGAGGACATCGTTGGCCAAGGTGTCGGGATGTGCGTGAGGGTTCAGGAGCCACGGATGGAAGACGTACCAACGGGCCAGGATCTCGCGGCTGGATCGGAGAGCGTGTTCATCGGGATGCTGGATGCGCCGGAGCTCACGAAGCTGTTGCAGCCCTGCCCGGACTGGCCGGATCTGAACTAGGTCGGTCACTCTCGAACCCTGGTCGCGACTCCGTTAGGGTCCGACGATGCTCGGGGTCAGCAACGAGGAAGTCTCAGTCACCAGCAACGGCACGCGCTTGGCCGGCACAGTCTGGGTTCCGTCCGCGGTTCGGCTCGCCGTCGTCATGCATCCCGGGTCAGGACCCTCGAGCCGGGACAACGACGACCTCTTCCCGCCGATCCGGGAGATGCTCCTGCAGTATGGCGTCGCCGTCGCCTCGTTCGACAAGCGTGGGGTCGGCGGCTCCGAGGGGGACTGGCTCGAGGCCGGCATCGTGGAGCAGGCATACGACGCCGCGGCCGGCGCGAGCGTCCTGCGCTCGCGTGTACCCGACGTGCCGCTCGGCCTGTTCGGGCACAGCCAGGGCGGTTGGGTGGTGCTGGAAGCCGCGGAGCTGTGCGGAGCGGACTGGGTCATCACCAACTCTGGACCGGCGGTCACGCCGAACCACCAGGAAAGCTTCTCGACGGCCGCCACCTTGCGACGCGCGGGCGACGACGAGGCGCAGGTAGCCGCCGGGACCCGGCTGGCGACGGAGATCTGGCGCCAGGCCGTCTCGGGAGTTTCGTTCGCAGAGTTCGAGCACTGGAGCGCAGATCGTCGCGCGGAGATCAACCGGCTTGCCGAGCTCGGGGTGTTCATCCCGGCCGACGCAAAGTTGTGGGGCCTGCTGGCCGCGATCGGCGACTACGACCCGCGTGAACGCCTCGCACGACTCACCGTTCCGCTGCTGGCGGTCTTCGGTTCGCAGGACGAAGTCGTCCCCGTCGCCGGCAGCGTCGACGTGCTGAGGTCAGTGGTCAAGCCGCACCTGCTTCACCTCGCTGTGATTCCCGGCGGCGATCACCGAGTCCGGGTGCCGGACGGAACGTTCGCCCCCGACTACTTCCCGACCATCAGCGACTTCCTGGATGGCGTGAGCACAGGCCCGCAGGGGATCCCCTGGGCTGCTCAGCGGCCGTCGACGTAGATGACCTCGATGGCGTTGTTCCCGTAACCCAGGCGGTTCCACGGGGGTACGTCGGGTTGCACGTTGCCTGCGGCGTCGGTCGCCCTGGCGCGCAGGGTGTGCCGACCGACGGTGATCGAGTCCCAGGTGAAGCTCCAGTCCTGCCACTGGTAGTCGCCTCGGGCAGGTTCGAGCTGCGCGGCCTGCCAGTCGCCCTCCCCGGTGAGGCTGACCTCAACGCGAGCAATCGGACCCGTGCCGGACCACGCCTTCCCGCGGACGGTGTAGCTGCCGACGTCGAGGATCGACTCTGGCGCTGGGTCGGTGATCCGGGCGCGTACCCGCATCAGGGAGACCGGCTCGTGCGGCCGGTCGGGCCATTGGTAGATGTAGTGACCGGTCTGGAACTCACCGGTGTATGGCTCGGTGAGGACGTCGAGTCGTTTCAGCCACTTCACAGAAGCGACTGCGTACCAGTGCGGAACGATCAGCCGGAACGGGGCTCCGTGGTCGCGTCCGAGCGGCTGACCGTTCATCTCGTAGGCGATGAGGATCCCGGACGCAGGGTCGGTGGCCTCCTCGATCGGGAGGGAGCGGGTGAAGCTGAGGTTGTCCTGATCGGTCTCGGGAAGGATCGCCTGGAGGTGGTAGGAGCCGTGGTCTGCGCCCTGGGCGAGTACCTCGACTCCGGTGGCCGCAGGCTCCACCTTGGCGAGGACCTCGTGCAGGAGTGCACCCGTCCATCGGGCCGTGGAGACGGCGAAATCACCCCAGGGTTCTCCGGTCGGCAGGGGCCTCATCTCGAGGCGCCCGTTGCCGGCACACTCGAGAGTGACTGTGTGGTCGTGGGCAGGCATCGCGCGCAGGTCATCGAGCGTGAGTGTCGTGGCAACGCCGACCGCACCGCCGATCTCCAGGGTGCCGTCGTGCTCGGGCACGGCGAAGTTGCTGCGCACGTAGTGCAGTTCGGTGGGAGTGACCTCACCGATTAGCGCTGCCGGTGGTGCCTCGGCGTTGTACGGCGCGGGGTTGTTGTTATCCAGCCGTGCTCGTAGGCGTGCGCAAGCGGCCCAGGAGTGGGTGGGCTAGTGGTGTGTGGGGCCGGGTTGGGCAGCCGACCCCGGCCCCACGTCGGGTCGCTCAGCTCCCGCGGGAGCCGCTGCTGGCCCGAAACATGCGCTCGCCGGTCCGGTTGGGGGTGGGTGGACCAGCGAACGGCGGGCATCAGGGTAGCGAGGCTGAACCGGACTACAAAGCCTCGAAATATGCTGCTGGGATCGCGAACCACGTGACTTGTCCGAGGGGTCGACGCAGGCGTCGACGGTGTTAGCGTCCGAACCCAGACATGGTGGCCGCTCACGCCGGTCGGGGGTAGGCGTGAGCGGCCCTCGTGCCGAGACCGAAGCCAGGCAAGTGACGGGTCATGGCGCGCCGAGTGCGTCTTTCGGCCACGATCGGGTACTGGTTACCTGCGTGTCCGTCGAGTCTCTCCTTCGGGTGAGACACGCTCACGCCCGCGGGTGCGAGCACGGCGGGCACGCCCTTTCTCCACAATGGTTTGGTTGCCTCTCTGCTGCTGGCGCAGTCAGATGGTGATGCGGCCGGTCCAGAGTCCGACGACCCCGGCGAGGCCGCCCGCGAGGATGATCACGAACAGGCCGACCTCGGCCGGGCTGAAGAGCCGTTTGCCGTGCTCACTGCGCGCCTTGACGTACAGCAGGGCTGCGGGCGCGAGCAGCACGGCCGCGAGCAGCAGGAACTTCATGCCGGCGGCGTCGAAGAGGAAGAGCGTGTATGCGGTCGCGGCACCAGCGACGATCGTCTCCTTGCGCCGCGCGCCAGCGCTGACGCCTTCGTAGGACTCGCCGGTCAGGCCGAGCTTGAGGGCGTAGGCGGCGGCGAGGAAGTACGGAACCAATGCCAGGCTCGTCGACAGGTCCAGCATGAAGTTGAGCGCGTCGTCGACGAACATCGTGAGTGCTAGCAGTCCTTGTACGCCGAGCGAGGTCACCACCAGTGCGGTGATCGGGGTGCCGTGTTCGTTCTCCTGCCCCAGGAACGCCGGCATGTCGTCGGCTCGCGCCGGGATGTACATGACCTCGGCCGCCATCAGCGTCCACGCGAGGTAGGCGCCGAGCACCGAGACGATGACCGCAACGCTGATGAACACCTCGCCCCAGTCGCCGACGACCGACTGGAAGACCCCGACCATCGAAGGCTGCCTGGTCGTGGCGAGCTCGGGCTGCGGCACCACCGAGTAGCTCGAGAGGGTCACCAGCGCGAAGATCGACAGCACACTCAGGAAGCCCAGCACGGTGGCCTTGCCGACGTCCTCGCGCTTCTTGGCGTATCGGGAGTAGACACTGGCGCCCTCGATGCCGATGAACACGAAGGTCGTGATCAGCATGGTGTTGCGGACCTGCTCGTTGAGGTTGCCGAGCTCGCCGTACGACGAGGCTGTCCAGTTGTCGGCGAAGACACCGGCGTCGAAGGAGACGAACAGGACCACGATGAACACCAGGATCGGAAGGATCTTGAAGATCGTGACGATCCGGTTGATGACCGCGGCGTCTCGGACCCCGCGCGCGATGAGGATGTGGAACAGCCACACGCCGACAGTCGAGACCGCTACCGCGAGGACCGTGGCGCCGTCGCCGAAGCTGTCGAAGAACGCGCCCAGGGTTGCGCCGATGAACACCCAGTAGAAGGTGTTGCCGGCCACCGAGCTGGCCCAGAACCCGATCGCTGAGTTGAAGCCGGCATAGTCGCCGAATCCGGCCTTGGCATAGATGAAGACACCGGAGTCGAGCTCGGGCTTGCGGATGGCGAGGTTCTGGAACACGAACGCCAGCATCAACATCCCGGTGCCGGCGACCGCCCACGCGATCAGCGAGCCGAGGATCCCGGTGGCGACCCCGAACCGGGCCGGGAGCGAGAACACGCCTGCCCCGACCATGCCGCCAACGACCATGGCGGTCAGCGTGGGGAGGGTCATCTTCGCGACGGCGCTGGGCGCCGACTCAGCAGGCTGGGCGGTGGCGCCCGGGGTGGTGTTCGTACTCATGAGGCCTCCTCGCTCGGTTCGTTGAATCCGGGCGCGACGCGACCCAAAGCGCAGTGGATGAAGATGGTGCCGGAGACCGATGCCACGGCCCCGCGTCCGGCCTCCTGCACCTTGGAGAACGGACGCCCGTTCTTCATCGCGATCAGGGCAGCGACCCCACAGCACACCAGGAGCGCAACCTGGATGGGCCCGTCGAGCGCGTCCAACCCGAAGAGCGCGAGAGCGCTCGCGAACAGCATCGGCAGTGCCACTAGCGGTACCAGGCCGTCGAGAAGCGACTGCTGCTCCACCCCATGGATCGCCCCGTCCGTCATCGCTTCGGCCTCCGACCAGACCTTCACCGTCCCGGAATAGCGCGGCAATCGACGCGACGACCAGGGTCAGGGGACGGACACGCCTTCGCCGCAGTCTAGGGCCGCCCGTGCATGGGCACTTCACCCGAATGGGGTGGCCAGTCGGCTGCGGGCCGACTGAGTTCGTGGACAACCACGACTCGACGATGCTGATTCGTTCGTCGAGTAGCGATTTCAACGTCCGCTCCTGCCGCAGACGGTCGACCGCTCACGTCGCGGCCTCCACCCACTGTCGCCACACCGGGGTGCCGTGCGTCATGGCTTCCGAGACGGTCGGCTCAATGCAATCAGCTGAGGAGATTCGGTCGAGAACTGCCCGAGCCAGCAGCGCCCGGTCGACGGGCGGTGCCGGACCGTCGTCGACCAGATCACGCCCGTCGGCGAATGCATCATGGGCCAGGACGATCTCGCCGGCGCGTGTGATCGTGTCCAGGCCCGCCAGATGCTGTTCGAGGGGCACGTCCAGCCAGTCCTGGATGTCGCAGGTCCACCCGACAGTGGTCATACCCGCGTCGTTCACCGCCGTCCACGCCGAATGAGTGAGTCGTCCGTAGGGTGGCCGGTACCAGGTCACCGGATGCTGGATGGCCTGTTCGAGCATGTCCTTGGACTCGATCAGGGCTATCGAGAACTCCGCCTCCGCCAACTGGTCGACTCGACGGTGGTCCGCGCCGTGCAGGCCGATCTCGTGACCCTCCGCGACGACCGACCTGAACACGTCGGGGTAGAGCTGCACGCGCGTGCCCAGCACGAAAAAGGTGGCCCGTGCGTCGGCCGCGGCGAGCTCTCGCAGGACGGCGGGGGTGCCCTCGGGGTCAGGACCGTCGTCGTAGGTCAGCAGTACCGATGGCGCCTCGAGCGGGCTGACCGCGACGAGAGCCTCACCACGTTGATGTGTCATCGGACCCAGTCGCCTCCCCACATCACCTGGCGGACGCGCCAGTCGCGGTCGAGCACCACGAGGTCGGCGCGCAGACCAGTCGCCAGGCTGCCGCGGTCGTCCAGGCCGAGCAGTGCAGCGGGTGTGGAGGTGGCCGCGGCCACCGCGGCGACGGGATCGACGCCGGCGTGCACCACACAGCGGCGGACCAGGTCGGCGGCGTGCGCCGTACCTCCCGCGAGCGTTGGTGGTTCGGTTCGCGTCGACGCGCGGCCGTCCGCGACCCGCACCCGCACGGACCCGAGCTCGAATTCGCCGTCCGGCATTCCCGCGGCCGCCATTGCGTCGCTGACGAGTACGACGTGCCGCCCGGGGTCCACAGCGAACACCAGGTGCACCGTCTCGTCGGCGAGGTGCACGCCGTCCGCGATGAGCTCCACGTGCGTCGCTCCGCGGGCCAGGGCATCCAGGGAGGCGGCGACCGGGCCCGGACGGCGATGATGCAGGGGCTCCATGCCGTTGAACAGATGAGTGACCAGCGGTCTGCGCAGTGATCGCAGGGCTTCGCCGAATCCGCCTGCGTCGGACCCGGTGTGGCCAAGTCCCACTACCACCCCAGAGCGCTCGAGGTGCTCGGCGGCGGCGAGAGCACCGGGCAGCTCGGGGGCAAGCGTCACCATCCGGACTGTCGGCCGGCCGGCGTCGTCGACGCCGGCCGCCAGCCAGGCGGTGAGCTCGTCGGACCCGGGTAAGCGCAGGTGGGCGCGGTCGTGTGCGCCCCGGTGCGCCGGGTCCAGAAAAGGTCCCTCGACGTGGCACCCGACGACCGGTGATCCCGTCGCCCCGACCGAGGCGATTGCCGCGATCGCCGCGACCAGCTCAGGGGCCGACGCGCTCACCAGACTGGCCAGCATCGTCGTGGTGCCGCGGGAGAGATGGTGCGCTGCGACCGCGGCGACCTCGGACGGGTCACCCGAGGTGACGGTGTGGCTTCCACCGCCGTGACAGTGGATGTCGACGTAACCGGGCGCGATGGTGTCGACCGACTCGGGAGCGGGGCCCGACCAACCGGACGCTGGGCCGACGTATCCGATCGTGCCGTCGAGGCGGACCTCGAGCACGCCCTCGTCCAGGATCCCGGCCGTCGTCACGAGCCGCCCGACCAGCGCCAACGCTGTCATGACTCAGGCGCCCATCCGTCGCGAGCCAGGAGCGCGGCACCGATCACGCCACCTCGGTCGCCGAGGGCCGACGCGGTCACGTCGGCGGGATGGACGATGTTGGTCCGCTGACGCAGCGCGACCCGCAGTGGGGCAAGCAGCCCTTCTCCGGCCCGGCTGAGTCCACCGCCGATCACCACCCGGGCCGGGTTCACGACCAGCGAGAGGATGGCGAGTGCGTCCGCGAGCGCTTCCACCGCGTCCTGCCAGACCTGCCCCGCCACGGTGTCCGTGCTCAGCCGCTCGGCGACGTCGCGCGCACCGGTGACGTAGTTTCCGCTCAGACCCGTGTAGCGGCGGGCGATCGCCGCCGCGGATGCGACGGCTTCGAGACACCCGTCACGGCCGCACGCGCACCGGACGCCGGGCCGGACGGCCAGGTGTCCGATCTCCGCCGTCTCGCCGCGGTGCCCGGTCACCAGGTGCCCGCCGGAGACGATCGACGCGGCGATGCCGGTGCCGATGGGCACGAACGCAAGGTCTTGTGTGCCCACACCGGCGCCAAGCCTGTGCTCGGCTACGCCGCCAGCGGCGACGTCGTTGGCGATCCGCACCGGCAGCCGCCACGCGGCACCGAGTGAGCGGACGAGCTCGAGGTCGCGCCACCCGATGTTGGCGTTGTACGTCGCGATGCCGGCCTCGCGGTCGACGAGGCCGGGGACCACGACGCCTGCGCCGACCACGGGCGCTTCAGACCGCTGCGCAATCAGGGTGCGGCCGACCTCGGCGATCGTCTCGATGGCTTGGTGCCCGTGTGGTGTGGGACGCTGCGCGGCAGCGACCACTGTCCCCGCCCGGTCGACCAGTTCCGCCTTGATGGTCGTGCCGCCGACGTCGACGGCGAGTGCGAGCCTGTCGTCCGCCGAGGTCACCGGAACGTTCCCTGGGACACCGAGCCCTCCAACCGCCGCTGGAAGAACAGGTAGACGATCAGCACCGGCACGACTGTGATGACGACCGCGGCGAAGAGGGCGCCGAAGTCGACCGCGTAGCCCGCCTGCGAGGCGAATTCCGCCATCCCCTGGGTGAGCACGTACTTCCTCATGTCGGTGTTCAGGGCCACGGGTAGCAGGAACTGGTTCCACAGTCCGAGGAAGTTGAAGATCGCGACGCTGGCCATGCCCGGCCGGGCCATCGGCAGCATGATCTGGAAGAACGCTCGCCATTCGCTCGCGCCGTCCATCAGCGCCGCCTCGTAGATGTCGTCCGGCAGCGACTTGAAGAACGCATAGAGGAAGAACACCGTGAACGGGAGAGCGAACGCGACGTACACCATGGTGAGCCCGGGCAGGGTGTTGAGCACCCCGGCGTTCTTCAGGACGAAGAACAGCGGCACGATCGCGAGGAAGATCGGGAAGGTGAGGCCGGCCAGCATCAGGTAGTAGATGAAGCGTGCCCCCGGGAACTCGAACCGCGCGAGCACGTAGGCGCACATCGCTCCCAGCAGCATTACGAGCACGAGCGCGGCACCCACCACGAGGACCGTGTTGAGGAAGAAGTGACGGATGCCCGCGTCGGTCCACGCGTGGACGTAGTTGTCGAAACTCCAGTGCGCCGGCAGTGAGAACGGCGAGGCCAGGATCTCCTTGGTCGTCTTGAAGGACGACAGCACGACCCACAGGAACGGGACGATGACGATGACGGTCCAGATGGTCAGAAGCACGTGCGAGCTGGCCTCGACGGCCACGTCGCCGCCGGTCCGGTCGCTGCGCTTGTCGGTGACGACGCTCTTGTCGGTAGCGACGGTAGTCATCGGCGCAGCCTCCTCTCGCCACCTCCGGTGAGCCGGTTGGTGATGAACACGATCGCGGCGAACAGCAGCGTCACGACCGCCAGCACGACCCCCATCGCCGTTGCATAACCGAACTGGCCCTTCCGGAAAGCCGTGTTGAACAGTTCCTGGCTCATCGTCCGGGTCGTGTTGTCAGGTCCACCGTTCGGGTTCAGCGCCTGCATGTACACGAAGGCGTCGAGGGCCGTGATCCCGAGATAGATGAACGCCGTCTGCACGTTGTCCCTGACGAGCGGGAGCGTCACCGAGATGGTCGTGCGGAACCGGCCGGCGCCGTCCATGCGAGCGGCCTCGTAGATCTCCGCCGGGATCCCCTTGATGGCCGCGACGAAGAGCACCGTGTAGAACCCGACGAAGCTCCAGATGATCACGAACATGGACGCCGGCATCGCCGTGCGTGGGTCACCGAGCCAGGCGAAGTTCTCGAACCCGCTGAGGCCGATCTTGGTGAGGGTGGCGTTGAGCAGGCCGGCCGAAGGGTCGAACACCTGCGCCCAGATGAGACCGATGACGATGGCCGGGACGGTGTACGGGAAGAACGACACGATCCGGTAGAACCCGGAGCCGCGGATCCCGCGGATGTTGCCCTTGGTCGGCCCGCCCACGGTGACGACCGTCGCGATGGCAAGTGCCAGCACGATGGTCACGAGCGGGACCACGATCGCGAGCTGCACATTGTTGACCAACGACTTCATGAAGGTGTCGTCGTGGAACAGCTTCGTGAAGTTGTCCAGCCCGATGAAGTTGTAGGTCGGCGAGAAGCCGTTCCAGTCGGTCATCGCGTAGTACAGCGCCTGGCCGAACGGATAGATCACGAAGACGAGGAAGATCGCCAGTGGCAGCCCGAGGAACACCGCCATGAAGCTCAGCCGGTCCAGGCTCGGCATGCGCCGCGACCGGGCGGCCGGCCGAGGCCGGCCGCCCGTCGTCGTCGTGGTGCTGGTCACGCGATCGTGAGCTTCTTCACCGACGAGTCGTTGGCGATCTTGTCGGTGATGCCCTGCAGGCCCTTGGTGAGGCCGGCGACATCGGTCTGACCGGACAGGAACGAGTTCCACACCGTCAGCTGGTCGGTGTTCATGCCGTAGTAGTCGACGAACTGGTAGTTGAAGATGTTGCTGCCGGCGGCGCTCAGCATCTTCGTCTGCGAGACCAGCGCGGTCGACCCGAACCCGTCATCGGGCACCAAGCCCTTGACGATTGTCGGCGCGAGACGCGTCTTGGAGAAGTTGGTGGCAGCGTCCTTCGACAGCATCGCCCGCAGGATCTCCTTGCCGCCCGGGTTGTTCTTGGCCTGGGACGGTACGACGAACGGCTCGCCCGCAGCCGCACGGAGGCCCGCAGCCGGCATTTCCGGGCTGGACGAGACGGTCGGTTCCGGAGCGCCAGTCATCTCGAAGCCCGACTTGGTCGCAGACTTCATCTCGTTCTCGATCCAGCCACCAGACGGGTAGAGGACCGCCTGCTGATCGTTGCTCCACTTCGCTTGAGCAGCGGTGAACTGGGTGCCGGCACCGCCGGGGACGAAGTAGCCCTTCGACACCATTTCGGCGAGGGCCTTGAACACGGCCTGGAGCTGCGGCATCGACCAGCATTTCGGCTTGAGGTTCTCCAGTGCGAGGCGGACCTCGTCGCCGCCCTCCTTGATGGCGGAATTGACGGACATCGTCTGGTAGTACGTGGCCGCCTCCTTGCCCCAGACGAAGAGGTACTTGTTCTTGGCCTTGGCCTTGGCGCCGAGATCGAGTGCCTCGTCCCACGTCGCCGGCGCGGTCCAGCTGTTCTCCTTGAACAACGATGCGGAGTACCACATGCCGTAGACCGTCATCACGTAGTTCAACGCGATGAACTTGCCGTCAAAGGTGCCCGGAACCTTAACGTTCGGGTAGAGCGTGTCGGAGATCTTGGTGCCCTCGTAGTTGTTCGCCTCGAACACGTCGTCGAGCGTCTCGCACTGCTTCGCGATGACGTTGAAACCAATGGCGTTCGCACCCGAGTTGTCGATCAGGTCGGGCGGGGTGCCGCCGACGAAGCGAGGCTGGAGCTGCTGGGCGATCTGCGTCGACGGAGACACCTTGATCTTGACGCCGGAGAAGTCCTTCTGCTCGTTGACCTGGTCGGCGGCGTACTTGACGTAGTCGTAGCCGTAGCCGCCGTTGAAGATCACTGCCTCCACGCTCGAGCTCTTCGCGAGCCCGAAGGGGTTGGTGGCCGTCTTCGTGCCGCCACCGCCACCGCCGCCTCCGCTGCTTGGGGCCGACCCACCACAGGCGGCGAGCGTGCCAGAGAGCGGCACGAGAGCCGCTGCCGCGAGCGAGCCACGGAGGAAGCTTCGGCGGTCGAGTTGTACTTTTTCTTGAGTCATCGTGGGATGCCTTTCGTGATGATCTCTGCTAGGTGGTGCCGGGTTCTCACGGGTGTTCAGATGCGCGCTGCCGTACGTTCAGGTCAGGTCAGGCTGGCGATGCGCTCGCCGTACTGCGCCTTGAGTGCGTCGTTGTGCTCGTCACCTCCCGGAACGTTGGCCGAGACGTACAGCGGGGGGACCTCGCCCACGTCTCGGAGTCGCTGAGCCGTGCCGAGAGTGAGCAGCTGGGCGATGTACGCGGCCGTGATCGAGGACACCGCACCGGCTGAGAGCCCGTCGCCGAGGCCGATCGTCGCGTCGCCGTACGGCGCCCGGTTGTCGATCACGACGTCGGCGATCTCCGAGAGCCGCTTGCCGCTGCTGTGCTTGGGGGTGACCGCGTTCGTGTGCTCCAGGCTCGTCACCGCGATGACGGGGTAGCCGTCTGCCTTGGCGCGCAAGGCGAGTCCGACGATCGACCCGTTGACGCCAGAGTTCGATGCGATCATGAAGACGTCGGCCGGGTCGAAGGAATACAGCCCGTAGAGCTCGTCCGCGACTGACTCGTCGCGTTCGAGAGTGCCACCCTGGAGCACCGAGACGTCGCGGCTGCCGCGCAGCACGACGTCGCGCAACACGATCGCGTGTGTCGGGATGAGGCCGCCCGCGCGACCCGCGACCTCCATGGCGAACGCCTGGGAGTGGCCGGTGCCGAATACCTGGACGACGCCGCCACGCTGCAACGACGACACGATCAGGTCGATGGCCGGGTCGAGACCGCCGGCGCGGACCTCATGGTCGAGGGCGTCGAGCCGGTCGCGGACCTCGCTGGAGAAGTCGGCGAGTGGTGCGTTCATGCTGTGGCAGTTCCTTTCGACGAGGGCGAGGTCCGTGACCGGGCCGGCGAGCGAAGCGGTCGGCGGTGCGGCGCGACGGCTGCTGCGGAGGCCGCCAGCAGGCTCGTCGTACGCGAGAAGTCCCGTTGGGCGGCGAGAAGGTAGAGCAGGTCGATCACGAAGAGCTGGGCGTGCTTGGCGGACAGGTCGTCGGGCTGGAGGTACTCCCCCGGCGCGTAGCTGGTCAGGTGGGCATCGGCGACCTGCGCCAACGGGGAGGTCGGGTCGCTGGTCACCGCGACCGCATAGGCACCCGACGACTTCGCCAGGGCCAGCATCTCGATGGTTGCCTCGGTGCGGCCCGTGTTGGAGAAGGCGATCGCGACGCTCGAGTCACCCAGGCGGGCCGCGCTGGTGAGGCCGATGTGGACCTCGCTCCACGCGTGCGCGTTTATCCCGATCCGATAGAGCCGGGCCTGCAGTTCGACCGCCATGCCGGCGCTGCCGCCGATGCCGTAGATGTCGACGTGGGCGCTCTGAGCTACGGCGTCCGCGACCCGGCCGACGAGCGAGGGGTCCAGCCGATCCGAGGTGGACGTGAGCGCCACGGTGTGCGCGTTCACCAGCGTGTGCATCACCTCGGTCGCGGTGTCGCCCGGGTGGAAGGCGCGTCCGATGTCGACGTCCCACGTCTCGTCGGCGCTCAACCGGCCCTGCTCGGCCGCGGCACCCACTCGCAGGGCCGGGTAGCCGGTGTAGTCGATCGCGCGGCAGAACCGGGTGACCGTCGCCGGCGAGGCACCGGCACGCGCGGCAAGCTCGGTGATCGACAGCCGCAGCGGCAGGGACGGGTCCTCCAGCAGGAGAGTGCCGATCTTGGCCATGGCCCCGGGCATCTGCGGAAGGGCGGCGCGGATCCTGCTGCTGGCGCCGTAACCTGCACGGGCCGAGGGTGTTTCCGAAGCAGTCATTGAAAATCCGTATCAGCGATGTCACTGGTTTGAAGAAAACTATTTGCATATGGTGATCCAGATCCAGCACCCGATGATCACGAATGGGTAACGAATGACCGAGCAGCTCACCGGCGTGGTTGCTGTCGACGCCGGCGGCACCAGTACCCGCGCCGTGATCCTCGATCCGGCAGGCCACTGCCTGGGCTATGCCGTCGCCGGCAGCGGCAACCCGATCGCCGTCGGGCCGGAATCCGCCGCCGCGTCCGTGGCGGAGAGTGTCACGGAGGCGCTTGGGAAGTCGGAGGTCTCGAGCACGCGGATCCGGTTGGTCGTGCTCGCGATGGCAGGCGCGGGCACTCCCTCCGTCGCAGCAGAGGTCCGCGTGCGACTTGCGGGCTTCGGCCTCAACGCGCCGCTGGTGTTCGAGTCCGACCTGTTGGCGACGTTCTTCTCGGGCACCCGTCAATCAGACGGGTACGCCTTGATCTCCGGGACCGGAGCGGGCGCGATCCGCGTGGAGGACGGGCGACAGGTCGCCGTCTCGGACGGGCTCGGTTGGCTGCTGGGCGACGAGGGCTCCGGCTTCTGGATCGGGCAGCGCGTCGTACGCGCGGCACTGGCCGACCTCGACGGTCGCGGCCCGGCCACGGCGCTCACCCCGCTCCTGCTCGCGCGGCTCGGCGTGGCCGCGCCGTCGGAGGCCAGCGACCGAGAGCCGATCCTCGCGGTGGTGAGGGCGCTGTACGCCGGGCCGCCGGTCCGGCTGGCCGACTACGCGCGGCTGGCGTTCGAGGTCGACGGGGACGGTGCCGCCGACCGCATCCTCGACGACGCGGCCGCCGCGCTCGAGCGGACCCTCACCGCTGTCAGGTCCCCCGCCGTCTCCGGTCCGGTGGTACTCGGCGGCGGCATCCTGGGACGCGGCGGTCAGCTCGTCGATCGGCTCGTCGCTGCCCGTGGTGCGGTAGAGGTCCATGTCGTGGCTGACGGGGCACTCGGGGTCTCCGTCCTCGCCCTCCGCAGTGCTGGGACAAACGTCGACGCGGCCATGTTCCAGCGGTTGACGACCTCACTCACCGCTGTGCGCTGATCCCTCCTCGGGTCCGACGGCACCTGCTACAACCCCTGCCAGGACGGTTTGGCCTCGTAGGTCTCGACGTACTGGTCGCGGCGGTCCAGCCTCGAGGCTGCTTCGGGGTCCACCAGCACCGTCGCGTGGCGGTGCAGCTGCAGCGCTGTCGCGGGCCAGCTCGCCGACACCGGGCCCTCCGCGAGCTGTCGCACCGCCTCGGCCTTTGCCGCACCGGATGCGATCAACACCACGTGCCGCGCTTCCAGGATCGTGGCAATGCCCTGCGTCAGGCAGTGCCGTGGCACGGCGCCGGGATCGCCGCCGAAGAACCGCGCGTTGTCCTGCCGGGTCTGGCTGGTGAGTGTCTTGATGCGGGTCCGCGACACGAGTGAGGAGCCTGGTTCGTTGAAGGCGATGTGTCCGTCCGTGCCGACCCCCAGCAGCTGCAGATCCACACCACCGGCAGCCGCGATGGCGTCCTCGTAGGCGGTGCACTCCGCGACCAGGTCGGCCGCCGTCCCGTTGAGCCCGAAGACGCGCGCGGGATCGAGGTCGACCCGGCTGACGAGATCTCGGTGGATCACCGACCGGTAGCTCTGGTCATGCCCACTGGGCAGGCCCACGTACTCGTCGAGAAGGAATCCACGGGCGCGCGACAGCGTCATCGTCCCGGCCCCGATGCGGCGGGCCAGTTCGTCGTAGACACCCAAGGGGCTCGAGCCGGTGGCCAGCCCGAGGACCGCCTCAGGCTCGCGGCCCACAAGCCGTGCGATGGCATCGGCAGCCAGCGCTCCCGCCTCACCCGCGCTCGAGCAGACGATGACCTCCATCACCGCTCCCCTGTCGGTCGTGCACGTCTGGTGGCCGGACTCATTGCGGACATCGTCTCGCGCAGCCGCTCCTTCGCCTTGAGGCTCGACGAGACGTGATCCAGGCCGAGGAGCCCTGCGCCCACCACGAGAGGGGTGGTGACGACACGGGTGAAGGCCTTCGGCGCCGAGGACGCAAGCTCCTCGTCGATGCCGTCGAGGAGCATCCGGTGCCCGGCCGTGAGCACTCCTCCCCCGAGCACGACGGGCGTCGGCTGGTCGAGCAGCTCCAGTCGGGTCAGCGCCGCGATCGCGAGGGCGGCCACCTCGGCCGCCTGGCGTCGTACGACCTCCGCGGCGATGGGGTCGCCGTCGTCAGCGACTTCGAACAGCAGCCGCGTCATCTCCACACAGCGTTCTGGCGTCAGGTGACCGAGGTGCACCGCCTCGATCAGCGCCTCCATCGTGGGGAGCCCGTAGTGCGCCGGTAGCGCGTCGCGCAGCGCGGTGTGCGGACCGCGACCGTCTGCGGCACGGGCCGCCCACCACATTGCCTCGGTCCAGAGGAACCCTCCCCCACCCCAGTCACCGGAGATGTGCCCGACGGCAGCGAAGCGCACCTCACGGCCGTCGCCCCGGCGCCCGGTGCAGTTGATGCCGGACCCGCAGATCACCGCGACCCCGTGCGGTTCGTCGAGGCCGGCACGCAGCAGGGCGTAGGTGTCGTTGAAGACCGCGCTCGTCGCTCCCCAGGCGCGAGCTTCGACCGCCTCCTCCAGGAGTCGCTGCTCCAGCGGCAGGTCGACGTTGGCGAGGCACGCGGAGACGTGGCGCACCATGCCGGTCGGCTCACCGAGGCCGGCGTCGGCGGCCGCGTGCTCGACCAGGAGATGCAGCATCTCGACTGCGGACTCGGCCTGGACGATGTGTGGCAGGAAGCCGGGACCGCGAGCGGAGCCGAGTACCTCGCCGTCCGCGGCCACGACCGCCACATCCGTCTTCGAGTTGCCGGCGTCCACGGCCAGCACCGCCGCGGTCATGCCCATGGCAGGTAGTCGCGGTTGTGCGAGATCAACCTGTCGGTCAGTCCCTCGGCGAGCTCGACCTGCCCCACGAGGGGGTGGGCGAGCAGCGCCTCGAAGACACGGTCCCTACCACCACGCAGCGCTGCGTCGAGGGCCAGGTGCTCGTAGGCGGTGACCGCGGCGACGAGCCCGGCGTACAGGGGCGCGAGCGGCTCCACGGGAAGCGGTGTCACTGCTCCGCCGTCGACTCGCGCGGGGACCTCCACAACAGCATCCGGCGGCAGGAACGGGAGCGTGTCACCGTTGCGGACGTTCACCACCTGCTCCTCCGCATGCGTCGAGATGCCGAGCAACCGGGCGCACAGGGCCACGGCGGCCTCGGAGTAGAAGGCGCCGCCCCGCCGGGTCAGTAGCTCGGGTTTCGTGTCCAGCCTCTCGTCGGCGTACAGCCCCAGCAGCTCCTGTTCGATCTCTGCCACCCGGGCGGCGCGGGACGGTGAGGCCTTCAGCTCACGGACCACCTCGTCGTGGGCGTAGAAGTAGCGCAGATAGTACGACGGCACCACGCCGAGCCGCTGCAACAGCCAGGGAGGGAGCTCGATGTCGTCTGCGATCTCCTCGAGGTGCCCGCCGAGCAGATCAGGTAGCCGATCACGGCCGTCGACGAGCACCCGCCGCTCCCAGGTCAGGTGGTTGAGCCCCACGTGATCGAGCCGCACCCGCTCAGGCTCGACGCCCAGCATGCCGGCGAACCTGCGCTGGAAGCCGATGGCCACGTTGCACAGTCCCACCGCCTTGTGCCCGCCCTCGAGGAGCGCCCGGGTGACGATGCCGACCGGGTTGGTGAAGTCGACGATCCATGCGTCCGGGCTCGCCCTCTGGACACGCGAGGCGATGTCCAGGACCACCGGCACCGTCCGCAGCGCCTTGGCCAACCCGCCCGCACCTGTGGTCTCCTGCCCGACGCAGCCGCATTCCAGCGGCCAGGTCTCGTCCTGACCGCGCGCGGCCTGTCCGCCCACGCGGAGCTGGAGCAGCACCGCATCCGCACCGGCGACGCCGGCGTCGAGGTCCGACGTGGTGGTCAGCACGCCTGGATGGTCGTGGCGCTGGAGCATCCGCCGGCCGAGCGCACCGATGAGCGCGAGCCGGTCCTCGGCAGGGTCGATCAGGACCAGCTCGTCGACCGGGAGCGCCTCCTGCATCCGGCCGATGCCGTCGACCAGCTCTGGCGTGTACGTCGACCCACCGCCGACGACTGCGATCTTCATCCCTTCACCCCCGTGAGCGTGACGCCCTCGATGAATGCCTTCTGCGCGAAGAAGAACACCGCGATCACCGGCGCCATCACCAGCAGCGTCGCGGCCATGGTGAGGTTCCAGTTCGTGTGGTGAGCGCTCTTGAACGTCGCGAGCCCATAGCTGAGTGTCCACGCTCCCGGGTTCTCGCTGGTGTAGATCTGCGGCCCGAAGTAGTCGTTCCACAGGTAGAAGAACTGGAAGAGGGCCACCGCCGCGATCGCAGGTCGCGACAGCGGCAGCACGATGCGAAGCATGGCGCCGAGGTCGCTGCAGCCGTCGATCCGGGCCGCCTCGATGTACTCCCGGGGCACGGTCAGCAAGAACTGACGGAGCAGGAAGATGGAGAACGCGTCGCCGAAGGCCAGCGGGATGATCAACGGCCACAAGGTGCCGGAGAGGTGTAGCTCCTTTGCCCAGAAGAGGTACATCGGCACGATCACCACCTGCGGCGGCAGCATCATGGTGGCCACCACAACCATCATCGCCAGGTTGCGACCACGGAACCGGAAGTGGGCGAGCGCGTAGGCGACCGGGATGCTGGAGACCAGCGTTAGCGCGGTCCCCAGCGTCGCGTAGAGGATGGTGTTGCGCCACCACGTCGCGAAGCCGCCGGTGTGCCAGACATCGATGTAGTTGCTCCACTGCCAGGTCTGCGGCCACAGGTCCTTGGTGAGGGTCTGCTGGTCGGTCATCACCGAGGTGAGGAACACGAACACGAACGGCAGCACGAACAGCAGGCCGAGTGCGACGGCCACCGCGTGCACGGCGATCCACTCCAGGACGGGGCGCGGGCGGTACCCCGCCGGCCTGGCCACGCTGTGGGTCGCCACTCAGTCCTCCGCCAGGAAGCCCGAACCGCGACGCATCAGCAGGGCCGCGAAGACCATGCTGAACACGAACAGGACGAGAGCGATGACACAGGCCGCGCCGATGTCGAACCGCTGGAATCCCAGGTTGTAGACCAACTGAGGGAGCGTCAGCGTGGAGCCGCCGGGATAGCCGGGCTCGAACTGGTTACCCGAGCCCACGATCTGTCCGCTGGCGACCTGTCCAGCGACCTGCGGCTCGGTGTAGTACTGCGACATCGCGATGACGCCGGTCACCGCGGCGAAGACGAGGATCGGCTGGATGAAGGGCAGCGTCACGAAGCGGAAGCGCGCCAACGTGCCAGCGCCGTCCAGCTCGGCCGCTTCGTAGAGCTCCCTGGGAACGTCGAGCAGCGAGGCCATGAAGATCACCATCAGGTCTCCGATGCACCAGAGCGCCAACAGCGTGAGGGACGGCTTTGACCAGGCAGGGTCGTTGAACCAACCCGGCTGGGGCAGCCCCAAGCGTCCCAGCATCGTGTTGACCGCGCCCGTCCCCGGGTTGAGCAGGAAGACGAAGGCGATCGTGCCGGCCACCGGCGGGGCGAGGTAGGGCGCGTAGTAGAGCGTCCGGAAGAACCCCCCGCCACGCTTCAGCCGGATGACGAGCAGGGCGACCACGAGTCCGAACACCATCCGCAGTGTGACGATCACGAGCACCAGCCACAGCGTGTTGCGCATCGCCGGCCAGAAGAACGGATAGTCGTGGATGACGTAGGTCCAGTTGCGCAGCCCCGTCCATCTGGGCGCGGTGAAGCCGTCGTAGTGGGTGAACGAGAGGTACACCGTCGCGACCAGCGGGTAGAGGAAGAACAAGCCGGTGCCGACGAGCCAGGGCGAGAGGAACGCCACGTTGCGCAGCGTGTGCCTCGCCGGTCGGGCGCGACGACTCATTGGGCCTGGGCGACGTCGGTGTCGATCTGCTTGGCTGCCTTGTCCAGTGCACCCTGGAGGTCATCGTTCTTGCCGGACTCATAGGCATAGCCGACGTTCTGCAGGGTGAGCTGGTAGGCACCGCCGTTCGGGCTGGACGGGGTGGTGTTGCTGTGCTCGTTCTGCGCGATCTTCAGGAAGGTCTGGAAGCTCGGGTTCTGGTCGACCTTGTCCGAGGCCAACGCGGCCTTCGTCGAGGGCACGTTGTGGATCGCGTTGGCGAAGCTGACAACGGCGTCGGTGTCGGTGGTCAGGAACTTCACGAACTGCCAGGCGGCGTTCTTCTTCTGGCTGGTGTTCGCGATGCCGATGATCGTGCCCGTGGTGTAGCCCTTTCCGTACTCGTCGGCGAGGGCATCGGGCACCGGGAACGGTGCCGTCCCGTAGTCGATCCCGGACTTGGCGTCGTCGATCATGCCGCCGCGCCACTCGCCGTCGATGAGCATCGCGACCTGGCCGGCCATGAAGGCGTTCTTGGCTCCGAACTCGTCGCCGACCGTGGCGCGGTACTTCTCGAGCTTCTGGAAGCCGCCCAGGGATTCGATGAGTTTCTGCTGCCACTCGTAGACGGCCTTGAGGCCCGGGTCACTGGCCACCGTGGACTTCCCGTCGTCGGAGAAGTAGGTCGGGTCGAACTGGGCCGCGAAGTGGGTGATCGTGGACTCGTAGAAGTGGTAGTTCGGCATGAACCCGAGCTGGGAATAGGAATCACCGTTGCTCTTCGTCAGCTTGACGGCGTCGGCGTCGAACTCGGACAGGGTCTTGGGCGGCGCGGTGATGCCGGCCTTCGCGAACATCGCCTTGTTGTAGTAGAGGCCGTAGGCGTCGCTGAGCAGCGGCAGCGAGCACTGGTTTCCCTTGTACTGCGTGTAGTCGAGCTGTGCCTGGGGGAACGTCGCCGCAGGGTCGATGCCGGACTTCTTGAGGAACGGTGTGAGGTCGACGAAGGCATGTGAGCTGCAGAACTCGCCGACGTTGTCGGTCGTGAACGACGACACCACGTCGGGGGCCTTGGGCCCACCCGCACGCAGGGCCTGGTTGATCTTGTCGTCGGTGATGTTGCTGACTGCCTTGACGGTGATGTTGGGGTGGACCTTCTCGAAGGCAGCGATGTTGTCCTTGATCGCCTTGACCTCGTTGGGCGCGCTCCAGCCGTGCCAGAAGGTAATGGTCGTCTTGGCGTTCGGGTCGTCGCTCGCGCCGCCGCCCGAGCCCCCGCATGCCGTCGCGCAGAGAACGAGGACGGCGGCGGTTGCCGCAGCTGCCAGGTAGCGGTGGTGTCGTGATGCAGGCATGAAACTCCTCCTACGGATCGGTGTCAGGTGGTGACCGAGAGGTTGGGCGGGTTCTGCAGGGTGTCGAAGACGGACTCACGCGTGGCTGCGAGTGCGGTGTGCAGGGCACCGGTCAGCACGGGGGAATCAGACACGGCGGAGAGGGCGACGGAGGGGCGGGCCACCGTCAGGTCAGCCAGCTCGGAACGAACGATGTCGGCGAGCCTCTCGCCGCCTGCACTGAGGACCCCGCCGCCCAGCACGATGAGAGCGGGGTCCAGGACGGCAACGATGGATGCGAGCCCGAGAGCGACGCGCTCGCCGAGCAGCTGGAGGAGCCGATCCCCGGAGCCAGGTGTCTTGAGCGCCAGGGCGACCGCAGACTCCGGGGTGCGTGCCCGCAGGCCCATCGACCGCGCCAGCGCCAGCACCTGCTTACCACCCGCGAGCTCCTGGAAACCGCCCGCATTGCTGCGCCCCACGTGCCGTACCAGGGGCGTACCAGGCAGTTGAAGAAAACCCACCTCGCCCGCGCCGCCGGTGGCGCCTCGGTGCAAGCGACCGTCGATCACAATCGCGGCGCCGAGCCCCTCCTCCGCCCACAGCAGCACGAAGTCGTCCACGCCGACGGCTCGTCCGACCTCACGCTCTGCGACCGCAGCGAGGTTCACGTCGTTCTCGACGTGGACCGGGACACCGATCGCGTCCGAGAGCCGGGCGAGCAGGTCGTCCTCGTGCCAGCCGGCGAGGTGACGGGCGTAACGCAGCCGGCTCGTCGTCGGGTCGAACGCTCCTGGTGTGCCGATGACGACGCGGTGCAGATCTACCCGGCCGACCCCGGGGTCGCTCGCCAGCGCGTCATTCAGGACGCTCTCGACCTGCTGCGCGGCCGTCACCCCCGAACCGCGCCGGGTGCGGAGCTCGGATCTCCCGACGACTCGGCCGCTGACGTCGGCCACGGCCGCCACGATGCGGGTCGGCGTGACGTCCAGCGCGGCGACGTGCGCACTGACGGGGTTGATCTCGTAGAGCTGGGCATTGCGGCCAGGCCCACCTTCCCGGACGCCGGTTGCGACGACCAGCCCGGCACGCTCCAGCCGAGTCAGAAGCTGCGATGCGGTCGGCTTGGAGAGGCCGGTCAGCTCACCGAGCCGGGTGCGAGAAAGCGGGCCGTGCTCCAAGAGCAGGTTGAGGGCGGCACGGTCGTTCATGCCACGAAGCAGCCGCGGAGTTCCCGGTCTCATCGTTGAGACTCCGGGTGCGCGGCTCGCTCGAACGCGGTCGCCGTGGTGAGGCCCTCTGGCCAGTTGGTCTGGCTGACCCGACGGCCGCAGGGGACCTCTGGCGGCATTGCTCGCATCGGCGTCTCCAGATCATTAGGAAACTTTCCTAATGAACAATGCCACTGCCTGCGTGACACCGCAAGAGGGATCACCTTCAGCGGGGTGGACCGCAGTTCGAGGCGGCATGACCGGTGCTCGGACGCCACCCCGAGACACGCTTGTCACACCAGGGCTGTGAGAACGGCTGGGCGAAGACTCTGATGTGACAGGCCCCAGCGCTGCTCAAGCAACCCAACGCACACTTCGAGCCTCCTCGAACCACCCTGGCTCACCACGTTTTGGTCCAAAGACGGCCAAAAATCGCGAAGTACGTCAACACCGAACCGCCCCTCCCCAGCTCGTTGCTGGTGAGAGACGGTTTTTGCGTCGGGCTGACAGTGTGCTGGTTCAACACATCGGCGACACATGTCTCAAGACATAGGCGACACGATGTCTGGTCCAGGACACCACAACGGCGCCGCCGCGATCGTCGACCCAGCCGACGTGGCCACCGGCAAGGTTGGGAGAACTTCGCCACCGAGATGACCAAAGCTCACCTCGCAACCGAGCTCGGCTGCCCCCACGGCTCCGACGGCCAGGGGTTCTGCCCCATCGACCCGCCGAGGTGGACGTACTGCTCGGTGTGGCCAGCACCGGGTACAGCCTCGGGGGCGCGATCTGGGCACTCGGCCAGTGGGCCTTCTCCAGCGTCGAGCAGACCCCTGAGGTCCATCTCCAGCGACGAAGGTGACAGCCGCCCCCGTTAACGCCCTATTACCCAGTCCGCTGCAAATCATTGCTCTGCCCAGCCGGTCCACCAGACCGGTCGCGGCAGGACCACGGCACCCTGCTCTGTGTCCCGTCCCGGGTCTGGGGTCGCTGACTGTCACCCAAGATGACCGCCCCAGACCCCGGCGGCCTGTACCTACACCCCACCCCCCGTGGCGTGGACAGCTGAGGCAAGCGGGCGGCGCATCACTGCCGCGTGGACGTTAACCTGCCGCGCCTGCTCGGCGACGCATGCCGGCCATGTCGTCGGGCTCGCCGCCAACGCCGTTGGGCTAGCTAGCCGCGCAGCTGCTGTGGTCCGAAGTCGGTTTGCAGGGTCCGGTGATCTGCATGCCGCGGAGTGCATGGGGCGATCTCGGCGGCGAGCCTGGCTTCGCCGTGGCCGTGCACTGGGCCACGGCGCCGACGGTCCCACCGGCGTACATCGGGTTGGCGTCATGGCCTTCAGCAGCCCGCGGTGCCGGTCGGCCTGGCCGTAGCGATTGGAGACGAGCTTTTCGCCGTCGGCGGCCAGGACGACCTGGCGTTCGGCGTAGGCGCGGCCGGTCTTGGGGACTGTCAGGCCGTCGGCGCCTCCGGGCTCAGGAGCGCGCCGAGACTGCGCGCCGGCCCTGGTCGCCTGGGTCTGCAGCTGGGTGATGACCTTGACGTAGGTCTTGATCGTTTGGCCCTGGTAAGGCTACGAGGTGGGTTGCCAAGCATTGAGTCCAAACCACAGGGCGTCGGCCTCCTGCATGTGCTACGTGCTCGGCGCGACAAACCTGTTGCCGGGCTCGCATGACTTCACTCCGACCCTCGGCCAGGTCTCGCACGTGACAAAGTCCCACGATGATGGGCGCTGTGCCTCGGTGCGTACTAGCGTGAGGCTATGGCCGCCGAGGTCGGGAGCGCTGGTCCGGCCCCCGTCCTGGTCGGTCGGGACGAGGAGATCGCTGCCCTGACGCACGCCCTCGAGCAGACGCGTAGCGGCCAGGGGCAGATGATCGCCGTTGTGGGCGAGGCCGGCATCGGGAAGTCCGCGCTGCTCCGCAAAGCTGTGGGCCATGACGGGCTCGTTGTGCGGTTCGCGCCGTCCGCCGCAGCTGCCTGGGGGCCGCTCGGCACGCTAGCAGCAGGCCTTCTCGCCCGCGGGGCCGATCCGAACGGGTCGGTGCTGGGCCCGTACGCCAAGGCGCTGGGCCTGCTGACCAGCGGGGGGCAGCCGCGTGCCGCGGCGCCACGCGTGCCGCCCGTCGAGGTTGCTGAGGCGCTACTCCGGCTGTGGTCGACGTTGCCCGTGCCGCGCCGACCGGTGGTCGGGATCGAGGACGTGCACTGGTGCGACGAGGAGTCGTGGGCGGCGCTTGAGTGGTGGGTCGACCGTGCGCCCGCGCTCGGCCTGATGGCGGTGCTGACCACGCGACCGGAAGGGGCGCGGTGGCCCGGACTGCGCCACCTCCTAGATGGTCGTCTGGTGCGCGACATGACCTTGGGACCGCTCGGACGCGAGTCGGTGAGGAGCCTGGTCGCCGGGAGACTCGGTGCCGAGTGCGACGCCCTGCCGCCGGCGTTGCTCGACCGGGTCGCGACTGCCGGCGGCTTGCCACTGCTCGTCGAGGAGGTGCTCGACGATTTGCGACGCAGCGGCGACCTGACGGTGGACCGGGGCGAGTGGCGGTTCACGAACGGGCCCTTGCGGGTCCCCGCGACGGCCGAGGCCCATACTCGCGAACGGCTCGATGCGCTCGACGACGTCACGCGCTCCGTCGTACGCCGCGCCGCGTTGATGGGCGGCCAACTGGACAACGACCTCCTCGCGCGTTCGCTCGGGCTCGACGCCGACGACCTGGAGCGACACCTGCGTGCGGCGACCGACGCCGGTCTGCTTCTCCGGGATCGAGCCTCTGGCGGTGCGGCCTTCCGGCACGACCTGCTGCGCGAATCGGTGGTCCGGGCCATGCTCGACCTTCAGCACCGCGAGCACGCCGCCGCTCTGCTCGGGGCCCTCGGCATCCCGGCAATCCTGGGGACCCATGGCCTCGACTCCGCACAGTTGGCCCTGGCGTGCACGCTCTCGGCGTACACCGGCGACCGCGAACTGCACTCGCGCTTGAACCTGCTGTACGCAGGCGACCTGATGGAGCACGGCAGCCTGGTGGCGGCCGCGGACGCCGCCGGGCGGGCCGCCGATCTCGGCGTGGGCCCGGCGCGCACTGAGGCGCTCGGGGTTCGGGCCGAGGCGCTGGCCCTGGCAGGGGAGGTACCGGCGGCGCGGGCGTGCGCAGCTGAGTACGACGCGGCCCGGACAGCGACCGGGTTCGACGACGCGGACCTGACCGGGCGGGTGCGCGAGGCCGTCGTACGAGCGACGGCCCACGCAGGACGTTGGGACGAGGCGGACCGGTTCCTGCACGAGCTCAGGTCTCCAGACGAGCCGCCCACGACCACGTCCCTGGCAGCGTTGGTCGCCCTCGAGCTGGGAAGGTACGAGACGGCGCGCGCCGAGGCCGAGCGAGTCGTCGACGCTGCCGACGCAGCCGCTGCCTGCGAGGCGATGGAAGTCCTCGGCCGGCTCGCCCGCGGAGGCGACCTGGACGGCGCGGAGGAGTGGTTCCGCCGCGCTGCCGAGCTGGCGCGGTACGCCGGCCTCGGTTTCTGGCACGCGCACGCTGCGCACGAGCTCGCCACGATCGCACAGCTCCGCTCGCTCGCTGTCGCCCCGCTGTACGAGGCCCGCACGGCCGCCGTCGCCGCGGGTGCTCCGGGCCTGGTCGGCGCGGTCGACTTCCACATCGCCGCGCTGCACGGCGTCCGCTTCGAACCCGAGGAAGCACTCGTCGCCGCGCGACGGCTGCTCGCCGACGCCAGGTCAATGGGTTCCGTCGCCCAGGAGGCCTGGGCCTGGATCCTCACTGGACAGGCTCATGCGGTCGCAGGTCGTCGGCTCCAGGCCGAACAGGCCGGACGCGAGGCGCGTGCCCTGTGCCCGGATGACCCCGAGATCGTCGGCATGGCGGCCGGCTGCTGCAGCGGGTTCGCAGCACTGCTCGCCGACGACACCAAGGGCGGCGTCCGAGCATGGCAGGAGGGGATCGGCCACCTGCGGGCGTTGCCCACGGCGGGTCCCCTCCCGCCGTGGTACCTCTGGCCGATCCTCGCCACCGTCCACGACCTCGAGGCCGACGGGGGTGAGCGTGCGAGGACCGAAACCGCCAGCGCCGATCTGCGAGCGACTCCCGGGGCCAGCGCGCTGTGGCACCTGGCCGCCGCGGTGGCCGCGGGCCGGGCCGGCGACCTCGCGCGTGCCGGACAGGAGAACACCCGCGCGGAGGAGCTCTTCGACAAGGTCCCGCCATTCGCCGGTTGGTGGCACCTCGCGCACCGGTGGATCGCCAGCGAGGCGGCCGCCGCCGGGTGGGGTGAGCCGGGCGCGTGGATGGTCGAGGCCGAGGCGTTCTTCGCCGCCCACGACCTCCACCGGCTCGCGGGCACGTGCCGTTCGCTGGCCCGCAAGGCGGGGGTGCCACAACGGCGGCGGGGTCGCGGGGACTCCGAGGTGCCGGACCACCTGGACCGACTCGGCGTCACCTCCCGGGAGGTCGACGTGCTCCGTCTCGTCGCCGACGGCCTGACCAACAAGGAGGTGGCCGAGCAGTTGTTCCTCTCACCAAGGACAGTCAAGGGATACGTCGAGCAGCTGCTCGCGAAGACGTCCTCGGCCAACCGCACCCAGCTGGCGGCCCACCTAACAGCCGATCCCGAGCGCTAAAACCCGCCGTACGGCCCGTCACCGCGCCCTTGTCGACGGCGCATGCTGCTGCTCCCCCTGACGCAACTCCGCGTCCGCGACGAGAGGAGCACGGCATGTCCGCAACCGAGAACGCAACCCTGATCCGCACCATGGTGAACGCCTTCCTGACCGGCGACCTGGAGACCGTGGGCGCCAGCTTCGCCCCCGAGGCCGTGTGGGAGCTGCCCGGCCGTGGCCGGATGGCAGGCGAGTACAAGGGCCCGGAGGCGATCATCGGCTTCCTGGCAGCATCCTTCGAGCTCTCCGGCGGCAGCCTCAGTCTGGAGCTGCTGGACGTGCTGGCCAGCGACACCGGCGCCGCCCACCTCCAGCGCGTCACCGCCGACCACGAGGGCCGTCACCTGGAGTGTGTCGAGGTCTTGGTCCACGAGATCGTCGAGGGCAAGATCGTGCACACCTACCACCGCCCCGACCCCTATGCCATCGACGCCTTCTTCGGGTGAGGGAGCCAGGCGCTTTCGTCCAGGTTGGTTAGCGACCGATCGCGTCGACCATCCCCGCGATGAGGGACACCACCTGATCGAGATGAGTTGGTGTCGCCAGGTGGCCCATACCGGAGATGACCCGTACATCGAGGTCCATGGTGCGGCGTACGGCCGGTGCCAGTCGATGCGGTCGCAGGAACCGGTCATGTTCTCCGACCCCGACCACACAGGGCAGCCGCGCGCTTCGAGCCAACACCTCTGCCGACAGTGGCGGTGGAGCCAGAGTCGTACGGCAACAGGCAGCCATCAGTGCCATCCACTGCACCTCGGTCTCAGGCGGTTCCGCGCCGGGGGCGACGAACAATCGGAGCATGTGGCGGGTGTGCTCGACCGAGGGACGAAGGAGCCAGAGGGCCGACGCCAGCACCACTTTCGGGTCCACACTGAGACGGATGAACCCGGCAGGCGAGACCAGTACCCGCGCCGCGACTCTCGTCGAGTCGGCAGCCAGGGACACCGCGCCGCCCAACGAGTTGCCCACCGACACGACACCGTCGGCGTCCATGGTCCCCAGAACCTCATCCAGCACCCGCCCGTACCAGGCCAGCCGTCCCCCGCGAGGCCGACGCGAATCGCTGAGTCCGGGCTGGCCCGGCAAATCGACCACAGCGGTAGCCCAGTGGGCGGACAGCGCCCGCAGCCACGGCAGGGTCACCGCAGCGTTGAAGCCGGTTCCGGGCAGCATCACCACCCGTGTGCGTCCAGTCCCAGCAGAGGTGAGCTCCACGGCTCCAACGCTGGTGGCCAGCGTTGTGGTGGTGAGCGGGAAGTCTGCTCGCGCCAAGGTCCCGCACACCACTTCCGCACCGCGCGCTGAGCACGAGGATTCTTGTACACGGTCGACATTGCGCAAGTTTGCTCAGCGGGTCTGGGATCGTCCAGCCATGCGCCAAGGCGGATTGCGAGATCGGCCCCACCTGTGTCCCGGGTGCCAACTCGCGTGCGGCTCTGTACCTGTCTGCAAGGCTGGTCACTCTTGCAGCACCGAGAACCGTTAGGAGCGCCGGAATGCGGGCACGCCAACTGGCCGAGGAGTTCCCGGTGGTCAGTCTCGACACCGACGCGCTGACCGCCGCCCGGATGATGGGTGAACGGCGTCACCCGGGGTTGATCGTCTGTGACGGTGAGGGACGTCCACACACCGTGCTGCCGGGTTCGCAGGTGCTGCGATTCATGATTCCTCGATATGTTCAGGACGACCCGACTCTGGCGCGCGTCTACAGCGAGGAGAGGTCAGACCAGCTGTTGACCAAGCTCTCGCACAAGACCGTGGCAGAGCTGTTGCCCAAGCGCCAGGACCGCGACGAGTTGCCAGTGGTGGACCCCGATGCCACCACTCTGGAGGTGGCCGCGGTGATGGCGCGGATGCACAGCCCCGTGGTCGCCGTGGTTGACCAGCAAGACCATGTCCTGGGAGCCATCACGATTAGCCGACTCTTCGAGGTTCTCTTTCCTGGGGACTCCTCCAGCTGATGACGACCGTGCTCGTCGTGGTCGTCTTCGTCGCGGCGTACGTGCTGATAGCGACCGAGCGGATCCATCGGGCCGCAGCTGCCCTGCTCGGCGCTGCCGCCATGGTGGTGCTTGGTGTCGTGGACACCCAGGTGGCGTTCTTCAGCGAGCGGACTGGGGTCGACTGGAACGTCATCTTCCTCTTGCTCGGGATGATGGTCATCGTCGGCGTGCTCCGTCAGACGGGCATCTTCGAGTACGCCGCCATATGGGCGGCAAAGAAGGCGCGCGGGCGCCCGTTCGCGATCATGGTCATGCTGATCGTCCTGACCGCGGTCGCGTCCGCCTTGCTGGACAACGTCACCACGGTGCTGCTGGTCGCGCCGGTGACACTGCTTGTGTGCGAGCAGATCGAGGCGTCTCCGGTGCCGTTCCTGATCGCCGAGGTCATGGCGTCGAACATCGGAGGTACGGCCACGCTGATCGGCGACCCACCGAACATCATCATCGCCTCCAAGTCGGGCCTCACTTTCAACGACTTCCTCCTCAACCTGGGTCCCGTCATTGCGCTGCTCGTGGTCGTCCTGATCGTGCTGTGCCGGATCATGTTTCGCGGCTCCTTCGAGTTCCACCCCGAATCCTTCGAGTCGCTGATGGCACTCGACGAACGCGAGGCCATTACCGACCGTCGCTTGCTCGCCAAGTCCGGTGTGGTGCTGGCAGCGGTGCTGCTCGGCTTCGTGAGTCATTCGCTGCTCGATCTGGAGCCTGCGATGGTGGCGTTGTTGGGTGCCGGTGCCCTGGTCGCGATCTCCCGCCTCGACGTCAAGGAGTGTCTGGCGGATGTCGAGTGGGAGACGCTGGTGTTCTTCATGGGCCTGTTCGTGATGGTCGGAGCCTTGGTTGAGGTCGGCGTGGTTGGATCGCTCGCGAAGAGCGCTACCAACGCGGTGGACGGGCACTACTTCGTGGCGTCCACGGTCCTGCTCGGCGTTTCGGGCGTGCTGTCAGGGATCGTGGACAACATCCCGTACGTCGCGACGATGGCACCGCTGGTGCACGACCTCGTGCAGGCAAGCGACGCGCCCGGTGTCGTCGCGGCCTGGTGGTCCTTGGCACTCGGCGCTGATCTCGGCGGCAACACCACTGCCGTGGGTGCGAGCGCGAACGTGGTGGTGCTGGGGATAGCCGCCCGCAACGGACACCCGATCAGCTTCTGGACGTTCACCAAGTACGGCCTCATCGTGGCCCCGATCACGATCGTGATCGCCTGGGCCTACCTGTCGCTGCGCTTCTTCGCCTTTGCCTGAAAACAGCCGGGTTCAGATGCGTCGACCGGAGGTCGGCCGTGGCATGGGTGCACGTCTGGGGCGTGATGGGCGGCGAGCCGTCCCACCTTCCCGTGCAAGGGGAGGATGCGCGGAACCACTCGGCGCAGAGAGGCTTTGATGCCCTCACCGGTCTGATCCGGTGCGACCGCTGAAGACCTCGAGGGCGGAACCTCGATCTCGCAGCAATCCGCGGCACGATCTGACGACCGAACGACTTCCATCGCAGGTGCATGCCCGTGGTGCTCCAGCGGATTCCCCGCCCCGCCCGGCGAGCGGGAACCGGCAGTTTGGCCCAGCTGGAACACTTCGGGACGGCCCGGTACAGAGACTGGTTCGGCTGTCAGCAGGTCAGCAGGTGGCGGTCGCGCTGCCCTTGCTGGAGATCTGGCCGCAGGTCTTGGAGAACGAGCTCTTGATGACGCCTCCGAAGAGGAACACCATGGCGACTATCAAGGCTGCGATGCCTGCGACGAGGAGCCCGTACTCGACGGCTGACGCGCCGTCTTGGTCGCGACGAGTGGTCATGTGGCGGAGAAAGTCGCGCATGGTTCGTGTCCTCGGGATCGTCGGCGCTGGCCTGTCATGCAGATATGCCCGGGTCCTGGACAGACGGTGAAGCATCACAAAGTATGGCGAACCTCGCAAACGGTTTCCCGATGTTGCCAACTTTCGCTCTGGGCCAAAATCTTCCATATACGTATCTTTGGGAAACTTGGGTCGCCGAGGCGGGCGCGGGAGGATCGATGGCCAAAGTAGTTGCCTTCGACGTCAACGAGACTCTTCTGGATCTCAGCGGCCTCGACGGACCGTTCGAGGAGGTCCTTGGGGATCGCTCCGCGCGAGGTCAATGGTTCCCCCAGATGCTTCAGCTCTCATTCGTCGGCGGGCTGACCGGCGAGTACCTGGACTTCAGTTCGGCGCAGGGAGCGGCCTTCCTGATGATTGCCCGACGCCTCGGCCACAGCGTGACCGAGCAAGACGCCGAAAGGCCAGGTGGGTGGTGTAGAAGGCGATGGCCCCTTCGACGTCGTCGACGACGTAGAGGACGCTGGCATTCTGGTCCGCGGTCACTGTAAAACCTCCTTCACGGCTTGGCTCAGTTGCTGGGAATGGTCAGGGACGTGCCGGATGCGGGTGTTGATCCGCTGAGCAGCCTGTGGGGCTCGCGACGTAACGCCCGGCGCGGGTCAGCGCGTATCAGCTCGCGGGGTGTGTCCCCAAATGAGGGTGTCGGCGAGTGCGCTCATCCCGTGTCCACACGTGTGGATGGTCGTGGGCCACCCTTCATTTGACTCAGTCGGCGGGTGACTGTATTTTACTAATCAGTTATTTATCCGACTAGTAAAGTAATGAGATTGGGATGGCGGTTGCCACAGAGGATCGACTCGACGTCACCTTCGCGGCGCTGGCCAACTCCACTCGACGCGCGATCTTGGCGCGCCTTGCCGAGGGCGAAGCGAACGTCAACGAACTGGCGGAACCATTCCAGCTCTCCCTGCCGGCCATCTCCAAACACATCAAGGTGCTCGAACGGGCCGGGCTGGTGGTGCGCGGTCAGCACGCGCAATATCGGCCTTGCAGTATCGAGCCGGCACCGCTCGAGGAAGTCTCCACCTGGGCCGAGCAGTACCGACCCGTATGGGAGGCCCGGTTCGACCGGATGGCCACCTACCTCCAGCAACTCCAGCAGCACCGAGTGATAGGCGCAGACGATGACCAATGACGACACTGCTCGCGACCTAGTGATTGAACGAACCTTTGGCGCCCCTCCCGCGGTGATCTGGACGATGTGGGTCGACCCCGAGCATTTCGCAGCGTGGTACGGCCCGGCCGGCGCCAGCACTTCGGTAGTTGCCATGGACGTCCGCGTGGGCGGCTCGCGGCTTCTCCGCATGGAATTGATGACACCGAACGGCGCCATGCAGATGTGGTTTACCGGCCAATACCTGGAGGTCATCGAGGCCCAGCGCCTCATCTACACCGATGCAGTTTCCGATGAGCACGGCAACGCGCTGTCACCCGAACAGGCAGGGATGCCACCCGGTCACCCGACAACGACCGAGGTCCACGTCGAACTCGAACCTGTCAGCGGCGGCACCAAGATGAAGCTGACCCACGTCGGCATCCCCGCCGGATCCCCCGGCGGCGCTGGATGGGCCATGGCCCTCGAGAAGTTCGACACTCACCTGCGCGAACAGAGCCTTCAGTAGGGCTCCGATCGCGCGGGCACAACGTCCGCTCCTCCCGGTGGTCTCAATGGGTCAGCGCAACACTTCCTTGATTCGAGGAGGTTGTGATGGCGCGTG
Organism: uncultured Actinomycetota bacterium; assembly: GCA_963742785.1. GTDB lineage: Bacteria > Actinomycetota > Actinomycetes > Propionibacteriales > Nocardioidaceae > Marmoricola. The sequence goes on from CAVUNI010000004.1 coordinate 2,427,996, forward strand.
GTTATCGGAGGTTGTCGCTCGCGGATGAGGATGAGATCTGGACGCGGCTGCGAGCTGGCCATGCGGCCAAACCGACAGCTCGTGCTTTGGGACTGTCGACGGGGACGGTACGGGCCTATCTGGTGCGGTGTGGCGGGATCCGGCCCGATCCGCGGCGACGCTCACCGGGTCGGTTGAGCTTTGCTGACGCGAGGAGATCTCTCGTGGTCTGGCAGCCGGCCGGTCGCTGCGTGCGATCGCGGCCGGGCTGGGTCGAGCCCCCTCGACGGTGAGCCGTGAGGTCGCCGGCCGCGGTGGCCGATACCGGTACCGGGCCGCGAGAGCGGACCAGATTGCGTGGTCGCGCTCGAGGAGCTCCTGCTCGACCGCTTCCAGACCGAATACAACCATCACCGTCCGCACCGCTCCCTGCCGCACCGAGCGGCCCCCGCCACGCTCTACAACCCGATGCCCAGAGCCCTCCCCGGGCCCAGCCGCGACGCCAAGAGCCACGACCGGATCCGCCACGACCGCATCGACAAGTCCGGCACCATCACCCTGCGAGTCCACGGCCAGCTCCGCCACATCGGCATCGGACGAACCCACAAGGGAACCCACGTCATCCTGCTCATCCAGGACCTCGAGGTCCGCATCGTCAACGCCGTCACCGGCGAACTGCTCCGCGAGCTCACCATCGATACCAGCAAGGACTACCAGCCACGAACCCGAAATGACGAACACCCGAACCCACGTCACCGTGGGTTCGGGTGTCGCCGATGTCTTGAGACATCACAGCGTCGGGCTGACAGGATTTGAACCTGCGACCCCTTGTTCCGTTCCGTGGGTCTCGATGGTCTTGCCCGACTTTGCTCATCAGCGCTCTGACCTGCGCAAACGCAGTGATCGGCACTCCTCACCTGTGATCCGTTGGGTTCTCGTTTGCTGTTCTCGGACCGGGTTTACGCCCAATAAACGTCCAACGCTTCAAATCCGTCCCACTCCCCCAGTGGTAACCCGATCCCTGCACAGGCGGCTCAGTCGTCACCGTCTGGACACCAGCTCTCCGCGCGCTGGCCTCACCACCTCGCCCAACACAATGAATCCGGCCACTCGGGCACCGGCACGACTGCTGGATCGCGGCCGGATGGCCGCAGAGGACGCTATCTGCGGCACGTACGGATAGCCGCAGGGCAGCTCGCGGACGGACGCTTCAAAGGCAGGCGTTCACGGTCGGCGCGCCTCCATGTGCGATGCTCGCCAGCATCACCGAAGCACAACAGACTGATGGTGGTTGGGGGTATGGCGGACGCGCTGTTGGGCATCGACATCGGTCAGACCGGGACGAAGGCCGTCGTGAGGATTCAGGGTCATGACCCGCTCGGCGCGAGGGCGTCGACGAGCGTGGACGCAAATTCCTCAGCCACCGCAAGATGTTCCGGCTTCATGACACAACAACGCAAGACCGTGGTCTGGTCGCTGTCGACGATAAGCGCCTCGTCGGCAGTTGCGAGCCATTCGCTGTTCACTTGAAGCTTAGCTACGTGCCAGCCCAAGCTTTGAAGCTTGTTGAAGGCGGACTCGGAACGTCGGCTGACCTCGGAGGTGCTCCCTGATGCTGCGTAGGTACACACGATATCGAGTTCAGGCTCGACGACGAGACGCGCGGTCTCGGAACCTCTCACGCGGTCCGCGATCATCACGGCCGCTTGCCGGCCCTTAGAGAGGACTTCGCCCAACCCATCTCGGTCGAGGCCGAGACCGCGCAAGGTTGCCCACAAGGCCGCAGCGGCTGCGCCAGCGCGTGAGCACTCGATGCTGATCTCGCCCAGGTGCAGCTCCTTCGAAGTGAAATAGGTGTATGGGGAATCGTGGGCGAAAAGGCGGCCCACTGTGGGGTCCGAGAAGAGGATCGAGCCACACCCATATGGTTGGAGTCCGTGCTTGTGTGGGTCGACCACGATCGAGTCCACGTGAGGTAGCGCATGAAACGGCCGCGAGTCGACGGACGGATCTGTGGTCGCGAGAAGCGTGTGGAACCCGCCGTACGCCGCGTCCACATGAACACGGGCTTCGTAGCGTCGCGCCATTGTGACGATTTCGTCGACTGGGTCGAGTGCTCCCAGGCTGGTCGTTCCCAGCGTGGCAACGATCGTTCCGACCCCGCCACCCTCGAGCCGAGCTTCAAGAGCGTGCAGATCCATCTTGCCAAGGCGATCCTGCGGGATGGTCTCGTGCGTCATTCCAAGCAAGTGGCTCATCCGCCCGTGCGTGTAGTGGGCTGCCTGACTGGAAACGACGACCGTGTCGGGCGCTAGTTCGCGAGCAACGTATAGCGCCTCGAGGTTGGCGATGGTCCCCGAGGATGTGAGGTGACCGAGGTGCTGCGGCATCCCAAACATCTCGGCGATGTCCTCGACGACTTCCTTCTCCATCGCTGAGGTCGCTGGACCTGCATCGAGTGCGTGATTGTTCGGATTGATCAGCGCAGCTGCCGCGTATGAAATCCAAGCGACCGGGTGAGGAGGCTTGAGAATCTGCCCGATATACCTGACGTCGCCGTAGGGGTAGTTGTCCGCGAGACGACGCGTCAGCTCGTCAACCGCCTCCCGCTGACGGTCGGTGAGCAGCGTCGTCTCATCCCAGAGTTGGGCCATTGGCTCGAGTTGTCGCGCGGTGCGGGTAAGCCGCGCCACGATCTCAGGCGTGAGTTCCGTCATCGGACATCCTCCATTCGCTAGTGCTGAGCGCCGTCAGCGATCAGTACGGGTACCAGACCTGTCGGGTCGGTCACAGGTCCGCGCGTCCCCACCTGTGCCCGACGTAGCTAGTCAGCGACGTAGAACATCCGCTTGTTGACGAACTCGTCCATGCCCAGCGGGCCGAGCTCGCGACCGAAACCGCTGCGCTTGACGCCACCGAAGGGCACCTCCGCGCCCTCACCGGCCGGGGTGTTCACGTTGGACATGCCCACCTCGAGGCGCTCAGCCAGCTTGCGCGCGCGGTCGGTGTCCGTGCTGAACACCGCACCGCCGAGGCCGTAGTCGCTGTCGTTGGCGAGAGCGAGGGCCTCGTCGTCGCTGGAGACCGAGTAGACCACTGCCACCGGACCGAACAGTTCCTCGCGGTAGGCGCGCATCTCCTCGGTGATCCCGGTCAGCACCGCCGGGGAGTAGTACGCCGCCGGCCCCTCGCTCAGCACTCCGCCCGCGTGCAGGGTGGCGCCCTTGCTGACAGCGTCCTCGACCTGCTCGGCGAGCCGCTCTGCCGCGGCCCGTGATGACATCGGCGCGAAGGTGCCCTCGGCACCCTCCGCCGGATCACCGGGACGCATGTCCTTCGCGAGGTCGGTGAGCCGATTGACAAAGCCGTCGTACACGTCGTCCATCACGATCATCCGCTTGTTGGAGTTGCAGGCCTGGCCGGCGTTGCTGATCCGGGTCTCCCAGGCCAGGTCGGCGGCCGCGACCGCGTCGTCGGTGTCCAGGATGACGTAGGGGTCCGAGCCGCCGAGCTCGAGCACGCACTTCTTGAGGTTCTTGCCGGCGATCGCGGCGACGACGGCGCCTGCCCGCTCCGAGCCGGTCAGCGAGACACCGGCGATCCGGGGGTCGCCGATAATCTGCTCGACCTGGTCGTGGGTGGCGAAGACGTTGACGTAGGCGCCCTCCGGCAGACCGGCGTCCTTCATGATCTGTTCGACGGCGAGCGCGCACCTGGGCACCGACTCCGCATGCTT